>NZ_CP054594.1:2122693-2255136 GCF_013347185.1 Curtobacterium sp. Csp1
ACGAGGAGACCACCCTTGACCGCGTCGGTCTTGAAGGTGCTGTTGAGCAGCTTCGCGGCGTCGTCGGAGACGTGGACCGTGGTGCCGGTCAGGATCGCGTTGTCACCCTCGAGCTGCAGCGGCTTGAGCGTGCCACCGTGCAGCGAGAACAAGTACGCGTTGGACGCTGCGACCTGCCCGTTGACCAGCACGTCACCGTAGAGCTTGGACGAACCCGGGTTCACCACGAAGTTCTCCAGCGTCACCGTCGTGTCACCGGCCTTGAGCGTCAGGCCCGAGTCGTCGTGGTTCAGCAGCCCCTGCACGTACGGGCGGTAGTTGCCGTCCGGCGACCAGTACGTCACCGAACCGGCCGTGATCGGGAACGACACCGACCCGTTCTCCAGCTTCGCGTTGCCCGACACACCCGGGGTCAGGCCCAGCGAGGTCAGCGCGTCGGTGAAGCCCTTGTCGAGTGCGACGGCGGTGTTGCCGCCCTTGACCTCCGGCACCGACGCGACCGGGCCGGGGATCTTCGACGAGGACGAGGAGACGGTGTGGACGGTGCCGTCGGCCTGCGCGGCGGACACACCGAACGCGGCGCCACCGAGCACGAGGGCGCCCGTGGTGGCGAGGGTGATCGAGGTCTTCAGGCTCTTACGCATGAGTTCGTTCCTTTCGTGGTCGCGCTCGGCGCGATTTCCCTGTATGCGCGCCGAACACACCCCACATGGGGGTGGAGAACCAGCTGACTGCGGCTGGTGAGCGCTCCGGGATCTTCCCGGGTTGTACTGGTGGTTCGACACCCCCCACCGAACGGATTGGACCGATTTCCTGGGCGGTTCCTGTCCCCCGTTCCGTAGCGTGGGGGCATGGCCCCCGCACACATCGCGACCACGGACCGGATCCGGGCGATCGACGCCTGGTGGCGCGCCGCGAACTACCTCACGGTCGGACAGATCTACCTGCTCGACAACCCGCTGCTGACGCGCCCGATCGACCCGGACGACGTCAAGCCCCGGCTGCTCGGGCACTGGGGCACCTCCCCCGCACTGAACCTCGTGTACGCGCACCTGAACGCGCTCATCACCGAGACCGACCGCGACCTGCTCTACGTCTGCGGCCCCGGGCACGGCGGACCGGCAATGAACGCGAACGCCTGGCTCGAGGGGACCTGGGGCGAGTTGTACCCCGACATCACCCCGGATCCCGACGGCCTGCGGAGGTTCTTCCGGCAGTTCTCGTTCCCCGGCGGGATCCCCTCGCACGCGGCCCCGGAGACGCCGGGCTCGATCAACGAGGGCGGTGAGCTCGGCTACTCCCTCGCCCACGCGTACGGCGCGGCGCTCGACAACCCGGACCTCGTCGTCGCGTGCGTGGTCGGCGACGGCGAGGCCGAGACCGGCCCGCTCTCCGGCTCCTGGCAGGCCCACACGTTCCTCGACCCGGTGTCCGACGGCGCGGTCCTGCCGATCCTCAACCTGAACGGGTGGAAGATCGCGAACCCGACGGTGCTCGCCCGCATCCCGGACGAGGACCTCACCGCGTACTTCCGCGGCCTCGGGTACGACCCGATCGTCGTCGACTCCGCCCGGGTCGGCGACGACCCCTACGCCGTGCACGCCCTGTTCGACGGCGCACTCCGCCGGGCCCTCGCCGCCATCGACGACGTCCAGGCCGCCGCACGGGCCCAGGCCGAGCGCGCGGCGGCCGGGCAGCCGGCCGGTGCCGCGGACCTCCGCCCGCGCTGGCCGATGATCGTGCTCCGCACGCCGAAGGGCTGGACCGGCCCGCAGGAGGTCGACGGCGAGCGCGTCGAGGGCACCTTCCGTGCGCACCAGGTGCCGCTGCCCGCGGTCCGCGAGGACGCCGGACACCGTGAGCAGCTCGAGGAGTGGATGCGCTCCTACCGCCCGGACGAGCTCTTCGACGCGGACGGTCGTCCGATCGGCATCCTCACGACGATCCGTCCCGAGGGCGACCGCCGGATGAGCGCGACGCCGCACGCCAACGGCGGACTCGTCCGCACGGCCCTCGACCGGCCGCCGCTCGAGCCGTACGCGGTGCCGGTCGGCGAGGACGCCAGCGCCACGGCGACGCTGGGTCCGTGGCTCGCCGAGCTGACGTCGCGGAACGGTTCGACGTTCCGGCTGTTCGGCCCGGACGAGACGATCTCGAACAAGCTCGACGCGGTCTTCGACGTGACGAGCCGGGTTTGGCGTGCGCGCCGCGGTCCCGGCGACGAACACCTCGGCGCCCGCGGCCGCGTCATCGAGGTCCTCTCCGAGCACCTGCTCGAGGGGCTGCTCGAGGGCTACGTCCTGACCGGGCGGCACGGTCTGCTCAACACCTACGAGGCCTTCGCCCACATCATCGACTCGATGGTCGGCCAGTACGCCAAGTGGCTCGAGTCGTCGACCGACATCGACTGGCGCGCACCGGTGTCGAACCTGTCGATCCTGCTGTCGTCGCACGTCTGGCGCCAGGACCACAACGGCTTCTCACACCAGGACCCCGGGTTCCTCGACGTCGTCGCGTCCAAGCAGCAGGACCTCGTCCGGATCAAGCTGCCGGCGGACGCGAACACCCTGCTCGCCGTCGCCGCGCACGCCTTCGAGACGACGGACCGCATCGAGGTCATCGTGGCCGGCAAGCACCCGGAGCCGGTCTTCCTGTCGCTCGAGGACGCGACCGCGCACGCCGCGGCCGGGCTCGGCGTGTGGGACTGGGCCGGGACCGAGCAGACCGTCGGTCGCACCGACGTCGTGATCGCGAGCGCCGGGGACGTCCCGACGGTCGAGGCGGTCGCGGCCGCCGACATCATCCGCCACCACGCGCCGGAGGTCGGGGTCCGCTTCGTCAACGTCGTGGACCTGCTGTCCCTCGGTGACCCGCGGAAGCACGAGCACCCCGTCAGCGACGAACGCTACGACGAGGTCTTCCTGCCGGGGACGCCGGTGGTGTTCGCCTTCCACGGGTACCCGTCGCTCGTGCACCAGCTGACGTACCGTCGGCACGGGCACGACGACCTGCACGTGCACGGGTTCCTCGAGCAGGGCACGACGACCTCGCCGTTCGACATGCTCATCCGCAACGACATGGACCGCTTCGCGCTGGCGCACGACGCGCTCAGCCGGGTGGACGCGACGGCGCACGCGGACCTGCTCACGACCCTCTCGGAGGCCCGTGACGCCGCCCGCGCGTTCGCGTACTCCCGCGGTGAGGACCACCCGTCGGTCGCCGGGTGGCAGTTCGCGGGGTGGCCGCAGGACGAGCCGACCGACGGCGGCACCGGCGGCGACCCGGGTGCGGGCGAGTCCGAGGGGGCCGCCCCCGGCGCCTGACGCACGTCCGTCGTCCTCCACACGGCCTGGAGGCACGACTCGCCTCCACAGGACCGGTCACGCCCGACGCGTGGCCGGTCCTGTGTCGTCAGGGTGGGGCCATGGGCATCGGGGTGTCAGGACTGGTCGGGGCGCTGACCGGCGCCGTGATCGCGGCGATCGGCATCGTCGTGACGGTGGTCGAGGGGCGGCGGACCCGGCGAAATGCAGAGTTCTCGGTGCATCGGGACCTGTGGTGGCAGCGTTGGTCGTGGGTCGCCGACCGGGCGCTCTCCGCAGACGTCACGGAGCGCGAACGCGCGGCACTGATGGCCCAGGCGCTGATGACCCGGTCCTGGGTCACCACGACGACAAGTGGGTTGAAGAGGCGCTCGCGCGCCTCGACGAACCGGCCGCACACCGGCAGCCGGACGAAGAGGAGCAGGACGATGATCTCTGACATCGACGACCGAGAGTTCAAGCGGCGGCTCGACCGCATGGAACGGAACTACCCCTCGCTACTCGCCGATCCGCACTACGGCCCGCTCCTGCGCGCCGAGGGCGGCCCGGAGCGGCTGGCGGCTGCCCGTCGGGAGTGGCGCGAGCGCGAGGAACGCGCACGGGCACGCCGGCTGCGGTGGGAGGCGAGCGTCGGCGAGGGATGATCGCGTCCGCCCGCCTGCAGACGCAGCTGCCGAGGTGGTCTCCGGCCCGACCCGCGCGTCAGGAACGCCGGGCCGGGACCGGAGGCGGTGCCGCTCTACGACTGCGACACGCAGACTTCCTTGATGCTCGTGATGTGGCCGTTCGTCGCACCGAACTGGAACGTGAACGTGCGGTACCCGGAGTTGTAGCTGTACGAGCCGCTCTTCGTGACCTCCCGGAGCAGGTTGTTGCCGGCCGTCTCTCGGTCCGGACCGCCGAAGAGCCGCACGGTGCCGGTGCTCTTCCAGTTGATCTGGGCTGTCTTGCTGCCACAGCCGAAGGTGAGCGGCGAACCGTACGGATCAGCCTGCGCGGGCCCGCCGATCACCGTGGTCGTCGCCACCACGGTCGTCGCCATCAGGAGCAGGGCGCCGAGTCGCCTCGCCCGCCCCACCCGCTGCGCTGACCGTCGTGCAGGAACGTTCATCGTGGATCCCCTCATCAGATGTCGCGATCGACCGAGCCCGGCCGACCGGGCGTGGTCCCCTGTGGCCACGTCCGGACGCTAGCACCGACCGCGACGGCCGCTCAGTCCGCTGTTCGGAGGACCCCGACCCGCCGCGTCAGCCCACCCGTCGGCGACGGGCCCCCGTCCTGGCCGCCCACGTGGCAGGGTGGGCGGGTGTCCGACCTCGTCATCGACCCGCCCGAGCAGCCGACGCTGCCGACCTCGACCGGCGGCCGCTTCCCGGTCCGCCGCGTGTACTGCGTCGGGCGGAACTACGCCGCGCACGCCCGTGAGATGGGCCACGACCCGGACCGCGAGCCGCCGTTCTTCTTCACCAAGCCCGCGAGCGCCCTGGTGACGGACGACGGGGACACCCCGTACCCGCCGCAGACTGACCGGCTCGAGCACGAGGTCGAACTCGTCGTCGCCCTCGGAGCGGGTGGCAGCGAGGTGCCGGCCGACCGGGCGCTCGAGCTCGTCTGGGGGTACGCGGTCGGGCTGGACCTCACCCGGCGGGACCTGCAGGCCGAGGCCAAGCGGCTCGGTCGGCCGTGGGACCTCGCGAAGGGGTTCGACGCCTCGGCACCGATCGGCCGGCTCGTCCCCGCGGCGGACGTCGACCCGACGACGGGAGCGGTCACGCTGCACATCGACGGCGAGCTGCGGCAGTCCGGGGACCTCGCCGACCAGATCTGGTCGGTCGCCGAGACGATCGCCGAACTCTCGCGCTTCGTCGCCCTCGCGCCGGGCGATCTCCTGATGACCGGGACCCCGGACGGCGTCGGACCCCTGGCGCGCGGTGAGCGGCTCGAGGGCAGGATCGCCAGGGTCGGCTCGGTCACGACGCGCATCGTCTGAGCCGCCGCCCGGCGCGAGCCCGCTGGGAGCCCGTCGAGGTGGACGGCGTACACATGGTGCACGGCGCGCGGGGACCAGCTGCGCCGGGATCACCAGGACACCAGCACTGCGACGGGGCGACGGCGGGTGTCCGGAGCCAGGAGGTGCACCGTGCAGGAACACGACCTGCTCGCGACGTCCGGGACCTGGGCCGGCGACGCTCCCGTCGCCGAACGGGTCCGGGCGGTCGGGGACGCCGGGTTCTCCGGGCTGTCCCTGTCGCTCGACGACCTGCACGAGGTGCGGGCGACCACGGGCTTCGCCGCGCTCCGGCGGGTGCTCGACCGGGCGGGGATCGTCTGGGTCCAGCTCGGCCCCCTCGACCGATGGTGGTCGTCGCCGCAGCGCTCGACCGACGACGAGGCCGACCGGGGCGTCCTGCTCGAGGCCGCGTCCGCGCTCGGTGCGTGGCAGGTCGTCGCCCGCGCCGACAGCGGAGTCGCAGCCGTGTCGCCCGTCGCCATGGTCGACGACTGGGTGGACCTCGCCGCACAGGCCGAGAAGGTCGGCGCGCAGCTCCTGCTCGAGCCGGAACCGTGGTCGAACCTGCCGACGCTCGAGCGGGCGGCGCGGTTCGTCACGGCCGCGGGCCACCCGAACGGCGCCGTGCTCCTCGACGCCATGCACACGCTCCGTGGCGGGTCGACGCTCGCCTCGATCGCGCAGGCGCTCACCCCGGGGGTCCTCGGCGCCGTGGAGCTGAGCGACGGGCTCCTGCACACACCGGCGGGCCTGACCCTGGCCGAGGAAGCCCGTTCCGCACGGCACCTGCCCGGTGCCGGGGCGTGGGACCTGCCCGGCCTGGTCCGGATCACCCGCGACCTCGGGCACGACGAACCCTGGGGCGTCGAGGTCCGGACGGACGCACACCGGGCGATGCCCCTGGCCGACGCGCTCCGGACGGCCGCCGCCGCCACCCGCGCCGTGCTCGACGCGGCCGACGCGGTCGGGCAACCGGCGGCTCCGGCGATGCCGTCGACCCCGGCGCCGACCTCGGCCGTCGACTTCGAGCCGTCGTCCGCACCCGCCGTCGGCCCCGCGATCGACACGACGACCGGGATGCACCTGCCGCGGCGCGACGCCGACACAGGGGCGCCGGCGTAGCGTCACCGTCATGACGGATCACGCACCAGCAGCAGACGACGACCTCCTCCGCCGGTCGCAGGAGTCCATCGACGAGGCGAAGGCAGCCGCAGCCGAGGTCGACCTGCCCGAGCAGGAGGAACTCATCGACGAGGACCTGCCCGCGGCGGACGACGCCGCCCCGGCGGACGGTCCCGCCCCCGCCGCCTGACGGACGACCGGCACTGACGGACGACCGGCACTGACGGTCGGACCGCACGACATCGACGGACCGCCCGGGAGCACCTGCTCCCGGGCGGTCCGTCCGTGTGCGGGACGATGCCGCGGAAAGAACTTCCGATCGGGTGTGACGATCCGGCGACTCGACTCGTCACAGCAGTGTGTTCCGGGACCGTGGGGGTCCCGGCGGTCCGGGATCGTGGGTGACCCGGGCCTCGGACGCACCGTGGCCGGGCTTCCCTGAAGTCCCGGTCGCGGTGCCTCGACGGCGGCCCGTGCGTTCCCTGATCCGGCGCACGGGTCGTCTCCTCACGTGTCGGGTCCGGCCTCGCAGACGACGTCGTCCGGGTCCTTGTCCGGCCGCCACCCCCGCCACGACGGCTGGCGCAGCCGCCCGTCCGCCGTCCACTCGGCGAACACGACCTCGCCGACCCGGTCGGCGCGGACCCAGTGCGCGTCCCGGGCGTCCGGTCGGGGGACGTCGACGAACGGGGAGGTCTTCCGGACCCGGGAGCGGAGCACGTCCGCGATCTCGTCGAGGTCGCGGTCGCGGAACCCGGTCCCCACCTTGCCGACGTACTCGAGTCCGTCCGGCCCGGGGACCCCGAGCAGCAGCGAGCCGATCCCACCCGAGCGGCGACCGGCCCCGGGCTTCCAGCCGCCGACGACGACCTCCTGCGCGGCGAGGTGCTTGACCTTCACCCACGACTCGGACCGGCGCCCCTCGGTGTACCGGGAGCGCCGATTCTTGGCCACGACCCCCTCGAGCCGCAGCCGGGCGGACTCCGCGACGGCCGCGTCGAAGTCCCCGTCGAACGCCGGCGGCACCTCGATCGCACCGCCGGGGTCGACGACCGTCGTCAGGGCGTCCCGACGGGCGTCGTAGCCGAGCCGGACGAGGTCGTGTCCGTCGGCCTCGAGGACGTCGAAGAGCAGGAAGTGCACGGGCGCGGTCGCCTGCGCCGCGTCGACCTCGCGCTTCCGCGTCAGTCCCATCCGGTCCTGCAGCCGCTGGAACGACGGGCGGCCAGCGTCGTCGAGCGCCACGACCTCGCCGTCGAACACCCCGTCGACCCCTGCTCGGTCGGCGAGTTCCTGGAGTTCGGGGTACTGCGCGGTCAGGTCGTTGCCGTTCCGGCTCCGGAGCGTCACGGCGCCGTCCCGCACGGTGGCGAGCGCCCGGACGCCGTCCCACTTCATCTCGAACGCCCACGCGTCGGGGTCGAACGACGGCGTGCCCGACACCGGCGACGCGAGCATCGGGCGCCGCTCGGTCGGCGTGGTCGCCCCAGCCCCGTCCGACGCTGAGCTCGAGCCCCTGCTCGGTGCGGCCCCGCCCTCGTCGGGCGTCCGCGACGGCTGCTCCTTCGTCCGGTGGATCAACCAGTTCTTCTCGTCGCCGTCCTTCCCGCGACCGCGGCCACGGGTGTGCAGGAGCGCGAGTCGCCGGTTCCCGTTCGTCCGCCCGTGCAGGGTGACGATGACCTCCTCGCCCTCCCGCCACTTCTCGAGCTCGTAGGTGCCGTCGTCCCAGATCGTGACCGTGCCGGCGCCGTACTCGCCGTGCGGGATCGTGCCCTCGAAGCCGCCGTACTCGAGCGGGTGGTCCTCGGTCTGCACCGCGAGGTGGTTCTTCCCCGGGTCGGTCGGCTCGCCCTTCGGGAGCGCCCAGCTGACGAGCACCCCGTCGTGCTCGAGCCGGAAGTCGTAGTGGTCCCGGGTCGCGTGGTGCTCCTGGACCACGAACGTCGGTGTGCCGTCCTTCCGGACCGTCGGTGCGTCCTCGGGGACCGGCTCCGGTGTCTTCGAGGCGTCCCGTTTCGCGCGGTACGCGGCGAGGCGGTCGCGACCAGGCTGCTCCGCGTCGTTCGCACGCTGGGTCCGGTCACCGTCCCAGTGACCCGAGTCGGGCCTCCCGACCGACAGCGAGGCGGACGCGACCGGGTGCAGGCGGTCCCCACGCTCCTCCAGGCGGTCGAGCACCTCGTCCAGGGTGAGCTGGGCGAGCCCACGCGACGTGAGCTCGTCCCAGGTGCGTGGTGCGGCGACCGTCGGCCGGTCCCGGCCGCGCAGCGAGTACGGCGCGATCGTCGTCTTGTTGCCGTTGTTCTGCGACCAGTCGACGAAGACCTTGCCGGCGCGCTCCGCTCGGCTCATCGACGACAGCACCAGGTCGGGCAGGTCCTGCTCGAGCGCCCTCGCGAGCTCGTGCGCGACCTCCGAGACGTGCTGCGCGGCGGACCGGCCGTCCAGCGCCGCGTACAGGTGGATGCCCTTCGAGCCGGACGTCACCGGGTAGGGGTCGAGGCCCATGCCCTGCAGGAGCTCACGGGCGGCGACCGCGACCTCGACGCACTCGGGCAGGCCGACCCCCTCACCCGGGTCCAGGTCGAGCACGAGCCGGTCTGGGTGCTGCTGGCCACCGCGAGGACCGAACCGCCACTGCGGCACGTGCAGCTCGAGCGCGGCCTGCTGCGCCATCCACACGAGCGTCGGCAGGTCGTCGACGACCGGGTACTCGGTGTCGTGCTCCCTGTGCGCGATGGTGTGGTGCCGGATCCAGTCGGGCGCGGAGTCCGGCAGGTTCTTCTCGAAGAACACCTTGCCGTCGACGCCGTTCGCCCAGCGCTTCCGCGTCACCGGACGGTCCTTGACGTGCGGGATGATCCACGGCGCGACCCGCTCGTAGTAGGCGATCACCTGCCCCTTGGTCGTCCCGGTCTCCGGGTACAGGACCTTGTCGGTGTTCGACAGTGCGATGCGGCGGTCCCCGACCTGGACCGTCGTGCGCCGGGAGACCGGGCTCACAGCGCGACTCCGGTTGCTCCCGCCACCGTGAGGGTGCTGCCGGACGTGTACGACGACTCCGGGCCCGCCAGGTACACGTACGCGCCGCCGAGCTCGACGGGCTGCGCCGGGCGCCCGAACGGGGTGTCCTGCCCGTAGGCCGCGATCTCGTCGCCCGGGTAGCTGACCGGCTGGAGCGGCGTCCACACCGGTCCGGGGACGACCGTGTTCGCGCGGATCCCCCGCGCCGCGAGCTGCCGGGCGAGACCGTTCGTGTAGGTGATGATGGCGGACTTCGTCGCGGCGTAGTCGATCATCCGGTCCTGCGGCTGGTACGCCGACACCGAGCTCGTCGTGACGATCGCGCTCCCCGGCGCCATGTGCGGGACGGCCGCGCGGACGAGCCAGAAGAGCGAGTACAGGTTGACCTTCATCGTCCGGTCGAAGTCCTCGGTGGACTGCTCGGTGACGTCCTCGTGCACCTGCTGGTGCCCTGCGACGAGCACCAGGGCGTCCAGCCCGCCGAGCTCGCTGACGGCGTCCCGGACCAGCGTGGCGCAGAACTCCTCGTCGGTCAGGTCACCTGGCAGCAGCACGGCCTTCCGCCCGAGGTCGCCGATCACGTCGCGGACCTGTTCGAGGTCCTCGCGCTCCTCGGGCAGGGCGTTCAGGGCGACGTCGGCGCCCTCCTTCGCCATCGCGATCGCCGCCGCCCGGCCGATGCCGGAGTCGGCGCCGGTGACGAGCACGCGGTAGCCGGGCATCCGTCCCGTGCCGAGGTAGCTCGTCTCGCCGTGGTCGGGCTGCGGGTCCATCGCGCTCGCCAGCCCGGACCCCTGCTGGGTCTGCGGCGGGAACGGCGGTCGGGGGAACTGCGAACGCGGGTCCTGCTTGTCGAGCTGGCTCATGGGCCCATGGTGCTCGCGCGGGAGGGAACGGGTCTCAGGCCCGATCGGGCACGCGGGAGGGCGCGGGTCTCAGGCCCGATCGGGCACGCGGGAGGGCGCGGGTCTCAGGCCCGATCGGGCGTGCGGGCCGGCGCAGCGAGCAGGCGTTCCGCTGCAGCGCGGTCGCCCCGGTCCCCCAGGAGCCCGACCGCGGCGATGAGGGCCCACACCAGCACGAGCCCCCAGTTGTCGGTCGACCCGGCCAGCGCGGTGAGCGCCCACAGGACGGCGGCCACGATCGCGAACCAGCCGCTCACCCGCCGGCGCCCGAGGTCGCTCAGCCACCGCTGCACGCGGGGCCGCCACACCGCGTCGGGGACGTCCGACGGCACGCTGCCGTCCCGGACCCACCGCCGGGTCGTCGCCACCGCGGCCCGGCCACCACGGCGCGACCAGTTCCACACCAGCGACGCGGGCAGTGCGACCGCCAGGGCGAGCCCGAGCACGATCGCGGCCGTCCACGGCATCGGGCCACGCAGCGTCGCGAGGACGATCCCCGGCACGACCGCGCCCGCCATCGCCAGCCCGACCAGCTGCCACCACCCCACGGCGTCGATGCGGTCGTCGTCCACCGTCCGCGAGCCGTCGGTCCGCTGCGTCGTCGCTTGGTCCCCCGTCATGCCCGCGACCCTACGCCCTCGGCCGCCCGTCCACACCTGCCGATCCGCTCGGAACTGAGGACCTGTCCGCACCCCCGCGGGCATCATGTTGCGCATGAGGTCGATCTGGAAGGGCTCCATCGCGTTCGGGCTCGTCAACGTGCCCATCAAGGTGTACGCGGCGACCGAGACCCACGACGTCTCCCTGCACCAGGTCCACGACGAGGACAAGGGCCGCATCCGGTACAAGCGCGTGTGCGAGTTCGGCCACGAGGTCGAGTACGCCGACATCCAGCGCGCCTACGACGACGGCGACAAGACCGTGGTGCTCACCGCCGACGACTTCAAGCAGCTGCCGCAGGAGCAGTCGCACGAGATCGAGGTCCTCGAGTTCGTGCCCGTCGACCAGGTCGACCCGATGATGTTCGAGAAGTCGTACTACCTGGAGCCGGACTCCCGCTCCCCGAAGGCGTACGTGCTGCTCCGGGAGACGCTGGCGAAGACCGATCGTCTCGCGATCGTGCAGTTCACGCTCCGGCAGAAGACCCGGCTCGGCGTGCTCCGTGTGCACGACGACGTCGTCCTGCTGCAGGGGCTGCTGTGGGGCGACGAGGTCCGGGCGGCCGAGTTCCCGTCGCTCGACGCATCGGTCAAGGTCAGCGCGAACGAGCTGAAGATGTCGTCCTCGCTCGTCGACAGCATGTCCACCGACTTCGACCCCGACCGCTACACCGACGCCTACCAGGAGGAACTGCAGCAGCTCATCGACGCGAAGCTCGAGGCCGGTGACGACGTCGACACCGCCGAGACGTTCGGCGAGCAGGCGTCCTCCGACGACGACGACGAGGGTGGCGACGTCATCGACCTGATGGCCGCCCTGCGGGCGTCCGTCGACAAGAAGCGGTCGGGAGGATCGGGGTCGCGTCCGTCGTCCGGCTCGCGGAAGGCGGGCGGCGAGTCCACGGCGAAGAAGGCGACGGCGACTGCGACGGCGACGGCAGAGAAGGCGCCGGCGAAGAAGCCGGCCACGAAGAAGACCGCCGCGAAGAAGCCGGCGGCGAAGAAGGCCCCCGCGACGAAGAAGGCGCCGGCGGCGAAGAAGCAGGCCAGCTAGCCGTCCCGGCTCGTCCTCCGCAGCGCGAGCGGGATCGAGACCCACAGCGCCGCCGTCCCGACGAACACCACGACACCCCCGACCACGCCGCCGACGTCCCCGATCACGACGTCGAACACGAACAGCACCGTGCCGGAGAACAGCAGGGCACTCGCCGCGAGCGCCGCGATGAGCAGCGCGTTCCCGGCGCGCACCAGGTCGTGCTTCTGCCGCTGCCGGAACACCAGCCGGTGCGCGGAGACGGCGGAGAGCGCGACGACGGTGATGACCACCGCGAGCGCCACCAGCACGAGGTAGACGACCTCCTCGCTCGGACTGAGCATCGTGAACCGCTGCTGGAACGGCAGCGTCAGCAGGAACCCGGCGAGGATCTGCGTCCCCGTCTGCACGATCCGGAGCTCCTGCTGGATGTCCGACCAGTTCCGGTCCCAGCGTTCGGTCGGGGTCTCGTGCCGTCCGCGCTCGGTGTCCCGGGCTCCACCGCTGACGTCGCTCATGCCCAGAACCTACTGCGGCGTCACGCACCCGAAACACGACTCCGCGACACTGTCCACATGACTCCACAAGAGCCTTGGAGCCCGCAGTCGTCATCCGTGACCGCCGGCCCGCCCGTCACCGTGTCCATCACCCGCCTCGTCGAACCCGACCGCATCCCCGACGCCACCGCCTGGGTGCAGTCCGGGGTGAACCTGGCGAACCGCTACCCCGGCTTCCTCGGCTCCGGGTGGGTCCGGTCGCACGCCACGAGCCACGAGTGGCACATGCTCTACCGGTTCGCCGACCACGAGCAGCTCGCCACGTGGGAGAACTCCGACGACCGGCTCCGGTGGCTCGACCGCGGCCGGGACCTCGTCGTGGAGTCCCGGGTCGAGAAGCGCACGGGCATCGAGGGCTGGTTCGACGCCCCGCAGGACGCACCCGCCTCGAGCGCCCCGCCGCGGTGGAAGCAGGCCGTGAGCATCTGGCTCGGCTTCTTCCCGGTGAACCTGGCCTTCACCTACCTGGTCGGCTGGCTCGTGCCGGCGTTCGGGCACCTGGCCGTGCTGCCCCGCGTGTTGATCACGACGCTCGTGCTCACGCCGATCATGACCTTCTGGGTGCTCCCGTCAGTGACGAAGCTCGTCCGCCCGTGGCTCCTCGCCCCGCCGCGCGAGCGGTAGCGCGAGCCGAGCACCCTCAGCCGAGCACCGACAGCTGGTCGAGGCGCTCCAGGATCACGCCCTCGCGCAGGGCCCACGGGCAGATCTCGAGCGCCGGCAGGTCGAAGATGTCCAGGCACGCCTCGGCGACGAGCGCTCCCGGGACGACCTGGTGCGCCCGGCTCGGCGAGACCCCCGGCAGCGCCGCGAGCTCGGTCACCGACTTGGTCAGGAGCGACGGCAGCAACCGCCGCAGCTCGGCGCCGTCGAGCGCCCGTGGCACGAGTGGCCCGTCCCCGGACGGCGCGGCCCCGCAGATCCGGGCGATCGAGCGGAAGGTCTTCGACGTCGCGACGGCACGGTCCGGCCGCCCGGCGCGCAGCAGCAGCCCGGCGTCGCGGGCGATCGCGACCCGGATCTCGTGGCGGATCCGGCGGACGTCGTCGTCGCTTGGGGTCCCGTCCGCGAAGTACGAGCGGGCCAGGCGGGCGGCCCCGATCGGCATCGACCACGCGACGTCGGGTGCCTCGTCCGCGCCGCCGGCGATCTCGAGCGAGCCCCCGCCGATGTCGAAGACCGCGAGGCGTCCGGCGGACCAGCCGAACCAGCGGCGGACGGCCAGGAAGGTCAACCGGGCCTCGTCGCCACCGGACAGCACGGCGAGCTCGACGCCGGTCTCCCGTTCGACGTGTGCGAGCACCGCGTCGGAGTTCACGGCGTCGCGGACGGCCGAGGTCGCGAACGCGAGCATGTCCTCGCACCCGCGGTCCTCGGCGACACGGACCGACTCGGCGACGAACACGGTGAGGGCGTCGACCCCGGCGGGCGTCACCGCGCCGGTCTCGTCGAGGTGCTCGGCGAGGCGGAGCGGCTGCTTGAACGAGGACGCCGGCAGCGGCGCCGCCCCGCCGTGGGCGTCCACCACGAGCAGGTGGCCGGTGTTGGACCCGATGTCGAGGACTCCCACGCGCATGCCACCACGCTAGTGGGAGGGGCGGGGAGGGCGGACGGGAGGCGCGGGTCAGGACCGCAGGAAGCGCTCCAGCTCGGCGGGGGTCGGGTAGGACGCCTGGGCGCCCGGCTCCGTCGCGGCGTACGCCCCGACGCCGACGGCGAACCGGGCCGCGTCGACGAGGGAGTCCCCCGCGTCGAGTCGGAGCGCCACGGCCCCCATGAACGCGTCGCCGCAGCCCGTGGTGTCCACCGGGTCGACCCGAACGGCCTCGACCACGACCGACTCGGCGTCCCCGTCGTGCACCACGCAGCCCTCGCCACCCCGCGTCACGATCGACCGGGCGACACCGTGGTCTCCGAGCGCGACCGACTCGTGCTCGTTGACGAGGAGCACGTCGGTCAGGTCGAGGAGCTCCTGCGGCACGGCACCGAAGGGCGACAGGTTCGTCAGCACGGTGGCGCCCGCGGCCCGTCCGGCGCGGGCGGCCGCGAGCACGACGTCGATCGAGACCTCGAGGCAGAGGCCGAGCACCCCGGTGCCGTCGAAGGCGTCGGCGGGCAGGTCGTCCGGCGTGAGCGTGGCGTTCGCGCCGCCGGAGACCACGATGGTGTTCTCTCCGGCGGCGTCGACCGTGATGACGGCGGTGCCGGTCGGCACGCCCTCACGGACGGCGACGTGCGTGGTGTCGACCCCGGCAGCCGCGACGGAGTCGCGGAGCAGTCGACCGTTCCCGTCGTCGCCGACCGCACCGATCATGCGCACGGTGCCCCCGAGCCTCCCGGCTGCGACCGCCTGGTTGGCGGACTTGCCGCCGGGCAGGGTGGCGAGGTCGGACCCGTGCAGGGTCTCACCGGGCTGGGGGAAGCGCTCGGTGCGGACCACCAGGTCCGCGTTGAGGCTCCCGACGACGACGATGCCGCTCATGCGGTGGCTCCTGTCTCGGCCGAGGCCGGGCGCGGGATGAGGAAGGACGTGGCGAGGGCCGCGCAGGTGATCACGGCTCCGAGGAGCATGCCACCCGAGTACCCGGAGGTCCCGGCGGACCCTCCGGTCCCGAGGGCGATCTGCAGCGCCGGTAGGACCGCGAAGCTGATGCCGGCGCCGAGGTTGAACGCACCGGCGTTGAGACCGGGCAGGAACCCGGGGTTCGAGTCCGGCGAGAGCACGATGCCGAGGCCGTTCAGGATGATGTTCGCGATGCCCGCGTAGGTGATGCCGATCAGGACCGTCGCCGCCACGAGCACCGGCAGCGAGTGCACGCCGACGATCGCCATCACGACCGTGGCGACGATGCTGCCGACCAGGCCCACGCGGAGCACGGCACGGTAGCCGAGGGTCGGCGCGAGCCGTCCCGCGAAGGGTCCGACCACCCAACCGACGAGCGCGTAGGGCGTCAGGAACGCGAGCGAGGCGAGGTCCGGCTCCATGCCGAAGCCGACCTCGGGGTTCTGCGCGAGGCTCGTCACGAGGCCGTTCACGACCGCGAAGACGCCGGTCATCGTGAGCAGGGTCGTCACGAGGAGCGCCCAGGTCGCCCGACGCTTGAGGAACCGCGTCTCGACCAGGGGTTCGCGGACACGGGACTCGACGGCCCAGAACACGCAGAACGCGACGAGGGCGAGCACGACCGCGCCGACCACGAGTGCCCAGTCCGCGGCCGCGAGCTTGCCGGCCTCGTTGAACGCGGTCAGGAGGGCACCGACGCTGACGACCAGCGGCAGCACGCCCCACCAGTCCATCCGGGTGCCGGCCGAGGGCTTCGACTCGACGCCCCACGCGGCGACCATCACGGTCGCGACGACGGTGACGACGGCGATCACCCAGAAGATGCCGCGGAAGCCGAAGTTCGTGGCGATCCACCCGCCGGCGAGCGCGTCGACGCCGGCGATGCCGCCGTTCACAGCGGTCAGCAGGCCGAGGGCCGCGCCGTACCGCTTCGGGTCGGCGATCTCGTTGCGCAGGATGAGCAGGCCGATCGGCACGACCGGGCCGGTGACGCCCTGGATCATGCGGCCGGCGAAGAGCATCGGGACGTTCACGGCGAGTGCGGCGACGATGCTGCCGACGAGCATGACCGCGAGCATGCCGAGGAGCACGCGCTTCCGCCCGACGATGTCGGACAGACGGGGCAGGAACAGCGAGAACAGTGCGGCGAGCGTGAAGAACAGCGTCTGGGACAGGCCGATCGTGGCGTCGTCGGTACGCAGATCGCGCGCCATCGTGACCAGGGCCGGACTGAGCATGCTCGCGTTGAGCTGGAACGCGATGCACGCCGCGAGCAGGGCGGCGATGAGGGCGCCGGTCGACTTCTTCGTCGAGGTGGTCGTCACGGTGCTCAGGCCTCCGTGGCGACGGTCTCGGCGTCGGCGCCGGCACGGGGCGTCCACCCGGTGTCCGGCGTCTCGCCGATCCGCTCGAGGGCGTCGACGACCAGGTCCCAGAACCGCTCGTGGTCGAGCTCCATCGCGGCGCTCGTGCGGCAGTCCTCGGGCGCCGGTGCGCGGAGGTCGGCGACCGTCATGCCGAGCGTGTGCGTGCCCGTGGTCTCGATCGCGATCGGCATCTTCACGGCGCGGACGATCGTCGGGTCGATGACGTACGCCACGGCGCAGGGGTCGTGCACGGGCGGTGAGTCGAAGCCCTGCGCGTCCTCGTAGGCCTTGCCGAAGAAGTCGAGCAGCTCCCCGACGAACGCGGCCGGGCCGGTGCCGACGGCGGCGATGCGCGCGGCGACCTCGGGGGTGGCGAGCGCCTGGTGCGTGAGGTCGAGGCCGACCATGACGACGTCCCACCCGGCGCGGAAGACGATGTCCGCCGCCTCGGGGTCGATGACGATGTTGAACTCGGCGACCGCGCTCCAGTTGCCGACGTGCACGCCGCCGCCCATGAGCACGACCTGCTTGACGCGCTCGACGATGCGCGGCTCCTTGCGGACGGCGAGGGCGATGTTCGTCAGACCCGCGGTCGGCACGATCGTGACGGTGCCGGGCTCGTGCGCCATGACCGTGTCGATGATCAGGTCGACCGCGTGCCGCTCGTCGAGGGCGAAGGCCGGCTCGGGGAGCATCGGGCCGTCGAGGCCGCTCTCGCCGTGGATCTCCGGGGCGACCTCGATCTCGCGGAGCAGCGGGCGCGGGCTGCCGGCGGCGAAGGGCACCCCCGTGATGCCGGCGATGCGCGCGACGGCGAGGGCGTTGCGGGTGACCTTCGGCAGGGTCTGGTTGCCGACGACGGTCGTCACGGCGAGCAGTTCGATCGCCGGGCTGCCGTGCGCCAGGATCATGGCGACGGCGTCGTCGTGGCCGGGGTCGCAGTCGAGGATGATCTTCTGCTTCGTCGCATCGGACACCGTGGGGCTCCACTTCATCGGGGGGTGCTGGACGACCGGGAGGTCTGTGCTTGACGCGGTGGGGTCCGCGTCGTGGAGGAACCAACTCCGGCACGGCGCGTCAAGCGTTTGACATGAAAACACGTCAAGCGTTTGACGTCAACTCCCCGAGCGGTTCTCGGCTTGCCGGGCCGCGTGCGTCGCTAGGCTCGACGGGTGCCATCCTCCGCCGTCCCGGCCCGCCGTGTGACCGCGGCGATGGTGGCCGAACGCGCCGGCACGAGCATCGCCACGGTGTCCCTCGTCGTGAACGGCAAGGACCGTGGCCGGGTCTCCGCCCCGATCGCCGCGCGGGTGCGCGACGCCGTGGACCAGCTCGGGTACGTGGTCGACCACGCGGCGAGCTCCCTGGCGCGGGGCACGGGCGACCTCGTGGTGCTCATCGCCCCCGACCTGTCGAACCCCTTCTTCGCCGAGGTCATCCGGGGCGTCCGGGACACCCTTGGCGACCGGTACCAGCTCGTGCTCTCCGTCACCGAGCGCGGGGCGCAGCCGGCCACGAGCGACCTCCGGCGCTTCGAGCGGCTCCGGCCCGCGGGCATCCTGGTCGATGCCCCGGCCGCCGGTGAGTCGCTCGACGCCGCCGTCCCCGTCGTGCTGCTCGACGCCCCGGACGCCCCGGCCGGCGCCGTCGCGGTCGACTACGACCTCAGTTCCGGCGTCGCGGAACTCGTCGCGCACCTGCGGGAGCGCGGGCACGAGCGGGTCGCGTACCTCGACGGCACGGCACGGGTCGCCACCTTCGGCGTCCGGCACCGTCTGTTCCAGGAGGCCTGCGAAGCCGCCGGCATCACCGTGTCCGAGCTCGGCGCCCGGGCGGACCTGACGGTGGACGCCGCCGCAGCCGCGACGGAGCACGCACTCGAGGCCTGGCACGAGGACGGCGTCACCGCGGTCGTCGCCGCCGCCGACACCCTGGCGTACGGCGTGCTTCGCGTCGCCGCCGCGACCGGGCTGCGGGTCCCGGAGGACCTCGCGGTCGCGGGCTTCGACGACCTGCCCTCGTCCTCCGTCACCGCGCCGGCCCTGACGAGCGTCGCACTGCCGGGAGCGGAACTCGGACGCGCCGCAGCCCTCCGGCTGCTCGCGGCGGTCGACGGCACGGCGGCCGAGCCGGTCGCGCTCCCGACGCGCCTGGTGCGGCGGGCGAGCACCGGCGGCTGAACGGCGCGCACCGCGCGCCCGGCAGGGCCGAGACTCGGCTCAGCGGACACGACTCGCGTCCGCGGGCGCAAGTCGCGTCCGCCAGCGCGCGTCTCGCGCCGTTCGGGTGGGGGCGCGGACGGACGGGAGGCGCGTGGCGGGCCCGCCACGCGCCTCCCGTCCGGTGGGTGCCGGCCCCGCGACCGGCGCGGGACGGCCCCGTCAGGGCGAGACGCCCCCGGAACGGCGAGACACCCCCGGGAACGGGGGCGTCTCGGTGACTCAGCGGCGTCTCGGCGACCCGGCGGCGTCCGCTCCGGCGTCGGCATCCACGTTCGACTCCACACCCGCCGCCCGGCCGGCCCGCTGGGCCCGCTCGAGCTCGTCGGCCTCGTCGCCGCCGACGGCCTCACCGCGGGCCACCATGCCGGCCGTGTCGGACAGCGTGATCTGCGGCAGGAACAGCGCGAGCAGGAACGCGATCGCGAGGAACGGCAGCAGGTACCAGAACACCGGCGCCAGGGAGTCGGCGTAGGCGTTCACGATGCCGTCCTGCACGGCCTCGGGCAGCTTCGCGACCGTGGCCGGGTCGATGCTCCCGGCCGAGGACGCCGCGTCGGTCGCCGAACCCCCGGCACCCCGGAAGACGTCGGTGAGCGACGTGGTGAGCCGGGCGGTGAACAGCGCACCGAAGACGGCCGTGCCGAGGGAGGCGCCGACCTCGCGGAAGTAGTTGTTCGTCGAGGTCGCGGTGCCGACCTGCTCGGCGGGGACGGCGTTCTGTGCGACGAGGACGACGACCTGCATGATCAGGCCGAGGCCCGCGCCGAACACGAACAGGTACGTGCAGATCAGCCAGATCGGGGTGTCCGCGGCGAGCTGCGTCATGGCGAGCATCGCGAGGGCGACGAGCACCGTGCCGGCGATCGGGAACAGCCGGTAGCGGCCGGTCTTCGTGATGAGGTTGCCGGACGCGATCGAGGTCCCGATCAGGCCGACCATCATCGGCAGCATGAGCAGGCCGGAGACCGCGGCCGAGGTGCCCGACGCCATCTGCAGGAACGTCGGGACGAAGCCGATCGCGGCGAACATGCCGATGCCGAGCACGAGACCGATGCCGGTCGCGAGCAGGAACGTGCGGTTGCGGAAGAACGACATCGGGAGCACCGGGTCCTCGACGCGCGACTCGACGAGGACGAGCAGCGCGGCCGCCACCACAAGGCCGGCGAACCAGACCCACGTCTCGAGGGCGTCCCAGCCGTGGTCCTTGCTGCCGCCGAACTCCGAGAAGAACACCAGGCAGGTCGTCGCGGCGGACATCAGCACGACGCCGAGGAGGTCGATCTTCTTCTCGGCCTTCTTGGTCGGCAGGGTCAGCGCGAACCAGGCGACGAAGAACGCGGCGATGCCGACGGGGATGTTGATGTAGAACGCCCAGTTCCACGTGAGGTGGTCGACGAAGAAGCCGCCGAGCAGCGGGCCGCCGATCGCCGAGAGCCCGAAGATCGCGCCGAGCGGCCCGAGGTACTTGCCGCGCTCCGAGGCCGGCACGATGTCGGCGATGATCGCCTGCGACAGGATCATCAGACCGCCGCCGCCCAGGCCCTGCATCGCGCGGAACACCACGAGCTGCGTGAAGTCGCCCGCGAAGGCGCACCCGGCCGACGCGATCGTGAACAGCGCGATCGCGACGAGGAACAGGTTGCGGCGGCCGAGGACGTCGCCGAACTTGCCGTAGATCGGCATCACGATGGTCGAGGCGAGCAGGTAACCCGTCGTCAGCCAGGCCTGGTGCGCGACGCCGCCGAGCTCCCCGACGATGGTCGGCATCGCCGTGGAGACGATGGTCTGGTCGAGGCTCGACAGCAGCATCCCGGCGATCAGGGCGGAGAAGATGATCCAGATGCGGCGCTGCGTCAGCAGCAGCGGCCCGTCGGATCCGGGTCGCGCACGCTTCGTGCCCTGCGCGGTCGCGCTCATGCGGTGTGGTCCTGTCCGGTGGTGGTGACGGCCGCCCTGAACTGGCGGAGGTTCTCGGTGAGCAACGCGTCGAACGTCGGGCCCGTGGACTCGTCGAACGCGTCGTCGAAGTAGGTGCCGGCGGTGACCTTGAGGAGGCCCGCGGCGGCCTCGGCGACGAGCTGGGCGCGCCGGTCGCCCGGGTCGGTCCAGCCGAACCGCTGCCGGACGGCCCGACCGACCGCGGCGAGCTGGACGTCGGCGGCGGCGAGGAACTTCGCCACCATCACCGGCTCCCGCTCGAACACGCGGCGGACCAGGGCCTCGTCGGCACGGTCGAGCCCGACGACGTGCATCTGCTCGATCGCGAGCGCGACGATCGACCCGAGCGGGCCGACCTCGGTCGGGATCAGGGACCGGGACGCGTACGCCGCGAGGAGCTCCTCCGTCGCGCCCTGCTCGATGCCGAGCACGGCGTCGTCCTTCGACGCGAAGTGGTTGAAGAACGTGCGACGGGAGACCCCGACCGTCTCGCAGAGCTGCTCGATCGTGAAGCCGTGCAGCCCGTGCTCGATGGTCGCCCGGCGTGCTTCGACGACCATGCGTCGGCGCAGCGCGCGGGTGCGTTCGGTGGTGCTCACCGAGCAAGAATTGCACTCTGATACTGAAAGTGCAACAAGTGGTCGGGGGACAGCTGGGCTACCGCCCGGTTACAGCGCCTTCGCGAAGCAGTAGGACCAGGGCATGGTGGCGGCGTAGGGCTCGTACACGTCGATCTGCTGCCAGCCGGTCTTCCGGTAGAGCGCGACGGCCTCGGGCTGCTTGTCCCCGGTCTGCAGGATGACCCGGGCGGCACCGGCCTCGCGCGCGACCTGCTCACCCTCGGACAGCAGGGCGGTCGCGGCACCCTTGCCCCGGGCGGCGGCGAGGACGATGAGGCGCTTCAGCTCGACCTCGTCACCGAGCCACCGGACCGCGATGTGCCCGAGGGGCGTGCCGTCCTCGTCGACGGCGAGGAGCGAGGTGATCACGGTGGCCGGGTCGACCGTCAGCACGCGGTCGCGCTCGGCGGTGACGGCGGGGTCCTCGTCCCGGTGCCCGGCGCCGTAGCGCTCGTGCATCTCCTCGTCCATGGTGGCGCGGAGGGCCACACCACGCGGGTCCTCCCAGGCGACGCGCTCGATCGTGATCACGATCGACCATCCTCCCACGGGCGGGACCCGCGGCGGCCCGGCGACCGCCGCACCAGCATCCGCCCGCTCAGGCCAGCGCGGCGATCGGCCCCTCGCCGTCGCGGAGCGCCCGCAGCACCGCCGCGGCGTCGTCGTACACGGCCGCCGCTCCCGCTCGCCGGAGCTCGTCGCCGCCGATGCCACCGGTCATCACCGCGACGCACGGCAGCCCGACCTTCGCCGACGCCTCGACGTCCCACATCGCGTCGCCGACCATCACGGCGTGCTCCGCGTCGACCCCGACCCTGTCGAGCGCCGCCTGCACGATGCCGGGCGCGGGCTTCGCCTCGTCGACGTCCTCCGAGCTCGTCTCGGCGGTCACCCACGCGGCCGCGTCGAGCAGCTCCCGCAGCGCGGCCAGCTCGTGCTCGGGCGCGCTCGTGGCGAGGACGACGGCGTGTCCGCGGCGGGCGACATCCTCGAGCAGCTCGCGGGCCCCCGGCAGCAGGCGGAGCTGCGGCACGTGCTCGGCGTAGTACGCGGTGTGGAACTGCTCCGCCTGGTCGCGGACGTCGTCGCCGGCCTCCGGGAGCAGCTCGTCGAGCAGCCGTCCGGAGTCCATCCCGATGGCACGGTGGATGCGCCACGCGTCCACGGACTCCCCCACGGCGCGGAACGCCCGCCACCAGGCATCGACGTGCGCGTAGTTGGAGTCGGCGAGGGTCCCGTCGATGTCGAACAGGACCGCGGTCGAGGGAGCATCAGCCATCCGTCCAGCGTGCACCCCCGACCGGGAGCGACGACTCAGCCCGACGCGACTGGGACCGGCGCGACTCAGACCGTGATGCTCTCCCCCGCGGGCAGGATCGTCACCGGGACGCTGCCGAGCGCCTCCGGCCCGAGGAACCGCGCGGTGGACTGCTGGCCGAGGTCGCTGAGCATCGTCTCGTGGATCTGCACGATCCGCGCCGGCGCGACCGTGCGGACGTAGTCGACCGCCTCGGCCATGTGCGTCCACGGCCCGCTCGTCGGCATGAGCAGGGTCGGTACCGGCACCCCGGGGACCAGGTACGCGTCGCCCGGGTGGAACACCGCGTCGTCGACCAGGTAGCCGACGTTCGGGATGACCGGCACGTCCGGGTGGATCACGGCGTGCTGCTCGCCGAAGACCCGGACCGCGAAGGGGCCGACCGTGAAGGCGTCGCCCGCGGCGACCGCTCCGACGCGTCCGTCGTGTGCGCCGAGCTGGTCGACGACGGGCTGCGGGCCGCGGACGACCAGGTCCGGGTTCGCGGCGAGTCCGGCGCGGACGGCGTCGACGTCGAGGTGGTCGAAGTGCTCGTGGGTGACGAGCACGGCCGTGGCCGAGCGGACGAGGTCCGCGGCCTCCGGCGTGAACGTGCCCGGGTCGACGACGAGGGTGACGCCGTCCCGCTCGAGGACGACCGTGGCGTGGTTGTACTTCGTCAACTGCATGCCCCCAGTCAACGCCCGTCGCGCGGACGGTCGTCCCGAGACGGGCTGAGGGCACGCTCAGTCCCGACGTGGCCGGTGGACGGACGGGAGGATCGTGGCGGCGCCGCCACGATCCTTCCGTCCGACCGCGCGTGCGTCCAGCGCGTCTCCGGCAGGATCACAGGGGTGCAGCGTGTCTCCGTCGTCGTCCCCGTGCTCGACGACGCCCTCCTGCTGCAGCGCTGCCTGCAGGCGCTCGCCGCGCAGAGCCATCCCGCCGCCGAGGTGATCGTCGTGGACAACGGCAGCCGGGACGACAGCGCCGCGGTGGCCCGTGCCGCCGGCGCCCGCGTGCTCGTCGAGCCGGTGCGTGGCATCGCCCGTGCCTCGGCACGGGGCTACGACGCGGCGACCGGCGACGTCCTCGTCCGGCTCGACGCGGACTCGGTGCCGCCGCCCCGCTGGATCGCCGAGGCGCTCCGGCTGCTCGGCCGTCCCGGCGTCGTCGCGGTCACCGGGCCCGGCCGGCCGCACGACGGCAGCGTGCTCGTCCAGCAGGTGTGGGACGTGCTCTACATGCGCCCGTACTTCGTGCTGATGTGGGCGGCGCTCGGGCGACCGCCGCTGTTCGGCTCCGCGACCGCGATGCACCGCGCGACGTGGACCGCCGCGCGCTCCCGCGTGCACCGCGACGACCCCGAGGTGCACGACGACGTCGACCTGTCGATGGCGATCGACCCGGCGCTCCGGGTGGTCGCGTCGCGGCGGCTGCTCGTGCAGGTGTCCTCGCGACCGTTCTCGGGCTTCGGGTCGGTGGTCCGCCGGACCCGCCGCGCGTTCCACACCTTCCGGGTCAACGGCCGCCGGGCGAACCCGCCCCGGCGCTGGGCCCGTCGCTTCCGGGTCGCACTGCGGGCGCGGCTGCGGAGCGCGTGGGCGCAGCGCTGAGCGCCCGACGCCCTCACCGCAGCGCGACCCACACCGGGAACACCGCCGCCGCACTCCACGCCTGAGGTCGGCACGCCGCCGGGTAGGGCGCCGGTCGGGACACCTCGGCGGCGGCGTCTCCCGCGTGCAGCTCGGGCATCCGGAAGTCGAAGGCGACCGCCGCCGCGAGCAGCTGCTCGGCGAGCGCCCGCGCCTCGTCCCGGAAGCCCGAACGGGTGAGCCCGGCGACGACCACCGCGGTGTCGTGCGCCCACACCGAGCCGCCGTGGTAGCTCAGCGGCCAGTAGCCCGAGGCCGTCGTGGACAGGGTCCGCAGACCGAAGCCGCTCGCCATGTCCGGTGCGACGACCCGGGCGGCCACGACGGCCTCCTCGCGCTCGTCCAGGAGTCCCGTGCCGAGCAGGTGGCCGATGTTGCTCGTCGCCGAGTCGACGGCGTGCTTCCGGGCGTCGAGGGCGATCGCCGGGTGCGGCCCGACCGCGTCCGTCACCCAGAACGTCGCACGGAAGCGGTCGGCCAGGCGCGCCGCCCACGCCCGCCACTCCGGTCCCCCCGGCAGCCCGAACGCGTCGAGCAGGTCGGCGCCGTGCACGGCCGCCTCGTGCGCGTACCCCTGCACCTCGCAGAGCGCGATCGGGCCGTCGGCGAGCCGTCCGTCGCGCCACTGCACACTGTCGCCGGAGTCCTTCCACCCCTGGTTGGCCAGCCCGCGGCCGGACTCGTCGACGTACTCGAGCAAGCCGTCCCCGTCGGCGTCGCCGGAGTCCCGCATCCACGCCAGGGCGCGCCCGAGGGCGGGCAGGAGCGCCCGGACCTGGTCCTCCGGCAGGCCGGCCCGCCAGGCGTCGTGCAGGGTGCAGATCCACAGCGGGGTCGCGTCGACGGTGCCGTAGTACAGCGGCGGCAGCGAGATCTCGTCGTTGTCGACCGGCAGCGATGCCTGCCGGAGCTCGTGCGGGATCTTCCCGGGCTGCTCGGCGGTGGCGGGGTCGTCGCGCGTGCCCTGCAGCGCGGCGAGCACCCGGAGCGTGCTGCCGGCCACCGTGATGTCGACCGGCAGCAGGAACCGGGCGGCCCAGAGCGAGTCGCGCCCGAAGAGCGTGAAGAACCACGGTGCCCCGGCGGCGAGGAACTCCCCCTCCGGCCGGCGCAGCCGCAGCGCGTCGAGGTCCTCGACGGCGCGGTCGAGCCATCGGCGGAGCCGGTCGTCCTGAACGCCCTGCGGCGCGTGGAACGTCCGCGGCGTGGTGGCGCCGACGGCCACGGCGTCCGGGGCCGTGACGCGGCAGTCCCACGCGACCTCGACGGTCCGCGCGTGCGGCAGGCTCCAGGTCAGGACGACGGCGTCGCCGTCGGTGGTGACCGTGGCGCCGTCGGCACGCAGGGTCACGGACACCGATCCCGCCGTCCAGGAGGCACGGCCCGCGTCCGTCCCGCCGCCGTCGGCCGCGAGCACGGCCGGGACCGGCACCGGCGGTGCGCCGGCCTTGACGGCGTCCATCCCGCTCGCGTCCGGCACGATCCGGACCGTCACGGTCCGTCCGGTGTGTCCGGAGTGCTCGGCCGCGGGCTGCCCGGGGGCGAGCCGGTCCGTGATGCGCAGGCGTTCGTGGACGCCGTCGACGCGGACCGTCCGGATCCGGTCGAGCCGCACGTCCGGGTCCGCTCCGGGGCCGTCGAGCCCACGCAGGAGTCCGGTGAACACGACCTCGCGGGCGCCGGCCGGCACCGTCGCCACGGGCTCCACCGACGACCCGGCGACGGTCAGCGTCACCGCCGAGACGACGCGCTGGTCGCCCGTCCAGTAACCGTGCACGGGGTTCGTGCCGACGTCGCCGTGCCGGTCGGACCACGCCTGGGTCGGCGCGGCGAGCACGACGACCTCGTCGTGGAGCAGGGGTTGCCGCGGCACCGCGTGGGCGGCCTGCTCGGCGGCGTCGGGCGGCGTGGTGGTCGTCGTCATGGTCACTCCTTGACCGCCCCGTCGCTGGTGTTCATGATGCGCCGCTGGAACACGAAGAACGCGACGGCGACGGGGATCGTCATCACGAAGGCGGCGGCGAGCTTGATCGGGAACTGGTTCCCGGCGCTCAGGGCGCCGGAGGCCAGCGAGGCGACGCCCTTGGTCAGGGTCGTCAGTCCGGGCGAGGACGCCGACACGATGAAGTGCGGGAGCTCGTTCCACGACCCCTGGAACGACAGGATCGTGATCGTCACGACGGCCGGGCGGGCCATCGGCAGCACGATCGACCAGAAGGTGCGGAACACCCCGGCGCCGTCGATCTTCGCCTGCTCCTCGACGCTGACCGGGATCGACTCGAAGAAGTTCTTCATGATGAACACCCCGGCGGCGTCGACGAGCAGCGGGATGATCATGCCCGAGTACGAGTCGTACATGCCGAGCTGGTTGATCACGAGGAACTTCGGGATGAGCAGCACCACGGCGGGCACGGCCATCACCGCGACGATGAGCGCGAAGACGGTCTGGCGTCCGGGGAACCGGATGCGCGCGAGCGCGTAGCCGGCGAGCGAGTCGAAGAAGATCCGACCGAGCGTGACGACCACGGCGACGATCACCGAGTTCATCGTCCAGACGCCGAAGTCGGAGTTCTCGAAGAGCGTCCGGAACGCGGCGCCCGTCCAGGTGGTGGGGAGGGCGAGCGGGTGGAGCGAGGCGTCCTCGTCCGTCTTGAAGGAGTTGACGATCGCCACGTAGAACGGCAGCAGGTAGACGACCGCGATGACCACGCCGACGACCAGCAGGACGATCCCGCGACCGGTGAGGCGGCGGGGCCCCCGGCCCGGGCCGGGCGCCTGTGCGACGGTGGCGGCGCGGAGGTCCGGCACCGTGCCTCCCGTCCGTGCCGAGGTGGGTGCGGCGGTCATCGTGACCCTCCCTGTTCGATCCAGCGCATCCGCCGTCGTGAGACGGGGCGGTCCCGCAGTGCCCAGCGCTGCAGCAGCGTGAAGACGACGATGATCCCGAACAGGATGAAGGCGATCGCCGCACCGACACCCCACTGCTGGCTCTGGAACGCGGACGTGTACGACAGGTACGCCGGGGTGAGCGTGGTGTTCGCCGGGGCGCCCTTCGTGCCGGTGTAGATCTGGTCGAAGACCTGCCACGTCCCGATCAGCCCGAGGGTGAGCACCGTGAAGAGCGTCGGGCGCAGCTGCGGGAGCGTCACGCGCCAGAAGCGCGTCCAGGCGCCCGCGCCGTCGATCATCGCGGCCTCGTCGACGTCGGCGGACAGGTTCTGCAGCGCCGCGATGAAGAGCAGCATGAACGTGCCGCTCGTGGTGAACACGGCGAGCAGGATGAACGCGCTCATCGCGACCGACGGCCCCGCGGTCCACTCCCACCACGAGATGCCGAGCATCGTGTGGTCGGCGAGGAAGGCCGGAGGCTGCCCCGCCCCGAGGTGGAAGATGCCGGTCGGCTCGTTGAACCAGTTCGGTCCGCGCACCCCGATCCACCCGATGATCGTGTTCACCGCACCGGAAGACGAGAACAGGAACAGCCAGAGCACGGTGATCGCGACCGAGCTCGTGACGGACGGGAAGTAGAACGCGGTCCGGAAGAACCCCCGCCCCTTGAGCGCCCGTCCGTTCACGAGGACGGCCAGGCCGAGGGCGACGGCGGTCTGCAGCGGCACGACGAACACGACGTACCAGAGGTTGTTCCGCAGGGCCGTGCCGAAGTTCTGCTCGTCGAGCCCGCCCCCGCCGAGGATCTTCGCGTAGTTCTCGCCGCCGACGAAGGACACGTCGGACGAGAACGGACTGCCGACCCCGCGCCAGTTCGACACGCTCACCCATGCGGCCATGAGGACGGGCACGAGCAGGAACAGGCCGAGGACGATCACCGTCGGGGCGGTGAACAACCAGCCCGAGACGGCTTCGCGGCGGTTCTTCCGGGACATCGCGGTCAGCCCTTCAGCGCAGCGGCCATGTTCTTCTGGACGCCCTCGAGCAGGGTCTGCACGTCGGTCTTCTGCAGAGAGCCGAGCTTCGAGTCGAAGTCGGCGACCACGTCCGACGTGCCGGCCTTGTTCGGCAGCCCCTGGGCGACGTCGGCCTGGTCGAGGAACGCCGCGTACTGCGGGTAGTCGCGCTTCCAGGTGCTCGCAGCGGACTCGACACTCGGCATCACGCCGAAGTCCTTCGCGAAGGTGAGCTGCTGGTCGGTGCTCGTCATCTTCTCGACGAACGACAGCGCCGCCTTCTGGTTCGGGGAGTCCTTCGCGATGCCCCAGCAGTTCGTGAACTGCAGGGTGCCGGCGCCCTTCGGACCCTTCGGCAGTGCGACGACCTGGTAGTCGACGCTCGGGTAGCTCGAGGACATCGCGCCGGTGAGCCAGTTGCCCTCGATGGTCATCGCGGCCTTGTTCTTCCCGAACGCGTCGCCGCCCCAGCTCTCGCCGAGGTCGCTCGAGAACTTCATCGAGCCGTCGTCGAGCAGGCCCTTCACGTAGTCGAGCGCCTGGACGTTGGCGGCGGAGTCGACGGTCGCCTTCGTCTGGTCGGCGTTCGTCAGGGCGCCGCCGGCCTGGGCCATGAACGCCCCGAGGCGCTCGACCTGCGGGCTGGTCGAGAGTCCGACGCGACCGTCCCGGGTGAGCTTCTCGGACACCGTCTTCAGCTGGTCCCACGTCGTCGGGACGTCGGCGTCGGTCAGTCCGGCCGCCTTCCAGTCCGCCTTGTTGATGAACAGCCCCAGGGTCGAGAAGTCCTTCGGCGCGCAGTACAGCTTCCCGTCCACGGTGAACGACTTCGTCAGGGTCGGGTAGAAGTCGCCCTGGTCCTGCAGCTGGTCGCCGTAGGCCAGGAGCGAGCCGTTCGCCGCGTACCCGGCGAGCGACGACGTGCTGACGTAGAACACGTCGGCGGGCTTGCCGGAGGCGAACCCCTGCGCGAGCTGCTGGTCGAGGTTGTTGGCGGCCTGGACGCTCACGCCGGTCCCGGAGGACTTCGACCAGGCGGCGGCCGCGCTCTTGACCGCGGCGGTCTCGGCGTCACCGGAGGAGCCGATGAGCACGGAGAGGGACTTGTCGCTCGAGGTGAGCCCCCCGGACCCCGAGTCCGAACCGGAGCCGCTGAAGCCGGAGCCGCAGGCGGAGAGGGACAGCGCTGCGGTCAGGGCGATCGCCCCTGCGGTCAGCGCGCGAGCTGTGCGTCGTGACATGGGTCGTTGCATCGGGTACTCCTCGTCGAGTAATCGTTGGATCGTTCAATTTGATCGATCAAACGCCATCACGATACACCGACGAGGCGCTACGGTGAAGCCCATGTCGCAGCCCGCCACCGTCGCCGACGTCGCCGCGGTCGCCGGTGTCTCCCGGCAGACCGTGTCGAACGCGCTGAACCGGCCGGAGGTCGTCCGTCCGGACACCCTGGACCGGGTGCGCTCGGCGATCGAGACCCTCGGCTACCGCCCGCACGCCTCGGCACGGCGGCTGCGGACCCGGCAGAGCTCGACCCTGGGCGTCCGCCTCGAACCCGTGCACGGCATCTCCGGCGCGGTGCTCGACCGCTTCCTGCACGCCCTGGTCGAGCACGCGGACGCGAGGGGCATGCGGATCCTGCTCTTCACCGCGCGGGACGTCGACGACGAGCTGACGCACATCGAGCGGCTCGTCGAGGGGTCCGACGTCGACGGCTTCGTGCTCACCTCGACGTTCCACGGCGACCCTCGGCCCGGGTGGCTCGCCGACCGGGACGTCCCGTTCGTGCTGTTCGGACGCCCGTGGGGGCAGTCGGCCGAGCGCGCCGACGTGCTGCCGTGGGTGGACGTCGACGGGCGGGCCGGGCTCCGGGCGGCGACCGCGCACCTGCTCGGGGCGGGGCACCGACGCATCGGGTTCCTCGGGTGGCCGAGTCCCTCGGGGCAGGGCGACGAGCGGCGCCACGGCTGGCAGGACGCCCTCGCCGCGGCGGGTCTGCCCGACCAGGTGCAGCTCGTCTGTGAGGACGACGTGTCCGCGGCGACCGAGGTCGTCACCCGGGCGATCGCGGACGGGGCCGCCGTCGACGCGGTCGTCTGCGCATCGGACACGCTGGCGCTCGGGGCACGGTTCGCCCTCGGCCCGGACGTCCCGGTGGTCGGGTACGACGACACCCCGGTGGCCGAGGCCCTGGGGATCTCGAGCGTCGAGCAGCCCCTCGGTGACGCGGCCGCGGCGGCGCTGGACCTGCTGATGGGCACCGGCAGGTCGGTCCTGCCCGCACCGACCGGGCACCGCCTGCTCGAACCGACGGTCGTCTGGCGCCCCTGACCCGGACCCCGCGCCGTCCGACGGACGACGGACGACCACGGTCACGATCCCGTCTCGGACCGGCAACGGTTCGGTACCGGCGACTCCAGCGGCTCAGCACCGTCGGTAGCGTCGGCAGCACCGCGGCACGAGAACGTCCGAGCCGCCGAGACCGGGGGACCTCATGCGCACCGCACGCACCACGACACTGCTCGCGACGATCGGGATCGGCGCCGCGCTCGTCCTGAGCGCCTGCACCGAGGGACCGGACGTCGTGAACACGCCGACGGCCTCGTCCACGCCGACGACGTCGACCACGCCGTCGGCGACGAGCACCCCGAGCGCCACGGCTTCGCAGACTCCGTCGAGCACCCCGCGGCCGACGTCCACCATCACCCCGGTCCCCGGCGTCGACCACGACGGCGGCACGGTGCCGTCCGAGTGCTCCGACCTGATCACGGCCGGCAAGTGGAAGTTCGCCGAGGCTCCGCTGAACGACCCGAAGGTCGTCGGCGACTCGTGGTCCCGCCCGAAGGACGCCTTCACGCCGGTCCTGCAGGCCGACGGCAAGCACCTGTCGTGCGTCTGGCGGGATCCACGGGCGGACATCACGAACCTGGTGATCGACGTGGTGGTGGTCGACTCGTCCCGCGCGTTCGGTGCACTGCAGGCGCTGCCCGCGAAGGGCTACGACTGCGCACACGTCGCCGAGGGATACCGCTGCCAGAAGGTCTCGCAGAACTCGCAGTACCCGGTCATCGACGGCGACACGTACTTCACCCGCGGCGACATCGGCATCCGCATCAGCCAGTCGAACACCCCGACGGACGGCCTGCTCGACGACGTGACGGCACACGTCTTCGGCTGACCCCACCGACCGGCTGCCCCGCCGGCCGGCTGATCCGCCCGGCGAGCGAAGCGCCCGGCTCAGTCCGCCCGGGCCGCCGGTCGCGACCGCACGTGCGCCCGCTCGCCCTGGGGCCCGTACAGGCAGAGCACCTCGGTGACCTCGTCCGTGGTGTTGCCGACCCAGTGCGGCGTGTGCGTGTCGAACTCGACGACCTCGCCGGGCCCCAGGTCGAACTCCCGGTCGCCGAGCAGCAGCCGCAGCCGCCCGGACAGGACGTAGAGCCACTCGTAGCCCTCGTGGGTCTTCAGTGTCCGATCGCTGTTCGCGGGTTCCGGCGGGATGAGCTGCTTGAACGAGCGCACGCCCCCGGTCCGCTTCGTGAGCGGGATCACCACCCGCCCGCCGTGCCGCTCGGGGCGCAGGTGGACGCGCGGGTCGCCCGTCTGCGGTGCCCCGACGAGGTCGTCGAGCGGCACCTGGTACGCCCGGGCAAGCGGCAGCAGCAGTTCGAGGGTCGGTCGCCGCTGACCGGACTCCAGCCGCGAGAGCGTCGACACCGAGATGCCGGTCTCCGCGGCGAGCGCCGCGAGCGTGACGTCACGCCGTTCGCGGAGCGCGCGCAGGCGCGGACCCACCGCGTCGACGACCTGGGCCGTCGTGCGTGGGGTGATCCGATCCTCCCGGCCGTGTGCCATGCCGGCCATGTTGCCAGACCGGCAAGATTCGTTGCTGATCTGGTCGAGCGCGCCGCACGCTGTGGTCATGTCCGATCACTTCGACGTCATCGTCATCGGCGGCTCGGCCGCCGGCCTGTCCGCCGCCCTGATCCTGGGGCGGTCCCGCCGCTCCGTCCTCGTCGTCGACGCGGGCGAGCCCCGCAACGCACCGGCGGCCGGTGCGCACAACTACCTCGGCCGCGAGGGCGTCGCCCCCGCCGAGTTGACCCGCATCGGACGGGACGAGGTCACCGCCTACGGTGTGCAGGTCACGGCCGGGAGGATCGTGGCCACGTCCGCCACGGATGGTGACGGGACCGACCCGGTCGGTTTCTCGGTCACGCTCGACTCCGGCGCGATCGTCACCGCGCGGCGGCTCGTCGTCGCCTCCGGCGCCGTCGACGTGCTGCCGGAGGTCCCGGGGCTCGCCGAGCAGTGGGGGCGCGGGGTCGTGCACTGCCCGTTCTGCCACGGGTGGGAGATCCGCGACCAGCGCATCGGGATCCTGGTGACGACTCCGAACGGGGTGCACCACGCGCTGATGTTCCGGGCGCTGAGCGACCGGGTGACGGCGTTCGTGACCGACCCGGCGCTCGTCGACGACACCGCCGTTGCTGGTCTCACGGCCCGTGGCATCGGGATCGTCTCGGGGTCGGTAGCCCGCGTGGTCTCCTCGGGCGACGTGCTGACCGGGGTGGAGACGGGCTCGGGCGAGGTCGTCCCGCTCGACGCCCTCGCCGCCGCCAGCACCGCCGAGGCCCGCGTCGACTTCCTGGCCGGGCTGGGCCTGGTGGCGGAGGACGTCGTCGTGGACGGCTCCCGGTTCGGGAGCGCGCTCGTGGTCGACGCCGCGGGGCAGACGGGCGTGCGCGGGGTGTACGCGGCGGGGAACGTGACGGCGCCGATGGCGACCGTGATCGCGTCGGCCGCGGCGGGGACGCAGGCGGGGGCGGCGGTGCACGGCGACCTGGTGCAGGCGGACCTGGCAGCGGCGATGGCGGGGGTGGCGGCGAGGGCGGGGGTGCGGCCGCTGCGGCCGCTGGCTGAGCGCGGAGGTTTCGGGCTGAGCGACAGTTCACGCCGTCCGCGGCCCGTGAGTTGTCGCCCGGCGCATGAACTCCCCGCCCGCCAGCGGACCGGGCGAGCCGGCGGCGGCCGACTGGCGGGGGTGGCCGGCGGCGCGCGTCAGTCCACGCGGTAACCAGCCTGCGCGGCCAGGAGCGGCGCGAGGGCGAACAGCTGGTCGGCACCGATCGTCGCCCCGCGGAACCCCTCGAGCCGCTCCACCCGGTCCAGGTCGGCGGCCCGCAGGTCGACGTGGTCGATGCGGGTGTTCGAACCCTCGGCGGAGCGGATGCGTGTGCCCTCGAAGGACACGCGGAGCAGTCGGGCGTCGGCGATGTCGAGTTCGTCGAGCACGCAATCGCGGAACACCACGTCGGTGAGCGTCGACCCGCGGAGGTTCACGAACCCGAGCTTCATGCCGACGAACTCGACCCCGTTCAGCGTCGCGTCGTACAGCTCGGCCGACCCGACCCGGCCGCCGGCGACCCGGACCTCGCGCCAGGCGCTGCTCGAGGCGCGGAACACCGGGGCGTCGAGCGTCTCGACGACCGAGTCGCGGACGCGCAGGCCGCGCAGATCGGTGCCGTCGGCGCGGAGGGTCCCGACGACACACTCCTCGAGCTCGAGGTCGGGCAGCCGCTCCCCGGCGACGTCGAGCATCGCGATGCGCTTCGCCTCGATCCGGTCGCCGGTGACCAGGTCGCCGGGTGCCGGCGACCAGTCCTGCAGGTCGGTCGGCTCGGTCAGGGTGATCCGCGGGGCGTCGGTGCCGGTCGATCGTGCCATGCGCTCAGTCTGCCGGTCCGGTCCGCCGCTGCGTCAGGCCGGATCGACGCTGTGCCGGTCCGGTGCGACGCTCGAGCACGCGGCCCCGCGGGGTACACGGGACTCCGGTCCGGCGAGCACGTCGGGCAGTAGCTTCGGCAGATGACAACTGGAGAGCAGGCCATCAGCCGTCGGTCAGCGCCACGCATCGCCGTGTTCGTCGTCCTCGCAGGACTCGTCGGCGGAGTGGTGACCGGGACCCCGGCGTGGGCTGCCGACGACCCTGCCGGACTGCAGGTGGACACGGCGACCTCGACGGAGGTCGCGTACGGCAACACCGCCACGTGGTCGTTCACGGTGACGAACACCGGGACCCGTGCCACCGCCGGACCGGTCACGATGGCGTTCCAGTACAACCAGGGGTCGAACCCGCCGGACGCGGCGATCCTGTCGGCGTGGGACCAGGCGAAGGTGACGTCGACGAGCGGCACCTGCTCGTTGTCCACCCAGAAGCGGACCGGCACCTGCGTGACCGGCGCGCTGCGTCCCGGCCAGAGCGTCACCATGACGACGACCGCCCGCCAGCACTTCGCCTCGTCCGGGTTCACGGGTTGGGGGTTCACCGTCGTGCGCGGGAAGTCCGATCCCGACGCGCCATGGAACGCGCGGTACAGCGGCACGACGCTGGTCCCCGTGCGCGGCAACCTCGACCGGGTGCTGCCGGTGTCCGGTGGGGTCCAGGTCGCGGGCTGGGTCGTGGAACTCGAGCGGCTGGCCGACCCGATGACCGTGACGGCCCAGGTCGACGGCGTCTACACGGACCGCTTCACGACCACCGTTCGACGCGCGGACGTGAACCGTGCCCTGCACGTCAGCGGGAACCGCGGCTTCGCCGGGACGGTCGCGATGAGCGCCGGGACGCACCGCCTGTGTCTGACAGCGAGTGATCCGTACTGGGGGTCGAGCACCATCGACTTCGGCTGCCGGAACGTCCAGGTCCGGTGAGCCCGGGTCACGCCGCCGGGGTCAGCACGCTGTCGAGCCGGTAGTCCTTCGCGGGACCCCGGGCCTGCCAGCGCACCGTCCACCGTCGGGCGTCGCCCGTGAGCACGCCGGTGTAGTCGTCCGGCGCGCAGGCGTGCTCGACCGCCGCGCCCCACACCCAGTCGTGGAAGACCCGGCCGTCGATGAAGTGCACGCTCCAGTGCGCGTCGGCGCCGCGGCGGACGAGCAGCGTCCGGGACACCGGGGTCTCCCGACCGCCGAACCGCATCACGCCGGACTCGTCCCAGCGCACCTCGTCCGGACCGGTGAGCGAGAGCGTGGTGCGGCCGGTGACGATGCCGCGGACACCGGCGGCGCGGTCGTCCACGGTCCGTGCGAGGTCCCAGTCCCCGAGCAAGTCCGTCGGCAGCAGCACCCCCTCAGGCTACGCGGCGCTCACCCGCGCAGGGGTCCGGACGCGGGCACACGGGCGCCGTCGGCGAAGCCGCCGACGAGTTCCCGCAGGGCGTCCTCCGCCGTGTGCTGCGGCGCCCACCCGAGCTCGTTCCGGGCGCGGTCGGTCTGCATGACCGGCACGCCGGCTGCGATGTCGAGCCACCCGGCGTCCGTCGGCTGGAGCCGGAGCCGCCAGGTCAGCGTGACGACCCCGCGCAGCAGGCGGAGCGGGATCCGCACCGCGCCGAGCATCCCGGCGGCCCGGGCCATCCGCGGCGGGGTGAGCACCGGCGACGCCGCGATGTTGAACGCGCCGGCGGTCCGCCGGTCGATCGCCCGCCAGAACGCGTCGGCGAGGTCGTCGGCGTGCACGGCCTGGAACACGAACGACAGCGGCAACGGCAGGACCGCGAACCGGGCCGCACGCACGACCGACATCGGGACGAGGTGCCCGAGGAACAGGCCCCGGAGCTCCGCGGCCACCGACCGCTGGAACACCAGCCCGGGCCGGAGCCGGGTGACGACCACGTCCGGGTGCTCGCGCTCGAACGTGTCCAGTGCCCGTTCGTTCTCGGCCTTGTGCACCGAGTACGTCGCCGTCGGGATGCCGGTCGTGGGGAAGGACTCGTCCACCGGCGTCCGCTTGCCGTCCACGTCGACCCCGCGGTACGCCCCGACCGAGGAGACCACGACGACCTGCTGGACCCCGGCCCGGGCCACGGCGGCGAGCACGTTCGCCGTGCCCCGCACCTTGGTCCGGTGCTGCGTGGGGATGTCGTGCGTCGGCTGGAGCGCCCACGCCAGGTGCACGACGGCGTCGGCACCGCGGAACACGGCGGCGAGCTCCTCGACGGCACCGTCGCCGCCGACGTCGACGGTGTGCCAGACCGCGACGTCGTACGGTGCGACCCGGGCGTCGGGCAGACGCCGGGCGACCCCGACGACCTGCAGGCCCTCGTCGGAGCCGGCCCGACCGTCACCGGCGAGCCGGGCCGCCGCGAGCCGCCGCAGCACGGCGGTCCCGACGTTCCCGGTCGCCCCGACCACGACGACGCGCATCAGCGGTGCCCGACCCTCACGCCGCCGCGGGTGCGAGCGACGGGTCGAGGACGACCTTGATGCAGCCGTCCTCCTTCTTCTGGAAGACCGAGTACATGTGCGGGGCGTCCTCGAGCGACACCCGGTGCGTGGTCAGGTCGAGCGTGCCGAGCGGGTCCGAGGGGTCGGACACGAGCGGCATCAGGTCGTCGACCCAGCGGCGGACGTTGCACTGTCCCTCGCGGATCGTGATCTGCTTGTCGAAGAGGGTCATCATCGGCATCGGGTCGGCCATCCCGCCGTACACGCCGGACAGCGACACCGTGCCACCGCGTCGGACGAGGTCGATCGCCGCGTGCACCGCCGCGAGCCGGTCGACGCCAGCGGTCTCGATCGCCTTCTGCGCGAGCTTGTCCGGCAGCAGGCCGGCCGCGCGCTGGGCGAACCCGGCGACGGGGTTGCCGTGCGCCTCCATGCCGACCGCGTCGACCACGCCGTCCGGCCCGCGGCCGTCGGTGAGGTCGACGAGCTGCGGCACGACGTCGTCGGACAGGTCGAACACCTCGATGCCGTGCTTCGCCCCGAGGTCGCGGCGGACCTGCTCGGGATCGACGGCGAGCACCCGGTAGCCGAGGTGCTTGCCGATCCGCGCGGCGAACTGCCCCACGGGGCCGAGGCCGAGCACCGCGAGCGTCCCGCCCTCGGGCACGTCCGCGTACTGCACGGCCTGCCAGGCGGTCGGGATGATGTCGCTCATGAACAGCCACTGGTCGTCCGCGCCGGTGTCCGGCACCTTGATCGGGCCGTAGTCGGCGTGCGGCACGCGCAGGTACTCGGCCTGCCCGCCGGGGACCTGGCCGTACATCTTCGTGTAGCCGAAGAGCGAGGCGCCGGTGCCGTACTCCTTCACCTGCGTCGTCTCGCACTGCGACTGGAAGCCGTGGCGGCACATCCAGCAGTGGCCGCACGAGATGTTGAACGGGACGACGACCCGGTCGCCGACCTTCAGGTTCGTGACGGCGGAGCCGACCTCCTCGACGATGCCCATGGGCTCGTGCCCGAGGACGTCGCCCTTGTCGATGTACGGGCCGAGCACGCGGTACAGGTGCAGGTCGGAGCCGCAGATGGCGGTCGACGTGATCCGCACGATCGCGTCGGTCGGCTCCTGGATGGTCGGGTCGGGGACGGTCTCGACGGACACCTTCTCGGTGCCCTGCCAGGTCAGTGCGCGCACGTCGCGTTCCTCTCGTGGTCGCGTCGGGCCGGCCGGGAGGCACGGCTCGTCTCCCCCTCGTCGGTACCCGCCCGCCCCGTGGCGCGTTCCCAGCCCCGCCCGCGCGCCCTGCCCGATCCGCGCGTGGGAGACCGATCCGCGCATCGGATGCCGATCCGCGCGTGAGAGACCGATCCGCGCGTCGGAAGCCGTTCCTTCCGCCACCCGACGCGCGGATCCGCCTCCGATCACAGGCGCGATGGGCTCGAACGTGGCCGATCGGCCAGTCGGTCTCCGCCCGTCCGCCGATGCGCCCGGTGCCGCCCACCCGCCACGCTGGCTCCGATGGACCACCGCACCACGCGCCGCAGCCTGCTCACCGGGGCCGGAGCGCTCCTCGCCGCCGGGGCGCTCGCCGCGTGTTCATCCGAGCCGCGCCGGCGGGCGACGAGCGCGACCCCGACGCCGACAGCCACCCGGACACCCACGGGCACGCCCACACCGACACCGACACCGACACCGACCCGTCCGGCACTGACGAAGGTGCCGCTGCCCCGGGGGACCGTGACGGGTCTGCCAGCGGGGACACCCGGGATCGCGTGGACGGTGGACGACGGGGCATCGTCGGACGTCGTCGCCGCGTACGCCCGGTTCGCGGCCGAGACCGGCACGCGCCTGACCTTCTTCGTCAACGGCGCGCGGCCCGCGTGGACCGAGCACGCCGACCTGCTGCGGCCGCTCGTCGCCTCCGGGCAGGTGCAGCTCGGGAACCACACGTGGGATCACCCCGCCCTGACGAAGCTCGGCGACCAGGCGGTCCAGGACCAGCTGACGCGGAACCACGCCTTCATCCAGGACACCTACGGCGTCGACGCGAAGCCGTACTTCCGGCCGCCGTTCGGCTACCACGACGCCCGGGTCGACCGGGCGGCGGCGGCCGTCGGCTACACCACCCCGCTGCTCTGGTACGGGACGCTCGCGGACTCCGGGGACATCACCTCGGACCAGATCGTCGGCTTCGCGGAGCAGTGGTTCCAGCCGGCGCACATCGTCATCGGGCACGCCAACCACCCCGGCACCATCGGCGCGCTGCCGAGGCTCCACGCCCTGCTCGAGCAGCGCGGCCTGGCGACCTACACGCTCGACGACGTGTTCTCCCACTGACTCCGGCCCCGCGCGAACAGGTCAGGCGCGCAGCCGGTCGCGCTCGGTTGGGGGCAGGTGCTCGGTCGCGGTCGCCCGTGCCGCCGGGGTCAGGAACCGCCCGTGCCGCTCGAGGAACGCCACGAGCGCCGGCTCGGAGGCCCGCTTGCCGGTCTCGCGCAGGACCCACCCGAGCGCCGACTGCACGGTGTCGCTGCGCTCGCGGACGAGCCGCCCGACGATCCCGAGCGGGACCTCGGCGTCGCCCTGCTTCGCGAACGCCAGGGTCGCCACGACCGCGATCCGGCGCACCATCGCCACGTCGGACTTCACGAGCGCGAACAACGGGCCGGTCGAACCGCCGACGAGCGGCGCACCGACGAGCTCCTCCGCCGCGAGGTCGACGAGCGTGGTGTCGTCGAAGCGCTCCGCCTTCGCCGCGGCGAGGAACTCGTCCGTCAGCTCGGCGTCCGGCCGCGCCCGCATCGCCTGCACGAGGAGCACCACCGCGACGAGCCGCGCGCCGGGGTCCTCGCTCCAGAGCAGGGCGGACCGCTCCCCCGCGTCGAGGTCCGCGAACTGCCGGGCGACCCGCCGCGCCGCCGCCACGTCCCCCGGGGTCCGCGCGAGGGCGGCGAGGACCGCCTCGGCGTCGCATGTCTGCATCACCGCCACGGTACTCGTCGCCATGGATCGTCCGACACGAGGAACGGCCGGGTCCGTCAGGCGCAGATCAGCCGGACAGGGGCAGCAGCTGGGAGTCATCCGCCAAGCTGAGTGCCGCACGTCCGGTGTTCTTCACGAATGCCTCGGACGAGAACAGCGCAAATGGTGTGCCAGCCGCCACAGCCGACGTGAGCGCTCCCAGGTGGTGCGAGTTCGGCATGAACACGCTGATCGCATCGTCGCTTCGTCCGGACGCGTCCAGAAGCGTCAGCTCCAAGCGTTTCCCTTCAGCCACCGGGTACGCGTTGTACTTCGCCAGCCCCTCCACGTAGTACGCGCGGTGCTTCGTGACCTGAGTCTCGATGGATGCCGTCAGCGCGCTGAACGCGTTCCCGGTGGGAGCGAAGGCCAGCTCATGCCACCAGTGATCGATGCCGCCGAACCGGATCTTCTCGCGACGGCCGAAGTGCTCGTCGGCACCGACCTGCAAAGCGAGAGCACGAAGGCCGACGACACCGCCCACAGGAGCGCCGTAGGCGTACTGCGTTCGCGACTGTCCGGTCGGAGCGGAGTCGACGGCCGACCGTCGCGACTCGGGCACCGGGACACCCGTCAGACCATGGATGTGCTCGTACACGCCCGCCACAGGTGCGGAGCTGTCCGTCGATCTGCGCGGCGCACCATGCGGCACGAGCGCGTGGGCGGAGCCGGAGAAGCACGAGAACTTGGCCGCCACGGGCACTGCGCCACCTGACGCCACATCCCGAACAGTGCTCCTCGAATGGAAGAGTCGTGCGCCGCAACCGGCCCAGCCTCAACGCCCGGAACCTGCCCGGAGCTCGTCTTCCACCTCGTCGGGGGGAACACCCGGCCGGAGGGTTCGTGAACCGCCTTCACTTCAGCGCAAGCGTGACACGGACACCCGGAGGGCATCCGCGTGCAGGTAGATGTCCTCGAGCGACTCAATCGGGTGTCGCGTCTCGACTTTGTCCTCGTCGAACAACCCGATGTACTTCTGCTTCTTCCCGTTGAACCAGAGGCGCGCGATCGGCTTGCGGTTGTTGTTGTCGAGCAGAATGGCGAAGTACGACTTCTGATCCCGGTGCACGATGCGCTCGGGCTTGACCTCGCTGCAGGCGATGGCCTTGACGATCTGATAGCCCTCGAGTTCCTCGGGCGTGGTCTCGATCTCGGTGTCTCGATCTATGTCCTCTTCCACCACCAGCTCGCTCGAGAGCGCCTCGACGGAAGCAGCTTGCTCGATCGGCGCCGTGTAGGAGGCACCGAGCGCCGTCTTCAGACGGTCGTTGACCTGTTCGTTGAGGAATTGCTTCGAGGCCTTGGCGACGAGCGTCGTGAACTGGCTGCGCGCCTCCTGGGTGAAGCGCCCCTCGTAGACACGCGACGCGAAGAGTCGGACGAAGTCCTCCTCGGGCTCCCGGAACTGTACGGCGATGGCACGCTTCAGCGCGCCGACGTACTTGAGTTCCTCGGCCGCGCTGATCACCGAATCGAGGTCGAACACGTCCTTCGTGAGCTTGCTGAGCTCCGGCAGGAGTGTCTCGTCGATGTCGGCTAGGTCGAGCACGAGGAACGGTCGGTCGTCCATCTTGTTCGGTGCGTCGAGATCCGTGTAGAAGTTGTAGACCTCGCCGTTGGTCAACACGGCGATGCGTGCGTTCGTGACGGAGAAGTACCGGAAGAGCTGGGATGCATGCTCGATCTTGAGCGGCTCCGTGGACTTCTTGCACTCGATGAGGATCTGCACCTCACCGTCGCGCATGATCGCGTAGTCGACCTTCTCCCCACGCTTCACGCCGACGTCCGCCGTGAACTCCGGAACGACTTCGAGGGGGTTGAACACGTCGTACCCGAGGATCGTCGAGATGAAGGGCATCACGAACGCGTTCTTCGTGGCCTCCTCGGTCTGGATCGCCTGGCGTTGGTTGTGCACCTTCGTGGCCAACGCAGCGAGACGCTCTTCGAACTCCATCGTTCACTCCTGTCCTCACACTCAGGATAAGTGACCGGTCGTCAACTCGAGGGGTTCTCACCGAGCCCCAGAGCGAGGGACACCGCAGACCTCGGAGCGAGGTGCCGGAGGACGAGTCCAAGCGGCATAGGCGCAGCGTTACAAGCTCGAAACGTCACGTATACAAAAGCGAGCGACGATCCGTGATTGTATGCAATCACCGCACTCCTGAGCGTGACTCCACAAGAGTCGCCACGCACACCGCAGCTCCAGGAACACGATGTCCCAGACCTCCCCCCGACGCCGCCGGACAATGCTCGCCGTGCCCGCCGTCGCCCTCGCCGCCACGCTCGCCCTCACCGCCTGCGTCCCGGTCCAACGCTCGAAGGCCGGCGGCGCGACCGCCGGCACCGTCACGACCGTCGCGATCGGCGACCAGCAGGTCCGCGAGGGCGGTGACCTCGTGATGGCGCTCTCCGCCGAGCCGGACCGACTCGACCCGACCACGTCGTCGTCGCTGTACACCCGGTACGTCATGGAGACGATGTGCCAGAAGCTGTACGACATCGACGCCGAGGGCACCGTCGTCCCGATGCTCGCGACCGAGCTCCCGACGGTCTCCGACGGCGGGAAGACCGTGACGTTCCCGGTGCACACCGGGTACCGCTTCGCCGACGGCACCCCGTTCGACGCGGACGCCGTCGTGACGACGCTCGAGCGCAACCTGACGAAGGACGACTCGAGCCGGAAGAGCGAGATGGGTCCGGTGTCGAGCATCGACGCGGTCGACGACCACACCGTCCGGATCCGCTACGCGACGCCCTTCGCCCCGATCACCGCCGCGCTCGCGGACCGTGCGGGCATGGTGATGTCGCCGACCGCGCTGGAACAGGAGGGCGACGGGTTCGGCGACCACCCGGTCTGCATCGGCCCGTACAAGTTCGTCGAGCGCGTCCCGCAGACGTCCATCACGGTCGAGCGCGACCCGCAGTACCACGACCCGGCGAGCGCGCACTTCGACCGGATCACCTACCGGATCATCACGGACGCGAGCATCCGCGCGCAGAACCTGAAGTCCGGCGACGTGCAGGTGGCCGACTCGATCTCGACCCAGGACGTCGACGAGCTCATGCGGCGGAAGGACCTCAGCGTCCTGCGCACCGGGTCGCTCGGCTACCAGGGCATCACGATCAACCTGGCCAACCAGGACGGCGTCGGCACGGACCCGAAGCCGCTCGACACCCCGCTCGCCACGCAGCGGACGGTCCGGCAGGCCCTGTCGATGTCGATCAACCGTGCCGAACTCGTGCAGAGCGTGTTCCGCGGGTGGGCAGACGTCGCGTGCTCGCCGATCCCGGACTCGAGCGTGTTCGCGACGGACGCGAGCAAGACGTGCCCGGAGTACGACCCCGAGCGGGCGAAGCAGCTCCTCGAGCAGGCCGGCGTCGAGCAACCGTTCCCGATCGAGATGGAGGTGACGAACACCCCCGACACCGTGCGGTTCGCCCAGGCACTGCAGGCCCAGGCCCGTGCCGGCGGCTTCGCGATCACGATCACGCCGGTCGAGTACACGACCCTGCTCGACGACCAGACCCGCGGTGACTTCCAGGCGCTCCAGCTCGGCTGGTCCGGCCGAGTGGACCCGCACGGCAACATCGGCTCGTTCCTCGGCACCGGCGGCGGCAACAACTACCCCGGGTACTCCGACCCCGACGTCGACGACCTGATCAGCCGCGCGGCCCAGGCCACCGACCAGCAGGAGCGCGCCGACCTGTACGGGCAGCTCGTGACGAAGGTGCAGCAGGACGACCCGATCATCTACCTCTACCGGACCCGGAGCATCACGGGCGTCAGCACGGACGTCGCCGGGGTCTCCACCTACGCCGACGGCGTGGTCCGACTCAGCCAGGCGGCGTTCGTGGAAGGCGGCAGCAAGTGATCCGGTACGTCGTGACCCGACTCTGGCAGGCGGCGCTCACGCTCGCCCTCGCCTCGGTCGTCGTGTTCTTCGGGGTCCGGCAGCTGCCGGGCGACCCCGCCCTGGCCCTCGCCGGGGAAGAGGCGAGTCCCGAGCGGCTCGCGGCGGTCCGCGCGGACCTCGGCCTCGACGACTCCCTGCTCGTGCAGTACTGGCGCTTCGTGGTCAACGCGCTGCAGGGCGACTTCGGCCAGTCGACGCGCACGGGGACGCCCGTCACCGAGCTGCTCGGCTCGACCCTGCCGGTCACGCTGTGGCTCGCGCTGTACGCGATCGTCGTGGCGGTCGTCGTCGGGGTCGCCCTCGGCACCCTCGCCGAGCGGTACCGCGGCCGTTGGCCCGAGTGGATGGCGAACGCTGCCGCGCTCGTCGGCCTGAGCGTCCCGAACTTCTGGCTCGGGATCCAGGCGATCGTGTGGCTCGCCGCGGGGCTCGGCTGGTTCCCGGCGTCCGGCTACGTCCCGGTGACGAGCGACCCCCTCGGCGCCCTGCACCACCTGACGCTGCCGGCCCTGATCCTCGGGACCTCGCTCGCCGCCGTGATCATGCGGCAGACCCGTGCCTCGATGATCGAGACGATGAAGACCGACTTCGTCCGCACCGCCCGCGCGAAGGGCCTCAGCCGCCCGCGCGTGCTGTTCCGGTACGGACTGCGCAACTCGATGATCGTCGTCGTGACGATCGTCGGCCTGCAGCTCGGCGGGCTCATCTCCGGCGCGGTCGTCACGGAGCGCATCTTCGCGCTGCCGGGCTTCGGCAAGCTCACGCTCGACGCCGTCTTCACCCGCGACTACCCGGTCATCCAGGCCGTCGTCCTCGTGATCACCCTCGGCTACGTCCTCATCAACTTCGCCGTGGACGTCCTGTACTCCGTCATCAACCCGAAGATCCGCGTGGGGGGCACCGCATGACCACCATCACAGCGCCGTTCGACCTCGGGTCGAGCCGCGGTCGCGTCTGGAAGCAGGTCCGGGCGAACCGCCTCGGCATGACCGGCGGCATCATGCTCGCCGTCGTCGTCCTCGCCGGGGTCACCGCCCCGCTCGTCGCCCCGTACGACCCCACCACGACGCACTTCGACCTGCCGTTCCAGGTGCCGTTCACCGTCGGCTTCGGCCTGGGCACCGACGACCTCGGGCGCGACATCCTGTCCCGCACGCTGTACGGCATCCAGGTCTCGCTCGTCGTGGGCGTCCTGTCGGTCCTGCTCGCGGTCGTCGTCGGCACCCCGCTCGGGCTGCTCGCCGGGTACTGGCGCTGGCTCGACGCGATCATCAGCCGTCTGACGGACGTCGCACTCGCCTTCCCGTTCCTCATCATCGCGGTCGGACTGGCCGCGATCAGCGGACCGAGCCTGACGAACGCGGTGGTCGCCATCGGCATCTCGCACGTCCCGGCGATGATCCGCATCGTCCGCGGCGAGACGCTCCGGATCACGAGCGCCGACTTCGTGACGAGCGCGAAGACGCTCGACGCGGGCGGCGCGCGGATCATCCTGCAGCACGTCCTGCCGAACTGCGTCTCGGCGATCATCGTGCAGGCCACGGTGATCATGCCGGTCGCGGTCATCGGCGAGGCCCTGCTGTCCTTCCTCGGCCTCGGCATCCAGCCGCCCACCCCGAGCCTCGGCATCATGCTCTCGGACGCGCAGCAGTACCTCGGCCAGGCGCCGTGGGCCGCGGTCGTGCCCGGCGTCGCGATCGCCGTCGTCTGCCTCGGCTTCAACCTGTTCGGCGACGCCCTGCGCGACGCCCTCGACCCCACCGCCTCGGACCGGAAGTAACGCATGCGCACCACCAACCCCGCCTTCACCGCACCGCCGACCGAGACCACCCGGCCGGACCTGCAGGGCACGTTCGGCATGGCCGCCGCGACGCACTGGATCGCGACCGCGACGGCCCAGTCGGTCCTGGAACGCGGCGGCAACGCCTTCGACGCGGCCGTCGCCGGCGCGTTCGTCCTGCACGTCGTCGAGCCGCACCTGAACGGCCCCGGCGGTGACGTCACCGCCGTCTTCGCCACCGCGTCCGACAAGACCCCGACGGTGCTGATGGGCCAGGGACCGGCCCCCGCCGGCGCGACACCGGAGCACCTCCGGTCCGAGGGACTCGACCTGGTGCCGGGATCGGGGGCCCTCGCGGCCGCCGTCCCCGGTGCCGTCGACGCGTGGCTGCTGCTCCTCGCCGAGCACGGCACGTGGGAGCTCGCCGACGTGCTCGCCCCCGCCGTCGGCTACGCCCGCGACGGCCACCCGGTCGCCCCGCGGGTGGTCGCCACGATCGCGACGGTCCAGGACCTGTTCCGGGACCACTGGCCCACCTCCGCCACGCAGTGGCTGCCGGGAGGCACGGTGCCGGTCTCCGGGACCCTCGTGCGCAACGAGGCATGGGCCGGCGTCCTGGACGGGCTCGTGCAGGCCGGTCGCGGTGTCGACACCGACGCGGCGGGCGACGCACGCGTCGCCCGGATCGAGGCGGCGCGCACCGAGTGGGCCGAGGGCGTCGTCGCGCAGGCGGTCGACGCGTTCGTCCGCACCCCGCACCGGCACGCGTCCGGCACGGACCACGCCGGCGTCATCACCGCCGCCGACATGGCGGCCTTCCGGGCGTCCACCGAGCCGGCGACCACCGCCGAGTTCCGCGGGCACACGATCGCGAAGACCGGACCCTGGGGGCAGGGCCCGGCGCTCCTGCAGACCCTGCGCCTGCTCGAGCCGCTCGACGACGAACGCCTCGACCCGTCCACCGTCCTCGGTGCGCACACCATCGTCGAGGCGCAGAAGCTCGCGCTGGCCGACCGCGAGGTGCACTACGGCGAGCGCGACGTCCCGATGGCCGAGCTGCTCTCCGACGCCTACTCCGACGAGCGCCGGGCCCTGATCGGCGACCGCGCCTCGCACGCGTTCCGACCGGGTGCCGTGTCCGTCCCCGGCGGCGTCGCGCCCCCGCTCCGCGAGACCTACACGCCGCGTGGCGAGCCGGTCGCCGGCGTCGGCGAGCCCACCGTCCCGGGCGCCCGCGGCGAGGCCCCGGTGGAGACTCCGGTCGCGGCCCCGGCCGAGGACGACCCGGTGCACGAGGACCGCGGCGAACCGATCGTGATGGCGACCGGCGAGACGCGAGGCGACACGTGCCACATCGACGTCGTCGACCGCTGGGGCAACATCGTCAGCGCGACCCCGTCCGGCGGCTGGCTGCAGTCGTCCCCGACGATCCCCGGGCTCGGGTTCTGCCTCGGCACCCGCCTGCAGATGACCTGGCTCGAGGAGGGCACGGCGTCCACGCTGACCCCCGGCGCCCGACCGCGCACGACGCTCACGCCGACGCTCGTGCTCAAGGACGGCGAGCCGGTCGTGGCGATGGGCTCCCCCGGCGGCGACCAGCAGGACCAGTGGCAGCTGCTGTTCCTGCTCCGCACGATCGTCGGCGGGTGGTCCCCACAGCAGGCGATCGACGCCCCCGCGCTGCACACGACGTCCTTCCCGGGCTCGTTCTGGCCGCGCACCTGGACCCCGGGCGGCCTGGTCGTCGAGGACCGCCTCGGCGACGACGTGATCGCCGGGCTCGAGGAGCTCGGTCACGTCGTCACCCGCGCCGGCGACTGGTCGCTCGGCCGCCTGTCGTGCGTCACGCGCGACCCCGACACCGGCGTCCTGGGCGCCGCCGCCAACCCCCGAGGAGCACAGGGCTATGCCGCAGGACGCTGAGAACGTGACGACGACCACCGGGGCCGCACCGCGCCTCCCGTCCGGAACCGGAGCCGACCACCTGCTCGCCGTGCGCGACCTGCGCGTCGCGTTCGGGGACCGCGAGGTCCTGCACGGCGTCGACCTCGACGTCCGCCGCGGCGAGCGCGTCGCGATCGTCGGACAGTCCGGCTCGGGCAAGTCGACGCTCATCGCGGCGCTCCTCCGGTTGCTGCCGGGCGCCGGGCACATCACCGGCGGGGCGATCACGCTCGGCGACGACGACATCGCGCACGCAGACGAGCCGCTCATGCGGCGGATCCGCGGCGGTCGGATCGGCCTGGTGCCGCAGGACCCGTCGACGAACCTGAACCCGTCGATGCGGGTCGGTGCGCAGATCGCCGACGCGCTCCGTGCCGGCGGGCTGCGCGGACGGGCCGCGGTCCGTCGCCGCGTGGTCGAGCTCATGACCGAGGCCGGCATCCCCGAGGCCGCCCGCCGCGCGGACCAGTTCCCGCACGAGTTCTCCGGCGGCATGCGGCAGCGCATCCTCATCGCGGTCGCGCTCGCCCGACAGCCGGAGCTCCTCATCGCCGACGAACCGACGAGCGCACTCGACGTGACGGTGCAGCGGCAGATCCTCGACCACCTCCAGACCCTGGTGGACCAGCACGGCACCACGCTGCTGTTCGTGACGCACGACCTCGGCGTCGCGGCGGACCGGACCGACCGCATCGTGGTGATGCTCGACGGCGAGGTCGTCGAGCAGGGCGCCCCCGCGGCGATCCTCCGCGACCCGCAGCACGAGTACACGAAGCGGCTCATCGCGGCCGCCCCGGCGCTGTCGGGGGTCGCGCCGGAGCCGACCGCCCCCGGGGAACCGATCCTCGTCGTGTCCGACCTGGTGAAGGAGTACCGGCTGCGCGGCCGTGGCGCCGGCACCCTGCGGGCGAGCGACGGGGTGTCGTTCACGGTCCGCCGGGGCACCACCACCGCGGTGGTCGGCGAGTCCGGGTCCGGCAAGACCACGGTCGCGCGGATCGTCCTCGGGCTCGAGACCCCGACGTCCGGCACGGCGCTCGTCGACGGCCTCTCGATCGGCGCCGCCCGGGGGCGGGAGCGCCGGGCCGTCCGCCGTCGCGTGCAGCCGGTGTTCCAGGACCCGTACGGGTCGCTCGACCCGACGTCGACCATCGAGCGGATCATCGACGAACCCCTCCGCGTGTTCGGGGTCGGCGACCGGGCGTCCAGGACCGAGCGGGTGGCGACGCTCCTCGACCAGGTGGCCCTGCCCCGCGAGGTCGCGCAGCTCCGACCGAACGAGCTCTCCGGCGGGCAGCGGCAGCGCGTCGCGATCGCCCGGGCGCTGGCCCTCGAGCCGGAACTGATCATCCTCGACGAGGCGGTCTCCGCGCTCGACGTGCTCGTGCAGGAACAGATCCTGACGCTCCTCGACGACCTGCAGGACCGGCTCGGGCTGAGCTACCTGTTCATCACGCACGACCTCGGGGTGGTCCGTCGGATCGCGGACGACGTCGTGGTGATGCGACGGGGGAAGGTGGTCGAACGCGGGTCGGTGGCCGCGGTGTTCGACGACCCGCAGGAGCAGTACACGCGGGACCTGCTCGACGCGATCCCGGGGCGGAGCCTCGCGGAAGCGGCCGTGTGACGGACCTGCTCGACGCGATGCTCGGTCCGCGGGCGTCGGAGCCTCGCGGAGGCGGCCGCGTGACGGACCTGCTCGACACGATGCTCGGTCCGCGGGCGTCGGAGCCTCGCCGAGACGGCCGCGTGACGGACCTGCTCGACACGATGCTCGGTCCGCGGGCGTCGGAGCCTCGCCGAGACGGCCGCGTGACGGACCTGCTCGACACGATGCTCGGTCCGCGGGCGTCGGAGCCTCGCGGAAGCGGCCGTGTGACGGACCTGCTCGACGCGATGCTCGGTCCGCGGGCGTCGGAGCCTCGCCGAGACGGCCGTGTGACGGACCTGCTCGACGCGATGCTCGGTCCGCGGGCGTCGGAGCCTCGCCGAGGCGGCCGTGTGAGACGATCGGCCCCGTGCTGAACGGGACGAGCGTCATCGACGCCATCCGCCACGACATCGTGTCCGGTGCGCTGCAGCCCGGGACCCGGGTGACCGAGGCGTTCCTCGCGGAGCGCCACGGCGTCTCCCGGGTGCCCGTGCGCGAGGCCCTGCGCGGCCTCGAGGGCGAGGGCTTCGTGGTGTCCCGCCCGAACGCGGGCTCCCGGATCGCCGACATCCCCTTCGACGAGGCCGACGACCTGTTCGCCGTCCGGGAGTCCCTCGAGACCGCCACCGCCCGCCGCGCCGCCACGCGCGCCCGCACCCTGTTCGACGCACCGTCCCCGCCCGAGGACTGGTGGCGGGTCCGCCGGGAGCTCGGCGAGGTCCTCGACGCCGGGGACGCCGCCGTGGCGCGCGACGAGCTCGACCTGCTCGTCGACCTGAACGAGCGCTTCCACCTGCTCGTCGCCGAGCTGTCCGGCAGCAGCACGCTCGCGACGCTCCTGCGCCAGCTGTCCCGGAAGATCGAGTGGCTCTACGCGCTCGACACCTCGTCCCGTGGCAAGCGCCTGTGGCCGGACCACCGCCGGATCCTGGCGTCGATCGACGCGGGAGACGTCGACCAGGCCGCCGAGCGCATGGCGTGGCACGTCCGCGAGAGCCGGATCGGGTACGCGGCGCGGACCTCGCCGGCGCAGGCCGACGCGCTGCGTGCGGTGCCGCCCGTCGCCTGAACGGCCCCGGTCCGTTCTGCGCGTTCGCCTGCGCACTTGCCGAGAGCCGGTTGCGAGAACGATCGTTCTCCGATTGACTCGGCTTCGGCGGTCCCGGTCGGGTCCGTCCCCCACACGAAAGGAACGCGAATGCCCACGCGCACCGCACGCACCGCCTGGAACGGCGGCCTGAACGACGGCTCCGGTCAGGTCGAGCTCTCCAGCTCCAAGGTCGGCACCTACGACGTCTCCTTCCCGAAGCGCGCCGCGGACGAGGCCGGTGGCACCACCAGCCCCGAGGAGCTCATCGCCGCAGCGCACTCCGCCTGCTACGCGATGCAGTTCTCCGCGATCCTCGGCGAGGCCGGCGGCACCGTCGAGGCCCTCGACGTCAAGGCCGACGTCTCGCTCGGCCCGGACAGCGCCGGCGGCTTCAAGCTCACCGGCATCGTCCTGACCGTCAACGGCGAGGTCTCCGGCATCGACGAGGCCGCCTTCCTCAAGGCCGCCGACGAGGCCAAGGCGACCTGCCCGGTCAGCAAGGCGCTCACCGGCGTCGACATCGAGCTCAAGGCGACCTTCGAGCAGTAGCGGTCACGTCCCACGGGACGTCACCGAGTGACGGACGGGAGGCACGGTGCCAGCTGGCACCGTGCCTCCCGTCCGTCTGCTGCATACGCTGGGTCGCGTGCTCCGTCGTCTCGTGTCGTCACCCACCCGCATCGCCGGCTGGGCCGGCCTGGCGGCCGTCCTGGTGGGGATCCTGCTGATCGCGACGGCCCCGCACCCGACCGCCGGCTGGTTCGCGTACGCGCCGCTCTCCGACACGACCTTCGTCCCGGACCAGCACCCGTGGCAGGAACGCGCCGGCCAGGCGCTCGTCGCGGTCGGTGCGGTGGTCGTCGCGTTCGTGGTGGGCCGGCTGAGCGCACAGCGCCGCCCCTGACCGCGTCCAGCCGACGTCCGGACTCGGCGGCCGACGGCTGGCACCATGGCGGGATGGCCGAGCAGTTCCTCCCCGGTGTCCCACGGCCCCCGCGTCCGCCGCGGCCCCGCGTGCGCAAGCTCGCCCAGCACGACATCCGCGACGCGCGCGCCCGGCTGCGCGGCACCATCTACGAGGACGTGACGCCGGACACGCGCTCCCGCGAGCAGTACTCGCCGGTCCAGATCGTCGACTTCTGCCTCGACCTGGCCGAGGTGATGCTCGCATCCGGGGCGGACACGCGCAGCGTGGAGACCGCCGTCGTCGCGGTGTCGACGAAGTGGAACCTCGCGCCCCTCGACCTCGACTTCTCCGGCAGCTCGGTGACGATCCAGTACGCGCCGACCGACCACCCGCCCCTCGTGAAGGTGCGGACCGTGCAGTCGGACGGCTCCGACCTCGACCGACTGGCCCGCGCCAACCAGATCGTGGACGACCTCGTGCACGGCGAGCGGGACATGACCTCGGCGGTGAGCGCCCTCGTCGCGGTGCTCCGCCTGCCGCCGCGGTGGCCGTCGTGGTTGGCGGACGTCGGTCTGTCGGTCCTCGGGACCTCGATCGCGATGCAGGCGGGCGGTGGGTGGCGAGCTGGCCTCGGCGCCTTCGTCCTGATGCTCGGGATCATCCTGTCCGGTCGCTGGCTGACCGGCCGGGGCTTCCCGCAGTTCTTCGTCTCCGGTGCCCAGGCAGCCGTCGCCTCGGCACTCGGCACCCTCGCGATCTTCGGCGACGTGCTCACCCCGACGGGGGCAGCCACCATGGTCGCCGCGCTCGTCGTGCTGCTCCTGCCGCACGTGTCGCTCGTCACCTGGGCGCAGGACGCCATCTCCGGCTTCCGGGCGATGGCCGTCGCCCGGGCGTTCTACATCGTGCTCGTCATCGCCGCGATCGTCGTCGGGGTGCCGGCCGGCATCGCGGTGCTGCACTGGCTGAGCATCGAGGTCGACCCGTCCGGGATCGTGCTGCGACCGCTGCCGCTCTGGGCGTCCCTGTCCTTGACGGTGGTGTCCGCGGCGGCGAACTGCTTCGTGCAGCAGGCCAGCGCGCGGGTGATCCCCGTCGCGGTGGTGTTCTCGGTCGCCGCCGGTGCGTTCCTGTGGGAGCTCCGGCACCTCGGGATGCCGCTCCTCGGCGCCACGTTCGTCGCGTCGGTGCTGCTCGGCGTCCTGTCCACCATCGCGGCGGCCCGGATGCGCACGGCGGTGGCGGCGATCGCGGTACCGGCGTTCTGCGGCGCGCTGCTGCCCGGTGTCGCGGTGTCGAACGCACTGCTCAACTTCATGTCCGGCTCGTCCGGGGCCGCGCTCGACTTCGTGGCGGCGGTGTCGGTCGCCCTCGGGATCGGCGCCGGCCTGGTGCTCGGCGGACTCGTGGCGACCCCCGGGGCGCGGCGTGCACTGCGGCGGGCGCGACGGGTGACCGTGCACTCGGTCCACAGCGACACGACGGCGATCCCGGTCCTGCGGGACACCGGGTACGACCCCGGCAACGGGAGCGTCCCGCGGGGGTCCCGGCCGCGCTGATGCGCGCGGCGACGGTCGCTGCCGGCGGCTGCGCTGCCCCGAGCCTCGGGCTGGGCGACGAGTCCCGGGCACGGGGCCGCGGGACTCGTCACCCACGCCGGGACTCGGCGCGCCTCAGCCCGCGTCCGAGACGGCCTTCGACACCGCGGTGGGGGCGTCGTAGTCGCCGTCCGGGATGCCCCGCAGTGCCTCGAGCACGTCGCCGTCGGCACCCTCCTGCTCGGCCTTCGAGACGATGTCGTCCTTCGAGGCCGGGTAGTCGATGCCGCTGAGGTACTTCTGGACCTGGATCGGGTTCGGTGCTGCCATGTCGATCTCCTTCGTTCGCGAGACCCACTGACTACCCGGCCGCCCCTCGGCGCCCTGCCGGTCAGTGCGTCCAGCGGCCGAGGCGCGCGCTCGTCGGCTCAGATCTCCCAGCTGCCGCCGTCGCTCCACGCCGAGAAGCGCTGCGCCGCCGCCGGCTCGTACCGCTCCATCCAGCCACGCTCGAGCCGCGCCACCGCACGGTCGAACGCCGCGACCAGGTCGAGCTCGGCGCGGAGGAGCGCCTGGAGCTGCAGCCCCTCGTACAGGGCGATCAGCTGCTCGGCTCCGCGGCGCGGGTCCATGGTGTGCGGCGCCCGACCCACGGCGACGTCGTGCTCCAGGCCCCGCTTGATCTGCGAGTAGAAGAGCTGGTAGCGGGACCGCAGGTAGGTCGCCATCGGGTGGGCGGGGTTGCCCGCGACGGAGAGCAGGGCGACGAGGAGTCGCATGAGCGCGGGGTCCTCGGCGTTCGAGGCGACGATCGCGCGGAGCAGGTCCACGGTCGAGCCGTCCCCGACCTCGCGCGTGACCTCGTCCATCCGGGCGCCGTTCCAGCGGTCCAGCGCCGCGAGCACGAGACCGTCCCACGACGGGAAGTGCTGTCGGAGCTCCGCGACCGAGATGTCGAGGCGCTCGGCGACGAGCCCGACGTGCGCCTCGTGGAAGGGGACGTCGCGGAGCAGGTCGACGGTCGCACCCACGATCGTGATCCGCAGGTGCAGGGTCGCGGCCGCAGCGGCAGCCGCCTGCGTGTCCGCACTGGTGTGTTCGAGCATCATGCCCTCCGTCGTGCCGCGGACGTCCTGTCCGCACCCCCATCCAAGCGCCTGCACGGGGGCCACCAGAATCCCCGTAACGGGTGTCGGCATGTCGGGGGACAAGGGATCGACCTACACCACGTGCACTGCGCTCGGGGACGGGACGTGCGACGATGCCGGGATGACCCCGGAGGACCCCGTCGCACAGGGACTGGCGACCATGGCGTCGGCGGGCTTCGAGTTCGGGAGCGACGCCGAGCAGGTGGCCCACGACGTCCGGACGATGTGGCAGCAGCTCGGTGCACCGATCGGTGCGTTCGCGGCGGCGGCCGACGCCATCGCCCGGCTCCCGCAGCGCCCCGAGGTCCCGATCGCCGACCAGGCACGTCGACGGGCCTTCGAGCGCGCGGTCGGGATCAACCCGGTCGAGGTCGAGCTCACGGCGGCGATGTCGGCGCGGGAGCTGCTCGAGCGGATGGCACGTTCCGTCGCCTGCTGACGCGACCCTGTGACGGAGTGGAGGCGCGGTGCCGGCCGGCACCGCGCCTCCACTCCGTCACAGGCGGCGACTACGGCGTGGGCATGCCACCGTCGACGTGCAGCGTCTCGCCCACGACGTAGGACGACTCGCCGCTCGCCAGGAACACGAAGGCCGGCGCGAGCTCGGCCGGCTGCCCCCAGCGGCCGAGGTACGTCTGCTCACCGGCGGACGGCAGGGCCTCCGGCGGCTGTCCACCGGCGGGCTGCAGCGGGGTCCAGATCGGCCCGGGAGCGACCGCGTTCACACGGATGCCCTTCGGCGCGAGCTGTGCGGCGAGCCCCTTCGCCATGTTGTTCACGGTCGCCTTCGTCGCGGCGTAGTGCACGAGGTGCGGCGAGGGGGCGTACGCCTGGATCGACGTCGTGTTGATGATCGTGGAGCCGGGCTGCAGGTGCGGCACCGCGGCCTTGGTGATGCGGAACGTGGCGTAGGCGTTCGTCTTGAAGGTCTCGTCGAACTCCTCGTCCGAGATCTTCGTGATGTCGTCGACGTTCTGCTGCTTGCCGGCGTTGTTCACCAGGATGTCGAGACCGCCCAGGCCGTCAACGGCCCGCTGCACGAGCTCCTCGCAGAACGCCAGTTCCGTGATGTCGCCCGGGATGGCCACGGCCGTGCGCCCGGCGTCCTCGATGAGCCCGACGATGCGGTCGGCGTCCTCCTGCTCCTCGGGCAGGTACACGATCGCGACGTCCGCACCCTCGCGGGCGAAGGCGATCGCGACCGCCGCTCCGATGCCCGAGTCGCCGCCGGTGACGAGCGCCTTGCGCCCCTCGAGCCGCCCGGAGCCGCGGTAGGTGTCCTCGCCGTGGTCCGCGGGGACGTTCTGCGCCATCTCCTCGTCGGTCCCGGCGCCCGGGAGGTACTGCTCGTCCGGCTTCTTGTCGGCGTAGAGCTTCGTGGGGTCCTGCATCGTGTACTGGTCGCGACCCGTCCGGCCGCCCTGCTGCTCCGTCATGGGGGCGACGGTACGCACGACCGGACCCGGGCCCGTCCAGCGGGGTGTCCCCCGTGGCGGTTCCGTGACACATCCCCGAATGTCACGAACGCATGACGACGAGGACGCGATTCGGTAACACCTGTCGTTCTGTCCGGTCGGGCGTCGTACGGTCGGCTGGTGACTCCCCGGACCCTGCTCGCGCTTGGCGCTGCCGCGCTCGCCGTCACGGCGGGTTCGCTGGGCGTCGGCCCGAGCCAGCTCGGCGGGGTGCCGACCGCCGCCGCGGCGGAGCTCCCGGGTGACGGCACACCGTCCGCGACGCCGTCCGTCGACGTCTCCACGGCCAAGCTCCGGCGCGTCGACGCCGTCGAGCTCGACGCGGAGTCCCTCGTGTTCCGCAGCGGGGACAAGACCGTCGCCGACGTGTCCATGCGCGACTCGCGGTCGACGGTGGACCTGCTGAACCGGCTGCTCGGCACCCCCGCGCGGACGCAGACCGCGATCGGCTCGGGCGGCGCGTGCTTCCCGTCCGGGACCACCTACACGTGGGGCGGGGCCCTGCGCGTCGCGGCCATGACGACCCCGGCCGCGGCGGGCAACGCCGTCGAGATCCGCGTGCTCAAGGACACCGTCCGCTCGCGGTCCGGCGACCCGGTCGCCCTGTCCGGCCCCGACGGCGTCCAGGTCGGTGACGACATCGGGGACGAACTCCGCGCTGCGCCGCGCTCCGACAAGGTGTCCTTCGGCTCGGGCGACTCCCGTGCCTGGCAGCTCCTGCTCGAACCCGGATGGGCACCGACGACGGACGACGACGCCGACACCGGCGACGAGACCGCAGCGGACGACGACACCACGGCCAGCGGTGATGCCGACGACGCGGGCTCGAACGGGGTCTCCGCCCTGACGAACGGCACCGTCGTGAGCGTGCTCGGCTCCCCGATGCCGGTGCACGCGCAGCGCTCCTGCTGACCGCCGAGCGCCAGCCCTCGGGCTGATCGCCCCGGGTCAGACCCGGATCGTCGCGACCACCGGGAAGTGGTCGCTCGCCGCCCAGGTCTCGGGCCCGTCGTGGTCGATCACGACCCGGTCCACCCCGGTCACCCCGCGTGTGAACACCCAGTCGATGCGCTCCCCCGAGTCCACCGGCGCCTGCCAGTCGTTGTACGTCGCCGTCCGGTCGCCCGGGTCCCCGGCGTCGAGCCAGGCGTCGCGGTACCCGGCGTCCACGAAGACCTGCCAGGCGGCGCCACCGCCCGCCGGCTCGTTGCAGTCGCCCGCGAACACGACCGGTCCGTCGACCGCGTGGAGCCGCTCCACGACCAGCGCGGCGCTCCGCCGTCGGACGTCGTCGCCGTGCGCGTTCTCCTCGTGGTCGAAGTGCGAGGTCAGGAGCGTGAAGGACGACCCGTCGACGTCGAGGAACCGGGCGTGGTTCGCCACCCGCGGGTACAGGCTGCCCCACGTGTTCGACACCGGCTCGTCAGGGGTGTCCGACAGCCAGAACGTGCCCTCGTCCACCGGACGGAGTCGGTCGCGGCGGAAGAACACGGCGGCGTGCTCCCCCGCGGTTCCGCCCTCGCGGGCCTGCCCGACGTCACCGTGGTCCGGCAGACCGGCTCGCAGGTCGTCCATCTGGTGGTCGAACGCCTCCTGCACGCACAGCACGTCGGGGTCGTGCCGCCGGATGACCTCGAGGACCAGCGGCAGTCGGGCCGGCCAGTCGTGGGCCGGGTCCGGGTTCTTCACGTTGTAGGTCATCAGGGTGATCGGGCGCGCGGCGGAGGTCACGGCACGAACCTACCGAGGCGGTCCTGCCCGGTGCGCCAGGGAACGCCGGAGCGCCGAGACGCCGTCGCGCGCACGGCTCTTCGCGGTCCCGAGCGGGACCCCGAGCCGGTCCGCGAGCTCCGGGCCGCTCAGCTCGACCAGGTGGCGGAGCACGACCGCCTCGCGCTGTCGGTCCGGCAGCGACCGGACGGCGTCGCGGAGGGCCGCCCGGTCGAGCACCCCCTCGGCCCGCTCGAGCGACGCGTGGTCGACGAGCTCGAGGTGCCGCGCCCCGATGCGCAGGTCACGCTGCCGATCGGCCTGGCTCGACCGCACCCGGTCGATCGCCCGCCGCTGGGCGATGGTCCGGATCCACGCGACCGCAGTGTGCCGGGGGTCGTACCGTCCGGCGATCTGCCACACCTCGAGGAAGACGTCCTGCACGACCTCCTCGGACTGCCACGGGTCGACCACCACGAGTCGCACCCACCGCTCGACGAGTGGTCGGAGCCGACCGTACAACCGGCCGAACGCGAGCCGGTCACCCTTGGCGGCCGCAAGGAGCCACGCACGTTCTTCGTCCCGGTTCGTCTGCAGTTGCGCTCGCACCGTGACATTCCACATGCCGGTCGGCGCGAGCGCCAATCGACGGGCACCGTCACAGCACCCTGCCGGGCAGCACTCAGTTGATGCAGACGCCTTCCTTGCCGTACGACTTCACGTCGGTCGACGACGGCGACGGCTCCGACGACTCCGACGAGGACGACGACTCCGGCGCAGCGGGTTCGGACGAGCCGGCGTCCGGCGACGCGGGGGCGGCTGGGGCGGACACGGTCTTGCCGTCGGACCCGAGCACGAGCGTCACGCCGGTCACCTTCGTCGAGCGCACCGCGACGGCACCGGGCACGACCGCGGCGACGGCCTTCGCCTGCGCCTCCTGGCCCGCCGGGTACTGCACCTGGGTGGTCTTCGTCTCGTCGGAGGACCCCGGGGCGCCGACCTGGAAGCCGCGCGCTGTCAGGTTCTCTCCCGCGGCGGCCGCGGCACCCGTGACACCGCTGCCGTTCAGCACCGTGACGGTCGTCGCCGCGGGCTCCGCAGCGGTCGCCTTCGTGTACTCCTCGGGCTCGCCGACGAGTCCCTGCACGAAGGCGGGCAGCCCGACGGTGTCGACCTGGACGATCGACAGCGCGGAGCCGCCGACGTAGATCGTGGGGGTGCCGAGCGTCGGGATCGTCGCCGACTGGATGTTCCCCGGCCGCAGGTTCCGCATCTGCGTCGCGAGCGAGATGAGGTCGGTGTCGGTCTGCACCGAGCCGCCCACCGCGCTGAGGATGTTGTTCATCTTGACGGGGTTGAGCAGGGTCCCGGCGGAGAGCACCTTGCGGGCCTCCTGCGACAGGAAGTACTGCTGGCGGACGTTGCGGTCGAGGTCGCCGTTCGGCAGTCCGTGCCGCTGCCGCACGAAGGAGAGCGCCTGCTTCGCGTCGAGCTGCGACGTCCCCGCGGGCAGGTCCACCCCGGAGTACGGGTCCTTGGCGGGCTGGTTCAGGCAGACCTCGACCGGCCCGAGTTCCTTGACGACCTGGTAGAAGCCGAGCAGCGAGACGCGCACGTAGTGGTCGATCGTCAGGCCACTGAGGTCCTGGATCGTCTGGATGAGGAGCTTCGCGCCGCCGGTGTCGCCACCGCCGTTGAGCGTCCCGTAGTAGAAGGCGCTGTTGAGCTTGCCCTTGCCGACGCCCGGGATGTCGACGTACGAGTCGCGCGGGAACGAGATCATCGTCGCCTGGGACCCGTCGGCGCTGATGTGCAGCACGATCATCGTGTCGGTGTTCGTCGCGCCGCCGTCGGACTCGGTGCTGAGCTCCGCCATCTCCTCCGGCGTCGCGTTGTCCGGCCGGTGGTCGTCACCGACGAGCAGGATGTTCTGCGCGGTGCCGTCGACGTCGTCCGCCCCCTTGGCCTTCGGGACGATCGCGTCGATCTTCGTGACGTTGTTGGACAGGCTCGCGTACGCGAACGCGGCGTACCCGCCGGTGAGGACCAGGCCCATCGCCAGCACTCCCGCGACGGCGGGCAGGACGACCCCGCCCCCGCGCTTCTGGCGCCCGTGGCGCGGCGGCACGTGGCCGCGGCGGGCGCGGCGCGTCGTCTGCTCGGGATCGATGCTCACCCGGAAACCATAACCGCACAGCGTGGAACGGACAGGGAGAGTCCTGGACACTCGCCCCGGCGCGGGGCCGGGACGGGCCGGACGGGAGGCACGTGGCGGCGCCGCCACGTGCCTCCCGTCCGGCACGCACCGCGTCCGCGACCGCAGCCGCGTCGCGGTGCCGATCCGTCAGGAGCGCGTCGGGAGCAGGTGGATGGCCTCCATCGCCAGCTCGGCGGCGATCGGGTCCTCGGCGAGGACGGCGGCCTTCAGGTCGTCGAGCTCGGGCCGGACGACCTCGATCGGGACGAGCTCGGCGAACTCCGGCACGCGCAGCTTGAACGCGAGGCCGTCCGTGGTCGCGCGGCAGAGCTGCGCGAGCGACGGGTTCCCGCAGGCGTCGGCCCACATCCCGTACAGGTCCGAGCCCTCGCGGACGACCTCGGCCTGGTGCTGCGCGTCCATCCGGGCCGCGACGTCGTCGAGCATCGCGACGATCTTCTTCCGCTCCGCCGCCGTGAACCGCGGCACCGCGAGCCGGACGACTCCGCCGTAGATCACGCCGAGCGTCCGGAATGCGTCGAGCATCTCGTCCTTGGACGGTGCGGCGACCCGCGTGTAGCGGTTCGGCGCCATCTCGATGAGGCCGGCCCGGGCGAGCTCCGCCAGCGCCTCGCGGATGGGCGTCCGGGAGACGCCGAGCCAGGCGATCAGGTCGTCGTCGTTCAGACGTTCGCCGGGCTCGAGCGTGCCGTCCATGATCGCGTCACGGATCTTGTCCTGCACGGTGTCGCGGAGGAGCTTCCGCTCGGCGGCCGGCTGCGTGGAGGGTACGGGCATGGGACCAGCGTGTCACATGTGATGGGTCGCGCGCGAGCGGCGCGACGGCCACCATGCGCGGCGATCGAGGTCGTACACGACCGCCGGCACGAGCAGGGAGCGGACCACGACCGTGTCGAGCAGGACGCCGAACGCCACGATGAACGCGATCTGCACGAGGAACAGGATCGGGATGACGCCGAGCGCCGCGAACGTCGCCGCGAGGACGATGCCCGCCGAAGTGATCACGCCGCCCGTCGCCCCGAGGCCGCGGAGCACGCCCTCGCGCGGTCCGTGCCGCAGGGCCTCCTCGCGGACCCGGGTCATGAGGAAGATGTTGTAGTCCACCCCGAGCGCCACGAGGAACACGAACGAGAACAGCGGGACCGAGGGGTCGGCGCCCGGCAGGTGCAGGACGTGGTCGAAGACGAGCGCGCCGACGCCGAGCGCGGCCACGAAGGACACGATGACGCTCCCGATGAGCACCAGGGGCGCCACGACGCTCCGCAGCAGCAGCATCAGGATGAGCAGGATGACCACCAGCACGATCGGGATGATGACCGTCCGGTCGCGGATGCCGGTGTCGTTCGTGTCGAGGGCGGTGGCGGTGACCCCGCCGACGAGCGCGTCCGGCGCCACCCGCTCCACCGCGGTCCGCAGGTCCCGCACGGTCTGCTCCGCGCGTGCCGAGTCGGCGGGTGCGGTGAGCGTGGCCTCGAGCAGGACGTCCCCGCCCGAGACCGTCGGGTCGGCGACCGGTCCCCGGGCAGCAGTGTCGGCCTTCGTCGTGGTGCCGACGGGGGTGGTCCCGGACGGGCTGTCCTTCGCCGCCGCCACGACGCCGTCCACCCCGTCGACCGAGCGGATCGCCGTGACGAGCCGGTCGAGGTCGCGCTCCGGGCCGATCACCTGCGCGGGGCTCCCGGAGCCGCCGGGGAAGTGGTCGGCGAGGACGTCCTGGCCGTCCCGGGCCTGCGAGGACCCGATGACGAGGTCGCTCTGCGGGACACCGTCCGCCCGGAGCCCGACGATGCCGGCCCCCATCGCGAGCAGGGCCACCGTGCAGACCACCCACACCGTGCGGGTCCGACGCGCCACGAGCCGCCCGACGCGCGCCCAGAGGCCCCGGGCGTCCGGCCCGGTGAGCACCTTGTGCGCGCTGCCGTACGCCGGCCGCAGCGGCCAGAACGCAGCCCGCCGGAACGCCATCAGGAGCGCCGGCAGCAGAGTGAGGGCGGCGAGCAGGCTGAACGCGATGCCGATGGCCGCGACCGGACCGAGCGCCTTGTTGGAGTTGAGGTCCGAGAACAGCAGGCACAGCACGCCGACGATGACGGTACCGCCCGAGGCGACGATCGGCTCGACAGCGCCGCGCAGGGCCGCCTTCGTCGCACCCCAGCCGGTCCGGTGGTCCCGCAGCGCCTCGCGGTACCGGGCGGTGTACAGGAGCGCGTAGTCCGTCGCGGCACCGATCACCAGGATCGACAGGATGCCCTGCACCTGGCCGTTCACGGTGACGATGCCGGCGTCCGCGAGCCAGTACACGACGAGGATCGAGGCGCAGAGGGCGAAGGTCGCGGTACCGAGCACGAGCACCGGCAGGAGCGGCGAACGGTAGACGACGACGAGGATCACGAAGACCGCGGCGAGGGCGACCCCGAGCAGGATGCCGTCGATGCCCGCGAACGCCTCGGTCAGGTCGGCCGTGAAGCCCGCCGGACCGGTGACGTACCCGGAGAGCCCGGCGGGCAGCGCGTCCTCGACGTCGGCGCGGATCGACGCCACCGCCTCACCGGTCTCGGCGTCCTGGGTCAGCGTCGCCACGATCTCGACCGCGTCGCCGTCCTCGCTCGGGATGACCGGGCTCACCCCCTGGACGTCGCTCCGGTCGCCGAGCGTCGCGGCGAGCTGCTCGGCCGCGGTCCGGTCGCCGTCGCGGAGCCCGCCGTCCCGGTCGAGCACGACGATCGCGGGCGCCCCGGACGCCTGCCGGAACGCCGAGGAGCGCTCCTGCACCTTCGTCGCGTCGGCCGAGGCCGGCAGGAAGGACGTCTGGTCGTTGGTCGCGACGTCGGAGATCTTGCCGAAGACCGGACCGCCGACGGAGGCGACGACGAGCCAGACCACGATGACGACGGCGGGCAGCACGATGCGGAGGAAGCGGGGCACGACGGCGAGCGTACACGGATCGTCAGCATGCTGATCACTTTGGTCGTCCGGGCGCGCCGTAGACTCCGGTCATGCACGAGCAGGCGGAGCAGTGGCCCCTCGGCCGCCTGCTCTCCGCAGCAGCCCGGGCCGTCGAGCGCGACTGGGACGAGCGGCTCCGGGCGATCGGGCTGACCCACGCAGCGCTCATCGCCATCGACATCCTGATCCGGACCGGGCCGACCGGCGCCGACACCCTCGCACGGACGGCGCACGTCCGACCGCAGACGATGTCCCTGACGCTCGAGCGGGCCGAGCGTGACGGGCTCGTCGAGCGGACGCCGCACCCCGACGACCGTCGACGCCGGGTGGTCTCGGTCACCGATGCCGGACGCGCAGCGTGGGACACAGCGCGGCACATCGAGCGCGAGGTGCTGCCCGACGACGACGCACTCCGGGAACGACTGACGAGGATCCTGTCCTCCGACTGATATTCGCATATCACCTGCGGTATGCTGGCGTCGTCGACGTCAGGGTCGACCCGACCCGCAGGAGCAGCCGTGCCCGACCGTGCCGACGTCCCGTCCCCCGTCTCCGAGCGCCGCGCCGCCCGCGCGGCGGCCGAGGCCGAGCTCCGAGCATCCCGGGGCAGCCGCCGCCCACGGCCCGACCAGCAGGCACGCAAGCCACGCCGTCGACGTCCGGACCTCCGCGCGGTCCTCGCCGCGACCGCCTCGCTCGCCGGCGTCGCCACCGTGCTGGCCGTCGTCGGGGCGGTGTTCGTCGGCGGACTCGTCCGGAGCTTCGACACCGAGAAGGACGTCATCGCCGACGCGTTCCCGACCGGGGAGCGTCCCGCCCCGACGGCCGGCGCGCAGAACGTCCTGCTCATCGGCTCGGACTCGCGAGCAGCCCGCGACCCCGACGGCGACCAGGCCCTCGGCGGGCGGTCCGATGCCCTGATGCTCGCGCACGTCCCGGCGGACCGGCACGCGGTCTACCTGATGTCCATCATGCGCGACGCCTGGGTCGACGTGCCCGGCCACGGCCAGGCGAAGATCAACGCGGCGTACTCGTGGGGCGGCGTCCCCCTCACCGTGCAGACCGTCGAGCAGCTGCTGGACGTCCGGATCGACCACGTCGCCGAGATCGACTTCGCCGGGTTCGAGGACCTGACGGACGCGCTCGGCGGTGTCACCGTGTCGTCGCCACAGGCCTTCACCACCGGTGGTCACACCTTCACTGCGGGGCCGAACCGGCTCGACGGCGCCGAGGCCCTCGCGTTCGTGCGCGAACGGCACGCCTTCGCCGATGCCGACCACACCCGCGTGCGCAACCAGCAGGCGTTCATGCGGGGGGTGTTCCAGCAGGCTCTCTCCCGCGGGACTCTCACCCAGCCCGGTCGGATCCAGGAGGCCGTCGCCGTGACCAGCCGCCACCTCGCGGTCGACCCGGGCCTGGACGCCCCGACGCTCTTCGGGCTGGGCTGGTCCCTCCGTGGCGTCCGGGCCGACGACCTCCGGACCTTCACGATGCCGACCGCGGGCTCGGGCACGAGCGCCGACGGCCAGTCGTACGTGACGCTCGACGACGGCGACCGGCGGACGCTCGCCCAGTCCCTCCGCTCCGACGACCTCGACCGGTGGCTCGCCGCCCGGAACCACTGACCCCACACCGACCCGGACCCGGACCCGGACCCGGACAGCACGAGACCCCCGCGACGTTCGTTCGCGGGGGTCTCGTGCTGGATCGGGAGGTCGATCAGGCGGGGAGCTGCAGCTCCTGGCCGGCGTAGATCAGGTTCGCGTCGTCGATGGTCGACGTGTTCGCGGCCCACAGCTTCATGTAGCCGCCGTCGATGCCGAGCTTCGTCGCGATGCTGTCCAGGGTGTCGCCGGACTGGATCGTGTACGTCTTGCCGCTCGTCGGGACCGCGGCGGGCTTCGACGGCGCAGCGGGCTTCGCCGCCTGCGTGGTCGCCGGCGCCGTGCGCTGCTGCGGGGCGACCTGCTTCGGCGCCGCCTGCTGCGGGGCGGCCTGCTGGGGAGCGGCCTGCTGCGGGGCCGCGGCCTGCGGTGCTGCACCGGCGGTCCCGCTCAGGCCGAGCTTCGCGGAGCAGGCCGGCCAGGCGCCCCAGCCCTGCGAGGCGAGGACGCGCTCGGCCACGGCGATCTGGGCCTCGCGGCTCGCCGACGCCGGGTTGCCCGAGCCGCCGTTCGCCTGCCAGGTGCCGAGGGTGAACTGCAGGCCGCCGTAGTAGCCGTTGCCGGTGTTGATGGCCCAGTTGCCGCCGGACTCGCACTGTGCAAGCGCGTCCCAGGTCGAGCCGGACGCTGCGTTCGCGGGCGCCGCCGCGAGGCCGACACCGGTCGCGGCGATGCCGGCGAACGCCAGGCCACCGACGATGGTGCGGGTACGGGAAAGCTTCTTCATGGTTGATCGCTCCACCGGGACCACGGACCGCACGCCGCCGGAGCGGTCTCGGTCGCCACTGCCCGTCCCGACCGATCGCGGTCGTGTCGTGGGGTGCGCCTCCGGGGGCAGTGGTCTCGTGCCGGCGGCGTCTGGTCGGCCACCATAGGAAACTCAGGACTGTTATCAAACCGAGACCAACGGTTCTACCCGTTGCTGCTATGTACCCCACCGCTGTTCCTGTACGCGGCGATCGCCGCGTCCATGGTGATCGCGCCGTACCCGGGTACGTGACCTTGGCAGTTCCCTGGCAATGCGACGGGCTGGAGGCGCGGGGCGGGCTGGTGCAGAGCCTCCCGTCCGTCCCCTGGTCGCCTCCTGGTCAGTCCCTGGACAGCAGGGTGACCGCCTCGAGGTGGCCGGTCTGGGGGAACATGTCGAGCACCCGCGCGCGGCGCAGCCGCAGCGACGGCATGCGGGCGAGGTCCTTCGCGAGGGTCACCGGGTTGCAGCTCGAGTAGACGACGTGCTGCACGTCGGACTGCTCGAGCCAGCTGGACAGCGTCTCGCCGATGCCCCGCCGGGGCGGGTTCACGACGACGAGCTCGGGGACGGCGTCCGGACGAGCGCGGAGGGCGTGCTCGGTCGCGTCGTCGGCGGCGAAGCGCACGTCGGACAGACCGGCCTCGCGCGCGGACTGCTTCGCGGAGCGGACGGCATCACGGCTCGTCTCGATGCCGGTCACGGCGCGTCCGGGGCGTGCAGCGTGCAGGGCGAAGCCGCCGACGCCGCAGTACAGGTCCCACATCGACGTCGGTCCCACCTCGTCGATCCACGTCGACGTCTGGCCGTACAGCTGCGCGGCGACGGAGGTGTTCGTCTGGAAGAAGCTCTGCGGCCGGAGGTGCATCGTGACGTCGTCGAAGCGCATCGGCAGCGTCTCCTGCTCGGTGAGCACGACCTCGCGCTCCCCCTCGGTCACGGCCTTGTGCTCCGGGAGCAGGTTCACGGTGACGACGACGGCCTCGGGCAGCACCTGCCGCAGGGCGCCGAGGTGCTCGCGGAGGCGCGGGAGCTGCCCCTCCGAGCGGAGCACGAACCGGACCATGAGCTCGCCGTCCGGGGACTCCGTGACGAGCACGAACTTCAGCTCGCCCCGACGGGCCGCGACGTCGTACGGGATGAGCCCGACGTCCGCGACGAAGTCCGCCAGGACGGGGAGCGCCCGCTGGACGCCGGGCGTGCAGATGCCGCAGTGCCGCAGGTCGACCCCGCGCTGACGGTCGTCGAGGATGCCGATCGTCGGCCGCTGGACGGTCCCGCCGACGACCATCTTCGCCTTGTTCCGGTAGCCGGACTCCGGGCTCGTGATCGCCGGGAGCCAGGAGACCGCTGCCGCACCCCCGGCGTGCTCGACGGCGTCGCGCAGGAGCTCGCGCGTGCGGATCTCCTTGTCGAGCACCTGGTCGGCGTAGGGCTGGCCCATCAGGGTGCAGGACCGGCACACCCCGCGGTCGAAGTAGTCGCACTGCATGGCCGGGTCAGGATACGGCAGCGAACTCCCGGACACGGTGGCCGGACACCTCTGCGAGCAGTCGCTCGTAGGCGGCGCACACCGAGGGCCAGTCGTACGCCGAGGCCGCCCGGGCCCGCACAGCCGTCCGGAGCGCCCGCTGCGCTGCCGGATCCTCGAGCAGGTCCGTCACGGCGTCCGCGATGGCCGCCGGCTCCGGCTGGACCAACCGGGCACCGGTGTCGGCGAGGACCTCGCGGTTGTAGACGGTGTCTCGGGCGACCACCGGGGCACCGCAGTGCATCGCCTGGACGAGCGCGGGGTTGGTCCCGCCGACGCTGTGCCCGTGGAAGTAGGCGCCGGCGTGCTGCCAGAGCGCGAGGAGCCGGGCGTCGTCCGAGACGTGGCCGAGCCAGCGGACCCGCGGGTGCTCGTCGGCGAGCGCGCGGGCCTGCTCGTCGAGGTCGCCGCCGTACCCGGTGGACCCGACGATCACCACCGGGTGCCGCTCGCCGATCCGCCGCGCCGCCGCGAGGAACTCCGGCACGGTGTTCTCCGGGACGAACCGGGCGACCAGGAGCGCGAAGGGCACGCCGTGGAGGTCGGCGTCGTCGTCGTGGAGCGGCAGTGGGCCGAGCTCCGTGCCGCCGTAGGGGATGACGGCGCCGTCCCGACCGAGCTCCCGACGCCAGTAGCGTCCGATCGCCTCGGCGTCGAAGACCAACTCGGTCCCCCACCGCGCAGTCATCCGGGCACCCCACCAGAACACGGTCCGAGCGAGGCGCCCCCACTTCGCACGCTCCCACTCGAGGCCGTCGACGTTGACGACCGCGGGGATGCCGGCGAGACGGAGGAGTGGGAGCCAGTACCCGTTCGCACAGTTCATCACGAGGACGGCGTCGGGGCGGCGGCGCAGGACGTCGAGCGTGGCGGTGAGCCCGTACGTGAGCGTCGACAGCGACCGGGTCTCGAGTCCGCGGGTCGTGCGCCGGGCGACGCGTGGGTCGAGGTGCGGGTCGTCGGACCGCTCCTGACCGGGACGACCGTAGACCGTGACGTCCCAGCCGGCGTCGGCCAGCGACGGGGCGAGCTGTCGGACGGCGGTCTCGAACCCGCCGTAGTAGGACGGGTACCCCCGCGTCCCGATGATGGCGACCTCGGGCATGACGACACTCCTGATCTCTCGGCTGCGGTGGAATACTACATCGCAGTCGACCAGAACGGAATGTCAGATGCTGGTTGCGTCCCGGGTCGTGGTGCGCAGGCGGTGCACGGACGTGGTCGCGGTGACGAAGAGCGTGCGACCGTCGGCGCCGCCGAAGCACAGGTTCGCGACGACCTCGGGCACCGGCACGTCGCCGATCCGGGTGCCGTCCGGTGCGAACACGGAGACCCCGCGGTGGGTTGACGACCACACGTGGCCGTGCTCGTCGACCCGGATGCCGTCCGGCACCCCCTCCCCGGGGTCGAGGCGGACGAACTCGCGGCCGTTCTTGACCCGGGCGCCGTCGCGATCGTAGGCGCGGATCACGGGCAGGTCCGCGGAGGAACTGGCGACGTAGAGCACCCGCTCGTCGGGCGAGAACGCGAGGCCGTTCGGCTCGTCGCAGTCGAGCACGACCGGTCGCAGGTCCTCGCCGTCGGGGCCGCACCGGAACACCCAGTGGTCGCCGTACTCCCGCTCGCCGGGGTGCCCCTCGCGCGGCTGCGTGATGCCGTACGCCGGGTCGGTGAACCACACGCTGCCGTCCCGCGCGACGACGACGTCGTTCGGCGAGTTGAGGCGTCCGCCGGCCCACGCGTCGACGATCGGGGTGACGACGCCGTCCCGGTCCCGTTCGACCCGACGGCGGCCGTGCGAGCACTGGACGACCGAGCCGTCGCGGTCGAGCACGCGGCCGTTCGTGAACTCGACCCCGGTGGCGTACTCGGTCGTCTCCCCGGTGTCCTCGTGCCACTGGAGGATGCGGTCGCCGGGGATGTCCGACCACCGCAGGGTGCCGGTGGCGGGGACCCAGCACGGCCCCTCGGCCCAGGTGCTGCCGGTCGCGATCCGCTCGAGCGCGGTGGGGTCGGGGACGAGGTCGGTGAGCTGCACGGGGGTCTCCTCCGGGATCTGCGGTCAGTGCTGCGCGACGGGGGACAGCACGAGTTCGTCGATGCGGACGTGCGGCGCGGCGCCGAGCACGAACGCGACGGTCCGTCCGACGTCCTCGGGCTGCAGCATGCGCGCCCGGGCGTCCGCGTCCGGCACGACGGGGCGCTGGTCGAGGAAGTCCGTCGCGACGTCGCCGGGGCACAGGTGGGTCGCCCGGACCCCGTGCTGCGCCTCCTGCTGGTTGAGCGTCCGCACCACCGAGCCGAGCGCGGTCTTCGACGCCGAGTAGGCGACGCCGGCGCCCGGCTGGAACGACCACCCGGCGTAGGACGACACGGCGACGACCACGCCGCCGGTGGCGCGGAGGGCGGGCAGGGCGGCATCGACGACGGTCACGACGGCCGTCAGGTTCGTGTCGAGGACGGCGCGGACCTGGTCGAGCGACTGGTCGTCCCACCGGCGCCGGGGCGTGTTCAGGCCCGCCGCGAGCAGCAGTCCGTCGAGCCTCCCGTGCCGTTCGAGCACCGTGTCCCGCGCCGTACGCACGGCGTCGGCGTCGGCGACGTCGACGGGCAGGACGTCGGCGGTGCCACCCGCGGCGCGGATCGTCGCGGCGACCTGCTCGAGCCGGTCCGCCCGACGCCCGCTGAGCACGACCGTCCAGCCGTCCCGCGCGGCCGCGACGGCTCCGGCCGCCCCCATGCCGCTGCCGCCACCCGTGGTCCAGAGCACCTTCGCCGTCATGGTGGAACAGTATGGCTCTCGCGGCGTCGCGGTGGTCGGCGCGCGACACCGACGACAGGAGCGACGATGCACCTCGACCTGACCGACCGCGTGGTCCTCGTGACCGGGGCCGCCCGAGGGATCGGCGCCGTGCTCGCCGACCGGTTCGTGACCGAGGGCTGCCGGGTGGTGGCGCTCGACCTCGCGTTCCCGGACGCACCGACGACCGGCGTCGACCAGGTCCGCTGCGACGTGACCGACCCCGCGTCCGTGCGCGCGGCGGTGGACGGGGTCGTCGCCCGGCACGGCACGGTCGACGTACTCGTGAACAACGCCGGCATCAACGTCGAGGGGACGGTCGCCGAGCTCGGGTGGGACGCCTGGCGCCGGTGCATGGACGTCAACGTCGGCGGCACGTTCCTGGTGGCCCAGGCGGTCGCGCCGGTCATGCAGGCCGCCGGACGCGGACGGATCCTCAACGCGGCGTCGTTCGCGGCGATCGTGCCGAGCGTCGGGAGCGCGGCGTACGCGGCGTCGAAGTCCGCGGTCGTCGCCTTCACCCGGGTGCTCGCGTCCGAACTCGGGCCGTGGGGCATCACCGTGAACGCGTACGCGCCGGGCATGGTGCCGACGGCGATGAACGGGTTCGCCGAGATGCCGTCCGCCGCGCAGGACCGGCTGCTCGACACGCTGTCGATCCGGCGGTGGGAATCGGCCGACGACGTCGCGGACCTGCTCGTGTTCCTCGCGAGCGACGCAGCCGGGTACGTCACCGGGACCCTCGTCGACGTGTCCGGCGGGAAGCTCGCGACGCAGATCCCCGCGAAGGCGTACGAGCGCTGACCCGCAACGCCCGCGCCGGTCGCGGTGCAGAGTGGTGGGGCAGTCTGCTCCCGCACGTCGCCGGCTGTCCGGCCGTACAGGAAGTTGCCAACCGCCTGCTCGTAGGCTGTGAGGGCCCAGTGAGCCGGACTGCAGCCCGACCCCGAGGAGGTGCCCGATGGTCTCCGTCCTCGTCGCGTTCGCGATCGTCGCCCTGATCGTCCCCGCCCTGACCCCCCTGCTCGGCCGCCACGTCTTCTCCGTCGCTGCCCTCGCACCGGCCGCTGCCGCGGTGCTGACCGTCGCCCGGACGGACGCCGCACTGCACGGCGGGGTGACGAGCACGTGGCGGTGGATCCCCGAGCTCGACCTGGCGATCGCACTGCGGATGGACGCCCTGTCGTGGGTGCTCGCGCTCGTGGTGTCCGTCGTCGGCACCCTCGTGCTCGTGTACTGCGCGTCGTACTTCGGTCGCGACGAACCCGGGACCGGCCGGTTCGCGGGCGTCCTGACCGCCTTCGCCGGCTCGATGTACGGGCTCGTGGTCGCCGACGACGTGATCGTGCTCTTCGTGCTGTGGGAGGCGACGACCGTCTTCTCCTACCTGCTCATCGGGCACGACGCCGCGAAGCGCGCCAGCCGCGCGGCCGCCATGCAGGCCCTCATCGTCACGACCGCCGGTGGTCTGGCGATGCTCGCGGGGCTCGTCGCCCTGTCCGTGACCGCGGGGACCTCGAGCCTGTCCGGCATCATCGCGCGGGCCCCGGAGCTCGTCGACCGGCCGGGTCGCCGTCGTGCTCGTGCTCCTCGGCGCCCTGACGAAGTCGGCGATCGTCCCCTTCCACTTCTGGCTCCCCGCCGCGATGGCCGCCCCGACCCCGGTCAGCGCCTACCTGCACGCCGCGGCGATGGTGAAGGCCGGCATCTACCTCGTCGCCCGGCTGGCCCCCGCGTTCGCGCTGGTGACCGGCTGGCGCGAGACCGTCACGGTGCTCGGCGTCGCCGGCATGCTCATCGGCGGGTACCGCGCCCTGCGCCAGACCGACGTCAAGCTCCTGCTCGCGTACGGCACCGTCGCGCAGCTCGGCTTCCTGGTGCTCGCGGTCGGATGGGGCGTGCCGGCCCTGGCGCTCGGCGGGGTCGCCCTGCTCGTCGCGCACGCCACCTTCAAGTCGACGCTCTTCCTGGTCGTCGGGGCGGTCGACCACGCCACCGGCACCCGCGACCTCCGGAAGCTCAGCGGGCTCGGGCGCCGCACGCCGTGGCTCGTCGTGGTGAGCGTGCTCGCCCTCGCGTCGATGGCCGGGCTGCCGCCGACGATCGGCTTCGTCGCGAAGGAGGCCGTGCTCACCGGCTTCGTCGAGGAGCTGCACGGTGCCCAGGCCGGGTGGGCGTGGGTCGCCCTGATCGGGGTCACGCTCGGGTCGGTCCTGACCGTGGCGTACTCGCTGCGCTTCCTCTGGGGCACCTTCGCCCGGAAGCCCGGGGTCGCGGCCACGGAGCCGCACGGACTGCACGGCCTCGGCGTCGTGCCGTCGGTGCTCGCCGTCGCCGGGGTCGTCCTCGGCCTGCTGACCCCGGTGGTCGCGCACGGCATCGAACCGGCTGCCGCCGATGCCGCCCTCCCGGGCGAGGTCCCGCACCTGGCGCTCTGGCACGGACTGGAGCCCGCCCTCGGCATCTCCGCGCTGACGCTCCTGGGCGGCACGGCCCTGTTCCTGCTCCGTCGCCCGGTCGGTGCCCTGCAGGACCGGCTCGAGGGCTCGCCGAGCGCCTCGGGCACGTACCGCCGGCTGATGCGCGGGCTCGACCGCTTCGCGACCGGCCTGACCGCCAGCCTGCAGCGCGGCTCGCTCCCCTACTACCTCACCGTGATCCTGTCGGTGTTCGTCGCCGGCGCCCTCGCGAACCTGGTGCTCGGCGGGCCGTGGGCGTTCCACGTCCGGTTCGCGGACTCGTGGGGCCAGGTGCCCGTCGTCGTCGTGATGGCGATCGCGGCGATCGCCGTGCTCACCGCGAAGACCCGCTTCGCCGCGGCCGTCCTGGTCGGCGTCACCGGCTACGGCATGTCCGTGCTCTTCGTCCTGCACGGCGCCGTCGACCTCGCGCTCACGCAGCTCGTGGTCGAGACCGTGACGCTCATCGCGTTCGTGCTCGTGCTCCGCCGGCTCCCCCCGCGGATCGCGACCGCGAACCCCTCGCGGTTCCGGATCGTCCGCGCGCTCTTCGCCGCCCTCGCCGGGGTCACCCTCGCGGTCGTCGTCGTCGTCGCGGCCTCCGCCCGGACGGCCGAGCCGCTCTGGCCGGACCTGCCCGCGCTCACGAGCTCGTTCGGGCACGGCCTGAACGTCGTGAACGTCGCCCTCGTCGACCTGCGCGGCTGGGACACCCTCGGCGAGCTGACCGTCGTCGTCGCCGCGGCCACGGGCGTCGCGAGCCTGATCTTCCTGGACTCCCGCGAGGACACGCTCCCGCGGCTCCGGGACCTGCCCTCGAGCGTGACGAGCGACAAGCACCGCCCGGACGGGGAACCCCGCGCCTGGCTGCCGACGAGTGCCGCGATCCCGACCGGTCGCTCGGCCCTGCTCGACGTGGTCGTGCGCCTGCTGTTCCACGGGCTCATCGTCCTGTCGCTCTACCTGCTGTTCGCCGGGCACAACGCCGCCGGCGGTGGGTTCGCCGGCGGTCTCGTCGCCGGGATCGCGCTCGCTGCCCGGTACCTCGCCGGTGGTCCGGCCGAGCTCGGCGCCGCCGCCCCGGTCCGCGCCGGACGCCTGCTCGGGCTCGGGGTCGCGACCGCGGCGACGACCGCGATCGTGCCGCTGTTCTTCGGGAAGGAAGCCCTGTACTCCGAGTTCTTCGAGGCCACCGTCCCCGTGCTCGGCCACGTGGAGTTCGTCACCGCGACGTTCTTCGACATCGGGGTCTACCTGGTCGTCGTCGGGCTCGTGCTCGACGTGCTCCGGAGCCTCGGTGCCGAGGTCGACCGCCAGCGCCTCGAGGACTCCCGCGCCCCGATCGCCGACACGACCGAGTCCGACCCCGCCGACAACGCCGCAGCCTCGACCCCGGAAGGGAGTGCCGCATGACCATCACGCTGGTCCTCGTCATCGCGATGGCGGTGCTGTTCTCGTGCGGGGTGTACCTGCTGCTCGAACGCTCGCTGACGCGGATGCTGCTCGGCTTCCTGCTGCTCGGCAACGCGCTCAACCTGCTGCTGCTCATCATGTCCGGCGCCGCAGGCCGGCCGCCGATCGGCAAGTCCGCCGAGGGCATCACCGACCCGCTCCCCCAGGCCTTCGCCCTCACCGCGATCGTCATCACCTTCGCCGTGAGCGCGTTCCTCCTCGCGCTCATCCACCGGTCCTGGAAGCTCTCCCGCGCCGACGAGGTCGAGGTCGACGAGGCCGACGCCGCGATCGGCAAGGACCGCGACGACCCGGCGGACGAGGACCCCGAGATCGACACCGACCCCGAAGCCGCGCAGCGCGAGGAGGCCTCCCGATGACCTGGCTCGTCCCGCTGCTCGTCCTCGTCCCGCTGCTCGGCGCGGCCGTCGCGCTCGGGCTGCTCCGGCACCAGAAGCTCCAGCGTGCGATCACCGTCGCGGTGCTCGCGGTCGCCGTCGCGGTCGCGGCGACGCTCATGGTCCTGGTCGACCAGCACGGCACGATCGTCGTGCAGGTCGGCGGCTGGGAGGCGCCGTACGGCATCTCGCTGGTGGTCGACCGGTTGAGCGCCCTGCTCCTCACCGTGAGCGCGAGCGTGCTCCTGCTCGTCCTGCTGTTCTCGATCGGGCAGGGCCTGGCCGCGGACGACGAGGACGCCCCGGTCACGATCTTCTACCCGACCTACCTCGTGCTCGCGGCGGGTGTCCTCGACGCGTTCATGGCCGGCGACCTCTTCAACCTCTACGTCGCGTTCGAGATGCTCCTGGTGGCGAGCTACGTGCTCATCACCCTCGGCGGCAGCGAGCAGCGGGTGCGCGCCGGCACGACGTACATCGTCACGAGCCTCATCGCGTCGGCGATCTTCCTCGCCGCGATCGGCCTGGTGTACGGGGCCACCGGCACCGTGAACATCGCGCAGATCTCGCAGCGCATGGCCGAGCTCCCGGAGCACGTGCAGCTGCTCCTGCACACCATGCTGCTCATCGGGTTCGGCATCAAGGCCGCCGTGTTCCCCCTGGCGTTCTGGCTGCCGGACTCGTACCCGACCGCCCCGGCCCCGGTCACGGCGGTGTTCGCGGGCCTGCTCACGAAGGTCGGCATCTACGCGATCATCCGCCTCGAGACGATCATCTTCCCGAGACCGCAGCTCAACACGGTCCTGCTCGTCGTGGCGGTCCTGACGATGATCGTCGGCGTGCTCGGCGCGGTGTCGCAGACCGACGTCAAGCGACTGCTGTCGTTCACGCTGATCAGCCACATCGGCTTCATGGTGATGGGCATCGGCCTCGGCACGGTCGCGGGCACGGCGGCCGCGGTGTTCTACACGGTGCACCACATCGTCGTGCAGACCACGCTGTTCCTGGTGTCGGGCGTGATGGAGCGCGTCGGCGGCACGACCTCGAGCCGGTCGCTCGGCGGGCTGCTCAAGGCGGCACCCCTCCTGGCAGCGCTGTACCTGGTCCCGGCGTTCAACCTCGGCGGGATCCCGCCCTTCTCCGGCTTCATCGGCAAGCTCGGCTTGTTCCGCGCAGCGGCCGAGGACGGCTCCCCGATGGCGTGGGTGACGGTCGCCGCCGGGGTCGTCACGAGCCTCCTGACCCTGTACGCGCTGATGCGCGTCTGGGACGCCGCCTTCTGGCGACCGAAGCCGGCCGCCGAGGCGGCGGCCCCGCACGTCACGACGGCCGAGCCGCACGCGCACCTGCGGTCGCCGGAACCGGCGCCCCTCACCGTCTCCGAGGAGACGGGCGAGGCGTACCACCCGGGAGGATCGACCACCGTCACCGACGCACCCCACGCGAGCAGCGCCTCCCGTCCGGCGACCGGCGCGACGGCCACCGCCGGCGAAGCGCCGGAGCCGGCCCGCCTGCCCCGCATGCTCGTCGCCGTCACGACGGTGGCGGTCCTCGGTTCGGTCGCCCTGACGGTCGTCGCCGGGCCGCTCTACGGCTACGCGACCCGCGCGGCGGAGTCCCTGGAATCCCCCGACCGCTACGTCCAGGCCGTCCTCGGAGGTGCGCGATGACCGACGTCCGTCGGATCTCGAACGCACGACGCATCGCCGTCGCGTGGCGCTACGACGTGCCGCTCGTCGCCGGGCTGACCGTGCTGTGGGCGCTGCTGTGGGGGTCGTGGACGGTCCTGACGCTGCTCTGCGGCGTGGTCGTCGCGCTGCTCGTCACCCAGCTGCTCCCGCTCCCGCCGGTCCCGCTGTCGAAGCGGCTCTCGCTGCCCCGGCTGCTCTGGTTCCTGGTGGTCTGGGCCGGGCTCGTCGTGGCGGCCTCGTTCCGGGTCGCCTGGGTCGCGGTCCGGCCGCGCGGTGTGCGGCGGAGCTCGATCGTGCTCGTGCAGCTGCACACGACGTCCGAGATGACCTTCACGCTCGCGACGCTGGCGATCTCGCTCGTGCCGGGATCGTACGTCGCCGACGTCGACCTGCCCCGTCGACGGCTGCTGCTGCACGTGCTCGACACCGAACGCGTCGAACAGGTGGAGGCCGCGACGCGCGAGGCGCACCGGATCGAGGAGATGGTGATCCGGGCGATCGGTTCGCGACAGGACGTGTCCGAGCTGGCCGAGCCGCTGCCGGAGGTGACCCGGTGAGCGCCGCGGTCGTCGTGATGGCCGTCGGGGTCGTCCTGCTGCTCGTGCTGCTCGGTGCGACGCTCGCCCTGGCGGTCGGTCGGATCGTCCGCGGGCCGACCATCCTGGACCGGATGATCGGCTCCGACATCGTGCTGACCACCGCGCTCATCGTCATCGCCGCGGCGATGGTGGTCCGCCGGGACCTGACCGCCGTGCCGGTGCTCGTGGTCATCGCGGCCACGAGCGTGTTCGCCACGATCGCGGTCGCCCGCATCGTCACCCCGTCGTCCGACCCCTCCGACGAGGGCCTCGACGCGACCACCCCGGAGCACGCCGTCGACGAGGAGCGCCGCCCGTGATCGAGATCCTCGAGTCCTTCCTCGACACCGCCGGCGTCCGCGCCTGGGTCGCCCTGGTCCTGCTGCTCGTCGGCGCCGCGCTGTCCCTCGCGGCGGCGATCGGCATCGTGCGGTTCCCGGACCCCCTCGTCCGGCTGCACGCGATGGCGAAGCCGCAGGTCCTCGGGCTGGCGATGGCGCTCGCGGCGGTCGTCGTCGCGGTGGGGACCTGGACGGCGTTCTGGGTCGTGCTGCCCGTGATGGTGTTCCAGCTGTTCCTGGTGCCGGTGTCGTCGCACATGATCGCCCGGGCCGGTCTGCGGTCGAACGACTACCGGCACGAGGACCTGCTGGTCGATCACACCGAGGACTGACCCGGCGGCCCGGCCGGTGCGGCCGGGGCGTCGCTGCCGTCAGCGCCCGGTGAGCAGTGCGTCCTCCTCGTCGTCGGACAGCCCGGCGCCGTGCGGGTGCTGCGGCTGCCGCACCGCCCAGGCCAGGGCGTCGCACAGGGTCTCGGCGAGCGGACGCAGCGTCAGTCCCGCACGGACCGCCCGGGCGTTCGACCGGTCGTTCATCCCCTGGTGGTCCGCGTCGGGGATCCAGAGCGGCAGCGATCGCGCGCCGGCCCACGGCGCGACACCGTGCCCGAGCAGGGTGTCGTCGTCGAGCGCCACGACCGGCGCGGACGCCCCCGCGACGCTCCGCGCAGCGCCGAGGTGCTGGCGCAGGGTGACGGGGTCGCCGGTGACGTTCGAGACACCCGGCCGACCACCCTCCGCGGCACCGACGAGCCAGGCGGCGAGGTCGCGGACGTCGACGACCGCGGTGGGGCGGTCGTCGTCGGCCGGCACGACCACCGAGCGGCCGGTCGCGGCGGCGTGGGCGAACCGCCAGGGCCAGTACCCCGACCTGCCGGTGTGGTCGCCCGGTCCGCCGATGAGTCCCGCCCGGGCGATCGACGCGCGCTCCGGGCCGAAGCCGTCGGTCACCGTGCGCTCGCAGGCGACCTTCGCGGCGCCGTACTCAGCGGGGTCGTCGCTCGGTGGCAGCAGGGCCGCGGTCTCGTCGGCACCGCGCTCGGCGTGCGAGGCGTACACGCTGACGGTCGAGACGAACACGTACCGATCAGCGACCGGCTCGAGGGCCCGGACCGCACGGCGCACGTGCGCGGGCACCCGGGAGACGTCGACGACCGCATCCCACCGACCGTCGTCGACGACCGCATCGAGGGCGTCCGGGTGGTCCCGGTCGGCGACCACCGACCGAGCGCCCGCGGGGACGGCCGAGCCGCGGGCGAGGCACGTGACGTCGTGACCGGCGCGGAGGGCGTCGTCGACGACCGCGGCGCCGAGCCAGGCGGTGCCACCGAGGACCAGGAAGCGCATGCCGCCATCCTGCCCCGGTGAGCGGGCCTGCGGTCTCCGGCGGCCCGGCCGGTCAGGCCGTGCGGCGGGACAGCAGCAGGTTGAGCACCGCCGCGAGCACGACGATCGCCGCCGCGTACGCCGGGAAGGCCATCGCGGCACCGGTCCCGGCACGCTCGGCGACCTCGCCGACGACCGCGGACGCCACGGACTGCCCGACGATGACCGCCGAGCCGAGGATGGTCATCGTGGTCGCCGAGCGGCCGATCGGCGAGCGCTCGGACCCGAGGCTGTACTGCGCCACCAGGGTCGGCCCGATGCCGATGCCCATCAGGCCGAGCACGAGGGCCACGGCGCCGACGGAGTCCGCCGCCGCGAACGCCACCGCGCCGGCGAGCAGCACGACGCCGAAGGCGAGCCAGCGCCACCCGACGCCGAACGCCCGCGGGAAGGCCGCCGAGCCGAGCGCCAGGGCCGCGGAGCCGATGCCCATGATCCCGTAGAGCAGCCCCGCCTGGGACGACTCCCCGTGCTGCTCCATGAACGCGGTCAGCGACGTCAAGGTCGAGCCGAAGAAGAGGCCGACGCCGAGGATCCCGAGCACCACGACGACGAGCCGCGGGCGGAGGAGCTGCGTCGCGGGTGCCGGGATCTCGCGCTCGGCGCCGCCGACGACGAGCCGTCCGGTCGGGTGCAGCGCGAAGGCCGTCACGAACACCAGGGTCAGGGCGGCGGCACCGGCGACCGCGACCCACGGGGCGATCGCGCTCGCCAGGAGCCCGACCAGGAACGGTCCGACGATGAACACCGTCTCGTCGGCCGCGGACTCGTACGCCATGGTGCCGCTGAGCACGCGCTCGTGCCGCTGCGGCGCCATCCGCTGCCGGATGATCGCGACGAGCCGGGTGCGGGACATCGGGGCGACCTGCGGCGCGCTCGCGCCGATGCAGAACGACATCGCGAGGACGGCGAGGTCCGGCGCGGTGCCCGCGACGACGAACGGGAGCGCGCCGAGGAGCACCGCGTTCGCCAGGCCGACGGGCACCAGCACGGCGCGCTGGCCGAACCGGTCGGCGGCGGCACCGACCAGCGGGCCGAAGACGGCCGAGCCGATGCCGACGAAGGCGGAGTTGACACCGCCGAGGGCGACCGAGTCACGGGAGGCGACGACGAGCGTCAGGACGCCCACGACCATCATGGCGAACGGGAGCCGGGCGACGAACGCGATCGGGAAGTACCAGCGACCGGCGAGGGAGACGAGGGACGCATCGGTGCGTCGGGGTTGGAGCATCAGGGGTGTGCCTTCTGGGGCCGGCCTGGATCGAGCGGGCCCATCGGGTGCCGCCGTTGTCCGCCGGGGTGCCGACGGCCGGTAGATACACACTGCGTGTCTTGTTCGCGGTCGAGGGTACCAGGGGCCGCTGCGCGCGGTCGTAGGATCTCGACCATGGTGGAGATCCCGGAGCCGAAGCCGACCGACCTGCTCTCCATCGGCGAGGTCGTCCAGCGCACCGGGGTGGCCGCGTCGGCCCTGCACTTCTACGAGCGCAAGGGCCTGATCCACCCCGAGCGCACGACCGGCGGCACACGGCTGTACCCACGGCACGTCGAGCGGCGGATCGCGATCATCCAGGTCGCCAAGCGGCTCGGCATCCCGCTCGCCGAGGTCGCCGAGCAGTTCGCCGCGCTGCCGACCGACCGGATGCCGTCGCTCCGCGACTGGGCACGGCTCAACGAACGGTGGCGGGCACGGCTGCGGGCGCGCCAGCTCGAGCTCGAGCGGCTGCAGCAGGAGATGACGCAGTGCATCGGCTGCGGCTGCGTGTCGTTGAACGTGTGCCTGGTCGTCAACCCGGGCGACGCGCTCGGCGCGGAGGGTCACGGCGCCCGCCGGCTGCTCCCGATCGACGACGAGGCGTCGCGACAGCGCGCCTGACCGCTCGCCCGATCGCGCGGACCGGCCCCACACCGGACGGGAGGATCGTGGCGGGCCCGCCACGATCCTCCCGTCCGACGTCAGTCCCGTCGTCGCAGGCCGTCGTCGAGTCGTGCCAGCAGGGCCGCTGCGGCCTCGAGGCCGCGCTCGTCGCCGCCGAGGGCGGCGCGCAGCCGCCCCGCCCAGGACGCGTGCAGTCGGGCGATGCTCTCGTCGGCGAGCGGCGTCGGGTGCAGCTGGACGGTGCGGGCGTCCTCCGGGGCGGTGCGGCGCTCGACCATGCCCTTCGCGACGAGGGAGCGGAGCGCGGCGCTGCAGTTGCTGCGCTGGAGGGCCGTGGCCTCGGCGACCGCACTCGGAGAGGCCCCCGGGTTGCGGTGCACCCAGCGCATGACGAGCGCCTCGGTCCCGGTGAGCGGGACGATGTCGAGGGCGTGCTGGCCGTGCGGGTCGACCTCGCGACCGATGCGCAGGACGACGTCGGCGAACTCGGCGAGGGCGTCGTCGGAGACCGCTGGTGCCATGCGGTCACTGTACCGTCCCGACCGCATCAGTTATGCTTTCATAACCATGACGACCGACACCGGATCCATCCGCGCCACGACGGCGAAGCCCTCCTCCCGGCCGACGGGCATCACGACACCGCTGCTGCTCGTGCTCGGCCTGCTCAGCGCGGTCGCCCCGTTCGCGACCGACCTGTACCTGCCGGCGTTCCCGCAGATGACCACCGAGCTGGCGGCGTCCGCGACGACCGTGCAGCTGACCCTGACCGCCTTCCTGGTCGGGGTGACCGCCGGGCAGCTCGTGTTCGGCCCGCTGTCCGACCGGTTCGGCCGCGTGCCGCCGCTGCTGGCGGGGGCCGCGCTCTGCGTGCTCGCGAGCGCCGCCGCGGTGCTCGCGCCGAACGTCGCCGTGCTCGTCGTCGCCCGGCTGCTGCAGGGCCTGGGCGGCGCAGCCGGGATGGTGATCGGGCGGGCGGTGATCTCCGACCTCGCGACCGGCAAGCCCGCGGCGCGCGCGTTCTCGCTCATGATGATCGTCGGCGGGGTCGCCCCCGTGGTCGCGCCGCTGCTCGGCGGGCTGCTCACCGGGCCGATCGGCTGGCGCGGGCTGCTGACGATCGTGCTCGGGCTGTCGGTGGTGATGCTCGTCGCCGTGCTCGCGGTCGTGCGGGAGACGCACCTGCGCTCCCGGCGGGACGCGCTGCGCGCCGAGCGGGTGTCGGCCGGGTCGCCGCTGCGGGCGCTGCGCTCGCGGACGTTCGTCGGGTACACCGCGGTGTTCGGCTTCGCGTTCGCGGTGATGATGGCCTACATCTCGGCGTCGCCGTTCCTGTACCAGGGGATGCTCGGGCTCGACACGGTCGGCTACGGCATGGCGTTCGGCCTGAACGCGCTCGCGCTGATGGGTGTGAGCGTCCTGTCCGCCAGGCTCACCGCAACCCGTTCGGTCGAGGGCGTCCTGACGCTCGGGATCGTCCTGGTCGTGGCGTCGACGGTGGCGTTCGCGCTGCTCGTCGTCACCGGAGCCCCGGTCCTGTGGCTCGCCGTGCCGCTGTTCACCGCGGTGGGGTCGCTCGGCCTGGTGCTCGGCAACGCGACGGCGCTCGCGCTCGGGGCGGTGCCCGGGGTGGCCGGCAGCGCGTCGGCGGTGCTCGGGGCGCTGCAGTTCGGCCTCGCGGCGCTGGTGTCGCCGCTCGTCAGCCTGGGCGGGGAGGGCACGGCGGCGCCGCTCGCGGTGGTGATGCTCGCGTCGGCCGTCGTCGCCGTCGGGGCGCTCGTGGTGGCGCGGCGGCGCTCACGCCACGCGGGCGTCAGCGGCCGGGGCTGACCGGGACGGCGGCGCCCTCGCGCGGGCGGAGGAACGGGATCCGCGGGGTGGTCCAGTCGACCCAGACGACCCGTGCCGCCGGGGCCACCGCGAGTGCCCAGAGGATCGAGGCGGCCGCGTCCGTCGGGAAGTGCACGGCGTCGATCGACACCGACAGGAACACGACGACGATCGCCACGACGCCGAGGACCTGCGCGAGCCGGTGCCACCGGGTCTCGCGGACGACCCAGACGAGGGCGATGACGAACGCCGTGATGTAGACGGTGTGGCCGCTCGGGTAGCTCGGGTCGGGCTGCACGGGGAACGGGTGCGGCAAGAGCGCCACGTCCGGCCGGGCCCGGTGCACGATCTCCTTCACGACCGCCGAGGGCAGCCACGTGATCGCGATCGTCATCCCGAAGCCGAGCGCCGGTCGCAGGTCCCGGGCCCGCCACCAGATGATCCCCGCGACGACGAAGGTCAGCGCGATCGCCGGCACCGGGCTGATCACGTGGTAGACCGCGGTCGTGAAGGCCCCGAGGGCACCGACGTGCACGGTGTTGAACGCCTTCGCGAGCCCGAGGTCGACCGTGCCCAGGAAGAACCCGACGACGGTGAGCACCAGGACGGCGACGACCGCGACGAGGACCGTGGTGAGCGGGCGCGGGTTCGGTTCGAGGATGCCGACCACGTCGGCCGTGCGCCGACGGCGGCGGAACTCAGGGTCGGTCATCCGTCCATGGTGGCAGGGGCGACGGCTCCCGGGGCGCCGAGCCAGCAGCGCGAGCCTCCGAGAGCACTCAGGAGGTGCTTCGAACTCGCAGCACTAGACTGCCGCCGTGACCGAACCCGTGCCGCCGCTCGACCCCGCCGAACTCGGTGCCTACTTCTCGCTCATCGAGGTGAGCAGCCTGCTCCGGCACACGGTCGAGCAGCAGCTCAAGGACGCCGGGGGCCTGAGCTACGTGCAGTTCCAGCTGCTCGCCACGCTCGGCGACGCCGCGGACGGCAGCCTGCGGATGACCGACCTGGCGGACGGGGTCGTCTACAGCCGGAGCGGTCTGACCTACCAGGTGGGGCTGCTCGAACGGGACGGCCTGGTCGTGCGGGCCCCCTCGGCCGAGGACGAACGGAGCGTCACGATCTCGCTCACCGACGCCGGCCGCGCGCTGCTCGGTCGGGTCTTCCCCGGGCACGTCGAGGTGCTCCGGCAGCTGTTCCTCGTGCCCCTGTCGCGCGAGGACGTGCAGACGCTCGACGACGTCCTGGGCCGGGTGAAGGCGCACATGCGGACGGTCCCGCCACGGTCGGCACGGCCGCGGCGCAAGCAGGCCTGAGCGGTCGGTCGGTCGGTCGGCTCGGACCGGTCGGTCGGGCCGGTCGGTCGGGCCGGACCGGTCGGTCGGGCCGGACCGGTCGGTCGGGCCGGACCGGTGCCGTCAGTCGGCGACGTCGAACACCACGACGCGCTCGCTCGACGCCCGGATGTGGTCGGCGACCGGTCGGTGCTCCGGGTGCGGCAGGTAGGCGGCGAGCGCCTCGGGGTCCCGGAAGCGCACCGCGAGCATCCAGTCGAAACCGCCCTCCAGTCCCTCCGTGCTGATGCTCGGCCCCGAGTGCACCGACTCGACCCCCTCGATGCGGACGAGGTGCTCACGGCAGAGCGCGTCTGCGCGGCTCCCGGCCTCGTCGTCGCCTGCCCACGTCACCAGCACCACGTGCGTCACCCCGGCCATCGGCTGCTCCCGTCGTCGTGACCGATGCTGCCAGCGTGCCCCTGGGACGGACGGGAGGCACGGGGCGATGTCGCCACGTGCCTCCCGTCCGGTGTCACGCGCGTTCCGTCCCATCGCACCCGACATGGGATGCGGATCCGCGCGTACCGGGTCGGAACGAACGACCCGCTACGCGCGGATCAGAAGGCGGGGGTGCCTCCGGCGATCGTCACCGTCGAGCCCGACTGGTAGCTCGACTCGGGGCTGACCAGGTGCACGTAGGCGGCGCCGAGCTCGGCGGGCTGGCCCGGGCGACCGTACGGGGCCTGCTCGCCGAAGTGCGCCACCGTCTGCGCGTCGTCGGAGCCGGGCTGCAGCGGCGTCCACACCGGCCCGGGTGCGACCGAGTTCACGCGGATGCCCTTCGGTGCGAGCTGCTGGGCGACGGCCTCGGTGAAGGTCTTCACGGCGCTCTTCGAGATCGCGTAGTCGACCTTGTCGGGCGACGGGGTCGACGCCTGGATCGATCCGGTCGTGACGATCGTCGACCCGGGCTCGAGGTGCGGCACGGCCGCCTGCGTCAGCCAGAACAGCGAGTAGATGTTCGTCTTGAACGTCGAGTCGAAGTGCTCGGTCGACAGCGTCAGGATGTCGTCGTTGCTGTCCATGCGACCGGCGACCATGACGAGCGTGTCGAGGCCACCGAGCTCGTCGACGGCCTGCTGGACGAGGTCCTTGCAGTACTGCTCGTCGGAGATGTCGCCCGGGACGAGCACGGCACGGCGCCCCTCGGACTCCAGGAGGTCGCGGACCTGCTCGGCGTCCTCCTGCTCGTCGGGCAGGTAGGAGAGGACGAGGTCGGCGCCCTCGCGGGAGAGCGCGATCGCCGCCGCGCGTCCGATGCCGGAGTCGGCGCCGGTGACGATGCCGCGGAAGCCGGTGAGCCGCCCCTTGCCGACGTAGCTCTGCTCGCCGTGGTCGGGCTCCGGGTCCATCTTCCACGCGGCACCGGGCAGCGACTGTTCCTGCTCGGGGAACGGCGGCTTCGGGTAGAGGGAGATCGGGTCGCGCTTCTCGTACTGGCTCATGGGGCCATGGTGCTCGGCGGCTGCTCCGCGCCGGTCCAGCGGGTGCTGTCACCCGCGCACCCAGGCCACGCCCGGGCGACGGGCGTTGCCTGCTCGCGGTCACCCGAACAGCAACAGGAGGCACCACATGGCCAAGACCTGGTTCATCACCGGCGCATCGAAGGGCTTCGGCCGCGAGTGGGCGGAGGCCGCCCTGGAGCGCGGCGACTCCGTCGCGGGCACCGCCCGGGACACCGACGACGTGCAGGCGCTCGTCGAGCAGTACCCCGACACGTTCCTGGCGATCCGCCTCGACGTGACGGACAAGGACGCGGACGTCGCCGCCGTCCGGCAGGCCGCCGACCACTTCGGCCGGCTCGACGTCGTCGTGAACAACGCGGGCTTCGGACACTTCGGCATGGTCGAGGAGCTCACCGAGGACGAGGTCCGCGCGCAGCTCGAGACGAACTTCTTCGGAGCGCTCTGGGTCACGCAGGCGGCGCTGCCGATCATGCGCGAGCAGGGCTCCGGGCACATCGTGCAGGTGTCGAGCATCGGGGGCATCAGCGCCTTCCCGACCGTCGGCGCCTACCACGCGTCCAAGTGGGCGCTCGAGGGCCTGTCGCAGTCGCTCTCGCAGGAGGTCGCGGGCTTCGGGATCCACGTCACGCTCGTCGAGCCGGGCGGCTTCTCGACCGACTGGTCGGGCCCGTCCTCGAAGCACAGCGAGGAGCTCGACGCCTACGCGGACGTCCGCGAGGCCGCGTCGAAGCGCCCGTCCGCCTCCGACCCGGGCAAGCCCGAGGCCACGCGCTCCGCGATCCTCAAGGTCGTCGACGCGGACCAGCCGCCGCTGCGGGTCTTCTTCGGCAAGGCGCCGCTCGGCATCGCCGAGCAGGACTACGAGTCGCGCCTCGCGACGTGGCGCGAGTGGCAGCCGGTCGCCGAGGAGGCGCACGGCGCCTGACGCGGGTGCAGACCGCTCGCGTCGCGGACGCGGGTGGGTGCTGTCCGCTCGCGTCGCGGACGCGGGGGTCGACGGACGGGAGGCGCGGTGCGGGCCGGCACCGCGCCTCCCGTCCGTCAGGTGGTGGCGCTGGTCAGACGCCGGCCGTGGAACGGATCCACGAGGACGACTGCGACAGGAGCGCGTAGTTCGAGCCGGCCGTCGTGTCCGCGCCGGGGTCGGCGCTGTCACCGGTCGAGCAGACGGCGACCACCTTGCCGTTCACCAGGAGCGGGCCGCCGGAGTCGCCGTGGTTCGAGGCGCCGGTCACGCCCGTGACGTGCTGCGCCTTGCCGCTGTAGGCGTCACGCGAGGCGCCGGTCAGCGAGACCGTCGCCTGGTAGAGCCCGTCGGACTGCTGCGCGTTCGCCCGCAGGCCGTAGCCCTGGATGACGCCGGTGCCGCTCGACTTGGCGGCGGCCGTCAGGTCGAGGGGCGCGTAGGTCGACAGGGAGTAGGTGCTGCGCAGGTGCACGAGGGCGATGTCCCCGGCGGGGGCCGCGGTCACCCGGTCGACGGCGACGGCGGAGCCGCGGTTCGTCGTGGAGTTCGAGTGGTAGACGTTCATCGCCCCGATGCCGTCGATGCAGTGCCGCGCGGTGAGGATCCACGAGGCGTTGATCTGCTCGCCGGTGCAGTTGCTGACGTAGCCGGACGGGATGGTCCCGCCGGAGGCCTCGAGCTGGACGGCCCAGGTCGTGGTGGGCGCCTTCTCGCCGCCGACGACCTCGGTCCCGGCGGGCAGCGCCGTGGCGGGTGTGGCGGCGAACACGCCGCCGGCGACGACGGCCACGGCGGCGAGCGCCGCTGCGAGGGTGTGCTTCATGTGGACTCCTCGGTCAGGACCCTGCTGCGTTGCAGGGTGCAACTAGGAGGCCCATCCTGACCCCCGTCCAGGGGGTGCGGTAGTCCGCACTTCGACCGACACGTGCCGGCCGACGGCGCTGCCTATGCTGTGACCGTGTCCGACTCCGCCGTCCCCGCCGCCGTCGCCGCTCCACGCCGTCCGGTGGTCGCGATCGCCGGACTCGCGATCGAGACCTCGACCTTCACGCCGACCCGGACGGACGCCGCGGCGTTCCACCCGGTCCGCGGGCAGGACATCGTCGACCGGTCCCCGTTCCTCGCGGCGTACGCGGACGTGGTCGACCTGCGCGGGACCCTGACCGGGCACGCGCTCCCCGGCGGAGTGGTCCTGCGCTCGGCGTACGAGGCGCTCGCGGGCGAGATCGTCGACCGGCTGACGTCGGTGGTCGCGGACGGCCCGGTCGACGGACTCTGGTTCGACATCCACGGCGCGATGGTGGTCGAGGGCCTGGACGACGCCGAGACGGACCTGCTCGGGCGCATCCGCGCGGTCGTCGGGCCGGACGCGATCGTGTCGGCGTCGATGGACCTGCACGGCAACGTCACCGCGGAGCTCGCGCACCAGCTCGACCTCGTCACCTGCTACCGGACCGCCCCGCACGAGGACGTCGTCGAGACCCAGGAGCGCGCCGTCCGCAACCTGGTCGACGTGCTCACGACCCGGCCGCCCGGGCAGCGGCGCCCGGTGAAGGCGTGGGTGCCGATCCCCGTGCTGCTCGCCGGCGAGCAGACCTCGACCCGGGTCGACCCGGCTGCGGCGCTGTACGCGCGGGTCCCCGAGGTCGAGGCGTCCGAGGGGGTCCTCGACGCCGCGGTGTGGGTCGGGTACGCGTGGGCCGACCAGCCGCGGGACCGTGCGGTGACGGTCGTGACGGGGTGGGACCGGGACGCGGTCGTCGCCGGGGCCGAGCAGCTGGCGCGGGCGTTCTGGGACGCGCGCGAGGACTTCGGGTTCGTCGCGCCGACCGGCACCTTCGCGGCCTGCCTCGACGCGGCACTCGCCCCGGGAGCACCGCGGCCGTACTTCGTCTCGGACTCGGGCGACAACCCGACCGCCGGCGGATCGGGCGACATGACGTGGGGGCTGACCGAGGTCCTCGCGCGCCCCGCCTTCCGGGACCCGGACGGTCCCGTGCTCGTCTACGCGAGCGTCCCGGGACCGGCCGCCGTCGACACCGCGGTGGCCGCAGGCGTCGGTGCGACCGTCACGGTGACGGCCGGGGCCGCGGTGGACGACGAGCACGCCGGCCCGGTGACGATGACCGGACGGGTGCACGCGATCCGGCACGGCGACCGGGACGCGGACACCGAGGTCGTGCTGCAGGTCGGCAGCGTGTACGCGGTCCTGACCCGGCTGCGGAAGCCGTACCACCACGAGCACGACTTCACGGACCTCGACCTGTCGCCCCGTGACGCTGACGTCGTCGTCGTGAAGATCGGCTACCTCGAGCCCGAGCTGTTCGACATGGCCGCCGGGTGGATGCTCGCGCTGACCCCTGGTGGGGTCGACCAGGACCTCGTCCGGCTGGGCCACCACCGCGTCGAGCGCCCGCTGTTCCCCTTCGACCGGGACTTCCCGTCCCCGCCGGACCTGCACGCCCGGATCGTACCGCCGTCCGACGAGCCGCTCGGGACCCTGGCGTGAGCGCCGGAGGCGCCGGGATCGGCAGGGACGCCGGAGGCGCCGGGGTCGCGCTCGAGGTGGCGGTCACGTCGCCCGCCGGTGCGGTCGTCGCGCGGGACGCCGGTGCCGACCGGGTCGAGCTCTGCTCCGGACTCGAGCTCGGTGGGCTCACACCGTCGCAGGCGCTGGTCGAGATGACCCACGAGACCGGCATCCCCGCGCACGCCCTGGTCCGGTGCCGTCCCGGCGGGTTCGTGCTCGACGCCACCGAGGTCGAGCTCACCGAGCGTGAGGTCCGCACGGTCCTGCGCTCCGGAGCGGCCGGCGTCGTCGTCGGTGCCCTGCGCCCGGACCGGACCCTCGACGAGGACGCCCTCCGCCGCTTCGTGGAAGCGGCCCGCTCGGTCTCCGCGCACGCCGAGGTCACCCTGCACCGTGCGGTCGACCACGCTGCCGACCCCGTCGCGGCCGCCGCCCGCCTGGCCGACCTCGGGTTCACGCGGGTGCTCACCTCCGGCGGGGCGGCGAGTGCCGCGGCGGGCGCGGGGACGATCGCCCGCATGGTGGCGGCGGCGGGGCCGGTGCAGGTGATGGCCGGAGCGGGGGTGACGCCCGCGGACGTCCCGGCGCTCGTCGCCACCGGGGTCGCGGCCGTGCACCTGTCGGCGAAGCGGCCCGCTGGTGACGGGCACGCCGGGGTCCCGATGGGCGCCGGTGACCGGGGCGACGGGCACTTCGTGACCGACGGCGCGGTGGTGGCGGCGGCGCGGGCGGCGCTCGGCGGCTGAACCGGGCGCGCTCAGCCGAGCGTGACGACGCGGTCCGCCGCCGCGACGGCGACCGGGTCGTGTGCGGCGTGCACGACGACCGCGCCGCGGGAGGCCTCCTCGGCGAGCGCTGCCACGACGAGCGAGGCGGAGGCCGCGTCCACGCCGGCCGTCGGCTCGTCCACGAGCAGCACCGGCGCGCGCTGGGCGAGCCCGAGCGCCACGAGCGTCCGCTGCCGCTGGCCCCCGCTCAGCTCGTCGAGCGACCGGTCGGCCAGGTCGGCGATCCGCATCCGGTCGAGCTGTGCGTCCACCACGTCCCGGTCGTGCCGGCCGAGCGGTCGCCACCAGGGCTTCCCGCGCCAGCGCCCCATCGCGACGGTCGCGCGGACGGTCAGCGGCAGGGCGCTCGGTGGCACCGCCTGCACGACGTAGGCGACCCCGTCCCCCGGTCGCGAGACGGCGCCGGTCGCGGGCGCGACCACACCGGCGAGCGCGTCGAGCAGCGTCGACTTGCCCGAGCCGTTCGGTCCGGTGAGCGCCGTGACGGCACCGGCGGGGAACGTCGCGTCGACGCGGTCGAGCACCGTGCGGTGGCCGCGGTGGACGGTCAGCGCGGCGACCCGCACGGCGGGGTCGGTGGTGGTCGGTGGCACCTGAGCACGCTATCAGTATCGATAGTCATTTTCATGTAGCGTCTCGGCCGTGACCTGGCTGACCGACCCGTTCTCCGTCGACTTCATGGTGCGCGCCCTCGTCGGCGGCGCCCTGGCCGCGGTGCTCTGCGCGGTCGTCGGCACGTGGGTGCTGGTCCGCGGGATGGCGTTCCTCGGCGAGGCGCTCGCCCACGGGATGCTGCCGGGCGTCGCGGTCGCGGCCCTCACGGGTGTCCCGGCCGTCCTGGGTGCCGCGGCGAGCGCGGGCGTGATGGTCCTCGGGGTCGGGGCGCTCCGACGTCGCGCGCGGCTGTCGTACGACACCTCGATCGGACTGCTCTTCGTCGGGATGCTCGCCCTCGGGGTGATCATCGTCTCGTCGTCGCGGTCCTTCGCGACGGACGTCACCGCGATCCTGTTCGGTGACGTCCTGGCGGTCACCCCCACGGACCTCGTCGGACTCGCGGTCGCCGCCGCCGTCGCGCTCCTGCTCGCGACCGTGTTCCACCGCGCCTTCACCGCCGCCGCCTTCGACCAGCGCACGGCCACGACGCTCGGACTGCGGCCGCGCCTGGCCGAGGTCGTGCTCGTCGCCCTCGTCACGCTCGCGGTCGTCGCGTCCTACCGAGCGGTCGGCACGCTCCTCGTCGTCGGCCTGCTGCTCGCGCCGGCGGCCGCGGCCCGCGCGTGGACCCGGCACGTCGCCTCGACGATGGTGCTCGCCGCCGTCCTGGGGTCCGCGGCGGTCACGGTCGGCCTGCTCGTGTCGTGGCACCTCGGCACCGCGGCCGGCGCCACCACCGCGTTCGCCGCCGTCGCCGGGGTCGCACTGTCCCGCACCCTCGCCGCCCTCGCGGCCCACGGCCGTCGACGCCGGGCCACACCCGCCACCCGACCCGAACCCGGTCCCGCCCGGCGGACCACACCGACCCCAGCACCACGAGAGGGAGCATGAACCCGACCGCCCGACGCACCCCGCGCCTCCTGGCCGCAGCCGTCGCGACCACCCTGACCACCGGACTCGCCCTGTCGGCGACCGCCTGCACGACCGGCGGGTCCGCCGGCCGGTCCGACGAACCGTCGCCGGACCGCTCGTCCACGGCGCGGCCGCACGGCTGGGTCGAGGGGGCGAGCGAGGCGCAGGAGCCACAGCTGCGACTGCTCGCCGTGTCCGCGTCCGGCACGACGACGCTCCACGACCTGCTCGGTGGTGCCGCCACGTCCCTCGACGCGGTCGACGCCCCGGCGCACTCGGCGACCGACGGACGGTTCCTCGTGACGAGCGACGCCGACCGGACCACGATCACCGACGGCGGCGCGTGGACGGTCGACCACGGCGACCACACGCACTACTACACGGCCGATCCGCGGGTCGTGGGCGTCCTCGACGGCGGCGGACCGGTCGCGGTCCACTCGTCGGAGACCGTCACCACGATCAGCTGGCCGGAGCGCCGGCAGGCCGTCGTGCTCGACCGCGCCGCACTCGGCCAGGGCGACGTCGACGTGACCGCACGGCTGGACGCCGCCGTCCTGCTCCCGTTCGGTGACGGCCTGGTCGCCGCCACCGACGCCGGGGTCCGGCTCCTCGACGCGGACGGCGAGCCCGTCGGAGCCGCGACGCCGTGCGCCGCACCCGCGGGCGGCACGGTGACGCGCGCGGCGGCCGCCGTCGGGTGCGCGGACGGCGCGGTGCTCGTCGCCGAGGACGGGACGGCCACCGTGGTCCCGCTCCCCGACGGCGCTGAGCGACCGACGTCCTTCGCGGCACGGGGCGGACGCCCCACCGTCGCCGGGACCGCCGGGGACCGCGGTGCGTGGTTGCTCGACACCCGCGAGGGGAGCTGGCGCCTCGTCGAGACCGAGCGACCGCTCCGGACGGTCGTCGCGGTCGACGACCAGGAGGAACACGTCGTCGGGGTCGACGACCTCGGTCGGGTCGTCGTCCTGACGGTCGCGACCGGCGCGGTGGCGACGACCGGTCCGCTCCTCGACCCGGACGCCGAGCCGCTCCTGCAGCTCGACGCGCAGCGCGCCTACGTCGCGGACGACGCCGGGTCACGCGTGCACGAGGTGGACTTCGCGGACGGCGCCCGGGTGGCCCGGACGATCGACCTGCCCGCCGCCCCGGCCGCCCTCGCGGAGGTCGGGCTGTGACCCGCGGCGAGCGCGACGCCGAGCGCCGCGGAGTCGGACGCCGCGGCGGACGCTCGGTCACCGCCTTCCTGCTCGCCGCCCTCGTGCTGGGCGGCACCGCGGCGTGCACGACCGGGTCGTCGGACCGACCGACGGTCGCGGTGACGACGAACATCCTCGGGGACGTCGTGCACGAGGTGGTCGGCGACGCCGCCGACGTCCTCGTGCTCATGCCGCCCGGAGCGGACCCGCACTCGTTCGAGGTCTCCGCGCAGGACGCCGCCCGACTCCGCTCCGCGGACCTCGTCGTCGAGAACGGCCTCGGACTCGAGGAGGGCATCGCGCGGCACGTCGAGGCCGCAGCGACGGACGGCGTCCCGGTCTTCACCGCCGGCGATGCGGTCGACGCGCTCGAGTGGACCGCGGACGGCGACAGCGGACCGGACCCGCACCTGTGGACCGATCCCGTCCGGATGGCCGAGGTCGTGCAGGACCTGGACGGAGCGCTCCGCGACGTCGGCGTGGACCCGACCGGCACCGACGCCTACCTGGACGAGCTCGCCGCGCTCGACGCCGAGATGGCCGCCGCCTTCGCCCGCATCCCGGACGACCGGCGCGCCCTGGTCACGAACCACCACGTCTTCGGGTACCTGGCCGATCGGTACCGGTTCCGGGTGGTCGGCGCCGTCATCCCGAGCGGCACCACGCTCGCGTCCCCGAGCGCGGCGGACCTGCGCGACCTCGCCGAGGCGATCGAGGACGCGGGCGTCCCGACGATCTTCGCCGACCTGTCGCAGCCCGCCCGGCTCGCCGAGGTCCTGGCGGACGAGGTCGACGTGCACGTCGAGATCCGCTCGCTCGCGACGGAGTCGCTGACGCCGGACGGCGCGGCCTCGACGTACCTCGGCATGATGCGCGCGAACACGGCGTCGATCGCCGCCGGGTTGTCGGTTCGTAATTGAGAATGAGAATCAGTACAGTGTGCTCCATGACCCCTCGAACCGCCCTCGTGCCGGCGACCCTGCTCGGCGCGACCGCCCTCCTGCTCACCGGCTGCACCGCCGCTCCGAGCGGCGCCGACCGCGCCGACGACCGCCCTGACACCACCGCTCCCGACGGGGCGCGCATCGTCGTGACCTACGACGGCGGGCTCCTGACCCTCGGCCAGGACCTGCGGGTCGTCGCCGACGACCCGATCGACGGCTTCACCCGCGTCAACCCGGCCGGGGACGGCCGGCACGTGCTCGTCACCGTCCCGTCCGGTTTCCGCGTGCTCGACACGGCTGCTGATCCGGCCCTGACCGACGCGGTGTTCCCCGCCGACACCGGTGGCCACGCGGTCGTGCACGGCGACACGACCGCGCTCTTCGCGGACGGGACGGGCGACGTCACGGTCTTCGAGCACGACGACCTCGACGGCGACCGGCTCCCCGAGACCCGCACCACCACGTCCGAGGCCGCGCACCACGGCGTCGCGATCCAGCTCGAGGACGGCACGCTCCTGACCACCGTCGGGACCGAGGCGTCGCGCTCCGGCGTGCGGGCGCTCGACGAGGACGGCACCGAGACCGCGCGCTCCGAGGCCTGCCCGAACGTGCACGGCGAGGGGGCCGTCGAGGACGAGGTCGCCGTCTTCGGGTGCACCGACGGCGCGCTCGTGTTCCGCGACGGCACCTTCACGAAGATCGACGCCCCGACGACGTACGGCCGCACCGGGAACCTCTTCACGACGGAGTCGAGCCCCATCGCGGTCGGTGACTACAACGACGACCCGGACAGCGAGGGGTACCTGCTCGACCAGGTCGCCCTCATCGACACCGCGACCGACGAGTACCGCGTCGCCGACCTGCCCGAGGGCGTCGGCTTCACGTTCCGGGACCTCGCCCGTGGTCCCGGCGACGAGGCCGTCGTGCTCGGGTCGGACGGTGCCCTGCACACGATGGACGAGCAGACCGGCGAGCTCACGGCGTCGTACCCGGTGATCGACGCGTGGCAGGGTCCGGCCGAGTGGCAGGACGCGCACCCCGCGCTGAAGGTCGTCGGCGACGTCGCGTACGTCACCGACCCGGCGGAGCGGAAGGTGCACGCCGTGGACCTGGCGACCGGGGAGGTCCGCACGTCGAGCGACGTGCTGCCCGGTGTCCCGAACGAGATCGCGGTCGCGTAGCGCGGACGGTCACCACCCGACGGACGGGAGGCACGGGGCCGGCCGGCACCGTGCCTCCCGTCCGTCGGTGCACGGGACGGGCGGTCAGCGCCAGTCCGGCCGCGCGCTGCGGATGGCCGCGCGCGCCCGCGCGATCTGCCCCGGACGGTGGACTCGGGCAGGCCGACTGCGTCGGCGACCTCCCGGTAGGACAGGCACCCGAGGTGCCGCAGTTCCCAGCAGCGGCGCTGCGCGTGCGGCAGTGCGCCGAGGAGGCGCTCGGCCGCCGACACCATCGCCGCGCGCTCGGCGACGGCGTCCGGGCAGTCGTCCGTCCGGGCGACCGCGTCCGCCTGCAGCTCGGCGCGACGGCGACGATCGGGGGCGCGCAGGCGGTCGTCGCTGCGTCGCCGGGCGGTCGTGGCGAGCCACCCCGCGATCGCGTCGCCCTCGACGAGGTCCGCCATCCGCAGCCACGCGGTGAGGAAGGTCTCCTGCACCACGTCGTCGACCTCGGCCGTGCCGTCGAGGATCCGGCCGACGACGGTCCGGAGCATGCTCTCGTGCCGGCGGACGAGCGCGGCGAACGCCCGGTCGTCCCCGGTGGCGGCACGGGCGACGAGCGTCCCGGCCCACCGGCCGACGGTGACGGCACGGACGGGCACGGGTGGTCGAGCGTGGAGGTCGTGGTCCGGGTGGGGTCCGGGAGCGTGGCGAGCATGGCGGGTGCCCTCTGATCGGCGGGGGTGGTTGCCGATGGTTCGGAGGGGACGACCGCCGGGGATGCTGCGACCGGTACCCCAGATCGCGGGGCAGGCGGCGTCAGTGCCGTCCGGGCAGCCGCAGGTCCCGCCACGTGAAGCCACCGCGCGGCGGGAGGGCCGCGCGGATGTGCTCGTCGTCGAACCGTGCCGTCGGGGCCAGGTCGGCGGGCAGGTCCTCCGTCGGCGGCGCGGCCTCGGTCACGCCCTCGGCGAGCATCCGGACCTGCGCCTTCGCCACGAGCGGCACCCGCATCGTCCACTCGGTCAGCTGGCCGAGCGCCCGGTGTGCCCACACCGGCGCGGGGAACACCAGGACGCGGCGCCCCACGACGCGGGCGACCCGGCGGACGGCCTCGCTGAGCAGCAGGGCCTCACCGCCCCGGACCGCGACGGTCCGGCGGGACAGCCGACCGTCGAGCGCGGCCACGACGACCTCCACGAGCTCCGCGACCGGGATCGGGCTGATCGTCCGCTCGTGGAACCCGACCGAGGCGAAGAGCGGCACGGTCTGCACGGTGTGGCTGAGGTGGTCGACGAGGTGGTCCCCGTGCCCGTAGACCATCCCGGCCTTGAGCACGGTGTGGTCGAGGCCCGAGGAGCGGACGAGCTCCTCCGCCGCCCACTTCGTCTCGTGGTACGGCGAGCCGGTGCCCGGACGGGCGCGCAGGAAGCTCAGCAGGACGACGCGCTGCACCCCGGCCCGCCGGGCGGCCTCGAGCACGGCTGCGGTGCCGTCGACGTGCACGCGCTGGAAGGTCTGGTCGCCGATCTCGCGGTTGATGCCCGCGCAGTGCGCCACGGCCTCGACCCCGGCGAACGCCGCGGTCAGGGCGTCGACGTCGTCGATCGGCACTCCGGTGCGCCGGGACACCACGACGACGTCCTCGGCCGGGTACCGCTCGGCGAGGTGTCGTCCGACGAACCCCGTCCCACCCGTGATCGCGATCCGCACCGGTCCTGCTCCCCCCGGGTGCACGCCTCGTGCCCCGCTGCGGACACTAGCGCGTCGCGGTCGCCGCCGGTCGCCACATCGACACGGGTCGCGCCGCGCCGAGGCCGGTGATCGGCGCCCCGTCCCCGAAGCCGTGCCGACGGTAGAGCCGGCGGTTCTGCGGCGTCGACGACTCCAGGTAGGCGTCCTCGCCCCGGCCGTCCACGCGGTCGAGGGCGTGCTCGAGCAGCAGCCCGCCGACGCCCCTGCCCCGGGCGACCGCCGCGACACCGATCTCGGCGAGGTACCAGTGCGGCGCCTCCGGACGGGCACGGTCCATCCGGCCGAGGTGGCGGACGGCGCGGAGGGCACCGCCGACCCCGAGCGCCCGCAGGAAGGCCGGGACCTGCCGGAGGAACGCGAGCGCTCCCCCGGCGTGCGGCCGCGGCGCCTGCCAGAAGGCGGCACCGACGACCCTGCCGTCCTCGACTGCCACGTCGAGCGAACGGGACGCCGCTGGGACGGACCGGACCAGCGCGGTGAACAGGTCGGTGAGGACGGTTACGCGGTCCTCGTCGGCGCGGGGTGGGCGGAACGCCCGGAGGACCGGGTCGTCGGCGAAGGCCTCGGCGAGGACGGCGGCGGCCGCCGGCACCTCGTGCTCGGCGGCGGGTCGGACGGTGATCGACACGGGGGCTCCCTCCAGATTCGGCCACTTGGCCGAATGCAGTCTCCCGAGCAGACCTGCACGCAGCCCGTACGCTGCCTGTGATGACCCCGGAACCCGCTCCGCGCGCCTACCGCAGCCGTGCCGAACGCCGCGACGAGCTGCTCGACGCGGCCGCCCTCGTGGTGCGGGACGGCGGGGTCGAGGCGCTCAGCACCCGTGCGGTCGCGGAGCGCGCCGGGGTCGCCCACGGGGTGGTGCACTACGCCTTCGGGGCGCGGCAGCACCTGGTGCTCGCACTGCTCGAGCGGCAGGCGCGGGACGTGCTCCCCCGCGTGCTGGCGGCGGCCGAGGAGCACGACGACCTGGCCGGAGCGCTCGACGCCGGCGTCTCGGCGTACCTGGCGCTCGTGCGGGCCGAGCCGGAGCGGTTCCTGCTGCTCGAGTCGTTGAGCGGGACGGCGCTGGGCGGGGACGATGCGCTCGTCCGGGGAGAGCGTGCGCTCTGGCACGACTCCCTGGTCGCCGCGATCGAGCGGTGGACGGCTCGACACGGGGTCGCGCTCGCGGAACCGCCGGCGGTCGTGGCAGATGCCGTGCTCGCGTTGGTCGACGGGCTCGGCCGGGCCGCGTGGAGCGATCCGGACGGATCGGCCACGGACCGCGCGCGGGCGCTCCTGGTGCGCGGCCTCGCGCACGCGCTGACGCGCTGACGCGCGGGGCGGGTCGCACGCTCGCGAGACGCCCCGGTCTGCACAGGACGCCGCCGGATCCGGGGGCGTCTCGGCGCGTCGGGGGCGTCTCGACGATCCGGGGTCGCGGACCGCGACCCCAGGACGGACTGGAGGCACGGTGCCAGCCGGCACCGTGCCTCCAGTCCGTCAGGGAGGTCGAGGGCGTCAGCCCTTGACCGGGATCGACTGCGCCTTGAGGGCCGCGATGGTCTTGGACTGTCCGCTCTTCAGCGCGTCCTCGAGCGTTCCCGAGCCGGAGGCCGCGGCACCGAAGCCGTCCGAGACGTCCGCGTAGGTCTGCGTCATCGTCGGGCCCCAGGTGAAGGGCTGGATGTCCTTCGCGGCCGAGGCGAACTCCTCGTAGATCTTCTGGTCGCCGTAGAAGGGCAGGCCCTGGGTGAGTGCCGGCAGGTCGGCACCGGTCGAGGACGCCGGGTACAGGTTGGCCTCCTTGTTCAGTGCGCTGAGCGCCTCGGTCGAGGTGTTCAGCCACACGAGGAACTTCGACGCCTCGGCCGGGTGCTTGCTGCCCGCGAAGACGACGTTCGACGAACCGCCCCAGGCGGCGGACTTGCTCTCACCGGACTTCCACTGCGGCATCGGGGCGACGGCCCACTTGCCGGAGGTCGAGGGCGCACCGCTCGAGATCGTGTTCGCACCCCAGACGGCGGAGACCCAGGTCCAGTCCTGGCCGCTGTCGTACGCGGCGTTCCACTGGTCGGTGAAGCTCGGGACGGTGTTGACGAGCTTCTTGTCGATCAGGCCCTGCCAGTAGTCCGCGACCTTCTTCGACGCGCTGTCGGTCAGGTTCACGTCCCACTCGTCGCCGGAGTTCGAGAACCACTGGCCGCCGGCCTGCGAGACGAGCCCGGCGAACTGGTTGACGTCACCCTTGGCGAAGTTCGTGATGTTGCCGCCCTTGGCCTTGATCTCCTCGGCGGCCTTCGCGTACTCGTCCCACGTCTTCGGGACCGGGATGCCGGCCTGCTCGAACAGGTCCTTGCGGTAGTACAGCGCCATCGGGCCGGAGTCCTGCGGAACCGCGTAGACCGACTTCGACTCACCGAACGTCACCTGGTTCCAGAGGCCGTCGGAGAAGTCCTTCTTCGCGGCGCTGATGCCGGAGCAGGCGCCGATGTCCTCGAGGCCGCCCTGGACGCGGAAGGCCGGCAGGGTGTCGTACTCGACCTGACCGATGTCCGGCGCCTGCTTGGCCTTCAGCTGGTTGAAGAAGTTCTGGTACGTGCCGCTGTTGCCGTTCGCGACGATGGAGACCTTGACCTGGATGTCCGGGTTCTCCTTGTTCCAGATGTCCACGACCTTGTCCATGTTGGGCACCCAGGTCGTGAAGTCGAGGGTGACCTTGCCGCTCGACGGCTTGCAGCTCGCGGCGGCGGAGTCGGAGCCACCGCTGCCGGAGCCGCCGGTGCTGCAGCCGGCGAGGGCCACGGTCGCGGCGACCGCCACGGCGGCGACGCTGAGGAACTTCGTTGTCTTCATGCTGTTTCCGTTCGGATGTGGGTGAGGAGGAGGTGCTGGTACGGGGTGTGGGCCGTGGCGGCTCGGGGCCGGGCTACTTCAGGCCGCCGGCGCCGAGGCCGGACCGCCAGAAGCGCTGCAGGGAGAGGAAGGCGACGAGCAGCGGGATGATCGAGACGAACGACCCGATGAGCACGAGGGTGCGCAGGTCCGGGTACTGGTTCACGCTCGAGTTCCACGTGTAGAGGCCGAGGGTGACGGGGAACAGCGACGAGTCGCGGAGCATCACGAGCGGCAGGAAGAAGTTGTTCCACACGGCGACGAACTGGAACAGGAAGATCGTCACGAGCGCGGGCGACATGAGCCGCACGGCCACGGTGAAGAACGTGCGGACCTCGCCGGAGCCGTCGATGCGCGCGGCCTCGATGATCTCGTCCGGGACGCTCGACGCCGCGAACAGCCGCGACAGGTACACGCCGAACGGGCTGACGATGCTCGGCAGGAACACCGACCAGAACGTGTCGGTCAGGTCGACCTGGCTGAAGATGAGGAACAGCGGCAGGGCCAGCGCGGTCGCCGGCACGAGGACGCCGCCGAGGAACACGTTGAACAGGGCCTCGCGGCCGCGGAACCGGTACTTCGCCAGGGCGTACCCGCACATGGCGCTGAGCACGGTGCCGAGCAGGCCGGCGACCCCCGCGTAGGCGATGCTGTTGAGCAACCAGCGCAGGTAGATGCCGTCCTGGCGGGTGAACAGCTCGACCAGGTTGCCGAAGAAGTCCTGGAACGAGGTCGCGCTGAACCACAGCGAGAACGTCGTGTTGAAGTTCGACGCCGTCTTGGTCGACGAGACGAAGAGCCAGAAGATCGGCAGCAGGAAGTAGACGGTGAAGACGCCCATCACGATCATCGCGGCGGAGCGCGAGATCACGCTCTCGCGCGGTCCGCGGGCTCCCGGATCGTGCGGACGGGAGGCACGGTTCGGCTTCAGGGGTCGGCCTGCGTCCGCGACGAGGTCGCGTCGGGAGGGTGCGTTGACGGTCACTGGGCGGCCTTCCGCTGGGTCAGTCGGAGGAACCCGATCGACAGGACGAACGTGGCGAGGGCGAGGACGACCGAGAACGCGGCCGCGAGGTTGAAGTTCGGCACCGACGAGGTCGAGTACACGAGCATGTTCGGTGTGAAGGTCGACGAGATCGTCGAGGTGAACTGCCGGAACACGGTCGGCTCGGTCAGGAGCTGCAGGGTGCCGATGACGGAGAACACGGCGGTGAGGATGATCGCCGGGACCACCATCGGGATCTTGATCGACAGCGCGATCCGCAGCTGCGACGCACCGTCGAGCTTCGCCGCCTCGTGGATCTCGGTCGGGATCGCGAGGAGCGACGAGTAGATGATGAGCATGTTGTAGCCGACGTAGACCCAGGTCACGACGTTCGCGACGGCCCACAGGACGGTGCTCGCGGAGAGCAGGTCGACGTTCGACGTCAGGAACGAGAACGGCGACAGGTCGGGGGCGTAGAGGTAGCCCCACATGATCGCGGCGATGACACCGGGGACCGCGTACGGCGCGAAGAACGCCAGGCGGAAGAACCGCTTGCCGCGCAGCAGCGGGGAGTCGAGCAGCAGCGCGAAGACGAGCGCAAGCCCGAGCATCACCGGGACCTGCACGATGCCGAACAGCAGCACGCGGAGGACGGAGCCCCAGAACTCGGTGGCCTGGAACACGAGCACGTACTGGCTCAGGCCGCCGAACACCTGCGTCGGGGCACCGAACGTGCCCTGGCGCTCGATCTTCTGCAGCGACTCCCACACGGCGTACAGGATCGGTGCGAGGTAGAACGCGGCGAACAGCAGCGCGAACGGCAGGACGAAGACGGCGATCGCGCGCCGGTAGCGCGTGCCGCCGGGGCGACGCCGGGGCGTGGTCGGCCGGGTCGTGCGGCGCGACTGGGCGGTGGTGGTCATGGGCGGGCTCCGTCGATGCGGTCGGTGCGGATGATCTGGGTGCCGCCGGCAGCGAGGACGGTGACGCCGTCGACGGGCCGGTCGGCGACGAGCTCGTGGCCCGCCACGGTGTGCGCGACCTCGCGGTCGGTGTGGTTGAGCAGGAAGACCCACTCGTGCGCGTCGTCACGGCGACGGACGACCTCGAGGCCGGGCTCGGCCACGGGGTCCGGGGCAACCCCGGCGGTCTCGAGCACCCGACGGAGCAGGGCCGCGCGGGCGCCGTCCTCGAGCACGGTGGAGACGTACCAGGCGTCGCCGGTGCCGACGGTGTTCCGCGTGACGGCCGGGCGTCCGGCGAGGGGCCCCTCGGCGTAGGTCGTGACCGCCTCGGCGCCGCGCAGCTCGACGGGCTCCGACCAGGTGTGCGCCCGGGTGCCGTCCGACAGCGCGAGGGTCTCGCGGGCGCCGAGCGGGCGGAACTCGTCGACGCGGATCCCGAGCAGGTCGCGGAAGGCGCCGGGGTACCCGCCCGTCCGGACCCGGTCGTCCTCGTCGACGATGCCGCTGAAGAACGTGACGACGGCCTGGCCGCCGCGGGCGACGTGGTCGGCGACGACCGCCGCGTGCTCGTCGCGGACCAGGTAGAGCTCCGGGACGACGACGACCGCGTACCCGTCGAGCGGGGCGCCGGGCGCGACCACGTCGACCGTGACGCCGAGGTCCCACAGCGCGGCGTGGAACGCGTGGACCTGTTCCAGGTACCGGAGCGCGGTGGTGGGGTGCGCCTCCAGGTCGGCGGCCCACTGGACCTCCCAGCTGAAGACGAGCGCGACGTCGGCGACGACACGGGAACCGCGGAGCTCGCCGAGGCGCTCGACGAGGGCGCCGAGTGCGACGACGTCGCGCCAGGTCTGCGACTCGGTGCCGGCGTGCGGCAGCAGCGCGGAGTGGAACTTCTCGCTGCCCTGCACGGAGGCGCGCCACTGGAAGAAGCAGACGCCGTCGGCACCGCGGGCGATGTGCGTCGCGGTGTCGCGGAGCATCTGGCCCGGGTCCTTCGCGACGTTGTGCGGCTGCCAGTTCACGGCGCCCGTCGAGTGCTCCATGAGCAGCCAAGGCGCCCCCTTGGCCAGACCGCGCGTGGTGTCGGCGGCGAACGCGAGCTCGGTGTGCGGGCGGGGCAGTCGGTGGTCGAGGTAGTGGTCGTTCGCGATGACGTCCATGTCGTCGGCCCACGTCCAGTAGTCGAGCGCGGTGATGTGCGCCGCGACCATGAAGTTCGTGGTGACGGGCTTGTCGCTCAGCTCGCGGAGCACCGCGGCCTCGGCCCGGTGGTGGTCGAGGAGCTCGTCGGACGAGAACCGGTCGAAGTCGAGCGTCTGGCCGGGATTCGTGAAGGAGAGCGTCGCGCGGGGCGGCAGGACCTGCTCCCACGCCGAGTAGCGCTGGCTCCAGAAGGCCGTGCCCCATGCGGTGTTGAGCGCTTCGAGCGTGCCGTACCGGTTCCGGAGCCAGCCGCGGAAGGCGTCGGCGGAGACGTCGCAGTAGCAGTGCGCGTTGTGGCAGCCGAGCTCGTTCGAGACGTGCCAGAGCTTGACCGCGGGGTGGTCGCCGTAGCGCTCGGCCGTGGCGCGGACCAGGGCCAGGGCGTGCTCGCGGTACACCGGGGAGCTCGGGCAGAACGCCTGGCGGCCGCCGGGCCAGCGGGTGGTGCCGTCGGCGACCACGGGCAGGACCTCGGGGTGGGCGGTGGTCAGCCACGGCGGGGTCGAGGCGGTCCCGGTACCGAGGTCGACGCCGATGCCCGCGCCGTGCAGCAGTTCGATGACGCGGTCGAGCGCGGCGAAGTCGTACTCGCCCCGGTGCGGCTCGACGTGCGACCAGCCGAAGATGTTGATCGCGACGAGGTTGACGCCGGCCTCGCGCATGAGCCGGACGTCCTCGACCCAGACCTCGGGGTCCCACTGCTCGGGGTTGTAGTCGCAGCCGAACGCGAGTCCGGTCGAGCCGAGCCCGAGCGCCGTGGTGGCTGGTGCCGGGAGGGTGGTGGTCACGGTGGTCCTCGCTGGTCGGGGCGGTCCGCCGTCCCGGTCGCGTGCGACCCCTTCGACGGCGAAGGCCACCCAGTGTTCTGGGAGCGCTCCCAGACGCCGCCGACCGATCGGGGTCGGAGGGTTTCTGGGAGCGCTCCCAGAGTGAACACGAGATCGCGGCCGGTGTCAACCCGGGGGTGCTCGCGCGAGGCGGGGGCGACTTCACGGCCTCAGCGACACTTCACGGCCGCCCGGGCCCGTGAAGTGTCGCTGGGCGCGTGAGGTCGCCACGGACGGGCAGCCGGCATCGCCACGATCACGGCACCGCGCGGCCCGGGCGGCCCGCCCCCACGACCGGCCCCCGCCCGCCCGCCGGATACGCTTGCGCCATGACCGACGTCCGTGCCGCACGCACCCGTGCGACGATCCAGGACGTCGCGGACGAGGCCGGCCTGTCCCGCGGCACCGTCTCCCGCGTCCTCAACGACGAGCCGTACGTCTCCGCCGAGGCCCGCGAGGCCGTCCAGGCAGCCGTCCGCCGCGTCGGCTACGTGCGGAGCGCTGCGGCCCGCAGCCTCGTCACCCGCCGCTCCGGCGCCGTTGCGCTCATCGTGCACGAGCCGAGCGTCCAGGTGCTCGACGACCCGAACATCGGCAACATCCTGATCGGCACGAACACGGTCCTGTCCGAGGCGGACCAGCAGCTCGTGACGATCATGGTCGACTCCGGCCGGGACAACGAGCGCGTGGTCGAGTACCTGCGCGGCGGGTTCGTGGACGGCGCGATCGTGCTCTCCGCCCGGGACGGCGACCCCGTCACCCGGGCCATCGAGGAGATCGGGCTCCCGGCGTGCTTCGTCGGCCACCCGTCCGATGCCCCGAACACCTCGTACATCGCGATCGACAACCGCGCCGCCGCCGAGCAGATCACCCGACGCCTGGTCGAGACCGGTCGGCAGCGCATCGGCATGCTCGCGTCCGGGCTCGACCGTGACTCCGGCCAGGACCGCCTCGAGGGCTTCACCGCCGCACTCGGCGACCGGTTCGACCCGTCACTCGTGGCCAGGAATCCCCTGTTCAGCTACACCGCGGGCGTCGAGGGCATGCGCGAGCTGCTCGACCGCGCACCCGATCTCGACGGGGTCTTCGCGGCGTCGGACGCGGTGGCCGCCGGGGCGATGGACGTCCTGCAGCGCGCCGGCCGATCGGTGCCGGGCGACGTCGGCGTGGTCGGCTTCGACGACAGTGCGTGGGCGCTCCGCTGCGACCCCCCGCTGTCGACCGTCCGGCAGCCGGCTCGCACCCTCGGCGAGCACGCGGCGCAGCAGGTCCTCGCACAGATCGCCGGCACCGACGCGGGTCCGCACGGCCTGATCCTGCCGACCGAGGTGGTCTGGCGCGGCAGCGCGTAGCCACCCTCGCACGTCGCACCCGCATCACCGCCAGGTGCGCGCCACCACCCAGCCGTCGCCCTCCGGCACGATGTCGACCACGACCGCGTCCCCGTCGGCGCTGACCTGGAACCGCCACCCGACCGTCCGCTCCGGCGCGTGGGTCATCGCCGACGGCAGGAACTCCGCCGTCGCGGTGAGCCGCGTGGGACTGTCACTGACCCGCCAGCGCCGGTCGCGCCACACCATCCGGTCCGGCACGCCGCGCTCCCACCACACCGTGGCGATCTCGTGCGTGAGCATCATCTCGACCTCCTGTTCGAACGTGTGTTCGAATGCTACGCGATCCCCGCCGACGTTCCGCGTGTCGCAAGGCCGTTCCGCGCACCGGGCACCGAACCGCGCATCGGGACCCGATCCGCGCGTGGTGCGCAGGTCCTTCCGCCCCGCCACGCGCGGATCGGCAACCCATGTCGGCTGCGATGGGCAGGAACGCCCCACACGTCCCAGCGCACCACGCGTCCCCGCACCACGCGTCCCCGCATCACGCGTCCCCGCACCACCCACCGGACGGGAGGCACGTGGCGGCCCCGCTCCGCGCCTCCCGTCCGGTGTGGAGTCGCGCCCGCCCGCACGACGCGCCCCGGCGCGCACGTCCAGGTGCCACGACCCACCGCGTGCGCACCGCCGAGGGTGCGCGACACGGCCGGTGTCGCGCCGAGGTGCCACAATTCCAGCACCTCGGCGGACCGCCCCGAGAGCGTCCCGACCGCATCCCGTCGGCGCCGCGGGGCACCGCCCCCGACGCGCCGCACGCCCCGGCCACCCGGACGCCGGCGGCCCGGGGTACGCAGCCGCCACGAGGACACAGTCGCCCACCACTAGAAGGGCACTATGACCACTTCCTCCCGCACGCCGCTCGGCGTCACGCTCGTCGACGGCGGCGCCAACGTCGCCCTCTTCTCCAGCACCGCCGAGCGGGTGGAGTTCTGCCGGTTCGACGAGGACGGCACCGAGCACCGCACCGAGCTGCGGAACCGCACCGGGTACACCTTCCACGACGTGGTCCCCGACGTGACGGTCGGCACCCGCTACGGCTTCCGCGTGCACGGCGCCTGGGACCCAGCGAACGGCCTCCGCCACAACGCCGCCAAGCTCCTGCTCGACCCCTACGCCACCGCGATCGACGGCACCTACGAGTGGGGCCAGGCGTTGTTCGGCCACGACATGGACGCCCCCGAACAGCTCGACGAGACCGACTCGGCGAGCGCCATGCCGAAGTCCGTGGTCGCCGACCGCGACTTCGACTGGGACGGCGACACGCAGCTGCGCACCCCGTACGCCGACACCGTCGTGTACGAGGTGCACGTCAAGGGCTTCACGAAGCAGCACCCGGACGTGCCCGAGGAGATCCGTGGCACGTACGCGGGTCTGGCGCACCCCGCCGCGATCAAGCACCTGACCGACCTGGGCGTCACGGCCGTCGAGCTCCTGCCGACCCACCAGTTCGTGCAGGACTCGACCCTGGCCGACAAGGGTCTGCGGAACTACTGGGGCTACAACTCGATCGGCTTCTTCGCGCCGCACGACGAGTACTCGTCCTCGGGCACGGCCGGGCAGCAGGTCGCCGAGTTCAAGGCGATGGTGAAGGCGCTGCACGCCGCCGGGCTCGAGGTCATCATGGACGTCGTCTACAACCACACCGCCGAGGGCAACCACATGGGCCCGACGCTGTCGTTCAAGGGCATCGACAACCAGGCCTACTACCGCCTGGTCGAGGGCGACGAGGCGAACTACTTCGACACGACCGGCACGGGCAACAGCCTGAACGTGTCGCACCCGTCGGCGCTCGGGCTCATCACCGACTCGCTCCGCTACTGGGTCGAGGAGATGCACGTCGACGGCTTCCGCTTCGACCTCGCGACGACGCTGACCCGCCAGGACGGCGAGGCCGAGAAGCACTCCGCGTTCCTCGACATCATCCACCAGGACCCGGTGCTCCGCGAGGTGAAGATGATCGCCGAGCCGTGGGACACCGCGGGCTACCAGGTGGGCGGGTTCCCGGCCGACTGGTCGGAGTGGAACGGCAAGTACCGGGACGACCTGCGAGCGTTCTGGCGTGGCGACGAGGGCACGCTCGGCGACGCCGTGCAGCGCGTCCTGGGCTCCCCCGACGTGTACGAGGGCTCCCGCCGCTCGCCGCTCTGCTCGGTCGACTTCGTCACCGCGCACGACGGCTTCACGCTGGCGGACCTGACGATGTACGCCGAGAAGCACAACGAGGCGAACGGCGAGGACAACAACGACGGCGAGAGCAACAACACCTCGTTCAACGGTGGCATCGAGGGCCCGACCGACGACCGCGCGGTGAACGACTACCGCGACCGTCAGCGCCGGAACTTCCTCGGCACGCTCCTGCTCTCGGCGGGCGTCCCGATGATCCTCGGTGGCGACGAGATCGCCCGGTCGCAGGGCGGCAACAACAACGCCTACTGCCAGGACGACGAGATCTCGTGGTTCGACTGGGCCGCGGCGGACCGGGACCTGCTCGCGTTCACGACGTCGGCGATCGCGTTCCGCAGGGAGCACGCGGCGCTCCGCCCGCTGTGGTTCCGCACGGCGCCGGGCGACTCCGAGTCGACCGTGACGGTGCTCCGCGCCGACGCGGAGGGGTTCGAGGACGGCGACTGGGCCGACGGCGGCAACCGTGCGGTGCTCCTGGTGCTGCAGCAGGGTGACGACACCGTCGCGGTGCTCCTGAACGCGTCGGACACCACGGTCGAGTTCACCCTGCCCGAGAAGCCGGGCGGCGGCAGCTGGGCGCTCGGCCTGTCGAGCGACCCCGACCAGGCCGTCGAGGACGGCGCGACGACGCTGCTGGTCCGCGACGCGTCGTTCACGGCGCTCGTCTGATCTGCTCGGCTGCGGTCCGACATGGACCGGGTGACGGACGGGAGGCACGGTGCCGGCTGGCACCGTGCCTCCCGTCCGTCAGGGGGTGGCGTCCGTCATGGGGTCGCGTCGGGACGGACCTCGGCGGGCAGCTCGTCCGTGGTGGGCGGGTCCGCGCCGGGGCGGGAGACCGTGACGGCGGCGCACGCGAGGGCGAGCGCGGCCAGGCGCCCGAGGTCGTCCTCGTCGAGGGCCGTCGGCGCGGTCCCGGTCGCGAGGACGGCGGCGAGCAGCCCGGCCATGAACGAGTCCCCCGCGCCGATCGTGTCCGCCACCGTCACCGCGGGAGCGGCGATCCGTCGGCGGGCGTCTCGGGAGGCGATCGCGCACCCCGAGCCGCCGAGCGTCACGGCCGCGAGCGTCGCACCGGCCGCGAGCAGCCCGTCGAGCACGGCGTCGACGTCCCGGTCCGGCCAGAGCCAGGCGGCGTCCTCGTCGCTGCACTTCACGACGTCGGCCTCGGCCAGGAGCGGCTCGAGGGTCGCGAGCACGGCGCCGCGGTCCGGCGTGATCGACGGCCGGACGTTCGGGTCGAGGGACAGCAGTGTGCCGGTGGGTCGGGCGCGCACGGCGTCGAGCACCGTCGCGGCACCCGGCTGCAGGACCGCGCCGATCGACCCGACGTGCACGAGCGGCGTGCCCTCGGAGACGTCGACCGGGTCGATCCGCCAGTCCAGGTCGAACTCGTACGAGGCCCCGCCGTCCGCGGCGATCGTCGCCACCGCCGTCGAGGTCCGCGGGACCGCCGTCGCGTCCACCCGTACGCCGCTCGCCTCGACGTGCGCACGGACCGCGGCACCGCGGTCGTCGTCGCCGAGTGCACAGACGAGCCGGGCCGGACGGCCGAGCCGGGCGAGCCCCACCGCGACGTTCATCGGACTGCCGCCGGGGTGCTCGGACCGTCCCTCGGGGCGGTCGACGACGTCGACCAGGGCTTCTCCGACGACGATGACGCTGCTCATGGCGACCAGCCTGACAGAGGTGCGCGCCCCGTGACGGCAGCGGCCTGACGGACGCACCACGATCCTCCCGTCCGTCCCCTGGTTCCCGTGTGCCGGACGTGTGCCGGGGAGTTGACTCGGCCGTACCCGACCCGACCGTCGAGATGGAGCTCCGATGCTGTCCCTGACCTACTCGAGCGTCGCCACCGACGCGCTCGACGACGCCGACCTCGCGCAGCTGCTCGCGCAGAGCCGGCGGGCCAACGCCGAGAACGACATCACCGGGGTGCTCCTGTTCCGGAACGGCTACTTCCTGCAGCTGCTCGAGGGCCCGGACCAGGCCGTGCGACGCAAGATGGACACCATCAAGCACGACGCCCGGCACACCAAGGTGACCGTGCTGCTCGAGGAGGTCATCGAGGAACGGCAGTTCCCGGAGTGGACCATGGGCTACCCGGCGGCCGACACCGACGTCGAGCAGGCGCCCGGGTACCGGACCACCTTCGACGACCTCGACGCGGCGGGCGGCGACTCCGTCACGTCGCTGCCGGCGCTCCGTGAGCTGATCCGCTGGTTCCGGCCCCGCGGCTGATCGTGACCCCGGCGTGACCACGGGCCGTGGCAGGATCGCGGCATGGGGGACGTGGTCGTGCTGCCGGCGGATGCGCCGCGCCGGGTCGAGCTGGAACGGCGGGGGTGGCGGGTCGTCGCGCGCTCGTTCGGGGCGCAGCTCGACGGTGACGCGGTCGACCGGACGCGGCTCCGCTCCCTGGTGGACCGGGCCGGGCTGCCGGTCCGCGCGCTCGACGTCGCCGACGTCGACGCGGTGCTCGCCCTCGACGTGGCGACCGTCGGGCACTACCCGGGCAGCGTCGCGACGCGGCACGAGCCGTTCGACCGCGAGCGCGCGACGCCCTCGGCGGTGCGGCGAGCGTTCGGAGCATGGTCCGGGGACGACCTCGTCGCGATGACGTTCGTCGACGTGCTGGTCGGTGCTGGCGGTGCTGCTGCCGGTTCTGATGCCGGTTCCGATGCCGCTGCCGGTTCTGATGCCACTGCCGTTTGCGCTGCCGCGTCCGTTTCGGCGGAGACGGACGTCACGGTGGTCGCCGCGGACCACCGCGGGCGCGGGATCGGGACCGCGGTGAAGGCCGCGTCGGTCCTCGCGCTCCTCGACGCCGGCGTGACCCGGTTCCGCACCGGAGGCTCCGCCGACAACCCGGCGATCATCGCCGCGAACACCGCGCTCGGCTACGTCCGCGACGAGGAGTGGGTCACGCTCGAGCCGAGCGCGCCGTGAACGACCGCTCCGGAGGAAGGCCGTGGTGGCACGTCGTGTCGGCGACGCTCGTCGGGGTCGGCGCAGCGTACCTCGTGCACGTCGGCGTGGTCCTGCTGTTCCTCACCGGCGTGGGGGGCCTCGTCGCCCTGCCGGTGGTGACCGTCCTGGCCGGTGTCGGACTCGGCCTCTGCGGGTTCGTGGGCACCGGTCGTCGTCGCGCGTGGTGGCTCGGGACGACGTCGCTCGTGCTGGTGCCCGGCGCCCTCGTCACCGAGGTCGTCCCGTGGTTCGTCCCCGCACCGGGTCCGCTGCTGCTCGCGCCGTCACCGCTGCCGTACTTGATCGGGGCGGTCGTCGGTGCCGTCCCCGCGCTCCTGGTGCACCCCGGAAGGCCGCGGCTCGCAGGGCTGGTCGCCGGCGGGACCGCGGTGCTCGCCGTCGCCGCGCTCGTCACCGTGCTCGGGGTGCAGGCGCACGGCCGCGCGGTCGAACGCGACCAGCAGGCGATCGCGCGGGCTCAGGTCGCGATCGGCGCCGACTTCCGCCCCGTCACGATCTCGCCGCCGGGCTACGGCTCCGACTTCGAGGCGAACATCGAGCGGCGGCTGCCCGGCTTCCTGCAGGTGTTCTCGTCCCCCGCCTCCCCGGCGCACTACCCGGGCAACACGAGCGGGGACGACCTGACCGTCGTCACCCTTGCCGCGGATGCGCCGTCGTGCGGACGGGCGCTCGAGGGCGTCGGTCCGGACGGTGCGTCGGAGCCCGAGACCGGGTGCACCACCACGGACGGGGTCGTGGTCCGCACGAGTGCGCACGGACACGAGGTCGCCGCCGTCGTCGGGGACACCTTCGTCGCAGTGAGTGCCTTGCGCGCGGTCGACGAGACGGTGCTGCGGGCCGCGGTCCGGTCGGCCGAGCCGATCGGTGACGCGGCGTACCGGCACGTGCTGCTCGGGGACGGGGACGAGTACACGGACGAGCTCGACGGGAACCGGTGCCCGGTCACGGGGGCGGTGTGCGGTCCGTGACCGCGCCGAGCGTCGCGCTGCTCCCGGTGGACCTGGCGCACCCGGTCGGTCGGTCATGGCTCGTCGCTTTCCTGACCACGAACCGCTTCCCGTTCCACGTCACGTCGGCCCCGACGCGCAACGAGGTCGAGCGGCGCGTCGCGGACGGGGACTTCTCGGGTCCGGCGCACGCCCTGTTCCGTGTCGAGGCCGACGGCGCGGCAGTGGGGATGGTCGCCCTGGACGACCTGGACGACGGCGCACCGTTGATCGACGTGCGGCTCGCGGAGCGGGCCCGAGGGCGGGGGCTCGGCGTGCCGGTCGTCCGCGCACTCGCCGACACCGTGTTCACGGGGTACCCCGACGTCGATCGGCTCGAGGCGCAGACCCGGGACGACAACGTCGCGATGCGGAAGGTCCTGGTCCGGTGCGGGTGGGTCCAGGAGGCGCAGTACCGGCGGGCGTGGCCCGTCGAGGGCTCGGCGCCGAGGGACTCGGTGGCGTACGGGCTGTTGCGGGAGGACCACCGGACTGGGCGGGTGACGCCGTTCCTCGGACGGTCCGACGCGGGCGAGTGAGTCGGACTGGTCGGAACGCCCCCTGAGACCGACGTCCGTTCAGCGCCGCGGCCGTCGACCGAGTCGGACGGCCTCGGGGCTGCGTTCGTAGCCGAGGTAGCTGATCACGGCCAGGATCCGGGTCCGCATCGCGGGCCGGACGGTCTCCGGACAGTTCAGCACCCGGGACACCGTCTGGTGCGAGACCCCTGCGGCTGCTACGACGTCGTAGATCGTCGGCCGCTCCGACGACGGCATCGGTCAGTCCCGCGGCGCCGCGTCGCGCGGTGCCGCGGTGCTCTCGCGGATCAGGACGGGCGGGTCGACGGTGTCGAGCGCGAGCGGCGCGGCCCCGGTCAGGAGGGCGTCGAGCTGGGCCATGCCGTGCCGGCCGAGCTCGGCGAAGTCCTGGCGGGCCGTCGTCAGGGACGGCAGGAACATCGCCGCGAGCGGGTGGTCGTCGAACCCGGCGACGCTGACGTCGTCGGGGACGCGCTTGCCCGCGTCGTGGAGTCCGCGGATCAGGCCCATGGCGGTCTCGTCGTTGCCGCAGAGCACCGCGGTGACGTCGGACTCCCCGGCGATGGCGACACCGACCTCGTACGCCGAACGCGGGTCCCACGAGACGTCGCGGATCTCGGGCACGGCGATCCCGGCTTCGTTCAGGGCGTGCCGCCACCCGGACGTACGCCCGTCCTCCTTGCCCGACGGCGGGACCCGCACGTGGTGGACGGTGCGGTGGCCGAGACCGAGCAGGTGCCGGGTCAGCGCCGCGGCCGCGTGCGACTCGTCGAGCACGGCCTGCGGGACACCGCTCTCGGGGACACCGGAGAGCGCGACGACGGGGATGTGCGGTTGGAGCGCGGCGAGGGCCGCGACGCCGGGCGGATCGAACTTCAGGACGACGACGCCGGCGGGTGACTGCCGCAGCACAGCGTCCGTCGCCGCGGCCACGTCGTCCTGCTCCGCCGTCTCGACCACGACGATGAAGCTCAGGAACCCGGCCGCGCGCGCGGACTCCTCGACGCCGCGGATCGCCTCGGCGTAGCCGTACCGGGACGTGTTCCCGGCGACGATCCCGATGACGTTCGATCGGCGGGAGGCCAGGGTCTGCGCTGCGGCGCTCGGGCGGTACCCGAGCTCGGCGATCGCGTCGAGGACGCGCGACCGACGACCTTCGCTGACCTTGGCCGCTCCGGTGAGGACGCGGGACACCGTCGGCACGGAGACGCCGGCGAGCTGGGCGACGTCGCTGATGGTGACGGGTTTGTCGCGGCGCGGCGGGGTCATGGTCCCCTCACGATACGACCTGCCGACGATGACGCTCACTTCACCGCTCCGCTGGTGATCCCGGCGATGATCTTCCGCTGCATCACCACGAACGTGACGAGCAGCGGCAGGCTCATCAGGATGATGTAGGCGAAGATCAGGTGCCAGTTCTGCAGGTAGAGCCCGCTCGAGGCGACCTGGTACAGGTTCAGCGGCAGGGTGTCGAGCCGGCCGCCGACGACGAACAGCGCGTAGAAGACGTCGTTCCAGATGTACAGGCAGATCAGGATCGTCGCGGTTGCCAGGGTCGGGCCGAGCAGCGGCAGGATGATCCGCACGAAGACCCGGACCGGTCCGGCACCGTCGACGCGGGCGGCTTCCTCCAGCTCGGCGGGGATCGTCCTGACGAAGCCGGTGACGAAGAAGATCACCGTCGACAGGTACATGCCCATGTAGACGCCGATCATGCCGACCGCGGTGCCCGCGAGGCCGAGCTGGCGGAGCAGCAGCACGATCGTCACGACGGCCGGGGGCAGCACGATGCCGCTGATGCCGAGCGCGTACACGATCGAGACGAGTCGGCCCTTCCGGCGGGCGAGCACCCACGACGCCATCGCCCCGAGGACCAGGACGCCCAGGACCGACGGGACCATGACGAGCATGCTGCCGAGGAACGCGGGGACCATTCGGCCCTGGGTGAGGACGGTGCCGAAGTTCTGCAGCAGCTGCCAGTGTGACGGCAGGGAGAGGTTCGGGTTCAGTGCCTCGGCCTGGTCCTTGCCCGCGGTGACGACGACCATCCAGAACGGCACCCCGAGCAGCGCGACGACGAGCAGTACGACCACGACCGGTTGCAGCCAGCGACTGACCGGACGACGGCGGCGGAAGGCGGGATTCGCGACGGTCATGAGAGCACGTCCTCTCGCTTGCGCAGGAAGAAGATGACGGGGAACGCCAGCAGCGTGACCATCACGAAGAGCGACAGGCTCATCGTGGTGGCCTGCGCGAACAGTCCCTGCCCGAAGGTCCGGAAGATGAAGATGTTGAGCAGCTCGGTGGTGCCGCCGGGTCCGCCGGCGGTGGTGGCCTGGACGATGTCGAAGCCGTTCATCGACCCGAGCAGGGCGGTGGCGACGTTGAACGTCACCGCGGGGGCGAGCAGCGGGAAGCGGATGGACCGGAAGGTGCTCCACCAGCCGGACCCGTCGATGCGCGCGGCTTCCAGGACGTCGCCGGGGATGGTCTTGAGTCCGGCGAGGTAGATGAGCATCGACAGGCCCATCCACTTCCAGGCGTGGATGATCGCGACGACGAGCAGCGTCCAGGTGGTGCTGCCGAGCCAGGCGATCGTGACCTCGTGGCCGGTGAGGAAGCCGAGGATGGCGTTGAGCCCGCCGGCCGGCTTGAGCAGGGCCTGGAAGATGTACCCGACGGCGAGGGCGGACATCACGACCGGCACGAAGAACGCAGTGCGGGCGATCCGGTTGATCCGGGTGTCCGCCTCGAGCACCAGGGCCAGGACGAGGCCGAAGAGGTTCTGGAACACGGCGACGAGGACGGCGTAGACCAGCGTCGTGCGGAGGTCGGTGAGCAGGGTGCCGTTCTGGAACAGGGCGGCGAAGTTGTCGCCGCCGACGAAGGCGATGTCGCTGTGGAAGCTCGACCAGTTCGTGAACGCGTAGACGAAGTTGAACAGCGTCGGGATGAAGAAGAACACGACCAGGACCGCGAGGGCCGGGACGAGGAACCACAGCGGGTGGTCGCTGCGGCGCGGCCGACCGGCGGTCGGCGGATCGGCGGAGAGGGTCGGGACCGGCCGGGACGGCCGGGTCCGACCGGGGGTGAGCTGTGCGGTCATGGGGTCCTCGTGGTGCTGGTGGCGCGTTGGTCGAGTGAGCGGCTGACGGACGGGAGGCACGGTGCGGGGCCGCCACGCGCCTCCCGTCCGGTGTCGGCCGACTGGGTTCAGAAGCCCGCGGCGCCCTGCGCCTTGGCGAGCTGCGCGAACTGCTGCTGCGTTGCCTGGGTGACCTGGTCCGGGGTCTTGGTGCCCTGGATCATGTCGGCGAGGTAGAGGTACAGGTCGGGGTTCGCGATGGCCTCGGCCTGCATCGAACCGACCGACGACGGCACGGCTGCAGCTGCGTCCTCGAGGGCGGTCGGGACGGTCGAGGGCGTGTCGACGCCCTTCTCGATCGAGACGGTCGACTGGTCCTTCACGAAGTCGGCGTAGCCCTTCCCCATCCAGTACGACAGGAACTGGCGGGCGGCGGCCTCCTGCTTGTCGTTGCCGGACTTGAACGCGACGAGCGCGTTGCTCTGGTCGGGGATGAACGTGCCGGTGTTGCCGGAGGGCGAGATCGGGAAGAAGCCGATCTTCTGGTTGAGCTCGTCGGTCTTCGCCAGGGTCTGCAGCTGGTTGAAGAACGAGTTGACCTGGATCACCATGCCCGCGTCACCGGCGAGGAGCGCCTTGCCCTGGTCCTCGAACGTGGCGGTCTTGATGTCGCTGTTGAACATGCCCTGTTTGATCAGGTCGTCGTACTCGTCGACAGCCTTCTGGACGGTGGCGTCGGTGAACTGCTCCTTCCCGGTGTTGATCTGCTTCCAGAGACCGTCCTTCGCTGCGTCGGCGAGCTGGACCTGCACCCACCACTGGGTGGCCCACTTGTCGCCGCCCATCTCGTAGAACGGGGTGACGCCCTTGCTCTTGAGGGTCTTCGCATCGGCGAGGAACTCGTCCCAGTTCTTCGGCGTCGAGGTGATCCCGGCCTTCGCGAGGACCTCCTTGTTGTAGTAGACGCCCTCGACGGCCGGCGTGCTGACGAGCGCCGCGTAGCGGGTGCCGTCGAGCTTGCCGGTGATGTCGGCGAGGTTCGCGGTGTACTTCGACGTCCACGGCGCGCCCTCGAGCGACTGGAGGTTCTGCTTCGCGTTGAGCGAGGTGAGCTCCGACGCGGTGGGTTGCCAGAACGCCAGGTCCGGCTTGTCGCCCGTCGCGACCTTGGTCTGGACGCCCTGCTCGTAGGGGTCCGGGATGGTGACGACCTTGACGGTCGCGCCGGTGGCCTTCTCGAACCCGCTGATCACCGAGTCGGCGGTCTTGTTCGAGTTCTGCGCGGCCCAGATCGTGAGCGTCGTGCCCTTCAGGTCGGCGGTCTGCGACGGCCAGGTGACCGAGCCGGAGCCGGTCGTGGTGCCGGATCCGGGGTCGCTGCAGCCGGTGAGGAGCGCTGCCGCCACGGCGGCGACGGCGACGGCGCCCTTCCATGCGTGCTTCATGTTCGTCCTTGGTGTGAGGTGTTCGTCGAGTGGGGGTGCTGCGAGGTGTTCGTGTCTCACGCCGACGGCGCCGTCGGAGTGAGGGAGAAGGTCCGAGCCGTCGGGGTGGTGACGGTGGTGCGGACCGACAGGGTGCCGGTGTCGGCGTCCCACGCGGCCTGCCATCCGGGCAGGTCGCGCGGGAAGATCGTGGAGACGGAGCAGGCGTGGCCGGCGAGCGTCGGGAAGTGCAGGACGGTCTCGTCCGGGCCGTCTCCCCGGTCCCAAACGGAGACGACCGTGCGGGACGGGGTGTGCCGGGCGGCCGCGACCCAGCGGTCGGTCCACCCGGGCAGGCCGAGGGGCCAGGACGGCTCCGCGTCGGTGAGGTACCGGTGGAGGGACCGCGCGGCGTCGACTGCCTCGCGGACCCGGGCCGTCTGGTCGTCCGTCATGCCGTCCAGGTGCCCGGACAGGTAGAACCGTCCGGCGAGCCCGGTGACCAGGGTGAAGACGTTCTGCTCGTCGGACAGGTCCGGCTGCGGGTAGGCCCAGTTCGCCGCCTGCTCGGGCAGCACCGACAGGCTCGCGGATGCTGCGATGGGCGGGTACAGCAGCGGGTCCTGCTGGTCCGACGTCGACTGGAGCTGCGTCCGCGCGAGCACGGCGGGGTCCGCGCGCATCGCGCCGGACGCGCAGTTCTCGAGCACCAGGTCCGGGTGGCGCGCGAGCACGCCCTCGAGCCAGGCGAGGTGCGCCCGGTTGTGTTCGAGCAGTCCGGCGCCGACGCTGTCCGTCGCCCGGTCGGTGCCCGGACCGCCGTCGATGTTGTAGTCCAGCTTGAAGAAGCCGATGCCGAACTCCGCGACCAGGCGGTCCACGACGGCGTCGAGGTGCGCGCGGGCCGCGGGGTGCCGGAGGTCGAGATGGTACCGGTCGTGCTCCTCGACACGATGGCCACGGCGCTGCAGGAACGCCTCGGGTGGCAGGCGGTCGGCGACCGGGCTGCCGACCCCGACCACCTCGGGCTCGAGCCACAGGCCCGGCGTCATGCCGGCGTCCCGGATCGCCTCGACGACCTCGCGGAGCCCGTTCGGGAAGCGGGTGCGCGACGGCTCCCACGCTCCGACGGTGTCCCACCAGTCCGCGGTGTCCGAGTACCAGCCGGCATCGATGCAGAACGTGTCCACGCCGACACGGCCGGCCGCGGCCACGAGGGGCAGGAGCTTGTCGGTGGTGGGATCGCCGTCGAGGGTGTTCATGTAGTCGTTGAAGACGATCGTCGGCACCGTGTTCTCGGCGTGCGGCAGACGGTTCCGCCGCCGGGCTGCGGCCATCGCAGCCGCCGCGGTCGGCAGGTCCCGGCCCAGCGCCACGGTCGCCGGCACCGTCGTGAACGTGTCACCGGGCTCCAGCGACACCGACCACTGGTGGTCGCGGTCCGTCGGCCCGGACACCGCGACGTAGCAGTCGGAGACGTGCTCGCCGACCTCCCACCGCCAGGGACCGTTGTGCTCGACCTCCCACAACCAGGTCAGGCCCGGCGCCGTCAGGCCCGCGACGGGCAGGTGCCCACCGGTCGACCAGGTCCCCGCCGCCGTGCGGGTGACGGCGGACCGGGGCGTGTGGCCCGTGAGTTCCTCGTGGAGTTCCGGCAGGAGGACACCGCGGAGCGGTCGGGTGGTCCAGCGCCCCTCGCCGAGCCAGTCGTTCACACCCTCGATGAGGGACCAGTCCGAGGGGAGCAGTGGGCGCTCGGCACCCGCGTCCCGCCCGAGACCGCTCGCCCAGCTCGTGACCGAGGTGAGCAGGACGGCCTCGGCACCGGCGTTCCGGACCGTGGACACGCACCGCACCGCACCGTCGACCGCGCGGAGCGTCACGTCGACCTCGACGGCCGGCGTGGTGCCCTCCGTGCCGAGGTGGACCACGAGGGTGTCGGCAGCCGGCTCGTCGTGCGAGCGGTACCGCAGTGCGGCGCCGATCGACGTCTGCACGAGTCGGTCGTTGGAGAGTGTGTGCCCGGAGCCGACGGCGAGCACCTCGACGAGGGGCACGTCGTCGCCGAGGCACGCGTCGGCACCTCGGCCGACGAACCGCGTCACCCTCAGGGGACGGTCCTCGTCGTGTCGGAACGCCAGGTGGACGCCCTGCGGGGTCCAGTCGAACTGCGGCAACGCTGCCTCCTCGTCGTGGGGCCCGACGGTGGGCCGTGAGGCGATGATAGCGGTTTCAGTGCGTGATGCAAGAGCAATTGTGAAATCGCTATCTCGACTTGAGCGGCCAGACGATCGCGGTCTTCACCTCTTGTTGAAATCGCTTTCACGACCTAGGGTTCCGATCGTCCCGACTCAGGGGCCCAGTACGAAGGAGTACGAAGTGCCACGTCCTGTCACTCCCGGTCGCCGTCGCGCGCCCGGGTTCGCCGCGGCCGTCTCGGTCGCCGCCCTCACCGCCCTCGGACTCGTCGGGATCGCACCCACGGCGTCCGCTGCCACCGTCGACCACCTCGGCGTCGCGTTCGGATCGTCCACCGGAGCCGTCCGCGGTGGAGCCGGCGGCACGCTCTACGGTCTCGGCGACCTGGGCAACCCGACCCAGGCGCTCGTCGACGGAGCGCACGTCACGAACACGTCGCAGAAGCCGCCGGGAGGCGCACAGCACCCGACCGGCGACGCGCTCCGTGTCGAACCGTCGTTCTTCGCCGGCGCTGGGAAGGACGAGTACGTCTACATGCAGGACCATTACCCGGACTTCCCCTACAACGGCGGCAACCGCCCCGGCGACGCGAACGACGACGGCGTGTGGGACTACCTGCCGATCGTCAAGCAGGAAGCCGAGACGATCGCCACGCAGTCGGCGCACCCGAAGCAGTACGTCTTCATCCCGTTCAACGAGCCCGACCTGGACTGGTACACGAACTGGACGAACGACAAATCGCAGTTCCTGTCCGACTGGTCCGCCGTGTACACGACCATCCAGCAGGTCTGGACGGCGCACGGACTCGGCCACGCGAAGATCGGCGCGATGGGTGACTCGTCGTTCCACGCGGACCGCACGACCGACTTCCTGACCTACGCCAAGGCGCAGAACCAGCTGCCGGACGTCACGATCTGGCACGAGCTGAACCCCGGTAGCCTCGCGAACTTCCGGACGAACATGTCGACGTACCGCGGCATCCTGTCGAACCTCGGCCTGTCGGCGATCCCGGTGAACATCACGGAGTACGGCAACCCGCGCGACATGGGCGTGCCCGGACAGCTCGTCCAGTGGATCTCGATGTTCGAGGACCAGAAGGTCGACGCCCAGACCGCGTACTGGAACTACGCCGGCAACCTCAACGACAACTCCTCCCGCACGAACAGCGCGAACGGCGGCTGGTGGCTGTACAAGTGGTACGGCGACCTGACCGGCACGACCGCGACCGTCACCCCGCCGCAGCCGAACACGACCGACACGCTGCAGGGTGTGGCGTCGATCGACACGACCGCGAAGAAGGCCACGGTCCTGCTCGGAGGCGGAACGAACGACGTCTCGGTCGACCTGACCGGCCTGTCGAGCAGCGTCTTCGGCAGCTCCGTCGACGTCACGGTGCGCGCGGACCGGCTCAACGGCAAGGAGGGGCTCTCCCAGCAGCCGCCCGTCATCGTCTCGCAGCGCGCGACCGTGTCGAACGGCACGCTCAGCGTCACGGTCCCGAACAGTGACCGTTACGCCGCCTACCAGGTCGAGGTCACCCCGGCGCGGGCCAACCGTCCCGCGGTCGACACCTCAGCGGTCAGCACCGTCGAGGCCGAGAACACCACCCTGACCGACGCGACGGTGTACACGCAGGACCCGTCGTCAGTGAACGGCATGGCTTCCGGCGGGAAGGACGTCGGGGCGTTCGACAAGGCCGACAGCGCCGCGACCTGGACGGTGAACGCTCCCACCGCCGGGACCTACCGACTGACCGTGCTCGGCGGCGCGAACGGACAGCCCGGTCAGCACGCGCTGTTCGTCGACGACACGTTCAACCAGCTCGTGAAGTACTCGGCCGACCAGAGCTGGACGTACCGGGGCACCACCTCGGTGCTCGTGCAGCTCGCAGCCGGGTCGCACACGTTCTCGCTCCGGGCGAGCAAGGACGGCACGAACGTCCTGCCCGGTGCGGACATCACGCTGGACCGCTTCACGGTGCAGAACGTCACGATCGGCGACACCGACACCTACCCCGCGGTCGATGCCCGGCTCGCCGGCTCGGCGACGATGACCTACGGGTCGAGCACGTCGGCGGCCAACGGCGGCGCCACCCTGTCCGGCTCCGGCTCGGCGACGTTCTTCGTCTCCACGCTCGAGTCCGGCTACCAGGACGTCAGCGTCGACTCCGTGACCACCGGCGCTTCGGCGCTGACCCTGTCGGTCGGCGGCCGCAACGTGTCCCTCGGCTCGGTCAGCGGTGCGGGCTCCTGGCGCACCACCGTCCGGCTCTGGCTGCCGCAGGGCATCTCGGAGCTGCGGGTCGGGGCGCCGAACGGGGCGACGGTCACCGGCATCACGACCGTCCGCGGGTCGACGCAGCGCGCCGCCGACACCGCCACCGCCAACGCGGTGCGCGTGCAGGGTGAATCCCTGACGCTCGCCGGGTCCGCCCGTGCCGTCCAGATCCCGGCATCGGCCGGCTCGAACGGCGATGCGGACGCGAACGGGGTCGTCACGAAGCTCGGGTACCTGGGCAACGGCGCGGGCAACACCGCGACCCTGACCCGTCCGTCGTCCCTCGGCGCCGGGGCGTACGTCCTGACCGTGTCGGCGGCGAACGCCGACCAGTCGTCGAACCTCAACTACAACCCGCAGGTCGTCAACCGGTTCCTCGACGTCACGGAGGCCGGCGGTGCGACCACGCGCGGCACGTTCCGCAACGGGTACTCGTGGAACAGCTTCTGGGACACGAGCATCCCGCTCGACCTGACCACGGCGAGCGGATCCCTCACGCTCGGCAACGCCGGCGCCTACGCACCGGACGTCGACGTGGTCACGCTGGCGAAGCTGACCGCGGGGAGCGCGACCACGGTCGCGCGGTGACCGTCGACAGCGGCGCGTGTCGGGACGCGCCGCTGTCGGCCGGAGGCGGAGGGTCCGGGGCGGAACGGCCTCGGGCCCTCCGCCGTTCGCGCGCTGACGCCGCTGCAGAGATCAGCGCGGCCACCGGGCGGTCGGGGAACGCCACGCAGGAATGCCGTCCGGTTCCGTGAGGAAGGACGTCACCTCGACGCTCGCGAGGCTGCCGTCATCGCCGAAGACGGGCAGCACCTAGACCGATCTCCAGCGGCTCGGCCAGAGAAGAGGGCCCGCCGAAGCGGGGGTTCCCGTGGCCGATCGTCACGGTCAGCCCTCGCTCCGCCGGGTCCGGCATCGGCGTCATCGGCCAGTCCGACGGCATGTGGTGGTCGGGCACGACCTACCCGCCGCAGTTGACGACCTCGCCGGCGGCGCTGATCGTGACGCACGGAGCACGCGCGGCGATCGGGCCTGCCCCGAAGAGGTCCGTCAGGAGCTCAGGGTCTCGAGGACGACGAGCACTGCCAGGACAACACCCGCGATGGAAGTGCTGACCCCAAGCACTGTGACCGTCTGCGCGAAGGTGTGGACCGCACCCTGCGCGGAGAAGCGGTCGATGGCCGATGCAGCCAGGATCGTCGCGGCCATCGCCACGGGAACAGTTGCCATCCAGATCAGGGCGAGAGCCCGCCGCGCGGCCCAGACACCCGCTGGCTGAGCGTGCAGGACGCCGCGGAGACGCTCAGGGTCGGCCTCCCACGCCGCGTCGATCGGAGCGAGGCGCAGACAGGCGAGGACGCAGGCGATGGTCCGCGCGATGAGGACGACGAGGGCTGCACTCGGCAGGATCCCTGTCAGCCTCGCGGCGGCGCGCACGCTCGAGCTTCGCAAGGCGCTCACTTGTCGAGGAAGTGGCCGAGGTAGACGTACGAGCCGCCCGAGCAGGCTCCTCCGAGCTGGAGCCACTGGTCGGCTCCGAGTTCCGCCGCTCGATGCACCTCGAGGTCCGTGGGCTGCTTGTCGGACCAGTCGCGGCGTTCCGGGTAGTCGGAGGGTGTGCGCGGGACGAAGCCGTCGGCCTCGGCCGCGTCGAACACTCGCTGCGCCTCCGGCACGCACGCCACCGCCCACGATTCGGACGCCTTGAACATGTCCCGGCTCCCGGAGGAGACGAGTCGTGTTCCTGCCGGGAGCGTGATCCCGACCATCTGCTCGACGGCAGAACGCGAGAGCTGGCTGCACTCACCGCTGAGCGGGCTGCAGGTGCTGCCGTCCGCGGTCCGCGAGGGCCCGAGCGCGTGCTGCGCTGCGGTGCCGACGGTGGCGAGCACGCCGATGACGAGCGCTCCGGCCAGGACCAGCAGGCCTGCGAGCGTGACGAGCAGTCGCATCAGGCTCGGACTGCGCACGTCTTGCACTCGGCCACCGTAAGCGGCGGGGTCGCCGCCGACCACGAGCATCGACCTGCATGTGCCCAACGGACCATGGACCGTGCCATGCGCCGCGGATCTCGCTGGTCTACCGATCGACAGTGGTGCGCGTCCCTCGCCGACGGTGCGCACGCACGTTCACGAACCCGAGCACCACGTCCGCGGCGAGAAGAAGCCAACCGAATCCGCTGCCTTGCGCGATGAGCCAGACGGCACACCCGGTCAGAACCAAGCCGAGGAGCACCAGCACAACTGTGACCGCTGTCCAACGCATGCCTCTGAGCCTACGGGCGGGACTCCCTGGTCCTCAGACAGACGCACTACCAGGTCACTGCAAGGGGTGTGACCCACACCGCGGCAATGGCCCGCATCGCAACTGTTCGATCGACGACGCTTGCCGCGGCACGGACCGCACCGTCCGCTCAGCGCCGCGGGGGCCGACAAGCGCGTCTCGCGGGGGTCTGCGCCGAGGACGCACCGTCGGCGCTCCCGAAAACAAGAAAACCCCCGCGTGAACGGGGGTTTTCTGTGGCGGTACCGGTGGGATTTGAACCCATCTCCGCGCCTCCGCACGGACGAGACCGATGGTCGGATCGCTGTGGACACGGGGCTTCCGCCGGCTGATCGAGCCAAGCTGAGCCAGCAGTGGACAGGTGGCGGTGCACCAAATTGCACCACGGGCAGACCTCTACGGCGCTGCCCAGAGGCAAGCATGATCGCAGTGCGGGACCGTTCTGAAACGCCGCCCCAAGCGCCGGGGCCAGGACCGGGACCCGGCGAGCGATCGCGACAGGCATGTTGTCCGCACCATCGGTGCGAGCGCTGATAATGTACCTTATGTCAGTTCGGACACGCTAGGAGCCGTAGTTCCGACGATGCCAGTGGCCTGACGAGCCGCCAGCAGGATCGGGCCGCAGCAGCGGCTATGGACTCTCGTCGCTGGGGTGATCCTCGACCCAGTGATGGCTCTCGTCCCAGTCGTGCTGCTCGGTGATCGCCATAGCGACGCCAGGGACAGCCCACTCGAGGTCGAGCATCGTCGGGCGCATGTCTGTGGGGCCCGCGATGTGGATGCGATCGACGTGCTGTAGGCGCAGGATCGGTGACCAGTCGCGGTCGTCGGGTTCGACGCCGAAGCTCAGGTCGCGCAGCATCGGAAGTTCGGTGAGGAACTCCAGGTTTGGTGTAGTCGACTTCCCGCGCTCGGTGCCTGGGTGGACAGCGAGGTACTCGAGGCGTTTGCAGGCTCCGATCGGGCTGTAGTCGTGTACGCGGAACGTGCCGATCAGCACGAGGCTTCGGAGCGATGGGATGTCGGCGATCGGGTTCAGGTCGATCAGGGCTGGGGCACTGTGCAGTTCCAGGGTCTCCAGCGACCGCATACCGCCCAGTGGAGCGAGGTCGTCGTAGTCACCCCATTTCGTGATCAGGGACTGGAGCTGTGTCTGACCTTCGAGGGCCGCGAAAAGCCGTTTCGGGGTCCTGCTGGTGAACTCGAGCTCCCGGATCTGGCTCGGCCCGCTGCGGAAGAATTCGCACCACTCAGCGACGATGCGCGTTGCCATCGATCTCGACACGTCCAACTGCGTGGCCTGGACGGCGACGGCGAGATCGTCGTCGTAGTCCTCAGGTCGTTCGAGGACCACCGTGCCGTCTCGGCCGATCGATCGCATGGCCGCATCTTCGCAGACGGCGACGAACCGGAGTCGCCTGCCGGCGGCCATAGCAGCCTTTGTCGTACCGTAGGCAGGTTCCGTGCAACAAGACCTGACCGTCCGCGGATCTCAGCCCAGCCCTCGTCGTACCGCTCGTCGGTGCCTACTCGTCAAATCGGAACGGACACGACCCGCCTTGCAGTCACTGCCAGACTCACCTCGAGCGACGCGACCCCTTAGAGGGGTCGAGCGGTGGGTGATGGTTGCTGTTGCGCTGCTATTGGTCGCCCTCAGCTACGGCCACAAGCTCTCCTGCTCAACGCTCGGTGCAGGCATCGGCAATACCGCGGACCGGTACGACACGCACGTTTACCGTCTCGCTTGCTACTCGGACACGCTCACGCTGTTCAACCTTCGGGACCTCGGAAGCCACGTCTTCCCTTACGTCCACGGCTGGTACACCGCAATCCCGCTGCCTGCGGTTCACGGCGGCACGGTCGAGTATCCGACGCTCACTGGCGTCTGGGTGTGGTTGAGCGCGCTGCCGGTGTCGAGCGCCGCCGGCTTCCTCACCGTCACTGCTCTGACATTCCTGCCCGTTGTCGCGCTGACGGTGCTTTGGTTGCAGCAGGTTGCGGGTCGTCGTGCGTGGATTTTTGCCGCGACCCCGCCCTTGTTGCTGTACGGGCTCTACAACTGGGATCTTCTCCCGGTCGCTGCCACGGCTGCCGGACTCGCGATAGCGCTCGCGGGTCCGCGACGGTGGTCGCCGCTGACCCGCGCAGTCATCGCAGCGGTCGCGTTCGGGATCGGTGGGGCGTTCAAGCTGTACCCGGTCATGTTCGCGGCCCCGCTCGCGTTGACCTTCCTCTTCGACCAGTCAGCGCCAGCACGAAGTCGGGTGGGCAACTGCCTTGCGGTCCTCGGCGCAGCCGCGGCGACGCTTCTCGCAGCGAACCTCCCGTTCATGCTCATCAACTTCGACGGTTGGCTGTCGGTCTTCCAATTCCAAGCGCATCGCATGATCGGCGCATCGACGCTGTCGGTCTGGTACTGGGGGCTTCTGCCGTGGTCCGCGTCCCCCACGGGCACGACCCAACACCTCATGGGGCTCCTTGCCACAGGCGCGACTGCGCTCGGCCTCCTGCTGGTCCTCGCTGCCGCCGCCATCATCGGGAAGCGACGGGGCTCCGTGCCGTGGATCGGTGCTGCAGCGGCCATGCTCTGCGTCTACATGGTGTTCAACAAGGTCAACTCGTTGCAGTACGTCCTGTGGCTCTTGCCGTTCTTCGCGGTCCTACGGATCCGGCTCGCCTGGATCATCGCCTACTTCGTCATGGACCTTGCCGCGTTCATCGGGTGGTACCGCGTGTTGTTCTACACCTCGCTTGGGAACCTCGAGCCGACGTGGGCGAACCAGGCGCTCGCGATCGGCGTCTGGGGGCGCGCCGGCCTGCTCCTCGCGCTCATCGTCACGTTCCTGCAGGCGACACCAACCAGCCCGAACACACGGGACGGCCGACGGTCAGTTCACCAGGCAGCGGACATGCCATCAACCAGCGCAGTGCCCCCGAGCATCGCACTCTCGGACGGCTTGGGCGATTCTCTCGTTCCAACAGGACGAAGGTAGCCTTGCGTGCCGAGGTGAGTCCCTCGCGAGGAGAGTTCCGATGACTAGTGCCCTGGGCGAGACAACCTCCCCCTTCTCCGACGCCCCCGACGTGGTGACCGTGCGGAACGTGTCGAAGCGGTTCACGATCCGCAAGGACAACTCGCTCAAGGAGCGCGTCGTCACGCTCGGCCGTGCCGGTCGTCGCCACAGCGAGGACTTCTGGGCGCTCAAGGACATCAGCCTCGACATCCCCGCCGGCACCACGATCGGGCTGCTCGGTCCGAACGGCTCCGGGAAGTCGACGCTGCTCAAGACGATCGGCGGCATCCTCGAGCCCACCAGCGGCTCGGTGGAGCGCCGCGGTCGCCTCGCCGCGCTCATCGAGCTCGGCGCGGGCTTCCACCCGGACCTGACCGGGCGCGAGAACGTCTACCTGAACGCCGCGATCCTCGGCCAGACGCAGGAGGAGACCGAGGCCCGGTTCGCCGACATCCTGCAGTTCTCCGGGATCGGCGACTTCATCGACACCCAGGTGAAGTTCTACTCGTCGGGCATGTACGTCCGGCTCGCGTTCGCGGTCGCGATCAACACCGACCCCGACGTGCTCCTCGTCGACGAGGTCCTGGCCGTCGGTGACGAGCAGTTCCAGAAGAAGTGCCTCGACAAGATCCGCGAGTTCCAGGAGCAGGGCCGCACGATCATCCTCGTGTCGCACTCGCTCGGCCAGGTCCAGGAACTCTGCGACTCCGCCGTCGTGCTGCACCACGGCGAGGTGAAGTTCCAGGGCTCCGCACGCCTCGCGGTGAAGAACTTCCGCGAGATCCTCGAGGGCCGCCGCGTCGCCGAGGCCGAGGCCGCGCACCCGGAAGAGGACGCGAACCCCGCCAAGGTCGAGCGCGTCGAGCTCGAGATCCCCGGCCGCGCACCCGGCGAGAAGCATCGGCACGGCGACGATCTGGTGATCCGCGCGACGTTCTCGCACAAGGACGTCCTGCCCGAGTGGCACTGCGGAATCAAGATCGAGAACCAGTTCGGTCACCCCGCCTATGGCGTCGACAGCCGGATGCTGCGATCCGTGCACACTCCCCTCGACGGCACCGCCACAATCGAGTGGCGCCTCTCCGACCTGCGGCTCGGCGGCGGTCAGTACTTCGTGCACGTGTTCCTGGCGAAGGCGAACGGTGAGCACATCGTGATCGAACGCGAAGCCGCCACCTTCAAGGTCGCCGACGAGGACACCAGCACCGGAATCGTCTGGGCGAAGGGGTCCATGACCAGCTACGACGGTCCCATTCGGCGGTCCTAGCATGCAGCGAGCAGCGCTTCGACACGCGTTCCGTCTGATCAAAGACCTCCCCCGGGACCGCCGCTGGCAACGACAGCTCGGCACGATCCTTGAGCAAGGAGTTCACACGACGGAGGGCATTGGCGCCACCGGGTTCACCGACGGCGCCGTTCCCATCATCATGTGCCTCTGGAACCGCCCAGAACGGATCCGCGGCATCATCAACATGCTCGAGGCGCTTGATTGGAAGCGCCCCGTCCGCTTGGTGCTGTGGAACAACAACGCCGACGACGCCGCGTTCTACACGAACGTCATCCGGGAGTGGCACGACAAGCAACGGGGCCGGGAGCCGCATGTGCTTCGCGCCATCGACCTGATCAACAGCCCCACCAACTTCGGCGGGCTGGGACGTTTCCTCGCCGCCCGCCTGATGTGGAACGCCGGCTACCGGGGACCGATCGTCACCCTCGACGACGACCAAAACGTCTCCCCGTACTTCATCCGCGACCTGAAGCGGCAATGGACTCCCCACTCCATCATCCCGTGGTGGGGCTTCAAGCTGCACGGCTCCTACTGGCGGCGCTCCGAGATCGAACCCGGCACCGTGCCCGACCACGCCGGCACCGGGGGCACCATGCTCGACATCGAGCTCGTCGCGGACGACCGATTCTTCTCCCGGCTCCCCCATCGGTACGCCTATCTCGAGGATCAGTGGATGACGTTCTTCGCGAAATCGAAGAACTGGCGCATCATCAAGGCGCGAACAGAGATCACCCTTGTCTCCGAGGAGAAGAACCAGTACCACGGCTTGAAGCCGTTGAAGGACGTCTTCTACATGTGGCAACACACGGTCGGCAGCCTGTGGCTTCGACTGCCCGCGAAAAGCCACCCCGAATGGTCCGCCGGCCGCATCAACGAAGCGCCGGACAGGTTCTCGTCGACCCGGTGGATGAAGACCAGTCGAGGAAGCACGGGCCGCGGCGAACGCTGATGAGCTACACGGTCGAGTACTGGGACATCCCGTCGGGACGCGGCCCGTACTGGATCGGGCCCTTCAGCAGCATCGACGACGCCCAACGGGCCCACAGCGGCTACGAACTTTGGGCCACGAACCAGCTCTACCTGATCCGTCACGGCCGCACCCCGGGGCCGAACCGTGTGGTCGCCGCGATCCTCGACCAGCGATGGACTGCTGTTCCCGTCGCGGACTGGTGGACCCTCGTGAAACCCCACACGCTCCGCCAACTGCGTGCGGGCCTTCGTTGCCGCTGACGAGCCGGCTTCTGATCGAAGTGGTCTCCGCCGGCGGAAGCGTTGATGGATCCGTCTCTGCAGCAGGGCAACGCCAGGACCGACTCTCCCCCACCCAGCAGCAAGCACTCCACCCCCGAGCGCTGCAGCCACCTTCGACCTCACCGATTACGCATCAACACCGCGCACGGCGGCGCGTACGATCAGTCGTTCCGCTGGCGAGGCTGCTGCTGGCCGCTGGGACGGCGCTGCTGCTGCTCCTGCGGCGCCGATAGACGGATTTGCCGGCTATGCGGTGATGTGCCAGGGCAGGTAGAAGACCGCGAACGCGTACGCGACGGTGCCGATGGCGGACACGGCGCCGATCGCGGCGATGAGAATCCACCCGGCGATCCGCCACCGCAGCAGCGTCATCGACGCTGCGATGAAGATCGGGAACAGCGCCAGCAGCATCCGAGGGCGCGGTCCGACGCTTGACCACAGCAGCACCAAGGCGAGCGTCACCACCACGAAGACCCACCACGTCAGCGGGATCCGACGCCACGAGACCGCGGCGAGGATCACCGCGGCGCAGAGGACGACGCTCATCACGAGCATGACCGCCCAATGGCGGTAGTCCGCCCCGTGCGACGGCACCGTCTCGGTGAACGCAACAAGCAATCCGTGCCCGAAGTCGAAGATCTGATTCCACTGCGCTTGGGCGCGACGCCAGATGAACGGGTCGCCGGTCCGATGCGCCGCGTAGGTGAAATCGGCCACCACACCCAACGCGCCCGCGACGATCACCACGAGGTGTCCCCACGGCAGTCGCCGGCCCCGCAGCCAGCTCACCAGAGCGTGCACGGCGACAGCAACGATGAGCGCGAGACCAGTGGATCGGGTGCCGCATGCCATGAACGCAGCGACTGCAGCCAACCCGGTCAGCCACCACGGGCGAGCGGCTACTTCGAGGTGGGCGGCAGCCGTCATCGGTGCTGCCCGCGCCGTGCCGAGCGCGAGCAGCGCGACGATCGACCAGAAGATGAACGAGCCCTCCGTGTACGGCATCGTCAGAGAGAGCGTGCCGGGGAAGACCGAGAACAGCGCGGTTGAAGCGAGGGCGATGCGTCGTCCGCCAACGAGATACGCCGCGACCCAGACCGCCGCAGTGACGAGAAGCCCATACGCCGCGGTGGCGATCGCGGCGGCCGCGAGCGGATGATCGCCGAGGACCGCGGACAGCGCGCGGATCGTCCACGGCCAGAACGGGAAGAACCCCCACGGCCCATAGAACGGCCGGCCCGGCAGATCGAGAGTCGGCGGGTACCCGTCCCGGGCGAGCATGACGTACCACTCCCCGTCCCAACGAGCCGCGAGTTGCGCCCATCCGGCGGGCTGCCCCTGCGCGAGCTGGGCGAGGGCGAAGCCAGTGATCGTGAGTCCCCGACCGAGAAGCCACCCCACCACCACAACCAGCGTCGCCTGCGGGGCAGCGGCGCCCCGGAGACCCCGAAGCTGCCGGTACGCCCTGCCCGCGGAACGCCGACCTGTCGAGCGCGTCCCCACCATCGCGTCGCCGGTACCCATCGCTACATCGTAGGAGGCATATGGCGGCAGGCTCGTGTCCCGGTCGGGACGACCTCCTCCACGCAACAAGAGAAAACTTCCGCGGAGGCGTCGGCTTGCGGACCCCTCAGCTATTCGCGAACATCCGGCACAAGCATCCAGCCGAGCCTCCCATAGCGTTACCGCCAAGGAGCTTGAGGGGAAGCAGCATGAGCGATACGCGCGACGAGTTCGGCTTCCGTTCCTTGAGCATGACCGCCCAGCAGATGCTCACTGCGATCAGGTCGCAGTTCGCCGCCGACGCGTCGTTGCTCGGCCGCATGCGATTCGCTCGACGGCCGGAACGAGACCGAATCATCGATGCCGCGTTCACCCTCCGTCGAGTTGTCGGTGAAGCTGCCCGTCGAATCGAGGGTGACAAAGCTCCTCACGAACCAGCTTTGCGCCTCATGGACAGGTACCTCATGCAGCAGGCGGTACGCGACGAAGCTTTCTCCATCATTGCCGATCCGAAGCTGCTGCGGCGATTTCGAGGAATCGATGCGCATGCCGCCTGGAGCAGTCGGGCCGTCCGCGACTAACGCGGTACCTACATCACACTACGCCCTTTGATGCTCCCCCAGTGAGAGGAGTGAGCGTCGGCCGTGGCGTGTTCAACCCTGCCGAGCAAGCGTGGGAACGACACGCAAATTAACCGACATTGCAATGTCAGTAATCGTCGTCACCGATTCGGGCAACCACACGGAGGTCTACGTTATTCCGAAAGGCCCATTGCTCCACATCTCTCGGTCGGTGGACATAAAGGATTTCACGCACGTGGATGTCGTTCTGCGCTAGATCACGCCGGACTTCTGCGCCGAAGCGGAGGAGCTGAATGAGAGCCCTCATTGTCACTGCAGCGGGCGCCAGAATCAGCACGAGGAAAATCCAGTAAGGCCCGATGTCAAAGATTAGGAAAGCCCAAGCCGTCACCCAAAGAACGAGCTGCACTACTACAGATATGATGACAGTGAATTGTCGTCTCGCAATGTCGATGGCATAGCGCTTACCGAGCAACGGGAGCCACGGCGCGCAAAGTCGCGCGACTGCGGTCGGTACTCGCTCTGGCACCACACGACCAGTTTAGTGAGCACGAGGTGTGCCCCGTGTACGACCTAGAACATGCCGCCCGGCTCCACATCTCTCCCTGCTGCTGCACTGCCGCTCGAACCGGACAGGCTGATGTTGGCTCTCCTGGCTACCCGGCTAGCTGAATGCGCAGTCGCCGCTGCCGGACTCCTCTACTCGGACAGGGTCGCCCCGCGAAACGATCCGATGTCGGCACTTGCCTTGCAGATCCTCGCTGCCTTACGCGCTGCACCTCCAGAGCACGGAACGTCGATCCTCACTGACCATGAGGCAGGCCAGCCGCTCGAGTGGAACGCCCGCAACGGCGTGATCCAACGAAAGGGCCGAGCCCGCGGCGTACCCACGCCCATCAGCGACGTACTCGTGCCCCTCCTCGCAGCAGCAAGCAACGGCCCCGGGTAGAGCAGCCTGCTGAGCACCCCTAGCAAGGGAACGGACTGGGTCGCTGCTCTCGTTTGCTCGATCAGTCGGACACGGTCGAATGCCTGACCCGTGCTCCCATGTCAAGCTCCCGAATTGTCTCAACGATCCGATCGGCCAGCGCCTGCTCGAGGCGGCGTGCCTTCACACCGTCAGCGAGGACGAGTGCGCCCAGCACGTCGCGACCCGTCGTCGTCTGCTGGACCAAGTCCGGCCCCCGACCGATACGGCAGTTCTGCAACAGCTTGTTGCAGAATCACGACGTCCTGCCATGGCGCAGCGATCACGCGCAGGCCCCCGAGAAGCCGCAGGAACGCTCGTCAGACAGCAGCACAGTGCCTCAGACCACACTCACTTCGAGCACCGCTCGCCCGGAGCTCCGGCCGGACCGTCACGACACTGACGGCCCGGCCGTTCTCGTCCGACCGCCGATAGCGGGCTCTTATGTCAGGTTCGGCAAAACCGGGCTCGCTTGTTCGCTACCGCCCACTGGCGGAGACATGGCGAATCGATTGACTCGTCGTCAGCAAGCAGTGCAAGTGAATGTACACGATGGGCCACATCCTCCCAGGCGACAGCTTTCGCGATACATTCGACCCGTGAAGATATTCATCAGCTGGTCCGGACAGCGGGAGCGCGCCGTCGCGGAGGCCCTTCGAGAAGCGATGCCGGATCTGTGCGTGACCGAAGTTGAGGTGTTCGTCTCCAGCAAGAGCATCACCAAGGGCGCCAACGGCACTTCGGTGATTGAGGCAAACCTAGACGCCTCGGACTACGGCATTGTTCTCGTGTCGCGAGAGAATCAGGATGCGCCGTGGCTGAACTACGAAGGAGGCTGGCTTGCCAGCACCCTGAGCCGCCCCGTCTCCACAATCTGCCTCGATCTGCGGCCCGGCGACATTACGTCCCCACTTGCGCCACGTCAAGCCACGCAATTCGAGAGTGAGGAGGATATGACGGATCTGCTGCGGCAGATTGCCGAAACAGCAAACCCCTCAATCCCATCACGAGCCTTCAACACTCTGCTGAAGTCAGTCTGGCCAAGCATTCGGGACTCCTGGAAGCCCAATGATTCCCTCAATGCGCGTGAGCAGAATCAACGATCCGATCAAGACATGCTTGCGGAGATCGTCGAGCGCGTGCGCAACGTCGAGTCGGAGCTAAAGTCGAATCGGACTATCCCCTTCTCTGCCGCGCAGCAACAGCGAGCAACCGCTGAACGCATCGAATTCGAAGCGTCAAGACTTCGAGCACTAGTCTCTGAAGTAGCGCAAGGCAATGTTTATCTCGTGGAACATGAATTAGGCGCAACTCCACCTCGAGTGACTTTGGTAAGTAGCCCGGAGGCCAGCGCCGCGGATCGCGATCGGGCCGTGACGGCTGTGAAGGAAGCGCAGCCGGCAGCAAGGGTAACAGTTTCGCATATCCGCGCCCTTACGGAGCCGGACGAACATGGTTTGCGGAGGTTTATCGTGGACCAGGTCGAACAACACGAGTGACTTCGGCGCCATGGATGGCGGTGGGGAATTGCCGTTCGAGACGGGGCACGCCTCATGACAAAGTGCGGTGCGCCGCTACCGCCATCACATGGATTCCACATCGGCGTGCTTGCTATGCCCTCATTAAGAGCGGTGTTCCGAGGATCTGAGGTAGAGGAAGAGGCCTCCGCGACAGATGTGGGCGCAGATTTAGAGCCGATGCGACAGTGCGCAGACCACCAGCGGCGGTCCGAGGCAGGTAGGTCCCCTGGCAGCGAGCTAGTCGTTGCTATCTGGTGCTAGCCCCCGCTCGGACTCGCCAGTTGCTTGCTCGAGGTCAGTGTCGAGCGCCTGGGCATCACCCCAGACCGCTGCGAGTCGAGCGAGGGCTGCGTCGACCGCCGCATCCGTAGCGCCGAGCTCGGAGTACGTCTCCTGCAACGACAGTCCGTCGAACCGTGACCGCTTCCGCGCGACCGCACCGACTACTTCCGCGGTGGGGCTGTTTGTTGCTGCTGCAGCGCGTCGGGTGGGGATGATGCTCGTCATGGAACGGCCCGACAGGCTCACGCCGGTGCGCGCCCATCCGTGAACGTCTAACGGCAACAGCAGCTGCTCTGCCCGGCGCCAATCCCCCGGTACCGGCTGCTCGCAGTCGTGCCGGTCGAGGTTTCCTCTCGTCGGGTCAAGCTGGCGGATGGCGTCGCCGCGGAAACCAGTCCATACCGGCCCTACGATGCGAAGCCACCGGGTCAATGCGCAGGCAGCACAGGACACCGGGTCGTCGGATGAGGGCACGACGTGGCTGCGGATCCGGATGATGCTCGTCACCGCGACGTCGGCAGGGGCGATGGTGCGGGCTTGTCCGCGGGTCAGGTGGAGGACCCCGAGGAGGACGATGAGGAACGCGTCGCGGCGGCCGCGGAGTCCGATCGGGTACCGGTACTTCGGGATCGCTGCGAGCACCTCGCTCACGGCCGACTGATCAGGGGCAGGGGCTTCTGGCCGCGGCCACACCCGGTCCTCCACCGTGGGTATCGGGTCCACTAGTCCTGCTGCGAGGTGATGTGCCTGGATCGCGCGCCGGCGGAGCCGCTGCGTCGACGCGCTGCCGGGGAACAACGCCAGGAACTGCTCAACCGTTGCTGCCATCGCCGGGAGCGACTCGTGATCTGCCGCCTCACACCACGCGACGAACCGACCCCAGTGCGCCTCGAGCAGAGCCTCGCTGTCGGGCCCGAGTTTAAGGCCGAGTTTGGGGGAAGTTTGGGGTGTCATAGCCGCATCCGGGTGACGGCGTTGCGGACCAGGGGGGAGTATTCGCGGTCGTAGATCTGCAGGGTGGCGGCGTTGGTGTGGTGGGTCTGGTTCATGATCTCCACATCCGTCGCGCCGGCGTTTCGTGCTTCGGTGACGAACCCTGCACGGAGGGAGTGCCCAGACCAACCGTCCTCCCCCAGCCCCGCGGCGTGCGCGCGGCGAGCGACAGCCTTCCCGACCGTCGTCGGGCTGATGCCCGTGTTCCGGAACAAGCCCCACTTCGACACAGCGCGGAAGAACGGCATCGACGCCGGCAACCGATCCGACCCGAGCCCGTCCGCGCACACGTGCACGGCAAGACTCGCACCCGTGAGCGCAGCGAAGAGGCCCGTTTCCCCGCGGGCATCCTGCGCAGCCATCAGCCGGGACAGTCGCACGTAGGCGCACGGTGCGCAGGTGACCGGGTTCGCGCCCTGCTGCAGCACCTTGATCCGGCCGACGCCCTCCTGGTCGGTCTTGGACTTCCGGACACGGGCGTAGACGCCTTCGCCGTCGACGAGGCGGAGATCGGCGACGGTGAGGGCGGTGAGTTCGGACTCGCGGAACGCACCGACGAACCCGAACAGCAGCAACGCCTG
>NZ_CP054594.1:2255146-2373394 GCF_013347185.1 Curtobacterium sp. Csp1
CGGCGGTCACCTCGGCGATGGTCGTGAACGCGGCGTCGGGCTGCAGGGCGGCGTCGACGATGGTCTGCGGGTCGGCCAGCAGGGGGCGCTGGCCGATGGCCTTCAGGACCGCTTCGACACCGATCCACGCCGCGACCAGGGCGGTGACGATCAGGGTGATCGCGACCGCGGTGGACCGGGACCGGTGCACGCTCCGGCGGCGCAGGCGCCGCTCGAGCGAAGAAGTGCTGCTCATCAGTTCCTCCTGTTACCGGACCCGGTCCTCGTGCTCACGCACGATCCCGGTCAGTTCGATGTGGGCACTGCCCACCTGCCGCCCCGACAACTCCGACACCCGCGAGCGGACCCGCTCGGCGGCGGCCGAAGCCGCCCCGAGGACGTCCGCCTGGGCACGGATGGGGCCGGTGACGTCCAGCGCCAGGGCGCCGGCGTGGTCACCGAGCCCGACACGGACTCGCTTCGCGGGAGCGCCGAGCCGTTCGGCTGCGACTGCCCGGGCGAGGGCGGTCAGTGCACGAGCGGTGATCTCGACGCGGCCCGGGACGGAGCTCTGGGCGAGGCCCTCCGGGCCGGCGTTCACCGGGAGCTCCGGCGTCCGGTCAGCACGTCGGTCAGGGCGCCGCGGTCGATCTTGCCCGAGCTGATCGCGGCCACGAGGGCACCGATCGCACCGAACACGATCACCAGGACGAAGCCCCAGAAACCGAACTGCAGGGCCACGACGGCCAGGATGGCGCCGATCAGGGCGCCGACGAGTGTGTTACTCAACGCGCGACTCCTTCTTGTCCTCGTTGTCGTCGTCGTCACCCGGGATGTGGACGTCCTGGACGGTCACGTTGACCTCCGCGACCTCCATGCCGACGATCTGCGTGAGCGCACGGGCGACCGACGAGCGGACACCGTCGGCGACCTGCTGCAGCGACACGGGGTACTCGGCGACGATCACCACGTCGGCAGCGACCTGCTTCTCGCCGACCTCGACCTTGACGCCCTGGCCGTAGTCGCGCTGGCCGATCGCGTCACGCAGGGCGCCGATCGCACGGGCCGCGCCGTTGCCGAGGGAGTGCACGCCGTTGACCTCGCGGGCGGCGATGCCGGCGACCTTCGAGACGACGGTGTCGTCGATCGTGGTCTTGCCCGAGGTCGAACCCGAAGCGTGCGAGCCGGTCGCGCGAGCGGCGGTGGTGGCGGGGGTGGTGTTCGTGGTGTCAGCCATTGGTTGCTCCTTCCGAGGTGTCCGCCGGGCGATCCCAGCGGATGCTGTTCACGAGTGGGACGGACTGCCACCGAGGTTCGTCACGCTCGGTTCAGCGGTTCCAGAGAACTTCCAGCCAGGACGCCAGAACGGCGGTTCTCGTTGTACCCCGTGAGCTGAGGCTCAGGCCCGGCCGCCGATTCCGGCCCGGGTGTTGCGCCGTGCAGCGGAGCGGAGGGCGCGCACGTAGGCCATGGGGGACTGCCCGCACTCCTCCTGGAAGAGCTGCTGCAGCCGGCGAGGTCGGACACCGGCGGCCGCCGCGATCTGCTCGACCGTCAGCTCCGCGTCGACGTGCCGTTCGATGTGCGCCACGGCCCGTCGCACCCGCCAGGACGACCGGCCCATCTCGGGCTGCGCCGCGCGCGACGCCCGCAGGGTCGCGGCCGGGTCCTCGCCGAAGCGCTCCCGGTACGCCGCAGCGAAGCGCCCCGGGTTCGTGAAGCCCCACTGCCGCGCGATCGGGGTCACGCCGTCGTCGCCGGCGGCGTGCAGGAGTGCACGGCGGACGCAGTCCAGGCGGTGGTCGCGGAGGAACCGGTTCGGCGTCGTCCCGAGGGTGCGCGCGAAGACGTCCTGCAGCCCGCGCTGGCTCAGGCCGCACGCGGCGGCGATCTCGGGCACCGAGGGGCGGTCGGCGGCGTGGGCCTCGACGTACCGGATCGCGTCCCGCAACCGGTTCGCGACGGGGATGTCGTCCCCGCGGTCCCGCACCGGGAAGGTGTCGAGGACGACGGTCGCCAGCCGTCGGTTGAGCGCCGTGCGCATCGGACCGACCACGCGGTCGTCGAGGAGCGCCGGCGCGAGGTCCTGCACGAGCCGCCGCAGTGGTTCACGCTGCGCGACGGCCTCGTCCTGCTGGTCGAACAGGAGCGGCCCGGACGGCAGCCGGTAGCCGAGCTCGTCGCCGACGGACCGCAGGAAGGCGTCGGACAGGTGCAGGCCGTTGTAGACGGTGTCCGCCGACTCGAACCGGTACGCCTCGGACGCCGACGCGATGTAGGCGCTCCCCGGCTCGATGATCCGGGAGCGGTCCGCGAAGTGCATCTCGAGCAGGCCCTTGGTGAGCCAGAAGACCACGTGGTCGTCGCGCGGCCCGATGACGCCGCCCCGCCGTCCACCCTCGGAGCGCATGGTCCGCAGCGTGAGGTCGTCGTCGCCCACGATCGTGTACTCGTAGTGGGTCCCCTCGGTCACGAAGGTGTCCGTCCCGAGGTCGCGACCGTTGTACTCCGCGGAGAAGATCCGCTCGTACGAGGTGCCGTCGCCGTCGGTGAACCGCAGTCGGCGGAATCCGTTCGTCGACGAGGTGCTCACCCGCGCATCATGACAGCACTGTCCGGGAACCGCGCTGACGACTACGGATCGCGGACCGCAGACAGGCCCGGACACCCCCGGCCGGGAGGCACGTGGCGGGCCCGCCACGTGCCTCCCGGCCGATCCGCACCACCTGCGCGACCGCACGCGGAATACCCCAGGGGGGTACCGTGTTGGCCATGCCGGAGGACAGCATGCACGACCACGCGCACGTCGGGTACATCGACGACAAGGACGACCTGCTCAAGCGGCTCCGCCGCGCGGAGGGGCAGGTGCGTGGCATCGCGCGCATGGTCGAGGACGAGACGTACTGCATCGACGTCCTCACCCAGATCTCCGCGGCCAACCGCGCGCTCGAGCGCGTGGCGCTGTCGCTGCTCGAGGACCACCTGCGGCACTGCGTCGCCGAGGCGGTCGCCGAGGGCGGCGACGCCGCCGACGTCAAGGTGCGCGAGGCGAGCGACGCGATCGCACGCCTCGTGCGCTCCTGACCACCCCTGCTGACGATCACTGATCCACCGACCGGAAGGAACCCCATGAGCACCGAGACCCTCGCCGTCACCGGCATGACCTGCGAGCACTGCGTGGCGAGCGTCACCGAGGAGGTGTCCGAGCTCGAGGGCGTCACCGACGTCGCGGTCGAGCTCGTGCCGGGCGGCTCCTCGGCCGTGACCGTCACCTCCGACCGTCCGCTCGACCCCGCGGCCGTGCGCGCCGCCGTCGCCGAGGCGGGCTACGAGGTCGTGGCACGGTGAGCGACGGGGTCGTCGAGCTCGACATCACCGGCATGACCTGCGCCTCGTGCGCGAACCGGATCGAGCGCAAGCTCGGCAAGCTCCCGGGGGTCACGGCGACGGTGAACTACGCCACGGAACAGGCGCAGGTCGAGGTCGCCGGCCCGGACGCGGCGGACACCGCCGCCCTCATCGCCGCGGTCGAGGCCGCCGGGTACGGCGCGACCGTGCACGCCCCGGCGGCACCCGAGTCGGACGGCGACGTCCCGCCCGCTGATCCGACCGCGGCCCTGCGGCAGCGACTCGTCGTGTCCGCGGTGCTCGCGGTGCCCGTCGTGCTGCTGTCGATGGTGCCCGTGCTGCAGTTCCCGAACTGGCAGTGGGCGGCGCTCGCCCTCGCGGCCCCCGTCGCGGTGTGGGGTGCCCTGCCCTTCCACCGTGCGGCGTGGACGAACGCGCGGCACGGTGCGGCGACCATGGACACCCTGGTCAGCGTCGGGGTGGGCGCGGCGTTCCTCTGGTCGCTGTACGCGCTGTTCCTCGGCGACGCCGGGCGGCCGGGGATGCACATGGCGTTCTCGTGGTTCGCGACCGACCCCGAGGCGAGCGACCTGTACCTCGAGGTCGCGGCGGCCGTGACCGTCTTCATCCTCGCCGGGCGGTACATGGAGGCCCGGGCCAAGCAGCGCTCGGGCGAGGCGCTGCGTGCCCTGCTCGCCCTCGGGGCGAAGGACGCCTCGGTGCTCCGCGACGGCCCCGGCGGCCCGGTCGAGCAGCGGGTCCCGGCCGCCTCGCTCGTCGTCGGCGACGTCGTGGTCGTCCGACCGGGGGAGCGGATCCCGAGCGACGGCGTCGTCCGGGACGGCTCCTCGGCGGTCGACATCGGCATGCTCACGGGCGAGTCCGTCCCCGTCGAGGTCCGGCCGGGCGACCGGGTGACCGGGGCGACCGTCAACGTGGGCGGTCGGCTCGTGGTCGAGGTCACCGCGGTCGGCGCCGACACCGAGCTCGCGCGGATGGGCAAGCTCGTCGAGGACGCGCAGACCGGCAAGGCCGCGGTGCAGCGCCTGGCTGACCGGGTCTCCGCCGTGTTCGTGCCCGTCGTCATCGGACTCGCCGTCGTCGCGTTCGTCGGGTGGCTCGTCGCGGGCGGCTCGGTGACGGCGGCGTTCACCGCGGCCGTCGCGACGCTCATCATCGCCTGCCCGTGCGCCCTCGGGCTCGCGACCCCGACGGCACTGCTCGTCGGGACCGGTCGGGGGTCGCAGCTCGGCATCCTGATCGGTGGACCGCAGGCACTCGAGCGGACCCGGACGGTCGACACGATCGTGCTCGACAAGACCGGCACCGTGACGACCGGCGAGATGACGGTCCGGGACGTGCGGGCCGTCGCGTCGGCCGACGCCGCCACGGTGCTCGCGCTCGCGGCGTCCGTCGAGGACGGCTCCGAGCACCCCGTCGGCCGCGCCGTGGTCGAGGCGGCGCGCGCCCGGGGGCTCGACGTGCCCCGCGCGGTGGACTTCCGCGCGGTCCCCGGTGCCGGCGTGCAGGCGCTCGTGGGGACCGAGGTCGTGCTCGTCGGTACCGCGTCCTGGCTGGCGTCGGACTGGGCGATCGCGCTCCCGGACGACCTCGCCGCCGCCGTGTCCACAGTCGAGACCGCTGGCGGCACCGCGGTCGTGGTCGCCCGCGGCGGGATGGCCCTCGGGGTCGTCGTGGTCGGCGACACCGTCAAGCCCGAGGCCGCCGACGCGGTCCGGCGCTTCCGGGAGCTCGGGCTCCGACCGGTCCTGCTCACCGGTGACAACGCGGGTGCCGCCCGTGCGGTCGCCGAGCAGATCGGCATCGACGAGGTGCACGCCCGGGCCACGCCGGCGTCGAAGCTCGAGACCGTCCGGCGGTTGCAGGCCGAGGGACGGACCGTGGCGATGGTCGGCGACGGCGTGAACGACGCGGCGGCCCTGGCGGCGGCCGACCTCGGGATCGCGATGGGCGCCGGCACCGACGCGGCGATCGCGGCGAGCGACATCACGGTGGTGAGCGGCCGACTGACCGTCGTCGCCGACGCGGTCCGGCTCGCGCGGGCGACGCTGCGGACGATCCGGGGCAACCTGTTCTGGGCGTTCGCGTACAACGTCGCGGCGATCCCGCTCGCGATGGCGGGGCTGCTCAACCCGGTGCTGGCCGGTGCGGCGATGGCGTTCTCGTCGGTCTTCGTCGTGACGAACAGCCTGCGGCTCCGCCGGTTCGCCGCCCGGTCCTGACCGCAGCGACTCCGGGTGTGGGCGGTCGCGCGCGGTGCGCGGCTCCACCTGCGGGCTGGTCGCGCCTGGCGGTCGGCTCCCACGGACCGGTCGCGGACGTCCTGGCGGCGCTGCTCGCGTGACGCGCGCGGCGGACGCTGGTCGTGCCTCCCGTCCGGCGGTTCCTGCCCATCGCACGTGACGTGGGATGCAGGACCGCGCGTCGGAGGACGAAAGGTCCGGCACCCGATGCGCGGAACGGTCCGCCACGAGCGGAACGGCCGCTGTGCGCGCGCCTGTACGGACGGCACTACGCTCGGACGTGGTCCGCGACGCAGCGCTGCGGTGACCCGCGGGCTCGATTGATCGAACGCGATCCCAGGAGGACCGAAGTGACCGAATCTGCTCCCGTCGACCCCACGTCGACCGACGGCTGGAAGAAGCTCGCCGGCATCGCCGACGGCTTCACCCCCGACCTGCGCGGTTGGTTCGACAGCGACCCCGGTCGTGCCGAGCAGTACACGTTCCAGGCCGCCGACCTGACCGTCGACCTGTCCAAGGGCCTCGTGACGCCCGAGATCCTCGACGCGCTGCTCGAGGTCGCGAAGGACACGAAGGTCGCCGAGCGTTTCCGTGCGATGCTCGCCGGCGAGCACATCAACGTGACCGAGGACCGCGCCGTCCTGCACACCGCGCTCCGTCGTCCGAAGGGCATCGAGCCGGCGCTCGTCGTGGACGGCCAGGACGTCGACGCCGATGTGCACGCCACCCTCGACAAGGTCTACGCGTTCGCCGAGCAGGTCCGCTCCGGCGCCTGGACCGGCGTCTCGGGCAAGCGCATCGAGACCGTCGTGAACATCGGCATCGGCGGCTCGGACCTCGGGCCGGTCATGGTCTACGAGGCCCTGAAGCCGTACGTGCAGCCCGGGCTCGAGGCGCGCTTCGTCTCGAACATCGACCCCGCCGACATCTACGAGAAGACCGCGGACCTCGACCCCGAGACCACGCTCTTCATCGTCGCGTCGAAGACCTTCGGCACCCTCGAGACCCTGACGAACGCCCGCCTGGCGCGCCAGTGGCTCTGGGAGCGGCTCGGCCTGACCGACGCGTCCGAGGACGAGAAGTCGAACGCCGTCGCGAAGCACTTCGTCGCCGTGTCGACCGCGCTCGACAAGGTCGCCGCGTTCGGCATCGACCCGGAGAACGCCTTCGGGTTCTGGGACTGGGTGGGCGGCCGCTACTCGGTCGACTCCGCCATCGGGACCTCGGTCGTGATCGCCATCGGCAAGGAGAACTGGGAGCAGTTCCTCGCCGGGTTCCACGCCATCGACGAGCACGTCCGGACCACCCCGCTCGAGCAGAACGTCCCCGTCCTGATGGGCCTGCTCAACGTCTGGTACACGAACTTCCTCGGCGCCCAGAGCCACGCGGTCCTGCCGTACACGCAGTACCTGCACCGCTTCGCCGCGTACCTGCAGCAGCTCACGATGGAGTCGAACGGCAAGCGCGTCCGCTGGGACGGCAGCCCCGTCACGACGGACACCGGCGAGGTCTTCTGGGGCGAGCCCGGCACGAACGGCCAGCACGCGTTCTACCAGCTCATCCACCAGGGCACGCGCCTGATCCCGGCGGACTTCATCACGGTCGCGAAGCCGGCCCGTCCGCTCAAGGACGAGTCCGGCGACGGGAAGGCCGTGCAGCCGGGCCAGGACGTGCACGCCCTGTTCCTCGCGAACTTCTTCGCGCAGACGAAGGCGCTCGCGTTCGGCAAGACCGCCGACGAGGTCCGCGCCGAGGGCACCACGGACGAGGGGATCGTCGCGGCCCGCACCTTCACCGGCAACAAGCCGTCGACGTCGATCCTCGCGCCGGAGCTCACCCCGAGCGTCCTCGGCCAGCTCATCGCGCTGTACGAGCACATCGTGTTCACCGAGGGCACCATCTGGGGCATCGACTCGTTCGACCAGTGGGGCGTGGAGCTCGGCAAGCAGCTCGCGCTGCAGATCGCCCCGGCGGTCGACGGCGACCAGTCCGCGCTCGACGCGCAGGACTCGTCGACCAAGGCGCTCATCGCGAAGTACCTGGAGCTGCGCGGCTAGACCGCGTCACCCCGAGACGGACTGGAGGCGCGTGACGGGTCCGCCACGCGCCTCCCGTCCGTCTCGTGGGGGTCAGCGACCGAGCGGGTCGAGGTTCAGCGACGTGTCCTGGTAGAGCTCCTGGTCGTCGCCGAAGACCTGCAGGCCCTGGTTCAGCCAGACGAGGTCCTTCACGGTGATCCCGAACCGGAGCGCGACGTCCGCGATCAGGTCCCCGGACCGCACCGTGTAGGCCTTCGGCGCTCCGGACGCCGTCGTCGCCGTGACCGGACCCGAGGCGTTCGCCCGCACGCCGCCGTCCACCGGGTGCACGTTCGTCTGCCGAGCGGGCACGGACCACCGCACCGTCGAGACGGCGAGCACCTTGTCGAGCGCGATCTCGACGGGGACGTCCTGCCCCTGCGCGGCGGCCGAGGCGACGACGAGCTCGGTGAGTCCGGACGGGTCGACGCCGGAGCCGTCCAGCGGGACGTCGACCGACTGCGGCCCGGACGTCGGTCCGCCGAGGACGTGGTCCCCGACGCCGTGGTAGGTCAGGGCGTCGCCGACCTGACGGGCCTTCTCGAAGAACCCGACGCCCACGGGCACCGGCAGCGTCGAGGTGAAGCCCGTGTACTGCGCCGTGAAGGTGTCGTCGCCGTCGGCCACGACCCGGAGGTGGAAGTGGATGCTGCCCTTGGGCGATGCGACGTCGGCCTCGGTGAGCACGGTCCCGGCCGGGATCGGCGTGAGCTCGGGGTCGGGCGCCGCGGCCTCGGTCGGGGCGGGGGTCGGCACGCGCGGGGTGGCGGAGGCGGCCAGTCGCTCGGTGTCGGACGTGCCGTCGGCGGTCGCGGACGGCGTGGGGGTCGCGGTGGCCGACGCCGTCGCCGGGTCCGAGGGCGCCGGGAGCGCTCCGTCGGACCCGCGCAACAGCGAGCAGCCGGACAGTGCGACCAGGGTCAGTGCAGCGACGCTGATCGCGGCCGTTCGGTTCATGATTCCCCCTCGGGTCCGAGCGTACCGAGCCGCTCGCGACTGCACGAGTCCGAGGTGCACGGATGTGTCGCCGGACCCATGCTGTCGGTCGGAGCGGCTACCGTCGAGGGCATGGACCGCCACGAGATCCTCGCCGCCGCCGCAGCCGCCCACGCCGCACGGATCGCGGCCGCCGGCGGGGACGCCACCGACGCCCGACAGCGTGCCGAGGCGGTCGCCGGTCGGGAGCCCGGGTCGGACGCCGCCGACGCTGCCCGGTCGGTCGAGCGCCGTCGCGCGGGAGAGGTCGAGCGCGCGGCCTCGCGGACCGAGGGCGCCCTGTCCGACTGGCACCGGATGGGCACCCGCCGCGGGGTCACACCGGACGACCAGCTCCGGAGCGCGTGGGCCGTCACCGGCGTCCCGGAGTCCGGCGACGCCCGGGCGCTCGCGAACGTCCTGCTGTCCACCGCCGGGCACGCGGGACGGGTGGCGGACGCCGCACGGCGGAACCCGGCGCTCGCGGGGGCTGCGAGTGCCGCGGCCCGTCGGACGGTGCGGCGGTACACGGACCACGGAGCGGGGATGGCCTCGCTCGGGGACGTCCTGGGCGACGGGGCGACGGCGGCCGAGTAGCGCGCCGTGGTGCGGCGACGGTCACGGCTGTGCGGTGCCGTGCGTCTCGACTGGACCGAGGTGCGTTGTGACTCCGCACAACCGGAAGCAGCTCGCGCCACGGGCTTCCGTGGCGCGACGTGCTTCCGGTTGTGCCGAACGTCCCGGCCGGGTCGGTCGGCTGCCGACCGATCGACCGACCACCCGCCGGCCGTGGCGCGCGCCCGGGTGATTGGACCGCGCCCGCGCTGATCGGGGCTTTCATGGAGCGATCCACACGTCAGATTGGCTTAATGTGTGATTGACAGGACATGGATCGGGGCTACCATCGGTCCCACGCGAAGACGCGCGATCACCCGACGAAGGAGTCACCGCATGGTCGACATCAAGCCGACAGCACCGAAGGTCGCACTGCCCCCGGTGGGCACCGGCCCGCACCGTCGCCGCCTCGGCGTCCTGGCCCTCGTCGCCACGTTCGGCGGCCTGCTGTTCGGCTACGACACCGGCGTGATCAACGGTGCTCTGCTGCCCATGAAGCAGGAGCTCGGGCTGACGAACCTCACCGAGGGCGTCGTGACCAGTTCCCTGCTGTTCGGGGCCGCGATCGGCGCGATGCTCGGCGGTCGGATCGCCGACGGCTGGGGGCGTCGCAAGACGATCATCCTGCTCGCGGTGACGTTCTTCGTCGGCACCGTGGTCTGTGTCGCCGCGCCGGCGTTCGGCGTCATGGTGATCGGCCGAGTGCTCCTCGGGTTGGCGGTGGGCGGTGCCTCGACGGTCGTCCCCGTGTTCCTCGCCGAGCTCGCGCCGTACGAGATCCGCGGATCCCTCTCCGGTCGCAACGAGCTGATGATCGTCATCGGGCAGCTCGCGGCCTTCGTCGTGAACGCGATCATCGGCAACCTCTGGGGCGAGGGCAACGGCGTCTGGCGCGTCATGCTCGCCGTCTGCGCCCTGCCGGCGATCGCGCTCTTCGTCGGCATGCTCCGCGTCCCCGAGTCGCCCCGGTGGCTCGCGTCGAAGGGCCGCAACGACGAGGCGCTCGAGGTCCTCGGACAGATCCGATCGCGGGAGCGTGCGGTCGCCGAGCTCGACGACATCAAGCGGACGAACGAGTTCGAGGCGAAGGTCGAGCGGGTGAGCGGCTGGCGCACCCTGCTCGGCAACAAGTGGCTCATCCGCATCGTGCTCATCGGGGCTGGCATCGGCGTCGCGCAGCAGCTCACCGGCATCAACTCGATCATGTACTACGGACAGACCGTCCTGATCGAGTCCGGCTTCCAGCAGTCGGCAGCGCTCATCGCCAACATCGCACCCGGCGTCATCGCCGTGGTCGGCGGTGTGATCGCCATCGCCAACATGGAGCGGATCAACCGTCGGACGACGCTCATCATCGGGTACTCGCTGACCACGGTCTGTCACTTCCTGATCGGGATCGCGTCGATGACCCTCGTTGAGGGCAACCCTGCCCGGCCCTGGGTCATCCTGTTCCTGGTCGTCGCGTTCGTCGGATCGATGCAGACCTTCCTGAACATCGCCACCTGGGTCATCCTGTCCGAGATCTTCCCGACCCAGATCCGCGCGCTCGGCATGGGCATCGCGGTGTTCTGCCTCTGGATCGCGAACGCGTTCCTCGGACTCTACTTCCCGACGATCGTCGCCGCCACCGGGATCACCGGGACGTTCTTCGGCTTCGGCATCGTCGGCCTGCTGGCGCTCTTCTTCATCTGGAAGTTCGTCCCGGAGAGCCGCGGGCGCACCCTCGAAGAGGTCGAGGAGGGCGTCACCACCGGCAACATCTTCGTGGTCGACAAGAAGCAGACGCGCGCCTGAGGCGCGCGCACGGGACGGACGGGAGGCGCGGTGCCAGCGGGCACCGCGCCTCCCGTCCGTCTGCCGGTCACGCGGGGGACGCGAGCCCGGGAACCGACGTCGGCGGTGTCGGTACGCTCGGCGGTTGTACGGGTACAACCATGCGCGGAGGGTGGACAGGGTGACCGGACTGCAGGTGGCGGACCTCCCGCCCGCGCTCACGGCCGTCTGCGCCGTCCTGCTCGTCGTGGCGGTCGGCTGCGCCGCGTTCGTGGCCGTCGACGTCGTCCGTCACCCGCCGCACATGCGGGTGATGGCGCTCGTCTGGCCGCTCACGATGCTGTTCGGCAGCGTCGTGTGGCTCGTCTTCTACCTGCGCCGCGGCCGGGCGACCGTGGACGGACACGGCCGCTGGGCGGGTACCGCGATCGACACGAGCCACTGCGGTGCCGGGTGCGCGCTCGGCGACCTGGTGGGGGAGTTCGGGCTCGTCGCGTTCCCGGCGCTCGGCACGCTCGTCGGGCTCGGGTCGCTCTACGGGGACCCGATCTTCGCGGGCTGGATCATCGACTTCGTGATCGCCTTCGTGGTGGGGATCGCGTTCCAGTACGCGGCCATCGCCCCGATGCGCGGGCTCGGGTGGCGGGACGGGCTCGTCGCCGCGCTCAAGGCCGACACCCTGAGCATCACGGCGTGGCAGGTCGGCATGTACGGCGTGATGGCGCTGCTGCAGTTCGCGGTGCTCCCGGCGGTCCTGGGCGGTCGGCTCGCGGTGACGACGCCCGAGTTCTGGGTCGCGATGCAGCTGGCCATGGTCGCGGGCTTCGTGTGCTCCTACCCGGTGAACGCGCTCCTGGTGCGGTGGGGGCTCAAGGAGGCGATGTGACCGCCTGCCAGGATGAGGGCATGTCGGAGCACGCTGTCCAGGGGATCGACGAGGTCCTCGCCGCCTCCCGGGGGCTCCTCGGGGTCGTCGCCCGGTCCCTGGCCCCCGCGCTCGAGGACGTCACCGTGCCGCAGTTCCGGCTCATCGTCCTCGTCGTCTCCCTCGGGCCGACGCGCTCCGGCGACCTGGCCGACCGGCTCGCGGTCGGCCCCTCGACCCTGACCCGCAACGTCGACCGGCTTGTCGCGGGCGGCTGGGTCGAGCGGCGTCCCGGCGCCGACAACCGGCGCGAGGTCCGCATCGCCGCCACCGACCGCGGGCGCGCCCTGGTGGACGAGGTGACCGAGCGCCGCCGTCGTGAACTCGAGGCGATCGTCGCGGGGATGCCCGAGCAGGACCGTGCGGTCGCCGTCGCGGGCATGGCGGCGTTCCGCCGGGCGATGGGGGAGCCGGCGCCCGAGGAGGTCTCCGCCTTCGGGGGCTGACGCCGACCGCTCTTGCGGGGAGCAACAGTTGCATGCGTACAATCATTGCTTGCATGCAACTGATCGGAGGACCGTGCCCGCCCGCATCCCCACCGTCCACGCCCACGTCCGGCTCGCCGGGACCCGCTTCGGGTCCGCGGCGCTCCGCCTCGCCCTCCCCGCACTCGTCGTCGGCGCCGGCGCCGGGGTCGCCGCCGTCGTCTTCCGCTGGCTGATCGAGCACGCGACGCTCCTGTTCAGCGGCCACGCCGACTACGCCGCGACGACCGGGCACCCGCCGAACCCCTGGGTCCCGTGGCTCGGCGCCGGGTTCGTCGTCCTCGCCCCGGCCGTCGGCGGGCTGCTGTACGGACCGCTCATCCAGCGCTTCGCCCGGGAGGCCCGCGGCCACGGTGTCCCCGAGGTGATGTTCGCCATCGCCCGGAACGGCGGCCGGATCCGTGGCGGCGTCGCCGTGGTCAAGGCCCTCGCGAGTGCGATCTGCATCGGGTCGGGCGGCTCGGTCGGCCGCGAGGGGCCGATCATCCAGATCGGTTCGGCGCTCGGCTCGACGATCGGCCGGTGGATGCGGATGCCCGAGGGTCGGCTCCGCACGCTCGTGGCCTGCGGCGCGGCCGGGGGCATCTCGGCGACGTTCAACGCCCCGGTCGCCGGGGTGTTCTTCGCGCTCGAGCTCCTGCTCCGCGACTTCACGCCGACGTCGTTCGGGGCGGTCGCCGTCGCGAGCGTCACGGCGGCCCTGATCGGCCGTGCGGCCTTCGGGGACACGGCCTTCCTGCACCTGCCGACGATCGGCGCCGTGACCCCGCCGGAGTACCTGCTGTTCGCCCTGCTCGGGTTGCTCGCGGGCGCGGTCGGCATCGGCTTCACGCGCGTGCTGTACCTGGTCGAGGACCTCTGCGACGTGGCCTGGCGGGCGACCCGGGGCCCGGAGTGGCTGCGGCCCGTGGTCGGCGGGCTGCTGCTCGGCGCGCTGCTCCTGGTGCTGCCGCAGATGTACGGCGTCGGCTACCCGGTGCTCGAGGACGGGGTCGCCGGTCGGTACGCGCTCGGCTTCCTCGCGGTGCTCGTGGTCGGCAAGGTGCTCGCGACCTCGTTGACGCTCGGCATCGGCGGCTCCGGCGGGGTGTTCGCGCCGTCGCTGTTCGTCGGCGCGATGACGGGTGCGGCCTTCGGCGAGGTCGTGGCGTCGGTGGCGCCCGGGATGCACGGTCAGGTCGGTGCGTTCGCGGTCGTCGGGATGGGTGCGGTGTTCGCCGGGTCGACGCGGGCGCCGATCACGGCGGGGATCATGCTGTTCGAGCTGACGGGTGACTACGCCCTCGTGCTCCCGCTGTTCGTCGCGATCGTCGTCGCCACCGCGGTCTCGCGGGTGCTGTCCCGCGACACGATCTACACGCTCAAGCTCAGCCGCCGCGGGGTGGACCTGACCGACTCGGCACCGCTGCCGACCGAGGGTGCCAGGTCGGACGTGCCCGTCGGTGCGGCGGTCCGGCCGCTCGGACCGGTGCTGCCCGCCACGGCGACCGCGGACGAGGCACTCGCCCGGCTCGGTGCGGCGGACGCGGGGGCGCTGGTCGTCGTGGACGCGGACGGTCGCCTGACCGGGGTGGTGACGGCGCGGTCGGTCGGTGACGCGCTGCTCGCCGACGAGGGCTTCGGCACCCGCGTGGTCGGGGACGTCCTGGCGGACGTCGAGGCCGTCCCGGCCGACGCGCGGCTCGCCGACGTCGTCGAGCGGGTCGTCGACGCCGACGGCGGGACCGGACTGCCGGTCGTGGACGGCGACGGTCGGCCGGTCGGGTGGCTCGGCACCACGGACGCGCTGCGGGCCCTGGTCCCGACCCCGTGACGGACTGGAGGCCCGTGGCGGTCTCGCCACGGGCCTCCAGTCCGTCTGTGGTCCGGACCCGCTACGGGCGCAGGAGGACCTTGCCGACGCGACCGGCGGTGTCGCTGGCGCGGGCGGCGTCACGGGCGTCCTCGAAGACGAAGGTCTCGGAGACGGGGAGCGTCAGCGAGCCGTCGAGCACGCGCGTGATGAGCTCGCCGAAGAGCTGGCCCTTGAGCTCGGCGGGCATCGTCTTGCTGACGACCGCGCCCCAGAAGCCCTTGACGGTGAGCTGGCCGAAGATGACCTTGCCCGACGGGATCTCGAGCGTGGGGGAGGCCATCGCACCGAACACGACGAGCGTGCCGTTCTCGCCCAACACCGACGCGATGTCGCCGGCGGCCCTGCCGCCGACGGACTCGACGCCCGCGACGATCGGGGCGCCGCCGGTGATGGCCGCGACCTGGTCCTTCCAGTCGTCCGCGTCGGTGGCGACGATCCGGTCGATGCCCTGGGCGCGGAGTTCCTCGACGCCCTCGGCGCGACGAACCAGGCCGATCACGTTGATGCCGCGGGCCTTGCCGAGCTGTGCGACCATGCGGCCGACGGCGCCGTTCGCGGCGTTCTGGATGATCCAGTCGCCCTCGTGCAGGTCGAGCGAGTGCAGCAGGCTGATCGCGCTGAACGGCATCGAGACGAGCTGCGCGGCGGACTCGTCGTCCATCGCGTCGGGGACCGGGACGAGCCCGGCGGCGTCGGCCACGGAGTACTCGGCCCAGACGCCGAAGGTGCCGCCGGCGACGCGCTGGCCGACCTGCAGGCGGTCGACGCCCTCGCCCAGGGCCTCGACGACGCCGAGCGCCTCGGTGCCGCTGGCGGCGGGCAGCTCGGGCTTGAAGCCGTAGGTGCCGCGGATGGTCCACAGGTCGTGGTTGTGGATCGGGGAGAGGACGGTGCGGACGAGCACCTGGCCGGGGCCGGGCTGCGGGACCGGGCGCTCGGCGACGGTCAGGACGTCGGCGGGCTCACCGAAGGTCTCGTGCACGACGGCGCGCATGGTGGTGGGGGTGGTGTCGGTCATTGGGTCAGTCCTCCGAGACGACGATGGTGACGTCGATGTTGCCGCGGGTCGCGTTCGAGTAGGGGCAGACCTGGTGCGCGGCGTCCGCGAGGGCCTGCGCGACGTCGTGCTCGACGTCCGGGATGACGACCTCGAGCATGACGGCGAGCTGGTAGCCGCCCTGGCCGTTCGGGCCGATGGACACGCGGCCGCCGACGGTCGAGTCGGTGATCTTCACCTTCTGCGCGCGGGCGACGCCCTGCAGCGCGGAGTGGAAGCACGCGGCGTAGCCGGCGGCGAAGAGCTGCTCGGGGTTCGCACCGTTGCCGGAGCCGCCCATCTCCTTCGGGATGGCCAGGTCGTGCTCGACGCGGCCGTCGCTGGTGGCGACGTGGCCGTTGCGGCCTTCGCCCGTGGCGAGGGCCTCGGCGGTGTAGAGGACGTCCATGTGGGTCCTTCCTTCCTTCGTGGGGGTCAGTGGGCCGGCGACGGGGCCGGCCCGAGTCTCGGGGTGGGCGACGAGTCCCGCGTCCGTCAGCCCGAGACTCGTCGCCGAGAGCGCGACTCGGGGCCGGGACCGGCTGTGGGTGCGGGGCCGGAGGTGGATCCGGGGGCCGGTGCGTCGGCGGCAGCGTGCATGGTGGCCGTCAGGCGCTGCAGGTTCGCGATGAGCTCGAGCGCGGCCTGCTCGTCCGGCAGGCCCATCCCGGCGGCGATGCGCGCGGGGACGTGCGCGAGTTCGGGCCGGATCGAGCGGCCCCGGTCGCCGAGGGTCACGGTGACGACGCGCTCGTCGGTGCTGCGGCGTTCGCGGCGGACCAGGTCGGACTGCTCCATGCGGCGGAGCAGCGGCGAGAGCGTGCCCGAGTCGAGCTGCAGGTGCTCGCCGAGGCTCGACACGGTCTGGTCGCCCTCGATCCACAGGGTCACGAGGACGAGGTACTGCGGGTAGGTCAGGCCCCAGGGCTCGAGCAGCGCGCGGTACGCCTGGGTGGTGGCCCGGGACGCCGCGTAGAGCGAGAAGCACACCATCTCGTCGGTCACCGGCATGCCCCCAAGTGTGCCACGCAATCCAGTTGTGCACAACCCGGTTGCGCGCAGTGCTGCGTGGCGCCTTCGCGAAACGCAACGTGGGCGGTTCCTCGCAGCGACATCTCGCTGCGAGGAACCGCCGAGGTTGCGTCTTGGGGGGGGGGGCTCAGGCGGACATGGGGGTCGGCTGCTCGTCCGATCGGGGGTCGGGGCGACGGAGCCGGAGCGTCGCGGCCAGGCCGAGCACGAGGAACCCGGCGGCGGACCACGCTGCGGCACGGGTCCCGTCGCTGAAGGCCGTGGCGGCGACGTCGGCGGTCGCTGCGTCGCGCTCCCGGAGGCCGGCGATCGCCCCGCCGGAGGAGGTCACGACCGCGTCGGACACCCGGGACGCGACGCCGGACGGGGTCCCGGCGTCCTCGAGCCGCTGCTGGACGAGTCCGCCCGTGCTGGTGAAGAGCACCGTCCCGAGCACCGCGATGCCGAGCGCCGACCCGATCTGCCGCGCGGTGCTCTGGGCGCCGGAAGCCTCGCCGCTGCGCTCCACCGGGACGTCCTGCAGCACGACCCCGGTCAGCTGTGCGGTCGCGAGCCCGACGCCGAACCCGTAGACGAACAGGCACGGCACGACCGCCCACCACGGCGTGTCCGCGGAGACGACGAACCCGATCGCCGCGACCCCGACGATCTCCGCGGCGATGCCGATCCGGACGATGGGGAGCGGGCCGATCCGTTGGCCGGCGGTGGCCGCGAACCCGCTCGCCACGAACGAGCCGATCGCCAGCGCGAGCAGGACGAAGCCGGTCTGCAGTGCCGAGTAGCCGAGCACGTTCTGCAGCCAGAGCGGCAGCGACAGGACGATCCCGAACTCGCCGAGCGACACGATCAGGGCCGCGATCGAGCCGTTCCGGAACGACCCGATGCGGAACAGGTCGAGCGCGATCAGGGTCGAGCGTCCCGAGCGCTGCCGGCGTCGGGACCAGGCGACGAAGGCGATCCCGGCGACGATGGTCAGCGCGAAGGCGAACGGGATCGGGGAGGTGCCCGCCGGCCACGCCCAGTCGCCGACGCGGAAGCGCTCCGCGGGCGTCCATCACCCGTACGTCCGCCCCTCGATCAACCCGAACACGAGCGACGCGCTCGTCAGCACGCTGAGCACGGCACCGATCACGTCGATCCCGCCGGCGTGTGCGGCGTCCCGGGACTCCCGGACGGTGAGGAACGCACCGACGACGATCGCGATGCCGAGCGGCACGTTGATCCCGAACGCCCAGCGCCACGAGAAGTCCGTCGTCAGCCAGCCGCCGAGCAGCGGGCCGACCGCGACCATGCCGCCGATGGTCGATCCCCAGACCGCGAAGGCGATGCCACGCTCACGCCCGGTGAAGGTCGCGTTGACGAGCGACAGCGTGGTCGGGAGCACCATCGCGCCGCCCAGGCCCTGCAGGATCCGGGCCGCGACGAGCAGGTCCCCCGTCGGGGCGATCGCCGCGAGCACCGAGGCCACCACGAAGACCGAGACGCCGATCGTCAGCAGGCGCCGGCGTCCGTAGCGGTCGGCGAGCGAGCCGAGCACGAGCAGCAGCGCGGCGAACACCAGGGTGTAGCTCTCCTGGACCCACTGCACGAGCGTCGAGTCGATGTCCAGGTCGGCGACGATGCGCGGGATCGCGACGTTCACGATCGTCGAGTCGACGATGATCAGGGAGACCGCGACGCTGATGACGACGAGTCCCGCCCAGCGGCGACGGTCGGGGACGGACGGGGTGTGCACGGGCCCTCCTGGTGGTCGGCAGACGGAGATCGTCAGCATGCTGACGACAATGTACGCCTGCGGCCCGTGCGCGTCCGGGTCGATGTGTCCGGGGACGCGTCCGGCCGGCGCACACGTCCCGCACCGCCCGCGTCCGGTTAGGCTGACCCGAGCCACGATGACCAACCACGACACCGACCGCACCGCGACCCCGCACCCGGGCACCACCCTCCGCACCGGGACCGGGTCCTCCCACGGCAAGACGATCCTGATCGGCGAGCACGCCGTGGTGTACGGCGTACCCGCACTCGTGCTGCCCGTCCTGGACGTCCGCGTGACCGCGACCGCGACCCCGGTGTCGTCGACCTCGGGCAGCGCACTCGAGTCCACCGTGCACACCGGTCCGCTCGACACCGCGCCCGCCGCCGTGCTGCCGACCGTCACGGCGGTCACGGCCACGCTGCGGCACCTCGGCGCCCCCGAGCAGCACCTGCACGTCCGCGTCGACAGCGCCGTGCCGACAGCCCGCGGCATGGGGTCGAGCGCCGCGGTCGCCGCCGCCGTCACGGCCGCCGTCGCCGACGTCTTCGACCGGACCCTGGACGCGCAGGAGCACCACGAGCTCGTGCAGGAGTGCGAGCGGGTCGCCCACGGCCGACCGTCCGGGCTCGACGCCCGCGGTGTGGTCGCCGACGTCCCGGTGTGGTTCGAGGACGGCGTCGTCGAACCCGTCCCGCTCGGCGCCGCGTTCACGTTCGTCGTCGCCGACACCGGCGTCCCCGGGCACACGCGCGAGGCCGTCGCCGCCGTGCGGGAGCGGCACGACCGCGACCCGCAGGCCGTCGACGCCGTGGCCGCGGCGATCGGCGACCTGGCCCGTCGCGCACGGGGGACACTCGTGGACGGCGACGCACAGGGCCTCGGTGCCACGATGGACGCCGCGCACGGACTGCTCACCGAACTCGACGTGTCGAGCGCGGACCTCGACCGGCTCGTCGACGCCGCACGCCGTGCGGACGCCCTCGGCGCGAAGCTCACCGGCGGTGGGCGCGGCGGATGCGTCCTCGCGCTCGTCGCCGACGCCGCGCACGCCGACCGCGTCGCGACGGCCCTCCGTGCCGCCGGCGCGACGGAGACCTGGACCACCACGATCGGAGCCCGCGCCCTATGACCGCCACCGCCGTCGCGCACCCCAACATCGCGCTCGTGAAGTACTGGGGCAAGGCCGACGCGCAGCTCGCCCTCCCGGCGACGGGCAGCGTGTCGATGGGCCTCGACGTGTTCCCGACGACCACCACCGTCACGCTCGACGGTGCCGCGGCGGCGGACTCGCTCGTGCTGAACGGCGGCGCGGCCCCGGACGGCGCCCTGCTCCGCGTGCAGCAGTTCCTCGACCTCGTGCGCCAGGCCGCGGGGTCGTCCGTGCACGCCGCGGTGGTGTCGGAGAACACCGTGCCGACCGGCGCTGGGCTGGCGTCGAGCGCGTCGGGCTTCGCGGCGCTCGCGACGGCCGCGGCCGCCGCGTACGGGCTCGACCTGTCCGAGCGCGACCTGTCCCGGCTCGCCCGTCGCGGCTCCGGTTCGGCCACCCGGTCGATCCCCGGCGGCGTCGCGGTGTGGCACGCGGGCGACGACCAGGCGTCGTTCGCCGAACGCGTCCCCGCGCCGCCGATGGCGATGGTGGTCGTGACGATCTCGGCCGGCGAGAAGGCGGTCGGGTCGCGCGAGGCGATGCGCCGCACGATCGCGACCTCGCCGTTCTACCCGGCGTGGGTCGAGTCGACCACGGCCACCGTCGACGACATGCTCGCCGCGTGCGCCGCCGGCGACTTCGCCCGCATCGGCGAGCTCACCGAGAGCAACGCGCTCCGCATGCACGCCACGATCGAGGGCGCGTTCCCGCCGATCCGCTACCTGAACGCCCGCAGCGTCGCCGTGTTCGACGCCGTCGCCGGACTCCGTGCCGACGGGCTGACCGCGTACGCCACGGCCGACGCCGGCCCGAACGTCGTCGTGCTCACCACCCCCGAGGACCGCGGCGCCGTCGCTGCCGCGCTCGCCGACCTGGGAGACGTCATCGAGTCCGGCACCGGACCAGGCGCGCACCTGCTCCGCTCCGAAGGAACGGAGGCACCCGGAGCGGGTGCCGTCCGACCGGAGGAGACCGCCGAGTGATCGAGTTCCGCGCCCACGGCAAGCTGTTCGTCGCGGGCGAGTACGCCGTCGTCGAGCCCGGGCAGCCGTCCGTGCTCATCGCCCTCGACCGCGCCATCACGGCCCGGGTCGCCGAGGGCCACGGCTCGGGCAGCGTGCACTCCGAAGAGTACGGCCACCTGCCGCTCACCTGGACCCGCGCGGACGACGGGCTCGCGCTCGACCGCGAGCACCACCCGTACGACTACGTGATGGCGACGATCGACCTCGTCGAGAAGCTCCGCGCCGAGCGGGGGATCGCCCCGCGGTTCCACGACCTGCGGATCGAGAGCCAGCTCGACGACGCCAGCGGCCGGAAGTTCGGGCTCGGGTCCTCCGCCGCCGTGACCGTCGCGACCGTCGGCGCGCTCGACCGCTTCTACGGCATCGGGCTGTCCCAGCGCGACCGCTTCCGGGTCGCCCTGCTCGCCACCATCCGGGTGAACCCCCGGGCGTCCGGCGGCGACCTCGCGGCGAGCACGTTCGGCGGGTGGCTGCGGTACAGCGCGCCCGACCGGGAGCGCCTCGCGGGGATGCTCGGCGGCCGGACGGTGTCCGAGGTCCTGGCCGACGCGGACGCCTGGGCCGGCTTCGACGTCGAACGGCTGCCGGCGCCGAAGGACCTCGAGCTCCTGGTCGGCTGGACCGGTTCGCCCGCGTCCACGACGAAGCTCGTCGACGTCGTGCGGCGCCACCGCAACGGTGGTTACCCGGCGTTCCTCGACGAGAGCCGGACGTGCGTCGACGACCTGACCACGGGCCTCCGGTCCGGTGACGCGGCGCAGACGCTCGACGCCCTGCGACGCGCCCGCACGCTCCTGCAGGGGCTCGGCGCGTCGGTCGGGTCGCAGATCGAGACCGAGCGCCTCGCGACCCTGTGCGACGTGGTCGAGGCGGCCGGCGGGGCGGCGAAGCCGTCCGGCGCCGGCGGCGGCGACTGCGGCATCGCGCTCGTCCCGGCGGACACCGACCTCGCCGGCATCCACCGCGCCTGGGAGGCGCACGACATCAGACACCTCAGCGTCGCGGTGCAAGCGCCCGAAGGGAGCGTCGAATGACCGACCTGCTGACCCCGATCCCCACGAAGTGGGTGGGGCCGATCCGCGTGAGCGGCAACGCCGTTGAGGGCGAGCACGAGGTGCCGCTCGCGACGTACGAGTCGCCGCTCTGGCCGTCCGTCGGCCGCGGCGCCCGTGTCTCGCGGATGGTCGAGGGCGGGATCGTCGCGACCGTCGTCGACGAGCGCATGACCCGCTCCGTCGTCGTGAAGGCCGACAGCGCCGCCGCCGCGCACATCGCCGCGGGGCGGATCCTGGCGCGCCAGGACGAGCTCGAGCAGCTCGTCGCCGGGCAGAGCCGGTTCGCGAAGCTGATCGAGGTGCACCCGGAGATCGTCGGCGACCTGCTGTTCCTGCGCTTCGCGTTCACCACGGGCGACGCCTCCGGCCACAACATGGTCACGCAGGCGGCGGACAAGCTGCTGCCGGCGATCCTCGCGTGGGAGCCGGGCCTGCGGTACGTCAGCGTCTCGGGCAACTTCTGCACCGACAAGAAGGCCACCGCGGTGAACGGCATCCGCGGACGCGGCCGGAACACCATCGCCGAGATCGTCATCCCGGGCGAGGTCGTCGAGAAGCGGCTCCGGTCGAGTGCCGCGCGGATCGCCGAGCTCAACGTCGCGAAGAACCTCGTCGGGTCGACGATCGCCGGTGCCCTGCGCTCCGCGAACGCGCACTACGCGAACATGCTGCTCGGCTTCTACCTGGCCACCGGGCAGGACGCCGCGAACATCGTCGAGGGCTCGCAGGGCATCACCTACGCCGAGGCCCGCGGCGACGACCTGTACTTCTCGACCGCGCTGCCGCACCTGATCGTCGGCACGGTCGGCAACGGCAAGGGCGGCGACCTGCCGGTCGTCGAGGACGCGCTCGTGCGGCTCGGCTGCCGCGAGGAGCGCGAACCCGGCGCGAACGCCCGACGCCTGGCGGCCCTGTGCGCCGCCACGGTCCTCTGCGGTGAGCTCTCCCTGCTCGCCGCCCAGACGAACCCCGGAGAACTGATGGCGGCCCACGTCGCCATGGAACGCCGGGGCTCCCGGCCTGCAGGAGGTGCAGCATGACCGCGCAGCAGCCGCTGAGCATCGGCATCCACGACATCGCGATCGCCACCGGCCACCACGTGCTCGAGCTCGACGACCTCGCCGAGCGCCTGGGTGTCGACCCCGCGAAGTACCACGTCGGCATCGGCCAGGACGCGTTCAGCGTGCCCGCGCCCGACGAGGACATCGTCACGATGGGGGCCGCCGCCGCCAAGGAGGTCATCGACCGCCACGGCGTCGAGGGCATCCGCACGGTGCTGTTCGCCACCGAGTCCGGCGTCGACCAGTCCAAGGCCGCCGGCGTCTTCGTGCACGGGCTGCTCGGCCTGCCGCAGTCGGTGCGCGTCGTCGAGCTCAAGCAGGCCTGCTACGGCGGGACCGCGGCCGTGCAGCTCGCGCTCGGCATCGTCGCGCGCGCCCCGCACGAGCGGGTGCTCGTGATCGCCGCCGACGTCGCGCGCTACGACGTCGACACCGCCGCGGAGCCCACGCAGGGCGCCGGCGCCGCCGCGATCCTGGTGTCCGCCGACCCGGACCTCGTCGAGCTCGAGCCGGCCGCCGGTGTCTTCACCGCCGACGTCGACGACTTCTGGCGTCCGAACGACCGCTCCACGGCGCTCGTCGACGGGCGGCTCTCGGTGAGCGCGTACGTCGACGCCTTCGTCGGCGCCTGGGACGACCTCGCCGCGCAGGGCGGTCCCGCGTACGCCGACATCACCCGCTTCGTGCACCACCAGCCGTTCACGAAGATGGCCCTCAAGGCGCACCGGAAGCTGACGCAGCACGTCGGGGAGCCCTTCGACGAGTCCGAGCTCGCGATCGGCTTCACCTACAACCGGCAGACCGGCAACACCTACACGGCGTCGATCTGGATCGGCCTCGCGGCACTCCTCGACCTGGACGACGAGCTCGGCGGGCAGCGCATCGCGATGTTCAGCTACGGCTCCGGCAGCGTCGGCGAGCTCATGACGGGCATCGTGCAGCCGGACTACCGGTCGCACCGCCGCGAGGGTCGCGTGCGCGCGGTGCTCGACGCGCGCGTCCGGCTGACGGTCGACGAGTACCGCGCGCTGCACGCCGGCGGCGCCGCCACCAGCGAGGACGTCGAGCGTCCCCGGGTCACCGCCGGTCCGTACCGGTTCGCCGGGGTGCGCGGTGGCGCGCGCCACTACGAGGCGGTCGCGCAGGACTGAGCGGGTCCGGCCCGCCAGGACGCGGACGGGAGGACCGTGGCGGGCCCGCCACGATCCTCCCGTCCGTCGTCCGGTCACCCCGCGACCGCGCGCGCCGTCGCCGGGACCGCACCGCCCGACGCGTGGATCCGGGCCGGTAGGCTGTCCGCGGGACGAGGGGGAGTCGATGGCAGGGCGGAACGTGACGACGGTGGTCGCCGACCTCGTGCGCACGCTGCCGGCCGACCCGCGTCTCGACGACGTCGTGGCCGCGGTCGCCCGCACGGTCGGCACGCCGACCCGCGTCGTCGACGTGGACGGCCCGTCGTGGGGCAGCCTCACCGCACTCGTCTCGCAGGCGCCGCACGAGAACCTCGTGCTCGTCCCCGCCGCCGTGCCGCCCCTGTACCGCATGCACTGCGTGCTGCACGAACTCGGGCACCTGCTGCACGGCGACGCCGGGGCGCCGACGCCCGCGTCGGTCGCGTCGCTCGCCGCGGGGACGAACGTGTGCCAGCGGGACGTCGACGGCCGGAGCGCGGCGCACGCGGACGACCCGACGCAGACTGCCGGGCACGGGCTCGTGCGCGTGTCCGGCGACGACGAGCACTTCGCGGAGCGCTTCGCGTACGAGGTCGCCACCGTCCTGCTCGGCGCGGGGTCGTCGGACGAGCGGGCCTACGGCTGATGGGTGCCCTGCACGCCGCCACCTTCTGGTGCGCGGCCCTCATCTTCGTGGCGCGGACGCCGTCGGTGTGGCGGAACCCGCGCGGTCGCGCGGCCTGGGCGGCGACCGGGGTGGGCGCCCTCGGGCTCCTCACCCTCGGCAGCGTCGTGCCGCAGACCGTGCTCGACGGGTGGCTCGGCGGCACGAACCTCATCAACCTCGTGCAGAACGTCTGCGCGACCACCGCCTTCTGGCTCATGCTCCGCGCGTCCACGGGCGACCTGCCGCGCCGACCGGTCCTGGCGCACCCCCTCGCGCTGCTCGCCGTGGTCACCGCGTTCACGATCCCGTTCGCCTGCATCACCGACCGGGGCACGACCGCGTTCCACTTCATCGTGCTCGGCATCGACCAGACCGCGATGTGGCTCTACGCCTCGGTCTACATGGCCTGCGTGGCCGCGATCACGGTGACGACGCTCGTGCGCGGGATGCCGACCGGGCGCGGGGCACTCGGGGTCTTCCGGGTCGGACTCGTCCTCGTCACCCTGGCCAGCGTCGAGGAGATCGTGTCGCTGACGGCCGACCACCTCGGCCTGGCCACCCCCGGCGTCCGCGACGCGTTGCGGTTCGCGTTCGACCCGCCCTTCTACCTCGGCATCGTGCTCGTCGTCGTCGGGATGGCCTCGTTCACGGTGCGCCGGTGGGTCCGCGACCTGCGGCTCGGCCGGCACCACCGTCGGCTCGCCCGCGTCGTCCGACACCACGGTCTGCGGCCCGTCGACCGCCGTGCCGACCTGCGGGTGCGGACGTACGACCTCGTCATCGCGATCCGCGACGCCGAGGTGCAGGGACGGACGATCGACCCGGGCGAGCTCGCGCACGTGCGGTCGGCGGAGCGGCTGCTCGCTCGGAACCTCGGAGGATGACGGCATGACGGTCGTGGTGTGGGCGCTCGTCGCCCTGGTGGTGCTCGTGGTGGTCGGCGGGCTGCTGGCCGTCCGTGCGGTGGTCGGCAAGATCGTCCTGCCCGGGCGGCACCGGTGGACGCCGGTGCTCGACGCGGACGCCGACTCGGTGCAGCTGCCCCTGACCGCCGACACGCTGCGGCCGGGGGAGTACGGCCTGTGGCACGAGGGCGACGGACACACCACGGTCGGGCCGGTGCTCGAGGTCGACGAGGCCGCCGGCACCGTCCGCCGCGCCGTGGTCCGGACGACCGGCGCGGTGTCCGCCCGCATCCGGTGGAGCGGTCACGTGCACCCCGACCCCGCCGCGATGGAGGTCGACTGGTCCGAGGTGTCGATCCCGACCCCGCTCGGCGCGGCACCCGCGTGGGTGGTGCGCCCCGCCCGCCCCGACGACGACGCCGCGGCCACGTGGGCCGTCCACGTGCACGGCATCCGGACGACCCGGGTGACCGCGCTCCGGACCGTCCCGGCGGCGCTCGAGGCCGGCTGGACCTCGATCGTGCCATCGTTCCGCGGAGACGGTGAGGCGCCGTGGGAGGGACGCGCGTCCCACCTCGGTGCCCGGGAGTGGGTCGACGTCGAGGCAGCCCTCGACCACGCGGTCGCGAACGGTGCTCGGCGGATCGTCCTGGTCGGCTGGTCGATGGGCGCCACGATCACCCACGAGCTGCTGCTGCGCTCGGCCCACCGCGACCTGGTCACGGGCGTGCTGCTCGTGGCGCCGGCGCTCGACTGGGAGGCGGCCGTCCGCTTTCAGGCGGCCCGCACCCCGGTGCCCGGGTTCGTCGTCTCCGCGGCCCTCGCGGCGATGCGCACGCCGCTGCTGCACCGCGTGGTCGGGCTCCGGGCGCCCGTCGACGTCCGGGCGCTGTCGTGGCTCCGGGTCCCGCCGCCCCTGCCGCCGACGCTGCTCGTGCACTCCGACGGGGACCGCACCGTGCCGTTCGCCGTGAGCCAGCAGTTCGCCGCGGGGGAGCCCGACCGGGTGACCCTGGTGGTCAGCGGCTCGGCCGAGCACGCGTGGGAGCGGAACCTCGACGCGGCGTGGTTCGACGCGCAGGTCGCCGGGTGGATCGCGGGGCTGCCCGCGCGCTGAGGGCGCTGCACCGCGTCGCGCTGATCGGGTGGTGACCCGGGGACGGACGGGAGGCCCGTGCCGGTGCCGCCACGGGCCTCCCGTCCGTCAGCCGGTCGCGTGAGCGATCCTTCCCATCGCCTCCGTCCTGGGATGCCGATCCGCGCGTCGGAGGCCGGAAGGAACGGCCTCCTACGAGCGGAACGGCACCCGACGCGCGGAAGCGCCTTCCACGCGCGGATCGGCACCCCGCGCGCGGGTCAGTAGACGTCGCGGACGTACCGCTTCGCGCGCCGCAGGTCGGCCAGGTACCCGAGCGCGTCGTCGGCGCCCCGGCCCCGCTGCTCGGCGACGACGTCGAGCAGCGCCTGCTCGACGTCCTTCGCCATCCGCGAGGCGTCGCCGCACACGTACACGAACGCGCCGTCCTCGAGCCACCGGTACAGCTCGACGGCCTGCTCCCGCATCCGGGTCTGCACGTAGACCTTCTCGGCCTGGTCGCGTGAGAACGCCAGGTCGAGCCGGTCGAGCACGCCGGACTCCCGGAACGCGGTGAGCTCGTCCTCGTAGACGAAGTCCGTGTCGCGGTGCTGGTCGCCGAAGAACAGCCAGTTGCGCCCGGTCGCCCCGGCGGCCGCCCGCTCGTGCAGGAACCCGCGGAACGGCGCGATCCCGGTCCCGGGGCCGATCATCACCATCGGGGCGTCGCCGTCGGCCGGCACCCCGAACGCGGCGTTCGGCTGCAGGTACACGCCGACCTCACCGTCCGCCTGCACCCGGTCCGCCAGGTACGTCGACGCGACGCCGTGGTGGGTGCGTCGGGTGTCCCCGTACCGGACGCTCGCGACGGTCAGGTGCACGCGGCCGGGGTGGGCGAGCGGGCTCGACGAGATCGAGTACTGCCGCGCCTGCAGTCCGCGGAGGTTCGGCAGCAGCTCGTCGAGCGACGGCGCCGCGGGTCCGGCGTCCACGAGCAGGTCGAGGACGTCCCGCCCCCACAGCCACCGGTCGAGCTCCTGCTTGTCGCCGTGCGCCACGACCGCGGCGAGCTCCGACGCGGGCGCACGCTGCACCAGGTCGGCGACGAGGTCCTTCGACGGCGTCCGGATCTCGCGCTCGACGCGCAGGACCTCGGCGAGCGGTCGGCCGTCGACGTCCGCCGCACCGTCCGCGCCGAGGTGGTCGAGCAGCTGGTCGACGAGCGCCGGGTCGTTGTGCGGCACCACGGCCAGCGCGTCGCCGGCCGCGTACGTGATCCCGGAGTCGCCGAGGTCGAACTCCAGGTGCCGGATCTCCTTCGCGCTCCGCGGCGCGCTGAGCACCCGGTTCACGACGAGCGGCGCCCGGTACGGGGTGCGCTTGGTCCACTGCGCACCCGGCCGGGAGGCACGACCCGCGCCCGCCCCGCCGGTTGCGGTCGCCGTCGGCGCGGCCCCGGCAGTGGTGGTCCCGCCCGTCGCGGCGACGCCGGCCTGGGCGGCGATCCGGTCGAGGACGGCGGCGCTCCAGAGGGCGGCCGGGTCCTCGTAGTCGACGTCGCAGTCCACCCGGTCGTGCACGCGGGCCGCGCCGAGCTGCTCGAACCGCAGGTCCAGGAGCTTCCCGGCCTGGCAGAACTCGTCGTAGCTCGTGTCGCCGAGCCCGAGCACCGCGTACTGCACGCCCTCGAGACGGGGGACCGCGGGGGACTGCAGCGCCTCCCAGAACAGGCCGGCGTTGTCGGGCATCTCGCCCTCGCCGTACGTCGAGGTGACGACGAGCACGTGCGTCATGCCGGCGAGCTGCTCCGGGGTGACGGCGTCGAGCGGGGTCGCCCGACCGCCCAGGCCCCTGGCGGTCGCGCCGGCGACGAGGTCCTCGGCGAGGAGCTCCGCGTTGCCGGTCTGCGTGCCGAACAGCACGTCGATCGTCGTGGTCGGTGCTGCCGGGGCGGCCTTCTTCCCCGCGGCGGCGATGCCCGCGATGAACCCGGCGAGCCAGGACTCCTGCGCGGCCGAGAACGGGGCGTCGACGGGGATGAGCGACCCGGTCGGGGGCATGGTCGTCATGCCGTCACCGCCTCGACCGGGGCGAGCGGCGCGCGGCGGGCGATGTCCTCGAGCGCCGCGGTGGCGAGCAGCTCGTCGAACCGTGCGGCTCGGCGTCGGCCGGCGTTCTTGGCGGTCTGGTGCATCATCCACCCCGTGGTCCCCGGTGCGTCCGAGCTGCGGTTGTTCCGCTGCGCGAGCGCACGCTTGGCGTCGTCGAGCCGCTTCGTCGCGATGAGCGTCGCGAGCTCGTCGTCCGCGAAGGACTCGAGCGTGCGGCGCAGATACTTCACGACCCGCTGCTTGACCTGGAAGTCCTCGGTCAGGACGAGGTTGCGGACCGCCTCGGTGACCCGGGGGTCGCCCGCCGCGGCACCGGGGACGCGCTCCTGCGCCACGTCCTGGGCGACGCCGAGCACCGTGTACGACGACAGGAGCGCGAACGTGTCTTCGCCCTGGTCGCCGAGCGCGGGAGCGCGGCCGTCGAGCACGGTGCGCCGGTCGCGGTAGTCCGTCTTGAACGCGCGGAGCTTGTCCGTCGCGACCGAGGTCGCGAGCTCGTCGAGGAGCTCCGGTCGGGTCGCGGCGGCGAGGATCTCGTCGGCGTCCTGGCTGAGCAGGAGCGCCCGCGGCATGCCGACGTACACGTGGTCGCGGGTGGTCTCCCACGCCGCGAGCAGCCGCTCGGCGAGCGCCGAGCCCGTCGCCTCGAGGTGCCACTCGAGCAGGAGCTTCGCGGCCGCCTCGTGGAACGCCCCGCGCCCGGTCTCCGTGACGGGGAACACCAGGAGCGAGTCGGTGCTCGCGCGCTCGGTCACCTGCCCCGAGGGGTCGTACTGGTACAGGAAGCCGCCGGACATGCCGTTCCCGAGCCCCTTGCCGAAGCCGCCGAGGTTGAGCACGGCACCGCCGGTCATGTACTCGCAGCCGAAGTCGCCGAGGCCCTCGACGACCGCGGTCGCCCCGGAGTTGCGCACGGCGAAGCGGTCGCCGGCCTCGCCCTCGACGAACGTCCGGCCGCCCGTGGCGCCGAACAGCGCGAAGTTGCCGACGAGGACGTTGCCGCCGCGCTCGGCACTGCCGCCGCCCGGCGCGCGGACGACGATCCGGCCGCCGGACTGGCTCTTGCCGACACCGTCGTTCGCGGTGCCGGTGTGGTCGAGCGTCGTGCCGTCGTTCGTGAACACCCCGTAGGACTGCCCCGCGGACCCGCTCGTGCGGATCGTCAGGGCGCCGTCGACCAGCCGACGGCGACCGCGGTCGTCCTCGGCGATCGCCGGGTGCCCGGACAGGTCGGCCCCGCGGAGCTCGTGGTTCAGGATCCGCTCGAGGTCGATGCCGAGCTGGCCGCCGACGGACTTGTCCGCGTTGCCGAGGACGACGCCGTCGACCACGAGCGCATGCTCGTGTCCGTCGACGAGCGCCGTACGCACCTGGGCGATGAGCGCGTCGTCGGTCCGGTAGTCCTTCTCGAGGTACTCCGGGTCTGCGACGACCTTCTCCGGCACCTGCGCCAGGAGGTCCCGCACGTCGAGCCGGCCGACGCTCGCCGGGTGGTCGAGCAGCTGCAGCAGGTCGGTGCGCCCGCGGGCCTCGCGGAGCGACCGCAGCCCGAGGCGCGCGAGGATCTGCCGAACGTCGTGCGCGATGTTGAGCAGGTACTGCGCGAGCGCACGCGGGTCGCCCTCGAACGCCTCGGCGTTCGTGGTCAGGCCGGCGGGGCACTTCACGTTGCAGTTCTTCGCCATGACGCAGCCGAGCATCATGAGCGCGGTCGTGCCGAACTCGAACGAGTCGCCGCCGAGCAGCGCGCTCGTGACGACGTCCGATCCGGTCTGGTGGGCGCCGGAGCACCGGAGCGTGACCTTCTGCCGCAGGCCGTTCGCGACGAGGGCCTGGTGCACCTCGGCGACGCCGATCTCCGCGGAGCGGCCCGCGTACTTCAGGCTCGTGACCGCCGCGGCACCCGTCCCGCCGGTGTTCCCCGCGACGTTGATGACGTCCGCGCCGGCCTTCGCGACGCCGACGGCGATCGTCCCGATGCCCTCGGAGGACACGAGCTTCACGACGACCCGGACGCGGGCGGCCTTGCAGTCGTGGATGAGCTGCGCGAGGTCCTCGATCGAGTACGTGTCGTGGTGCGGCGGCGGCGAGATGAGCTCGACGCCGGGCGTGCCTCCGCGTGCGGCGGCGATGTCCACCGTGACCTTCGGCGCGGGCAGCTGACCGCCCTCGCCGGGCTTGGCGCCCTGGCCGATCTTGATCTCGAGCTCCTCGAGCATCGGGTCGGCCAGGTAGCCCGCCCAGATGCCGAACCGCCCCGAGGCGAACTGCTTGATCTTCGAGCCGCGGATCGTCCCGTAGCGGGAGTGGTGCTCGCCGCCCTCGCCCGAGTTCGACATGCCGCCGACCATGTTCGTGCCGTGCGCGACGGCCTCGTGCGCGGTGGCGACGAGGGCGCCGTGGCTCATCGCCCCGGACGCGAGCGTGCGGGTGATCTCGTGCGCGGGCTGCACCCGGTCGAGGTCCACGCTCGCCGGGGCCGCCTGCAGCAGCGCGAGGAGCGCGGCGGCGGCGCCGGTGGCGCGGAGCGTCACCTGGTCGTCGTCGACGGCGTCGACGTCCACCTGGCCGGGGTGCAGCAGGGCGAGCCCGTCCGCGAGGGCCCGGTGGCGTGCGGAACCCGTGGGTCCCGTCGACGTGAGCTCCAGGCGGAAGCGGGTCGTGCCTCCCGGCAGTCCGTCGGGCGAGGCGGGCCGCGAGCCGGACAGACCGCGCACCGTGATGCTGGCGTTGCCGGTCGTCGAGAAGCGGCCGAGCTCGCGCGCGAAGTCCTCGGCCTCGTCGATGCCCGTGACGTCCGCGGGCAGCGCGAGCACGTCGCGGAGCGCGGCGGGACGGCGGGACCGCTCGTCGTGGGTGGTCTGCAGGAACGACACGTAGCCGGGCGTGATGCGGTGCGCGTCGACCTCGGCGTCGCTCAGCCGGTCGTAGCCGGTGCCCCGGTACGCGCTGTCGGTGATGCCGAAGGCGTCGTCGAGCTGGCCGAGGGTGAGCAGGCGGAGCGCCTCCGAGTCGCCGGCACGCTCGAAGGCCGGGCGCTCCTCGGTCATCCCGCCGAAGCCGCGGACGCTCGCGACGCCGAACGAGTGCCCGGCGCCGTCGGAGCGCTCCTTGAACAGGCCGAGCAGCGGGACCTGGGCCTCGGTCGCGACCGAGCGGGCGCGCTCGTGCCACTCCGTCGCGGCCTGTGCGATGCGGGTGAAGCCGACACCGCCGACCGGGGCCTGCATGTACGGGAACACCCGGGCGAACAGGTCGTCCCCGGTGTCCAGGTAGTTCGGCTCGAAGAACGCGCCGCCGATGTAGCTCTCCGCGGTGCACAGGCCGACGCGGCCCATCGTCTTCGCGAGGGCCTTCTCCGCCGCCTTCCGGAAGCGCCGCAGGGCCAGGTCGGTCGCGGTGACCTCGCCGGCGGGGGCGGCCTCGGCGGGGTACTGCTCCTCGGCACGGAGCCGGGCCGACAGGCTGTAGACCGCCGACGCACCGAAGCCGAGCGCCGTGGCCACGTGATGCGAGGACGGGAGCTGCCCGGACTCGGCGACGATCGACAGGCGCAGGCGCAGGCCGGTCTCGATGAGCCGCTGGTTCACGGCCGCGACCGCCAGGATCACCGGGAGCGGTGCGCGGGTCGAGGACACCGCGCGGTCGGTCAGGACCGCGATGCCGCCCGTGGTGCGCGCGAACGCCTCGACCCGGTCGCACAGGGCCTCGACGGCGGAGCGGACGGCGTCCGCGTTGGCGTGCTCGTCGTCGACGACGGGCACGTAGAGCATGTCGAAGCGCTCGAGCGGGACGACGTCCTGGTCGCGCAGGCGGACCATGTCGAGGTGGCCGAGCACGGGGGACTGCACGACGATCTGACGGGTCGGGACGGCGGCCGTGCTGGTGTCGGCGTCGGCCTGCGCGCTGGTGTGTCCACCAGCAGCCGCCCGCGTGTGGGCGTCGAGCTTGGCGCCGAGGGCCACGCGCATCGACATGCCGTCGGCCTCGCGGATCGAGTCGAGCGGCGGGTTCGTCACCTGGGCGAAGCGCTGCGAGAAGTACTTCGCCATGCCGCCCTCGGTGTCGCTCAGGGCGTTGATCGCGTTGCCGTAGCCCATCGCCGAGATGCGCTCCGAGCCGTTCGCGAGCATCGGGTCGAGCATGAACCGGAAACTCTCCTGGTTCAGCGAGTACGCGACGTAGCGCCCGGCGAGCGACAGGTCCCCGTCGTAGCCGAGCGTGCTCGTGCCGCGCTCGTACGCGGGCGCGGGCAGGGCGTCGAGCTCCACCCGGGCGGCGTCGAGCAGCGCGCCGAAGGGCCTGCGGGCGGCGAGCAGCTCGAGGGCCTCGCGCGTGCGCAGCACCGAACCCGTGCGGTGGTCGACGACGAGCATGCCGCCGGCCTCGATCCGGCCGCGGTGCACGACCTCGTCCGCGGCGAACGCGACCTGGCCGGACTCCGACGCGACCATCAGGTACTCGGCGGTCTGCACGGTGCGGAGCGGCCGGAGGCCGAGCCGGTCGAGGCGCGCGCCCACGACGTCGCCGTCGCTGAAGATCACGGCGGCGGGACCGTCGTTCTTCTCCTCGTACAGCGAGTGGTACTCGAGCATGTCGCGCACCGCTGGAGTGAGCGTGCGGTCGTTCTCCCACGCCGGGGGCATGAGCGTCACGACGGCCTCGACCAGGTCCAGGCCGTCGTCGAACACCCGGCTCTGCAGGGTCTGGTCGAGCCGGCTCGAGTCCGACTGCCCTGGCGGCCGGACGATGCTGCGCGTGCGGGCGCGCGCCGAGGCCTCGTCGGACAGCCGGTTCTTGCGGTCGGTGTTCAGCTCGCCGTTGTGTGCCATCAGGCGGAACGGCTGCGCCATCGTCGGGTGCGGCTCGGTGTTCGTCGAGAACCGGGTGTGGAAGTACAGCGTCCGGACCGAGTGCCGCGGGTCGCGCAGGTCGGTGAAGTAGCCGATCACCTCGCCCGAGTTCAGCCGGCCCTTCAGCACCTGGGTCCGGGCGCTGAGCGACAGCGGGTACAGGGCCGCGTGCGGTGCGTGCTCCTCGGCGGCGCGGGCGTAGGACACCGCCTCGATCGCGAGGAGCGCGCGGTTCGCCGCGGCGTCGACGTCGGCGCGGGACCAGGACTCCGGGGCGCGGAAGACCCACTGCACGATCGGCAGCTGGTACTGCTCGGCCTCCGGGCGGGCGACGCCGTGGTCGACCGGGACGTCGCGGACCAGGAGCAGCTCGAAGCCCTGCTCCGCCAGCTCCGCCGTCACGAGGCGTTCGGCGTCGGCACGCTCGTCGGGGTCGGACGGCACGAAGCAGTTCGCGACGCCGAAGTGCCCGGCGCGCAGGGTCTGGCCGGTGATCGCGCTGAAGAACTCCACCGACAGGTCGATGCTCACGCCCGCGCCGTCACCGACGCCCTCGGCGGACTTGCCGCCGCGGTGGGGGATCGCGCACAGTGCCTCGTCGCCCTTCACCAGGACGTCGTGGCTCGGGGTCCCGTCGAGACGGGTGATGAAGCCGACGCCGCAGTCGCTCGATTCGCGAGCAGGGTCGTACAGGCCGAAGGGGGAGGGGTTCACGAGCGGGTCCAGTGGAGCGAGTGCCGGCAGCGGTCGGCCAGGCTGCATCGGTGGAGCGCTCGCCGCGGGCAGACCGTCGGATGGTGGCCGGGCCCTGTGGGGTGGTGCGGTAGGGCGATGCTACGGGTTGGTATACCGCGCACGCAACAGACCGACCGGACGGGAGGCACGGGTCGGGTCCGGCGGGCGGGCGGCGGCCGGCTGGGTGCTGCTGCCGGCCGGTGCTGGTGCCGGTTCCGCTTCCGGTTCCGCAAGACGCAACGTCGGCGGTTCCTCGCAGCGACATACCGCTGCGAGGAACCGCCGACGCCTGCGTTCCGCGGGCGGGACGGTCAGTTCGTGCGTTCCTCCACGACCTGCCGCTCGTCGCCGGTTGCGGGAGCGGCTGCGGGCGCGGGCGCGGGTGCGTCGCCCGGCCGCACGAGCACGGGGCGACGCCGCGTGCGGAACACCCACGCCTTGAAGAGCACGAACCGGACCCCGGTCGCGACGAGGTTCGCCCCCGTGAGCACGAGCACCTCGGCCCCGTGCGACGCGCCGGGCGTCGTCGCGTGCAGCACCACGAGCGACCCGGACGTGATCGCCCAGGCGATCCCGAACACGACGAGCCCCTGCACGTGGTGTCGACCGGCACCGGCACGGCCGCGCACGCCGAACGTGAACCGCCGGTTGAGCGCGGTGTTGCCGATCGCCGTCACCAGGAGCGCCAGGAAGTCCGCGGTCTGCGCGCCGATCGCCGGGCGGAACAGCGCGTACAGCAGCGCGAAGGCCAGCGTGGAGAGGACCCCGATCGTGCCGAACCGCAGCACCTGTCCGAGGATCCCCACGTGCGGCGTGCTGAACGGACGCCGGCCGATCGCGTCGTACACCGGGGCGATCGGGATGCGTCCGGTGGCCAGGCCACGCGAGACCCGCCACATGCCCTTGAGGTCCTCGGTCGCGGTCGAGGCGATGTGCACCGAGGAGTTCACGTCGTCCACCCAGTCGACGGGGACCTCGTGGATGCGCAGCCCCGCGTGCTCCGCCAGCACGAGCAGCTCGGTGTCGAAGAACCAGGCGTCGTCCTCGCAGAGCGGCAGCAGGTGCTCCGCGGCCTCTCGGGTGACGGCCTTGAACCCGCACTGCGCGTCGGAGAACGAGACCCCCATGGTGCTGCGGAGGAGCAGGTTGTACGAGCGGGAGATGAACTCGCGCTTGCCGCCCCGGACCACGCGGGAGGACCCGACCAGCCGCGTGCCGATCGCCACGTCGGAGTGGCCGGACAGCAGCGGCGCGACGAGGGGCTCGAGTGCCGCGAGGTCCGTCGACAGGTCCTCGTCCACGTACACGAGCACCGCGGCGGGGGAGTCGCCCCACACCGCCTTGAGCGCGCGCCCACGTCCCTTACGGGCCAGGTGCACCGCGTGCACCTCGGGCAGCATGGCCGCGAGGTCGTCGGCGATGCGCGCGGTGTCGTCGGTCGAGGCGTTGTCCGCGATCGTGATCCGCCACGAGTGCTGCAACGAGGTCCGGCAGAACTGGTGCAGGCGCCGGACGTGTGCGGCGAGCGTGTCCTGCTCGTCGTGGCAGGGCACCACTATGTCGATGTCGAGGGTCTGGTCCGAGTCCGTCATGCCGATCAGGCTCGGCAGCGCTCCGATGCGGACCGCAGCAGCACCCTGTGCCGCGCGTAAGAAGGGGCGAGGGCCCTCCGCTCGTGGCACATCGCGGGAGTCACTGCTAGCCTGGCTGAGCTCGCGGCGTTGAGCTCCGAGAAGTGGACCCGAGACCCATCCGGACGGTTGGGCGCTCGGGTCTCGCGCTGTCCGGGGCTGTTCGCGTTCAGGGCTGTTCGGGTCAGGCCGGTTCGACCGCGATCCCTCCGCCGCATCGGCGGCGCCAGTCGCCGCCCTTCGCCCATGCCCACGCGATGGCGTCCGGCGCGGCCAGCAACGGCTCGTGCGCCGCGGAGTCGTGCCGGTGGTGGACCTGCGAGCTCGGCGAGAGTCGTCGGTTGCTCTCGACCAGGAGCTGCCGGTCCCGTCGGAGGAGCGTCTCGTCCAGCTCGAAGCAGAGCGTGGCCGGTCCGTCTGCGGCGATCCCCACGAGTCGTCGGATGCAGGCCGCTCGTCGCTCGACATCGGTCCGCCCGTCCTTCGGGGCGCGGACGATGACCACGTCGCTGATCGGGAGCTCGAGGACCGTCGTCAGGATCCGCCGCCGACGCGGATCGCTCTCCTTGCGCATGTGGAGCCTCGACTGTCCGCGGAGGACCAGTGCGCGCAGTGCCCGGCGGCAGGGCTCGAGGTCGGACCGTGCGACGCCCACCGCGACGAGGAGGTAGTCGTTCGTCTTCGACTCGTCGACGAAGAAGGTCCGCTCTCGACCACCGCGCGCCCCCATGGCGCACCACTCTACATATCAGTCGCAGCCAGGTCAGTCGCCGAGGCCGAGCAGCACCTGCACCACCGCGACGACCGCGAGCGCCGCGATCGGGACGCCCGCGATCCAGGCGCCCGCGCGCATCTGGGTCCGGCGGATGGTCGGTGGCTCGTGCGAGGCCTGCGCGAAGCGCGTCGCCGCGACGAGCTCGGGAGCGCCGGCGGGCGGCTCCGGATCGGGCTGCGGGCGGTCGTCCTCGAACGCCGGGACCTCGACGACGAGGTCCTCCGGCCGGGGGTGCTCCGGCAGGTGGCCGTACCGGTTCTCCATCGCGTCCGCCCTCCGCTCGTGCCCGCAGCGTACCCGCCGGAGCGGCGGACCGGAACGGACGACCGGACGGTCGGGGCGCCGGACGGACGACCGGATCGGTCAGGACGGGGGGCGGACCGGCAGCTCCACCGTGAACGCCGTGCGCCCCGGCTCGGAGACGACCCGCACCGTGCCGCCGTGCGCCTCGACCACCGCGCGCACGATCGCGAGCCCGAGGCCGCTCGTCCCGTGCTCCCGCGTCCGGGACGCCGACCCCCGGGTGAACCGGTCGAACAGCGTCGGCAGGACGTCCGCGTCGATCGGCGGCCCGTCGTTCGCGACCACGAGCCGCACGAGCGGAACGCCGCCGGAGTCGTGCTGCAGCGAGTCCTGCTGCAGCGCGACCTGCTGGAGCGAGACCACCACCGTCGTGCCCTCGGGGGTGTGCGTCCGCGCGTTCGACAGCAGGTTCGTCACCACGCGCCGCAGCTGCCCGGGGTCGCCGGACACCGCGACCGGGTGGTCGTCCGCGAGCTGCAGCGTCCACCGGTGTCCCGGCGCCGTGGCCCGGGCGTCCACGGTGGCCTCGACGACCGTCGCGGTCAGGTCGACGACCTCGCGCACGGGGTCAGGTCCGGCGGCCAGCGCGGTCGCGTCCAGCCGGGCGAGCAGCAGGAGCTCCTCGACGAGGTCGCCCATGCGCCGGGCCTCGCGGCCGATCCGGTCGACGTTGCGGTGCAGGTCGTCGATGTCGTCGGTGGTCCGGGACAGTTCGGCGTAGGCCCGGACGGTGGCGATCGGCGTGCGCAGCTCGTGCGAGGCGTCGGCGACGAAGGTCCGCATCCCGCGCTCGGCGTCCCGTCGGACGGTCAGTGCCCGGGCGACGTGCCCGAGCAGCCGGTTCAGGGCCGAGCCGACCTGTCCGACCTCGCGGTTCACGACGAGGTCCGCCGGCGCGACGCGGGCCGCGATGTCCGGGTCCCCGCGCTCGAGGTCCAGGTCGGTGACGCTCGACGCGACCGACGCCACGCGCTCGAGCGGGCGCAGCGACCGACGGATCGTCAGGGTCAGCGCCCAGGTGGCGACGACCAGCGCGAGGAGCGTGACGCTCCCGACCACGACGACCAGTCGCACGATGCCGGCGTCGAGGTTCCCGAGCGGCAGGGCGGTCACGAACACGTCGCCGTCGTCGCCGACCGCCTGCGCCCGGTACGAGCCGAGCGACCCGAGCGTCACCGTCACGGGCTCGCCGTCGGCCGCCACGGTGGCGAGCTGTCGTCGCTGCGCGGTGGTCAGCGAGTGCTGCCGCCCCTCGTCGTCGGTGTACCCCGCCAGCACGGCGTCCCCGTCCCGGAAGATCGCCACCACCGTGTCGGCCGCCTGCCCGGGCGCGCCGATGAAGGTGTTGTCCGGGTCGGGCCGTGCCGACGACGTCCCGTCCGACCCCGGCGGCGGTCCGCTCGGCCGCTCGCCGTCGCGGCCGCCGGGCGTCCGCCCCGCGGCCGTCGCCAGCTCGGCGTCGAGCCGCCCGACCAGGTACTCCCGGTAGGCGACGACGGTGACCGCGCCGACGACGACGTTCGTCACGACGAGCAGGAGCGCCACGGCCCCCACGATCCGCCACCGCAGCGACGGAGTGCGGACCGGCCGGGAGGCACGGGTCGGCTCCGCGGGACCGCTCACGTCGTCGGCCGAAGCACGTAGCCGGCCCCGCGGATCGTCTGCAGCATCGGCTCGCGTCCGGCGTCGAGCTTCTTCCGCAGGTACGAGACGTACATGTCGACCAGGTTCGAGGACGTGCCGAAGTCCATGCCCCAGACGCTCGCCAGGATCTGCTCGCGGGAGAGCACCCGGTTCGCGTTGCGGGCGAGGTACCGGAGCAGCTCGTACTCGGTCGGCGTGAGGTCGACCGGTTCGTCCCCGCGGCGGACGGAGCGGTCCTCCTCGTCGAGCCGGAGGTCGCCGACGACGACCGCCGACGAGCCGGGCGCCGCGACGACCTGGGGTGCGGTGCGGGCGAGGATGCGCGCCCGGACCAGCAGCTCGTCGATGCCGAAGGGCTTGGTCAGGTAGTCGTCGCCGCCGCCCGTCAGCCCGGCGAGCCGGTCCTCGGGGGCGTCCCGCGCGGTGAGGAACAGCACGCGGACCGGGTCCCGGCCGTCGCGGAGGCGCTCGAGGACCTCGAACCCGTCGATGTCCGGCAGCATCACGTCGAGCACGACCACGTCCGGCAGGAACTCCCGGGCGGCGAAGAGCACGTCGCGGCCCCGGTGCACGGTGCGCACGGCCCAGCCGTCGCCCGTGAACGCGAGGGCGACGGCCTCGGCGAGCGCGTGCTCGTCGTCGACGACGAGGACCCGGACGGGTGAGCCGTCGGTCCGCCGCAGTGCTCGGTCGGCCATGTCGGCGAGCCTATCCGGGCCCTCGTCGTGCATCACTTCGCGGTGGTCAGGTCGTAGACCGTCGACCCGCCGACGGTGGTGCTGTCGTAGTTCGCCGCCACCCACTCCTGGATCGCCGATGCGGTGGACGAGCCGCCGCCCATCCCGCCGCGGCTCCCCGAGCTGATGTAGTAGCTGACCTTGCCCTCGGCGACGAGCGCCTCGAACTCGGCGAGGGTCGGGGTCGGGTCGCTCGACCAGCCGCCGATCGCCATCACCGCGGTGTCGGAGTCGAGTTCGAGCTGCGCGGCCGACTGGGAACCGTTCACCGCGGCGGACCACGTCGTGTCCGTCGCCGCGAGGAGCTTCGTGAGCGCCGCGGAGGTCGTCGCCCCCTCGCCGCCCGTGCCGCCGCCCGTCCGGCCGTCCTCGCCGGTGGTGCCCTGGTCGCTCGTGCCCTCGCCGGTGGTGCCCTCGCCGCTGGCGCCCTGGCCGGACGTGCCCTCGCCGGTCGCGCCGCCGGGCATCGTCGGCATCGCGCCGGTCGGCGGCTGGCCACCGGGACCCTGCTGTGTGCCGGAGCTGCCCGCGCCGTCGGACCCGTCGGTCTCGGAACCGGCGGCCGATCCGCCGGGGCCTGCCGTGCCTCCCGGCATGCCGCCACCACCGGGACTGCCACCGAACCCACCGGAGCTGCTGCCCGCCGGACCGACGCTCGGGATCGACCCGGAGTGCGCGACGGTGGTCGTGACGAGGGCGTAGGCGGTGGTGCCGGTCAGGCCGAACAGCGTGCCGGCGAGGACGCCCACGGCGACCAGGCGGCGGAGGGTCGGCACGCTGCCGACCACGATCGCGGCCGCGGCGAGGAGTCCGCCGAACAGCACCACCCAGCGCAGCCAGGGGAGCCAGGTGGGGTCCTCGTTCAGCAGGCACCAGCTCCAGAACGCGGTCCCGCCGACCATCGCGGCGAGGCCGAGGCGACCGGTGACGCGCTCGCGGGCGTGCCAGAGCAGGGCGCCGCCGGTGCCGACGAGACCGGCGATCGCCGGGGCGAGGGCCACCGTGTAGTACGGGTGGATCGTGCCGGACATGAACGAGAAGACGAGCCCGGTGACGAGCAGCCAGCCACCCCACAGCACCAGGCCGGCGCGGGCGGGATCGGCGAGGTGCCGACGGCCGACGACCACCAGGCCGAGGACGAGCGCGACGAGTGCGGCGGGCAGGAGCCACGAGATCTCGAGCCCCATCTCGGACGAGAAGAGACGGTCCAGGCCGGTCGAGCCGCCGAACGACGACCCCGCGGTGCCGCCGCCCGTCCCGCCGCCACCGCCGCCGTTGCCCGAGCCGCCGAAGATCCGGCCGAGGCCGTTGTACCCGAAGACGAGGTCGAGGACGGTGTTGTCCGTCGATCCGCCGATGTACGGGCGGGACTCGGCGGGCCAGAGCGCCACGGCGACGACCCACCAGCCGGCGGACACGACGAGGGACACCGCCGCGATGCCGAGGCCGATCGCGCGCTTCCCCCACGACGTGCGGGCGGCGACCAGGTACACCAGCCCGAAGACCGGCAGGACGAGCAGGCCCTGCAGCATCTTCGTCAGGAACGCGAAGCCGAGGGCGACCCCCGCGAGGGCGATCCACCGCCAGCTGCCCCGGGGCAGGGCGCGGACGGTGCAGTACGCACCCGCGGTCATGAGCAGGACGAGCAGCGCGTCCGGGTTGTCGAAGCGGAACATCAGCGCCGCCGCCGGGGTCGCCGCGACGACGAACCCGGCGAGGAGCGCACCGACGTTCGCGGTGGTCGTGCCGAGGCGGGCGATGGTCCGTCGCACGGTGCCCCACACGAGGGCGACCGAGGCGACGGCCATGAGCGCTTGGGGCAGCAGCAGGCTCGTCGACGAGAAGCCGAACAGCCGCGCGGACAGCACCATCACCCAGAGCGAGGCCGGGGGCTTGTCGACGGTGATGAAGTTCGACGAGTCGAGCGAGCCGAAGAAGAACGCCTCCCACGACTTCGTACCGGCCTGCACGGCAGCGGCGTAGAAGCTGTTCGCGTACCCGGAGACGCTGAGGTCCCAGCAGTACACGACGGCGGTCAGGACGAGGAGGGCCCAGAACGCCGGCCGGAGCCAGCGGGCGTCCTCGCGCTCGCCGGCGAACAGGCGGACGAGCGGCGGTCGACGCCGGTCCCGCGCGGCGGTGGTCCCGCCGGGACGTGCGTGGCCCGGACGGTCGGTCACGGGGGTCGGGTACGTGGTCATGCCGGTGAGCCTCCCCGGCGTTCCCCGTGCGACCCGATGCGCTGCCTTGGCGCTCCCTAAGACCCGTCGGTGGGGTGAGGGTCAGGCGTAGCGACGCGCGGCGCGCAGGGCTGCGGCCGTGTACGACCCGCCGAACAGGTACACGTGGAGCAGCAGCGGTGCGAGCTGGTGCAGCTCGACCCGCTCCTGCCAGCCGTCGGCGAGCCGGGACTCCTCGTCGTACGCGGCCAGCACCGTCTCGAGCCGCGCGAGCCCGAACAGCCCCAGCAGCGCGAGGTCGGTCTCCGCGTGCCCGCCGTGCGGCGTCGCGTCGATGAGCACCGCGCCGGTCGGCTCCGAGCTGTCCGTCGGCCAGAGGACGTTCCCGGCCCACAGGTCCCCGTGCACCCGGGCGGGTCCGTCCCCGACGAGCGCGGGCTGCGGCGACCCGAGCGAACCGTCCTCCAGCCGGTCGGCGACCCGGTCGAACACCGCTGCCTCGGCACCGTCGAAGCCGCCCCGGTCGACGATCCGCTGCACGAAGTCGCGGATCCGGTACTCGGCGAAGAACGCGCCCCACGTCGCCGGTGCGTCCGCCGCGGCGGTGAACGGCGTGCGCGAGCGCCCCATCCGCAGCCCCGCGCTCGCCGGGAACCCGGGGGACGGCGCTCCCCAGTGCGCGGCACCGGCGGCGTGGGTGTGCGCGAGCGACCGGCCGAAGCGCTCGGCCTGGGCCCGGGTCGGGGCGCCGTCGCTGATGCGCTCGAGGTGCAGGACCGTGGAGGACGGGTGCGCGAGGACCCGGGCGGTGCGGGTGCCGCCGGTGTCCTCGGCCTCGGCGAGCCAGCGCAGGCCGGCGGCCTCGGCGGTAGCCTCGTCCGGGTCGGTGAAGGTCTTCACGTGGGTGTCGGGCACGTGTCCATCCTGCCTACGGCGGCTGGGCGTCACACCGAGTCCACCAGTGCCTGCGCCAACGGGTGCCACGGCCGCGACGACGGCCCGCTCAGCACCAGCGTCCGCACGTACCGCGGCTCGACCGGCAGCATCACGAGGTCGGCGGGCAGCATCACGCGCCCGAGCGACGGCACGATCGACACCCCCTCCCCGCGCTGGATCATCCCGAACATCGTGCTCATCTCGCGGACCCGGTGCGCCCAGCGGAACGGCTGCCCGGCCAGTTCGTGCATCCGCTGGATCTGGTGCTCGCACCCACCGCCGCCCGCGACCAGCCCGTCGTCGTGCAGGTCGTCGAGCGTCAGCTGCTCGGTCCCGGCGAGCGGGTGGTCACGGCGCACGACGGCGGCCATCTCGTCCCGCGCGACCACCACGCCGCCGGCCGGCACCGGGGACGGGTCGACGAGCACCGCGGCGTCCACCGTCCCGCCCTCGAGCCACTCGGGCATCTCGTCGTCGTCCCCCTCGTAGACCTGCACGTCGACACCCGGCAGCGTCACCGCCCACAGTTCACGCAGCCGGGGGAGCAGCCCCTGGCAGACCGTCGGCACGGCGGCCAACCGGACCGTGCCGCGGTCCGTGGCGGGCCGGACCACCGCCTCCAGGGCGTCGACCGAGGCGAGCACGCTGCGGGCGTGGGCCAGCAGCCGGTCCCCGAGCGGGGTGGGCGCGGTCGCCGCGCTGCGGCGCAGCACGCTCCCGCCGACCTCGCGCTCGAGTCCCGCGACGGCGTGCGAGACGGCGGACTGCCCGACGCCGAGCGCGGTCGCGGCACCGGTGAACGACCCGGCGTCGACGGTCGCGACGAATGCACGGAGCTGCGGGATCGAGACGGTCATGCGCTTCCTTCATGGGCCCATGCAGCACATTCGTTCGACACATGCGCCGCGGTGCTCGATGCTACCCCTCGTGAACGCCCTCCTCTACGTGCTCGTCGCCCTCACCTGGGGGTCCAGCTTCTTCTTCGCGAAGATCGGGCTCGAGGGGCTCGCCCCGCAGCAGGTCGCGACCGTGCGGACCGTGCTCGGCGCCCTGACGCTCGTGGTCGTGCTGCTCGTCACGCGGCGTCGGTGGCCGCGGGAACGCCGGGTGTGGGGGCACCTGCTCGTCGTCGCGGTGTTCCTCAACGCGGTGCCGTCGTCGCTGATGGCCTGGGCGGAGCAGACCGTGCCGTCGGGGCTCGCGAGCATCTACAACGCGACGACGCCGATCATGACGCTGCTCGCGCTGGCCGTCCTGGTGCCGAGCGAACGCCTGTCGCGTCGGCAGGTCGGCGGCGTCGTGCTCGGGATCGTCGGCGTGCTCGTCCTGGTCGGCCCGTGGAGCCTGGTGGGGGACCCCGCGGTGCTCGCGACCGTCCCGGGACAGGTCGCCCTGCTCGGGATGACCGCGTCCTACGGCGTCGGCCTGGCGTGGCTCCGCCGCTTCGGCGTCGGCAGCGGGCAGGACCCGACGACCGTCGCGACGGTGCAGCTCACCCTGGCGGCGTTGCTCATGCTGCTGGTCGCGCCCGTCGTCGCGACGGGTCCGGTGCAGCTGGACTGGAGGATCGTGGCCGCGATGGTCGCGCTCGGTGCGGTCGGCACAGGGCTGGCCTACGCGTGGAACACGCGCCTGGTCGGCGCGTGGGGTGCCGGTCGGGCGTCGACCGTGACGTACCTGACCCCGGTGGTCGGGGTCGCGCTCGGCGTGCTCGTGCTCGGTGAGCCGCTGCGGTGGAACGAGCCCGTCGGCGGAGTCGTCGTGCTCGCGGGGATCGCGCTGGCGTCGGGACGGCTGGCCGTCCGGAGGCGCCGGAGGTCCGCCGTGGCCCCGGCCGGTGCCGGTCAGGGGCGCGTGTAGTCGAACTGCAGCCGCATCCGGTCGCCACGGAACACGATCGTCGAGTACTCGAACGTCGTCCCGGCCCGGTCGGCGATGACGTCGGTGAGCTGCAGCGCCGGGTCGCCCCGACGCAGGCCGAGCAGCCCGGCGTCGGCCTCGGCCACGGCGACGGCCTCGAGCCCCTCCGCGACGTCGTGCATCGCCAGGCCGAAGGCGTCCTCGAGCACGACGCAGAGCTGCTCCTCGACGACGTCCAGCGCGTCGAGGGTGGGCGCGAGGGCCGCCGGGACGAACGACCGGTGCACGCTGAGGGGCTTGCCGTCGACGGACCGCAGCCGGACGATCGCGAAGACGTCGTCGGTGCGGCCGAGGCCCAGGCGGTCCCGGATGCGGGCTGGCGCCGGGGCCCGGTCGATCGACACGAGCGTCGTGGTGATGTCGTAGCCGAGCACCTCGAGCTGCTCGCGGATGCCGCGGTACGCCGGGGAGACCGCGCTGATCTTCTCGGGCGCGACGAACGTGCCCTTGCCGGGGACCCGGTGGAGCACGCCGTCAGTGGTCAGCTTCGTCAGGACGCCGCGCACCGTCATCCGGCTGGTCCCGTAGTGCCGGTTCAACTCGTTCTCGGACGGGATCCGTTGGCTCGGCGCCCACTCGCCGCTCGCGATCTTCGCCGTGAAGATGTCCTCGAGCTGCTGGTAGATGGGCACGGCGGAGTCGCGGTCCACCTCGTCGACCACGATCCACCTCCTGCCGGCCGGACGGTCGTCCGGTAACCGCTCATGATACTTGTCGAGTCCGGTCTAGACAGGTACAGTCCGAGCAGTCGTCGACGCTGACGGCGACATCCCACGACGCAGCGACGCAAGAGGGGACCCAGGCATGGACGTGTCCACCAGGACGTTGACCAGGACCGCGCGGGACGGCGGGTACGCGGTACCGGCCGTGAACGTGTTCGACGAGCTGAGCATGCGGGCGGTGATCGCCGCGGCGGTCCGGACCGGGGCGCCGCTCGTCGTGCAGATCTCCGTGAAGACCGTGAAGGCCTCCGGAACCGTTTTCACCACCGACCTGTTCCGCGCGCTCACCCGGGACGTCCCGGTGCCGGTCGCGCTGCACCTCGACCACTGTCCGGACCGGGCGGTGCTCGACGACGTCATCGCCGCGGGGTGGTCCAGCGTGCTCTTCGACGCGTCCGACCGCGGGTTCGACGACGCGGTCCGCGAGACCGCCGAGGTCACCGCCGCGGCGCACGCCGCCGGGGTGGACGTCGAGTCGGAGATCGAGAACATCCTCGGGGTCGAGGACGGCGTGGGCAGCGACGAGTCCCGGCACGCGTACTCGGTCGAGCAACTGGCGGAGGTCGCCGAGCGGACCGACAGCGACCTGCTCGCGCCGCAGCTGGGCACGAGCCACGGACTGTACAAGGCGGACCCGGTGCTGCTGCCCGAGCGCGCCGCCGAGCTCGCCGCCCTGACCGACCGGCCGATCGTGCTCCACGGCGGCACGGGGCTGAGCCGCGACGACTTCCGGTCGTTCATCGACGCCGGGGTGTCGAAGATCAACATCTCGACAGCGGTGAAGCACGCGTACATGCGCGCCTCGCTCGAGCACCTCGAACAGGCACGGGCGACGGACAGCTGGGACCCGCCGAAGCTCGTCACCGCGATCGAGTCCGCCGTCACCGACGTCATCGCCGAGCACGTCACGTGGTTCGGCGCGGACGGCAAGGCCGGTCGGTCGTGACCCGCGCGCTCGTCTTCGACTGCGACGGCGTGCTCGCCGACACCGAGCGCGACGGGCACCTGCCGGCGTTCAACCAGACGTTCGAGCACTTCGACCTGCCGGTCCGGTGGAGCCAGGACGACTACGCCGAGGTGCTCAGGATCGGCGGCGGGAAGGAGCGGCTGGCGTCCCTGTTGACGCCGGAGTTCGTCGAGCGCGCCGGCCTGCCGACCGATCCCGAGGAACAGCGGGCCCTGGTGGCCGAGTGGCACGCCGAGAAGACCCGGCGGTACACCGCGATGGTCCGCGAGGGGGTGATGCCCGGGCGGCCCGGCATCGCCAGGATCGTGCACGAGGCACACGACGCGGGCTGGCTGCTCGCGGTGGCCTCGACCTCGGCCGAGGCGTCGGTCCGCGCGGTGCTCGAGCACGCCGTGGGCGAGGACGCCGCCGACTGGTTCGCGGTCTTCGCGGGCGACGTCGTCCCGCGCAAGAAGCCCGCGCCCGACGTGTACGAGCTGGCGCTCCGCGAGCTCGGCGTCACCGCGGCAGATGCGGTCGTCGTCGAGGACAGCGCGAACGGGCTCCGGGCAGCGCTCGGCGCCGGACTCACCACGGTCGTCACCGTCAGCAGCTACACGGCCGACGAGGACTTCACCGGCGCGGCGCTCGTGGTCGACCGGCTCGGCGACCTGCCCGACGAGCCGGCACACGTGCTCGCGGACCCCCACCACGTCGCGGTGCCCGGACAGGTGACCCTCGACACCCTCACCCAGCTCCCGACCGGAGGACGACGATGACCACCGAAGCCACCACCCACCTCGAGTCCACCGTGCGGCTCATCGCGAGCACCTGCGTCGAGAACGAGCGGTACTTCTGCGACCTCGACGCGGTGGCCGGCGACGGCGACTTCGGCTACTCCCTCGCCCGCGGGTTCGAGAACGTGCTCGCCGGGTTCGACGACTACGACCGGTCGGACCCGGGGACCTTCCTGCAGCAGGTCGCGATGACGATGAGCAGCCGCATCGGCGGGACGTCCGGTCCGATCTGGGGCACCGCGTTCCTGCGGGCGGCCGGGGTCGTCAAGGGCAAGGACGACCTGACCGCAGAGGACGTCGTGGCGATGCTCCGCGCCGCGGTCGAGGGGATCAAGAAGCGCGGTGGCGCCGACCTCGGCGACAAGACGCTCCTCGACGCGATCGTCCCGATGACCGACGCGATCGAGTCCGACGCGGCGGACGGCCGGGACGGCGCCGCGATCGCCCGACACGCCGCCGAGGTCGCACGCCAGGCAGCGGACGAGACCTCGGCGCTCGAGGCCCGCCGTGGGCGTGCGTCGTACACGGGGGAGCGCAGCATCGGCTCGCCCGACCCCGGCGCGGTCGCCGTCGCGGTGCTCGCGGAGCGCATCGCCGACGAGTGGTGACGCGAGCCGACCAGATCCGATCCGCCCCCACCAGCACGACCCTTCGCAGTACCCGACCACCACGATGAAGTGAGGCAACCGCAGTGAAGAAGTTCGTCAACGACCCGAAGCAGTTCGTCCCGGACATGCTGAAGGGTCTGGCCCTCGCCAACTCCGACACCCTGACCTACGACCCGAAGGCGAACCTGATCGTCCGCGCCGACGCCCCGCGCGACGACAAGGTCTCGATCGTCCAGGGGTCCGGCTCCGGGCACGAGCCCGCGCACGTCATGGTCGTCGGCAAGGGCATGCTCGACGCGGCCTGCCCCGGGGACGTGTTCGCCGCGCCGCCGACCGACTACGTCATCGAGGCCGCCCGCCGGGTGAACAGCCCCAAGGGCGTGCTCCTGCTGGTCAACAACTACACGGGCGACAAGATGGCCTTCGAGATGGCGGAGGAGTTCGCCGAGGCCGAGGGCATCACGGTCGCGACCCTGTTCATCGACGACGACGTCGCCGTGAAGGACTCCACGTACACGATCGGCCGTCGTGGCGTCGCCGGGAACTTCTTCGTGATCAAGGCGGTCGGCGCCGCGGCCGAGGCCGGCGCCGACCTCGACGAGGTCGTCCGGGTCGGGAAGAAGGTCAACTCGGTGACCCGGACCATGGGCGTCGCCCTCACGGCGTGCACCCCGCCCGCCAAGGGCTCGCCGCTGTTCGAACTCGGCGACGACGAGATCGAGGTCGGCGTCGGCATCCACGGTGAACCCGGACGCGCACGGCAGAAGATCGTCCCGGCGGACGAGATCGTCGACATCCTGCTCGACCCGATCGTGTCCGACCTGCCCTTCTCCGACGGCGACGAGGTCGCGCTCATGGTGAACGGACTCGGCGGCACCCCGATCAGCGAGCTCTACCTGCTCTACGGGATCGCGCACGAGAAGCTCGTCGCGCAGGGCATCACCCCCGTGCGGAGCTACGTCGGCGAGTACTGCACCTCGCTCGACATGGCCGGCGCCTCGATCACGCTCGTGAAGCTCGACGACGAGGTCAAGGAGCTCCTCGCCGCCCCCGCCGAGATCCCGATCCGCACGTTCTGACCCGTCGGCGGGCACCACCCCGCCCGCCGACGGCTCCCACACAGGACGCCCGCGACCGCGGGTGTCCCGACGCCGACGATCGAGGAGGATCACATGGCGAGCAACCACGCAGTCGCGTACAAGGGGCCGGGCAAGGTCGAGGTCATCGAGACCGACTACCCGACGTTCGAGCTCAAGGACGGACCCGGTGTGAACCCGGCGAACGTCGGGCGCAAGGTCAACCACGGGGCGATCCTCCGTACGGTGGCGACGAACATCTGCGGCAGCGACCAGCACATGGTCCGCGGCCGCACCACCGCGCCGAGCGACCTCGTCCTCGGTCACGAGATCACCGGCGAGGTCGTCGAGGTGGGCTCGGACGTCGAGTTCATCAAGGTCGGCGACATCGTCTCGGTCCCGTTCAACATCGCGTGCGGTCGCTGTCGGAACTGCAAGGAGCGGAAGACCGGCATCTGCCTCAACGTCAATCCGGACCGCCCGGGCAGCGCGTACGGCTACGTCGACATGGGCGGCTGGGTCGGTGGACAGGCCGAGTACGTCCTCGTGCCGTACGCCGACTGGAACCTGCTGAAGTTCCCGGACCGCGACCAGGCGCTCGAGAAGATCCTCGACCTCGCGATGCTCTCCGACATCTTCCCGACCGGCTTCCACGGTGCGGTCACCGCCGGCGTCGAGGTCGGTTCGACGGTGTACGTCGCCGGCGCCGGGCCGGTCGGACTCGCGGCCGCGACCGGGGCGATGCTGCTCGGTGCCAGCGTGGTGATCGTCGGCGACATGAACGCCGACCGTCTGGCCCAGGCTCGGAGCTTCGGCTGCGAGACCGTCGACCTGACGAAGGGCGACCCCGCCGAGCAGATCGACCAGATCCTCGGCGAACCGCTCGTCGACTGCGGCATCGACGCCGTCGGCTTCGAGGCCAAGGGGCACGGCTCCGGATCCGGGGAAGAGGCGCCGGCGACGGTCCTCAACTCGCTCATGGACATCACGGCAGCCGGTGGCGCCCTGGGCATCCCCGGGCTCTACGTCACGGGTGACCCGGGCGGCGTCGACGAGGCCGCCAAGAAGGGTGCCCTGTCGCTCAGCCTCGGCACCGGCTGGGCGAAGTCGCTGTCCTTCACGACGGGGCAGTGCCCGGTCATGAAGTACAACCGGCAGCTGATGATGGCGATCCTGCACGACCGAACGAGCATCGCGAAGAACGTGAACGCGAAGCCGATCGGCCTCGACGAGGCCCCGCGTGGCTACGAGGAGTTCGACAAGGGCGCGGCGACGAAGTACGTCCTCAACCCGAACGGCCTCATCCCCGCGGCCTGACCCGGCGGTCCCACCGGCCCCTGCACCGTCGACACCCGGCGGCGGCGCAGGGGCCGTCCGTCATCCGGGCCCGACCGCGTGCAGCCGTCCGTCCGTACGCTCGCCCGTGTGGACGCACCGCACCGACCCCGGGCCAGCCGACCGTCGACCCTGCGGCTGCTGTTCGCGTCCTCGCACCCCGGGCCGACCGTCACCGTCACGGTCCTCGCCACGGTGATCGCCGTCGCGGTCGGGCACCCGCTCGGCACCGTGCTGCTCGTCGCGCTCGCCGTGGTGGCGGGGCAGCTGTCGATCGGCCTGGCGAACGACTGGATCGACGCGGACCGCGACCGGGCCGTCGGCCGCTCCGACAAGCCCGTTGCACGGGGCCTCGTCGCAGCCTCGACCGTCCGGACCGCCGCGTTCGTCACGGCCGCGGTCGCGGTGCTCGCGAGCGTGTTCCTCGGTCCGGTCGCGGCCGTCGCGCACCTCGTGCTCGTCGCCGCGGGGTGGGCCTACGACGCGGGGCTCAAGCGCACGGCCTGGTCCGTCGCACCGTTCCTGGTTGCCTTCGGACTGCTGCCGGTCGTCGCGGTCGCCGCCGGCGGTGGCGCCTGGCCGGCCTGGTGGGCGATCGCGACCGGGGCGGTGTTCGGCATCGCGATCCACTGCACGAACGTCCTCCCCGACCTGCTCGACGACGCGGCCACGGGTGTCCGGGGCTTCCCGCACCGCCTCGGCCTGCGCGGTGCCGGTGTCCTCGCGTTCGGGTCGCTCGTCGTCGCCGCGGGGCTCGTGCTCGGCGGGCAGCTGGCCGGAGCCGACCCGGCTCGCGGCGCGGCGGCGGTCCTCGCGGTCGTCGGGGCGCTCGTGGTGGTGGTGCTCGCGGTGGTCGGGGTCCGGCTCGTCCTGGTGGGGCGACCGACCCGCGCCCTGTTCCGGCTGGTGATCGCGTCGTCCCTCGTCCTCGTGGTCGAGCTCGGCGTCGCCGGCGCCCGACTCGTCGCCTGAGCCGACCCGGTCAGGCCCACCCCATCGCGTACCGTCCGTGGGCAGAGTCGAGCCGCCTGGCGGGCGCGACGCGGTCAGGCCCACCCCATGGCGTACGTCGAGGCCAGCCACCTGGCGGACGGGAGTGCCAGGACGGACCGGAGCAGTGCCTCCCGTCCGACCAGCAGCGCACCGCGAGCCGGGCGACCCAGTGCCGCGTTCGCCTCCGCCTGCCGCGCGGCGCGCGCCGCGGCCGCCTGCCGGGTCGCCGCGTACGCGGGCCACGGACCCGCGTCACCGGAGCGGACCGCGTCGGCCAGGAGCGGCGCGAGCGCCGCGACGTCGAGCCACCCGAGGTTCATGCCCTGCCCGCCGATCGGGCTGATCTCGTGCGCGGCGTCGCCGACCAGCACGACGCGCCCGACGCCCACCCGGTCGGCGGTCCGCCGCCGGGTCCGGAACGCACTCACCATCGAGCAGGTCGCCGGGTCGGGCGACGTGCCGGTGCGCTCGCGGACGAGCGCGGCCAGCCGGGAGGCGCGCCCCGCCTCCGTCCCGTCGGTGCCGGGCGGTCGCGTGGCCGGGCCGGTGACGAGCGCGACGGCGCGACGGCGACCGCCGGGCAGCGGGAAGGACTCGAGGACGCCGCCGGGTCCGACGTCGACGACCGCGGTGTCCGCCGGGGTGTCGCCGGTGTCCGCGAAGTCGCCCATCACGTAGTGCTCGCGGTAGGTCCGGCCGGTGGTGCGGATGCCGAGCAGGTCGCGCACGGTGCTCCTGGCACCGTCCGCGCCGACGACGAACCGTGCCCGGACGTGCACCGGTGCGCCGTCCGGACCGGTGCCGGACACGGCGACGTGGCCGCGCTCCGGGTCGAGCGCGGTGACCGTGGTGCCGGTACGGAGGGCGACCGGGGCGAGGGCCGCGAGCCGCTCACGCAGGAGTGTCTCGGTGCGGTGCTGGTCGAGCGCGGCGACGAACGGGAACGGGTCCGAGACGTGCTCGAACGACAGCGTCCCGAGGGTGCGGCCGCGGCTCGTCGCGACCCCGCGGCGGACGGGGACCGCCTCGGCCAGGACGGGACCGGCGAGCCCGACCCGGTCGAACACCGCGAGCGAGGGCGGGTGGATGCCGATCGCCCGCGAGCCCGTCGGCGCCGTGTTCCGGCGTTCCCAGACGCGCACGTCGACGCCCTCGGCGGCGAGCAGTACGGCGGCGAGGAGGCCGACCGGGCCGCCGCCCACCACGAGGACGTCGGTCGGGTCGGAGGTCACGCGCCGAGCCTACGGACGGGCGGTGCGGCGGCTGCCAGCCGCGCGGTGGTCAGTTCGTGACGCTCGCGCGCTCGGCCCGGTCGGCGGCGACGAGGGACCGTGCTTCGCGGACGCGCTTGCGCGCCTTCTCGACCGGGACCTCGACCGCGTAGGCAGCGCCGACGGCCACGAGCAGCGCGACCGCGATGAGCCACACCGTGCCCCACGGCCCGATCGCGAAGGGGTCGAGCAGGGCGATCACGAGCGGGTGCCAGAGGTACGCCGAGTACGAGACGCGGCGGCCGAACCACGACACCGGCGTCCAGGCGAGCGCGGCGGAGAGCGGTGACCGGACCGAGACGAGCCCGGCGATGAGCACCGACGACACGACCCCGGTCAGGGGCAGGACGACGCCGAAGGTCCACGCGTGCTGCGTCCAGTCGTCGCCGATCCAGAGCAGGATGCCGACGAGGAGCGCCAGGCCCGCCCAGCTCGCGACGTGCCCGGCGACCCCGGCCGCCCACGTGCGGACGCGCACGTCGTCGAGGAGCAGGGCGAGCAGGCAGCCCGTCGCGAGCGGCACGACGCCGAGCACGGGGGAGAAGTACACGTCCGGCGTCGACCCGCCGTTGGGGGTCTGGTAGACGAGCCCGGCGGCGATCGAGCAGCCCACGATGACCGCACCGAGGCCGGCCATCAGCCACCGACGTCGAGCGCGCACCACGAAGAGCAGCACGAGCACGGGCGGCCACACCAGGTAGAACTGCTCCTCCATGGACAGGCTCCACGTGTGCGCGAAGACGCCCTGCGTGGTGTCCCAGAACGAGCGGAACAGGTTGCCCGTGTAGGTGAGGGCGATGAACGCGGCCTCGCCCGGGCCGAACGACGCACCCTTGTAGTCGCCGACCCAGTTCCACAGCAGCAGTCCGACGGCCACGAGGGCGAGGAGCGCCGGGTACAACCGGAGCAGGCGCTTCCACCAGAACGAGCCGAGGCGGATGCGGCCGGTCTTCCGGTGCTCGCCGAGCAGCAGCGTCGTGATGAGGAACCCGGACAGGGCGAAGAACACGGTGACGCCGATGAAGCCGCCCTGGAACTGCGGGACGTGCAGGTGGTACAGGATCACCGCGAGGATCGCGATCGTGCGGAGGCCGTCGAGTGCCGGCGCCCGGTTCGTCAGGGGCGGTGGCGGCGTCGTCCGGGCAGCACCGGTCCCTCGACCGGCCGCGGTGGCGCGGCCGGTCGTGCTGGAGTGCTCGGGGGCGAGCGTGTTCGTCGTCACGGGTCCTCCCTGCGAGGATCGGTCTTCCGGGTGACGACCAGCGTGCTCCACGCAGGTAAGAGGACCCTCAGTGACCGGGGTGCACGAGCGCGGTCAGCGCCGCGAGCCGCTCCTCGACCAGGGTGCGGAAGTCGCGTTCCTCGGGTTCGGCGATCCACTGCGTGAACGCCAGGTGGAACACGGTGACCGCCGTCTCGGCGGCGATCGTGGCGAGGGGCTCGTCGATCCCGTGCGCCCGCAGGGTGTCGCCCAGACGGACCTTCAGGTTCGCGAGCTTGCCGAGTTCGCGCTCCTCGAGGGCGGGGACGGCGTCGATCACGGCCTGCCGCGACCGGGACCACGAGCGACGGTCCTCGGGGAAGAAGTCTGCGGCCGAGTCCAGCGCCCGCCGGACCAGGTCGAACGCGGGAGTGCCGTCCGGGGCCTGCTCGACCGGGGTGGTGAACATCGCCGTGAAGTCGGTCCGGCCGGCGAACAGGACCTCGGGCTTGTCCGCGAAGTGCCGGAAGAAGGTGCGCTCGGTGACGTCGGCGGCCGCGGCGATCTGCGAGACGGTCGTCTCGTCGTAGCCCTGCTCGGCGAAGAGCCGGAGTGCGGTCGACTGCAGGCGTTCGCGGGTGCCGGGTTGCCAACGAGCCATGGACGCAGTCTACTGATGACAGTGGCTGACATCGAGTGCTACGGTTATGTCAGTCCGTGACATCGCGCCACGGACCCTGTGAAGGGAAGCACTCATGCACGTGTTCGTCACCGGGGCCTCCGGCTGGATCGGCTCCCACACCGTCGACGAGCTCCTCGCCACCGGGCACACCGTCACCGGGCTCGCCCGGTCCGATGCGTCCGCCGCCGCACTCGAGTCCCGCGGTGCCGCCGTCCTGCGCGGCGACCTGGACGACCTCGACGCCCTGCGCCGCGGGGCGGCGGGCGCCGATGGCGTCCTGCACCTCGCGAACAAGCACGACTGGGACAACCCGGCTGCCACGAACGCGAGCGAGCGGGCCGCCGTCGAGACGCTCGGGAGCGCCCTGGCCGGTTCCGACCGTCCGCTCGTGGTGGCCTCCGGGGTGGCCGGCCTGGCCCCCGGGCGACCGGCCACCGAGCAGGACCCCTCGCCGTTCGTCGGCCCGGACAGCATGCGCGGCGGCAGCGAGAACCGCGCGTTCGACTTCACGGCGGACGGTGTCCGGGCTGTCAGCGCGCGCTTCAGCCCGACCACGCACGGCGTCGGCGACCACGGCTTCATCGCCGCGATCGTCGCCGCAGCCGTCCGGACCGGGGTGTCCGGCTACCTGGGGGAGGGCACGAACCGGTGGGCCGCCGTGCACGTGGACGACGCCGCGCGGCTCGTGCGCCTCGGGCTCGAGGACGCCCCGGCTGGCACGCGGTTGCACGCCGTCGCCGAGACGGGTGTCCCGATCCGGGACATCGCGCAGGCGATCGGCGACGCCCTCGGGCTCCCGGTGACGAGCATCGACCCCGCGGACGCCGAGGAGCACTTCGGGTTCATCGGGCGGTTCTTCGCGCTCGAGATGTCCGCGACGGCCGACGCCACGCGGGAGCGCTTCGGCTGGACCCCGACCGGGCCGACCCTGCTCGAGGACATCGCCGCCGGGGCGTACGCGCACGTCGCGCGCTGACCCGCTCGCGGGCCCGGCGCCCTGGCTGGGGGAGGCTACTCGGCCTTCTGCATCTGCCAGGGCTCGGGCTCGCGGTCCCCGTTCGGGCGCACCGGACGGACGTCGCCGACGATCGGGATGGACCGCTTCCGCATGAACCACAGGTAGCGGACGAAGAAGTGCGACAGGGTCGACAGCCGGTTGCCGTTGCCGAGCAGCGAAGCGATGTGCACGGCCACCCAGGCGGCCCACGCGACGGGGCCGACCATCGTGATGCCACCGCGGAGCTGGGCGACCGCGGCGTTCGTGCCGATCGTCGCCATGGTGCCCTTGTCGAAGTACTTGAAGTGCTCGGTCTGCTTGCCCTCGAGCAGGCGGACGACCTGCCGGGCGACATGGCGGCCACCCTGCAGCGCCGGCTGGGCGAGCTGGGCGAGGGCGTCGTCCTGGGCGGCGATGTCGCCGGCGGAGAAGATCCGCTCGACGCCCTTCACGCTGAGGTCGTCGTTCACCTGGATGCGCCCGCCGTGGGTCTGCGGCAAGCCCCAGCCCGAGACCTCCTTGTGGGCCGCGACCCCGGTCGCCCAGATCACCTGGGAGGCGGGGATGAACTCGCCGTCGGCCGTGACGACGCCGTCGGGCTTGACCTCGGCGACCCCGGTGTCCAGCCGGAGCACGACGCCGCGCTTCCGCAGGACCTTGGCCGCGTACCGGCGCAGGCGCGGGGCGAACGGCTTGAGGAGTTCGCCGCTGCGGTGCACGAGCGTGATCGTGATCGCGCCCTCGTCGAGCTCGGGGTACGCGCCCTCGAGTGCCTGGTCGCGGAGTTCCGCGAGGGCACCGGCCATCTCGACGCCCGTCGCACCGCCGCCGACGATGACCACGCGGATCTCGTCTGGGCCCTGGTTCGCCGCGGCCTCCTCGAGCCGGGTGAACAGCTCGTCGCGGATCCGGAGCGCCTGCGAGCGGGAGTACATCGAGTACGCGTACTCGTACGCGCCGGGGGTGCCGAAGTAGCTCGTGTTGACGCCGTTCGCCAGGATGAGCCAGTCGTAGTGCAGGTGCTCGCCGTCGGACATCTCGGCGACGCGGTGCTCGGCGTCGATGCCGGTGAGCAGCCCGTGGCGGAAGTCGGCGTTCGACTGCTTCGCGCGCAGGCTCCGCAGGAAGTACGTCACGTCGCCGGCGTTGAGGCCGCCCGTCGCCACCTGGTACATGAGCGGCTGGAACATGTTGTAGACGTGGCGGTCGACGAGGGTCACCCGGACCGGTGCGTCCGCGAGTTCACGCATCGCCGCGATGCCGGCGAAGCCTCCGCCGACGATGACGACGTGCGGGCGGGTGTCCTCGGACATGCTGATCTCCAGGGTGGTGCGGTCGACGGCCACCCAGAAGGGTACGCCGATCGGGAGCCGTGTCCGTCCACCCGCCCGTCACCGTGCCGATGGAGCGGTCCCACCGGCCCTGCGGTCTCGAGGGGTGTCAGGCCTCGAACGGCGCGTACGTGCTCAGCACGTTGCCCTTGCTCGTCACGACGCTCTGCACCAGGCGCAGCCGCGTGGGCGGATCGGTCGGCTCGAACAGCTTCCGCCCGGCGCCCGCGATCGCCGGGTGCGTCATGAGCTGCAGCTCGTCGAGCAGCCCCGCGAACAGCAGGTGCCGCACGAGCGTGACGCTCCCCGTCACCGCGACGTCGCCGCCGTCGCCGGCCTTGAGCTCGCGCACGAACGCGTCGACGTCACCCTGGATCAGGTGCGCGTTCTCCCACGTCAGGTCCGGGCCGAGCGTGGTCGAGGCGACGTGCTTCTCGATCGGGTTGATCCAGCGGCCGAACGGGTCGTCGGCGTGCGACGGCCACCACTCGGACCACTCGAGGTAGCTCTGCTTGCCGAGCAGGACCGTGTCGGTGCGGTCCATCCACGCCGTCATCGCCGTGCCGAGCTCCGCGTCGAAGGAGTCGTACTGGAACGTGTACGGGTCCTGCACGACACCGTCGACCGACGTGAAGAGCCCCGAGGTCACCTTGCGCATGACCCGGAGCCTAGGGCCCGGCACGTCCGGCGTCGAGGGTCAACTCCCCGTGCCGCTCCCGCCGCCCTGCACGCCGCCGGGCAGCTGTCCGCTCTGCCCGTCCTGCCCGGGGAACCCGCCGCGCCCGCCACCCGGGACGGTCACGGAGCTCGAGTGCGACGCGCCGATGGCATGGCCGACGGCGTACCCGACGCCACCGCCCGCGAGCAGGGCTCCGAGCCCGACCGCCACGGCCACCACGGGCCAGAACCACGGCGGCTTCGGACGCGTGCGCCCCGCGGTCCCCGACGGCTGTCCGGTCCAGGCGGCGGGACCGACCGGGGCCGCGGCCCACGAGGGCTGGCCGGTTGCGGCGGGCGGCCCGTCGAGCGTGGCGGTCGGACCGGCGGCGGGCGCCGCGCCCCAGCCGTGCGGCGGGACGGGCGCGTGGCTCGGTGCGGTGTTCGGGGAGTGGTCGCTCATGCGCGCCAGTGCACTCTGCTCGGCCAAGAGGAACCGATGACGACCCTGACCCGGCGCTGCGAACCCGAGGGTAGGTTCGGGTCGTGCGCGCACGGGTCGGGTCGTTCCAGGTCGGGGACCTCCGCGTGCGCCTCCGGACCCTGGCGCCGGCCGGTCGTCTACACGACTCCCTGGCCCCGACCGTCGTCCTGGTCCACGGCATCGGGATGTCGCACCGGTCCTTCGCCCGCACGCAGCGGGTCCTCGCTCGGACCCACCGCACGGTCGCCGTCGACCTGCCGGGGTTCGGCGGCCTCCCGCCGGCCGGACGCCGGCTGCAGGTCGAGGAGCTCGCGGACCTCGTGATCGCGGCGGTCCGGAACGGCGGCGCGGAGACCGTCGTCGCGATCGGGCAGTCGATGGGGACGCAGGTCGTCGCGGAGGCCGCGCTCCGCCACCCCGGCGTCGTCCGGGCCGTCGTCCTGGTCGGCCCCGTGTGCGACCGGTCCCGGCGCACCCTGCTCCGGCAGGCGCTCGACCTGACGCGGGACACCGTCGTCGAGACCCCGCGCATGAACTCCGTCGTCACGACCGACTACCTGCGGAGCATCCGGCAGTACGTCCGCGAACTCGGCCCGATGCTCCGGCACCGGCTCGAGGACGTGCTGCCCCGGCTCACCCAACCCGTGCTCGTCGTGCGCGGCGACCGCGACCCGATCGCGCGGCGGGAGTGGTCGGAGTCCCTCGCGCAGGCGGCCCCGCGCGGGGCGCTCGTCGAGCTGCCCGGCGGGCACCACGTGCAGGAGCGGCACCCGGAGGCGTTCGGACGACTCGTCGAGGAGTTCCGCCGCGTGCAGACCTTGGAGGACGCACGGTGACGGACCGGACCACGCCCACGGACCGGACCACGCCCGCCGACCGGACCACCCCCGCCGGCCAGACCGCCCGCTCGGCCGCGGCGGCGGGACCGACGCGAGCCGTGCCTCCAGGCCGTCTGCCGGTGGACCGCGTGCCGGTGCTGCGGCGCGCGTGGTGGGCCGTCCTCGACTGGTGGTACGCGGCGCGGTGGCAGCTGCGGAGTGCCGGCCCGACGACCGCCGAGGACTACCGGACCGGCGAGGGCCAGCCGGTCGTCGTCGTGCCGGGCGTCTACGAGACCTGGCACTTCATGCGTCCCCTGATGGACGCGCTGCACGACGCCGGGCACCCCGTCCACGTGCTGCCCGTGCTGCGGCACAACATCCGGCCGGTGCCGGAGTCCGCGCGCGAGGTGCTCGCGTACCTCGAGGCGGAGGGCCTGCGCGACGTCCTCGTCGTGGCGCACAGCAAGGGCGGGCTGATCGGGAAGTACGCGATGACCCTGCCCGAGGGGGACCGCATCGACCGGATGGTCGCCGTGTCGACGCCGTTCGCCGGGTCGGCCTACGCGCGGCTCGCGCCGGTGCGGCACCTGCGGGTGTTCCGTGCCGCGGACCCGGTGCTCGCCGCGCTCGGGCGGGACCTCGCGGTGAACGCGCGGATCACGTCGGTCTGGGGGGTCTTCGACACGCTCATCCCGGCCGGGAGCGAGCTCGCGGGTGCGACGAACGTACGCGTCCCGGTGGGCGGGCACTTCCGGATCCTGGCCGCGCGGCAGACGCGCGAGGCGGTGCTGACCGCCGCCGCGGGGCCGGGGCAGGTCCGAGACTCGGCCTGACGGACAGATCCGTGCCTCGGCGGGCCGAGTCTCGTCCGCGGAGCCGGGTCTCGCTGCGGTCCGCCGTCGCGGCGCGACCCGGCCTGGAGGCACGTGGTGCGCCCGGCGCGTCGGCCCGGTCGGGCGTGCTGCCCTGGTCGCCGGGTCAGGCGCCCGGCAGGAACAGGCAGAACGGGTGGCCGTCCGGGTCGAGGAGCACCCGGACGTCGTCCTGGGGCTGGAACGCGTGCTCGGTCGCCCCGAGCTCGAGGGCACGCGCGGTCGCCGCGGGCAGGTCCTCCACCTGGAAGTCGAGGTGCAGCTGCATGCCCTGGCGTCCGGACTCGGGCGGCCACACCGGCGGGACGTAGGCGTCGTCGTACTGCACCGACAGGCCGGGACCGCCGTCGGCCGGGCGGACCCGGAGCCACGTCGGTCCGTCCTCGTGCACGGTCCACCCGGTCAGCGCGCCGTAGAAGCGGGCGAGGGCGACCGGCTCCGGGGACTGCAGCACGGTCGCGGTCAGGACGGGCATCGCGGGATCGTCGGCACTCATGGCGCGGACGGTACCCCCGGCCGTCGCACCACTCGTCCAGCGCGCCCGGTCAGCGTTCCCGGACGCTCGCGCGCTCGACGATCCGGTGCGGCACCACGACCGTCTCCGGCGCCGCAGCCGGGTCCGCGATCCGCCGGGTGAGGAGGTCGAGCGCAGCGGTCGCGAAGGCCCGACGGTCGAACGACACGGTGGTCAGCGCGGGGATCGCGTAGGCCGCCGCGTCGACGTCGTCGAACCCGACGACGCTCACCTGCTCCGGGACCCGGACGCCCCGCGCCGCGAGCACGTGCAGCACGCCGAAGGCGATGGAGTCCGTGTAGGCGAACACCGCGTCCGGCAGCGGGTTCGTGTCCAGCCACGCGGCGAACGCCGTCGCCGCCGCACTCGTCGTCCACGCCGGCAGCGGCACGCGCAGCGCGGGGTCGACCACGAGGCCGGCACTGCCGAGCGCGTCCGCGTGGCCCTGGTCACGGAGCTCGCTCGTGGCGGTGGCGTCCGTCGGGCGCGCTGCCCCGACGACGGCGATCCGCCGGTGCCCGCGGTCGAGCAGGTGGGTCGTGACCTCGCGTGCGGCGAGCCGGCTGTCGACGTGCACCTGGTCGACGTGCTCCGGCTCGACCTCGCCGATCACCACGGTCGGCGGCAGCCCCTCGGTCTCGGCGAGCACGCTCGCGCTGAGCGACACCGGGTTGAGCACGAGCCCGTCCACCAGGTGCGCGCGGGCCCGCGAGACCAGTTCGCGCTCGCGGTCCGGGTCGTTGCCGGTCTGGTCGAGCTGCACCGTCCAGCCGCGCTCGCGCGCCAGCTCGACGAACCACTGGGCGAGCTCGGCGGAGTAGGCGTTCCCGAGCTCGGGCAGCGTCAGCGCGATCGCCCCGGACCGTCCGTTGCGCAGCCCCCGGGCGGACAGGTTCGGGACGTAGTCGAGCTCGGCGAGGGCTCGCTCGACGCGCTCCCGGGTCGCCGGGCGCACCGCGACGCCACCGTTGATGACGTTGGAGACGGTCTTCGGCGACACCCCGGCCATGGCCGCCACGTCCCGCACGGTCGCGCGCATCCGACGAGCGTAGCGCGGACCTCCGGACGTCTGGTGGCCCGGAGGTCCGGTCGCGGGGACGGGCCCCGGACCGGACGACCGACGACCTGACTACGCGTCGACCAGCTCGCGCCGCGCAGCGCGTCGCGCCCGGATCCGGCTGGTCACGGTGGCCGCGACCACGACCGCCAGCACGGCGTACAGCACGATCGGGATCGGCCCGGCCACCAGCACCGAGAAGTCCCCGTCCGCGCTCAGCGCCGCGTCCCGCAGGCTCGTCTCGGCGAGCGGACCGAGCACCATGCCGATGATGAGCGGCGCGAGGGGGATGTCGAGCGCCCGCATCAGGAAGCCGACGAGCCCGATGCCGAGCAGCATGAGCAGGTCGAACACCGAGCCGCTCGTCGCGTAGATGCCGAGCCCGCAGAAGACCGCGATGCCCGCGTACAGGTACGCCCGCGGGATGCGCAGCAGCTTCGCCCACAGCATCGCGAACGGCAGGTTGATGACGAGCAGCACCACCATCGCGATGAAGAACGACGCGAGCAGCGCCCAGACCAGGTCGGGGGAGCGGTCGAACAGCAGCGGTCCCGGCTGTAGGCCGTACTGGCGGAAGGCGGCGAGCATGATCGCCGCCGTGGCCGACACCGGCAGGCCGAGCGACAGCAGCGCGCCCATCGCCATGCCGGTCGTCGAGTTTCCCGCTGCCTCCGGCGCGGCCAGACCGCGGATCGCCCCGCGGCCGAACTGCGGGTCCTTCCGGCGGGCGTCGAGTCGCTTCTCGAGCCCGAACGCCAGGAAGGTCGGGATCTCGGACCCACCCGCGGGCACGACGCCGAAGGGCAACCCGATCGCGGTGCCGCGGAGCCAGGCGGGCGCCGCCTCGCGCAGCTCCCGCTTCGACAGCCACGGACGCCCGGTGGCCTGCACCATCCGACCGTCCTTCAGGTGCCGGGCGAGGCACGCGACGTAGATGACCTCGCCGAGTGCGAGCACCGCGACCGTCACCGTGACGAGCGAGATGCCGTCGAACAGCTCCGGGACGCCCATCGTGAAGCGCGGTGCGCCGGAGATGCCGTCGACGCCGATCACGGCGATGCCGAGGCCGAGACACAGCGACCCGAGGCCCTTCAGCGCGTCGTCGGTGACGACCGACGACGTCGTGACGAACGCGAACAGCGCGAGGGCGAAGAACTCGGCGGGTCCGAAGCTCGACGAGAAGGACGCCAGCGCCGGTGCGAGGAAGACCACCAGCACGGACGCGATCATCCCGCCGACGAACGCGCCGATCGCCGCCGTCGCCAGCGCCTGGGCCGCGCGTCCGTTCAGCGCCATCTTGTGGCCCTCGAACGTCGACGCGATCGCCGAGGCCTGGCCCGGCGTGTTCATCAGGATGCCCATCGTGGAGTCGCCGAACAGGCCGCCGAAGTAGACGCCGGCGAACATGATGAACGCCGCCGTCGGGTCGAGGGAGAACGTCACCGGCAGCAGCAGCGCGACCGCCATCGAGGAACCGAGGCCGGGAAGCACGCCGACGGCGGTGCCGAGTAGGCACCCGACGACGACCCAGAGCAGGTTGGCGGGGGTCAGGGCACCGGCGAAGCCGTCCCCGAGCAGACCGAGCACGTCCACGTCAGAACTCCCATCCGACGATGCCCGAGGGCAGCGACAGGTCGAGCAGCATGTCGAAGGCGATGTAGCTGATCGCGCTCACCGTCAGTCCGACGACGAGTGGCCGCAGCCAACCGGGGGCGCCGAGTCCCTTCGCGACACCGAGGAACAGCAGCCCGGCACCGACGATCCAGCCGAGCACGCCGAGCAGCAGCGCGAACCCGGCGAAGGACAGCACGACCCAGGCCAGGGAGCGCCAGTCGACGCGGACCGAGCGCACCTCGACGGCGGGACCCGCCGTGTCGGCATCGGTGGCGACGACCGGCTCCGCTCCGACCCGTCGCCCGCGCGCGGTCCGGACGGACCGGACGACGAGCAGGGCGGCGAGCAGCAGGAGTGCGGCGGCGACGAGCCCGGGGAAGACCGCCGGCCCCGGGAACGCGGTACCCGCGGGGACCTCCATCGTGACGATGCCGACGACGAGGTAGACCGCGAACGCGGTGAAGAGCGCCGGAGTGGTCAGCTCCTTGGCGACCGCGGCGACACGGCCGGGGTCGGCCCGCAGCGTGAGCCGCTGCCCGACGACCGCGGAGGACGACGTGGGGTTGCTCGGACGGGTCATCGGCCCAGCTCCTCGTACAGTGCGGTGATGCGCTCGCGTTCGGCGTCGATGAACGCGTCGAGCTCGTCGCCGGTGATGATCCGTTCGGTCCAGTGGTAGCGCTCGACGGCATCGGCCCACTCGGGGGTGTCGAGCGTGTCCAGCACGATGTCGGTGAGCTGCGCCCGTTGCTCGTCGTCGAGCCCGCCGGGTGCCGCGACCTCGCGCCAGTTCGTCAGCGTCACGTCGTGTCCCTGCTCGACGGCCGTGGGGATGTCGATGCCGTCGACCGGTTCCGCGGCGACGAGCGCGAGTGCCCGCAGGCGGCCGGACTCGATCTGGTCGATGTTGTCCGGGTAGCCCCCGGAGGCCGCGGCGGCCGTGCCGTTCAGCAGCGCCTGGATGGCCTCGCCGCCGCCGTCCGACGGGATGTAGTTCGTCTGCTTCGGGTCGATCCCGGCCGACACGGCGAGGTCGGTGACGACGAGCTGGTCGAACGAGCCGCCGCCTGTCCACGGCACCGAGCCGGGCCGCTCGCGCCACGCGGCGACGAGGTCGTCGAGCGTCTCGTACGGCGAGTCGGCGGGGACGACGATGACGTCGTACTCCTCGACGGTGACCGCGAGCGGCGTGACGTCGTCGTGGGTGACCGCGGAGCCGAACTGGATCTCCGCGGCGAGCAGTCCCGTCCCGCCGATGAGCAGCGTGTCCGTCTGCCCCGACAGCCGCGCCACGTTGCCGAGCGCGATGGTGCCACCGGCACCCGGCATGTTCACGACCTGGACCGAGTTCACGATGCCGTTCGCGCGCTGCGCCTGCTGCATGGACCGGGCGACACCGTCCCAGCCGCCGCCGGCCGCCGCGGGCGCGACGAGCGTGACGGACCGGGTGGGGTCGCCGCCGGCCGCCGCCGACGTCACCGACCCGAACGCGGCGACCGCGATGGACACCGCCGCCACGGCGGCCCCGACCACGCGGGCGACGGGCCGAGGTGCACGAGGCCCGGCCGGCATCGAACGCGCCGACTCCCTGGACACTGACTGCTCTGTCATGGATGGCTCCCTCCTGCGCACGTCGTCGTGCCGCAGGTCGAGAAGTACGATGGCAGCCGCCGACCGGACGAGCACCCGGCGGTGGAGTTGTGCTCATTGACGCTCACGGCGTCGCGGCCGAAGGGGGACGCCACGGTGACCAGGGCACGTTCCGGGCGGCTGCGGCGCACCGCGGTGCTCGCGCTGCCGAGCGTGATCGTGCTCGCGGCGACGGGCGTCACGACCGGGGTCGCCGCGGTGGTGCAGGAGCGCAGCATCCGCACGTCCGTCGTCGAGCAGGTCTCGGGCGTCGCTGCGAGCCTGGCCGACCTGCCCGAGGTGCGGGACGCGGTGACGGCGGTCGCCGATCGGGGCACTCCCGGCACGCTCGCCGACGCCGAGGACCTCGCCCCGGCGACCGCGGCGCTCCAGCCGATCGCGACGCTCGTCGAGGGCGCGTCCGGCGTCTCGTACGTCGTGGTCACCGACGACGAGGGCGTGCGCATCACCCACCCGGACCCCGCGGGACGCGGCCAGCCCGTCGAGACGACCATCGCGCCCGTGCTCCGGGGCGCGGAGTTCGTCGGCACCGAGACCGGCCCGTCCGGGACGACCCTGCGCGCGAAGGTGCCGGTCGTCGCCGCGGACGGCGAGGTCGTCGGCGCCGTGGCCGTCGGCGTGCTCGAGTCGACCATCGCGGCCGACCGGGAACGCGCCCTCGGCACCCTGCTGCCCTGGAGCACCGGCGCCCTGCTCGCGGCGACCCTGGCGAGCGTGCTGCTGTCGCTCGTCATCGCCCGTCGGCTGCGCCGGGCGGACGCGGTCGACGCGGAGAGCCGGCAGGTGCGGTGGACGACCGAGGCCCTGCGCGAACAGGCCCACGAGTTCGGCACACGACTGCACGTGGTCCGCGGGCTCGTCGAGCAGGGGGACGACGAGGACGCGATGGCCTACATCGACGCCGTGGCGCCCGGGCTGACGAGCGGCGGCGGCGCCGGGTCGCCGCGCCGCGGTGCCGTCGCGACGGCCTCCGTCGCCGCGGTGCGCTCCGAGCTCGCCGTGGCCGGCGCCACCCTCGACCTGCGGGTCGCCGAGGACGTCCTACTCGACGACGCCGTGCTGCTCGTCCTCACCAACCTCTGCCGGAACGCCGCCGAGGCCGGTGCGGCCACGGTCGTGTGCGCCGTCGGCGCCCGCGAGGGACGCGTCACGGTCACGGTCGAGGACGACGGACCGGGCATCGACCCGGCCGACGCCCACCGCGTGCTGTCCCGCGGGTGGTCGTCGAAGTCCGACGAGACCGGCCTCGGGCGCGGCATCGGGCTGGCGGTCGTCCGCCGCACAGCCACCGACCGGGACGGATCGGTGGTCGTCGGACCCTCGGCGGCGCTCGGCGGGGCCCGTCTCGACGTCGAGATGGCGGCGGGGTCGTGACCGCGTCCGGAGCCCCGCCGCTGCGCGTGCTCGTGGTCGACGACGACGCCGGTGCCCGCGCGCTGCACACCCGGTGGGTCGCCGCGACCGCGGGCTTCACGGTCGTCGGTGCGGTCGCCTCCGGCGGTGCCGCCCTGGCCTCCGTGGACCGCGGGGTCGACCTCGTGCTCCTGGACATGCGGCTGCCCGACATCAGCGGGATCGAGGTGCTGCACCGCATGCACGTCGCCGGCGTCGACCGGACCGACGTGCTCGTCGTCAGTTCGTCCCGCGACCAGGTCACCGTCCGGCAGGCACTCGCGGCGCACCCCGTCGGGTACCTGCTCAAGCCCTTCGACCGCCAGGCGCTGCAGGACCGACTGCACGCGTACGCCGCTGAGCGACGGTCCCGCGACACCGCGCAGCGCGACGTCCCGATGGGGCAGGGCGACGTCGACCGACTGCTCACGACCGGTTCGGTCCGCGTGGTCGGGCCGGCCCACGGCGCGACGCACGCCGCGAAGGACGGCCTGCCGAAGGGCGTCAGCGCCACCACGCTCGAACGGATCATCGCGGCACTCGACCCGGTGGTGGGCCGCTCGGCGGACGAGGTCGCGGCGACGACGGGGACGTCGCGCGCCACCGCTCGGCGCTACCTCGACCACCTCGTCGCGACGGGCGCGATCGACCTCGCGCACCGGTACGGCCGCCGCGGTCGCCCCCAGGTGCTCTACCGCCTGACCCCGGCGCCCTGAGACGACGACGGCGCCCTGCGACGACCACGGAGCAGGGTCCTCAGGGCCGGACGTACCGGTGCACGTGCGCGACGTAGTCGACGGGGATCGTCGGACGCCCCGCCGTCTCCGGGTCCTCGTCGACCACCCGGCGGACAGCGTCGAGCACCGCCCGCCGCTCGTCCTCCGGCAGGAGGATCACGTAGCTCCGCGAGGCTATCGCGTCCAGGAACGCCCCGCGCTCCTGCTCGTGCGTCCACCGCACGGTCTCGTGCGCGCCCGCGTCGAAGGGCGGCCCGACGAGCGGCTGCACCTGCTGCCCCGTGCGCGCCTCCGGCTGCGCGACGATCGCGCCGACCCGGGCGGCCCACGGCCGCGTCTCGTCGCGGACGTTCCAGACGAGCCCGAGCGTGCCGCCCGGTCGCAGCACCCGCCAGGCCTCGGCGGCACCCGCCGCCCGGTCGACCCAGTGCCAGGACTGCGCGAACGTCACGACGTCCGCGGCGCCGTCCGGCAGCGGAATCGCCTCGCCGGTGCCGTCGAGCGCGCGGACGGTCGGCAGCAGGTCGGCCAGTCGGGCGCGCATGGCCGGGTCCGGTTCGACGGCCACGACCTCGGCCGCGCGGCCGAGCAGGGACCGCGTGAACTTCCCGGTCCCCGCGCCGACGTCGACCACGAGCGCCGTCCCGTCCGGCACCAGGGCCGCCGCGACGGCGTCCGGGTACCCCGGGCGGCCGCGCTCGTAGGCGTCGACGGCGGATCCGAAGGAGCGGGCGAAGCGGTCGTCGGTCACGGACCCAGCCTGGTCCGTGCGGCCGCCGCCGTCGATGCGAGACGCCACAGGACCGGCTCACGCAGGTGAATGGCGACGGACGGGAGGATCGTGGCGGGCCCCGCCACGATCCTCCCGTCCGGTGGTGGGTGCGCCGGGCTCAGGCCGGGTGGCGGGCGGTCCACTCGCGGAACGGGGCCGTCGGGTCGTCGACCCGTCCCTGCTCCATCCGCAGGGTGCGGTCCTCGACGGGCTTCGCGTACTCGTCGTAGAACGTGGCGAGCGTCATCAGGCGGTTGCCGTCCTCGTAGTGCTCGCCCTCCTGCTCACGGGTCGCGGCGAAGACGACGCGGTCCGGCTGCGCGTAGTAGAGCGCGCCGAGGCACATCGGGCACGGGGACGCCGTGACGAAGACCTCGTACCCGGTCAGGTCGGTGATCCCCTGCTCCGCTGCCGCCCGGATCGCGCGGATCTCGGCGTGCGCCGTGGGGTCGCCGGTCTGCGCGACGTGGTTCACCGCCTCGACGACGACCTCGCCGTCCCGGACGATCAGGCAGGCGAACGGCTTGCCGCCGTCCTGGACGTTGTCGAGGGCACGGGAGACCGCCAGGGCGGTGAGGTCGTCGTCGTTCATGCCCACCACGGTGCTCCCGACGGGTGTGCGACCGGGGGACGGGCCGGTCAGGCGATCCGGGTCGCGCCGGGCTGCGCCGGGCCGGCGATCCAGCTCGGGTCGGCGAAGAGCTCCTCGACCTCGGTGACGAAGCGTGAGGCGTGGAAACCGTCGACCGCCGCGTGGTCGACCCGGAGCGCCAGGGGCACGACCGTCCGCCCGTCCGCCTGCCGGTACCGCCCGAGCGTGATCACGGGAGCCAGGTGGTCCTCGGCGCCGGTGAGGTGCAGTGCGAACCCGGTGAAGGACGTCCGGGGGAGCGTCGAGACGTCGAAGGTGTCCGTGCGCTCCGAGCCCTGCGGGAACATCCGGTGGTCGTCGCGGTACCGCTCCGTCGTCGCGACCACGGCGTCGTGGAACGTCCGGGGGTCCGGGTCGTACTCGACCACGAGCACCGAGAAGGTCTCGGTGTCGGGGTGGAAGACCGTGAAGGTCGGGTGCACCACGTCCCACACCGCCGGGTGGCCGTCCTCGGTGAGCTGCATGCGGAACTCCTCGTGGCGGTTCACGACCGTCGCGAGCACCCAGATCTGCGACGGGTACGTCTTCGCGCCCGCGGCCCGAGCGGCGGCGACGAAGGCCGTCACGTCGACGTCGACGGTGAGCTCCCAGGCGCACGGCTTCCGCCGGTAGTGCGCGAAGTGCTCCCGACGGGGCCACGTGTCGAGGTCGATCGGTCGGAGTTCGCTCATCCGGTCAGTCTCGTACCCCGGGCTGCCGACGAGCGTGCAACCGGCCGCGGTTCACTGCGAGGATGACCGAGACGCCGTTCGCGCCCGCGCTGGAGACCTTCTTCCGCGGGCTCGCCGCGCACAACGAGAAGTCCTGGTTCGAGGACCACCGCGACGACTGGGAGCGGCACGTCCGCGACCCGATGGACGCGCTGCTGCACGAGGCCGAGCGGCGGTACGGGCCCGGCCGGGTGCTCCGCCAGCACCGCGACCTGCGCTTCACGCCGGACAAGCGGCCGTACCGCGAGGACACCGGCCTGACCGCGGGCGGGATGTACCTGAGCGCCGGCGCCGACGGGCTCCAGGTCGGCGGCGGCCTCTACGAGCCGTCGCGGGCGCAGCTGCACGCGGCGCGGACGACCATCGACGAGCACCCGCAGGCCGCCGCCGCCCTGCAGCGGGAGCTCGACGACCTGACCGACGCCGGGTACGAGCTCGCCGGGCCGCCGCTGAAGACCGCCCCGCGCGGGTTCGACGCCGACCACCCGCGGATCGACCTGCTCCGGATGCAGCACTACGCCGCGCTCGTGCACCTGCCGCTCGACAGCTCGCTCGACGCGATCGTCGCCGCGTGGGACCGGGTGCAGCCGCTCGTGCGGTGGACGGTGAAGTGGGCGCGGGCCGACGACCCCGAGGCGGCGGACGACCCGGCGCCGCCCGTGCCGGGGGCACGGTCGATCCACGAGCGCGCCTGAGCACTCCGCGGTGCGGCGAGCACTCCGGGCGCTCGCCTGTCAGGATGGGCCCGGGGTGAGGGGGACAACGTGGGGACTGACGATCCGGTCGTCGGGCGGGCGGGAGCCGTCGGGCTCGCCGTGGCGCTGCCGGTCCTGCTCGTCGTGAGCTGGCTCGTTCAGCTCGGCGTGCTGCTGCAGGCCTCGTTCGGGGCGGACGACACCCGACCGGGACCAGGCGGTGTCCTCGCGGGGTTGCTCGTCGGGACGTTGCTCGCGGTCGGGGTGCCGGTCGTGGTCATCGTCGTGTACGTCCTGAAGCGCCGGCGGCAGCCGCGGACCTCACTCGCCGCGGTGATCTCGGCGATCGTCGTGCTCGTCGTCGCGGTCCCGCTGAACACGCTCGGGATCGCCGGGCAGGTCGGGACGGTCGCCGAGGACGCCCGGGTCCGCGCGCAGCCGGCGACCGCGGCCGAGCGTCACTTCGCGCACAGCGAGGGCGGCGCCGAAGCCGCGCTGAACCGGATCGGCGACCGCACCGTGGAGCTGCTCGGCTCCCGGCGGTCCGAGGGCTTCCGGTCCGACGGCTCCCCGAAGGGCGGCGCGTACTCGGAACCGTGCCTGCTCGACAACCGGCACGAGGGCCTGGAGTGGGAGTACTGGTTCATCGCGGCCGAACTCCAGAACGCCTCGGGGGCCGACCTGCTGCCCGAGGGGGCCGCGACCGTGCCGGGCGCCGCGACCGACCTGGCGGCGGTCCGAGCAGCATGGCAGGCCGAGGGCATCGATGCGGAGCGCAGTGCGGTCGGTTCGGAGGAGCAGTACGAGCCGCGGGCGGACTGGCTCGCGTCGTCGTCCTACGCGCGCCCGGGGCCGACGGTGGTGCTCAGGACGATCTGCCTGGAGCGCTGAGGCTGCGGGCGGGACCGTCGCTCAGCGGTGGCGCCAGCGGTCCGACACCGGTGACGTCCTCTCGAGGAACGCGGCCGCGGCACGACGGGCGTCCGGGACGTCGCGCTGCAGACCCTCGTCGAACTCGTCGTACTCCCAGTTCAGCTCGACGAAGTCGCTGAAGACCGCGGAGCGCACGCGCTCGTCCCAGGCGAGGTGGTCCTGCACCCACCGGGCGACCGAGCGCCCGTCCGTGTCGTGCACGAGCACCTCTGCGGCTCGGCCCCGGGTGACGTGGACAGCGGCTTCCTCGAACGACATCGAGGCGGTCCGCCAACCGAGCTCGGCGAGACACGCGACCAGGGCGGTCTCGAGGAGTCCCGGGTCGTCCTCCGGGTAGTGCGCCGCCAACGCCACGGTCGCCGGTCCGCCGAGGTCGAGCGCGACCGCCTGCGCCGCCAGGGTCGTCGTGCGGACGGGGTCCCGGTGCCCGAGGACGTCGAGGGCACGCATCGTCAGCAGGGCGCGCACGACCTCGGGCACGCCGACCGGCTCCGGCCCCGGCGTCGAGAGCGGCAGGTCCGGTCGACGCTCCACGGCGAGGGCCGGCGACAGTCGGTCTCGCTGCACCGGTCGCCGCCGGAAGAGTCGTCCGAACACGTCGGTGGCGCTCCGTCCTCGTCGGGGCAGCCGAGCGTCGTCTGCCGTGGCTCCATCTTCGTCGGGGGAGGACTCCCTACGGTGGGGGCATGCCGACGCTCGACCGTTCCCCCGCCCTCGTCGCCACCGGGTTCCTGGCGATCCCCGTCGCCCAGGCCCTCGTCGGGCTGCCGAGCGACCTGCTCGCGCGGATCGAGGCGGCACCGATCGACCCCGAGCTCGCGGACACAGCGGCGTTCTCCGAAGCGTACGGGTACCCGCTCGACGGCGGCGCGAACTGCATCGTCGTCGCGGGCCGGCGCGGGGACGAGACCCGGTACGCGGCGTGCGTCGTGCTCGCGTCGACGAAGCTCGACGTCAACCGCGTGGTGAAGCGACTGCTCGACGTGCGCAAGGCGAGCTTCGCGCCGATGGACCAGGCGGTCGAGCTGACCGGGATGGAGTACGGCGGGATCACCCCCATCGGGCTCCCCGCCGACTGGCCGGTGTACGTCGACGCGCGGGTGCTCGACGCACCGGAGATCGTGGTGGGTGCCGGTCTCCGCGGCGCGAAGGTGTTCCTGCCCGGGGTCGTCCTGGCGGCGCTGCCGAACGTCACGGTCGTCGAGGGGCTCGCCACCGAGCCGGTCAGTCCGTCGGCCGGATGAGGCAGAAGGGGTGGCCGGCGGGGTCGGTGTACACGCGGAACGTGTCGGTGACCGACCCCGCGGCGGTCGCGCCCATCGCCAGGACCGCGGTCTCACCGGCGTCCAGGTCGTCGACCTTCACGTCGAGGTGCTCCTGCTGCGGGACGTCCCGCCCGGGCCACTCCGGCGCGCGGTAGTCGTCGACGCGCTGAAACGCCAGGATCGGCCGGTGGTCGGTGAAGGGCAGGGCCACCTCGGCCCAGTCCTCGTCGAAGCCCACGATCTCGCCGCCGAGCAACTCGGCCTAGAAGCGCGCGAGCACGCGGGGGTCGGAGCAGTCCAGGACGACGACGTCGAGTGTGCCGATCATGCGGCACACGCCAGCCCCGTCAGCGCGCGGCGGCCAGGGCCTTCGTGATGCGCTGCAGCGAGACCGTCTCGGCCGTCCCGAGCTCCTGCGCGAACAGGCTGAGCCGGAACTCCTCGAGCATCCACCGCGCGTGCACGAGCTCCGGGTGCGCGCCGATCGACGGCGGGAAGGTTCCACCGGCGTCGGTGTAGCGGTCCGTCGCGACGGACACCTCGCGCATCCAGCCGGCGTCGCGGCCGGGGTTCTGCAGGAGCTTCTGGACGCGGGCGTCGATGCCCTGCAGGTACACGCGGATGCGCCGGAGGCGGTCGAGGCCGGCGACGCTGACGAAGCCCGGGAAGACCAGGCGTTCCGACTGCTGGCGCATGTCACTGAGCGCCGGCAGGAGCGCCATGGAGTTCGCCTGCTTGAGGGCCTTGTCGGCGGCGCGCTGCGCGGTGAGGACCGCGGCGACCTCGGACACCGCCGTGAACATCGTGTCGACGACCGTCGCGGACACGGCGTCCCGCACGGCCTCGAACTCCGCCTTCGTGAAGACCAGGCCGTCCGGGTGCGCTCGACGGATGCCCGCGTCGACGACCGCGGCGAGCACGTCGTCGAAGAGCGCTGCGGTGGAGGGGTACGGGCTCGCGGCCAGCGCGAGCTTCTCCTGCGCGGTGAGGTGCGACTGCACGTAGGACACGGGGGACGGCACCGCGTGCATCACCAGACGCCGGACACCGGCCGGCATCCGGACGGCCCGGTCGCCCGGGGTCGCGAGCAGCTCGACGCCGACCGTCGCCTTCGGCCCGTCGCCCTCCTCGACCAGGGACGGGTACGCGCGGATCACCCCGCCGGCCTGCTTCGTGTCGAGCACCTGCGGCAGGTCCTGCGGCGGCCACGCCGTCATGCCGGACCGCTCCAGCTGCACACCGGAGGACGCCCCGGCGACGCGCGCCGCGCCTCCAGGCCGGGACGCAGCCTTCGCCGTGGCGGACGCGACGCTCTGCCGGGTCCGGTCCTTGAGCTTGGTCTGCAGGGCCGACAGGTCCTTGCCGGACTCGACCCGCCGACCGCGCTCGTCGACGACGGCCCAGGTCGGGAGCAGGTGCGCCGGGACGCGCGCGAGGTCGAAGTCGGACTCGCTGACGGTGACGTACGTCATCCGCTGGATCGCCTTGGCGAGCGTCGCGCGGAAGGACTCGGTCGGCTCCGTCGGGGCGTCGTCCGGTAGCTCCGCGACGATCTTCTCGGCCCAGTCCGCCGCGGGCACGACGTTCTTCCGGATCTGCTTCGGCAGCGACTTGATGAGCGCCGTGACGAGCTCCTTCCGGAGGCCGCGCACCTGCCAGTCGAAGCCTTCCTCGCGCATGCGGGGGAGCAGCGCGAGCGGCACCTGCACGCTCACGCCGTCGTCCTGCGCGCCGGGCTCGAAGCGGTACTTGATCGCGAGGCGCTGGTCGCCCGAGCGCCACTGCGTCGGGTACTCCTGCTGGTCCTGGGCGGCCTCGGCCGCGTCCTCGTCGAGCAGGTCGGACCGGCGCATCGTGAGGAGGTCCGGCTGGTTGCGCCGTGCCTGGCGCCACCACCCCTCGAAGTCGCGCGTCGTGGCGACGTCCGCGGGGATGCGGGCGTCGTAGAAGTCGTACACGCGCTCGTCGTCGAACAGGATGTCCCGCCGACGGGTGCGTTCCTCGAGCTGTTCGAGCTCGCGGCGGAGCTTCCGGTTGTCGCGGTCGAAGGCCTGCTGGGCGTCCCACTCGCCCTCGACCAGGGCGTGCCGGATGAAGAGCTCGCGCGAGTGCTCCGGGTCGACGCGCTTGTACTGCACGCGACGCCGCTGCACCACGGGCACCCCGAACAGGGTCACCCGCTCGTAGGCGACGGCCGCGCCCTGCTTCTTCTCCCAGTGCGGTTCCCCGTGGGTGCGCTTCAACAGGTCCCCAGCGAGCGGCTCGACCCACGCGGGGTCGATCCGCCCGACGGTCCGGGCGAACAGGCGACTCGTCTCGACGAGCTCGGCGGCCATCACGGCGTCGGGCTGCTTCTTCGCGAGGACACTGCCGGGGAACACCACGAACCGGGTGTTGCGGGAGCCGAGGTAGTCGCGCTTCTCCTTGTCGTGCAGGCCGATCTGGCTGAGGAGCCCGGCGAGCAACGACCGGTGCACCGCGTCGCCGTCCTCGCTCCGGGACTGCCCGACGCGGACGTCGACCTGCTTCGCGGCGCGCGACAGCTGGCGGTACAGGTCCTGCCACTCGCGGATGCGCAGGTGGTTGAGGAACTCGGCCTTGCACAGTCGCCGGAACGCACTCGACGACAGCGCCTCCTGCTGGTCCTCGATGTGGTTCCAGAGGTTGAGCAGGGTGAGGAAGTCGCTCGTCGGGTCGGCGAACCGCGCGTGCAGCTGGTCGGCGTGCGCGCGCTTCTCGAGCGGACGCTCGCGGGGGTCCTGGATGCTCAGGGCGCTGACGATCGCGATGACCTCGCGCCCGACGCCCTGCCGGCCCGCCTCGAGGACCATCCGGCCGAGCCGCGGGTCGATCGGGAGCCGGGTCAGCTGCCGCCCGGTCTTCGTGATGCGCCCGTCGCCGTCCACGGCCCGGAGCTCGCGGAGCAGGTCGAGCCCGTCCTTCACACCACGGGAGTCCGGCGGCTGCAGGAAGGGGAACGACTCGATGTCACCGAAGCCGAGCGAGATCATCTGCAGGATCACGGCTGCGAGGTTCGTGCGGAGGATCTCGGGGTCGGTGAACTCCGGGCGACGGTCGAAGTCGGGCTCGGAGTACAGCCGGATCGCGATGCCGGCGCTCGTCCGGCCGGCACGACCCGAGCGCTGGTTCGCGCTGGCCTGCGAGATCGCCTCGATCGGGAGCCGCTGCACCTTGGCGCGCGGGGAGTACCGGGAGATGCGCGCGGTGCCGGTGTCGACGACGTACTTGATGCCCGGCACCGTGAGGCTCGTCTCCGCCACGTTCGTCGCGAGCACCACGCGGCGGCGGATGCCCGGGGTGCTCCGCCGTTCGAAGACGCGGTGCTGGTCGGCTGCGGACAGCCGGCCGTACAGGGGCAGGACCTCGGTGCCCGGGTACTTCCGCCCCTCGATCGCGTCCTGCGCGTCGCGGATCTCGTTCTCGCCGGACAGGAACACGAGGACGTCGCCCGGGTCCTCCTGCGCCAGCTCGTCGAGCGCGTCGGTGATGCCCTGCAGGACGTCGCGGTCGTCCGCGCCCGCACCGCCGCGGCTGCCGCTGTCGTCGGTCCGCGGGTCGGTGTCGTCGTTTCGCGCGTCGGTGTCGTCGTCCGCGTCGGTGGCGTCGTCCGCCACGAGCGGGCGGTAGCGGACCTCGACCGGGTACGTCCGCCCGGACACCTCGATGATGGGCGCGCCGCCGAAGTGCTGCGAGAACGACTCCGGGTCGATCGTCGCCGACGTGATGACGACCTTCAGGCCGGGACGTCGGGGCAGCAGTCGCTTGAGGTAGCCGAGCAGGAAGTCGATCGTCAGCGAGCGCTCGTGCGCCTCGTCGATGATGATCGTGTCGTAGCGCTTCAGGTCGCGGTCGAAGTGGATCTCGTTGAGCAGGATCCCGTCGGTCATCAGCTTGATGCGGGTGTTCGCCGACACCTTGTCGGTGAAGCGCACCTGGTAGCCGACCAGGTCGCCCAGCTCACCGCCGAGTTCCTCGGACACGCGCTCGGCGATCGTCCGCGCCGCGATCCGACGGGGCTGCGTGTGACCGATCGACTCGCGCCCGAGCTCCAGGCAGATCTTCGGCAGCTGCGTCGTCTTGCCGGAACCCGTGGCGCCCGCGACGATGACGACCTGGTGGTCGCGGATCGCGGCGGCGATGTCGTCCCGCCGCTGCGAGACGGGCAGTTCCGGCGGGTACGTGATGACGGGTGCGGCAGACATGAGCCTTCCAGGATAGCGGGCCGTCAGGCCCCGATCAGTAGGCGCCGTCGGGTCCCGGTCAGCCGGGGCCGTCGGGCCCCGGTCAGCCGGTCGCTCCGGCGGCCAGTTGCGCGGCGAGGTCCGTCGCGGAGCGTGCCGGCAGGCCGCACACCCGGTCGTGGCAGACGTACGCCGCGGCACCCGGCAGGTCGCGGCCCGCGAACAGTTCGAAGCCCGCCGCCGTCCAGGCAGCGGCCTGCTCCCCGGTCACCGTGGCGACCACGGTGCCCGGCCGCCGCGCGGCGACGGCGGCCGCGCGCATCGGGTCGTCGACCGGGGCCACGACGACGACCTCGCGCGACGGGCGCTGGAGCGCGAGCGCGATGCCGAGCGCGTCCGCGTGCCCCAGCGGACGCTCCGTGCCGGTGTGTGCCCGGTCCGCGACCAGGACCGCGGCGGCCTCGCGGTACCCGGCGTCGCCGGTCAGCGCCGCGAGCACGGCCGCCGCAGCGGCGAGTGCCACCGTGCCCGACCGCAGCGCCGTCTGCGGCTGTTCCCCCGTCACGGTCCCGGCCGCGGCGAGCACCGGGTCGACGGCGAAGCGTCCCGCGAGGCCGTCGTCCACCAGGGAGCGTGCAACCTGGGCGAACGCGACGTCGCCGGTGACCAGGGCGAGCTCGAGCAGCCCCTCGGCCAGGAGGCCCACGTCCTCGATCGTCGGCGGTGCGCTCGAGGCTCCCCGCGGGGTGCTCGAGCGGACCGTGACGTGTCCGTCGCGCACGTGCCCGGCGACGATCGCGTCCGCGGCGCCGCGGGCGAGCGCGATCATCTCGGCGTCGCCGTGGCGCGCGCCGGCGATCACCAGGCCGCGGATCGCCAGACCGTTCCACCCGGTGAGCACCTGGTCGTCGAGCGGCGGCGGGGCGAACCGTCCGCGCTCGTCGAGGGGCAGCCGGTACCACGCGCCCTCGACCCGCTGGCCGTCCATCGTGGACTCGCTGTCCTGCGCCGCCACGAACGCGCCGTCGTCGCGCCGCAGGGTGTCGCGCAGGAAGTCCGTGATGCCGCGGGCCTGGCCCTGCTCGGCGACGGCGAGCAGCCCGGCGTTGTCGTACAGCATCCGCTCGTAGTGCGGCACGCTCCAGTCGCGCTTGGTCGCGTACCGGAAGACGCCGCCGTCGGCGTCGGTCAGCTCGGCGTCCCGGACCGCGCGCAGGCTGCGGTCCAGGAGCGCGGCAGCGTCGTCGTCGCCGTCGGCCGCGACGTCGCCGAGGAACTCGAGGAGGGGTGCGCTGGGGAACTTCGGCGCGCCCCCGAATCCGCCGTACGTCGCGTCCTCGGCCGCCGCCAGCTGTCCGGTCACCGAGCGGATCGCGTCGACGGACGGGAGGCGCGGCTCGCCCTGGTCTCCCGCGGCACCCCCCTGGGCGGCCGCGTCCGCCTCGGCGCCCTGCCGGATCGCCGCCGCGATGGCGGTCGCGTTCGCGTCGACCTCGGACCGCCGCTCCCGCCACGCGTCGAGCACCGCGGCCAGGACCTGCCGGAAGGAGCCGACCTGCCCGACCGGGACCGGCGGGTAGTAGGTCCCGGCGAAGAACACCCGGCCCTCGGGCGTCGCGAACACCGTCAGGGGCCAGCCCAGCTGCTGGGTGAACGCGCTCGCGGCGGCCATCAGGCTCGCGTCGACGTCCGGCCGTTCCTCGCGGTCGACCTTCACGGCGACGAAGTCCCGGCGCAGGAGGTCGCCGATCTCCGGGTCGGAGAAGCTCTCCCGCGCCATCACGTGGCACCAGTGGCACGTCGCGTACCCGACCGACACCAGCACCGGGACGTCCCGCTCCCGTGCCTCGGCGAAGGCGTCCGGGCCCCACTCGCGCCAGTCCACCGGATTCGCGGCGTGCTGCCGCAGGTAGGGGCTGACCGCGGTGCCGAGTCGGTTGTCGCTCATGGATCCAGCCTGCCCCGGCGTCGCTGGGCGCACCGGGCGGGGCGGGTGGTCTGTGGACGAGCGGCGCCGTGCACAGCTGCGGTCACACGAGCCAGCCGGTCAGGGTGGCGAGTCGACGCGCGACCTGCTGCGGGGTCAGGTCGTCGGTGTCCACCCGGGTGACGCCGTCCGCGGTGGCCGCGTCGAGCCTCCCGGCCGTCGCCGTGCTGTGTGCCAGCTGCGCCTCGGGGACCCGGCCACCTGCCCGCCGGGCGAGGCGACCTGCCGTGGTGTCGTCGGCGGCGCGCAGCAGGACGGCCGTGACCACCGGGTCGTCCCCCATCGCGGCGGCCAGGGCCGGCCACTCGAGGACGGACACCGTGTTCGTGAACACGAGCCGGTGGTGCCCGAGTTCCCGGTACGCCGCCCACAGTGCCGCGAGGTTCCGTTCCGCGAGACGCGCCTCGGGGTGCTCGACGTGCGGCGCGGGGTGGGCGAGGTCGAGGAAGTCGCCCTCGACGACCGCGTGCCGGACGTCCGCGGCGAACAGCAGGTCGTGCAGTGCCTCGGCCACGGTGGTCTTCCCGACGCCCGAGCGGCCGCCGACGAAGAGCACCTCGGACCGCGGCACCGGCTCAGTCCCGTCCGAGCGACAGCAGCAGCAGCGCCGCGTCCTCCGGGCCGTAGTCGAACATCCGCTCCCAGAACGCGTCCTCCGCCCACGGGACGTCGCCGCCCGCCGGTACCGCGTGGGCGGTCTCCAGCAGCCAGGCGACCTCGGGTCGGACGGCCTCCGCGTACCGCGGTGGCTGCCAGCCGAGGGCACGAGCGGCGGTGGTGTCGAGCACGAACGGCGTCGGCGAGCTCCAGGGGGTCGTCCCGACGAACGCCGGCGCGTCCTGGTCGAGCAGGACCTCGTCGAACCGGTGGTCGACCACGCCCGCGACGGTCCGGACGATCTCGAGCACGCTCGGGGCGGTCTCGTCGGCGACGTTGAGGATACGGCGGTCTGGGGCGTCCGCGATGATCCGGACCAGTGACGCGATGCCGGACGCCGCGGTCGTGTGGTCGACGCCACGGCCGCGGTCGGCGAGCAGGATCCGCTCCCGACCGTCGAGCGCACGACGGACCACGAACCACTCGCGCGGGCGGCCGATGCCCACGCCGTACACCTTCGAGGGACGCAGCACCGTGACGGGGCGCCGTGGTCGAGCAGCACCTGCTCGGCGGCGATCTTGGCGGCGCCGTAGCCCTCGCGGCTCGTGGGGTCGCCGTCCCCGGCGGGCACGGTCGGCTGCAGTTCGGTCACGGCACCGCCGAAGACCGGCCGGTCGACCGAGTTCGCGTGCCGCCCCTGCTCATCGGCGTAGACGGCCTTCGACGACACGAAGACCGTGGAGCCGACGTCGTCGAGGAACGGACGGAGCTGTAGGGCGTCGCCGCGGGTGGCGCCGACCGCGTCCACGAGCAGGTCCGCACCCGGGCGCAGGAGCTCCCGCAGCACGGCGGTGTCCCGGCGGTCCCCGGGGACGAACGTCGCTCCGGCGGCCGTCAGCGCGTCCGTGGCGGGGCCGCCGTGCCGGGCGACGACGTCGACCTGCCAGTCGTCACCCCCGTGGCCGGACGCGTCGAGGAGGTCGCGGACCACGGCCGAGCCGATGCCGCCGGTACCGCCGAGGACGACGGCGCGCCTGGTGCTCATGGCAGCAACGGTAGTGCCGCCACCGCGGTCAGGACGCCAGTCGCTCCGGCTCCCGCCGCCACCAGTCGAGCAGGGACCCGTCGTAGACCTTGACGTCGTCGTGTCCCAGGACCGTCAGTGCGAGGGCGTCGACGCAGGCCGCGTTGCCCACGCCGCAGTAGGTGACGATCTCCGACGCGTCGAGGACCGGTGCGAAGACCTCGGCCAGGGCCGGACGGCGCAGGAACGTGTTCGTGCGGGGGTCGACGACGTCGTCCGTGGTGATCGACGCGCTCCCCGGGACCACCGCGGGGTGGGTGTCGCCGAGCGACGCCGGGGGAGCGGCGAGCACGAGGGCCGCGGGTTCCTCGCCGCGGACCGCGCGCAGGACCCGGTCGTGGTCGACCCACACCGGGCGTTCCTCACCCGCCAGGAACGGTGCACCGATCGCCGGGGCCGTCCCGTCGCGCAGGGCGCCGACGCGGACCGGTCGGCCCTCGTCCCGCCACTTGGTGAACCCGCCGTCCAGGACCGCCACGCGGTCGTGTCCGAACGCCCGGAAGATCCACCACAACCGAGCGGCCCACTCGCCGACGCTGTCGTCGTAGACCACGACGCACGACTCGTTCGTCACGCCGAGTGCCTGGACGGCGGTCTCGAACTGCTCCACCGTCGGTCGGGTGAACGGCAGGTCGGCATCGACGTCGGACAGGTCGTGCACGAGGTCCGCGTAGCGGGCACCCGGGACGTGCCCGTGCTGCTCGTACGCGTCGCGGGCGTCCTGCCACCGCATGTCCAGGCCGGCCCCCGTGGTGTGCACGGACGCGTCGAGGACGACGAGTTCGTCAGCACCGAGGTGGTCGGCGAGCCACTGCGTCGACACGAGCGGCGAGGTCAGGACGGGGGCCATGGCGCTCACGATATCCGGGGCCTCCGACGGGTCCCAGCAGGATCGACACAGTGCGCAACGCCGTCGTCCGGCAGGCGCGGTCCCCGAACTTCCGATCACCAGGACGGCCCGGGTCGCGCAGAAGTTCTGCGAGGCCCGGGCCGTCCGTGGTCGTCGCGACGCGTGGTGCGTGCGAAGGGTGGTGCGTGCGGCTAGTGCGCCGCGGCCGGGATACTGCCCGTCGCGGTCGACGCTGCGTGCTCGAGCTTCGCGAGCCGCACCGACTGCCGGTTGATGAGCAGCCCGCCCGCCAGCGCCACCAGGACGAGCACGCCCGCCGAGATCGCGAACGCCGCGTGGTACCCGTCGAGCACCGCCTGCGCCTGCTGCAGCTTCGTCGGCGCCGCGGCGAGCCCGGAGAGCCGGTCTGCGACGACGTCCGCGAAGATCGTCGAGAGGAGCGCCGTGCCGATCGAGCCGCCGACCTGCTGCGCGGTGTTCACCGTCGCCGAGGCCACGCCGGCGTCGGCGCGTGCCACCCCGGTCGTCGCGGTGTTCATGGCGGAGGAGAAGATCGTGCCCATCCCGAGCCCGATGACGATCAGCGCCGGCAGGACGGTGCCCGCGTAGGTGCTGTCGACGTCGGTGCGCAGGAGCAGCAGGAGTCCGGTCGCGGCGACGAGTCCACCCGCGAAGACGAGCACCTTCGGCCCGACCCGCGGCAGCAGGCGGCCACCGATCTGCGTCGAGGACAGCATGATCGACGCCGGCATCGGCAGGAACGCCAGACCCGTCTGCAGCGAGGTGAACCCGAGGGTCTGCTCGAGGTAGTAGGTCAGGAACAGGAAGATGCCGAACATGCCGATCGCCACGAGACCGATCGCGATGAACGAGCCACCACGGTCGCGGTCGAGCACGACCCGGAGCGGGAGCAGCGGGTGCGCGACCCGGGTCTCGATGAGCACGAAGGCGGCGACCAGGACGACGCCGGCGGCGAGCATCACGATGGTGACCGGGCTGTCCCACCCGTTCGTCTCGGCGTTGGAGAAGCCGTAGACGATGCCGACCAGACCGGCCGTGATCGTCAGGACGCCGGCGACGTCGATGCGGGGTCGGTCGACCTTCGGCGGGCGCGCCATGAACACGAGCGCACCGATGACACCGAGCACCGCGAACACGACGTTGACGTAGAGGCACCAGCGCCACGAGGCGTACTCGGTCAGCACGCCGCCGAGCAGCAGACCGATCGCGGCACCCGAGCCCGCGATGGAGCCGAAGATGCCGAACGCGCGACCGCGCTCCTTCGGGTCGCGGAAGGTCGTCGTGAGCATGCCGAGGGCGGACGGGGCGAGGAGCGCGCCGAAGACGCCCTGCAGCGCGCGGGCCGCGACGAGCAGTCCGAACGAGTCGGCCAGGCCGCCGAGGACCGACGCCGCCGCGAAACCGACGAGCCCGATGATGAAGGTGTTCTTGCGGCCGAAGAGGTCGCCGAGCCGCCCGCCCAGGAGCAGCAGGGAGCCGAACGCCAGGGAGTAGGCGGTGACGATCCACTGCCGCTGGTCGGTGGCGAAGCCGAGGTCGGCCTGGGCCGAGGGGAGCGCGATGTTCACGATGGTCGCGTCGAGCACGACCATGAGCTGGGCCAGTGCGATCACCGCGAGGGCGATCCACCGGTGCTGCGGGCGGTCGGGCGCTGCGCCGGTGCCGCTCGCGATGGTGGGAGCGGCGCCCGTTCGGGGCGCCGCGGTCTGTTCTGCCGTCACGGCAGCCTCCTTCGAGAAGGTGGAGGGGAGAGGTGGTCTGGTGGACCGGGAAAACGGATGCGCTGCATCCGGTTCGACCCACTGTAGCCCAAAACGGAGCAGGCGCATCCACTTGTTCCCAGAAAGTTCAACTACATTCGTCGGCGTGAGCACCACCGAGTCCGCGGCCGACGTCGAGCGGCCACTCCGCGCCGACGCCGCGCGCAACCGTGAGCTGATCCTGCAGACGGCGCGTCGCTGCTTCGCGGAACGCGGCACCTCGGTCACCCTCAACGACATCGCGCACGAGGCCGGGGTCGGCGTCGGCACCGTCTACCGACGCTTCGCCGACAAGGACTCCCTGATCGAGGCGCTCCTCGCCGCCAAGTTCGAGGCGCTCAACGACGCCGCGGCGCTCGCCGCCGACGAACCCGACCCGCGCGAGGCCCTGCGTGTCTACCTGATGGGCGTGTTCGCGTTCCGCGCCCGTGACCGCGCACTCGCCGACACCATCGTGCGCGCCGGCAAGGGCCGGCCGTCGATCGTGCGGGAGCGCGACCGCCTCGAGCAGCAGGTCGGTCGGATCATCGAGCGTGCGCGGGAGGCCGGGGTCGTCCGGGTCGGGTTCGACCACCGCGACCTGCCGATGCTCACGACGATGGTCGGTGCGGTCGCCGACGCCACACGCGAGACCGATCCGGAAGCGTGGCGGCGGTACGCGCAGGTGATCGTCGACGGGGTGCTGCCGCAGACGCCCGTGTCGGGGCTGCCCGGTACGCCGCTCGACCGCGAGGCGCTCGAGCGCGCGCTGCACGCGTCCCCCTGACGGACGCGGCCTGCCGCGCGCCGGTCGGGGACCAGCGCCGCACGTCCGTCAGGTGACCGCCCACCGGCCGGGAGGCGCGTGGCGGGGTCGACCCGTGCCTCCAGTCCGTCCCCCGGTCGCGTCGCGACGTTCCTGCCCATCGCACGCGTGATGGGAGGACGGATCGCGCGTCGGAGGACGGAAGGAACGCCCTTCCACGCGCGGATCGGTCAACCATGCGCGGATCGGTCGACCACGCGCGGATCGGCACCCCACGCGCGGGACCGCCTACAACCAGCTGGGCAGCCAGTAGTGCGACCGGATGAAGTCCCACGGCATCTGCATCCCGGTCCACATCGGGTACCAGTACGCCGATGCGAGCACCACCACGCCCAGGTACACCCCGACCCAGGTGAGCGCGAGCGTCCGACGGTGCCGGGGATCGTCGCGCCGCCCGACCACCAGCCCGATCGCCGCCGCGAGCGCCGTCACCATGAAGGGCTCGAACGCCACCGTGTAGAACTGGAACACCGTGCGGTCCGTGTACATCAGCCACGGCAGGTACCCGGCGGCGACCCCGACGAGCACGAAGCCGTACTCCCACCGGCGCCGCAGCACGAACAGCACCAGGAGCGCCACGGTCGCGACCACCGCCGCGTACCAGACGAACGGGTTTGCGATGCCGGTGATGGCCTCGCCGCAGCGGGAGGACCCGCAGCCGCCCTGCCCGGCGTCCGTGCCGACGTAGTACATCGACGTCGGCCGTTGCATGAGCAGCCAGAGCAGCGGGTTCGCCTGGTACGAGTGCGGGGTGTGCAGGCCGATGTTGAAGCCGTAGATCTCGGACTGGTAGTGCCACCAGTTCTGCACGCTGTCCGGCACCCACGCCAGCACGCCCGTCCACCGCTCGCCGCCGGACGCGATCCAGTTCCGGTCCCAGCCGTCCTTCGACACGAACCAGCCGGTCCACGACGCCAGGTAGGTCGCGGCGGCGATCGGCACGGTGAGCAGGAACGTCACGGGTGCCTGCTGCAGGAATGCGCTCGACGACCAGAAGGCCACGCCCGCCCGGCGGCGCATCATCATGTCGGCGAGCACCGAGTACAGCGCGAAGAACGCCAGGAAGTACAGCCCGGACCACTTCACGGCCGACGCGGCCCCGAGCGCCAGGCCCATCGCCAGCAGCCATGGCCGCCAGAGCAGCACCGGCCCCCAGAGCGTGTCCCGGTCGGTCGCGGTCCGTGCGGTCACCCAGCGGTCGAGCCGCCGCTGCGCCCACCGCCGGTCGAGCAGCAGTGCGCCGGCGCCGAGCACGACGAAGAACGTCAGGACGCCGTCGAGCAGGGACACCCGGCTCAGGACGATCGCCTGGCCGTCGACCGCCAGCAGGAAGCCGGCGAGCGTGCCGATCGCGGTGGAGCGGAACAGGGACCGGGCGATGAGCGCCGTGAGCAGGACGGTCGCGGTGCCGAGCACGGCGACCGTGATGCGCCAGCCGAACGAGCTGTCGGCGCCGAACAGCAGCATGCCGAGCCCGATCAGGTACTTCCCGAGCGGCGGGTGCGCGATGAACTCGGCGGCGCTCGAGTAGAGGTCGGTCTGCCCGCTCGCGAACCGCCGGTCGGTGGTCGGAGCGCCCTCGTCCGTGGCGTTCGCCGGCCAGGTGCCCTCGTACCCGAGGTGCACGATCGACCAGCTGTCCTTCACGTAGTACGTCTCGTCGAACACGAGCGAGTGCGGGTGCCCGAGCCCGACGAGCCGCAGCACCGCGGCGAGGAGCGTCACGGCGAGCGGACCCGTCCAGCGCCACACCGCGACCCGCCGCGACGTCGAGAGCACCCGGCCCCACCAGTCGTCCAAGCGGGAGCCGACCGGCCCGGAGGGCGTGGTCGTCGGGTCGTCGATCAGCTCCGTGGTCATCGAGAGGTCATCCTACGGATCGCCCCCGAGCCGGACCTGCCACCACAATGGGGAGGTGATCGTCCTCGCAGCAACGCCCATCGGCAACCTCGGCGACGCGTCCCGCCGGCTCGTCGAGACCCTCTCGAACGCGAGCGTGGTGGCCGCCGAGGACACCCGGACCGCGATCCACCTGATGCGGGCGCTCGGCATCGAGAACCGCCCCCGGCTCATCGCGCTGCACGAGCACAACGAGCGGGCGAAGGCGGCCGAGGTCGTCGAACTCGCCCGCGACGAGGACGTCGTGGTCCTCACCGACGCGGGCATGCCGGCGATCAGCGACCCGGGCTTCCCGCTCGTCGAGGCCGCTGCGGCCGCCGGGGTCACCGTGACCGCGCTGCCCGGCCCGTCCGCGGTGCTCATGGCGCTCGCCGTCTCCGGACTGCCGACCGACCGCTTCACGTTCGAGGGCTTCCCGACACGGAAGGGCGGTGAGCGGCGGCGGCTGTTCGCCTCGCTCGCGGGGGAGCAGCGGACGATGGTCTTCTTCGAGTCGCCGCACCGCCTGGCGGACACGCTCACCGACATGGCGTCCGGCTTCGGGGACGACCGCCGTGCGGTGGTGTGCCGGGAGCTGACGAAGCTCCACGAAGAGGTGCGCCGTGGGTCGCTCGCCGAGCTCGCTGCCTGGGCGTCGGACGGGGTGCGCGGCGAGATCTGCGTCGTCGTCCAGGGCGCCGCGGGGGAGTCGGACGTCACGAGCATCGAGGACGGGGTCCGGCTCGTGCTCGAGCGGGTCGCCGCTGGTGCCCGGATGAAGGAGGCGGCGTCCGCCGTCGCGGACGCGACGGGCCTGTCGAAGCGCGACCTGTACGAGGGCGCGCTCGCCGCGCGCTGACGGGCCGACCACCGGCCTGGAGGATCGGGGCGGGCCCGCCACGATCCTCCCGTCCGGTGCCCGGCCGGGTTCCCCACAGGCCCGCGGGGGCGCGTCATCCGGCCCGCGCCCGCCCGTAGGATGGTCCGCATGTCCGACGGGTCCTCGTTCAGCATCACCACGCCGATCTTCTACGTGAACGACGTGCCCCACATCGGGCACGCCTACACCGAGGTCGCCGCGGACTTCATGGCGCGCTGGCACCGGCAGCGGGGTGACGACACCTGGCTCCTGACCGGCACCGACGAGCACGGCCAGAAGATCCTCCGCACGGCGTCGGCGAACGACGTGTCGCCGAAGGAGTGGGCGGACCGGCTCGTCACCGACGCGTGGAAGCCGCTGCTCGACACGGTCGACGTGGCGAACGACGACTTCATCCGCACCACCGACGAACGGCACGAGCGCGGCGTGACCGCGTTCCTGCAGAAGCTCTACGACGACGGCTTCATCTACGCCGGCGAGTTCGAGGGCTTCTACTGCGTGGGCTGCGAGGAGTACAAGCAGCCGAGCGACCTCGTGCCCGGCACCGGGGCGTACGAGGGCCAGCAGGTCTGTGCGATCCACTCGATCCCGGTCGAGGTCCTGGCCGAGCGCAACTACTTCTTCCGCATGAGCGACTTCGAGCAGCGGCTCCTCGACCTGTACGAGTCGAACCCGCTGTTCATCCAGCCGGAGAGCGTCCGGAACGAGATCGTCTCGTTCGTCAAGCAGGGCCTCCGTGACCTCTCGATCTCGCGGTCGAGCTTCGACTGGGGCATCCAGATCCCCTGGGACCACGACCACGTCCTGTACGTGTGGTTCGACGCCCTCCTCAACTACGTGACGGCGCTCGGCTACGGCTCCGACGACGACGAGGCCTTCCGGCGCCTCTGGCCGAGCGTGCACGTCGTCGGCAAGGACATCGCCCGGTTCCACGCCGTGATCTGGCCCGCGATGCTCATGGCCGCGGGGCTGCCGGTCCCGGAGCGCGTGTTCGGCCACGGATGGCTGCTCGTCGGCGGCGAGAAGATGTCGAAGTCGAAGCTGACGGGCATCGCGCCGTCGGAGATCACCGACACGTTCGGCTCGGACGCGTTCCGCTACTACTTCCTCCGCGCGATCACCTTCGGGCAGGACGGCAACTTCAGCTGGGAGGACATCTCCGCCCGCTACGCCGCCGACCTCGCCAACGGGTTCGGCAACCTCGCGTCGCGCCTGGTCGCCATGCTCCAGAAGTACTTCGACGGTGCGGTCCCCGCCCGGGGCGAGCTGACCGACTCCGACCGGGCGATCGACGCCCTCGCGGTGTCGGTCACCGAGCGTGCCGACGCGGCAGTCCAGGCCTTCGCACCGCACGACGCGATCGCGATCGTCTGGGAGCTCGTCGACGCCCTGAACGGGTACATCACCGAGCAGGAGCCGTGGGCCCTGGCCAAGGACGAGGCGCAGCGCGAGCGGCTCGGCACGGTGCTGGCGACGGCGCTGCGCGGGCTCGGCACCGTGAACGTGCTCGTCTCGCCGGTGATGCCGAAGGCGACCGAGAAGCTCTGGTCGGCCATCGGCGCCGGCGGCTCCGTGACGGAGCAGCGCGTCGACCGCGCGTACGAGTGGCAGGGCGCCGAGACCGTCGTGCCGCTCGAGTCGGGGCTCTTCCCGCGCATCGAGCCGCAGCACGAGCAGGGCGCCGCGTGACCGACGCGGCGGACGGCTCGCACGTCCGGGCGCGTGGCGACGGGTCGTCGGGCGGGTCGAAGCGGGACCTGAGCTACCCGCCGCTGCCCCAGGCGCTCGTGGTGCCGGTCTACGATAACCACACGCACATGGAGATCGCCGACGGCGTCGGCGAGGGCGGCGACGGTCCGCTCGACTACCGGGAGCACCTCGACCGTGCGTCGAGCGTCGGCGTGCGCGGTGTCGTGCAGGTCGGCACCGACCTCGCCACGTCGGAGTGGTCCGCGCAGATCGCCGCGCGCGAGCCCCGCGTCCTCGCCGCCGTCGCGCTGCACCCGAACGAAGCACCCGTGCTGGCGGAACAGGGACTGCTCGACGAGCACCTCGCCGGGATCGAACGGCTCGCGGCGCTGCCCCGGGTCCGGGCGATCGGCGAGACCGGGCTCGACTTCTTCCGCACCGGCGAGGACGGCCGCGCCGCCCAGGTCCGGTCGTTCGAGGAGCACATCCGCATCGCGAAGGAGCACGACCTCGCGCTGACCATCCACGACCGCGACGCGCACGACGCCGTGGTCGAGGTGCTCGACCGTGTCGGCGCTCCCGACAAGACGGTCTTCCACTGCTTCTCCGGCGGCCCCGACCTCGCGCGCCTCTGCGCCGAGCGCGGGTGGTACATGTCGTTCGCCGGCACGGTCACGTTCAAGAACGCCCAGCTCCTGCGCGACGCGCTCCAGGTGGTGCCGCGCCACCTCGTGATGATCGAGACCGACGCACCGTTCCTGACGCCGACGCCGTACCGCGGTCGGCCGAACGCGCCGTACCTCATCCCGCTCACCCTGCGGTCGATGGCCGAGACCCTCGGCACCGACGCCTCTATGCTCGCCGCGCAGATCGCGTCGACCACGGAGCTCGTCTACGGCGCTTGGGACGCCGAGCCCGTCACGGTGGACGAGTGACGATGGGTGCCCTGCTCGGCCCGGCGGAGATCCGGGACCTCGCAGCCAAGCTCGACGTCACCCCGACGAAGAAGCTCGGCCAGAACTTCGTGCACGACGCCAACACCGTCCGCCGGATCGTCGCCGCCGGGCGGGTCACCGCGGACTCCCGCGTGCTCGAGATCGGTCCAGGGCTGGGGTCGCTCACCCTCGGGCTGACCGAGACCGGCGCCTCCGTCACTGCTGTCGAGATCGACGGCCGGCTCGCGGCGCAGCTGCCGGACACCGTCGCCGCGATGCAGCCGGACGCGCGCCTGCAGGTCGTGCACCAGGACGCCCTGACCGTCGCCGCCGACGACGTGCCCGAGCAGCCCACCCACGTCGTGGCGAACCTGCCGTACAACGTGTCCGTCCCCGTGCTCCTGCACCTGCTCGCGACCTTCCCGACCATCGAGCGCGTGCTCGTGATGGTCCAGGCCGAGGTCGGGTACCGGATCGCCGCGGGTCCGGGCAGCAAGGTCTACGGCGCGCCGAGCGTCAAGGCCGCCTGGTACGGATCGTGGTCGACCGCGGGGCAGATCAGCCGGCAGGTCTTCTGGCCGGTGCCGAACGTCGACAGCGTGCTCGTCGGGTTCGACCGGCACGACCAGCCCGGCGACGAGGCCCTGCGGGCGCAGGTGTTCGCGCTCGTCGACGGTGCGTTCCAGCAGCGGCGGAAGATGCTGCGCCAGAGCCTGTCCGGGGAGCTCGGCAGCAGCGCCCGGGCGACGGAGCTGCTCACGGCCGCCGGGATCGACCCGACGGCGCGCGGCGAGGCCCTGTCGCCGGAGGACTTCGTCCGCCTGGGTCGCACGGTCCTCGACGCGTCCTGACGCTCGTCTCGCGGCGCGCCCGGCGTGGCCCGGTGCCCGGCGTGGCCCTCGCGCGCGGCGGTTCGGCGTGCCCCCGCACAACCGGGAGCGCGCTGCACCGTGGAGTTCCGCGGTGCGCTGCGCTTGCGACCATGCGGGGTGCACTCGCCCCTCGGACGACCGTGGCCACAGCAAAAATACAAAATACTTGCTCTCGCTGAACGCCGCCGAACACCGTCGCTCCACACGAGCGAAGGAGCACCGATGACCCCGACTGATCTTGCCGACGCAAGCGCCCGAACCTCGGGATCCCGCGGCCCCCGCGTCTTCTCGCGCGACGAGATCGAGGCGATCAAGGCCCGGACGCCGACGCCCGCTGGCACACCCGAGGAGCGGCGAGCCCGCCTGCAACGAGCGCTCAACACCTTCGCCTCCGGCAAGGAGTTCACGCCGGCATCGCGACTCCTGCGACGAGGGTGACCGCTCGTGTCGTCGTTCGAGGAGTCAGGGACGCGTGGCGTGCTCGCGTTCGAACACTTCGACGCGGTACCGGCACGAGTCGTCCTCGACTCGTGGTTCCTCCGGCGGGCCATCGACACGACGGCCCGGGGGCATGGTGCTGCGGCGGCGTTCCTGCAGCGGCTGGACCTCGTGACCGCCGACTGTTTCTCCAACGGCCTCACCGAGCTGGAGCTGATCGAGTCTGCGCACGCGATCGGTCGGCCCGGACTCGTGGCCGAGTGGGAGACCATCAAGTCGACGACACGCGTGCACTGGGTCGGCGTCGACGAAGTCGCCGACGACGTCGAAGCTCTCGTGGCGCGCTACGGACTGACCGCGAGCGGAGCGATCCAGGTCGCCACGACGATCGCGGTCGATGCTGACGCACTCGTGAGCGTCGATCCGGGACTCGCTGTCATCGATGCTGCGACGCTGTCCCTGCTCGTCGACGTCGACAGTGTCGCGGCCGCGCGACGGTACCGCGGTCAGCCGAGCTGAACGACGCCTCCACGGAGCCCTAGGCTCAGAGGAGTGCACCCTCCTCGCTCCCGGACCGCCGACGCGATCACGCTCGGGTTCCTCGTGGTGGGGCTGGCGGTGATCGTGCTCGCCCTCGTCGCCCTCGTGCGGGACGTCCGGGACGACGCCGCGTGGGCAGCCGTGCTGCTCGGCCTGGGAGTGGGCGTGTGGGGGCTGTGGTTCCGGCGGCTCGGGACCGATGACGCCGCCGACGAAGCGACCTTGAACCGCTCCGCCACGGGCCGGATCGGCACCGTCGCGATCGTGGTGGTCATCGCGGGCGGTGCGTACTGGTTGCTCCGAGGGGCCCTCGACCGCACGGTCGCCGAGGCGGTCGTCGTCACGGGGATCACGCTCGCGCTCTGGATGGTGAACCGCGTCGTCGACGCACAGATCCGCCGTCGACCCGCCGCGGGCGAGGCCGACTGACGGGCAGCCCGGACCGCCCGCACCGGCGGGCGGAAGCGCGGCGTCGCGTGCCCCCGCACAACCGGAAGCACACCGCACCACGGACTTCAGCGGCGCGCTGCGCTTCCGGTTGTGCGGACCTCCCGGACGCGGGACCGCGGTGGCCCGCCGGACGCGCTCAGTGCCCGCGGCCGGCCATCGCCTCGAGGATCTGCTGGTGCGTCCCGTCGCGCTCGGCCCACCGGAGCGGCAGGACGTCCTCGACGAGGACCTCGGGCGCCGCACCGGAGCGCAGCAGGTCCATGACCTCGTCGGCGAACGCGTCGAGGGGCATCCCGCCGAAGTCCGCGCCGCCCATCAGGTCGGTCCGGACGGCCGGCGGCGCCAGCTCGAGCACCTGGACCGAGCTGCCGACGAGCTGCTGCCGCAGGGCCTGCGTGTAGGAGTGCACGGCGGCCTTCGTCGCGCTGTACGTCGGCGTCGCGGTGAGCGGCACGTACGCGAGCCCCGAGGTGACGGTCACCAGGGTCGATGTCGGCCGCGAGAGCAGCTGCGGCAAGAATGCGTCGATCAGGCGGATCGTGCCGAGCAGGTTCGTCTCGACGGTCGCCACGGCGTCGTCGATGTGCCCGGGGTCGCGAAGGTCCTCGTTCCGCATGATGCCGGACATCGTGACGAGGCCGTCGAGCGCGGGGTGGCGGTCGAGGACCTCGGCCGCTGCGACGCGGATCGAGGCAGGGTCGGAGACGTCGATCGCGACGGTGTCGAAGCCGTGCTCGGCGGCGAGGGTGTCGAGCAGGGAGCGGCGCCGCCCGCCGATGACGACGGTGCTGCCCGCCGCCTGCAGACGCTGGGCGAGCGCGAGTCCGATGCCGGAGGTCGCGCCGGGGATGAAGACGGTGCTGGTGGTGGTGTCCATGACGACCACGATCCGCTCCCCGCCCGCCCCGCACCAGGACGCGCGCATCGGGGGACCGGCGATCCCTGGTTCCGGGCCGCCCGTCGGAGGACGATGGGCACATGGACCGCCACGCCCTCGCCGACTTCCTGCGTCGCCGCCGCGAGCTGCTCCGGCCCGAGGACGTCGGGCTCGGTGCAGGGGCCCGGCGCCGCACGCCCGGGCTGCGACGCGAGGAGGTCGCCGCCCTCGCGGGCATGAGCGTCGACTACTACACGCGGCTCGAACAGCAGCGCGGGCCGCAGCCGTCCGAGCAGATGATGGCCGCGATCGCTCGGGCGCTCCGGTGCAGCCTCGACGAGCGTGACCACCTGTTCCACCTCGCCGGCCACACCGCGCCGGTCCGGATGCACCGGGCCGACCACGTCGACCCCGCGATCCTCCGGGTGCTCGACCGGCTCGAGGACACCCCTGCGATCGTGGTGAGCGACCTCGGCGAGACGCTCGTCGAGAACCGGCTCGCCCGGGCCCTGCTCGGCGGGTCGGTCGACCTGCCCGGCAACGAGCGCTACCAGGCGTGGCGGTGGTTCGTCACCGGCACCGAGCCGGCGAAGTACGCTCCCGAGCAGCACGAGCGCCTGGTCCGGGTGGTCGTCGCGTCGTTGCGGGCGGCCGTCGGGCTCGCCGGGCCCGGGGATCGCCGTGCGACCGAGCTCGTCGCCGAGCTGCAGCGCCGGAGCCCCGCGTTCGCCGAGGTCTGGGAGCGACACGAGGTCGCGACGCGGTGGTCGGACAACAAGACGATCCTGCAGCCCGAACTCGGACGCATCACGGTCGACTGCCAAGTGCTGCACACCGACGACCAGGCGCAGGCCCTGCTGCTGTTCACCGCGCCCCCTGGAAGCGAGGACGCCCAGAAGCTCGAGCTCCTCGGCGTCCTCGGCACGCAGCAGTTCGGCACCGAACCGGCGCGGTAGCACCGCGTCACACTCCTGGCACCTCCCGACCATCCGTGCCTAGGGTGGGGCGGTGAGCACTCCGCGCGTGTACGTCATCCACGAGAACCCCGAGTGGTTCCCACCGCTCGCCGCCGCCTTCGCTGCCGAGGGCGTCCCGGTGCAGGAGGTCCTGCTGACCGAGGGGCAGATCGACCTCGGGGCGGAGCCGGAGCCCGGCGTGTACTGGAGCCGCATGTCGGCCAGCAGCCACACCCGCGGGCACGAGCACAGCAAGGAGTACACCCGCGCCGTGCTCGGCTGGTTGGAGCGTGCCGGTCGCACGGTCGTCGGCGGCAGCCACGTGCTCGAGCTCGAGGTCTCCAAGGTCGCCCAGCACGGGCTGCTGCAGGCCGCGGGCTTCGACGTCCCCCGCACCTCCGCCGTCTTCGGCACGGCACCGCTCAAGGAGGCCGCCCGCACCTTCACCGGCGGGCAGGACGTCCCCTTCATCACGAAGCACAACCAGGGCGGCAAGGGCCTCGGCGTCCGCCGGTTCGACTCGCTCGCCGAGTTCGACGCGTACGTCGACAGCCCCGAGTTCGAGGCCCCGGTCGACGGCATCACCCTGCTGCAGGAGTACCTGACGGCCCGCGAGCCGTTCATCACGCGCGCCGAGTTCGTCGGCGGCGAGTTCGTCTACGCGGTGCGGGTCGACACGAGCGCAGGCAGCTTCGAGCTCTGCCCGGCCGACGCGTGCGAGGTCCCCCAGGTCATCGCGGGGGCGGTCTGCGACGTGCCCGGTGTCGAGGCACCCGGTGCTCCTGCGGCGTTCAGCCTGCGCGAGGAGGTCACGTCTGAGCACCCGCTCGTTCAGCGCCTCCGCACGTTCCTCGCCGACCAGTGCATCCAGATCGCGGGCGTCGAGTTCATGGAGACCACCGACGGTCGCACCGTCGTCTACGACATCAACACCAACACGAACTACAACCCCGCCGTCGAGGCGGTCGCGCCGGTCTCCGGACCGCGCGCCATCGCGCGCTTCACGGGCGCGCTCCTCGAGCGCGACCACGCGGTCGCCGCGGTCTGAGACGAACCACCCACCGGCCTGGAGGCACGGTGCGGGCCCGCCCCGTGCCTCCCGTCCGTCACTCCCCACCAGCAAGGAACCACTCGTGCGATTCGGATACTGGACCCCGCTCTTCGGCGGTTGGCTGCGCAACGTCGAGGACGAGGACATGCCCGTCACCTTCGACTACGTGAGGCGGCTCGCGCAGCGAGCCGAGCGCATCGGCTTCGACCTGACCCTCGTGCCGGAGCTCAACCTCAACGACATCAAGGGGACGGCGGCACCGAGTCTCGAGGCGTGGGCGCTCGCGGCCGCGCTCGCGGCGACGACCGAGCGCCTGGAGATCATGGCGGCGATGCGGCCGGGCTACCACCTGCCGGCCGTGACGGCGAAGCAGGCGGCGACCATCGACGAGATCTCGTGCGGCCGGTTCACGTTCAACGTGGTGAGCGCCTGGTGGGCGGAGGAGGCGCGCCAGTACGGCGGCATCTTCTCGGAGCACGATGACCGGTACGCGCGCACCGAGGAGTTCGTCCGGATCCTCAAGGGTCTGTGGTCGGAGACGCCGTACTCGTTCTCGGGCGAGTACTACGACGTGCAGAACGCGCACCTCGAGCCGAAGCCCCGGGTCACGCCGCGGATCTACGCCGGCGGCGAGAGCGAGGCCGGCAAGAGCTCGATCACGCGCTTCGCCGACGCGTACCTGACGCACGGCGGCACGGTCGACGAGCTCCGGACGAAGATCGCCGAGATGCGCCGCCGCCGCGAGGACGCCGGAGCAGCGCCGTTCGAGGCGTTCGGCATGGCCGCGTACGTCATCGTGCGCGAGACCGAGGCGGAGGCGCAGGCCGAGCTCGCGCGCATCACCGACGTGCAGCACGGCAAGGCGTACGAGTCCTACCAGGACTTCATCTCGAAGTCGCAGCTCGAGCACGTGCCGTCGCTCGAGGACTACTCGGTGTCGAACCGCGGCCTGCGCCCCGGGTTCGTCGGGACGCCGCAGCAGGTGGCGGACCGGATCCTCGAGTTCGAGGACGCCGGGGTCGACACGCTCCTGCTGCAGTTCTCGCCGCAGGCCGAGGAGATGGAGCGCTTCGGCGAGCAGGTCATCCCGCTCGTCCGTCCGACCGGTGCGTCCGTCTCCCCGTCCGCCTCCGCCGGGTCGGTCGCCTGATGGCGGTCGAGGACGACTGGGCGTTCGAGACCCGGCAGATCCGCGCCGGGTTCAAGGCCGACCCGGGCTTCGGCGGGAACGTTCCGCCGATCGCGCAGACCGCCGCGTTCGTGTACCCGTCGGGCGAGGACGCCGCGGCGCGGTTCCTGCTCGACGCACCGGGGCACACGTACTCGCGGGTGAACAACCCCTCGGCCGCCGCGCTCGAGCGGCGGATCGCCGACCTCGAGGGCGGGGTCGGTGCGCTGGCCCTGGCGTCCGGGCAGGCCGCGACGTCGCTCGCGGTGCTCGGCGTCGCCCGCGCCGGCGACCACGTCGTGTCGAGCGCCTCGCTGTACGGCGCGACGTACACGCTGTTCGCGTCGACGCTCCGCGACCTCGGCATCACCTTCACGTTCGTGCAGGACCCCACCGACCTGTCCGAGTGGGCCGCCGCGGTCCGTCCGGAGACGCGGGCGTTCTTCGGCGAGAGCATCCCGAACCCGCGCGGTGACGTGCTCGACTTCGCCGGGGTGGCCGGCGTCGCGCACGAGGCCGGGGTCCCGCTCATCGTCGACAACACGATCGCGACGCCGTACCTCGTCCGGCCGATCGAGCACGGTGCGGACATCGTCGTGCACTCGGCGACGAAGTACCTCGCCGGGCACGGCAGCGCCATCGCCGGGATCATCGTCGACAGCGGGAACTTCGACTGGGCGGCACACCCCGGGAAGTACCCGCAGCTGACGACGGTCGAACAGTCCGGGTTCGCCGGCACGGCGTTCACCGAGAAGTTCGGTCGGCGGGCCTTCATCCAGCGCACCCGGTCGAAGCTGTCCGCGGACCTCGGCCCCGCGATCGCCCCGTTCAACGCGTTCCTGGTGCTGCAGGGCATCCAGACGCTCTCGCTCCGGATGGACCGGCACGTGTCGAACGCCGCGACCGTTGCGGCCTGGCTGGACGCGCACGACCAGGTCGGCGGCGTGCACTACGCGGGCCTGCCGTCGTCGCCGTGGCACCACCTGCAGCAGCGCTACGTGCCGAAGGGGCCGTCGGCGGTGCTGGCGTTCGACCTGGTCGGCGGGCTCGAGGCGGGTCGGCGGTTCGTCGCGGCCCTCGAGCTGTTCGACCACGTCTCGAACATCGGCGACGTGCGCTCGCTCGTCGTGCACCCCGCGTCGACGACCCACGTGCAGATGACCCCGACGGAGCGGGCGGCCGCGGGCGTCGGGGAAGGGCTGATCCGACTGTCGATCGGGCTCGAACACGTCGACGACGTCCTGGCCGACCTGGAGCGTGGTTTCACCGCAGCGCGCGCGGGATAGGTTGGAGCCATGACCTCGCTGGCCGCTCCGACCCGCGTACGGGTGCGCGCTCCCGGCAAGATCAACGTGTTCCTGTCCGTCGGGGCCCTGCAGGACGACGGCTACCACGACGTCGCGACGGCGTACCAGGCGGTGTCGCTGTACGAGGACGTCACCGCCGAACCCGCCGACGACTTCTCGGTGCGGTTCACCGGTCCCATCGACACGAGCGGGGTGCCGACCGACGAGTCGAACCTCGCGATCCGCGCAGCCCGCCTGGTCGCGGACGCCGCCGGGCACCGCGGCGGGGTCCGGCTGACGATCGACAAGCAGGTCCCGGTCGCCGGCGGCATGGGCGGGGGGTCCGCGGACGCCGCGGCGACCCTGCTCGCGGTGGACACGCTGTGGGGCACGGCGCTCGGCCGTGAGGGGCTGCTGGCGCTGGCAGCACGGCTCGGGGCGGACGTGCCGTTCGCCTTCGCCGGCGGCACGGCCGTCGGCACCGGACGCGGGGACGAGCTCAGCCCGGCGCTCGCCAAGGGGGAGTTCCACTGGGTGCTCGCGCTGAGTGACGCCGGACTCTCGACCCCGGCCGTGTACCGCGCGCTCGACGCACACCGGGAGCGCTACCGGGCCGACATCCGGCCGGCGCCGACCACCCCCGTGGTCGAGACGAACGTGCTCCAGGCGCTCCGCGCGGGGGACCCGGGGCTGCTCGCGGACTGCCTGCACAACGACCTGCAGGCTCCGGCGATGCGGCTCCAGCCGGCGCTCGCGACGACGCTCGAGATCGGCGAGAAGGCGGGTGCGCTCGCGGGCATCGTGTCCGGCAGCGGACCGACCGTGGCGTTCCTGGTCGCCGACCGTGACGCCGCGCTCGAGGTGCAGGTCGAGCTGAGCGCCGCCGGGCTCGTGGCGCTCCGGGCGACCGGCCCGGTGCACGGCGCACGCGTCGTGCACTGACCGTCGGCGGTGCCGCGCGCTCCAGCCGCTGCACTGACCGGGCGTCAGCCCTTCACGAACTCCGTCATCACGACGCGGCCGGAGCGGAACTGCTGCTCGACGTGGAAGCCGTGCTCGGCCAGGACGGCGGCGGTCTCCGGCTCGATGTTCCGCGCCTTCGGGGTCCCGCCGACGAACCACACGGTGTCGATCTCGCCGAGCCGGGCCGGGATGGTGGTCGCGAGGTCACCGTTCTGGTTCCACAGCACACCGCTCTCGGCGCCGATCTTGGTCGCGCCCAGGTCGGTCATGCCGGTGAACGCCCACGGGTACGAGATCCGGATGATGTCGGCGGTGGTCCCCGGGTGGCCGTAGACGCTGCCGAACACGACGCCCTCGTTCGCACCGGCACGACCAGCACGCTCGCTGGCGATGATCGACGCGGCGTTCGCCCAGGTGGAGTCCTGCTTGGACTGCGGGCTCTTCACGTACACGGCAGAGGGGATGCCGCCGACCAGGCAGACGGCCACGGCGGCCGCGAGCAGGGCCCGCGGGCGGATGAGCGTGACGGCGAGGGCGATGAGGAGCGCCACGAACGGCAGGCTCAGCGACGCGTACTTGGGGGAGTAGAGGTGCTTGCCGAGCGCGGTCGCGATGAGCAGCACACTCGTGGGCAGCACCGCGAGGGGCAGCGCGACGCGGACCGCCTGCGCGCGCACGAGGTCGCGGACGTCCGGGACGCGGTGTCGCGCGGCGATCAGCGGGACGGCGGTGCCGAGGGCCACGAGCGCCCAGGCGACCGCGGCGTACAGGGTGATCCCGCCGAACCACGCGGTGGAGAACACCTGCGGGAGCGTGCGCTCCCCGATGCCGGAGATCCACGCGACCTGCTTCGACTGGGCCATCACCTCGAGCACGAGGGGCGAGACGAGCAGGGCGGCCCCGGCCGCTGCGACGAGCCAGCGGACGAGCGTCCGGCGGCTCACGAGCGGTGTCGCGCCACGGCCGGTCCGTTCCGCCCGACGCTGCGCGGCCACCGTCCACCCGAGGGCGACGGCGTGCGCGACCACGGCGAGCGACAGGTAGACGTTGAACGTCACCGAGACGAGCGCCACGACGCCGTACGCCACCCACCAGCGAGTGCGGTGCGTCGTCCGTGTCCGTCGGACCGCGGTCAGGCCGACGAGGGTGAGCAGCACCGCGAGCGTCGTGATGGTCGCGTAGGGGCGGCCCTCGGACCCGGCCCACTGGACGCGGGGCAGGGCGATGAACACGAGTCCGGCCGTGATGCCGAGCCGGCGACCCCCGAGCCGGCGGCCGAGCGCCACGAGGAGTCCGGCGGCCACGCCGATGGCGAGGGCGCTCGGGAAGCGGAGGGTGAAGGGCGTGTAGCCGACGAGCCAGAACCAGGCGTGGATGAGCGCGTAGTACAGGCCGTGCACCGCGTCGACGTTGTGCAGTTCGGCCCAGAGCTGCGGCCAGCTGCGCTGCGCGCTCGTGACCGTCGCGCCCTCGTCGTACCAGAGCGACGGCACCCAGGCGAAGGCGGCGCCCGTGAGCACGCCGATCGCCCCGACCGTGAGCTCGGGCGTCCGGACGACGGCCAGGCCGATCACCGAGGACGCGGAGCGCAGGCGCGATCGGACCGGCGGGACGCCGACGGTCGCGGGCACACGGATCGTGCCGGTCTGGGGTGCTGTCACGTGCACGACGGTATCCGGGCCGTCTGGACAGGTGCCCCGCGCGGCCCCGGCCGTCCGTGAGAGTTCGCGATGCCGTAGGGTGCCGTCCACCATGACGACACTCCGCATCCGTGATGCTGCGCGGTACCTCGGCGTCAGCGACGACACCGTCCGACGCCTGGTCGAGGCCGGCACCCTGCCCCGGTCCGAGGACGCCGCCGGGCGCACGGTGGTGCTCGGGAAGGACCTGGCGGCGTACGTCCGCGGACGAGACGCGGGGCTCGACGACCCGTCCGGGGTGCGGAGTTCCGCGCGGAACCGCTTCGTGGGGATCGTCACGGACCTGGTCGTCGACGGGGTCGTGGCGCAGGTCGAGCTGCAGGCCGGCCCGAACCGGGTCGTGTCGCTGATGACCTCGGAGGCGGTGCGCGACCTCGGGCTCGAGGTCGGGTCCGTCGCCGTCGCGTCGGTCAAGGCGACGATGGTGACGGTCGAGGTGCCTGACCGTCCGGAAGGCGCACGGTGACCGGCGACCCGTCCGGGATGCGCACGCCGATGCGTCCCGATCCGGCGCGCCCCGACCCGGCGGACGGCGACCCGCTGGTGGTCCGTCGGCGGATGACCTCGCGCACCGCGGCGCTCGCCGGGGCCGGGCAGCGCGCGACCGACGCCCTGGCCACGGGCCGGGTGCTCGTCGTCGGGGCCGGAGGGCTCGGCGCCCCCGTCCTCACCTACCTGGCCGGCGCCGGGCTCGGGCGGATCACGGTCGTCGACCACGACGTCGTCGACGCCTCGAACCTCGCCCGGCAGACGCTCTTCGCCCTCGCCGACGTCGGACTCCCCAAGGCCGAGGTCGCCGCGGCGCGGGTCCGGGCGGTCGACCCGGTCGCCGAGGTCGTCGCGCTCGCGGAGCCCTTCCGCCCGGAGCACGTGGCCGACCACGACGTGGTGGTCGACGCGGCCGACAGCGTCGAGGTCACCCGGGCGGTGTCGGACGCCTGCGCCGCCGCGGGCATCCCGTTCGTCTGGGGCACGGTGCTCGGGTTCGATGGACAGGTCTCGGTGTTCCACGACGCCGCGGATGATCCGGTCGACTTCCACGACCTGCACCCGGAGGCTCTGCCGGACGAGGGGTCCTGCGCGCTCGACGGCGTGCTCCCCGCGCTGTGCGGCGCCGTCGGCGCGGTGATGGCCGCCCAGGTGACGGCCCTGCTGGCCGGACCCCGACCCGGGTCGACGGCACCGGACCGACACCTGCTCGGTGCGCCCCTGCTCGGTCGGGTGCTCACGGTGGACGCCCGGCGGTGGCGGTGGACGGAGAGCCCGCTGCGGCGTGGTCCGGGCAGCGGTCGTCCGGTGCCGTCCGCCGACGTCGAGCCCGAGCGCACCTCGCCGAGCGCCCTGGCCGAGCGGCTCGCCGGCGACGGGGCACCGGTGCTCGTGGACGTCCGCACCGACGAGGAGCGTGCGACGGGGACGATCGCCGGGTCCGTCACGCCGGACGCCCTCGCGGACGACGACCCCCGCCCGGTCGTCGTGGTCTGTGCTTCGGGGCGACGCGCGACTGCATGGGCACGGACGGCGATCGCCGCGGGACGGGACGCGGTCGTCCTCGACGGCGGCATCACCGCGTGGCGGTCCGAGGGCCACCCGACGACGACCTGAACCGCGAGTGACCCGCACCTGCGGTTAGGATCACAGTGTGAAGCCGCTCCTGCGTTCCGCTGTCCTGCTCGTCGTCGCGGGTCTCGCCCTGACCGGATGCACCACGCAAGCCGCCACCAGCGGCACGGGCACCGGGACCCCGTCGGCCTCGGCGACGCCGTCCGGCAGCATCACCGTGTTCGCCGCCGCGTCCCTCCAGAAGACCTTCACCGCGCTCGGGGAGCAGTTCGAGGCGGACCACCCCGGCACCACGGTCACGTTCTCGTTCGCGGGGTCGAGCGACCTCGTCAGCCAGGTGCAGAACGGGGCCCCGGCCGACGTGTTCGCCTCCGCCGACCAGGCCAACATGGCGAAGCTCTCGTCGTCGGACCTCGCCGCCGGCTGGCCGCGCGACTTCGCCACGAACGTCCTCGAGATCGCGGTCGCCCCGGGGAACCCGAAGGGCATCCGGAGCCTGGCCGACCTCGACCACTCGGGCGTGCAGCTCGTCACGTGCGCGTCACCCGTGCCGTGCGGTGCCGCGACGCAGGAGGTCGAGCGGGCCGCCGGCGTGCAGCTGCACCCGGTCAGCGAGGAGCAGTCCGTCACCGACGTGCTCGGCAAGGTGGAGTCCGGCCAGGCCGACGCGGGGCTCGTCTACGTCACCGACGTCCGCGGTGCGGCGGGCAAGGTCGACGGCGTCCCGTTCGACGAGTCGGCGAAGGCCGTCAACACGTACCCGATCGGCGTCCTGCAGGAGTCCTCGAACCCGACCACCGCCGCCGCGTTCGCCACGTACGTCCGCTCCGACGCCGGGCAGCAGGTGCTCGAGCGCGCCGGGTTCGGCCGTCCGAAGGGATGACCCGCACCCCCGTCCCCTGGTGGCTCCCCGCCCCCGCGGTCCTGGGCGGCCTGTTCGTCGTCGTGCCCGTCCTCGCGATGGTCGGTCGCGTTGACTGGTCGTCCTTCGTCGCCCTCGTCACCTCGCCCGCGTCGACGACCGCGCTCGCCCTGAGCCTCGGCACCGCCGCTGCGACCACGGGCATCGCGTTCGTGCTCGGCTACCCCCTGGCCGTCCTGTTCTCCCGGTCGACCGCCCGGTGGGTGGGCGTCCTCCGTGCCCTCGTGCTGCTGCCGCTCGTCCTGCCGCCCGTGGTCGGCGGCCTCGCGCTCCTCGCGGCCTTCGGGCGGCTCGGCGTGCTCGGCGCGTTCCTCGACGCGCACGGCCTGCGGATCGCGTTCACCACGACGGCGGTCGTGATGGCGCAGGTGTTCGTCTCGATGCCGTTCCTGGTGTCGAGCGTCGAGGGTGCCCTGCGCGTCGGCGGCGACCGGTACGAACGCGTCGCGGCGACCCTGGGCGCCGGACCGACCCGAACGTTCCTGACCGTCACGACCCCGCGGGTCCTGCCCGGCATCGTCTCCGGTCTGGTGCTGTGCGGTGCGCGGGCGCTCGGGGAGTTCGGCGCCACCCTGACCTTCGCGGGCAGCCTGCAGGGCGTCACGCGGACGCTCCCGCTCGAGGTCTACCTGCAGCGCGAGGTCGACCCGGACACGGCGGTCGCCCTCGCCCTGGTGCTCGTGGTCGTCGCGGTCGTCGTCATCGGGGTCACGTCGCTCCGCACCCGGACGGTCGTCGCGTGACGGCCCCCGACGCCGGTCTGCTCGTCCACGTCGTCGACCGTGACCGCGACGTCGACGTCACGATCGCGGTCGGTCCGGGGGAGTGCGTCGCGCTGGTCGGTCCGAACGGCGCCGGCAAGTCCACCGTCGTCGAGACCGTCGCGGGGCTCCTCCGCGCTCCCGACAGCACGGTCGCGCTGGACGGCCGCGACCTGGCACGGCTCCAGGCGCACCGCCGACACGTCGGGTTGGTCGCCCAGCGCGCCGATCTGTTCCCGCACCTGTCCGTCGTCGACAACGTCGCCTTCGGTCCGCGCGCGGCCGGGACGGGCGGCCGGGAGGCACGTCACCGGGCCGTCGCGGCCCTCACCACGGTCGGCGTGGCCGGGCTGGTCGACCGGGCGCCGGGGGCCCTGTCCGGCGGGCAGGCGCAGCGCGTCGCGATCGCCCGGGTGCTCGCCACCGACCCCGCGGTCCTGCTCCTCGACGAGCCCACCTCGGCGCTCGACGTCGACGCCCGCGCCGCCGTCCGCGAGGCCCTCGCCACCGCGCGCGCCGGTCGGCCGACGGTGCTCGTCACGCACGACCCGCTCGAGGCCGTCGCGCTCGCCGACCGGGTCGTGGTGCTGCAGGACGGACGCGTCGTCGAGCAGGGACCCGTCGACGCGGTGCTCCGGCACCCCCGGACGCCGTTCGCGGCGTCCTTCTCCGGACTCGCGCTCGTCCGCGGGACCGCCACCGCGGGTGGGATCGCACTCGACGGCGGCGGTGCGCTGGCGTCGACGACCGGCACCGTGCCTCCAGGCCGACCCGTCGTCGCCGCCCTGCACCCGACGGCCGTCCGCCTGACGCGGGACGGGCCGGGGCCCGCGCGCACGGTGACCTCGCTGGAGCCGCGCGACGGACTCGTGCGCGTGCGCACGGCCGACCTGGTGGCGGACGTGACGGTCGCGACGGCCGCGGGGCTCGGACTGGCGCCGGGCGTCACGGTCCGGCTGTCGGTCGCGCCGGACGAGGTCGCGGTCTACGAGCCGGGCGCCTAGCCGCCGGCGAAGGGTGGCATCACGTCGACCGTGTCGACGCCAGCGAGCGGTGTCGAGCGGTCGCGTGTGGTGACCCCGTCGACCAGGTAGGAGCAGCGCTCCTGCAGCGCCGCCCAGCGATCGGTGTCGGAGGCGGCGACGGCGCGCAGGGCGTCGTCGAGGGTCGCGGCCGACGTGGTGGTCTCGTCCTGGCCGACCGCGGCGCGGGCCGCGGCGAAGAAGCGGAGGGTCGTCACGGTCAGCCGCCGATCGCGCTCATGCCGCGGGACGGGTGCACGATGCCGTCCACGTCGTCGCCGTGGTCGCGGGGCTTCGCCCACATCGCGCGCCGCCACGTGTCGAGCAGGGCGTCGTCGTCGGCGCCGTCGCGCAGCGGGCTGAGCAGGTCGACCTCGTCGTCGGAGAACAGGCACGAGCGGACGTGGCCCTCGGCGGTCAGACGGGTGCGGGTGCAGTCGGCGCAGAAGGACTCGGTGATGCTCGCGATGACGCCGACGGTGCCGAGCGGTTCGCCGTCGTGGGTGGACACGCGGTAGCGCTCGGCCGGGGCGCCGTTCCGCGGGGCCTCGTCCGGGGTGAGCACGAAGCGCTCGCCGAGGAGCGCCCGGGTCTCCGTGGCGGTGACCATCGTCGCGCCGTCCCAGGCGTGCCCGGGGTCGAGGGGCATCTGCTCGATGAACCGGAGCTCGTGGCCGCGCTCGAGGCACCAGGCGAGCAGGTCCGCCGCGAGGTGGTCGTTCACGCCGCGGAGGAGCACCGCGTTGACCTTCACCCCGAGGCCGGCGTCGGCGGCGGCCGCGATGCCCTCGAGCACGCGGTCCAGGAACGGGCGGCGGGTGACCTCGGCGAACACGTCCGGGTCGACGGTGTCGAGCGAGACGTTGACCCGTCGGAGTCCGGCGTCCGCCAGCGCCTGCGCGCGGTTCGCGAGGCCGATGGCGTTGGTGGTCAGGGAGAGCTCGACGTCGTGCGCGGCGCACCGGCGGACGATGTCGACGAGGTCGGCGCGCAGGAGCGGTTCGCCACCCGTGAACCGGACCTTGCGCACGCCGAGGCGGGCGGCGGAGAGACCCACGAGCCGGTCGATCTCGTCCGCGGTCATCAGGGCGTCGGACGGGATGACGGGCAGTCCCTCGGCCGGCATGCAGTACGTGCAGCGGAGGTTGCATCGTTCGGTGAGCGAGACGCGCAGGTCGACCGCGGTGCGGCCGAAGCGGTCGAGCAGCGCCGGTTCGTCGGCAGGTCGGGGCGGCAGCTCGGCCGAGCCGCTGCGCACCCGGCGCAGGAGTGAGGCGACCGGGACGGACGCCGGTGGACCCGCCGCAGGAAGCCCCGCAGGCGCACCCGTCGTGGGCCGTTCGCCCGTCGCGGGCAGGATCCTCGCCGTCACCGGGCCGATGCTACCGGGCGCCGCCGACCCTCCGGTCCGCCGTCCGTTCCGCTGTCCGTCTGCCGCCACCGCCGCGGGTCGAGCCGTCGACCCCACCGCCGCCACTCGTCACGGTCGGTCCGGACGACCGTGACCACCACGATCACGAGCACCGCGGCGCCGAGCCACCAGCGGAAGGCGTCGGCCGAGGGCCACACACCGCGGAGGGCGATCGCGAGCCCGAGGGACAGCCACTCCCACCGGCCGGACAGCACCACGAACGGGATGAGGAGCAGTGCGTACCAGGGGTACCGCGGGGTCACCGCGAGGAACGTCACGCCGATCATCAGCACCTCGCCGGACCACGGCCGGGCGGGGTCCGCGAGGCGCCAGGCCACGACGGCCGCGAGCAACACCACGAGCCCGACGACGACCGTCGCTCCGTCACCGGGGACGAGCAGGGAGACCAGGGCGAAGCGGGAGCCGTCCTCGTAGCCCTCCTCGGAGAGGTAGCCGGGCAGGTAGCCGAGGACCTTCACGCCGGTGCTCAGGACGTACGGCACGTAGAGCAGTCCGAAGACCGCGACGCCGACGGGGATCGCCCACCAGTGTCGCCACCGGCCGAGGAGCGGCGGGTACACGATCGCCGGGATGAGCTTCGTCGCGGTCGCCGCACCGAGTGCGATGCCGCCCCATACCGGCCGGCCGAAGGCGACGAGCACCACACCGGCCGTCGCGAGCGCGGCGCCGAGCACGTCGACGTGCGAGTTCGTGACGGCCTCGGACGCGACGAGCGGCGACCACGCCCAGAGCGCGGCCCACCAGGTCGGCCGTCCGAGGCGGCGCAGGGTCACGACGAGCCCGACCGTGACGCCCAGGGAGACGAGCAGCCCGGCGACCTGGAACGGCATGTACTGCGCGGTGACGGGAACGAACGCGCGGACCGCCGCGAACCACAGCTGCGCCATCGGCGGGTAGATCGTCACGACGTCCGGTCGGTTGATCGCCACGCAGTGCCCGTCCGCGCCGTCCCCGAGCCCGCGCATCCGCGGTTCGAGGGGCTTGCACGTGCCGTCGATCTTGTCCGGGAAGAGCCACTCGGGGCGCAGGGCGGCCAACGCCCCGGACTGCGGCGTGTGCGCGTACGGTGAGACACCCGCGTGCTGCACGATGCCGTCCCAGGCGTACCTGGCAGAGTCGGTGCTGGTGTTCGGCGGGCCGACGAGCGCCGCGACCCCGACCACGACCGCCCCACCGAGGACGATCCGGGTCACCCAGGCACGGGGTACCCAGCGGAGCGCGAGGACGGCTCCGGCGAAGACCGCCCAAGCGATGAGCGTCCACGCAACGAATGGTGCACGATGACCGGCACGGAGGAACCCCAGATGCGTGATGCCGAAGGCGATGACGCCCGCGAGCGCGAGCACGCCCACGACGGCGACCACGGTCGGCAGGACGCCGGGCCTGGTGGGCAGCGGGACGGCGCGCAGTCGTTCGTTCATCGTGGCCCGAGGCTACCGATGGTGCGACGGCTGCTGCTGGACGCACGGTCCGCGGCGGCGTCGCCGAACCGGAACGCCCGCTCGGCCGTCGTCTGGGGTCGGCTGCTCGGCGTCGCGTTCCTCGTGTGCTTCGGCACCGGGGTGTACAGCCACCTGCTGCAGGACCCGCTGCCCGGGATGCGCTTCCCGACCCGGCCCGTGCAGTTCTACCAGTTCACGCAGGGCCTGCACATCACCGCAGGCGTCGCGATCATCCCGCTCCTGCTCGCCAAGCTGAACGCGGTGATGCCCGCGCTCGCGCAGACGCCGCCCGTCCGCGGCGTGTTGCACCTGCTCGAACGCCTGTCGATCGCGGTGCTCGTGTCGGCCGCGATCGTCCAGGTCGGGACCGGGCTCGTGAACACGTACCAGTGGTACCCGTGGCCGTTCCCGTTCCGGCAGGTGCACAACGCGCTCGCCTACGTGATCATCGGGTCGCTCGTCGTGCACGTCGGCGTGAAGCTGCGGATCATCGCGCGGTACTGGCGCGCACGCGACGCGTACGACGCGGACGGTCGCTTCGTCGCGGACCCGACGGTGGGCAGCGAGCTGCTCCCCGACACGGGTCTGGAGGATCGTGGCGTGTCCGGCCCCTACCCCCGCGGCCTCACCGGCCGCCTGCTGCGGTGGGTGGACGGCGCGCCGGCCGCAGCCGCGCCTGACGAGTCTCGCGCTGCGCGACACGACTCGGACGCGACGTCCCGCGACTCGTCGCCCAGCGCGAGTCTCGGTTCCGGTGATCCGGACCGTGGGCCCGCAGCCGACGGGGCGGAGGCGGGGCGTGCCTCCCGTCCGGCCCGGACGGCGACCGACGGCGGACGCGAGCGGATCGCCCGACGCGGGTTCGTGGCGGGCGTGACGGCGGCGACCGTCGGCGTCGTCGCGCTCACCGCCGGGCAGTCCACGCGACTGCTCGAACCCTTCAACGTGTTCGGGGCACGGCAGCGGCACCTCGGGCCGAACGACCTGCCGGTGAACCGCACCGCGCGCGCCGCGGGTGTGCTGGCCACCGCCACCGCCGCGGACTGGACGCTCACCGTCGTCGGACCGGGGATGAGCCGGACGTTCTCGCGTGCCGAGCTCGTCGCCCTCGGCACCACGACGGCCGATCTGCCGATCGCGTGCGTCGAGGGGTGGAGCCAGACGGCGACGTGGAAGGGCGTGCGGATGCGCGACCTGCTCGAGACCGTGCAGGCCGACCCGTCGTCGCCGCTGCGGATCACGAGCCTCGAGCGGAGCGGCGGTTACCGCGTGACCGAGATGGGGCCGGAGTACGCCGCCGACCCGACGACGCTCGTCGCGCTCGAGCTGAACGGCGCGACGCTCGACCTGGACCACGGGTTCCCCGCCCGGGTCATCGCGCCGGGACGACCCGGCGTCCTGCAGACGAAGTGGATCGGGAAGATCGAGGTGATCCGATGAGGGCCGCGAGGACCGTGCTCGTCCTGGTGGGCGTGCTCGTGATGGCGTTCGGCGCGTGGACGATGGTCACGACCGTGCGGCCCGAGCGCATCTGGGGGCTCGTGACGTGGCTCGTCGCAGCGGTCCTGCTGCACGACGTCCTGCTGTCGCCGTTCGTCGTCGGCGCGGGGTTGCTGCTCCGCCGGGCCGGGCGGTCGCTGCGCGTCTGGGTGCTCGTCACGGTCCAGGCCGCCGTCGTGCTCGGGAGCGTGCTCGCGCTCGTCGTCGTGCCGGAGATCGCCGCGAAGGCGCACGGGCAGAAGAACCCGACGGTGCTGCCGTTCGACTACGCGACCCGGCTGCTCGTCGTCGAGGGGGTCCTGCTCGCGGTGGTGGTCGGGGTGCTCGTCGCCGGGATCGTCGTGGCCCGACGGCGCAGGCCACTGGTTGCAGCGACAACCAATCGGTAGCATGTGGGGATGACCGACGAGACCCCGTGGCTGACGCGCGACCAGCTGCGTGCCTGGATGAAGCTCGTCGCCGTCATGGAGCTCCTGCCCGCGGCGCTCGACCAGCAGCTGCAGCGGGACGCTGACCTGACCCACTTCGACTACATGGTCGTCGCGATGCTGTCCGAGACGGAGTCCCGCACGCTGCGGATGTCGGCGCTCGCCGCGGCCACCAACGCCTCGCTCCCACGGCTGTCGCACGTCGTGTCCCGGCTCGAGAAGCGCGGTCTCGTGACGCGGTGCCCGTCCGCCGACGACCGGCGGGCGACCGACGTCCGACTGACCGACGCCGGGTACGACACGATCGTGCAGGCCGCGCCCGAGCACGTCCGGACCGCGCGCCGCTACGTGATCGACGCCCTCGCCGACGAGCAGGTCGCGCAGCTCGACGGGATCACCCGGGCGCTCCTCGGCCGGCTCGACCCCGAGGGGCGGTTCGCCGCGCTGACGTACCCGCGGGGGGACGAGGCACTCTGTGAGGCGCGGCTGACCGGCGCGGACGCCGGCGAGGGGCTACCCGAGGTCCCCGGGGTGCTGTTCCGCGACGCCACCGCCGACGACGGACCGCTGCTGCGCCGGGCGACGCTCCGGGCGATGAACTGGCGGACCGAGACGTTCACGGACGCCGACCTCGACCGCCCCGAGTTCGCGCACTACTTCGACGGGTTCGACCCGGCCCGGGACCGCGGTGTCGTCGCCGTGGACGGGGACGGCCCGGTCGGGGTGGCGTGGGCGCGGTTCCTGCCGGAGGACGACCCCGGGTACGGGTTCGTCGCCGCGGACGTGCCCGAGCTGACGATCGCCGTCGACGCCCGGGGGCGCGGACGCGGTGTCGGGGGAGCGCTCCTCGAACGCCTGCTCGACGCCGGGCGGGCTGCGGGGTGGCCGGGGGTCAGCCTGAGCGTCGAGGACGGGAACACCGGGGCGCGGATCCTGTACGAGCGGGCCGGGTTCCGGACGGTGGGGCGGAACGGCGACTCGGACACGCTGCTCGTCCGGACCTGATGGGCACGCTGCGCGTCGGCGGGCCGGGCGCGGTCCGCGTCGGTGTGACGGGACTGGTACACCAGTAGGCTCGGAGGCATGACCGAGCGCGCCGAGCCGACCGACACCTACTCGTACCTCGGTCCCGCCGGCACCTTCACCGAGGCGGCCCTGAGGCTCGTCGACGCCGCGGCCGGCAAGCCCTGGCGCAGCGTGAACAACGTCGGCGAGGCGCTCGACGACGTCGTCACCGGCCGGTCCGTCGGCGCCGTGATCGCGATCGAGAACAGCGTCGACGGCGGGGTCAGCGCCACGCAGGACGCCCTCGCCCGGATCCCCGGCGTCCGCATCGTCGGCGAGTACCTGGTGCCGGTCGACTTCGTGCTCGTCGCCCGGCACGGCACGGCCCTCGCGGACGTCCGCACCGTGAACGCGCACCCGGTCGCCTACGCCCAGACCCACCGCTGGCTCGAGACGAACCTGCGCGGACACGGGCACATCCCGGCGTCCTCGAACGTCGCCGCAGCGACTGCCCTGCTCGACGAGCACCCCGTCGCGGACGCCGCGGTCGCCCCGCCCGGGATCACCGACCACCACGACCTGGCCGTGCTCGCGTCGTCGATCGGGGACAACGCGTCGGCGGTCACCCGGTTCGTGCTCGTGTCACGCACGCTGGCGATCCCGCCGCGGACCGGGGCGGACAAGACGAGCGTCATCGTGGAGCTGCCGGCGGACCACCCCGGTGCGCTCGTCGACATGCTCGAGCAGTTCGCGACGCGGGGCATCAACATGGGGCTGCTGTCCTCGCGGCCGATCGGTGACGAGCTCGGGCGCTACCGGTTCGTCATCGACCTGGACGGCCACGTGCACGACGAGCGGGTGGCGGACGCGCTGCTCGGCCTGCGGCGGTTCAGCCCGCGCGTGACGTTCCTCGGGTCGTACCCGCGGGCGGACGGGTTCCGGCCGGAGGTGTCGGCGCGCTACTCCGACGAGGCGTTCGTCGAGGCGCGGGACTGGCTGCGCGCGATCGTCTCCGGCGAGCCCGACGCGGACTGAACCGGGCGGCGCGGGGCCGCCGCCCGGCCCACGTCAGCTGTGCGCGTCCTCGACCCGCCGGGTGTTGCGCGTCTGGTCCTGCGGCCCGGCGACCCGGACCCGCAGCCCGCCGGCGTCGATCCTCGCCCGGAACGCGACGACCTCGCCCACCGGGTCGCCGTCGATCTCGAACTCGTCCGGCCGCTCGAGGCGTGCCACGAACTCCTCACCGCGCAGGTAGCGCAGCGGGCGCTCCTCGCGGGCCGCGGTCGCGATGCGCTTGCCGACCTGGGTCTGACCGATCTTCGAGCGCTGGAACGAGCGCAGGATCGCGTTCTCCCAGAACACCCGGGCGCCGATCCGGACCCAGCCGAAGAAGCCGCGGGGACGCATGACCACGATGTCGAAGACGCCGTCGTCGATCTCGGCGTCCGGCAGCAGCGTCGCGCCGGCCTGCAGCATGCCGCAGTTGCCGACGATCAGCGAGTGGGCGCGCACCGACTGGTTGCTCTCGCCGTCCAGCCGGTACCGGAACTCGAACGCGTCGGCGTCCCGCACCGAGCGGAAGAGCGAGTCGACGTAGGCGAGCCAGCCGACCTTCTTCTTGAGCTCGGGCTTGGTGTTCACGAGCATGCGGGCGTCCAGGCCGAGGCCGGCCATCACGACGAACCCGAACTCCTCGCGGCTGCCGTCGGGGCGTTCGACCTGGACCTCGCCGATGTCGATCGGGCGGTCCTCGCCGCGGAATATCGTCCGGACGCTCGCGCCCAGGTCGTCGATCGGCGAGGGGATGTTGCGCGCGAGGAGGTTGCCCGTCCCGCTCGGGAGCAGGGCGAGTGCAGCCGCCGAGCCGTGCACGACCTCGGCGACGGCGCGGACGGTGCCGTCCCCGCCGGCCGCGGCGACGACGTCGGCCCCGGCCTCGAGCGCGGCCTTCGTCATGCCGCCGCCCGGGTCCTCCTCCGTGGTCTCGAACCACAGGGTCTCAGCCCAGCCGGCCTCCTGCTGGTGCTTCGCGACGGTGCTCTTCAGGGTCTCCAGGTGCACCTTGACCGGGTTGTAGACGACGGCGGCCGTCTTCTGTTCGGTCGGGAGGGCGTCCTGGTCCGCGGGCGCGGTCTCCGATGGGGTCGACATGCCCCCGACGTTACCGACCGCGCCCTGCGAGCGGACGGGCGTCAGCGTCCGTCGTGGAGCGTCACGTGGTAGCCGTCCGGGTCGGCGAACGTGAAGGTCCGACCGAAGGGGCCGTCGAACGGTGCGGTGACGATCTCGTGGCCGTCGGCGACGAGCGCGTCGTGGGTCGCCTGGACGTCGGTCGCGTGGAACCACAGCGCCACCCCGAGGCCCGGCTGCGGGGCGGCGTCCAGGTCGGTGCCGGGGACCACGTCGCGCAGTGCGAACGCGATCGGCTCGGTCTGGAACACGACGGCGTGCGGCGGGCCGGCGGGGGATCGGACGAGCCCGAGGTACCGCTCGTAGAACGCCTGTGCGGCGTCGAGGTCGCGGACCTGCAGCGAGGTGAAGTCGATCCCGGTGGCGGTCATGGTGTGCTCCTTCGTTGTGTGTCAGTTGTCTGACACGCGGACTCTATGTCAGACTCCTGACATGCGTCAAGACGATCGACACGACGAACGCATCGACCTCGACTCCTCCGTCGGGTACGTCCTCAAGGAGGCCGCGAGCGCCCTCCGCGCCGCCATGGAGGACGCCCTCCGTCCTTTCGGCATGACGATCACGCACTACTCGTGCCTCGAACTGCTCGCGCAGCGCCCCGGGATGTCGAACTCCGAGCTCGCGCGCGGCACCTTCGTCACCCGCCAGTCGATGAACACGCTCCTGCAGCAGCTCGAGCGGGACGGCGTCGTCGAGCGGGCCGCGACGCCGACCGCGGGCAAGGTGCTGCCGACGCGCCTCACGGCGGCGGGCCGGCGGCAGCGCGAGCGCGCGAGCGCCGCCGTTCGCGAGGTCGAGCTCCGGATGACCCAGGACCTCGACGAGGCGGGCCGCGCAGCGGCCTTCCGCCTGCTCCGCGGGATGGTCGCCGCCCTGCGCGACGACCCGTCGGCGGACGCGACCGGATGACGGACCGGAGGCCCGTGGCAGCGCTGCCACGGGCCTCCGGTCCGTCATCGGGTCCCCCTAGGATGAACCGGTGATCGATCTCCAGCTGCTGCGCGACCACCCGGACGTCATCAAGGCTTCGCAGGAGGCGCGCGGCGCCTCCGTGTCCGTCGTCGACGACGCGGTGGCGGCGGACGCGGCGCGACGCGCGGCGATCACGGCGTTCGAGGCGCTCCGCGCCGAGCAGAACGCCTTCGGCAAGACCGTCGCGAAGGCCCCGAAGGACGAGAAGGCCGCCCTCGTGCAGCAGGCGCAGGCGCTCGCCGCGAAGGTCAAGGAGGCGCAGGCCGAGGTCACCGCGGCCGAGGAGTCGTTCGACCGCGTCGTCCGGTCCATCCCGAACGTCGTGCTGCCGGACGTGCCCAAGGGTGGCGAGGACGACTTCGTCACGCTCCGCACGGTCGGCACGAAGCCGACGTTCTCGTTCGAGCCGAAGGACCACGCCGACCTCGGCGAGCACCTCGGCATCATCGACATCCCGCGCGGCGTCAAGGTCTCGGGCTCGCGCTTCTACTTCCTCCGCGGCCTCGGCGCCCGGCTCGAGATCGCGCTCATGAACCTCGGGCTCGACCGCGCGGTCCAGCACGGGTTCGAGCCGCTCATCACCCCGACGCTCGTGCGCCCCGAGACCATGGCGGGCACCGGGTTCCTCGGCGAGCACGCGGCCGAGGTCTACCGCCTCGAGGCCGACGACCTGTACCTGACCGGCACGAGCGAGGTCGCCCTCGCCGGGTTCCACGCCGACGAGATCCTGTCGCTCCCGGAGTCGGGCGAGGGCATCCGGTACGCCGGGTGGTCGACCTGCTACCGGCGCGAGGCCGGGTCGGCGGGCAAGGACAACCGCGGCATCCTCCGCGTGCACCAGTTCAACAAGCTCGAGATGTTCTCGTACGTCCTGCCCGAGCACGCCGAGGCGGAGCACGAGCGCCTCGTCGCGATGCAGGAGTCGATGATGCAGGACCTCGGGCTGCACTACCGCGTCATCGACGTCGCCGGGGGCGACCTCGGCACGAGTGCTGCGCGGAAGTACGACATCGAGGCGTGGGTCCCGACGCAGGGCACCTTCCGCGAGCTGACCTCGACCTCGAACTGCACCACGTTCCAAGCCCGTCGCCTGGACACCCGCTACCGCACCGAGAGCGGCAAGACCGCACCGGTCGCCACGCTCAACGGCACCCTCGCCACCACCCGCTGGATAGTCGCGATCCTCGAGACGCACCAACAAGAGGACGGTTCAGTCGTCGTGCCCGAGGTGCTCCGGCCGTACCTGGGCGGCGTCGAGGTGATCGCACCCCGATGAGCACCGCGGGGCGGTTCGTGGACGGGTCGGCGCAGGGTGGCGGCACTGCCGGCGCTGCTGGTGCTCCGGCTCGGACGAAGCGGTGGCTCGTGGCGCTCGACGTCGACGGCACGACGATGCGCGAGGACGGGGTCATCACCGACGCCGTCGTGGCCGCCGTGCGCGATGCCGAGGCCGCCGGGCACGAGGTCATGCTGTCCACCGGTCGCAGCGAGGGCATGACGGTGCCGCTGCTCGAGACGCTCGGCATCCGCCCGAAGTACCTCGTCTGCGCGAACGGGGCGCTGATCCTGGGGCGCCGCGAGGACGGCGGTTACGATCGCGTGCACGTCGAGCGCTTCGACCCGTCCGAGGTGTTGCAGACCATCCACGGCGCACTCGAGAACGCGGCGTTCGGCGTGGAGGACGAGACCGGCCACTTCCTGCTGTCCGGCAACTTCCCCGACGACACCATGACGGTCTCCGGCGAGCACGTCCCCTTCGAGCGGCTGCTCGGGGTCGAGGCCACACGCGTGGTCGTCATCTCGCCCGGACACGACACCGAGGACTTCCTGCAGGTCGTCGAGCGGATGGGCCTGCACAAGGTGTCCTACTCGGTCGGCTGGACGTCGTGGCTCGACATCGCACCAGAGGGCGTCACGAAGGCCACCGCGATGGAGCGTGTGCGCGAGTGGCTCGACATCCCGCGCTCCCGGGTCATGGCGGCCGGGGACGGGCGGAACGACATCGACATGCTCCGGTGGGCGTCGACCTCCGGGCGCGGGGTCGTCATGGGGCAGGCGCCGTCCGACGTCGTCGACGCGGGCAACGAGCTGACCGGCGGGGTCACCGACGACGGTCTGGCCGCGGCGCTCGACACGCTCCCGCGCTGACGGTCGGCGGGGCCGCTAGACTCCTCGGGACGCGATCACGTCTCGCCACGTGGTCGCGTCGCTGGAGGGTTGTCCGAGCGGCCGATGGAGCCTGTCTTGAAAACAGGTGGGCAGTGATGTCTCGTGGGTTCGAATCCCACACCCTCCGCGCATGAGCACCGGGACCCGCCTCCGACCGGTCGAGCTGGCCGACGCCGCCGAGCTCGCCGCGATCGTGAGCGCGAGCGCCGACCACCTGCGGCCGTTCGAGCCGACGCGGCCGGAGCACTACTACACCGAGGCCGGTCAGCGCGCGACGATCGGCGGGCTGCTCGCGGCGGCCCGGACCGGCGGTTCGGTGCCCTTCGTGATCGTGGGGGACGACGACGAGTTGCTCGGCCGGATCACTCTGAGCGGCGTGACCCGCGGTGCCCTGCAGTCGTGCGCACTCGGGTACTGGGTGCGTGCGGACCGGGTGCGCCAGGGGCACGCGACGCGGGCGATCGGGCTCGCGGTGGCGCACGCGTTCGGTGCGCTCGGGCTGCACCGGGTGCAGGCCGAGACCCTGCCGGAGAACACGGCGTCGCAGCGGGCGCTCGAGCGGAACGGGTTCACCCGGTACGGGCTCGCGCCGCAGTACATCCGCATCGCGGGCGAGTGGCGCGACCACGTCATGTTCCAGGTGCTGGCGCCGAGCGACGCCGCGGACCTCACGCGCTGAGCGACACCTCACGCGCTCGCGCTCCCGTGAAGTGTCGCTGAGCGCGAGCGATCGCGGATCAGGGCCGCGCGCCGAGGGCGGCGAGCTCCGCGCGGGTCCGGGCGCCGTGCTTCCGGAGCAGGTTCGCCACGTGGTACTTCACCGTGTTCGGGCTGATGCCGAGCCCGTCGGCGATCTCGCGGTTGCCCACGCCGGTGACGACGAGCCGGAGCACGTCGCGCTCCCGCGCGGTCAGGTCGGCGTCCGCGGGCAGGTCGACCGTGCCCGGCGCCGGGTCGAGGGGGAGCGTGATGTCGAGCGTCGAACCCCACCCGGGCGTCGAGTCGACCTGCAGGGTCCCGTCGAGGGCGACGACCCGCTCGGCGATCGGTCGGACGGCGTCGTCGTGCACGTCGAGCGTGCCGGCGCCGTCGTCGCGGAGCTGCACGAGCAGGTTCCGACCGTCGCAGTCCCACTGGATCCGCACCCGCCGCGCGACGCCGTCGTCGACGAGCGCGAGCACCGCCGTCCGGACGATCGCGCGGGCACCGTGCGCGACGGCTCCGGGGAGCGCGCGACCGGTGGCGGGCGGTTCGACGAACTGCACGTCCAGGTCGCCGAACCGGACGAGCGGGCGCAGGTCGGCCCGCAGACGGGAGAACGCCCCCGTGACGGGCTCGAGCAACGTGCTGCGCTGCCGGTCCGTCACGGTCCGGAGGTCGACGAGCGCGGCCGAGGCGATCTCGACGGCCTCGGCGCGGGCCGCGGTGTCGGACAACCGGGGGGAGCGGAGCACCGCGAGGACGGACTCGAGCGTCAGGGCGTGCCGGTCGGCCTGCTCGGCGACCGTGCGGGCGTGCTCCGACGCGGCTGATCGACTTGCAGGGGTGTCCGTCACGGCGACTGAACCTACCCGCCCCACCCTGTCGGTCGCTACACGCCCACCCGATCGGACGGGGTGACCGCCCGGCCGGGCAGCGGCACGCACACCATGACCGGAGCAGCATCGTTGCCATGCACAACAGCAGCACCGCCGACGCCCTCGGACTCGTCGCCGACGAGCTCCGCGCCCTCGTCGACACCGTCCGCGCCGCCGACCAGGCCCCGTTCGAGCGCGCGCTGACCCTGCTCACCGACGCCGACCGCGTCTTCGTGCACGGTGCCGGCCGCTCGGGACTCGCGCTCCGGATGACCGCGATGCGACTCATGCACCTCGGACTGCGCGTGCACGTCGTCGGCGAGGCCACGACCCCGGCGATCGGACGCGGCGACGTGCTCCTCGTCGCGAGCGGCTCCGGCACGACCGGCGGCATCGTGCAGGCCGCACGGACCGCGGCCGACGTCGGCGCCCGGGTGCTCGCGGTGAGCACGACCGACGACTCGCCGCTCGCGGCGGTCGCCGAGGCCACGCTCGTGCTCCCCGCCGCGACGAAGACCGACCGCTCCGGCACCGCGTCGGCACAGTACGCCGGGAGTCTCTTCGAGCAGGGTGTCGCCCTCCTCGGGGACGCCCTGTTCCACGCGCTCTGGCAGCGCAGCGGCCGCTCCGCCGACGAGCTGTGGCCCCGCCACGCGAACCTCGAGTGACGCCGCGCATGACCGGCACCGCGACCCCCACGAACCACCACCGGAAGGACACCACCATGCAGCTCCAGTTCGCCATGGACACCCTGACCACCGAGGACGCCCTCGACCTCGCCGGCAAGGCCGCGCCGTACGTCGACGTCATCGAGCTCGGCACGCCCCTGATCAAGAGCGCGGGCCTGTCGGCGATCACCGCGATCAAGCAGGCGCACCCCGACAAGACCGTGTTCGCGGACCTCAAGACGATGGACGCCGGTGAGCTCGAGGCGGGCATCGCGTTCGACGCCGGCGCCGACCTCGTCACCGTGCTCGGCGTCGCGGGCGACAGCACCATCGCCGGCGCCGTCAAGGCAGCCGAGGCGCACGGCAAAGGCGTCGTCGTCGACCTGATCGGCGTCGAGGACAAGGCCGCCCGCGCGAAGGAGGTCGTCGCGCTCGGCGCCACGTTCGTCGAGATGCACGCCGGCCTCGACGAGCAGGCCGAGGAGGGCTTCACGTTCGAGACGCTCCTGCACGACGGCGAGGCCTCCGGTGTGCCGTTCTCGGTCGCCGGTGGCATCACGACCGACACGATCGGCGCCGTCCAGGCGTCCGGCGCCCGCATCGCGGTCGCCGGCAGCGCGATCTACAGCGCCGACGACGTGGCCGCGGCCGCGAAGGCGCTCCGCGACGCGATCACGGAGCAGTCGGCCGCCTGATCGGCACCGCCTGACGGACGGGAGGATCGTGGCGGGGTCGCCACGAGCCTCCCGTCCGTCACCGGGTCGCCCCGGGACGCGACCGGAACGCGGTGACCAGCGCGTCGACCAGCAGGAACCCGAGCAGGGTGACCCCGACGACGGGCAGCAGCAGCGCGAGCCCGATCGCGACGGCGACGACGGCGATCGCACCCCACCACGGTGCGCGTGCGAGCGCGCCGTCGGCGGGCGCGCGGCCGACGCGCGTGCCGGGCGTCCGTCGCTGCCACCACATCACGTACCCGAGGACGACCATCGCGGCGATGCCGAGCGCCGCCGCGAGCAGCACGAGCTGGTTCGGCAGCCCGAACAGCGCGCCCATGTGGGTGTTGATGCCGAGCTTCGCGGCCTTCGCCATGAGCGGGTAGTCGTCCCAGGTGACCTGCGACACCGCGGTCATCGACGTCGGGTCGACCGCGACGGCGTTCATCGCGACCGGCCAGCTGAGCTTGATCTCCTCGACGGTCCACGCCTGGTCGGTCGTCGCCGCGGGCCGGATGCGGACCTCGGCGGCGTGCACGTCGGCCGACCGGGCGACGGCCAGGACCTCGTCGAACTGCTCGGGTGTGACGGTCGCGGGGGAGCCCACCGGTGCCGCGGCGGACCCGTGGTGCCCGGCGTGCTCGCCGGCCGTCATGCCCATCGCCGCCGCGCCGCCCAGCGCGGTGTCCACGGTCGGCGCCTGCCAGCTGAGCGCCGAACGGAGCGCGGTCACGTTGTCGCCCGCGAAGTGCGACCACGTGATGCCCGTCGCCGACAGGAAGAGCGCGCCGAGGAGCACCCACGCGCCGGTCGCCGCGTGCCACGAGAAGGTGCGGCGGTACCCACGCAGGCGGGTGTCCGGGACGACGAGCTCGCGCTTCCGTCGGGCCGTGCGGAGCCGGAACGCCCAGAGCCCGATGCCGGCGAGCGACACGATCCCGAGCCACGACGCGGCGGTCTCGCTGTACAGCCGACCGACGTCGCCGAGGAACAGGCTGCGGTGCACCGTGCTGATCCACGTCCGGAACGGCAGGGAGCCGGAGGTGCCGTACACGGGCAGGTCGCCCCGGACGGATGCGTCGCCCGGGTCGACGAACACGGCGCGGGTCTGCGACTCGAGCAGTCCCGCCTCGGTGAACATCACGCGGGTGGTGTCGCCGGGCGCGGGCGCCGGACGGACCTCGACGACGGTGTCGTCGGGGTGGTTGGCGGCGACGTACCGCTGCGCGGCGGCGACCTGGTCGGCGAGGGGGCGTGCCGCGGCGGTGGACGGCGCGGTGAGCTCGTGCCGGTACACGACCTGCTCGATCGACGGGGCGACGGCGTAGACCGCTCCGGACAGCGCGGCGACCAGGACGAACGGGCCGACGAACAGGCCAGCGAGGAAGTGCAGGCGGAGGAGGAGCTGGGCGAACCAGCCACGGGAGGGCGGCGGAGCGGTGCTGGGCATCGGGGCGCGGGTCCTGTCGGGCGGAGCGTCCGGCACCGTGCCGGACGACCCGAGAACTCTACAACATGTAGAACGACGGCGCGGCCGGACGTGGGCGGCGTGTCCGTCCGCACACCGCACTCCGATGCGGTGTGCGGACGACCGCGTTGACCGACCGCAGGAGCACGACACAGACTGGCGCCGATGACCACCCTCACCTCGCTCGTGTACATGTCCGTCGCCGTCGACGACCTCACCGACGACCAGCTCGTCGCCATGCTCCGGGAGGCCCGCCTGCGCAACGAGGCGCTCGGGGTCTCCGGCCTGCTGCTCGCGAAGGGCGGCCGGTTCATGCAGGTCCTCGAGGGCCCCGCGTGGAGTGTCGAGGACCGCTTCGCCGCGATCGAGCGAGACCCGCGGCACCACGACGTGAAGTCCCTGTCCCGCGAGACGATCGACGCCCGTCGCTTCGACGGCTGGTCGATGGCGTTCGGCAACCCGAGCGACGTCGAGGTCCGCGACGAGCCGGGGTTCAACACCTTCCTCACCGAGCGCAGCGGACTGCCGACCGGTCTGGCCGGCACGCCGGCCGACTGGCTGCTCCGCTGGTTCCGCGGGCGGGA
>NZ_CP054594.1:2373404-2513622 GCF_013347185.1 Curtobacterium sp. Csp1
GGTCGGCCCGGTCGGCCCCGTCGACGGTGTGCAGCCCGGCACGGGTCGTGCCGACCGCGGACGGCACCCAGAGCGGGTCGGCGGAGCCGCCGACCGCGAGGGATCCAGAGCCGCATCCAGCGAGGGCGGCGGCCACCGTGCCGTCGGTGAGGACAGGGGTCAGCCAGACGCCGTCGACGCCGTGGCGGACCGCCCACGGGAGCGCGTACGAGCCGAAGGACTTCGCGACGACCAGGTCGGGCATGCGGCCGTCGAGCGCAGTCACGATGGCGCCCTCGACGAACGCGACCGGGTCGGCCTTCGCGGCGGCGTCGACCGCCCAGGTGGGCGCGACGACCTCGGCGCCGTACCCGGCGGCTATCGCGTGCGACCACCACAGCAGCGGCGCCTGACGGCCGTAGCCGGCGCCGGGCAGCAGCAGGACGAGCGGGGGCGTGGTGGTCGCGGTCACGCTCCGGACGCTACCGCCCGGTGGCCGCAACGCCGAGGGCACGACGGGGGGATGTCGGAACCCCGTGCGACGATCGGGCCCGTGCCGTTGAACTTCACCGCGATCGACTTCGAGACCGCGAACAGCTCGCCCGCCAGCGCCTGCTCCGTCGGACTCGTCAAGGTCCGCGGCGGCCGGGTCGTCGATCGGGCGTCGTGGTTCATCCAGCCGCCGGACGGGCACGACGCCTTCCTGGAGTGGAACACGCGCATCCACGGCATCGTCGCGTCGGACGTCGTCGGCGCGAAGGGCTGGGCGGAGCAGTACGCGGACATCGTGGCCTTCGCCGAGGGGGACGTCCTCGTCGCGCACAACGCCCGCTTCGACATGGGCGTGATCGCCGGCGGGTGCTCCGCCACGGGCACCGAGCTGGCCGAGCACCACTCGCTGTGCTCCCTGCAGGTGGCCCGCAAGACCTACGCGCTCGAGCCAGCACCACGACGCGGCCGCGGACGCCGAGGCCTGCGCCGCGATCGTCGTGCACGCCGCCGGCCAGCACGGGTGCGACACGGTCGAGGCGCTCGGGGCGGCGACGCGCGTGCACATCGCGCCGGTCCGACCGCGTGCCGAGCAGCCACGGGCGACGACGCAGCCGCGGCAGCCGCGCCTGTCGAACCGGGTGGTATTGTCACGACAATCCGTCCGGCGCTGTCGCCGACCCCGTCTTCCCGAAGGACCGCGATGACCAACGAGGGCCAGCTGCCGTCCGACCTGTTCCTGGACCTGGACCGGTCGGGTCCGATGCCCCTGTACTTCCAGGTCGCCTCGCGCATCGAGGAGACGATCCGCTCGGGTGTCCTGCCCCCCGGTGCCCGGCTCGAGAACGAGATCGCCCTCGGGGAACGCCTGGGCCTGTCGCGGCCGACGATCCGCCGGGCGATCCAGGACCTCGTCGACAAGGGGCTGCTCGTTCGTCGGCGCGGAATCGGCACGCAGGTCGTGCACGGCCCGGTCACGCGGAAGGTCGAGCTGACCAGCCTGTACGACGACCTGGCGCAGGGGTCGCAGGCGCCGACGACGAAGCTGCTGGAACGGAACGACGTGCCGGCCTCGGACGTCGTGGCCGAGGCCCTCGGCGTCGCCCCCGGCACGGTCGTCGCCCACATCCGCCGGGTGCGGTTCGCCGAGGACGTGCCGATGGCGGTGCTCGAGAACTACCTGCCGCCGGAGTTCACCGACATCACCGACACCGACCTGCAGGCGCACGGCCTGTACCAGCTGCTGCGCGGCCGGGGCGTGACGATGCGGGTCGCGAAGCAGCGGATCGGTGCCCGTGCGGCGACCGGCGACGAGGCCGACCTGCTCGAGATCGAGGACGGCGACCCGGTGCTCACGATGAGCCGGACGGCCTACGACGCATCGGGCCGGGCGGTGGAGTACGGCGTGCACTGCTACCGCCCGGACCGCTACTCGTTCGAGGTCACCCTCGTCGACAAGTAGGTCGTGCGACTGTCCCGACAGAGCCGGGACGGGTCAGCTCGCGGAGGGGACGCCGAGCTCGCCGGTGACGTACTGGGCGCGGCCGAACCCGAACGACCAGTCCTGCGGGCCGTTCTCGTAGAGGCCCTGCTTCGCCTCGTCGCTGCGGCCGCGCTGCGTGAAGACCTGGATGATGACGACGCCCTCGGTCCGCTCGAAGCCGAGGCCGGCGTCCTGCGCGATGATCTGCTGTGCGGGGTGCTCGGTGATCACCTGGAAGCGGTCGCGCTCCGGGATGCCGTACTCCGAGACGATGGCGGTGTGGATCGCGTCGGCGGCGGACCTGCTCGGGGGTGCGGCCGGTGGCGAGGTCGATACGGACGAGGGACTTTGTCATTACATACTAACAAGCGCCGGTCCAGAAGTCTCCCCGAGACGGACTGGAGGCGCGGTGCCAGCCTGCACCACGCCTTCAGTCCGCTTCTCGGTGCGTCTCCAGCACCGGTGTCGCCGCCCGGTAGGTGAGCGGCCCGTCGACGCGCGCCACGTCGTGCCACGCCCCGTCGGCGAGCGAGGCCTCCGCCGCCTCCACGATCGACGCGGCCGCCAGGCCGTCGGCCACAGACGGGGCGAGCTGCTCCCCGCGGCGGACGCTCGCGACGAACTGCGCGGCCTCGATCGTCTTGAGGTCGTCGTACCCCATCGCGGTCCCGGCGCCCGGCTGGAAGCGGGCGAACTCGCCGTCCCCCGGAGCGACGAGGTGCGTCGTGTAGCCCGCCACCTCTTGTCCGTCGAGGAAGACGTCGAGCTCGTTCAGGCGTTGGAAGTCCCAGCGGACGGACCCCTTCGTCCCGTACACCTCGAGTGCGTACTCGGCGTGCGGCCCGCGCATCACCCGGCTCGAGTCCATCGTGCCGACCGCGCCGTCCTCGAAGCGGAACAGCAGGGCGGCGTAGTCCTCGTTCTCGACCGGGCCGTGCTCACCCGTCGCCGCCGCCGTCCGGTCGACGATCCCCCGCCCGGGGCGCGGACGGGTCTCGATGAACGTCTCGGCGAGGGCGCTCACGCTCGCGATCCGACCGACGACGTACTGCGCCAGGTCGAGGCCGTGCGACAGCAGGTCGCCGAGGACCCCGGAGCCGGCCCGTTCACGCTCGAAGCGCCAGGTGAGCGGCGCTGCGGGGTCGGACGAGTAGTCGGCCAGGAACGCCCCGCGGACGTTCGTGATCCGTCCGAGCCGACCGCTCCGGACGAGCTCGCGGGCCCGTTGGATCGCGGGGGCGTGCCGGTAGTTGAAGCCGACGCTCGTGATCACGCCCGCGCGTTGGACGGCCTCGTGGATCTGCCGCGAGTCGCTCGCGTACCGGCCCATCGGCTTCTCGATCCAGAACGGCTTGCCCGCCTCGGCCGCGGCGACGGCCACCTCGCGGTGCAGGAAGTTCGGCGAGCAGATCGACACCACGTCGACCTCGGGGTCGGCGAGGACCTCGTGCCAGTCGGCGACCGCGCGCTCGTACCCCAGACGCTCGAGTGCCTGGTCGCGGGCGGCCTCGACGGGGTCCGCCGCGACGACGAGGCGCGGCTGCACACCGAGCTCCGGGAAGTGGTCGGGCAGGGCGCGGTAGGCGCGGGAGTGCAGGCGGCCCATCCAGCCGACCGAGATGAGACCGACGCCGATCGTGTCCGCGGTCATGCCGCCGGGACCACGATGTCGCGGACCAGGGCGTCGAGCTTCGCGTCGGCGTCCAGGAACTGCCGCAGCGTCGTGACGGTCGCGCCGAACCGGTCGAACTCGTCGATCGTCATACCGTCGACGTCGTACCCGCGGGCGAACTCCGGCGTGGCCGCACGCAGGGCGTCGAGGACGTGTGCGGGGACCTCGTCGTCGATCGCGTCCGGACGCCAGGGGAACGCGTTGTCGTTGATGTCCTTCGTCCACTGGAACGGCGGCGAGACGACGAGGTCCCCGCCCTGGAACTCCGACCAATGCAGGGCGTTCCGGAAGGCCGCGACGAGCACCCGCGACCGGAACCCGCGCTCGCGGAACACCCGGTACGCCTGCTTGACGGCGGCGACCCCGGCCCACTCGAGGATCCCCGGGTCGACGAGCACGTGGTCGCGCCCCACGACGGTCTTCAGCCAGTCGTCGAAGCGGCCGGCCATGAGCGTCACGACGTGCCCGAACTCCTGCTCCGGCAGTCCGTCGGCGGCCCGGCGGTCCAGGGCGCGCTCGATCGCCTCACCGACGGCGACCACCTGCGGCACCGTGAACGACACGGTCGCGTTGATCGAGACCCCGCGGTACGCGGCCTCCTCGATCGCGGCGATCCCGACCTTCGTGGCGGGGATCTTCACGATGATGTTCGGCGCGAGCCCGGAGAACCGGACGGCCTGCTCCACCAGCGCGTCTCGGTCACGGTGCAGTCGCGGGTCGGTCTGCATGCTGAGGCGACCGTTGCGGCCGCGATCGAGAGCTCCTCGACCGCCTTCCAGCCGATCCAGGACTCCCCCGCGGTCGGGTGCTCCGCGGCGATCTCGCGGATGCGGGGCACCCACCGGTCGGGGTCCTGCTGGATGCAGGTGAACGCGATGACCGGGTTGCAGGTGGCGCCGCCGCGCCGTACTCGTGGATCGCGGTGGACAGCTCGCGCGGGTCGGCGGAGTCGTTCCAGAGCGCCGTCGGCGTGGCGGTCGCGGCCTGCAGGGTGACCGGGCGGGGGTCCGCGGCGGCCCGGTCGGCAGCCGTCTCGAGCGTGGTGGTCATCGGGTGAGTCCCTTCGTGATCGCGTCGAGCTGGGAGCGGGACACCGCGTCGGCGTTCTCGTCCTCGGCGAAGACGCTCGACACGGCGACGGTGTCGTCCCGGTCGGTGAAACCGATGCGTGCCAGGCCCGCCCAGAAGGCGTCGAAGTCGACGTCGGCCTGTCCGACCGGCAGGTGCTGGTGCACGCGCGCGGTGTTCCCCGGCGGGTTCGAGATAGTCCCCCGCGGCGTCCATGATCGCGTCCATGTCGCCGCCGTAGTGGAAGGTGTGGCAGGCGACGTAGACGAAGCCGACGTGCTTCGAGTTGAGCCCGCGGATCACCCGTAGGGCCTCGAGGCCGTCCTCGACGAAGTCGTCGGGGTGCGGGTCGATGAGGACGCGCAGGTCGGACGACTCGATGATCGGCAGGAGCTCCTCCATCGAGCGGTAGAAGGCGTCCTCGGACTCCTCCGCACGCTCCGGTCGCCCAGAGAACTCGGTGTTGATCGTGTCGACGCCGAGCCGCTTCGTGATCTCGATGACCCGCTTCCACTTGGTCACCGCGGCCTCTCGGGCGTCGCGGTCCGGGCCGGACCAGCGGAGCACGGGCAGGACGCTCGCCACCTGCACCCCGGCGTCGCGGCACGCTGCGGCGAACGCGTCGACGAGGTCGTCGTCCGCCTTCGGGTGCCGGTAGAACGGGATGAAGTCCTTGTGCGGTGTCAGCTGGAGGTACTCGTAGCCGAGGTCCGCGACCTTCTGCGGGAACTCCAGCAGCGACAGGTCGTGGTGGAACGGAGTGGGGTCGAGAGCGATCTTCGGCATCAGGCCTCCGCGGTCGCCGGCTCGCGCTCGGCCGCGGTGTCGTAGAACGCGGGCTTCGTCAGCGCGTACTCGACCGTCTCGTGCGCGCCGGACTGCTGGGCGCGCACGGCGACCTCGGCCACGACGGACGCCGTGTACCCGTCCCAGGCGCTCGGCCCGTCGATGCCGCCGTTCCGCGCGGCGTCCACCCAGCGCTGCACCTCTTCGTCGTAGGCGGCACCGAAGCGCTCCTTGTACGACGGCGTGACGCCCTGCGACGACTGGCCGGCGGACACGATGGTCGGCGAGTTGTCCCGGCCGATGTACGCGACCCCGGACTCGAAGACCGCGTCGGTCGTGACCTGGTAGCCGAACTGAGCGTTCACGTTGATCTCGACGATCGCCATCGTCCCCGACTCGGTGGTGAACAGCACGAACTGCGGCTCGGGAAGGTCCGCCGGCGCGAGCGAGTTCTTCCGCGGCTTCTTGACCTCGACGCTCGTGATCGCCTCGCCGGTCAGGAAGGGGATGATGTCGATCTCGTGGATCACCGAGTCGTGGATGAGCATCGACTCGCTGAAGTTCGGCGGGGTCGTCGGGTTGCGGTGGGCGTGGTGCAGGGCCAGCAGGGCGCCGTTCGCCCCGGACTCCCGGAGCGCCCGGAGCTCCTGGTAGCTGGCGTCGAACCGGCGCATGAAGCCGACCTGGATGACCGGGTGGTCGGCGTGCTGCTGCTCGAGCTCGACGATGCGCAGCGAGTCCTCGGCGCTCGTCGTCAGGGGCTTCTCGCACAGCACGGTGAGCCCGCGCTCGAGCGCGGTCACCAGGATCGGCTCGTGCAGGAAGCCCGGCGTCGCGATCACGACGGCGTCGATCTCGGTCGCGGCGAGCGCCTCGTCGAAGGACGCGGCCGTGACCGCGCCGGGGGCGAGGGCGGCGGCGGCCTGCGCGCGTACCTGGTCGGGCTCGACGACGGCGACGACGTCGGCGTTCGAGATCTTCGCGGTGATCCGACGGACGTGGTCGGCGCCCATCATGCCGGCGCCGACGACGGCGACGCGGAGGTGGCGGTGCGTCAGGAGACGCGGGCGGCGGCGGTCGAGCCGAAGATGTGCTGGAACGTGCGCTCGGCGATCGGGCCGGGGGCGTCGACCGAGCAGCCGTACATGTCCTGCTCGACGATCCCGAAGATCTGCGGGTTGATCGCGGCGACGGCCTCGATGATCGGTGCCAGCTCGGGGGTGCCGTGCGGGGGCTCGGTCATGATCCCCTGCGCGACGGCGTCGCCGAACGGGACGTCGTTCTTCAGGACGTCGAACAGCAGGTCGGTGTCGACCTGCTTGAGGTGCAGGTAGCCGATGCGCTCGGGGTGTTCGGCGATGAGCTTGAGGTTGTCGCCGCCGTAGTAGGCGAAGTGACCCGTGTCCAGGCAGAGGTTCGTGTACGCGGGGTCCGTCTCCGACAGGAACCGCACGGTCTCGCGGTAGGTCCCGACGTGGCTGTCGGCGTGGGTGTGGAACTGCTGGTGGACGCCGTACTCCTCGAGGAGCGCCTTGCCGAGCTGGTCGTGCCCCTTCCCGAGCCGCTCCCACTGCTCGTCGGTCAGCGTCCGGGACTCGAGCACCTCGGCGGTGGCGTCCGAGCGCCACAGGTCGGGGATCGTGACCAGGTGCTCGGCACCGAGCGCGGCGGCGAGCCCGGCGACCTTGACCGCCTGGTCCCATGCGCGCTGGAACTGGTCCTCGCCCTTGTGGAAGCCCGTGAACACGGTGCCGGCGGACAGCCGGAGTCCGCGGGACTCGAGCTCGTCGGACAGCTGCGCGGGGTCGGTCGGCAGGTAGCCGTAGGGGCCGAGCTCGATCCACCGGTACCCGGCGGCGGCGGCTTCGTCCAGGAAGCGCTGCCACGGCACCTGGTTCGGGTCGTCCGCGAACCACACGCCCCACGAGTCGGGAGCGGTGCCGATGCGGATCGAGGCGGCAGGGGTTTCGGTCATGGCGGGTGGTGTCTCTCTGCAGTGGTGGGCGGGTGTCTCAGCCGAGCAGCGGGCGCTGGGCGGCGACCTGCTGCTCGTACTCGGCGCGGGCCTGCTGGGTGCTCGGCAGGGTCGAGGTCTGGGCGACCGGGACGTCCCACCAGCCGTGGCCGTCCGGGGCGTAGACGAGCGGGTCGGAGTCGACGTGCACGAGCGTGGTGTGGTCGTTCGCCTTGGCCTGGCGGACGGCGGCCTCGAGGTCGGCGATCACGTCCGGCCCCGGCTGCACTTCGATCACGTCGACGCCGTACGAGCGGGCGTTCGCGGCGAGGTCGACGGGCAGCGGGTCGCCGTTCTCGAACGACTGCGTCTCGTCCAGGTAGCGGTACTTCGTGCCGTACCGCTCGGACCCGACGGTCTCGGACAGGTGCCCGATCGACGCGTACCCGTGGTTCTGGATGAGGACGACGACGATCTTGATGCCCTCGGCCACGGCGGTGACGAGCTCGGTGTGCAGCATCAGGTACGAGCCGTCGCCGACCATCACGATCGCGTTGCGGTCGGGGGCGGCACGTCGGACACCGATCCCGCCGGCGATCTCGTAGCCCATGCACGAGAACGCGTACTCGACGTGGTAGCCGAGCTCGTCGCGCACCCGCCACAGCTTGTGCAGGTCGCCCGGGAGCGACCCGGCCGCCTGGATGACGACGTCCCGCGGGTCGGACGCGCGCTGGACGGCGCCGATGATCTCGGCCTGCCCGGGCAGCGCGTTGCCGGACGGTGCGAGTGCGGCGTCGACGACCGCGTCCCACTCGGCCTTGCGCGTCGCGATCTCGTCGGCGTACCCGGCGTCCACCGAGTACGACGCGAGCTCGGCCGTCAGGGCGGTCAGGGTCTCGCGGGCGTCGGCGATCACCGGCAGCTGCGACCCGTGCTTGTAGGCGTCGAAGGACGCCACGTTCACGTTGACGAAGGTGACGTCGGGGTCCTGGAACGCGGTCCGGGACGCGGTCGTGAAGTCGCTGTACCGCGTGCCGATCCCGATCACGACGTCGGCCTGCGCCGCGACGGCGTTGGCCGCGGCCGTGCCCGTCGCGCCGATGCCGCCGAGGTACTGCGGGTGGTCCCACGCGAGGGCACCACCGCCGGCCTGGGACGTGCCGACCGGAATGCCCGTCGCCTCGACGAACTCCCGCAGCGCGTCGGCCGCGTCGGCGTAGAGCACGCCGCCGCCGGCGACGACCACGGGGCGCTCCGCCGCCCGGATGGCCGCGACCGCGCGGGCGAGCGGCCCGCGCTCGGGCAGCGGCCGTCGGATGTGCCACTCGCGGGGCTGCAGGAACGCGACCGGGACGTCGAGCGCCTCGGCCTGGACGTCCTCGGGCAGCGCGATGGTCACGGCGCCGGTCTCGGCCGGGTCGGTCAGCACGCGCATCGCCGCGAGGGCGATCGAGAACAGCTGCTCAGGTCGCTCCACCCGGTCGAAGTAGCGCGACAGCGGGCGGAACGCGTCCGTCACCTGGAGCGAGGTGTCGTGCGGCAGCTCGATCTGCTGCAGCACGGGGTCGGTGGTCCGCGTCGCGAAGGTGTCCGACGGCAGCAGCAGTGCCGGGAGCCGGTTCGTCGTGGCGAGCGCCGCGGCGGTCAGCATGTTCGCCGCACCGGGGCCGACCGAGGCCGTCGCGGCGAAGGTCGCGCGGCGGCGGTGCATGCGGGCGAAGCCGACGGACTGGTGCACCATCGCCTGCTCGTTGCGCGCCTGGTGGTACGGCAGCAGACCGGGTTGCTCGACGTGCAGCTGCTTGATCGCCTGCCCGAGCCCGGCGACGTTGCCGTGCCCGAAGATCCCGAAGATCCCGGGGACGGTCCGCTCGCGGTGGTCGCCGTCGACGGTCCACTGGTTCGCCAGGAACTCGACCAGGGCCTGGCCGACGGTCATCCGACGGGTGTTCATCGGGCGGTCTCCTCTCCGTAGGGCAGGCGCGGGTCGATCGTCTCGGTGTCCCACACCTGGCGGACCCAGCCGTGCGCGGGGTCGTCGGTGATGTTCCAGACGCGCTCCGGGTCGGGCCCGGCCATCACGTTCAGGTAGTACATGTCGTAGCCCGGTGCGGCGACCGCGGGACCGTGCCAGCCGTACGGCACCAGGGCGACGTCGCCGGTGCGGACCTGACGGAACTCGTCGATCGGACGGTCGTCGGAGGCGTACGTGCGGTGCAGGGCGAAGGGCTCGGCGCCGGCGGGGGCGTCCACGCCGCGGGCCACGTCGACCTCGTAGTAGTAGATCTCCTCGAGGTTCGACTCCTCGCCGTCACGGTGCGTGTCGTGCTTGTGCGGCGGGTACGACGACCAGTTGCCGGCCGGCGTGATCACCTCGCACGCCAGGAGCTTCACCGCGTCGAGCCCGGCCGGGGTGCCGAAGTTGTGCACCTGCCGCGACGACTGTCCGGCCCCGCGGAGCTCGACGGGGACATCGGCCTTCGCGATGTACGCGACCGGCTTGACGACGTCGGTGGGCGCCTCGGCCACCGCGACCCGTCCGGATCCGGTGATCTGCGCCTGCAGTCCGGACCCCAGGTACAGGACGTCGGTCGGTCCCTCGAAGACCCCGCCACGTCCCTCCAGGCCCTGCTCGCCGTTCTCGGCACGGGACCAGGTGACGTGGAAGCTCCCCGAGAGCGGCACGACCATGCGCTCCACGGCAGCGGCCGGGAGGCGCAGCTCGGCCCCGTCGGACACCGTGCCGGTCCGCAGACCCGTGTGCTCCCACCCCGCGATGCGTCCGTCCACGACGTCGGTCCAGCCGGCCTCCGGCCGGCTGCCGCGCGGGTTGAACCAGTGCTGTCCAGCCATCGGTTGGGTCAGCCGTTCGACGGGAAGCCGAGATTGATCCCGCCGTGCGAGGGACCACCCCTCTCGGCCGGATCTGCCCAACGGGAGGTGATCGCCTTCTGCCGCGTGAAGAAGCTCACGCCGTCGGCGCCGTACGCCTTGTGGTCGCCGAACAGCGAGTTCTTCCAGCCGCCGAACGAGTAGTACGCGACCGGCACGGGGATCGGGACGTTGATGCCGATCATGCCGACCTGCACGTCGCGCTGGAAGCGCCGGGCGGCGCCGCCGTCGTTCGTGAAGATCGCCGTGCCGTTGCCGTACGCGCCGGAGTTGATGAGCTCGAGGCCCTCCTCGTAGGACTGCACGCGGACGACCGACAGCACCGGGCCGAAGATCTCCTCGGTGTACACGCGGCTGGTCGTCGGCACCCGGTCGATCAGCGTCGGCCCGAGCCAGAAGCCGTTCTCGTCGCCGTCGGGTCGGACGGTGCGGCCGTCCACCACGACCACCGCACCGTCCTGCTCGGCGACCTCGATGTACGAGGCGACCTTGTCGCGGTGCTGCTCGGTGACGAGCGGGCCCATGTCGCAGCCACGGCGCCCGTCCCCGATGCGCAGCGTCGCCGCGCGCTCCGTGATCTTCGCGATGAGCTCGTCGGCGACCGGCTCGACGGCGACGACGACCGAGATCGCCATGCAGCGCTCGCCCGCGGAGCCGAAGCCCGCGTTGATCGCGTTGTCCGCGACGAGGTCGAGGTCGGCGTCCGGCAGCACGAGCATGTGGTTCTTCGCGCCGCCGAGGGCCTGCACGCGCTTGCCGTGCTTCGTGCCCGTCTCGTAGACGTACTGCGCGATGGGGGTCGAGCCGACGAACGAGATCGACTCGACGTCGGGGCTCGTGAGCAGGCCGTCGACCGACTCCTTGTCGCCGTTCAGCACGGTGAAGACACCGTCGGGCAGCCCGGCCTCCTGGAACTTCCGCGCGAGCCAGATCGCCGCGGACGGGTCCTTCTCGCTCGGCTTCAGCACGACGGTGTTGCCGGCTGCGATCGCGATCGGCAGGAACCAGAGCGGGACCATCGCCGGGAAGTTGAACGGCGAGATGATGCCGACGACGCCGAGCGGCTGCCGGATCGAGTAGACGTCGATCCCGGTCGAGACCTGGTCGGAGAACTCGCCCTTCATGAGCGACGGGATGTTCGTCGCGAGCTCCACGACCTCTTGTCCGCGGGCGATCTCGCCGAGCGCGTCCGAGACGACCTTGCCGTGCTCGCTGGTGATGATCTCGGCCAGCTCGGCCTTGTCGCGGTTCAGGATCTCGCGGAAGGCGAAGAGGACCTGCTGGCGCTTGGTGAGCGACAGGTCGGCCCACGCCGGGAAGGCCGCCTTGGCGCTGGCGATCGCGCGCTGGATCTCGGCCTGGTCGGCGAGGGCGACCTGCTTCGTCACGACGCCGAGCGCCGGGTCGTACACGGGCGCCGTCCGACCGGAGGTGGAGGTGACGTGCTCCCCGTCGATCCAGTGGCCGACGGTCGTGGTGCCGGACCGCTGGTCGGTCGACTCGGTGGTGGTCATGCGTTGCTTCCTTCCGGGACGGACAGGGGCGAGGGCTGCTGGGCGGGTGCCGGGGTCGAGGAGTGCGGGACGTGCGCCGGTGCGGCGGACCGGCCCCGGTCCTCCAGGCCGTGGACGAGGGACGCGGCGACGTCGACGGCCGCGGCCACGTCGCCGTCCCGGGGGTAGAGGAGGGTGCGCCCGACGACCAGTCCGCGGACCCCGGGGAGCGCGAGGGCGTCGGCCCACGTCGCGTACGTCTCGTCCGGGCTGCCGGAGGGGTCGCCGCCGAGCAGCAGCGTCGGCAGCGTGGTCGCCGCCATCACGCGCGCCATGTCGTCGACCACCGGGATCTTCAGCCAGCTGTAGGCACTCGACTCGCCGAGTCCGGCGGCGATGGCCATCGACGTGATCACCGCGTCGGCCGACAGGTCGTTGACGACCCTGCCGTCACGCCACGAGGACATGAACGGCTCGAGCATGATCGGCAGCTGCAGCGCGGCGGCCTCGCTAACCGCCTTCGCCGTCGCCTCGAGCGTCGCGACGGTACCGGCGTCCTCGAGGGCCACGCGGACCAGCAGCTTCGCGAAGTCGAGCCCGGCGTCCTTGATCGCCTGCGCAGAGTACGCGGTGTAGCGGTCGTCGAGCTCGAACGTCGCGCCGCGGAGTCCGCCGCGGTTCATCGACCCGACGACGACCTTGCCGTCGAGTGCGCCGAGGAGCGCGAGGTCCTCGAGGACGTCCGGCGTCCCGAGCACCCCGTCGACACCCGGCCGACCGAGGGCGACGACGAGCCGCTCGAGCAGCTCGTAGCGGTCGGCCATGGCCGTGGCGTCGGACCCGACCGCCAGGGCGCCGCGCGCCGGATGGTCGGCGGCGACGATGAAGAGCTTGCCGTCGTCGGCGAGCAGCGGGCGACGGGTGCGGGTGCGGAGCACGTCCGCGACCCGCTCCGGTGCACCGGCCCGCAGGTCGCGCAGGCGGGCGAAGTCGGCGGAGCTGATCTCAGGCATCGACGTCCTCCTTGGTGGGTTGCACGGGGTTCTCCTGCAGGAACTGCTCGATCTCGTCGCTCGTCGGCATCGCCGTCGAGCACTCGAAGCGGGTGGCGACGATGGCCCCGGCGGCGTTCGCGAACGCGAGGGTGCGGTCGAGCGACCACCCCTGCAGCAGTCCGTGCACGAGCGCGCCGCCGAACCCGTCGCCCGACCCCAGGCCGTTGACGACGTCGATGGTGTGCGGGCGGAACTCGACCACCTCGTCGCGGGTCTTGGCGAGCACGCCCTTCGGGCCCTGCTTCACGATCGCGACCTCGACCCCGCGGTCGAGCAGGGCGTCGGCGGCACGGACCGGGTCGGTCTCCCCCACCGCGACCTCGCACTCCTCGCGGTTGCCGACGGCGACGGTCGCGTGCTCCAGGGCGACGGCGACCTCGCGCGTCGCCGCCGCGGGGTTCGACCAGAACATCGCCCGGTAGTCCAGGTCGAGCACTGTATACATCCCTCGGGCAAGCTCCGCTTCGCTCCGCGCCCTCAATGCCGCGTGGTGGGCGCTGCGGCTCGGCTCCTCGCTGAGGCCCGTGACCGTGGTCCAGAAGACCCGCGCGCGCTCGATCTCGTGCAGCGGCAGGGACTTCGTGGTGATCATCAGGTCCGGCGCCTTCGGGGCCCGGTAGAAGTACAGCGGGAAGTCGTCCGGCGGGAACACCTCGCAGAACGCGACGGGGGTGTTGAGCCCCGCGACGGTCTCCACGAACGTGTTCGCGACGCCGAACTCGGGCAGTGTCCGAGCGATGTAGCGACCGAACGGGTCGTCGCCCGTGCGGGTGATCACGGCGGCGTCGGCACCGTGCCGTGCGGCGGCGATGGCGACGTTCGTGGCGCTGCCGCCGACGGACTTCGAGAAGGTCGTGACATCCTCGAGCGGGCCGGTCTGCTGCGGGTAGATGTCGACGGACACGCGGCCCATGGTGATCACGTCGTGTGCGTGGGGGGCTTCATCGGTCATGCGACGCGGGGACCTTCCGTGCGGCTTCATCGTCGGACGGTCACGACTGTACACCGCGTTTGGCCGAATGTCATTACATGGATCGGCCCAGGTTGGCGACGCCACACCGCCGGCTTGGAGGCACGGTGTCGGTGGGCACTGCCACGGTTGCGTCATGCAGATCCTCGCGCTGGTCATCGGTCTCGTGCTCGGCGCCGCCGTCGGCGCCGTCGTCGCCTGGTCGCTCGCCCGCTCCCGGGCCGGCGTCGACGCGGCCGCCGCACATGCGACGGCCGACGCGCTGCGCGCGCAGCTCGACACGGTCCGCTCCGACGCCGAGGAGCGGCTCGACGCGCAGGACGCCCAGTACCGGCGGCAGGTCGACTCGCTCGAACGCCGGGCCGCCGAGCTCGAGCACCTGCTGCAGCGGATGCACGGGGTGGACGCGGCGCGCCAGCAGGGCGAGTCGAAGGTGCTCTCGGCGCTGAGCCCCGTCGCGCAGACCCTCGACGTCATGCGCGCCAAGATCGCCGAGCTCGAGCAGTCCCGCAGCGAGCAGTACGGCGCGCTCTCCGCACAGCTGCGGTCCGCCGCCGAGTCCGAGGAACGGCTGCGCGCCACCGCCGACACGCTCGCGAGCGCCCTGTCCTCGAACAGCACGCGGGGCGTCTGGGGCGAGACCCAGCTGCGGAACGTGGTCGAGGCGGCCGGGCTGCTCGAGCGCGTGGACTTCGACGTGCAGTCCGCCGTCACCACGTCGGCCGGCGCGGCTCGACCCGACATGGTCGTGCACCTGCCCGGCGGCAAGACGATCGCCGTCGACGCCAAGGTGCCCTTCAGCGCCTACCTGCAGGCGGCGGAGATCCCGGCGGGAGCCACCGGCGCCGAGGGCGCGCGGCGCGACCAGCTCGTCGCGCAGCACGTCAAGGCGCTCCGGGCGCACGTCGACGCCCTCGCTGCGCGCGAGTACTGGTCCGGGTACGACGTCTCGAGTGCCCTCGCCGCCGACCCCGGGCTGCTCGACCACGCCTTCCGGAAGCGGATCGCCCTCGCCTCGCCCGTCACGCTCTGGTCGGTCCTGAAGACCGTGGCGTTCTCCTGGCAGCAGGACGTCGTCACCGCCGAGGCGCGCGAGCTCCTCACGGTGTCGCGCGAGCTGTACGGCCGACTCGCGACCCTCGGTGGGCACGTGGACAAGCTCGGACGGGCCATCCGGGGGTCCGTGGTCGACTACAACCGGTTCGTGGGGTCGCTCGAGCGCCAGGTGCTGCCGAGTGCCCGGCGGCTGTCGCTGCTCGACGAGTCGAAGGTCATCGCCGACCCCGTGTCGATCGAGGACGAGCCGCGGTTGCTCACGGCGCCGGAGCTGGTCGGGGCGCTCGACGAGGACTGAGCGGCCGCTGCGGCGCGTTGCACCCGGGAACGAACATCGCACCCCGCCGAGACGGGGTGCGATGTCAGCCTGGGGGTGCGATCCCCGTCACGTGCGGCGGATCAGAACCACTTCTCGGCGCGGTGGTCAGCCTGGATCCGGCGGATCGTGTTCGAGCGGGACCGCAGCACGAGCGAGTCCGTGTGGATGACACCGCGTGAACGGCGGACGCCGTCGACGAGGACACCGTCGGTGACACCGGTCGCGACGAAGAACGTGTTGTCGCCCGTGACGAGGTCGTCCTGGTCGAGGACCTTGTCCAGGTCGTGCCCGGCGTCGATCGCCTTCTGCCGTTCCTCGTCGTGATCGCGCACGCCGTGATGATGCCCTCCGGGGTCCCGCCGACACCGACGCACATGTCGATCTTGGAGCCGGGCAGCGCCGCCGAGATGCCGCCCGCGACGTCACCGTCGAGCAGCAGCCGGGTGCCGGCACCGGTCGCACGGATCGCGCGGATCAGCTCGTCGTGGCGGGGACGGTCGAGGACGGCGATCTGCATGTCCTCGATGTCCTTGTGCTTCGCCTTCGCGAGCGCGCGGATGTTCTCGCCGATCGGCTTCTCCAGGTCGAGGACCCCGCGACCCTCGGGTCCGGCGGCGATCTTGTCCATGTAGAACACGGCCGACGGGTCGTACATCGAGCCGCGGTCCGAGACGGCCATCACCGAGATCGCGTTCTGACGGCCGGCGGCGGTCAGCGAGGTGCCGTCGATCGGGTCGACCGCGATGTCGCAGGCCGGGCCGTGGCCGTTGCCGACGTGCTCGCCGTTGTAGAGCATCGGGGCGTTGTCCTTCTCGCCCTCACCGATGACGACCACGCCGTCGAAGTTCACGGTGCCGAGGAACTTGCGCATCGCGTCGACGGCGGCACCGTCCGCGAGGTTCTTCTCACCCCGACCCACCCACGGCTGCGCACGGATCGCGGCGGCCTCCGTCGCACGCACGAGCTCGAGCGCCAGGTTGCGGTCGGGCTGGAGGAACAGGGAGCCGGTCTCAGTCGTGGGAGTCACGACCAGAGCCTACCCACCGCCCTCACAGGAGCCACACCGGGTGCACGGACGTGCACCCGTAACGCCTCCAGTCCGCCTGACTAGGCTCGGCGTGGACACCACCACGTCGAAGGAGATCGCAGTGCCCATCGCAACGCCGGAACAGTACGCCGAGATGCTCGAACGAGCGAAGGCCGGCAAGTTCGCCTACCCCGCGGTGAACGTGTCCTCCTCGCAGACGATCAACGCCGTCCTCCAGGGACTCCAGGAAGCCGGCTCGGACGGCATCCTCCAGGTGACGACGGGCGGCGCCGACTACTTCGCCGGCCACACCGTGAAGAACCGCGCTGCCGGCGCCCTCGCGATGGCGCGCTTCGCCCACGAGGTCGCGAAGAACTACGACATCACGGTCGCGCTGCACACCGACCACTGCCCGAAGGACGCCCTCGACGGCTTCGTCCTGCCGCTCATCGCCGCGAGCGAGGAAGAGGTCCGCCAGGGCCGCAACCCGATCTTCCAGTCGCACATGTGGATCGAGAAGACGCGGAACATCAACGCGATCCTCGAGGTCGAGATCGGCGTCGTCGGCGGCGAGGAGGACGGCGTCCAGCACGAGGGCACGAACGACGCGCTCTACACGACCCCGAACGACGTCGAGAAGGTCGTCGACGCGCTCGGCCTGGGCGACCAGGGTCGCTGGATCGCGGCGCTCACCTTCGGCAACGTGCACGGCGTGTACAAGCCGGGGGGCGTCAAGCTGCGTCCGGAGCTCCTCGGCGAGATCCAGCGTTCCGTCGCCGAGAAGCACGGCACCGGCGAGAACCCGCTCGACCTGGTCTTCCACGGCGGCTCCGGCTCGACCGACGACGAGATCCACGAGGCCGTCCGCAACGGCGTCATCAAGATGAACATCGACACGGACACGCAGTACGCGTTCACGCGCTCGATCGCCGACTCGATGTTCCGGAACTACGAGGGCGTGTTGAAGGTCGACGGCGAGGTCGGCCCGCGTCGGCGAGGCGGCGAAGGTCCTCGGCTCGGCCGGGCACACCAAGGGCTAGTCCACACCGGACGGGAGGCACGGGGCGCGTCCGACGGACGCGCCCCGTCCTGCGTCCGGTCACCACTGGGCGTCGTGCACCGCGGGCCGTGCCACCAGTACGTCACCGAGTCCCCCACCGCGTTCCACGCGGCAGCGGCGGCCCGCGACCGACTCGTCGCGGCGGGCTTCACCGAGCTGTCCGAGCTCGACGCGTCGCCTGGCGACTGCCGGAGGGCGCGACCGCGACGACCCCGTTCCGCATCCTCGGCGCGCACACCGACTCCCCCACGTTCCGCGTCAAGCCGAACCCCGCCGTGCGGACCCTCGGGTGGGAGCAGCTCAACGTCGAGGTCTACGGCGGAGCGCTCCTGTCGACGTGGTTCGACCGCGACCTGCAGATCGCCGGCCGGGTGGTCGACGCCGACGGCAGCGTACGGCTCGTGTCCACCGGGCCCGTCGCGCGCATCCCGAACCTCGCGATCCACCTCGACCGCGGGGTGAACGACGGCAAGGAGATCGACCGGCAGCGCCACACGATCCCGATCGTCGGCGTGGGCGGCGACGACGGCGGCACGGACGTCACCGCGTGGCTGCGTGCCCGGGTGGGCGACGCGGTGTCGTGGGACCTCTTCCTGGCCGACACGCAGGCCCCGGCGCGGATCGGCATCGAGCGGGAGTTCCTGGCGTCCGGACGGATGGACAACCTGACGAGCGTGCACGCGGGACTCCGCGGGATCGTCGACGCCCCCGCGGACGGCGCGCACATCCCCGTGTTCGCCGCGTTCGACCACGAGGAGATCGGCTCCTCGACGCCGTCCGGTGCCGGTGGTCCGTTCCTCGAGAACGTGCTCGGACGCTTGCAGGAGGGCCTCGGCGCCTCGCGGTCCGAGGCTGCCCGGGCGTTCCGTGCCTCGTGGCTGCTGTCGAGCGACGCCGGGCACCTCGTGCACCCGAACCAGCCGGAGAAGCACGACCCGACGAACCGCCCGCGTCCCGGCGGCGGTCCGCTCCTGAAGATCAGCGCGAACCAGCGCTACATGACCGAGGCGAAGGGCGAGGCGGTCTGGGCTGCCGCGTGCGACACCGCCGGCGTGCCGTGGCAGCCGTTCGTCAACGTGAACACGATCCCGGGCGGCTCGACGATCGGCCCGATCGCGGCGACGCGGCTCGGCATCCCGACGATCGACATCGGCGTCGGCCTGCTGTCGATGCACTCGGTCCGTGAGCTCGTGCACGTCGACGACCTCGCGGCACTGCACGGCGCGGTCGCCGCCTTCCTGGCCGGGTAGGGCTCGTCGGGCGCACTCGTCGGGCGGGCTCAGCCGCCGGAGTGCTGCATCACGGCCTGCAGGAACCTGGGGTCCTGCAGCACGACCACGATGAACGCGGTGACGCTGATCGCCGTGGCGACGACCCCGCCGAGGAGCGGCACCCAGAAGGTCCGTCGGCGTGCCCGGAGGCGACGGATCGACCACCACGTCACCAGCGCGAACACGACGACGCTGCCGATCGCACCGACCACGGCCGCGGTGGACAGGGCTGCTGGGTCCGCGAAGGTCGTGTACTGCTGCTCGAAGGTCTCGCGCACCGAGGACGCGACCTGCGACACCGAGAGCGACTGCACGGTCGAGAACAGCCCGGTGACGAGCAGTCCGACCGTCAGCACGAAGTCGAGCGGGGACGCGCCGAACCGGCTGCGCGGTACCTGCTGGGCGGCCGCCGCGGACTTCGCCGTCGCGATCGGCTGCTCCTCGCGGCGCTCCTGGGCTCGACGCTCGTCCTCGCGGCGCTGGGCCTCCAGGACCGGGTTCACCCACCCCTCCGGGGCGTACTCGCCGTACTCCGGTGCCGGACGGCCGTGGACCCGGCCGACCGCGGGACCGGCAGCCGACCCGGCGGAGGCGGGGCGTGCCTCCCGGCCGAGCGCCGTCTCGTCGACGTGACCCGGCTCGCGGGCCGGGGCCGCGGACCAGTCCCCGCCGCTCACCGGCGACGCCCGCCGAGCGCACGCGTCGGGTTGCCCGACGCGTCGGTGCGCAGTTCCTTCGGGAGCGAGAACATGAGGTCCTCGTGCGCGGTGACGATCTCCTCGACGGTGCCGTAGCCGGCGTCCGCGAGCTGCTCGAGCACCTCGGCGACGAGTTCCTCGGGCACCGAGGCGCCGCTCGTCACACCGACCGTGGCGACGCCGTCGAGCCACTCCTGGCGGATCTCCTCGGCGTAGTCGACCCGGTGCGCGGCCTTCGCGCCGTGCTCGAGCGCGACCTCGACCAGTCGGACGCTGTTCGAGGAGTTCGCCGAGCCGACCACGATGACCAGGTCGGCGGCGGGGGCGACCTTCTTCACCGCGACCTGGCGGTTCTGGGTGGCGTAGCAGATGTCGTCCGACGGCGGGTTCTCGATGGACGGGAACTTCTCGCGGAGCCGGCGGACGGTCTCCATGGTCTCGTCGACACTCAGCGTGGTCTGCGACAGCCAGACGAGGTTGTCGGGGTCCGGGACCTCGAGCACGGCGACGTCCTCGGGGCCGTTCACCAGGATCGTGCGTTCGGGGGCGTGGCCCATCGTGCCCTCGACCTCCTCGTGCCCGGCGTGGCCGATGAGGATGATCGTGCGCTCGGCCTTCGCGAACCGGGTGGCCTCTCGGTGCACCTTCGTGACGAGCGGGCAGGTCGCGTCGATGGCGTGCAGGTCACGTTCGGCGGCGCCGGCGACGACCGCCGGGGACACCCCGTGGGCGCTGAAGACGACGTGGGCGCCGTGCGGGACCTCGGCGACGTCGTCGACGAACACCGCGCCGCGCTGCTCGAGCGTCGAGACGACGTGGACGTTGTGGACGATCTGCTTGCGCACGTAGACGGGCTCGCCGTACTGCTCCAACGCCTTCTCGACCGCGACGACCGCCCGGTCGACCCCCGCGCAGTAGCCGCGCGGGGCGGCGAGCAGGACCTTCTTGTCGCCCGGGACCGGCTCGTCCCGCAGGCGACCCCGCGCTGCGTGCACGCGCGGCGGGGCGAGCGGGACCGTTCGGCCGTTGGTGATCGTCACGCCCCCGATGATAGGTGCGCGGGCGGCACGGGGCCTGGGACGGCGGGGTGCGCGGCCGGGCGGTGTCGCCGGACGCGCGGCCACGCGGTGTCGCCGGTCGGCGGTCGCTCTGCCCGGCGGTGTCGCCGGGATGCGGCAGCATGGGGGCATGGCGATCGAGCAGGGCCCACCGACGGCCGACAACCCGTGGCCCGTCGCGCTGCTCGGCGCGAAGATCCGCGACTGGATCGACCGGCTCGGCGTCGCCTGGGTCGAGGGCGAGATCACCCAGTGGAACGTCGCCGGCGGCAACGTCTACGGCAAGCTCAAGGACGTCGAGGTCGACGCGACCGTGTCCTTCTCGATCTGGTCGAGCGTGCGCTCCCGGGTGCCGGCGGACCTGAAGCAGGGCGCCCGCGTCGTCGCGGCCGTCAAGCCGAACTACTGGGTCAAGGGCGGCTCGCTGACGATGCAGGTCGTCGAGATGAAGCACGTCGGGCTCGGTGACCTGCTCGAGCGCCTCGAACGGCTGCGCCGGACCCTGGCGGCCGAGGGGCTGTTCGACCCCGCCCGCAAGAAGCGCCTGCCGTTCCTGCCGCACCGGATCGGCCTGATCACCGGCAAGGACTCCGACGCCGAGAAGGACGTCAAGCGGAACGCGCAGCTGCGGTGGCCGCAGGTGGAGTTCCGCACGGTGCACACCGCTGTGCAGGGCGAACGGGCGGTGGGCGATCGTGGCCCGCGGCGGCGGCGACTTCCAGAACCTGCTCGGCTTCAGCGACGAGGGGCTGGTCCGCACCGCGGCGGCCGCGTCGACGCCGATCGTCTCGGCGATCGGGCACGAGGCCGACCGACCGATCCTCGACGAGGTCGCGGACCTCCGAGCCTCGACCCCGACGGACGCGGCGAAGCGGGTCGTGCCCGACGTGGCCGAGGAGCTCGCCAACGTCCGGCAGGCCCGGGCACGCCTCGGCCTGCGGCTGTCGCACACCCTGTCCGTCGAGGCGGACCGGATCGCCGCGCTCCGCTCCCGCCCCGCCCTGGCGTCGACCGCGTGGCTCGTGGACACCCGGGCAGAGGAAGTGGCGCGCGACCTCTCCCGCGCCCGCGAGCTGCTCGACCGTCGACTCGAGCGCTCGCACAGCGACGTCGGGCACCTGACCGGCCGGCTCCGCGCCCTCTCCCCCCGGGACACGCTGCGCCGGGGCTACGCCATCGTGCAGACCGCGGACGGCGGGGTCGTCCGCGGCACCGACGACCTGTCCGGACCGACGCCCGTGCACGTCACGCTCGGGGCGGGCACGGCGACCGGCACGCTCGAGCCCGACGGGCCGGGGCCGGACGGGTCCGGGGCCTGACGGGTCCGGGGCCTGCCGCCGAGCCGGACGCGCCCGGCGCCGCGGGCCGCGAGATCCGGCGCCGCACCGTTCTCCACCGGTCCGGCCGCCGGTACGCCGCGTCGGAGGGTGCTCGGTAGGATCGAGTGGTGTCGACCCAGCAGGAACCCGTGCCGTCCGACGTGCAGTCGCTGAGCTACGAAGCGGCGCGCGACGAACTCGTGCGCGTCGTCACGGAGCTCGAGCAGGGGTCCGCGACGCTCGAGCGTTCGCGGAGTGGCTGGTCGGCGCCCGTGCCCGGCTCGACGCCGCCCGTGCGTCCACCGCCGGTCCGAACGCTGACGGTGCGGGCGACCAGGACGGAGCGGACCGGTGACCGACGCCGAGACCTGGGCGCGCAAGGACGCCGCACGCCGCACCCGTCGTGAGCACCAGACGGCGTTCAACCTCGTGCTCGCCCTCATCGCCTCGCTCGGCATCGTGCTGTTCCTGGTGCTCGTCGTGGTCCGCCCCGACCAGACCGTGGACCGGACCGTCGACTACCAGCAGATCGCGTCGCAGGCGAACGTCCCCGGCGTGACCCTCGCCGCCCCGGACCTGCCGAAGGACTACAGCGCCAACCGCGCCGACTTCCAGGACAAGACCTCCGACGGGGTCAAGGTCTGGACGGTCGGCCTGATCACGCCCGACAAGCAGTACATCGGCCTGCAGCAGGGCATCGACGCGAACGCACCGCACCATCGCGGGCACGAAGTGGACCGTGTACGACCGGCGAGCCGAGGGCAAGAACGCGGGCAACCACGCGTACTCGCTGGTCGGTACCTTCGACCGGAACACCATCGTCCTGTCCGGCACCGCCGACGACGCGTCCTTCACGACCGTCGCCGCGGCCGTGTCGAAGCAGTTCACGCAGCAGTGACCCACCCGACGCAGCCCGACCCGACCCCGAGGAAGCCCATGCCCGACCGCGCCGCCGCCACCCCGTCCGAGGCCCTCCGCCTGCTCGTGGAGGGCAACGCCCGCTTCGCCGCCGACAAGCGCCGCACCGGCCGGATCGACCCGGACCGCCGCGGCGAGCTCACCGGCTCGCAGGCACCGTTCGCCACCGTCCTCGGGTGCTCCGACTCGCGCGTGCCGTTCGAGCACGTCTTCGACGCCGGCATCGGCGACCTCTTCGCGATCCGCAACGCCGGGCAGATCGTCGACGACGTCGTCCTCGGCTCGATCGAGTTCGCGGTCGTGGCGCTCGGCACGCCGCTCGTCGTCGTCCTCCGCCACACCCGCTGCGGAGCGGTCGCCGCCGCCCGGTCCGGTGAGCCGGTGCCCGCGCCGCACCTGCAGGCCCTCGTCGACGCCATCGCGCCGAGCGTCGAGCAGGTCCGCACCACCGACGCCGACCTGCCGCAGGAAGCCGTCGGCGCCGCCCACCTCGAGGCCACGCTCCGCCAGGTGATCGAGCGCTCCGGCGCCGTCTCGGACGCGATCGCCGAGGGACGGCTCGCGGTCGTCGGCGCGACCTACGACCTGGGGACCGGCGAGGTCTCCATCGACACCGTCGTCGGGCAGGCCTGACCGGCCCCGACGACGCAGGCCCCGACACCGACGGGACCGTACGACCGCGTCGACGCGACCGCGCCGGCGAGCACGACAGGAAGGACCACGACGACGTGACCGACACCACCGCGACCACCGCCCCGGACAGCATCCCCGAGGGCGACTACCGCATCGAGCACGACACCATGGGCGAGGTCCGGGTGCCGGCGTCGGCGCTCTACCGCGCCCAGACCCAGCGTGCCGTCGAGAACTTCCCGATCTCCGGTGCCGGCCTCGAGTCGGCGCAGATCGTCGCGCTCGCCCGGATCAAGCGCGCCGCCGCGGTCGTCAACGGCGAGCTCGGCATCGTCGACCCGGCCGTATCGGACGCGATCGCGCAGGCTGCGGACGCGATCATCGGCGGGCAGCACCACGACCAGTTCCCGGTCGACGTCTACCAGACCGGCAGCGGCACCTCGTCGAACATGAACATGAACGAGGTCCTCGCGACGCTCGCCACCCGGATCGCCGGGTCGGACGTGCACCCGAACGACCACGTCAACGCGTCGCAGTCCTCGAACGACGTGTTCCCGACCTCCGTGCACGTCGCCGTGACCGAGGCGCTCATCCGCACCCTCGTCCCGGCGCTCGAGCACCTCGCCGAGTCGTTCGAGGCCAAGGCGACGCTCTGTCGGCCAGGAGTTCGGCGGGTACGCGCGCCAGGTCCGGCTCGGGGTCGAGCGGGTGCAGGCGACGCTCCCCCGCGTCGCCGAGGTCCCGCTCGGCGGCACCGCGGTCGGCACGGGCATCAACACCCCGAAGGGCTTCCCGCAGCGCGTCATCGCGCAGCTGGCGTCCGACACCGGGCTGCCGATCACCGAGGCGCTCGACCACTTCGAGGCGCAGGGCGCGCGTGACGCCCTGGTCGAGGCGTCCGGCGCGCTCAAGGTCATCGCGGTCAGCCTGACGAAGATCAACAACGACCTGCGCTGGATGGGCTCCGGCCCGAACACCGGCCTGGGCGAGCTGCACATCCCCGACCTGCAGCCGGGGTCGTCGATCATGCCCGGCAAGGTCAACCCGGTCATCCCCGAGGCCACGCTCATGGTCGCCGCGCGCGTGATCGGCAACGACGCCACCATCGCGTGGGCCGGCGCCTCGGGCGCCGAGTCGATCCGCCTGCTCGCGAACAGCTCGCGGGTCCTCGCCGACAAGACGATCGACGGGCTCCAGGCGAACCTCGAGCGCGCGCGGGCCTTCGCCGAGTCCTCGCCGTCGATCGTGACGCCGCTCAACCGGGTCATCGGCTACGAGGCCGCCGCGAAGGTCGCGGGGCGAGGTCACCGAGGAGCAGCTCGACAGCGCTCTGGACGTGCTGTCGATGACGCACCCGAACTGACGGGCGCACCCACCGACGGACGGGAGGCACGGTGCCGGCTGGCACCGTGCCTCCCGTCCGTCCCGGGGTCGCGTCCGCCCCGCGCGCTACACCAGGTCCGGCGAGTCGAGCAGGTCCGTCACGAGCGCTGCGATCGCCGAGCGCTCGGAGCGCGTCAGCGTGACGTGCGCGAACAGCGGGTGCCCCTTCAGCCGCTCGATGACCGACGCGACCCCGTCGTGCCGCCCGACCCGCAGGTTGTCCCGCTGCGCCACGTCGTGCGTCAGGACCACCCGCGAGTTCTGCCCGATGCGCGAGAGCATGGTGAGCAGGACGTTGCGCTCCAGGGACTGTGCCTCGTCGACGATCACGAACGCGTCGTGCAGGGAGCGCCCGCGGATGTGCGTCAGCGGGAGCACCTCGAGCATGCCGCGCTCGACGACCTCGTCCAGGACGTTGTCGGACACCAGCGCGCCGAGGGTGTCGAACACCGCTTGCGCCCACGGGTTCATCTTCTCGTTGGCGTCGCCCGGCAGGAAGCCGAGCTCCTGGCCGCCCACCGCGTAGAGCGGCCGGAACACCATGATCTTCTTGTGCTGCCGATCTCCGGATCGAGCAGGGCGTCGATCGCGAGCCGCTGCTCCGCCGAGCGCCCGCGGAGCCCGAAGACCTCGCGGTCCCCGCGCACCAGGGCGACGGACCCGGCGGTGTGCACGCGACCGAGGGCGGACCCGCGCTCCGAGTGGATGACGACCCCGGTGTTGACCGGGACGCCGGCGAGCTGCGACGACGGGATCTCCTCGCGCTCGTACAGGTCGGCCATCTGCTCGCCGGACACCTGCAGGTCGGTGATGCCGGTGTAGCCCGAGTCGACGGCGAGCTCGGCGCGGTACTCCTCGGCCGCCATGCCGATCGACGACGCCTTGACCCGGAGCGGCAGGTCCTTCGACACGACGACGACGTCGAGCCCATCGTTCGCCAGGTTCATCGCGACCGGACTGGTTGGAGTGGTTCAGCTCGACCCGGAACGACCCGCCGTCAGCGAGGGCGATCGGGAAGTCGAGTCGTTCGTGTTCGATGCGCAGTTCGTCGAGGAGCCGGAGGGCCTGCCGCGCGAAGTACCCGATCTCCGGGTCGTTCCGCTTGGCCTCCAGTTCGCTGACGACGACGACGGGCAGGACGACCGCGTGCTCGGCGAAGCGGAACAACGCCCGCGGATCGCTGAGGCGAGTCCGCGGTGTGGTGCTGCTGAGTTCCGCGAGAGACGTTCTGAGAGGTCACGACCACTCCATCCCCGGGCCGCGCGCGGCCCGGTCACTGTCCTCGACGCGGCCGTGGAGCGGGTCCCGAAGCACCGACTGTGGCCGCTTCGATCGGGCGCGGTGCCCGATGGGGCCAAGCTACGTCCGCCCTCCGACAGCGGCATCCCGACACGCTGTTCGGCAGGTTACGGTCACGTGAACGGGACAGTTCCGGCCTGGAGGCTCGTGGCGACGCCGCCGCGCGGCTCGCGTCGGTCCGCGCGCACCTGCGCGACCGGCGTCACTGCATGGTCGCGTAGGACAGGCAGGCGTCGCGGAACATGTCGAGCGTCTCGTCCGTCGTGGACGCGAACACCGACACCCGGGCGACCCCGAGCCGCGTCGTGGCGGTGACCCCGTGGTTGTGGAAGGCGGCGGACAGCGCGGTGAGGCGGCCCTGCGGCGGCCGGAGCACGACGATCCCGGCGCGCTCGCGCGGGTCGCGGCTCGACTCGACGGACAGCCCGAACTCGTCGGCGATGTCGAAGACCCGCTCGACCCGCTCGGCGACCCGCTCCTGCACCGCGGCCACGCCGACGGACACGAGCCGTTCGAGCGCGACGGCCGTGCGGGCCTGGGCGACCGGGTCGGTCCTGGTCATCTGGAACCCGGCGGCCCCGGGCTTCACCGAGGGCACCTCGGTCGGCCAGCCGGTGGTGCCCTGCGGGCCGGACAGCGCCGGGCGCAGGCGGTTCAGGGCGCGGTCGCTGAAGGCCGTGAAGCCCGTGCCCCAGCCGGCGTGCAGCCACTTCTGCCCGCCGGTCGCGACGACGTCCGCGAGCTCGTACGGGGCGTCCACGACGCCGAAGCCCTGGATCGCGTCGACGATCAGGAGCCGGTCGCCGATGACCTCGCGGATCGCGGCGAGGTCGGCGAGGTACCCGGTCTGCCAGTCCACGAGGGACACCGCGACCGCGGTGACGTCGTCCGAGAGCCGCGACGCGATGAGCGACGGCGTCATCCACCCGGCGCCGGACTCGACGACGACGGGCTGCACGCGGCCGCCCGTGGCCGAGGCGGCGCTCGCGAGGGCGAGGGGCAGCGACGGGTACTCGTCCGCGGCGACGAGCACGCCACCGGTCAGGCCGAACGCGGTGTGCAGCAGCCCCGGGGTCGTCGCGGTCTGGGAGACGACCTGGTCCTCACGCCGGCCGACCAGCCGCGCGGCGACCGTCCGGACACGGGCGTCCTGCTCGTCGAGCGTCTCCATGGCGCCGAAGCGCATGTGCTCCTGGATCGTCCCGAGCACGCGCTGCTCCTCGAGCACCGCGGTCTGCACGGGACCGAACGCGGCGTGGTCGAGGTAGCCGGGCGCAACCTTCCGTGGGTGGAGAACCCTGTGAGTGTACTGGGATGCCCGGGCGCGGGCGAACGCAGGCCACCGGACGCACCGGAGGACGCGGCACGAGCGGCGACCGCAGGACGGCTCCGGCGCGCCCTCAGCCGCCGAAGCGTCGGGACCGCAGACCGAAGTCGCGGACGGCGCGGAGGAAGTCCACCTCGCGCAGGTCCGGGTAGAAGGCCTCGACGAAGTAGAACTCGCCGACGTCCGGATCACGAGGTCCGGGTCCGGCTGCCCCTGCGTGTACAGGTGGTCGCCGATGAGCTCCGGGGTCAGCACCTCGGCCAGGGTGTCGAGCGTGCCGCCACCCTCGCCGTGCGCCCGCACGATGCTCCGCATGGCGTCGGCGATCTCACGGCGGCCGCCGTACCCGACGGCCAGGTTGACGTGCAGGCCGGCGTGCTCCGCGGTCTCCGCCTCGGCGGTCTCGAGTGCGTCGACGAGCGCCGTGGGCAGCCCCTCGTCCGCCCCGACGTGCTGCACGCGCCAGTCGCGGTGGTCGGCGAGCGTGCCGGCCAGGTCGGCGATGATGCCGATGAGCTGCTCGAGTTCCTCGCCGCCACGGCCGGTCAGGTTGTCCGACGACAGCAGGTACAGCGTCACGACCTCGATGCCGAGGTCGTCGCACCAGTCCAGGAACTCGGGGATCTTCGCCGCGCCGGCCCGGTGCCCGTGCGCCGCGGACTCCAGTCCGAGCTGCTTCGCCCAGCGGCGGTTCCCGTCGACGATCATGGCGACGTGCTTCGGCATCGCCTGTCCGTCGATCTGGCGACGGATACGACGCTGGTAGGCGCGGTAGAGGATCCCGCGCCCGGCCCACTGCACCCTGCCGCTCACGGCACGACTGTAGTGCACCGATCTTCGGATGTTCGGCTCCCGTTCGGGCAGGCCTCCTACTGTCGTCCCATGCAGGACGAGACCGCAACCCTCCCCCACGTCCCGTTCACCGAGGAAGCCGCCACCGAGCCGCCCCGCCCGGCATGGGCGTCGTGCTCATCACCCTCGCCGACAGCGCGGCCGCCAAGGCCGGCAGCGCCGTCTTCATGGCGTCGTCCCTGCTGATGTTCGGCGTCTCCGCGACGTACCACCGGTTCCCGTGGGGGCCGACGGTCAAGAAGGTCCTCAAGCGGATCGACCACACGAACATCCTGCTGCTCATCGCCGGGACGTACACGCCGATCGCGATCTGCGCCCTGCCGCACACGCTGATGGTCGTCGTGCTCTGGGTGATGTGGTCCGGCGCGGCGCTGGGCATCGCGTTCCGCGTCCTGTGGATCGGTGCGCCGCGCTGGCTGTACGTCCCGATCTACCTCGTGCTCGGGTGCGCCGCGCTCGGCCTGCTGCCGCAGTTCTTCGCCGCGAGCGTCCCGATGACGGTCCTGGTGCTCTCCGGCGGGCTCGCCTACATCCTCGGGGCGCTCGTGTACGGCTTCAAGCGTCCCGACCCCGCCCCGACGGTGTTCGGGTTCCACGAGGTCTTCCACGCCCTGACGGTCGTGGCGTTCGCCGCACAGTGGGTGGGTGTGCTCATCGTGGCGCTGCACCCGGTGCGCTGACCGTTCCGGGGCGCGTCACGGACGGGAGGCGCGTGGCGGTCCCGCCACGCCTCCCTCGCAAGCTCGGTCGGCGCGGCCCGCGTGCCGCTGGCGCGTCACCGCTGAGCGGGCCGCGCCAGTCCGTCGGTGGTGCCTTCTACCCGCGTTCGGTGTCGTCGCCCACGTCGGTGCGGCCGTCCTCGGCCGACCGCCGCTCCGGCTCGTCCGTCGCGGTCCCGGCGTCGCCCTGCTCCAGGCGCTCCCGGATCTCGGCGCGGTAGCGCGTCCGCCGGATGCGACGGGTCATGTCGACCACGAGCAGGATCGTCACCACGGCGACGACCGCGATGGCGATGAAGCCCGCGACGCCGGGGGTGACGTCGACGTCCGGGACGGTCGACGGGCTCGGGCTGGGGTTCGTGGCGGCGATGATCGTCGCCGTGATGGTGCTCACGCGGTGGTGTCCTCGTCCTCGGGGATCCCCGCGAACAGGTCGGACTCCGGCAGGTCGGTGGGCACGCGTGCCTCGACGAGCTGGTAGTCCTCGGTGGGCCACACCGTCGCGAGGAGGTCGTTCGGCCAGGAGAAGAAGGCGCTGTCCGGCGGCACCTGGCTCGCGTGCGCACGGAGCGCGGCGTCACGGGCGTCGAAGTGGTCGCGGACGTCGACGTGCGACGTGGACAGGTCCGGTCGGTCCGCGAAGCGCTCGACCCACTCGCCGAGCTGCACGAGCGCCGTGTCCTCCGGGTTCCGCTCCCGCATGGCGTCGTAGATCGGACACCGCCCACGCCGGGCCGGCCGCCGGGTACCTCGTCGGGTCCGCGGCGTCGCGCCAGGCGGCGACCGAGACCTCGTGCGTGCGGATGTGGTCCGGGTGCGGGTAGCCGCCGTTCTCGTCGTAGGTGACGAGCACGTGCGGACGGAACCGACGGACCACGCGGACGAGCGTCTCGGTCGAGTACTCGAGCGGGACGGTGGAGAACGTGCCCGGACGGACCGTCTCGCCCTGCTCGGCGTCGGGCAACCCGGAGTCGTGGTACCCGAGCCAGACGTGCTCGATCCCGAGCGCGGCCTGCGCGGCGGCCATCTCGGTGCGGCGGTACCCGGCCATGTCGCGGTGCGCGCGGCTCGTCGCCGGCTCGCCGAGCTGGTCGTTGAGGATGTCCCCGGCCTCGCCGCCCGTGCACGAGACGACCATGACCTGGTGGCCCTCGGCGACGTACTTCGCCGCGGTGGCCGCTCCCTTGCTCGACTCGTCGTCGGGGTGGGCGTGGACGGCCAGCAGGCGGAACGGCACGGGGGTCCCTTCGGAGACGAGTGGGATTCGGGCGGTGCACAGCGGGGCGTGGCCTACCCTGGGACCAGGATAATCACCCCAGGAGCCCCGAACTGTCCGAACCGCTTCCCCCCGTCGCCCCCGACGCCACCCGCACCGCTCCGGCCGGCGCCACCGCGGCGACCCTGGACGACCGCTACGGTCGCACCGCGGGCAACCGGAAGCGCTCCCGACTGCTCGCGATCGTGGCCGCCGCCGCCGTGGTCGTGGTGTTCGCCGCCTGGGTGGTCTGGGCCGGGCTCGACCAGAGCTCGCACGGGCTCGACAGCACGGACGTCGGTTACCAGGTCGTCTCCGACCACGAGACCGTCGTGCACTCCCAGGTGTCCGTCGACCCCGGGACCGAGGCGAAGTGCGCCGTGCAGGCCCTCGACAAGTCGTACTCGATCGTCGGGTGGAAGGTCGTCACGCTGCCGCCGTCGAACGAACGCACCCGCAGCATCACGACGCCTGTGAACACCACGACGCGCGGCGTGACCGGCTTGATCCACGACTGCTGGGTTCCCTAGACTCGTCTGATTCGCGAGCGAGACCGGCCACACCGGCCGGTCTCGTTCTCTGTCGAAGGGAACCCACATGAGCAACGACCCCCAGGTCACCTGGCTGACCCAGGAGGCGCACGACCGCTTGACGGCCGAGCTCGAGCAGCTCTCCGGCCCCGCCCGCAAGGAGATCGCGGACCGCATCGAGGCGGCACGTGAAGAGGGCGACCTCAAGGAGAACGGCGGCTACCACGCCGCGAAGGACGAGCAGGGCAAGATCGAGGCGCGCATCCGCCAGCTCACCGAGCTCCTCAAGCACGCCACGGTCGGCGAAGCGGACTTCGACGGCACCGTCGAACCCGGCACGGTCGTCACCGCCGTGATCGCCGGCGACGAGTCGACGTTCCTCGTCGGCAACCGCGAGATCGTCGCGGCATCGTGGGCATGCGTGCCGGCGACGAGACCACGTACACGGCGCCCAACGGCAAGGAGATCGCCGTCACGGTCACGAAGGTCGAGCGCTACGAGCCGTAGCCCGATCGGCCCCGCACCGTGCGGGACGTGACGAACCACAGAACCGACGTCGAACCGGGCACCCGCCCTGGTTCCACGTCGGTTCTCTGGTTCGACGGGCATCTCCGGTTCGACGGGCATCGACGCGGGAGCGTCGGCGCCCGGCGCGCGCGTCAGAGCGTCGCGACCTCGCGGTGCGTCAGCGCTCGGGCGCACGGGAAGCACACCAGGTCCCCCACCGCGACGTCCCCGGGCAGCACCGCGTCCCGGCCGGCGGTCCCCGTCGGGTTCGTCGTCACGGTGACCGCCGCGGCCGGGGCCACCGACCGGCGGCCGATCAGCCGGGCCTCGGTGAGCACGGCGCAGTCGGGCAGCACCGCGTCGAGCTCGACGAGCAGCACGCCCCAGGGCCGCCGGACCCGGGTGACGGCGGCCACGGCGACGCAGACGTCGCGCGGCACCCAGTCGCGCGGGCGGTACCGCGGCGGTGCCTGCTCCGCGGTGTGTACGCAGGGTGTCCCCGCGACCGCCGCGAGTCGCTGCATGGACACCGCACGCACCCGGACGTCGTCGGTCGTCGCCTCGGTGCTCGCCGGCCAGAGCACCGGGTCGAGGGGATCGGGGAGCGAAGCGCGGAGCGAGGGGAGGATCGACGTGAGGGTCATGACGGCAGCATCACGCGCCTCCCGGCCGTCCGCCCCGTCGCAGACGGAACGCTGACGGCCACGCGCGCGGTCCGTGCGGACCGCTGACGGGTTCTCTAGTGCTCGAGGAGCTCGGGGCGGAACCCGACCTCGTGCAGGCGCTTGATGACCTCTTGCGCGTGCTCGGGGCCGCGGGCCTCGATCGACAGGTCGAGCGCGACCTCGTTGATGACGAGGCCCTGGCCGTGCCGGGTGTGCAGCACCTCGACGACGTTCGCGCCGGCCTCGGAGATGACCTGCGCGACACGGGCGAGCTGTCCCGGACGGTCCGGCAGCATGATCCGGATGCCGATGTACCGCGACGCCGCGACGACGGCCGGTGTCCCTGACCGCGCCGGACATGATCGCCGCGACGCCGACCGCGCCCGCTGCCTCGACGACGAGCTTCGCCCGCTCGAGCAGCACGAGCAGCGCGCGGGCGGTGTCGTCATCGGAGACCGTGACGATCTCGTCGACGTGGTCGCGGATGATCGGGAAGTTGAGGTCGCCCGGGCGGGCCACGGCGATGCCGTCGGCGATCCGGCGGCGTTCTCGGCCTGCACGCCGATGACCTTGATCTCGCGGCCGAGCCGCTCCGCCGTGCCCTTCACGGCCAGGGCGATGCCGGCGATCACGCCGCCGCCGCCGATCGGCACGACCACGGTGTCGACGTCCGGCACCTGGTCGATGATCTCGAGGCCGAGCGTGCCCTGGCCCGCGATCACGGCGGGGTGGTCGAACGGCGGGATGAACACGGCGCCGGGGAGTGCCCGCGCAGGACGACCTCGGCGCCGTAGTGCCTGGTCGCCTGCAGCTTCGGCAGGGCGACGCCGACCGGCGTGAAGATGGTGGCGGGGATGCCGAGCTCCCGGGCGGCGAGCGCGACGCCCTGCGCGTGGTTGCCGGCGCTGGCGGCGACGACGCCCGCTGCACGCTGCTCGGGGCTGAGCGCGGAGAGGCGGTTGTACGCGCCGCGGACCTTGTACGCGCCGGTGCGCTGCAGGTTCTCGCACTTCAGGTGCACCGGTGAGCCGAGCAGCTCGGCGAGGAACTGCGACGTCTCCATCGGCGTGACGCGTGCGACCCCGGCGATGGTCTCCCGCGCTGCCTCGATGTCCGCGAGCGTCGGGTACGCGGCGGTCTGCGGTCGGGGCGTGGTGGTGTCGGTCACGGGACCATCATCGTCGCTCCCGGGCCGCACGGCGAACTCGTGACGAGCGGCCTGTGGAGGCGCTCAGCCCGCGGTGCCCTTCGCCGCGGTCGGCTGCTCGTCGCTGCCGGGAGCGGGCACGCCGTCGGGGTGCCGCTTCCGCCAGCGCCGCTTCCGCTTCGCCTCGACACTCGCGTGGTGGTCGCGCTGCTTCGCCTCGAGCACGTGGTCCGAGTCGAGGCCCTTCCACCGCCCGCTCGCGATCGTCGTCACCATGGAGTTGACGGTCGCGATGAGCGGCACCGCGAAGAACGCCCCCGCGATGCCCGCGAGCCCGGACGCCGCCGTCACACCGAGCACGACGGCCAGCGGGTGCACCTTGACCGCGCTGCCCATCACGAGCGGCTGCAGGATGTGCCCCTCGACCTGCTGCACGACGAGGATCACGCCGAGCATGATCACCGCGGCGACCCAGCCGTTGAAGATGAGCGCGATGAAGACGGCGAGGAAGCCGGTGACGATCGCGCCGACGACCGGGATGAACGCGCCGAGGAACACGAACACCGCGATCGGGATGACGAGCGGCAGCTGCAGAGCGGCCGCACCGATGCCGATGCCGACGGCGTCGACGAACGCCACGAAGATCTGCACGCGGATGAAGCTCGTCAGGGTGGTCCACCCCGCGACCCCGGCGCCGTCGATGGCCGCGCGCGCCTTCTTCGGGAAGAGCCGGACGGTCCAGCGCCAGACGTTCTTGCCGTCGATCAGCAGGAAGATCACGGTGAAGATCACGACGAAGAGCCCGGCGAGCAGGTGCGTCAGCGACGACCCGGCACTGGCGACGCCGGACAGGATCGACCCCGAGTTGCTCGAGAGCCAGTCGGTGGCCTGGCTGAGGTACTTGTTGAGGTCGCCCTGGCTGATCCCGAGTCCGGAGTTGGTGACGAACTCGCGGATGGTGTCGTACTGCGACAGCGTCCGGTCGCGCAAGATCAGACCAGCGACCGCCGCGAGCCCGCCGACCAGGCTGACCACGACCGCGATCCACTTCGGGACGTGGTGCCGCTGCCGCCGCCACGACGATGCCGATGAGGAACGGGATGAGCACCTCGCTGAACAGCGTGACGAGGTAGATGACCACCGCCGGCGATCCGCATGCCGGTGGGCACCGAGTCCTCGACGACGGGATCAGGATGCGTCTTCTTGCCCCAGGCCATGCCAGCGAGTGTACCGACGCGGCACATCGGACGTTCCAGATGCGGCATACCCGTCAGTGGGCCGTGTCGGCGCGGCTCGGTAGCGTCGTCCTCATGGTCAGGACGACGCTCTCCGCCGCCGAGGCACGACGGGTCGCGCTCGCGGCGCAGGGTTTCGGCGCCGCCCCCGCCGACACCGTGTCGACCCGGACGCTCACGGCCGGGTTCGCGCGGCTCGGGCTGTTGCAGATCGACTCTGTGAACGTGTTCGAGCGGAGCCACTACCTGCCGCTCTTCGCCAGGCTCGGGTCGTACGACCGGGCCACGCTGGACCGTCTGACCATGACCCGTCGCGGTCCGTACGCCGAGTACTGGGCGCACGAGGCGGCGTTCGTCGCCCGCACCGACCTGCCGCTGTTCCGCTGGCGCATGGACGCGTTCCGGGAGCGCGACGCTCGGCCGAACCGGGTCGAGGGCGTCGAGCGGACCGCCGGTGTCCGACGCGAGCTGCTCGCCCTGCTCGAGCACGAGGCGAACGTCCGCCGAGGCCCGTGGTGGGGGTGGAGCGACGTGAAGACCGGGCTCGAGCAGCTGTTCCGCTGGGGCGAGGTCGTGAGCGCCGGACGGTCCGGTTTCGGGCCCTCGAGACCGCCCCCGACCGGACCTCCGCCGTCACCGAGCTCGTGCGGCGCGCGGGCCGTGCGCTCGGGGTCGCGACGCGCGCGGACCTCGCCGACTACTTCCGACTGCGCTCGGACGACACTGCCGCGGCCGTGACCGAGCTCGTCGAACGCGGCGAGCTCGTGCCGGTGACGGTCGAGGGGTGGAAGGATCGGGCCTGGCTGCACGCCGATGCCCGGGTCCCGCGGCGCGCGGCCGCGGACGCCGTGCTGAGCCCCTTCGACCCGGTCGTGTGGTTCCGTCGCCGGGCCGAGCGGATGTACGGCTTCCACTACCGGATCGAGATCTACACGCCGGCGCCGAAGCGGGTGTTCGGATACTACGTGCTGCCGGTCCTGCAGGACGACCGGCTGACCGGGCGGATCGACCTGAAGAGCGACCGGCAACGCGGGGTGCTCCGGGTCCGGACGGCGTGGCAGGAGCCCGGGGAGCACCTGGACGCCGAGCGGCTCGCGGAGACCCTGCGGCGGACCGCGGCGTGGCAGGGACTCGACGGCGTCGAGGTCACCGACCGCGGCACCGCTGCGGCAGCCGTTGCCGGGGCGCTCGGTCTGCCGCTCGTGCCGCACGTCGCAGCGGACGACGCCGACGCTCCCGAGTCGACGCCGACGGACGACGCGGCCTGACGGTCACCGGTCGCGCTGCGGGGCGACCGGGACCGACCCGGTCAGAACTGGACGCGCGGGGGTTCGGCGATGGCCGAGGGCTCGGCGGTCTCGAAGAACGACGCCTCCTGCACGCCCTTGCTCTTCGCGAACGTCGACGTGGGGAAGTGCTTGATCTTGGTGTTCAGCTCGCGGACGCCGCCGTTGTACGAGCGTCGCGCGGCCTGGATGCGGTCCTCGGTCTCGACGAGCTCGGACTGCAGCTGCAGGAACGCCTGGCTCGACTGGAGCTGCGGGTAGCCCTCGGCGACGGAGAACACGCTCTTCAGGGCCTTCTGCATGTGGCCCTCGGCCACCGAGGCGCTCGGGGCGTCCGCGGCACTGAGCGTCTCCGCCCGGGCCTTCGTGACGTCCGCGAAGACGGCCTTCTCGTGCGTGGCGTAGCCCTGCACGGTCTCGACGATCGTGGGGATGAGGTCCGCGCGACGCTGCAGGTGGGTGGCGACGTCGTTCCACGAGGCGTCGACCCGTCCCGTGAGGGACATCAGCGACCGGTAGCTCGACCAGAGGGCGATCCCGACCACGACGAGCAGGACCACCACCACGGCGACGACGATGAGCGTCGTGACGAGTCCGGTGTCCATCGGGCGTACTCCTTTGCGCGTCGGGTACCGCGCGGCGTGCCGCGGGCGGTGCGTGGCCGTGCGAGGGCCGCCCACGATCCTACCGAGGCGCTCCCGGGAGGACCGACCGCGGCCACGGTTCACGGGTGATTCCCGAGTGGCGTCCACCGGGCGCCCGGGCGCCGTGCGGGCTCGTGCACCGTCGGACACATCATCCGTGCGGCGGATTGACCACGGCGCGCGGATCACGTCTGATGGAGGCGGTGAACACGCTCGGGGACAACGTGGACGAGACGGCCGTCGGGGGCGACGGCCGCGTCCGTCGACCCCGCGCCCGGCGACTCGTCGGCACGGTCGCCGCCCTGTCCGCGGCGGCGGCGCTGGCCCTGTCCGGCGCACTCGTGCTGGGCACCCCGGCCGAGGCGACGGCCGCCACCACGACCACGTCCACGTCCACGTCCACGACCAGCACCGCGACGCCCGACGGAGCCACGCCGGACGCCACCAGACCCGCAGCCACCACCACCGAGACCGACGGCACAGCCGACACGACAGCCGCAGCAGCCGCCACACCCGCGCAGCGCACCGCCACACCCGCCCCCACGGGCACCCCGGCGCCCCTGCTCGGCTCGCTCCCACCCGACGCCGGCGGCTCGGGCTCCGGCTCCCCGACACCGACCCCCACCGACCGCCCCGCCGTCCGCCCGACCATCGCCGACCCGGGCGACGTCACGACCGCGACCGTCCGCCTGCACGGGACGGGCACCCCCGGACACACCGTCCGGATCACCGGTCCGGGCGGGACGGGCTGCACGACCACGGTGGGCACCGACGGTTCCTGGGCCTGCATGGCGACGGTCCGCTCGGGTCCGCAGCAGGTGTTCAGCGTCACGGACCGCGACGACACCGCACTGGGCTCGTCGAGCGCCCCCGCCTCGGACGTCGTCGTCCCGCCGTCCGTCACCACCGCCGGTCCGACCGCGGGTCCGCTCTCGGGCACGGGCCTGCCCGGCGCGACGGTCACCGTCGGCGTCGTCGGCGCCCGCGGCGAGGCGGTCGCCACCGTGCGCGCCGACGGCACCTGGACCGTGGCGCTCGGGTCGGTCGCCGCGCAGGACGGCCGCCTCACCGTGACGGGCTCGCAGACGGCGAGCACCGCGGGCGGCTACCGATCGGACCTCCGCAGTGCCGCGTCCACGCCGCGCACCGTCACGCTCGACCGCACGCCGCCGTCCGCCCCGCGCATCGAGACGCCGCGGTCCGGGTCGACGATCGACGCCGCGGGGACCACGATCGCGGGCTCGGGCGAGCCGGGCGCCACCGTCACGGCGTACGTCGACCGCGCTCCGGTCTGCCGCACCCGGGTCGGCGACGACGGCCGCTGGCGCTGCTCGACCGAGGGTTCGGTCCTGAGCGGGGGCACGCACGCGGTCACCGCCCTGCAGCAGGACGCCGCGGGCAACGTGTCCCCGTCCTCCCCCGCGATCCGTGTCCGGGCGAGCGGCTCCACCACGTCCCCGAGCACGGCACCGGGCACCCCGTCGGGCACGGCGTCGGACGCATCGCCGACCGGTCCCCCGGGCCGGACCGCGGGCGCCACGCCCGGCACGACGCCGACCGCGGGCGGCGTCGGCGCGCCGGGCAGCGCGAGCAGCGGCCCCGGCGGCACGACGGGTGGCAGCGGCACCGCGGGCGACCCGACCGCGGGGTGCCGTCGCTGGCAGCGTCGTTCTCGTGGGGCACCGTCCTCGTGGCGACCGCGGTCGCCGCCGGGTTCCTGGTCCTCGTCACGACGCCGCTCGCCCTCGTCGGTGCGGCGGCGCGGGGACGCCTCCGGACCGCGTGGCTCCGCAACCCCTTCGCCGGCGTCCTCGGCCGGAACCGCACGCGCGCCGAGCGTCGCCTCGGCGACGACGTGCTGCCCACCTGGGCAGCCGTCGCGCTCGGTGTCGGGATCGTCACGGTCGCGACGCTGCTCGGCGTCGGGGTCGGTCTCGAGGCCCGCTACGTCCGCCTCGCCGTCGCCGTGCTCGCCGGCTGCTCGGCCGTGCTCACCGCGGCCGTGGTGGTCGCGACCCCGCGACCCACTGGGCTGCGGGGCGCGACCGCGGCACGGTCGGCTTCCGCGTCTCGCCGTGGCTCGTCCTCGCCGCGCTCGTCGCCTGCGCGCTCACCCGGACGACGGACGTCTCCCCCGCCCTGGTCGTGGGCGCCGTCCTCGTCCCGGTCGGCCGCCCGGGAGCCGACACCGGCGCACTCCGTCTCGGGTCCGGTCTGGCCGCGGGCGGCTGGGTGCTGCACTCCGTGACCCCGGACACCGGCTTCTGGACCGCGCTCGGCTCCGAGTTCACCACCACGCTCTGCGTCGGCGGCATCGGTGCGCTGGTCGTCTCGCTCGTCCCGCTCGCCGGCTCCGCGGGTGCCACGCTGCTCGACGCGGCCCGGGGCCGGTACGTCGGTCTCGCGGTCGCGTCCCTCGCCCTGGCGGCCGCGGTCTACGCCGGCTCGGCGATCCGGCCGACGGGTCCCGGGGTCGCCGACCCGGCGCCGCCGTCGGCGGCGACACGGCACGCTGAACCGCGACGTCCGTCACGTGGTGCGTGGACACCGGACGGGAGGCACGGGGCGGGCCCGTCACGCGCCTCCCGTCCGTCGTCCGTCCCGTCCCGGCGACCGCCGCACTCAGCGGGCCGCGTCGGTCGCGTCCGCGCGCGGGTGTGGTGCGTTACGTGCGAAGAGCCCGGGCAGGAGGCCGCCGATCTTCGTCCCGATGCACAGCGACACGAACGTCGCGAGGGGGACGCCGAGCGCCTGCGGGTCGAACGTCGCGACCGCCACCAGCCCGACCGTCCCGGGGACGAGGAGCAGGAACGCGGGGAAGAACGACACGGTCGCCGGGATCACGGGCACGAGCCGCTCGAGCAGTCGGGTCGCGACGAACAGCAGGGCCGCCGCCGCTCCCGTCGCGACGACGCTTCCCCACACCGGCGTCGTGTCAGCCGCCACCCGGACCGGAAGACCAGGCCGAGGCCGACCGCGAGCCCGACGACCGCCACCCACGACACCCAGTAGGACGGCACGGCCTCCCACCCGCCGCGGTCCGTGCCGACGCCGGCGACCTCCCCCACGAGCGCCGCGGAGGCCGGGTCGACCCGCAGTCCGGTGAGCGCGCTGCCGGCGGCGATGCCCGCGGCCAACCCGGTGACGATGTCCGCCGCGGTGAGCTCGAGCAGCGCGTTCGTGATGAGCGCACCCGGGACGAACACCGCGACGGGCGCGCACACGGCGAACAGGGGCACGTGGTCGAAGCCGGAGGAACGGGATGATCGCGACGGCCTCGCGGAAGCGGCGCAGCACGAAGCTGATCACCCCGACGAGGGCGCCGACGCCGAGCGCGAGCAGGACCGCTCAGGGCGTTGCCGACGATCCACGGCAGGGCCGGGGGCGGCACGGTGCCCGCGCGGATGGCCCGGACGCGGGCGGGGATCTCGGCGAGGCCGATCGACCCGCTCTCCAGGCCGAGCACGAGCCGGTTCGCGCGGGCTGCCTGGCGCGAGGAGAGCTCGATGCCCTCGGCGTTCACGATCGTGGCGGCGCCCGTCGCGACCTCGCTCACCATCACGAGCGCGGGCAGGACCCCCACGGCGAGGGTCGGCCCCACCCCGGCGGCGTCGCGGGCCTTCTCGAGCGCCGAGCGGACGTCGGTGACGGAGCTGCCGGCGTCGAGGAGCAGGGCGCCGAGCGTGCCGAGGAGCATGCCGGTGGGGACGGTCTCGCCGTCGACGACCTCGACGTGGGCCTCGGGGCGTCCGAGGGCGTTGCGCAGGTTCGCGAGGGCGCTTCCGAGTCCGACCACGGACACGATGCTAGGTGGTCCTCGCAGTGGCGACGTTCCGTACCCCCGGTGGGACTCGAACCCACAACTCGGCGATTTTAAGTCGCATGCCTCTACCGGTTGGGCCACGGGGGCGCAGCCGCAACAGCCTACCGACGCGACGACGGCCGCCGCCCCACCGGGGCGACGGCCGTCGTGTCGTGCGTGCGTGCGGTGCGACGCCTACTTGGCGTCGGCAGCGGCCTCGACCGGCTGCGCGTCCTTCGAGACGTCCTCGGCGGGCGTCGCGTACGCGGGGCCGGCCGCGTCGGCGGGCTTGCCCTCCTCCGGGGCCGGCGCCGCGGCGGCCGGAGCCGACGCCTCGACCGCGGGCTTCGGCCGCGAGGCCCAGGCCTCGAACGAAGCACGAGGGGTCTCGCGGTCGTCGAGCGACGCGATGTCGCGGCCGAGGAAGAAGCCACCCACCCAGTCGCCGATGACGCGCCACTTGCGCTCCCACGACGGCATCGCCAGGCCGTGGTAGCCGCGGTGGGCGCCCCAGGCGAGGAAGCCCTTCATCGCGAACTTGCCGGACTGGAAGACACCGATGCCGAGACCGAGGCCCGCGACGGCGCCGAGGTTCTCGTGCTTGTAGTCGTTCGTCGCCTCGCCACGGAGCACGGCGACGAGGTTCTTCGCGAGCTGCTTGGCCTGACGGACCGCGTGCTGGGCGTTCGGGACGCAGAAGCCGCCCACGCCGCCGCCGGTGAGGTCCGGCACGGCCGCGACATCGCCGCAGGCCCACGCGTCGGCGACGACACCCTCGTCGTCCACGACCCGCAGGTCGGGCTGGACGCGGATGCGGCCGCGCTGCTCGAGCGGGAAGTCGGTGCCCTTGACCATCGGGTTCGCCATGACGCCGGCGGTCCAGATGATGAGGTCGGACTCGATGGTCTCGATCGAGTCGTCCTTCGCCTTGAGCTGGCAGACGCCGCCCTCGGCCGAGGCGAGCTGCGTCTCGAGGTGCACGGTGGCGCCGCGGGACGCGAGGTTCTCGAGCACCCAGTGCGAGGTCTCGAGCGACACCTCGGGCATGATGCGGCCCATCGCCTCGACGAGGTGGAAGTGCGTGTCGTCGAAGGACAGCTCGGGGTAGCTCTTGAGCAGGTCGGACGCGAAGGAGCGGAGCTCGGCGAACACCTCGATGCCGGCGAAGCCACCACCGACGACGACGACCGTGAGCAGGCGGTCACGCTCGGGACCGGCCGGCAGGGTCGCTGCCTTGTGGAAGTTCACGAGGATCTTGTCGCGGATCGCCGCGGCCTCCTCGATGGTCTTCAGCCCGATGGCCTCGTCCGCGACGCCCGGGATCGGGAAGGTGCGGGAGACGGCACCGGCGGTCATGACGATCTGGTCGTAGGACTCCTCCCACGCCTCGCCCTCGGCCGGGGTGATCGTCGCGGTCTTGGTGGCGTGGTCGACCTTCGTGACCTTCGCCGTGACGACGCGGGTCTTCTTGAGGTGACGACGGTGCGAGACGACCGCGTGACGCGGCTCGATCGAGCCGGCGGCCACCTCGGGCAGGAACGGCTGGTACGTCATGTAGGGCAGCGGGTCCACCATGGTGACCTCGGCTTCGCCCTGACGAAGGTGCTTCTCGAGCTTCCAGGCGGTGTAGAAACCGGCGTAACCGCCGCCGACGACGAGGATCTTGGGCACGGGGGATGATCTCCTTGGAGTGGGGTGGTTGCCGGGAGGCTGGTCAGAGTTCGCCGCCACCCGCCCCGACTCCAGCGTCTGCCATGCCATCATACGCCCGGCACTCACACCGGGAGGGCGACCACTCGATGCGCTCGAGCGCGAGGTCGCCGATGGGGTTGACGCCGGGTCCGGCAGCGAGGGCGTGGCCGACGAGCGCGTGCAGGCACTTCACGCGGGTGGGCATGCCACCGGCGCTGATGCCGTCGATCTCGTCGACGTGCTCGATCGACTCGCGGTCGGCCAGGTAGGACTCGTGCGCGGCACGGTACTGCGCCGCCACGGTCTCGTCCTCGAGCAGGGCCGCCAGTTCCGGCATGACCTGGTTCGCCTCGAGGGTGCTCACGGCGGCGGTGGCCGCCGGGTGGCACAGGTAGTAGAGCGTCGGGAACGGGGTGCCGTTGCCCAGCCGCGGCTTCGTGGACACGACGGTGGGGTTGCCGCAGACGCAGCGTGCCGCGATCCCGATGACGTCGCGCGCCGGTCGGCCGAGCTGCGCCGACACGACCAGGACGTCGTGCTCGGAGGGCGGGTCGAAGGGAGGGGTCGTCACGGGCACGTGAGCCTACCCGAGTCGCGGCGCTCGGCCTACTTCGTGTCGCTGGTGGCCGCGCCCGTGGGGTCGCCGGTGCCCGAGACGTCCGGTGCGACGAGCTGGTCGGTGGTCTTCTTCGTCAGCCCGGACTCGAGCACCGAGGACAGCATCGCCTGCACCCAGTCGACCTTCGGCGTCTGCACGGTCGAGCTCACCGGGCTGCCCGAGTCGGTGCGGGCCTTCGTGTCCCCGGAGCCCTCGCCAGACCCCATCACGAGGTAGCTCTCCTCGCCCGGGTAGACGTAGAGCAGCCGGTCGCGGGCCTGCGCCTCGATGTACGCCGGGTCGTCCCAGCGGGCCACGTCCTGCTTCTTCTGCGCGACGTCGGCCTTCTGAGCGGCGACCTCGCGCTGCTGCTGGGCGATCTGCTCCTGCTGCTGCACGAGCGTCCGGAGCGAGGGTGCGAGCACCACGACGAACAGCACGATGATCGCGAGCATGAGCAGGCTGAAGCCGGAGAACCGGATGGTCCGGTACCAGGGCTGTTCGTGGCCACCGGACGCCGGCATGGCCACGGGGACGCGGCGGACGCGGGGCTTCTGGCTGGGCACGTCACGACGATAACCCGATTGGGCGGGTCGGACCGGGACCGGCACGCGGGCGTGGGGTCGCCTCCCAGCCGGCCTGGAGGCGCGGTGCCGGCCCGCCCCGCCGGTCCCGTCCCGGCGTGTGGTCGCTTCCGCCGACCGCGTTCGCCATCGTCCTGTCACCCTGTCGCTCCGTGGCCCGTGCTCCCGCCCGTGCTCCCCGCCGCGCCGTCGCCCCCGTCACCCCCGTCGGCCCGAGCGGGCACAACACGCCGCCGGTGGTCCGTCGAGCGGGCGAAACCTGTCGCCGCTCGGGGCCGAGCGTGCCAGATGTGGCCCGCGCGACGGGCGGGGGCGGAGCCCGGGAACGACGAGACGCCGCCCTCCCGGAGGAGGACGGCGTCTCGGTGGTGTCGTGGGTTACAGCGCGGCTGCACGCGGGAACGCCGTGCGGCCGGCGTAGACCGCGGCGTCGCCGAGCTCCTCTTCGATGCGGAGGAGCTGGTTGTACTTCGCGACACGGTCCGAACGGGCCGGGGCACCGGTCTTGATCTGCCCACCGTCGACGGCGACCGCGATGTCCGCGATCGTGGTGTCCTCGGTCTCGCCCGAGCGGTGCGACAGGATCGCGGTCATGCCGTGGCGGTGCGCCAGGGAGACGGCGTCGAGGGTCTCGGTCAGCGTGCCGATCTGGTTCACCTTGACCAGGATCGAGTTGCCGGCCTGCTCGTCGATGCCGCGCTGGAGGCGCTTCGGGTTCGTGACGTACAGGTCGTCGCCGACGAGCTGGAGCTTCGAGCCGAGCTCGGCCGTGAGGTGCTTCCAGCCCTCCCAGTCGTCCTCGGCCAGGGCGTCCTCGATGGTGACGAGCGGGTAGTTCGCGACGAGGTCCGAGAAGTACCCGGTGAACTCCTCGCTCGAGAGCTGCTTGCCCTCGAACGCGTACTTGCCGTCGTGGAAGAACTCGGTCGCGGCGACGTCGAGGCCGAGCGCGATGTCCTTGCCCGGGGTGAAGCCCGCCTTCTCGATCGCGGCGAGCAGGAAGTCGAGCGCGGCGCGGTTCGAGGCGAGCTCGGGGGCGAAGCCGCCCTCGTCGCCCAGGCCGGTCGCGAGGCCCTGCTTCTTCAGCTCGCCCTTGAGGGCGTGGTACGTCTCGACGCCCCAGCGGAGCGCCTCGGAGAAGCTCTCGGCGCCGTAGGGCACGAGGAAGAACTCCTGGATGTCGACGTTGGTGTCCGCGTGGGCACCACCGTTGACGACGTTCATCAGCGGGACCGGCAGCGTGTGCGCGTTCGGGCCGCCGAGGTAGCGGAACAGCGGCAGGTCGGCCGAGTCGGCGGCGGCGCGGGCGACGGCGAGCGAGGCACCGAGGATCGCGTTCGCACCGAGGCGCGACTTGTTCTCGGTCCCGTCGAGCTCGATGAGCGCGGCGTCGACGAGGCGCTGGTCGGTGGCGTCGAAGCCCTCGAGCGCCGGGCCGATCTCGTCGAGGACGGCGTCGACGGCCTTCAGGACGCCCTTGCCGCCGTAGCGGTTCGCGTCGCCGTCACGGAGCTCGTACGCCTCAAACGCGCCGGTGCCTCGGGAATCGAGGACTTCGCGTGCTCCTACGGCATCGATCTGGGCCACGGGGTACTCCCTACGAGTTCGGTGGTGGTGTTTGCGGGTCCAGGCCAGTGGACGGAACTCGACGCCGTCGAGCGTCTCGGTGTCGGCGCGCACCGTGGCGAAGGCGTCGAAGCCCTGGGCGGCGAGTCCGGCCAGCAGGTTCTTGGTGTTCTTCGTCCGGCGCTCCAGGCGGACCCGACGGTGCGACCCGAGCGCCTCGGCCTTGAGCGCGGCGAGCCGGACCGGGTCGACGTCCTTGTCGTGCACGAGCACGACGGCGTCGGACTCGGCGGACTCCGGGAGCGTCACGAGGTCGACGAGCCGCTCGAAGCCGAGCGAGAAGCCCACCGCCGGGACGTCCTGGCCGAGGAACCGGCCGATCATGCCGTCGTACCGGCCGCCGCCGCCGAGGCTGTAGCCGAAGTCCGGGTGCGCGACCTCGAAGATCGTCCCCGTGTAGTACCCCATGCCGCGCACGAGCGTCGGGTCGAAGCGCAGGTCGACCCCCGGCAGGGCCTCCCGCAGGCGGAGGAGGTCGGCGAACGCGTCCGGCTCCAGCCAGGCAGCACCCCGGACCGCGTCCCAGTCGGCGGACTCGAGCGCACGGATCGTGTCCTCGAGCCCGGGCAGCTCGGCCCCGACGACCTCGCGCAGTTCGGCTGCGACGCCGTCGGCTCCGATCTTGTCGAGCTTGTCGATCGTGATGAGGGCCCGGTCCGCCGTCGCCGGCTCGGTGATGCCCCACGAGGCGAGGAGCCCGAGCAGGATCCGACGGTCGTTGATCCGGATCGTCGTGCCCGCGATCCCGAGGGCGTCGAGCGCCGCCGTGGTCGCACGGATCAGTTCGATCTCGGCGAGCTGCCCGGGCTCGCCGAGCACGTCGATGTCGCACTGCACGAACTGGCGGTAGCGGCCTTTCTGGGGGCGCTCGGCACGCCAGACGGGCGCGATCTGCACCGAGCGGAAGACCGTGGGCAGCTCCGAACGGTGGGAGGCGTAGAAGCGGGCGAGCGGGACCGTGAGGTCGAACCGCAGCCCGAGGTCGGCGAGGTCGAGCGGCGCCTCAGCCTGCTGCAGGTCCTCGGTGGACAGTCCGCGCTTCATGACCGCGAACGCGAGCTTCTCGTTGTCGCCGCCGAGACCGGAGTGCAGGCGTGCGGCGTCCTCGACCACGGGCGTCTCGATCTCGTCGAACCCGTGTCGCGCGTACACGCCCCGGATCACGCCGAGGACGTGCTCCCGACGGGCCTTCTCCGCGGGGAGGAAGTCACGCATGCCACGGGGAGCCGTCACGGTCGTCGCCATGCCCGCAATCCTGCCAGAGTCCGACGCCGCGCTTGCACGAGTGCCGACCCACTGATACTCTGCATGCAGAACCTCGGTCCGGTGGTCTCCTGATCCGATCACCGGGCCGTTCGCGGGGCCGATGTGCTGCAACAGGCCCCGCGGTTCGAGCGGGTGTCCCTGTCGGCGCGTTCCCTGGCGCGCCGTGGCCCGCTCGCGGGCGTCCTCCTTTTTCGGGTTGGGAGGACGCCCGCTTCTCCGTTCCCGGACGCGTCGTTCCCGGACGCGTCGTTCCCGGACGCGTCGTTCCCGAGCACGTCGTTCCCGGACGCGTCGTTCCCGAGCACGTCGTTCCCGGGCCCGTCGTTCCCGGACGCGTCAGTCGCCGGCGCGACGCCCGGTCGCGAGCATCGCCCTGGCCTGCACACGCCCGTCACTCCCCCTCGCGCCCGACCTCCTCGAGCCGCGCCACCGCAGCACGGAGTCCCGCCACCGGGTCCACCCCTGCAGCCCGTGCCGCCGCGACCTGCGCGAGCATCTCGATCCCCCACCGCTCGTCCGGGCCGGGGTGAGCAGCAGAACCGCCGGCTCCGACCCGCTCGACCACCGCCCCCGCGTCCCCCCGCTCGTCCAACCGCTCGAGCAGCTTCACGGCCCGCTCGAGCGGCGGCATCGCACGCGGCACCCCGTCGAACGCGCTCCGTCGCCCGGCCTTCTCCGCCGCCTTCGCCGCTCGCCAGACGCGGACGACCTCGTCCTCGGTGTCGGCGCGCTCGTCCCCGAACACGTGCGGGTGCCGGCGGACCATCTTGTCCCGGACCCCGGCGGCCACCTCCTCGAGGTCGAAGCCCCCGGCGGCCGCCGACAGCCCCGCGTGCAACACCACCTGGTACAGCACGTCGCCGAGCTCCTCCCGGAGTTCATCGCGGTCGTCGGCGTCGATCGCGTCGACCAGCTCGTACGACTCCTCGACGACGTACCGCGCGAGCGAGGCGTGGGTCTGCGCCCGGTTCCAGACGCACCCACCCTCTGGCGCGAGCAGTCGGTCGAGGTCCGGTAGCCTGGCCATGGTGTGTCGGGAAGTCTGGTCGACGGTCGTCGACCCGTACCCCGAACCCGGAGATCCATGCTGGCACTCGTCCGCTCCCCCCGCTTCAGCGCGATCGCGCTCCTGACCGCCGCCGTCCTCGGCCTCGTCGTCGCGAACACCGCGCTCGGTCCAGGCCTCGAACGACTGCTCGACGCCCACTCGCCGTGGGGTGTGGTCGGTCTCGACCTGTCGGTGTCGCACTGGATCAGCGATGGCCTGCTCGCCGTGTTCTTCCTGCTCGTCGCGATCGAGCTGAAGCACGAACTGCTCGAGGGTGAGCTCTCGAACCCGAGGACGGCGGTGATCCCGGCGATCGCAGCGGTCGGCGGCGTGGTCGTCCCGGCCCTGGTGTACCTCGCCGTGACCACGGGCACGTCGTACCAGCACGGCTGGCCGATCCCCACCGCGACGGACATCGCGTTCGCCCTCGGTGTCCTCGCGATGTTCGGCCGCGGGCTCCCCTCGACCGTCCGGGTGTTCCTGCTCGCGCTGGCGGTGCTCGACGACCTCATCGCGATCGTCATCATCGCCGTGGTGTTCGCACACGGCACTGACTTCGCCGCCCTCGGGGGCGCGGTCGTCGCACTCCTCGTGTTCGCCCTGCTCGGGCGGCTGCTCCGCCCGGGACGCACCGGTCAGTCGTGGATCATCGTCGCGATGGTCGCGGTCGGCGTCGTCACGTGGTGGCTCGTGTACCACTCCGGCGTGCACGCGACGATCGCCGGCGTCGCCCTCGGCCTGGTGCTCCCGCGTCGGCCCGGCCACGTGCTGCACGAGCGCGTGGAGCCGTGGTCGAACGCGGTCGTGCTGCCGCTCTTCGCGTTCGCCTCGGCTGCGGTCGTGGTGCCGAGCGTCGGCCTCGGCGAGCTCTCCCCCACGTTCTGGGCGGTCGTCCTGGCCCTGCCGGTGGGCAAGCTGATCGGCATCACCGTCTTCGGCGCCACCGCGACGCGGGTCTTCCGCGCGCCCGGCCGCTCGACGCTGTCGTTCGGCTCGATCGTCACCGTCGGGGTGCTCGGGGGCATCGGCTTCACGGTCTCGCTGCTCATGAACGAACTGGCCTTCGCGCGGAGCGAGGAGGTCCTGGACGAGGGCGTGCTCGCCGTCCTCGTCGGCTCGGGCATCGCGATGGTCGCCTCCGCGGTCGTCGTCAGCCTGCGTGCGCGGCGGTACCGCGCTCGGCGCGAACTGTTCGAGGCGGAGGCGACCGAGTAGCGGTCACGACCCACGGGTGGTGACCCACTGACGGACGGGCGCGCCCCGCTCAGCGGCAACGCGAAGCGTTGCGCGGGGCGCGCCGACCGAGCCTGCGAGGAAGGGGTGCCAGCTGGCACCGTGCCTCCCGGTCGTCCAGAGGTCGCCGCTCAGGCGGCCGGTGCCTCGGCCGGCGTCTTCGACGCCCCGTAGACGGCGGTGAGGATGCTCTCCACCCACTGGATGAGGCCGTCGTCGGGCAGGGACTCGCCGTGCGGCTTGGGGAGCGGGATGCTCGACGCGTTCTGCTGCGGGAACCAGCGCGCACCCGGGAACATCCGCTTGAGCCGGACCTGTGCCGAGTCAGCGAGCTCCTTGCCGGCGACCCGGAGGTTCGAGCCCATCACGACGACGTCGGACAGCCCGACCTGCTGCGCCATGCGGCGGAGCCGGGAGACCTCGACCAGCGTGAGCACGGCCTGCGGCGGCTGACCGTAGCGGTCGGTGAGCTCGTCGAGCACCATGTCGATCGCCTCGGGCTGCGCCGTCGGGGCCGAGGCCGCTGAGAGCTTCTGGTACGCCTCGAGCCGGAGCCGCTCGGACTCGACGTAGTCCTCGGGGATGTGCGCGTCGACCGGGATCTCGAGCCGGAGCTCTGTCTGCCCCTCGGCGACGTCCCCGCGGAACTGCGACACCGCCTCGCCGATCATCCGCAGGTAGAGGTCGAACCCGACGCCCGCCATGGCGACCTGCATGCCCGCGCCGAGCTCGTTGTTCGCGGCGATGGTCTCGAGGCGGTCCTGCGCGGTCTCGGACAGCGGCTTGTCGGCGTCGTAGAGGAAGTACGCGTAGCCGCGCTCCCGCCCACGACCGACGCGACCGCGCAGCTGGTGCAGCTGGGACAGGCCGTACTTGTCCGCCTTGTCGATGATGAGCGTGTTCGCGTTCGCGATGTCCAGGCCGGTCTCGACGATCGTGGTCGACACGAGGACGTCGAACTTCCGCTCCCAGAAGTCGACCATGACCTGCTCGAGGGCGCCCTCGGACATCTGCCCGTGGGCGACCTGGATGCGGGCGTCGGGTAGAACACCTGGCCCTCGCGCAGCAGTTCGCGCCGGATCGCCGCGGCGACCTGCAGGTCGGACTGGGGTCCGACGAAGGTCAGGATCGGGTGGCGGTCCTCCGGCGGGGTGGCGAGCGTGGACATCTCGCGGATGCCCGTGACCGCCATCTCGAGCGAGCGCGGGATCGGCGTCGCGGACATCGCCAGGACGTCGACGTTGGTCTTGAGCTTCTTGAGCTGGTCCTTGTGCTCGACGCCGAACCGCTGCTCCTCGTCGATGATGACGAGGCCGACGTCCTTGAACTGAATGCTCTGCGACAGGATCCGGTGCGTGCCGATGACGATGTCGACGGTGCCGTCGGCGAGAGGCTCAGTGCGCGGAGGTGCACCGGGAACCCGGCGAAGCGCTCCTGGAACGTCTCCATGTGCTGGCGGACGAGCAGGGTCGTCGGGACGAGCACGGCGACCTGCTTGCCGTCCTGCACGGCCTTGAACGCGGCGCGGATCGCGACCTCGGTCTTGCCGTAGCCGACGTCGCCGGACAGCAGGCGGTCCAGCTGGTCGGCGGTCTCGGCGAACGGGAACGCCTCTTCCAGCTCGCGCTGCCACGGGGTGTCGGGGCCGAACGCGTGCCCCTTCGACGCCATGCGCGCGGAGTACAGCTTGACCAGGTCGACCGCGATGTCGCGGACGGCCTTGCGCGCCTTCGACTTCGCGGCCGCCCAGTCCGAGCCGCCCATCTTCGACAGCGTCGGGCTCTCGCCGCGCCCGGGTAGCCGCGCTTCGACGGCGCGTACTCGAGCACGAGGTACTCGCGCTGCGTCTTCACGGCGTTCCGGCCGCCGCTCGAGACCTCGCGACTGACGAGTTCCACGAACTTGCCGATGCCGTGCGTGGCGTGCACGACGACGTCGCCGGCCTTGAGCTGCAGCGGGTCGACGACGTTCTTGCGGCGGGCCGCGAGCTTCTTGACGGTGCGGGCGCCCTGCTGGACGCTGCGGCCGTAGAACTCGGCTTCGCTGAGGAGCGCGATCCGGGGGTCCGGCGTGGCGAAGCCGGCCTCGACCGAGGCGGTCGTGACGACGGCGACGCCCGGCTCCGGCGGGGCGGTGAGCTCGCCGGCACGGGCGGCGACCCCGGCGTCCGCCAGGACCTGCACCGCGCGCTCGACGAGCCCCTTGCCCTGCGCCGTGACGACGACCGCCCAGCCGTCGTCGACCAGGTGTTTGACGGCGCACGCGGATGTACTCCCCCGCCTCGGCCGCGGCCTCGGCGTCGGTGAGCACGCGGTCGCGGTCGCCCTCGTCGAGCCCGGAGTCGAAGGGCGTGACCGTCCACCAGGTGCGCTCCCCGCGGCCGTTCTTGAGCTGCTGCACGGTGAGGAAGTTGCCCGCGTCGAGGTCGATCGGCGCCTGTGCCCCGGCGACCGCGGCGCTCCACGCGGCCTGCAGGAACTCGGTGTTCGTCTCGGCCAGGCTGTGCGCGCGCCCGGCGACCCGCTCCGGGGAGAGCACGGCCACGGTCGCGGCGTCCGGCAGGTAGCTCGTGACGGGGACGAGGTCCTGCACGAGCGCCGGTGCCTCCGCGATCTTCGCGAGCATCTGGGACAGGTTCGGGAACTCGTGCAGCATCTCGCGCGCCCGCTGCCGCACGTCGTCGGTCGTCGGTCGTGCGCTGGTCGGCCACGGAGAAGGCCTTGATCGCCTCGATCTCGTCGCCGAAGAAGTCGACGCGCACCGGGTGGTCGGCCCCCGGGGGGAAGACGTCGAGGATGCCACCGCGCACGGCGAACTCACCCCGACGGGTCACGAGGTCGACGCGGGCGTAGGCCAGGTCGACGAGCTGCGACGCGATCTGCCCGAGGTCGTTGCCGCGGGAACCGCTGCGGAGCGCGACGGGTGCGAGCGACGTGAGGTTGCCGGCGATGGGCTGCAGCGCCGCGCGGACGCTCGCGACGACCACGGTCGTGCGGCGCTCGGCCGGCGCGGCGTCCTGCCACGCGGCGAGCTTCCGGAGGGTGGCGATGCGCGTGCCGACGGTCTGCGCGCTCGGGCTGAGCCGCTCGTGCGGCAGGGTCTCCCACGCCGGGAACTCGAGGACCTCGGCGTCGGGCACGGTGCACGTGAAGGCACCGCGGACCGCCTCGGCCTCGCGCCCGGTCGCCGTGATCACGAAGAGGCACTGGGGGCCGTCGCGCTCGGCCAGGAGCGCCGCGAGCAGCGGCACGCGGAGGCCGTCGACGACGGAGAAGTCGGCGTCACGCCCGGCGGCGCGGAGGACGCGATCGAACGCGGAGGCGCGCGAGAGCGCAGGGATGATGCCCGAGATCGTCACTCAGACGATGGTAGCGGCGCCCTCCGACAGGCGTCGGGGCGTGCGCGATCGGCGAACACGGAGCGCGTCCGACCCACGTCGCGATGGGCCGGCCGCGCCTCATGCCCGGCGGCGGCGGATCACGACGCCGGCCGCCCCGAGCAGCAGCAGGAGCCCGGAGACCACGAGAACGGGGACCACCGGTGCACTGCCGGTCCAGGCCAGGGCACGCGCGTGGTCCGGCCCGTCGGTGGGTGCCGGCCGCGACGGGCCGGAGCCGGGAGGCACGGGACCGGCCCGTCCCGCGTCACCCGTCGGACGGCTCGTCGCACCGACGGGCGGCGCGGTCGTCGGGTCACCGTCCGGCACGGTGGTGGTCGGGGTGCCGGTGGGTGAGGACGTCGGGACCGCGGTCGGCGCGGGGGCCACCCGTCCCGAGGACGCCGCCGTCACGATCCGCTGCCGGTTGTAGTCGGCGACGACGAGCGAGCGGTCCGCTCCGACGGCGACGCCGGTCGGGTCGACGAGCGGCGACCCGTCCGGCGCGGTAGAGACGGCGACCCGCCACGAGCCCTGCACCCTCGCCCACACACTGCCCTCGCCGTTGTCCACGACGAACACGTCGCCGTGGTCGACGGCGACGCCGCGCAGGGTGCTGCCCGGCTCGCCCGGGAACCCGAGCGCCACCGCGGACCCGGTCTCGCGGTCGACCTGCCAGACGTCGTCGACACCGGCGTCCGCCACCGTGAGCACCGTGCCGTCGTCCGAGAGGGCGACGCCGGACGGGTCCCGCCACGGGCCGTCCACCGTCGTCCACGTGTCCGAGCCGAGCGGCGCCGTCCACAGGGCACCGCTGCCGGGCACCGCGGCGAACACGGTCGCACCGTCGACGGCGAGGCCGCTGACCTGCCCTCGGACCGGCGGGGCATCCTGTCGTGTGACGGCCCCTGTTCCCGGGTCCACCGTCGCCAGGGCGGGTCGACCGGCCTCCGCGACGCGGTCGTCGCCAGGGCGGACGGGTTCCACATGTCTCGCGGCCCGGTGCCGACGCTCCACACACCGTCGGCCGATCGACGGAGGACGCCGTTCCCGGCGAAGTCCGCGACCAGGACGGAGCCGTCGGCGTCGACGTGGACGTCGTTCGGCGCGGCGAAGGTCGACGCGACGGGCGGTGCGGAGGAGTCCGCACGGAGCGGCGTCCAGCGCTCGACGACGGTCGCGCCCGGGTCCGCCAGCGCGACGCCGGCCCCGGCGAGGACCACGGCGACCGCCGCGGCACCGGCTGCGAGGAGGATGCCCGGACCGCGACGGGCGGAACCGCGACGGGCGGGATGGCCTCCGCTGGTGCTGGGTCGTACGGTCGCGTCGCCCTCGGGCTCGCGGACGGTGCGGTGCATGGTGGCCCCCTCGTGGAGGACCTTCCCCCGGCGCCGACCGTACTGATCGGCGGGGGACGGCGTGGTCCCCCAGTTCGGGGACCGAGGCGCAGCGGTCAGTCCTTGCCGGGTTCGAGGTCCGCGGGCTGTTCCGGGAGCCGCGTGTGGTCGTCCGGGGGCTGCACCGCGCCTCGCGTGAGGACTCGGGCCGTGAGCACGAAGGTCAGGCCGACCACGGCGACGACCACGATCGTGATCGTCTGCACGAGCCCGTTCGCCGCCAGCAGGACCGGGGTCACGAAGGAGCGTGGACGCGCTGCTGCGCGGCGAGGAGCCCGAGCTCAGCGATCGCCTCGACCGCGTCGGCGCCGTCGGCGAGCAGGTTCGGCAGCGTCTTCTTCTCGGTCGGCGAGAAGTCGCGGAGCACGTAGTCGGCGGGGTCCTGGCGTCCCGGGGGCCGGCCGATGCCGATCCGCACCCGGGTGAACTCGTTCGTGCCGGTCGCCTTGATGATGTCGCGGAGGCCGCTCGTCGTGCACGACGACGAGGTCGGCCGGGGTGGCGCTGTAGAACCCGAGCACGCTCGAGACCGGACCACCGGAGGTGTTCATGAACGACCCGGGCTTCGCGAGGACGAGCTTCGGGCCGCCCGGCACCAGGCGCCCCTCGGCGACCTGGTTCGGGGTCTTGTGCTTCTTGAACGTCGCACCCATGCGGGCGGCGAGTTCATCGAGGACCATCTGGCCGACGTTGTGCCGGTTCCCCGCGTAGCCGGGCCCGGGGTTCCCGAGCCCGACCACGACGAGGGTCGTTCCTGTCATCAGCGTCGGCCAGACGTCCTGCGAGGAGTGACTACTCGGAGTCGGCGTCGGTCGACTCGGCGGCCTCGCCCTCGGCACCGGCCTCGGCACCCGCCTCGGCGGACTCCTCGTCGGCGGCGATGTCGTCGGCGGTCGCACGCGGGGTGACGATCTGGACGACGAGCGCCTCGGCGTCGGTCTCGAGCTCGGCACCGGCCGGCAGCTCGAGCTGCGAGGCGAGGACCTGCGTGCCGTCCTCGAGGCCCTCGACGTCGACCGTCACGTGCTCGGGGATCGCGGTCGCCTCGACGAGGAGGGAGACCGAGGAGAGGTCCTGCACGTGGATGGTGCCGGAGAAGGACTCACCGGTGACGACGACGGGCACGTCGACCGTGACCTTCTCGCCACGGCGCACGACGACGAGGTCGATGTGCTCGATGATCTGGCGCACCGGGTCACGCTGGACGTCCTTGACGAGGGCGAGCTGGGCCGCACCCTCGATGTCGAGGTCGACGACCGCGTTGGCGGTACGGACGAGCAGCATCGTCTCGTGGCCCGGGAGGGTGATGTGCTGCGGCTCGGTGCCGTGGCCGTAGACGACCGCGGGGATCTTGTCGGCAGCGCGGAGCTTGCGCGCAGCGCCCTTGCCGAACTTGGTGCGGTTCTCCGCTGCGAGCTTGGTGTAGTCGGCCATGGTGCCTCCTGGTGTCGGGGTCGACGCCGGGGTGCCGGCATCGGGGGGTCTGTGGTGTTGCAACTCGAACGCGTGCACGCGTGAGGAACGCTCCCAGGACTGGGCCGGGTCTCCCTACCGCGTCGATCACGGCCGCGCGTACGCGGCCCTCGCCGAAGTCGGTTTGCGAGTCTAGCAGGAGCAGCCGGGCGTGTCGCACCAGGACCGGGCTGCGGTCCGCGGGTGCCCACGACCGGACGGGAGGATCGTGGCGGCGCCGCCACGATCCTCCCGTCCGGTGCTCCCCACCCGGCGGACGCGGGCCGGTCCCCCCAGGACCACCTGCCCACGTCCGCCGGTCCGTCGGCGCGACGCGTCAGTCGACGCCCTCGGGTGCCGGCGGCGCGAGCCGCTCGATCGTCGCGGCGACGCGGTCCGCGAGCGCGGCCTGGTCGCCGTCCGCCGACCGGAGCACGGCGGCGTCGGTCGCCGTCACGTGCAGGAGGCGGTTCCACTGCGCGTCGTACAGCGCGGCGCGGTACCCGGACGAGGTCTGGCAGGCCACGTCGTGCTCGGCGAGGGCGATCTCGTCGTCGCCCGCGACCGTCCGCGCCTCGAGTGCGAAGGCCTGCCGCATCGCCGTCGTCGGCATGCCGTGCGGGTCGTCGGGGAGCTCATGCGTCGCCGTCCGCGCGAGGCACTGCCGCCAGCGCGTCGCCGCGGCGCGGACCTCGGGCGTGCGGCGGGCGTCCTCGGCCGCGAGGTACGTCAGGCGCTTCGCGGTCTGCGAGGCGCTCTGTGCCGCACCGTTGCCCGTGCCGAGCGTCCGGCGAGATGCTCGGTAGCAGCGGTCGACCTCCGCCCCGGCAGCCGCGGTGTACGCGGCATTGCGCTCAGGGTCCTGCCCCCACGCCAGGATGCCAGAGGCGTTCGCACCGTCCGTCGACGGCGCGTGGTAGCCGCGGCGAGCGGCATCATCAGCGCTCAGTGGTCGTGACCAGGCGAGCGCCGGCGACGGGTTGCCACGCTCGGGCGTCTCGTCGACGACGGACTGGGCTCGCAGACCGTCGAGCGTCGCCCAGGGCATCGGGGAGTCGATGCCCTGGTCGACCAGGCACGGCTGCACGAGCAGGTTGACGGCGTACGTCTCCTCGGAGGACCCGGGTTGGACGTAGCCGTCGAGCGGCATCGACCAGGTCTCCAGGTCCCGCTCGGCGGTGGGTCGGATCGCCTGGTCGGCCGGCTCGGGCAGCTGGTGCAGGACGGCCGCGCCGAGCCCGGCGACGACGAGGAGCAGGGTGCCGGTCTTCGCGGCACGCTGGGTCGGACGCATGGTTTCCCCCTAGGCGCGGACGAGGCCGCGTTCGTGTGCGGTGATGACGACCTGGATCCGGTTCCGGAGCCCGAGCTTCGTCAGCACCGCGCGGACGTGCGTCTTGACCGTGGCCTCGCTGAGGAACACGGCGGACGCGATCTCCTGGTTGCTCAGGCCCTTGGCGACGAGCAGGAACACCTCGCGCTCGCGGGCGCTCAGGGCGTCGAGCACTGCGTCCGGACGGGGTGTCTCGACGAGGGTCCCGTCGGTGCGGAGCAGGTCGAGAGCCTCGGCCTCGGTCGGCGCCGGGCGCCCCTCGTGCACGTCTCGGATCGTCGCGAGCACGACCTCCGGCAGCGCGTCCTTCGTCAGGAACGCGGCGGCTCCGGCGCGCAGCGCTGCGAGCACCGCTTCGTCACGCCGGATCGTCGTGAGGGCGACCACCCGCGGGCGTTCCCCACCGCGCTCGGCGAGCCGGGCCGTGGTCTCGATGCCGTTCAGCACCGGCATCCGGAGGTCCAGGAGGAGCACGTCGGGGTCCTCGGCGGCACAGAGGTCGAGGGCCGCCTGGCCGTCGCCCGCGGTGCCGACGCAGGACATGTCGTCCTGCGCGTCGACGAGCATCCGCATGCCGGACGCGAACAGGCGCTGGTCGTCGACGACCGCGACGCGGATCGCGCTCACCGGCCGGCCTCGGTCGGGAGCCAGCCCGTCACGACGAACTCGTCGGGGTCGTCGCCGTCCCCCGCGCGGAGCCAGCCGCCGGCGAGCCGGGCGCGCTCACGCATGCCGTCGACCCCGGATCCCGGGCCGTCGAGGGCGACGAGCGGCGCGTCCCCGCGTGAGGTCACGACGACGCCGAGTCCCGGCCCGCGCCAGTCCAGGACGACCCGCGCCTCGGCCGTGCGCCCCTGGTGCTTGAGGACGTTCGTCAGGCTCTCCTGCACGATCCGGTGCACGGCACCGTCCGTCGCGGTCCCGAGCCGGACGGGGTCCCCGTGCTGTTCGAGCGTTGCCCGCATGCCGAGTTCGCGCATGTCCTCGACGAGGTCCGGCACGTCGGCGAGCCCGTGCGCCGCGGCCGGACCGGTGCCCTGGATCCGCTCGACGAGCGACCGGACGTCCCCGAGCGCGCTGCGGCTGACGTCGGCGATGTCGCGCAGTGCCGTCGCCGTCGGGCCGTCCGACCCCGCGACCGCCGCGGCGCCCTGGGCCTGCGAGACCACGACCGCGAGCGAGTGCGCCAGGGAGTCGTGGACGTCGCGGGCGATCCGGGCGCGGTCCTGCTCGGCGCGCAGTTCAGCGGTCGTCACCGCGGTCTCGCGCTCCGCGACGGCGGCCCTGGTGCGGGCGAGCCCGATCCGCCACGCGGCACCGATCGCGACGCCCACCGCCCAGGCGATGCCGCTCGCACCCGCGATGGCGAGGGAGAGCAGGACGAGGCTGCCGCGCGTCCCCTCGCCCGAGGCGGTCCAGTTCGACCAGACGTCCGGGTCGGCCACGGTCGGCACGGCCATCGCCCAGGCCGCCGCGACGCTCGCGACACCGAGGACCGGGACCGCGAGCCACCGCAGCAGCCCGGACCGGCCGGCACCGACGACCCCGACGACGATCGCGATCGCCAGGTACTCCGGCCACGTCGTGTCCCGCGGGCGGGCGAGCAGGTGGAGCGCCTGCAGCAGCGGGACGACCACCACGAGGCCGAGGGCCGTCGCGGGCATCCAGGACGCCAGGGCGATCGCGACGGCGAACGCACTGACGACGAGCACGTGGCCGGTCAGGTCGGCGCGTCCGGCCTCGGCGACGATCCAGAGCACGAGGTACACGGCGCCCGCGGCGGGTGCCAGGAGGTGCCGTGCCCGGCGGCGGAGGAAGGAGGTCATGTCGGCGAGCGTAGGGCGGGCTCCGGCGCGGGAGCGAGCGGGAGCGGTGGCTTTCATCCGAGGGGATGAGTGGTCGATCCCGGCCGTCGTCGGGGTTCAGTGCCCGACGTCGCGGCGGTGGCGCTGTGCGGCGCGCAGGAGCTCACGTGCGCGGTCGCTCGCCGCCTCGGCGTCGTCGCGGGCACGGGTGGCGCGCTCGACCTCGGCCGTGGCGTCGGCGAGCTGCCGCTCGAGGTCGGCGCGGTGGTCCTCCGCGCGCTCCAGGTCCGTCTCGGCGGCGTCGAGCGCGGCGTCCGCGTCGCGGGGCTCCGTGCGGGCGAGGGGCTCCGCCTCGCGGGCCGCCCGGCGTTCCGCCGCCGGGTCGACGCGTGGTTCGGGCTCCGGCTCGGACTTCGGCTTCAACTCGGTCTTCGGCTGCGACGGCTTCGCCGGCCTGGAGGCGCGGCTCGGCTTCCGCGCGCTCCTCGCGCTCGCGATCGGGACCGGTTCCGCACCGCTGCCGGACCAGGCCTCCGGGACCGCGTCGGGGTCGGCGAGCGCGCCGTCCAGGTCGACGGCGTCGAACCCGGCGCTCTCGAGGGGACGGACGAGCAACCCCGACCGGACCGCGGCGCCCGCGTGCGGATCGGCCATCGCGGCCTCGACGGTTGCCCGGACCTGCTCGAGGACCGCCGGGGTCACCGGGTGCCCGGCGTCGGCGGCCCGGTCGGCTCCGGTCTCGGCGAGTGCGGCGACGACCGCGGACCGCTGGCGTCGGAGCTGTCGGATCGCGTCCGGGTCGGCGTCCGCCTGGGCCTGCCGGATCGTCGGTCCGAGGGCGACCGCCTCGTCGAGGGCGCCCTCGTGCGCGAGCAGGTCGACCACCCAGGCGGCCGGGGCGGGCTTCCGGAGCCCGCCGATCCGGGTCGCGAGCGCACGGTCGTCCCCGCGGACCGCACGCTGCCGGGCGGTGCGCTCCCGCACGAAGTCCGCGGGCGCGACGAGGAGCAGTTCCCTCGCCACGTCCGCGAACTCCACGCCCCCAGCATGCACGGGCAGGGCGGGCGCGCTACCAGTCGTGGACGGTGCCGTCGGCCAGCCGGTTGAACGGCAGGTACGCCTGCTCGTACGGGTACTTGCCGGCCTCGTCGACGTCGAGCGTCACGCCGAGGCCCGGCTCGTCGCCCGGGTGCAGGTAGCCGTCCGTGAAGGTGAACGTCTGCCGGAACACCTGGTTCGTCTGCGGCCCGTGCTGCATGTACTCCTGGATGCCGAAGTTGTGGATCGCCATCCCGAGGTGCATCTGCGCCGCGAGTCCCACCGGGGAGATGTCCGTCGGCCCGTGGAACCCGGACTTGATCTGGTACATCGCGGCGTAGTCCATCGTCTTCCGGAGCGGGGAGATGCCGCCCATGTGCGTCACTGCACCGCGGACGTAGTCGATGAGCTGGTCGCGGATGATGTCCTTGAAGTCCCAGATCGTGTTGAACACCTCGCCGATCGCGAGCGGCGTCGTGGTGTGCTGGCGGACGAGCTTGAGCGCCTCCTGGTTCTCGGCGGGGGTGCAGTCCTCGAGCCAGAAGAGGTCGTAGGGCTCGAGGGACTTGCCGAGCTTCGCGGCCTGCAGCGGGGTCATCCGGTGGTGGCCGTCGTGGAGCAGCGGCAGCTCGGGGCCGAACTCGTTCCGGACGGCCTCGAACACGGTCGGCACGTGGCGCAGGTACGCCCGGGTGTCCCAGTCCTCCATCGCGGGGAAGGCCCCGCGCTGCGCCGGCTCGAAGTCGTACCGGACGCCGGCGTTGCCCTCGGTGGTCTTGTTCGACGCGATGCCGTAGATGCTCTCGAGTCCGGGGACCCCCGTCTGGACGCGGATCGACCGGTAGCCCTCCTCCTGGTGCTCGCGGATGGAGTCGAACAGCTCCGGGAGCTCCTTGCCCGAAGCGTGCCCGTACGCCATGAGCCCGGTCCGCGAAGCACCGCCGAGCAGCTGGTAGACGGGCATCCCCGCGACCTTGCCCTTGATGTCCCAGAGTGCCATGTCGACGGCGGCGATCGCGGCCATCGTCACCGGGCCGCGGCGCCAGTAGGACGAGCGGTAGAGGAACTGCCAGGCGTCCTCGATGCGGCTCGCGTCCCGTCCGACGAGCAGCGGGACGACGTGCTCGGTCAGGTACGCGGCGACGGCGAGCTCACGGCCGTTCAGCGTCGCGTCCCCGAGCCCCGTGACACCGTCGGCGGTGGTGAGCTTCAGCGTGACGAAGTTGCGGTTCGGACTCGTGACGACGACCTCGGCCCGGTCGATGAGCTGCCCGCGGTCGGCCGAGGCCCAGGTGTCCGGGCGGCCGGCGGTCGGGTCGGTCGCCGCTCCCCCGTCGCCGGCGCCGGGCACGGGCGCGGCCGGGTTCGTGGTGCTCGTGCTCATCGGAGGACTCCTTCGTCGACGGTGCCGCGAGCAGGTGCCGCGGCGGTGCGGATGCGGTCGGCCGCCGCGGTGACGGCGTCGACCACGGGGGTGGTGTCGAGGTCGGGCGCGACCACGGCGAGGACGTCGTGCACGTCCGAGTCTGGCCCGGGCGCCCCGGGGTCGTCCACCAGCTCCGGTTGCTCGGTGCAGTGCAGCCACCAGGCCGCGAGGGCGGTCGCGGCGCCGGGTCCGACGCCGGCGGCCGGGTCGCGGTCGAGTCGTCGGCGCAGGACGTCGACCACCCGGACCGGCAGCTTCGCCGCGCTCCCGGCGACGATCTGCCGCAGGGTGTGGCGGATCCGCGGGTTCGCGAAGCGTTCGACGAGGGCGGCCCGGGCGTCGTCGACCTCGGCAGCGGGCAGCGGGAGCTCGGCGGCGGCCTCGTCCCAGAGCTGCTCGACCGCTGCGCGGCAGCGGGGGTCGGCCATCGCCTCGGCGACGGTCTCGTGCCCGAGCAGGAGTCCGAGGGACGCCAGGAGCGAGTGCGAACCGTTGAGGAGCCAGAGCTTCCGCTGCTCGAACGGGGTGACGTCGGGCACGAGGCGCACCCCGGCGGTCTCCCACGCGGGGCGGTCGACCCCGTCGAAGGCGTCCTCGAGCACCCACTCGACGAAGGGCTCGGCGACGACGGGGACACGGTCGCCGGGCAGGGCGCCCGGCAGGTCGGCGAGCCCGGCCACGTCGTCGTCGGTCGTCGCCGGGGTGATCCGGTCGACCATCGACGATGGGAAGGTCACGTGGTCGTCGATCCAGGCTCGGAGGTCGGGGTCCGCCGTCGCGGCGTGCACGGCGTCCCGGAGGACGTCGCCGTTGTGCGTCAGGTTGTCGAGCGACACCAGGGCGATCCGTCCGCCGTCCGCCGCCCGCCGGGCGGCGAGCCCGTCGACCAACCGGGCGGGGACGTCGGAACCGGCGCGGTACCCGGCCTCGGTGACCGTCAGCGTGACGATGCTCGTCGTCGGGGACGCGACCGCGCGCCTCCAGGCCGTGTCGTCGGTGCCGGGGTGAGCGGCCACGATCGTGTCGACCACCTCGGCGACGTCGCCGTCCGCTGCCCGCGTGACCAGGGTGTACCGACAGTCCTGCGCGGCGAGCGCGTCGGCGGCCGCGGGCGAGCGTCCCGTGAAGGCGGTGATCCCCCACGGTTCGCCGGTGGCGTGCTGCGTGTACCAGGCGAGGTGTGCGCGGGCGAACGCACCCACCCCCAGGTGCACGATGCCGGGTCGACGGTCGGTCATGCCGCCACCGGGACCAGGGAGCGGAGGTAGGCGAGGTTGTCCGCGGTGCGCTCGGCGAGCGGGAGGTCGGTCGAGAAGTCCTCGATCGTGACCCAGCCGTCGTAGCCGACCTGGCGGAGCGCATCGAGGTACTCGGACACGGACGCCTGCCCGTCACGCAGCGGCGCCCACTCGTGCTGCCAGACCCGGCTGCCGTCGGCACGGGTGTCGCCGGTGTCGACCCACCGGGCGTTCTTGACGTGCGCGTGGGCGAGGTACGGGCCGAGGAGCTCGAAGGCCGCGAGGTGGTCCTCGTGTCCCTCGATGACCAGGTTGCCGAGGTCGTGGATGACACCGACGTGCGCGGGGTCGAGGCCGTCGACGAGTCGCAGGGCCGCCGAGGCCGACGGGGTGATCGTCATGTGATGCAGCTCAACCAGGGCCTTCACCCCGAGCTCCGCCGCGCGACCGGCCGTCCACTCGAGGTCGGCCCGGGTGCGGTCGAACATCTGCCCGTACGTCTCGTGCGTGCGCTCGCGCTCGCGCCGGTACCAGGGCATCGTGACGCGGACCTGACGGGCTCCGAGTTCGCTCGTCACCCGGAGCATCGTCTCGACGCCGGCACGGTCGGACACGGGCTGGTACCCGCCGATGCCCGAGTACTCGAGCCCGGCGGCGTCGGTGGTCCGGGCGATCTCGCCGACCTGCTCGGTGATGCCGCTGTACTGCCAGGTCGACCGGTTGCCGGCCCAGAAGCCGGACGAGCCGTCCTCGGTGCGGTCGTCGACGATGCGCCACTCGATGCCGTCCCAGCCCTGCTCGGCGAGGGTCTCGGCGGCCTGCGACGGGGTCCAGTCCGGGGTGGACGCCGTGAACACGGAGAACTTCATAGGCCTGCTCCTTCACTGGCGGCGGTGGTGGCGGTGGTGGCGGTGGCGACGGTGCGGGACGGCGCTCCGACGACCGGCACGACGTCGTCGTACAGGCCTTCGATCACGTCGTCGATCCGGACCGGCTTGCCGAGCGTGGCGCTGACGTACAGCCCGCGGACGGTCGCGAGCGAGACGAGGGCGGCGTCGACCGTGACGCCGGGGTCCCGGCCCTCGCGGATCGCGGCGACGATGTCGGTGTACTGCCGGGCGTGCCCGGCGGCGAAGTGGTCCGGCTCGACCGGCCCGCCGACGACGTGCTCGGGCGGGACGACCCGGTCCTTCTGGTCGGCGGCGTCGGCCACCGCGGTGGTGTTCGCCGTCGTCGCCGCGGACTCGAGCGTCGCGGTGTCGGGGGCGACGTGGAAGTACGCGAGCCGGTCGTCGTCGACGATCGCGGAACCGTGCGTGCCGTACACGGCCCAGCGCGCGGAGAGGCCCGGGTAGGCGGCCGTCGTGCAGTGGACCACGCCGAGCGCCCCGCCGCGGAACCGGACGGTGGCGACGGCGGTGTCCTCGACCTCGATGCGGTCGTGCGCGAGCAGCCCGACCTGGGCGGAGATCTCCTCCGGACGACCGAGGGCCCACACGAGCAGGTCGACGGTGTGCACGCCCTGGTTCATCACGGCGCCGCCGCCGTCGAGCTCCCAGGTGCCCCGCCAGTCGCCCGAGTCGTAGTACCCCTGCGACCGGTACCACGCCACGCTCGCGACCCCCGAGGTCACGGTCCCGAAGTCGCCGCCATGTGCCGCACCGGCGACGGCGACCGACGCCGGGTCGAACCGGTGCTGGCTGATGACGCTCGTGACGAGTCCGCGCTCGCGAGCGTCCGCGGCGAGCGCCGCGATCTGCCGGGCTCGCGGCATGGTCGTGTCGAGGGGCTTCTCGATGACGACGTGCTTGCCCGCGGCGAGGGCCGCCTCGGCCAGCTGCACGTGCATGCCCGACGGCGAGCAGATCGCGACGACGTCGATGTCGGTCTGTTCGATGGCCTCCTCGATCGTGGACGTCGTGATCGGACGGGTGGCTCCCGTCGACTCGAGTTCGTCGGCGGCGCTCGTGGCCGCGGCGGGGACGGCGTCGACGAGCGCCACGACCTGCAGGTCCGGGTGCTGGACGGCGACGCGGGCGTGGTGGCGACCGATGACGCCGGCACCGACGACTGCCAGCTTGAGTGGTGTGGTCATCGCAGGGTGACTCCGATCTGCTCGGTGAGGGTGCGGAAGGCGCGACCGGCGCGACCGAAGGCCGCGGGGCCGGAGAACCCGCCGAGGTGGGTGAAGTCGCTGAGGTGCGGTTCGAGCGACGCGTAGCCGGCGTACCCGGCGTCGCGGAGTGCGGTCAGGGTGTCGAGCAGTTCGCCATCGCCCTCACCCGCGGGGAGCACGGACGCGTCCGCGGCGAGCGCGTCCTTGACCTGCAGGTAGTCGACGTACGGGGCGAGCTGCGCCCACCCGTCGGTGAACGGGCGGACCCCGCACTGCACGTAGTTCGCGTTGTCCCAGGCGAGCCGCAGCGCGGGTGACGCGACGCTCTCGACGACGTCGAGCACACGGTCGGGCACGTCGCCGTAGATGTCCTTCTCGTTCTCGTGCAGGAGCGTGACGCCCTCGCGCTCGGCGAGGTCGGCGAGCGCCCGCATCCGGACGAGGACGTCGTCGCGGACGTCCTCCGGTGCACGGTCCGGGAAGTAGAACGAGAAGATCCGGACGTTCGTCGTGCCGAGGGCGTGCGCGGCGGCGATCGCCCGGCCGAGCCGGCCCACCTCGTGCTCGACGGGTTCGTCGACGGCGACCTTGCCGATCGGTGAGGCGATGGCGGAGACGGTCTGACCGCGCTCGTGGAACAGGCGGTGCAGGCCGGCGAGCTGGTCCTCGTCGAGGTCGACGACGTTCACCCCCCAGGCGCTCCGCACCTCGATCGCGGAGGCGCCGAGCGCCTGCAGCACGGCGACCTGGATCGTGGGGTCGGCGTCGATCTCGTCGCCGAAGCCGGAGAGCTCCCACGTTGGTTGGTCGGTCATTGCGTTCCCTTCGTGAGACCGGACGGGAGGCGCGGGGCGGGCTGGCACCGCGCCTCCTGTCCGTCGTCTGGTTGCGTTCGCTACTTGACGGAGCCGGCCGTCAGGCCGCCGACCAGGTAGCGCTGGAAGATCAGGTAGAGCGCGACGACCGGCACGGCGCACACGATCGAGGCGGCCATCATCTGGCCGTAGATCGGGACGGCGCCGCCCTCCTGCGTGGTGCCGAGCACCTGCAGTCGTTCCAGCCGAGCAGGAAGGCGAAGATCGCCGACACGACGATCCCGGGCCACGACAGCGGCAGGACGACGCTCCGCAGGATGCGTCCGCTCGAGGCGCCGTCGATGCGCGCCGCCTCTTCGAGTTCCTTCGGCAGACCGCGGAGGTAGGTCACCATGACCCACGTCGAGAACGGCAGCGCGAACGTCAGGTAGGTGACGAAGAGGCCCCAGCGGGTGCCGATGACCTGCACACCGGTCGCGCTCGCGATGTTCGCGAAGACGACGAACACCGGCAGGAGCAGGAGGGTCCCGGGGATGGACTGCAGGGAACCGGAACCGGACCAGGACGTAGGCGGTCGACAGCCACGGCCCCGGCGGTCAGGAGCGAGTTCACCAGCCCCTGGCCGAGGGCGACGGTGTTCCAGATCTCGACGTAGTTCGCCAGCGTGAACTCGGACGGGAAGTACTCGCCGCGGGCGACCGCGACGTCCGAGTTGACCGAGCCGAACAGGATGTAGAGCACCGGCGCGGCGATGAACGCGATGATGACGGCGATCACGACGACCAGGAGCCACCGGGGCAGGAGCCGGGTGACGTCGGTGTCGTACGGGCGCTTGGTGCGCTTCCGGGCGCCCCCGGTGGTGATGCTCTCGGTGAGCGTCGCGGTGGGCCGGGTGCGGGTGGTGCTGAAGGCGCTCATGCGCGGGCTCCGTCGAGGTCGGCGGCGGCGGCCGGGGTCGCTGCTGCGAGGGTCAGCCGGTCGCTGCGGCGCTGCTTGCGGCTGGGGTCGGCGTCGTCACCGGTGTCGAGCTTGACGGCCCGCAGGTACACGAACAGCGGGATGGCGACGATCACGAGCGAGCAGATCGCCATCGCCGCGGAGAGCCCGAAGCGGAACGACTGGAAGCTCGCGATGTACGTCAGGACGGGCATGACCTCGACGCTCGAGGGCAGCGGGATGCCGAACAGCACGAACGGCAGCGTGAAGTTGTTGATGTTGTGGAGGATCGAGATGATCACCGCGAGGCTGAGCGGTCCGCGGAGGTACGGGAAGACGATGTACCGCAGCTTCGCCCACCACGTGACGCCGTCGAGTGCCGCGGCCTCGTGCACCTCGTTGTCGACCGCCTGCAGCCCCGCGAGCGAGAGCAGGTAGACGAAGGGCCAGCTCGTCCAGATCATCACGCCGGCCAGGGCCCAGTAGGACGCCGAGCCGTTCAGCCACAGCACGTCCGTGCCGAGCACCGTGTTCACGACGCCCTGCGGTTGGAGCATCGTGCGGAAGAACGTGCCGACGACGAAGGCCGGGAGCACGTACGGGATGAGGTAGACCGAGCGGACGAGTCCGCGTCCGGGGAACCGGTTCTGCGTGGAGATCGCCGCGGCGACGCCGATCGGGACGGTGACGGCCGTGACGAGCACGGACAGCGACACCGAGATCCAGACCGAGTGCAGGAGCGGCGAGTCCGTGAACGCCTCGGCGAAGTTGGCGAGGCCGACGAACGGGGCGCTGAACCACTCGCGGAGGGTGTACTGGTCGAGGTCGAGCATCGCGATGTACACGCCCACCAGGAGCGGCACGACGATGACGACGAGCATGAGGACACCGCCGGGCAGGAGCATCCACAGGGGGCGCTCGCGCTTGTAGAGGGGTGTCTTGCCGTGTGGCCGGACCTGCGTCATCACAGGCCTCCGTTCTTCTGCCGGTCCAGGGTTGCCTGGGCGTCCCGTTGTGCGGCGTCGAGCCGCTTCCGGAGCTGGTCGTCGGTCACCTCGCCGCTCTTCAGCGACGGGATGGACTGCACGACGACGTCGACGAGCGAGAGCTGGATGTCGGACCACGCGCCGGTGAAGGCGGTGGGCTTCGAGAGCTTGCCGGCCCGATGGTCTGCGCGGCCTGCGTGTTGGTCGGCAGCTGCCCGAACAGCTCGAAGTAGCGCTCCTGGGCCGCCGGTGACGAGACCTGCTTGACGAAGTCGAAGGACAGGTCCTGCTTCTTGCCGTAGTCGGCGACGACGAGGTTGTCGCCGGACAGGATGCTCGCGCGTACTCGTACTTGCCGTCGACCGCCGAGCCCTTGAGGGTGTTCAGCGACGTCGTGGTCGTCATCGGGAAGAACGCGGCCTTGCCGTCCGCGAACTGGGCGAGGGCCTGGGCGTTGTTCCAGCCGATCGCGGCCTGGTCGACGACGCCGTCCTTCGTCACCCAGTCGAAGTAGGTGCGGTAGGCGTTCTCGACGGCGTCCGCGGAGATCTCCGCCTTCGAGCCGTCGACGAAACCCGTCGGCGTAGGCGATCGCCATGCCGAAGTGGCCGTCACGGGTGGTCGCCTTCGCGTCCGCGGTGAGCTCGTCCCAGGTGGTCGGCAGGTCGGTGATGCCCGCCTGGGCGAGCAGGTCCTTGTTGACCGCCATCACGAACGGCCGGCTGGCGAACGGGATGCCGATCTGCTTCGACGCGCTCGGCCCGGAGATGCCGAGCGAGGCGGCGTCGAACTGGTCCTTGCCGCCGACCGCCCGCCACTCCTTGCTGCCCATCTCGACGAAGGCGCCGGTGGCGTACGCGGTGGGGGTGAACGTCGTGCCGATCGCGTAGACGTCGGGGCCCTGTCCGGAGATGACGCTCGTCTGGATGGCGGTCAGCTCCTCCTGCGCGGAGGAGTACGTCTCCCACTGGATCCGGGCGCCCGTGGTGCGCTCGAACTCGGCAGCGGTCTCCTGCTGCCACTGCTTGCGCTCCTTGGGGTAGGTGGTGTCCGCGCCCATCATCACGCGGAGGGTGTTCGGGTCGTCGCCGCTGCCGTTCACGATCGCGCAGCCCTGGAGCGTGAGGGCGGCGACTGCGACGACGGCGGCACCGACGAGGGCGCGGGTCCTGCGTCTTCCTGTGCTCATGCGGGGGTTTCCTCCTCGAAGCCTCCACCGGGCTGAGCCCGGCCGACCGGCGGCGCTGCCGGCTGTGCGCCCCACTGTCCCGCTCCGTGGCAACATGCGGCAACCGGTTGCCACTTGTTGCCACGGCGGCTTAGCGTCACCACCGTGAGCAGCGCAGACACCGACACCGCTCGGCGGGTGACGATCCGGGACATCGCCGACGCGACCGGTGTGGCCCCGTCGACGGTGTCCCGTGCACTGTCCCTGCCCGACCGGGTGAACCGCGCCACGCAGCAGCGGATCCAGGACGCGGCGCGGGAGCTCGGCTACGTCCCGAACCAGCAGGCACGGGCCCTGACGTCCGGTCGCACCCGGGCCGTCGCCGTGCTCGTCTCGGACATCACGAACCCCTTCTACTTCGACGTCATCCGTGGCACGCAGCACCAGCTCGCCGCCGCCGGGTGGACGCAGCTGCTCGTCGACACCGAGGAGTCGGCCGAGGCGGAGCTCGCGGCCCTGAGCGCGATCGCGACGAAGGCCGACGGCGCGGTGCTCACCGCGTCCCGCCTGTCCGACGCGCAGATCGCCCGGTTCGCGGAGCGGACGCCGCTCGTCGTCGTGAACCGCCGACCGGCGGGGGTCCCCTCGGTGCTCATCGACACCCCCGGCGGGGTCGAGCAGGCCGTGCAGCACCTCGTGTCGCTCGGTCACCGGGACGTGCTGTACGTCGCCGGTCCGGACAGCTCGTGGTCGAACTCGGCCCGCACGCGCCGTTCGTCGACTCCGGTGCCGCCGCTGCCGACGCCGCCGTCCACGCGGGCGCGACGGCCTGCGTCGCGTTCAACGACCTCATCGCCATCGGCATGCTCACCCGACTGCGGGAGCGCGGCGTCCGCGTCCCGGACGACATGTCCGTCGTCGGGTGCGACGACATCTTCGGTGCCGACTTCTGCAACCCACCGCTCACCACGATGACGTCGCCGATCGAGCGTGCCGGACAGGTCGCCATCCGGATGCTGCTCGGTCGGCTCGGCGCGTCCCCGTCCGACGATCCGCTCGGCGACCCGGTCGGCGACCACCCGGCGAGCGCCGTCGCCCTGCCCACCCACCTGACCGTGCGGGAGTCCACCGGCCCCGCACCGGCCACCGCCCGCCGTCCGTCCTGAAGGAGTCGACGATGACCCGGACCAGCACCGCCACCCCGCTCGCCCCGCACCCCGACCGGCTGTTCGCCGCCGACCCCGCCGCGCGGACCGTCGCCCGGACCGTGTACCAGGCCGTCGCGGACGCGCCGATCATCTCCCCCCACGGGCACGTCGACGCGGCCCTGATCGCGGACGACCAGCCGTTCGCCGACCCCGCGTCGCTGCTCGTCACGCCCGACCACTACGTGCTGCGGCTGCTCCACGCCAACGGCGTCGGCCTCGACGAACTGGGACGACCGGACCGCTCCGGCGACGGGTCCGTCCCCGACGGTCGACAGATCTGGCACCGGCTGGCCGCGCACTGGGACGACTTCGCCGGCACGCCCGTCCGGTACTGGTTCGAGACGGAGCTGCACGACGTCTTCGGTCTGACGGAGCAGCCGTCGGCCGAGAACGCCGACGCGCAGTACGACCACCTGGCGGAGCTGCTGACCACGCCCGCGTTCCGTCCGCGGGCGCTCTTCGACACCTTCCGCATCGAGGTCCTCGCCACCACCGACGACCCGACCGCGGACCTCGCCGCGCACGCGCGGCTCGCCGCCGACCCGTCCTTCCGTGGACGGGTGCTGCCCACCTTCCGCGCGGACGCGGTCTTCGACCCGTCCCGACCGGACTGGAGGCACGTGGTCACGTCCATCGGTCAGGCCGCGGGCATCGACACGGGCACCCACGCGGGCCTGCTCGCCGCGCTGCGCGCGCGACGGCGGTACTTCATCGAGCACGGCGCGACCGCGACGGACACCGGCGTGCTCGACGCGGGTTCGACCCCGCTCTCCACGGCGGCACGGGAGCGCATCCACACCACGGCGCTGCTCGGCCCGGCGTCCCTGACCGAGGCGGACGCCGTCGCCTACCGGCACGACATGCTCTACCGCTGGGCGGAGATGAGCGTCGAGGACGGGCTGGTCATGCAGCTGCACCCCGGCGTGCACCGAAACCACCACCGGCCGACGCTCGAGCGCTTCGGGCCGGACACCGGGCACGACCTGCCCGCGGTCGGGTCCTTCACCGAGCCGCTCCGGCCGCTCCTCGAGGCCTTCGGCACCGCCCCCGGGTTCCACCTCGGGCTTCTACCCGGCCGTCTACGCCGGAGCGCCGTGGTGGTTCATCGACACCCCGGCGGCGATCGGCCGGTACCGCGCCGCGGTCACCGACTCGGCGTCGTGATCCCGGCGCGGCACGACATGGCGCGGCGGGCGGACGCGGCGTACCTGGCCTCGCTCGTCGTGTCGCACCAGCTCAGCGAGGAGGACGCGGTGCGCACCGCCCACCGGATCGTGTCGGACATCCCGCGGGCGACGTTCAAGCTCTGACCCGGTGCTCGTCGCCGGCCGATCCGGCGGCCGACGGGTACGGTCGTCGGATGGTCGAGCGGGCGGCTTCGCGGGTGCAGCGGGCGGACGAGCGGGTGCAGCGGGCGGACGAGCGGGTGCAGCGGGCGGACGAGCGGGTGCAGCGGGCGTACGCCGCCCGGGCGGACGAGTACGCGGCCGTGCTCGGGTCGATGGAGGCCGTGCACGTGGCGGACCGGACCCACGTCGAGCAGTGGGCGGCCGGCTGCCACGGCGTCGTGGTCGACGCCGGATGCGGGCCCGGGCACTGGACCGCACACCTGGCCGGGCTCGGACACCGGGTCGTCGGGCTCGACGTGGTCCCGGAGTTCGTCGCGATCGCACGGCGGACGGCACCGGGCGTGGAGGTGCGCCGGGCCACGCTCGAGTCGACCGGGCTGCCGGCCGGGAGCGTGGGCGGGGTGCTCTCGTGGTACTCGCTCGTGCACCACGAGCCGGATGCCGTCCCGGTCGCCCTCGCGGAGTTCCACCGGGTGCTCGACGCCGGTGGCGGGCTGCTCGTCGGCGCCTTCGCCGGTGCCGTCCTGGAGCCGTTCGACCACGCGGTGACGACGTGGTCGCGGCGGTCGAGGACGCGGGGTTCACCGTCGTCGACGTGCGGGAGCGCGAGGCAGCGCGGTGCGGGCGGGGTGATGTCGCCCGCCGTCGCGGCAGGTGGTCGTCAGGGCTGCCAGCCGGGGGTGGCCAGGCCGGTCTCGTAGGCGAAGACGACGAGCTGAGCGCGGTCGCGGGCGCCGAGCTTGATCATCGCGCGGGACACATGGGTCTTCGTGGTCATCGGGCTGACGAACAGGCGCTCGGCGATCTCGGTGTTGGTGAGTCCGAGGGCGACGAGCTGCATGACCTCGCGTTCCCGCTCCGTCAGCACGTCGAGCGACGGGGCGAGGGCGCTCGGCTTCGCGTGCGCGGCGTAGGCGGCGACGAGGGACCGGGTCGCCCCCGGGGACAGCAGGGACTCCCCCGCCTGCACGGTGCGGATCGCCCGGAGGAGCTCTCGAACACGTAGGCGTCCTCCTCGAAGGTGGTGAGGACGACGACGTGAACGCTGTCGAGCTCCGGGTCCGCGGCGATGCGTCTCGTCGCCTCGAGGCCGTCGGAGCCCGGCATGCGGATGTCCATGAGGACCACGTCCGGACGCTCCCGACGGACGGCGTCGACCGCGGCGTCGCCGTCGCCCGCGTCGCCGACCACCGTCATGCCCGGTTCGGCGTCGACGAGCGCGCGGAGCCCAGCCCGGACGAGCACCTGGTCGTCGACGAGCAGGACGCGGATCTGCTCGCCCCCATCGTCGGCAGGGGTCGGGCCTGCGGAGGTCGAACCTGCGGAAGTCGGGCCTGCGGGGCTCGGGCCTGCGGGGCTCGGGTCGGTCATGCTGGCTCCTCGGATCGGTCTGGTGGCCGGTTCGTCGGCACGGGCAGGCGCGCGGCCACCCGCCACCCGCCGTCCGGGGTCGGTCCGGCCGTCATCGTGCCGCCCACCGCGTCGGCGCGCTCGCGCATCCCGATGAGCCCGTTGCCCGACTCCCCGAGCCGGGTCGACCGCTGGACGGCTCCGGGCAGCGGGTGGTCCTGGACGACGAGGTCGAGCACCTCGGCGCCCACCGAGACGGTGACGTCGACGCGGTGGCCCGGCGCGTGCTTCATCACGTTCGTCACGGACTCCTGCACGATCCGGAAGGCGTTGCGGTCCACCACGCCGCCGACGGTCGTCGGGTCGCCCTCGACCCGTGCGGTCACGTCGATGCCCGCCGCCCGCGCACGGTCGACGAGGTCCGGGACCCGGTCGAGCCCCGGCACCGGGTTCCGCTCCGGCACGACCCGGCCGTCGGGGTCGGGACCGGCGCCGTCCGCCGATCCCGGATGCTCGTCAGTGAGTCCCGCGTCCCCGGAGGCAGGGTCGCGCCGAGGTGCAGCGCCACCCCTGCCTGCAGGTTGATGAGCGACATGCTGTGCGCGACCGAGTCGTGCAGCTCCCGCGCGATCCGGACGCGCTCGTCCCTGGCGCGCTGCTGCTCGGCCTCGGCCCGGGCACGCCGACGCTCGGCGACCCGTTCGAGACGGACACGGGCGAGTTCGGTGACGACGATCGTCACGGTCACCCAGGCGAGCGCGAGGACGGCGGCGTCGATGCTGTACAGGGGCGATCGAGCCGTCAGCAGGTCGGCGGACGGCGGAACCAGGCGTTCGCCATCGCCATCGTCAGCGCCGCCACGAACGGGCCGCGGGGCGACACCAGCAGGGCGTACCCCGCGGTCGTCGCGAGCGTGACGGCGAGGACGCTCCGCGGGAACGACCATCGCCGCGAGCGGGACGACGTCCACGGGCTCGAGCACGACGCCGGCGCCCGCCCAGGGGGGACGTTGCCCTCGCGGGGGTCCGCCGCTGATGCGCGACGCGAGCAGGGTCCCGGCGACCTGCACGACCGCGACGGGGAGCACCCGACCGACGCGGGCGAACCGCGGGCTCCCCGAGGACCGGCGGCGATCGCCGGTGGTCGGAGCGGGGGCGTCGGTGGTCACGGGGCGAGCCTAGGGGCGGCAGCGCGCCGGGGCGTCGGGCCGCCGCACCATCTGTGGACTACTCCCCCGGGCGGAGTCGCCTGTGCAGGAGTGGCGTCGTCGCGACTGCGGGAGCAGCCGGAAGTGGGCCCGGTCGGCGGAACCACAGGAGGCCATCGTGATCCCCGCACTCTCGTCCATCGCCGCCGTCGGTCCGTACGCCCACGGACCCGGCTTCCCGTTCCTCGCGCTCCCGCTGTTCTTCTTCCTGGCGCTCGTGGCGCTCGGCGTCGTCTTCGGCGTCCTCCGCCGCGGGTCCTGGCGGGCGCGCTCCGATGCCCGGTCCGTGCTCGCGGACCGTTTCGCCCGGGGCGACATCGACGCCGAGGAGTACCGCGGGCGGCTCGCCGAGCTCAGCCGGAGGTGACCGACAGCGCCGACCTGATCGTCGCCACGGTGTCGTCGACGGAGCCGTCGATCGACACCGCGACGGCGGCCTCGTCGGGCTCCGGCCGCTCGAGCGTCGCGAACTGCGAGTCGAGCAGCGACGTCGGCATGTACTCGTGGTGCCGGTGCGACTGCCGCTCGGCGATGAGGTCGTGCGAGCCGTCGAGGAAGGCGATGACCAGGTCCGGGGCGGCGGACCGGAGCCGGTCCCGGTACACGCGCTTGAGCGCCGAGTTCGCCATCACGCAGCGGCGACCCGAGGCCTGCACCGCCGCGATCCTGGCCGCGCAGGCGTCGAGCCACGGCCAGCGGTCCTCGTCGGTCAGCGGCATGCCCTGCCGCATCTTCTCCTTGTTCGCGGCGGGGTGCAGGTCGTCCGCGTCGACGAACTCGCTCGGCTGACCCTGGTCGGCGAGGGCGTCGGCGAGCGCCTGTCCGATCGTCGACTTGCCGGAGCCGGAGACCCCCATCACGAGCACGGGCGGGAGGACGGCGACGTCGTTCATCCCTCCACAGTAGGAGAGCGTCCGGTTCCCGTCCCCAGTTGCCGTCACACTCGTGCGACCCCAGGGTCCGGCTCGTAGGTTGGGCACCGAACATCCAGGACGAAGGAGACCCAGGTGGCAGAGCACGACGGACAGGCGAACATCGGGGTCATCGGCCTCGCGGTGATGGGCTCGAACCTCGCACGCAACCTCGCCTCACGCGAGGGCAACACGGTCGCGGTCTACAACCGCACCTACGCCCGGACCGAGGAACTCATGCAGGAACACGGCGACGCCGGGTTCATCGCATCAGAGGACATCGACGGGTTCGTCGCGTCGCTGTCGAAGCCCCGGACCGCGATCATCATGGTGCAGGCCGGCAAGGGCACCGACGCCGTCATCGACCAGCTCGCGGAGCGGTTCGAGGAGGGCGACATCATCGTGGACGGCGGCAACGCGAACTTCCACGACACCATCCGTCGCGAGCACGACCTGCGCGAGAAGGGCCTGAACTTCGTCGGCACCGGCATCTCCGGCGGCGAAGAAGGCGCGCTCAACGGCCCGTCGATCATGCCCGGCGGCTCGAAGGAGGCCTGGGAGACCCTCGGACCGATCCTCAAGTCGATCGCCGCCGTGGCCGAGGGCGAGCCGTGTGTGACGCACATCGGCTCCGACGGCGCCGGCCACTTCGTGAAGATGGTGCACAACGGCATCGAGTACGCCGACATGCAGCTCATCGCGGAGTCCTACGACCTGCTCCGCCGCGTCGGCGGGTACTCCGTCGAGCAGCTCGTGCAGGTGTTCGACGAGTGGAACAAGGGCGACCTGGAGTCGTACCTGATCGAGATCACCGGCGAGGTCCTCAAGCAGCAGGACGCCGACACCGGGAAGCCGCTCGTCGACGTCATCCGCGACGAGGCCGGCTCCAAGGGCACCGGCGTCTGGACCGTGCAGAACGCCGTCGGTCTGGGCATCCCGGTGTCGGGCATCGGCGAGGCGGTCTTCGCCCGTGCGGTGTCGTCGAAGCCGACCCAGCGTGCCGCGGCCGACGACGTCCGTGCGGCGCTGTACGCATCGAAGGTCGTCGCGTACGCGCAGGGCTTCGACCTCATCATCGCCGGGGCGAAGGAGTACGACTGGGACATCGACCTGGGCGCGGTCGCGAAGATCTGGCGCGGTGGCTGCATCATCCGGGCGCAGTTCCTCAACCGCATCGTCGAGGCGTACGACAAGAACCCGGCGCTCGAGTCGCTGCTGGTCGACCCGTACTTCGCGGACGCCGTCGCGGAGGGCGAAGCGGCCTGGCGACGGATCGTCGGCATCGCGGTCGCGTCCGGGATCCCGGCGCCGGGCTTCTCGTCCGCGCTGGCCTACTACGACTCCCTCGCCTCGGACCGGCTCCCCGCGGCGCTGATCCAGGGGCAGCGTGACTTCTTCGGGGCGCACACCTACCAGCGCATCGACAAGGACGGCACGTTCCACACCCTGTGGTCCGACGACGACCGGCGCGAGGTCGAACAGGAGCCGTCGACGCACTGACCGAGGGGCACTGACGGGTCCGGACCGGCCGACGGGCGAGGAGCGCAGGCTCCTCGCCCGTTCCCGTTCCCGGTCGTTCAGGCGACGATGCGCTCGCGGGCCAGGTCGGCGACGAGCCGCTCGAGCCGCGGGCCACGGCCGAGCAGGCGCTGCGACCCCGGAGCCGAGCGGACGAAGAACGTGGCGACCGCGGTCGTGTCGTCCGGCCGGACGTAGTGCAAGGCAACCGCCGCGGCGTTCCGTTCCCCGACCACGTCCTCGAGTCCGACGTGCACCATCCGGCTCCAGCGGATCACGAGCAGCCGGGTCGCGCGGCGCTCCTCGAGTTCCCAGAGCGACGCCTCGGTGGCACCGAACGCCCAGGTGACCCGCTGCCCGAGCGCCGTCTCGGGACGGGCTTCGTGCACGGCGTCGCGGAGCTCCTGGGGCGAGCGCCTCGTCGGCGCGGCGCCGTCGGATCGCCCGGGCCCGGAGGACCGCGACGGCGATGAGCGCCAGGCCGCCGGTGATCGCGACCGCCTCGAGCACCCCGAAGTACGACAGGTCGGACTCCGGCGCGGTCGTGGACACCACGATGCGGGTGACGAGCAGGGCGACCCAGATCCCCACGATCGTCCAGCGCAGGGCGGCGAAGCGTCGAGCGACCGACATCGTCGGGCGGGACCGCCGCTGCGCACGTCGCTGCGCACGTTGCTGTGCACGTCGCTGAGCTCGCTGCTGGGCCCGCTGCTGCGTCGCCGCGCTGGCCCGTTCCGGGGAACGAGGCGATGAACGCCCGGGGAAGCCCCGCTCCTCCACAGCAGGTCGGCCGCCGGCGCCCGTCCACCGTCCGGCCGCCTGTCAGCCCGTCGGCGGCCTGCCGACCTACGCTGCACGGGTGAGCACCGCACCACCCTCCACCTCCTCCGCACCCGCTGCCGAGCCGCTCCCGCCGGGGACGTCCGTCCGCCGCCCGGCCGGGTGGGCCGCCGCGTGCGGGATCGTGGCCGTCGTCGCGTTCCTGGCCGTCGCCGAGTTCGGCGCGCTGCTGCTCGGCGGCGCCGGCAGTCCGCTCGTCGCCGTCGGTTCCGCCGTCATCGACCTCGCTCCGCCCGATGCGAAGGACCTCATGGTCGGGCTGTTCGGCACCGGGGACAAGGCCGCGCTCTTCGTCCTGATGGCCGTCGTCACGGCGGGCATCAGCGCCGGCGCGGGCGTCCTCGAACGTCGACGTCCGCCGTTCGGGGCGCTCGTGTTCGCGGTCGGTGGTGCGCTGTCGCTCGCAGCCGTCACCACGCGGTCGGGCAGCGGCACGTGGGACGGGCTGCCGAGCGTCCTCGGCGTGGTCGCGGCGATCGTCGTACTGCGCATGCTCCTCCGTCGGCTCCGGCGGTGGGAAGCCGCAGCAGCCGTCCCGTCGGCCTCGCCCAGACCGGCGGCGACCGAACGTCGCACATTCCTGGTGTGGGGTGCGGCGACCGCCGTCGCCGCGGTCGTGGTCGGTGGCGCGTCCCGCCTCGGGACCTCGGCGATGCAGGCGGCCGCGGCTGCACGGCGGGCGATCCGCCTGCCGCAGCCCGCGACCACGGCGACGCCCGTCCCCGCCGGGGCGTCCCTCGACGTGTCCGGGATCACGCCGTACGTCACCCCCAACGCCGACTTCTACCGGATCGACACCGCCCTGCGCGTGCCGTCGGTCGACCCCGCGCAGTGGAAGCTGCGGATCCACGGCGCTGTCGAGCGTGAGGTCGAGCTGACCTGGGACGAACTGCTGGCGCTCCCGCTCGAGGAACACATGGCGACCCTGAGCTGCGTCTCGAACGAGGTCGGCGGGGACCTGATCGGCAACGCGCTGTGGCTCGGGTACCCGATCCGCGAACTCCTGGCGCGGGCGGGGGTCCGCGACGGCGCCGACATGGTGCTGTCCCGGAGCGTCGACGGCTTCTCGGCCGGGACGCCCCTCGACGTGCTGCAGGACCCCGACACCGCCGCGATGCTCGCCGTCGGGATGAACGGCGAGCCGCTCCCGCCCGAGCACGGGTTCCCGGTCCGGATGGTCGTGCCCGGCCTGTTCGGGTACGTCTCCGCGACGAAGTGGGTGAACGAGCTCGAGGTCACCCGATTCTCGGACGCGCAGGGGTACTGGACCCCGCGTGGCTGGTCGGAGCGCGGTCCGGTGAAGCTCGAGTCGCGGATCGACACGCCTCGGGATGGGGCATCGCTCACGGCGGGGAAGACCGTCGCCGTTGCGGGTGTCGCCTGGCAGCCGCACCACGGGGTGAAGGGCGTGCAGGTCCGGGTCGACGACGGCGAGTGGCAGGACGCGACCCTGGCCGACTCGGCGTCCGCCGACACCTGGCGGCAGTGGGTGTGGCGGTGGACCCCGACGGCCGGGTCGCACCGGCTGCAGGTCCGCGCCACGGGGACCGACGGGCAGGTGCAGACGAGCGTCGAGCGGCCTCCGGCGCCGAACGGCGCAACGGGATGGCACACCGTGCAGGTCAGCGCGGACTGACGGCGGTCCGCGGACGGCAGCCGGACGTCAGGCCGGTCGGACCGCCACGACGCACGTCCCGTCGACCTCGTCGTCGCGCTCGACCGCGACGGTGAACCCGGCGGCGGCGAACAGTGCCGCCGACGCCGCGGACTGGGCCTCCGAGACCTCGATGACGACCGCCCCGCCCGGGCACAACCACGCCCCGGCCCCGTCGGCGATGCGGCGGTGCACGTCGAGGCCGTCCGCTCCCCCGTCGAGGGCGACGAGCCGCTCGTGGTCGCGGGCCTCCGACGGCATCGTCGCGACCTCGCCGGACGGCACGTACGGGGCGTTCACGGCGATGACGTCGACGGCCTCCCGGAACCGCTCGGGCAGCGGCGCGAACAGGTCGCCCGTGACGACGATCCCCCGGTCCCCGATGTTCTCGGCGGCCACGTCGGTCGCGTCGGGGTCCACGTCAGCCGCGACGAGGTCGAGCGCACCGACCCGGCCGAGCAGCGCGACGGAGATCGCGCCGACCCCGCAGCACAGGTCGACGACCCGGTCGTAGCGGTGGAGCCGCCGCGCCGTCTGCTCGACGACGACCGCGGTGCGTGCCCGGGGCACGAAGACCCCTGCGGCGACGCGGACCCGGTGTCCGTCGAAGGCCGCCCAGCCGAGGACGACCTCGAGCGGCTCACCGGCGAGGCGCCGCTGCACCAGGGCACGCAGGCGGACCGGATCGCCGTCGCCTGCCTCGAGCAGCAGGTCGGCCTCGTCCTCGGCGAACACGCTGCCCGCCGCCCGAAGCCGGGCGGCGAGCGCGTCCCGCGCTGTGGTCAAGCCGCGCCGTCGAACATCGACGTGACGGAACCGTCGTCGAAGACCTCGTGGATCGCGCGGGCGATGAGCGGGGCGATCGGCAGGACCTCGAGGCGGTCCCAGCGCTTCTCCTCCGGCAGCGGCAGGGTGTCCGTGACGACGACGCGGTCGATGAACTCGCTCTGCAGCAGGTCCTTCGCCGGGTCCGAGAACACCGCGTGGGTCGCCGCGACGACGACGCCGGTGGCACCGTTCGCCTTCAGGGCCTCGGCGGCCTTGGCGATCGTGCGACCGGTGTCGATGAGGTCGTCGACGAGCAGGCAGACGCGGCCGGAGACGTCACCGACGATCTCGTGCGCGGAGACCTGGTTCGGGACGAGCGGGTCACGCCGCTTGTGGATGATGGCGAGCGGGGCGCCGAGCTTCTCGGACCAGATGTCGGCGACGCGCACGCGGCCCATGTCCGGCGACACGACGGTGAGCGTCTCCGGGTCGAGGATCTGCTGGAAGCGCTCGAGCAGCACGGGCATGGCGAACAGGTGGTCGACGGGGCCGTCGAAGAAGCCCTGGATCTGGGCGGCGTGCAGGTCGACGCTCATGATGCGGTGCGCACCGGCGGCCTTGAACAGGTCGGCGACCAGTCGGGCCGAGATCGGCTCGCGGCCGCGGCCCTTCTTGTCCTGTCGGGCGTAGGGGTAGAACGGCGCCACGACCGTGATGCGCTTCGCCGAGGCACGCTTGAGCGCGTCGACCATGATGAGCTGCTCCATGAGCCACTCGTTGATCGGCGCGGTGTGCGACTGGATGACGAACGCGTCGCAGCCGCGGACCGACTCGTCGAAGCGGGCGTAGAGCTCACCGTTCGCGAAGGTGCGGGCGTCGGTCGGGACCAGCTCGACCCCGAGTTCGTCGGCGATCTGCGCCGAGAGCTCCGGGTGCGCTCGTCCCGAGACGAGGACGAGTCGTTTCTGGCCGGTTGTCTTGATTCCGGACAAGTGCGGTGCTCACTCCCTGACCCGCTCGGGGTCGCTGCCGACGGCCGGGTCAGGTCGCCGTGTTCTGTTCGCCGTGCGCGCGCCGAGCCGCCTCGGCCGCCGGCGTACCGGGTCGGTGTTCCTCGACCCATCCGTCGGTGTTGCGCTGCGGGGCGTAGCTGATCGCGAGCGACCCGGCCGGTACGTCCTTGCGGACGGTCGTACCCGCGCCGGTGTACGCCCCGTCGCCAATCCTAACCGGGGCGACGAACACGTTGTGCGAGCCCGTCCGCACGTTCGACCCGACCTCGGTGCGGTGCTTGTGCACGCCGTCGTAGTTCGCGGTGATGGTGTTCGCCCCGATGTTGGAGTCCTCGCCGACCTCGGTGTCGCCGATGTAGGACAGGTGCGGCACCTTGCTGCCCCGCCCGATCACGGCGTTCTTGGTCTCGACGAACGTGCCGATCTTGCCCTGGTCGCCCAGGATCGTGCCCGGCCGCAGGTACGCGAACGGGCCGACCGAGGCACCGTCCCCGATCACGGCGAGCGTCGCGTCGACCCGGTTCACGGTCGCGCCGGCGCCGACCTCGGTGTCGCGCAGGGTCGTGTCCGGTCCGACGACGGCCCCGGCCGCGATCGCGGTGGCGCCGATCAGCTGGGTGCCCGGGAGCACCTCGGCGTCGGCCTCGATGGTGACGTCCAGGTCGATCCACGTCGTCGCGGGGTCCTGGACGGTGACGCCGGCGAGCTGGTGCCGACGGACGATCCGGGCGTTGAGCTCGCGGGCGGCGTCGGCGAGCTGCGCGCGGTCGTTGATCCCCGCCACGAGCCACGGGTCGGTGAGGGTCACGACGTGGCCGTCGTGAGACCGGGGAGCACAGCACGGAGGTGCGCGACGTCGAACGCGTAGATCCCGGCGTTCGCCTCGGTGATGGTGCGCTGCTCGTCGGTCGCGTCCTTGTCGAGGCCGGTCGGGTCGGGGGCGATCGCACTGACCAGGGTCGCGGCGTTCCCGGCGTGGGCGTCCACGAGCATGCGGAGCGACGCTGCGTCGAGCAGCGGGACGTCGCCGGAGAGCACGACCACGGCGCCCTCGAAGTCGGCGGGGAGCGCCTGGACCGCGACCTCGACGGCGCGCCCGGTGCCGGGGACGTCGTCCTGGTCGACGACGATCGCGCCGGGTGCGCGCTCGGCGACCTCGGCGGCGACGCGCTCCCGCTCGTGCCGGACCACCACGGCGACGTGCTCGGGCTCGCACCTTGGGGGTGGACGACTTCATGCGCGTGCCCTGCCCGGCGGCGAGGACGACGACGGCGATCCGCTGGTCGGTCATGCCCTCCATCCTGGCGCACGGGAGCCGAGCGGGTGCCGCGGGGCCGTCACCGTGGACGATCCGGCCCATAGCAGGTGACGTGGGAGGCAGGATCGCGCGAGGGGTGCCGGAAGGAACGACACACCACGCGCGGATCGGCACCCGACGAGCGGAAACGCCTCCGACGCGCGGAACGGCACCCGACGCGCGGATCAGCCCCCGACGCGCGGGACGGCCGCCGCCCCGTCCTCCCGCTTGACGAACGCCATGAGCACGAGCCCCGCGACGAGCACCACCACGATGCCGAGGATGCCGAAGCGCGTCGAGCCGGTCAGGGTCACGGCGACCCCGAACAGCGCCGGCGCCAGGAACGACGCCGCCCGCCCGGTCGTGGCGTACAGGCCGAAGAGCTCCCCCTCGCGGCCCGGCGTCGCGAGCCGCGCCAGGTACGCCCGCGACGACGACTGCACCGGGCCGACGAACACGCACAGCGCGAGCCCGAGCACCCAGAACCCGATCTGGGCCGTCCCGACCGCGAGCACCGCGAGCCGCCCGGACAGGAACGTCGCGACCCCGGCGACGACGTTCGCGACGATGGCGAACAGGATCACCTCGGACGCACTGAAGCCGAACACCTGCGCGGCGATGATCCCGCCGAACGTGAACACCGCCCCGACCCCGTCGCGGAACACCGCGCTCGCGACCAGGAACGCCAGGACGTTCCGCCGCTCGCGCCACAGCCGGGCGACGTGGCGGCCGAGGTCCCGGTAGGCGCCGAGCAGGCCGCCGGTCTGCGTCCGGTCCGGCGCGGCCTCGGGGACGGTCAGGAACAGCGGCACCGAGCTGACGGCGAGCCACACGGCGGCGATGCCGATCGCGACGCGGACGTCCCACTGCCCGGTCGCCACGGTCGCCGGCAGCTGCAGGACCCCGGCCACGCCGGGCGTCCCGAAGTCCTGGATGCACAGGACGAGCAGCACGACCAGCAGCACGATGCCGCCGAAGTACCCGGCCGCCCAGCCGATCGCCGAGACCCGGCCGGTCTCCGGCCCGGAGGCGACCTGGCCGAGCATCGCGTTGTACCCGACCGTGGCGATCTCGTACGCGACCGTCCCGATCCCGAGCAGGGCCGCGCCGAGCACGAGGTACGGCTGGCTCGGTGCGACGAACACCATCGCCCCGATCGACAGCGCGATGCCGATGGTCGCGACGAGCACCGAACGGCGCCGGTGCCCGGAGGAGTCCGCGAGCCGTCCGACCGCGGGGGCGACCAGCGCCACGACGATCCCGGCGACGGTCAGGGCGGTCGAGACGGTCGCCGCGTTCTGCGCGAGCTCCCGCTCGACCGCGCGGGTGGCGGCAGCCGAGGTGCCCTCGGCCGCGACGAGCCGCGGGTCGACGAACGCGCGGCTCGCCAGGTAGGTGCTGAACACGAAGGTGGTGACGACGGCGTTGAACGCCGCGGACCCCCAGTCCCAGAGGGCCCAGGACACGAGGGCCCGTCGGTCGGTGCGCTGCGGCACTGCGGCCGCCGGTGTCGCCGTCATGGCCGAACCGTAGCGCGTCGCGGTGTCGCACCGGTGCCCCCGGTCCGGGTGCACCGGCAGGTGCGGTCGCCGGACACGACCGCAGGACGGACTGGAGGCACGTGGCGGGCCCGCCACGTGCCTCCAGTCCGGTCCCGGGTCACGAGGCGGACGGGACCCCGTTCGGGTAGACGACCGACTTGAGGGAGGCCGGGTCGGTGTCGCTCTCGAGGGCCTCGCGGACGTCGTCGAGCCCGAAGCGTCCCGTGACGAGTGCGTCCAGGTCGACCTGTCCGGACGCGACCAGCCCGATCGCGACCGGCCAGGTGTTCGTGTAGCGGAAGATGCCGGTGACCGTCACCTCGAGGTTCTGGATGTGCTCGACGGGCAGCACCATCTCGGAGTTGCCGAGCCCGACCAGGACGGCGGCGCCGGCCGGTCCGACCGCCTTGATGCCGTCGGAGACCGCGCGCGGTGCGCCGCTGGCGTCGATGAAGGCGTCGACGGGGACGATGTCCGAGGTGACGTCCACCGCGACGGGGTCGACGACCTCCGTCGCGCCGAAGGACAGCGCCCGCTCGCGGCGCTCGGGGACGAGGTCGCTGACGACGACGCGCGTCGCACCGAACGCGCGGGCGACCTGCGCGCAGATGACGCCGATCGGACCGGCGCCGGCGATGAGGACGCTCGATCCGGGGACGATCCCGGCCTTCCGTGCGGCGGCGATGCCGACGGACAGGGGTTCGAGGAGTGCGCCGGCCTCGAACGAGACGGTGTCGGGCAGGGTGTGGGCGAACTCGGCCTCGATCGTGACGTACTCGGCGAACGCGCCGTCGACCGGCGGCGTCGCGTAGAAGCGCATGTGCGGGCAGAGGTTGTAGCGACCGGCCAGGCACTGCGCGCAGCGGTGGCAGGGGCGCTGCGGTTCGACGGCGACGCGCTCCCCGACGCGGGCGGGGTCGACGCCCTCGCCGACGGCGGCGATCGTGCCGGAGAGCTCGTGGCCGAGGACGAGGGGCTCCTCGACGACGAAGTCCCCGATGCGGCCGTGGCGGTAGTAGTGCACGTCGGAGCCGCACACGCCGACGGCGGCGACGCGGACGAGCACGTCCCCGGCGGCGACCTCGGGGACGGGGCGGTCCTCGACGGTGAGGTCCTGGGTGCCGAGCAGGACGCTCGCGCGCTGGGTGGTGGCGGTGTCGGTCATGCGGATCTCGCTTCCTCGACCGCGTCGTCGCGGTCGGACGGGGTGGTCGGTGTGTGGGCCGGGGTCGCCTGGGCCGGGGTCGCCTGGGCCGGGGTCGCCTGGGCCGGGGTCGCCTGGGCCTGGGTCGCCTGGCCGTCGCGGAGCAGGTCGGTGAACCCGAGCTCGGCGGCCCCGCGCACCAGGACGTCCCGCCCGAGCGCAGCCGGCACGACCCGGAGCCGGTCGGTCATGGCCGCCATCGTCTGCGCCCGGACCTCGTCCTCGACGCGGTCCCCGACGTGCCCGAGCAGCTCGCCGAGGAACCCGCCGAGGACGACGACCTCGGGGTCGACCGTGTGGACGGCGTTCCGGATCGCGGTGGCGAGCGCCGTGACCTGCCGGTCGACGACCCGCTCGACCTCGTCCCGGCCCTCGGCGAGCGCCGCGGCGAGGGCGTCGAGGTCGTCCGGGGGTGTCCCGGTGACCGCGGTCAGGGACTCGCGCGAGGCCTCGGTCTCCAGGCACCCGACGGCCCCGCAGTGGCAGCGGACGCCGTTCGCGGCGACGAAGGTGTGCCCGAGCTCGCCCGCGTACCCGTCGGCGCCGCTGAACGGTCGGCCGGCGCTGACGATGCCGCCGCCGATGCCGCTCGCGCCGCCGTTGAGGTAGACCAGGTCGTCGACGCCGCGGGCGCTGCCGTACAGCCGTTCGGCCCAGGCGCCGACGTTCGCGTCGTTCGCGGCGCGGACGGGCAGGCCGAGGCGATCGGCGAGCGGTCCCGCGAACGGCTCGTCCCGCCATCCGAGGTGCGGGGCGTCCCGGACGACCCCGTCCTCGACGCGGACGATGCCGGGGACCGCGACGCCGACCCCGACGAGCCGCAGGCCCGGTGCCGCCCGGGTGGTGAGGGTGCCGAGCACGCGGGCGACGGCGTCGATCGCCACGGCCGCGCTCGGGACGCTGGGCTGGGGTTCGACGAGCCGGTCGCGCACGGTGCCGTCGAGCGCGACGAGGGCCACCCCGACGGCGTCGATCTCGACCGTGACGGCGGCGGCCACGACGTCCGGCGACGCGCGGACGATCGCGCTGGGACGTCCGACGCCGGCTGTGGGGCGATCGGCACCGGGGCCGCCGGGGGCGGGGGACTCCTCGTGCACGAGTCCCTGCTCGACGAGCTCGCCGACGATCGCCAGGACCGTCGAGCGGTTCAGGCCCGTGCGCCGGGTGAGCTCGGCGCGCGGGAGCGGCCCGCCCTCGTGCACGATGCGGAGGACGCGCGCGGCGTTGCCGGGCGTGGTCGTGGCCGGTCGGGCCATGGGTCCTCCTCGTGGGGTGGTGGTGCAGGTCGGGCGGTGCCGAGGCTCGGCTCCGCGGACACCTTCGCAGGCCGAGCGCCGCGGAACTGTCCGCCTGGCCGAGACTCGGCCCCGCGCCGGCGCGGCGCCCGCCGGCGCGGGGCCCGCCGGCGCGGGGCCCGCCGTCGCTGGCGGCTAGCGCGAGCGCGAGAACGCGGCGTCGAAGGCGGCGTCCGGCGGCGCGATGGTCCCGAGCTGCCGGACGAACGCCAGCGCCTCCGGGCCGCCGAGGAGCCGGTCCATGCCCGCGTCCTCCCACTCGACGCTCGTCGGACCGCCGTAGCCGATGTGGTTCAGCACGCGGAACACCCGCTCCCACGGCACGTCCCCGTGCCCGGCGGTGACGAAGTCCCACCCGCGCCGCGGGTCGCCCCACGGCAGGTGCGACGACAGGCGTCCGTTGCGGCCGTCGAGCTGCTTCACCGACTCCTTGCAGTGCACGTGGTACACCCGGTCGGCGAAGTCGAGCAGGAACGCGGCGGGGTCCAGGTCCTGCCAGACGAAGTGCGACGGGTCGAAGTTGAAGCCGAACGCCGGCCGGTCCTGGAACACCTCCAGCGCCCGCTTCGCCGTCCAGTAGTCGTAGGCGATCTCGGACGGGTGCACCTCGAGCGCAAAGCGGACGCCGACCTCCTCGAACACGTCGAGGATCGGCGACCACCGGTCGTGGAAGTCCTGGTAGCCGGCGTCGATCATCGAGGGCGGCACCGGCGGGAACCCGGCGACGGTCTTCCAGATCGACGACCCGGAGAACCCGGTGACGGTCGTGACGCCGAGCGCCGCGGCCGCGCGGGCCGTCCACTGCAGCTCCTCGGCCGCCCGCTGGCGGACGCCCTCGGGGTCGCCGTCGCCCCAGACGTGCGGCGCGAGGATGTCCTCGTGCCGCTGGTCGATCGGGTCGTCGCACACGGCCTGACCGGTCAGGTGGTTCGCGATCGTCCAGACCTGCAGGCCGTTCCGCTCCAGGACCGCCTTCCGGTCCGCCACGTAGTCGGGATCCGTCGCGGCGCGACGGACGTCCAGGTGGTCGCCCCAGCAGGCGATCTCGAGCCCGTCGTAGCCCCACTCCCCCGCCAGGCGGGCGACCTCCTCGAACGGCAGGTCCGCCCACTGGCCGGTGAACAGGGTGACCGGTCGCGTCGACGCGCTCGGCCGGGAGGCACGGGTCGTCTCCGTCATGCTGCTTCCTTCCTCCTGCTGCTGGTTCACCAGGTGCTCGGCTCGGCTCCGGCGGGCACGGTGTCCGGTCGGTCGACGCGCGACCGCACGTCGACCACGGTGTGCTCGCGGGCGGCGGTCGAGACCGCCTCCATCACCTCGAGCACGTGGAACGCGAGGTCGCCGGACGCCCGGTGTGGCCGGTCCGTCGCGATCGCGTGTGCCATGTCGGCGAGGCCGTACCCGCGTCCGGCGTCGGCGTACCCGGCGCTCGTCGGCAGGTCCCGCCACTCGCGGGGCTGTGCTGTTCCCCCGTGGGCGTCGGCGATCGACACCGGGTCGGAGAACCGGTTCGGGTCGGGGACCCCGAGCGTGCCCGCGGTGCCGTACACCTCGAACAGTGGTGCCCGGGTGGCCCAGACCTCGAAGGACACCGTGACCGTGGAGACGACGCCGTTCGCGTGCTCGAGGACGGCGACCACGTGCGTGTCGATGTCGACCCGGAGCGGGGTGCCCGCGGCGGGCCCGGTGGCGATCGTGCGCTCGCGGTCGGAGCGGGTCGAGGCGCCGCTCACCCGGACGACCGGACCGAAGAACGAGACCAGGCTCGTCAGGTAGTACGGCCCCATGTCGAGCAGCGGTCCACCACCCGGCTGGTAGTAGAACGCGGGCGCCGGGTGCCACAGCTCGTGCCCGGGCGCCGACCAGGACACGGCGGCACCGACGGGCGTGCCGATCGCACCGCTGTCGAGCGCCTGCCGGGCCGTCTGGATCCCGGTGCCGAGCACGGTGTCCGGCGCGCTGCCGACCCGCAGCCCCGAGCGCCGGGCGAGGTCGAGCACGGGTTGCGCCTCGGCCGTCGACATCGCGAGCGGCTTCTCGCCGTAGACGTGCTTGCCGGCCTCGAGCGCCCGGGTGGCGATCTCGGCGTGCGCGGCCGGGATCGTCAGGTTGAGCACGACGTCGACGTCGTCCGCCGCGATGAGCTCGTCGACGCTCGTCCCGCGGACGCCCTGTGCCTCGCCGACCGACTGAGCCCGGGCGACGTCGATGTCCGCGACGGCGGTGAGCTCGAGCCCGGGCAGCGCCGGGAAGTGCTCGAAGTACTGCTGGCTGATGACGCCGACCCCGACGACACCGACCCTCATCGCGCTGCCCACAGGAGTCCCCTCTCGATGATCGTGCGGAGCGGCTGCGACTCGACGACCTCGAGCCGGTGCCCGGGCGCCGAGACGAACACGCGCCCCTGCCCCCACTGCCGGGTCCAGATCGCCGGCGCCGTGACCGGACGGTTCCAGGCGTCGAAGTCCCGGGCCTCCTGCGTCGTGGTCGCCAGCACGTCGTTGTACTCGTCGGAGAGCACCCAGTACTGCTCGGTCACCAGGTCGAAGTCCTCGATGCCCTGCGTGATCGGGTGCTCGTGCCCGGCCTCGGTGATGTGCACCGTGTACGGGATGTAGTTGTCGGACTGCTCGCCGGTGCGCTCGGAGGGGTGCTTGCTCGCGTGGTGCGCGAACTGCCCGCCGATCATGTGCAGGTAGTCGGCGGTGTTCCGGAACGCGTCCGCGATCCCGCCGTGCCACCCCGCGAGCCCGGCACCGCCGAGCACCGCCTTCTGCAGTCCGGCGAACTCGTCGTCCGCGATGGTCGACATGGTGACGACCTGCACGATCAGGTCGACGTCGGCCATCACGGACTCGTCGGCGTACACCGCCGTCGAGTCGGAGACGTGGACGTCGAACCCGTTGTCCCGCAGGAACGGGACGAAGAGGTCGGTGGTCTCGACCGGCATGTGCCCGTCCCACCCGCCCCGGACGACCAGCGCCTGCTTCCCGCCGGTCATCGGATCGCCGTCCAGGCGCTGCCGTCGGCCGCGCTGCGCTCGACTGCCTCGAGGACCCGCTGCACGTGCAGGCCGTCCGCGAACGACGGCTGCGGGTCGGTGCCGGCGACGATCGCCCGCACGAAGTCCGTGACCTGGTGGCTGAAGGTGTGCTCGTAGCCGATGAGGTGCCCGGTCGGCCACCACGCGGCCATCCACGGGTGCTCCGGCTCGGTGACGAGGATGCGGCGGAAGCCCTGCTCCCCCGCGGGCGCCGACGACTCGTACAGCCGCAGCTCGTTCATCGACTCGAGGTCGAACTGGATCGCGCCCTCGGACCCGCTGACCTCGAGCGTCAGGCCGTTCTTCCGACCGGTGGCGTAGCGCGTGGCCTCGAACGTCCCGATCGCGCCGTCGGCAGCGCCACCGCTGAGCCGCCCGAGGAAGAACGCGGCGTCGTCGACGGTGACCTGTCCGCGTTCGCTCGACGCGGTGCCCGACAGGCCGACGCCCTCGGCCATCAGCGGGCGTTCGTGCACGAAGGTCTCGAGCGTGCCGGACACGGTGGACAGCTGTGCGCCCGTGACGTGCTCGACGAGGTCGATCGCGTGCGCGCCGATGTCGCCGAGCGAGCCGGAACCGGCGAGCGCCTTGTCGAGGCGCCACGTCATCGGGCCCTCGGCGTCGGCCAACCAGTCCTGCAGGTAGAGCGCGCGGACCTGGCGGTGAACCCGACCATGGCGCGGACGCCGCGCGCAGCGGCGGACTCGGCGGCGGCGGTCATCGCCTCGGCCTCGGCCACGGTGTTGGCGAGGGGCTTCTCGCACAGCACGTGCTTGCCGGCCTCGAGCGCGGCGATCGCGACCTCGACGTGCGAGGAGCCGGGCGACACCACGTCGACGACGTCGATGTCCGGGTCGGCGACCACCCGGCGCCAGTCGGTCGACGCGGCCTGCCAGCCGTACTGCCGGCGCGCGGCCTCGGTGCGCTCGGCGTCCCGCCCGACGACGACCGCCATCTCGGGCTCCACGCCGAGGTCGAAGAACCGCGGGGCGGTCCGCCACGCCTGGGAGTGCGCCGCCCCCATGAAGCCGTGCCCGACCATCGCGACCCGCAGTCGCCCCGGTCCGTGTCCGTCCTGTGCCATCCACTCGCTCCTTTGCGATCCGGTGTTGCCAGGATCCACCCTACCGCTTATGTTGGGCGCGGCAACATTTTGTTTCGACGACGAACGGTGACCCACCATGGCAACGACGCCCACCCGTGACGACAAGTTCTCCTTCGGTCTCTGGACCATCGGCTACAACGGCTCCGACCCGTTCGGCGGCCCCACCCGTCCCGCGCTGGACGTGGTCGAGGCGGTCGAGAAGCTCGACGAGATCGGCGCCTACGGCCTGACCTTCCACGACGACGACCTGTTCGCGTTCGGTTCGACCGACGCCGAGCGCCAGGGCCAGATCGACCGCCTCACGGGCGCCCTCGAGTCGACCGGGATCATCGTGCCGATGGTCACGACGAACCTGTTCTCGGCCCCGGTGTTCAAGGACGGCACCTCGAACGACCGCCAGGTCCGCCGGTTCGCGCTCCGCAAGGTGCTCCGCAACATCGACCTGGCCGCCGAGCTCGGTGCGAAGACCTTCGTCATGTGGGGCGGCCGCGAGGGCTCGGAGTACGACTCCGCCAAGGACGTGCAGGCCGCGCTCGAGCGCTACCGCGAGGCCGTCAACCTGCTCGCCCAGTACGTCACGGACAAGGGCTACGACATCCGCTTCGCCATCGAGCCGAAGCCGAACGAGCCCCGCGGCGACATCCTCCTGCCGACCCTGGGCCACGCGATCGCCTTCACCGAGACGCTCGAGCGCCCGGAGCTGTTCGGCATCAACCCCGAGGTCGGCCACGAGCAGATGGCGGGCCTGAACTTCACGGCCGGCATCGCCCAGGCGCTGTACCAGGGCAAGCTCTTCCACATCGACCTGAACGGCCAGCGCGGCATCAAGTACGACCAGGACCTGGTGTTCGGCCACGGCGACCTGCAGAACGCGTTCTCGCTCGTCGACCTGCTCGAGCACGGCGCCCCGCAGGGCGGTCAGGCGTACGACGGCCCGCGGCACTTCGACTACAAGCCGTCGCGCACGGAGGACATCACGGGTGTCTGGGACTCCGCGAAGGCGAACATGCGCATGTACCTGCTCCTCAAGGAGCGCGCGCAGGCGTTCCGCGCCGACCCCGAGGTGCAGGAGGCCCTGTCCGCCGCGAAGGTCGACGAGCTGAGCACCCCGACGCTGCACAGCGGCGAGTCGTACGACGACTTCCTCGCCGACCGCTCGGCGTTCGAGGACTTCGACGCCGACGCGTACTTCGGCGGCAAGGGCTTCGGCTTCGTGCGCCTGCAGCAGCTCGCGATCGAGCACCTGATGGGCGCGCGGAATTGAAGGCAGACGCGCCAGCGGCTGCATTCCGCGCGCTGAGGCGGCCTGCCGCCGAAGGGGTGACCCTGGTCGCCGGGGTCGTCGTCCGGGAGGGGCGTGCGTCCCACCCGGACGGCACCTCCGTCGACCCCCGCCACTGGTGGGACGCGCTCGGCACCGCGATCGCGGACGCCGGTGGGTTCGACGACGTCGCCGCGGTCGCGGTCGCAGGACAGCAGCACGGCATGGTCGCACTGGACGCGGACGGTCGCGTGGTCCGCGACGCGCTCCTCTGGAACGACGTCCGCAGCGCCGACGCGGCCGCGCAGATGGTCGAGGAGCTCGGCCGACAGGCATGGGTCGCCCGGACGGGTCTGGTCCCGGTGGCCTCGTTCACCGGGACCAAGCTGCGCTGGCTGCGGGACGCGGAGCCCGAGAACGCGGCGCGGGTCGCCGCGGTCGCGCTCCCCCACGACTGGCTGTCGTGGCGGCTGCGCGGGTACGGCCCGGCGGACGAGAGTCCGCTCGGTCCGGACCTCGACGCGCTCGCGACCGACGGCTCCGACGCCAGCGGCACGGCGTACTGGGACCCGGTGCGCCGCGAGTACGACGCGGAGCTGTTCGCGGCCGCCCTCGGTCGTGGCCTCCGGGTCGCGGGTGGCGCAACCGCAGCCGCAGCCGGTGACGACGACGCGGTCGTGGTGCCGCGGGTGGTCGCACCGGACGAGGCGATGGGCACGCTGGGGTCCGACGTCGCGCTGCCGGGCGGCGCGACCGCCCGCGCCGGACTCGTGGTCGGCCCGGGACTCGGCGACAACGCCGGGGCCGCGCTCGGCCTCGGCCTCGGTCCCGGCGACGTCGCGGTGTCCCTCGGCACGAGCGGGACGGTCTTCGGGGTCACCGACACCGAGGTGACGGACCCGAGCGGGACCGTGGCGGGCTTCGCCGACGGGACCGGGTCGCGCCTCCCGATCGTGACGACGCTCAACGCGGCCCGCGTGCTCGAGGTGATCGGCGGGCTCCTCGCCGTCGACCACGACGGCCTCGGCGAGCTGGCGCTGCAGGCGCCGGCCGGCGCGGACGGGCTCGTGCTCGTGCCGTACTTCGTCGGCGAGCGCACCCCGAACCGACCGGACGCGACCGCCTCGCTGCTCGGGATGACCCCGGCGACCATGTGCGCCCTCGCCGACGGGCTCGCCGCGGTCGAGGGCACCGGCGTCACGGTGTCCCGACTGCTGCTCATCGGCGGGGCGGCGCGGAACGAGGCAGTCCGGGCCGTCGCCGCGCAGCCGGGCGAGTACGTGGCGTCCGGTGCCGCTCGACAGGCCGCGTGGGTGCTGACGGGGAGCCTACCGTCGTGGGAGGTCTCCGCCACGGTCGTCCCCGCGGACCCGCGCCCCGCGCGCTGACCCCGCCCGCGAGCGATCGATCCGATCGCGCACGGTGTAGGAAGACGTTCTGCGCGTCGGAGGTCGGAAGATTCGTCCTCCGACGCGCGGAACGACCCCCAACCCAATGCGCGGAACGCCATCCCACGCGCGGCCTGCCCCTCGACCAGCTCCGGGCGTACCGCCCCGAGGTGCGGCGTCCGGCCGACCTCGACGCCTTCTGGGCCGACACGATCGCCGCGGCCCGGACAGCCGGTGCCGGCACCGCGCCCGCCCTCGACGTGCAGGACCTGACGTTCCCCGGCTTCGGCGGCGACCCGGTCCGCGCCTGGGTCTCCCGCCCCGCGGGCACGGCCGACCAGGACCTGCCCGTCGTGGTCGAGTTCCTCGGGTACGGCGGTGGCCGCGGACTCCCCGGGGAACGCGTGTCGTGGGCGCTCGCGGGCTTCGTGCACGTCGTGATGGACACCCGCGGGCAGGGCAGTGGCTGGGGTTCCGGCGGGGACACCCCCGACCCGCACGGCTCCGTGCCGCACGTCGGCGGGTGGATGGCGAGCGGCGTCGACGCCCCGGCGAACCACTACTACCGCCGCGTGTTCACGGACGCGGTGCGGCTCGTCGAGGCGGTCCGCACGCTCCCCGGCGTCGACGTCGACCGGATTGCCCTCACCGGCGGCAGCCAGGGCGGCGGGATCAAGGACGTCGCGTTCCTGTGTGACTGGGAGCACGGCACGGCCGTCGCCGTCGGCGGCCCGTACCTCGAGCTCGCCACGCACCTGTCGGTCCACCGCGACGACGTCGACCGGGTGTGGGACACGGTGGCCTACTTCGACGGCGTGCACTTCGCCGAGCGCATCAGCGCGCCGGCGCTGTTCTCCGTGGCGCTGATGGACGACGTCGTGCCGCCGCGGACGACCTTCGCGGCGTACAACGCCCTGGGCTCGGCCGACCACGAGATCGCCGTGTACCCGTACAACGGGCACGAGGGCGGCGGCTTCCGGCACTGGGAGCGCCAGGTGGCGTTCCTGCGCGAGCGGCTCTAACGGGTCGCGCGTCCTGGGCGGTTCAGCGGCCGAGCAGCTGGGCGACCGCGTCCACGACGACCTGCCGGCGGCGCGCGGCCACCACGGCGGACACGGAGCCCGTCGCCTCGGCGGGCAGCGCGGTCCACACCCCGGCGAGCTGCTGCACGAGGGCCAGGAGCACCGCCGGCCGGAACGACCGCGGCAGGACTCCCGCGCGCTGCGCCCGCTCGACCTCGGCGACGCTGGACTCGTACCGCTCGACGAGCGCGGGGACCGGCGCGTCCGCACGCTCGAGGCGCTGCCAGGTCGCCAGGCGCGCGACCCACGGCCGCTCGACGACCGCGTCGTGCAGACGTCCGGCCCATGCGGGCAGGTCGTCCGTGTCGAGCGGGACGGCGTCGTGCAACCCGCCGAGCTCCTGCACGAGGAGCGCGTCGAAGAGCCCCTCCTTGCCCCCGAAGTAGTGGAAGACCTGCGCCTTGTTGCTGTCCGCCGCCGCGGCGAGGCGCTCGACGCGCGCCCCCGTCAGCCCGTGGGCGGCGAACTCGTCGCGGGCGGCGTCCAGGATGCGCGCGCGCATCGCGTCGGCGGCAGGGGGCGTGAAGCGGGCCATGCGACCACGGTACCGACCCGACGGACGGTCGCCGTCGCGACGTGGTGACCGGGCGACGCAACGGGAGGCCCGTGGCGGCGTCGCCACGGGCCTCCCGTCCGTCCTGCAGTTGCGTCCGCCTACTGGGCGTCCTCGTCCTCTTCGTGGTTGAAGTGCGAGTCGTCCCCGGCGAAGCCGGCGGCGACGCCCTCGGGGTGGTCGGGGATGGTCCCGTCCTCGCCGAGGCCGTCGGGCTTCGGCGTGCCCTCGGGGTCGTTCGTGGTGTCGCGGGGGTCGTGGGCGTCGGACATGGCCTGCTCCTTCGAGGGTCGTGAGGAACGTGACGGTACGCGCGCTCCACGGGAGTTCGACGGCGTGCTCGTAGGATGCGACCGTGACGGACGACCTGTGGCACCGGGACGGGCCGTGGGCGCCGCTGACCAGGGAACGGGCCGGCAGGAGCGCGGCGGGGTGGGTCGGCGTGCTGGTGGCCTTCGTGTGGACGACGGTGTACCTCGCCGTCGCCGCGGCGGAGCCCGGCCTCGGCCCGGAGGACCTCGCGCCCGCCGCCCGCGAGCAGATCGCGATCGGTCTGGTGCTGGCGACCGCGCTCCCGGTCGCCGTCGTCGTGACCCTGCTCGGCGTGCGGGGCGTCCGCCGTGGTGCCGTGCGCGGTCGGGCGATCGGCTGGTTCGCACTCCTGCTCGGCGGGGTCGCCCTGTTGCCGGCGCTCGTCGTGTCGGCGCTCGGTGCCCTCGCGAGCTTGCTCGCGACGGGTGTGCACGTCTCCTGAAGGCGGGCTCGTCAGTCGACCGGACCCGTCAACCGGCCGGCCTCGCCCGTCGGCCGAGGGACGACTGGAAGCGGACGAGCCACCCGTCGGGATCGGCGACGACGAACTGCTCGACCCCGGTCTCCTCGTCGTCGACGCGGTACCACCGGTGTTCCACCGGCATGAACAGCGCGATGCCGGCGTCGGTCAGGCGGGCCGCGAGCGCTCTGGCGTCGGGGACGGCGACCTGCAGGTTCAGACCGCGGCCGAACGGGCGTTCGAGGGGGCCGGCGAGCCAGTTGCGCCCGACGCCGACCTGCTCGAGCAGCAGGTGCGCCGAGCCGAGGGCGATGGCCGCGAAGCGCTCCTCGGGGCGGGCGTACCGGACGACGAAGCCGCAGCGGTCCCGCCAGAACGCCAGGCTGCGGTCGAGGTCGGTGACCAGGAGTTCGGGCACCAGGGCGGGGTCGGGATCGAGCGGCACCCGGCCATCGTCCCACCGGGGCGTGTCGTGGTCTCGTCCGGTGGACGGCACGGCGTGGGTGCGGTTTGATCGTGATGTTCGAACTGCACCGAGCGGCGCCGGGGGCGCCGTGTCCGGAGGGGGACCGATGTCAGCAGGGAACGACACGACGGAACGACGGTCGTGGTGGCGGCGGCACCGTGCGTGGGTGATCCCGGCCGCACTCGTCCCGGTGTCGTACCTTGTGCTCGTCGTCGCCGGAAGCAGCCTCGGCGCCCTCGGGAACGACTCCGACCATGTCGGCTGGTCGCTGCTCGGGCTCCTGGTGCTGCTCTGCGCGATGGTCGCACCGATCGTCTTCCTGGTGATCGCACTCCGCAACGGGTACCGCGCGTTCCGATCGTGGCGACGTCGGCACGGGCACTTCACCAAGCGGGAAGCGATCGTCCGGCAGCACGAGGACGCCCACGCCGCCGGATGGCAGCACGCGCGCTGGCTCCGGTCGGTCCTGGAGCAGCGAGAGCTCCCACCCGAGGTCGAGGTGTGGGGCGTCGTGCCGTGGGCGGGCGAGCACTTCTTCCTCGCGGGGCCGCTCCAGTACTCGCGGTACTACGGCACGGACGTCGTGTACGGCCAGTCGTCGGTCGTCGCCTTCGGCCGTCCGGCCTGGGTCGCCGGAGCGGTCATCGGGAACGCGATCGGCAACTCGGTCGCCCGGTCCCGTGCACGGTCCGCGGCGGTGACGCAGTGGCGGGAGCACCAGCAGGCCGAGGTCCTGGTGAGCAACGAGCGCATCGTGTGCAACGTCGTCGGCCGGGGCTGGTTGAGCTTCCCCTTCACTGCGGTGACGGCGGTGTACCCGGACCCCGAGCACTTCAACGTCGTCCTCGAGTTCGGCGACACGTCTCCACTGTCCCTCACCGGCCCGATGGCACCCGCGGTGAGCACCCTCTCGGTCATGCTGACGCACGGACACGAGGCGCTCCGCACCCACCCCGCGCTCGAGCCGCTGCGCCGCTGATCCCGAGCGGGGTCTCCCCCGGTCAGCGCTGCTGTCGGCGCAGCTCCCGCAGGACCTGCCAGGCGGCGAGCGCCACCGAGACGACCGCGATCCCGACGAAGACCCAGACGAGCGGCCAGCCGACCGCGGGCCCGCTCGTGCAGACACTGGCGCCGCCGGGGATCGCGTCCGCGCAGCTGGTCGCCTGGAAGGCCACGCCGAAGAACAGGGCGACGAGGACGGCCCCGACCGCGAAGGCCACCCACCCGACCACACGCCCCGCCATGCGTCGACCGTACGCGCCAGGGCGCACGGTTGGCGGCACCACGGAGACCGGGCAGGCCGAGACTCGGCCAGGCGGGCACGTTCGCGGCCGTGGGGCCGCGAACGTGTCCGCAGAGCCGAGTCTCGCGCGGGCGCACCGCGCGGTGCGCGAGCGCACCCGCGCCCTCAGACGAGCGACCAGGTGACCGTCCGCCGGTCGGCGAGCGACACCTCGTGCACCGCACCGGTCACGCGCACGACCGCACGGTCCGTGGCGGACCCGGGCACCTCGTGCCGGACCGGACCGTCCCCGGAGGCGACGATCCCACCCGTCGGCACCGGGCCTCCCGGCCGGGACGCCGCCGCGTCGGACGCGACCCAGACCTGCACGTCCCCCGGCTCGACGACCTTCCGCATCGCCCGGTCCGTGAACGCGAACCGCTGCACCGGCACGTCGAAGCGCACCCGCACCGACCCGCCGGCGGGGAGCGCGACCCGGGCGTAGCCGAGCAGCTGGGCGACCGGACGGGTGACCGACGCGGCGACGTCGTGCCCGTAGAGCTGCACGACCTCGATCCCGTCCCGGTCCCCCGTGTTCCTGATCGTGACGGACGCCGTGAACGCGCCGTCGGTGGCGACGGCGTCGTCGACCTGCAGGTCCTCGTACGCGATGCTCGTGTACGTCAGGCCGAAGCCGAAGGGCCGCACGGGCGTCGAGTCGGTCGCGGTGACGTCCGACGGGCCCCCGAGCCGCGGGTGCAGGTACGAGTACGGCTGCGCACCGGCGGACCGGGGCAGCGAGACCGGCAGACGACCGGACGGCGACGCAGTCCCGGTCAGCAGGTCGGCGATCGCGAGGCCGCCGCCCTCCCCCGGGAAGAACGCCTGCACGACGGCGGACGGCTTCGCGTGGTCGCCGTCGAGCATCCAGCCGATCGCGTACGGCCGGCCGGTCAGCAGCACCACGACGGTCGGGGTGCCGGTCGCGACGACGGCCTCGACCAGCTCGCGCTGCACGCCCGGCAGGTCGAGCGTCTCGGAGTCGTTGCCCTCGCCGACGGTGCCGCGGCCGAACAGGCCCGCCTGGTCACCGACGACGACGACCGCGACCGCCGCGTCGCGTGCCGTGGCGACGGCCTCGGCGAAGCCGGAGCGGTCGTCGCCCTCGACCTCGGCGCCGGAGGCGTACCGCACGGCGTCGGCCCCGAGGGCGTCCTGCAGGGCCTCGAGCACGGTCGGGATCGCGAACCCGAGCGGCAGGCCCGGGTGCGTCGCGAGCACGTGGTTCGCGAACGAGTAGCAGCCCTGCAGGGCCTCGGCACGGTGGGCGTTCGGGCCGATCACCGCGACCGGGCCCCGCAGGTCTGCGCCCGCCGCGGCGCCGTCGGCCGCGGCGCCGTCGGCCGCGGCGCCGTCGACCGCGGTGCCGGAGGCCGCGTCGCCGAGCGGGAGCACGCCGTCGTTCGCGAGCAGGACGAGCGACTCCGCCGCGAGCCGACGGGCGAGCGCCCGGTGCTCCGGCGAGTCGAGGTCGATGCCCGTCGGGGGCTCGTCCTCGAAGGCATCGGGGTCGAGCAGTCCGAGCCGCTCCTTCTGTCGGAGGACCCGCAGCACCGCACGGTCGACGAGCGCCTCGTCGACGAGCCCGCTCCGGACCCGCTCGACGAGGGGCGCGAGGTACGCGTCACCCGTCGGCAGCTCGACGTCGATGCCCGCGGTGAGCGCGAGTGCGGCCGCCTCGCCGCGGTCCCGGGCGACGCCGTGCATCACCTCGAGGAACGCGACCGAGAAGTAGTCCGCGACGACCGTCCCGTCGAAGCCGAGCCGGTCGCGCAGGAGCCCGGTCAGGAGCTCGGGGTCGGCCGCCACGGGCACGCCGTCGACCTCGGCGTACGAGTTCATGACGCTGCGGGCGCCTCCGTCGAGGAGCGCCATCTCGAACGGCGGCAGGAACACGTCCGCCACCTCACGCGGTCCGGCGTGCACGGGCGCGTGGTTGCGTCCGGCACGCGAGGCCGAGTAGCCGAGGAAGTGCTTGAGCGTCGCATCGACGCCGGCGCTCTGCACCCCGCGCACGTACGCGGTGCCGACGGTGCCGACCAGGTACGGGTCCTCGCCGATGCACTCGTCGACGCGGCCCCACCGGGGGTCCCGCACGACGTCGAGCACGGGCGCGAGGCCCTGGTGCACCCCGAGTTCGCGCATCGACCGGCCGATCACCGCGCCGACCTGCTCGACGAGCTCCGGGTTGAACGCGGCACCCCACGCGAGCGGCGTCGGGAAGGTCGCGGCGCGCCACGCGGCGAGCCCGGTGAGGCACTCCTCGTGCACGAGCGCCGGGATGCCGAGGCGCGTCTCGCGCTTGAGCCGACGCTGCTCCGCCCACAACCAGGCCGCGCGCTCGTCGGGCTCGACGGGGCGGGTGCCGTACACGCGGGTGTACTGCCCGAGCCCGTGCCGGGTCACGTCGGCGAGCGTCTCGCCGCCCTGCGCGGCCGCCATCTCGCCCTGCATCGGCGCGACGACACCGTTCTGGTCGAGCCAGTAGCCGACGAGCTGCGCCGTCTTCTCCTCGAGCGTCATCGCGGGCGCGTGGCGGCGCCGCCACGCGCCTGGCGTCCGTCCGTCGGCTGGCGTCCGTCCGTCGGGTGCGTGGACGTGTCGAGCGTCGTCACCCCTTCACCGCCCCGGTCAGGCCACCGACGATGCGGCGCTGGAAGATCGCGAAGAACACGAGTGCGGGGATCATCGAGAGCGAGGTGAACGCGAGCACGCGCGCGGTGTCCACCGAGTACTGCGACGAGAACGCCTGGACCCCGAGGGGCAGCGTGTACGCCGACGAGTCGTTGAGGATGAACAGCGGCAGGATGTAGCTGTTCCAGCTGCCGATGAACGCGAGGATGCCGACCGTCACGACGCCGGGCAGGGACAGCGGCACGACCATGCGGAAGAAGAACCCGAGCCGGCTCGCCCCGTCGATCGCGGCGGCCTCCTCGAGCTCGTCCGGGATCGCCCGCAGGAACGGCACGAGGATGATGACCGTCGTCGGCAGGGCGAACGCGATCTGCGGCAGGATCACGCCGGCCAAGCTGTTCGTCAGACCGAGGTCCTTGACGAGCAGGTACAGCGGGGTGATCGCGACGGTGATCGGGAACATCAGGCCGGCGGCGAACAGCGAGTACAGCGCACCGCGACCGCGGAACCGGTACCGGGCGAGCACGAAGCTCACCATGAGCCCGAGGACGACGACACCGACCGTGGTGGTGACGCCGGCGACGACGGAGTTGCCACGGGTTCGGCAGGCCGGCGGGGCTCGCGGTGATCTGCGAGTTCGTGCGGAAGCCGCCCAGGATGATGTACGCGACCGGCGCGATGCACACCGCGATGAGAGGTTGCGTTCCTTGCGGACCGGACCGTGGTCACGGGACCGGCGGCGGTTCGGCGCGACGATGGAGGCGGTGGCGGTCATCGGTCGCCCTTCTCGGTCAGGGCGCCGGCGGTGTCGCGGCGCAGGACGAACCGCTGGTAGACGAGGGCGACGACCAGCGAGATGAGGAAGATGACCACGGCCACGGCGTTGCCGTACCCGTAGTTGCCGGAGAGCCGACCGTTGGCGACCATGTACGTCGCCATCGTCGAGGTCCCGGCGGTGGCAGCGATGTACTGACCCCAGATGATGTAGACGAGGTCGAACAGCTGGAGCGAGCCGATGATCGACAGGAACGCCCAGATCCGGATGGTCGGGCCGAGGAGCGGGAGCGTGATGCGCCGCTGGATCTGCCAGTAGCTCGCACCGTCGAGCTGCGCGGCCTCGAACAGCTCCTCCGGGATGCTCTGCAGGCCGGCGAGGAACAGGATGACCGCGAAGCCGATGTACTTCCACGAGATGATCGCGAGCAGCGTCCAGATGGCGATGTCCGGGTTCGACAGCCAGTCGTTCCGCAGTGACCCGAGCCCGACGGCCTGGAGCAGGTCGTTCACGGCGCCGCTGGACTGGAGCATGAGGCTCCAGCCGGTGCCGACGATCACCTCGGAGATGACGTACGGCACGAAGATGAGCACGCGGATCAGGCCGCGCCCGCGGATGCGCTGGTTGAGCAGCAGCGCGAGGATGATCGCGATCGGCCCCTGCACGACGAGCGACCCGACGACGATGAACAGGTTGTGCCAGAGCACGCCCCGGAAGTCCGGGTCGGTGAAGATGATGGTGTAGTTCTGCAGGCCGACGAAGTCGGTCGGGGTGCCGTACCCCTGCCACTTGTAGAAGCCGTAGTACGCGGCCAGCACGACGGGCAGGATCACGAACCCGACGAACATCAGGGTGGCCGGTCCGGCGAGGACGGCGATCTCGACCCGGGTGCGGACGTCGTTGCCCTTGCGGGCCCGGCGGGCCGGGGCCGACGGCGAACCGTCGGCCCCGCCCGTGCGACGCCCCGTCCCGGACCGCGCTGCCCCGGACTGGTCCGTGGAGCGACTGGTGACGGAGGTGGTCATGGGTTCGTCAGCCCTTCGCTGCTGCCTGATTGACGGTCGAGACGATGTCCGACACGGACCCCTTGCCGGCGAGCAGGTCGACGACGCTCGTGTTGAGGGCGTTGCCGACGTTCTGGCCGTAGACGGTGTCGAGGTAGTTCGAGACGAACGGTGCCTTGTTGTACGCCTCGAGCACGCTCTTCAGGTAGGGCTCCGTCACGACCGACTGGGCCGACTTGTTCGCGGGGATCGCGTTGAAGGCCTTGTAGTAGGCCTCCTGCACGGGCTTCTCGGTCATGTAGTTGAGGAAGTCGGTGCAGGCCTTCTTCGGGGCCTTCGCCGAGCAGGAGTAGCCGTCGACGGCGCCCATCATCGAGCCGGGTGCGCCCTTGCCGCCGGAGACCTCCGGGAAGGGGAAGAAGCCGAGGTCGGACAGCGGCTTGCCGTCCGGGGTGAGCGAGGAGATCACACCCGGGTCCCACGCGCCCATGAGCTCCATGGCCGCCTTGTGGTTCGCGACGAGACCGGCCGAGCTGCCGGCGCCCTGCTGTGCGGCGGTGGTCAGGTAGCCGTCGTTGAAGGGCTTCGTGTCGAAGAAGGCCTTGGTGTCGTCACCGGCCTGCTTCCAGCACGAGTTCGTGAACTTCAGGTCCTGCGCGGTCTTGTTGAGGACGCTCTCAGGGCAGGCCCGGAGCGCGAAGTTGTAGTACCAGTGCGCGGCCGGCCAGGCGTCCTTCGCACCCACGGCGACCGGCTGGATGCCCGCGTCCTTGAGCTTCTGGATGTCGGCGTTCAGCTCCTCCATCGTGGTGGGGGTGCCCTCGATGCCGGCCTGCTTGAAGAGGTCCTGGCTGTACCAGATGCCCTCGGGGTTGACGTCGACCGGCATGGCCCACGTCTTGCCGTCCTGCTGGTAGCCCTTGAACGAGCCCTCGCTGATCTCGGACTTCGCGGTGGAACCGATCGAGTCGGAGATGTCGAGCAGCTGGCCCGCGTTGACCATCGCCGCCATCTTGCCGCCGCCGCGCTGCAGGAACACGTCCGGGGCCGAACCGGAGTTCAGGGCGGTCTGCAGCTTGCCGTCGAGGTCCTCGTTCTGGATGGCCTGGACCTTGATCGTGACGTTCGGGTTCTTCGCCTCGAAGTCCTTGACGGTCTGGTCCCAGAAGGCCTTGCCCGGACCGGTCGTCGAGTTGTGCCAGAAGGTCATGGTGACCTTGCCGCCGTCGCTGGAGGCATCGCTGCCCGCTGAGCAGCCTGCCGCTGTGAGAGCGGTCGCCCCGATCAGCGCGATGGCTGCCGCGGCACGGATCTTCCTCGTCATCGTGGAACTCCTCGGTGTCGTCGTTGACGTGCGGCAGCGGATGCCGCTGCGGAGAGCGTGCCAGGCATCGAGCAGGCTTGTCAATCGTTATCGATAACGTTTTCTTTATCTGGCTCACGAGCCGTGCCGGGTCCTGAGCGGTTGTACGGTGAGCACATGCAGACGGCCCTCGACACCCCGCCCGGACCGGGCCGGGTCACGATCGCGGACGTCGCGCGGGCTGCCGGGGTGTCCATCCCGACGGTGTCGAAGGTGATCAACAACCGGGACGGCGTGGCTGCGGCGACGATCGTGCGCGTGCAGGAGGTCGTCGAGCGACTCGGGTACGAGACCTCGCTCGTCGCGCGGAGCCTGCGGAGCACCCGGACGAACGTGATCGGCATCCTGGTCACCGAGTTCGAGCCGTTCTCGACCGAGCTGCTGCGCGGCATCTCCGCGGCGACGACGGGCACCGGGTACGAGCTGCTCGCCTACGCCGGCCTGCTCACCGGGTCGAGCCGACCGGGCTGGGAGCGGCGGTCGCTGTCCCGCCTGTCCGGCACCCTCATCGACGGCGCGATCGTTGTCACCCCGTCCGAGGCGATGTCCGCCGCGTCGATCCCGGTCGTCGCGATCGACCCGCACACGGGACCCGAGGGCCACGCCACCGTCGACACCGACAACGCCGCCGGCGCCCGCGAGGCCGTCGAGCACCTCCTGGCGCTCGGGCACACCCGAATCGCGCACCTGCAGGGTCGCGGCGACCTGGCGTCGTCCCAGCTCCGTGACGCGGGCTTCCGCGCGGCGATGGCCGCGGCGGGCGTCCCGGTGGACGAGCACCTCGTCCGCCCCGGCGACTACCAGGAGGAGCGCTCCGCCGCGGTCGCGCACGAGCTCCTGACCCTGCCGGACCGGCCGACCGCGGTCTTCGCGGCGAACGACTCGTCGGCGATCGGCGTGCTGCACGCGGCCGAGGCGCTGGGGCTCCGCGTCCCCGAGGACCTGTCGGTGGTCGGCTTCGACGACGTGCCGCAGGCGTCGACGACCACGCCGCCGCTGACCACCGTCGCCCAGCCGCTGGTCGACCTCGGCGCGAGCGCGGTGTCGATGCTGCTCGCGATGCTCCGCGGCGAGCCGACGACCGACCACGTGCGGCTCCGCACGACGCTGCGCGTCCGCAGCAGCACGGCGGCGCCGCCGGCCGCGCGCGGCTGACGCGGCGCGGGCGCCGCAGGTGCCTCGAACCGCCCCGTGCGCTCCGTGCGCTCCGCACAACCGGAAGCACGCCGCACCACGCGAGACCACGGCGCGGTGTGCTTCCGGTTGTGCGCGGGCACACCGCACCACGCAGGCGGCGGCGCCGCGCGTCAGCGCCGGAGCGTCTGCTTCGGGTACTCGCCGAACCGCTCGGCGTACGACGCCGAGAACCGCCCGAGGTGCGCGAAGCCCCACCGCCGCGCGATGTCCCCCACGGCACCGGCGTGCGGCCCGGCCTCGAGCAGCTCCTCGTGCACGTGGTCGAGCCGGACCTGGCGCAGGTACGTCAGCGGCGACACGTCGAAGACCCGGCGGAAGGACTCCTGCACGGACCGGACGCTCAGGCCGGCGGCGTCGGACAGGTCCGTGATGCTGACGTCCTCGGCCGCGTGCGCGTGGATGTACTCCACCGCGGCGCGCAGCCGGGCGTTCCGGGTCTCCGCCAGGACGTCGGGCAGGTCGTCGGTCTGCGGGGGGAACATGTCGAGGAAGACCTCGGCGGCCGACACCTTGGCGTCCTGCCACGCGTCCGACTCCGGTCCGCCGACACGCAGCGCCCGGGACAGCGCCGTGAGCGCCCCCTGCCACCGCTGCCCGATCGACGCCTCGGGCGAGCGGAACCCGTCGAAGCGCAGCCCCTGCTCGCCGACCTCGCCACGGGTGGCCGCGACCCGACGCACGAAGTCGCGGTCGAAGTGCACGAGCCGCTGGTCGTAGTCGGCGCTCGTGAACCAGAACTCCTCGTCCGCGGGGAACAGCACGGGGACGTCCCGCTCCATCGGCCAGCGCTCCCCGCGGACCTCGACCTCGCCGGTGCCGGCGCTGATCCACGTGACGACGTAGTCGCCGCCGCCCTGCACGACGCCGCGGATCTCGCCGTGCATCTGGGACCGGCGGATCGTCACCTCGCTGTCGCCGATCGCGGTGTACCGGTAGGCGAACCGGCCGCCGGACGCGCTCGCGCTCCACCGGTCGCCGGCGTAGATGCCTCCGAGGTCGCGGACGGCGTGGTCGCTCCGGGTGCCGGAGACCTCGAACCGCCACGGTTCCCTCCGACTGTCCACATGGCGCGGTACATCTCGTTATCTGGATACGCTTCCGGGGTAGGGGCGGCGTAACGTCGCCCGGGACCACGACGCGACGAGGGGGCGACCACCACGTGAGCGAGATCGACCTGACCGCCGCCCTGACCCGGCTCGAAGCCGCGATGGGCGCACTGCGCGGACGACTCCGTGAACGCCTGTCGGTCTCCGGCTCGGACCTGACCGTGCTGCAGTTCGTCGCTCGCGCGGAGGCCGCGGAGCGGAAGGTCCGCGTGAAGGACCTGGTCTCGCACCTCGGCCTGACGAGCCCCGCGGTGACGGGCACGATCGACCGCCTGGAGCGGGCCGGGCACCTGTGCCGCGTCCCGAACCCCGACGACGGCCGCAGCCGGTTCATCGAGCTCACCCCGGAGACCCAGCGCGCCTACGCGTCCGCCATGGACAGCACCAACGAGCATCTGCACGAGCTGTTGTCCTCCTTCTCGGAACGCGACCGGGTCAAGTACGTGCGGGTGATCAACCGCGTGATCGAGGCGCTCGAGTACGGCGCTCCGACCCCCTGACGCAGGCTACGGGCGCGCGAGGACACTGCTCGAACATTTGTCCAACAAGCGCAACTAGGTAACTTCCCGACCTATCTTGCCGGACGTGACGGCCGCACGTCCGTAGCGTCCTCCGTGGGAGCCCCCGATCGGGGGCAACACAGGGAGACGGGGAGGCACCATGGGCGCGTACCAGTCCGAGCCGGGCATCGACCCGGTGCGCATCGAGACGTTCCGTCGCATGCGCAAGCGTTGGAAGTACGGGGAACTGCAGGACAGCAACGGCCTGTACGCCGACTTCTTCACCGACACCGCTCGGGACCCGCGGCGCGGCTGACCGCGCGGCGTACGGTCGCCCAGGGCGACCGGCAGACGGACGGGAGGCCCGTGGCTCGACAGCCACGGGCCTCCCGTCCGTCTCCTGGGCACGCCCGGCATCAGCCCTTCACGGCACCCGAGGTGAGCCCCGACACGATGGACCGGCGGAACACCAGCACGAGGATGACGATCGGGATCGTCGCCGCCACGCTCGCCGCGAAGATCTGCGCGAACGGCACCGTGAACTGGGTGCCGAAGAGCGCGATGCCGACCGGGATCGTGCGGAACGAGTTCTCGCTGTTGAACGTCAGCGCCATCAGGAACTCGCTCCACGACGCGGTGAACGTGAACACGCCGACCGTGAAGAGCCCCGGCTTCGACATCGGCAGGATCACCGACAGCACCGTGCGCCAGGCTCCGGCGCCGTCGATCTCGGAGGCCTCCTCGATCGTCGAGGGGATGCCCTGCAGGTAGTTCCGCATGATCCAGATGGCGAACGGCAGGTTGAACGCCACGTACGGCACGATCAGCCCCGGGTACGAGTTGAGCAGCCCGAGGTTCCGCTCGAGCAGGTACAGCGGCGTCAGCACCGCGATCGCCGGGAACACCGACAGCATCAGCAGCGACGTCATGATCGCCGTCCGCCCCGCGATCCACCGGCCGGCGAGCGCGTACCCGGCGAGGAACGACAGCGCGAGGACGATCACCGTCGTCGAGACCGACACGACGACGCTGTTCACCATGTACTGCCCGAGCGCGTTGTCCCGGAACGCCGTGACGAAGTTGTCGAACGTCAGGGAGCGCGGCCAGACCGTCGGCGGCGACTGCGCGATCTCGGACGACGGCTTGAGGGACGTCGAGACGAGCCAGTACAGCGGCAGTGCGGTGAGCACCGCGATGACGACGCCGCTGACGTTGATCGTGTTGACCCACCGCCGCCAGCCCTTGCGCACACGTGTCCGGGGCATCAGTCGTCCCCTCCCTTCGCCTGGTTCCGGAACGCCCGGAGGAACAGCAGGCACCCCGCCGCGACGATGACCGCCGTGCTCGTCGCGATGGCCGCGCCCGGTCCGATGTTGATGTCCTGGAAGAGCACCTTGTAGCCCATGATCGCGAGCGACTGGGTCGCGGTGCCCGGGCCGCCGTTCGTCAGCACGAACGGCAGGTCGAAGACGCCGAACGCCTGCAGGACGCGGAAGAGCACCGCGATCGTCAGCGTCGGCGTGAGCTGCGGGAGCACCACGCGCCAGAACGTCTGCCACCCGTTCGCGCCGTCGAGCTCTGCCGCCTCGTAGTGGTCCTCGGAGATCTGCACGAGCCCCGCGAGCAGGATGATCGCGACGAACGGCGTCGTCTTCCAGATGTCGGCGACCATCAGGCCGGTGATCGCGGGGACCGGTTCGCCGAGGATGACCGGGGCGTCCCCGAACAGCCCGAAGAACCACGTCGCGACGCCGTACGTCGAGTCGACGGGACGAGCATCAGCGCGAGCATCCACCCGCGGGTGACCCCGAGCCGCTCGAGGACGAGCGCGACGAGCATGCCGAGGACGAGCTCGACCGAGACGGTCACGAGCGTGTACAGCACCGTGAAGCCGAGCGCCCGGTACCAGTCGGCGCTCTGCAGCAGGGCCGCGTAGTTGCCGAGCCCGAAGCCCTGGATGCTGAAGCCGTCGTAGCCGATCTCGACGTCCGCGAAGCTCAGGACGATCGAGTACACGACCGGGAAGATCGTCACCGCGGCGACCACGAGGAGCGCCGGGGCCGCGAAGCCCCACGCCCCGCGCGCCCGGATGCGCTCCATGCGCGACCGGGCCGGGGTCCGGCGGTACCCGTCCGGTCCGGCGCCCGGGGTCCGTGCGGCGGGCCGGGTGGCGGTCCCGGCGCTCACAGCGCCTCCCCCGACAGGGCGAGCGAGATCGCCGAGGCCATCGCCCGGGTGCCGCCGTCCACCGACGCCTGGCCCCCGAGGATGCTGTTGCCGTTCTGGTAGACGCCCTGCGAGACCTTCGGGTAGTACGCGGTCGACGTCGGGCGGGGCACGAGCGTGATGCCGGCGGCCGTGTCGTACGTCGGCCGGTTCTGGCGCTTCGCGTCCTCGCTGACCAGGCTCGCACTGCGGGCCGGCAGGACACCGCCCTCGCGGGTGAGGAACTGCTGCGCGGTCTCGCTCGACATCCACCGGGCGAAGGTCAGCGCGGCGGCGGGCTGCTGGGTGTGCGGGTTGATGGAGTTCCCCCACCCGCCGATCGTCGAGTGGTGCTCGTCCGTGCCGTCGAACGTCGGTCGGGCGGCGAGCCCGACCTTGCCCGCGACGGCCGAGTCCGGCCCGTTCGCGATCCCCCACGCGTACGACCAGTTCCGCAGGAAGGCCGCCCGTCCACCCGAGAAGGCGTCGTTCGTGTCCTGCTCCTGGTAGGTCAGGGTCGCCCGGGGTGCGGCGCCGTCGGCGATGAGCGAGCGCATGAACTCGAAGGCGCGCTTGGTCTCCGAGCTCGTGGTCTCCGGCCGGGTCAGGTCGTCGTTCAGGAGCGAGCCGCCGGCGTCCGCGACGAACTCGGTCACGTTGCACGTCAGCCCCTCGTACACGTCGCCCTGGAACGCCAGGCCGTAGCTGACGTCACCGGTGTCGACGAGCTTCGCGGCGGTGTCCTTGACCTCCTCCCACGACCGGGGCACCTGGAAGCCGTGCTTGTCGAGCAGGTCCTGGCGGTACAGGAAGAACGACTCGTCGATGTAGAGCGGGAACATGTAGTACGTCCCGTCGACGCTCGCCGCCTGCCGCAGTCCCTCGGGGAACTGCTCGAAGAAGTCCGCCCCGACGAGCTCGTTCACGGGCGTCGCGAGCTTGTTCTTCGCGAACTGTCCCGGCCAGGCCACGTCGCCGAGGTCCGGTTCGTGTCGGTGTCGCTCGGTGCGCTGACGATCCGGACGCGGATGTTCGGGTGCTCCCGCCGGAACTCCGCGATGAGCCGCCGTCGCAGGTCGCCGCCGTCCTTCGAGGCGACCTGTCCGGCCCACCAGCTGATCGTGACGTCACCGTCCGGTGGGTCCGTCGGCCAGTCCTGGACGGTGGTGCGCTCGGGTCGCGTGGAGCAGCCGGCGAGCAGCAGCACCCCCGCTCCCCCGAGCAGGAACAGTCTCCGGTCGATGGCCATCCGTCCTCCTCGACGTGTGGTGCTGCGAACCTGTGAGTCCACACAACCAAGCGTCCCTGGGAGGGCGTGCAGGCGGTGCCGTCGTCGCGCTCGGCGCACGTCCGCGCGCGGCCGGCACGGACGGACGGGAGGCACGTGGCGGCGCCGCCACGTGCCTCCCGTCCGTCAGGCGGTCGCGCCGGTGGGGGCCGCGGCCACCGACTCCGCGGGGCGGAGCACGCAGGGCAGCAGGAAGTGCGGTTTGCCCTCGCTCGCGCCGTCGAGCTGGTCGATCAGGGCGTCCGCCGCACGCTCGCCGAGCTCGCGACCCGGGGCGACCATCGTCGTCAGGCGGGGGTGGTGCTGGTCGCCCGCCGCGACGAGGAGCCCGGCGGACGAGTCGTCCTTCATGACGAGCACGCCCGAGACCTCCGGGTCGGCGTCGAGCAGTGCGCGGGCCGCCTCGCGTCCGCCCTCGCTGCCGGCTCCGGCGTAGACCACGGTCCCGACGGCGCCGCGGGCCGCGACGGACCGTCGGAAGGTGTCCTCGACACGCAGGTGCGGGGCGTACCCGGCCATCGGCGTGCCCTCGAGGTTCTCGAGCACGAGCCCGAACCGGCGGTGGCCGAGGCCCTGCAGGTGGTCGAGGGAGTCCTCGATGGTGGTCTCGAAGTCGATGTCGACGAACGGCAGGTCGCTGCTGTCCCGGGTCCGGCCGATCAGCGTGAAGGGCACGTCGAGCTCGCTGAGCTTCCGGACGCGCGGGTCGTCCATCCGCACCTCCATGAGCACGACCCCGTCGACGAGCCCGCCCGACACGAGGTCGTCGAGGTCCTCGCCAGCGGGGTCGACCGGCCAGAGCACCAGGTGGTAGCCGCGCTGGGACGCCCGCTCGGCGGCGCTCATGAAGAACTCCGACGTCGTCGGGCTGAACCGGTTGCCGACGGTCGGGAACAGCAGCGCGATGATCCGGGTCCGCCGGCTCGCGAGCGCCCGTGCCACGAGGTTGCCGCGGAACTTCAGCTCGCGCATCGCCGCCTCGACCCGGGCGGTGGTCGCCGGCGTGACGTACTTCGTGCCGTTGACGACGAAGGACACCGTCGCGATCGAGACGCCGGCGCGGTCGGCGACCTGCTGCATCGTGGCCATGGCGCCTCCGGGTCGGGTCGTGCTGTCTCGTCAGCCTGCTGTCTGGTCAGCATAGACCCGCCGATTCCCGAAAAAAGCGCTTTACAGGCAAAGCGCTTTGCTGTTACGTTCTCGCCCCAAGGACCACCGCGACGACGACGTCGATGGAGCCGTCGCCGGGCGTCCCCTCATGCATCCGCCCAAGAGAAGAGCTACGCAATGAAGCACCGGTTCCACTCCTCGTCCCGCCGGATCCGCGCCCTCGTCGGCGCGGTCGCCGTGGTCGCCACGGTCCCCCTCGTCCTGTCCGGCTGCTCCGGCTCCGGGTCCGCCTCGTCCGGCGGCGGCTCCAAGACCCTCACGATCGAGGACTACTACGCCGCCAACTACGACACCATCTACCAGCAGTGCGCGAAGACCGTCGGCGCCCAGGTGAAGATCAACCACGTCGCCGGCGCCGGCCTCATCTCGAAGGTGCTGCAGCAGGCGTCGTCGCGGACGCTGCCCGACGTGCTCATGCTCGACAACCCGGACGTGCAGCAGATCGCCGCGTCCGGCGCCCTGTCCGACCTCGGCGACACGTACGAGGGCAAGCTCTACGGTCTGCAGCCCGTCACGAACTCGATCGCGCTGTACTACAACAAGAAGCTCCTGTCGGACGCCGGGGTGCAGCCCCCGAAGACGTGGGACGAGCTCAAGGCCGCCGCGAAGAAGCTCACGAGCGGGTCGACGTACGGCTTCGCGATGAGCAACATCAACACCTACGAGGGCACCTGGCAGTTCCTGCCGTTCTTCTGGTCGAACGGCGGTGACGAGAAGGACATCGCGACGCCCGAGGCGGAACAGGCCCTGCAGCTCGTCGAGGACCTGCAGAACGACGGCTCGATGTCGAAGAGCTCGATCAACTGGGCGCAGGCCGACGTGAACAACCAGTTCATCGCCGGCAAGGCCGCGATGATGATCAACGGCCCGTGGCAGCTGCCGGCGCTGAAGGAAGCGAAGAACCTGGAGTTCGACAGCGTCCCGATCCCGACCCGCACCGGCTCGGCGACCGTCGCCCCGCTCGGCGGCGAGGCCTTCACCGTCCCGCAGACCGGCGACGAGGAGAAGATGCAGCTCGCCGGCAAGTTCGTCGGCTGCCTGAACAGCGACAAGATGCAGAACGTCATCGCGGGCGTCACCGGCAACGTGCCGACGAACACCGAGGTCGGCGCCGCGTGGGCGAAGGACCACCAGGACGTCGCGTCCTTCGTGACCACGGTGCAGACCGCTCGGGCCCGCACCGGCGAGCTCGGCCCGGACTGGCCCAAGGCCGCCACGAAGATCTACACCGCCGTGCAGCTCGCGCTGACCGGGAAGGCCGACCCCGAGCAGGCGCTCGAGCAGGCGCAGTCACAGAACCAGTAGCGGATCCGGGGAGCCGGTCCCCCTACCGGCTCCCCGTCCTCGACGCAAAGGACCTGACATGAGCGCCTCGACCCAGCTCCGTTCGCGAGCGACGTCCCCGGCCCCCGTACGACCCGGACAGCGCCGCGCGCGGCTCCGTTCCGGCCTGACCCGATGGCTGTTCGTCATCCCGGCCGCCGTCTTCGTGGCCCTGTTCTTCGGCTACCCGGTGGTCAAGAACGTCGTGATGTCGTTCCAGGACTACACGACCAAGACCTTCTTCACCGGCGAGGCCCCGTGGGTGGGCTTCGGCAACTACGTCTCGGTGTTCACGAGCGCCGTCTTCACGACGAGCGTCGTCAACACCGCCCTCTTCACTGCGGGGTCGATCGTCCTGCAGTTCGTCCTCGGGCTCGGGCTCGCGCTGTTCTTCCGGCGGCACTTCCCGCTGTCCGGGTTCCTGCGCGGCCTGCTGCTGCTGCCGTGGCTGCTCCCCCTGATCGCCTCGAGCGCGGTGTGGAAGTGGCTGCTCGACCAGGACAGCGGCGCGCTGAACCAGCTGCTCGGGGTCGTCGGCATCGGGCCGGTGCCGTGGCTGGTCAGCCCGAGCCTCGCGCTCATCGCGGTGATCGGCGTCAACGTCTGGCTCGGCATCCCGTTCAACACGACGATCCTGTACAGCGGTCTGCAGTCCGTGCCGCCGGAGCTCTACGAGGCCGGCGCGCTCGACGGCGCCACCGGGTTCAAGGCCTTCTGGTACATCACCTGGCCGAGCATCCGGTCGGTGGTCAGCGTGGTGATCGTGCTCGGGGTCGTCTACACGCTGAAGGTCGTGGACATCATCCTCGGCCTGACCGGCGGCGGACCCGCGAACTCGACGCAGACGCTCGCCACGAACGCGTACCACCAGTCGTTCATCAACTTCCAGTTCGGCATCGGAGCCGCGGTGAGCAACGTGCTCATCGTCGTCTCGTTCGTCTTCGCGATGGTCTACATCGCGATCTCCAGGAAGGCGGTCGACGAATGAGCGTCGGACTCGCAGGCAGGACCGTCACGGCGACCCGTGCGATCACCACGGCACGGAGCACCCGGGCCCGCCGACCCCGTTCGAGCCGCAAGGGGATCCCGTTCACGATCCTCGGCATCGTGTTCCTCGCGATCATGATCTTCCCCGTCTACTGGATGGTGAACACGTCGCTGCAGGCCACGTCCGGTGCCGCCACCGCGACCTGGTTCCCCTGGAACCCGACGTTCGCCGGCTACCAGGCGGCGTTCGCCCAGCAGGGGCAGAACTTCGTCTCGAGCATGATCATCGGCCTCGGCACCGTCGTGCTGACGCTCGTCATCGCCACCCCGGCGGCCTACGGACTCGCACGCTTCCGGATGCGCGGCACGAAGGCGTTCCTGCTCGTGCTGCTCATCACGCAGATGATCCCCGGGATCGTGATCGCGAACGCGCTCTACGCGCTGTTCAACAACGTCGGACTGCTCAACAGCTACCTCGGACTGATCCTGGCGGACAGCGCCGTGCAGGTCCCCTTCGCGGTGCTGCTCATGCGCGCGTTCATGGAGTCGATCCCGCCGAGCCTGGTCGAGGCCGCGCTCGTCGACGGCGCGAACGACCTGCGGGCCTTCGTGTCGATCGTCCTGCCGATCAGCCGGAACGCGATCGTCACCGCGGCGCTCTTCACGTTCCTCGGCGCCTGGGGCGACTTCCTCATCGCGCTCACCCTGACGTCGACCGACGCCGTCCGACCGATCACGCTCGGCATCTACAACTACATCGGCTCGAACGTGACCGACTGGGGGCCGGTGATGGCGACGTCTGTGCTGGCCTCGCTGCCGGCCGCGGTCCTGCTCATCGTCGCCCAGCGCTACATCTCCGCCGGTGCGCTCGGCGGTGCCGTCAAATGACGACGGCCCGCTCCGCGCTCCCACAGCCAGGAAGGCACACACCATGACCACCACCCCCCTCCGCGTCACCGTCTGGGGCGAGAACGTCCACGAACAGGTCGAGCAACACGTCGCCGAGCGCTACCCCGAGGGCATGCACGGGGCGATCGCCGCGGGCATCCGCGAGCACCTGCCCGAGGCCGTGGTCCGCACCGCGACCATGCAGGAGCCCGAGCACGGCCTGACCGACGCCGTGCTCGCCGAGACCGACGTCCTCACCTGGTGGGGGCACGCCGCCCACGCGGACGTCGACGACGCCGTCGTGGACCGGGTGCACAAGCACGTCCTGTCCGGCATGGGGCTCGTCGTCCTGCACTCCGGCCACTGGTCGAAGATCTTCGGCAAGCTCATGGGCACGACCTGCACGCTCCGGTGGCGCAGCGAGCACGACCAGGAGCTCGTCTGGACCGTGAACCCGCAGCACCCCATCACCCGCGGCGTCCCGAACCCGATCGTCATCCCCGAGCAGGAGATGTACGGCGAGTACTTCGACGTCCCGACCCCCGACGAGCTGATCTTCATCTCGGGGTTCACCGGCGGCGAGGTCTTCCGGAGCGGCATGACCTACCGCCGCGGCCTCGGGAAGATCTTCTACTTCTCGCCTGGTGACCAGGACTTCCCCGTGTACCACCACCCCGACGTCCGTCGCGTGGTCGCGAACGGCGCGGAGTGGGCCCGGCCGGACCGGGAGCGCGAGCTGCCGACGCTCCGCCGCTACGACCTGGGCGAGTACTTCGACGGCCAGCACTACCGGGGCCCGTTCGACGACGCACCGGCCGACGAAGAGGTCCCGGCGTGACCGCCCCGCTGCGGGTCGTGCAGGTCGGCGCCGGCGGGATGGGCCGCGCGTGGCTCGCCACCGTCGCCGCCGACCCCGACGTCGAGCTCGTCGGCGTCGTCGACCTCGACCTCGACGCCGCACGCACCGGGGCCGACCTGGCCGGCGCCCCGTCGATCCCGGTCGGCCGGGACCTCACGGCGCTCCTCGCGGAGACCGGTGCCGAGGCCGTCCTCGACATCACCGTGCCGGTCGCCCACCACCAGGTCACGATGGACGCCCTGCACGCCGGTCTGCCGGTCCTCGGCGAGAAGCCCGCCGCCCAGACCGTCGCCGAGGCCCTGTCCCTCGCCGCCGCGGCCGAGGTCACCGGGCAGCTGTTCATGGTGTCCCAGTCCCGCCGCTACAACGACCAGCTCGTCGCCTTCCGGCAGCACGTCCGCGCGCTCGGCGGGGTCGGGAGCCTGAACACCCGGTTCGCGAGGGCACCGCGCTTCGGCGGCTTCCGCGAAGAGATGGACGACGTCCTGCTCCTCGACATGGCGATCCACGCGTTCGACTCCGCCCGCTACGTGCTCGAACGCGAGCCGGTGTCGGTGTACTGCGAGTCGTGGAACCCGTCGTGGTCCTGGTACCGCGGGCACGCGAACGCCGCCGCGGTGTTCACGTTCGAGGACGACGTCCGCTACGTCTACGACGGTTCGTGGTGCGCGCCGGGCGACGAGACGTCCTGGAACGGCGACTGGCGGGCCACCGGCGCGACCGGCTCGGCCGCCTGGGACGGCGACCACGACCCGTCGAGCGTCGTCGACGGCGGAGCGGGGTCGCCCGAGCCCGCCGCCGGGGTCGGGACGGAGATCGCGGGAGCGCTCGCCTCGTTCGTCCGCGCGGTCCGGTCCGGACACCGTCCCGACGGCGAGGTGCACCGCAACGTGATGAGCCTGGTGATGGTCGACGCGGCGATCGCGTCGGCGCGCTCCGGGCAGCGCGTGGTCGTCGACGAGGTGCTCGAGCAGGCGCACGCGACAGCCCTCGAGACCGAGCGGGACGAGGCGGTCCGGGAGCGGCTCGCCGCGTGGGGTCCGGTCCGGCAGGCGCTCGCGACCGACAGCGGCGCGCTCGCCTGACCCGCCCCACGCGACCACCCCACGGACGGGAGGCGCGGTGCCGGCCGGCACCGCGCCTCCCGTCCGTCCGTGGTCGCGGCGCACCCGCCCACCCGCGCTCGCGCTGCCGGATCCACGGATGCCGGGCCGATCCGTGCAACGAAGGCCGATCCGCGCGTACTGGGTCGAATCGCGCGTACCAGGTCGTTCGTTCTGACCAGGTATGCGCGGATCGGCTTCCTACGTCACGCGCGATGGGAACGACCGCGCGGGCGGGGTCAGCGGGGGATGACCGAGAAGAGGAACTTCTTGCGGATCATGTACCAGACCAGCAGGATCAGCGCGGTGTGGGCGGCGAAGCCGATCCACCCGTTGAACCAGTCGACACCGGGGATCGACGCGATCGCCAGCGCGAAGAACACCTGCCACACGAAGACGTAGAGGCTCGCCTGCCCGATCGGGATCCAGAGCCAGCCGATCACCGCCGCGATCGGCTTCCAGAACACCGTGAGGATCGCGTACGACACGATCGCGAAGAACGCGATGTCGACGAGCCGGCCCCACTGCAGGTCCACGCGCTGGTAGGCCGTGTTGTAGAGCTGGTCGTACATCGTCGCGGGGAACGGGGTCGGGGTGAAGCCGAACTGGTTGCCCGCCCAGACGTAGACCAGGAACAGCGCGTACCCGGTGATGCCGACGCCGATGAGCACCTTGCCGAGCCGACCGGTGAGCGCGCCGATGACCTGTCGGCGGTAGTAGCCGAGCACGAGTCCGTGCGTGAAGACGACCTGCCAGGTGAGGAGGGGGAAGACCGCCTCGAACTGCGAGTTCAGCGGACGGAAGTCGGGGTTGAGGGCCTGGAAGACGTAGACACCCCAGCTGACGACGAGCAGCGCCCACCAGAACCCGCGCCGGATCACCCACATGAAGAGCGGGATGAACAGGCTCAGCACCACGAAGAGTCCCATGATGTTGAACGGCCACGGGCCCATCTCGAGCAGCAGGAACTGCCGGATCGCGTACCAGGGCGGCGGGTACGCGAGCAGCTGCATCGCGTTCGGGTACAGGTCGTACACGCGTCCCTCGGCCCGGTGTTCAGGAAGGGGATGAAGCTCATCGCGAAGACGACCAGGATCACCCCGAGGGTCACGAGGTACTGCTTCCGCGCACGCTTCCACGCGCCGACGGCGGCGACCCACTCGCCGAACTTCTTGATCGCGAACGGGTAGGTCATGCCGAGGACCATGCCGGACAGGAACACGAACATCTCGGCGCCGGTGATCGCGCCGGTCGCGTGCAGCGTGATGTACGAGTACGGTCCGCCGATCTCGATGTGCGTGATGACGACGGCGAGGATGATGAACCCGCGGAACAGGTCGAGCCGCAGGTCGCGCCCGGGCTTGCCGTCGTCGGGGTAGCGCCAGCTCGGCAGCAGGAGACCGACGAGGCCGCTGAGCAGGAACACCGCCGCCAGACCGGCCGCCAACCAGACGATCCACGCCATCTGGTCGCCGCCGGTCTCGTACTCCTGGCTGACGGCGGCGGCGCCGTCCTGCGGTGTGATCCGCTTGGTGACCGGCCCGAAGACGAAGTGGTCGGCGTCCTGCAGGTCGGTCCGGAACGACCCGGCGATCCCCGGGACGGCCGTGTCCCGCCAGTCCGCGACCCGGTTGCCGGCCTCGGGCTCGCGGCGGTTCGTCTCGAGGAACGTGACGCCGCGGACCTCGGGGTGCTGCTGCACGGCGGCGATCACCTGCCGCCACCACTCCTGCTTGACGGGGAACTCCGCGGCTCCCTTGAGCGAGTGGTCGTAGAGCGCCCCGGTGTCCAGGAGCATCGGACGGTCCTGGTCGACGGCGAAGCGCTGGGTGAAGGTGCCCTCGGTCTGCGGCTGCTGGTAGCCCCAGGTCTCGTCGAAGGTGGTGAGGGGGACCTCGCGCCCGGCGGCCTCGGGGCCGACCCAGTCGACGCTCGACGCACCGGGCCAGTACGGCGCGTACGGGTCGTCGGCCGCGGTGAGCTGTCCGTCGCCGTTCGTGTCGAGCTTCGACACGTCGGTCGCGGACAGGTCCTGCAGGCGGCCGGCGGACTCCCCGAAGGGGTAGCCGGCCCCGTACGACGGCGACCACACCATCGCGGCCGACGAGTCGCCGGCGTGCACGACGCCGGCGAGCGTGCGGAAGGCGTCGACGAACGCGGTCGGCTGCTGCCCCCACCGGACCCATGTACCGTTCATCTGCGGCGCGAAGCGGACGAGCACCCGGGTGTCGTACTGCCGGTGGACCTCCTCGAACAGGCGGTTCGCGGTCTCGGCGTCGGCGCGGGTCAGGGAGCCGAGCGACTGCGAGGGCTCGAGGCTGACGACGAGGACCGCTCCCTGGGCGGCCGTGGCCCGGGTCGCCCGGAGGAACTCCTTCCGGGCGCTCCGGTCGAAGGGGTACGCGATCTCGACGCCGTACATCGACGGCACGGCACCGAGTCGGCCCGCGTAGCCGTCGGGGCCATCGTCGCCCCAGTCGAGGTCCGGGCCGAACCACGCCCGGTCGGACGCCGGGAGCGCACCGCGGTCCGAGGCTGCCGCCGTCGCTGGGGACTGCGTCGCCGTGACCGCGGACGCCGGGAGCGCGCCGCCGAGCAGCAGCGTCCCGAGCACGACGAGGAGCGCGACGGCCTTGGCCAGGACGCCCCGTGCTCGAGCCGGTCGAGCGCGGCGATGGAGAGCGCGAGCCCGCGGCCGCTCTCCTCGTCGACGTCCGCCATCGTCACCGCGGACAGGTCGACGTCCGCCGGCTGCCCGTTGTCGGTGAGCACCGCGAGGAGCTCGCGGTCGGTCGCCAGGAGCTCGACCGTGTAGCGGCGGCCCTCGATCCGGTCGGTGCGCTTGGTGTGCTCGACGATGTTCGCGGCGACCTCGGCCAACGCGGTCTCGAGCGCGAAGCGGAGCCGCACGTCGTCGACGTCGAGCGTCTCCCACCAGGCGGCGAACCGGTCCTGCACCTCGTCGAGGGACGCGGCGACGGCCGGCACCTCGAAGGTCACGTGCTGCGTGGTCACAGCGGGCCTCCTGCGGTCGAGGACTCGTGTTCGGACTGCACCGTGCCGGGGCCGGGACCGCCGTAGCGGACCGCTCGGATCACGATGCTGAAGATGAAGAGGTCGAAGACGACCCAGGCGGAGTTGACGAGCGGGGCGATCCCCTCCGCCTGGCCGGTCAGGTAGCGGATGCCGATGAGCACCAGCGACGCGACGAGGGCCGCCATCGCGATGAGCTGCGGCTTGACGAGGTCCCACCGCGGCTTCTGCTCGGACTCGTCGCGGACCTTCGGGGTGACCCGGAAGCCGAGCGGCTTGCCCCGGAACACGTTCTCGAACGCGCTCGTCACGGACTCGATCCACACGGGGAACAGCGCGAGCGAGTACTGCTGCCCGCGCCACGTCGGTCTGCCCGCGGCGACCACCCAGAACAGTGCCTGGTTGAGCACGAGGAACGGGATGAGCCGCACGAAGAAGTCGACGCTGTACGCCTGGACCGGGACCACCCCGAACGACAGGCAGAGCACCGGGGCCGCGATGTAGACGACCGCGGCGAAGCCGGACAGGTAGCTCCACATCGTCGAGAAGTACATGAGGCGCTGCCCGAACGAGAGCCCCTTCTGCACGAGGGGGTTCTCGCGGAAGAACACCTGCATGGTGCCCTGTGCCCACCGGAGGCGCTGCACGAGCATGGTCGGCAGGTCCTCGGGCGCCAGGCCCTTGGCGAGGATCTCGTCGTGGTACGCCGACTTCCAGCCGAGGCCGTGCAGGCGCATCGCGGTCGCCATGTCCTCGGTGACCGAGATCGTGGCGAGCGGCATGATCGGCTGCGCCTCGTCGTCGCGGTTGACGTCGAGCGCGCGGGCCAGGACGGCGATCGACTCGATGGCCGCGACGGGCGAGGCCTCGCGCCGACCGAGGACGTCGAGTGCGGCGTCGTCGAGCCCGGCGAACGTGTCCGCCTCGGTCGACATCGCCGCCAGCTCCTGCAGGTCGCGGCGGACCGCCTCGAGGTCGGCGGCGGCGAACCGGAAGGCGATCGCGTCGATGCCGCGCTGGAAGTCGTACGTGACGTCGCCGAGCGGCTCGCCCCGGTCGATCTGGTCACGGGCGCGGTCGACGACCTGCTCGGCCCCGTCGAGCGCGTCGAGCACGCGCGGGTCGGTCTCGGTCTCGCGCGCCCGGGCCAGGAGCTTCCGCGAGGTCTTGATCGTCCGCTCGACGGACTCCTCGACCTCGCGCACGTAGCGGGTGACGCCGAGCTGCATGAGGGCCTCGCGGCGCAGGATCGCGTTCGAGCCGCAGAAGAACGCGGCGTTCCAGCCGTCCTTCGACTGCTGGATCGGCCCGTAGAACAGGGGCGCCTGACTTCCGAGGAGATCGGCGTCCGGGACGTTCTCGAACCACTGCGGGGTCTGCACGAGCGCCATCCGCTCATCCTTGAAGTACCCGAGCGTGCGGTCGAGGATCGACGGCTCCGGGACCTGGTCGGCGTCCAGGATGAGCAGGAACTCCCCCTGGGTGGCGAGCAGCGCGTTGTTGAGGTTGCCGGCCTTGGCGTGGCGGGGACGGTCGACCCAGTCGGCACCGCGGGTGATGACGCCGATCCCGAGTGCCTCTGCGGCGGCGCGCATCTCCGGACGGTTGCCGTCGTCGAGGATCCACGTGCTGTGCGGGTGTGTGATCGCCTTCGCCGCGCGGGCGGTGCGGACGACGAGCTCGACGGGCTCGTTGTACGTCGTGACGAAGACGTCGACCGTGACGTCCCCGGCCGGCTTCGTCGGCGGCTCCCCCCGCTCGCGCAGCCGCCACGCTCCGAAGGCGAACAGGAGCGAGTCGATGACGCTGTAGGTCTCCGCCAGGATCAGCGGCACCGCGATCCACCACGAGTGCCAGTTCACGGAGGCGGCCCAGCGCCAGACGATGTAGTTCACGCCGGCGATCGAGGCGAGCAGGGCGACCGTCCGGACCACGGCGAGCCGCCGGGTCGGGGTGCCGGTCGTGAGCCGTCGCCGGTCCTGGCGGCTGACGTCGAGCGCCGTCATCGGCATCCTTCCCTGCTGCTGCCGGACAGCGCTGGTGAGTGCGCTGCATACCAGCCTGTCTACCGCAGGACACGAGGACCTGTCAGCCCGACGCCCCGATGAAGCGCCGCCCGACCACGCTCAGCGGCCCGCGAGCCCCAGGTCGTACGCGAGGTGGACGACGACCTCGTCGAAGTAGGCATCAGGATCGGACACCGATCCGACGGCGTGACCGAACAGCTCGAAGGACAGGACCCCGAACACCGTGGTCCACGCCATGAGCAGGCGGAGCACGGCTTCGGGGTGCGGGTCGGTGTGGAAGCCCCGCTGTCGCGTGTAGGCGACGGCGTCGGCGATCGCGGTGGCCGTCCGCGCCGGGTCACCCACCGCGGGGCCGGTCCCGGTCCGCGACGGACCCTCGTCCGGGTCGTCCCAGACCTCGGTGACGATCCGGACGAGCACGTGCGTCGCCCGCGAGGCCGGCTCGATCGTGTCCTGCGGTGCGACGTAGCCGGGCACGGGTGAGCCGTAGAGCAGTGCGAAGTCGCCGGGGTGGGAGGTCGCCCACGTGCGGATCGCCCGGCACGCCGCCGTCCAGCGGCCGAGGTGGTCGGCCCGGTCGACCGGCGCCTCGGCGGACTCGACAGCGGCGCCGAGCTCGTCGTAGTCCGCGACGAGCAGCGCCGTGAGCAGGTCGTCCCGGCTCGGGAAGTACCGGTAGACGGCGGAGGACACGAGTCCGACGTCCCGCGCGACGGCACGCAGGCTGAGCTGCGCGGGACCCTCCTCGGTCAGGCGCGCCCGAGCTGCAGCGAGGATCCGCGCGCGGACGGTCTCGCGCGCCAGGGCGCGGGCGGTCGGGGCCTTGTCGGACATCTCGTCAGGATGCCATGCGAGAGCAGTGCACACAAACAAGAGCACTGCTCTTGCTAACGGAGCCGATGCGCGCCACACTGCTTTCGAGAGCACCGCTCTCCGAATCGATCCAGGAGGCCACCATGTCCCGTCACCACGTCGTCGTCGGCGCCGGTCCCGTCGGGCGGCACGTCGCCGCCCACCTCGCCGACCGCGGGGAGGAGGTGGTCGTCGTCACGCGGTCCGGCCGCGCCACCGGCCTGCCCGGAGTCCGGCACGAGGCGCTCGACGCGTCCGACGCCCGTGCACTGACCCGCGTCACCGAGGGCGCCGCTGCGCTCTACAACTGCGCCAACCCCGGCGACTACACACAGTGGGAGCGGGTGTGGCCGCCGCTCGCGGACGCCCTGCTGACCACCGCCGAGCGCACCGGGGCCGTGTACGGCATCACCGGCAACCTGTACCCGTACGGACCCGTCGACGGACCGATGCGTGAGGACCTGCCCGACGCGGCGACGGACCACAAGGGCGTGCTGCGGGCACGGATGTGGGCGGACGCCCGGGCCGCGCACGAGGCCGGACGCCTGCGGGCCGTCGAGGTCCGCGGTTCGGACTACGTCGGGCCCGGCATCGGCCAGAACGGGCACGTGACGCGGGTGTTGCCCGCCGCCCTGCAGGGGAAGGCCGTGACGGTGATCGGCCGGACCGACCGGCCGCACACCTACACGGACGTGCAGGACGTCGCGCGGACGCTCGTCGCGGCGGTCGGCGACCCCTCGTCGCACGGGCGCACCTGGAACGTCCCGTCGAACCCACCCCGGACCCAGGAGCAGGCGCTCACCGACGTGCTCCACGCCGCTGGTCGTCCGCCGGTCCGCGTGCGCGGGCTGCCGATGGGACTGGTCCGGGCCATCGGCCTGGTCACGCCCCTGATGCGCGAGCTCGCACAGCTCGGGTACCAGTGGACCGCGCCGTACGTGCTCGACGACCGGCAGGCGCGGGCGCACTTCGGCATCGAGCCGACGCCGTGGGACGAGGTGTGCCGCCGGACCCTGTCGGGACTCGTGACGGCGTAGCGAACGGCGCCCCCGAACGCACCGACACGCCCCCGAACGCACCGAGACGCCCCCGAACGCACCGAGACGCCCCCGAACGAGCGAGACGCCCCGGATCCGGGGGCGTCTCGGCAACGGCAGGGCGTCTCGGCAACGGCGCCGAGCCGGCGACCTCGCGTCTCAGTACCGGGGCTTGCGCGGCGCGCGCTCCCGGTCGCCACCACGGAACCCGCGGTCGTCGCGGTCGCGGTCGCGATCCCGGCCCCCGCCACGCGGCCCACGGTCGTCCCGGTCCCGGTCACGCCGCACGCCACCACCCCGGCGGTCCGGCTTGATCTCGATGAGCTTCCCGCTGATCCGGGTGTCCGACAGCCGGTCGAGCACGCCGGCGTCCATGTCCCGCGGCAGCTCCACGATGGAGAAGTCCGGCCGGATCTGGATCGCGCCGAAGTCGTCACGGCGCAGGCCGCCCTCGTTCGCGAGCGCGCCGACGATCTGCCGGGGCTCGACGCGGTGGCGACGCCCGACCTCGATGCGGTAGGCGGTCATCGGCTGCGAGCGACGCGGACCACGGTCCTCGCGGTCCCGGTCGGGCCGGGCGGCGCGGGCACCGTCGCGGTCGACCTGGTTCCGCAGCTGGTCGTCGGCGGGGTCGAGCAGCAGCGGCGACTCCCCCTGCGCGACCACCGCGAGCGCGGCGGCGACGTCGTCGGCCGGCACGTCGTGGTTCCGCACGTAGTGGGCGATGACGTCGCGGAACGCCGTGATCCGGTCCTGCTGCTCGAGCGCCGCGGTGATCGCGTCGTCGAAGCGGGTCAGGCGGGTCTCGTTGACGTCGTCGATCGTCGGGAGCTGCATCTGCGTGAGCGGTTGCTTGGTGTGGCGTTCGATCGCCGAGAGCAGGCGGCGCTCGCGCGGCGTGACGAAGCTGATCGAGTCGCCCTTGCGTCCGGCGCGACCGGTGCGGCCGATGCGGTGCACGTAGGACTCGATGTCGACGGGGATGTCGAAGTTCACGACGTGCGTGATGCGGTCGACGTCGAGACCGCGGGCGGCGACGTCGGTCGCGACGAGGATGTCGAGCTTGCCGGACTTCAGCTGGTTGACCGTCCGCTCGCGCTGCGCCTGGGCGACGTCACCGCTGATCGCGGCGGCGGCGTACCCGCGGGCGCGGAGCTTCTCGGCGAGGGTCTCGGTCTCGCTCTTGGTGCGGACGAAGATGATCATGCCCTCGAAGTCCTCGACCTCGAGGATGCGGGTGAGCGCGTCGACCTTCTGCGGGTACGACACCATCAGGTACCGCTGCGTGATGTTCGCCGCGGTCTTGGTCTTCGTCTTGACGGTGATCTCGGCCGGGTCCGTCAGGTACTGCTGCGAGATGCGGCGGATCTGCGCGGGCATGGTCGCCGAGAACAGCGCGACCTGCTTGTCGTCCGGGGTCTCGGCGAGGATCGTCTCGACGTCCTCGGCGAAGCCCATCTTGAGCATCTCGTCGGCCTCGTCGAGCACGAGGTACTTCAGCTCGGACAGGTCGAGCGTGCCCTTCGCGATGTGGTCCATGATGCGACCGGGCGTGCCGACGACGACGTCGACGCCGCGGCGCAGGGCGGACAGCTGCACGCCGTACGCCTGGCCGCCGTAGACCGGCAGCACGTGCACGTGCTTCATGTGGGAGGCGAACTGCTCGAACGCCTCGCAGACCTGGAGCGCGAGCTCGCGGGTGGGCGACAGCACCAGGGCCTGCGGCACCTTCGCGCCCGACTCCATGCGGGACAGGATCGGCAGCGCGAACGCCGCCGTCTTGCCGGTCCCGGTCTGCGCGAGGCCGACGACGTCGCGCCCCTCGAGCAGCGTCGGGATGGTCGCCTCCTGGATCGCGGAGGGGGTCTCGTAGCCGATCTCCTTGACGGCCTTGAGCACCGGGTCGCTCAGGCCGAGGTCGGCGAAGGTCACCACGGGCCCCTCGTCGGTGGTCTCGGTGGTGGTGGCGGTGTCCGTGCTCATGCGGAAACGGTACCCCGGCTGCGACCTGCGCGGCGACCGCGCGTGGTGACGGAGCACCGGACTGGAGGCTCGTGGCGGGCCCCGCCACGAGCCTCCGGTCCGTCCCCGGTCTCGTCCGCGACGCGGGCCGCGTGGTCAGGCCGCGTCGTCGCGGTCCGGCGCGCCGATGCCGAGGACGGTGTCCGCACGGTCGTTGAGGCGGGCCAGCAGTCCGGCCAGCGTGCGCAGCTCGTCGGTCGCGAAGGCCTGCGTGAGCTCGTCGACGGCCTCGGCGCCGGCGACGTCGAGCCGGTCGAGCAGCCGGCGACCGGCGTCGGCGACCGCGACCAGGCTCGCGCGTCCGTCCGCGGGGTCGGGCGAGGTGTCGAGGTACCCGGCCTCGACCAGCGACGCGACCCGACGGCTGACGACCGGCCGGGACAGCCCGGTCGCGTCGGCGATCGCCATCGAACGGACGGCACCGAAGTGGTCGACAGCCCGCAGGATCACGCGCGCCGTCGGGTCGAGCCCGCCGCGCGACTCGATGAGCGACGAGCGGAGCGCCTGGCGGACCCAGAGCCGGTCGAGCTGCGCGTGCAGGAGCCGCTCGGCGGCGGCGCGGTCCTCGGTCACGCGGCCAGGGTACCGGCGCCCAAATTAGTTGCTTGCTGGAAGCAATGGATGTATCGTTGCGCGGTCTGCAAAGTTACACAGCCAGAAAAAGGAGTTCGATGACCGCCACCGCACCCGTCCCGGTGCAGCACGGCCGCCACGCGGCCGAGGCGCCCGCGGCGACCGCCGCGCCCGCGCCCGGCACGCCCGGCCAGCAGCCGCTCATGACGCACCGCCAGATCCTCCTCGTGATCTACGGCCTGATGGCGGGCATGTTCCTGTCGTCCCTCGGCCAGACGGTGTTCGGCACGGCCATCCGCACCATCGGCGACGACCTGCACGGGCTCGACCAGCAGGCGTGGGTCACGACCGCGTACCTGATCACGTCGACCATCGCGACGCCGATCTACGGCAAGCTCTCCGACATCTTCGGCCGCCGACCCCTCTACATCTTCGGCATCGTGGTGTTCATCCTCGGCGCCGTGCTCTCGTCGATGTCCACCTCGATGCTCATGCTCGCCGCGTTCCGCGCGGTGCAGGGCATCGGCGCCGGCGCCCTGATGTCGCTGCCGCTCGCGATCATGGGCGACATCCTCGCCCCGCGCGAGCGCGCCAAGTACCAGGGCTACTTCCTGGCCGTGTTCGGCATCTCGTCGGTCATCGGCCCGCTCATCGGCGGCCTGCTCGCCGGCTCCTCCGAGATCCTGTGGATCACCGGCTGGCGCTGGGTGCTCCTCATCAACGTCCCGATCGGTGTCGCCGCGCTCATCATGGTGATCGTCTTCCTGCACCTGCCGAAGGTGCACGGCAAGGGCGACAAGCCGAAGGTCGACTGGTGGGGCGCCACGGCGGTGATCGTCACGCTCGTGCCGCTGCTGCTCGTCGCCGAGCAGGGCCGCACCTGGGGCTGGGGCTCCCCCGCCGCGATCGCGAGCTACGTCATCGGCGCGCTCGGTCTCGTCGCGCTGCTGCTCGTCGAGGCGAAGATGGGCGACGCGGCGATCATCCCGCTCAAGCTCTTCCGGTCCGGCACCTTCTCGATGGCCACGGTCATCGGGTTCCTGGTCGGCTTCGCGATGTTCGGTGCCATGCTGACCATCCCGCTCTACCTGCAGATCGTCGTCGGCCTCACCCCGACCGAGTCCGGCTTCGCGACGCTGCCCCTGGTCGGCGGGCTCATGATCGCGTCGATCACCTCCGGCCAGATCGTCGCCCGCGTCGGTCGCTACCGGATCTTCCCGGTCATCGGCACGTTCCTGGTCTCCGCCGGCTACGTCGTCCTGACCTTCATGACGATCGACAAGCCGCTCTGGTTCCTGATGATCGGCATGTTCCTCATCGGCCTCGGGCTCGGCTCGGTCATGCAGTCGCTGACCCTGGCGTCCCAGGGCTCGGTCGAGGCCCGGGACATGGGCGTCGCGACCTCGTCGGCGACCTTCTTCCGGCAGATCGGCGGCACGCTCGGCAAGGCCGACCTGAAGCCGGCGCTCTCCGCCGCACTCGACCCGACCGTGGCGGGCAAGGCCGAGAACCAGGGCGCGATCGACAAGATCTGGGCCCCGATCACCGCGCCGCTCACGAAGACCGTGCAGTCACAGCTCGACGACGCGACCGCGCAGGCGAAGCAGGCCGCCGACGCGCAGGTCGTGTCGAAGGTCAGCGCTGCCGTCCAGGCCCAGGTCGACGCCGGGGCGCTGCCCGAGGCCGCCGCCCAGACCGTCATCGACCAGCAGGTCGCCGACGCCACGCCCGCTGCCGAGGCCGCCGCGCTCGACGCCGTGGCGACGAAGGCCCACGCGGGCGTGCAGGACGGCACGGTGACCGTCGACTGGTCGGACGCCTCGCAGCGCACGTAACCGACTCGAACGCCACGAGCACGAACGACACCTCGTTCCTGACCGGTGCGGACAGCCGGCTGACCCGGCCGTTCATGGCGGGGTTCAACGCCTCGTCCGTGACGATCTACTGGGTCGGACTCGGGGTGATCCTGCTCGCGTTCGTCCTCACCTGGTTCTTCCGGGTGCCGCCGCTCCGCCAGCGTTCGGCGCTGCAAGAGCAGCACGACGAGGCGAACGGGCCGGTCTCGCCGCCGCCGAGGCCGGGTCCTTCACGGGGCCGATGACCGGCTCCACGCCGACCCAGCGTCGGTGACCACGCGGCCGGTCCGGGTGCACCGCGCACCGGGACCGGCCGCTCCCGCCCCACCCACCCTCCACCCAGGAGTGCACGTGACCACCACAGCAGCACCGGACCCGGCCACCGCGCCGTGCACGTTGCGCGAGCGGAAGAAGCAGCAGACCCGGCAGGCGCTCCACGACGCCGCGCTCACGCTCGTGTCCGAGCACGGTCTCGACGGCGTCACCGTCGAGCAGATCTGCGCCGACGCCGACGTCTCCCCGCGGACCTTCTTCAACTACTTCACGTCGAAGGCGCACGCCGCGCTCGGCCTCGACACCGTGGAGGTCCCCGCGTGGGCTGCCTCGCGCTTCGCCGAGGCCGACGGGCGGCTGGTCGACGACCTTTGCACGCTCATCGCCTCGACCGTCCCGCTGTCGCCCGACCGTCGGCGCATGAAGGAGCTGCTCGTGCTCCGGCCCGAGATGGCCTCGATGGTGATGCGGTGGATGGCCGAGTCGCGGCAGTCGCTCCTCGCCACCGTCGGTGTCCGGACCGACGAGCAGACCGCGCGGACTGCGGTCGGGCTGGTGATGTCCGCGCTGTCCGAGGTCGCACACCGGGACACCGTGGGCGACAGTGATGAGCTCGACGCGCGGCTCCGGGTCGTCGTGGCGGAGATGGGCGCGCTGGCTTCGGCGTAGGGCGCGTCTCGGGGCGGACCCGCTGCCGCTGCCGCTGGCTCGGCGAGACGCCCCCGGGTGGCCGAGACACCGCCGCTCCCGGAGCCGTCTGGACGGGGCCGAGGCGTCTCGAGGCACGTGGGGCGTCTCGGCGGGGTCACGCGAGCAGCGTGCGGGTTCCCGTAATGCAGCCGCCGGTGCCGCGGGACCGCCCTATGCTCGGTCCCGCCGACCACGGTCGGCGGGAACCCGTGTCGGCGGCGCCAACGTCGTCGTCGTCGACACCGGGGGTCCCCGCTCGGCGGACCGGGTCAGACGACCGACCACCCGCCGTCGGACGGCAGCACGACGCCGTTGACGTTCGCCCGACCTGCATGATCGGTCCGACCCGACCGGCCGCGTACTCGCTCTGCATCGGTGCCTCGATGTTCGTCGCGACCGCACCGGGCGCGACCGCGTTCGCGCGGATGCCCTGCGGGCCGTGGAAGAACGCCACGCTCTTCGTGAAGCCGGCGATCGCGTGCTTGGACGCCGTGTAGGCGGCCCCGGCGGCGGAGGCCCGGAGCGCCGCCTCGGAGGCGACGTTCACGACCGCACCGCGACCGGCCCCGATCATCACCGGCAGGACGGCCCGGGTCAGCCGCATCGGACCGGTCACGTTGACGCTGAAGACGCGGTCCCAGGTGGCGTCGTCGACCTCGTCCGGCGGCAGGAACGCGTCCATGATCCCGGCGACGTTCGCGAGTCCGTCGATGCGCGGGCCCGCGGCGGCCAGCAGGGCGTCGATCGTCGCCGGGTCGGCGACGTCGCCGACGACGGACTCGACGGCGCGCCCCGGGAGGTCGTCCCGGAGCGTGTCCAGCCGCTCGGGCACGACGTCGGTCGCGACGACGCGGCCACCCTCGTGCGCGATGTGCGTCGCCGTGGCGCGTCCGATGCCGGACCCCGCTCCCGTGACGATGATGGTCTTGCCGGCGAACCGTCCGGCGGTGGTGTCGCTCACGTCGTCTCCTCGTCGAGGTGCGCAGTGCGCGAGCTGCGCAGGTGCGCGGTGTCCACCACCTAGTTGTAGCACTCAGTGCCGAAAGGATGCCATGGGAACCGTCGGACGCCCGCGCACGATCGATCCGGATGCGGTGTCGCTCGTCGCGCTCCGGATGTTCGACGACCTGGGCTTCGACGCCGTCTCGATGGACGAGGTCGCGGCGGCCGCCGGGGTCAGCCGTCGTTCGTTGTTCCGCCTGTTCCCGAGCAAGGCCGCGCTGGTCTGGGGCGGCCTCGACGAGTTCGCCGACCGCTTCACCGCCGCGCTGCGGGAACGCCCGACGAACGAGACGTCCGCGGACGCCCTGCGGGCCGCGTACCGGATCGGCGCGACCTTCCCGGACGACGTCGTCGAGACGACTCGGCACCGACTCCGGGTGATCCGCGCGGAGCCGACGCTCGGCCTGGTCGGCGCGGAGACGATCGCGGCCCTGACGAGGACCGTCGTCCGGTTCGTCGCGGAGCGGGACGGGCGATCGCACACCGACCTCGAGGTGGTCGTGCGGGCGAACGTCCTGGTCGCGGCCGCGAGCGCCGCACTCACGTGGTGGGCGGTCGACGGCGACGGACGCCCCGAGGACGCCGTCGACCGCGCCCTCTCGATGCTCGGCTGATGCTCGCGGTCCGCGACGCTCTGGCGTAGCGTCGGCGCATGGACGTCAGCGGACCGGCACCGTACTTCCTGCTCCCCGGGACGGCACGGGCAGCGCTCACCCGGTGGCAGCGGGTCTTCGGCGGCAAGCTCCGGATCGCCACCTACGCCGACTTCTCCCGCGACGACGGTCCGGCCGACGCCGTGGCGCACGGCGAGCTCGTCGGTGGTCTCCGGCTGTTCGCGGCGGACGCCGGCGGCGACGACGAGTCCTTCGCGGCGTCGGGCCTGCTCTTCTCCCTGCTCGGCGCGGCGGAACCCGAGGTCCTCCGGCGGTGGTTCGGGGACCTGGCGATCGACGGCACCGTGGTGGACCCGCTGCAGCAGCGGCCGTGGGGCGACTGGGACGGCACCGTCCGGGACGCCTTCGGGGTCACGTGGCTGATCGGCTTCGAGGCGACCGCGCCCACGATCACCCCGGCCCCGCCTGCCTCCTAGGCGGCGTCGGCGGGCAGCAGCGGGGCCCAGAACGCGTCCGGACCGTCGGCGACGACCGCGTCCCGATCGAACCGGAAGCCGTACTCGCGCACGAAGTCGAGGGCCGCGGCCTGCTCGTCCTCGGCGTCGTCCTGTGCGGCGTCGAACAGGTAGACGCCGTGCCCCATCGCGACTCCCGCGTCGCCGATGACGGAGAGGTCCCAGCGACCGGGCTCGGCGCGTTCGATCCGGACGACGGCGGCCTGTGCAGCGGAGAAGTCAGCCATGTCGCGAGCATACGGACGGGATCCTGCGGCCGTTCAGGTCGACGTCCCGCGATCACCGAAGAGTGGGGAACCGCAAGACTCGCCGCAATTCTCTGGGAAATCACAGACTTGAGGCATACTCCTCGCATGACAACACCCGAGCCGCAGGGAGCCGGCATGTCGCAGACGCCTCCCCCGTTCCCCCAGTACCAGGGTCACGGCCCTGGGCTCCCGCCGTCCCAGCCGGGCGGCCTGACCCCGAAACGCGCTGCTGGGCTGGCGATCGCTGCACTCGTCGTCGGCATCGCGGCCTTCCTCTTCGGGCTCATCCCGGTGTTCGGGGCACTCGTCGGCATCGCGGCGATCATCCTCGCTGTGCTCGCGATCCGACGACAGCAGTCGAAGGGCCTCGCGGTCACCGGACTGGTCCTCGGCATCCTGGCGACGCTCTCGTCCGTCGGCACGGCCGCAGGTCTCGGCGCGCTCTTCAGCTCGGACGAGGTGCGGCAGGCAGCGGTCGTGGCTGCATCCCCGACACCTGTCCAGGAGCAGGAGTCGCCGTCGAGTGAGCCCGCCGCTCCGGAGTCGGAGGAAGCAGCTCCGGCCGAGGCCGCACCGGCGCAGCCCGACGTCCCTGCTGACTTCACCTCAGCACTGAACAAGGCCGAGAGCTACTCCGAACTCATGCACATGAGCAAGGCCGGCATCTACGACCAGCTCACGTCCGAGTACGGAGAGAAGTTCTCGCCAGAGGCCGCGCAGTACGCCGTCGACACCGTCCAGGTCGATTGGAACGCGAACGCACTCGCCAAGGCGAAGGACTACCAGTCATCGATGTCGATGTCGCCGGACGCGATCCGCGACCAGCTGACGTCCGAGTTCGGGGAGAAGTTCCTCCCTGCAGAAGCGGACTACGCCATGGCGCACCTGAACGACTGACCTCGTACCAGCGCGACGGGCGGAGGGCGCTCTCGAACAGCACCTCCGCCCGACGCCATCCCCTAGCCTGAACGCATGGACGCCCCGCAGCCGTCCGGCACGACGAGGCGCCGGATCACGCTCACCATCGACCGGCCCTGGTGCACCTGGGGCGCCCGCCCGACGGTGACGATCGACGGCGTCGGGCACCCCGCGCAGTGGGGCACCGGCACGTGGGCGGTCGCCGAGTCCGGCGACACCGAGGTGGGCGTCTACCTGTACAACCGGGTCTGGCGGTTCGGCGCCGCGCACGCCACGGTGGGCACCGCGGATACCCTGCGCTACCGCAGCGGCGTCCTGCCCCTCGGACCCGGGACGATCACGCCCGAGCCGACGGTCTGACACCACGGGTTCGCAGGTTCCGGCCCAGTAGTCTGAGGAACATGTCAGTCGGGTTGCTCGCCGTGGTGGACGACATCCTCTCCGCGGCCCTCAAGGCCAGCGCGAAGACCGCCGGCGTGGTGATCGACGATGCGGCGGTGACCCCGCAGTACGTGCAGGGCCTGGAGCCCGCGCGTGAGCTGCCGGTGGTCGGGCGCATCGCCCTGGGCAGCCTGTTCAACAAGTTCGTCATCATCATCCCCCTGGCCCTGCTGCTGTCGGCCTTCGCGCCGTGGGTGCTCCCGTGGCTCCTGGTGATCGGCGGCACGTACCTGTGCTTCGAGGGCGCCGAGAAGGTCACCGAGTGGTTCGGGGTGCACCACGCGGCGCACGGCGACGAGCAGCCGACGACCGAGCCGAAGCTCGTGTTCGGCGCGATCCGCACGGACCTCATCCTGAGCACCGAGATCATGCTCATCGCGCTCGCGAGCCTGGACACGAGCCTCGGGTTCTGGCCGACCGTCGGGGCCCTCGCGCTCATCGGCGCCGGCATGACCGCGCTCGTCTACGGCGCGGTGGCGCTCCTGGTCAAGGTCGACGACATCGGCCTGCAGATGATGAAGCAGGAGTCGCGCCGCACCCGACGTGTGGGCGCCCGGGTCGTCGCCGCGATGCCGACGGTGTTCCGCGTGATCAGCATCGTCGGGACCGTGGCGATGCTCTGGGTCGGCGGGCACCTGGTGATCGCGAACCTCGCCGAGACGTTCTGGTCCGGACCCTACGACCTGCTGCACGTGGTCGAACACGCGGTGGAGGCTGCCGGACCGGTCGTCACCTGGATCGTCGACACGGCCGTGTCCGCCGTCCTCGGGCTCGTGCTCGGCATGGTCGTCGTGGGCATCGTGCTCGGCGTCGGTCGGCTGCGGCGCCGCTCGCACTGACGGCGGCGGCGACCTCACGCGCTCAGCGACACCTCACGGCCGCGAGTGCACGTGAAGTGTCGCTGAGCACGTGGACTCGCGCGCGCCGCGCGCCGCACGCGCACCGCACATCGCACGCGCGCGCGTCAGCGTCCGCCGTCCCCCGGCGACGACGTCGACCACTGGTACCACGCCTCGAGCTGCGCCTGCGCACTCCCGAGCGCACTGTGCGATCCCCGGACGGCCCCGTCCACCGACGCGAGCTCGTACTGCCGTTCGAGCACGATCGTCCCGAGCACGGTGTCCCCCTCGAGCGCACACCACGTCGTCGCGGAGTCCTGTCGCCAGGTGAGGGGGTGCACGTGTGCCATCGGGGGCGGCTTCCGCTCGGTGCCGCAGGAGCCCGGATGGCGGAACGACTGCTCGGACGCTACGCCGTCCGGCTGGACGGTGCTCAGCATCGGAGCAACGAGCAGCACCGCGGCACGCAGCCCACGGCCGCGGTCAGATCTCGACGTCGCTGCCCATCGTCACGGTGCGCTGCGCCGGCAGCCCGAACCGCGCGGCGGGATCGGCGGCGTTGTGCGCGAGCCCCACGAACAGCTTCTTCCGCCACCGCGCCATGCCCCGGTTGCCCGGCTGCGGCCGGAGCGCGCCGCGGGAGATGAAGTACGACGCGTGCTGCATCTCGTCCGGGTCGATGTCGAGCACCTCGGCCAGGCACGCGGCGTGCAGGGCACGGGGCAGGTCCTGGTCGTCGGAGAACCCGAACTTCACGGTGATGTGGTCGATCCCGTCGTCCTCGTATCCCAGGTCGTCGCGGAAGAACGCCTTGGCGTGCGGGACGTGCGGCACGTTGGCGGTGAGCACGGACACGATGAGCACGGTCCGGTGCATCACGTGGTTGTGCTCGACGTTCGCCCGGAGCGCGAGCGGGGTGGTCTCCTTGTTCGGGTGCGGGAAGATCGCGATCCCCTCGACCCGCGGGATGTGCTTCGTGTTGACGCGCTCGATGAACTCGGCGAGGGACCCCTCGCGCTCCTACGGCCAGCGCGATCAGGAGCGGGACCCACCCGCCGTGCAGGATCTTCGACAGGTTGCCGGCGAGGAAGGTCAGCTCGAGCCCACCGAAGACGACCGCGGCGAGCACGAGCTTCCACGTCTTCCACTGCCAGAGCGGCTTCACGACGAGCAGGAGCAGCAGGGTGTCGACGACGAGCGCGCCGGTCACGGACACCCCGTACGCGGTCGCGAGGCTCGCGGACGACCGGAACGCCAGCATGATCGCCATCACGCCGATGAACAGCAGCAGGTTCACGGCGGGCAGGTAGATCTGGCCGCCTTCTTCACGCGAGGTCTGCCGGATCGTCAGCGGCGGCAGCAGCCCGAGCTGCACGGCCTGCCGTGTCAGCGAGAACGCCCCGCTGATGACCGCCTGGCTCGCGATCACCGTGGCCGCGGTGGCGAGCACCACGACGGGGAGCCGCAGACCGTCGGGGAACAGCAGGAAGAACGGGTCCTTCGCCGCCGAGGGGTCCTCGAGCACGAGCGACGCCTGGCCGAGGTAGTTGAGCACGAGCGCCGGGAACACCACGAAGAACCACGCGCGCAGGATCGCCGGGCGACCGAAGTGCCCCATGTCGGCGTACAGCGCCTCGGCCCCGGTGATGACGAGGACGACCGCCCCCATCGCCACGAACGTGATGTACGGGTGCGCGACGAGGAACGTGACCGCCCAGGTCGGCGAGAGCCCCTGCAGGACGCCCGGGTGCGCGATGATGTGCGGCACGCCGGCCACCGCGATCACCACGAACCACAGGAGCATCACGGGACCGAACAGGTTGCCGACCTTGCCCGTGCCGAACCGCTGGACGGCGAACAGCAGCACGAGGATCATGCTCGACCGACGGCGCCGCGGTGGACAGGCCCTCGACCGCGGAGAGCACCGAGACCGCCGGTGTGATCACCGAGTCGCCGTAGAACAGCCACCAGGAAGATCGTCGCCCCGCCGCGGCGCTCGGCGTATAGCCGCCGTGCGAGGGCGGCGAGCGCCATCACCCCGCCCTCGCCGTTGTTGTCGGCCCGCATGAGCACGAGCACGTACTTGATCGACACGACGACCGTGACGCTCCAGAACATGATCGAGATGACGCCGTAGACGTCCTCCTGCGTCGCCTTGACGATGCCGCCGTCGATCGTGAAGACGGTGCGCAGCGCGTAGAGCGGGCTGGTGCCGATGTCGCCGAAGACGACGCCGAGCGCCGCCAGTGCCAGCGCGACGACGCCCTTGCCGGGGACGTGGCCGTCGTCGGCCACGGTGTCCGTGGTGGGCGACGGTGAGCGGGTCTCGGTCACGCGCGTCTCTTCCGTCAGGGTCGTCCGGGCGACGACCGCGGATCATCATCGCACCGACGGGCGCCTCCGGTTCGCAGGCGACCTCCACCTGTGGACAGCCGTGCGGAGACCGGCCTGCCGTTCGCTGTACCCCGACACCTCGACGCGTACAGGAACGGCGTCCTACCGTCGGCGACGAACAGAGCGCGGACACGCGCGGGAGGAGCACACCATGAACCTCGACGGCTTCGAACCGGCCCAGCTGATCGTCTTCGTCATCGCGGTGGTGCTGGTCTTCGGCGGACTGATCGCGAGCAGGCGCCGCCGCTGACGCGGCATCCCCCACCGGCCAGGAGGCACGGGGCCCGGTCCGGCGCGGACGTCGGCCCGTCAGACGGTCAGGTCGGTGACGACGTCGTGCGCGACGCGCGCCGCACGCGCGGACGCGTCGTCGAGGTGCTCCTTGAACTCGTCGCCGTCCGGCGCACAGAGGTCGCTGATCCCGCGGATCGACACGAACGGCATGTCGTGCACGTGGGCGAACTGGGCGATCGCCGCGGACTCCATGTCGACGGCCGCGACCTGGGGGAACGCCTCGCGCAGGACGCGCGCCCGTCCCTCGGTCACGAAGACCTCGCTCGAGCCGATCGTGGCCGATCGCACCCGGTACGGTGTCTCGGCGGCAGCGGCGACGTCGGCCATCCGTGCGTCCGGCGCGTAGCCCGGCGGCATGCCCGGCACCTGGCCGAGCGCGTACCCGAAGGCGGTCGCGTCCGCGTTCACGTTGACGTAGTGGTCGCCGACGACGACGTCGCCGATGGCGATCCCGCGCATCAGCCCACCGGCGGTGCCGACGCTGATCACGGGGACGGCGCCGAAGTCGTGGAAGCAGTGGGCGACGGCGGCGGTGGCGTTCGTGAAGCCGATGCCGCTGCGGCGGAGGGCGACCGTCCGGCCGCCGACGTCGAGCAGGTGGTGCTCGTCGTGTCCGCCGACGGGGCCGTCCTGCAGGACCACACCGCCGAACAGGTCGGCGACGGCGGCGAGCTCCTCGCTCATGGCCGCGATGACGACGGCGACGGGTCGGGACTCCTGGTGCACCGGACGATCCTCCCACGCCGCGCGCGTGCCAGCATGTCCACATGGGGACGCGCACGGACCGGGACGAGCGGGCTGGCCTGCGGGCGTTCCGCAACCAGCTCGCCGTGGCGAGTCGGTCGGGGTGCTCGCCGCCCTGGGGACCGCGCTGCCGCTGGCGGCCCTCGCGGTCGCGGCCGCGGTCCCCACGACCGTCGACCCGCGGTGGTTCGCGGCCGTGCTCGCCGTCGACGTCGCCGCGATCGCCCTGATCCGCGGGGACGTGCCGTCGGTCGGGATCAGCGCGCTGTTCACACTCCCCGCGCTGTGGTCCGGGTACGCATTCGGCTTCCCCGGTGCGGCGACCACCACGGCGTTCACGGTCGGCCTGCTCTGGGTCGGCGCGCCCGGCGAGTGGGTGACGATCGACTCCGGCGACACCGCCCGGCTGGTGTCACTCCCCCTCGTGATCGCCGCGGTCAGCGGGACCGCGGCCGCCCTGGCTCGCCGTGCCCGAGCCCGGCAGGCGCTCCTGCACGACCAGGCCGAACTGCTCCGTCGGCGCCTCGGCGAGGTCACCGCGCGCGAGGAACTCGTCCGCGCGGTGCTCGAGTCGGTGGACTTCGACGTGCTCGCCTTCGACGCCGAGGGGAACACCACGGTCACGAACGCCGGGCGCAGCGGCGCGGCCGCCCGGGACCTCGCCGCCCGCACCACGGCGGACGGGGTCGGGTCGCTCGTGCGGCGGACCCTGGACGGCGCCGAGCTCGAGGAGGAGCTCGTGCCGGTCCGGCGCGAGGACGGTCGAGCCAGGACGTACACGGTCAGCACGCGCCTGCTGCCCGACGAGGGCGGCGGGGGCGGCGTCCTCGTCGCGCGGGACGTCACCGCCGAGCGGAGTGCCCTGCAGGCCCGGGACGACCTGGTCGCCTCGGTGTCGCACGAGCTCCGCACACCGACCACGGCGGTCCTCGGCTCCGTGGAGCTCGCGCGCGAGGTGGACGGCCTGCCCGCGGACGCCGAGCGCCTGCTCGACGTGGCTTCCCGCAACGCCGAACGACTCGTCGAGCTCGTCGGCGGCATCCTCGACGCGGCCCGCGAGGAACGTGTCGACCTCGTGCTCGCACCGTGCGACCTGCTCGAGGTCGTCGACGCCGCGGTCGAGGCCGCCGAGCCCGCCGCCCGCGCCGCCGGGGTGACGCTCCGGACGAGCGCGGCGGCGTCCCCCGTGACGGTGGTCGCCGACGCCTTCCGGATCCGGCAGGTCGTCGACAACCTGGTGAGCAACGCCGTCAAGTACAACCACGACGGCGGCTGGGTCGAGATCGGGGCGCACGCGGTCGGCGACCTCGTGTGGCTCATCGTGCGCGACGACGGGATCGGCATCGCCGACGCCGACCAGGACCGGCTGTTCGAGCGGTTCTTCCGCGCCGAGAGCGTCCGGAGCACGGGGATCCACGGCACCGGGCTCGGCCTCGCCATCTGCCGGCAGATCGCCCGGCGGCACGGCGGGGACCTCACGGTTCTCAGCGTGCTCGGCGAGGGCACCACCGCGACGATGACGATCCCGGCAGCGGGACCTGACCGGACGGAGCCCGTCGCGTGAACCCCTACCTGCTCTGGACCGCGGTCGGCTGCGGCCTCGTCCTGCTCGCCACCGCGCTGGTGAGCCGTCGATCGGGCGCACGACGGCCGGACGTCCCCCGGAGTGCCCTCGACGCGGCGGTCGGCATCGTCGGGGCGTTCCTGGTCTGCATCGCCGCGGCGCTCTTCGCCGGGTCGGCCACCCGCGTGCTGGTCGTGTGGCTCGTCGTGCTGCTCACGGTCGGGCTCGTCTGCACGGTGCTCCGGGTCCGCCCGGGGAAGGCGGCGGCCGCGGGCGACGGCGTCCCGCAGCGGGCCGAGGCGCTCCCGGCGGCGCTGCGGATGCTCGACCGCGCGGACTACCACCAGGTGTCGGTCGTCCGCCTCGCGGTGACCGTCGGCGACGCCGCGCTGCTCGGGACCGCGTTCGGCTCCGAGACGGTCGACGCCGCTCGTGCTGCCCTGGCCCGGGCGCTCCGGGACGTCGTCCCGCCGGACGCCCCGCTGTGGACCGAGCAGCACGACCGGGTCGTGGCGCTCGTCCGGCAGGAGGAGTGCGACCTGACTGCCTGGCGCGCCGAGGTCGAGACGGCCCTCGTGGCGGTCTCGCCGGACCGCGTCCCGACCGTTCCGACGGCGACCTGGCGCACGACCTCGACCGACGACCTCGGCTACCGGCTCGACGACCTCGAGACCGACGACTGACGACGCCCCGCGACCGCCCGTCCTCCGGTGCGGTCAGCCCGCCGGTGCGAGGTCGATCGACAGCGTGTCGGTCGCGGTCTGCTGTGCCGTCGCGCCGCCGCTCCCCGCCGTGGTCTCGGTGAACACGAGCGTCACGATCGCCCGGAGCCGCGCGGCCTCGGCGGGAGCCGCCCCGAGCACGAAGGTCCCGGACCACGACTGCGGCGCGGCGACCGCGTAGCCCTGACCGTCCGCCTGCTCGGCGGGCGAGCCGTCCGACGCGACGTCGGCGCCCGACCCCGTCCGGTACGACACGGCGACGGCGGCCCGCACGAGCCGGACCTCGGCATCGCCGCCGGACCGGGTCGTCACGGACATCGAAAGGGGCTTGTCCGCTCCCGGGGTCCACTCGTCCATCGGCAGGGTCGACCAGTAGCGGACGTCCACCGTCAGGTCGCCGGCCTGCAGGGTCCGGCTCGCCGCCCCGGAGGCCAGGTCCCCACCGACGGCGGACGGCTTCGCGGACGGCGTGCGAGACGGCGCCCCGGACGCCGACGCGGACGGTGCCCCCGATGCCGACGCGGACGCCGATGCCGCGACCTCCCACGGCGGCGTCCCGCACCCGGCGAGCACGAGCACCGCACCGACCGCGAGCGCCGACACGGCTGCAGCCCGCGCCACGACCGGACGCCCCGTCGGCGGCCGCCCCACGACCGACCCCCGCCGAACCGTCATCGTCGCCCCCACTCCTGCGTCCAGAGCAGATCTTGAGGATCCGCTGCGCCATGGTAGCGCCGGCGCAGAGCGGTGGCCCGGAGACTCGGTGCAACCGCATCGACCCGAACGATCAGGAGCACCCCGTGTCCGCCACCCGACCCACCGAGGCCCCCCGCACGGTCCCCACCACCTCGACCGCCGCCGACCGCAGCCGCTACACGCGCCGCCACGACCCCGAGCTGGCCGCGTCGGTCCTCGACGACCTGCAGGCGCTGCCGGAGTACCGCCCGTCCATCGGCTGCGTCATCCCGGCCTACAACGAGGAGGAGAGCATCGCCGCCGTGCTCACCTCGCTCCTCGAGCAGACCCGGCTGCCGGACGTGGTGCACGTCGTGATCAACAACACGACGGACCGGACCTTCGACGTCGCCGCGGACTTCGCCGGCCCGCACGTGGTCGAGCGCGACGGCGTCGAGCAGCGCACCGAGGTCTACGTGCACGACATCGGCGAGAACCCGGACAAGAAGGTCGGGGCCCTGAACTACGGCTTCAGCCTCATCGAGGGCTGCGACTACATGCTCGGCGTCGACGGCGACACCACGGCGCACCCGGACGCCGTGGAGTGGCTGGCGCAGGAGATCGTCTCCGACGCGCGCATCGGCGGCATCTCCGCGATCTACTCGATCGGTTCGCCGCGTTCAACATGCAGAACATGCTCAAGGGCCGGAACATGGCGGTCCTCGGCGGCCAGTTCTCGATCTTCTCGATGCGCGCCCTGCACGAGGTCATGGACGCGAACCACCAGGGCTCGCCGTGGGTGAAGGACAGCGAGGTCGAGGACTCCCTGCTCTCGCTCCAGGTGAAGAGCGCCGGGTACCTCACCAAGATCAGCGCCCGCGCCCGCGCCGACGTCGGCGGGATGCACACCCTAGCTCATGTGGCCCGGGCAGCGCGGTGACACGAAGGGGCAGCCGTTCCACCCGAACCTGCGCCTGCGCTGGGTCGAGCACGCCTCGATGGCGATGAACTTCCTGACGCGCGTGCTCTTCGTGCTGCTGCTCGTCGCGTCCCTGTCGATCCACGCGTTCGTGTTCAGCCCGCTGTGGCTGGTCCCGCCGGTGGTCGCCGTCGCGCTGAACCTGCGGGTCGTCGCGTCCATGAAGCACCGCACGTGGCGCGACGTGCTGTTCGCGGCGCTCATCGCCCCGGCCGAGGTCTACATGTGGATCCGGCTCGGCCACTTCCTGCGCGCGTGGACCCGCTTCGCGAGCAAGAAGCAGACCGACAACTGGGCCGAGCAGGCGAAGGCCGAGCGCGGCTCGGGCAACGCGCACCTGGCGCCGGTCGCGATCGTCCTGCTCGTGATGGCCGCCGCGGTGTACGGATGGCTGCAGCTCGACGTCGTCGCGCAGTCCACGATCCTGTGGTTCGGCTGGCCGGTGCTCGCCGTGATCACGGCGATGCAGACCCTCGGGATGGTCGGCAAGCTGCTCCGCCGCCAGTTCGGGTACCGGGTCTGAGGGATGCCGCCTCCCCCGTCAGCCGGTAGCCGACGCCCCGGACCGTCACGACGAAGCGTGGCGCGTTCGGGTCGTCGGCGAGCTTGTTCCGCCGGTCGGCGTCGCCGATGTAGTGGGTGGTGACGTACGCGTCGTTCCGGACGGCCAGCGCCAGGTCCGCCTTGGACCGGACGCGGCGACGGGTCTCGACGAGCGTCGCGATGAGGTCGAACTCGGTCTTGGTCAGCTCGACCGGGACGCCGTCCACCCGGACGAGCCGGGCCTCCTGGTCGATCGCGAGCCCGTTGTGGTGCACCCACGCACCGTCGACGTCGGCCGGACCGACCGGCGAAGCCGGCGAGCCCGGCGACGCCGGACCGTCGGGCGAGGTCGGCGGGTCCGCGGCCACCGGAGGGGCGGGGACCTCGGGCGTGACCGTCGCGACGGACAGGACGGCCGAGGGCGCGGCGGACGCGACCGGGACCTCGCTCGCGGCGAGCGGACCGGTGCCGTCCGGGTCGCCGACCTCGGGCGCCGCGGGCTCCGCGATGCGCGGACGCCGGAGCATCGCCCCGAGCCTGGCCCGGAGTTCCCGCGGCCGGAAGGGCTTGACGAGGTAGTCGTCCGCACCGGCCTCGAGGCCCTGCAGGATGTCGATCTCGTCACCCATCGCCGAGATCATCACGATGTAGGTGCTGCTCGACTCCCGGATGCGCCGCGCCACCTCGAAGCCGTCGATCCCCGGCAGCGACACGTCGAGCGTCGTCACGACGGGCTCGTGCGCGAGGACCGCGCGCACGCCGTCCTCGCCGTTGCCGGTGCTGACCGTCGAGAAACCGGCCTGCATGAGCACCTGCTCGAGCAGGTAGCGGATGTCGAGGTCGTCCTCGATGACGACGGCGACGCGTCGTTCCTGTCCCGGGTCCGTCACGACGGAGTCCCCCTCCCCCGCCACGGTGGTCACCCGTGAACGGCACGCTGGTGGTCCTGGACGCGCACGACCGTGCCGAGCGGTACGGGTGGCTCGTCTCCGAGGAGTATTGCAGCACCCTCCTGCATGCGGACACCTGGGGATCCGCGCTCCGCGGCTTCGCGCCGGCCCCGGACGTGCTCCTGGTCGCGTCCCTCACGGACCGCGACGCCGCCGCCGTCGCGTCGATCGTCCGGGTCGGTCGCGCGCTCGGCGTCCGCGTGGTCTGCGACGGCTCGCGGACGGGCGAGGTCCTGCTCCGTGCAGCGGTCGCCGCCGGTGCCACCGGGTGGGACGGCTCGGCTGCGTCCGCCGGGGCCGCCTTCGCCCCGCCCGTCGCGTGACGCGACCACCCACCGGACGGGAGGCACGGTGCGGCCCCGCCACGTGCCTCCCGTCCGGTGGTCCCCGCCCCGGTGACGGGCCGCGCCGCTAGGGGGCGAGCACCGCGTCCACGGCGACCGCGAAGGCGTCCGCCCCGCCGTGGTCGTCGGCGGTGACCGTGACAACGGCGTGGTCGGCGGACATGACCATCTGGCCGTACGCGCCGTGCAGGCGCCAGAGCCGCCCTGGCCCGCCCCAACCCGCCATCGCGTACCGGTCGTAGCCGGGGTCCGCGTCGGGTCGGACGACCCAGTCCGTGTGCATCGCGTCGCACCACCGCGCCCCGACGACGCGCCGTCCGTCCACGACGCCGCGGTCGCGCACCAGGCGGCCGAGGCGGGCGACCTCCTCGGTGCGGAGCGCGATGCCGGCCCCGCCGGCGACGAACCCGCGGGAGCAGCGCTCCCAGGTGACGCCGTCGACGCCGAGCGGCGTGAACAGGCGGTCCGCGACGAACGCGCCGACGTCGCCGACCCGGGTCTCGAGGACGCGCATCGCCGTGTACGTGCTCACGTTCGAGGAACTCGGCGGCGAGGTCCGGCCACTCGGTGAGCTCCGTC
>NZ_CP054594.1:2513632-2705196 GCF_013347185.1 Curtobacterium sp. Csp1
CGCACAACGGGAAGCACGCCGCGCCGCCCGCCGCGCGCCGCCCGCCGCGCGGCCGGACGCCGCGCGCGCCGCGCCGCCCGCGCCGCCCGCCGGTGGTTCAGCGCGGGCGCACCACCGCGTCCACCACAGCCGCGATGACGTCGCCCGGGTCAACCCCGGGCAACGCCGGCGCGTCGAACACGATCCCCACGTTCGCCCCGACGAGCAGCGTCGCGAAGTCCTCGAGCCGCATCCCGGGCGAGACCTCCGGGTGCGCCCCGAACCACTCCTGCACGAGCTCGAGCACCCCGTCCTGGAGCGCCCGTCGCTGACGCACGAATTCGGGCAGGAACGCCTCGTGCCGCATCGCGTAGCCCCGGAACTCGGACAGCAGGGCGAACTGCGCGGTCTGGTCGTGCCGCCCGAACGCGGCGCGCAGGACGTCGCCGATGTCCTCCGCCGCCAGGTCCGGCCCGACGAGCTCCCGCAGGGACGCGAGCACCAGGTTCGTCTGGCGCTGCATGACCTCGGCGACCAGGTCCTGCTTCGACGCGAAGTTCGAGTAGACGGCCCCCTTGCTGAACCCGGCGCGGGCGGCGACGGTGTCGAGCCGGCTCCCGTGCAGTCCGGACTCGGCGAACTCCTGCGCGGCCGCGACGAGCAGGCGCTCCCGGACCTCGGCTCGCGGGGTCCTCGGTGTGGGGGCGTCGTCGTCGCGCATCTGGTCCTGGTCCCTGATCGTGGCGGTCCGGCACGACGTGCCGCGTACGGCGGGCGGACGTGCCGATCCCCGCACGGTGGTGCCGTGCGGTCCGTCGGAGCCTGCCGCGCCGCGCGTCGGTTCCCCGCGCGGCACGTGGCCGGCCCCGACCTCCTGTCGTCGACGGACGAACCGGCACGTTCGGGTCGTGTCGGTGCCTCGATCGGCGGGTGGTCGCCGGGGTCGATACCCGGCGGTACCGATGCTAGCGCCAGGGTCCGTCGTGGCCCAGTCTCAGTCGTCGGTGTGCGGTTCGTGGTCAGTCCGGACGCTGCCGGTGTCCGACCGGACGCTCCCGACGCCGGACCGTCGACCGGGTCGGCGGAGCAGGCGGACGGCGTCCGGGCGGAGTCGGCGGCCGCGCTGGAGCAGCGCGCCGAGGGTCGACTTCGGCTGCCAGTCGCGGCCGTTCGGCAGCCCCCAACCACGCTTGACGGCGCCGTAGCGCAGGCCGAGCGACAGCACGATGGCCGCGATGATCCCGATGGTGGGGGAGCCGAGGTACGACGCGACGACCATCACGGCCGAGGCGGCGACCGCGACCGTGGCGTAGAGCGCGTTGCCGCCGAAGACCGCGGGCACACGGCGGAGCAGCAGGTCGCGCATGGCCCCGCCCCCGACCGCGGTGATGGTCCCCATGATGATCGCGGCGGGCCAGCCGAGCCCGGCGTCGAAGGTCCGCTGCACCCCGACCACCGACCAGAACCCGATCACGGCGGCGTCCAGGACGGTGAACAGCCGGTCCCAGGTGAGCTCGGAGAACGACACGAAGAAGGCGATGAGCGCGCCGGCGATCGCGACCGGCACGTAGAGCGGGTCGACGAGCGCGACCGGGGGGCCGTTCTGCAGCAGGGTGTCGCGGAGCATGCCGCCGCCCAGGCCGGAGACGAACCCGACGACCAGGAACCCGAACAGGTCGAAGTCCATCGTCCGGGCGAGCGATCCACCGAGCAGCGCGGACGCGAGCACGCCGGCGAGGTCGAGCACGTTCGTGACCGACGCCAGGCCCTCGGGGGACAGCAGGTTCATGAGAACAATCAAACCCCACGTCGCGGAAGTGGCGGTGCGAGGGTGAGTTAGGTTAGCCTCACCTTCGCCATGATCGCCACCCTCGTCATCGGCCTCCGCGAAGGCCTCGAAGCGACGCTCATCGTCGGCATCATCGCCGCGTTCCTGCGTCGCAACCGCGCTCCGCTCACCCCGATGTGGATCGGCGTCGGCGCCGCGGTCGCCCTGAGCATCGCTGTCGGCTTCGGGCTGCAGCTCGTCGAGCAGGCCCTGCCGCAGGCCGAGCAGGAGGGCATGGAGACCGTCATCGGTGCCGTGGCGGTGGTGTTCGTCACGGGCATGATCGTGTGGATGCGGACCCACGCCCGCACGCTCTCGAAGGACCTCGTCGCCAGTGCGACCGCCGCCCTCGGCCGCGGCACCGCCTGGGCCCTGGCCGGCATGGCGTTCCTCGCGGTCCTCAAGGAGGGCTTCGAGACCTCGGTCTTCCTGCTCGCCACCTTCCAGGCGTCCGCGGACACCGGCTCCGCCGCCCTCGGCGCCGTGATCGGCATCGCCGTGGCCGTGCTCATCGGGTACGGGATCTACACCGGCGGCGTGAAGCTCGACCTCGGCCGCTTCTTCACGGGCACCGGCGTCTTCCTGGTCTTCGTCGCCGGTGGACTCGTCCTGACCGCCCTCCGCCACGCGCACGAGGCCGGCTGGCTCGTCATCGGTCAGCAGCGCACCGTCGACCTCGGCTGGCTCGCCCCGAACGGCTCGCTCCGCGGTGCGCTCGTCACGGGCGTGCTCGGCATCCCCGCCGACCCCCGGGTCGTCGAGGTCCTCGGCTGGGTCCTCTACGTCGTCCCGGTCCTCGCGATCTCGCTCTGGCCGCGCGTCTGGCGGCCGTCGCCGCAGCGCGTCCCGCGGGTGCGCGCCGTCCTCGCCGCCGCCTTCGCCGCGACGGCCGTCGTGCTCGCGGTCGCCGTCCCGTCCGGCAGCGGCGCGGACCTGCCCCGCACGGTCGCCGTGTCCGGCGACGCGCGCTCCGTCACGGCGTCCGTCGACGGGGACAGGGCGGTCCTGCGGGTGGCCGGCAGCGGCCGGGAGGCACAGATCACCCTGCCCGCGTCGGCCCACCGCCGCGTCGCCCGGGCGGGCACCACCGCCGACCAGTGGCAGGTCACCGAGGACGTCCCGTCCGCCGACCGACCGACCTCGCTGACCCTCGACCAGCTCGTGGGGCTGTTCGGTCGCGTCCCGGTCGGCGTCTCCCCGTCGACGAACCCCGGCCCGTTCGCGGCGGACTGGACCGTCCGTGACACGGTGACCCTGACGACCGTCGACGGCGGCGTCCTCGAGGCGACCCGCTCGGAACGCGACGTGCTCACGCTCCGCGGTGGGGGCCTCCCGGCCGCTCGGACGACCACGCTGGGACGCGACGTCTGGGCCGTCCCGACCGCCGACGCGGACCGTGCGGCGACCGCCGTCGCCGCCGCGCAGACGCGCGCCGCTGAGCTCCGACTCTGGAACGCCTGGCTGCCCCTCGTGCTGCTCGTCGCGGCGGCCGCCCAGGCCGCGCTCGCGGTCCGCGACCGGCGCCGCGTCTCCGTCCCCACGACCACCACCCCCGGAACCGACCCGTCGCGCGGACCGCCCGCCGACGTCCCTGCAAGGAGCCTCGACCATGCCGTTCGGTAGTGCCGCCCGCCCCCTGGCCGCCCGACCCCTGATCGCCCTCGGTGCCCTCGGCGCCGTCGCCGCCCTCACCCTGACCGCCTGCTCCGCCGGCACCCCCGCCGACGACGCGTCGTCCGGGTCGGGGAAGGTCTCCCGCGTCACCATCACCCTGACGAACGACGGCTCCGACGCCTGCGCCGTGTCGACCACGAAGGTCCCCGCAGGGCCCGTCACCTTCCGGGTGCAGAACGAGTCGTCGACCGCGATCACCGAGGTCGAACTGCTGCAGGACCAGCGGATCCTCGGCGAGAAGGAGAACCTCGCGCCCGGGCTCGCCCCGGTGACGTTCACCGCCACGCTGACCGGCGGCAGCTACCAGGTCTACTGCCCCGGTGCGACGAAGGAGCTCACCGCCTTCACCGTCACGGGGAAGGCGGCCTCGACCGCGAACAGCAGCGCCGCGACCCTGCTCGCCGACGGAGCGACCGGCTACGCGACTTACGTCGACGGCCAGGTCGACGACATGGTGAGCGCCGTGCAGCAGCTGCAGAAGGACGTCGACGCCGGCGACCTCGACGCCGCGAAGCGGGACTACGCCGCCGCCCGCCCGTTCTACGAGCACATCGAGAGCGACGTCGACGGGTTCGTCAAGCAGGGCTTCTCGGCCACGGACAACAAGGGCAACCTCGACTACCTGGTCGACATGCGCCAGTCGAACCTCGACGACGCCGTCGGCTGGAGCGGGTTCCACGCGGTCGAGAAGGACCTGTTCCAGGCCGGTGCGATCACCGCGACGACGAAGCAGACCGCGGCCGACCTGACGAGCAACGTGCAGCTCCTCGCGAAGCTCGTGCCGACGCTCGAGTACAAGCCCGAGGACCTCGCGAACGGCGCCGCCGGGCTCCTCGAGGAGGTCCAGTCGAACAAGATCACCGGGGAAGAGGAGGCGTACAGCCACATCGACCTCGTCGACCTGGCCGCGAACGTCGAGGGCGCCCGGCAGGCCTTCGCGTACCTCAAGCCCGGCCTGACCAAGGTCGACCCGGCCCTGACGAAGCAGATCGCCGCGCAGTTCGACGCGACGAACACGATGATGGACGGCTTCCGCGACGCGAACGCCCTCGGCGGGTTCAGCACGTGGGACGACGCCGCGAAGGCGAAGGACGCCAACCGCATCTCACAGCAGGTCCAGGCGCTCCAGGACCCGCTGTCCCGCCTGGCCGAGAAGGTCGCGACGGCGTGACCGCGTCCCGCTTCTCCCGTCGCGGACTGCTCGGCGCCGGGCTCGCCGCAGCCGGTGCCGGGGTCGGTGCGGTCGCCGGCGTCGCCGGGGCCACGGCCGCGACCGGCGTCGACCCCTTCGCGGCGGCCGCGAACGCCGACGAGTCGATCGACCTGTCGCAGCAGGTGCCGTTCTACGCGACGGCCGCGCGGCAGCCCCAGGGCGGGATCCGCACGACCCCGCAGCGGCACTGCGTGTTCATGGTGTTCGACCTCACCGCCTCGACCGCGACCGAGCTGCAGGTGCTCCTCGCCCGCTGGTCCGCGGCGATCGCGCAGCTGCAGGCCGGCCGGACGATCGGCAGCGTCGAGCCGGCCCACGGTGAGGGCGTCGGCGCGGACACCGGCGAGGCGCTCGACCTCGGCCCCGCGTCCCTGACCGTGACGGTGGGCCTCGGCCCCGGGGTCTTCGACGAGCGCTTCGGCCTCGCCGCGAAGCGTCCCGCGCACCTGGCGGCGATCCCGACCCTGCCGAGCGACGCGCTCGAGGACGGGCTGACCGGCGGCGACCTTTCGCTGCAGGCCTGCGCCGACGACCCGCAGGTGGCGTACCACGCCGTCCGCGACCTGGCCAGGATGGCGCGGGGCACCGCGACCGTGCGGTGGACGGTGATCGGCTTCGGCCGCGCGTCCGCGGGTCCCTCGCAGTCGACGCCGCGCAACTTGATGGGCTTCAAGGACGGCACGCGGAACGTCACCTCGGACCAGGAGTACGAGCGCTTCGTGTGGCTCGACTCCGACGCCGGGTGGATGGCCGGCGGCACCTACCAGGTGGTCCGGAAGATCCGGATGAACCTGGAGACGTGGGACGCCGACGTCGTCAGCGACCAGCAGCGGGTGTTCGGCCGCACCAAGGTCGAGGGTGCGCCGCTGTCCGGCGGCAGCGAGCACACCACGCCGGACTTCCACGCGGCCGCGCACGGCGCCGACGCGGACGGTGCGACGGCGATCGACCCGCGCTCGCACATCGCCCTCGCCGCGCACGAGGCCAACGGCGGCGTGAAGATCCTGCGCCGCGGGTACAACTACACGGACGGGCTGAACCAGTACGGCCAGCTCGACGCCGGGTTGCTCTTCGCGGCGTACATGACGGACCCCGACCACTTCACCCGGTTGCAGCGGAAGCTCGGCGCGTCCGACCGGCTGAACGAGTACGTGTCGCACATCGGGTCCGGGGTGTTCGCCGTGCCGCCGGCACCGCGGAAGGGCTCGTACATCGGGGAGCAGCTGTTCCGCTGAACCCCGGTGGTCGATGGTGGGTGCCCTCCGCCGTTTCCCTGGAGACGGAGAGCACCCGCGCCGCGGAGTCCGCGGACGGAACCACCGTCCGGCCCTGGGGGGCGACCCGGCGCGGCGCATCGCTGTGCGACAGGCTGAGCGTACCCCTCCTCGCGGTTGTTGCGCGGGCCGTAACGGAAGTCGGACGGGCCGCCGCCCCTCGTTCGCCGGACGGCGGACGGGCCGTCTCACCTGGGTGAGACGGCCCGTCCTCGGATCCAGCCGGGAGGCGCGGTGTCAGTCGGTCTCGACCGTCGCGCCGCGCAGGGCCCGGTTCCGACGCACGAGCACCATCGTCACCAGCCCGGCGAGGAGCAGGGCACCGGCCGCGATGCCCGCAGGCAGGAGCTCGGCGCCGGTCCAGGCGAGGGCGCCCGTGCCGGGGCGCTGCGCTCCGTCCGCGACGCCGTTGCCCGTGCCCGTTCCGTTGCCGCCGCCGATCGAGCCGCCGCCCGTGCCGGGTGCGCTCGGGTCACCGGTGCCCGGCGTGCCGGGGTCGGTGGGATCGGTCGGGTCGGTCGGGTCGACGGCGGCCTCGATCGGCACGGTCACCGCGAGGGTGATCGTCTGGCCGTTCGGCAGCGTCACGACGAGGGGCTCGTCGGTGGTCGCGGCGGGGGCGACCGCGCGGAGCGCCGTGCCCGTCGCCGCCGCACGGGCGGTCGGCTGGTCGCCGCCGACCCCGGGCACCGTGAAGGTCAGCGTGGCGCGTCCCTGCTCGTCGGTGGTGTCCACGACCGACGTGTCGATCGGCGACGAGGCCAGCTCCTGGCCGCCGGCGCTCACCGACACCGAACCTGCCTGGTCCGCCGCGTTGCTGAAGGTCAGCGACGACAGGTCGATCCGGACCTCGTCGCCGGGGCCGAAGCCGCCCTCGGGAGCGTCGCTGACACGGACGCCGACGGCGCGCTGGTCCTCCTGCACCGCGACCGACGGGTTCGCCTTGAAGTACTCGACCTGGGCTTCGAGGTCGACCATGCCGCTGTCCTGCTTGGCCGCGGCCTGCTTGAACGCGGCGAAGTTGTCGCCGCCGGTCGCCAGGAAGGAGTTCACGGTCACCTTGTACGTGCGGTCCGCGTCGACCGGAGCGCCGTCGAGGGTCATCGAGGTGATGCGGGACCCGGCGTCCGCGAGCGGGTCGTAGGTGTACGAGAACCCGGAGGACGTGCCGAGCTTGAGGAACGGACGGCTCGCGCTCGCGGGCTGCCACTGCTGCTCGAGCGCCTGGCGGACCTGGTCACCGGTGAGGTCGAGCACGACGAGCGTGTTCGCGAACGGCTGGACGACCGCTGCCTCCTTGTAGGTCACCGGGCCGGACGCGATGTCCGCACGGAGCCCGCCCGGGTTCATGAACGCGATCTGGGCGCCCTGGCGCTGCGTCTGCGAGCGCTGGACCTCGGCCACGAAGTTGCCGAGTGTGGACTCGCCGCCGCGGTTCTCGGAGCCGTTCGACTGCACGGCGCGCTTGAGGTCGCGGTCGACGGCACCGAGCTCGACGGCACCGAGCCGGTCCGCCTCGGCGACCGCGGTGTCCACCGTGGCCTGGACCGCGGCGTCCTTCGGGAAGGTGCTGCCGGCGAGCCGGATGTTCTCGTTCTTCGTCGGGGTCACGGTGCCGTCCGCGGCGACCGTGAGCTGCACGTGCCCGAGGTTGAACCCGTACGAGCCGGTCTGGATCACCGGACGGGGGACCGTGCCGCCCTTCGGGACCACCGAGTACGTGTAGGTCTGGTGCGTGTGCGCCGAGAGGATCGCGGACACCTTCGGGGTGACCCCGTAGACCGCGCGGGCGAAGTCGGACCCGCCGTCGGCGGTGACCGGCGTGGGGGACTCCGCACCGTCGTGCACGAGCAGCACGAGCACGTCGGCCTCGCCGTTGCCCTCGTCGCCGTCGGTGAGCTGCGTGGCGACCTTGTTCACCTCGGTGGTGATGTCGCCCATCTCGAGGCCCGCGATGCCGTCGGGGCTGACGAGCCCCTGCTCCACGAGGTCGACGGTCGCGCCGATGAAGCCGACGCGCTTGCCGCTGATCTCCTGGATCGCGTAGGGGTCGAACGCGGGCTTGCCGGTCGCCGAGTCGAGGATGTTCGCGGAGACGTAGTCCCACTTCGCGTTGCGGGCACCGTCGGCCCCGATCACGCGGTCTCGCAGGTCGGTCTGTCCACGGTCGAGCTCGTGGTTGCCGATCGCGCTCACCGTCAGGTCCATCTGGTTGAGCACGTCGATCGTCGGCTGGTCCTCCTGGATGAAGGACTCGAACGTCGATCCGCCGATGTTGTCACCGGAGCTGACGAAGGCGGAGGTCGACGGGTCGCTGCCACGGAGCTGTTCGAGCGCACCGGCGAGCACGGCGGCACCGGCGGCGTCGCCGTCGCGCGGCGGCGAGGAGAGCGACTGGGCGATGCGCCCGTGGAAGTCGTTCACGTTGTAGAGGTCGATCGTCGCGTCGCCCTCGGCGGCGAGGGCGGCGGACGGGACGGACAGCGCCACGAGGACGCCGGCGGTCGCGAGCGCCGCGCCGGCGGCGGCGCGACGCGTTCGGGTGTGGGAGGTGGTGTTCATCGGCGACGAACCTAGGAGAACCCACAGGGGACGCGCCAGGGGTTGCCGCGATGTGTCACGAGGTGTTCACATCGGCAACACGTGACGGACGTCCCCGCCCGGCGGTCAGTCCCGGCCGAACGCCCCCTTCACCCGCTCGACGGCCTCGGCCGCCATGGCCTTCGCCGAGTCCTTGACCACCCCGAGCTCGGCCGGGTCGCCCTTGAGCAGGCTCTTCGCGGTGTTGATCGCGTACTCCGCGGTGATGTGCGGCGGCAGGGGCGGCACGTTGCGGCTGACGTAGGCGTCGATGAGCGTGACGCCCGGGTTCGCGAACGCCCGTTCCACTGCCGCCTCGACCTCGTCGTCCCGGTGCACCGCGATGCCCGTGAAGCCGAGCAGCTGCGCGTACCCGGCGTAGTCCATGGTCTCGACGTCCTGCGAGCCGGACCACATCGGGTTGCCGTCCTCGGTGCGCATCTCCCACGAGACCTGGCCGAGGTCGTCGTTGTGCATGACGACGATGACGAGCTGCTGGTCCGGCCACTGCGCCATGTACTTCTTGACGGTGATGAGCTCGTTCATGCCGAGCATCTGGAACGCACCGTCGCCGATCGTGCAGACCGCCGGGGCGTCCGGGAAGGCGAACTTCGCGGTGACGGCGTACGGCATCGCCGCGAGCATCGTCGCGAGGCGTCCGGACATGTCGCCGTGCATGCCGCGGCGCAGGCGGATGTGGTGGCCGTACCAGTCCGCGGTGGTCCCGGCGTCGCAGGTGACGGTGACGCGTTCGGGCAGACGTTCGTTGACGGCGCGGATCACGCGGCGCGGGTTGACGCCGTCGTCGTAGTGCACCTCGGCCTGGCGGTCCATCTCCGCCTCCCACTCGCGCATCTCACCGGCGAGCTTGTCCTGCCATGCGGTGTCCTGCTTGTCGTGCAGGAGCGGGAGCACCGCCTCGAGCGTCGCGCCGACGTCGCCCCACAGGTTGAGCTCGGTCGGGTAGCGCAGCCCCATCTGCTCCGGCTTGATGTCCACCTGCACGCCGCGGGCCTGGCCGCTCGCCGGCAGGTACTCGCCGTACGGGTAGTTCGAGCCGAGGAGCACGATCGTGTCGCACTCCTTGATCTGCGTGAGGCTCGGGCGTGACCCCAGCAGGCCGACCTGCTGCGTGTGGTACGGCACGTCCGAGGGGACGACGTCCTTGCCCCGGAGGGCCGTGATGATCCCGGCGCCGGTCTTCTCGGCGGCGGCGAGCACCAGATCGGTCGCACCGCGGGCACCGGCACCGACGAGGAACGTGACGCGTTCACCGGCGTTCAGGACCTCGGCGAACCGGGCGATCTCGTCCTGCGGCGGGGTGATCCGGATCGACGGGGCGACGTCGCTCGACCGGGACACCCAGTGCTCGGCGGCGGGGGCCTCGTACGCCATGGCCTGGACGTCGTGGGGGAGGACCACCACGGCGGGCTGCTTGCGGAGCATCGCGGTGCGGAAGGCGGTGTCGACGACGACCCCGACCGCGTCCGGCGTCGCGACGGTCTCGACGTAGCAGGCGACGTCGGCGAACACGCGCTCGAGGTTCGACTCCTGCTGGGTGAACGACCCGATCGACGCCAGGCCCTGCTGGCCGACGATCGCGACGACGGGCTGGTTGTCCATCTGCGCGTCGTACAGGCCGTTGAGCAGGTGGAACGCCCCGGGGCTCGACGTCGCGACGCAGACGCCGACCTCGCCGGTGAACTTCGCGTGCGCGGTGGCCATGAGGGCCGCGATCTCCTCGTGCGTCGGGCGGACGTACTCGAGCGCCCGTTCGCTGCCGTCGGCCTTGCCGAGCGCACCGTCGAACGCGCCGATGCCGTCCCCGGGGTACCCGAACACGCGGGAGACCCCCCACGCCTTGATGCGGTCGATGACGAAGTCGCTCACGGTCTGGCCCATGCGCTCCACCGTGCTCGCCGCTTCCTGTACGCGCTCAGGACTCCCGTGCGATCAGGGGGCGCAGGGTGCGGTGCGCGATCCGGAGGCCCTCGAGCACCTTCTCGTCGGTGCCGCCCCACAGCGGGTCCTCGTGCTCGACGCTCAGCGTGCCGGTGAACCCCGCCTCGTACAGTCGGTCGACCACGTGCGGCCAGTCCACGACCCCGCGGCCCGGGACGCGGAAGCGCCACCAGCCCATGTCCCACGGGTCGTCGCCCTTGTCGACCTTCCCGAAGAACCCGTACTCGTCCCGCTTGCGGGGGAACAGCTCGACGTCCTTGGCCTGCGCGTGCACGATGTGCTCGGCGAACGGCAGGATCGTCTCGACCGGGTCGATGCCGATCCAGGTCAGGTGCGACGGGTCCCAGTTCAGGCCGAAGCCGAGTCCGGTGACCCAGTGCCAGAGCTCGGGGGAGTACGCGAGGTTGCCCGGGTACCCGTCGGGGTGCCAGCCCTCCATCACGCAGTTCTCGACGATCAGCCGGACGCCCCGCTCGCCGGCGTAGTCGACGAGCTCGGGGAGCACGCGGTCGCCGAGCGCCATGTTGTCCCGGACGGACAGCGTGTTGTCCCGACCGACGAACGTGCCGACGGACGGCACGCCGAGCATCGCAGCGGCGTCGACCGCGTGGAACAGGTGCTCCTTGACCGCGGCCCGGTGGTCGGTGTCGTGGTGCAGGTTGTTCTCGTAGTACGCCAGCGCCGAGATCTCGAGGCCGTACCGGTCGAGCACCTCCCGCGTCGCGGCGGCGTCGGACTCGGTGAACGTGGCGACGGGCAGGTGCGCCGCCTCGAAGTCGCGCGACCCGGTGTCCGGCCACACCGCGACCTCGAGCCGCTCGTAGCCCTGCTCGGCCGCGAACGCCGCGATCCGCTCGAGCGACCACCCGGGCAGGCATGCCGTGAGCATCCCGAGCTTCACCGGATCCCCCGCCACGACCCGTCGGCCGCGCTGCCGATGACCGCCTCGATGATCGACGCCGCACGGGCGCCGTCCGCGAACGTCGGCAGCCCGTCGGGCCACGCCGACCGGTCGCCCTCGCTGCGGACCGCCGCGTAGGTGTCGGCGACGAAGGCCCCGAACGCGTCGAGGTACCCCTGCGGGTGGCCGGCCGGCACGACCGCCAGCCTCCGTTGGTCCGGGAAGCCGAGCGACGGGTCGCGGACGACGACCTGGGCGCCCCGCTCGTTGCCGAACCACGCCGACTCGGGCTGCTCCTGGTCGAACGCCGCCGAGCCGAGGGTGCCGTCGACCTCGAACCACAGCCGGTTCTTGCGTCCGGCGGCGACCTGCGAGATGACGACGTTCCCGATGCGGCCGGAGGCGGTGCGGAAGGTCGCGACCGCGGTGTCCTCGGTGGTCACCTCGGCGCGCTGCCCGGCGTCCGCGACCGGGTCGGGGTCGGGGGAGCCGGAGAACGACGGACCCGAGGCCGACGGTCGGGTCGGGTAGACGATGTCGGTCGCGGCGGAGACGGACGCGAACGGCTCACCCGTGACGAACTCGACCAGGTCGCACCAGTGCGAACCGATGTCCGCGAAGGCCCGCGACACCCCGCCGGCCCCCGCGTCGACCCGCCACGACGAGGCGTCCTCGTCGAGCATCCAGTCCTGCAGGTAGTGCCCGTGCACGGCCAGCATCCGCCCGAGCTCGCCGGCCGCGATCCGACCGCGGATCTCCCGGACCACCGGGTGGTACCGGTACACGAACGGCACGGTGGCGACGACGCCCGCACGGTCCGCGGCGTCGACCAGCTCGGCGGCCTGCGCGGCACTGATCGCGAGTGGTTTCTCGCACACGACGTTGATCCCGGCGCGGATGACCGCGAGGGCCTGCGGGTGGTGCTGGTCGTTCGGCGTGCAGACGTGCACGACGTCGGGCGCGTCCGCGATCACGTCGTCGAGCGAGGCGTACCCGCGGGGGACGTCGAGCTGCGCGGCGACCTGCTCGGAGCGGGACGGCGTCCGGCCGAGTACCCCGACCACCTCGGCCCCGGCGGCACGCGCCGCCCGCGCGTGGACGCCGGCGATCATGCCGGTCCCGACCACGGCGACGCGGATGCGTCGCCCTCCGTACCCACTGCTCATGGTGCTCCCTCGCGCCGGACTGGGACCACCGTACCGACGCAGCCCGGCCACGCGCCGGAACGCGTGAGTACCGTCTGGGGCATGTCGAGCCTCCAGACCAGCCTGCTCATCCTCGGAGCCAGCGGCGACCTGTCCAAGCGGCTGCTGCTGCCCGGCCTCGCGACCCTGCTGGAGGTGAAGGAGGACTGGGACGTGCAGCTCGTCGGCGCCGGCGTCGAGGACCTCTCCGACGCCGACTGGAAGGCGCAGGTGAAGACCTCGTTCGAGAACGCCCAGGCGTCGAAGAACGAGGAGGACGAGGGCGCCCACGACGGCGGGGAACGGCTCGGCAAGCGGCTGCTCGACGTCGTCGCCGCCTCGACGTACCGCAAGGCCGACGTCACCGACGCCGACGACCTCCGGGCACTCCTCGCCGCGTGCGACCACGACCCGGCGGTCTACTTCGCGCTGCCGCCGGCGGTCACCGAGAAGAGCTGCGCGGTCCTGAAGGACCTCGACCTGCCGTCGGGCACGCGCCTGGCGCTCGAGAAGCCCTTCGGCACCGACGCCGCGAGCGCCGAGCACCTCAACGACGTGCTGCACTCCTTCCTGCCCGAGGAGCGGATCCACCGCGTCGACCACTTCCTCGGCCGCTCGACCGTGCTCAACCTGCTCGGCCTGCGCTTCGCGAACCGCATCGTCGAGCCGCTGCTGTCGTCGCAGCACGTCGCCCGCGTCGACATCGTCTACGACGAGACCCTCGGGCTCGAAGGTCGCGCGCGCTACTACGACAAGGCGGGCGCCCTGGTGGACATGATCCAGAGCCACCTGCTGCAGGTGATGGCGGTCGTCGCGATGGAGGCCCCGGCGTCGATCGACGCGGACGACCTGCGCACCCAGAAGGAGCTCGTCCTGCGCGCCGTCCGGCCGTGGGGCGGGGACGTGGTGGCCGCGGGCAAGCGGGCCCGCTACGCGGCGGGGACGATCGGGGACCGGTCGCTGCCGTCCTACGTCGACGAGGACGGCGTGGACCCGTCGCTCGGCACCGAGACGCTCGCGCAGCTCACCCTCGAGGTCGCGAACTGGCGGTGGGCCGGGGTGCCCTTCACGCTCCGCTCGGGCAAGGCGCTCGAACAGCAACGCCGCGAGATCGTCATCACGTTCAAGGACTCGCCGCACGTGCCGAACGGGCTCACCGGCGCCGAACGACCCGACAAGCTGCGGATCTGGATCGCGCCGGACGAGATGCAGCTCGAGCTCAACGTGAACGGCCCCGGCGACCCGTACACGATCGACCACACCTCGTTGACGACCACCTTCAACCCGGGTCGGCTGAGTGCCTACGGCGAGGTCCTCGCCGGGGTGCTCGAGGGCGACGCCACGCTGTCGGTGCGCGGGGACAGCGCGGTGCAGGGGTGGAGGGTCGTCGAGCCGTTCCTGCAGGCCTGGCGCGCGGGGGACACCCCGCTCGACGAGTACGCGGCGGGATCCGTCGGCCCCGACTCCTGGGACAACATCGACTGCTGACGCGGTGCGCGCGGTGCGCGCGGACGGACGGGAGGATCGTGGCGGGCCCCGCCACGATCCTCCCGTCCGTCTCCTGGTCGCGCGGCGTAGCGTCGCGCATCGTGAAGACCACCGACGACGTCCTGTCCACCGTCCCCGCTCCCGCCGGCTCCGACGTCCGCGTCGAGCCCGTCCGCTACGACCACGAGGGGACCGCGCTCCTCGGCGTCCTGGCGAAGGACCACGCGGAGTCCGGCCCGCGCCCCGCCGTCCTCGTCGTGCACGACTGGCACGGGGTCAACGAGCACGTCGAGGCCCGCGTCGCGATGCTCGCCCGCCTGGGGTACGTCGCGTTCGGTGCCGACGTCTACGGCGAGGGCGTCCGCCCGGGCGACGACACCGCCTCCGAGGTCGCCGGCTCGTTCTACCAGGACCTGCCGCTCTTCCGCGCCCGGCTGACCGCGGGGCTCGAACAGCTCCGCGAGGACCCCGACGTCGACCACTCGCGCATCGTCGTGATGGGCTACTGCTTCGGCGGTTCCGGCGCGCTCGAGCTCGCCCGCACCGGGGCGGACCTGGTCGGGGCCGTCTCCTTCCACGGCGGACTCATCGCGCACGACCCGTCGGACGCCGCCGCGATCCGGGCGAAGCTGCTCGTGCTCACCGGCGGCTCGGACCCGGTCGTCCCGGACAGCGCGGTCACCGCGTGGCAGGACGAGATGCGGGGCGCCCCGGAGGTCGACTGGCAGGTCGTGACGTACGCGGGTGCGATGCACGCGTTCGCGGTGCCGGGGACCGACGCCCCCGACCACGGCGCGCAGTACCAGGAGCGGGCGGACCGTCGGTCGTGGCAGGCGCTGCAGGTGTTCCTCGCCGAGGTGTTCGACGAGGAGCCGACCATCGTGTGAGTCATGCGACACGCCGAGGGGCCGGGTCGGCGCGGCTCGATTCGCGTTCCGCGCCGCACCTGTTGTAGAGTCTTCCACGGCCGCAAGGCCGGTTCGGCTGGAAAGCCGGATGCGCTCGTAGCTCAATGGATAGAGCATCTGACTACGGATCAGAAGGTTGGGGGTTCGAGTCCCTTCGAGCGCACCACACGAGAAGGCCCCGTCGCACTGCGGCGGGGCCTTCGTCGTTCCCGGGCGGGCCGGGGCGGTCGGGTCGGGCGTGCCGGGCCGGGTCGGGTCGGGTCGGGTCGGAGTCGGGCCGGGGTCGCGCACGCTAGCGATGGAGCACACGACGTCGCCCGCCGGGAGCGCACCCGACGTCCTCTGCTCCACCGACGCCGCACGCGCACCGAGACGGCTCCGCAGCGGGGTGTGCAGGGTGCACGGATTCACGTGCCCGTAACGACGACCTGCACGTTCTGCCGCTCCTGGCCCGTCACTACGGTTGCCCCAACCCGGTCGCCCGACCGGCACCCCTTCCCCAGGAGCATCCCGATGGCCAGTGCAGCGTCAGCACCACCAGCCCCGTCCGTCGTCGTCGACGACTACTCCCTGTCCCGTGTCCCCACCACCGCCCGCTACGGCTGGTTCCAGGTGGCCGTCCAACGGTTCGGTCAGATCTCCGCCCTGTCCCAGTTCCTCCTCGGCGCCACGCTCGGCTTCGGGATGGGGTTCTGGCAGGCGTTCTGGGCGATCACCCTCGGCGCCGTGATCCTCGAGATCGTGTCGGTCTTCGTCGGCGTCATCGGCATGCGCGAGGGACTGAACACCTCGGTCATCGCGCGCTGGACCGGGTTCGGCAAGGCCGGGTCCGCCCTCGTCGGCCTGGCGATCGGCCTGAGCCTGATCGGCTGGTTCGGCATCCAGTCCGGTGTCTCCGCCGCCGGGCTCGTCGCGATCCTGCCCGTGCTGCCGGCGTGGGCGTGGTCGCTCGTGTTCGGGCTGCTCGTCACGGCGATCGTGCTCCGCGGGTTCCACTCGATGCAGTGGCTCGCGAACGTGACCGTGCCGCTGTTCCTCATCCTGGTCGGGTGGGCGGTGGTCGTCGAGCTGAGCAAGCACTCGATCGCCGAGCTCGCCGCCAAGGCCCCCGCTGGCCCCGAACTGAGCTTCGTCGCCGGCACCACGCTGGTCGCTGGCGGCTTCATCGTCGGCGCCGTGATCACCCCGGACATGACCCGCTTCAACCGGTCGGTCGGCGACGTCGTCAAGCAGACCGCGCTCGGTGTGACCCTCGGCGAGTACGTCATCGGGCTCGCGGGCGTCCTGCTCGCCCACGCCGTCGGTTCGTCGGACATCACCCGCGTGATCACGTCGAGCGTCGGCTGGGTCGGCATCCTCGTGATCCTGCTCGGGACGTTCAAGATCAACGACTGGAACATCTACAGCTCGAGTCTCGGCGTCACGAACTTCATCGACGTCGTCTTCGGCAAGCAGGTGAACCGCGGTGTCGTCACCCTCGTGCTCGGTGTCGTCGGATCCGTGCTCGCCGCGGTCGGCTTCCTCGGTGCGTTCACCCCGTTCCTCATCGTCCTGGGCGTCGTCTTCCCGCCGATCGCCGGCATCATGGTCGCCGAGTACTTCGTCGTGAAGCGCTGGCGTCGTGAGCTCAGCGACAGCGAGTCGCTGCCGGCGACGAGCCCGACGTGGGTCCCCGCCACGCTCGTCATCTGGGTGATCGCCTCGGTCGTCGGCTACTTCGTCACCGTGGGCATCCCGTCGATCAACTCGGTCGTGATCGCCTTCGTCCTGTACGTGGTCGCCGGCAAGGCGGGCTGGGTCCGCGGCGTCGGTGTCAGCCGCACCGAGCAGGCGCCCACCGTCGCGGCGGCGGCGCCGGCTGCGCCCGCACCCGCTCCGGCGCCCTGAGACCGACGGCCGGCGTTCCCCCCACGTCGACCGTCGCCGACGTCGGCCGTGCCGCAGCCTCCTGATCCGGCCGCGGCACGGCCGACGCCACCCGCTCCACCATCCGCACCACCCCGAGAGGACCCCCATGCGCATCGGCATCGACGTCGGCGGCACGAACACGGACGCCGTCCTGATGGACGGCAGCACGGTCGCCGCGGCCGTGAAGCGATCGACGAGCCAGGACGTGACCTCCGGCATCGTCGCGGCGCTCGCCGGGCTCCGCGAGCAGCGCGACTTCGGGTCCGCCGACGTCGACGGCGTGATGATCGGCACGACGCACTTCATCAACGCCCTCATCGAGGCCCGCGGGCTCGCCCCGACCGCAGCCGTCCGGCTCGGGCTCCCGGCCACCGCCTCGCTGCCGCCGTACACCGACTGGCCGGAGCGGCTCGTCGGCGCCGTGCAGGGCCGGGCGTTCCTCGCGCACGGCGGGCACGAGTTCGACGGCCGGGTGATCTCGCCGCTGGACCTCGAGGAGCTCAAGCGGCACGCCGCCGTGATCGCCGCCGCCGGCATCCGCTCGGTCGCGATCTCGTCGGTGTTCTCGCCGATCAACGACGAGTTCGAGCAGCGCGCGCAGGAGATCCTGGCCGCCGAGCTCGGGCCGGACGTCGCGTTCTCGCTGTCGAGCGAGATCGGCCGCATCGGCCTGCTCGAGCGGGAGAACGCCACGATCATCAACGCCGCGCTCCGGGAGCTCGCAGACACCATCGTCGACGGGCTGTCCGGCTCGGTGGCGTCGAGCGGCATCGAGGCGCCGCTCTTCCTCAGCCAGAACGACGGCACCCTGATGGACGTCGAGTACGCCCGGCGCTACCCGGTCGCGACGTTCGCGTCCGGCCCGACGAACTCCATGCGCGGCGCCGCGGTGCTCTCCGGCTTCGACACGTGCGCGGTCGTCGACGTCGGCGGGACCACGAGCGACGTCGGCGTCCTGACCGGCGGGTTCCCGCGCGAGGCCACCGGCGAGGTCGCGGTCGCCGGGATCCGCACGAACTTCCGGATGCCCGACGTGCTGTCGATCGGCATCGGCGGCGGGTCCCGCATCCGCGAGGACGGCGCGGTCGTCGGACCGGACTCGGTCGGGTACCGCCTGGTCGACGAGGCACTCGTGTTCGGTGGGGACACCCTCACCGCCACCGACGTCGCGGTCCGCGGCGGCCGGGGCACGGTGGGCGACGCCGCACGGGTCGCCGGGGTGCCCGCCGAGGTCGCCGAGCGGGCCCTCGCGGTGATCGCCGAGCGCGTCGCCGACGTCGTCGAGCGCATGCGCACCTCGTCCGCGCCGCTGCCCGTGGTCGCGGTCGGCGGGGGATCGGTGCTGCTGCCGGACACCCTGCCCGGGCTCGGGACGGTGCACCGGCCGGAGCACTACTCGGTCGCGAACGCGATCGGCGCCGCCATCGCGCAGGTGTCCGGCGAGGTCGACAAGGTCTACGCGATCAGCGACGGCAAGCGGTCCGCGGTCGTCGACGAGGCCCGGCAGGAGGCCGTCGACCGTGCAGTCGCGGCCGGCGCCGACCCGTCGAGCGTCGCGATCGTCGACTTCGACGAGGTCCCGATCCCGTACCTGCCCGGTAACGCCACCCGTATCCGGGCGAAGGCCGTCGGGGACCTCGCACTCGGGGCCCTCGTCCGATGAGCACCGTCGAGAGCCCGGTCGGGACACTCGCAGGCACCCGGCCGCTCACCACCATCGACGGTGACTGCTCCGCGCTCGCCCGGGGCGCCGCGATCCTCGGCACCGGCGGCGGCGGCGACCCGTACATCGGCCGGCTGCTCGCCGAGGCCGCCGTCCGTGCGCACGGCCCGGTGCCGGTGGTGCAGGTCGAGGACCTGCCCGACGACGCCGTCGTGCTCAACGTCGCGATGATCGGCGCGCCGAGCGTGATGGTCGAGAAGACCCCGTCCGCCGGGCAGTTCGCCGAGGCGGTCCGCAGCCTGGCCGCGCACCTCGGGGTCACGCCGACACACATCGCGTGCATCGAGGTCGGCGGGGTCAACTCGACGAGTCCGATCGTCGCCGCGGCCGAGCTCGGCCTGCCGCTCGTCGACGGCGACGCGATGGGCCGCGCCTTCCCGGAGGTCCAGATGGTCCTGCCGACGCTCGCCGGGGTCCGCGCGACGCCGATGGCGCTCGCGGACGAGAAGGGCAACTCGGTCGTGTTCGACACCGTCGACAACCGGTGGGCGGAGCGGCTCGCCCGCACCGCGACCGTCGAGATGGGCTGCTCCGCGATCACCGCGAACTACGCCATGAGCGGTGCACAGGTCCGCGACTCGTACGTCCGCGGCAGCCTGTCGCTGTGCGTCCGGCTCGGGGAGGCCCTGGTCGACGCGCGCGCCGCGAACGAGGACCCCGTCGACGCGGTCGCGTCGGTCCTGGGGGGTCGGGTCACCTTCACCGGCAAGGTCACGGACGTCGAGCGGAAGACCGTCACGGGGTTCGCCCGCGGGACCGCCCACCTGACCGGGTCGGGCAGCGACACCGGCCGGGAGGCCCTGCTCCGGTTCCAGAACGAGCACCTGCTGGTCGAGGTGGCCGGGTCGGTACGCACCACGGCACCGGACCTCATCGTCACGCTGGACGCCGACACCGGCGAACCGATCACCACCGAGGGCCTGCGGTTCGGCGCGCGCGTCCGGATCGTCACCGCGCCGGCCGACCCGCGCTGGCACACCCCGGCGGGCCTCGCGCTCGCCGGCCCGAGGTACTTCGGCTACGACACCCCGGCGGTCCGCCACGACGGCACCGTCAGCGAGGGAGAGCACGCATGAGCTGGACGATCGACGTCGACGACCTGCCCGACCTGGCCCGGGGCGCGGCGATCCTGGGCACCGGCGGCGGCGGCGACCCGACGGTGGGGATGCTGCTCGTCCGCGCGGCGATCACGGAGCACGGCCCCGTCACGATCCTCGACCCCGACGAGGTCCCCGACGATGCCCTCGTCATCCCGACGGCGCAGATGGGCGCCCCGACCGTCGTGCTCGAACGACTCCCGGCGGGCCCGGAGCCGCTCGGTGCCCTGCGACGGCTCGAGCAGCACCTCGGCCGCACCGCGACCGCGACCATGCCCATCGAGTGCGGCGGCATCAACTCGATGATCCCGCTCCTCGTGGGGGCCACCGGGGGACTGCCGGTGGTCGACGCGGACGGCATGGGCCGCGCGTTCCCGGAGCTGCAGATGGAGACGTTCTCGGTGTACGGCGTCCCCGGGTCGCCGCTCGCGATCAGCGACGAGAACGGCCACGGCGTCGTCATTTACACCGGGCACGACAACCGCCAGATGGAGTGGCTCGCCCGCGGCGTCACGATCCGGCTCGGCGGCGTCGCGTACATCGCCGAGTACGCCATGACCGGACGCCAGGTCCGCGAGACCGCGGTGCCGCGCACGTTGTCCCTCGCGCTCGCCGTCGGTCGTGCCGTGCGGGTCGCCCGCGAGGAGCACCGCGACCCCGTCGAGGGCCTCGCCGAGGCGTTCTCGCAGACGATCTACACGCACCTGCGCGAGCTGTTCGACGGCAAGGTCGTCGACGTCGAGCGCCGCACGGTGGACGGGTTCGCGAAGGGCCGCGCGACCGTGCAGGGCGCCGACGGGTCCGAGCTCGAGATCGCCTTCCAGAACGAGAACCTCGTGGCGCGACGCGACGGCCGGCTCGTCGCCGTCGTGCCGGACCTGATCTGCGTCCTCGACGCGGAGACCGCCGAGCCGATCACGACCGAGCGGCTCCGGTACGGGCAGCGCGTCCGGGTGGTCGGGGTCTCGACGCCCGACCTCATGCGCACCCCGGAGGCACTCGCCGTCTTCGGACCTTCGTGCTTCGGGCTCGACGACGCCTTCGTGCCCGTCGAGGACCTGCACGAACGGGTGCCGGTGGGGGCGCGCTGAGCCGCGCCGATGCGCGAGGATCGACGGTGTGCACCAGGGCGAGCAGCGTGACGGAGCCGTGACGAGCCTCCAGGCCGTCGACGTCGACGACCTCGGTCGCGGCACCGCGCTCCTGGGGTGCGGTGGCGGCGGTCAGGTCGACCACATGCTGCACGCGCTGCGGACCGCGCTCGGCGCGGCCGCGGTGCCCGTCGTGCCGCTGGACGGCGCCCTCGGGTCGGTGGTGGCGGTCGGGCTGATCGGGTCCACGACCGTGCTCGAGGAGAAGACCCCGAGCGGTCGTGAACTGCCGGACGCGCTCGCGGCCGTCGAGCGCTGGACCGGTCGGCGGGCGGACGCCGTCGTCGCGGCGCAGATCGGCGGGGTCACCGGACCCGCGGCCGCGCTGACGGCCGTGGCGGCCGGGCTGCCGCTCGTCGACGCCGACCTGGTCGGTCGGGCGACGCCACGGATCGACCAGCTGTCCCTGTTCGTCGACCCGGTCCCGGTCACCGCGGCCGCCGTCACGTCGAGCGGGCTCCGCATCGTCGTCGACGCCCCCGACCCGAGCGACCTCGAGACGGTGTGGCGCGAGGCGGTGTCGCACAGCGGCGGGTGGGCGGCGTTCGCGATCGGCCCCGTCGACGCCGGGACGCTCGCGGACCGCGCCGTCCTGGGCAGTGTCAGCCGCGCGCTCCGTGCCGGACGGGCCGCTGCCGGGGCGCGCGACGTCGGCGCGCTCGCGGCCGCGGTCGGTGGTCGGCTGGTCGCCCACGGTCGGGTGCTCGACGTGCAGCGCGGGGGCGACGCCGTGGCCTTCGTGCACGGGTCGATGGCACTGCAGGACCTCGGGTCGGGGGCCGTCGTCCGGGTCGAGGCCGGGAGCGAGTGGGTGCACTGCCTGGTCGACGGTGAGCCGGTCGCGGCCACCCCGAGCTGCATCGTCGTCGTCGACGCACGGTCCCTGCGGCCCGTGGCGACCGACCGCGCCCGCGTCGGCGACGAGCTCGCCGTGCTCGTGCTCCCGGGGGCCCCGTGGTGGTGGGCGGACCCGCGCCGGACGGAACGGGTCTCGCCGCGGGCGTTCGGCATCGACGCCGACCCCGTGCCGGAGGTCGCCGCGTGATCCCCGTCGCGGAGTTCCTGCCGCTGCTGCCGACCGGCACCGAGGTGCTCGTGGGACCGGTGACCGGCACCGTCGCGGCGGTCCGCGGGGTCGTCGGCACGCCGGAGCAGGTCGGCCGGACGCTCACCCCGCAGGACGACGCGGTCGTGCTGCTCACCCCCGTGGCCCGCTTCGACGCCCGGTTCGACGTGCTGCTGCGCCGTGCCGCGTCCGCCCGTGTCGCCGTCCTCGTCGTCGCCGTGGCCGAGGACACCCCGCTGCCCGGGCCGGGGACCGCGGCGCTCGCCGACCGGCTCGGGGTCGGGGTGCTCGCGACGCCCGACCCGTGGACGACGTCGGTGCGGGTGCACGAGCTGATCGGCACCGGCGACGCCCCGGCCGCACGGGCCGCGGTCGTCGCCGCGCGCGCCGGGCTCGACGCCGGCCCCGAGCTCGAGGACCTGTTCACCCGGCTCGAGGCGGACCTCGGGCACCCGATGCGGTTCCTCGACGCCTCCGGTCGGCCGCTCCGCGGGGCCGGGGTCGCGCCGTCGACGGCCGCGTTGCTCGCCCGGACCGTCGGCACGAGCGAGCCGGTGTGGGCGACGGACCCCGGCGACGGCGCCTCGTCCGGCGGTGCTGGCTCGTCGGGCGGTGCTGGCTCGTCAAGCGGTGCTGCGTCGTCGGGCGGCGCTGCCGAGACGGTCGTCGCCGTGCCGGTGCCGACCGGCATCGGGCCGCGCGCCTGGCTGGCCGTCGGGCTGACCGCGCCGCTCCGCGCCGAGCGGGCCACGCTCGCCACGGCGCTGCGGGTCGCGGCGGTCGCGGCCGGGCACCGCCTCGTGCTCACCCGGCTCGACGACGAACGCGACGCCCGCTACCGGATGGCGATGCTCGACGACCTCCGCACGGCCGACGGGGCACCCGCGCCGCCGCTCGTGCAGCGCACCATCGCCGCGGGGTGGCAGCTCGACGCGTGGCACGTCGGCATCCGGCTGGTCGCCCGCGGACCCGTCGACGCCGTCGCCCTGCGCCGCGAGGTCGAGATGGCCTTCGACGGCGAGGGCCTGGACATCGTCGTGGTCGAGCAGACCGACGGCTGGGCCCTCTGGTGCTCCGTGCCGCACGAGCCGGACCGGGCCGCCGTGGCCGCCCTCGCCGCCTCCGTCCGGTCCGCCCAGAACGCGCTGCGCTCGGCCGTCGACACGAACGCCGGCGTCGGGAGCGTGCACGCCGGTCCCGCCGGACTCGTCCGGACCCTCGGCGAGGCCGGCGACGCCGTGCGCCTGGCCGCGGCCCGGCCGGAGTCGGGGTGGTTCGTGCACGTCGACCGTCTGGGACTGGCGCAGCTGCTGCTCGCGTGGACGCAGACCGACACGTTCCTGCCGGCAGCCGAGCAGCTCCTCGCCCCGCTCGAGCGCGGCGGGGGAGCGCTCCGGTCGACCCTGGCGGCGTACCTCGACGCGGAGTCGTCCGTCGCCGAGACCGCGGCCGTGCTCGGGGTGCACCGGAACACCGTCGCGGACCGGATCGACCGGGTGCAGCGGTTGCTCGGCGTCGACCTCGGCGACCCGGAGACGCGGCTCGCGCTGCACCTGGCGACGCGGGCGCTCGGCGGGGCGTAGCGCGCGGCGCCCGGCGTCGCGTGCGCGGGTCGAACCACGTTCCCGACGCCGAACCGAGCGGCCCCGCTGGTTCGACGTCGGGGACGTGGTTCGAAGCCGCCGAGTGCGGGCACAGCACGCCGGTCAGCCCGGCCAGGACTCCTGCGACCACGAGCCGTCCGGGCCCCGCTCGTAGGCCGTCCGGTGGCTCGCGGCGTCGACAGCACCGCGCCAGAACACCATCCGCCGCGGGGCCAGCGCGTACCCGGCCCACGTCGACGGCGGGTCGAGCGCAGCACCACCGCGCGATGCCGTGAAGTCCGCCCAGACCCGTCGCCGGTGCTCGGGGTCACGCTCCGCGGCCTCGCGGTCGTTCACCCACGCGAGCACCTGCAGGTACCGCGTGCGGGCGGCGTAGGCGGCTCGGGCCTCGGCGTCCGTCACGGGTGCGACGTCGCCGACGACGACGAGCTGCCGGGCCACCTCCGGCCAGACGAGGGTCACCGCCGCACGGGCGAGCGCGGCGAGCTCGGCCGCCTTCCGGCTCCTCGCGTCGGTGTGGAAGTGCAGGCGCTCCCCGTCGAACCGCGACAGCAGCACGGTCCGGGCGTCGGGGTAGCCGTCGAGCCCGACCGTCGACAGCGTCATCGTCGGACCCGGGCCGTCCTCGGCCGACGGCAGCCAGGCCGCCGCCAGGACGAGCGGGTCGACCAGGGCGGCCGGGTCGGCCGGGGCAGCGGCGTCGCCGGTCGCGGCCGCCGCCTGCCCCGCCAGCACGGTCACGACACCGCCACCACAGCGGGAACGGCGGCACCACCGACCCCGGCGGCGCCACCCGCGCCGGGACCACCCGCGCCGGCACCACCCGCGACGGCGCCGGCACCGGCCGCCGGCCGTGCCACCGCCGGGTCGAAGCGCGCGATCTCGTGCAGCGACGCCACCGCCTCGTCGAGCGACACGTCCCACAGCGCCTGCCCGTACGCCGCCGTGGCCCGGCTCGCGTCGCCGACGACCCCGGGCGTCCCGAAGTCGTTCGACAGCCAGCCGAACGACACCGGCCCGCCGTTGAACCGGATCCGCTCGAACTCGGCCAGGTGGTCGGGCACCCACCGCTCGGCGAGCGACATGTCGACCAGGTCCGGCCGCAGGTGCAGGATCATCGACGTCTCGGCCGCACCGCCGTGGATCCCGAGGCCGCGCTCGTCGGCGTCCTCGCCCGAGGGGCCGGGGACCCGCGCGAGCGTCGGCATGAGGAACGTCTTCAGCCCGTAGCGCTTCCGGATCTCCCGCAGCGCGACCTGCAGGAGCGCGACGTTCCCGCCGTGTCCGTTCGCGAACACGAGCGAGCCGGCGCCCATCAGCGCGACCGCCCGTCCGACCTGGACCGCGGTGTCGAACATCGTCGACTCGTCGAGCCACACGGTCCCCGGCGCCCAGCTGTGCTCGTCGGACTTCGTGAACGCGATGGTGGGGAGCTGCCAGACGTCCAGGCCCTCGGCGGCGGCCCGTTCGACGGCGGCGCCCCCGATCCGGTCGGCGAGCAGGAAGTCGGTGACGAGCGGCAGGTGCGGGCCGTGGTGCTCGACGGCACCGGTCGGCTGCACGACGATCGAGTCGGGACCGAGCCCCGCGGCCACCGCCGGGCCGGACAGCTCGGCGAGCAGCCGTGAGCCGGCGGTCACTTGCCGAACCCCGGGACGACCGGCTGCGCCGACGCCGTCGAGCCACCGCTGACCACGAGCGACGGGTCGATCACGTGCCCCGGGTTGAGCAGCCCCTCGGGGTCGGTGCGCTGCTTGAGCGCCACGAGCTCCTCGACGCCGTGGTCGACGTAGTACTGGTGCGGACTGTGCACCCGGACCCCCAGGTCGCGGAGCAGCGGGTACCCGGCGTAGACGTCCTCGGCCCCGGTGTACGGCGCGGTGAGCATCCCGATCGGGCCGACGTGCGCCGCCTCGATGTGCAGCATCCCGCCCGGGTACACGGCCTCGACCTCGGCGATCCGGTCGATCAGGGCCTCGCCGCCGACCTCGACGTGGAACCACTCGGTGTCCGGGGTGTTCCGCTTGAGCCACCAGATCGGGTGGTTGTAGGACAGCATCGACACCTTGGTGGTCTGCTGCAGGCCCTCGCGGACGTCCAGCACGCTCCCGCCGGCCTGCTCGATCAGCGCCCGTGCCTCGTCGAGCACGGCGTCGTCGACGATCGCTCGCAGGCTGGCCCGGTCGTCCGGGATCGCGGCGTCCGAGGGCAGCGTCGCGGCGACCTCGGCGCGGTCGGCGCTGACGAGCCGGGGCACGGGGTCGAGCCCGCGGAGCGTCCGCACGGCGACGAGGGCCTCCTCGAACGTCGGGAACGACGCGTACACGGCACGCCACTCCTGCAGCGGTTCGAGCCGGACGGTGGCGCGGGCGATGATCCCCGCGGTGCCGTAGGTGTGCACGAACGGCTGCGCCTCGTCGCCCTCGACGTGCAGCAGTCCGTCGGCGCCGGGCAGCGCGACGTCGAGCGCCGTGACGAAGCCCTGCCAGTTCGACCCGTGCGCGATGGACCCGGTGCCCCCGGACCCGCCGGACAGGAACCCGCCGATCGTGGACTGCGCGGTGGACGGGTACATCCAGAGCTGCTGGCCGGTGGCGGCGGCGGCCTGCTCGAGCGCGACCATCGAGGCGCCGGCCTCGGCCGTGACCCAGCCGTCGCCGACCTCGACGACGGCGCGCGCCCGCGAGGTGTCGAGCACGAGTCCGCCGTGCAGCGGGATGCCCTGGCCGTAGTTGCCGGTGCCCTTCCCCCGCGTGGTGACGGGGACGCCGTGCCGGACGGCGGCGCGCAGGGTGGCCGCGACGTCGTCGGCCGACGCGGGGTAGGCGACGAGGTCGGCGAGGCCGAGGGGCAGCTGCGCGCTGAGGATGGGGCTCATGGTCGCCTCGTCGACGGAGGCGCGGGCGCGGGTGCGCTCGTCGGCGCTCACCCCGCGCTCGCCGAGGAGCGTGACGAGATCGGCGCGGAGCGCCGCCAGGGCGGCGGGGGTGACGGTGGTGGCGGCGGGGGTGACGGTGGTCATGCTCACTCCTGTGGGGTGGGTGGTGCGGGAACGGCGGACGGGAGGCGCGGGGCGGGCGTGCCCCGCGCCTCCCGTCCGGTGGTGGGTCGGCTCAGCCGACCCGGGTCACTTGCCGAGCCCGATCTGCTTGTCGAGGAACTCGTTCGTGTACAGGTCCGAGGCCTTGAGGTCGCTCTTCACGTCGCCGGAGCCGGCGAAGACGGGCTTCGCCTTCTCGATGAAGTCCTGCATGCGCTGGTCGTCGACGGAACCGATGTACCCGTCGGTGTCCTTCGCGATGCCGAGCTTCACCATCTGCGCGGCGGCGAACGCACCGACCTTCGAGTCGTACGTCCAGCCGTTGTTGTACTGCTGCACGAGCTTCGTGATCAGGTCGTTCGTCGCCTGGGGTGCCTTCAGGTAGTCGACGTCGGCCTGCTGCATCACGGGGACGAGCTTCTGCAGGCACGGGGTGAGCTTCGTCAGGTCGCCGCTGCGCACGGACATCGCCTCGGGGTAGGGGTTCCACCCGGTGCTCGAGATGAGCGCGTAGTCGACCTTCTTGCCCCAGGCCGCGACCTGGTTCTGGTAGATGTACGGCTCGGCGGTCGCGAAGCCCTGCTGCGCGTCCTTGCCGCCGGCCGACACGAACTTCGACGGGGTGCCGTCGTAGCTGCCGTCGAGGACGCTCTTCGGCAGGGTGCCGGACTGCTCGAGGTAGGTCATGTACGCGGCGCCGTTGAAGTAGCGGACGACACCGCCGTCCTTCGCCAGGGCCTTGCCGAGGCTCGCGATGCTGTCGACCTTCGGGTAGGTCTTCGGGTCCCACATGATCGCCATCGGGGACGTGTCGTTCTCGGCGAAGACGGACGTGGTCGGCAGGTTGCCGGAGAACTGCACGGCCTCGTCGGTGGAGACGTAACCGAGGGTGATCGACTTGTCCTGGTACATCTGCGACGAGACCTTCGAGTAGCCGATCGCGGGGCCGCCGGCGCGGATCTCGAGCTTGACGCCCGTGCTCTTGCCGTTGGCGTACAGGTCGCCGGTGACGGTCTTGCCCGAGGCGTCGATCTGCGGGTCCGGCCCGAGCATCTGGTACAGGTGGCCGTGCTCGCCCTCGGGGTTCCAGTCGGTCTGGACGACGACGGTCGCGGGGCAGACCCCGGACAGGTCGACCTTCGGGCCGGAGGCGGACTGCGCGGTCGCGGCGGTCGTGCTCGATCCGGAGGACGAGCCGGCGGCACATCCGGTGAGGGCGAGCGCGGTCGCGGCGAGGGCGGCGGTCGCGACGCCGAGTCGGGTGGTGGTGCGCATGGAGGCTCCGTTCGTGGTGCGGGTCTCGTGGTGCTGTCGGGAAGGGGTGGTGCGGGGAGGGGTGGTGGGGGACGGGTGTGCTGTGGGGGTGGAGCGGGACCGGCGGGCCGGTCAGCTGAAGTCGTGCCAGCGCCCGACGGCCAGGCGGCCGACGAGTCCGAACACGAGGAAGACGGCGACGCCGTAGAGCGAGGCGATGATGATCGTCGCGTAGAGCTCCGCACCCATCAGGCGCGAGGCGGTGACCTGGATGAGGACGCCGAGGCCGGGGTTGCCGCGCTGGAAGAACTGGTCGCCGACGATCGCGCCGATGACGCTCAGGCCGGCCGAGGTGCGCAGGCCGACGAAGATCGACGGCAGGGCGGCGGGGAACTGCAGCTTCACGAGCCGGGCGAACCGGCTCGCCCGCTGCAGCCGGAACAGCTCGCGCTGCGCCCGGTCCGCGGACTGCAGGCCGAACAGGGTGTTCGACACCATCGGGAACAGGGCGATCATCACGGTGACGATGACCCGGCTGGCGAACTCGTAGCCGAACAGGGCGCCGATGAGCGGCACGAGCGCCAGGATCGGCACGCACTGCAGCACGACGGCGTACGGGTAGAGCGAGCGCTCGAGCCACTTCGCCTGCGCCATCGCCATCGCCCAGGCGACGCCGATCACGATCGCGAAGGCGAGTCCGACGAGCGACACCACGGTGGTGCGGCCGAGGGCGGACCACAGGTCGGTGCCGAAGGTGGAGGGCGACCCGTCCGGCATCGTCGGCGCGACGATCGCCTTGAGCACGAGGTGCGGGTACGGCACCAGGAAGGCGAGCCCGCGGACGTGGTCGTAGTACGCCGCCGCCGCGTACCAGATGCCGACGAGCACGGCGAGGACGACGAGCGGCGGCCACCACGTGACGGCACGACGGGGACGGCCGGCGGTGCGGCGCGCGGCGGTCCGGACGGCCCGGGCCTCGGAGACCTCCTGCAGGGTGACCATCAGCGGTGTCCTTCCCGGAGTGCGTGCGAGACCTCGCCGACCAGTTCGGCGAACTCGGGGGTGAAGCGGATGTCGGGGTCGCGGGGCATCGGGAACGGCACCTCGAACCGGCCGACGATGCTGCCCGGACGGCCGGACATCACGATGACCTCGGTGGACAGGTACACGGCCTCGGACACCGAGTGCGTGATGAACAGGCCGGCGAAGCGCTGCTCGACGAACAGGCGCAGGAGTTCGTCGTTGAGGCGCTCGCGGGTGATCTCGTCGAGGGCGCCGAACGGCTCGTCGAACAGGAACAGCTCCGGGTCGAGCGTCAGCGACCGGGCGAGCGAGACGCGCATCCGCATGCCGCCGGAGAGCTGCTTCGGCAGGTTCGTCTCGAAGCCGGTCAGCCCGACGAGGTCGATGGCGCGCGCGGCCCCGGCGGCTCGCTCGGCCTTCGGGACGTGGCCGAGCTCGGCGAGCAGCTCGACGTTGCCCTGCACCGAGCGCCATGGAAGCAGGGTGGCGTCCTGGAACACGTAGCCGATCCGGTCGGTCGCGACCCCGGCGGTGCCGTGCGACGCGGACTCGAGCCCGGAGGCGATGCGGAGCAGGGTCGACTTGCCGCAGCCGGAGGGGCCGACGACGGACACGAACTGTCCGCGGTCGACGGTCAGGTCGACGCCCTGCAGGGCGACGGTCCCGTTCGGGAAGGTCATCTCGACGTCGCGGAAGTCGAGCAGGGTGTCCGTCGCGGTGACGGGCGGTGGGGCGGTGGTGGTCACGGTCACCTCGGGTCCTCGGTGGGTGTGCGGATCGGGTCGGGGGTGTCGGGGTCAGGCGGGCACGGGCGCCGCGGTCGCGGCGACGGTGGTGCGCACCTCGGTGCGGGCGACGAGCCGCCCGCGGGACAGGACGATGCGGTCGGCCGGGGCGTTCGCGACGGCGTCGGTGACGCTGGTCGCGGCGATCGCGAGCAGGTCGGCTCGCCGTCCGGGGACGGGACCGGCGGCCGGGAGGCCCATCACGCTCCTGGCGGTGTCGCTCACCATCGCGTACGCCTGGTCCGGCGTCACGTGGCCGGCCGTCACGAGCAGGGACGCGGTCTCGAGTGCGTCGCTGCGGCCGACCGGGTTGAACGGGTCGCGGACGTTGTCGGCGCCGGCGGCCACGCGGACGCCGGCCGCCGTGAGCGCCTGGATCGCGGTGAGCCCGCGGGGCGTGGACACCGGGTGCTGCCAGCCCTGCAGGTACAGGTTCGTGATCGGCAGCGTGACGATGCCGAGGTCCGCCGCGGCGACGTCGGCGACGACCTCCGCGCGGCGCTCGGGCCCGAGGGTGCCGAGCCGGACGCAGTGCCCGGCGGTCCAGGTGCGGCCGTCCGTGCCCGGATCACGGCGAGCACTGACGGCGCGGGCGAAGTGGTCGAGCGTGACCGGTCCGTCGAGGTTCTCGTCGGTGTGCAGGTCGACGCCGACCCCGTGCCGGTCGGCCAGGGCCAGCAGCCGGTCGACGTCGGCGAGCGGGTCCTCGGCCAGGTGCGGGGCGCCGCCGACCAGGTCGACGCCGCACGCCAGCACGGCCTCGACGTGGTGGTCGGGGGCGAGCGGTCCGGCCAGGGCCACGAGCTCGAGGTCCATCAGCCCGGCGAGCTCGTCACGGACCCGCACGAGGGCCTGCGCACCGCGCACGGCGGACTCGACGGGGGCCGGGGCGTCGTCGGCACTGCGGCGACCGCTCAGGACGTCGACGTGGCTGCGGACCGCGGTGGTGCCGGCGGCGAGCATGGTCAGCGCTGCGGTGCGGGCGCGGTCGGCGATCTCGTCGACGGTCGTGGTCGTGGCGTGGGCGGACCAGGACGCGATCGCGGCACCGAGGTCGCCGAGCGGCGGGCGGATCGCGTCGGCGCTCAGGGCCTTGTCGAGGTGCGCGTGCGGCTCCGCCGGGGCGGTCAGGAGCAGTCGTCCGGCGAGGTCGAGCGTGCCGTCGACCGAGCCGCGGAGCGTGCCGGCCGGGGCGACCTCGGTCACGGTGTCACCCGAGATCGCGACGTCGACGAGCCGTCCGTCGGGCAGCAGCGCCCCGCGCAGCAGGTCGACCGGACGCGGTGCTGACGAGTCCATGGCGGCCTCCCGGGTTGTGTGAGAATGTTGATCGCATCAACATCTCCGATGCTAGGGCGGGTGTGTTTCCCCCTCGTTTCACGGCGGTTGCCGTGTGTGACACCCGCTCAGACCCGGAACGACACCGAGAGGAGTCCGCGTGAGCACCGCGACCCCCACCGAGAACGACCGCGTCGTCGACGAGCAGACGCAGCGCATCGGCGAGCACATCCGCGCACGTCGTCGCGCCGCCCGGTTGACGCTCGTGCAGGTGGCCGAGACCACCGGCCTGTCCCACCCGTTCCTCAGCCAGGTCGAACGCGGACACTCCCGCGCGAGCATGGTGTCGCTCGAGAAGATCGCCGCCGCGCTCGGCACCACCCAGGTCGAACTGCTCGCCGCCGGCGCCCCCGAGCGCCCGGAGCAGGACGACCGCGCCCCCGAGGTGATCCGGGCGGGGGAGGGCGCCCGCGGGCCGTTCTCGAGCGGCGAAGCGCGGCTGCTCGTGCACGCCGGACCGCACGCCTTCGAACCGCTCGAGTGGACCGGGGACAACACCGACCTCGGCGAGTACTTCGAGCACCGCGAGGACGAGTTCCTCACCGTGCTCGCCGGCGACGTCCTGCTCGACCTCCGCGGACAGGAGCCGCTCCGCCTGGGGCCGGGCGACTCCGCCTACTACCGCGGCGGCACCGGCCACCGGTGGTGCAGCGCGGACGGCAGCCGCTTCCACATGATCGTGGTCAAGGAGACCCCGCGCGCCGGAGTGGTCGCGTGACCGGGGCGCCCGAGCGCCGGCGGCTGCGCGTCGCCGCCCGCCGGACGGTCGCGACCGACGTCGTCGCGCTCGACCTCGCGCCCCTCGACGACCCCGCGCTGCCGGACTGGGAGCCGGGCGCGCACGTCGACCTCGAGGTCGCGCCGGGCACGGAGCGGCAGTACTCCCTGGTCGGCACGACCCCCGAGGGGCACTGGCGGATCGCGGTGCTCCGGGAACCGGACGGGCGCGGCGGCTCGGCGGCCGTGCACGACGGCCTGGCGGTCGGCACCGAGGTCGCGGTCGCCGGTCCCCGCAACCACTTCGGCTTCGACCCGTCCCGCCCCGCGGTCTTCGTCGCCGGCGGCATCGGGATCACCCCGATCACCGCGATGATCGCCGCCGCGGAGCGTGCCGGGACGCCGTGGGAGCTCCACTACGCCGGGCGCACCCGCGACCGGATGGCCTTCGTCGACGACCTCGTCGCGGCGCACCCCGACCGGGTCGCCCTCGCGGTCGCCGACGAGCACCCGCGGCTCGACGTGGTCGGGCTCCTCGCCGAGCCGCGCGACGCCGTCGTGTACTGCTGCGGCCCTCGCGGCCTCATGGACGCGGTCGAGGCCGCGGCCGCGCACTGGCCGGCCGGCAGCTTCCGGGTCGAGCGCTTCGAGCCGGCCGCCGACGTGGACGCCCCCGGCGAGCCGTTCGAGGTCGAGCTCGCGGTCACCGGCGTCACCGTCACGGTCCCCGCCGACCGGACCCTGCTCGAGGTCGCCGAGGAGGCCGGCGCGTTCGTGCTGTCCTCCTGCCGCGAGGGCACGTGCGGCACGTGCGAGACCCCGGTGCTCGAGGGTGCGGTGGAGCACCGCGACACCGTCCTCAGTCCCGAGGAGCAGGCCGACGACCGCAGCATGATGGTCTGCGTCTCGCGCGCGCGGCGCGGCTGTCCGCGCCTGGTCCTGGAACTCTGACGGGGCCGGGGCCGGGGACGGACGGACGGGAGGCGGTGCGCACGACGTGCGCACCGCCTCCCGTCCGTCCGCGTCCCCGACCCGGGTCGGGGACCGCCCCTACGGACGCTCGGTGTCGTCGAGTGCGCCGCCGGTGAGCGCCGAGAGGCGCTCCAGCCCCGCCTCGGCGACCAGCTGACGGGCGAGGGGGCGGGCGCGGGCGACCGCCTCGCGCACGTCCACCCGTGTGACGTCGTGGTCGGCGACGCTCAGCTCGCCGTCGACCCAGACGTCGCGGACCTCACGGCTGCCGGCGACGAAGACGACCGCCTGGTACGGGTCGTGCACGTTCGCCAGCGTGGGGGAGTCGCCGTCGAACACGACCAGGTCGGCGCGCTTGCCCGGCTCGAGCGAGCCGATCTCGGCGTCCATCCGCAGCGCGCGGGCGCCGCCGATGGTCCCCATCTCGAACGCCTCGCGCGCACTCATGGCCGTGGCCTGCAGGTCCCGGACGCGCGCCAGGAGCGCCGCCGTCTTCATCGCCTGCAGGAAGTCCTGCGAGTCGTTCGACGCCGGCCCGTCCACGCCGATGCCGACCGGGACGCCGAGGGCCCGGAGCTCCGCGACCGGGGCGATGCCGCTCGCCAGGATGCCGTTCGCGACCGGGTTGTGGGCGACGCCGACGCCGTTCGACGCGTAGCGCTCGCGGTCCTCCCGGTCGACCCAGACGCTGTGCGCCGCGATCACCGGCACCTGGAACATGCCCGTGGCCTCGGCGTGCCCGATGGCCGTGCGGCCGGTGCGCTGCCGGGCTGAGGTGACCTCCTCGCGGACCTCGTGGAAGTGCACGTGCACGCCGTGGCCACCGGCGACCGCGTAGTCGACGTGCTCCTGCCAGGTGTCGTCGGTGTACCGCCCGATCGACGACACCCCGACCCGGAACGTGCTGTACCGGCTGGCGTCGGCGGCCTCGCGCAGGGCCTCGAACTCCTCGAGGATCGGCGTCGCACCGAAGTCCCGGTCGACGTCCCCGGAGCCGAACGACACCACGCCGCGCAGGCCCAGGTCCTCGAGCGCCGCGACGACCCCGGGGGTCGCCGGCTCGTCGGGCATCGGGTCCGCGCAGAACATGTCGTTCGCGGTCGTGACACCGCTCCGGAGCAGCTGGATGCCCTGCAGCACGGTGCCGGCGTAGGCCTTCTCGCGGGTCATCACCGGGTTGACGCGGCCGATCAGCGCCGTGAGCCACTCCCACAGGGTGTACTGCGAGCCGATGCCGGTGATGAGCCCCTCGCTGAAGTGCCCGTGCGTGTTCACGAACCCCGGGGTCACGACGTCGTACGCGCCCCCGCGGACCGGGGCGTCCGGGTGGGCGGCGGACAGTTCCGCGAAGGTGCCCACGGCGGCGATGCGGTCCCCGTCGAGCAGGACGGCGCCGTCGCGGATCGCGGCGGGGGTGGCGGCGTCGTCCGGTGCTGCGGTCAGCACCCAGCCGGCGCGGATCAGGGTCTGTGACATGGGGCGAACCTAGGGTGCGCGTGTTTCGTGGGTGTCACCGCGGGGTTTCCCGGAGCGTGCCGGGTGCCCCGTCGGAACGGCGGAGCGGTACATTGCGGTGTGGTCTCACTGCAGGACGTCTACGACGACGAGGACGCCGGGCTCGACCAGGCCTCGCGTCTCCGGACCGTGCAGGCTGCGCTGCTGCCGGACGGTCGCGCGGGCACGGGGTGGTCTGCGGCACACGTCGCCCGGGCCGCTGCGGGGGTGTCCGGCGACCTCGCACAGTGTGCGACGGCCCCGGACGGCCGCAGCCTGGTGGTCACGGTCGGCGACGTGATGGGCAAGGGCGTCCCGGCGGGCTTGCTGGCCGCCCACCTGCTCGGCGCGCTCGACGCCCTGGTCCGCGAGACCCCCGGCGTCGCGGTGGAGGGGGCGGAGGGTGCCGTGCGGGGCCGGTTGGAGCGGGCCTCGGCGTTCGCCACGCTCTTCCACGCCCGACTCCGCCTGGCCGACGGCGCACTCGAGTTCGTCGACGCCGGCCACGGGTTCGCCGCGATCGCCCGCACGGACGGCTCGACCCGGCGCATCCCGTCCGCCGACCTGCCGATCGGGCTGCAGCCCCGGGGCTTCCCGCGGTTGCCGCGGCACGACGCGCTCGGGCCGGGCGACGTGCTGCTCGTCGCGTCCGACGGGATCCTCGAGCTCCCCGACGCCGACTTCGAGACCCTGACCGCGCTCGCCCGGCGGCTCGTCGACGCGCCCGCGCTCGACGACACGCTCCGGGCGTTCCTCGACGACGTGCCCGCAGTCGTGGGCGACGACCTCACGGTGCTCGCGGTCCGACGTGACGTGGACCCCGCCACCGCAGCAGCCACGACCGATCCTGACGGAGCCGACCGATGACCCTCCGCTGCCTCGTCTTCACGACCGCACGCACCGGCCGACTGAGTCACGACGACCTCGCTCACCTCGTCTCCGTCGAGCGGGCGAGGAACGCCGAGCTCGGCATCACGGGGGTGCTCGCACTGCACGACGCGAACGTGCTCGGGATCGTCGAGGGCCCCGCCGACATCGTCCGGCAGCGCGTGCACGAGGTGGCCGCCGACCCGGCGAACGTCGACGTGCAGGTCCTCCTCGACGACCCGGTCGAGGAGCGGTCGTTCGACGACTGGACGATCGCGTTCCGGACCGACGACCCCGCGGTGCACGCGACCCCGGGCTACGTGGACCTGTTCGACCCGGAACGACCGGCGGACCCCGCAGCCGAGACCTCGCGGGCACACGCCCTGCTGGAGTGGTTCCGCAGGACCCCGCCCGAGCAGCTCTCGACCCGTCGGTCGAGCGAGCCGGTCCGCACTCGCGTGCTGCAGGGGGCGATCGGCGTCCTGCGGGACGTGGGGCCGTCTCGCTGCACGTCCGGCCTCGTCGCCGAGCGGTCCGGCGTGTCCGAGGAGACGGTGACGGCGCACTTCCCGACCACGCCGCACCTGCTCGCTGCGACGCTCGCGACGTGGCTCGAGCAGGTGACGACGCCGCTCGCCCCGCTCGCCGCGACCGAGGGGACGGTGCCGTGGCTGCGTGCGCTCGTGGTGGCGTTCTCGGCTGACCCGGCACTCGACCGCCTCATCGTCTCCGCACTCGCCCCCGCTGCCGACCCGGGCGAGGCGGCCGGTGAGGCGTTCCTGGTGAGCTACCGCGCGTTCCGATCCTCGATCCAGCAGGCGTTGGCGCACGACGTCGCGACCGGACGGGAACCGTCGACCACCGACCCGGTCCGCGGGGCGCACCAGCTCCTGGCGCTCTTCGACGGGTTGCGGATCCAGAACCTGTTCGACCCCGACCCGGACATCGCCACGTCCTTCGCGACCGCTGCCGAGCAGTTGCGGACGGGATGGGCGACGGGTCAGGGGGCCGGCGAGGGCGTGCCCGTGGCGAGTTCGCCGAAGTCGCCGTCCGCGCACGGTGACCCACCGTCGATGCTGTAGCCCCCCTCGGCCGACGAGAGGAAGTCGATGCTGGTGACCGGACCGCCCCGTCCGGACACCCCGAGGTCCGGGTCGTCGCCACCGCTGCGGTACCGCTTCGTCGTGATACCGAGGCGCTGCCAGAACGCCTCGACCCTGCGGAGATCGTCCTCCGGGTCGTCCGAGCCGGGCCGCTGCGCGATGTACACCCACGTGACACCGCCCGGGTCCTCGGCATCGCCGGACCCGTCGGAGCCCGGGCACAGACCGAGTCGCGGCCCGCTGAGGACCTTCCAGTCCCCGTCGACGATCGCCGCGGTGCGGTCCACCACGTCGGTGACCGACCGTCTCGCGGCGTCCGACGAGACGCCGCGGTGCAGGGATGCGCCGGACTCCACGGGTTCTCCTCCTGCACAAGCAGTCGACAGCGACATCGTCAGGGCCACGACCACCGCCGCGCCGATGCGCTTCGAGAGGATGCCGAGCATCGACCGCGCCACGACACCGTCCGACCCGAGACCACCCACGTCGTCCACCCCCATCCGACCTGGTGCGAGCGTACACAGGCACCCCCGAGGCATCCGCCGTCACGCCCCGGAAACAGGCGGCTGCTAGAACCGTCGCATGCTGACCGTCACCGGTGCCCGCCGTGTCCTCGTCGACCCCCGCACCGAACGGGACGGTGACGTCGTCGTCGACGACGGCAGCGACCTCGAGACCACGCTCGACGCGTCCGGATGCGTCGTGACGTCCGGCCTCGTCAACGCCCACCACCACCTGCTGCAGACCGCGTTCCGGACGCTGCCGGGCACGCGCGGTGTCCCGATGGCGGACTGGCTCCCGACGATGGCCGCGGCGTACGCCCGGGCGGGGCACGATCCCGAGCTGTACGGACTGGCCGCGTCCGCCGGAGCCGCGGAGGGCCTCCTGTTCGGCGTCACGACGATCGCCGACCACCACCTGAACTGGCCCGCGGACGCGACCACCGACGACACCGTGGTGCTTGCGGGCGCGACGGTCGACGCCGTCCGCGGGCTCGGCGGACGGCTCGTGTTCGTCCGGGGGTCGGCACGCGACGACCCGGAGCATGCCGCCGCGTCGGCGGACGCGATCGCCGGGCGGCTGCTGCACGAGCGCGCCGTCGGCGGGGTGGATCCGGACGGACGGCTCCAGGTCGCGGTGGGGCCGGCCGGGGTGCACTCGGACGGTGAGGCGACCTTCCGGGCGCTCGGCGAGGTCGCGGCGCAGCACGGGTTGCGCCGGCGGACCCAGGCGAACGAGCAGGTTGACACCGCCATCGCCCTCGAGCGGTACGGGCGGCGGCCGCTCGACCTGCTCGAGGAGTGGGGGTGGCTCGCACCGGACGTGACGATCGCGCACCTGTGCGACGTCACCGCCGACGAGGTCGCCCGGCTCGCGGACGCCGGGGTGAGCGCGACGCACGCGCCGGGGTGCGACGTGCCGATGGGGTGGGGGATCGCCCCGGTCGCGGCGCTCGCCGACGCGGGGATCCCGGTGGGCCTCGGGACGAGCGGAGGCGGGAGCAACGACGCGGGGCACCTGCTCGCCGACGGCCGGCTGGCAATGCAGGTGTCGGCGCTCGTCGGGCAGCAGCTCCCGGCACGGCAGGTGCTCGGGATGATGACCGAGGGGTCGGCGGCGGGACTCGGACGCCCGGAGCTCGGGCACCTCGGTGCGGGCTCCGCGGGCGACCTGTGCGTGTGGGACGTCTCGGGCGTCGCGGACGCAGGCGTTGCCGACCCGGTCGGCGGGCTGCTCTGGGCGTCCCCGGGGCGGCGGCCGAAGCACGTGGTCGTCGGCGGGCGCGTGGTCGTCCGGGACCACCGGCTCGTGACGGGGGACGAGCGCGAGATCGCGGCGCGGCTCGCGGAGCGCCTGGCGCGCACGCCGGTGTGACGGCGGCGGGCCGTCACGCGCCCGGATGCGGGACACCCGGGATGCACGAGACGCCTCCAGGTGTGCGAGACGCCCCCGGATTCGGCGGCGCCTCGCGCGCTCGGAGGCGTCTCGGCGGGACGGCGACGCCCCGCGCCCCCGCAGCCCGCCGCCGCCGCGACCGCCCTGGCAGGATCGGAGCGTGCTGACCGACCAGGCGATCGTCGCCGCGCTCCGGGCCGCTCCGCCACGGGACGGCTACCGGTGCTCCGACGTCCGGGCCGAGGGCGGTGTCCTCGGCGTGACCTTCTCGCACTCGGGAGCTCCCTCGGCTCGGCTCGAGGTCCGCCTGCCCTCGACCGGTGCGCCCCAGTGGTGGCTGTTCGCACCACCGGAGGACGCCGACGACTGGGTGAGCCAGTTCCTGGTCTGGACGGACGAGGAGGTCCACACGGACGGCCTCGGCGACAGCCGGGAGCGTCTCGACGTCGACGGTGTGAGCCACGTCGTCCCCACGAACTACGGATGGCAGCTGTCCGACCCGCGGGAGCACGCCCGGCTCACCGTGCTCGCCGGACCCTTCGGCTGGCACGACGGTGGGCGGACGACCTGGCCCGACGGCTCGCGCTCGGTGCCGGCGGAGTGGGAGCTCGAGGTCGACGGCGAGCGCTTCCTCGTCAGCGTGCGGGGCAGCAGCACGCAGGTCACGTGGCTGACCGGGCCGAACCCCGGCTACGGCTTCGGCGGGACGCTCTCGTCCTCCGCCCCGGGACCAGCGCCCGACGAGCTCGCTGCCACGAACCTCCGGCTGTGCGCGGACGACGAGCGGATGCGCAGCGACCTCCGTTCCTTCCTCGCGGAGATCGACCCCGACACCGGGTACGTGCGCGACGACTGACGCCCGCGGGCGCTCGCCAGAGCGGGCGGGACGGAGAGCGGGACCGGGCGTACCTGGGCGGGACGTCCGACCAGGTACGCCCGGAACGACCAGGCACGCCCGAGACCGGCCCCGTCCCACCGCTCAGCCCGCCGCCACCGCCCGCCGGTGGATCGGCCCCGCCCCGCCGGCGAGCGCCCCACCCGGAGCACCCCGACGCACGGCGATCACCTCGGCCATGATCGCGACCGCCATCTCGGCCGGGGTCTCCGCGCCGATGTCGAGCCCGATCGGGGACCGCAGCCGCCCGAGGTCCGGCGTCCCGAGCGCGCGCAGCTCCGCCGTCCGCCGTTCGTGCGTCGCACGGGAGCCCATCGCCCCCACGTACCCGGCACCGCGGCGGAGCGCGAGGTCGATCACCGCGGCGTCGAACCGGTCGTCGTGCGAGAGCACCACGACCACCGTCGACGCGTCGATCGGCAGCCCCTCGAGCACTCGCGTCGGCCACCCCACGATGCGCTCGTCCGCGGCGGGGAAGCGCTCGTCGGTCAGGAACACCGGCCGCGGGTCGACCACGGTCACGGCGTGCCCGAGCACCGCCGCCGCGTTCGTCACGGCGACGGCGGACTCCACGGCCCCGACGACGATGCACCGCGGCCGGGCGTCGGCGCGCTCGACGAACACCCGGCCGCGGCACCCGTCCGGCGCGGTGACGACCGCACCGAGCGTGTCGGGCTCGAGCGAGACCGTGAGCGACGTCGGCACGCCCGACGCCGCCCGTCGCAGGACGTCCACGACGGGGTCGCTGGGGACGATCCGGCGCACCAGGACCTCGACCCGGCCCCCGCAGCGGAGCGCCGGCGCCCACACCGCGTCGGGATCGTCCGGGTCGTCGTCGAAGCCGAAGCGCTCCAGTACGGGCACGCCGTCCGCGAGCACCTGCTCGGCCGTCACGAACAGCGCCCCCTCGACGCAGCCCCCCGAGATCGTCCCGACGACCTGGCCGCCCGGCAGGACGGCCATCGACGTCCCCACCCCGCTGGGCGCGCTGCCCGACATCGCGACGGCCGTCGCGACGACGACGGGGTCGCCGCCGTCGAGCACGGCCAGGAGGCGCGGTGCCAGTTCGAACACTACGCACCCCCGGCGTCGGTCCGGTCCACGGCCGCGTCCTGGAGGAGCGCCCAGACCCGGTCACGCGTCATCGGCAGGCGGTACGGCCGGACGCCGAGGGCGTCCCGCACGGCGTTCGCGACCGCCGGCGCGACGGGGTTGTACGGCGCCTCGCTCATGGACTTCGCGCCGAGCGGTCCGAGCGGGTCCGAGGTGACGGCGAACCGGACATCGGTGCGCGGCACGTCGGAGATCTTCGGCACCCGGTAGGAGCGGAACGCGTCGGTCGTCACCCGACCGTCGTCGTCGAGCACGACCTCCTCGTACAGCGTCGAGCCGATGGCCTGCGCGGCACCACCCTCGACCTGTCCGCGCAGCTGCTCGGGGTTCAGGACCGTGCCGGCGTCGACGGCCTGCACGCTGTGGAGCACGCGGACCTCACCGGTCGGCCGGTGCACCGCCACCCGGGCGCCGTGCACCGTGAAGGCCAGCGAGCGCGGGGTGCCGTCGTGGCTGCCGTGGGCGACGAGCGGTCCCTCGGCGAGCAGTTCGGCGTGCCCGACGAGCTCGTCGCCGACCCGCACCCCGTCGGGCAGCACGGCGACCGCGGGGCCGAGCGGTCCGACGGCGGCGCGTGGCGTCCGGGCCGCGACGAGCGTGAGCGCCCTGCCGGTCATCTGCTCGTGCAGGTCGAGCGCGGCGGCGTACAGCGCCTTGCCCGCGACGACCATCCCCGCCGACCCGAACGCACCCGTGTCGTACCGGGCGGCGTCGGTGTCGGACTGGTGCACGTCGACCCGGTCGGGCGTGGTGCCGAGCGCCGTCGCGACGAGCTGGGTGTGCACGGTCGTGGTCCCGTTGCCGAACTCCGCCGTGCCGACCCCGATCCGGTAGCGGCCGTCGGCCGTGGCCTCGACGGACGCGTGCGCGTGGTGCCCGCGGGGCGGCATCGTGGCGATCGCCGCGAGGGCGATCCCGGTGCCGTGTGCCCAGTCGCCGGAGTCGTCGAGCACGGGCCCGTCCATCGCGGGGACCTCGGGCAGGGGTGCGCGGAGGGCGTCCTCGACCAGGTCCAGGCACTGGTCGAGGCCGTAGCTGCCCTCCCAGCGCAGGTCGTCCTGTTCGTCGGGGTCGGTGACGACGAGAGGGTCCCCCGGCACCACGACGTTCCGGCGGCGCAGCTCGAACGGGTCCAGGTCGAGGCGACGCGCGAGCTCGTCCATCGCCGACTCGATCGCGAAGACGACCTGCCCGAGGCCGTACCCGCGGAACGCCCCGGACGGCAGGTTGTTCGTGTAGACGGACTCGGCGTCGACCCGCTTGACCGGGCAGCGGTACACGGCGACCGACTCGCTGACCGAGTGGAACATCACGCCGACGCCGTGGTTGCCGTACGCACCCGTGTCCATCGTCTGGTCGACGTGCATCGCGGTGAGCCGGCCGTCCACGTCGGCGCCCAACCGCACCCGCACGCGCATCGGGTGCCGCGTCGGCGCGATCGTGAACTCGTCGCGTCGGCTGAACTCGTACTGCACGGTCCGTCCGGTGCGGAGCACCGCGAGCGTCACGAGGTCCTCGGTGAGCATCTCCTGCTTGCCGCCGAACCCGCCGCCCACGCGCTTGGCGACCACGCGCACCCGGGCCGGGTCGAGACCGAAGACGTGCGCGATCTCGTCCCGCACCAGGAACGGGACCTGCGTGGCGGTCCGCAGCACGAGCCTCCCGTCCCGGTCAAGCGATCCGCGGGTCGCGTGCGTCTCGAGCGCCGCGTGCGAGACGCGACCCGTCGACCACGTGCCCTCGACCGTCGCCGCGGACGCGGCGAGGGCACCCTCCAGGTCCCCGGTTCCACCGTGCAGGGCGGCGACGACGTTCCGGTCCGGCTCGGCGATGCGGTGCTCGGCGGTGGTCTTGTCGCCGTGCAGCAGCGGTGCACCGGGGAGCCGCGCGGCGTCGACGTCGTGCACGCTCGGCAGCACCTCGTACGTGACCCGGAGCAGGGCGCAGGCCTGTTCCGCGATCCGGACGCTCTCCGCGACGACGGCCGCGACGCGCTGTCCGCGGAACCGCAGGACGGGGTCGAACACGCGGGTGTCGTCGGGGTCGTCGAGCCGGGAGTCGTGCCGCCCGGTGGAGAACAGCACACCGGGGTCGTCCCGGTGGGTGAGCACGGCGTGCACGCCCGGGAGCGCCTCGGCGGCGCTCGTGTCGATCGCGGTGACGCGGGCGTGCGGGTGCGGGCTGCCGAGGACCGCGAGGTGCAGGAGCGCCTCGGTCCGGCGGACGTCGAGCGTGTACTCCTCGTCGCCGGTGACGATGCGCATCGCCGCGGGTGCCGCGACCGAGGTCCCCACGGCGTCCCCGGCCGTGGCGCAGGCGGTGTTGCGGACCCCGTCGAGGGCGTCCTCGATCGCGCGGTACCCCGTGCACCGGCACAGGTTCCCCTTGAGCGCCCGGTGCCGGTCGGTCAGCTGGTCGTCGTCGAGCGTCGACGCCGTGACGACGTACCCGGCGGTGCAGAACCCGCACTGGAAGCCGGGCGCCTCGGCGAACGCGCGCTGCACGGGGTGCGGGTCGGCGGCGGTGCCGAGGCCAGCGGCGGTGGTGACCGTGCGGCCCTCGAGCCGGTGGGCGGGCGTGATGCAGGAGTGCACGGGGACGCCGTCGAGCAGGACCGAGCAGGCACCGCAGTCACCGGCGTCGCAGCCCTTCTTCACCGCGGTCACGCCGTGCTCGCGGAGCAGGGTGCGGAGGACCTGGCCGGGCTGCGGGGTGGTCTCGAGGGCGGTGCCGTCGACGGTGAGCCTCATCGGGCGCCCCCGGCTCGACGGTTGCCGCTGTGCCCGGTCGCGCCGGCCTCGGCGACGAGCTCCGCGGCGAAGCGGCGCGAGACCCCGCGTCGCCAGGTGGGGGAGCCGTGCGGGTCGTCGTACCAGTCGTCGTGGCCGGCGAGGACCGCGTCCACCGCGGCCGCAGTCGGGACGGTGTCCCAGCGCAGCACGAGCGGGCGCGGGACGCCGCCGGTGACGACCAGGACGAAGCCGGCACCGGTGGCTGTGCCGGCACCGGTGCCGGTGTCGGCGTCGCGGTCGGTGCTGCTCCACCGTGCGGTGACGAGCGTCCCGGTCCGGCCGTGCGGGCTGAGCGACACCCGGCGGAACCCGGTCTCCTGGCGCAGCGCCGCGGCCGGCACGTCGAACGCACGGACGACCTCGCCCGGGGCGAGCGTGGTCGAGCGCGGTCCCGTCACGAGCTCGGCGACCGGCACCCGGCGCTCCCCGCCGTCCGTCGTCCACACCACGGCCGTCGCGTCGAGCGTGACGAGCAGCGCCGTCACCGCGCCCGCCGGCAGCGCCGTCGCGACGTTGCCGCCGACGGTCGCCGCGTTCCACACCTTGAAGGACGCGAGCAGGGCGTTCACACACCGGTCGACGAGCGGCCAGGCGCGCCAGTTGGGCTCCGGGGTCAGCCGCAGCAGCGCCGCGAGCGTGCACGTCGCGCCGAGCCGCAGCCCGTCCGGGGTGCGCTCGGCGTCCGGCCAGCCGAGGCCCGTCAGGTCGACGAGGCCGGTCGTGCCCGGCTGCTCCTCGGAGTACAGCCAGGTGCCGCCCGCGAGGGGCTGCTCACCGGGGGCGAGCGCGAGGTCGTCGCGGTGCGACGGTGTCCGCACGGTGCGGACGGAGACGAGGTCCATGAGGGGGTCCGATCAGGGTGACGGTCGACGGGTCGGGTGTCGCCGCCGGCCGTCGACCGTGCGCGATCATGCCGCGGTTCCACGCCCCATGGGCAGACCTGGACGCCGCTCGGGGTGCGGACGTGCGCGCCACGGGGCCTCCTCGGGTCGGATCGGTTCGTGGCGGCAACGCTAGGGAACCGGTGTTTCAGCGTCGTTACGGGCCAGCGACGCCCGGGTCACGTCCGGTGCCGGAACCCGTGACCTGATCGACGCACCCCCGAAACAACCGGGTGTCATCGTCGCCGCATGGACACCACCGCCACCGCAGCCCCCGTCACGACCTCCGTCCGCCTCGGCGCGAACCAGTACGGCAAGGCCGAGGTCCGACTCGTCCGGGTGACCCGCGACACCGACCGGCACGAGATCGAGGACCTCACCGTCACGACGCAGCTGCGGGGCGCGGCGCTCGCCGAGTCCTACACGGAGGGCGACAACGCGAAGGTCGTCGCCACGGACACGCAGAAGAACACCGTCTACGCCTTCGCGAAGGAGCACGGCGTCGGCACCCCCGAGGACTTCCTGCTCCGCCTCGGTCGGCACTTCGCGACGGCGTTCGACTGGTACGACGGCTCGACGCTGTCCGCCGAGCAGCACGCCTGGGAGCGCATCGCGGTCGACGGCCGGGAGCACGACCACTCGTTCGTCCGCTCGGGTCGGGGCACCCGCACCGCCGTGGTGCAGGTCGACGGCGACGACGTGCACGTGCTCGCCGGTGTCACCGACCTGACCGTCCTGAAGTCGACCGGCAGCGAGTTCCACGGCTTCCCCCGCGACGGCTACACGACCCTGGCGGAGACCGACGACCGGATCCTCGCGACCTCGGTGACCGCCCGCTGGCGGTACACGCCCGAGGCGGTCGCCGCCGGCATCGACTACGACGCCCTGTACGCCGGGGTCCTCGACCGGATGCTCGCGACCTTCGCGGACCTGCACTCGCTCGCGCTCCAGCAGACCCTGTTCGCGATGGGCCGCTCCGCGATCGAGGCGTTCCCGGAGATCGCCGAGGTGCGCTTCTCGATGCCGAACAAGCACCACTTCCTCGTCGACCTCGCGCCGTTCGGCCTCGAGAACCCGGGCGAGGTGTTCTTCGCCGCCGACCGCCCCTACGGCCTGATCTCCGGCACGGTCGCGCGGGACGGGGTCGCCGAGGCCCCGGCCGCGTGGGCGTCGGTGCCCGCCTTCGTGTGACCGGCGACCCCGTGCCGGAACGGCGCCGCGTGGTCGGGGTCGTCCTCGCCGCGGGTGCCGGCACCCGGATGGGCACGCCGAAGGCGCTCGTGCGGAGCCCGGACGGCGTGCCGTGGCCGACGCTCGCGGTGGACGCCCTGCGCGCGGGCGGCTGCGCCGAGGTCGTCGTGGTGCTCGGTGCCGCCGCCGACCGTGCACGGCCGCACGTCCCGACCGCTCCCGACGTTCGGGTCGTCGTCACCGAGGACTGGGCGGCCGGGCCGGGGGCGTCGCTCGCCGCGGGGCTGCGTGCCCTCGGCGACGAGGACACCTCCTGCGTCACCCTCGTCGACCTGCCGACGCTGCCCGCCGCGGTCGTCCGGCGCGTGCTCGGGCCGGGGTCAGACCGCCACGTCCTGCGGCGGGCGGTGTTCGGGGAGCGGCCGGGTCACCCGGTGCTCGTCGGTCCGGCGCACCGCGCAGCGCTGCTCGCCGCGGTCACGGCCGACCCGGGGGACCGGAGGGCGGGTGCGTGGTTGCGGCGGGCCGGCGTCACCGGGGTCGAGTGCGCCGACCTGTGGGACGGCGAGGACCGGGACCGGGACCGTGATGGTTCCGAGTGTCCCGTCCCATCGCAGCTGCCGTAGGAAGCCGAACCGCGCATGGTCGGTCGTTCCTCCCGGCCTGCAACGCGCGGATCAGCATCCGATGCGCGGATCGTCCTCCTCCGCGCGGTTCGGCAGGGCGGGTGGCGGAAGCGACCGGGAGACGGACGGGAGGCGCGGTGCCGGCTGGCACCGTCCTCCCTCGCAGGCTCGGTCGGCGCGCCCCGCGCAACGCTTCGCGTTGCCGCTGAGCGGGGCGCGCCCGTCCTGTGCTGTGGTCGCGTCGACTACGCGGCCTGCTCCTGGGACTCGGCCAGCGTCGGGTAGTCCGTGTACCCCTCGGCGGTCGCGCCGTAGAAGAGCTCCGGGCGTGGCTCGTTGAGCGCCGCGTCCTGCTCCCAGCGCTCGGCGAGGTCCGGGTTCGCGATCGCGGCACGGCCCACGGCGACGGCGTCCGCGAGGCCACCGTCGAGCAGGGTGATCGCCTCGTCGCGGGTGGTCATGGAGGAGAAGCCCGAGTTGGCGATGAACGGCGCGCCCGCGGTGCGGCGGACGTGCTGCACGAGCTCGCTGCCCGGCTCCGCGTTCAGGACGTCCACGAAGGCGAGCCCGAGGGGCGCCAGGCCCTCGGCGACCGCCGTGTAGGTGGCCAGCGCGTCGGCGTCGTCCTCCTCGAGCACGCCCTGGATGTTGTGCTGCGGCGACAGGCGGATGCCGACGCGGTCCGCGCCGATCGCCTCGGCGACCGCCGCGGTGACCTCGACGGCGAAGCGCGCGCGGTTCTCCGGGGAGCCGCCGTACTCGTCGGTGCGGGTGTTCGACACGGGGGAGAGGAACTCGTGCACCAGGTACCCGTTGGCGCCGTGCACCTCGACCCCGTCGAGCCCCGCCGCGATCGCGTTGCGGGCGGCGCGGACGAAGCCCTGCACGGCCTCGCGGACCTCGTCGGTGGTGAGCTCGTGCGGGACCGGCATGTCGGCCTTCGAGCCGTCGGCCAGGTGCGTCTGACCCGGGGCGGCGATCGCGGACGGGCCGACGATGCGCGGGGTGCCGGAGATGTCGGTGTGCGACACACGGCCGCCGTGCATGAGCTGCATGACGATGGTGCCGCCGCGCTCGTGGACGGCGTCGGCGACGCGGCGCCAGCCGGCGACCTGCTCGTCGGTCTCGATGCCGGGCTGGCCGGGGTAGGAGCGGCCCTCCTGCACGGGCCAGGTGCCCTCGGTGATGATCATGCCGAGCGAGGCGCGCTGGGCGTAGTGCTCGACGAGGAGGTCGTTCGGGACACCATGGGCCCCGGCGCGCGTCCGGGTCAGGGGTGCCATGACGATGCGGTTGCGGAGGTGGAGTGCGCCGAGGTCGGCGGGTTCGAAGAGCTTCACGGCTCCGTTGAACCACGTGTTGCCGGGTGCAATTCCCCGGGCACGGCAGATGCTCAGCGACCGGGGCACACGAGCCTGCTCGAGCGGACCTGTCCCTCGGGGCGGATCACCGTGTGCTGCGACAGCGGCTGGTGGCAGATCGGGCACGGACGGTCCACCGAGCGGTCGTCGACGCCCTCGGCGTGCCCGGCGCCGATCTGCGACGGGCCCATCTTCTCGATGAGCGTGCGGTTCCAGCGGTCGTACCAGCTGCCGAAGCGACCCACGGCCCGTCCTTTCGTTCGTACACCAACCATTGTGGCACGAAGGAGTTCGTCAGTCGAGGGTGTCGACCCGACCGAGCAGCTCGGTCAGGTCGTCCTTGAGGCGTTCCAGCCGTTCGAGTGGCCAGCCCAGCCGGTCCGCCACGGCGAGGGGGACCGCGCGCGCCTGTTCCCGGAGGGCACGGCCGGCGGTGGTGAGCGACACCTCGAGCTGTCGTTCGTCGGCGGTGCTCCGGGCCCGGCGGACGTACCCGGAGGCCTCGAGCCGCTTGAGCAGCGGGCTGAGGGTGGCCGAGTCGAGGCGGAGCTCCCCGGCGATCTCGCGCACCGAGCGGGGGTCGTGCTCCCACAGGGCGAGCATCACGAGGTACTGCGGGTGCGTCAGGCCCATCGGGTCGAGCAGGTCGCGGTAGAGCCCGATCACGCTCCGGCTCGTCGCGGCGAGGGCGAAGCAGAGTTGGCGGTCGAGCGCGAGCGGGTCGACGTCGGTCGAGGTCATGCGTCCACGGTACTTCGTGCGCGAACGGTCGGCGAGGTTCGAGCCCATCGCAGCCGACGTGGGATGACGAACCGCGCGAAGGGGGCCGGAACTTCCTGCCTCCCTCGCGCGGATCGGTCACCCATGCGCGGATCGGTCACCCACGCGCGGATCGGTCACCCACGCGCGGCTCTGCGCCCTACGCGCGGTGCGTCGGCGTGTGTCCCTCGTGCGGGTTCGCGTCCGGGGCGACGTCCGCCGCGTGCGACCCGCGGTGCTCGGCGTCGCCGTGTCCGCGGCCGTCCGTCGGGTGCGAGCGCTCCAGGCTCGCGCCCTCGACGTCGACGTCCGGCAGGATCCGGTCGAGCCACTTCGGGATCCACCAGGCGCTCTTCCCGAGCAGGTGCATCACCGCCGGGATGAGGAGCATCCGGACCACGAAGGCATCGATCAGCACGCCGAACGCGAGCCCGAAGCCGATCGGCTTGATCGTGGAGGAGTCCGAGAAGATGAAGCCCGCGAACACCGAGATCATGATGATCGCGGCGGCCGTGACCACCGCGCGGCCGGCGTGCAGCCCGCGCTGGACCGCGACCTTCGCCGAGGCTCCGTGGGCGTAGGCCTCCCGCATGCCGGACACCAGGAAGAGCTGGTAGTCCATCGCCAGGCCGAACAGGATGCCGATCTCGATGATGGGCAGGAAGCTCAGGATCGGCGCCGGGTCGTGCACGCCGAACACGGAGCCGAGCCAGCCGAACTGGTAGATCGCGGTCAGGCCGCCGAACGAGGCGAGCACGGACAGGATGAACCCGGCCGTCGCGGTGATCGGCACGAGGAACGACCGGAACACCACGATCAGGATGATCAGCGACAGGCCGACGACGACCGCCAGGTACAGCGGCAGCACGTTCGAGAGCTTCTCGGACACGTCGATGTTCGCGCTGGCGTTGCCCGCGACGCCGAGGGTGACCTTGCCGTCGTCGGTCGACACCGTCTGCTCGCGCAGGTCGGTGACGAGCCGTTCGGTCGAGATGCTGTCCGGGCCGCCGGCGGGCTTCACCTGGAACGCGATGATGTCGCGGTCCTTCGAGGCGCCGATCGGCAGCACGGCCTGCACGTCGGAGTTCTTCGCGATCGCCTGGCCGATGGTGACCTCACGTGCGGTGACGTCGTCCTCCGACACCGACTTCGGCAGGTCGGCGACGACGAGCAGCGGGCCGTTCTGTCCGGCGCCGAAGTCGCGGTCGAGCGCCTTGTACGCCTTGTACTGGCTCGAGTCGACGGACTCGGACGCACCCGAGGGCAGGCCGAGGCGCATCTGCGTCGCCGGGATCGCGACCACGCCGAGCACGAGGACGCCGGCGACGAGCGTGACGACCGCGCGCCAGGTCGACATCGGCTTGTTCGGCACCCGGATCGAGCCCGTGTTGCCGATCCGCTGCCGCTCCTTCCTCCGCAGGATCCGCATGCCGAGCAGCGAGAGCAGCGCCGGGGTGAACGAGGTCGCGATGAGGATGGCGAACAGGACCGCGACCGCGCCGACGGTGCCCATCAGGCCGAGGAACGGGATCCCGGTGATGTTCAGCGCGAGCAGGGCGACGATGACCGTCGTGCCGGCGAACACCACGGCGTTGCCGGAGGTGCCGTTCGCGAGCCCGATGGACTCGTGGACGTCCATGCCGGCCTTCAGCTGTGTCCGGTGCCGGTTCAGGATGAACAACGAGTAGTCGATGCCGACCGCCAGGCCCAGCATCACCCCCAGCACGGGCGTGACCGAGATGAACTCGACCAGGCTCGAGAAGGACAGCGAGGCGAGCGTCGCGACCCCGACGCCGAGCACGGCGGAGAGCAGCGGGATCGCGGCACCGATGACCGTGCGGAGCATGAGGAACAGCACGAGCGCCGCGATGATGACGCCGACGATCTCACCCGGGCCGAGGATGGACGGCACACCCTGCGCGATGTCGTTCGAGACGTACACGGCGACGCCGTCGATCTTCGCCGACCCGGCCTTGTCCGAGATCGCCTGCTTGGTCTCCTGCGGCACCTCGTAGGTCGACTTCGTGAACTGCACGGTGCCGATCGACGACTGGCCGTTCGACGACACGAAGCGGATGTCCTTCGACAGGTCGAGCAGGTCGGAGCCCTGCTCGAGCTCCTGCTCGCTCGTGTTCAGCTTCTGCTCCGCCGCCTGGATCTGCTGCTCGCCCGAGGTGATTTGCTGCTGCTGGGCGTCGATCTGCGCCTGCGCCTGGGCGAGCTGCGCCTGAGCGGCTGCTGCTGCGGCACCGCCGGCGGCCTCGGCCTGGCTCTTCTTCGCGTCGAGCTCCTGCTGCGCGGCGGCGATCTGCTGCTTGCCGGATGCCAGCTGCGCCTGCTGCTGCTCGATCTGCGCGCGGCCGTCCTCGATCTGCTTCCGACCGTCGGTGATCTTCTGGCGCTGCTCGTCGAGCTGGTCCTGCGTCGTGAACCCGTCGCGGACGCCCTTGACCCCGTCGAGGTCCTTCAACCCGTCCAGGAACGACTTCACGTCGGCCTTCTGGGTGTCCGTGAAGGCCTTGCCGTCGGTGGTCTGGAACACGATCGTCCCGTTGCCGCCGTTCGCCGACGGGAACTTGTCGGCGAGCTCGTCCTGCACCTGGCTCGTCTTGGTGTTCGGGATCGTGATCGACGACGAGATCGACCCCTGGAACAGGCTGAAGGTGAGCCCGGCGATGCCCATGATGACGATCCAGGCGATGATCACCAGCCAGTGCCGTCGTGCGGAGAACCGTCCGAGACGGTAGAGGAGACCGGCCATGCGGCTGCTCCGTCCTTTCGTGTCAGGTGCTGTTGCGGTTCGGGGTGCGCCGGTGGACCCCGGGGGAGGGAGGTGTCAGTGCGCCGGCATGTAGCCGGAGCGGACGCTGTGCACGAGGCGGCTCAGCAGCTCGTCCCAGGCGCGCAGGGTCGCCGGGGTGAGCTCGGGGCCGTGGTGGACGAGCCAGTGCTCGGCGATCACGACGATGCCGCTCATCAGGGAGTCGACGAGCAGGGCGGTGTCGAGGACGTCCGCGCCGGGGTGCCGCCTTGCGACCTCGTCGCGCAGGCGCTCGGTGACCCGGCCGAACGCGGTCTGCGTGAGCACCGCGGCCTTCGAGTCCTCTTTCCCGGGGTCGCCCAGGATGTTGTACATCCCGGCGATCGCGGGGGCGAGGTCGGCACCGCGCGCGGCGGACTCGAGCTCGTCGAACATCGAGGCCCGGCTGCCGTCGCCGATCGGCGTGCGCGCCATGTCCGCCAGGAACCGGTCGATGATCACCGACAGTTCCTGCTCGCACACCGCGAGCAGGACCTCGTCCAACGAGGCGAAGTGGTTGAACACGGTGCGCCGGGCGATGTCCGCCCGGGCGGCGAGGTCGTCGACGCTGAACCCGCGTCCACCCTGCTCGTCGACCAGGTCGCGTGCGGCCTGCAGGATCGCCGCACGGTGCTTCGCCTTGAGGGCGGCACGGCGGTCGGTCGAGATGGTCACGGGTGTGAACACTAGGTGCATCGATGCACTCGGTGCAACGACTCCGAGGGCTTGCCCAGTTTCGTCCCCCGACCCTGAGACGACGAGCGGGACGGCGGCGCGCGGGTCGCGCGCGGTGCACGTCGGACCGGCGGTCGGACGGGAGGCACGGGGCGGGCCCGCCACGCGCCTCCAGGCCGTACTGTGGTCGCGTCGTGAACCGCACCGATCGTCTCTACGCGCTCGTCGAGGAGCTGCGCGCGGCCGCGCCCGCGCTGCGGAGCGCGCGGACGCTCGCTGCGCGGTACGGCGTGAGCGCACGGACCGTCGAGCGCGACCTGCGCTCCCTGCAGGAGGCGGGCGTGCCGATCTGGGCGGAACCCGGCCGGACCGGCGGCTACACGCTCGACGCCCGCGCGACGCTGCCGCCGCTCGGGCTGACCGCAGAAGAGGCGCTCGCCGTCGCCGTCGGCCTCGGGGCCCTCGCGACGAGCCCGTTCCGCGACGCCGCGCGCAGTGCCGCGCAGAAGGTGCGGGCGGTGCTGGCGGAGGACGACGCACGGCGCAGCGCCTCGCTCGCCCGACGGGTGCACCTGCTCGAGACCGGTGACCGGGTGCCGGGACCGACCGCGCTCCTGCCCGCCCTGGCCGGCGGCCGGGTCGTCCGGCTGCGGTACCGGGACGCGCAGGGGAACGAGACCGACCGGGCGGTCGAGCCACTCGGGTACGTCGGCAAGGGCGAGGACTGGTACCTCGTTGCGTGGTGCCGGCTGCGCGACGGGGTCCGCGCCTTCCGCGGCGACCGGGTGCTCGGGGTCGAGCCGACGGACGAGCGTGTGCCACGGCGGGCCGTGCGGTTCGAGGAGCTCGACATCCCGCACGGGGTGCTCCGGTCCGTGCTCGCGGACTGAGCGCATCCGGCGGAACACCGACAGGACGCTGTCGCGGGGCTGCGTGAACCTGGTGCCGGGCGGTCACCGCAGGCCGCCCGGAGAGGACAGCGTGGAGTTCACGTCGATCAGGATCATCACCGCCGACCTGGCGGGCACGACCGCCTTCTACGAGGCGGTCACCGGCACCACCGCACACCGACCGGCGCCGGTCTTCGCCGAGGTCCGTGCCGGCGGGCTCGTGCTCGCGCTCGCGGCGCCGGAGACCGTCGCGGGGCTCGGTGCGGGGGCGCCGGTGCCCGGGCCGAACCCGGGGCTCGTCGTGGAGTTCTCGGTCCCGGACGTCGACGCGGCGTTCGACCGGCTGCAGGGGTCCGGCGTGCTCGGCGAGGTCGTGCTGCCGCCGACGACGATGCCGTGGGGCAACCGCTCGACCCTGTTCCGGGACCCGGAGGGGAACCTCGTCAACCTGTTCAGCCGGCCGGCCTGAGCCGCAGCCCGGTCGTTCTCAGCACTGCGTGGGTCGGATGCGGCAGGCTCCGACGCGTGGGAGCGACGAGGACGACGGACGCGCGGACGACGGGCGTGCGGAAGGCCGGCGTGCGGGCGGCGGCGGTCGGGGTGGTGGCGCTGACGGCGGTGCTGCTGACAGGGTGCACCGCGGGCGGGGGCCCGGGCGGGTCGGGGTCGCCGGCCGGGTCCGCCACGCCCGCTGCGGCACCCACCCCGACACCGTCCGCCGTGCCGACCGCCACCGTGCCGACGGCGACGGTGCCGATCATCGATGGCACGACCCGGCAGGCGTTCGCGGACCTCGAGCGTCGGGACGGTGCCCGGGTCGGGGTCGTCGCCGTGGACACCGGCACCGGCCGGTCGCTCGGGTACCGCGCGGACGAGCGGTTCGCCTTCGCCTCGACGAACAAGGTGCAGATCGCCGCCGCGGTGCTCGCCGCCTCGTCCCCGGCGGACCTCGACGAGGTCGTGCACTACGACCGCGGCGACCTGCTGTCCCACGCCCCGGTGACGACCCCGGCCGTCGACACCGGCCTGACCGTGCGGCAGCTCGTCGACGCGGCCATCCGGCAGAGCGACAACACCGCGGCGAACCTGCTCGTCGAGCGGGTCGGCGGCGTCGCCGGGGAGACGCGGTGGCTGCGCGGCCTCGGTGACACGACGACGGACGTCTCGCGCACCGAACCGGACCTCAACACCGCCGTTCCGGGGGACCGTCGTGACACCACGACCCCGGCGCAGTCCGCCGCGGACCTCCGCGCCGTGCTGCTCGGGGACGCGCTCGACGCCGACGACCGATCGCTGCTCCGCGACTCGATGCTCGGCACGACGACCGGGGCGTCGACGATCCGCGCCGGCGTGGACCCGTCCTGGACCGTGGCGGACAAGACCGGGACCGCGTCCTACGGCGTGCGGAACGACGTCGCGGTCGTGACCCCGCCGGGACGGGACCCGATCGTGCTCGTCGTGATGACGGCGCACGGCGCGGCGGACGCCGAGCCCTCGGACGCGCTCGTCGCCGAGGCCGCGCGGATCGCGATCGCGCACCTCGGCTGACACCCGCCGTCGGTCACGACGGGGTCACGACGAGCCCCTCGGGGTAACGATCCGTACCGACTCGGTCCTTTCCCAGCGCGCGTGCCGGTGTCACCCCGGGAAACCCGGGCGGACGTCCGAACAGCGCTGGGAGGGTCACCCCCGGACGCCATCGATCGACGAGGGGGAATCATGACCGGACGACGGGTGACGGGGGCCGCTGCCGGCTTCGTGGGCGGCAGCGTGCTCGTCGGGCTGCTGGTGGGGATCGGGGTCACGCCCGTGCTGGCGGTCGCGGGGGTGGGGACGACCTCGGCGATCGACCTGTTCGACTCGATGCCGGAGTACATCGAGATCGGCGACCTGCCGACCCGGAACGAGGTCTGGGCGTACCAGGGCGGGCAGCCGGTGCACCTCGCGGACGTGTGGGACCAGAACCGCCAGGAGCTCGCGCTGGACCAGATCAGCGACACGCTCGAGCACGCCGCGATCGACGGCGAGGACAAGCGCTTCCGGGAGACCGGCGGCGTCGACCCGACGAGTCTCGTGCGCTCGCTCGTCAGCGTCGTCGCGTCGGGCGGGGACGGCGGGACGGGCGGGTCGACCCTGACGATGCAGCTCGTCCGGAACATCAAGATCCAGCGGGCGAGCGAGCTGCCGACCGAGCAGGAGCGCGAGGCCGCGACCGCCGAGGCGACGAAGCGTTCGCTCGACCGGAAGCTCGCCGAGGTGAAGCTCGCGATCGGGCTCGCGAAGGAGTACTCGAAGGACGAGATCCTCGCCGCCTACCTGAACATCGCGTACTTCGGCGACCAGACCTACGGCGTGCAGGCGGCCTCGCAGCGGTACTACGGCAAGGACGCCGGCGACCTGTCCCCGGCCGAGGCGGCGTCGCTCATCGCGATCGTGCAGTGGCCGGACGCACGCGACCTCTCCTCGCCGGAGCACCACCCCGACAACCAGGCGCGCCGAGACGTCATCCTCCGCTCGATGCACCAGCAGGGGCACCTCAGCGACGCCGACCTGCAGGCCGCGTTGGCATCCACCCCCGCTGACTACGTCCGCCTGACGGCACCGAGGCAGGGGTGCGAGTCGGCCGTCCGCGGCGCGGAGTTCTTCTGCGCGTACGCCGTGCAGGTGGCGCAGTCCCTCCCGCAGCTCGGCGCCGACACCGCCGCGCGGGAGCAGGCCTGGCGCACCGGCGGCTACCGGGTCCAGACGACGCTCGATCTCGACCTGAACACGCAGCAGAAGGACCTGCTCGATCGGTACGACCGCGAGGGGGAGACCCGGTTCGCCCTCGGCGCGACGCTCGACACCGTCGAGGCCGGCACCGGGCGCGTGCTCACCATGGCGCAGAACACCGACTACGACCGGTCGTCCGCGGCACCGCCGACCGCGACCTCGCTGAACTACGCGACCGACGAGTCGAACGGCGGCTCGAAGGGGTTCCAGGTCGGGTCGACGTACAAGATGTTCACGCTCCTGCAGTGGCTCGAGTCCGGCCGCAGCCCCGACGCCGTGGTCGACGGCACCCGCACGGCCCGCAGCGTCTGGACGCAGTGCGGGGAGCGCGTCACGACGAAGGCGTGGAACCCGAAGAACGACTCGGCGGGCCAGACCGGGCCGTACTCGGTGCGGGCAGCGACGGCGCAGTCGGTGAACGCCGCCTACGCGGACATGGCGTCGAGGCTCGACCTGTGCGACATCCGCGACACCGCCGCCCGCCTCGGCGTGCACCCGGCGACGGGCGGCGAGCTCCCCGCGAACCCCGCCGCGGTGCTCGGGACGACGAGCATCGCGCCGCTGACGATGGCGGCCGCGTACGCCGGGATCGCGAACGGCGGCGTGTACTGCGCGCCGGTCGTCATCGACCAGGTGACCGGCCGCGACGGCACGCAGCTCGGTGGACAGCCCGCCGCGTGCACCCGGGCGGTCTCCGCCTCGGTCGCCCGGACGGCCTTCCAGGTGATGCAGGGCGCGTTCCGCGGCGGCACCGCGAGCGGCGGGCAGACGCCGGACGGCACGACCCTGTTCGGCAAGACGGGCACGACCGACTCGGCGGACCAGATCTGGCTCGTCGGGGGCAGCGAGCGGGCGGTCACGGCGTACTGGCAGGGCAACACCGATGGTGGCCAGGCGAACCTGCGGCACTCCGCGAACGGGCAGGGCGGCACGTACGCCGGGTCCCGCGCAGCCGTGTGGCGGCAGGCGCAGACCGCCGTCAACGCCGCCCTGCCCGTCGGCTGACCTCCGCCGTCCGACATCGATGGAGCAGCAGACGTCGGGTCGGCACGGGACACCCGACGGCTTCTGCTCCATCGACGGGACGGGACGGGACGGGGACGGGGACGAGACGACGGGGGGGCAGGGACGGGTCGCGTCCGGACGCGACCGGGAACGGACGGGAGGCGCGGTGCCAGCCGGCACCGCGCCTCCCGTCCGTGGGGTGGTGGGGTCTACGAGACCTTCTTGCTCTCGCCCAGCCAGCCCGCGAGCTTCGTCATGTAGTCGGCCTGCGACGCGTAGTCGAGGGCCGGGAAGGTCCAGCTGTGCACCTGGCCGGCCTGCAGGGCCGCGTTGTCGGCGAACGTCGGCTGCTTCTCGAGGTCGGACACCTGGTAGCCCTGCTGCGACAGCAGGATCACGTCACCGGAGATCTGGCCGGCGTTCTCCCACGAGTAGATGCCCCAGTAGAAGCCCTTCGGCTTCGGGGTCACGAAGTCGACGCCGAACGACGAGTACATCTGCAGCGTGGGCTCGTCGGAGGGTCGCGTGACGTACGCGCCGTCGCCGTCCGCGTACATCGAGACGACCGAGACGTCGCTCGCCTTCGCGGCCTTCTCGAGCTCGTCCTCGGCCTTGTCGAAGCGGTCCTCGGCGGCCTCGACCGTCGACTCCGGGGCACCGAGCGACTCGGCGAGGTCGGCGATCTTCTCGATGACGTCCTCGCCCTTCCCGCCCCACTCGACCTGGACGACGGGCGCGATGGCCTCGACCTGCTGCTGCTGTTCCTTGTCCTTGAAGCCGTAGCCCGGCTGCGTGGTGTCGAGCGTGCCCTTGTCGTCGGTGGGGTAGACCGACGTGACGACGAGGTCCGGCTTGAGTGCCGCGAGCTGCTCGAGGTCGATGTCGCCGTAGCCGGTGCCGAGCTGCGCGATGCCCTTGGTGTCCAGGCCCTCGAAGCGCTGGTCCTTCGCCATGGTGAGCTGCCCGAAGGTGCCGACCGGGCGGAGGCCGTACTCGATGAACGAGATGGCGATGTCGTTGAGGACCACGACGCGCTTCGGGGTGCTGTCGAGCTTGACGGTCTTCCCGGTGGCGTCCTCGTACGACCAGGGTCCCTTCGCGGCGGCGCTCGAGCCGGAGCCGGCGGCGCTGCCGTCGCCGGAGCGGCCGGAGCCGTTCGAGCCGGTGCAGCCGGCGAGCAGGAGGGCCGAGAGGGCCACGGAGGTCACGAGGGCGGCGCGCAGGGAGCCGCGGCGGGGGATCTTCACGTTAGGAGAGCCTAACCTAAGTCTGTACGGCCTGCCAGCCCCTGCTGGTTCAGGCCGGTCCTGCTCGTCCGGTTCAGTCCTGCTCGTCCGCCTCGGGCACGATCATCGGGGCGCCGGTCACCGGGTCCGGGACGACGCGGGCGTGCAGGCCGAAGGCCCGCTCGAGCACCTCGGGCGTCAGGACCTCGTGCGGGGCGCCGTCCGCGACGACCCCGCCGTCGTGCAGGACCACGAGCCGGTCGGAGTACCTCGCGGCGAGCGACAGGTCGTGCAGGACCATCACGACGGTGGAGCCCTGCTCCCGGTTGAGCCGTCGCACGAGCCGCAGGACGTCGAGCTGGTGCGCGAGGTCGAGGTACGTCGTCGGTTCGTCGAGCAGGAGCGTCTCGGCCTGCTGCGCGACCACGAGCGCGATCCACGCCCGCTGGCGCTGCCCGCCGGACAGGCTCGCCACGTCGCGGTGCGCCACCTCGGTCAGTCCGGTCGCGGCGATGGCCTGCTCGGCGACGTCGGCGTCCTCGGCGGTCCAGGGGCGGGCCCAGGACTGGTGCGGGTTCCGGCCCCGCATCACCAGGTCGAGGACGCTCGTCCCGGCCGGGGCCACGGGCGTCTGGGGCAGGATCGCGAGCTTCCGCGCGACCGCACGGTTCGGCTCGCGCCGGATCGGGACGCCGTCGAGCAGGACCTCGCCGGCCTGCGGCCGCAGCACCCGGCCGAAGGCCTTCAGCAGGGTCGACTTCCCGCAGCCGTTCGCTCCGAGGAAGGTCGTCACGGTGCCGCGTTCGATGCGCAGGTCCAGGTCGCGGAGCACCGGTTCGCGGTCGTAGCCGACGGACAGGCCCCGGGCCTGCAGCACGGGCACTCCGACTGGAGGCGCGGTGCGGGTCGGTCCGTCGGCCGGCGTCGTCGAGGTGGTCGCGGCTGCGTCCGTGGTGGCGGACGTGGCGGCCGTCGCTGCCGTGGTGTCTGCGGTGGTCGCGGGTGCGGTGCGTGCGGTCATCGGGACATCTCCTTGCGGTGCCGGACGAGGAGCCAGATCAGGTAGGGGGCGCCGACGACGGTCGTGACGATGCCGACGGGGACCTGCCAGGGGAACGCGGAGCGGGCGAGCAGGTCGGCACCGAGCACGAGCACGGCCCCGAGGGCGCCGGCGAGCAGCAGCGGCGGCCGGTTCGTCCCGGCGAGCCGCAGCGCGACCTGCGGCACGACGAACGCGACGAACCCGACGGGTCCCGCGGCGGCGACGGCGGCGGCTGTCAGGACCACGGCCAGCGCGATGACGAGCAGCCGGTGCCGCTGCACCCCGAGGCCGACGCCCGTCGCGACCTCGTCACCGAGCTGCCCGATGCCGAGCGCCGCACTCGTCGCGAGGGCCAGGGGGACGGCGACGGCGGCCACCACGAGCAGGGGCCACACGGACGACCAGGACGTGCTCGACAGGCTGCCCACGAGCCACTGCGAGGCGGCGGTCGCCACGGTGATCTTCGCGCGGACGAGCAGGTAGCTCGTCATCGCGTCGAGGGTCGCGCTGACGCCGATGCCGACGAGCACGAGCCGGTAGCTCTGCACACCGCCGCGCCACCCGAAGCCGTACACGGCGGCGGCCGCGACGAGGGCGCCGATCGTCGCGGCGACCGGGATGCCGCCGCTGGTGACGACGCTCGACACCGAGTACGAGCCGCCGCCGAGGACGATGGCCGCCACCGCACCGACGCTCGCGCCGGAGGTGACGCCGATGATGTCCGGCGTGCCGAGCGGGTTGCGCGTGACGGTCTGGGTCAAGGCGCCCGCGACGCCGAGGACGAGCCCGACGAGCGCGCCGACCAGCACCCGGGGGAGTCGGAGCGTCGTGACGATGAAGCCCTCCGGGCCGTCCTCGACGCCGAACAGGGCGCGGACGACGGTGCCCGGTGCGATCCAGGTGCTGCCGACCGCGACGCCGAGGACGACGAGCACGACGGCGAGGGCGAGCGCGGCGACCGTGTACCCGAGCACCAGCGGGCGCCAGGCCAGGCCGACGGGGCCGACACGGACGCCGCGGCGGACCGGGGCGGCGGTGCTGCGGGGTGCTGCGGCGCTGCGCGGTGCGGCGGCGCTCACAGGGACACCAGCGATCGGCGGCGGGCGACGGCGACGAAGACCGGGCCGCCGATGACCGCGAGGACGATGCCGACCTCGACCTCGGAGAACCCGCCGACGAGCCGCCCGACGACGTCCGCGACGAGCACGAGCGACGCGCCGACGAGGGCCGAGACGGGCAGGGTCCACCGGTGCCCGGTCCCGACGAGGGCACGGGCGACGTGCGGCACCGTGAGTCCGACGAACCCGATCGGACCGGCGGCCGCGGTCGCGCCGGCGGCGAGCAGGGTGATGCCGCCGAGGCCCACGAGCCGGGCGACGAGGACGTTCTCACCCAGGCCGCGCGCGAACTCCGCGCCGAGGCCGAGCGCGTCGAGCGACCGGACGTTCCAGATCGCGAGCGCCAGCCCGACGAGCAGGAACGGTGCCGCGGCCGTCAGCACGTCGAGCTGCCGTGCCGCCAGGGAGCCGACCACCCAGAGCCGGTACGCGTCGAGGGACTGCTGGTCCGTCAGGACGATGAAGGACGTGACCGCGCCGAGCAACGCCGAGACCGCGGCGCCGGCCAGGGCGAGGGGCACCGGGCTGGCCGTCCCGCTGCCGGCGATCGTCACCGAGAACACCACGACGCTCGCGACCACCGCGCCGGCCAGGGCGAACCACACCGTCGCGCCGGTGCTCGTGACGCCGAACACGTAGACGCCGAGGACGACCGCGAGTCCGGCTCCCGACGAGACGCCGAACAGGCCCGGGTCGGCGAGGGGGTTCCGCGTGTGCCCCTGCATGAGCAGGCCCGCGATGCCGAGGGCTGCGCCGACCGCGGCGCCGATGAGCGTTCGGGGGATGCGTGAGCCCCACACCACGGCCTCGGTCGTCCCGGACCCCGAGCGCGTCAGGCCCGCGAGCACCTGGTCCACGCCCAGGCGGTTGCTGCCGAACAGCATGCTGGCGACGGCGGCGAGTGCGAGGACCGCGACCAGGCCGAGCACGACGGTCGTCCGACGGCGGACCGCGGTGCGGTGGACGCCCGTGGCGCTCGGCGGAGCGGGCGGTCGCGCGGAGGTCACGACGAGATCGGGGGATGGCACGCGGACCATCTTAGGTTAGCCTTGCCTCATGGCGAAGATCCCGCGGCTCATGCCCGAGAATCCCCGGCTCTTCCGTGCCCGCGTGCTCCGTTCAGCCCGGGTCACGCCGTCGATGCACCGGGTCACGGTCACCGGGGACGACCTGCACGAGTTCCCCTTCGCCGGGTACGACCACTGGTTCCGCCTGTTCCTGCCGCTCCCGCACCAGCAGCACCTCACGCTGCCCGAGATCGACGGCAACCGCTGGTACCCGCAGTACCTCGCCATCCCGCAGGACACCCGACCACACCTGGCGAACTACACCGTCGCGGGCTTCCGACGGCTGCCGGACGGCACCGCCGAGCTCGACGTCGACTTCGTCGTGCACGCCGACGCCGACGGCGCGCTCGAGGGTCGTGCCGCGATCTGGGCGTGCGCGGCCCGACCCGGCGACGAGCTCGCGATGCTCGACCAGGGGCGCATCTTCGACTGCCCGGACGACGTCAGCCAGGTCCTGGTCGCCGCCGAGGAGACCGGGCTGCCTGCGGTCGTCGGCATCGCCGCGTCCCTGCCACGGGACACCGTCGGCCGCATCGTGCAGGAGGTCCCGACGGCCGCCGACGTCCGCGTGCTCGGCGCCCCGGCCGGCGTCGACATCACCTGGATCGTCCGTGAGCACCTCGACCCGCACGGGGTCCCCGGACGTGCCGCGCTCGCCGAGCTCCAGCGGCATGTGCCGTGCGACGACCGGGTGTACGCCTTCGTCGTGGGGGAGTCCCGGCTCGCAACCGAGGGGCGCCGGCACCTGCACCGCGCGGGGGTCCCGAAGTCCCGGATCACGTTCTCCGGGTTCTGGAAGCACGACGCCCGGCAGGCCGTCCCCGCGTGAGCCCGGCCGTCCCCGCCTGCCCCGGCCGGGTAGCGTGCGGGCATGAGCGTCCGACTGAGCGAACTCGTGCTGAACTGCGACGACCCCGAGGTGCTGTCGCGCTTCTGGTGCGCCGTCCTGGACTACGTCGAACTCGGCAAGGACGAGGACGGCATCGAGATCGGCCCGGCGTCCGGCTTCGGCGGGGCGACCCCCACGATCATCCTGTCGAGGAACCCGCAGCCGAAGCACCAGCCGCTCCGCCTGCACCTCGACGTCTCACCGGTCGACCAGGACCAGGACGCCGAACTCGAGCGGCTGCTGGCCCTCGGCGCGCGCCCGGCCGACGTCGGGCAGACCGGGGAGGAGTCGTGGCACGTGCTCCAGGACCCCGAGGGCAACGAGTTCTGTCTCCTCCGGACCCGCCTCGATCCGCTCTGAGTCGTCTCCGACGCGGACGTTCCTTCCCATCGCACTCGCGGTAGGAGGACGTTCCGCGCACGGAACGCCGTTCCTCCGGGTCTCCTTTGCGCGGATCTGCCTCCCACGCGCGGATCGGCTTCCGACGCGCGGATCGGCGACCGGCGAGCGTGGGCGCGGGGTCGCGCCGGGACGGACGGGAGGCGCGGTGCCAGCCGGCACCGCGCCTCCCGTCCGTCGTGGGGTGGCGTCAGCCCTTGAGACCGGAGCCGGTCACACCCTCGACGATCTGCCGCTGGAAGACCAGGTACAGGATGATCAGCGGCAGGGCCGCCAGGATCGCCCCGGCCTGGATGTCGGCGTACCGCTGGCCGAAGCTGCCCTGGACCGTGGCGAGTCCGACCGGGATCGTCATGAGGTCCGGGTTCGACAGCACGAACAGGGGCAGCAGCAGGTTGTTCCACACCCCGACGAACGTCAGGATCGCCACCGCGGCGATGACCGGACGCGACAGGGGCAGGATGACCGACCAGTAGATCTTCCACATGCCGGCGCCGTCGATGCGCGCGGCCTCCTCGAGCTCCTTCGGGATGCCGTCGAAGAACTGCTTGAAGATGAACACCGCGATCACGGCGGGCACCTGCGGGAAGATCACCGACCAGTAGGTGTTCAGCAGGTTGACGGCGTTGAGCTCCTGGAAGATCGGGATGATCAGGACCTGCGTCGGGATCATGATGCCCAGGATGATGAGCAGGAACGCGACGTTCCGCCCGCGGAAGGCCAGCCGGGACAGTGCGAACGCCGCCATCGAGGCGAACAGCACCGTGAGGGCCGTAGTGAGCAGGCTCGTGATGCCGCTCGCCAGGTACCAGTTCCAGATGTCGCCGGCCTGGAACAGCGACGCGTAGGAGTGCAGCGTCGGGTTCCAGTTCGACAGGATCGCGTTCGCGCCCAGGGCTGCGACGCCGTTGTCGGACAGCGACGTCTTAAGGGCGAACAGGCTCGGGATGAGCCAGATGATCGCGAACACGGTCAGGATGATCGCGGCCGTGATGTTGAAGCCCTTGCCGGAGACGCCGATCTTCGCGGCGTTCGCGGGAGCTGCGGCCGAGACGCCCGTGCGGACGCGCCGGCGGCCGGTGGTGATGCTCTCGGTGGCGGTCATGTCAGGCACCGATCTCTCGCTTGGCGGCAGCGCGCTCGACGAGCTGCCGGATGACCGCGATCGCGACGATCACGATGAACAGGAGCACCGAGGCCGCGGACGCCGCACCGAGGCGGTTGTCCGTGAAGCCGACGCCGGTGATGAGCTGCAGCGAGACCTGGGTCGAGATGCCCGGCCCGCCGTTCGTCATCAGGTACACCTGGTCGAAGATCTTCAGGCTCGCGATGATCTGCAGCAGGATGACGAGCGTCGTGGTGCGGGCGAGCAGCGGCAGCGTGATCGACTTGATCTGCTGCCAGCTCGACGCCCCGTCGACGGCTGCGGCCTCGTAGAGCTCGCGGGGGATCTCCTGCAGCCCGGCCAGGTACAGCACGAAGTTGAACCCGAGCGTCCACCAGACCGTGGCGATCGCGACGCCGATCATGGCGGTGTTCGGGCTCGCCAGGACGCCCGCGCCGGGGGTCAGGCCGATCGCCTGCTGGACCGAGGCGAACAGGCCGGTGGCCGGGGTGAAGATGAACACCCAGATCAGCGAGATCGTCGCCGACGGCAGGATGAACGGCAGGAAGAACGCCAGGCGGAAGAACCACTGCCCGCGGTTCATCCGGTTGGTCAGCACGGCGAACACGAACGCCAGGATGACGAGCGGCGGGGTCGTGTAGAGCGTGAACTGCAGGGTGTGCCAGAGCGACGACCAGAAGTCGGCGCGTCCGAGCATCTCGGCGTAGTTCGCGAACCCGGCGAAGCTGCCGAGTCCGGTGCGGACGGTCGAGGTGTTGAAGAAGCTCGTGACGAGCATCCACACCGTCGGGCCGAGCAGGAAGGCCAGGTAGAACAGGCCGAAGGGGGCGAGGAAGAGCCAGCCGGAGCGTCCCTGACCACGGCTCATGGCGTTGACGCGGGGACGCGAGCGGCCGGTGACGGCCCTGGCGTCCGTGGGTCGGGTGAGAACTGGTGCAGCGGTCACGTCATCGTGCCTCTCGTGCGGGGTCCACGTGGATCGAAGGGGTCGCGCGCCGGATCACAGCGGGCTCGGGGTGTTGAGGTACGTGGACAGCTGGTCCTTGATCGCCGAGAGCGCCTGGGCCGGTGAACTGCTGCCCTGCTGCACCAGGGCGAGCTGCGCCCCGACGGTGTTCTCGAAGGTGGACCCGGAGCCGCCGTACCAGGCGGGGTCGTCGAAGACGGCGGTCTCGGCGGCCGACGCGTAGTTCGACTGCGGTGTGAGCTCCTTGAACGCCGTGCTGTCGAACGTCGGCATGTAGGCCGGCACGTGCCCGCCCTGCGCCCACGTCAGGCTCTGCTCGAGCATCTGCTTGATGAACAGCATGTGGGCCTTGCGCTGCTCGGGCGTGCGGTCCTTGCGTGGCAGGATGAACGTGTGCGAGTCCGCCTGGGTGGCCGGCTCGTCGTACAGCTGCGGTACGGGCACCATGCCGAACTTCAGGCCCTTGATCGACTGGGCGGTGCTGATCTCCCACTCGCCCTGCATGAAGAAGCCCGCCTTGCCCGTGAACATCAGTGTCTGGGCGGTGGCGTAGTCGAGGCCCTTGTTCAGCCAGCCGTTCTTCACCCACTTCTGGGTCATGTCGGTGACCTTCATGTAGGCGTCCTCGTTGACGGTGAGCTTCGCGCCGCCGTCGCTGATGAACGGCGTCGCCCCGTTGATCTGGTTGTACATCGTCCAGAAGAAGCGCCACGGGGTCGCGACCTCGCTGACGTTCGCGACGTTCAGCGCGGTGCCGCCGGTGACCTTCGCGACCGCGGCGAGCGCGGCCTCGAAGTTCTCGAGCCCGTTCAGGTCCTTGAGCTTGCCGTCCGAGTCGATCAGGCCCGCCTTCTGGCACACGTCAACGTTGTAGAAAAGGACGAAGGGGTGCGTGTCGAGCGGGATGCAGATGTTCTTGCCGTCGGTCTTCTGCGCCGTCCACGCCTTCTGGTTGAAGTCGCTCGCGCTCAGGCCGACGCTGGCCAGGTCGTCCGCGGAGATCGGGTCGAGCAGGTCCCCGTCCCAGAGCGGCTTCGCCCGGGTCAGGTGCGCGATGGCGACGTCCGGTGGCTTGTTCCCGACGGTCGCCAGTGTGACCTTCGAGTAGTACGGGTTGCCCCAGGCGAACGTGGTCGCCTGCAGGGACGACGAGCCGCCGTGCTGCTTGGCGTAGCCCGCCTCCATCGCCTGCATGCGGAGGCCGTCGCCGCCGCCGAACAGGTTCCAGAAGACGAGCGTCTCGGGGTTGAGGGGAGCGCCGGCGACACCGGCGGCGAGCGGGCTGGAACACGCTGCGAGGGGCAGGACCGCGGCTCCGGCGGCTGCTCCGGCGAGCAGGCTCCGCCGGGTGAAGGCACCGCCGCGGGACTGCGGGGTGGGGACAACGGATCGGATCGGCATGGCATCACTCCATCGGGACAGGCCGAGTCGGAGCAGGGTCGGTGCTCCGTGAGCGCTCACACTAGTGGTGCTCGGGGAGCCCCGCCACCCCTTCCGTGAACGTCACGACGAGGGCGCCTCCCCGCTTCCGCACGGCGCCGGAACCCGCTAGCGTTGCCGATGGACGTGAGCGCTCACTTTCGTGTCGGGCTGCGCACGTCCACCTGCAGCACGACGCACGAACCGCACACGGCACCGCCGCCGCCAGCAGATCGAAGGAGATCCATGCCCCGCACACACCTCGTCCTCGACAGCGCGTTCACCGTGGGGCCGGTGCGCCGTCGCCTGTTCGGCGGGTTCGTCGAGCACCTCGGACGCCACGTCTACGACGGCATCCACGAGCCGGCGCACGAGACCGCCGACGAGCACGGCTTCCGGAAGGACGTCGTCGAGCTCGTCAAGGAGCTCGGCGTCTCCGCCATCCGCTACCCGGGCGGCAACTTCGTCTCGGGCTACAAGTGGGAGGACGGTGTCGGCCCGGTCGAGCAGCGCCCCCGCCGCCTCGACCTCGCGTGGCACTCGACCGAGACGAACGAGGTCGGCCTGCACGAGTTCCAGCACTGGCTCGACGCCGTCGGCTCCGAGCTCATGCTCGCCGTGAACCTCGGCACCCGCGGCACGCAGGAGGCCATCGAGCTCCTCGAGTACGCGAACATCGACGCCGGTACCGCCCTCAGCGAGTACCGCCGCTCGAACGGCCGCCAGGAGCCCTTCGCCATCAAGATGTGGTGCCTCGGCAACGAGATGGACGGCCCGTGGCAGCTCGGTCACAAGAACGCCGAGGACTACGGCAAGCTCGCCGCGATGACCGCCAAGGCGATGCGCCAGATCCAGCCCGACCTCGAGCTCGTGGCCTGCGGATCGTCCGGTGCCTCGATGCCCACCTTCGGCGAGTGGGAGCGCACGGTCCTCGAACACGCCTACGACGATGTCGACTACATCTCCGCCCACGCCTACTACGAGGAAGAGGGCGACCTGTCCTCGTTCCTGGCCTCCGGCGTGAACATGGACCACTTCATCGACACCGTGACGACCGCGGCCGACCACGTCAAGGCGCACAAGAAGTCCGACAAGCGGATCGACATCTCGTTCGACGAATGGAACGTCTGGTCGCTCAGCAAGTGGAACGAGCAGCAGAAGACGTTCGAGCTGCAGGACTGGCCGGTCGCGCCGCGCCTCCTCGAGGACGTCTACACCGTCGCGGACGCGGTCGTCGTCGGCGGCCTCCTCATCACGCTGCTCCGCCACGCCGACCGCGTTGCGTCGGCGAGCCTCGCGCAGCTCGTCAACGTGATCGGCCCGATCATGACCGAGCCCGGCGGGCCGGCCTGGCGCCAGACCACGTTCTTCCCGTTCTCGCTCACGTCGCGCCTGGCGAACGGCCCGTCGCTGCAGGTGAAGGCCTCCGGTGACACCGTCGACGGCGGCAAGCACGGCGAGGTCCCGGTCGTCGACTCGGCCGCCACGGTCGAGGACGGCAAGGCGGCGGTGTTCCTCGTGAACCGCCACCAGACCGAGACCACCACGGTCACGATCGACCTGGCCGGCCTGCAGGTCGACGGTGACGTCCGTGCCGAGGGCGTCTGGGACGACGACGTGCACGCCGTCAACGACCTCGGGAACCGCGAGCGCGTCGGCCTGCGGACGAACGACACGGTCCGCCGCGACGGCGACACCATCACCATCGCGCTGCCGCCGGTCTCCTGGACCGCGGTGTCGATCGGTTGAGCTCCGCCGGCTCCGGCCGGCGGTCGAGCGCCTCGGCGAGCGCCACGGTGAGCGTCGAGTGAGCACGGGAGGGCGTCGGTCCGCGTGAGCGGGTCGGCGCCCTCCCGCTGTCCGTCGGACCGCTCGCGATCCGGCACGGGACGGACGGGAGGATCGTGGCGGGGCCGCCACGATCCTCCCGTGGCGTTGTCCGGTCCCCGCACCGGGCCCCGCGCACACGGCGGACGTGCCTGCAGTGCGGGGCATGACGGGGACGGAGGAGCCGGACGGAGCGGGACAGCTCGGGCCGTTCCAGGACGACTTCGTCGCGTCGATGGCAGCCTGGACACCGTCGGGGGACGCCGGTCCCGAGCCCGGTTCGTCCGCAGGACGAAAGATCCGGTGACCGGCGGTTGACGTCTGCCGTCGGTCCGGTCATCCTCGGAGCACGGCAGCGTTGCGGTGGTGGATCAGGTCCCCGTGACGCGGGGTCGGTGCCTGTTCGGGTCAGGTCGCCCCGGTGACCGCGACCGACCGGGTCGCGGTCACCGCCGTCACCGCCGCAGCGTCTGTCGCGGGTACTCGCCGACGGCGCGGAGGTACTCGCCCGCGAACCGGCCGAGGTGTCGGCGGACACCCGCCGCTGACGATCACCGGGTCCGTGCCGCCCGGTCCTTGATCGCCTCGATGACCTCGGTCTTGGCGTCGGCGTACGCGTTCATGTCGTCCCAGCTGCGGGTCATCAGCGCCCGCTTGACGTCCTCGTAGCGCTGCCGGTCCGCGGCGTCCCGGCGGAGGTGGTCCCGGAGCAGCAGGTACGCGTCGAGCGCGGGCGCGCCGTGCTCGTACACGTGGACGTGCACGTCGCGCTCCGGGGTCCGGACGAGCCGGTGCCCGGGCTCGCGGACGCGCAGCTCGTAGCCGGCGGCCAGGAGCGGCTCCAGGTACGCGGCCTCGTCGGTGACGTCCGGCACGGCGACCGCGACGTCGACGATCGGCTTGGCGGCGAGCCCGGGCACCGCCGTCGACCCGATGTGCTCGACCGCGACGTGCTGCCCGGCGAGCGCGGTCGTGATGCGGTCCCGGTGCGTCGCGAAACGCTCCGCCCAGGCCGGGTCGTGCTCGTGCAGCCCGACGGTCAGTGCTTCGGGACCGCCGACGATCTCGGTCGTGTCGACATCCGGCGCGCGGTGGGCGCCGGTGCGGATCCAGAAGCGCAGCAGGGTCTGGCCGTCCGGGGTGACGACGCTCCGCTCGTACCGGCCGCCGTTCCGTTCGATGACCCGACGGGACGCGGGGTTCGTGGCGTCGCACGTCAGGAGCACCTCGGGCATCCCGCGCTCGGCGGCCGTGTCGAGCGTGGCCGCGAGGGCCGCCGACGCCAGGCCGCGCCCGCGCGCGGACGGGCGGATGCCGTACCCGACGTGGCCGCCGTACTCGCGGAGCCAGTCGTTCAGCTCGTGCCGCAGGGCGATACTGCCGAGGTACTCGTCGCCCTCGACGATCCACCGGTAGGTGCAGGTCACGTGGCCGAGCTCGACCGCGGCCGTGGTCTCCTCGGCGAGCAGCTGGTCGACCCAGCGGCCGAAGCCCTCCGGGTCGCGCAGTGCCGCGGCGTCCCGGACACCGGCGCCGTCCTGGTGGGCGTCGCCCCACTCGTCGAGGGCGCGGACGAACGAGGGGAAGAAGGCGTGGGACGGCGGGACGAGTTCCATCACGCCGAGCCTAGGGGCTGGCCGGGCGGCCGGGCGCGCGCGCAGCGCTGTCCGGCGTGGTCAGGCCGGTGGTGCCGCCGTGCTCGCCCGCTCCACGAGCCGCACGGGGACCAGGTCCGTCGCGGTGTGGACCGGGTCGCCCTCGATCTGCGCGAGCAGGTTCGCGACCGCACGGCGGCCGACCTCGTCGAAGGACTGGTGCACGGTGGTCAACGGCGGCCAGAAGGAGTCGGACTCGGGGGAGTCGTCGAAGCCCACGACGCTGAGCGAGTCCGGGACGCTCCGGCCGGACTCGTGCGCCGCGCGCAGGACCCCGAGCGCGGTCTGGTCGTTCGCGGCGAACACGGCCGTGATCTCCGGTCGCCCGGCGATCTCGAGCCCGGCGGAGTATCCGTGCTCGGTCGTCCACCCGCCGTGGAACACCGGCGGGACGGTCCGTCCGGCGCGCTCGAGGGTGTCCTGCCACGCGGCCAGCCGGCGTGCGGCGGAGTACGACGACTCCGGGCCGGCGACGTGCCAGACGGTCTCGTGCCCGAGGTCGAGCAGGTGCTGCGTCGCCTGGCGGGCACCGTCGGCCTGGTCGGTGTCGATCGCGGGGTGCTCGGTCGTGCCGGTCGAGTCGACGACGACCATCGGTACACCGTCCGGCAGGGCGACCTCGGCCGTGTCGATGATGTGCGACTCGATGATGATGACGACCCCGTCGACGGCCTGCTCGTGCAGCCGGGAGAACGCCGACCGCACGCCCTCCTCGGTCCTGGAGGCCATCGGCAGCAGCGTGATCGTGAAGTCCGCGGCGCCGGCCGCGTCGGCGATCGCCTCGAGCGTGCGCATGTTGCCGAAGGACGCGAGCGTGAACATGATCACGCCGATCGTGCGGAAGCGGCCGGAGCGCAGTGCCCGGGCGGCACGGTTCGGGCGGTAGCCGAGGGCGTCCATCGCGCGCTGGACGCGTTCGCGGGTGTCGGGGCTGACGTTGTCGAACCCGCGGGACACGCGGGAGACGGTCTGCATCGAGACCCCGGCGGCCTCGGCCACGGCGGCCAGCGAGGGCGCGCGGCGCGCGGCGGCGATCTCGGTCGACACGAGCGCTCCTTCCCCCTCGGGCGGCTCCCGCGGTGGTGCCGTCTCCGAACGGTAGCGCATGTTGACGTTGCCATGCTACGGTTCCCGAGTTCGATGTTGACGTCAACATCGACGCACCCGAACACAGCACGACAAGGGAGTCACATGACCACGCTCGAAGCGCGTGCGCCAGGAGCCGCAGCTCCGGCGACGCCGCCGCGGCGCCGGAACCGGCAGCGCGGCCGCTGGACCGGCTGGATGTTCGTCGGTCCGTTCGTCGTGGTCCTCGTGGCCATGCTCGTCGTCCCGATCGGCTACGCGCTCTGGCTCAGCCTGTTCCGCGATCAGCTGATCGGCGGCAACCAGTTCGTCTGGTTCGCCAACTACGTGCAGCTGTTCCAGGACGCCAAGTTCTGGACCGGGTTCGGCCGCGTCGTGCTGTTCCTCGTCGTCCAGGTGCCGATCATGCTCGTCGTCGCGCTGATCGCGGCGCTCGCGCTCGACAGCGCCCGCCTGTGGGCGGCGTCCTTCTTCCGGATCGCGATCTTCCTGCCCTACGCGGTGCCCGGCGTGGTCGCGGCGCTCATCTGGGGCTTCATCTACGGCAACCAGTTCGGTCTCACCGGCACGATCAACTCGGCGCTCGGCATCGACCTGCTGCAGCCGTTCAGCCCGGACTGGATGCTCGCGTCGATCGGCAACATCGTCACGTGGGAGTTCGTCGGCTACAACATGCTGATCTTCTACGCGGCCCTGCGCGTCGTGCCCGGTGAGCTCTACGAGGCCGCCGAGATCGACGGTGCCGGCCCGATCCGCACGATCTGGTCGATCAAGATCCCGGCGCTCCGCGGCTCGATCGTCATCGCCACGATCTTCTCGATCATCGGCAGCTTCCAGCTCTTCAACGAGCCGAACCTGCTCAAGACGCTCGCCCCGAACGTCATCGGCACCTCGTACACGCCGAACATGTACGCCTACTCGCTGTCCTTCAGCGGCCAGCAGTTCAACTACTCCGCCACCGTCGCGATCGTCATGGGCGTCATCACCGCCGTGATCGCCTACGTCGTGCAGGTGCGCGGGACCCGAGCGGAGAACCGATGAGCACCCTGGACACCCGCACGACGCCGCCCACCGTGACCGAGGCGGTGACCACCCGCGGACGCAGCGGGGCGGGCCGCACCCGTGCCTCCCGTCCGAGCGGCCCGAAGGGCCGTGGCCCCCGCGCCCGCAAGTCGACGCTCCTGCTCGTGGTGATGATCGTCATCACCGTCTACTCGCTGCTGCCGCTCTTCTACCTCGTCGTCAACGCGACGAAGTCGCAGGACGACCTGCTCAGCACCTTCGGGCTCTGGTTCGGCAACGGCTTCTCGCTGTTCCAGAACATCGGCGAGACGCTGACCTACAACGGCGGCATCTACCTGCGCTGGCTCGCGAACACCGTGCTCTACGTGGTGGTCGGCGCCGGCGGGGCGACGCTCCTCGCGACGATCGCCGGCTACGGCATGGCGAAGTTCCGGTTCCCGGGCCGCCGTGCGGTGTTCGCCGTCGTGCTCGGCGCGATCGCGATCCCCGGCACCGCGCTCGCCGTCCCGACGTTCCTGCTGTTCTCGTCGGTCGGCCTGACGAACACCCCGTGGGCGATCATCCTGCCGTCGCTCATCAGCCCGTTCGGCATGTACCTCATCTGGACCTACGCGATCGACGCGGTCCCGACCGAGGTCATCGAGGCGGCGCGGATGGACGGCGCGGGCGAGTTCCGGATCTTCTTCACGATCGCCCTCCGCCTGCTCGCCCCCGGCGTCGTGACGGTCCTGCTGTTCGCCGTCGTCGCGACCTGGAACAACTACTTCCTGCCCCTGATCATGCTGAGCGATCCGAACCTCTACCCGCTCACGGTCGGCCTCAACCAGTGGAGCGCGCAGGCGCAGGGCGTCTCCGCGCACCCGATCTACAACCTCGTCGTCACCGGATCGCTCCTCACGATCATCCCGATCGTCGTCGCGTTCCTCTTCCTCCAGCGCTCCTGGCAGTCCGGCCTCGCGGCCGGGTCCGTCAAGGCCTGACCTCCCGCACCACCCAGCAGCACCACCCGAAGCACCTGCTTCACGATGAAGTGAAAGGCACCCTCATGCACAAGCGTCTCCGTCGCGGGCTCAGCGCCCTCGCGATCGGCGTCACCGCAGCCGTCGCCATGACGGCCTGCGCCGCCGGCGGCTCGTCCTCCTCCGGTGGATCGGCCGACGACATCACGAAGGCCCTCGAGAAGGGTGGGTCGCTGACCTACTGGTCGTGGACCCCCTCCGCCCAGGCCCAGGTCGCCGCCTTCGAGAAGGCGTACCCGAAGGTCAAGGTCAAGCTCGTCAACGCCGGCACCGGCAACGACCAGTACACCAAGCTGCAGAACACGATCAAGGCCGGCTCCGGCGCCCCCGACGTCGCGCAGATCGAGTACTTCGCGCTGCCGCAGTTCGCCCTGAGCGACTCGCTCGTCGACCTGAAGTCGTACGGCTTCGACAAGCTGGCGGACAAGTACGGTGCGGGCACCTGGCAGTCGGTCGACCTCGACGGCAAGGTCTACGGCCTGCCGCAGGACTCCGGCCCCATGGCGATGTTCTACAACAAGAAGACGTTCGACGACGCCGGCATCACCACGCCGCCGAAGACGTGGGACGAGTACGTCGCGGACGCCGAGAAGATCCACGCGTCCAACCCGAACGCCTACATCGCCGCGGACAGCGGTGACGCGGGCTTCACGACCTCGATGATCTGGCAGGCCGGCGGCCGTCCGTTCGAGGTCAAGGGCACCGACGTCACGGTGAACCTGCAGGACGCGGGCACCAAGAAGTGGACCTCGACCTGGAACCAGCTCGTCGAGAAGGGCCTGCTCTCGCAGACGCCCGGCTGGACCGACGACTGGTACAAGCAGCTCGGCAACGGTGAGATCGCCACGATGGTCACCGGCGCCTGGATGCCCGGCGTGCTCGAGTCGAGCGTGAAGGACGGCAGCGGCAACTGGCGCGTTGCCCCGATCCCGACCTACGACGGCTCCTCCGACGTCACCGCGAACAACGGCGGCTCCGCCGAGGTCGTCATGAAGCAGTCGAAGAACCCGGCGCTCGCAGCCGGCTTCCTGAAGTGGCTGAACTCCTCGCAGGACTCGATCGACGTGTTCCTGAAGTCGGGCGGCTTCCCGTCGACCAAGGCGCAGCTCACCTCGTCGACCTTCACCGCCGAGAAGCCGGAGTACTTCGGTGGCGAGGCGATCAACGAGACCCTGTCGAAGGCGTCCTCCAGCGTCGCCGAGGGCTGGCAGTACCTGCCCTTCCAGGTCTACGCGAACAGCGTCTACGCGGACACCGTCGGCCAGGCGTACCAGGACAAGTCCGACCTGAACGCCGGGCTCGAGGCCTGGCAGAAGGCGATCGTGAAGTACGGCAACGAGCAGGGCTTCAAGGTCACCTCGAAGTAACACCGTTCCACCACCACCTCGGGGCCGTGCGGATCCTTCCGCACGGCCCCGTTCCCTGAGAGGGTCACACCATGCGCTTCGCCATCGGCGACACCGACTTCCTGCTCGACGGCGAGCCGCACCGGGTCCTGTCCGGCGCGATCCACTACTTCCGCGTCCACCCGGACCTGTGGCAGGACCGGATCCGCAAGGCCAAGCTCATGGGTCTCAACACCGTCGAGACCTACGTCGCCTGGAACGCGCACGCACCCCGTCCGGGCGAGTTCGACCTGACCGGCGGGCTCGACCTCGGCCGCTTCCTCGACCTGGTCGCCGCCGAGGGCATGCACGCCATCGTCCGCCCCGGGCCGTACATCTGCGCCGAGTGGACGAACGGCGGCCTGCCGTACTGGCTGTTCACCGACGGCACCGTCGGCGTCCGCCGCGACGAGCCGGGCTTCCTCGCCGCCGTGCAGGACTACCTCGAGCAGCTCGCGCCCGTGCTCGTCCCGCGGCAGATCGACCACGGCGGGCCGATCGTGCTCGTGCAGGTCGAGAACGAGTACGGCGCGTACGGCTCCGACCCGGTCTACCTGACGAAGCTCGAGCAGATGCACCGGGACATCGGGCTGACGGTGCCGTTCACGAGCGTCGACCAACCGATGGGCACCATGCTCGAGGACGGCTCACTGCCGTCGCTGCACAAGACCGGCTCGTTCGGGTCCCGCTCGGCCGCGCGGCTCGAGCGACTCCGCCAGGCGCAGCCCACCGGTCCGCTGATGTGCTCGGAGTTCTGGGACGGCTGGTTCGACAGCTGGGGCGAGCACCACCACACCACCCCGGCGGCCGACTCGGCGGCGGACCTGGACGTCCTGCTCGCCGCCGGCGGCTCGGTCAACGTCTACATGTTCCACGGCGGTACGAACTTCGGCTTCACGAACGGCGCGAACGACAAGGGCGTGTACCGGCCGATCGCGACGTCGTACGACTACGACGCCCCGCTCGACGAGGCCGGTCGCCCGACCGACAAGTTCCACGCCTTCCGCGCGGTGATCGAGCGCTACGCGCCCGTCCCGCCGCTACCCGCGTCGATGCAGCCCGGCGGGTCCGGTCGGCTGGCCGAGGACGGGTCCGGCCTGGAGGCACGCCCCGCCCCCGCCAGGGACGTCGCCGTCCGGCTCGACCGGGTCGCGTCGCTCCGCTCCCTGCTGCCCACGCTGACCGAGTGGACGGCCCACGACGAGCCGCCGACCTTCGACGCGCTCGGGGCGGCCAGCGGTTTCGTGCTCTACCGGACCGAGGTCGACCTGCCGACCGGCGGCGTCCTGACCGTGGGGGACGAGGTCCGCGACCGCGCGGTCGTCACCGTGGACGGTGTCGTCGTCGGCGTGCTCGAACGCGAGCACCACGACCGTGCGATCGTGCTCCCGCCCGTCACCGGAACCCTCGAGCTGCTCGTCGAGGACCAGGGCCGGGTGGACTACGGCCCGCGGATCGGCGAGCCGAAGGGGCTGATCGGCCCGGTCGCGGTCGACGACACCCCGCTGGAGCGCTGGAGCGCGACGCCCCTCGCCCTCGACCCGATCACGCCCGCAGCGCTGACGCAGCTCGCCGGCACCGCGCCGTCGGACGGCGACGTGCTCGCCGGTCCGGCCTTCGCCGCGGGGTCGTTCGAGCTCGCTGAGGCGGGGGACCGGTACCTGTCGCTCGACGGCTTCCGGAAGGGCGTCGCCTGGGTGAACGGCTTCTGCCTGGGGCGGTACTGGTCGCGGGGGCCGCAGCGGACCCTGGCCGTGCCGGGTCCGGTGCTCCGAGCCGGCCGGAACGAGGTCGTCGTGTTCGAGGTGCACGCCGCCGCGTCCCGTCGGGTGTGCCTGCTCGCCGAGCCGGACCTGGGCCACACCGAGGCCTGAGCGGCCGGTCGAGTTCCGGCTGTACGGTCGGGCCGACACGGCCGGTCGAGGCCTGCGCACACGGACGGTCCGGCGCGACCGGATCAGCTCGGCGGAGGCGACGTCACCACGTTCGCCCCGGCGACGAAGAGCCAGGCGCCGTCGGTGCGCAGCGCCGTGAACGTGAGCACTCCGGCGCTGTCCGGGACCGCGAGCGCGGGGTCGGCGTCTGCCGCTCGTTCGAGGCGCCATCCGACCTGCACCACCGCGACACCGTCCGCCGCGGCGTGCTGCTCGACGTCGTGGGCGCTGAGGGTCGCCCCGTCCAGGCGGCTCGCGAAGGCCGCATCGTGACCACGTTCGATGCCGGTCCGACCGGACATCCGGATGCCGTAGATGTTGACGAACTCGGCGTCGTCGGTGAACAGGTCGGCGAGTGCCCTTGCATCACCGTCGTTGAAGGTCGTGACGAAACGGCGGGCGAGGTCCGTCGCCCCGAGGTCGGTGGCAGTGCGGGACGACGAGGAGGACGGTCGCTGGGTCGGTGATCCGGTGTCGGCGCAGCCGTGCAGACCGATCGAGGAGACTGTTGCGATCGCGACGGCGGCGGTGAGGGCGAGCGGGCGAGTCGTGGGCATGGTGGTCCTCCTGACAGTGATGTCCAAGATTTCAGCGTACCGGTTCGTCGGACTGCGCGCCGTCGAGCACGGCGAGCGCGCGCTCGGCGTCCGCGACCCGGTCGGCCTCTGGACGGGTCCACCACTCGGGTCCGCGTTCGCCGAGCCCGTGCTTGGCCAGGCCGTTCCGTCGCCGCGCCGCGCCGCCAGGGCCTCGTCGTCGCCGTCGCGCCTCGTCCGGCGGACGGCATTCCTCCCGTGACCCAGGTGCGACCGGAGCGCGGCCGCGACGTCCTCGGGGATCGCCGGGTCCGTCCGGCGCCACCGTCGACCGTCGACGACGAAGAAGTGCTCGTCGGGTTCGCTCATCCTGCGAGTCTGCACCCGTGACGGACGGGGAGCGCTGACGCGTCCCCGTCCGTCCGAGCCGACGGCGACGCCGGGTCAGCTGCGGGTCAGTGAGAAGACCTTCGAGGTCGTGTCCTGGCCGTCGACGGTCTGCACGAACCGCAGGTGCAACGAGTACAGGTCCGCGGGGACCGTGTGGTCGAAGCGCCACGTGCCGTCCGCGGCGACCGGGATGACCTGGTCGTGGCTCTGCCAGCCGTTGAGGAACTCGACGTGCAACGTTGCCCCGGGGGTCGCGGTGCCGGCGAAGTGGTTCTCGACGCCGGGACGGAACGTCGAGTTCTCCAGTGTCGGGGCGACGACGCCGGCCTCGCCGTCAGCGGGGGTCGCGCCCTCGACGTCGACGGACAGCGGGTCGGAGACGCCGTGCAGCGCGCCGAGGAACTGCTCGACGCGGAACACGAACGTGCTGGCGGTCGTCGGGACGGCTACCTCGGCGCTCCAGGTACCGTCGTCGCCGACGCGCAGGTCGCCCGGGACGACCTGGCGACCGTCGACGTCGAGGATGCGGACGTGGGCACCCGGCGTCGCCGTCCCCGCGATGCGGGCCGTCGTGCCTGCGCGCACCGGCCCGGACACGACGGTGGGGGCGGTGAGTTCCTGCGGGTCGTTCGGCGCGGGCGTCCCAGGGCCTGCGGCGAGCGTGAAGAGCTCCGAGACGCGGGTCTCGTCGCCGAGCGTCTGGGAGAAGCGGAACTGCAGCGTGGTCTCACCAGCCGGTGGCGTGTGGTCGAAGGACCAGGTGCCGTCGGCCGCCACCGGGATGTCGAACGGGTGGCTCTGCCAGCCGGTGGTGAAGCCGACCCGGAGTGTCGCGCCCGGCGTGGCCGTGCCGGTGAAGCGGTTGGCCACACCGGGGACGAAGCTCGTGTCGTCCACCGTGGGGGCGACGAACTCGGGTCGCCCCACAGGCGGGGTGGCGCCGTCCACGTGCACGGTGAGGACCCCGGACACGGCGCGCCGGTCGCCGAGCTCCTGCGCGAGCCGGAACGCGAACGTGTCGTCGGTGCTGGGGACGTCGACCTCGAAAGACCAGGAACCGTCATCGCCCACTCGGGTCTCACCCGGGACGATCGTCCGTCCGTCGGGGTCGAGGACCGTGAGGTACGCCCCGGGCGTCGCGGTCCCGTCGATGCGGCGCTTCCCGCCGGCCTGCACGAGCTCGGTCACGACGGCGGGATCGGCCAGTTCGGCGGGGACCTCGGGCGCGGGCGTCCCGGCGCCGGCGGTCAAGGTGAAGACCGGCGAGACCCGTTCGACGCCGTCGACCCGCTGCGAGAAGCGCATGAGCAGGCTTTCCGAGCCGGCCGGGGGCGTGTGGTCGAACGACCAGGTGCCGTCCGCGCCGACGGGGATGTCGTGGGGGTGGGACTGCCATCCGGTCAGGAACCCGACGCGCAGCGTCGCGCCGGGGGTGGCCGTCCCGCTGAACCGGTTCGCCATGCCGGGGATGAACGTCGTGTTCTGCAGCGTGACGTCGCGCGGGCCGGTCGGGTCCTCGGGGGTGGGCGTCCCTGCACCCGGCGCCAGGGTGAAGATCTGCGAGACCCGCTCGGTGCCGCCGACCTGCTGCGTGAAGCGCATCAGCAGGCTGCTGAGGCCTGCGGGTGGGGTGTGGTCGAAGGACCACGTGCCGTCAGCACGCACGGTGATGTCCTCCGGGGACTGCTGCCACCCGGTCAGGAACCCGACCCGCAGGGTGGCGCCCGGGGTCGCGGTCCCGCTGAACCGGTTCTGCACGCCGGGGGCGAAGCTCGTGTTCGTCACGACGACGTCGCGGATCTCGGCCGATGCAGCGGCGGCGGACGGCCACGCCGACGCAGGGACGCCGGCGACCACGACGGATGCGAGGCCGAGGCAGCCGAGGCCGACGAGGGCGCCGAGTCGGTTCCTGCGGTGGGACCGGGACGGTCGGGTGGGGGATGGGTTCTGCACGGGAGTCCTCTGCTGGGTGTGGGATGCGGACGGTCCATGCAAGCCGACCCGACTGGAGGAATAGAGAATGCGATGTATTGCTCGTGCGCTGCTCTGGCCACGGACACGTCGGTGGGTGCTGGTAGGAACGTGCCGGTGAACACTCGTCCCGAACGACCGCTCCTCGACGTCCGGCGCATCTACGCCGAAGCCGCCGCGCTCGACCTGCCGCGCGGACAGGACGTGGTGGTGCGGTGGCCGGACGCCGAGATCGTCCCCGTGGCCTCGCACTGGAACATCCCCGAGGTCCACGGCGACGAACGCAACGTCCGCCGCTGGGTGCGGATCAAGACCGAGGCGCTCGTCCTCGGCGTGAAGAAGTCGCTCGTCACCCGGCCGAACGGCCGCTCCGCCGACTTCATCGCCCCCTCGACCGCGAACGGCTGCGCGATGGCGTGCGCGTACTGCTACGTGCCGCGACGCAAGGGCTACTCGAACCCCGTGACCATCTTCGCGAACATCGAGCAGATCACGAAGCACGTCGCGCGGAACATCGCGAAGCAGGGGCCGAAGACCGAACCGAACCAGTGCGACCCCGACGCGTGGGTCTACGACATCGGCGAGAACAGCGACTGCTCGGTCGACGCGCAGCTCAGCGAGAACGTCCGCGACCTCTGCGATCTGTTCCGGATGAGCCCCACCGCCAAGGCGTCCTTCGCGACGAAGTACGTCAACCGGGACCTGCTCGACTGGGACCCGATGGGCCGCACGCGCATCCGGTTCTCGCTCATGCCGCAGGAGACCGCGAAGGTCACGGACATCCGGACCTCGCCCGTGGCCGAGCGGATCGCCGCGGTGAACGACTTCGTCGACGCCGGCTACGAGGTCCACCTGAACTTCTCGCCGGTGATCCTGACGCCGACGTGGGAGTCTGACTGGGCCGACCTCCTGCGACAGGTGGACGACGTCCTCTCCCCGGCGGCCAAGGCACAGCTCGCGGCCGAGGTCATCTTCCTCACCCACAACCAGGGCCTGCACGAGGTCAACCTCGGCTGGCACCCGAAGGCCGAGGACCTGCTCTGGCGCCCGGACCTGCAGGAGCAGAAGGTGTCGCAGAACGGCGCCGTCAACGTCCGCTACCGGGCGGCGACGAAGGGGCAGCTCGTCGAGCGCTTCCGGGAGCTCGTGGCGGAGCACGTGCCGAGCTGCCGCATCCGCTACGCGTTCTAGCGGCTGAGCGGCTGAGCGGCTGAGCGGCTGAGCGGCTGAGCGGCAGAGCGGCAGGGCCCCGGAACGGCGGACGCCCGCACCGCCTGGTGGCGGTGCGGGCGTCAGCGGTGCTCGAGGCTCACTTGCCCTCGAGGTGGTCCTTCGCCTTCTCCTTGTCGAGGCGCGCCTCGCCCATGACCTGGTCCTTCTGGCCCTGGTGCGTCAGTTCGGCGTCGTCCGTGTGCTTGCCGACGGCCTCCTCGACCTTGCCGACGATCTTCTGGGTGGCGTCCTTCGCCTTGTCTCCGAGCGACATGGTGTCGTCCTTCCTCCGGGGATCCCGCCGAGGGTCCCCGGCGCCTGTGCACCCGACTGAACCACGAGCCTCCCGTCCCTTCGCGGCGCAGCCGGAGGTTCACGTACCCCGATCTCGCCTACGGGGTACGACTACGGGACCGGGCGGTCCGCCCGGTAGCGGTCGAACAGATCGGCGAACGCGCGGTCGGTGCGCCGGTACCCGGTGAACCCGGCCTCGCGGCTCTTCCCCATGTCGGTGACGACCTCCATCTCGCGGCCGAGGTCGGCGTCGGTGTGCCACCACGAGGCGAGCCGCGTGACGTCGGGTTCGACCAGGCCGTGCCGTTCGGCGATGCCGGCCCAGGCGTGCTCGTGCGGCGCCATCTGCTCCTCGAGCGGGCGCGGACCGTCGGCGTACCCGACGACGCGCGCCGGGTCGACGCCCAGGTGCGCGGCGAGTCGCGGCCACATCCACCGCCAGCGGAAGACGTCGCCGTCCACGACGTTGAACGCCTCGTCGGCACCCTCGGGGCTCGTCGCCGCCCACACCATGTGCTCGGCGAGGAGCCCGGCGTCGGTCATGTCCGTGAGCCCGTCCCACTGCGCGGCGCTCCCCGGGAACACGAAGTCCAGGTCGAGCTCCTTCGCGAGCGTGGCCTGCACGGCGAGCGTCAGGCCCATGTTCATCGCGTTGCCGACGGCGTGGCCGATCACGGTGTGCGAGCGGTGCACCGACCACGTGAATCCCTGGCGCTCGGCGGCGGCGAAGAGCTCGTCCTCCTGCGCGTAGTAGAAGTTCGGGACGTCCAGCCGCGGCTCCTCCTCGTGGAAGGGCGTGTCCGGCACGACCCCGGCGGCGTACGCCTCGAACGGTCCGAGGTAGTGCTTCAGGCCGGTGACGAGCGCGACGTGCTCGAGCGGCGCGTTCGACAGGGCGGCGAGCAGGTCGCGGACCATGCCGCCGTTCACGCGGATGTTCTCCGCCTCGGTCTCCTGGCGCTGCCACGCGGTGAAGAACACGTGGGTCGGGCGTTCGCCGTCGAGTGCCGCGTCGAGGGACGCCGGGTCGCGGAGGTCGGCGGCGACGGTCCGGACGCCGTCGCGGGCGAGCGGTCGGCGGGACAGCGCGGTGACGCGCCAGCCCAGGGAGAGGAGGTGGTCGACGAGGGCGGAGCCGGTGATGCCGCTGGCGCCCACGACGAGGGCTTCGGGACGGACGGGGGTCGCTTCGGTGGAGGTCGTCATCCCCGGGTGCAACGCGGTCGGGCGTCAGGTGTTCCCTACCGGGGACGTCGGATCCGGATCGGTCCCTTGGCGGTGGACGGGTCGACGACGGTGCCGTGCTGGGTGATCTCGACCTCGCCCCGCGCCACCATCCGGCGGGCAGCCCGGCGCGCCGGCTCCATGAGCGGGCGCCAGTCGTCCGGCTCGAGCGAGCGGGCGGCCTCGGACGGGCAGATGCTCGCCGTGCGGGGGCGGGCGGCGAGCAGCTCGTCGATCCGCTGCTCGAGCGCCCGGTCGGTGGCGTCGACACCGTGCTTCCGGCACGCGGCGGAGCACCACTTCGCGTCCGGGGCGGCGGACGACGGCATCCGGCGGCCGCACGAGGCGCACGTCCGCTCGGCCTGCGCCTCTGCCGACGCCGACGCGTCCGCAGCGGTCCTGATCGCTCGTCCCATGCCGTCCATCCTGGTCCCGCTGTCCGGTCCCGCACACAGCCCAGGCTCGGGCTGGCAGCATCGGGTCGGTGAACGCCGCCGACGAAGCAGCCCCCGCCCGCCCGGAGGATCCCGCGTGGGTCGAGCACGCGATGTGGTGGCACGTCTACCCGCTCGGAGCCGTCGGGGCCGAGATCCGTCCGACGACGCCGGTCGACGAGCGGCCGGTCGAGCACCGGTTGTCCCGGCTCGTGCCGTGGCTCGACCACGTGGTCGACCTCGGGCTGAACGGGCTGCTCCTCGGTCCGGTGTCCGCGAGCAGCACCCACGGCTACGACGTCGTCGACCACTTCCGCGTCGACCCGCGCCTCGGCGACGACGCCGACCTCGACGCCCTGCTCGCGGCGGCGCACGACCGCGGCGTGCGGGTGCTGTTCGACGGGGTCTTCAACCACGTCGGACGGGACCACCCCGCGTTCCGCGCGCTCGAAGAGCACGGACCCGACGCCCCGACCGCCGACCTGTTCGCGGTGGACTGGACGGGCTGGCAGCCGGGCGACCCGGTGCCGGTGGGGGACTTCGAGGGGCACGACATCCTCGTGGCGCTCGACCACGACTCCCCGGCGGTGCAGGACCTGGTGGTCGAGGTGATGACGCACTGGCTCGCACGGGGGATCGACGGCTGGCGGCTCGACGCGGCGTACGCGGTGCCGCCGGCGTTCTGGGCGGCGGTGCTGCCCCGCGTGCGGGAGCGGTTCCCGGACGCATGGTGCAGCGGCGAGGTGATCCACGGCGACGCGACCGCGATCGTGACGGCGTCGACGATGGACTCGACCACGCAGTACGAGCTCTGGCAGGGCACGTGGCACGGGATCGCCGACCGGAACTGCTTCGAGCTGGCGCACGCGGTCGAGCGCCACGACGCCCTGCTCGGCACGTTCGTCCCCACGACGTTCGTCGGCAACCACGACGTCACCCGCATCGCCAGCGCGGTGGGAGAGCGCTTCGCCGGGCACGCGGCCGCCGTCCTGTTCACGGTCGCCGGGACCCCCGTGGTCTACGCCGGCGACGAGTACGGCTGGACGGCCGTCAAGGAGGAGCGCCTGGGCGGGGACGACGCCGTGCGTCCGGAGCTGCCCGCGACGCCGCCGAGCCCGACCGACCTGACCCGCACCTACCAGGCCCTCGTCGCCCTCCGCCGGCGGATGCCGTGGCTGCACCGCGCCCACACCGACGTCGTGCACCTGACGAACACGGCACTGGTGCTGCGGACGGCGACCGCGGACGCGGCCGTGGTGACCGCCCTGAACCTTGCCGACGACCCAGCCGAGGTGCCCGCAGCCGACGCGACGCGGGTCGAGGCGGGCGGTGGCGACCTGCGGGACGGGACCCTGCGCCTCCCGGCCGGTGGGTGGGCCGTCCTGACCGCCTGACCCGGTCCGCAGAACGAAGCGGTGGAGCAGAAGACGTCGGGCGCCACACGGCGACCCGACGTCTTCTGCTCCACCAGGGAGGGGCCCTCCACCAGGGGAAGGGGAACGGGGTGGGACCCGCCCTACTTGCGCGCGGACGCAGCCCGACGCTTGTTGAACACGTCGAACGCGACGGCCGCGAGCAGCACCAGGCCCTTGATGAGCGACTGGTACTCGGTGCCGACGCCGAGGATCGACATGCCGTTGTTCAGGATGCCGATGATGAGACCACCGATGATCGCGCCCGGGACGGTGCCGATGCCGCCGGTGACCGCTGCGCCACCGATGAACACGGCCGCGATGGCGTCGAGCTCGAAGCCGTTGCCGGCACCCGGGGCGGCCAGGTTGAGCTGGCCGGTGAAGACCACGCCCGCCAGCGCCGCGATGACGCCCATGTTCACGAACAGCAGGAACGTGACACGCTTCGTCTTCACACCGGACAGCTGCGCGGCGAGGGCGTTGCCGCCGATCGCGTAGACGTGGCGGCCGAACACCGCGCTCCGCATGACCACCGAGTAGACGACCACGAGCAGCCCGAGGACGACGAGGACGATCGGCGTGCCGTTGTAGCTGGCGAGCAGCAGCGCGACGTAGATGACGAGCGCGACGCCGAAGGCGAGCTTGACGAGGAACCAGACGAGCGGCTCGCTCTCGAGCTGGTACTTGCGCCGGGTGGCACGACCGCGGAGCGAGACGACGATCATGATCGCCGCGGCGGCGAAGCCGAGGACCATCGTCAGCGGCTCGTAGCCCGAGGTGCCGAACGAGGGCAGGAAGCCCGAGCCGAGCGAGCGGAAGCCGTCCGGGAAGGGCGAGATCTGCTGGTTCTGCAGGACGATCTGCGCGGCACCGCGGAAGGCGAGCATGCCCGCCAGGGTCACGATGAACGCCGGGATCCCGAAGTAGGCGATCCAGAAGCCCTGCCAGGCGCCGACCAGGCCGCCGAGCACCAGGCAGAGGACGACCGCGATCGGCCACGGGATGCCCCACTGCGTGATCATCACACCGGCCATGGCGCCCGTGAAGGCGACCACCGACCCGACCGACAGGTCGATGTGGCCGGCGATGATGACCATCACCATGCCGATGGCGAGGATGAGGATGTAGCTGTTCTGGACGATCAGGTTCGAGACGTTGATCGGGGCCAGCGTGATGCCGCTCGTCGTCACCTGGAAGAAGATGACGATGACGATCAGCGCGATGAACAGGCCGATCTGTCGGAGCTGCCCGGTGAGGTAGCCGGCGGCGGACTTAAGCGCGTTCATTGACAGGGGTCTCCCGTTCCTGGGTCATGTACTGCATGAGGACCTCGGGTGTGGCCTCGGAGCGGGGCACGTCCGCGGTGATCGTGCCCTCGGAGAGCGTGTAGATGCGGTCGCAGATGCCGAGGAGCTCCGGGAGCTCCGAGGAGATCACGATGACCCCCTTGCCCTGGTCCGCCAGGCTGTTGATGAGCGTGTAGATCTCGTACTTGGCGCCGACGTCGATGCCTCGGGTCGGCTCGTCGAGGATGAGCACGTCGGGGTCGGCGTACATCCACTTCGACAGGACGACCTTCTGCTGGTTGCCGCCGGAGAGCTTGCCCGTGACGGCGTTCACCGACGGGGCCTTGATGTTCATGCTCTTCAGGAAGGAGCCCGCGACGGTGGTCTCCTGTGAGCCGTTCACGAAGCCCCAGTTGGCGAGCTTCCCGAGCGCCGAGCCGGAGATGTTCCGCTTGATGTCGTCGATCAGGTTCAGGCCGTAGCGCTTCCGGTCCTCGGTCGCGTACGCGATGCCGTTGTCGATCGCGCGCGTGACCGTGTTCGTCTTGATCGGGACGCCGCGCTTGTAGACCGTGCCGCTGATGCCGGTGCCGTACGAGTGCCCGAACACGCTCATCGCGAGCTCGGTGCGCCCGGCGCCCATCAGGCCCGCGATGCCGACGACCTCGCCGGCCCGGACGTTGAGGTTCGCCTGGTGGATGATCTCGCGCGAGCCGTCGAGCGGGTGGTGGACGGTCCAGTCCTCGATGCGCAGGAGCTCCTCGCCGATGACGGGGTTCTCGCGCTCGGGGTAGCGGCTCGACAGGTCACGGCCGACCATCCCGCGGATGATCCGGTCCTCGGAGACGTCGTCGGCGTGCATGTCGAGCGTCTCGATCGTCTTGCCGTCGCGGATGATCGTGACCTTGTCCGCGATCGCCTTGATCTCGTTGAGCTTGTGGCTGATGATGATCGCCGTCATGCCCTCGGCCTGCAGCGAGCGGATGAGCTCGAGCAGGTGGGCCGAGTCGTCGTCGTTCAGCGCCGCGGTGGGCTCGTCGAGGATGAGCAGCTTGACGTCCTTCGAGAGCGCCTTCGCGATCTCGACGAGCTGCTGCTTCCCGACGCCGATGTCGACGATCTTCGTGACGGGGTTGTCCTTGAGCCCGACGCGCTGCAGCAGCGACGCGGCCTCGAGGTTCGTCTGGTTCCAGTCGATGAGCCCGCCCTTGACGCGCTCGTTGCCGAGGAAGATGTTCTCGGCGATCGACAGGAAGGGGCTGAGGGCGAGCTCCTGGTGGATGATGACCACGCCCGCGGCCTCGGAGTCGTTGATGGAGCCGAACTTCACCGGCTGGCCGTCGAGCAGGATCTCGCCGTCGAACGAGCCGTGCGGGTAGACGCCCGACAGCACCTTCATCAGGGTGGACTTGCCCGCGCCGTTCTCGCCGCAGATCGCGTGGACCTGGCCGCGCTCGACCTCGATGGAGACGCCCTGCAGGGCCTTCACACCGGGGAAGGTCTTGGTGATGTCCCGCATCTCGAGGATGGTGTCCGCCATGTGGGACCGCCTTTCCGTCGTGCGCGCTTCCGCGCGCGGGTGGAGACGGACGGGAGGCGCGGTGCGGATGTGCACCGCGCCTCCGGTCCGGCAGATGGTCGGGACCTACTTGAGGTCGGCCTCGGTGTAGTAGCCGCTGTCGATCAGGACGGACTTGTAGTTGTCCTTCGTGACGACGGTGGGCTGGAACAGGTAGGTCGGGACGACCTTGACCTTGTTGTCGTAGCTCTTGGTGTCGTTCACCTCGGGCTTCTTGCCCGTCAGCAGGTCCTCGGCCATGGTGACCGACTGCTTGGCGAGCTTGCGGGTGTCCTTGTAGATCGTCGAGTACTGCTGGCCGGCGATGATCGACTTGACCGAGGCGGCCTCGGCGTCCTGGCCGGTGACGATCGGGAGCGGACGGTCCGAGGTGCCGTAGCCGGCACCCTGGAGAGCCGAGATGATGCCGATCGACATGCCGTCGTAGGGCGAGAGCACGCCGTTCAGCGTGGTGCCGCCGGAGTACGACTTGGCGATCAGGTTCTGCATGCGGGCCTTGGCGGTCGCCGGGTCCCACTGCTGCGTCGCGGCCTGGGAGAGCTGGTCCTGGCCGGACTGGATCTTCAGCGTGCCGTCCGCGAGGTACGGCTTGAGGGTGTCCATCGCGCCGTTGAAGAAGAAGCCGGCGTTGTTGTCGTCGAGCGATCCGGCGAAGACCTCGATGTTGAACGGACCCTTCTTGTCCGTCTTCTTGCCGTCCGCGTCGACGAGGCCGAGGCCCGTCAGCAGCGACGTGGCCTGGTCGACGCCGACCTTGTAGTTGTCGAACGAGACGTAGTAGTCGACGTTCTTGTTGCCGGTGAGCAGGCGGTCGTAGGAGATGACCTTGATGCCGGCCTTGGCGGCGGCGTCGAGCTGGTCGGAGAGCGCCCCACCGTCGATCGACGCGATGATCAGGACCTTCGCGCCCTTGGTGATCATGTTGCTGACCTGCTGGGCCTGCTGCTGGACCTTGTTGTCGCCGTACTCGAGGTCGACCTTGTAGCCGGCCTTCTCGAGGTCGCTCTTGACGGCGTCGCCGTCCTTGATCCACCGCTCGGAGACCTTGGTGGGCATGGCGACGCCCACGAGCGCGCCCTTGTTGTCGCCGCTGCTGGTGCCGCCCTCGGTCGACGCCCGGCCACCGGCCGAGCACGCCGCCAGGGAGAACGCGATGCCGACTGCTGCGACGCCCGCGATGATCCTGCGCTTCATCATCGAAGTACCTCTGTTCCTCTCGCGTCGTCCTCGACGCGCTCAGGTGCTGGGGCTGCTGTGCCCCGTGGGATTGCTCGGGTGAGCGCTCACATACTGAGGGTTCCGTCACGGGGTGTCAACTCGTCGTGACCGTTTCGGGACCTTGCCTCGTCGGGCGGACTGCGCGGTACGCTCAGCCCCGTGACGACCACGACCGCGCTCGGTGGTGCCGGCGGCAGACGCCGCAAGGCTCCGACGATCTTCGACGTCGCCGAGCGCGCGGGCGTCTCCCACCAGACCGTCTCCCGCGTCATCAACGGCGACCCCACCGTCCGTGAGGCCTACCGCTCGCAGGTGACCGAGGCCGTCACGGCGCTCGGGTACCGACCGCGCGCGGCCGCCAGGGCCCTGGCCGGTGGCCGCAGCCGTGCGCTCGGCATCATCACCGCCGGCGACGCCCTGTACGGGCCGTCGAGCACGGCGATCGGCTTCGAGCGCGCCGCGCGGGCCGCCGGGTACCACGTGCTCCTGTCCACGCTTCCGGACGAACCGCGGCCCGTCGACCTCTCCGGCGCGCTCACGACCCTGCTCGCCCAGGACGTCGCCGCGATCGTCCTGGTGGCGGCGGACAACCGGGTGCTCGACGCGCTCGCGTCGCTGACGATCCCGGTCTCGGTGCCGGTCGTCGTCGCGAACGCCGTGCAGCGCGACGCCAGGACCCCCGCGGCGCCGAGCGTGGCCGCGGTCGCCATCGACCAGGCCGCCGGGACGACCCTGGTCATGGAGCACCTGTTCGGGCACGGGTACCGGCGGATCGTGCACATCGCCGGACCGTCGGTGTCGCAGGAGTCCGAGGTGCGCCGCGCCACCTACGAGCGGGTCATGCGCGAGGCCGGGCTCGAACCGGTCGTGCTCGACGGCGACTGGACCCCGGCGAGCGGGTTCGCCGCCGCCCGGCACATCGACGCGACCGTGGTCGACGCGGTCTTCGCGGGGAACGACCAGATGGCGCTCGGGGTGCTGCACGCCTTCGCGGACGAGGGGCTCCGCGTGCCGGACGACATCGCCGTGGTCGGGTTCGACGACGTCCCCGAGGCCGCGCACTTCACGCCGCCGCTCACCACCGTGCGGCAGGACTTCGTGGCGATGGGGCAGCGGGTGCTCGAGACGGTGCGGGCGCTCGACGAGGGGGAGCCCCGCGACGAGACGCTCCTGGCGCCCGAGCTGGTGGTGCGGCGGAGCACGTAGCGGTCCCGCGCGTGGGAGGCCGATCCGCGCGTGGGAGGCCGTTCCGCGCACGGGTTGCCGATCCGCGCATGGTCGGTCGTCCGTTCCGACCGAGTACGCGCGGATCGGCTTCCGATGTCAGGTCCGATGGGCAGGAACGTGCGTCGCGCGCCCACCGGCGTCACCGCGCGAGCGGGATCCAGACGCGCATCGGCTCGGGACCTCGGTTCGCCCAGGCGTAGTAGGGCACGGCGGTCGCCGTGACGGACTGGAGGATCGTGGCGCGGTCGCCGGACCCGGCCACGTCGTCGACGCTGGTCGCGTCCGCGGGGTGGTCCGTGCCTCCCGTCCGGTCCGTGTCGAGCCGCTGGTACGGCCACGCTGCCTGCTCGTGCCGGGACGGTGCGGATCCGGGCACGCGCAGCGTGACGACGCCGTCGAGGAGGTCGTCGCGACGCTCCTCGGTGATCGGCGCCGACGCGTCGACCGTCAGGTCGTCGACCGTGAAGCCGTGCTGGTCCGCCTGCTCGACGGCGTAGACGAGCGGCCCGCGCTCGATCGCGACCTGCCCGCGGGCGGCGTCGATGCGGGGGTCGGCGACGTACCGGTGCGGTGTCGTGTCGAGGACGAGCTCGACGGTGTCGCCCGCCGACCACGTGCGGTCCAGGACGTGTCGCGTGCCCGGGACGGGGTGCGCCGTGCCGTCCGGACCGATGACCGTCGTGGTGTCCGACCAGGCGGGGATGCGCAGCCCGAGGGCGAGCGGCCCGTCCTGCGTGACCGTGACGACCACGCGGCCGTCGTGCGGGTACCCGGTCTCGACGCGGACCGGGCCGAGGTCGGCGGTGGCGTACTGGTGCACCTGCACACCACCGTCGGTCGCGGTGGCCAGGTAGCCGTCCAGGCTCGCGAACGTGCGCATGATGTTCGGCGGGCAGCAGGCGCAGTCGAACCAGCCGCGGCGGCCGTGGGCGGGGGAGCGGTTCTCGTCCGGGTGGGCCCCGTCGCGGTGCTGCAGCGGGTTGACGTAGAAGTACTCGGTGCCCGCCAGGCTCACGCCGGCCAGGAACGCGTTGTACAGCAGGCGTTCGATCGCATCGGCGTAGACGGACTCGCCGGTCGCCAGGAGCAGGCGCCACGCCCACTGGATCCCACCGATGGCCGCGCAGGTCTCGGCGTAGCCGCGGTCGGTGGGGAGCTCGTACGGGTCGCCGAACGCCTCCCGGTCCCAGCGCGCGCCGAGGCCGCCGGTGATGAACGCCTTCGTGGCCTGCATGTCGGCGAACTGCTGCTCGCTCGCGGCCAGCAGCTCGGCGTCGCCGGTCTCGACCGCGACGTCGACGGCACCGGCGGCGAGGTACACGGCGCGCACGGCGTGGCCCTCGACCGTGGTCGCCTGCCGCACCGGGACCCGGTCCGAGAAGTACGTCGGCTCACCGCCGGCGCGCTCGATGATGCCGTGCCCGCGGGCGTCGACGAACCAGTGCGCCAGGTCGAGGTAGGCGCGGGTGCCGGTTTCGCGGTACAGCTCGACGAGGCCCGTCTCGACCACCGGGTGGCCGTCGACGTCCACGGTCTGCCCCGGCCCGTCGCCGAAGGTGGCGACGAGGTGGTCGGCGTTCTTGATCGCGACGTCGAGGAGCCCGGTGTCGCCCGTCGCCCGGTGCTGCGCGACCGCCGCCTGGTACAGGTGCCCGGCGCAGTAGAGCTCGTGGCTCCACTGCAGGTCGACGTACCGCTCGCCCTTGCCGCGGACCTGCTGCACGGAGTCGACGTAGCCGTCCGCGGCCTGCGCCCTCGCGTACAGGGCGGTGACCTCGCGCTGCAGGGCGAGGAGGTCCTCGGCGGGGGCGCGGCCGTACTCCCACGCCACCGCCTCGAGCCACTTGGTGACGTCCGAGTCCATGAACACCGGACCGACCGCCTCGCCCTGTTCGTCGCCCGCGGCGATGCGCAGGTTCCGGAAGTTCCCGGCCGCGTCGAGCCGGTCGTACCCGCTGCGGATCGCGTCGCGGCCGTTGCGGTCCTGCCGCAGGGCCCAGAAGCCGCCGGTGATCCGGGCGTCGCCGGTCGGGAGCGGCTGCAGCGCGAGGTTTGCACCGGCGGTCGGGAGGGCCGGGGTCGCGGTCCGTGCTCGGCTGTCGGTGGGGAGCGTGGTCGTCACGGCGCCTCCTCGCGCTCGGGCGCTCCCGCGTCGGGACCGGGACGGGGACCGACGCGTCCGACGGACGGAAAGCGCTTTCCGTGATGACCGTACGGCAGGTCGGTCCCGGGCGCAAGAGCCTTTTCTCGTAGGCTCCGACGGGGGACGATCGTCCCGGAAAGGACGTTGCCGTGTCGCACGACCCCTCTGGCCACCCTGCCCACCTCGGGCGCCCCGGGCACTCCGGGCACCCCGGGCGTCCCGCTCGCATCGCGGACGTCGCGGCGCTCGCCGGGGTGTCGATCGGGACCGCCTCGAAGGCGTTGAACGACACCGGGCAGCTCCGTGCCGAGACCCGGGAGCGGGTCAAGGCCGCCGCCGAGCAGCTCGGGTTCGTCGGCGACGCCCGGGCCCGGTCGCTGTCGTCCGGTCGCTCGTACACGGTCGGGATGGTGACGACCGACTCGTTCGGCCGCTTCACGATGCCGGTGCTGCTCGGCGCCGAGGACGCCCTGTCCGCCGGCGAGGTCATGGTCCTGGTCGCCGACACCCGCGACGACCACGTGCGCGAGGCCCACTACCTGCGCTCGCTCGTCTCCCGCGGTGTCGACGGCATCATCGTCACCGGCCGTTCCGCCGACGCCCGGCCGCCGATCGAGGTCCCGGTCCCGGTGCCCGTCGTCTACGCCCTGACGCCGTCCACGTCGGACGCCGACGTGTCGGTCACCCTCGACGACGCCGCGGGCGCCGCTGCCGCCGCGACACACGTCCTCGGGCTCGGGCGCCGACGGGTCGCAGTCGTCACCGGGCCGGTCACCGCGCGCTCCGCCGAGCTCCGGGCCGCCGGGGCGCGCTCGGTGCTCGGCGACCGGATGACCGGCGAGCCGCTGTTCGGCGACTGGTCGGAGCGCTGGGGGCGCCGGGCCGTCGACCAGCTCGACCGCACGCACGGCAGGGTGGACGCGGTCGTGTGCGGGAACGACCAGATCGCCCGGGGGGTGTGCGACCGCCTGCGGGAGACCGGGCGGTCGGTACCCGCGGACGCCGCGGTGACGGGGTACGACGACTGGGACGTGGTGGCACTCGCGAGCCGCCCGCCGCTGACGACGGTGGACATGCGCCTCGACGAGCTCGGGAGGATCGCCGGGCGGTCGCTGCTCGAGCTCGTCGCCGGGGGTCGGCCGGCCTCGACCGCGGTCACGCCGACGCTCGTCGTCCGCGAGAGCACCGCCGGCGCGTAGGGGCGGGGCGCGCGTGGTGGGTCGTTCCGCGCATGGTTGGTCGTTCCGCGCATAGGTGGTCGTTCGTTCCGACCAGGCACGCGCGGATCGACTTCCCATGTCGGGCGCGATGGGAAAGAACGTGCACGGGCTGCCCTCGGAGGCTGCTGGGGGCGCGGGGAGCGGGGCGTTCCTCGCTGAGGTGGTCGTTCCGCGCATGGTTGGTCGTTCGTTCCGACCAGGCACGCGCGGATCGACTTCCCATGTCGGGCGCGATGGGAAAGAACGTGCACGGGCTGCTCTCGGAGGCTGCTGGGGGCGCGGGGAGCGGGGCGTTCCGCGCGTGGTTGGTCGATTCGGGCATGGTCGGTCGTTCGTTCCGACCAGGTACGCGCGGATCGACTTCCCATGTCGGGCGCGATGGGAAAGAACGTGCACGGGCTGCTCTCGGAGGCTGCTGGGGGCGCGGGGAGCGGGGCGTTCCGCGCGTGGTTGGTCGATTCGGGCATGGTCGGTCGTTCGTTCCGACCAGGTACGCGCGGATCGACTTCCCATGTCGGGTGCGATGGGCAGGAACGTGCGTCGCGACCGGCCTGGAGGCGCGGTGCCGGTCCGCCGGGCGTGCGCCGCGCCTCCAGGCTGGTCGCTCCCACCCCCGTGGCCGGTCCCGCGGGCATGGCCTGCCACCCGCGCGGCCGTGCGCGCGGGAGCTCACGGGCTGGGCGACACCTCACGCGCGTGGCCGCCCATGATGTGTCGCTCAGCGCGTGGAGTGCCGCACCGAGCGTGCCCGGCGCGCCGTCGCGTTGCGGGTGTGAGCGCTCACCTGCCATGATGTGAGCGCTCACGCAGGACGACGAGGTCTCGGAGGGACAGATGCGCGACGACCGCCGACAGCAGGTCGAACAGGGCCGGACGACACTCGGCATCGAGCTGGGCTCGACCCGCATCAAGGCGGTGCTCGTCGACGAGGACCTCCGTCCGATCGCGAGCGGCTCCCACGAGTGGGAGAACGAGTACGTCGACGGACGCTGGACGTACTCCCTCGAGTCCGTCGAGACCGGGGTCCGCGCCGCGTACGCCGACCTGGTAGCCGACGTCGAGCGGCAGGTCGGGGTCCGCCCGACGACCTTCCGCGCCGCCGGGGTCTCCGCGATGATGCACGGCTACCTGCCGTTCGACGCGGACGGCGAGCTGCTCGTGCCGTTCCGCACGTGGCGCAACACCTCGACGGGGCTGGCCGCCGAACAGCTCAGCGCTGCGCTGGACTTCAACGTCCCGCAGCGCTGGTCGATCGCACACCTCGCGCAGGCCGTCCTCGACGACGAACCGCACGTGGCGCAGGTCGCAGGGATCACGACTCTCGCCGGGTACGTCCATCGGGTGCTCACCGGCCGGGACGTCCTGGGCGTCGGCGACGCGAGCGGGCTGTTCCCGATCGACTCCGGCCCCGTCGACAGCGCACCGGGTGAGCCCGGCCGCCGCGACTACGACGCCGCCATGCTCGCCACGACGCAGGAGCTGCTCGGCCGACGGGTGCCGGACCTCCGCGCCCTCCTGCCCGAGGTGCTCGTCGCGGGCGAGGACGCCGGTGCGCTCACCCCCGAGGGCGCCGCGTGGCTCGACCCGACGGGCACGCTGCAGCCGGGCGTGGCGTTCTGCCCGCCGGAGGGCGACGCGGGCACGGGCATGGTCGCGACGAACGCCGTCGCGCCTCGCACCGGCAACGTCAGCGTCGGCACGAGCATCTTCGCGATGGTCGTGCTCGAGCGCCCGCTGGGCACCCCGCACGAGGAGCTCGACGTCGTCACGACCCCGGCCGGCGACGCCGTCGCGATGGTGCACTGCAACAACGGTGCGAGCGAGATCGCCGCGTGGGCCCGGGTGTTCGGGCGGTTCGCCGAGGCCTCGGGTTCGCCGCTGCCCGTCGACGACGTGTACGCGACGCTCCTCGCCGAGGCGGTCGACGCCGACCCCGACGCCGGCGGGCTGCTGTCCTTCAACTACCTGGCCGGCGAGCCGGTCACGGGCGTCGAGGACGGCCGGCCGCTGCTCCTCCGCACGCCGGGCGCCCGCTTCACGCTCGGCAACCTGGTCCGTTCCGAGGTGCACGGTGCCTTCGCCACGCTCGCGATCGGCATGGACGTCCTGCACGGCGAGCACGTCGCCGTCGACCGGATGACCGCGCACGGTGGGCTCTTCCGGACGCCGGGTGCGCCGCAACGCCTGCTCGCCGCGGCGCTCCGCGTGCCGGTCGCGCTCGAGGAGACCGCGGGGGAGGGCGGCGCCTGGGGCATCGCGGTCCTCGCGGCCTACCTGGAGCACACCGACCGGTCGCTCGCGGACTTCCTGGCCGAGACGGTCTTCGGGGGTGACTCGGTGCTCGTCGCCGATCCCGAGGAGCGGGACGTCCAGGGCTTCCAGGACTACCTCGCCCGGTACCGCGCGGCGCTGCCGGTGCAGGACGTGGCGGCAGCGGCGACCCGCACCAGCCCGACCACCGACCAGGGCGAGCCGACCGACGGGGGCGATCCGCGCCTCCAGGCCGACGCCGGCGACGGGACGGCCGACGCCGACGTGGCCGACATCGACGCCGCCGCGGCCGACGCCGGCACGGCCGACGCAGCGCCCACCCAGCACACCGAGAAGGAGCCGACCGCATGACGGACCTGACCACCGACGAGACCGAGGCGGCCGTCGCCCGCGCGCGCAAGCGCGTCGCGACACTGCACGGCGAGCTCGTCCGCTACGGCCTCGTCATCTGGACCGGCGGCAACGTGTCCGAGCGCGTCCCCGGCACGGACCTGTTCGTGATCAAGCCGAGCGGGGTGTCGAGCGACGACCTGACCCCCGAGAACCAGGTCGTCTGCACGCTCGACGGCGTCCCGGCCGAGGGCTGGGGCAACGCCCACGGCCCGTCCTCCGACACCGCCGCGCACGCCTTCGTCTACCGGAACATGCCCGAGGTCGGCGGGGTCGTGCACACCCACTCGACCTACGCGACGGCGTGGGCGGCCCGCGCCGAGGAGATCCCGTGCGTCATCACGGCGATGGCGGACGAGTTCGGCGGCCCGATCCCGGTCGGCCCGTTCGCGATCATCGGCGACGACTCGATCGGCCGCGGCATCGTCGACACCCTCGCGGGTCACCGGAGCCGCGCGGTGCTCATGCAGAACCACGGCGTGTTCACGATCGGCAAGGACGCGAAGGACGCCGTCAAGGCCGCGGTGATGTGCGAGGACGTCGCCCGCACCGTGCACATCGCGAAGCAGGGCGGGGAGCTCGTCCCCATCGCCCAGGAGAACGTCGATCGACTCTTCGATCGCTACCAGAACGTCTACGGACAGAACCCCGAAGGAGCCATGCGATGACGCAGGTGAACCCCCAGGCCACCCTCGACAGCTACGAGGTCTGGTTCCTCACCGGGTCGCAGGGCCTGTACGGCGAGGAGACCCTCCGCCAGGTCGAGGAGCAGAGCCGCGCCGTGCACGCGCAGCTCGAGAGCGCGCTCCCGGTCAAGCTCGTCTGGAAGCCCGTCCTCAAGGACGCCGACGGCATCCGCCGCGCCCTCATCGAGGCGAGCGCGGACGACAAGGTCATCGGCGTCACGACGTGGATGCACACGTTCAGCCCGGCGAAGATGTGGATCGGCGGCCTGCAGGCACTGACGAAGCCGCTGCTGCACCTGCACACGCAGGCGAACGTCGCCCTGCCGTGGGGCGACATCGACTTCGACTTCATGAACCTCAACCAGGCCGCGCACGGCGACCGCGAGTTCGGGTACGCCCTGGCGCGCCTCGGTGTCCGGCACGCGACCGCGGTCGGACACGTGTCCGACGAACGGGTGCAGCACCGGGTCGCGAACTGGACGCGCGCGGCAGCCGGCGCCGCCGCGGTGCGGGAGCTCAAGCTGACCCGCTTCGGCGACAACATGCGCTACGTCGCCGTGACCGAGGGCGACAAGACCGAGGCCGAGATCGAGCTCGGCGTGCAGGTGAACACCTGGGCCGTCAACGAGCTCGCGGCGGCCGTCGCGGAAGCGGAGGCCGACACCGCGGCGGTCGACGCACTCGTCGCGACGTACGAGCGTGACTACGACGTGGTCCCGGAGCTGCGGAACGGCGGCGACCGCCACGACGCGCTCCGCGACGGTGCCGCGATCGAGCTCGGCCTCCGTGCCCTGCTCGAGCAGAACGGCTCCGCGGCGTTCACCACGAACTTCGAGGACCTCGGGACGCTCAAGCAGCTGCCCGGCCTGGCCGTCCAGCGCCTGATGGCCGACGGGTACGGCTTCGGCGCCGAGGGCGACTGGAAGACGGCCGTCCTGGTCCGTGCGATGAACGTCGCCGGTGCGGGGCTGCCCGGTGGCGCCTCGCTGATGGAGGACTACACGTACGACCTCACCCCGGGGGCGGAGAAGATCCTCGGCGCGCACATGCTCGAGGTCTCGCCGACCCTCACCACCTCGAAGCCGACACTCGAGATCCACCCGCTCGGCATCGGCGGCAAGGACGACCCGGTCCGCCTGGTCTTCACCGCCGACGCGGGTGAGGCCGTCGTCGTCGCGCTCTCCGACACCCGCGACGGCTTCCGCCTCACCGCGAACGTCGTCGACGTGGTGCCGCCGACCGAGGCGCTGCCGAAGCTCCCCGTGGGCCGTGCCGTGTGGGAGCCGCGCCCGTCGTTCCCGGTCGCCGCGGAGGCCTGGCTCACCGCCGGCGCCGCGCACCACACCGTCATGACGACGGCCGTCGGCCTGCAGGTCGTCGAGGACCTCGCGACGATGGTCGGCACCGAGTTCCTGGTCATCGACGAGCACACCACGGCCCGCGGCTTCCGCGACGAGCTCCGGCTGCAGCAGGCGTGGCACCGTCTCGACCGGGGGTTCTAGGACCGTGACCGTGGCTGCGACGACGCGCACGAACTGGGCCGGGAACGTCACCTACGGTGCGTCCGACCTGCTCTCGCCGACCTCCGTCGACGAGGTCCGCCGCGTCGTCGCGGCCACGCCGCGCCTGACGGCGCTCGGTTCGACACACTCCTTCAACCGGATCGCCGACACCGACGGCGTGCAGGTGACGGTCGCCGGGCTGCCGCCCGTGCTCGACGTCGACGCCGACCGCCGGGTCGTCCGGGTCGCCGCAGGCATGACGCACGCCGCGGTCGCGGCCGGCCTGGAGGCTCGTGGCTGGGCCCTCGCGAACCTCGCCTCCCTGCCGCACATCTCCGTGGCCGGGGCGGTCGCCACCGGCACGCACGGTTCCGGCGTGCGCAACCCGTCCCTCGCGCATGCGGTGGTCGGCCTGGAGGTCGTGCGCGCCTCCGGCGACGTCGCGTGGGTGGACGCGTCGACGCCGGACGACGCCCTCGACGCCCATCGGGTGGCGCTCGGCGCGCTCGGGGTCGTGACGGCGGTCGAGCTCGCGATCGAGCCGACGTTCCAGGTCGCCACGACGGTGCACCTCGACCTGCCGTGGGACGCCGTGCTCGAGCACTTCGACGCGGTGGTGTCGGACGCGTACTCGGTGTCGCTGTTCACCTCGTTCGACGACCGCGGTGCCCGCCAGGTCTGGACGAAGCGCCGGACCGACGAGCCGGCCCCGACGGTCGACCTCGTCGCGCTCGGCGCCCGGCCGGCCGACGGCCCCGTGCACCCGGGCGAGAACGACACCGCGGGCGTCACCGAGCAGGGCGGCGTCCCGGGACCCTGGTCCGAGCGGCTGCCGCACTTCCGGTCGACGTTCACGCCGTCCACCGGCGCCGAGATCCAGGCCGAGTACCTGATCCCCGCGTCGCACGCGGTCGCCGCCCTCGAGGCCCTGCGTCCGCTCGATCCCGTGTTCGCGCCGCTGCTCATCGCGGCCGAGGTCCGGACGATCGCCGCCGACACCGCCTGGCTCGCGCCGTCGTCCGGACGCCAGTCGGTCGGCCTGCACTTCACGTTCCGGCGGGACGCCGAGGCCGTGGCAGCGGCGGTCGCGCGGATCGAGGACGTCCTCGCGCCATTCGACCCCAGGCCGCACTGGGGCAAGGTGTCCGCGGCAGGTGTCGAGCGACTGCACGAGGCGTACCCGCGGCTCGACGACTTCGCGGCGCTCGCGCGGGACCTCGACCCGACCGGACGGTTCCGCAACGCGTACTTGGCGCGGCTGCTGGCCTGACGCGCGCGGGGAGCCGATCCGCGCGTGGGAGGCCGAACCGCGCGTGGGAGGTCGATCTGCGCATGGTGCGTCGTCCGTTCCGACTGCCGATGCGCGATCCGGCCTCCCATGTCGGCTGCGATGGGCCGGAACGACGGGAGCCCGAGGCCGTCGTGCGAGCGGCCCAGCAGATGCGCAGGCGTTGGTCGGGTGCCGCACGGGCGCATCGCTGAGTGCTCACATGTGTGATCACAAAGGTTGGGTCATGGCGAACCTCAACCGGATCCTCGGCATGGCCTCGAAGGTCATCGACAAGCAGATGCAGAAGCAGCGCGGGCAGGGGAGCCCGGACGCCGCGAACCCGCAGTCGTCGGGCGGGACCGACTGGCGGGACATCGTCCGCACCGCGGCGGACAAGCTGACGGGCGACGACCGGCAGCGACCGCAGCAGCCGCAGCCGCAGCAGCCGGCGCCTCAGCAGTACGGGTACCAGAGCCAGCAGCAGTACGGCCGGCAGCAGCACGACCAGCAGCAGGGCGGCCAGCCGCAGCAGCGCGGGCAGGCCGACCCGGACGCGGTCGCCCTGGCGAAGTACGACTACCTGCTCCGCACGGCCCCGCCGGAGCGCCTCGAGCAGGTCCACCACGACGCCTTCGCGCGGCTCACGCCCGAGCAGCGCCAGCAGGTCCGGGACCGACTGAACTCCGAGCTCCCGCCGCACGAGCACCTGCGCGACGACTCCGCCGGCGGGATGGCCCGCGCGGCGACCCGGGCCGAGGTCTCCCGACCCGGCCTCCTCAAGCGGGCGCTCGGCGGCCGTGGTGGGTCGTTCGCGGGCGGCGCCGCGGTCGGTGCCGGCGCGATGGCGGTCGGCGGCCTCGCGGTCGCGGTCGCCGGTGGCGCGGTGCTGAGCGCCGCGGCCGGGCCGGTGCTCGCCGGTGCCGCGGACCACGGGGTGGACTTCGAAGGCATCGCCGCGGGTGGCGAGGAGTTCCTCGGCGGGCTCGGTGAGCAGGCCGGTGGCCTCGGGGAGCAGGTGTCGGGGCTCGGCGAGCAGGCGAGCGGTCTGGGTGAGCAGGCCAGCGGGCTCGGTGAGCAGGCGTCGAACCTCGGTGGCGACTTCCTCGGCGGGTTGTTCGACCGCTAGGGGTGCGGGCGGGCGCTTCGGCCTGTCGCAGTCGTGCTGCGCCTGTGGATCAGGAGCGGTCCGGCGATGCCGATCAGGACCAGCGTGAGACCGATCAGCTGACGGCTCCCGATCGTTTCCCCGCCCACGAGGACGCCGAGCAGCACGCCGGCGACCGGGTTGAGCAACCCCACCAGTCCGATCACGTCACCGCGGAGGTGGTCAAGCGCCGCGAACCAGGCGACGTACGCGAGGGCGGTCGCGACGACCGTGAGCCACACGGTCGCCGTGAGCGCCACTGGATCGAGCCGGGGCGGCGGCCCCTCGACGAGGAACGCGACCGTCAGCAACAGGACGCCGCCGACGACGAGTTGCCACGCGGTCGACGGCAGGACCCCGACCTCGGGATTCCACTTCTTGCCGAGGACGAAGCCCAGCGACGACGACGCCATCGCCGCGACCGACACGACGACACCGGCGCCGTCGACAAGGCCTGATCCACCGAGGAGGAGCAGCGCGACGCCGCCGATGCCCACCGACGCCCCGGCGAGGTGCCAACCGGACGGGCGTTCCCCGAGCAGGAGCCAGGCGAGGACAGCGAGGGCGATCGGTGCGGTCGCCATGACCGTGGACGCGATGCTCGAGGGGAGCAACTGAGCGGCCTGGTAGACGAGCGCGAAGAACCCGCCGACGTTCAGTACCCCGAGCACGACGACCTTCCACCACCAGGAACCGCGCGGGATCCGCCGGACGAGGACGAGCAGCAGGAGCCCTGCCGGCAGCGCGCGCAGTGTCCCGCCCCACAGGGCGCCCGGTGGGAGGAACGTCTTCGTGACGAAGTACGTGCTGCCCCAGAGGATCGGTGCCACCGCGGCCACCAGGAGCCATCGCTTGTTGTCTTCCACGGAAGACAATGTAGCTTGCCCGGAAGGTATCGTGTCCGTCGTGGAGGGAACGAACCTGCGTCAGGACCGGGTCGAGCGGATCCAGGAGGAGTGGCGGCGCGAACGTCCGGACGTCGACGTGGGCCCGCAGGGCGTCATCGGCCGCCTCCACCGGTTGGCGGCCCGCCTCAGCGAGGAGATCGCCGAGGTGTACGCCGACCACGGTCTGAGCGAGGGTGAGTTCGATGTGCTCGCTGCGCTCCGTCGCGCGGGTGTGCCGTACGAGCGCAGCGCCGGCGACCTCGCTGCGTCCACGATGGTGACGAGTGGCGGGATGACGAAGCGGCTCGACCGTCTCGAACGTGCGCGTCTCGTGTCGAGGCGTGTGAGTGACGCTGACGGACGCGGTCGTGCGGTCCGGCTCACAGCCGACGGGCTCCGGTTGATCGACGCTGCGTTCTCGGCGCACATGGCGAACGAGCGTCGGTTGCTCGACCTGGTGCCGGCGCGGGATCGACGGCTGCTCGAAGGAGTCCTGCGCTCCTGGCTCGCGGAGCTCGATCCCGAGGGGTGATCCTCGGCGCTCACTCCCTCCGGACGAGCGCGTCGCCGACGGTGCTCCGGTAGTACAGGACGGCCCGTCCGTACCGGGTGCGGTTGAGCAACCCGCCCCGCTCCATCACGCGCAGGTGCTGGTTCACCGCCGACGTCGACACCCCGAACCGCATCGCCAGGTCCGTCGACGACGCCGGCTCACCGAGTGCCTCGAGGAGCGCCGCCCGCGTCCGCCCGAGCAGGTCCCGCACGGCGCCGGCATCGGGGTGCGACGCGGTCGACCACATCGCGCCCTGCCCCCGTGCCGGGTACATCACCGTCGGCGGCAGGTCGTCGTCGATCGGGGTCGACGCCCGGACGACGAACACCGACGGCACGAGGGTGAGCCCCTCGCCCTGCACCGGCCGGTCCCGTGCGATCGGGCTGCTCAGGCGGACGTCGACGTGCCGGCCGTCGAACCGCACGCTCTCGGACAGTCCGGCGAGCACCGCGCCGACGCCCTCGTGCGCCGCGACCCGCCCCCGGTGGGCGACGTCGGCCTGCAGCACCCGTCGCATCCGCGGCCAGTACGGCGCGAAGCACAGCTCCCACGTCGTCGCGAGCGCCTGCTGCAGTCGCTCGACCACGCGGTCGTGCCGCCCGGCGAACACCGCGGGGACCGTGCCGTGCACCCGCTCGAGGTCACTCCGGAGCCGCTCCGGCCGGATCCGCCCGAGCGCGCGCAGCTCGTCGTCGAACGACGTCAGCGGCGAGTCCGGTCGCGGGTTCACGAAGTCGGCCACCCAGCGTCGCTCATCGACGAGTCCGGACAGGACCTCGCGGTCGAGCAGCGGCAGCACCCCGGCGATCCGGTCGGTCCACGGCCGCTGCAGCGGATAGCGCTCGGGTGCACGGAAGGCGCGCAGCCCCAGGCCGAGCTCGGACAGCGGCGAGATGCCGAACCGCACGGCGGACACGTCCGACGGCTCGAGTCGGTACCGGATCATGAAGCCCGAACCTACATCCGTTCGTGCAGGACGTCGGCCCTGCCAGAACTGAGGGGTGAGCGCCACCGAGCAGCAGGTCCCGATCCGCACCCTCGTCCGTCGGGACACCACGCTCCGACGCCTGCTCACGGTCACGCTCGTCGACACCCTCGGCCGCGGCGCGTTCTTCACGCTGACGTCGCTCTACCTGATCACGATCGTCGGCATCCCCGCCGTGGCGGTCGGCCTCGGACTGACGGTCGCCGGCGCGGTCGGGGTGGCATCGTCCCTGGCGTTCGGACACCTCGCCGACCGGTTCAGTGCCCGCCGGATGCTCATCTGGCTGCACGTCGTCCAGGGGAGCGCCCTCGTCGCCTACGTGCTCGTCCACGACGTCGCGACGCTCATCGTCACCGCGTCGATGGTCACGCTCGCGCAGCAGGGCGGCGGCTCGGTCCGGAGCGCCGCGATCGGTCGGGCCTTCCCGGGGTCGGAGCGCGTCCGGGTCCGGGCGACGATGCGCACCGTGACGAACGTCGGGATCGGCGTGGGGACGGCGCTCGCCGCGATCCCGCTCGCGATCGGCACGGGCGAGGCGTACCGCGTGACGATGGTCGTGTCCGGGCTGCTCTTCGTGTCCTCGGCGTTCCTCGTCACGGGGCTGTCGTCGGCGCGGGTCGACCCGACCCCGGCCGACCGGACGGACACCGGCACGATCGTCCGTCGGGAGCCGGCGGGTCGCAGTCCGTACCGGGACGTCCGGTTCCTCGCGGTCGCGGCGCTGACCGGGGTCTTCGGCATGCAGTTCGGCCTGTTCGAGGTCGCCGTGCCGCTGTGGGTCGTGCAGCACACCGTCGCGCCGGACGTCCTTGTCTCGCCGCTCCTGCTCGTGAACACCGTGTGCGTGGTCCTGCTCCAGGTCCGGATGAGCCGGGGGACCGACACCGTGGCCGGTGCCGCGCGGGTGATGCGGCACGCGGGCTGGGTGATGGCGCTGGCCTGCGGGCTCTGGGCGGCCGCGGGGTGGGTCCGCGGGGACGACTGGGTGCCGGCGGCGACCGCCACGGCCGTGCTCGTCGCGGCCGCGGTCGCGCACTCGCTCGCCGAGATCACGTCGAGTGCAGCGGGGTGGGCGCTGTCCTTCGAGCTCGCACCCGCCGACCGCATCGGGGCGTACCAGGGCGTGTACGGGACCGGCTACGCCGTCGCTGCGATGGTCGCACCGGCCGTGGTGACGCTGACCGCGATCGACCTCGGGACGCCGGGCTGGGCGATCCTCGCGGTGGTGTTCCTGGCGGCGGCGCTCGGTGTGGCCGCGATCGCCGGGAGGGTGGCGCGCACGACCGCACCGGCCTGACGGCGTCGCGCCGAGCCTCCAGGCCGTGCAGCGCAACGCGACGGACGCAACCGCACAACGCGACGGACCGTGCCGGCGCGACGGACGCAACCGAGCCGGCGCGACCACCCGCCGCGCGCGCCGGACCACCCGGGAATACGCTCGGGCCACACGCGTTGTCGTGTTGCGCCATGCAATGTTGCGTTGCGTGTCATCCGGACCCCGCGAGGGTTCGGACCCCGCCCCGGCCCGGTGCCAGGATGGACCGCCCGCCGGCCCACCGCCCGGGCGCAGCGACACCCCCACCCCCCCCCCGACGAGGAGCAGGACGCCATGCACCGCCCCAAGCGCTTGACCATCACCGCGGCCGTCGCCGCCGCCGCAGCCCTCGTGCTGACCGGCTGCTCGGGTGGCGGGGCAACGGACGACGCATCGTCCGGCACCACCAAGGGCGGCACGCTGAACATCCTCACGCCGCAGACCGCGCTGCACTTCGACCCGGCCACGAGCCAGAGCCTCGGCATCACGTCGATGGGCCTCGTCGCACGCCGCCTCACCACGTGGGACGTCGAGCCGGGCAAGACCGCGAAGGTCGTCCCGGACCTCGCCACCACGACCGGTGAGTCGAGCGACGGCGGCAAGACCTGGACGTACACGCTCAAGAACGGCCTGAAGTTCCAGGACGGCACCCCGATCACCACCAAGGACATCAAGTGGGGGATCGAGCGCTCGTTCGCGCCGAACCTGACCGGTGGCCTGAGCTACCACAAGTCGCTCCTGGTCGGCGGCAGCCAGTACCAGGGTCCGTTCGAGGGCAAGACCCTCGACAGCATCGAGACCCCGGACGACAAGACCATCGTCTTCAAGCTCGACAGCGCGTACGGCGACTGGCCGTGGCTCGCGTCGATGCCGGCGTTCGCCCCGGTCCCCGAGGGCGACGGCAAGGACACCGGCGCCTACGACGCGAAGCCCGTGTCGTCCGGCCCGTACCAGATCGAGTCGAACACGCAGGGCTCGCAGGTCACGCTCGTCCGCAACAAGGAGTGGAGCGCGAAGACCGACGGCATCCGCACCGCGGGGCCGTCGAAGATCGTGTTCAAGGAGTCGCAGGACGCCTCGACCACCACGCAGAGCCTGATCGCCGACAACGGCGACGCGAAGGACTCGTTCGGCGCGATCTACCTCGGCGCCGCCGAGCTCAACCAGGTCCGCGCGAACCCGTCCGCCCAGGACCGCCTCGCGACGAGCAAGGCCGGCCCGATCACCTACATGGCGATCAACACGCAGCGCGGCAAGCTCCAGGACCTCAAGGTGCGCCAGGCGCTGCAGTACGCGGTGGACCGCAAGTCGTTCCGGATCGCCGCGGGTGGCGCGCTCGCGGGCGAGTACGCCTCGACGCTCATCACGCCGGGCATCGCGGGCCGCAAGGACTACGACCTGTACAAGACGAGCGCCACGGGTGACGTCGACAAGGCGAAGGAGCTCCTCAAGGAGGCCGGCGCCGAGGACCTGAAGCTCACCCTCGTGTCGCAGAACGACCCGACGTACCTCGCCCAGGCGCAGGCACTGCAGGCCGGGCTCAAGCGCGCCGGGATCCAGGTGACGCTGAAGCCGCTCGACTACGACTCCTTCACGCAGGCGACCACGAACGGCACCGACTTCGACCTCTCCCTGTCGAGCTGGCAGCCGGACTTCCCGAGCGCGAACGCCAACCTGCAGCCGCTGTACGACTCGTCGCAGATCGGCGGGGGCGGCTACAACGTCTCGAAGTACTCGAACCCCGAGGTCGACGCGCTCATCGCGAAGGCCACCGGCACGATCGACCAGTCCGACGCCCAGAAGCTGTGGGCAGAGGCCGACCAGAAGATCATGGCGGACGCCCCCGTCGTCCCGCTGATCTACGCGAAGCAGTCCTTCCTGGCCGGCTCGAACGTCGAGAACTTCCGCATCGCGGACTTCCCGGCGTACCCGAACTACCTCAAGGTCTCGCTCGCCAAGTGAGTGCACCGCTGCTCGAGGTCGAGGGGCTCCGCGTCGCGTTCGGCGACGCGGAGCCCGTCGTCCGTGACGTCTCCTTCACGCTGACGCCCGGCCGGGTCCTCGCGCTCGTCGGCGAGTCCGGGTCGGGCAAGTCCGTGAGCGCGATGAGCGTGCTCGGGCTGCTCCCGCCCGAGGCACGGGTGACCGGCAGCGTCCGCTTCCGCGGCGACGAGCTCGTCGGTGCGTCGGCGGAGCGGCTCCGGGCGGTCCGCGGTGCCGGCATCGGCGTCGTGTTCCAGGAACCGATGAACTCGTTCACGCCGGTGCTGTCGATCGGCACGCAGATCGCTGAGGCCGTCCGGGCGCACCCGACCGACCTCGACCGCGCGGGCGTCTCGGCCCGGGTCGACGAGCTGCTCCGGTCAGCTGGGCTCCGTGATCCGCGGCGGATCCGGAAGGCGTACCCGCACGAGCTCTCGGGCGGGCAGCTGCAGCGCGCGATGATCGCGATGGCGCTCGCGGGCGACCCGGTCGCGCTCATCGCCGACGAGCCGACGACCGCGCTCGACGTCACGGTGCAGGCGGGCATCCTCGACCTGCTCCGCACGCTCGGCCGGGAGCGCTCGCTCGCCGTCCTGCTCATCACCCACGACATGGGCGTGGTCGCGGACGTCGCGGACGAGGTGCTCGTCATGCGCCGGGGCGACCCCGTCGAGACGGGCACGGTCGCGGAGGTCTTCGCCCACCCCGCCGCCGCGTACACGCGGCAGCTCCTCGACGCGGTCCCGGCCCTCGAGTCGGACCCCGGCAGGGAGGCCCGTGGCGCGTCCGCCCCGGCGGCTGCGGCGGGCGGGGCGGAGACGACCCGTGCCTCCCGTCCGGAGGGGGTGGTCGCGCAGCTGCGCGACGTGGCGGTGCGCTACGCGCGCCGCGGCGACCCGACCGTCTCCGGGATCGACCTGGAGCTCCAGGCCGGGCGGACGCTCGGGCTGGTGGGGGAGTCCGGCTCCGGGAAGTCGACGATCGGCCGGGCGCTCGCGGGTCTCGTCCCCGTCGTGCACGGCAGCGTCGCGGTCGAGGACGCCGACCTGCGCACCGCGCGGGGGAGGCGGCTCCGCGACCTCCGCAGCCGGGTCGGCATCGTGTTCCAGGACCCGGCGTCCTCGCTCAACCCGCGGCAGACCATCGGGTGGAGCATCGCGGAGCCCCTCCTCGTGCACGGGGCCGGCTCCGCCGCCGACCGTGCCGCGCGGGTGGGTGAACTGCTGGCCGCCGTGCAGCTCGACCCGACGTGGGCCGAACGGTTCCCGCACCAGCTCTCGGGCGGGCAGCGGCAGCGCGTCGCCGTCGCGCGCGCGCTCGCCCTGCGCCCGGCCCTCGTGATCGCCGACGAGCCGACCAGCGCCCTCGACGTCACCGTGCAGGCGGCCGTGCTCGACCTGCTCGCGCGACTGCAGCAGGAGTTCGGGTTCGGCATGCTGCTCGTCAGCCACGACCTCGCGGTCGTCCGGCAGCTCGCGGACGACGTCGTCGTGCTGCACGAGGGCCGGATCGTCGAGCGGGGCACCACCGACCGGGTCCTCGACGACCCGCAGCAGGACTACACGCGCATGCTGCTCGCGGCGGCGCCGGTCGCCGACCCGGTGCGGCAGGCCGAGCGCCGGCAGGCCTGGCGTGCGTGGGAAGGAGCAGCACCGTGACCGCGAACGTCGTCGACAGCCCGGTCTCCGCGGCCGCCGGACGCTCGACCGGGTTCCGCGCCGTCGTCCGCCGCGTCCGGCGCGACCGGTGGGCCGTCGGTGCCGCGGTCGTCATCGTGGTGTTCGTCGTCGTCGCCCTGGCGGCGCCGCTCATCGCGCTCGTCAGCGGCCAGGACCCCTACGCGTACCACGTCGACGCGCTGAACGACTTCGGTGCACCCCGCGGTGCCCTCGGCGGGGTGAGCGGTGATCACTGGTTCGGTGTCGAGCCGCTGACCGGCCGTGACCTCTTCGCGATCGTCACCTACGGCGCGCGGACGTCGCTCGGCATCGGGCTCGCCGCGACCGCGATGTCGATCGTGATCGGCGTGCTCGTCGGCGTGACCACGGGGTTCCTCGGCGGTTGGTACGACCGGGTGCTGTCCCGCGTGGTGGACGTCATCTTCGGGTTCCCGTCGCTCGTGTTCATGATCGCGCTGACCGCGGTGGTGCCGACGTCGTTCCCGAAGCCGCTCCTCGTGGTGCTCGTGATCGGGTTCTTCGGCTGGCCCGCCGTCGCCCGCGTGGTCCGGGGGCAGACGCTCTCGCTCGTCACCCGGAACTACGTCGTGGCGTCGACCGCGATGGGCGCCGGGCGCTGGCACGTCATCCGGACGCAGCTGCTGCCGAACCTCGCCGCCACGATCACCGTCTACGCCACGATCTCGATCCCGTCGATGATCGGCGCCGAGGCCGCGCTGTCGTTCCTCGCCGTCGGGGTCACGCCGCCGACACCCTCGTGGGGCCGGAGCATCGGTGACGCGATCGGCTGGGTGCAGACCGACCCGATGTACCTCGTCTTCCCCGGAGCCGCACTGTTCCTCATCACCCTGGCCTTCAACGTGCTCGGTGACGCCCTGCGCGACGCCCTCGACCCGCGAGGGGGTGCCCGGTGAACGCCGCCCGGTTCCTCGCCGTCCGCATCCTCGGAGCCGTCGTCGTGCTGCTCGTCGTCGCGGCGATCACGTACGCGCTCTTCATGCTGCTGCCGACGAACCCCGCGCGGGCGATCTGCGACAAGCCGTGCACACCCGAGCGCCTGGCCGACGTGCAGGCGTTCCTCGGCACCGACAAGCCGTGGTTCGCGCAGTTCGCGGCGTACCTCGGCGGCATCTTCACGGGCCGCACGTTCGGTTCCGGCGCCTCGACGATCTCGTGCGCGGCGCCGTGCTTCGGGTACTCGTTCCAGCTGCACGACTCGGTGACGAACCTCATCACGTCGCGCCTGCCCGTCACCGCGTCGATCGCGATCGGCGCCGCGGTGCTCTGGCTCGTCGCGGGGGTCGCCGGCGGGACCGTCTCAGCGCTCCGCCGCGGGACGATCGCCGACCGAGCGGTGATGACCGTCGCGGTCGCCGGGGTGTCCTCGCCCGCGTACCTCATCGGGCTGCTCGCGATCCTGCTCTTCGGCTTCACCCTCGGCTGGTTGCCGACGAGCGGGTACGTGCCCTTCGCCGAGGACCCGGTCGGGTGGGTCACGCACCTCGTGCTGCCGTGGTGCGTGCTCGCGTTCATCAGCGCGGCGATCTACGCCAGGCTGACCCGGGGCGAGATGCTCGAGTCGATGTCGCAGGACTTCGTCCGGACCGCCCGTGCGAAGGGTCTGCGCGAGCGCCAGGTCGTCGTCCGGCACGGCCTGCGCACGGCGATCCTGCCCGTGGTGACCCTGTTCGGGCTCGACCTCGGGTCGCTGCTCGGCGGTGCGGTCATCACCGAGAAGGTGTTCTCGATGCAGGGGCTCGGCGCGCTCCTGATCGACGCCGTGCACACGCTCGACCTGCAGGTCGTCGTCGGCTTCACGGTGTTCTCGGCGCTGTTGATCGTCACGGCGAACCTGGTCGTCGACGTCGTCTACGCGTTCGTCGACCCCCGAGTGCGACGCCGGGCGTAGGGCTGCGTCCGTCCCCGTCCTGTCCCGCCGCCCCGGTTCCTCTCTCAAAACGCAACGTGGGCGGGTTCTCGCAGCGGTACTTCGCTGCGGGGACCCGCCCACGTTGCGTCTTGCGGACGGCGTCGCGGTCGGCGTCGCGGACTGGGCGCCGCCCCCCCCGCGCCCCTAGAAGTACGTGATGCCGTGCGGCGCCCGCGCCGGCGTGAGCATCGCGCGCAGGAGCACCGGCACCGCCGGGTCCGACGCCCGCACGAGCCCCGCGGCCGCGAGCGTCACGGGCGACACCGAGCCGATCAGCAGCGCGCCGAGGTCGGCCACGTCGAGCCGCACGTCGGCCTCGCCGGAGTCGTCCGCGGCCGTGCGGGTCACGGTGCCGCGGCCGTCGACGACGTCCAGCCGGTAGGTGCCCGCCGCGAAGCCCATCGTGTCGGAGACGGCGAGCACGATCGACCCGTCGACCGCGTACGGCCGCGAGGCCAGCACCGCGGGCACGTCGAGCACCCGTAGCCAGACGTGGTCCTCCTCGTGGTCGACGTCGTACGCCCGGTTGTCCCCGAGCGCGGCGACGATCGGGTCGTCGAGGCGCGAGCGCTTGTACGACACCACGTCGTTCAGGTCGATCGAGAGCAGGAACTCCCACAGCGACAGGTACGCCTCGTCGGTCGCGTAGACCAGGTCGACGACCTCGAGCACGGTGTCCTGGTCGCGGCCGGAGCCCTCCTTGACGCGCCAGGTCACGTAGCCGTCGACGGCGTCCGCGTCGGTGGCGCCGTCCGGGCGGTGCACGGCGGCGCGGACGTCCTTCGCCGACTCACCGTCGCCGTTCCGCAACCCGGTGACGATCGGCCAGGTACTCGTGTTCCGCTTCATGGAGCCCGGCGTGCGCGCGTCGAACCGGTCGAACACGGCGCGGGCGTTCCCGTCCGCGAGCCACTCCGGCGTGACGACGCTGACGGTGCCGGTCGTCGGCGCGAGGAACGGCAGCGCCCGGGCCCGACGGACGCGGACGGCTCGCTCGCGGATCGCGCAGCCGAACCCGAAGCGCCGGTAGATGGTGCCCTCGGACGCGGTCAGCGACGCCACCGCGTAGCCCTCGGCGACGCCACGCTCGAGCGCGTGCGTCATCATCCGACGCAGGATGCCCCGTCGGCGTTCGGTCGGCCGGACGGTCACCGCCGAGATCGCCTGGGTCTCGACGGCCTGGCCGTCGCCCCAGCTCAGGGACTTCGGGAACCACGCGAAGGTACCGGCCGGCCAGGTCTCGTCGACGGACCCCGGGAGCGGACGACGGACGTGCACGCCGAGCCAGGTCTCGCGGTCGGCGACGAACGCCTCGGCCATCAGCGCGGCGACCTCGTCGTTCGGGTGCGGTTCGTGGAAGCCGAGGCCGACGGCGTGCATCCACGCGTCGGTCGCGGCGTCCGGCGCCCCCTGCTCGTCCGTGCCCGGCGCGAACTCGCGCAGCTCGTAGCGGTCGTCGAATGCCTCGTTGCTCACGTTCCCGACCCTACCGGCGCCGCTCGCGCGGCCGCCTCCCCCTGTCGGTGGAGCAGGAACCGTCGGGTGGCAGCACCGGACCCGACGTCGTCTGCTCCATCGACGGGGCTGGCGGCAGACCGGACGGGGCCGGGTCCGGACCGGACGGGAGGCGCGCGGCGGGCCCGTCACGCGCCTCCCGTCCGGTGTGTGGTCACGTCGTGATGGCGACCCTCACGGGGTGGTGCGCCGCGCCTCCTGGGCCACCACCTGGTCGAGGTCCGCCAGCTTCCGCATCTGCTGGAGCGGACGCGCCATCCGGTTGTTGTTGCGGAGGGCGGGTTCCGTCCGCGACAGGAACGCCCAGTACCCCGCGGTGAAGGGGCAGGCGTCCTCGCCGACCCGTTTCGTCGGGTCGTACCGGCAGCCACCGCAGTGGTCCGACATCCGGTCGATGTAGCGCCCGCCTGACGCGTAGGGCTTCGTCGCGACCATGCCGCCGTCGGCGTGCTGCGACATCCCGATGATGTTCGCCGGCATGACCCAGTCGGTGCCGTCGACGAAGACGTCCGTGAACCACTCGGTCAGGTGCACCGGGTCGTAGCCGCGTTGCAGCGCCCAGTTGCCGAGGACCATCAGGCGCTGGATGTGGTGCAGCCATCCGTGGTCGTGCAGGCCCTCGATCGCGGTGCTCAGACAGACCGCGTCGATCTCCGACGCGTCGAGCTCCCGCCACCAGCGGGGGAGGTGCTCATGCGCGTCGAGGGCGTTCTCCTCGGCGCCGTAGTCGTCGCCGAACCACCAGTAGAGGTGCCAGACGTAGTCCCGCCACCCGGCGACCTGGCGGACGAACCCCTCGACGCTGGCGAGCGGAGCGTCGTGGTCGCGGTGGGCGGCGAGTGCGGCCTCGACGACCTCGAAGGGGTCGAGTACGCCGAGGTTCATCGGCACGCTGAGCAGTGAGTGCGCCATCGTCCAGTCGTTCGTCAGCGTGGCGTCCTCGAACGGCCCGAAGTCGCTCAGGCGCACCTGGACGAAGTCGTCGAGCGCCTGTCGGGCCTCGTCCGCCGTCACCGCGAAGCGCCGGGTGTCGTCCCTGCCGACGAAGCGCACGGTGCCGTCGCGCTCCCACCGATCCAGGTCGCGCCGGACCTCGTCGTCGATCTCGTCCTCGGTCGGCCACCACGGTTCGGGGAGGCCGAGGGTCGCCGCACCCTTCGGTGGCGGCTCGCGGTTCTGGTCGTCCAGGCTGAACTTCCCGCCGATCGGCTCGTCCGAGCGCATGAGCCAGCCCTCGCGGCGGCGGACCCGCTCGTAGTGGGTCTCCATCCGGAACCGGCCGGTGCCCTGCGCCGCCCACTCGGCGAACTCGGCCTCATCGGTGATGAACCCGCGGCTCGGCAGGATCTCGGTGCCCTTGCCCCAGTGCCGGACCTGCGCGCGGAGGGTCCGGGACGGCGGGTCGACCACCTCGAGGTCGTCGCGACCGACGAGCGCGTCCTTCAGCCGGTCGACCTGCACGTGCTCGGCGCGGCCGCCGAGCTCGCGGACGCGGTGGCGCAGGGCGCTCAGCCACAGGTGCGCCTTCGCGCGGTGCATCGGCCGCGCGTCGAAGAACTCGCGGGCCTCGACGACGAGCATCGGTCCGCCGTCGTCGAACAGCGGTCCGTACTGCCCGGGGAGGACGAGCCTGGTGCGGACGGTGCTGCCGGCTTCGGTGCTGCGGCGCTCGGGTGCCATGCCCGGACGCTACCGGCGGTGCGTGACGACCGCCTGACGGCGCGTGTGCCCCGACGGCCGGGCGTTGCCGGCGACCGGGGCTGCCGGCGACCGGTGTCGTCGACGGCCCCGGTCGGTCGGATGGCCCGCTCAGTTGTAGGACGCGAGCCGGTTCGGCGCCGTGTTGCCCACCGGCGTCGGAACCGCCCCGCCGACGCCGTTGATGACGCTCGAGATCGTGCCCGTGTCCCCGAGCGACACCGTCACGAGCCCGTGCGCCCGGATGCCCGAGCCCGTCGGGGTCTCGAACGCCCGGTCGGCGTGCACGGACGGGTTCGTGTTGAAGAAGCAGTACACGCCGCCGCCCCAGATCTCGTGGTTCGTCACCCCGGACGCGACCTTGTACGCCGCGTACCCGGCACCGGTCGGGCTCTGCCACGACGCGTTGTCCGGCACGTCGTACGGCATCTCGTTCTGGAAGAAGATCGTTCGACCGCGGTTGCCGTTCCAGAGCACCTCGTACTTCTGGTAGTGCTCGACGAACAGCCCGGTGGCGAGCACGTCGTCCCCGTTCACCTCGACACCCGTCGCGCCGGTGTTGACGTTCCAGCCCGTCGCGGCGCCGCCGTGGTCGGCCCGCCACGCCCAGATGTGGTCGACGAGCGTGTCGTCGGCGTTGACCTGCAGCGTCGTCGACGCCTTGCCCTGGATGCTCGACCCGACGCGGAAGAACACGTCCTGGATGCTCTGCGGGTCCGAGGCATGGTCGACGTGCGAGCCGCTGGTGCCGAGTCGGACGAGCTGCGCGCTGTTCTGCGTGCCTGCGTCGACGACCAGGTTCGACACGTTCACGCCGGAGACGTCAGCGGTGGTGAGCACCGCGTTGCCGGCGGTCGGCACGAGCGTCGGGAACCCGATGCCCGTGACGACGGTGTCCGGACGGCTGACGTTCAGCGCGGCGTTCAACTGGTACGTGCCCGGGGTGAAGAACAGGTTCAGCCCCTGCGCCAGCGCGCTGTTGATCGTCGCCGCGCTGTCACCGGGGTGCGCGACGTAGAAGTCGCGCATCGGGATGTCCGTCCCCGGCGTGTTCGGCCACGTCACCCCGGCGGAGTTCGTCCGCAGCGACGGGACGAACACGTGGTACTTGTTCGACGAGTCGACGTACAGGTACGGCTTCTCCCGCGTGACCGGGGTGCTCGACAGGGTGGTGTAGCTCTTCGAGAAGTCGTTCGCCGGCGCGCCCTGCACCCCCGAGAACACCATGTTCCAGTTGCCGCCCTGCCAGCTGCCGAGCGTCGAGTTCCGCGTGTACCACTGCTGCTGCGACCCGCTCGTGACGGTGCCGTCGACCTTCGAGTCGGCGATGTAGCCGCCCGACGAGTACCCCTGCCCGCCGTCCTGGTTCGACGGCCCCATGGTCAGGTTGCCCTTGATGTGCACTCGCCGCATCGGCGCGGCCTGCGACACCGCCCACCGGTCGGTCCCGCCCTCGGGCGCCACGGAGAGGTTCTCCGCCGACCGCCAGAAGTTCTGTGTGGCGTTCTTCTCGTCGCCGGCGTTCCAACCGGAGTCGACGTTGAGCGCGCCGGAGATCGTCACTTCGTCGGGGTTCTTCCCGAGACCGGCCACCGAGGTGTAGAAGCCCAGGTTCGCCCAGACCCGCCCGTAGCTGCCGGGCTTGAACAGGAAGGCGTACCGCTGCGAGCCGAACTGTGCCGTGCTGCTGCGGAGTTGCGCGTTGAAGGCCGCGTCGACGTCGGCCTGGATCGTCGACGCGGGAGTGGACTGGTCGTAGACCTTGACGTTGCCCCCGAAGTCCGGGACGTCGCTGGTCGGGACAGCGGCCTGCGCCTGCAGGGCCGGCGCCAGGGCGCCGACCAGGCCGACCGCCGTGATCGTCGCGAGGAGCGTGCTCATCCGTCGTTGCATGATGCTCGATTCGTCGTCGAGCGGCCCCGTTGCCGCCCGCAACAGACGGTAGACCCGCCCGGACGCCGCGGCAGTCGGTGCTGCGGCGGACAAGGACGTACCCCGTTCGGGGGTCGGACAGGAGGCGCGGGGGTGCGCCCGCCCGGTCGCTCACGGTCCGGCGGTGGGTACCATGCGCGCATGTGGCCGACCGAGCGGGACTGGCGTGCGTCCGTCCCGCGCAGGCTCGCACGAGCGGTCGAGCGCTGGGACCTGCGTCCCGGCGAGCCGTACGCCGGCGGGAGCGTCTCGCACGTCGTGCCCGTGCGGTTGCCCGACGGTGGCGATGCCGTCCTCAAGCTGTCCCTGCCGCACCACGAGGCCGAGCACGAGGCCGCGGCACTCGCCTGGTGGGACGGAGCCGGAGCGGTCCGCCTGCTCGACGTCGACCCGGACGATCCCTTCGTGCTGCTGCTCGAGCACTGCGATCCCGGCACCCGGCTCGGGGAGCGTGACGACCTGTCGGCCGAACACCGCCTGCGCTCCGCCGGCGGTCTGCTCACCCGGCTCTGGGCCGCCGGGGTCCCCGACGAGGACACCTTCGTGTCCGTCGCCGACGTCACCACCGGGTGGGCGTCGCTCGCCGAGGACCGGATGCGCGAGCTCACGCCGCCCTTCGACCCGGGACTCGTGCGCCGCGGCGCAGACCTGCTCCGCACGCTGCCGAGCGGTGCCGTGCGGTCGGTGGTCGTGCACGGCGACGCGAACCCCGGCAACGTGCTCGCGGCGGGGCGGGAGCCGTGGCTCGTCATCGACCCGAAGCCGATGGTCGGCGACCCCGCCTACGATCTGTGCCCGCTGCTCGTGCAGGTCGACGACCCGTTCCGCGCGGAGGATCCCCTGCACGCCGTGCGGCATCGGGTCGTCGTCCTCGCGGACACGACCGGCGAGCCCGCCGACCGGATCGCCGCCTGGTGCACGGCACGGCTGGTCGAGTCGGCCCTGTGGTCCGTCAAGCCGTGGGGCACTCGACGACGGCCTCGACGCGATGACGCGAGCCGCCGTGGTCGACCGCCTGGCCGACTGACCGCCGACGGGCTCACCGTCGAGCCGGGTCACGATCCAGCATCGAGCGATCTCGATCCGGTCACCGCGGCCGACTCCGGCGTGCCGGTCCGCCAGGATCGACGCATGGGAATCCCGAGCACCGTCCGCCCGTTCGCCGCTGTGGTCGTCCTGCTCGCCGGGGGACTGCTGTCCGGCTGCGCTGCCGGCTCCGGCGACAGCGCTGCGCCCGTGGCCCAGACGCCCGTGGCCCAGACGCCCGCGGCCCAGACGCCCGCGGCCCCGAGTGCGGCGCAGACGCAGGAACCGAGTGATCCGATGCAGCAGGACCTGTCCGCTGCGTCGGTCTGCGGAACCGTGAGTGCGCTGAGCACGGTCCTCCTGAACGCGTCGGCAGGGCAGCAGGTCGGTGCGGTCAGCGAGTCCGACCGGCTGGCCCTCGTCCGGTCGGCCCGGTTCGGCTACGAGCACCTGCAGTCCTCGGACCCTCGGATGACCCGGGCCATCGACTCGGTCCAGCGGTACCTCGACGCGCATCCGGCCCCGACCGAGGGCCTCGCGATCGAGGACGGCCCGGAGTGGGAGCTCCAGCAGAAGCTCCTCACCACCGCGTGCCGCGAGTCCGGCTCGAACGTCGTGGCGACGGCTCAGTACGGCGGCTGACCCGGGGCGGTCAGTCCGTCGCACCCCGCGGTGGATCGACCAGCAGCGCCACCCGGTCGCGCAGGTACCCGTCGAGCGGCACCGTGCCGGCGGTGGGGGACCACCGGACGACCGGCTCGCCGTCGACGACCGCGAGCACACCGTCGGCGTCGACCAGGGTGTCGTCGAGGGGGATCGGCACCGCGCCGTGGTTCACGGTGTCGTTCTCGCGGAAGTGCCCCTTCGCGGCGGCGGCCCGGTAGGCGCGGCGCACCTCGGCGGACACCGACACGAACTGCGTCCGGCCCGGATCGGTCACACGGGTGATGCGCGCGGTGGCCCAGACCCGGCCCGTGGTCTCCGCGGACGAACCGAGCAGCAGGGCACCGACGCGCCACACCCGGCCGAGCGGTCGCATCGTCGGGTCGCGGCGGATCCCGAGCACGGCGCGCGGCTCGACGTACTCGGCGAGGGCCTCGTCCCGCACCCCGGCGTCCCGGAGCCGGTCGGCCGCGGCGTCGAGCAGGTCGCGCGTGCGCTGGACGGCTGCCGCCGCGCTGCCCGTCCTGCCGTCGTCCGCCACGACCCCAGAGCGTAGCCCGGAGCCGAGTCTCGGGGCCGTGCACCCCGCGAGCCCGTCACGCGGCGCCGCACGACCGCCGGAATGCGCGTCGGGCCCCTACCGTTGCACCGTCCGGAAACGAGGAGGGCCCCATGAGCATCGTGCGGTGGCTGTTCGACGCGCAGCTCGTCATCGGCGACCAGACCGTGCTCTGGCGCGAGGTGATCGGCAACGTGTTCGGACTCCTCAGCGCCCTCGGCGGGATGCGCCGCAGGGTCTGGGCGTGGCCGGTCGGCATCGTCGGGAACGCCCTGCTCTTCACCGTGTTCATGGGCGCCCTGTTCGACACCCCGAACCCGGTCAACCTGCTCGGTCAGGCCGGCCGCCAGGTGATGTTCATCGCCGTGAGCGTCTACGGCTGGTACCGCTGGACCCACCGCGCGGACGACACCGTCACCGTGGTCGAGCCCCGCTGGGCCTCGTGGCGGACCCGCGCGCTGCTCGTCCTCGCGATGGTCGGCGGCACCGCGGTCCTGACCCCGGTGTTCCGTGCCCTCGGCTCGTACGAGCCGGTGTGGAGCGACGCGTGGATCTTCGTCGGCTCGCTCCTGGCGACGTACGGCATGGCGAAGGGCTGGGTCGAGTTCTGGTTGATCTGGGTCGCCGTGGACCTGGTCGGTGTGCCCCTGCTGTTCTCCGCCGGGTACTACGCTTCCGGCCTGATGTACGTCTTCTACGGCGTCTTCACGCTGACCGGCTTCTTCGTGTGGATGCGCCAGCGCGTCCGGCCGTCGGCAGCGCCGATCACTGTCGGCTGAGGCACCACCGGGCCGCCGGCAGGACGGCCAGGCGGCCGGGATGACCGTGCACCGCGGTACCCCCCGAACGAGGATGTGACAGGAACGAGCGGTCTCCTGTGGAATGTCCGGATGACGGTCCCCGACGTGCACCTCGTCGACGAGGAGGCACTCGCTGAACGCATCGTGCGCGGTGCGATCCGCGCCTTCCGGCTGTACGCCTTCGAGATGGTCGACGCGGTCGTCGTCGCGGACACCTGCGGGGTGACGCCCGAGGACGTCGACCGCCTGTTCCCGTCGTGGGACGGCCTGCTGCTCGTGACCTACGACCGGTGGATCCAGCTCCGGGGGACCGGGCGCTCGACCCCGGCGACGACGGTCGACCACGTCCGGACGACCCTGGCCGAGGACGTCGCCGACCCCGGCCTCGTCCGGCTGATGGCAGGCGTCCTGACGATCGCGGCCGCGGACGGCGACTTCGCGGAGCTGTTCCGCAAGCGCTTCGAGGAGTTCGTCGAGGAGCTCACGCGCGGCCTCGAGGCCGACGTGCGCGCGGGCACCGAGCGACTCGGGATCCCCGCGCACCGAGCGGCGACCCAGCTCCTGGCAGTCTACGAGGGACTGCAGATCCAGATGCTCGTGCGGCCCTACCTGGACGTGCTGGTCGAGTACGACCGGTCGGTGCGCACCCTGCGGCTCGGGTGGCGGGAGCAGGAGACCGCGGCCTGGGACCTCGACGAGGTCGCGGTCCGGTAGACGAGCGCGCCCGGCGACGGCCTGGAGGCGCGTGGCGGGCCCGCCCCGCGCCTCCAGGCCGTCGTCGACCCGGCCACGGGACGGTCAGCGACCGGTGCGCGGGGTGCGGCGACGCCGCCAGGCGGCGATCTGCCGCAGCGTGACCTTCGAGCCGTACTGGGCGATGGAGTGGCGGAACAGGTACTCGGCGAACCAGAGCAGGAGCGCCGCGGTGGCGAACACCTCGACGATGCACGCCACGGACTCGGTGAGGGTGAGCGTCCCGACGGCGTTCCGGACCATCGCGGTGATCGGGGTGAAGGTCGGGAAGTAGGTGAAGAACGCCGCGATCGGGGACCCCGGGGTGGTCATCACGAAGAACGCGGCGTACAGCGGGATGATCAGCGCGAAGATCGCCGCGGACTGCAGCGTCGAGGCATCCTTGATCGACGGGACCGCGGCGCCGACCGCCACGAACAACCCGGACGCGAGCAGGACCCCGCCGACGAGCAGCAGCGCGCCGACGACCATCCGCCACGGGTCCACCGTCAGGCCACCGAGTCGCGCGGCCACGAGCGGCAGGCCGACGAGCGCGACGGCGAGGCCCGGCACGACGAACACCCCGACCTGCACGAAGCCGACGAGCAGCATCGCGACGACCTTGCCGCGGATCAGCTCACCCGCCGTGACCGTCGTCAGGATCATCTCGGAGATGCGGTTCTCCTTCTCCTCGACCACCACCGTGACCATGCGGGTGGCGAGCAGCACGACGATGCCGAAGAACGCCGCGACGTACAGGAAGGGCGGCACGATCGACAGCCAGCCGGGCGCGACGTGTCCGTCCGACCAGGTGCGGAGGTCGGTGTCCGGCGGTGAGCGCAGGATCGACACCGACTCCGGGTCGTCCACCGACGCGGCGACGCTCTGCTCGAGGACCCGCTCGGCCAGGGTCGAGTACCCGCCGTTCTCGAAGAGCCCGCGGTCGGCGGCCTCGATGTGGATCGGGGTGCTCGACGGGGTCCTGGGGTAGACGACGAACAGGTCGAGCCGCCCCGCACGGACAGCCGCCCGGTCGGCCTCGGGGTCGGTGGACGGTGAGCCGCCCCACCTCGCCGCGACCGAGCGGTCGACGAGCCCCGAGCGGTCGACGTAGTGGAACGGGGTCTTCGCGGCCGAGGAGCTCGAGCTGACCGAGTCCGCACCCGCGGCCTGGCCGACCCCGACGAGCAGCGACACGACGACCACGACCAGGGGGAGGGCGAGCGTGCCGATCCAGAACGCGGGCTTCTTGACGGCGCGGACGAACTCGAACCGGACGACCGTCCCCAGGCGGCTCACGCGGCTGCCCCGCTCGCGCCGGTGCCGGTGCCGGTGCTGGTGCTGGTCTCCTCGTGCTCGCTCGTGGCGGGCAGGTCGTCGTGCCCGGCGTCGTGGCCGTAGACCTGCACGAAGATCTCGTCGAGGGGGATCCGCCGCATCGTGAACCCGGTCACGTGCACCCCGGCGGACACGAGCGCGGCGAGGACGTCCGATCCGTCCGGCGCGGCGGCGTCGGTCAGGGCGAGGTACGCCACGTGCCCCTCGTGCCGGACCACCCGGTACAGCGGCGACTTCGGCACGCTGCCGTCGAGCGTCACGTGTGCCACCGCACCACCGAAGGCGTCCTGCACCTCGGGGATGCTGCCGTACGCGGCGGCACGTCCGTCCTTGAGCAGGAGGATCCGGTCGCACAGCCGCTCGACCTCGTCCATGTGGTGCGTCACGAGCACGACCGTGGCGCCGTCGGCCTTCCGCTCGGCGACCAGGTCGAGGAGCAGCCGGCGGTTGACCGGGTCGAGACCCTTCGTCGGCTCGTCGAGGATGAGCAGGCGCGGGCGGTCCATGATCGTGATGCCGAGCTGCACCTTCTGCTGTTGCCCACCGCTGAGCTTGTCCACGCGGAGCTTCGCACGGTCCGCGAGCCCGACGCGCTCCAGGTAGGCGGTGCTCCACGCGGTCGCCTCGGGACGGCGCAGGCCCCGGAGCATGCCGAAGTACGTCATCACGTCGATGACGGACTCCTTGCGGTAGAGCCCGCGCTCCTCGGGCAGGTAGCCGATGCCGCCGGTCGCCGGTCGGTACGGGACGCCGTCGACCGTCAGGGTGCCGGCGGTCGGGGTCGTGATGCCGAGCAGGGCCCGGATCGTGGTGGTCTTGCCCGAGCCGTTGCTGCCGAGCAGGCCGAACGTCTCGCCGGGTGCCACGTCGAAGGACAGGCCGTCGACCACGTCGCGGTCGCCGAAGCGCATCACGAAGTCCTGCACGCTGATGTCCGCCCCGCTCATGGTGCCGACCCTACCGACGGTGGGGCGGGGGTCGCCGGGTACCGGTACTTGCCACATTGGAAAGTAGTTGCCATGATGGGAACACTTCCCGGGGTGGGGAGGGACCAGAGGGGGAACCATGTCCGATCCGCAACCGTCCGAGGCCCGCGCGCTCCTCGCGCACGCCGACCGTCTCGCCCGTCGCACGCACGACGCCGTCCGGTGGCCGTACGTCGCCTTCATCGTCGCCCTCGGCGCGACGACGTCCCTCGGGACCTTCGCGATGGGGATGTCAGCGGGCCGTGCCTTCGCGGCGGCGTACGTCGGCACGATCGTCGTCGTGCTCGCGCTCGTCCTGTGGTTCAGCGCCGCGATCCGTGGTCGTGCCGCCTTCGCCCGCGGCCGGCGGTGGATCACCTACGTCGCCGCGTGGGGGCTGACCTACTGCGCCGCGATCGCCGTCGTGGGCTGGGCGCACGGCTCGGTGCTGTGGTCGGCGGTCACGTCCGGTCTCGTCCTCGTCGTGTCGCTCGCCTGCGCCGCGTGGGAGTCCCGCGGATGAGCAGCTCGCACCCGCGACACCGACTCGACGACCTGCTGCAGAACCCGGTGCGGTTCTCGGTCGTCGCAGCGCTCGACCGGGCCGGGACGCTCTCGTTCCGCGAGGTCCGGGACGCGCTCGAGGTCACCGACTCCGCGCTGAGCAAGCAGGCCAGCGCGCTCGAGGCGGCCGGGTACGTCACGGTGGGCAAGGCGCACGTCGGCAGGACCCCGCGGACGTCGCTGACCCTGACGCGGGCGGGTCGTCTCGCGTGGCAGGCGCACCTCGCCGCGCTCCGGGAGATCGCGGGGCCGGTGAGCTCGTCCTGAGCGATCTGTCCCATCACGGGTGACGTGGGAGGCGGATCCGCGCATGGCGGGTCGGAAGGGGCGACCTCCCATGCGCGGATCGCCATCCCGCGCGCGGATCGACACCCCACGCGCGGATCGGCACCCCACGCGCGGATCGGCACGGCACGCCGGGTGCGGGACGCGACCCCGGGACGGACGGGAGGCACGGTGCCTGCCTGCACCGTGCCTCCCGTCCGCCTGCTGGTCCCGTCAGGAACGCAACCAGGCGGTCCCCACACCCGACAGGGCGCCGTCTGCCACCGGCGCGGAGGCGAGCAGGAGCTCGCCGGTGGGGAGTGCGAACGGCTCGTCACCGAACACCGTCACGCTCGTCCACCCGTTCGGGCGACGGAACGCGAGCACGTCGTCGCGGCCGGTCTCGATCCACTCGAGGTGCTCCTCGGACTGGAGCTGGCCGCGCAGGCCGAGGGCCTTCCGGTACAGGTTGAGCGTCGAGTCCGGGTCGGCGTCCTCGGCCTCGACCGACGAGTCGGCGAACCAGGCCGGCTGCGGCAGGTGCGAACCGCCCGTGCCGAAGCCGAAGGACGGCCCCGAGCGGGTCCACGGGATCGGCACGCGGCAGCCGTCGCGGCCGACGTCGACGCCCGGGTTCCGGAAGAACGCCGGGTCCTGTCGTTCGGCGTCGGGGATGTCGCCGACCTCGTGCAGGCCGAGCTCCTCGCCCTGGTACAGGTACGCCGAGCCGGGCAGCGCGAGCTCCAGGAGCGTCGCCGCCTGCGCGCGCCGGAGCCCGAGGGCGCGGTCGAGGTCCTCCTGCCGGCCGCCGGCGAGCAGCCACGCGGCGCCCTGCTTCTCCTCGGCGCCGTTGCGGGCCGGGAGCGCGTACCGGGTGGCGTGCCGGACGACGTCGTGGTTCGAGAACACCCACGTCGTCGACGAGCCGGACTGCTCGGCGAGCCCGAGGTTGAACTCGATGATCGTCCGGAACTGCTGCGCGTCGAAGTCGGCCTCGAGCAGGTCGAAGTTGAAGGCCTGCCCGAGTCCCTCGGCGGAGGCGTACCGGGCGCGGCGGTCGGCGGCGACCCAGGCCTCGGCGACCGCGGTGCGGGCGGGGGTGTACTCGTCGAAGACCCGGCGCCACTCGGCGTAGATCTCGTGCACGTCGTCGCGGTCCCAGAGGATGTGCGCGCCGTCCTTCGGGCTCGCGAGCACCTCGGCCCACGTGGGCAGTTCGCCGGCCGGCAGGTCCTTCGCGAGACCGTGGGCGACGTCGATGCGGAAGCCGTCGACCCCGCGGTCGGACCAGAAGCGCAGGGTGTGCAGGAAGTCGTCGCGGACTTCGCGGTTCGCCCAGTTCAGGTCAGGCTGCTCCTTCGCGAAGTTGTGCAGGTACCACTGACCGTCGCCGACCGCGGTCCACGCGGGGCCGCCGAAGATCGACACCCAGTCGGCCGGCGGCTCCTGCCCGTCCGGGCCGGTGCCGTCGCGGAAGACGTAGCGGTCCCGCTCCGGGCTGCCCTTCGGTGCCGCGAGGGCCTCGCGGAACCAGGCGTGCCGGTCGCTCGTGTGGTTCGGCACGATGTCCACGATCACGCGGATGCCGGCGCCGTGCAGCGCCGCGACCATGTCGTCGAAGTCCGCGAGCGTGCCGAGCCGCGGGTCGACGTCGCGGTAGTCGTCGACGTCGTAGCCGCCGTCGGCGAGGGCGGACGGGTAGAACGGGCTGAGCCAGACCGCCTCGATGCCGAGCGAGGCCAGGTACGGCACGCGGCTCGTCGCACCGGGCAGGTCGCCGATGCCGTCGCCGTCCGCGTCGGCGAACGAACGCGGGTAGACCTGGTAGACGCTCGCCTGACGCCACCACGTCTCGTCGGTGGTGGTCGCAGCGGGCTGGGCGAGGGTGTCGGTCACGTCGGGCCTTCCGTCGTTCGTGGGAGTGGGAGTGGGAGTGGGGGTCGTGGTCGTGGCGGTGCTCGGCTCGGTCACTTGATGGCGCCCTGCGTCACCCCGGCCATCACCCACCGCTGGGTGACGAGGTAGACGATGATCGCCGGCGCCATCGCCATCAGGTACGAGGCGAACGACACGTTGTAGTTGTTGCTGAACTGGGTCTGGAACATCTGCTGCAGCACCGGCAGGGTCTGCAGCGCCGGGTCGGAGGTGATCAGCGACGGCATCACGAAGTCGTTCCAGGACGCGAGGAACGCGAAGATGCCGACGGTGGCGCTCATCGGTGCGAGGAGCGGGAACACCAGTCGCCAGAACACCTGTCCCGTGGTCGCGCCGTCGATGCGTGCACTCTCCTCCAGTTCGGCCGGGATCGACCGCAGGAACGCGGTGAACAGCAGCACGCTGAAGGACAGCTGGAACATGACGTGCAGGATCGCGACGCCGAGCGGGTTGTCCAGGTGCGCCAGCCCGGTGAGCTTCACCTGCGACAGTGCGAGGACCGGGAACGGCAGGAACATCGCGGCGAGCAGGTAGAAGAACGACCAGCGGAACAGCCGGCGCTCCCAGTTCCGGGCGATGGCGTACGCGGTGAAGGACGCGAGCAGGATCGTCCCGGCGACGGTGATCGCGGCGATGAGCACCGAGACGCCGAACGCCCGCGGGAAGTCGGTGAGCTCCCACGCCTGGACGAACCCGTCGACGCTGAACGGCGCCGGCAGCGAGAACGCGTTGCCGTCGACGGCCTGGCTCGTGGTCTTGAACGCCATCGTCACCGTGACGTACAGCGGGACGAGGACGGACAGTGCGCACAGCACGAGGACGATCGTCACCGGCCAGTTGGCGCGGTCGCCACGGCCGCCGCCGCGTCGTCCGGCGGTGCGGTCGGCGTCCACGGAGCGGATCGACCCGGTCGCGGTGGTGCCCGGTCGGAGGGGTGCCTGCATGGTCATCAGAGCGCTGCCTTCCCGCGGGTCGCCCGCAGCTGGATCACGGCGATCACGACCGCGATGACGAAGAAGATCGTCGCGTTCGCCATCTGGTAGGCGTAGTCGCCACTGCTGAAGCCCTTGAAGATCGACATCGCGACGCTGGTCGTCGCGGTACCGGGGCCGCCGTCGGTCAGGCCGACGATGATGTCGTAGGAGTTGAGGAAGTTCTTGAACCCGATCACGAGGTTGATCAGGATGTAGCCCGCCGTCAGCGGGGCCGTGATCGACACGAGCTGCCGCCAGGAGCTCGCCCCGTCCAGGGCGGCGGCCTCGTACACCTCGCCGGGGATCGACAGCACCCCGGCGATGTAGATGAGGAGCGTCGACGGGATCGCCTGCCACGCGGTGACGACCACGATCGCGACCCACGCCAGGTCCGGGTTCGCGAGGATGCTCTGCTCGAGCGGCGCGAAGCCCAGTGCGGTGGCGAGCGCTGGCAGCGAGTTCGCGAACAGGAACGAGAACACGTAGGCGATGACGATGCCCGAGATCACCATCGGCAGGACGAACACCGCCCGGAGCGCGATCTTCCCGCGCACCTTCGACGTCAGCGCGATGGCGAGCAGGAACGCGATCGCGTTGACGACGAGGACGGTGACGAGCGAGAACCCGATCGTGAACAGGTACGCCTGCAGGATCGCCGGGTCGGAGAACACGGCGACGTAGTTGGTGAGTCCGGTGAACCGGAACTCGCCGAACCCGACGGAGTCCGTGAAGCTCAGCACGATGCCCATCACCGCCGGCAGCGTGATGGCGAGCGTGAAGAGCACCAGGGTGGGGACGAGGAAGACGAGGAACAGCGGCTCGATGCGCTTCCGGCGTCCGCGGCTGCCGGCCTGGAGGCGCGGTGCGGCTCCGCCCCGTCGGCGGCGGTCCGCCGTCGTGATCGCTTCGGTGGTCGTGGTGGCCAAGGTCGTCTCCTTACGCGGCCGTGCGGAGCGCGAGCCGCGCCCAGTCGCCGTCGAGGGTGCGGAGTTGCGGAGCGGGGGCACCGCCGAAGGCGATGGACTGCAGGTAGTTCGCCACCGGGATCTCGGCGGGGATGAGCTGCGAGGCGCCGAGGGAGAAGGCGGCGCGGTCGTACGAGTCCTGCATGCCACGGAGAGCGGGGTTCGACACCGGTGGGGAGTCCTTGCGGACGCCGAAGCCGTTGTTGTCGGCGTTGTACCGGTCGCTGACCGCCGGGCTCATCAGGAACGACAGGAACTCGCGCGCGGCCTCCTGCTTGCGCGACGCCTCCGGGATCCAGAGCCCCAGGTCGACGTTCACGCGCACCTTGTTGTCCGCGGCGTCGTCGGTCGCGGGGAACGGGAAGGTGCCGAGCTCGACGTCCTTGTTCGACTTCGCGATCTCGCCGAGCGCCCACGGTCCCTGCAGGTACATCGCGGCCTTCCCCTGCGCGAACGCCAGGTTCCCGTCACCGTACCCGCGGCTCGCGGCGCCCTTCTGGTGCCACTGGAGCAGGTCCACCATGCGGTCCACGGGCGCCGCGAAGTCCTTCTCGAACGAGACACGGGAGCCCTTGCCGACCCGGATTCCCTCGCGGTCGAGCGCGGCGAAGGTCTGCTGCAGGTCGAGCATGCCGCCGACCGAGTAGTCGAACATGCCCTGGGCGTTCGTCCAGTTGTCCTTGTACGTGCCGTACATCGGGGTGATGCCGGCGCGGACGAGCCGCTCGCACACGTCGCGGAACGCCGACCACGTGGTCGGCACCTCGAGCCCCTGGTCGGCGAAGATCCGCTTGTTGTAGATCACGGACGCCGCCGTCACCGAGTAGGGCAGCACGCTGGTGCGGCCCGGGTAGTCGGCCGTCTGCTGCATGAGCGGCCACAGGTCCGGGTTGATCGTGTCCTTCTCGGGCAGGTCCGACAGGTCCGTCAGGGCGCCGTGCTCGACGAACGAGACCATCGCGTAGTTGTAGTTCAGGCACCCGAGGTCCGGCGGCCGGTTCCGGACGAAGTTCGCGGACATGTTCGACGTCGAGTCGCGGACCACGCGGATCTTCGACTGGCTGTCGTGGAACTTCGCGATGACGTCGTCGAAGTAGCCGATGACCTCGGGCTTCGACACGTAGAAGGTGATCGTCTCGGGTCGGCTGCTCGAACCGCCGAGCGGGGCGCACGCGGCGAGTGTCAGGCCCGCGCCGATGCCGCCGGCCCCGAGGAGGAACCCGCGGCGGCTGAGTGCGGCGGTGTCCCTGGTGGTGGCGTGTGGTCGCACGTCGTCTCCGTCCGTCCGGACCCGGCGTCCCTGCCGTCCCGGTCAGCGGACCGGCGTCGGTGCCGGCTCGCGACACTTAATCTACTCAGAAAATCTAATCGCGCAAGCAATGTTCCCCGCGGTAGGGTCAGCGCATGTCCCGACGCCGTGAGCCCGCTCGTGCGACCAGCGCCGAGACGGTCCTGGCGTCCGCGTTCGACGCCGCCGCGTTCACCGCGACCGAGGCCATCGACGCCACCGGCCTGACCCGCTCGACCGTCCTCGCCGCGTGCGCCGAGCTCGTCCGGCTCGGGTGGCTCCGAGACCTCGACGACGCCCGGGCCGCGGGGGAGGAGTACCGGAAGGGCCGACCCGCCCGCCGCTACGAACTCGACGCGGGAGCCGGGGTGGTCGTCGGGGTCGACGCCGGGCAGCACCGCGTCACGGCGCTCGTCGCGGACCTGCGCGGGACGGTGCTCGCACGGGCCGAGGGCGCACTCGGCGATGCCGGCCTCGAGGTCCCGGTCCGCCTCGGCGTCACGGCCGACACCGTGTCCCGGGCGCTCGCCGACGCCGGGGTCGACCCGACGCGCGTGCTCGTGACCGTGATCGGCATCCCCGCGCCCGTCGACGCCTCGGGTGCCTCGCCGGACGACGGCGGGTTCTGGAACCGGATGAACCCGGGCTTCGCCGACGTCGTGCCGCACGGTGTCGTGGTCGTCGAGAACGACGCGAACGCGGCGGCCCTCGCCGAACGGCCGTCCTCCGGCGACGCCTCGTTCGCGGCGCTGCTGTCCGGTGAGCGCTTCGGCGCCGGGCTCGTCGTCGACGGGGTCCTGCTGCGCGGGGCGCGCGGTGGTGCCGGCGAGCTCCGGGTGCTCGACCTGGTCGACGGTGTGGCGTCCTCCGACGGCATCGGTCGCACCGCACGCACGCTTGTTCGGCAGGCGCGGGCGGCGGGCCGTGTCGGCGCGTCCTCGCTCCTCGGCGGCGACGAGGAGCCCGATGCCGCGGCCGTCCTGACCGCCGCCGCGCTCGGCGACGCGGTCGCGGTCGGGATCGTCGACTCGCTGGGGGATCGTCTGGCGCGGGTCTGCGTGCTGCTCGCGAGCCTGCTCGACATCGACCGGGTGGTCGTGGCCGGGGCGATCGCGGACGCCGTCGAGCCGGTGATCGACCGGGCACGGGCGCACCTCGCGGCGTGGGAGTACGACCCGACGCCGGAGGTCGTGGCCTCCCGGCTGGGTGGCGACGTCGTCGTGCTCGGGGCGCTGGCGCTGGCGCTCGACACCGTCCGCGCCGACCCGATGGCGTTCCCGCTGCCGGCCGCCCAGCCGGTCCCCGCAGCCTGACCGCCGCGCCGCCCAAGCACCCGTTGACACCGCGCCCGCGCAGTGCCACGCTGCTTGCGTGTTGACGTTGCCATGAGCGTGCCAGGGGGCACGCGGGAGCGCCGACGACCGGCACGACGACGTCGTCGTGCCGCTGCAACGATGCAGTCAGGGAGGACCCATGCACACCTCGACCACCCCACGCCGACGCCGCCTCGTCGGCACGCTCGCCGTCGTCGCCGGCGCCACCGCCCTCGCCCTCGCCGTCCCCGGCACCGCGACCGCCGCCCCGGTCCCGACCGCCGCGGCGCCGACCCACCACCGCCCGGGCCCGACCCCCGCGCTCGACCCGACGCAGTTCCACGGCGTCAACTGGGCCGACCCGCGGGACAACTACGTGAACGGGCCCGTCGTCCCCTCGGGGCTCTCGACGTCGGACGACTACCGCACCGTGTACAAGACCTCGGAGCGGATCGTCCGCGAGTTCCGGAAGGACCTCGGCGCCGACACCGTCCGCCTGCCCGTCAACCCGTACTCCGTCGGCACGGCGTGGTGGACGTCCTACAAGGGGGCGATCGACGCCGCCCGGCACCAGGGCGTCAAGGTCGTCCTCGGCTACTGGGAGAGCAGTGACGCCAGCAAGGACGGCAAGGTCGACGACCCCGCCGCCTGGACCGCCATGTGGGACACGCTGACGAGCACCTACCGCGGTGACGCCGGCGTGTACTTCGAGCCGATGAACGAGCCGTTCGGCTACGCACCCGCCGACTGGATCCAGGTGGCCACCGACTGGGTCGACCGCTACACGGCCCGTGGGATCCCGCGCGACCGCGTGTTCGTCAGCGGCACCGGCTACAACGACCACGTCGACGCGGTCTGCGCCGCGCCGGCACTCGCCGGGACCTACGTGTCGCAGCACTTCTACGGGTTCTGGGGCACGCACGACGACGCGGGCTGGGCCGCCGACTTCGAGAGCCGACTCGGCGACCAGGCGTGCAGCGCCCGCACCGTCCTCGACGAGTTCGGGGTCCCGATGACCACCGGGATCGACTACCGCGGTTCCGCGACGACCGGCAACGCCGACGCGGACAACTCGGTGGCCTTCCTGCAGACGGTCACGACGATCGTCCGCGAGCGGCACCTCGGCGCCGTGTTCTGGCCGGGGCTGCGCACCGGTGACACCTACAGCCTCGAGGAACTGCAGGGCACCGGGTCGCACGTGAAGCTCGCGGTGACGAACGAGTCCGGGCTCGCCCTGCTGCAGTGGGCCTGGGGCGAGGGGAAGCGCGCGCCCTTCGGAACGCGCTGACGCGACCACGGACCGGACGGGAGGCACGGTGCCAGCTGTCACCGTGCCTCCCGTCCATGGGGTGGTCGCGTCCGCGACGGATCAGCGCCGGACCGGGGCCAGTCGCTGCAGCTGGGTGACGTGACCGGGCTCGAGCTCGTCGAGCGTGGTGACGCCGAGCAGGCGCATGGTCCGCTCGATCTGCTCGGAGAGGATCTGGATCATCCGGTCGACACCGGCCTCGCCGCCCGCCATCAGCCCGTACAGGTAGGCACGACCCACCATGGTGAAGCGTGCACCGAGCGCGACGGCGGCGACGATGTCGGCGCCGGACATGATGCCCGTGTCGAGGTGCACCTCGGTGTCCCCGCCCACCTCGCGCACGACGGACGGCAGCAGGTGGAACGGGACGGGGGCGCGGTCGAGCTGCCGACCGCCGTGGTTCGACAGCGTTATGCCGTCGACGCCCATCGACGCCAGGCGCTTCGCGTCTGCGAGGGACTGCACGCCCTTCACGACGACCTTGCCCGGCCACTGGTCCCGGATCCACGCGAGGTCCTCGTAGGTGACCGTCGGGTCGAACATGTGGTCCAGCAGCTCGCCGACCGTGCCCGACCACCGGTCGAGCGAGGCGAACGCGAGCGGCTCGGTGGTGAGGAAGTCGAACCACCACCACGGCCGGGGGATCGCGTTGACGATGGTCTTCACGCCGAGCTGTGGCGGGATCGAGAACCCGTTGCGTTTGTCTCGCAGCCGTGCGCCCGCGACCGGGACGTCGACCGTGACGAGCAGCGTGTCGAAGCCGGCCTTCGCGGCCCGGTCGACGAGCGCCATGCTCTTGTCGCGGTCCTTCCACATGTAGAGCTGGAACCAGTTGCGGCCGTGCGGGTTCGCGTCACGGACGTCCTCGATCGCGGTGGTGCCCATCGTCGACAGCGAGAACGGGATCCCCGCCCGCCCGGCTGCCCGGGCGCCGGCGCGTTCACCCTCGGTCTGCATCATCCGCGTGAAGCCCGTCGGCGCGATCCCGAGCGGCAGGGCGGTCGGCGCGCCGAGCACCTCGCGGGAGGTGTCGACCTTCGAGACGTCGCGCAGGATCGCCGGGGTGAACTCGATGTCCTCGAACGCCTGCCGGGCGCGGGCGAGGGAGATCTCCGCCTCCGCCGCGCCCTCGGTGTAGTCGAACGCGGCCTTCGGGGTGCGGCGCGCGGCGATCCGGCGGAGGTCCCAGATCGTCAGCGCGGACTCGAGCCGCTGCTGTCGCCCCGGGAGCGCGGGCTTCTTGAACTGCATCAGCGGCGCCAGGTCGCGGACGCTCGGCAGCTGCCGCCGGACCCGGACCCGGTTCGTCGACGGGGTTCCCGGCGTCGGTGCCGGAGCCCCGGTCGCCGGGTCGACGCGGTGCTGATCGTCGGTCGAGGTCATACAGACATCCTATGTCTGTATGAGATCGTTGGCGAGGGTGATGGGGCAGGGGTGCGCTCTCGGGCAAGGAGCGCGCTGCGCCAACGCGTCGACGGAGCCGGGGATGTCGCGAGACGTCCGATCAAGCTCCCTCCCGCAAGACGCAACGTCGGCGGGTTCTCGCAGCGAAGTACCGCTGCGAGAACCCGCCGACGTTGCGTTTCGCGATCGCCGGAGCCCGCGAGCGCCAGCGCCGGTCAGCGGGGGAGCGCGGCCAGGACCTCGGCGGCGCGGGCGGCGTCCTCGGCGCTGACGTCCAGGTGCGTCACGAGCCGGACGGCCCGCGGTCCGAGCTGCATCACCCGGACGCCCCGCTCCGCGGCCCCGGCGACGAACGCCCCCGGGTCGGCGACCTCCGCGAACACGATGTTCGTGTCGACGGTCGCCGGGTCGACGTCGAGCGCCGCGGCGAGCACCCGGGCGTTCGCGTGGTCCTCGGTGAGCCGGTCGACGTGGTGCCGGACGGCGTACCGACCCGCGGCGGCGAGGAACCCGGTCTGCCGCATCCCCGCGCCGTACCGCTTCCGCCAGACCCGCGCGGCTGCGACGTGCTCCCGGGAGCCGACGAGCACCGAGCCGACCGGGGCACCGAGGCCCTTCGACAGGCAGACCGACACCGTGTCGAAGCCGGCCGCGAGCTCGCGGAGCGGGGTGCCCGACGCCACGTGCGCGTTCCACAGCCGGGCGCCGTCGAGGTGCACCGCGATGCCGTGCTCCCGCGCGTACGCCTGCACGGCCCGGACCTGGTCGAGGGGCTGCACGGTGCCGCCACCGAAGTTGTGGGTGTTCTCGACCGCGATGGCCGTCGTCGACACCGAGTAGGCGCCGGCGTCCGGCTCCGCGATCGTCTCGACCGCCGCGGCCACGAGTCGTCCGCGCTCCGAGGCCCACGTGCGCGTCGTGATGCCGGAGAACACCGCGGCGGCGCCGAGCTCGGCCCGCACGACGTGGGCGCGGACGTCGGCGAGCAGCTCCTCGCCCGGGGCGACGTGCAACCGCAGCCCGAGCTGGTTCGCCAGGGAGCCGGTCGGGGTGAAGAGTCCCGCCTCGTGCCCGAGCAGGTCGGCGACCTCGCGCTCGAGGGCGTTCGTCTCCGGGTCCTCGCCGAAGACGTCGTCGCCGACCTCGGCGCCGGCCATCGCGGAGCGCATCGCCGGGGTCGGTCGGGTGACGGTGTCGGAGCGCAGGTCGATCGGGTCGTCGGTCACCAGGCAACGCTAACGCGCCGTTCAGATCGTCGATGCGCGACGCCGCTAGCGTGGCGCCATGCAGCAGCCAGCCGCGGGGTCGCTCCGCATCCTCCACCTCTCCGACACGCACCTGACCGGCGACGGTGCACTCCACCAGGGGTCCGTCGACACCACCGCGGCGCTCGACGCCGTGCTCGCCCACGTGGACGGTGTCCCGGGCGTCGGGCTCGTCGTCGTGTCCGGCGACGTGTCGGAGGACGGCAGCCCGGAGTCCTACCGGACCGTTCGGGAGCGCGTCGGCGCCTGGGCGGAGCGGCACGGCGCGGCGTTCGTCGCGGTCCCGGGCAACCACGACCTGCGCGAGGGCTTCCGTCAGGTCCTGGCGAACGGGCACGTCCTCGGCGAGGGCGGCCGGCCGCTCGCGCACACGATGGAGCACACCCCGCCGGAGGTCCCGGTCTCCGGACAGTCCACCGTGCACGGCTTCCGCATCGTCACCGTCGACACGAGCGTCCCCGGCGCCGGCTACGGACACCTCGACGAAACGGCGCTCGAGCGGCTCCGGACCGCGCTGACCGGCGAGCCCACGGCGCACGGCACGGTCGTCGTGCTGCACCACCCGCCGGTGCCGTCGCCGACGCTCCTGCACGAGGCGCTCCGCCTGCAGAACCCGGAGGACCTCGCGGAGGTGCTCGACGGCTCGGACGTCCGGGTCGTCCTCGGCGGACACCAGCACCACCACGCCGTCGGGTCGCTCGGCGGGATCCCCGTGCTCGTCGCCCCCGGGGTGGCGAACGACACCGACGTCGTCGGTCCGTACGACGAGGAGTCCGCCCACGTCGCCGCCGGTGCACTCATCGTGGACGTCGCGCCGGACGGCTCGGTGTGGTCCACCCCGGTGCGCGTTCCCCAGCCGGACGCGGATCCGCTCGCGTTCGCGCTGGACGCCGAGACGGTCGCGCGGATCGCGGAGCAGGCCGGCCCGCGCTGAGCGCGCGGCACGGGCCGGTCCGCGCAGGGCTGACGCAGGCTCGGTCGCGCGGGCCGGGCTGCGCGGGCCGGGTCGCGCAGGCCGAGTCGCGCAGTCCGGGCCACGCGGACCGGCCCGGCACCCGGCCGGGGACGGACCGGACGGGAGGCACGGTGCCGGACCGGCGCCGTGCCTCCCGTCCGTCCCGTGCTCGCGTGGGGCGACCGCGCCCACGGGAGGGGACCCGTCGAGTACCCCGCGCTCCCGGACACCGTCCCGGCGGCGCGAGTACACCGGGGGTCATGCAGACGGAAGGAGTCCCTCATGCGCATCGGTAGTGCCGTGCAGTACGACCGGTACGGCGGGTTCGACGTCGTCGACCTCGTCCCGCAGGAACGTCCCGAACCCGGACCCGGCGAGGTCGTCGTCGAGGTCGTCGCCGCCGGCCTGAACCACGTCGAGCGGTTCCTCCGCGAGGGGAAGCTCCGCGACCACATCGACCTCGCGTTCCCGGCCCACCAGGGCGTCGACTTCGCCGGCATCGTCCGCGCACGCGGCGCCGAGGTCAAGGACCTCAAGGTCGGCGACGAGGTCATGGGACACGCCCCGGACGGCGGCGCGCACGCCACGTGGGTGCGCGTGCCGCGCGGCGCGGTCATCAAGAAGCCCGAACACGTCGGTTGGGAGGTCGCCGGTGGGCTGTACCTCGCCGGAGCGACCGCCGCGACGATCGTCCGCGGCCTGCGCCTCGGCCCCGAGGACACCGTCGTGATCAGCGCCGCCGCGGGTGGGGTCGGGCACATCGAGTGCCAGCTCGCCCACGACGCCGGCGCGACCGTGATCGCGCTCGGCAGCCCGCGGAACCACGACTACCTGCGCCAGATCGGGACGCTGCCCGTGGCCTACGGCGAGGGCGAGGAGGACCGCATCCGCCAGATGGCGGCCGGCCGAGCGATCACCGCGTTCATCGACAACCACGGCGGGGGCGGTGCGGCGGACCTCGCGAAGCGCCTCGGCGTGCCGTCGGAGCGGCTCGTGACCTCCGAGCACCGTCGCGACGTCGAACTCCGCTTCCTCCGCGCCCCCGCGGACGACGAGGAGGCGCGCGACCTGCTCGTCATGCTCGCCAAGGCCGTGCAGGACCGGCGCGTGCAGGTGCTCATCTCCGGCTTCTACCCGTTCGAGTTCATCGTGGACGCGTACGAGGACCTGGCCGAGATGCGCTCCCGCGGCAAGGTCGTGATCGGCATGCAGACCGTCGAGACCGGTGCGCGCCTCGACTGGTACCGGTCCGAGAAGGCCCGGGACCTGCGCGACCGCTACGGCGAGCAGCGCGGTGCCGACACCGAGACGATGGCGGGCGGGAGCGCGTCACCCGCGTCCTGAGCGAGGTCCGTCCACGACGACGAGACGGTCCGGCCCTGCGGGGTCGGACCGTCTCGTCGTTCGACCGTCGCTAGCTCAGGACGTCCTTCGTCGCGAACCGGCCGTACGCCAGCGCGCCGAACACCGCGACGTACCCGAGCTGCAGCAGAGCGTTCTGCCCGAACGAGTCGAACGCGATCGGGTCGCGGAGCAGGTCTCCGAACCCGAGCCACAGGTGCGAGAACAGGAACGGGTGCAACCAGTCGAGCTGGGGGAGCTGGTCGAGCACCTGCGACACCCCGGCGAGCACGACCGTCGCCGCCATCGCCCCGACCGGGACGGTCGTGAGCGTCGACGCGAACAGGCCGATCGCGGACAGGCCGAGCATCGACAGGGTCACGTAGAGCGCGAGGAGCACGGCCCGGCCGGCGTACGACCAGCCGTCGACCTGGGTCCCGGACAGCAGCGTGATCGGGCCGATCGGGAACAGCAGTGCGCCGATCGCCGCGCCGACGAGCACCACGAGGAGCGTCGCCGCCAGGCTGAACGCGACCGCCCCGACGTACTTCACGACGATGAACCGCAGCCGGCCGGTCGGTGCGACGAGCAGGTAGCGGATCGTGCCGTGGTTCGCCTCGCCGGCGACGGTGTCCCCGGACACCACCCCGACGGTGAGCGGCAGGAACAGCGGGATCGACACCGTCAGCGCCGTGAAGGCGACGAAGAGCCCGTTGTTCGTGATGTCGCCGAGGAACGCGGGGCCGCGGTCGCTCGGGTCCGTGGTCAGCCGGACGGCGATCGCGATGAGCACCGGCACGAGTGCGAGCGCGCCGAGCATCGCCCAGGTCCGTCGACGGCGGAACACCAGGGCGAGTTCGGAGCCGAGCAGGGCGAACGGTCGCCTGGGCCGGTGCGCGGTGTCAAGCTGCGACATCGAAGCCCTCCCCGGTGAGCGCGACGAACAGGTCCTCGAGGGTGCCACCGCCGAGCGCGATGCCACGGACGCGGACGTCGGCACGGACGAGCGCCGCCGTGATGGTCTCCGGCTCGAGGTCGGCGGGCAGGTCCGCGACGAGGGCGTCCGAACCGGCGTCGCGCCGGGGGGAGAGCCCGATCCGGACGAGGACCGCGGAGGCCTCGCCGACGTCCGGGGTCCGTACGGTGACGGTCCGGCCACCGGTGGCGCGCAGGTCGTCGAGGGACCCCTGCGCCACGAGGCGTCCGCTCCGCATCACGGCGGCGTGCGTGCAGACCTGCTCGATCTCGGCGAGCAGGTGGCTCGACACGAACACCGTGGTGCCGTCGTCGGCGAGCGAGCGGATGAGGTTCCGGACCTCGCGCGTGCCCTGGGGGTCGAGACCGTTCGTCGGCTCGTCGAGCACGAGCAGGTCGCGCGGCGCGAGCAGGGCGTTCGCCAGCCCCAGGCGCTGCTTCATGCCGAGCGAGTAGGCGTGTGCCTTCTTGTCCGCGGCGTGGGTGAGCCCCACGCGTTCGAGGGCGACCGCGACGCGGTCCCGACGGGTGCGCGGGTCGGAGCTCGGGTCGGCGACGTCGAAACGCTGCAGGTTCGCGCGTCCGGACAGGTACGGGTACGCGGCCGGGCCCTCGACGAGCGCGCCGACACGGGGCAGGACCTCCTGCAGAGCGCCCGGGACCGGTCGGCCGAGCACCTCGATCGTGCCGCTCGTCGCCGAGGACAGTCCGAGGAGCATGCGGATCGTGGTGGTCTTGCCCGAGCCGTTCGGGCCGAGGAACCCGAAGACCGACCCGCGCGGTACGGCCAGGTCGATGCCGTCGACGGCCCGCTGCTTCCGGAAAACCTTGACGAGCCCCTCGGTGCGGACTGCGAGCTCGGACGACGCGTCGTCCGGCTGCCGCGCTGTCTCGCCCGGCTGCCGCGCTGTCTCGCCCGGCTGCGGTGCTGCCGTCACTTCGCGGCGGCGACCAGCGCGGACACCGGCACGGCGCCGGCGAGCACCCGGCCGTCGTCCGTCAGGTACACCGAGACGAGCGATGTCTGCAGCGCCCGGCCGCCGTCGACCGGCTTCGTCAGCTGGTCGAGGAGTGCCGATGCGTCAGGGTCCCGGGTCGTCCGGGCGGAGTCCCCGGTCGGCAGCTCGACGATGCTGTCCCAGCCGGACCCGGTCACCGTCGGCCGGACACCGGCACCCTGTGACTGCCCGTGCTGGCTCGGTCGGTGCTGACCCGCGTCGGAGAGGTCCTTCGTCGTGACGTCCGCGCCGGCCGGCGGCGTGAAGTCGAACAGTCGGGCGTCGGGTGCGCCGTAGTCGAGACTCGTGAAGCCGACCTGGAACGCCGGGTCGTCCTGCCCGGCCGCCGTCACCGTGACGCGGAGCGGGAGCCCGGTCTGCTGGTCCACCGCCAGCCGGACGCTGCCGACCAGCGTGTCGTCGGACCTCGGCGTCAGGATGACCTGCCACGCGTCGTGACCGGCGACGCGGACCGTCGTCGGCTCGGAGACCCGGGTGCTCGGTGTGATCGCCGCGACCGCACGCTCGGCGGCCTGCGCCGGCGTGGTCGCGCCGGCCGTGGGGCCCTCGGAACCGGCGGGGAGCGTGAGGTGCACGGCCTTGCGCTCCTCCGAGTCCCACGTCCACACGTCGGACCCGTTCCGGACGACGTCCTGCTCGGCGAGCTGCTGCGTCAGCTGGAAGCGCTGTTCGTCCTCGCCACCGACGTACAGGCGCGCGGTGTGTGATGCGGTGAGCAGCCCGAGGACGTCGGACGCACCACCCTCGAGCGAGGACCCACCGCTGCCCGAGGGGAGTTCCGGCAGGCCGAGGTCGCTCGTCTGCGAGAGCGTGCCCGAGTACTGCGCGTCCCGGGACGCCGCGATGCTCGCGAGCACGTCCGCCGCGCTCGGGTCCGTGCCGGCGACCGGGTCGGCGGCGGCGTTCGCGATGACGGGCGCGGCGATCGCTCCGGCCACGACGACCGGGGCGATCGCGGCGGGCAGCCAGGCTGACTTCTTCATCGGGTCCCCTTCGGTGGTGCGGTGGGTGCACGAGCGGCGTCGCCGTGGAGCGTCGGGTGCGCGAGCACCGTACGTCGCGCACCCGACAGCGCGCTGGGGATCCGCGGACCCAGCGCCCTCATGCCCTCCCGACGTCGGTACCGACCGGCACCGAGCCGTCGTAGCCGCAGATCGCCGCGACCTTCTCGGCGCTCGCGCTCGTCGAGTCGAACTCGTACCCGAGCCACTCCTTCGCCAGTCGCCGTGCGAGCTCGAGCCCGATCACGCGCTGCCCCATGCAGAGCACCTGCGCGTCGTTCGACAGCACGGAGCGCTCGACGCTGAACGAGTCGTGAGCGGTGACGGCTCGGATGCCGGGGACCTTGTTCGCGCTGATCGCCACCCCGAGCCCGGTGCCGCAGACCAGGATCGCGCGGTCGGCCTGACCGTCCGCCACCATCCGCGCCGCGTCCACCGCCACGTGCGGGTACGCCGTGTGGCCGTCGGCGTCGACCCCGACGTCGACGACGCTCGCCACGCGGTCGTCCGCCTCGAGGTCACGCTTGATGACCTCCTTGTAGTCGAAGCCCGCGTCGTCGGAGCCCACCACCAACCGGTACGTCATGCGTCCACTCCTTCGCGTCGTGCGCGGACCGCGAGCACCTCGCCGATCCGCGTGAGGACCATCCCCATCGAGGTGGCGCCCGCGTCGGGCGTCCCCACGCTCTTCTCGGCCAGCGGCCGGGCACGCCCGACCCTCGGCCGCAGGTCCGCCGTGGCCGCCGCCTGCTCGACCGCGACCCCGGCCGCCGCCTGCCACGCCTCCGCCGTGTCGGCACCCTCGTCGACCCGGGACCGCAGCTCGTCGACGAACGGCATCAGGGCGTCGAGCAGGGTCTTGTCACCGCGGGACGCGCCACCGAGGTGGACGATCGAGTCCGCGAAGGCCTGGGCGGCCGCGACGACGTCGGCCGCGTCCACGTGCTCGGCGTCGTCGCCGAGCGCGCGGCCGAACGCCTCGAGTGCCGCACCCCACAGCACACCGGACGTGCCGCCGGCCGACGCGGCCCACGCCTCACCGGCACGGCCGAGGACGAAGGCGACCCCGGCCTCCCGGTCGGTCTGCTCGACGGCGCGACGGGCCGCACCGATGCCCTTGACCATGCCGCGACCGTGGTCGCCGTCACCGGCGACCGCGTCGATGCGGCCCAGCGTCTCCTCCTGCTCGCGGAGCAGGACGTCCATCGCCTCGACGGCGACGCGTGCGGTCTCGGCGGCCCGCCGGGAGGCACCGGTCGCCTCCGGCACGACCGTCGCCTCGGCAGCGGCCTCGGTGACGGCCGCGGCCGGCACGAGCGCGGCGACCGGGGCGGCGACCTTGCGGTACGCCGGCGTGTAGGCATCGGCGCGCCAGTACCGTTCGAGCTCGTCGTCGAGGAACTGCAGCGTCAGCGAGCAGCCGCCCATGTCGAGGCTCGTGACCAGTTCGCCGACCTCGGGCTCGACGACCTCGAGCCCCGCGTCCTCGAGGAGGGGCAGCACCCGGCCCCACAGCAGGAAGAGCTCCTCGTACTTCGTGTCGCCCAGGCCGTTGAGGATCGGCGCCACCCGCGGTCCGGCGCCCTCGGGTCGTTCGGCCAGCAGACGCTCGACGAGCAGCGCGGCGAGGTCCCGCGCCGGCAGCACCGGGACGTCCTGGATGCCGGGTTCGCCGTGGATGCCGAGCCCGAGCCCGAGGTGGCGGTCGGGGACCGAGAAGAGCGGCTCGGTGGCGCCGGGCATGGTGCAGCCGGAGAATGCGACGCCGATCGTGCGGGTGGCGGCGTTCGCGGCGGTGCCGACGCGCTCGACCTCGTCCAGCTCCGCGCCGGCGGCCGCGGCGGCACCCATCGCCTTGAACACCGAGAAGTCGCCGGCGATGCCGCGACGCTTCGTGACCTCGTCCGCGCTCGCCACGTCGTCGGTCACGACGACGATCCGGGTGTCGATGCCCTCGGCGCGGAGCCGCTCGGCGGCGAGCCCGAAGTTCATGGTGTCACCGGCGTAGTTGCCGAAGGACAGCACGACGCCGCGGCCCTGGTCGGCGGCCTTGGCGACCGAGTAGACCTGCGCCGCCGAGGGCGAGGTGAAGACGTTGCCGACGACGGCACCGGTGGCGAAGCCCGGACCGACGACGCCGCAGAACGCAGGGTAGTGCCCGGAGCCGCCGCCGACGACGACGGCGACCTGGCGCTCGGCGCCCTCCGTCGGGAGTGCGACGACGCCGCCGTGCACGCCGCGGACGCGGTCGGCGTACAGGGCGAGCCAGCCGGCGAGCTGGTCCTCGGCGAAGTCCTCGGGGTCGTCGTGGATGGTGGTCATGGGGGTCGTTCCTGTCGTGCGGTGGACCGGGGTCCGGTGGATGGGGTCAGGATCGGGTCGGACGACCGGGTGCGTCGGTCGGGTCGGAGGGGTCGCGCGTGCCGGTGAGGGGGTGTGCGCATCGGGGGGACCGGGCGGCGGTGGGACGGCCACCGCCGCCCGGGGTCGGGTCGGCGTGCCTCAGCGGGTGCCGCGGTGCGGGCGCCCCTGCGGCACGTCGAGGAAGTGGATCATCACGAACGCGCAGGCGTAGAGGCCGACGAACGTCCAGGTGACCGCCTGGCCGCCGCCGCCGAGCGCGAAGACCGCTGCGACGACGCCGGTGCCGAGGAACGCCGCGCCGCCGGCGGCCGTGGTGTACATCGCCATCGCGGCACCCTTGTGCTCCGGAGCGAGCGCCGGCATGATCGCGCCCATCGGGACGAAGCCCGCGAGCAGGCACCCGAACACGCAGCCGGCCACGACCGAGAGCACGTAGCCCCAGTCCGACCCGGCGGGCACCAGCTGCGGCACGTACCACCAGGCCACGAGCCCGGTCGCGGAGCCGACGATGCCGAACCACTTGACGGTGCGCTGCCAGCCGATGCGGTCGCCGACCCAGCCGAACAGGGCGTTCACCAGGATGTTCGTCGCGTAGACGCAGACGGTCATGAGCAGCCAGCGGCTCTGGCCCCAGCCGCGGTCGTTCGCGATCACGGCGGGCAGCACGACGAACATGCCGAACTCGGGTGCGGTGTTGATGAGGCGGACGAGGAAGCCCATCAGGATCTTCGGTCGCGTCGCGGTGAGGCGGATGCCGCTCGTCAGGACCCGCCAGGCGCTCTCCGCGGCCGGCGCGATCCGCGAGAAGCCGTTCGGCAGGCGGACGCCGAACAGCATGATGAGGAACCCGGCGACCACGAGGCCGATCGAGGCGATCATCGCGCCCGTCTCACCGATCGTCCCGCCACCGAACACCTGGATGGCCCCGATGGCGAACAGGGAGCCGAGCGTCGGCAGGCCACCGGTGAAGGCGACGTAGAACCACCCCACCGCTGCGCCGTTGCGCTCGACCGGCGTGGTGATGTTCACCCAGACCAGGAAGGCGAACGCGAAGAGCGGGTAGCCGAAGCCGCGCAGGGCGTAGGCGACGGCGGCGAAGGGCACGCTCTCGACGTTCAGCGCCAGCAGGAACAGCACCTCGAAGACCACCCAGACGGCGAACCCGAGGATCATCACCCGGCGCGGCCCGATCAGGTCGGAGAGGGCGCCGGAGACGTAGCTGCCGATGAGGGCGGCGAGGCTGTAGAACGTCACGATCGTGGCGACGGTGGCCTCGGGGCTACCGAGGACCGCGACCATGTGCGGCGTGATGAAGTTCGACTCGACGCCGTTGCCCGTCATGAAGACGAGCACGGCGACGAAGCCGAGGGCGAGCGGACGGGGGATGCCCATCCGGTCGAGTCGACCCTCGGGGCGGGCGGCGGCGGTCGTGGGCGCGGTGGTGGTGCGCGCGGTCGTCGTCGACATCGCGGGACTCCTCGGCGCTCAGGCCCGCGCGGCGGACACGGTCGGGGCGGACGTGGTGGGCGCCGAGAGCGACGGGATGATCGACACCTTCACCGACGCGCCGGCGGAGTCGCCCACCAGGTCGAGGGCCTGCTGGAAGTCCTCGAGCGGGAACTGGTGCGTGCAGATCTCGTCCATCGGCAGCGTGCCCGACTCGAGCAGCTTGATCGCCGCCGGCCAGGTGTGCGGGCCGAGGTGGGCGCCCCGGACGTCGAGCTCCTTGTCGTCGGAGATGATCGACCAGTCGACCGAGACGGCGTCCTTGAAGACCGAGTACTCGACGAACGTGCCGAGCTTGCGGAGCAGGTTCAGGCCCTGGGGCACCGCGGAGGGGTGACCGGTCGCCTCGATGTAGACGTCGGCGCCGTAGCCGTCGGTGAGTTCCTTGACCCGGGCGACGGCGTCCTCCTGCGCGATGTTGATCGTCAGGTCGGCACCGACCTTGCGGGCGAGCGCGAGCTTGTCGTCGACGACGTCGAGCGCGATGATCCGCAGCGGGTTCTTCTGGCGGGCACCGGCGATGGCGGACAGGCCGATCGGGCCGGCGCCGGCGATCACCACGGTGTCGCCGAACCTGATCTCGCCGCGCTCGACGGCGTGGAAGGCGCAGGAGAGCGGCTCGGCGAAGGCGGCGACCTGGCCCGGCAGCGCGCGGTCGACCGGATGGGTCAGGGCCTTCGCCGGGACGAGCACGTACTCGGCCATCGCACCGTCGAAGCCCTTGAACCCGAACATGTCGTGGACGGCGCACATCCAGTAGGCACCCTCGAGGCAGTACCGGCACTCCCAGCACGGGACGATCTGCTCGCACGCGATCCGGTCGCCGAGCGTCACACCGCGCTTCGCGAGTGCGGCGTCGTCACCGGCGACGATCGTCCCGACGAACTCGTGGCCGGGGATCCGGTCGGCCTCCGCCCACGCCGGCCGGTTCTCGTCGCCCCAGAACTTCGCGGCGCCGTGGTAGCACTTCAGGTCGCTCGCGCAGATGCCGACGGCGTCGGTGCGGAGCAGCAGTTCGCCCGGGCCGGGCTGCGGCACCGGACGTTCCTCGAGTCGGTAGTCACCGGGCCCGTGCACCACGACGGCGCGCATCGTGGTCGGGATCTCGAGGTGCGCCTCACACTGCGCCGGGGTCTCGGTCGTCGTCGTCGTCGACATGTGCTGGTCCTCCGTTGGTCAGCCGGGCGGGGCGCCCGTTCCGATGATTCGGCGACGACTGTACACGCGTCGGAACAGATGTCCAGAACACAATTTCTGCTATGGTTCCCACACCACACCGATCCATCGCAAGGGAGCGACCATGACCGACGCCGTCGACAGCGCCACCGGCACCGACACCGCCACCGCCACCGACTTCGCCGCGGCACTGCGACCCGGTCCCGGGACCGTCGACCTGACGAACGACCTGACCGGCCGGACCGCGGTCGTGACGGGCGGCGCGTCCGGCATCGGGAACGCCATCGCGCACGCCTTCGCCTCCCGCGGTGCCCGCGTCGCCATCGTCGACGTCCGTGCGGACCCCTCGGCGGCGGCCGCCGCCGAGCTGCCCGCCGTCACGGCCGGGGAGCACCTCGGCCTCGCGTGCGACGTCACCGACGACGGCTCCGTCGCGGCCGCGGTCCAGCAGGTCGTCGACGCCGCGGGCTCGATGGACGTGCTCGTGAACTGCGCGGGCATCGTCGCGCTCGACGCCGCCGAGGACCTCGACGCCGGGGCGTGGGCGCGCACCCTCGACGTCAACCTGACGGGCACCTTCCGGCTCGCGCAGGCAGTCGGGCGGCACATGCTCGCCGCCGGCACCGGGCGCATCGTGAACATCGCGTCGCAGGCGGCCCACGTCGGCCTCGACCGGCACGCCGCGTACTGCGCGTCGAAGGCCGGCGTCCTCGGTCTGACCCGGGTGCTCGCGCTCGAGTGGGGCGGGCGCGGGGTCACGGTCAACACGGTCTCGCCGACGGTCGTGCTCACCGACCTGGGTCGTGCGGCCTGGGCGAAGGCGGCGGGCATCCGGCACCAGGACGAGATCCCGACCGGCCGCTTCGCGACCCCCGCCGAGATCGCCGCCGCGGTGCTGTTCCTGGCGAGCGACGGTGCCGCGATGGTGAACGGCGCCGACCTCCGCGTGGACGGCGGGTTCACGATCCGGTGACCCTCGGTCGGACTACGATCCGAGTGTCCGACCGATCCGAAGGGTGCCGCAGCATGTCCTCCGAGAGCACCACCGGCGCCGAGGGGTCGCGGGCCCGTTTCCCGCTGGACACCGTCTACCAGGCGGCCCGGATGTACTACCTCGAGGACGCCACCCAGGTCGAGATCGCCTCGCGCCTCGGGGTCTCGCGCCCCACGGTCAGCCGACTGGTCGCCGAGGCGCGCCGCGCCGGCCTCGTCCGGATCGACGTCGTGGACCCCTTCCAGGACGAGACCGTCGCGCTCGCCGAACGGCTGCAGGTCGTGCTCGGGCTGCGCGCCGTGCACCTGGCGGCCGTGACGCACCAGGCGACGCTCGGCGCCGACCTGGCCGCCCCGATCGCGACCGCTGTCGAGGGGATGGGGCTCACCCCGGGCGACGCGGTCCTGGTGTCGTCCGGTCGGACGGTCTACGACGTCGCGCAGACCGGGATGCCGCAGCTCGCGGGCGTGCAGCTCGTCCCCACCGTCGGCGGGCAGGCGGACCCGATGCCGTGGTTCCAGACGAACGAGATCACCCGGACGGCCGCCGAGCACTCCGGCGCGATCCCGGCGTTCCTGTTCGCGCAGGCCCTGCCGTCGGCCGCCATGCGGGCATCGCTCGACGAGGACCCCGCCTTCCAGCACGTCGTCGGCCTGTGGGGGCGGGCGAAGGGTGCGATCCTGGGCGTCGGCGCACCGACCCCCACACGCGATGCGCTGGCGCGGGGGATCCCGGTCGAGGACGCCGTGTTCGACCAGGCCGCCGGTGACGTCTGTCTCAACTTCTTCGCCGCCGACGGGTCGCCGATCGAGTTCCCCGGCAGCGAGCGCATGGTCCGGACGTCGCGCGAGGTGCTCGCGGGCGTCCCGCACGCGGTCGGCGTCGCCGTCGGGTCGGCGAAGGTGCCGAGCATCATCGGCGCCGTCCGTGCCGGCATGATCAACGAGCTGGTGACCGACGCCGTGACCGCGCGCGCCCTGCTCGACGCACTCGCCTGAGTCGCGAGGCGACCAGGGGCGGACGGGAGGCGCTGTGCGGGCCGGCACCGCGCCTCCCGTCCGTCACCCCGTGCGGTGGGCGGTCCGACGCACGTCCCACAGGTGGTGCACCGGGTCGTGCGCGTAGTAGGTCGCGAGGGTCGTGACCGTGAAGGCGCTGCCGTCCGAGCGCCGCCCCGTCCGTCCGACGGCGCCGTCGGGGACGGCGGCGAACGCGGCCGCCGCGTCACGGGCCGCATCGGTGAGCTCCCGGGCGACGACCGCCGGATCCTGCTCGCCGTAGCGGTCCTGGGCGGCGGTGGCGTCCTGGTCCCAGTTCGGGAAGGTCGGGTCGTCCTCGGCGAGCACGAGCCGGAGCCGTTCCGTCATCTTCCGGTGGACGTCGCGGACGTGCGCGCCGTACTCCAGTGGCGACCACCTGCGGTCGTCGGGGCGCTGCCGGACGTCCGGACGGGCCAGCTGCTCCGGCCACGCGGCAGCGTTCTCGGCGATGACCGACGGGACGTCGCGGAACGCCAGGGTCGCCCCGTCGAAGCCGCAGTCGGGGCACGCGGTCCCGATCACCCAGGTCCAGTTCTTCGTGTCCGGTTCGATCGCCACGGGGCAGACGTTACCGCGTCGTGACCTTCGGGCCGATCGGCACCGTCGTACGGATCGGGCGTGACCCCCGTCCGGGTGACACGCCGGTACCTGTGAATCCCCGGCCAGTGACATGTCGGTCGCTCGGTACCGTTGCTGGCTGTTCCGGGCCGGTACCGATCGGCCCGTCCCCACCACGAGGAGATCGCGTATGGGTTCCGACCCCAGCAGTACCACCACCCGACCGCCCCGACGTCTGCGGGTCAGCGACGTCACGGTGGTCGACAAGAGCATGATGCGCCGGGCCGTCAGCGGGATGGTCGTCGGCAACACGATGGAGTGGTACGACGTCGGGGTGTACGGCTACCTGGCGGTCACGATGGGCAAGGTGTTCCTGCCCACGGCCGAGCCGTCGGTGCAGATCCTGTTCAGCCTCGGGGTGTTCGCGGCGACCTACGTCGCGCGACCCCTGGGCGGCATCGTGTTCGGTCGGCTGGGGGACCGGCTGGGACGGCAGAAGGTGCTCGCCACGACGCTGATCCTGATGGCGTCGTCGACGTTCCTGATCGGAGTGCTGCCGGCATGGTCGACCATCGGCGCGGTCGCTCCGGTCGTGCTCGTCGTGCTGAAGCTCGCGCAGGGCTTCTCGACCGGTGGCGAGTACGCCGGCGCGACCACGTTCGTGACCGAGTACGCCCCCGACCGTCGGCGCGGCTTCTTCGCGAGCATCCTCGACTTCGGCAGCTACATGGGCTTCGCGCTCGGCGCCACCGTGGTGACCGTGCTGCAGGTGTCGCTCGGCGACGAGACGATGACCGCGTGGGGCTGGCGCCTCCCGTTCCTGCTCGCCGGCGTGATCGGCGTCGTCGCGATCTGGTTCCGCCTGCGCATCGAGGAGTCGCCGGTCTTCCAGGCGACCCAGGCGGCGCAGGAGGCCGCCGCCTCGGACCGCGAGGCCGCCGAGGGCGGTCGGCCCGCCAACGTGCTCGTCATGGTGCGGGACCACTGGCGCCCGATCGTCATCGCGATCATGCTCGTCGGCGCCTCGAACACGGTCGGCTACGCGCTGACCTCGTACATGCCGACGTACCTGACCGACTCGCTGGGGTACTCGGCGATCGACGGGACGCTCCTCACCATCCCCGTGCTCGTGCTGCTCGCGGTGATGCTGCCGGTCGCCGGTCGCGTCTCCGACCGGATCGGTCGTCGCACGGTGATGTGGATCGGTGCCGGCACCACGGTCGTGCTCGCCGTCCCGGCCTTCCTGCTCATCGGGCACGGAGCGCAGTGGTCGACCCTCGCCGGACTCGGGCTGCTGGCGCTGATGACCGCGCTGTGGGTGTCGAACCAGGCGGCCTCGTTGCCGGCGCTCTTCCCGACGTCGACCCGGTACGGGGGCATGGGCTTCGCCTACAACATCGCCATCGCGGTGTTCGGTGGAACGACGCCGCTCATCGTGCAGGCGCTCCTGACCGCGACGGGGGACCAGCTCGCGCCGGCGTACTTCCTCGTGGCGATGAGCATCGTCGGGGCGATCGGTGTGTTCTGCATGCGCGAGTCCTCGCAGCGGCCGCTCCCGGGGTCGATGCCCGCGGTGGAGTCCGAGGCCGAGGCGCGCGAGCTCGTGCTCACGCAGGACACGAACCCGAACCTCGACCTGGGCGACCTGCCCTTCGCGGCGCACGACGGGATCGCGGAGACCGCCCGGCGCTGAGGGCGTGCAGCGCCGGTCGTCCCGGGGCGCCGGTCGTCCGGAGCACGGCGCGCGGTCTGCGACGACGCACGCGTCGATCGACGCGTGCGACGTCGCACACCGGTCAGTCGTGCCGGTGTCCGTGTGAGGGGTCGAGCGCCGGCCACACCGGGAACGGGTCCGGCCACCGACGCCAGACGTCCGGCCCGGCGAGCAGCTCCTCCGACGTGAGGAGTGCGCCGTCCAGCGCGCGTTCGACAACGTGCACGTCGAGGCGCTCGCCGACGAACCAGATCGCCTGACCGACCGGCGCGTCCTCGTCCCACGACGGGTTCGCGGTCGGGTCCAGCGCGAGCATCGCACCGAAGCTCGACCACGAGCCGACGTGGTCCGGCCGTGAGGCCAGTCGGAAGAACCCCTTCGAGCGCAGGACCCGCCCGTTCGCGCCCGCGGCGAGGTCGTTCGCGATGACGTCGGCGAGTCGCCCGGGGTGGAACGGCAGCGGCTCGCGGTACCGCATCGTCACCAGGTCGTCCTGCGGCCCTCGCCCGGTGTCGGTCCGGCCGGCGTCGCTCGACAGTGCGCGCATCCAGCCGGCGCCGGAGGCCAGCAGGCGGGCGGCGCCGCCGTTCGACGCCGGCAGGTCGAGCGGCCCCCTGACGGCGGGTGCCGCGACGATCGCCGCCTGCGGAGCCATGCGGTGGAGCAACGCCACGAGCGCCCGACGACGACGGCCGGAGAGTGGCTCGAGTCGGTCGAGCGCGACCACGGTCGCGTACTCGACGAGGGCCACCACGCGCTCAGCGGCCGCGAAGGCGTCGTCCACGTCCGACCAGAGCAGGTGGGCGACGTCGTCCGCCCGGAGCACGGCGACCACGTGGCGCAGGACCCGGTCGTCGCCGGTCTCCGAACGGGCGGCGTTCGCGAGGAGCATCCCGACCGCGCGGACGTCCACCTCCGGCGCGAGCGTGACGACGAGGTCGTGGTCGGCGTCCGGTCCGCACACGCGGTCGAGCTGGTCGCGTCGCGCGGCGATGCCCCTGGCCGCCGCGAGGGCATCGCCCTGGACGTGCATCCGGTGGCCGCTGCCGATCCGGCGCGCGACGCGGACTGCGTCGGCATCGTGCAGGGCGGTGACGAGGGTGGTTGCTGCAGGGCGCATGTCGGGTAGCCTACATGACAACCGTTCTCAACAAGGAGTCGGTGCAGGAAGGAGACCCGTGAAGGTCCGCAACTCGCTCAAGGCGCTCAAGAAGATCCCCGGCTCGCAGATCGTGCGACGCCGCGGCCGCGTGTACGTCATCAACAAGCGGGACCCGCGGTGGAAGGCCCGCCAGGGATAGGTCACCGGCCGTCCGTAGGGTGGGGCGCATGCGACTCCTGCTCATCCGGCACGGCCAGACCCCTGCGAACGTGGACGGCGTGCTCGACGCCGCGGTCCCCGGTCCGGGGCTGACGGACCTCGGGCAGCAGCAGGCCGCGGCGCTGCCGGACGCCCTCGCCGACCGCGGGATCGAGCGGCTCTTCGTCTCGACCCTGGTCCGCACCCAGCAGACGGCTGCGCCCCTCGCCGCCGCGCTCGGGACCGAACCCGTCGTGCTCCCCGGGCTGCGCGAGATCGAGGCCGGCGACACCCAGGGCAAGCGCGACCGGGTCTCGGTGCAGCTGTACATCTCGACCGTGCACGGCTGGTCGGCGGGGGACCGGGCCAGCCGGATGCCGGGCGGCGAGAGCGGCGAGGAGTTCTTCGCCCGCTACGAGGGCGCGATCCGGCAGGTCGAGGCCACCGGCGTCGCGGTCGCCGCGGTCGTCAGCCACGGCGCGGCGATCCGGACGTGGGCGAGCGCCGTCGCGCAGAACACCCCGGACGAGTTCGGGACGAAGCGCAACCTCGAGAACACCGGCATCGTCGAGCTCGAGGGCTCGACCGCCGACGGGTGGCGCCTCGTCGACTGGGAGGGTGAGCCGGTCGGTGGCGACGAGCTCGTCGACCGCACGGCGCAGGACCCGACCGGCGAGCGGTTCTAGCTCGGCGAGACGCATTCGTCGCTGCGAGACGCCGCCGGATCCGGCGGCGTCTCGCGGGCGAGGCGGCGTCTCGGCGCCGGGCGCGGCGTCGCGCTGCAGCAGACGTGACCACACGACGGACGGGAGGCACGGTGCCAGCTGGCACCGTGCCTCCCGTCCGTGAGGTGGTCGCGACCGACTACGCGGGCTGCGCCGCCGAGGTGTGCAGCGGCACGATCACGCCGTGCGACTCGCGCAGGACGTCGAGCGTGCGCTGGACCTCGTCCGCGCGCTCCTCGGTCGTCCAGTCGAGCACCCCGGCGAGGACGTCGGCCAGCTCGTCGAGCAGGTCGATCGTGACGCCGCCGACGAACGCCAGGTTCGTGCGGCGGAGCACCACGTCGACCAGGTGGACCGCCTGCTCGTGCTCGGCGAAGTACGCGACCTCGGCGCGGGTGAGCGACGGGTCGGACTCGAGCGGCTCGACCGGGCCGTCGGTCAGGACGTCCACGACCTCGGCCGCACGGGTGCCGTAGCGCTCGAGCAGGCCGTCGACGAGCTGCTCGTCGAGACCGTCCCGGTGCGACTTGATCCACAGCGCGCGCTGGGCGTCGGTCGTCGGGAAGTCCTTGCCGCCGCCGATCGGCATGCCCGTCGTGTCGACCTTCCGGTCCACACCGAGCTTCGTCGTGACGTCCGAGGACAGGTGCGCGGCGAGGGCGCGGAACGTGGTCCACTTGCCGCCGACGAGCGAGAGCACGGTCGTGCCGGGCAGGCCGGCGATCGGGGTGTCGACGATCCGGTAGTCGCGGGACACGAAGCCGGGTGCGGTGTCCTCGTGGCGGGGGAGCGGGCGGATGCCGGAGTAGCGGTACACGATGTGGTCGCGGTCGAGCGCGATCTGCGGGAAGACGTGCTTGACGAGCCCGAAGAAGTAGTCGACCTCCTCCTCGGTGCACACCGCCGGCTGCGACGGGTCGGCGTCGATGTCCGTCGTGCCGATGAGCACCCGGCCCTTCAGCGGGTAGATGAGGACGATGCGGCCGTCGTTGTTCTCGAAGAACAGCTCGCGGCCCTTCGTCGCCTCGAGGAGCTCGGGGTTGTCGACGACGATGTGCGAGCCCTTCGTGCCGCCCATGAACTTCGTCTCGCCGCCGAACGCCTGGTTCGTCAGGTCGGTCCAGGGGCCGGAGGCGTTCACGACGACCTCGGCCGAGAAGACGAACTCCTCGCCGGTCTCGCGGTCGCGGAGCACGACACCGCCGTCGCGGGTGCCGGCTGCCTCGACGTAGTTGACGGAGCGGGCGGTCGCGGCGCTGCCGGAGCCCTTCGCCGCGGCGAGGCCGTCCTTGAGCACGTCGAGCGCCAGGCGCTCCGGCTCGTGCACGGACGCGTCGTAGTAGGTGCCCGTGTACTTCAGGTCCTTGTTGAGCGCGGGCATGTCGGCCAGCGCGGCCTTCTTCGTGAGGAAGCGGTGCTTCGGCACCGAGCCGCCGTCGCGCGAGAAGGAGTCGTAGATCGTCATGCCGATCTTGATGAGCGCGGCGCCGCGCTCCTTGGTCGAGCGCTGCTTGTGCGTGAGCATGCGCAGCGGGGCGTTCATGATGCCGGAGAACGTCGAGAAGATCGGCATCGTCGTCTGCAGCGGCTTCACGTAGTGCGGCGCGATGCGGATCAGGCCGTTGCGCTCCTGCACGCTCTCGCGCACCAGGCGGAACTCGCCGTTCTCCAGGTAGCGGATGCCGCCGTGGATCATGTGGCTGGACGCGGCCGAGGCGCCGCCGGCGTAGTCGCCGCGCTCGACGAGCACGACGTCGACGCCCTGCAGGGCGAGGTCGCGGAAGGTGGCGATGCCGTTGATGCCGCCACCGACGATGAGGACCTGGGCGTTGGGGCGCTCGGTGAGCGCGGTCACCGTGTTCCGGGGCTGCGTCTTCTTCGACATGGTGCGTCGCTTCCTTGGGTCGGTTCCGTGGGGTCGACTCCGATCGTGCGCCTCGGTGGGAGGTCGGGCAACCTACGTGCACGAACGTGCAGCACACCTGTCGCTGCGGCCCGGCACGGGGCCGGGGAGCGGACGGGAGGCGCGACAGGGGTTGCAGAGGCCGTGCACGTCCGTGCATGCTCGGTTCCCATGAGCGATGCTGCGCAGCCGATGCGGACCCAGCAGGCGCTGCGCGCCGCACACCTGTACTACCTGCAGGACCTGACGATGGACGCCATCGCGGACGAGCTCGGCACCTCGCGGTCGTCGGTCTCGCGGTTGCTGAAGTACGCCAGGGACACCGGGCTCGTGGACATCCAGATCCGCTCGCCGCTCGACCAGGCGGCAGCGCTCAGCCGGAACATCCGGGCGCGGTTCGGCGTGCACGCCCACGTCGTGCCGGTGCCGGACCACACGAGCGACGTCGACCGGCTCGAGCGTGTCGCCCTGTCCGCCGCGCGCATCCTGACGCAGTACGTCGAGTCGAACATGGTGGTCGGCATCTCGTGGGGCTCGACCGTGAGTGCGGTGAGCCGGTACCTCGTGCCGAAGACGACCCACGGCTCGACCGTCGTGCAGATCAACGGTGCGGCGAACACCCGGACGACCGGCATCGTCTACGCGTCCGAGATCCTGCGGCGGTTCGGCGAGGCGTACGGCGCGTTCGTGCAGCAGTTCCCCGTCCCGGCGTTCTTCGACGATCCGGCGACGAAGGAGATGCTCTTCCGCGAGCGCTCCATCCGCCGCGTGCTCGACCTGCACGAGCGGATGGACCTCGTCGTGTTCGGTGTCGGCGCGCCGCAGGCCCCGGTGCCCTCGCACGTGTACTCCGGCGGGTACCTCGACCCGGCCGACCGCGACGAGCTCGCGCAGGCCGAGGTCGTCGGCGACGTCTCGACGGTCTTCTACCGGGCGGACGGGTCGTGGAAGGACATCGGCGTGAACGCGCGCGCCGGCGGACCCGACCTCGACACGATCAAGCGGGCGCCCCGCCGGGTGTGCGTCGTCGCGGGCCGGGGGAAGGCGGCGTCGCTCAAGGGCGCCCTCGCCGCGGGACTCGTGACCGACCTGATCCTGGACGAGAGCGTCGGGCAGGCGATCCTGCAGCCCTAGGTCAGTTCCTGACCGACTCGATGTCGGTGGTCCGCCCTAGGCTCCGGTGCATGGTGTTCACTCGTGCGACCCAGCCGCCGACGGCGCCCGTTCCGGGTGTCCCGACGTCGCCGGACGCCACCGATGCCAGCCGCCAGGACGACGGTCGGCGCCGTGGCGCCCGCTACTTCCGCCGCCTCGCCGGGACCGACATCGACGAAGCCCTCGCCTTCTTCACGGGCGACTACGACTTCCGGGCGCCTCGCGTCCGCCGGACGCACACGCAGCAGCACTGGGACTTCGCGGGCGTCGGTGACGCGCGGATGTCGCTCCGGTCCTCGCGGCTGCTGGTCGACCTGCAGACCGAGAGCCTGGTCGACGACGAGTTCCTCGTCGCGTGGATGCGCTCGGGCACGAGCACGATCACGTTCCAGGGACGCGAGCACGCGCTCGAGCCCGGCGTCCCCGTCGTGCTGCCCTTCGCCGAGGCGTACGCGCTGCACCACCGGGACATCGGGCTGAACCTCGTGCACCTCGACCGCGACTTCGTGCGGTCGGTGGTCGGCGAGGACGACTTCGCGTTCGAGCCGATGCGTCGTCCGACGGCCGAGGGACTGCGCGCCTGGCAGTCCGTCGTCCGCGCGCACTCCGGCACCTGGCTCGACGTCGAGCACGACCTGACGCCGATCGTGCAGCGGTCGATCGCCGAGTCGTTCGTCGCCGCCGCCGTGCAGGCGTTCCCGCGACGGGATCGCTGGCGCTCGTCCGTCACCGGCTCGGGGCCCGAGCACGACCGGCTGCGACGCGCGCTCGAGTACGTGCACGCCCACGCCCGCGAACCCATCGGGACGACCGAGATCGCCGAGGCCGCCGGGCTCAGCCCCCGTGGCCTGCAGCAGTCGCTCCGGCGCCACCTGGACCAGACGCCGGGCGACCTGCTCCGGAGCGTCCGGCTCGACGGTGCCCGGGTGGACCTGCTCCGCGCGGACCGGGACGCCACGAACGTGGCGGAGATCGCCCGCGCGTGGGGCTTCGGGCACCTCGGACGGTTCTCGGCGACCTACCGGGCCCGGTTCGGCGAGCTCCCGAGCGAGTCGCTCCGCACCCGCTGATCCCGGGCACGTGCTCGGTCGACGGCGTGCGGCTCGGTAGCGTGGCGCGCATGGACACCGTCGTCACCGCCCTCCGCTCCGCCCTCGCGGACCCGGACGGCGCCGTCGTCCGCACCGACCCGGCAGTGCTCGACGCCGCACGGACCGACAAGTCCGGCTGGAGCGCACCCGGCGGGCCGGTCGCCGTGGTCGAGGCCCGGTCGGTCGCCGACGTCCAGGCCGTGCTCCGGACCTGCTCCGCGGCGCGGGTGCCGGTCGTGCCGCGGGGCGCCGGCACCGGGCTGGCCGGCGGGGCGAACGGCACCGAGGGCTCCGTCGTGCTCAGCGTCGCCCGGATGGACCGCATCCTCGAGGTCTCGGTCGCCGACGAGTACGCCGTCGTCGAGCCGGGCGTCCTGAACGGCGCCCTCGACGCCGCGGTCGCCGAGCACGGGCTGCGCTTCGCCCCGGACCCGGCCAGCGCGGCGATCTCGACCGTCGGCGGCAACATCGCGACGAACGCCGGCGGCCTGCGCTGCGTCAAGTACGGCGTGACGCGCGAGGCTGTGCTCGGACTCGACGTGGTCCTGGCGGACGGCCGGCTCGTCTCCACCGGACGCCGCACGGTGAAGGGCGTCACCGGCCTCGACCTGACGGCGCTGTTCGTCGGCTCGGAGGGCACCCTCGGGGTGGTCGTCGGAGCGACCGTCCGGCTCGTGCCGCTGCCGGCCGGAGCGCCCGCGACGCTCGGGGCGGTGTTCCCGACCGTCGCCGACGCGGCCCGCGGTGCCGCGGCCGTCGTCACCGGCGCGAGCCGGCCGTCGACGGTGGAGCTGCTCGACGCGGCCGCCCTCGCGGGCATCGCCGCACACCTCGGACCGCAGGTGCTGACCGAGACGCTCGGGAGCAGCTCGGCGGACGGGGCGTTCCTGCTCGTCGAGTTCGACGGGCCGGACGCAGCGCAGGCCGCGCTGGGAGCCGCACCGCGCCTCCAGGCCGAGGGCGGCACCGTGCACCACGCGACGTCCGCCGTGGAACGCGAGCGCCTGCTGACCGTCCGACGGTCCTTCCACCCGGCCATGGAGGCGGGCGGCCGGGTGCTGATCGAGGACGTCGCGGTGCCGCGGAGCCGGCTCGCGGAGATGTTCGAGCGGGTCGAGGCGATCGGGCGCCGGCACGGCGTGGCGATCCCGACGGTGGCGCACGCGGGAGACGGCAACCTGCACCCGAACTTCGTCTTCGCGGGGGACGAGGTGCCCGCGCACGTCTGGGCCGCGGCCGACGAGTTGTTCCGCGCCGCGATCGACCTCGGGGGCACGCTGACGGGCGAGCACGGTGTCGGGGTGCTCAAGCGGCGGTGGCTCGGTGACGAGCTCGGTGACGACGTCCTCGATCTGCAGCGGGGCGTGAAGGCGGTGTTCGATCCGCTCGGGATCCTCAATCCGGGCAAGGCGATCTGACCGGTTCGTCGAATCTCGTCGTACCGAACGACCGCTCATCGCGCAGATGTTCGGCGGAAACGAGTTTGAAACGAACCAGAGCGCATCGTGGTCGTACCTGCACCGCCCACGAAGGAGTCCGTGATGCTGATCGGCGTCCCCACAGAGGTCAAGAACAACGAGTACCGCGTCGCGGCGACGCCGGCGGGGGTCGGTGAGCTGACGCTGCACGGCCACGAGGTCCTCGTGCAGTCCGGCGCCGGCACCGGGTCGTCCTTCGGCGACGACGAGTACCGCGACGCCGGGGCCACGGTCGTCCACACCGCGGCCGAGGTCTGGGCCCGGGCCGAGCTCGTGCTCAAGGTGAAGGAGCCCGTGGCGTCGGAGTACGCATCGATCCGCCCTGGACAGGTGCTCTTCACGTACCTGCACCTGGCCGCCGACCGCCCCCTCACCTCGGCGCTCGTCGAGTCCGGCGCGACCGCGATCGCCTACGAGACCGTGCAGCTGCCGGACCGGTCGCTGCCGCTGCTCTCGCCGATGTCCGAGATCGCCGGACGACTGTCGGTGCAGGTCGGCGCGGCGCAGCTCATGCGCACCGCGGGCGGCCGCGGCCTGCTGCTCGGCGGAGTCCCCGGGACGCCGAAGGGCCGGGTCGTCGTGATCGGCGGTGGCGTCGCGGGAGAGCACGCGGCGACGATGGCGCTCGGCCTGGGCGCCGAGGTCACCGTGTTCGACATCAGCCTGCCGCGGCTCCGTGCGCTCGACGCCCGGTTCGACGGCCGCATCACGACGCTGCGGTCCTCGTCGCACGCGATCGCCGAGGCGCTGCGGGACGCGGACCTGGTGATCGGGTCGGTGCTCATCCCCGGGGCCTCGGCGCCGAAGCTCGTGACCGACGCGATGGTCGCCGGCATGCGCGAGGGTTCGGTGCTCGTCGACATCGCCATCGACCAGGGCGGGTGCTTCGAGGGTTCGCGGCCGACCACCCACGACGACCCGACCTTCCGGGTGCACGACGCCGTGTACTACTGCGTGGCGAACATGCCCGGGGCGGTGCCGCGCACGAGCACGATCTCGCTGACGAACGCGACGCTGCCGTACGCCCTCGCCGTCGCCGACCAGGGCTGGGAGCGGGCGACCGAGGCGGACCCGGCGCTCGCGAAGGGGCTGAACGTGCACGCGGGCCGCGTCGTGAACGAGGCGGTGGCCGCCGCGCACGGGCTGGCGGCCGCGCGGTAGCGCGCCGCGCCGCGCTGCGCGCGCGGCGCGGTCGCGCCGCGCGCGGTGGCCGGTGCCGGTTCACGCGCTCAGCGACAGTTCACGGGCTCACGAGCCCGTGAACTGTCGCTGAGCGCGAAAGGTGTCCGGCGGGGCGCGGCCTACGCCGCCCCGGCGCGGCCTACGCCACCCGCGCGGCGCCCGCGCCGCGGCGCGCCCCGACCCACCCGACGCGGGTGCGCACCACGAGGGTGACGAGCACGACCGCCGCGATCGACACCACCGCGGCCACGGCCGTCGGCACGGACACGAGCGGCCCGTCGAGCCGCCCGACCGCGACCCAGGCCAGGCCCCACGCGAGCGACACCGTCGGGGCCAGTCGTCCGCCGCCCCACACCGCCAGGAGCACCCCGACGAGCCCGGCGACGAGCGCCACGACCACGCCCCAGACGTCCTGGCCGAGACCGAAGCCCTCGAACCCGGCCGCCGCGAGCACCGCCGCGGTGTTGGCCGCCGTCGCGACGCAGACCCACCCGAGGTACAGCCCGAACGTCCCGTCGGTCAGCACCTGCTCGACGACGCCCGACGCCGCGGTCCGCCGCAGCACCGCGAACGTCCACACGAGCACCACGAGCAGCGCGACGATGACCGGCTCGCTCAGCCACAGCGCCCCGAACTGCACGGACAGGATCCACGCGGCGTTCAGCAGCAGGGACAGCGTCGCGGGCAGCGCGAGCCGTGCGTGCCGCGCGTCGTCGGCGGTCCGGAAGCACTGCCGCACCGCGTACGCGAGCAGCCCGACGTAGATGACGCTCCAGATCGAGAACGCCGGTCCGTCCGGCGCGATGGCGGTCGAGGACGCCGACAGCGCCCCGCCGGCCGCGTCCTGGATCGGGGTGCCCACCACCGCTCCGGACCCGACGAACGCGCCGACCACCGCGACGACCGCGCTCACCGCGACCACGATCCTCCAGGCCTTGCCCATGACCACTCCCTTCGTCAGCATGCTGATGACCTGCACGGTAGGCGCGTGGTCGCCCCCCGCGCGCAGCGCGCGTCCAGCGGGCGGGGGACGGGCCACGGCCGGGAGGCACGCCCCGCGTCCGGCACGTCGGCCGTGCGTGGTGCGTACGGTTGCCTCGTGACCGTCGAGCTCAACACCGTCTACGTCGACCGGATCGCCCCGATCGTGTGCCCCTCGCTCGAGACGACCTTCCGGATGATCGGCGACCAGGGTGCGAGCGCGTGCATCGTGCTGCACCGCCCGGACGCCGAGGAGCTCGGGGACGTCGCGGTGGCCCTGGGGCTGCACGAGCTCGCGGTGGAGGACGCCGCCGAGGGGCACCAGCGCCCGAAGCTCGAGCGGTACGGATCGACGCTCTTCGCCGTGCTGAAGCCCGCCGTGTACCACGACGGCCGAGAGGAAGTGGAGTTCGGCGAGGTGCACGCCTTCGTGGGGGAGTCGTTCTTCCTCGCGGTCGTGCCGGCCGACCCCCGCGGTCCCCAGGCCGTCCCGCGCGCGCTGCAGCGGATGAGCGGCAAGCCCGGTCTGGTCACGGTGGGGCCGCAGGCGCAGCTCTGGGCGCTGATGGACTCGATCGTGGACGGGTACGCGCCCGTGATCGACGGCCTCGAGGAGGACATCAACCAGATCGAGGACCAGCTGTTCTCCGGCGTCCCCGGGGTCTCGAAGCGCATCTACGAACTGTTCGGCGAGGTCGTCGACTTCCAGCGGGCCGCCCGTCCGCTCATCGGCATGATCGAGAACCTGCACCGCGGCGCCGACAAGTACCACCTGCCGGTCGAGATGCAGCGGCGCTTCCGGGACGTGCTCGACCACGCGATCCGGACCGTCGAGCGCCTGGACACGTTCCGCTCCCTGCTGCAGAACGCCCTGACGGTCGACTCGACCCTGGCGGCGCAGAAGCAGAACGACGACACGAAGCGCATCTCCGGCTGGGCGGCGATCCTGTTCGCCCCGACGCTCATCGCCGCGATCTACGGCATGAACTTCACGCACATGCCCGAGCTGTCGTGGACGTGGGGCTACCCGCTGTCGCTCGTCGCGATGGTGCTGTTCGCGGCCGTCCTGTACGTCGTGTTCAAGGTGAAGCGCTGGTTCTGACCCGAGCGCGCGCGTCGAGTTGCGGGAGCGCTCCCAGGCGGGGAGGCTCGTCCTGCCGACGACGCCGACCGGAGCAACGATGCCGACCCAGACCGCAGCGACCACGACCACCAGCTCCCCGACGCCGGGGATCGTCCACCTGACCGCAGGGGGCGTGTCCCTCGTGCTCGACTGCCGCGATGCCGCGCTGCCGGCGATCGTGCACTGGGGGGCCGGGCTCGGCGCCCTCGACGAGGACGCCCTCGTCGCCCTGGCCGCCGCCTCGGTGCCGCCGGTGGCGCAGAACGAGCCCGACGTGCCGGTCCGGCTCGCGGTCCTGCCCGAACCTCACCGCGGGTGGAGCGGACGCCCCGGGCTCGCCGGACACCGTGACGGCCGGGACTGGTCGCCCGCGTTCACCGTGACCGCCCTGGACGTCCGGCTGCACGGGGACGACGGACGCGACGACGCGGGCACGGGCACGAGCGCGGGCACGCACACGGGCACGGGCGGCACCGTCACGGCCGACGCCGAGGACCGCACCGCCGGGCTCGCCGTCCGCGTCACCGTCGAGCTGCTCGCGTCCGGACTCGTCCGCGCCCGGGCCGCCGTCACGAACACCGCCGCGGGGACCTACACCGTCGACGACCTGACCGTCGCCTTCCCCGTCCCGTCCCGCGCCCGCGAGGTCCTCGACCTCGCCGGCCGTTGGGGCAAGGAGCGCACCCCGCAGCGCCGGGAGCTCGTCGTCGGCACGCACGAGCGCGACAGTCGCAAGGGGCGCACCGGTCCGGACGCCGCGACCGTGCTGAGCGTCGGCGTCCCCGGGTTCGGGTTCGCGTCCGGTGAGGTCTGGGGTGTGCACACGGCCTGGAGCGGCAACCACCGGCACTACGCCGAGCGCCTGTCGACCGGACGCCAGGTGGCCGGTGGCTCGGAGCTCCTGCTGCCGGGCGAGGTCCGTCTCGGCACCGGGGAGACGTACGAGGGGCCGTGGGTCTACGCCGCGTACGGAGACGGCCTCGACGACCAGGCGCGCCGCTTCCACCGCTGGCTCCGCAGCCGACCGCAGCACCCGACGTCGCCGCGCCCGGTCACGATCAACGTGTGGGAGGCGGTCTACTTCGACCACGACCTCGCCAAGCTGACCGAGCTCGCCGAGCGGGCCGCGCGCCTTGGCGTCGAGCGGTACGTGCTCGACGACGGCTGGTTCCGTCACCGCCGCGACGACCACGCCGGACTCGGCGACTGGTACGTCGACGAGGGCGTCTGGCCGGACGGCCTCGGCCCGATCGTCGACCGCGTCCGTGCCCTCGGCATGCAGTTCGGCCTGTGGTTCGAGCCCGAGATGGTGAACGAGGACAGCGACCTCGCCCGGGCGCACCCGGAGTGGATCATGCAGGCGGACGGGCGGCTGCCGGTGCGCTCCCGCGACCAGCAGGTCCTCAACCTCGCGATCCCCGAGGCCTTCGCACACGTCCTCGACCGGATGACCGCGATCATCGGCGAGTACGGCATCGACTACGTCAAGTGGGACCACAACCGTGACCTGGTCGAGGCCGGGCACCGCGGGGGCGGGGCCGCCGTGCACGAGCAGACCCTGGCCGCCTACCGGCTCATGGCGACGCTCAAGGAGCGCTTCCCCGCGCTCGAGATCGAGGCCTGCGCCTCCGGCGGGGCACGCGTCGACCTCGGCGTCCTCGAGCACACCGACCGCGTCTGGGTGTCCGACGACATCGACCCGCTCGAGCGCCAGCAGATGCACCGGTGGACGCAGCAGCTGCTGCCGCCGGAGCTCCTCGGCGCGCACGTCGCGAGCGGCACGAGCCACAGCACCGGACGGCACCACGACGTGTCGTTCCGCGCGGGCACGGCCCTGATCGGGCACTTCGGGATCGAGTGGGACCTCACCCAGGCCACCCCGACGGAGGAGTCGACGCTCGCCGACTGGATCGCGCTCCACCAGGAGTGGCGCGGCCTGCTGCACGGCGGGGACCTCGTCCGGAACGACGAGGTCGACCCCACGCGCCTCGTGCACGGGGTCGTCGCGCCGGACCGTCGGGACGCACTGTTCTTCCTCGTCAGCACGGGCCGCTCCGAGGTGTCGGGCACCGGACCGATGCGCTTCCGCGACCTCGACCCCGGCGTCACCTACCGCGTCGACCCGGTGTTCCGCGGCCCCGACCACCTGCTGAACCCGCCGTCGTGGTGGGCGGGGGAGCGCCGGTTCCCCGGCCGCGTCCTCGGCACCGTCGGCCTCGAGGTCCCGCTGCTCCCCGCGGACTGCGTGGTCCCGTTCCGCGTGACGGCCGTCTGACCCGGGACGCGCCGGCCCGACACGGGACGGCCTGGAGGATCGTGGCGGGCCCCGCCACGCGCCTCCAGGCCGGCAGTGGACCGCTCCGGCGGCCGCTAGGCTTCCGGACATGCCGCAGACCGGGAACGCGACACGAACGTCCACGCCGGTCGCCGGGAGTGCACGCTGGGCCGTCAAGCTCGCGGTGATCACCGCGCTCGTCGGCGTCGCCGGCGGCGTCGCGGGCATCAGCGTGTGGCTCGCGCTCCAGCTCATCCAGTTCGTCGCCTTCGGGTACCCCTTCGGCGGGCACCTCGAGGCGGCCGACGCGCCCTCCGGCTGGAACCGGTTCGCCGCGCTCGCCGCGGCCGGTGTGCTGACCGGCGTCGCGTGGTGGGCGCTCCGACGGTGGGCGAAGCCCGTCGTGTCGGTGCCGGCGGCCGTCGGCGGCAAGCGGATGCCCGCCCTGTCGACCGTCGCGAACGCCGGCGTGCAGATCCTCGCGGTCGGGCTCGGCGCGTCCATCGGGAAGGAGGTCGCGCCCCGCGAGATCGGGGCGTGGCTCGCGCAGCTCGTCACCGCGAAGGCCGGCCTGACCGCGCGCGAGACGAAGATCCTCGTCGCCTGCGGCGCGGCCGCCGGTCTCGCCGCGGTCTACGACGTGCCGCTCGGCGGGGCGCTGTTCGCGGTCGAGGTCCTGCTCGGGGAGCTCACGTTCGCGACGGCGCTGCCGGCGTTCGCGACGAGTGCCATCGCCGCGGTCACCGCACGGCTCGTGATCCCGGACGAGGTGCTCTACCACGTGCCGTCGATGCACCTCACGCCGTCGCTCCTGGTGTGGGCGGTCGTGGTGGGTCCGCTCCTCGGGTTCGCCGGCGTCGGGTTCGTGAAGCTGACGAACCGGCTGCAGGCCACCGCGCCGAAGGGCTGGCACCTGCTCGTCGTGCTGCCGGTCGTGTTCGCGATGGTCGGCCTGATCGCGGTGCCGTTCCCCGAGATCCTCGGCAACGGCCGGGCGCTCGGGCTCGTGGCGATGAACGCGACCTCGTCGTCCCCGGACTTCGTGGGACTGTCGCCCATCCTGTTCCTGCTGCTCCTCGGGGTCCTGCGCACCATCACCACCTCGGCGACGATCGGCGCCGGCGCGGTCGGCGGCACCCTGACGCCCTCGATCGCGATCGGCTCGGCGGTGGGCGGCGCGCTCGGCGGGGCGTGGATCCTGCTCTGGCCCGCCGACGGCCCGAGCCTGGCGGCCTTCGCCTTCGTCGGTGCGGCGGCCTTCCTCGCCACGACGATGCGGGCGCCGTTCACCGCGCTCGTGCTCGTCGTCGAGTTCACCCAGCAGGGCACGGACATCCTCGTGCCGTCGCTCCTCGCGATCACCGGCTCCGTCGCCGTCGGGTACCTGCTCGCACGCCGCCGCAGCGCCCAGATGGCCTGAACCCGCACGACCCGACCGGGGCTGCGGACGCCTGTTCCGTCCGGCCCGGACACCGACCGCTGCCCGGATTAGCATCGGCGGCACCGCGGGGCGAGGGGTCCCGCACGACCACGAGGAGACCGCCATGGCCGGGTTCGACGACATCACGAAGAAGGCACAGCAGTTCCTGCAGGACGGCAAGGTGCAGGACGCACTGAAGAGCGAGAAGGCCGAGGACGTCAGCGACAAGATCCTCGACGGCGTCGCGGACGCGGTGAAGAAGGCAACGGGCGGCAAGTACGACGACAAGATCGACGGCGCGCGGGACCAGGCCGACAAGCACATCGGCAACCAGTAGGACCGGCACTTCCGCTCGTAGCGATTGGACGCGGGGGCGGAGACGGACCACGATTGTGGGGTGACCGTCCCCGCCCCGAACCAGCCGCTGACCGACGCCGAGGTCGCCGCGATCAAGCGGGACTTCCCGATCCTCCAGCAACAGGTCAACGGCCACCCGCTCGCCTACCTGGACTCCGGGGCGACGGCCGAGCGACCCGTGCAGGTCCTCGACGCCGAGCGCCGGTTCCTCGAGACCGACAACGCGGCGGTGCACCGCGGCGCGCACACGCTCGCGGCGCTCGCGACCGATGCGTACGAGGACGCCCGTGCGACCGTCGCGCGCTTCGTCGGCGCGGCGTCGCCGTCGGAGGTCGTCTGGACGGCGAACGCCACCGACGCGCTCAACCTCGTCGCCTACGGCATCGCCAACGCGAGCCGCGGTCGCGGGGGAGCCGCCGCAGACCGCTTCCGCATCGGCCCGGGCGACGAGGTCCTCGTGACCGAGGCCGAGCACCACGCGAACCTCGTGCCGTGGCAGGAGCTCGCAGCCCTGACCGGCGCCACGCTCCGCTGGGTCCCGGTCGCCGACGACGGCACCTGGACCGCGGCGGACATGGTCGCGCTGATCGGTCCGCGCACCCGGGTCGTCGCGTTCGCCCACGTCTCGAACGTCACGGGCATGATCGCGCCGGTGGCAGAGGTCGTGGCCGCCGCGCACGAGCACGGCGCCCTCGTCGTCCTGGACGCCTGCCAGTCCGCGCCGCACCGGCCCCTCGACCTCGGGGCGCTCGACGTCGACTTCGCGGCGTTCTCCGGGCACAAGATGCTCGGACCGAACGGCATCGGCGTGCTCTGGGGCCGCCAGGAGCTCCTCGACGCCCTGCCGCCGTTCCGCACCGGCGGTTCGATGATCACCACCGTCACGATGGAGTCGTCGGACTTCATGCCCGCGCCCGAGCGGTTCGAGGCGGGGACGCAGCCGGTGTCCCAGGCCGTCGCGCTCGCCGAGGCCGTCCGGTACCTCGAGCGGATCGGCACGGACCGGGTGCGCGACCACGAGGAGACGCTCGCGCAGCGCATGCTCGAGGGCCTCGCCGCGGTCCCGGGCATCCGCGTCGTCGGACCGCCCATTGGGGTCCCGCGCTCCGGGCTCGTGGCGTTCGACGTCGACGGGGTGCACGCCCACGACGTCTCCCAGTACCTCGACGCGCAGGGGATCGCGGTCCGCTCCGGCCACCACTGCGCCCAGCCGCTGCACCGCCGGCTCGGCCTGACCGCCACGAGCCGCGCCAGCACGTACGTGTACACGACCGACGAGGACGTCGACCGGTTCCTCGCGGCCGTCGCGGAGGTCCGCGACTACTTCGGAGCATCCTCGTGAACGGCCTCGACTCGCTCTACCAGCAGGTCATCCTCGACCACGCCAAGGCCCGGCACGGCGACCTCGTGCTCGACGACGCCGATGCGTCGCACTTCGAGCGGAACCCGACCTGCGGCGACGAGATCACCGTCAGCGTCCGCCTCGAGCCCGGCACGGATCGTATCGCGGCGATCGGGTGGCAGGGCGACGGGTGCTCGATCTCGATGGCGTCCGCCTCCGTCCTCGCCGACATGGCCCCCGGGCGGACCGTCCCCGAGCTGCTCGAGCTCACCGAGGCGTTCCGGACGATGATGCGCTCGCGCGGGGCGGGGGAGCCCGACGAGGACGTGCTCGAGGACCTCGTGGCGTTCCACGGCGTCTCGAAGTTCGTGATGCGTGTGAAGTGCGGCATGCTCGCGTGGGTCGCCGCCGAGGCCGCCGTGCGCGAGGCGTCCGCCGCCTGAGCGTCGGGCCCGCAGCCGCCGGCAGCGTCACGCAACGTCACCGTCCGTGACGGACGGCGCTGTGCGACGTAGCTTCGCGACGTGACCTCGACGAACGACACCGAGCCCCGTGACACCGCGCCCCGGCAGATCCGCTTCAACGCGTTCGACATGAACTGCGTCGCGCACCAGTCCTCCGGGCTGTGGCGGCACCCGCGCGACCGCTCGCGGCACTACAACGACCTGTCGTACTGGACCGAGCTCGCGAAGACGCTCGAGCGCGGGACGTTCGACGGCATCTTCATCGCGGACGTGCTCGGCACCTACGACGTGTACGGCGACTCGAACGAGGCCGCGCTCCGCACCGGCTCGCAGGTCCCGGTCAACGACCCGATCCTGCTCGTGTCCGCGATGGCCGCCGTCACCGAGCACCTCGGCTTCGGCATCACCGCCGGTACCGCGTACGAGCACCCGTACCCGTTCGCCCGCCGCATCTCGACGCTCGACCACCTGACGAAGGGCCGCATCGGCTGGAACGTCGTGACGGGCTACCTGCCGAGCGCCGCGCGGAACATGGGCCAGACGGACCAGCTGTCGCACGACGACCGTTACGACGTCGCCGACGAGTACCTCGAGGTCCTCTACAAGCTCTGGGAGGGCTCGTGGGAGGACGACGCCGTCGTCGAGGACCGCACGACCGGGGTGTTCACCGACCCGGCGAAGGTCCACCCCATCGAGCACCACGGGCAGCACTTCGACGTCCCGGGCATCCACCTGTCCGAGCCCTCGGTGCAGCGGAGCCCCGTCGTGTACCAGGCCGGGGCGTCCCCGCGGGGCGTGCGCTTCGCGGCGGAGAACGCCGAGGCCGTGTTCGTCGGTGCGCCAACGCTCCCGCAGCTCGCCGCCACCGTCCGGAAGATCCGCGACGCGCTCGAGGCCGCTGGGCGGGACCGGTACGCCGCGAAGATCTACACGCTGCTGACGGTCATCACCGACGCGACCGACGAGGCCGCGCAGGCGAAGCACCGCGACTACCTGTCCTACGCGTCCGAGGAGGGCGCGCTCGTGCTCAACTCCGGGTGGATGGGCGTCGACCTGTCGCAGTACGACCTCGACGAGCCGCTCGGCAACATCGAGTCGAACGCGATCCAGTCGGCGGCCGCGAACCTGTCCGCGGCGACGGGCGAGGACGGCGCGAACTGGACCGTCCGGGACATCGCCCGCCAGACCGCGATCGGCGGACTCGGCCCGGTCGAGGTCGGCAGCGGAGCGACCATCGCGGACCGGCTCGTCGAGATCCAGCGGGAGACCGACGTCGACGGGTTCAACCTGGCGTACGCCGTCACGCCGGGGACCTGGGAGGACGTCATCGAGTTCGTCATCCCCGAGCTCCGCGCCCGCGGTGCCTACCCCGAGGCCTACGTCGAGGGGTCGCTCCGCCACAAGCTGCACGGCCGCGGCGACCGGCTGCCCGAGGAACACCGGGGCGCCGGCTACCGGATCGGCGCCCGGTCGGCCGTCTGACCGGCGGTCCCGCGCGGCAGCCGTACAGTGGTCGGGTGATCGGGTCGTCCTTCGTCGTGCGCACCGCGGAGGACGAGTCGACCGCGGCGGCCTGCGTCGCGCTCTGGGTCGCCGCCGTGGCGGATCGTGACGGCGTGCCGGCATCGGACGCCGTCCGTGCACGTGCGCGCGAGAAGTTCGCCGCGGAACGGGTCGCCCTGGTGGTGGCCGACGACGGCGGGACCCCCGTCGGCTTCGCCCTGGTCACCGCTCCCGGTAGCGGCGGCACCCCGAGCGACGCCGCGTACCTCAGCCTGCTCGCCGTGCACCCCGCGGCGCAGGGGCACGGGCTCGGCCGACGCCTGCTCGCGGCCGCCGTGTCCGCGGCCGCCCACGCCGGGCACCACCGCACGGAGCTGCACGCCCTCGACGACAACACCGCGGCCCTCGCGCTGTACCGCAGTGCCGGGTTCGCGCCGCTCGGGGAGGCCTTCCCGCACGCTCTGAGCGGCCGTCCGACCCGGGTCTGGAGCGCGGTATCCGCCCAGGTCAGGTGAGGCTCACCTCACCAGGAAAGCCCCGGTCAGGGCAGCCTTCCCTTGCTGGCGGACCGGCCGCGACCGTGGTTCGATGGCCGACATGTCGACCGCATCGGACCTCGCCCTGCCCGTCTCCGAGCACGACGACGCCACCAGCGCCGCCCGGCTCAACTGGCTCCGAGCGGGCCTGCTCGGCGCGAACGACGGCATCGTGTCCGTCGCCGCCGTGCTCGTCGGGGTGGCGGGTGCGGGAGCCGGCACCGGTCCCGTCGTCGCCGCCGGCACCGCAGCCCTGGTCGGCGGGGCGATCTCGATGGCCCTCGGCGAGTACATCTCGGTGAGCGGTGCCCGCGACGCGCAGCGCACCGGGCAGGCGGCGCAGCAGGCCCAGCTCGAGGCCGACGCCGAGGACGCGCCGACCCTCGCTGCGCACTACCGCTCGCTCGGCGTGGACGACGACGTCGCCGAGGCCGTCGCCCGGCAGCTCGTCCGCCCCGAGGTCCGTCGTCGTCGGGCTGCGGCCGCGCTCCGGGACGCCGAGGACGAGGTCGTCAGCCCCTGGCGCGCGGCGTGGGTCTCCGCGGCGACCTTCACGACGGGTGCGCTGCTGCCCTTCCTGGCGATGCTGCTGGCGCCGGAGTCCTCCCGCATCGTCGTCACCGTCGTCGCTGTGCTCGTGGCCCTCGCGGCGACCGGCACGACCGGTGCGGTCCTGGGCGGTGCCCGCCGCGGGCGTGCGACGGTCCGGGTCGTGGTGGGTGGCGCGCTCGCCCTCGCCGCGACCTACGCGGCCGGTGCGCTCCTCGGCACGCACGCGTTCTAGCAGCAGGACCGGCCGCACCGGCTGCACCGGCCTCATCGGCCGCTGCCAGCGCTCGGAACAGGCGTTCCAGGACGGTCGTCGCGTCACACGACCGTTACACGAGGGAAACGGGCGGCGCGAAGAGGCTCCCTAGCGTCGGGGAACACGGGGACCCACCCCCGTTCCCACTCCCACGGAGGACGCCTTGGTCACAGAGATCGCGACCCCGGTCGCCGCGCCCCACGCCCCCACCCCGCCGTCGACCGCCCGCGCGGGAGCCGGTGTCGTCAAGCCCGGGTACGACCCGGCGCTCACCAACGAGGACCTCGCCCCGCTCCGCGAGCAGCGCTGGACGAGCTACAACATCTTCGCGTTCTGGATGTCCGACGTGCACTCGGTCGGCGGCTACGTCACCGCCGGGTCGCTCTTCGCCCTGGGCATCGCGAGCTGGCAGGTCCTCGTCGCCCTGGTCGTCGGCATCCTGATCGTGCAGGTGTTCGCGAACCTCGTCGCGAAGCCGTCGCAGCGGACCGGGGTCCCGTACCCGGTGATCAACCGCGCGGTGTTCGGCGTCGTCGGCGCGAACGTCCCGGCGATCATCCGCGGGCTCATCGCGATGGCCTGGTACGGCGTGCAGACGTTCCTCGCCGCGCAGTCCCTCAACATCGTGTTCCTGAAGTTCGTCCCCGGGTCGGCTGCGCTCCTGGACCACTCGTTCCTCGGCCTGTCCGCGCTCGGCTGGATCTCGTACGCGATCCTCTGGGTCGCCCAGGCGGCGCTGTTCTCGATGGGCATGGAGGCGATCCGGCGCTTCATCGACTGGGCCGGCCCCGCGGTGTACGTCGTGATGATCGCCCTCGCCGTGTACCTCGTCGCGAAGGCCGGCATCGGCAACATCTCGCTGACGCTGCACACCGGCGCACCGATGTCCTTCGGCGCGTCGATCCCGGTGATGCTCTCGGCGATCGCGATCGTCGTCAGCTACTTCTCGGGCCCGATGCTCAACTTCGGTGACTTCTCGCGCTACGGCCGCAGCTTCCGGGCCGTCAAGCGCGGGAACCTCTGGGGCCTGCCGGTCAACTTCCTGTTCTTCTCGATCCTCACCGTGCTGTGCGCGAGCGCCACGGTCCCGGTGTTCGGCAAGCTCATCACCGACCCGATCGAGACCGTGCAGGCGATCGACGCGCCGTTCGCGGTGCTGCTCGGCGGACTGACCTTCGTCACCGCGACGGTCGGCATCAACATCGTCGCGAACTTCATCAGCCCCGCGTTCGACTTCTCGAACGTCGCCCCGCGGAAGATCAGCTGGCGCGCAGGCGGCATGATCGCCGCCGTCGGCTCGGTCCTGCTGACCCCGTGGAACTGGTACGGCAACGACCAGGCGATCCTGTACACGCTCGGCATCCTCGGTGCGCTCATCGGCCCGCTGTTCGGCATCCTCATCGCCGGGTACTACCTCGTCGCGAAGCAGCGCGTCGCGGTCGACGACATGTACTCGAAGGAGCCGACCGCGCGGTACTGGTACCGGAACGGCTGGAACCCGAACGCGATCTGGACGCTCGTCGTCGCCGGTGCCGTGTCGGTCGCCAGCGCGGTGCTGCCGCCCGCCACCGGCGTCCTGCCGTGGCTGTCGAACTACAGCTGGTTCATCGGCTGCGGCCTCGGCCTCGTGCTCTTCGCCGCCCTCGAGCACCGGTCGCCTCGGATGCCCGCGCTGTCCGCCGACGACCCCACGGTCGACCACGGCGCCGCCCCCGGCCGCGACTGACCGCACCGGCCCGAGCCCGACGAGCACGACGAGCACGACCCGCCCCAGCACCACCGGAAGGACCCCGATGCGCATCCGCGTCGTCAACCCGAACACCACCGTCGCCATGACCGAGACGATCGGCCGCGCAGCCGCCGCGATCGCCGGCCCCGGGACCCTCGTCGAGGCCGTCACGCCCACCATGGGCCCGGCGTCGATCGAGAGCCACTACGAGGAGGCCCTGGCGGTCCCCGGGCTCCTCGAGCAGGTCGCGCTCGGCGAGCAGGAGGGCGTCGACGCGTACGTCGTGGCGTGCTTCGGCGACCCGGGACTCGACGCCGCGCGGGAGATCGCCACGGGTCCGGTGATCGGCATCGCCGAGGCCGGGTTCCACGCCGCGGCGATGCTCGGTCGGCGGTTCGGCGTCGTGACGACCCTGGCGCGGACGACCGGTCGGGCGCACGAGCTCGCCGAGCGGTACGGCTTCGCGTCCCTCGTCACCGACGTGCGGGCGTGCGAGGTAGCCGTCCTCGCGCTCGACGACCCCGCCTCCGGCGCACGGGAGCTGATCGTCGAGGAGTGCCGGGCGGTCGTCGCGGGCGGCGCGGACGCGGTCGTGCTCGGCTGCGCCGGGATGGCCGAGCTCTGCGCCGAGGTCTCGCGGGCCGTCGGCGTGCCCGTGGTCGACGGCGTCGCCGCGGCCACGGTCCTCGCCGAGTCGCTCGTCCGGCTCGGCCTCGGTACCGGCAAGCGCGGCGAGTACGCCCCGCCGCCTCCCAAGGCGGTGACGGGACTCCTCGCCGGGTTCCGACGTGACCAGCCGGCGGACGCGACGATCGGGGCGGCGGCGTGACGCGCCTCCCGGCCGACCTGGTGTTGCGCGCCCACCGGACGTGGGTCGACGGGGCGTGGTGTCCCGCCGCGGTCGTCGTCCGCGACGGCCTGGTCACCGAGGTGCTGCCGGTCGACGCGGACGTGCCCGCCTCCGTGGACCGGACGGTCCCGGCGGGCCAGGTGCTCCTGCCCGGTCTCGTCGACACGCACGTGCACGTGAACGAGCCCGGCCGGACCGAGTGGGAGGGCTTCGCGTCCGCCACCCGCGCCGCCGCGCTCGGCGGTGTGACGACCATCGTCGACATGCCGCTCAACTCGATCCCTGCGACCGTGGACACCGAGGCGCTCGCGGTCAAGCGGGCGAGCGCGGACGGCCGCGTCGCGGTCGACGTCGGGTTCTGGGGCGGTGCGGTCCCGGTGAACGCCGGGGCGCTCGCGGACCTGCACGACGCAGGGGTCTTCGGGTTCAAGTGCTTCACGGCGCCCTCGGGTGTCGACGAGTTCCCGCACCTCGACCCCGGGCAGCTGCAGGCCGCGATCGCCGAGGTCGCCGCGATCGACGCGCTCCTGATCGTGCACGCCGAGGACCCCGCGCACCTCGTCGCGCACGACGCGCTCGGCGGTCGGTACGAGGACTTCCTGGCGACCCGACCGCCGGTCGCCGAGCGGTCCGCGATCGGACAGGTCGTCGCCGGGGCGCGGGCGACCGGTGCCCGCGTCCACGTGCTGCACCTGTCCGACGCCGGGGCGCTGCCGATGATCCGGGCCGCGAAGGACGACGGCGTGCGGATCACCGTCGAGACGTGCCCGCACTACCTGTCGTTCGAAGCGGGGTCGATCCCGTACGGCGCCACCGAGTACAAGTGCTGCCCGCCGATCCGCGACGACGCGAACCGCGACGCGCTGTGGGCGGGGCTCCTCGACGGAACCATCGACTGCGTCGTGTCGGACCACTCGCCGTCCACCGCGGACCTGAAGACCGACGACTGGGGGCTCGCCTGGGGCGGGATCGCCGGGCTGCAGGTGGGGTTCCGAGCGGTCTGGACCGAGGCGGTCCGGCGGGGCATCGCGCTCGAGACGGTGCTGCCGTGGTTCACGACGGGACCGGCCGACCTGGTCGGGCTCGACGACCGCGGGCGGATCGCGCCGGGTGCGGTCGCGCACCTCGCCGTGTTCGACCCGGACGCGGTGTCGGTGGTCGACGTGGCCGGGCTCGCGCACCGCAACCGGGTCTCCGCGTTCGCCGGCCTGGAGGCTCGGGGTCGGGTCACCGAGACCTGGTTGCGCGGCGAGCTGGTCGCCACCGCCGACGGCGGGGTGACGGCCGTCCAGGGCCGGCTGCTCGACCGACCGGCACGCGTTGCTCCGCAACACGCTCGAAACGAACGTTCCGGTATCCTGCTCACCGGAACGACCGACGCACGAACGGACCTGTCATGACGCACCCGGTGAACCCGCCCGCCCGACTCCTCATGGGGCCGGGGCCCATCGACGCCGACCCGCGGGTGCTCCGCGCGCTGTCGACCCCGCTCGTCGGGCAGTACGACCCGTGGATGACGCGGACGATGTCCGAGACGCAGGAGCTGTACCGGCGGGTGTTCGGCACCGGGAACGCGGGGACCGTGCTCGTCGACGGGACCTCCCGCGCCGGCATCGAGGCGGCCCTCGTGTCGCTCCTGGCACCCGGCGACCGCGTGCTCGTACCGGTGTTCGGACGCTTCGGGCACCTGCTCGTCGAGATCGCGACCCGCGCCGGCGCCGAGGTGCACACCGTCGAGACCGCGTGGGGCCAGGTGTTCCCGGTGTCGGTGGTCGAGGAGGCCGTGCGGCGCGTGCGGCCGAAGCTCGTCGCAGTCGTGCAGGGCGACACGTCGACCACGATGAACCAGCCCCTCGACGAGCTCGGCGCGGTGTGCGACCGGTACGGGGCGTTGCTCTACACCGACGCGACCGCGACGATCGGCGGCAACCCGCTCGAGGTCGACGCGTGGGGGATCGACGCCGCGACCGCCGGCCTGCAGAAGTGCCTCGGCGGCCCGTCCGGCAGCGCGCCCCTCACGGTCTCGCCGCGCGCGGTCGAGGTGCTCGACGGTCGCCGGAGCGTCGAGGCCGGCATCCGCGAGGCCGACGACGTCGTGGCGGAGCAGCCGATCCGGTCGAACTACCTCGACCTCGCGATGATCCTCGACTACTGGGGTCCCCGCCGGCTGAACCACCACACCGAGGCCGCGTCGATGCTCTACGCGGCACACGAGTGCGCCCGGATCCTGCTCGACGAGGGCCGCGACGCCGTGGTCGCCCGGCACGCCACCGCCGGCCGCGCGATGACCGAGGGCGTGCAGGCACTCGGGCTGCGGCTGTTCGGCGACCTCGCGCACAAGATGCACAACGTCGTCGCCGTGGAGATCCCGGACGACGTCGTCGGGGACGCCGTGCGTGCGGCGATGCTCGAGGACCACGGCATCGAGATCGGGACCTCGTTCGGCCCGCTGCACGGTCGCGTCTGGCGCCTCGGGACGATGGGCTACAACGCCCGCAAGGACGCCGTCGTCACGACGCTCGCCGCGCTCGAGCACGCGCTGCGCCGGGCCGGGCACGCGGTGCCGCAGGGCGGCGGGGTCGACGCGGCGCTCGACGTGTACGCGGGAGCGTCGTCGACCGTCGGGACGCCGTCGCTCGTCGAGGTGTCGGCGTGACCGCGGCGGCCCAGACCGTGCCGACCGCGAGCGGGCGGGCGCTCGCCGACGCCGCGACCGTCGTGCGCTGGTGCGACGAGCTCGCCGCCGTGTCGCAGGACGACGGTCGGATCACCCGCGTGTACCTGTCGCCGGAGCACGCCCGCGCGAACGCCGTCGTCGACGGGTGGATGCGCGACGCCGGGCTCGAGACGTGGCAGGACGCCGCCGGGAACCTGCACGGGCGGGTCGCCGGTGCCACCCCGGACGCCCCGGTGCTGCTGCTCGGATCGCACCTCGACACCGTGGTGGACGCCGGCCGGTACGACGGGGTCGTCGGGGTGCTCATGGCGATCCGGACCGTGGCGCGCGTGACGGCCGCCGGTCCGCTGCCCGTCGCACTCGAGGTCGTCGCGTTCTCCGACGAGGAGGGCACCCGGTTCGGCAAGGCCCTGCTCGGGTCCTCGGCGGTCGCGGGGGTCTGGGACGAGGGCTGGTGGGACCTCGAGGACGGCGACGGCGTGACGCTCCGCGACGCGTTCACCGCCTTCGGGCTCGACCCCGAGCGGGTCGGTGAGGCCGCCGTGCGCCCCGAGCGGCTCGTCGGGTACCTCGAGGCGCACATCGAGCAGGGGCCGTGGCTCGAGCGGGCCGGCCAGGCGCTCGGCGTCGTGACGAGCATCGCCAGCGCCCGGCGGTTCGCCGTCGAGGCCGTGGGCGAGGCCCGGCACGCCGGCGGCACCCCCTACGAGCGGCGGCACGACGCCCTGCTCGCCGCCGCCGAGGCCGCGCTCGCGGTCGAGCGGATCTGCCGGGCCGAGCAGCACGTCGGGACGGTCGGCACCATGACGGTCGAACCCGGGGCCGTCAACGTCGTCCCCGGGCTCGCGCGCTTCAGCGTCGACCTGCGCGGTGAGTTCGACGAGGGCCGGGACCGGGTCTGGGAGACGATCCTCGCGGCCTTCGACGAGATCGCCGCCCGACGCGGGGTCACCGTCACGCCGACCGAGGTGCACCGGGCGCCGGCGGTGTTCTGCGCGCCCCGGCTGACGGCCGCCGTGCGGGCTGGGATCGTCGCCACGGGGGAGACCGACCCCACGGAGCTGTTCTCCCGCGCCGGCCACGACGCGATGTCGCTCGGGCTCGTGACCGACGTCGCGATGCTGTTCCTCCGCAACCCGGACGGCATCAGCCACCACCCGGACGAGTTCGTGTCCGAGGACGACGTCGCCCTCGGACTCGACGCCCTCGCCGTCGCGGTCGAACGCGTCGCCGACGACCTGGCGGCGCGGTCGTGAGCGCCACCGTGACCGACGTCCGCGCTCGCGTCGACGCCGTCTGGGACCGCCTGTCGCCCGCCGAGCGCCGCGTCGCCGCGATGGTCCGGCACGACCCGGAGCTGCTGCTCGTCGGGACCTCGGCCGAGCTCGCCGCCGAGTCCGGCACCTCGAAGGCCACCGTGTCCCGCCTGGTGCGGTCGCTCGGGTTCCAGGACGCGGCGCAGGTGCGGCAGGAGCTCATGTCGGCCCGGGGCAACGGTCTGCCGTGGGCCGCCGAGGACGCTGCGCACGTCGACCAGCGCGCGGTCGAGGCGCGGAACCTCGACGCCGCCTTCGCCTCCCTCGCCCGGGCCGACCGGGTGCGGCTCGCCCGCCGGATCGTCCGCGCGCACCGCGTGCTCGTGTTCGGGGAGCGGGCGGCGCACCCCGTCGCCATGCAGCTCCGGTCGCAGCTCGCGCAGGTCCGACCGGACGTCCGGCTCGGTCCGGCGCCCGGGCAGCGGCTCGGGGAGGAGGTCGCCGACCTCGACCGCCGCGACCTCGTGGTGCTCGTCACGGTCCGCCGGCACGCCGCGGGGGCCGAGGGGCTCGTCCGGCACTGCGTCGCGACCGGGGCGGACGTCGTCGTGCTCGGCGACCCGACCGCGGCCGTGATCGCCGCGCCGGCGTCGACCGCGGTGCTGTGCCCGGTGGACTCCCCGTCGGCGTTCGACTCCATGGCGGCGATGTTCGCGGTCGTCGCGGCGATCGCGAACGACGTGTACGAGGCGGCCGGGCCAGCCGGGCGTGCCCGGGTCGACGCCGTGGCCGCGGCCTACGACACGCTGGGGGAGCTCGCCGGGTCCTGACCGCCGCGCTCGAGCTCGGACCGGAGCGACGCGTTCCGGTCCGCGATCAGCCGGCGCAGGTACCGGCCGAGCACGAGCCGTTCCGCCAGCCGCCCGAGCGGACCGAAGGGCGCCGTCAGGGTGACCTCGTCGACCATCCGCGTTCCGCCGGCCGACGCCGTGAACCGGTGCTCGTGCCGGAAGCGGGCGAACGGCCCACGCACCTGTTCGTCGACGAACCGACCAGGAGCCTCCAGGGCGGTGACCCGACTCGTCATCCGCCAGACGATCCCGAAGTGCCGTGCCCGCCACGTGACGGTCTCGCCGAGCCCGATCGTGCCGGACGTCGTGCCGGCGACCGCCCGCTCGCCGGACGCGGCCATCGACCGTTCGTGCGCACCGACGTCGAGCGACAGCGCGAAGGCGCGCTCCGGCGACGTCGCGAGGTCGGTGACCAGGCGGAACGTGACCGTCACCGGTCCGGCCATCCGGTGGCGGCTGCGCGGTCGTCCCAGCGCAGCACCGCGGCGGTGAGCTCGTCGTGCCGCTGCCCGCGGTGCAGCGAGCCGGACCGGCGGCGGCCCTCGTACGTCAGGCCGAGCCGCTGCGCGACCGCGGCCGAGGCGGCGTTCCCGGCGAGCGCGCGCCACTGCACCCGGACGAGCCCGAGACCCGCCGGCGCATCCGCGAACGCCCAGCGGAGCACGCGGTCGGCGGCCTCGGTGACGAAGCCGTGGCCGCGACCGTCGGGGTGCACCGCGTAGCCGATCTCGGCCGCACCGTCGGCGAGGCCGAACAGCCCGACCGTGCCGAGCAGGCGGAGGTCCTCGGCACGACGGATGCCGAACTCGTACCGGACGTCGTCCCGCCACCCGGCGGCGACGACCTCGTCGAGGAAGTGCCGGGCCTCGGCGTGGCCGTACGGCACGGGCACCGGGGTGGAGGCGATGACGTCCGGGTCGTTCGCGTACGCGACCACGTCCTCGGCGTCCGCGGTCGTCGGCACGGAGAGCACCAGGCGGTCGGTGCGGAGCGTCACGGGCTGCACACCGCGAGCCTACTGACCGGGCGGTAGCGTCGACGGCATGACCCTCGACGCCCTCGCCTTCCCCGTCATCGACGGCCACAACGACCTGCCGTGGGAGCGCCGCGAGTCGCACGGCTCCGGCGTCGAGGGCATCGACACCGAGCAGGGGACGCTGCACACCGACCTGCCGAAGCTCCGCGCCGGCGGCGTCGTCGGGCAGTTCTGGTCGGTGTTCGTGCCGTCCGACGACCCGGACCCGGTCCGGACCACGCTGCAGCAGATCGACACCGCACACCGGATCATCGCCGCGTACCCGCAGGACCTGACCTTCGTGCGCACCGCGGCCGAGCTCCGTGGGGCTGTGGACGCCGGGCGGATCGGGTCGTTCCTCGGGGCCGAGGGCGGCCACTCGATCGGCGACGACCTGGCCGTGCTCCGGACCTTCGCGCGACTCGGCGTGCGGTACATGACGCTGACGCACAACGACGACACCACGTGGGCCGACTCCGCCACCGGGGCCCGGGCGCACGGCGGCCTGACCGACCGCGGCCGCGAGGTCGTCGCCGAGATGGAGCGCACCGGCATGCTCGTCGACCTGTCGCACGTCGCGCCCTCGACCATGCGGGACACCCTCGACGTCGCGACGCAGCCGGTGGTGTTCAGCCACTCGTCCACCGTCGCGGTCGACGACCACCCGCGGAACGTCCCGGACGACGTGCTCGGCCGGCTCGCGGACAACGGCGGCGTGGTCATGATCACGTTCGTGCCGAAGTTCGTCTCGCGTGCGTGGGCGGACTGGGAGGAGGCGGGCTCCGAAGGCGAGCCGCCCCTGGTCACCGTCGCCGACGTCGCGGACCACGTCGACCACGCCCGCCAGGTCGCCGGGGTCCGGCACCTCGGGCTCGGCGGCGACTACGACGGCACCCCGGTGCTGCCGCCGGACCTGCGGGACGTGTCGCGGTACCCCGTGCTCGCCGAGGAACTGCGGCGCCGGGGCTGGGGCGACGAGGACCTGCGCGCGCTGGCCGGCGGCAACGTGCTGCGGGTGCTCGAGGCGACGGACGAGCGGTTCGCGCAGAGCGCGTTGCGCTGACGGGGCGGGGCGGGGCTGGCGTCGGACCGTCGTGTGGCCGGGTCCGACACCCGGCCCGGAGGCGCGGCGCGCGCCCGGCGCGTCAGCGCGCGTCAGCGCACGTCACAGGACAGGGGAACGCCGGGTGCCGTCGCTAGGATCGCAGCGCACCACGCGCCTCCAGTGCAGGGGGTGCGCACCTGACCCGCAGAGGACGGACCGGATGAGCGGCACCATCTACGACAACATCTCGCAGGCGTTCGGGAACACCCCGCTCGTGCGACTGAACCGGCTGCCGCAGCCGGGCGGTGCCGAGGTCCTCGCGAAGCTCGAGTTCTACAACCCCGGGTCGAGCGTGAAGGACCGTCTCGGCGTCGCGATCATCGACGCGGCCGAGGAGTCCGGCGAGCTGCAGGCCGGCGGCACCATCGTCGAGGGGTCGTCCGGCAACACCGGCATCGCGCTCGCCCTGGTCGGAGCCGCCCGCGGGTACCGGGTCGTCATCACGATGCCCGAGACGATGAGCGTCGAGCGCCGGGCGCTGATCCGTGCGTTCGGTGCCGAGATCGTCCTCACCCCGGGGCCGGAGGGCATGAAGGGTGCCGTCTCGCGCGCCGAGCAGATCGTCGCCGAGACGCCGGGAGCGATCCTCGCCCACCAGTTCGAGACCCCGGCGAACGCCGCGATCCACCGGAAGACCACGGCGGAGGAGATCCTCCGCGACACCGAGGGCCACGTCGACGTGTTCGTCGCGGGCGTCGGGACCGGCGGCACCATCACGGGCGTCGGCCAGGTCCTCAAGGAGCGCGTCCCCGGCGTGCAGATCGTCGCCGTCGAGCCGAAGGACTCCCCGCTGCTGACTGAGGGCAAGGCCGGACCGCACAAGATCCAGGGCATCGGCGCGAACTTCGTCCCGGAGGTCCTCGACCGTTCCGTCATCGACGAGGTGTTCGACGTCGAGCTCGACGACGCACTGCGCGTGGCCCGGGCGCTCGGGACGGAGGAGGGCATCCTCGCGGGCATCTCCTCCGGCGCGATCATCCACGCGGCCGTGCAGATCGCCGCGCGCCCGGAGAACGCCGGCAAGCGGGTCGTCGCGATCGTCTGCGACACCGGAGAGCGCTACCTGTCGACGCCGCTGTTCGAGGGGCTCACTGCGTGACGCGTGCCGCCCGACGCGGTGTGCTGCGGACGGTCCGCGAGGACCTGGCCGCAGCACGCCGCGGCGACCCCGCCGCCCGGGGCGACCTGGAGAACGCGGTGGTCTACTCCGGCCTGCACGCCGTCTGGACGTACCGGCTGACCCACCGTCTGTGGACCGCCAGGGACCTGCCCGGGTCGCGGTTCGCCGCGCGCGTGCTCGCCCAGCTGGCGCGGTCGGCGACCGGGATCGAGATCCACCCGGGTGCCCGCATCGGTCGACGGTTCTTCATCGACCACGGGATGGGCGTCGTGATCGGCGAGACGGCCGTGATCGGCGACGACGTCGTGGTGTTCCACGGCGTGACGCTCGGCGGCCGCGGGGGCGAGCACGGGCCGGGCGTCCGCCGGCACCCGGCGGTCGGGGACCGCGTCGTGCTCGGCGCCGGGTCGTCGCTGATCGGCGCGATCACGATCGGGTCGGACTCGGTGGTCGGCGCGAACACCGTCGTCACGAAGGACGTACCGGCCGGGTCGGTCGTCACGGGCGTCGCCGGGACCGCGCGTCCCCGGTCCGGACACGAGGGCGTGCCCCCGCTCTGACGCGCGGGCACCTCGGCGTCAGCTCTTCTCGCAGGCGATCCCGTCGCCGTCCGCGTCGAGCCCGCGGTTCGCCTTGTACAGCGCGTCGTCCTTCTTCACGGTGCCCTTGAGCGCCCGGTTCTCGACCTTGCCGGACTTGGTCGTGACGCGGTTCGACGTGACGGACTGCTTCGCGATGCCGCCGGAGTACACCTTCTGCACGGCGGTGCAGTTCTTGTACACGGTCGGTGCCGCCTGGGCGGCCGCGGTGCCGCCGAGGACGACGGCTGCGGCGAGGACGGTGGACGCGGCGGCGATGCCGGCGGTGCGGAGGAGGTGCACGGGTGCTCCCGGGGGTCGTCGGCGCACGACGGGTTCCGTGGCCGATGTGATCGTACGGCGGGATCGGTGAGGAGTCCTCGCCCCCGAACGGGTCGCACCGTGGCTCGGGTGGGTACGGTGCGGCATGCTGGGGGGATGGACGGGGCGGCACTGCACGAGGTCACGGTCCGCACCGCGCTGGCGCTGCCCGCGGTCGAGGAGACCCAGCCCTTCGGTGAGGAGTCCGTGGTCTTCAAGGTCGTCGGGAAGATGTTCGTGCTCCTCACCGAGCTCCGCGGCGTCCCGATCGTCAACCTGAAGTGCGCACCCCCGCACGGCGCCGCGCTCGTCCGCGACCACGCCGAGGTGTCGCCCGGCTGGCACATGAGCAAGCGGCACTGGATCACCCTCGCGCCGGGCGACGGCCTCGACGAGTCGATGGTCGAGGACCTCGTCGCGAACTCCTACGAGCTCGTCGTCGCCGGGCTGCCGCGTGCGGCCCGCCCGCTCGACCCCGCCCGCCGCGTCCGCCCCGAGGATGCCTGACCCTCCGGCTCAGCGCACCCGACCCGGCGCCAGCACCTTCGACACCTCCCGCACGACCTTCGGCGCCAGGCGCTCGCCGGAGTCGAGCACCGCGCGGGCCTGCTCCGGGGTCAGCCCGGCCGAGATCTGCCCGATCGTCACGCCGTGCGCCGGTCGGTGCACGACGACCACCGGGTCCCCGGCCGCCACCGGCCCGGAGCGCACCACGCGGAGGTACGCGCCCGGACGGTTCTCGGCCGCGAACCGCTTCACCCACCCGTCAATGCGCATCCGACGGGCGAAGGTCCCGCAGGGCACCCGGGGGATCGTGACCTCGAGTTCGAGGGTGTCGCCGATCCGCCAGCGCTCACCCGTCACCGCCCCGGTGACGTCGACGCCGGTCGTCCGGAGGTTCTCGCCGAAGAGCCCGGGCGGGACGTCGCGCCCGAGCAACTCGGCGAAGTACGCGGCGTCCTCGTCGGCGTAGGCGTACACGGCCTGGTCCTCGCCGCCGTGGTGCTTCCGGTCGGCCTGCACGTCGGCGTGCAGCCCGAGGGGCCGGACCCGGACGGGGCCGTCGACCGGACGCTTGTCGATGGCGGTGACGCCGATCGTCCCGGAGTCGCGGAGCAGCTGGTCGACGCGGCAGACGGCGGTGACGGAGGACATGTCCCCAGCCTGCCGTACGGATCACGCCCGCGGTGTGACGATCAGGCGCTCCGATCCGTCACACCGGTGGAACACACAGGAGGACGACATGACCGGTACCGACACCCACCGCGGCACGCTGCGCAGCGGCGACACGCACCTGCTCGCCCAGGCCCGCGTCCGTGCGCTGGCCACCCGGCCGACCGGACCCTTCCGCGTGACGACCGCGGCGCCCGTCCCGGCACGCCCGGCGTCCCCGGCCCGCCCAGACTTCCCCCACCTGTGACCGGTAGAAGGAACCCGTGCCCCACCAGCCCCTCACGGACCTCGACGACGCCGTCCTCGCCGGCCGGTCCTCCGACGGTGACGTCCGGGCGTTCGAGGTCCTCATCCGGCGGTACACGCCGCTGCTCCGGGCCTACGCCAGACGCACCCTCGGTTCCACCGACGAGCTCGACGACGTCGTGCAGGAGACCTTCATCACGGCCTGGAGCAGGCTCGACGCGCTCGAGGACGGCGCCAAGGTCAAGTCCTGGCTCATGCGCATCCTCAGCCGGAAGTGCATCGACCGCATCCGGGCCCGTCGGGAGCACCTCGACGTCACCGAGCTCGAGGTCGCCGCACCCCGGGACGACGCCCCGGAACGGGTCGCCGAGGCGCGCTCCCGCGAAGAGGCCGCGGAGCGTGCGCTCGCCGAGCTCCCGGAGGCGCAGCGGCGGTGCTGGGTGATGAAGGAAGTGCTCGAGTACCGGTACGAGGACATCGCGGAGGAGCTCGACCTGCCCGTGTCCACCGTCCGGGGCCTGCTGTCCCGGGCCCGGAAGAACATGATCCGTCTCATGGAGGCATGGCGATGACCCCGCACCCGGACGACCTCCGGCTCGACGCCCTCGAGCCGGACGACCTCGACGGTCACACGATCGACGAGCTCGCCGACTACCTCGACGACGGCATGCAGCCGGCGGACCCGACGATCGACGACTCCCCGGCCTGCCAGAACGCCCTCGCCGCGATCATCCGGCTGCGCCAGTCCTCGATGGGGTCGCTCGACGCAGCGGCCGCCGAGGAGCCGCCGGCGGACGAGTCCTGGATCGGCGGGGTCCTCGCGAACATCTCGCTCGAGGCTCGTGCCGGCCGCGACGTCCCCCTGATCCCCGAGGCCCCGACCGAACGCCCCGTGATGACCGAGGGCGCGATCCGCTCGCTGATCCGCAGCGCCGGCGACGTCGTCCCCGGCGTCGTGATCGCCCGGTGCTCGCTCGACGGCGACGTCACCACGCTCGGCGCCCCGGTCCGGGTGCTGGTCGAACTCGCCGTCCGCACCGGCGCGCCCATCCACGCCGCCGCCGAGCAGGTCCGCGAGGCCGTCGCCACGGTCCTCGCCGAGCAGACCGACCTGGTCGTCGACGCCGTCGACGTGCACGTCCGCGACCTGCTGCCAGCCCTGCCGGCCGACGCCGACCACGAGGAGGACCGCGCATGACCTGGGACGACGAGACCGTCGCGGCCGTCGAGGCCGCTGTCCTCGCGGTGCCCGGCGTCGCCGAGCTCTACCGCGCGAAGCCCACGCTCGGGAGTGCGATCGCCTCGGCCCGCAGCCTCGCCTCACGCACCGCCGTCGCCCGCGTCGTGCTCGACGACGACGTCCTGCGCGTGGTCATCGGGACCGACGGCTCCCGTCCCGCGCCCGCCACCGCCCGGGCCGCGCACGTCGCCGCCCTCGAGACCGCGACCGCCCACGGGGTCGCGCTGTCGCGCGTGGACGTCCGCATCGCACGCATCGGCTGACCGCCCGCGCGACCCGGCCACACGTCGGACTGGAGGCTCGTGGCGCGCCCGCCCCGGGCCTCCCGTCCGACGGTCGTCACCGCCCGCGGTCCGCGACCTCCAGGACCACGACGGTCGCCGCGACGCACAGCGCCGTGAGCACGAGCGCGGCCGCCGGGACGGCGGTCGCGGCGAGGACGGCGAGCGCGAGCAGGACGACCGCGGCGTTGCCGGCACGACGGAGGGACGGGCGGAGGGCGAGGGCCCAGATCGCCAGGACGAACAGCGCGACCGGGACCGTGACGGTCGCCGCGACCGAGGTGTGCGACAGGTCCGCGTCACCGGTGGCCGCTCCGACGGCGACCTCGATCCCGGCCGGCAGCGCGCCGGCGGCGGCGAAGACGAGGTAGTGGCCGTACCCGAACACGAGCGCGGTGCTGAGCGAGCGGATGTGGGCGTGCTGCTCGCGCGAGAAGTAGATCCACCAGAGCCCGGCGACGACGACGAGCCCGCAGCCGGCGAGCACGAGCAAGGACCCGACGTGCTCGGCGTCGCGGAGGGCGTCGATCACCGCGCTCGCCGAGGCGACGAGCCCCTCGAGGAGCACGAGCACCGGGGCGACGAACGGGACTGCGGCGTGCGGGAGCAGGAGCATGCCGACCCAGAGCGCCTGCACCACGACGATGCCACCGGCGTACCGGAGCGCGGTGCGCCGGTACGCCGGTGCCGAGCCGGCGGCGCGGAGCCACTGCGCGACGAGCGCGAGCCGCATCACGACGTAGCCGGCGACGGCGGTCGTCCAGACCCCGTCGACCATCGCGTCCCGGACGCCAGCGGCCAGGACGAGCACGCCCGCCATCTGCACGAACGTCGTGAGGCGGTACGCCCAGTCGTCGGTGTCGAAGGACGTCGCGAACCAGCTGAAGTTGATCCAGGCCCACCAGATGGCGAAGAACACGAGCGCGTAGGACAGCACCGCCGAGGTGACGTGCCCCTCGGCCTCGATCTCGTGCAGGTTCGACGCGGCGAACCCGACGGCGACGACGAAGACCAGGTCGAACAGCAGCTCGAGCGGGCTCGCGGCGCGGTGGTGCTGGTCGGGGTCGCGGGGCGTCATCCGCCGGAGTCCGAGGGTCGTCACCCGGCCAGCCTGCACGACGCTCGGCCCCGGGTGGGAGACCCGGGGCCGAGCGTCGTGGGGGCGATCAGTAGAAGTTGTTCGCCTGCGAGTGGGCCCACGCTGCGCAGGGCGTGCCGTACGCGGAGCTGATGTACTGCAGGCCCCACTTCACCTGGGTGGTGGCGTTGGTGCGCCAGTCGGCGGCGATCGTCGCCATCTTCGAGCCGGGGAGCGCCTGCGGGATGCCGGTCGCGCCGCCGTTCGCGTTGACGGCCTGGTAGTTCCAGCCCGACTCCTTGGTCCACAGGCTGTCGAGGCACTGGAACTGCGCGGAGCCCCAGCCGTACTGGGACGACGCGAGCTGCGCTGCCGTGGCCTTGGCGCCGGCTGGGGTGTTCGCGGCGGCCTGGGCGCGGGCGGCCTCGGCGGCAGCTGCGGCCTGCTCGGCGGCGGCCTTCGCGGCTGCCGCGGCACGGGCCTGCTCGTCGGCGTCGGCCTTGTCCTGCGCGGCGCTGGCGTCGGCGACCTCGGTCGTGGCGTCCACCGTCGAGGCGATGTGCGACGTGATCGCGCCGCTCGACATGGACCGGTAGTCGGAGAGGGCCTGCACCTGCTGCTCGAGGGCGGCGGTGTCGGTCTTGTCGTTCGCGTCGGCCAGGACCGTCTGCGCCGTGACGATGGTCGCGGCCGCCTGGGCCTTGTCGAGCGACGCGCCGCGGAGGGCCGGTGCGGCACTGGCGCTCGCGCTCGGGGTGGCGATGCCGAACGCGTCGCCGATCGCGGGCTGCGTGCCGACGGTCGCGACGCCGCCGACGAGCGCGAGGGCCGCTGCGCCGCCGACGACGAGCGCGGTGCGGCTGCGGAGTGCCCGGCGGACCCGGCGGCTGCGGGTGTCGAGTGCCTGGCGGCGGGTGGTAGCGGTGGTCGTGGGGAGGGAAGGGGTGGTGCGTCCTGTCATCGGTTCCGGTGGTCGGCCGGCTGCTGGTGCGGTCCGCGACGGGTGGGGGTGGACGCACGGGGTGTGGGGGAGTGCGCCCGCGACCATCGGGTGGTGGTCGGTGTCGGGAGCCGCGAGCCGGGGGAGGACCGGACGGTGGTGTGGGGCCCGTCCGTCCGCCGCTGGGCGACCGCGGCGGCCGCCTGCTCGGGCGAAGCCGTCACGATGACGTGTCTCCCTGGACACCCCGTCCAGGAAGACTGGCAGAACGGTCCGTCCACCGTTGTGTAACGGTTCGGTAACGGCCCGCTCGGAGCCGGCTCAGCGGCCGGAGGTGTGCACTTCCTGGGAGCGGTCGCCCTGGGCTACGCGCTCGAGGGCGTCGAGTGCGCCGGCGATGGCCTGGACGTCCGCGGTGGGCAGGTCGGCGATGAGCTCGGCGACGATCCCGGTGCGATCGGAGCGGGCGCGTTCGACGGCGTCGACGCCCGCCGGGGTGATGCTCACCATGAAGGCGCGACCGTCGCTCGGGTCGGCCTCGCGCTCGATCAGGCCGCGCTGTTCGAGCTCGGTCAGGATGCGGGTCATCGTCGGTTTCGTGACGACCTCGATCCGCGACAGGTCGCCGGGGCGCAGGGGTCCCTCGCGTTGCACGGTGGCCAGGGCGGAGACGATCCCGTAGCCGAGCGAGGCGGCGTCCGAGCGGGCTCGGCGGTTGATCCGACCGACGGCGGCGGCCAGGCGCGCGGCGATCTCGGTGCGGTCCGGCGTGCGGTCGGTCATGCTGCGCTCTCGGTCGACGGGTCGGGCGGGGCTGCTCGGTCGGAGCGATGCTACCGGGGTCCGCAGGCGTGTGACCGCGAGCCACCCGTGCGCGTCCGTCGCGGCGCTCCGGACGCAGGACGCCCGCCCCGCGACGGCGGGACGGGCGTGTTCCTGTGTGGACGTACAGGATGGCTCAGGACTTCTCGCCCGGCAGCAGGTGGATGGCCTCGGTCGCGAGCTCGGCGGCGATGTTGTCGCCGGACTCGGTGGCGGCCCGGAGGCGTCGGAAGTCCTCGGTCATCCGGTCCCAGTCGATCAGCTCGTCGAGGTTCGGCAGGCGGAGCCGGAAGGCCAGGCCGTCCATCGTGTCGCGGCAGACGCGCTGCAGGTCGGGGTTGCCGCACGCGTCGACGTACAGGCCGAACACGTCGAGGGCGTCCCGGTTGACCGACGCGACGTCGTGGGACTCCAGCTCGGCGATCGTGCGGTCGAGCTGCGCCACGATCCGGTGCCGGGCCGCCGCCGTGAGCCGCGGGACCGCGAGCCGGACGACACCGCCGAACAGCACGCCGAGGGTCTGCATCGCCTCGACCACCTCGTCCGGCTTCGGCGTCGTGACCCGGGTGTACCGGTTCGGGGCCATCTCGATCAGGCCGGCGCGGGTGAGCTGGCTCAGGGCTTCGCGGATGGGGGTGCGGGAGACGCCGAGCCACGCGATGAGTTCGTCGTCGTTGAGCCGCTCACCGGGCTCGAGCGTGCCGTCCATGATCGCGGCGTGGATCTTGAGGCGGACGGTGTCGCGGAGGAGCTGGTGCTCCGTGGGGGCGGTGCGGGGGACCGGCATGCGGTGTCCTCGGTTCTCGGGAAGGACGGATCGGGCTCGTGCCGCACGGGCACGTCGTCCACGGTACCTGATGTACCACCGGACGACGGCCGGACGCGGCGGCTCCGGTCAGTCGTCCTCGAGCAACCGCACCGTGAGCGGGTCCTCGGTCCCGTGGAACCAGCGGTCGAGGACGGCACGGAAGGGCGACGGGTCGTCGGCCGCGCGGGCGAACAGGGTCGCCGACGAACGGGCCTTCATCGCGTCGATCCCGCCGAACAGGGCGTCGGCGCTCCGGGCGGGTGCTGCTGCGGCCACCGCGGCGGCCTCGACGATCCGCGGGCCGAGCACCGGGTGCGCGAGGTACGCGCGGGCCTCGGCGAGTCCCGCGATCCCGTACCGCTGCGCGGTCGCACTCCGGCCGAGGCCGACGAGCTGCGGGAACACGAACCACATCCAGTGCGAGCGCTTCGCACCGGCCCGGAGCTCGGCGAGCGCCTGCTCGTGCACCCCCTCCTGCGCCCGCACGAAACGGTCGAGGTCGAACCGGTCGTCGCTCACCGGACCACGTCCCCCCACGCGTAGCGGACCGTCGTGCCGTCCACGACGAGGAGCGAGTCCGGCGCACGGTCGAACAGCCCGGGGAGGCCGACCGCGGCCGGCAGGTCCCCGTCGAGCCGCTCGAGCCGGGCGGACCGGATCGCCAACGGCGGGTGCTGCCGCTGCCAGAAGAGCGTCTGCGCGAGGTGCCGGGCGTGGATGCCGGCGCGGGTGGTGAGCTCGGCGGCCAGCGGGTCCTGCAGCGCCTCACCGGCCACGACGCGGACGGTGGCGTCGAGGCGGGGGCGGGGCGTGCCTCCCGGCCGTCCGCCACCCGCGGTCCGCAGCTGCCGAACCCACCGGACCGGGTGCCTTGCGCGCGAGGGGTGCCGGACCGAGTGGTACGCGATCGTGTCGCCCCGCCGTCGGGCCCTGGCGTGCGCGAACGTGTACGGCACGCCGAGCAGGGCGTGGGCGGCGACGATCGCCGGGACGTTCGCGGTGTCGACCGTGCGGTAGGCGACCCCGCGGCGGCCGTGGTCGTCGACGGTCAGGACCTCGATCGTGACCTCGGTCATCGAGCCGAGCCGACCGGAGGGCGGGAACGGCGGCACGCTCGTCTCGCGGAAGACGTACGCGGTCAGCCCCACCCAGGCGCTGCCGTCGACGACGTCCGGGCGGGTGCCCCGCGGGACGAGCCCGGCGAGCTGGTCGGGGTCGCGGCGCCAGTGGGCGAAGACGATGTCCTCCCAGGCGTGCACCGTCACCGGCCGGTGCAGCAGGGGCACCGCCGCGCGAGCACGCGGGGTGTCCGTCACCGGCGCGTGGCGTGCCGACCGACGCGGGCCGCCCACGCGACGAGGGGTGCCTGCAGGGGGAGCCGCAGGACCGAGACGAGCCGCACGGCGCGGGACGCCCGCGGGCTGTCGAGCACGTCGCGTGCCATGGTGACGTTCGCGGGGAAGACCGCGAGGAACAGGGCTGCTGCTGCCCAGCCGGCCGAGCGGCGGGTGGCCGGGACGGCGAGTCCGACGGCCACGGCGAGTTCGGCGAGGCCGGAGCCCAGGGTCGTCAGGCGGGGCGGTAGGCCGTCCGGGACGATCCGGTCGTAGGTGCGCGGGCGGAGGAAGTGGGTCACGCCGGCGCCGGCCAGCAGGACTGCCAGGGCGCGGGCGGTCCGGTCGGCGCGCCGGGTGCGTTCACGTCGTCGCATGAGTCCATCGTGCTCGCCCGGGCCTGCGTGTGCACGGGACGTGCGGTCGGCCGCGGAGTGCGGCCGGCGTCGCTTGCGGAGTGCGGCCGGCGTCGCTTGGGAGTGGGGCCTGCGTCGGTCAGGTGAGGGCGGTCGCCACGAGGTCGAGCACCGCCGCGGCCACCTCGGCCTTCGTCCCCGAGGTCTCCCGCACCACGTGGCCGCCCGGCACGAGCACCTCGATGGCGTTCTCCTCGCGCTCGAAGCCCGACGACCACCCGACGTGGTTCACGACGAGCAGGTCCGCGGGCTTCCTGGCGATCTTCGCGCGGCCCAGGGCGAGCCGGGCCTCGCGGTCTGGCTCGGTCTCGGCCGCGAACCCGACGATGATCTGGCCGGTCCGCCGCGCGGCCACCAGATCGGCCAACACGTCCGGGTTCCGCACCAGCTCGAGCGTCATCCGGTCGCCCTGGTCGTCCTTCTTGAGCTTCGCCTCGCGGACCTCGGCCGGCCGGTAGTCCGCCACCGCGGCCGTCATCACGACGACGTCCGCCTCGGCCGCCGCCGCGTGCACGGCGTCGGCGAGCTCCTGCGCGGAGCCGACCGGCACCACCGTCGCGTCCAGTCCGGCGGTGAGTCCGCCGTCCACGTTCGCGGCGACGAGGGTCACGACGGCGCCGCGGCGGGCCGCGTCCGCCGCGATCGCGACGCCCTGGCGGCCGCTGGACCGGTTCCCGACGAAGCGGACGGGGTCGAAGGGCTCGCGCGTGCCGCCGGCGCTCACGACCACGCGGACGCCGGCGAGGTCGCCCTGCTCGCCGCGGGCACCGGGACCGGGACCGGCCTGGAGGCTCGCCCCACGCCCGGCGGGCCGTCCCGCGTCGGTCGTGTGGCCGGGCTCGGTGCTGGTTCCGGTCCTGCTCCCGGTCCCGTTGCCGGTTCCGGTTCCGGTGCTGGTTCCGCTCCCGGTTCCGGTTCCGGTGACGACCGCGAGGGCCGCGCGGACGATCTCCTCGGGCTCCGCCATCCGGCCGATGCCGGCGTCGTCGCCCGTGAGGGCCCCGACGACCGGTCCGACCAGGTGCACGCCGCGACCCTCGAGGGTCCGGACGTTCGCCACGGTCGCCGGGTGCTCCCACATCTGCGGGTGCATCGCGGGGGCGAGGACCACGGGGGCCTCGGTCGCGAGCAAGGTCGTGCCGAGCAGGTCCCCGGCGAGCCCGGCGGCCATCCGGGCGATCGAGTCCGCCGTGGCCGGTGCGACCACGACGAGGTCCGCGCGCCGGCCGAGGGCCACGTGGCGCACCTCGGACACGTCGTCCCACACGCTCGTGGTCACGGGGTTGCGGCTCAGGGCCTCGAGGGTGGGCAGGCCGACGAAACGGAGCGCGCCCTCGGTCGGGACGACGTGCACGTCGTGCCCGCGCTTGACGAGGTCCCGCACGACCCCAACGGCCTTGTAGGCGGCGATCCCGCCCGTGATCCCGACGACGACGGTCAGACGGCGAGCTGCTGCAGCATCCACGCCGGTCACGCTACCCGGACGGTCGTGCGAGGATCGACCCCATGTGCACCGTCGTCGTCCGCGTCGACCCCGCGGGCGAGTGGCCCGTCACCGTGCTCGCCCTGCGGGACGAGTCCCCCGACCGGCCGTGGGACCCGCCGGCCGCGTGGTGGCCGGAGCGCGACCCATCGGTGCGCGGCGTGCGCGACCGGTCGGCCGGAGGCGCGTGGCTCGCGGCGTCCGACACCGCCGGGCTCGCGGTCGTGCTCAACCGCGCGGAGCCCGTGCCGAGCACCGACGGCACAAGGACGACCCGGGGCGTCGTCCCGCTCGACGCCGTCGACGGGGTGCTGCCCGGCGCCGACGGGCAGCTGCCGACCACTCGGGCGTTCAACCTCGTCCGTGCCACGGCCGACGGGGTCACGGTGTCGACCTGGGACGGCGAGGCGGTCCGGACGACCGACCTCGGCCCCGGCGTGCACATGGTCACCCACGGGGCGCCCGACGACCCCGCCGCGCCCCGGATCGGCCGGTGGCTCGACGCCTTCCGCGCCGCACCCGCACCCACCGCGCCGCCGGTGCTCGGCCCGTTCGACGAACTCCGCACCGCCGACGCCGGGACGGACGCCGGCGACGGGTGGAGCGGGTGGTTCGGGCTCCTCGCCGAGTCGGCGGCGCTGCCGTCGGACGACCCGGACGCGATCCTCCGCGACGCCGTCGAGCCGGACGGGCACGTCGCGACGCTGTCCATCGTGGCCGCTGCCGTCGGGCGGGACCGGACCGTGCTGCAGCACGCGCGGCTCGAGCGGCCGGGGCGGCTCGACGGCTCGGTGGAGCTCCACCGCGCCTGACCCGGGGCGGCCTGCCCCGCGCGTTCCTGCCCATCGCGCGTGCCATGGGAAGCCGATCCGCGCGTGGCGTGGCGGAAGGGGCGGTCTCCCATGCGCGGAACGGCCTTCGACGCGCGGAACGGCATCCCACGCGCGGAACGGTCGCCTGGCGGGGCGCGGACCCTGTGGGGACCGGCAGCGACCGGGGCGGTCCGACTGTCCGTGGACGGCGTACGGTCACGGCTCGTGACCCGATCCGCACGCCCCGCTCCCGCACGACGCCGCACGGTGCTCGTCGCGCTGACCGCGGTGGTCGCCGCGGGCCTCCTCGCCGGGTGCACCGAGAGCACCTCGGTCGCGGCCCCGGCCACCCCGCACCCGAGTGCGACCACCCGGGCGTGGGACCACGCGCCGGGGGAGCGCATCGTCGTGATCGGCGACTCGATCACCGCCGGGCACGGCCTGACGCCGGAGCAGGCGTGGCCGTCGCTCCTCGCCCGGACCGAGCGGTGGCAGCTGACGAACTTCTCGTGCGACGGCGCCGGGGTCGTGGCCGAGGGCGACGCCGATGAGTGCGCGAGTGCCTACCCGACCCTCGTCCGACGTGCCGTGGACGAGCGGCCGCAGGTCGTGTTCATCCAGGCGAGCTCGAACGACCTCGGCGAGGACGACGCCGTCGTGAAGAGCCAGACCGACCAGCTCGTGGCCGAGGTGCACCGGTTGCTGCCCGAGGCCCGGGTCGTCGGGCTCAGCGCGATCTGGAACGAGCAGGCCCCGCCGGCCCAGCTCGCCAAGATCTCGCACGCGATGCACCGGGCCGCCCGGAAGGACGGCGGGACCTACGTCGACATCGGCGATCCCCTCCGCGGGCACGCCGACTGGATGCAGTCCGACGACGTGCACCCGACGGTGCGCGGGCAGCGGGCGATCGAGGCCTCGGTCATCGAGTCGTTCGCCCGCGACCGCCTGCGGTTCTGACGCCGGCGGGACGCAAGCGGCACCGCGCCTCCAGGCCGGCGACCCGACCACCCGCCGGACCGACGACCGGCCGCTCGACCAGCCGCCGGACCGGCGGCCCGGGGTCAGGCGGGCGCCTGCGTCCCGGTGAGGTCCTCGGCGACCGCCCACAGGGACCGCGCCAGGTCCGCGCTCCGCGCGCTCCGGGGCACGGTGACCGTCGTGGTCGGACCGGTCAGGCCCGCCGGTCCGTTCGGCCCGTAGTAGGCCCCGCCCACCGCTGCCGGTCCGACCGCGGCGTACAGCAGCGGCTCCGCGCCCTGCTCGACGGCCTGCGTGAACGGCAGCGCACGGTCGCTCGACCGAACCGGCCGGGAGCGCCCGAGCGACCGTCCCGCGGACTGCAGGTTCGTGCGCGTGTAGCCCGGGTGGGCGGCGGTGCTCACGAGCGACCAGTCGCGCTCGACCGTCAGGCGGTGCAGGTGCAGCGCGAGGAGCAGGTCGGCGAGCTTCGACTGGGCGTACGCCCGCCAGGGGTTGTAGCCGCGGTGCCACTGCAGGTCGTCGAAGCGGATGCGTCCGGGGATCGCGGCGAGGCTCGACATCGTCGCGACGCGGGGGACACCGCCGCCGGCGTCGCCCGCACCGCCTGCGCCTGCGCCTGCGCCGCCGCCCGCGCGCAGCAAGGTCGGCAGGAGCAGGTTCGTGAGCGCGAACGGGCCGAGGAAGTTCGTGGCGAACTGCAGCTCGAACCCGTCCGCCGTCTCGAAGCGCTCGGGCGGCGCCATCACCCCGGCGTTGTTGACGAGCACGTCGAGGGGCCGCTCGTCCGCGGCGATCCCGTCCGCGAAACGGCGGACGCTGGACAGGTCCGCCAGGTCGAGCTCGCGCACCTCGAGGTCGGCCGCGGGGTGCTCGCGGCGGATGTCGGCTGCTGCGTCCTCGCCCTTCGCAGGGGTCCGCACCGCCAGGACGACACTGGCGCCGGCGGCGGCCAGGCGCTTCGCGGTCTCCTTGCCGGTGCCGCTGTTCGCACCGGTCACGACGATGCGGCGGCCGGTCTGGTCGGGGATGTTCGGCATGCGCGGGACGGTACCCGCGGGGTCTGGCCGACGACCGAGCGCTGTGCTATATTCATGCAAACGCATCGATCAGGAGGCGCGCCATGAGCAACGCATTCGGAACCGACCGTCCCTCGGACGTCCCGCCGCCCGCACCCGAGCGCATCGGCCCGGTGCAGCTCGGCCTCGACACCTTCGGCGACGTCACCGAGCGGCTCGACGGAACCGTCCGGAGCCAGGCGCAGAGCCTCCGCGAGGTCGTGGACGAGGCCGTCCTCGCCGACCAGGTCGGCATCGACTTCATCGGCGTCGGGGAGCACCACCGCGAGGACTACGCGGTCAGCGCCCCCGAGGTCGTCCTCGCCGCGATCGCCGCCCGCACCGAGCGCATCCGCATGGGCAGCGCCGTCACCGTGCTGTCGAGCGACGACCCCGTGCGCGTCTACGAGCGCTTCGCCACCGTCGACGCGATCTCGGACGGTCGCGCCGAGGTCATCCTGGGCCGCGGCTCGTTCACCGAGTCGTTCTCGCTGTTCGGCTACGAGCTGAGCGACTACGAGGTCCTCTTCGAGGAGAAGCTCCAGCTCTGGAACGCCCTGCGCGGCGGCGACAAGGTCACCTGGAGCGGCACGAAGCGTGCGCCCCTGACCGACCAGGACGTCTTCCCGAAGCTCGAGCACGGTCCGATCCCGACGTGGATCGGCGTCGGTGGCTCCCCGCAGTCCGTCATCCGTGCGGCCTCGTACGGGCTGCCGCTGTTCCTCGCGATCATCGGCGGGCAGCCCGCGCAGTTCGCACCGTTCTCCCGCCTGTACCGCCAGGCGCTCACGCAGCTCGAGCTCCCGCAGCAGCCGATCGCGATGCACTCGCCCGGGTTCGTCGCCGCGACCGACGAGGAGGCCGCCGAGCGCTACTGGCCGTACCACAAGGCCGTCACCGACCGCCTCGGTCGGGAGCGCGGCTGGCCGCCCCTCGACCTCGCGCAGTACCAGGCAGGGCTGTCCGCCGGCGGGTCGCTGTACGTCGGGTCGCCCGAGACGGTCGCGCGCAAGATCGCGCGGAACATGCGGATCCTCGGCGTCTCGCGTTTCGACATGCGGTACGCGACGGGTCGCCTGCCGCACGAGGACATGATGCGGTCCATCGAGCTCTACGGCACGCGGGTCGCCCCGCGGGTGCGCGAGCTCCTGGCGGAGCCCGTCCCGGTCCCGTAGGCACGCGGTCGCCGGCTGCGGACCGCGGACCGCGGGCTGCGCCGGACTGGAGGCACGGGGCGCGTCCGTCACGTCGGCTCACGGTCAGCGCGGGTACGGTCGGCGCCATGCTGCGACCGAACGGGACCACCGAACGACGCTTCCGCGGCCGGATCCTCGGCGCCGGGACGACCTCCGGCGTGCGGATCGTGGTCGGCATGTGGGACCGCTCGCCGTTCGGGTCGTTCACGGACGTGTTCCTCGAGCTCGCCGACGGGTCGAGCGTGCTGCTCGCGCCGGACGAGATCGTCGCCGCGTACGTGTCCGGCACCTACCGGTTCGACACCGTCTCGGTCGTCGACGTCCGTGCCCGGCGGACGGCGCGCGGCCTCGAGCTCGACGCCGGACCGCTGCAGGCGACCATCGACGTCGGCGGGATCTCACCGCTCGGCCGGGTCCTGCGCATCGTCCCGAAGCCGATCGCCCGCGACCCCCGGTGGCTCGCCGCGATCGACCCCGTCGCACGGCTCGTCTCGCCGGGGTCCGGCACGGCCGGCTCGGCGGGCAACGGCCGCCGCGAGTACTACGGCGTGACCGGGGCCCACGACGTCACCGCGGTGTCGGGGACCTGGGCAGGGGAGCCGCTCGGGACGCTCGCCCCGCTCGACCCGCCCGTGGCGTTCGGCTTCGCGTCGATGCCGCGCGTGCCGCAGGTCGTCGACGTCGAGACCACGATCCGCGAACCCGCCGTCTGAGCGTCGGCGCTGCCGCCGGCCGCGGTGGTGCGCGCCCGGGGACGCGACCGTGCGGCGGGTGCTGCCACGTGCCTCCAGGCCGGGTCGGACGCGTCCAGCGTCGAGGGGCAGACTGGTCCGAACGGAACGCGCCCGGGACTGCCCGGCCGGACGTCGAGCACAACGGGGCGCACGACGAACAGGAGCATCATGACCGACACGCAGGCAGACCAGCGCGCCGCCATCTCGGACATCGTCCACGGAGCACGCACCGCCCTGCTCACGACCGTCAGCGACGACGGTCAGCTGCACGCACGGCCCCTCGCCGTGCAGGACAAGGCGTTCAACGGGACGCTGCGGTTCCTCGTGCAGGACGGCAGCGAGAAGGTGACCGACATCGCCCGCAACCCGCACGTGAACGTGGCGATCGAGTCGCAGGGCGGGTACCTCTCGATCGCCGGACGTGCCACGGTGACCCGCGACGAGAGCGTCATCGACGAGCTGTGGTCGCCCTTCGCCGAGGCCTGGTTCCCGGAGGGACGGCAGGACCCCACGATCCGGCTGCTCACGGTCGAGGGGGACTCGGTCGAGTACTGGACGCAGGACACCGGGCCGGTGGGGAGCCTCGTGCAGACGCTGAAGGCCGCGCTCGGCAAGCAGAGCCAGCCGGACACGGGCGACCACGGGACGGTCGAGCTCTAGGTGTACCCGGCCGTGACGTTGGTGACACTGCGGGGCTTGTGACTCAGCGAGGCCTCCTGGCTTGATGGAGCTGTCTAGTTCTGCCATCGCCAGGAGGCCTCTGTGTCCCACGCTAATGCCCGTCTGACCCTGCACGGCCGGCGGCTGCTCATTACTCGCGTCATTGATGACCGTCGTCCCGTCGCGCACGTTGCCAAGGAGCTCGGCATCTCGCGTCAGTGCGCGCACCGGTGGGTTCGTCGGTTTCGGGCTGACGGCGCCATCGGATTACTGGACCGGTCAAGCCGCCCGCTGCGGAC
>NZ_CP054594.1:2705206-2905966 GCF_013347185.1 Curtobacterium sp. Csp1
AATAATCTCGTTCTGATCCCGAACCGCGTGTGCTGGCTGGGCCACCGCCGCCGCTAGGAGTTCCTGGGGCGCGGCATCGGGTTCGACTACGTCCACGCGGCCGTCGATGATCACACTCGACTCGCCTACGCGGAGATCCACCCAGATGAGAAAGGCGCGACCGCAGCAGCGTTCCTGACACGCGCGGCGGCCTACTTCGCTGAGCACGGCATCGCAACGATCGAGCGCGTGATCTCGGACAACGCGTTCGCCTACCGGCACTCGGCCGCGTTCAAGGACGCCGTCGCCGCGCTCGGGGCGAAGCAGAAGTTCATCAAACCCCACTGCCCATGGCAAAACGGCAAGGTCGAACGATTCAACCGGACCCTCGCGACCGAGTGGGCCTACCGGCAACCTTTCACCAGCAACCAAGCACGCGCCGACGCGCTTGCGCCCTGGATCGAGCACTACAACACTGGCCGGACCCACTCAAGCCACGGACTCACACCTGCAGCCCGAGTGTCACCAACCTAACGGCCTAGTACATCTAGGCCGCTGGCGGGCCGGCTGGCTCTGGCTCGCTGGCTCGCAAAACGCAAACGGGGCGGTTCCTCGCAGCGGTATGTCGCTGCGAGAAACCGCCCACGTTGCGTTCTGCGGCCTGGGCGGGTCAGGCTGGGCCGGGTCAGGGCGGGCCGAGCAGCCACAGCACGGCGACGAGCACCGGCTGCCCGAGGAGCGCGCAGCTCACGAACGTCCACCGCATCCAGGGCCGCGCGACGAGCTCCGGCGAGCCGAACAACGGCGCGAGCGGCATGAGCAACCGGGGCGTCGAGGCCATCGGCAACGACACCGCGAAGATGTACAGCGCGTACGCCGCCGAGTACAGCACCGTCGTCTGCCCGAGCTTCCGGGTCGAGCGACGCAGGAGCCACACGGGGTACGCCACGAGCAGGAACACGACGATGAACACCCCGCCGACGCCGATCCAGCGCAGGGCGATGAGGAACCACGGCGTCATCGGCACGAAGTCGACCCGACCGATGAAGTTCACCCACCAGGACATCTCGGTCTCGAGGTACGCGTCCGGCCGACCGGTCACGTGCGACGCGATCACGGGCCACGCGACCCCGGCTGCGGCCATCACGGCCCCCGCAGCGACGACCCGGACCCGCTCCGCGACGGGGAACGCGTCGAGCGACCGCAACCCGGTGCCGGCTGCGGCCCGACGTGCGCGGATCCACCGGACCAGGGCGACGACCCCGAGCACGAGCGGGATCGCCAACGCCCCCGGCCGGGTGAACGCCGCGACGACGCCGAGCAGCGCGAGCAGCCCGTACCGCCGACGCTCGAGCGCGAGCAGCGCCCCGAAGGTCAGTGCGAGGAACGTGCTCTCGGCGTAGCCGACCTGCAGCAGGAACGACAGCGGCCCGCACGTGAAGAAGAAGACGGCCCACATCCCGGCGGCGTGCCCGGCGTGGTCGGCGACGAGCCGGTGCAGCAGGAACGCGGCGACGAGCCCGGCGAGCAGGGCGACGAGCGGCGCCCCGACCTCGAACGGCAGCCCCGTCGAGGCGGTCAGCGCCCGGATCGCGAACGGGAACGCGGGCAGGAACGCCCACGAGTTCTGCGCCACGTGCCCACCGGCGTCGAGCGGCAGCGTCGTCGGGTACCCGTGCACCGAGATCTGCTCGTAGTACTGCCCGTCCCACGCGGTCAGGAACGCCAGGAACCCGTGCCCGTTGCCCCACACCGCGTTGTCCGGCATCGCCCGCCCCATCAACGGGTAGGCGAGCGCGAGCCAGAACGTGGAGACGACCCGGCCACCGGTCCACACGAGCAGGACCGCGGCCCAGGCGGGCATCGCGGTGGCGAGGTCGACGAGACGACGTCGACCGTTCGCGAGGGTGCCGGCGACGACGCCGTCGTACCGGCTCACCGGCCCGCTCCGCGATGTCCGGGCATCAGGGTGGGCACGTCCCGAGGGTAGCCGTCCGTTCCTGGACCCCTGCGTGCCACGCGCACGTCACGCGGGTGATCGGTCGCCGGGCACGGCCGGGAGGCACGCCCCGCGTTGTGCGCACCGGAACGGCTCCGCCCCGTGGCCGGTCCCGGCGACGTCGGCACCCCTACCCTGGTGGCGACCCGCTGGACCGAACCGAGGAGGCCCCGTGCCGAAGACCGCCATCGTGACCGACAACGCCCCGAAGCCCGCCGGCCCGTACAGCCAGGGCATCGTCGCGAACGGCTTCCTGTACACCGCGGGCTTCGGCCCGCAGGACCCCGCCACCGGGGCGATGGCCGACGACGTCGCCGGGCAGACCGCGCAGGTGCTGGCGAACGTGGCCGCGGTCCTCGCCGAGCACGGCGCGACCCTGGACGACGTCGTGAAGTCCACCGTGCACCTCGAGCACTCGGACCGGGACTTCCCGGCGTTCAACGAGGAGTACGCGAAGCACTTCTCCGAGCCGTACCCGGTCCGGACCACCGTGCAGTCGCACCTCGCCGGGATCCTCGTCGAGATCGACGTCGTCGCCGTGCTGTCCGACCGCCAGGACTGAGCAGGTCCTCACGCCCGACCCCCGGCGACGGTCCGTTCCCCGCGCTCAGCGCGCGCGACGGAGCCCGACGCCGGGGGTCGCGTGCGTCGTGCGACCGGCGGCGAGCACCGGGACCCCGGCGACGAGGACGTCGTCGATGCCCTCGGCCCGCAGCGTCGGCGCCGCGTAGGTCGCCCTGGACGTGACCCGCTCGGGGTCGGCCACGACGAGGTCCGCGACCGCGCCGGTCCGGACCACGCCGCGGTCGCCGAGCCCGTGCAGCCCGACCGCCGTCGTCGCGAGGTGCCGCTGCGCCTCGTCCCAGGTGAGCAGCCCGGGTCGGGCGAAGTCGCCGAGGTACCGCGCGAACGTGCCGGCCGCGCGGGGGTGCGGGTGGGTGCCGACGTGGATGCCGTCCGACCCGGCCGTGTGCCCCGGGTGGCGGAAGAGCGGCGCGAGCTGCTCGGGCGTGCGCGGCTCCGGGACCCGCATCACCACGCTCACCTGCAGGGCGGACGCGAGCAGCACGTCGAGCGCCAGGTCGACCGGTTCCGTCCCGGTGTCCGCGGCGGCCTGCGCGAGCGTCCGGCCCTGCAGTCCGTGGTGCGCGGCGGACGGCACGTGCGACAGCGTCACCTGGTCCGCCCACCCCGGGCCGAGGTCGGCGCGGCCCGTCACCCGCTCGAGTGCGCCGGCCCGCACGCGCTCGCGGCCGGCGGGGTCGGCGAGGGCGTGGGCGAGGTCGTCGGTGCCGGGACGGGCGAGGGCCGACGGCAGGAGCAGCATCGACAGGATGGTGCAGCCGCGCGAGTACGGGTAGGCGTCGAAGGACAGCGGTACGCCCGCGGCCGCCAGGTCGTCGAGCGCCCCGAGGACCGTCGGCACCGGCCCGTGCAGGTGCGACACGTGCGCCCGGACGCCGGAGGCCCGGACGATCGCGGCGACCTCGTCGAGCCCGACCCGGACGTTCGCCTCGTACCCACCGCGCATGTGGGTCACGTAGAGCCCGTCCACCGCCGCGACCTCGGCGCACAGCGCGGCGAGCTCGTCGGCGTCGGCGGAGACCCCCGGCACGTAGTCGAGCCCGCTCGCGAGCCCGACCGCCCCCTCCGCGAGCCCGATCCGCACGAGCGCCCGCATCCGTGCGGTCTCGTCGGGGGTCGCCGGGCGGTCCTCGTCGCCGATCACCTGGTGCCGGACCGTCCCGGCCGGCACGAGCGTCGCCACGTTCACGGGGGTGGTGCCGTCGTACGTCGACAGGAGCGCCGCCGTCCCGCCGCCGCGGTACCGCGGGTGCGGGCCGTCGATCGCCGCGAAGTACCGGTCCGCCCACGTCCCGTCGCCCGGTGCCGGACCGACGCCGTCCTGGCCCGTGACGATCGTCGTGACGCCCTGGCGCAGCAGGGTCTCCTGGACGTCCTCGTCGAAGACGCGTGAACCGGCGTGGGAGTGCGCGTCGACGAAGCCGGGCAGGATGAAGCGCTCGCCGCAGTCCACCGTGACGGCGTCCGACGGTGGGCGCACCGCCGGCCCGACGGACGCGATCCGGCCGTCCCGGACGAGCACGTCCGCGCGGACCGGGCCGTCCGGACCGACCACGGCGCCACCGCGGAGGAGCACCGGGGACGCGCCCCCGGGTGCCGCGGTCACCGTGTCGTCTCCGCGACGAGCCGGGTCGCGCGCTCCCGCAGCGACGCCAGGTCGCCGGTGACGAGCGCATCGCCGACGAGCGGGGACCCGAGCCCGACGGCGACCGCACCCGCCGCCAGGTAGTCGCGGACGTCGTCGATGCCGATGCCGCCCGTCGGGACGACGTCGACGAAGTCGAGCGGGGCGAGCGCCTGGCGCAGGAACGCCGGGCCGCCGAGCTGCGCCGCGGGGAAGACCTTCACCGCACGGGCGCCGAGCTGCCACGCGCGGACGATCTCGCTCGGCGTCGCGGCGCCCGGGTACCAGCCGAGTCCGAGTGCGTGGGCCCGCTCGCCGATCGCGGCGTCGGTGTGCGGGCTGACCGCGAAGGTCGCACCGAGGGCGGCCGCCTCGTCGACCTGTCCGGGCTCCATCACGGTGCCGACGCCGACCGCGACGCCGCTGCCGTGGCGCTCGACGGTCCGGGCGATGCCCTCGCGCCAGCCCGGGGTGTTCGTCGTCAGCTCGACCGCGCGGACCCCGGCCTCGACGAGGGTCGTGACGACGGCCTCGACGTGCTCGCCCGTCCCGCCGCGGAGGATGGCGACGGCGGGACCCGCGGCGTGCCGGTGGCGGGGGTGCGGGGCGGTGTCGGTCATGCGGGCTCCTGGTGGTCGCGGCTCGTGGTCGGCGGTGCGGTCGTGTCGTGGGGTCGTACGGTGTCAGCGGTCGACGCGGTCGTGGACGTCCGCGGTGTCCGGCGTGCCCGGACGGTGCAGTGCGGCGGGGTCGGGTCGGCGCCAGTCGCCCGCGACCGTGCACGCCAGCGCCCCGGCGTCGGCGGCGCGGTCCAGTGCGGTCTCCGGCGGCGCCCCGGTCAGCGTCGCGGCGAGCCAGGCGGCGACGAACGCGTCCCCGGCACCGACCGGGTCGACGACCCGCACGGGTGTGGCCGCGCGCCGCAGGGTCCGGCCGTCGACGACCGCGACGGCCCCGCGCGACCCGGCCTTCACGACCGCGGGTCCGCGCGACACGGCGGCGAGCGCGTGGGCGAGGTCCTGGTCGGTGCCCTCGTCGTCGCCGAGTCCCAGGAGCAGCCTGGCCTCGTCGTCACCGGCGAACAGGACGTCGGCGCGCTCGGCGACCGGACGGTAGACCCCCCGGGCAGTCGGCGCGTCGATGAGCTTCGACCGGTGGTTGACGTCGAACGACACCGGCACCCCGGCGGCGTCGGCGCGGTCGAGGACGGCCTGCACGGTCGCCCGCGCGGTGTCGGACAGGGCGAGCGTGATGCCGGTCAGATGCACTGCCACCGCACGTTCGACGAGTCCGGCGGGGACGTCCTCCGGCACGAGGGCCGACGCCGCGGAGTGCCGTCGGTGGTAGGTCACCCGCGTGCGGCCGTCGTGCAGGCGCTCCTTGACCATGAGGCCCGTCGAGCGGTCCGGGTCGACCACGGGGACGACGTCGACCCCGGCTGAGCGGACGTCGCGGAGCACGCGGTCGCCGGCCGGGTCCGCCCCGACCCGACCGACCCACGTCGCGGGGACACCGGCCCGGACGAGTCCGATCGCGACGTTGCTCTCGGCGCCGCCGGTGTCGACCCGGAGGTGCTCGAGCTCGGCGACCTCGCCGGGCTCGGTTCCGCTGAGCAGGAGCATCGTCTCGCCGACGGTGACCACGGCGCCGGTCGGCTCGGTCACCGGACGCCGCCGGAGCTCGCGGTGCGGGCGAGGGCCAGCCCGGCGGAGGACGACCCGAGCGCCACCGACACCTCGAGTGCGGTCCGGACGACGCCCTCGCCGAGCTCCCGGACGGCCGCGGCGGGGAAGCGGGAGGCCAGCCCGGAGATGCTCATCGCCCCGACGACCTGGTTCGCGTGGTCGAGCACGGGCGCGGCGACGCAGCGGATGCCCGGTTCGTTCTCGCGGTCGTCGATGCCGTAGCCGCGCGCCCGGGTCCGCTTGACCTCCTGCCGCCAGCGGTCGTCGTCCGTGATCGTCTGGTCGGTCATCGCGACGGCGGGTACGGCCAGGACCTGGGTCAGGAGCTCGGGCTCGCCGAACGCCACGATCGCCTTGCCCGAGGCCGTGTTCCGCATCGGCAGGCGGTTCCCGATCCGCGACCTCATCCGGACGGTGCCCCGGGTCTCGACCTTGTCGACGTAGACGATGTCGGTGCCGTCCGGGACGACCAGGTGGCAGGTGAGCCCGGTGGCCTGGGCCGTCCGGCGGAGGAACGGTGCCGCGGCGGCGCGGAGGTCGATGCCCTCCAGGTAGCTCTGGCCGAGGAGCAGCGCCCCGAGCCCGAGTGTGAAACCGGCCTCGGGCGTCCGGCGGAGCAGGTCGGTCTCGAGCATCGGGGCCGTCAGCCGCAGCACGGTCGACTTCGCCGTGCCGAGCTCCGCCGCGAGCTCGGTCAGGGACACCGACGCGGCGCCGCCCCGGGTCCGGTCCGCGACGTGCTCGAGCAGCCGCAGCCCGCGGCGGAGCGACAGCGCGGCGTTCCTGGCCGGCACCTCCGCGGTCATCAGAACCACGTCCCGATCGTCTGCACGACCGTGTCGTCGTCGTCGAGGACCCGCACCTGCCGCCACTTGTCGAACACCGTGCACGGGTGCGAGACCCCGAGCACGACGACGTCGCCCGGCGTGAGCCGGGGTGCGTCGTCCGTCAGCGTGAGGTAGCAGTGCTGGTCGTCCAGGCGCACCACGGTGACCGCCCCGGGTGGCGGGACGACCTGCGGGTCGTGCGCCGTGCCTCCAGGCCGGATCCCGCGCACGACGGGCAGGCCCTCGTCGAAGGAGACGTCGCGCTTGCCGATCGCGACGAAGGCGCGACCCGGTTCCGGGCACGAGGTGACCCGGCCCCAGACCTCGATCGCCGGGCGGAGGGAGCCCTCCTCGGGGCGGCGACCGAAGGGCGTGCGCTCGGCGTAGAAGCCGTCGTCGTGGGTCAGGTAGGCGCCGGAGCGGAGCAGCACGTCGACGTCGGCGGGCCGGTCCGCGAGCGCGTCGACCACGCCGTCGAACCAGGCGCTGCCGCCCATGCTGAGGAGCATCCGGTCGGTGGGGACGAGCGGGCGGAGGTCGGCGGCGACGGCGGCGACGCCGGCGACCCAGCGTCCGGCGGTGTCGACGTCGGGCAGGCCGCCCTCGTACCCGGTGACGCCCCGGAGGACCAGGCCAGCGTCGACGGCCGCCTGTGCGACGGTGCGGGCCTCGGCGGGGGAGCGGACGCCGGTGCGGCCACCGGGGAAGCCGACCTCGACCAGGACGTGGACCGTGCCGCCGGTGCGTGCCTGCGCGGCGGAGGCGGCGGTGACGCCGGCGAGCGAGTCGACGTTGCAGAGGACGTCGGCGGGTGCCGGTGCGATCGTTGCCGGGGCGTCGGTGCTCGCGTCCGTTCCGGTGCTCGCGTCCGTTCCGGTGCTCGCGTCGGTGGCCTCGTCGCGGGTGGCGAGCCAGTCGAGGCCCGCCGGGTCGAGCACCTCGTTCGCGACGAGGACCCGCCGCACGCCGTGCGCCCACGCCACCATCGCCTGCTGAACGGAGGCGACCGTGACGCCCCACGCGCCGGCGCGGAGCTGCCGCTCGACCAGGGCGGGGGCCATGTGGGTCTTCATGTGCGGGGCGAGCAGCAGGCCGTGGCGGTCGACGTAGGCCTGCATGACCGTGGTGTTGTGCGCCAGGGCGGAGCCGCGGAGGGTCATGACGGGCAGGTGCGCGTGGTCGAGCACGTGGGGGCGGGCCGGTGCCGCCGGGTCGGGTGCGCCCTTGTCGGTCACGGTGGCGGGGCGGTCGGCGGCGTCCTCGCGCTCCGGTGCGGCCGGGCGGTCGGGGGTGGTGGCCATCGGTCCTCCTGCTGGTCGCGGTGGTCCCACCGTCCACGGGGGAGATGCGGCCGGGCAATGTCGTCGTCCTCTCCATTGTGCGGTGCAGAACCATCCCGGGTGTGGCGGAAACCGAGCGGGCATAGCATTCGAGGCGACATGACGACGATGACGACGACCCGACGGCGGGGGAGCACGGCGGTGGCGGTGCTCGTCGCCGGCACCTACTTCATGGAGCTCCTGGACGGGACGATCCTCGCGACCGCTGCGCCGGCGATGGGACGGGACCTCGGGGTCGACTCCGCGGCCGTCGGCGTCGCGATCACGGCGTACCTCGTCACCCTCGCGGTGTTCATCCCGGTCAGCGGGTGGCTCACGGACCGGATCGGTTCCCGCACGGTCTTCGCGGGCGCGATCGTGCTCTTCACGGTCGCCTCCGGGCTGTGCGCGATGGCGACGGGACTCGTCGACCTGACGATCTGGCGCATCGTGCAGGGCCTCGGTGGGGCGCTCATGGTGCCGGTCGGCCGCCTGGTGGTCCTGCGGAGCGCCGGGCGGGACCAGCTCGTCCGCGCCATCGCGATCCTGACCTGGCCGGCACTCGCGGCACCGATCGTCGCGCCCTTCGTCGGCGGGGTGCTCGTCGACACCTTGAGCTGGCACTGGATCTTCCTCGTCAACATCCCCCTCGGCGTCGTCGCGTTCGTCGCGGCGCTCGTCCTCGTCCCGCAGGAGCGCGCGCCGGAACGGGTACCGTTCGACTGGTTCGGGTCGCTGCTGGCGTGCCTCGGCCTCGGTGCCCTCGTCGTGATGGCCTCGCTGCTCGCGCTCGACGACATCCCCGTGGTCGCCGTCGTCGTGTCCGGGATCGTCGGCGCGGTGTGCTCTTGGCAGGCCGTCCGGCACTTCCGCAGCGCGCCGCACCCGATCATGGGGCTGGAGTCCTTCCGGCTCGAGACCTTCCGGGTCTCGCACGCAGGCGGCAGCCTGTTCCGCCTGGCCGTCTCGGCGGTGCCGTTCGTCCTGCCGCTGCTGTTCCAGGACGCGTGGGGGTGGAGCGCCGTCCTCGCGGGGTCGGCCGTGCTCTGGGTCTTCGTCGGCAACCTCGGGATCAAGCCCATGACGACGCCGTTCCTGCGGTGGTTCGGGTACCGGCCGGTCATCGTCGTGTCGAGTGCCGTCGCCGCGCTGACGGTCGTCGCGATGGTGTTCATGACCGAGGACACCCCGTTCTGGCTCCTCGCGCTCCTGCTCGTGGTGAGCGGCGCCGCGCGCTCCGTGGGGTTCACCGCCTACAACACGATCGCGTTCGCGGACGTCGAGCAGGCGGACATGACGCCGGCGAACACCCTGTCGTCGACGCTGCAGCAGGTCGCCGCCGGGTTCGGCGTCGCGGTCGCCGCCGTCGCGATCCGGGCGGCGGCCGGTCTCGGCGGGTCCGGGCCGTACCACGTGGCGTTCTGGGTGGTCGCGGCGCTGCTCGCGGTGGCCTGCCTGGAGGGCGTGCTCATGAGCCGGACCGCCGGCGACACCGTCCGGCCCGCGCGGCGCGCGCGTGCCTGAGCGCGGCGCGCGGCCGGTCCGGCGTGCCGGAGCGCGGCGCGCGCGATGCGGGGCCGGGCGTGCGGGCCTGAGTGCGGCGCGCGGCCCCGGGCCGCGCCGTCATCCGTTTCCGACACGGTCACACGCGCGAAACCCGGGGTGCGCTACGGTCACAGCAACTGTCCGCGACAGCCGAGTACGGTGACCGCGGCAGGGTGACCGAGACACCCAGGACGGAAGGCAGCATGGCCGGGCCACAGCAGCAGGGATCGATCGCAGCCGACGCGGCTGTGGAGCCGACGGCCCTGCGCGTCGTGAGCTACAACCTGCGCGAGCACACCGCCAACGGCGAGCTCGCCGCCCTCGCAGAGGCCTCCGACGCCGACGTCATCTGCGTCCAGGAGTGCGACAGCAACGACCTCGCGCAGCAGGTCGGTGGGCTCTCGCTCGCGGCCTCCACCAAGGCGAACCGACTCGGTCTGGCGATCTACAAGCGGGACGACCGGTTCGAGGTCGAGGACTTCAGCATCCACTCGCTGCAGAAGTCCCTGCACGACCGGGTCCTCGCGCCTGCGCACGAGCGCCTCATCGCGATGCGCCTCCGCGACACCGAGGCGGACACCGAGGTCATCGTCGCCTCGTTCCACGCCTCGCCGCTCACCGCCACGAACTCCCTGCGCCGCAAGCAGATCGAGGCCGCGCACCAGTTCGTCCGCGACCTGTCGGACGAGGCTCCGGCGATCATGGTCGGCGACTTCAACTACCCGTGGTTCCAGACGAACCTGCGCCGGAAGATCGAGGAACACGGCTTCGCGCTGTCGCTGTCCGACCAGCCCACCTACCTGCGCTACCGCAAGTTCACGGGCCACTTCGACTTCGCCACGAGCGTCGGCCTGCACATCGCGGGCGTGGAGACCCTGCCCGCGGGCATCTCCGACCACCGGCCGATCCTGGTCCGGGCGCACTACGAACACCTCGGCGCGACCGGCGCGGTCCCCGTGCCCGAGGCTCCCGCCGCCTGACGGGCAGACCACTCGCACGCGGCGGCGTCGCGCGGCGGAGCGCCGGGGGTGCCTGCATGCGGGCGCCGCGCGTGCAGGACACGCCGCCTGCGGGGCGCAGCGCGTGCACAGAACGTCGCGTGGACCCGCCGAGCGCGACAGATGTGGCCCGCTCGGCGCGCGGCCGCTCGGCTCGGGCATCGACGCGCGAGCGTGCACGACACCCCGCGTGCGGGGCGCCGAGCGTGCACGGAACGTCGGGTGGTCGCGCCGAGCGCGACAGATGTGGTCCGCTCGGCGCGCGGCCCGGCGGTCTGCCGCACCGACGACGGACGGGAGGCACGGTGCCAGCCGGCACCGTGCCTCCCGTCCGTGGGGTGGTCGCGTCGCGTCAGCGACGCAGCGTGGCGCGCGCCAACCGGTTGCCGACCAGCTGCCCGAGCTGGACGATGACCACGATCGCCGCGACGGACACGTACACGATCCACCAGTCGTACCGCTGCGATCCGTACACGATCGCGTACTCGCCGAGACCGCCGCCGCCGATGAGCGCCCCCTGCGCGGTCATGTCGACGATGCCCACGAAGATGAACGTGTACCCGAGGATCAGCGGCCCGATGCCCTCCGGGATGAGCACGGTCAGCAGGATCGACACCGGGTGTGCGCCCGAGGCCCGTGCGGCCTCGACGACACCCGGGTCGACCGCGAGCAGGTTCTGCTCGACGATCCGGGCGACCGCGAACGACGCCGCGAGGGAGATCGCGAAGGTCACCGCGGGGACCCCGATCGTGGTCTGCACGGCGACGCGGGACAGGGGCGCGATCGCCGCGAGGAAGATCACGAACGGGATCGGTCGGACGATGTTCACGACCACGTTGACGATCGTGTGGACCGTCCGGTTGCCGAGCAGGTTGCTCGGACGGGTGGCGTACAGGACGAGTCCGAGTGCCAGGCCGATGACCCCGGCGACGACGAGGGACACCAGCGTCATCACGAGGGTGTCGCGGATCGCGGCGAAGAACACGTCGGACGTGTCGATCACGCTCTGGAAGCCGTTGCCGTTCACGCTGCCACCTCCTCGTCCACGGTAATGCCCCCGGCGCGGAGTGCGCCGACCGCCCGGTCGACGGCCGCGGGGTCCGGCGCCGTCAGTTCGTAGGTCAGGGACCCGATCCGGCGCTCCCGGATCTCACCGACGCCGCCGAAGACGAGCTCGGCGCCGACGCCGGCATCGCGCCAGGCGGCGTCGATCCGGTTCTGCAGGCCGACCTCGTCGGTGATCCGCACCGTGACGAGCCGACCGCCGTGGTGCTCGCGGAGCCGGGCGAGCTGCTCGCCGGAGGGCCGGTCGTGCAGCGCGGTCCGGACGAACCGCTGGGCGGCGCCGGTCTGCGGGTCCGCGAACACGTCGTAGACGTCGCCGACCTCGACCACGCGGCCCTGCTCCATGACGGCCACCCGGTCCGCGATCTGGCGGACGGCGTCCATCTCGTGCGTGATGACGATGATCGTCACGCCGAGTTCCCGATTGACGCGGCGCAGGAGCGCGAGCACCTCGGCCGTGGTCTCGGGGTCGAGGGCACTCGTGGCCTCGTCCGCGAGCAGCAGCTCGGGGTTCGAGGCCAGCGCCCGGGCGATGCCGACGCGCTGCTTCTGCCCGCCGGAGAGCTGCTCCGGGTAGGCGTGGGCGCGCTCGAGCAGCCCGACGAAGTCGAGCAGCTCGGCCACGCGGCGGTCCCGCTCGGCCTTCGCGACACCGGCGACCTTGAGCGGGTACGCGACGTTGCCGGCGATCGTGCGGGACCGGAACAGGTTGAACTGCTGGAAGATCATGCCGATCTTCCGACGCGCCAGACGGCGGTCCCGCTCGGGGATCGCCGTCAGCTCCTGCCCGCCGACCGTGACACTGCCCGACGAGGGCAGCTCCAGGGCGTTGACGAGCCGGACCAGGGTGGACTTGCCGGCACCGGAGTACCCGATGACGCCGAGGACCTCTCCCTGGTGCACGTCCAGGGAGACGTCCTCGACGGCCACCACGGTCTCGCCGGTGTCGGCGCGGCGGTAGTGCTTCGAGACGCCGCGGAGTTCGACGAGGACCGGCACTACTGCTTGGCCGCCTTCGCGTCCTGCTCGACCTTCGCGAGCTCGTCCTGCAGCTTCGTGGCGCTCTCGTCGCGGGCGACCGCCTCGGGCAGGTCCTGCTTGAAGGCCTTCTGCACGGCCGAGTCCTGGAAGAGCTTCGCCAGGTCCAGGTAGGTCTTGTTGTCCTTGTCGGCGTCGCGCACGGCGAAGACGTTCACGTACGGGGCGGCGCTCGCGCTCGCGGGGTCGTCCTGGAAGATGATGTCGCTCGTCGGCAGCTTGGCCGCGGTGGCGAAGTTGTTGTTCACGACGGCCGCGGCGACCGAGCCCTGCTGCAGGGCGTTCGCGGTCTGCGAGGCGTCGAGCGGTTGGACGTCGACCTTCGACGACGTGATGTCGGTCGTCGTCGAGAACGCGGAGCCGCCGTCCTTCAGCTCGAGGAGCTTCGCGGACTGCAGGATGAGGAGCGCCCGCGCCTGGTTGATCGAGTCGTTCGGGATCGCGACCTTGGCGTCCTTCGGCAGCTCGCTCGTCTTCGTGTAGTCCGTCGCGTAGAGCGGCAGCGGGTAGACGGCGGTCGAACCGATGGGCTGCAGGTCGTCGTCCGACGTGACGTTGTAGTCCGCCAGGTACTGGATGTGCTGGAACTGGTTGATGTCCAGCTGGCCGTCCTTCAGCGCGGGGTTCGGCAGCGAGTAGTCCGAGAAGTTCGTGAGCTTCACGGTCACGCCGAGCTCGTCCTTCGCCAGCTTCGTGTACGTGCTCCAGTAGCCGAGCGACTTGTCGGCGACACCGATCGTCACGGTCTTCTGCGCGCCGCCGGCGGCGGTGCTTTCCGAACCGCCGGAACGGACGGCACCGACGATGACGGCGACGACGATCGCGACGACGACCACCGCGGCGGCGATGATCCAGCCGATCGGGCGCTTGCTCCTCGGCTTCTCGGGCAGGACGGGTGCTGCGGACATGGGTGCTCCTCGTGGGCCGTGCTGTGGGGTCGCGGTGGTCCGCGGTGTGCGATCGAGTGTGACGGGCGGTCGCGGCACCGGGCCAATCCCGTTCCGTCGTGTTACATCCCGTGGTTCTCCACAGGACGCCGTCCACGAGCCCGTCGGACGTGCCCGGTTGGTTGACTCGTCCTGTGCGCAGCATCGAACTCGTCCTCACCCCCGACGCCGACCTGGCGGTCCGGGCGGCGTGGGACGCCCTGACCCTCGCCGACCTGCCGAGCCTCGGACGGTCCGGCACGAACGACCCGCACGTCACGGTGGTCGCCGGCGACGGTGTCACCGTCCCGGACACGATCGCGACGCCGCCCGTGCAGCTGCGGCTCGGCGGGGTGCTGCTCTTCCCCGCGGGGCCCGGGCGGTCGGTGCTCGCCCGGGCGGTCGTGGTCGGTCCGGCCCTCGCGGCGTTCCACGCGGCCGTGCACCGAGCCGCGCGGGACACGGTCGACACCTCGGCACCCGGGGCGTGGTCGCCGCACGTCACCTTCGCGCGTCGGGTCCGGGACGTCGACCTCGGGCCGGCGGTCGCCGCGCTGCGCTCGGCACCACTGCCGGACAGGCTGGGCGTGGCGGGCGTGCGTCACTGGGACGGCGAGACGAAGACCGTCACCCGGCTCGCGTGATCGGGATCGACGGTCGGACGGGAGGCACGGGTCAGGTCCGCAGGACCCGCTCGCCGAGCGCCGACGCGAACTTCCGCTGCGGGTCCGCCTGGGACACCAGTCGACGGAAGTCGGGCAGCCGCGGCCACAGGCGCTCGACCGTCTCCGCGTCCAGGGAGCTCATCTTGCCCCAGTGCGGTCGGCCGTCGAACGGGGCGAGGAGCCCCTCGAGGTCGGGGAGCAGGGCTGCCACCGCCTCCGGGTGCTTCTGCCAGGTGAAGGCGATGCAGAGCAGGTCCTCGCCCTGGGTCGGGCTGAGCCAGAACGGGTCGGCGGCCATCGTCCGGAGTTCGCACACGTGCAGGTGTGGCTGGATGCGGGCGGCCATCGTGCGGACGGCGTCCAGCGCGGGCGCCGCGAGCCGCAGCGGCACGAAGTGTTCGCTCTGCACCTCGGAGCCGTGGGACGGGACGGTGTCGATCGGGAAGTGCGGCAGCCGGTCCCACCACGGGCCGACGGATCCGTCCCGGGCGGTGTGGTGGCCGTCCGCGGGGCGACCGGGCAGCCGTGGGGCGCCGACGAGGTCGTCCGGGACCGGGACGTCGTCCGCACCGTCGGGGACGCGCGACTTCAGCAGGACCTCGCCGACCTCGTCACCGAAGACCGTGTAGGCGCACACCGAGTACGCACTCGCGTGGACCGCAGCGGCGTTCGCGACGTAGACGTCCCATGGAAGCGGACCGTACGAGTCCTGGCGCATCCGGTAGGCCGGTTCGACGTCCACCTCGACCCGGGTGACGACGCCGAGCAGCCCGAGGTGCAGCACGGCGCCGTCGAAGTCCGGGTCACCACGGCGCACGGTCCGCCGCGACCCGTCCGGACCGAGCAGCTCGAACGCGCGGACGGCGGTGCTCAGCGAGCCGAGGGCGGTGCCGGAGCCGTGCGTCCCGGTGGCGATCGCGCCACCGAGGGAGATGTGGGGGAGCGACCCGGTGTTGTGCAGCGCGACCCCGGCCCGGTCGAGCTCGGGCGCGACGACCCCGTACCGGGTCCCGGCGCCCATGGTCGCGGTGCCGGCGGCGGTGTCCACGACCAGGTCGACGGGGATGTCCGACAGGTCGAGCAGCACGCCGGGGGCGTCGGCGACGTCGTTGAAGGAGTGCCGGGTGCCGAGACCGTGGACGCGGGACTCCCGGGCGACGATCTCGGCGGCCTCGTCGATCGAGCGCGGCCGCTCCACCCGCCGGGCCGAGTAGGTGACCGTGCCGGACCAGTTCAGCTCGCGCGCCGTCGACCGCATGCCCTCACGATGCCACGCGGGTGCCCGGCGCGGTAGCGGTGTCCGCGGACCACGACGTCGACGAACCACGTTCCCGACGTCGAACCAGGGATCAGGGCTGGTCCGACGTCGGGAACGTGGTTCGACCCGAGGTGCTGCGCGCGCCGACCGGCGTCAGTGCACGACGGGCGTGGGTGCGCCCTCCGGGGTCTCCGGCCGGCGCACGAGCGCCGAGGTCGCGATCCCGGCGAGCGAGATCACCGCCCCGACGAGGAACGCCGTGGCGACACCGGACGCCGTCGCGGAGCGCACGCCCTCGGCGTCCGCCCCGGCACCGGCCGACGCGGCGCCGATCGTCAGGAGCGTCACGAACAGGGCCGTCCCGGCTGCGCCGGCCAGCTGCTGCGTGGTGCCGAGCACCGCGCTGCCGTGCGAGTACAGGCGCTGCGGCAGCCCGCCGAGCGCCGCGGTGAACAGCGGCGTGAACGTCAGGGCGAGGCCGAGGCTCAGGACGACGTGGGCGCCGAGGACGAACCACACGCTCGTGTCCGCGCCGACCGTCGCGAGCGCCCAGAGCACGGCGCTGATGATGATCGAGCCGGGGATCAGCAGCACGCGCGGACCGCGACGGTCGTAGATCCGCCCGACGACGGGGGACAGGAGGCCCATGAGCAGCCCACCGGGGAGCAGGAGCAGCCCGACCTGCAGGACCTCGAGCCCGAGCACGCGCTCGAGGTAGATCGGCAGCAGGATGAGCGTCCCGAACATCGCCATGAAGCTCAGCCCCATCGCGACGATCGGGATCGTGAAGCCGCGCGTCCGGAAGGTCCGCAGGTCGAGCAGGGCGCTGTCGGTGCGCTGCAGACGGGTCTGCCGCAGGACGAACACCACGAGGGCGACGACCCCGACGACCAGGGCCGCGACGGGGACGAGCGGACCGGTCGACCCCGCCTCTCCGAGGCTCGACAGGCCGAACACGATGCCGCCGAACGCGAAGGCCGACAGCACGACGGAGAGCACGTCGAGCGGCGCCTTCCGCGGTGTCGAGACGTTCCGCACCTTCATGGCGCCGAGGACGAGCGCGACGATCGCGATCGGCAGGACGAAGCCGAACAGCCAGCGCCACGAGAACGCGTTGAGGATGAGCCCGGAGATCGTCGGTCCGACGGCGGGTGCCACCGAGATGACGATCGAGATGTTGCCCATGATCCGGCCGCGGTGCGCGGGCTCGACGAGGTTCAGGACCGTCGTCATGAGGAGCGGCATCATGATCGCCGTGCCGCTGGCCTGCACGATGCGGCCGACGAGCAGCATCGGGAAGCCCGTCGCGGCGAGGGCGATCAGCGTCCCGGCGGCGAACAGGCTCATCGCCCAGGTGAAGACCGGGCGGGTGTGGAACCGCTGGAGCAGGAAGCCCGTGACCGGGATCACCACGGCCATGGTGAGCAGGAAGCCCGTGGTGAGCCACTGGCCGGTCGCTGCGCTGATGCCGAGGTCGTCCATGAGCCGGGGGAGCGCGACGCCCATGATCGTCTCGTTGAGGATCACCACGAACGCCGATACGAGCAGCAGCCCGATCACGAGTCGGGTCTCGCCGGGGGACGGCTGCACGACGCTCCCGGTGCGGGGTGCGGAATCGACGGCCTGGGTCATGCTGGGCTCCTGACGGGGTCACGGCGTGGGCGGGGCGCCGAGGGCGCAGACGGGGGAACATCCTGAGCGGACGTCCACATTCCCGATCCGTGCAGGAACGATCCCGATCAGTGCAGGATCGCGAACCCGTCCCCGTCGCCGTGCGGCACCACCGTCCGCAACGACACGTCCGTCACGGTCGCCGACGGCGGCCCGGTCCGGATGAACGCCATGAGCGCGTCCACCGCGGCCGACGGGCCCTCCGCCTCGACCTCCACCGTCCCGTCGAACAGGTTCCTGGCGTACCCGACGAGCTCGAGCCCGTCGGCCTTCCGTGCGGTCCAGTACCGGAACCCGACCCCCTGGACCGTGCCCGACACCACGGCGTGCATCCTCGTCACCGTCGTCATGGACCCGAACGTAGGTCGCGATGCGTCCTCCGGCATTTCCGCCGTGTTCCGATCGCGTGAACGGTGATAGTGTCACTGCAACCCGAACACATCGAGTCACCATGACACTATCTCCTGAACCCGCACCCACCGCCATCCGCGTCGCGGTCTCCACCGTGATCGTGGCGCTGCGCCCGCACCCGGACACCGGGGCACCGGCGCTCTGGATGCCGCTCGTGCGCCGTGTCGCCGAGCCGCACGAGGGCTCGTGGGCGCTGCCGGGCGGCTGGGTCGGTCCGGACGAGGGGCTCGAGGACTCCGCCGCCGCCCGCCTCCGCGAGACGACGAACGTGCAGCCGCGGTACCTCGAGCAGCTCTACGCCTTCGGTGACGTCGACCGCTCCCCGAGTCGGGTCGTGTCGATCGTGTACTGGGCCCTCGTGCACCCGGACGAGGCGAGCTCGGTGCCGGAGGACTGGAACGTGCGGTGGTTCCTCGCCGACGAGCACCCGCCGCTCGCGTTCGACCACGACCGCATCGTCGAGTACGCCCTCTGGCGCCTGCGCACCAAGGTGTCGTACTCGCGGATCGCCCAGGCGTTCCTCGGCGACCGCTTCACCCTGACCGAGCTCCGCGGTGTGTACGAGGCCGTGCTCGGGCGGGCGCTCGACCCCGCGAACTTCCGTCGGCAGGTGGCGCAGGGCGACGCCGTGCTCCCCACCGACGAGACGACGAGCGGCGGGCGGCACCGTCCGGCCCGGCTCTACCGCTCCAACCCCGACCTCGCGTACGCCGACAACGGCCCCCTCACGCCGACGACCGCCGCGACGGCCGCGACGGCCGCCGCGACGACCGTCACCGCCGCGTCCCACTAGCCACCCCGAACCGAAGGAAGCACCGTGTCCATCGCGACCACCATCGAGCTCATCTCCAACGGCCGGGCCGACGGCAGCACGTGCACGCCCGACCTCGCGGCGCCCACGTGGGACTTCGACGCGCGCCCCGGCTACGGCCCGGGCTCCTCGATGTCCGACGTCATCCCGACGGGTGCTCCGCGGCAGGGGCAGATCCCGGAGGAGTACAAGACCGCCAGCGACGATGAGCTGCACGCCCGCATCGAGCGCGCGAAGGCGACCCTGGGGGACCGCGTCGTGGTGCTCGGGCACTTCTACCAGCGCGACGAGGTCGTCCGGCACGCCGACTTCCTCGGCGACTCGTTCCAGCTCGCGAACGCCGCCCTGACCAAGCCCGACGCCGAGGCGATCGTCTTCTGCGGTGTGCACTTCATGGCGGAGACGGCGGACATCCTGGCGCGCGACGACCAGCGCGTGATCCTGCCGAACCTCGCCGCCGGGTGCTCGATGGCCGACATGGCCGACATCGACAGCGTCGAGCAGGCCTGGGCCGAGCTCGAGCAGGTCTACGGCACCGAACCGGACGCCGACGGCCGCGTCCCGGTCGTCCCCGTCACGTACATGAACTCCGCCGCGGACCTCAAGGCGTTCTGCGGTCGGCACGGCGGCATCGTCTGCACGAGCTCGAACGCGGCGACGGTGCTCGAGTGGGCGTTCGAGCGCGGGCAGCGCGTGCTCTTCTTCCCCGACCAGCACCTCGGCCGCAACACCGCGAAGGCCATGGGCGTCAGTACCGACCGCATGCCGATGTGGAACCCGCGCAAGCCCCTCGGCGGCAACACCGCCCAGGAGCTGCAGGACGCGCAGGTGGTCCTCTGGCACGGCTTCTGCTCGGTGCACCGTCGCTTCACGGTCGGCCAGATCGAGCAGGCACGACGGGACCACCCGGGCGTGCAGGTCATCGTCCACCCGGAGTGCCCGATGGCCGTCGTGGACGCCGCCGACGCCGCCGGCAGCACCGACCTGATCCGCCGGACCGTCGCCGCGGCGACCGAACCGACGACGTTCGCGATCGGCACCGAGATCAACATGGTGAACCGGCTCGCCGCCGAGTTCCCGCAGCACACGATCTTCTGCCTGGACCCCGTCGTGTGCCCCTGCTCGACGATGTACCGCATCCACCCGGGCTACCTCGCGTGGGTCCTCGAGGCGCTCGTCCGCGGTGAGGTCCTGAACGAGATCGTCGTCCCCGCCGGCGTCCAGGCCGACGCCCGGGTCGCCCTCGAGCGCATGCTCGCCGCGAAGCCGCGCGGCTGACGGACGGCACCGCACCGTGCACGTCGTCATCGTCGGATCCGGGATCGCCGGACTCACCGCCGCCGTCCGCGCGAGCGCCCGCCACGACGTCACCCTCGTGACGAAGGGTGCGCTGCGCGACGGCGCCACCGCGTACGCCCAGGGCGGCATCGCCGTCGCGCTCGGCGCCGACGACCGTGTCGCCCTGCACGAGCAGGACACCCGGGCCGCGGCCGCCGGCAGCGCCGACGAGCACGCCGTCGCGGTGCTCTGCGCCGACGGCCCGGCCCGGGTCCGCGACCTGCTCGCGCTCGGGGTGCCGTTCGACCGGACCACCGACCCCGCCAGCCTCGACCGGTACGGCGACGACCTCGCCCGCGGGCGCGAGGCCGCCCACGGTCGCTGGCGCGTCCTGCACGCGGACGGCGACGCGACGGGAGCCGCCGTCGAGCGGACCCTGGTCGACGCGCTGCACCGGTGCCACGTCACGATCCTCGAGCGCACCTGCCTGACCGGCCTCGTGCTGCGGGACGGCGCCGTGGTCGGGGTCGACGTCCTCGACCTGCTCGGCGAGCCCCGCCGGATCGACGCCGACGCCGTCGTGCTCGCCGCCGGCGGGGCCGGGCACCTGTACCGGGAGACCACGAACCCGCTCGTCGCGACGGGCGACGGGGTCGCCGCGGCGTGGCGTGCGGGCGCGGTGGTCGCGGACCTGGAGTTCGTCCAGTTCCACCCGACCCGCCTCGCGGTGCCGGACGGCGGTCTGGTCTCCGAGGCCGTCCGCGGCGAGGGCGCCGTCCTGCGGGACGCGGCCGGCCGCCGCTTCATGACCGCCGTGCACCCGGACGCCGAGCTCGCCCCGCGGGACGTCGTCGCCCGCGGCATCGCGGCCGCGGTCCGCGAGCAGGGTGGTGCGCCCGTCCTCCTCGACGCGACGGGCCTCGACCCCGACCACCTCGTCCGCCGCTTCCCCGGCCTGACCCGCGCGACGCGGGCCGCCGGGTTCGACTGGACCCGCGAGGGCGTCCCGGTCGCGCCCGCCGCGCACTACGCGATGGGTGGTGTGGTCACGGACGCCGAGGGGCGCACGAGCCTGCCCGGCCTCCTCGCCGTCGGCGAGACCGCCTGCACAGGCGTGCACGGCGCGAACCGGCTCGCGTCGAACTCCCTGCTCGAGGGACTCGTCTTCGGCGTCCGCGCCGCCGACGCGGTCGCCGTGCCGCGCCCCGCGCACCTCCGGCTCCGCGGCGACGCGGACCTGCCCGTGGTGACCGTCCGGCCCGTGGTGACCGACGTGGCGAGCGCACACCGTGCCTCCCGTCCGGTGCACGGTGACCGGCCTGGAGGCGCGACCCACCCCCGCGACGTCGCCGATGTCCGCCGGGTGGTCCAGACCGAGATGACCGAGCGGGTCGGGCTGCTGCGCGACGCCGCCGGGCTCGCCGCGGCGCGGCGGACGCTCGACGCCCTGCCGGACCCCGCCCCGACCGGGGTGCGGGCCGCCGAGGACCGCGCGCTGCTCGACCTGGCGCGCATCACGGCCCGCGCCGCCGAGGCGCGGCGCGAGTCCCGCGGCGCGCACGCCCGGACCGACCACCCCGACGCAGACCCGACCGCGCCGGCCAGCACCGCGTGGGTCCGGACCCCCGTCACCGTCAACACGCCCGTCCAGCAGGGAGTCCCCGCATGACCACCACCGTCCCCGTCGATCCCGGCACCATCCCGCCGCACGCGCTGCGACGCGTGATCGAGACGGCGCTCGAGGAGGACGCCCCCTGGGGCGACGTGACCAGCGAGGCGCTCATCCCCGTCGACGCGACCGCCACGGCGACCCTGGCGGCGCGTGAGCCCGGCGTGTTCGCCGGCGGGACGGTCTTCGCCGCCGTCATGGCCGCGGTCGACCCGTCCGTCGAGACCGTCCTGCACGTGCGGGACGGTGCTCGGTTCGCGGCCGGTGACGTGCTCGCGACCGTGCACGGGTCGGCACGCTCGGTGCTCCGTGCCGAGCGCGTCGCCCTCAACCTGGCGCAGCGGATGTCCGGCATCGCCACCGTCACCGCCCGGTACGTCGCCGCGGTCGAGGGCACGCGCGCCCGCATCGCCGACACCCGGAAGACCACCCCGGGCCTCCGGGCGCTCGAGCGCTACGCCGTGCGCTGCGGCGGCGGGCACAACCACCGGACCTCGCTGTCCGACGCGGTGCTCGCGAAGGACAACCACCTCGCCGTCCTCGCGGCACGCGGGGTGCCGATCGGCGACGCGATCACCGCGGCCCGGGAGCGGCTCGGGCACACCGTGCACGTCGAGGTCGAGGTGGACCGGCTCGACCAGGTGGAGCCGGTCGTCGCCGCCGGCGTGGACACGATCATGCTCGACAACTTCACCCCGGAGCAGCTCGTCGCCGGCGTCGCGGCCGTGGCCGGGCGCGCGGTGGTCGAGGCCTCCGGCGGGGTGTCGCTCGAGACCGTCGCGGCGATCGCGGCGACCGGGGTCGACGTCGTGTCGGTCGGGGCGCTGACGCACTCGGCGAGGGCGCTCGACCTGGGCCTCGACATCGCGGTGTCCGACGGCGCCGTCGGTGTTCCGTCGCCGTCCGCGTCGCTCGCCGCCCCGGGTCGCGGCTGACGTGTTCTACCTGGACCGCGCCGCGACGACCCCGGTCCGCCGCGAGGTGCTCGAGGCGATGTGGCCGTACCTGACCGGGGTCTTCGGCAACCCGTCCTCCACGCACGGCGTCGGGGACGCGGCCGCGCGCGGGCTCGCCGACGCCCGGGCGACGGTGGCGCGGGTGCTCGGCTGCCGTCCGGGCGAGGTCGTCTTCACCACGGGCGGCACCGAGGGCGCGAACACCGCGGTCAAGGGCATCGCCCTCGCCGCACCCCGCGGTCGGCACGTCGTCACGAGCGCGATCGAGCACGAGGCGGTGCTCGAGAGCTGCCGGTACCTCGAGCGGCACCACGGCTTCACGGTCACGCTCGTGCCGGTGGACGCGGACGGGGTCGTCACGGTCGAGGCGCTCACCGCGGCCGTCCGGGCGGACACCACGCTCGTCTCGATCGCGCACGCCGACAACGAGATCGGGACCGTGCAGGACGTGCCGGCGCTCGCGGCGGCCGCACACGCCGTCGGCGCGCGGTTCCACACCGACGCCGTGCAGAGCGCGCCGTGGCTGGCGGTCGGGCTCGACCTGCTCGGCGTGGACGCGCTCTCGCTCTCTGGTCACAAGCTCGGCGCGCCGAAGGGCACCGGCGTCCTCGTGCTCCGCGCCGGGGTGCCGCTCGAGCCGCTCCTGCACGGCGGTGGGCAGGAACGTGGTCGGCGATCCGGCACCGAGGACGTCGCCGGAGCGGTGGCCGTGGCGACCGCGCTCGCCCTCGCGGCGGGGGAGCGGGTGGACGCGGCGGCCATGGCGGCGGCGACCCGGGACGCCGTGCTCGACGGGGTCACCGCGGCGGTCCCCGGGGCGGTCGTCACGGGGTCCCGGCGCTCGCGCCTGCCGGGGCACGCGTCGTTCTGCTTCCCGGGGGAGCCCGTCAACGGGGAGACCGTGCTGCTCGAGCTCGAGCAGCACGACGTGGTGTCCTCGTCGGGCAGCGCCTGCGCGGCCGGCAGCACCGAGGCCTCGCACGTCCTCACCGCGACCGGGCTGTCCGAGGACGTCGCGAGGACCGCGCTCCGCCTGACCTTCGACGCGTCCCTGACCGAGGACGACGCGGCCGCGGTGGTCCGGGCGGTGGCCGATGCGGTGTCGACCGTGCGGCGACTCGGAGTGAACTAGACGTTCTACTCCATGAATGGGGTGATGTCCCCCCTTCTGCGGACCGGCGTGGTCCGCCACGATGGGGGCATGGCCAACGCGATCACGACCCGTCTCCGGCAGGAGGACCGCTTCCGGGTGGTCCAGCTCCTCCCGGCTCCGGCCACCGTCGTCGCGCTCGCCATCGCCGCGCAGCACGACCTCGGGACCGCACCGCTCGGCGTGATCGCGTCCGTCGGTGCGCTCGCGACCCTCGGCAGCGCGCTGCTCCCGATGGTCCGCCCCGCGGCGGTCCGACGGTCGATGCCCGTCCCGCGGGAGGCCGACCGGTACGCTGCGGCCACGCTCACGGCGCTGACGCCGGCCGTCACCACCCCTGACCAGGGGGATGCCGAACAGCACTGAACCACCCGAACCCCGGACGCAGGACCCCTGACCGCGTCCGGAGCAGGGCACGACGTCCCCCCTGTCGTCGGACCCTGCAGCGCCGCCCCCGCCGTGGACGCGGCGCCGGACCCTGACCGGCGCCGCACCCCCTGTCAGTCCGCGGACGGGGGCGGCGTCGTCCCCGGCCAGACGTACTCCAGGTCGTCCGGCACGTCGGGGAACAGCGGGCGGTAGTGCTCCGGGGCCTTCTGCACGAGCTTCGAGCGGTGCGACTCGTGCACCGCGGGGTCGTGGTTCCAGGCGGGCACCGGGAAGTCGCCGCGCTCGTACGCCGCCAGGTCCTCCGGGACACGGGCGAGGTCGACGAGCGTCTTGCCCAGGCACGTGTCGGCGTGCCCGCGCTCGAGCCACACCCGGCACGTCGCGTCCTGGTACGCCATCAGCGCCGGACGGTACCCGCGCCACATCGCGACGACGGGGTGGTGCTGCCAGCCGTAGTCCGGCAGCGTCAGGGCGCGCATGACCTGCAGCGTCTCGACCCGCTGCTTCCCCAGTCGCTTGTCGTCGAGCACCTCGGCGGAGGCCCGGAAGTCGGCGTAGGGCAGGAACGTCTGCATCCCCGCCACGGTACGCGCAGGTGCTGGAGCGCGACACAAGTCGTCACACCCGGGCGGGCGCGGAGCGGGCGTGTGAGCATCGACCGCATGAGCGGAGAACTCGTCGTCGGCGTCAGTGGCAGCCCCTCCGACCCGTCCCGGACGTCCACCCTGGTGGCCGCCACGGTCGCACGGCTCGGGGAGGAGATCGAGGACGCCCGGACCGAGACGGTGGAGATCGGGCCCCTGCTCGCCGACCTCGGCGCAGCGTCCTCGCGCGAGGCGATGTCGGACCGGACACGTCGGGCGCTCGAGACGGTCGAGGCCGCGGACGTGCTCGTGGTCGGCAGCCCGGCGTTCCGCGCGGCGTACTCCGGGGCCTTCAAGCTCTTCTTCGACTGGGTCGGGCAGTACGACCTCGTCGACACCCCGGTGCTGCTCACGGCCACCGGCGGCAGCGACCGGCACGCGCTCCTCGTCGAGCACCAGATGCGGCCGCTGTTCGGCTTCTTCCAGTCCACGACCCTGCCGCTCGGCGTGTTCGGCAACGAGCGCGACTTCACCAAGCGCGAGGGCGGCTACGACATCAGCAGCGTCGACCTCGAGCTCCGCATCGACCAGGCCGTCCGGCGGGCGCTGCCGATCATCCGCGGCGGCTTCGCCACGGCGGGCCTGGCCGACGTCCGCCGCCCCGCCGACTTCTAGACCCGCCGCGCGCGGCGCGACCGCGCCGACCTACCCGGCTCGGCTTCGGCGAGGTGCCGCAACTCGCCGCTGACGCGGCGTCGAGGTGTCACAGAATCCCGGAACGTCCGTCGAGATGCCGAGATCTCGGCACCTCGGGGAAGCCGGCCGTGCGCGTCACGCAGGGCGGACGGGAGGCACGTGGCGGGCCCGCCACGTGCCTCCCGTCCGGTGCGGCTCAGCCGAGCAGGGACGCGACGTGCGCGACCGCCAGGCGGTAGCCGTCGGCGCCCGCGCCGGCGATCACGGCCGTCGCGGCGGTGGCCACGTGGTCGACGTGCCGGAAGGGTTCGCGCTTCCACGTGTTCGACAGGTGCACCTCGACGACGGGGACGTCGAGCGCCTCGACCGCGTCGTGCAGTGCGACGGAGGTGTGCGCGTAGGCGGCGGGGTTGATCACGACGCCGGCGAAGTCGTCGAGTGCCTCGTGCAGCCACTCGACCAGCTCGCCCTCACGGTTGGTCTGACGGAAGTCCGCCTCGAGCTCGTGCACGGCCGCCTCGGTGTGCACGATCGCCTCGATCTCGGCGAGCGTGACGGTGCCGTACTGCGTCGCGTCCCGTCGCCCGAGGATGTCCAGGTTCGGCCCGTTCAGGACGAGGATCCGCCGCGGGCGTGTCGTGGTGTCGGTGGCCGGCTCGCTCATGGGGGAGAGCCTACCGAGCGGGACGCACGGCGACACGGCCCGGACGCGAGCGTCGGCACGGCCACGGATGTCTCGGCTGTGTGAACGGTCACATCGCGGTGTAACGTCTCCGTCCGGGTCGGCGCAGTTGCCGACTGCAACACATGGATGTGGAGATCGCATGGTCCTCGCTGCGGCGACCAACGGGATCCGGCTCGAACTGGGCTGGGTCGACTACTTGATGATCATCGTGTACTTCGCGGTGGTGATCGGCATCGGGTTCACCGCCAGGCGGCAGGTGCGCACGAGCATGGACTTCTTCCTGTCGGGACGGTCCATGCCCGCGTGGATCACCGGTCTGGCCTTCGTGTCCGCGAACCTCGGCGCGACCGAGATCCTGGGCATGGCCGCGAACGGTGCTCAGATCGGCATGGCGACGCTGCACTACTACCTCATCGGTGCGGTGCCGGCGATGGTGTTCCTCGGCCTCGTGATGATGCCCTTCTACTACGGCTCGAAGGTCCGGAGCGTCCCGGAGTTCATGCTCCGCCGCTTCGGCAAGGCCCCGCACCTCGTCAACGCCATCGCCTTCGCGGTGTCGAACGTCCTGATCGCCGGCATCAACCTCTACGCGATGGCCATCGTCATCGAGGCGATGCTCGGCTGGCCGGAGTGGCTCGCCATCCTGGTGTCCGCCGCGTTCGTGCTCGCCTACATCACCCTCGGCGGCCTGAGCAGCGCCATCTACAACGAGGTCATGCAGTTCTTCGTGATCATCGCCGGCCTCGTGCCGCTGACGATCGTCGGTCTGCACCGCGTCGGCGGGTGGAGCGGCCTGACCGAGGCCATCGAGCAGACCCAGGGCGTGCGGCACCTGCAGACCTGGGCCGGGACCGGCATCGGCGACGTCACCAACCCGATCGGCGCGAACTGGCTCGCGATCGTGCTCGGCCTGGGCTTCGTCCTGTCCTTCGGCTACTGGACGACGAACTTCACCGAGGTGCAGCGCGCGTTCTCGGCGAAGAACATGTCGGCCGCCCGACGGACGCCGCTCATCGCCGCGATCCCGAAGCTCTTCATCCCGTTCATCGTCGTCATCCCGGGCCTCATCGCCGCGGCGGTCGTCGGCAACCAGTTCGCCTCGGGGGAGCTGACCTACAACGACGCGATCCCGAAGCTCATCCAGATGTACCTGCCGACGGGCGTGCTCGGCATCGCGGTGACGGGCCTCCTCGCCTCGTTCATGGCGGGCATGGCGGCCAACGTCTCGTCCTTCAACACCGTCTTCACGTACGACATCTGGCAGCGCTACATCAAGCCGAACATGCCCGACCTGCACTACCTGCAGACCGGCCGCTGGGTCACGGTCGTCGGCGTGGTCGTCGGCATCGGCACGGCGTTCCTCGCAGCGCAGGCCGGCAACATCATGACGTACATGCAGACGCTGTTCTCGTTCTTCAACGCACCGCTGTTCGGCGTCTTCATCCTCGGCCTGCTGTGGAAGCGGATGACCACGCAGGGCGCACTGTGGGGCTACGTCCTCGGCATCGTCACGCCGACCATCACCTGGATCGCGTACCTGGTGAACCCGGAGCTGTTCTCCACCGCGACCGCGGAGACGATGTACGGCGCGATCATCTCGTTCGTCACGGTGCTCGTCGTCGGCGTGCTCGTCTCGCTTGCGACGAAGCCGAAGGACGTCTCGGAGCTCGGCGGCCTGGTCTACGGCGTCGGCAAGATCGACATGACCGCCGGGGCCGTCGCGACCGACACCGCCTGGTACCGCTCGCCCGCCCTGCTCGGCACCGTCGCCCTGGTGCTCTGCGTCGCCCTCTACCTGCCGTTCCTCTAGGCCCGGACCCGAAGGAGTACCACCATGCGTGACGACACCACCACGCTGACCGAGGAGCAGGTCGCCCTCGTCCGCTCCACCCGTCGACTCGACCTGCGCCGCATCCTCGGCGGACTGTTCGTGCTCTACGGCGTGATCACCACGATCGTCGGGATCGTGCACTGGGACACCGACCCGCAGAAGACCGGCGGCATCCACATCAACCTGTGGGTGGGCCTGTCGCTGCTCGTCGGCGGCCTGCTCTTCTTCCTCTGGGACCGCCTCAACCCGGTCCCCGCGGAGGACATCATCGGCCAGGCCGAGTCCGAGGCGGACCAGCGCGCCGCTGGCGAGGGCCGCGACGCGGTCTGACCCGGGGGAGCGCCACGGCGCACCAGGCAGGAACGGGCGTGCCCGGTCGGATCACCCGACCGGGCACGCCCGTCCTCGCTCGGTCCAGCGGGTCGGACTGCGTCGCGTCGCGGAGATGGTTGCGGCGACGGCCTGGAGGCACGGTGCGGTTCCGGCGCGCGGGCCACGTCGTGCTTCGCGCGATTGACGCACGCTGCGCTCCGCGCCTAACATTGACATGTCGGTCGGGTGCTCTCGGCCGGAAGCGATCCCCGGATGTCCTGCAGCCAGCGCGGGCCCGGGGATCTGCGCTGTTCAGGGGCTGCGCTGTTCAGGTGCTGCGCTGTTCAGGTGCTGCGCTGTTCAGGATCCCCGCTGTTCAGGATCCCGCCATCGAGATCGGTCTTCACGGGATGACGACGGTCGCGCTCGGCCTCCCGTGATCGAGTCCCGCGCTGTGCGCACCACAGGCGAGGTCCGCCAGCGCCAGGAGCGTCTCGTCGGAGGCGTGCGCATGCTCGTACCGGACGGCCCGTCCGATGCCGCGGTCGCGCAGTGCCCGCAACATCGACCGGTCGTCGCGATCGCGTGCCGGTCCTCGTGTCTCGAACACGACTTCGCCGACGTGCCGCTGTTCGAGCTCCCACACCAGGCGTTCCAGGCAGTGTCGTCGCCTGCGTTCCACCCGGGCAACCGGGCCGTCGTACCGGATGACCAGGACCTCGACTGCGTGACGCAGGAGATCGAGCCACGAGACCCGCTGTGCCGGGAGGGCCTCGTACCAGTGCAGCTTGCGCATCCGACGTGGCGTCGCGGCGAGGATCGCTGTTCGTGCCGCCTGACGATCGCTGATCGCGACGATGACGGCGGCCATCAGGTACGTCGTGTGGTCGAGACCGCCGCCCGGCTCGGATTCGTCGACGAAGGCGGTGCGCATCTCGGTAGCATGTTGCGTTCCACGTTGGTACCGGTCGTGAAGGATGGTTGCGCGTGGTCCGGTACTGCGAGAGGTTCGACCTCGACGAAGGAGTCCCCATGCCCACGATGGTGTTCATCAACCTGCCCGTGACCGACCTCGCCCGGGCGACCGGGTTCTACGAGGCGCTCGGCTACTCGATCAACCCGGACTTCACGGACGAGACCGCCGCGTGCGTCGTGGTGAGCGACACCGTGTACGTGATGCTGCTCACGCACGCGAAGTTCCAGGAGTTCACCGACAAGACGATCGCGGACCCGGGGACGATCGAGGTGATCAACTCCCTGAGCGCCGCGTCGAAGGACGAGGTGCACCGCATCGTCGACGCGGCCGTGATGAGCGGCGGGAACGAGGACCGGCCGGAGATGGACCTCGGCTTCATGTACCAGCGGAGCTTCACGGACCCGGACGGGCACCGCTGGGAGTACGTCTGGATGGACGAGCAGGCGATGACGGACGGCCCGCCGGCCGAGTAGTCCCGACGTCGTCGGTGCCGGCCGCCAAGATGGCAGGGTGACCGACGAACCCGTGGCCCTGCCCGACGACGAACGCACGATCGCGACGACCGACCTCGTCACGGGGGAGGACGGTCTCGCCCGCCCGGTGTGGGCCGCCACCGACGCGATGCTCCGCGACTACTACGACACCGAGTGGGGCATGCCCGTGCACGACGAGCGTGGGGTGTTCGAGCGCCTCTCGCTCGAGGCGTTCCAGTCCGGGCTCTCCTGGCGCACGATCCTGGCGAAGCGTCCGGCGTTCCGCGCAGCCTTCGCGGACTTCGACCCGGACACGGTCGCGCGCTTCGACGAGGACGACGTCGCACGACTGATGGCCGACGCCGGCATCGTGCGGAACCAGGCGAAGATCCGGGCGACCATCACCAACGCGAACGCCACGGTCGCCCTCCGCGCGGACGGCGGTCTGGCGGACCTCGTGTGGTCCTTCCGCCCCGACGCCACCCCGGCGCCCCGGACCGCCGCCGAGGTGCCGACCACGAGCCCCGAGTCCGTCGCCCTGTCGAAGGCCCTGCGGAAGCGCGGGTTCGCGTTCGTCGGACCGACCACGATGCACGCCCTGATGGAGGCGCTCGGCATCGTCGACACGCACCTGCTCGGCAGCCACCGCCGCGGGACCTCCGGCGTCTGGGCCTGAGCGGGACCGGCACCGAGCGGAACGACCCGACCCGACCCGCCGGGGCTAGGGTCGCGGCATGGACGCCGACACGACACCGGACGCCGAGCGCGGGCACGACCCGGCCGAGGTACGGATCGCGTTCCTGCTGTTCCCCGCGGTGACGCAGCTCGACCTGACCGGCCCGGCGCAGGTCCTCACCCGCGTGCCGGGTGCCCGGGTCGAGTACGTCGCCGGGACGCTCGACCCGGTCGCCACCGACTGCGGGTTCGCCGTCGTCCCGACCCGGACCCTCGAGTCCGCCGCCAACGCCGACGTGCTCGTCGTCCCGGGCGGGGACGGCGCCTTCGACGCGATGCTCGACCCCGCGGTGGTGGCGTTCGTCCGACGGCAGGCCGAGCGTGCCACCTGGGTGGTCTCGGTGTGCACGGGAGCGTTCGTGCTCGGGGCCGCCGGGCTCCTCGCGGGGAAGCGGGCGACGACGCACTGGGCGTCGGCGCCCCTGCTCGAGGCGTTCGGCGCCGAGCCGGTGCCGGAGCGGGTCGTGACCGACGGCTCCGTCGTGACCGCGGCCGGGGTGAGCGCCGGGATCGACATGGCGCTGTGGCTCGCGGCGGAGCTCGCCGGGCAGCCCGTCGCCGAGCGGATCCAGCTGCAGCTCGAGTACGACCCGCAGCCGCCGTTCGACGCCGGGTCGGCCCTCCGCGCGGACGCCCTGGTGGTCACCGCGGCCCGCGCCGACACCGAGGCACGTCGGGGTGCCCGCGTCGCGCAGGCCGCCGCAGCGGTGCTGCCCTGACGGTTCAGTCCAGCGGGAGCTGCATCTGCGTCGCGGTGACGCGGTACCCGAGCTGCGCGTACAGGTCCTGCGCCCCGGTGTTGTAGCCGAAGACGTTCAGGCCGATCGACGTCGCGCCGTGCTCACGGGCGACCCGCTGCCCGGCCTCGAGCGCCCGTCGGGCGTGCCCGCGCCGCCGGTGCTCCTCGTCGACCTCGACGTCGAACACCCACCACTCCGCGCTGCCGACCGAGAACGGTCCGATCCAGAGGTACCCGACCACGTCTCCGGCGTCGTCGACCACGTCCCACACGAAGTGCTCCGGCAGGGGAGCGCCGCCCGGGAACCACTGGTCGAGCGACTTCTGCTTGTTCGCCTCGGCCTGCTCGCGGGTCTCGCCGGAGCGCATGCGGGACGTGACGTACTCGGCCATCGTGCGGTCCAGCCACCCCGGGATCCGGTCCGCCGGCATCGGGACGAGCTGCGTCCCGGTCACCGGTTCCCCTTGGAGCCGCGCTTCGGCTTGCCGTTCCCGAGCCGCTGCGTGCCCGGTCGGCCGGTCCCGCGGGGCTTCCGCGCGCCCTTGCCCCCGGCCTTGCCGCCGGACGCCTGCTTCGCGGTGGCCTTGCCGCCGCCGCTCCCGGTGCCCGAGCCGCGCCCTCCGCCGCGCCCACCCGTGCCGGACCGACCCGTGCCGGAGCCACCCCGCGACCCACGCGAGCCGTCGTCGTCGGCGTCCGGAGTGCCTCCTGGCCGGTCCTGCGCAGCACGCGAACTGTTGGCGGTCCGCCCTCGCACCACGCCGATGAACTCCTCCGTCGTCTCGGACGCGTCCGCGTCCCGCCAGACGAGCGCGATCCGGGTCCCCGCGGCGTCCGCCAGCGGGCGAGCGACCAGGTCCTTCCGGCTCGCGGCGCGGAAGAGCGACTGCGGGAGCACCGCGACGCCGACGTTCGCCTCGACCAGGTCGAGCACCGCGGCGACGTCGGCGGGGACCGGGCCGGCGTCGACGACGTGCACGTCGGCCAGGTCGGTGTCGGAGACGACGTCGGAGGCGGCGAGGGGCGCGTCCTTCGGCATCGCGACGACGGCCGTCTCGGTCCAGAGCGGGATGGCGTTCAGGTGTACGCCGACGGGCATCCGCGCGAAGGCCATGTCGGCCTCGCCGGCGAGGGCCTCGTCGACCCCGTCGTGGCCGATCGGGAGCAGGCCGAGGGTGGCGTCCGGGAAGCGTTCCCGCCAGACCCGGACCCACTTCGCGGGGGAGACCCCCGGGACGAAGGCGATGGTGAGGGCCGCGGTCATGCAACCGAGCATAGGGGCCGTACCCTAGACCCATGGCGCAGGAACAGAAGATGAAGGCCGAGACGGCTGCGAAGAAGCTCGGCATCCTGCTGGCGGCCGCCCCGGAGTCCTTCCGCGAGGGTCTCGTCACGCGGACCGCCTTCGACGAGCTCCGCACGCAGCCGCCGGCGTGGCTCGAGGACCTCCGTCGCGACGGCCCGCACCCGCGCCCCGTCGTCGCCCAGAAGCTCGGCGTCTCGATCTCCGGCCTGAACCGTGCCGGCATCGACGAGCCGCTCACGACCGCCCAGGTCAAGGAGTTGCTGCAGGAGATGCCCGAGTGGCTCGTCCGTGAGCGCGCGACCCAGGCCGAGGTGCACGCCGAGAACGCCCGCGTGAAGCAGCAGCGCGCCGAGAAGGCCGCGGCCCGCGCCGCCCAGGACTGACCACCCGCCCCCACCCCGACCACCGCACGCCATGACCGCCGCGCACGAGACCGTCGCCGACGCGATGCTCGTCGTGCCGCAGTTCGCGTCGGTGTGCTGCATCGTCGGCGATCGCTACCGTCCCCGGCCCGGCGTGATCGTGCCCGCGACGGTCATGCTCGTCGCGATGGTGATGCCGGTGGCGCAGGTCGGTTCCGTCTGGACGCTCCTGGCCGCCACGGCGCTGCTCCTCCTCGCCCCGCTGCCGGTGATGCGTCGTCGCCGCCCCGACGGGCGACGGGCGGAACCCATGGACGTGCACCGAGCGCTGTCGTCGGTCGTGATGGCCGGCATGCTCCTGATGGGGCACGCGACCGGCCTGGTCGACGACCATGCTGGACACGGCGTGGCCCTGTCCGCCGTGCTCGGCGCCGGGGTGATCGGCTACTGCGCGTTCAGCGGCTGGCTGCTCCGGTACGAGTGGGGCCGGGCGGACCGTCGCGCGGTCCGCAGCGGCGAGGTCTTCGCGATGACGGTCGCCGTCATCGGCATGACGCTCGCCATGTGACCCACCGGCCTGGAGGCACGACCCGCCTCCGCCCGTCGGCCCGCCCCGTTCCGATCGCCGGGTCCGGCGGTCGGCCCCGTGCTCCGGTGCGCGAGCGGACCGTCTCGCGGTAGCGTCGGGGCGTGTCCGACCGACCAGCACGCCGCCCCGATCCCGCGCCGCGCCTCGACGAGGTCGACGAGCGCATCCTCTGGACCCTTGCCGCCGACGCCCGGATCCCGAACAACCGGCTTGCGGCCGCCGTGGGGGTGGCACCGTCGACGTGCCTCGCCCGGGTGCGGGCGCTCGAGGACGCCGGGCTGATCCGGGGCTACCGGGCGGACGTGGACGTCGCGGGGCTCGGGTTCGCGATCGAGGCGATGGTGTCCGTCCGCGTGCACGCCGCCGCCCGGCACGAGCTGCGCGAGTTCGCGAAGCGCCTGCTGCGGGTGCCGGTCGTGCAGGACGTGTCGTTCCTCGCCGGCGACAAGGACTTCCTCGTGCACATCGCGTGCACGTCCACCGAGCAGCTGCGGGACTTCGTCGCGGACGAGCTGAGCGGGGACCCCTCGGTCGCGACGACGCAGACGAACATCGTGTTCGAGCGGCTCGTGGCCGACCGGGCGCAGCAGGGCCGGTCGTTCGACGAGCTGCGGCGCTGGCGGGCCTGAGCGGGGCGCCTCGTCCGGTCAGCGCTGCCGGGTCAGCCCTGTCGGGTCAGCGCTGCCGGGTCATTGGGACGTGCGGGATGGCGTCCTCGAAGAAGTCCTCGCCGGAGCGCACGAAGCCGAACCGGGCGTACCACTGCTCGAGGTGCGCCTGGGCGTTGATCGCGATCGAGCCGGAGCGTGACTCGGCGATGGCGGCCTCCATGAGCCGGGCACCGAGGCCCTGTCCGCGGGCGTGCCGAGCGGTGGCGACGCGACCGATCCGCTCCGTGCCGTCGGCCTCGCGGAGCAGGCGCAGGGTGGCGTCGACCGAGCCCTGCCCGGCCCAGAACTGCAGCGTGCCCGGCTCGAGGTCGCGGCCGTCGATGTCCGGGTAGGCGCACTCCTGCTCGACGACGAAGACGTCCTGCCGCAGGCGCAGCAGCTCGTGCAGCGTGACGACGTCCAGGTTGCGCGTGGGGGCGTGGAAGATCGAGGTCACGACCGGCCTTTCTCGAAGAATCCTCCAGAAAGGGTTCCGATCCGGAGCGGGACGGCGTACCGTACCGGCCAACCACTCTACGTGCGCAGCCGAGATCAGGAGGTGAGCGCATGGACCAGCCGTTGCGCGACCCCTGGCGCGCGCTGCTCCGGATCGTCCTCGCGGGCGTCGGGGTCGCCGCTGCCCTCGTGCTGCTCTCGCTCGTGCTCGGTGCCCGGCCGGCCGCTGCCGCCGAGGGAGCGCCGCAGCAGCGGGGCATCGTCGGTGGACTCGTGCAGGACCTCGGCGGGACCGTCCAGGGCGTCACCGGCGAGGTCGGCTCCGTGGTCGACCAGTCCGTTGCGCCCGTCCGGAAGGCCGTGCCGGCTCCGGCGCCCGCTCCGGCCGCACCTGCCCCGGCTCCGGTCCCTGCCGCACCCGTTCCCGCTGCTCCCGCTCCCGTTCCTGCCGCGCCTGCCCCCGCCGCGGCGGCACCCGCGCCGGCTGCTTCCTCGCCTGCGGCGCCGGCTCCTGCGGCACCCGCTGCTCCTGCACCCGCTCCTGCCGCACCTGCTGCTGCCGCACCTGCTGCTCCCGCTCCTGCCGCACCCGCTGCTGCCGGAGTCGGGACGACAACGGGGGCTCCGGACGTGTCCGAGACGAGCACCGCCTCCCGGCCGCTCTCCGGCACGCTCGTATCCGTCCTCGAGCCGGTCACCGGCACCGTGCAGTCGGTGACCGACGCCCGGCCGGTGACCGCGGTCGTCGAGGCCGTCGACACCGTCGTCGGCGCGCTGCCGCTGACGGGCACGCTCCTCGGGGACGACACCGTGGGGACGGTCGTCGGTCCGGTCACGGGTGTGGTCGACGACACCCTCGACTCCGTCGGCGGGACGGTCGGCACGCTCCCCGCCACCGTCGGTGACGTCGTCGGACCGGTCGAGGCCGTCCTGCCGCTGCCGACCATGCCCGCGCCGGTGCTGCCCGTGCCGTCGCTCCCGGTCCCGGCCCTTCCTACGCCCGGCGTCCCCGTGCCCGGCCAGACCGTGCCGACGTCCCCGGCGCTCCCCGGCGGCAGCTCCGTCGCGGTGCCGGCACCGGCGTCCGCAGGGGATCCGGCCGGTCCGGTCGTCCTCGCGGCGGCCGCGCCGTCCGCGAGCGCCGGACCCGCGAGCGGCGACCAGCCGGCCGCGAGCACGACGTCGATCGTCACCGTCCGTGCGGTCGCCGCCGAGCACGCCACGACGGGCGCCGCGGGGTCGGTCACGGTCGACGGCACCGCACTCCGCGTGCCCGCCGACGGCGACCGGGCCGTCCCGCTGCCGGTCGGTGGCGGATCGACGGGCTCCGGCTCCGGCAGTGGTTCCGGTTCCGCCGGTGCCGCACCGGTCGGCGTCGACGGCACCGTCGGCACCCAGGTCTCCCTCGCCGCGGGGTCACGCGGCACGCTCGACGACGACGTGGTCCCCGCGTCGGTCGTCGGCGACCACGACGTCGCTCCTGACTGAGGTCGGTGCGCCTGTCCAGCACGGCAGGCACGCACCACCCGACCGCACCTGCGGTCGGTGACGATCTCGATCAGGAAGTGACACGACCATGAACAAGCACGTCTCCAGGGGGCTGTGGTTCGCCCTCTGCCTCGGAGGCCTGACGCTCGGAGGGGCAGCGGCCGCGAACGCCGCGACGACCTCCGGCGCGGACGGCATCCTGTCCGGCACCCAGGTCGCGCCGTCCGTGAGCGCCCCGGTGTCCGTCGCCGGGAACGCTCTCGGGGTGCTCGGCGACACCGTCTCCGCTCCCGCTCCGGCAGCGCCCGCTCCGGCCCCGGCGGCGCCCGCTCCCGCGGCTCCGGCCCCCGCTCCTGCGGCTTCGACCCCCGCTCCTGCGCCCGTCACGTCGGGCGCGGACGGCGTGGCCTCGGGGACCCAGGTGGCCCCGGTGGTCACCGCCCCGGTCGCCGTCTCCGGCACCGCGGTCGCAGTCGGCGGCGACGCCACCACGAGCACTCCGGCCCCGGCCGCCGCTCCCGCCCCGGCTGCTTCGGCTCCGGCTCCCGCTCCGGCCGCTCCGGCACCCGTGACGTCCGGCGAGGACGGCATCGGCTCCGGCACCCAGGTCGTCGGTGACGTCACCGCTCCGGTCACGGTCGGCGGCAACGCGGTCGGTGTCCTCGGGGACGCCACCGCGACGGCGCCGACCCCGGCACCCGCAGCACCGCCGACGCCCGCAGCACCCGCGGCGCCCGCTGCCGAGCCGACGACGTCGGGTCAGGACGGCGTCGCCTCGGGCACGCAGGTCGCCCCGGTCGTCTCGGTCCCGGTGACCGTGACCGGCAACGGGATCGGGCTCCTCGGGGACGGCACGTCGACCGCCACGGGCCCGGCGGCTCCCGCCGGTCCGGCGGCGCCGTCGGCGGGTGGTACGACCTCGGGTGAGGACGGCATCGGTTCGGGCACGCAGGTGTCGCCGGTGGTGAGCCTGCCGGTGACGATCGGTGGCAACGGGATCGGTGTCGTCGGTGACGGCACGTCGACCTCGACCGGTGGGACCGGCTCGGGCACGGGTTCCACGACCCCGACGGCCGGTGGTACGAGCTCGGGTCAGGACGGCATCGGTTCGGGCACGCAGGTGTCGCCGGTGGTGAGCCTGCCGGTGACGATCGGTGGCAACGGGATCGGCATCGTCGGTGACGGCACGTCGACCTCGACCGGTGGGACCGGCTCGGGCACGGGTTCCACGAGCCCGTCGGCGGGTGGCACGACCTCCGGCGCCGGCGGCCTGCTGTCCGGGACGCAGATCGTCCCCGTGATCAGCATCCCGGTCACCATCGGCGGGAACGGCATCGGCGTCGTCGGTGACGGCACGAGCACCACCCCCGGCAGCGGGACCGACCCGGGCACCCCCGGCACCCCGGGCACCCCCGGTGAGCCCGGCACTCCGGGAACGCCCGGGACGCCCGGCACCCCCGGAACGCCCGGCACTCCGGGAACCCCTGGTGAGCCCGGCACGCCCGGCACCCCGGGCGCGCCCGGCAACGGGACCGACGGCACGACGCCCGTCGTGACCACCCTGCCGGTCGCGACCACGACCACCACGGTCGCCGCCGCGACCGAGGTGACCACCGCCTCCCGTCCGACCGTCGCGACCACGTCGACGGCGCCGGCCGGACAGCCGCAGCTCGCGTACACCGGAGCCGCGTCGCAGACGCTGCCCGCGGCGGTCGCGCTGCTGCTCCTGATGGCGGGAGTCGGGGCGCTGGTCCTGCGCAAGCGGCTCAGCTGACACCACCACGGCGAGGAGGGGCACCGTCCGCGGTGCCCCTCCGACCCGTGCGCCGTCGAAGCGCCGGCTTGGACGACACCGGACGTTCCCTGGGAGCATTCGGTACCGAACCTGTGCGCAGTGGAAGCGCTTGCGCGGCCCCGCGGCAGCGGGGGAGCGCCACGATGAGAGCGTGCTCCACGAACTCCTGCGCATCCCGATCACCGGCCGGGCGGTCCTCGTCCCGGTCTACGTCATCACGGCCGTCCTGGCGGCCTGGGTCCTCGTCGGACCGGCGCGGGAACGGCACCGCGGACGGCGGCTCGCGTTCCGCGTCGGTGCCGGTGTGCTCGGTGCCGTGATCGGCCTCGTCGCGGTGTGGTGGACGGGCGACGTGCAGGACCTGTTCGGCGTCGCCTTCACGCCGATCACCCGGATGTGGATCGCGTTCGCCTTCGCCGGGGTCGCCCTGCTCCTGGTCGTCCTCGTCCAGGGCGGGTGGCGCCGACGAGGCCTGGCGGTGGCCGCCGCGGCCGCGGTCGTCCTGTCCGCCGGGCTCGGCGTGAACGTCGACTTCGGCTTCTACAAGAACGTGCAGCAGGCCATCGCGACGAGCCCCTACAAGACCGTGAAGCTGCCGGTGCGCAGCAGCTCGGCGACCCCCGCGACCGACCTCTCCGGGTGGCAGGCACCGGCGGGCATGCCGAAGACCGGCGAGACGATCAGCGTGGCGATCCCCGGCACGGTGTCGCACTTCCGCGCCCGCAAGGCCGTGGTGTGGCTGCCGCCGGCGGCCCGTGTCGCGAACCCGCCGAAGCTCCCCGTCATCATCGCCTTCTCGGGGCAGCCCGGACAGCCCGCCGACCTGTTCCAGACCGGCAACATGGGGCAGTACCTCGACCGCTACGCCGCGGCGCACCAGGGCCTCGGGCCGATCGTCGTGTCGCCGGACCAGCTCGGGGCGCCGAACCGCAACCCGATGTGCCTGGACTCGCGTCGACTCGGCCGGAGCGAGACGTACATCATGACCGACACCGTGGACTGGATCCAGTCGCACCTGCCGGTCGAGAGCGGCCCGTCGCACTGGGCCGTCGCCGGCTTCTCCGAGGGGGCGACCTGCGCGATGCAGCTCTCCGCCGCGCACCCGGACGTGTTCGGTACCGCCCTGGCGATCTCGAGCGAGATCGGTCCGAAGAACGGCAGCGTGCAGCAGACCATCGCGCTCGGGTTCGGCGGGGACGCCGCCGCCTACCGCGCCGCGATGCCCGTCGCCCTGATGGCGGCACACGCACCGTACCGCGACCACCTCACGGTCTTCGGCTACGGTCAGGACGACGCCCCGTACACGGCGTCGACCGAGACGCTCCGGACCGCCGCGGAGCGGGCCGGGATACAGACGCAGACCTTCGTCTCGCCCGGGTCCGCCCACGACTGGAACACCGTGCGGTACGTGCTCGCGCACGGGCTGCCCCCGGTGCTGGCGCACCTCGGTCTCCCGGCAGCGGAAGGCACCCTGTGAACGACCAGACGGCGACGGCGTCGCCGGACTCCGGCACCGCGCCGGGCGCGTCCCCCGAGCGCGCCCCCGGACCACGGGAGCCGCGCATGCCCGGCAAGGTCCAGGCGGCCACCGTCGCAGCCGCCCGGACCGTCGGCCGGACGGTCCGCCGGTACCCCGTCACCACCGTCGTCGTGCTGCTCGTGCTCGTGACCTCGGTGGTCGGTGTGGTCCTCCGGGTCTCCCACGGCATCACGCCGTCACACTTCGGGCCGCTCCGGGTCTTCGCCGCGTCGACCGGCCTGCTCGCACTCGTCGCCACGATCGTCGGCGTCGTCGTGCTGCTCGGCGCGTCCGAGCGCCTGATGGGGCCGTGGCGCACGGTCACCGCCTTCGTCGTCACGACGGTCGTCGGCACCGGCCTCGGCGCGCTCACCGCGTTCCTCGACCCGGACGGCCGTCCGATCGGTTCGCTCCTGCTCGGCCGGGCGACGAGCTTCGACCCGTGGACCGCGATGGTCGGGACGATCGTCACCGCGAGCGCCTTCGCCGGGCCGCTCTGGCGTCGGCGCATCCGGGTCAACGCCTTCGCGGTCGTCGCGGCGCTCCTGCTCTACGCCGGGCACGTCTCGGACCTGTACGCCGCGTTCGCGGCCGTCGTCGGCTGGGGCCTCGGGACGATGCTCCGGAGCGGTCCGGCCCGGATCGGCTGGGTGCGCAGCTCGCACCGCGAGACCCGGGTGCTCCTCGGGACCGTCGTGCTCGTGTCCGCGATCGGCCCGGTCATCGCGCTCGTGTCGCGCGCCCGCGTCGGACTCCTCGCGCCGCTCGCCGCGGTCGTCGGGGCCGGCCCGGTCACCCCGGTCCGCGGCTGCCACGCCGACGGTGCCGTGGACACGTGCCTCCGCGGGCTCCTCGACTACCGGGCGACCGACCCGTGGACCCTCCTGCTCGCCGTCGCACCGCTGCTCGTCCTGGTCGTGGGCGGTCTCGGGCTGTTCCGGGGGAGCCGCTTCGCGGTCTGGCTCGTCGTCGCCGTCGACCTGGTCACCGCGATCGCCGCGGCGGTCACCTACAGTGCCGTCCCCGGTCGGGTCCAGCAGCTGCACGCGTCGGAGAACCTGGTCGTGGTGGACCTGTCGATCGCCGCGTCCATCGTCGTGCCGCTCGCGACCGCGCTCGTGCTCGTCGTCCTGCGCCGGTCGTTCACGGTGCTGCCGTCCCGTCGTCGCATCGCCACCTTCGCGGTCGTCGTGCTCGCGGCCGCCGCGGTCATCGTCGTGGTCGTGCTCGTCACCGCGGCCTCGTCGCCCCAGCGGGTCCCCGACCCTTTCCGCCTGGTGATCGCCGTGCTCGGCCCGCTGTCCCCGGTGACGTTCTGGGACCGGCTGCCCGCGATGGACCCCGCGCTCCGGTTCGTGCTCGGCGTCTCCGGCCCCCTGCTGTGGACCGTCACCGCGCTCGCCGCGATCCGGCCGACCGGCGCCGCGCCGCACGCGCTCGACACCGACGAGGTCGGCGTGGACCGCGCCCGCGCCCGCGCACTCCTGGAGGCGGCGGGCGGCGACACCTTCGGGTGGATGACGACGTGGCAGGGCAACGCCTACTGGTTCGCCGCCGACGGCCGCGCCGGGGTCGCGTTCCGGCGCAACGGCCGGGTCGCGGTGACGGTCGGCGGGCCGTTCGGGTGGCCGGACGCCCGCGACCGGGCGATGACCGAGTTCGCCCGGTACTGCGACGACAACGGGTGGACCGCGGTGTTCTACGGCATCGAGGCCACCGCGGCGGAGCACCTCACGGGGCAGGGCTGGGCGACGCTCCCCGTCGCCGAGGACGCCGACTTCGACCCCCGCACGTGGACGACCACCGGCAAGAAGAAGCAAGACGTCCGCACCTCGGTGAACAAGGCGAAGCGCGAGGGCATCACCGCGCTGTGGTCGTCGTGGCAGAACCTGCCGGTGGCCACCACCCGGCAGATCGAGGCGATCTCCGAGGAGTGGGTCTCCGAGCGTGAGCTGCCGGAGATGGGCTTCACGCTCGGCGGGATCGACGAGATGCGCGACCCGGCCGTCCGGACCCTGGTCGCGCTCGACGCCGAGGGCACGGTCCTCGCGGTGACGAGCTGGCTGCCCACGTTCCGCGAGGGGCGCGTGGTCGGCTGGACCCTCGACGTGATGCGCCGCACCGCCGCGGCCCCGAACGGCGTGATGGAGTTCTTGGTCGCCAGCGCCGCGGACCGGATGCGCGAGGACGGCGTCGAGCGGCTCAGCCTGTCCGCGGCGCCGCTCGCGTCGTCGGGGGACGCACCGCCGTCGAGCGACGGCGTGCAGAACCTGCTCGACCTGGTCGGCGGGGTGCTCGAGCCGGTCTACGGGTTCCGGTCGCTCCTGCGGTTCAAGGCGAAGTTCGGTCCGGACCTGCACCCGCTCGTGCTCGCATACCCGGACCCGGTCGCGCTGCCGTCGATCGGCATCGCGGTCGTGCGGGCGTACCTGCCCGACCTGTCGCTCCGGCAGGCGGTCGCCCTGGTGCGCGGTCGCGGCTGACGGGCGGTCCGCGACGACGGACGGGAGGATCGTGGCGGGCCCCGCCACGATCCTCCCGTCCGTCCCGCCCCCACACGACGGGACGGTCCCGCCCTGCCGAGGCGCCGCCGAGCTGTCGAGGCGCCGCCGAGCTGTCGAGACGCCGCCGTGTGCGCGAGACGCCGCCTTGTGCGCGAGACGCCGCCGGATCCGGGGGCGTCTCGGTGACTCCGAGCCGTCTCGCGCCCGCGTTCTCCGGCCCACCCAGTCCCGCCACGTCACACCGCGCAACCGGCCGGACGTCGTGCCGGTGGGGTGGGGTATGGTTCGGGGTACGCAAGCGCTCCGGGGTCGGTGCAATTCCGAACCGGTGGTGACAGTCCACGAGCTGACGTCGGGTACGCCCGACCGAGGTTGACCCGGTGGGACTCCGGGACCGACGGTGAGAGTCCGGATGGGAGGAAGCGCTGGCGGGCAGGGCGATCCGTCGTCCCCTCCCGCCGATGCCGACGTCCGTCGAGCACACCCGGAGTCCCGTTGAGAGGACACCAGTGTTCACCGGCATCATCGAGGAACTCGGCACCGTCACCGCCGTCGAGCAGCACGGCGACTCCGTCGCGCTCACCGTCCGCGGACCGGTCGTGGTCGCGGACGCCCGGCACGGCGACTCCATCGCCACGAGCGGCGTCTGCCTGACCGTGGTCGAGCGGACCGACGACACCTTCACGGCCTTCGTCATGGCGCAGACCCTCGACATGAGCGCGCACGGCTCGCTCGCCGTGGGGGACCGCCTGAACCTCGAGCGCGCGGCCTCGGTCGGCGACCGGCTCGGCGGCCACATCGTGCAGGGGCACGTCGACGGCACCGCGACCGTCCTGTCGACGAACGACGGCGACGGGTGGCGGCGCGTGCGGTTCTCGCTCGCACCGGACCTCAGCCCGCTCGTCGTCGACAAGGGCTCGGTCGCGATCGACGGCGTCTCGCTCACCGTCAGCGCCGTCTCCGACGAGACCACCGACCCGGCGTCCGCCTGGTTCGAGGTCAGCCTGATCCCCGAGACGCTCACCGCGACGACCCTCGGGGAACGCGTCCCCGACGACCGCGTGAACATCGAGACCGACGTCCTCGCCCGCCACGTCCGGCGCATGCTCCGGCTCGACGCGGCGGTCGCCGCGGAACCCGCCCTGGAGGCACGGTGAGTGCCCTCGACGCCGCCCACGTCGTGCCCGTGCCCGTGGCCGACTCCGGCGCGCCCGTGGCGGGCTCCGGCCCGTCCGCGGCTGGTTCGGGCCCGTCCGCGACCCGGGGTCTCTCCTCGGTCGAGGACGCCGTCGCGGCCATCGCGGCGGGTCGGCCCGTGATCGTGGCGGACGACGAGCACCGCGAGAACGAAGGCGACGTCGTCCTCGCCGCGGAGCTCGCGACGCCGGAGTGGATCGCCTGGACCGTGGCGCACTCGTCCGGGTTCATCTGCGCGCCGGTCAGCGCGGACATCGCGGACGCGCTCGACCTGCCGCCGATGGTCGCGCACAACGAGGACGTCCGGGGCACCGCCTACACGGTCACCGTCGACGCCGCGGTCGGGGTCACGACCGGCATCAGCGCGCACGACCGCGCCAGGACGCTCCGGGTGCTCGCGGACCCGACGTCCGTGCGGGACGACCTGCACCGTCCGGGGCACGTCGTCCCGCTGCGCGCGCGACCAGGTGGGGTCCGGGAGCGCGCCGGGCACACCGAGGCCTCGATCGAGCTCGTCACCGCGGCAGGGCTCCGGCCCGCCGCGGCGATCTGCGAGATCGTCGGCGACGACGGCGAGATGATGCGGTTGCCGCAGCTCGTCGAACTCGGGGCACGCGAGGGCGTGCCCGTCATCACCATCGCCGCACTCGTCGACTGGCTCGACGCGGCCGACCGGGCAGCGACGGACGTCGCGTCCACCGAAGGGACCACACGATGAGCGGAGCAGGAGCCGCGGAGCGCGACCACGTCGACGGGACGGGCGTCCGGGTGGCGATCGTCGCCGGGCAGTGGCACGAGACGATCGCGGGCGGGTTGCTCGCCGGCGCCCAGCGCGAGGTGCAGCGGCTCGGCGCGACGGCGCAGGTCGTTCCCGTTCCGGGGAGCTTCGAACTGCCGGTCGTCGCGAAGGCGGCGCTCGAGTCCGGCTTCGACGCGGTCGTCGCCCTCGGGGTGATCATCCGCGGCGGGACCCCGCACTTCGAGTTCGTCTCGGACGCGGCGACGAGCGGCCTGACCCGGGTGGCGATCGACACCGGCAAGCCCGTCGGCTTCGGCGTGCTGACGCTCGAGGACGAACAGCAGGGCCTCGACCGCGCCGGCCTGCCCGGGTCGAAGGAGGACAAGGGAGCCGAGGCCGCGCACGCCGCGATCGCCACGGCTGTGTCCCTCCGGAGCCTGCGCCAGATGGCCGGCTGACCACCCGACCCACCCGACGAGCACTCCGCACACCTCGTGCGGGGTGCTCGTCGTCGTTGTGCCCGGGAGCGGTCCGGGGTGTAGGTTTTGAACATGTTCGAAAATGATGCGGTGCCGATGACGAAGCGCGACCGCACCCGCGCCAGGATCCGAGAGGTGGCGATCCGGTCCCTCCGCGAACACGGGTACGACGGCACGACCATGCGGGGGATCGCGGACGAGGCCGGGCTGTCGGTCGGCAACGCCTACTACCACTTCCCGACGAAGGACCACCTCGTCCAGGAGCTCTACGTCGAGGTGCAGCACGAGCACGTCGTCCGAGCCACTCCGGAGCTCGAGGGCGTCGAGGAGCTCGCCGACCGCGTGGGGGTCGTCGTGCGGACGGGCCTGGCGAACCTGCGGTCCTGGCACGGGATCGCGCCGCAGTTCCTGACGACCGCGATCGCGCCCGGGTCCCCGAACAACCCGATGTCGCCGGAGTCCGCGCCGGCGCGCGACGTCGTGCTCGGGCTCTTCCGTCAGGCCGTCGACGGTTCCCGTACGAAGCTCCCCGCGCCGCTCGGCGAGGACCTGCCGCGGGCCCTCTGGACCGCCTACCTGCTCGTCACGCTGTTCTGGGTGTACGACACCTCGCCCGACCAGCGTCGGACGGACCGGCTCGTCGACACGGCCCTCGGGGTGCTCCGCTTCGCCCTGCCGATGCTCCGCGTCCGGCCCTTCCGCCGCACGGTCACCGAGATCGTCGGCATCGTCGCCGGGCGGGACGCGTGACCGCCGGACCGCAGCGCGGCTGGACCGTCGCCGAGTCCGTCGAGCTCGAGGCCCGCGCGTACGGCTGGCTGGTCCTCGTGACGCTGCCGGCCGTCACCCTCGCTGCGATGCAGGTCGTCGTCCTCGGCCCCGGGAACGGAGGCCTCGACTGGTCGGTCCTGTGGTGGGCGGTCGCCGTCCCGCTCACCTCGGCGCTGCCGGCGCTCGGGGCGGCGATCGTCGTCCTGCCGGTGACGTACGGGGTCGGCCGGTGCCTGCGGCGGGTGGACTCGGACGCGGCACACGTCGGATGGACGGCCGTGACGGCCGGGCTCACCGCCGCGGTGATGATCGAGGTGATCGCGGGGGCGACCTCGTACACGGCCCCGTTCCGTGCCGACGCGCTCCTGTTCGGGCTGGTCTACGCGGTGCCGTTCGGCATCGCGGCCGCGGTCGCGGGTGCCCTTGCCCGGATCGGTCAGCTGCGCCGCGCCGCCGCCGTGGTCCCGGTCCCGGCCGTGGAGCCGTTGCCGACGCCGCTGGGGTAGGGGCGACGCCGCGTCGAACCAGGGAACCGACGTCGAACCAGCTGTGGGGGGTGGTTCGACGTCGGCTCCGTGGTTCGACGCCGGCCGTCGGGCGCAGCGCGACCGGCGGACGCGGAGCGCGACAGCCGGGCAGACGCAGGACGGCCCCGCACCGATCGGTGCGGGGCCGTCCTGACGAGCGCCGGGGGCGCGGAGGTCAGCGCTTGCCGAAGACGTGGATCGGCAGGTAGAACGAGAGCGACATGAGCAGCAGGCCACCCATGAAGACGAACGCCTGGCCGGACTGCACCTGGAACGCGAACCCGAACAGGTACATCGACACCAGCAGCAGCAGGATCGAGAAGAAAGCGGCGATGACGCGGCCCACGGTGGTACCTCCGGTTCGAGCGGGTGGATCCCGACCAGTCTATCCCCAGGTCGGCCGGGGCCGGTGCACGCCCCGACGACGGGGCGCCGGTTCACGCAGCGGGGCGGGTGGCGATGAGGCGGTCGACGACGGCGAGCAGCGTCTCCATGTCGACGGTGCCGCGGTTCGGCCGGACCTCGGAGCCGGTCACCGCGCCGAGGGAGGCCTGGTGGTACAGCCCGTCGCCGAGGAGCTTGACGGCCTGCGCGGTGGGCGCGTCGCCGAGCTCGTCGACGAGGGTCTCGAGCCATGCGTTCTCGGTGTCGTCGAGGGTCCGGCCGGCTTCCTCGTACCCGGCCTGCTGCAGCCGGCTGGCCGCCAGGAGGGCGAGGTCGAGCTCGCTGCCGACGAACAGGCAGTTCCGCACGAAGTAGCGCGCGGCGCCGTCCTCGGCCTCGCGCATCCGCTCGACGTCGATCGCCCCGAGGTCGGACAGCCGCTCGCACAGCCCCTCCACCAGGGCTGCCTTCGAGCCGAAGTGGTACAGCAGTCCACCCTTCGAGACGCCCGCCCGCGCGGCGACGGCGTCGAGGGTCGCCGGACGCTCGCCTTCCTCGCACACGATGGCGACGAAGCTGTCCAGGACACGGTCTCGGGCGCTTGCCATGCGCACGAGTCTAGGCAACCGCCCGCACGCCGACGAACGGCCGGTTCCGTGAACGTTCACGAACTCCTTGTCCACGCGCTCGGCGGTGGGTAGCGTCGCAGCGACCGCACGGCCCACCGCACGAACAGGAACCGCATGTCAGCGCAGACCGCGACCCCCTCGACCACGCCGTCCACGGGCGCCGACCGGCCCGGATGGGCGGTGCTCGGCCCCGGCAGCATCGCCCGCCGCTTCCTGTCGCAGCTGCCTGCGAGCACCGGCACGCTCGTGGCCGCCGGGAGCTCGTCTCCGGAGCGCGCGCAGGCCTTCGCCGACGAGGCCGCCGAGCACGGGTTCGCCGACGTCGCCGCGGTCGACCACGCCGGGGTGCTCGCGGACGACCGGGTCGACGCCGTCTACGTCTCGACGGTGCACACCGGCCACGCCGACCTCGTGCTCCGCGCCCTCGCCGCCGGCAAGGCCGTGCTCTGCGAGAAGCCGCTCGCCCCGAACCACGGCACCGCGATGGCGCTCGTCGACGCCGCACGCCAGGCGGGTCTGCCCCTCGTCGAGGCCTACATGTACCGCTTCCACCCGCAGACCGCGGCGCTCCTCGACCTCGTCCGACAGGGTGCGATCGGCGACGTCCTGCACGTGGACGCGTCCTTCGCGTTCCGCACGGGCGAGCGCAGCGGTCGACTGTACGACCCGGCGACGGCGGGCGGCGGCATCCTCGACGTCGGCGGGTACCCGGTCACGATGTCCGCCGCGATCGTCCAGGCGGCGACCGGTGTCGCCGTCGCCGAGCCGGTCGACCTGACGGCCACCGGGACCCTCGGCCCCACCGGGGTCGACGAGTGGACGGTCGCGCAGCTGACCTACCGCGGCGGCATCACGGCGAGCGTCCGGACCGGCGTGCACCTGCAGGACGACAACGCGGTGACCGTCCACGGCAGCCGCGGCCGCATCGTCCTCGCCGACCCGTGGACGCTGTCGGCCGACCCGACGATCACGGTCAGCACCGTCGACGAGGAGCCCCGCACCATCTCCTTCGCCGGCGAGCACCCCTACGCCCGCGAGGCCGACGCGACGACCGACGCCCTGCGCGCCGGAGCCGTCGAGGCATCGCAGATGACCCTGGACGAGACGCTCGCGACCGCCCGCACGCTCGACCGCTGGCGCGCCGCGATCGGCCTGCGCTACCCGTTCGAGGCGGAGACGGCCGACATCCCCACGGTGAGCGGTGCCCCCTTGCGCGTCCGCGACGACGCCCCGATGCGGTACGGCGAGGTCCCCGGCGTCGGCAAGCGCATGTCCCGGCTGGTCATGGGTGTCGACAACCAGCCCGACCTCGCTCACGCGAGCGCGCTCTTCGACATGTTCGTCGAGCAGGGCGGCAACGTCTTCGACACCGGCTACGTCTACGGCGGCGGCGTGCTCGAGGGTCGGCTCGGCAAGTGGATCGAGAACCGCGGCATCCGGGACGACGTGGTCGTCATCACCAAGGGCGCCCACACCCCGTACTGCGACCCGGAGTCGCTCACCCGGCAGCTGCTCGAGAGCCTCGAGCGCCAGGGCACGGACCACGCGGACGTCTACATGATGCACCGGGACAACGAGGACGTGCCGGTCGGGGAGTTCGTCGACGTGCTCGACGAGCACCGCCGCGCCGGTCGGATCCGGGTGTTCGGCGGCTCGAACTGGAGCACCGCCCGGTTCGACGAGGCGAACGAGTACGCCCGGGCGAACGGCAAGCACGGGTTCGAGGTCCTCAGCAACCACTTCGGTCTCGCCGAGGCGTACGACGTGCCGTGGGCCGGCTGCCGCCACGCGACCGACCCGGAGTCGAAGCGCTGGCTCGAGGAACGACAGGTCCCGCTCCTGCCGTGGTCGTCCCAGGCCCGCGGGTTCTTCACCGGCCGTGCCGCTCCCGGCGACACGAGCGACCCGGAGCTCGTGCGCTGCTACTACTCGGACGAGAACTTCGAGCGCCTCCGCCGCGCACGCGAGCTCGGCGCGCAGCACGGCGTGCCCGCGACCGCGATCGCCCTGGCGTACGTGCTGCACCAGCCGTTCCCGACCTTCCCGCTGTTCGGTCCGCGCACCATCGAGGAGGCCCGTTCGTCGATGACCGGACTGTCCGTCGAGCTGAGCCCCGAGCAGGTCGCCTGGCTGGACCTGCGCGCCTGACCGCGGCGCCCGGCCGACAGCACGACCCGAACGTGACCGACACCACGCCCCCCGGCGCGACCGACACCACCCACCCCGCGGACGAAGCAGCAGCGGACGGAGCAGCAGCAGACGAAGCAGCAGGCGCCGACGCGTCCGCGGGGCGGTCGGCCACCCGCGCCACGATCCACGACGTCGCCGCGGCTGCCGGGGTCTCTCGTCAGACCGTGACCCGTGCGATGAACGGCATGTACGGCATCAGCGCGGCGACGAAGGAGCGCGTCCTGGCCGCCGCGTCGGCCCTGCACTACCGGCCGTCGCGCTTCGGCCGCGGGCTCGTCACCGGCGGTGACCGTCAGCTCGGCCTCGTGGTGAACGACCTCCGGAACCCCTACTCGCCCGAGCTCGCGGCCGCGGTGCTCGGCCTGGCGGCGGCCCGCGGGTGGAACGTGATGCTCGCCGACGTCGGGCTCGCGGGGGACTCCGACCGCGCGGTGCAGGCCCTCGGGGCGCAGACCGACGTGGTGATCGGGTACCTCGGCATCCGCGCGCCCGAGTGGATCGAGCGGCTCGGCACGGTCCCCGTGGTCGAGCTCGACCCCGCCGGCGAGGTCCTCCGCGGCGCCGTCCGCATCGACCCGGCGTCGGCCGTCGAGGACCTCGCCGACCACCTGACGGCCACGGGGGTCCGGCACCCGGTGATCGTCGACGCCTCGCACACCGGCCGTCCGAGCAGTCGCGGGCTCCTCGTGCTCGACGCACTCCGGCGCCGTGGGCACCGCCCGGAGATCGCGATCGCCGAGGCGTCGACGTCCGAGCACGGAGCCGCGATGGCCGCGCGGGCGCTCGAACGGTTCCCCGCTGTCGACGCGGTGGTCGCGTTCAACGACGTGATGGCGCTCGGCGTCCTCGCCGCGTGCCGTCGGGCCGGTGTCGACGTGCCCGGACGCGTCCGTGTCGTCGGCGTCGACGGGCTCGCGGTCGGCACGCTCGTCGCCCCCACCCTGACCACCCTGGCGGTCGACCTCGGCGAGGTCGCGCGCGAAGCGCTCGACCTCGCCCTCGGCATGCTCGCGGGGGAGCTGCCGCGCTCCGGTACGTCGGTGCAGCGCACCGTGCGCCACCGCCTGCTGGTGCGCGAGTCCGCCTGAGCGACCCGCGTCCGCAGGGTGACCACGAGGCGGACGGGAGGCCCGTGGCGGCGCCGCCACGGGCCTCCCGTCCGCCGTTCGGTTGCATTTGCAACCAACACCGTCCAGACGGTACACTTACGGAGTCCTGACGAGGCGCGTGTCGACACCGCGCCCCGTCTCGTCTGCTCCGCCGTCGACCTGGTCCGGCTCGAACCCCCAGGGAGTCACCGTGTCCGCACTGCTCACCAGCCCCGTCGCCACCGCCGTCACCGGCAGCCGCGCCCGACGGTTCGCCGCGCTCGCCGTGCTGATGCTGCCCGTCCTGCTCATCTCGGTGGACAACACCGTCCTGAGCTTCGCGCTGCCGACGATCGCCCGCGCCCTCGACCCGAGCGCGACCACGCAGCTCTGGATCGTCGACGCCTACCCGCTCGTCCTCGCCGGTCTCCTCGTCGTCATGGGCAGCATCGGCGACCGGATCGGACGCCGCCGGATCCTCGTCGTCGGCGCGACCGGGTTCGCGCTGTTCTCCGTCGCCGCCGCGTTCGCGACCGAGGCCTGGATGCTCGTCGCGGCCCGCATCGCGATGGGCGTGTTCGGTGCCATGCTCATGCCGGCCACGCTCTCGATCATCCGCAACGTGTTCACCGTCGCGGGGGAGCGGCGGATGGCGCTCGCCGTCTGGTCGACGATGTTCGCCGCCGGCAACGCCCTCGGCCCGCTCGTCGGCGGTGTGCTCCTGGCGCACTTCCACTGGGGCAGCGTCTTCCTGGTCGCCGTCCCGATCCTCGTGCTCGTGCTCGTCGGCGTGCCGTTCTTCGTGCCGGAGTCCCGCGACCCCGCGCCGGGGCCCGTCGACGTCCCGAGCATGCTGCTCTCGCTCGGCACGCTCGCGCCGATCGCCTGGGCGATCAAGTCGGTCGTGCACCCCGAGGAGCGCGGCTTCGCGATCGCGATGCTCGCCGTCGGCGTGCTCTGCGGCATCGCGTTCGTCCGCCGGCAGCTCCGGTCGCGCACGCCCATGCTCGACCTCCGGCTGTTCCGGAGCACGGCCTTCAGCGGCAGCGTGCTCATGAACATGGCGGCGATGTTCTCGCTCACCGGCTTCCTGTTCTTCATCGCGCAGCACCTGCAGCTCGTCGCCGGGCTCGACCCGTTCGCCTCCGGGATGGTGCTCATCCCCGGGTCGGTGCTCACGATCGTCGCCGGACTCGTCGTCGTGCCGATCGTCGCCCGGGTGGCCCCGCGGTGGGTCGTCGCGGTGTCGCTGACGTTCTCGGCCGCGGCGTACGCGATGGTCTCGGTCCTCGGGCACCACGCGTCGGTGGTCGCCCTGGCGTTCGCGTTCGTGCTGCTCGGCATCGGGATCGGGGCGTCCGAGACGGTCACGAACGACCTCATCATCTCGACGGCGCCCGCGGACAAGGCCGGTGCGGCGTCGGCGGTGTCCGAGACGGCGTACGAGATCGGCGCGGTCCTCGGGACGGCCGTGCTCGGCACCATCCTCGCGACCGCCTACCGGGCGCACGTCGTGGTGCCCGGTGGCCTGAGCGGGTCGGCGCACACGGCGGCGCAGGAGACCCTCGGCGGCGCGGTGTCGGCGGCGCAGGGCCTCGGCGGCACGGCCGGGCAGGCGCTGCTCGAGAGCGCCCGGTCGGCGTTCGACTCCGGCGTGACGATCACGGCGGGCGTCGCCGCGGTGCTCATGCTCGTCGCCGCGGCCGCCTCGGTCGTCATGCTCAAGCGCGACTGACCCGACGGCGCGCGACCGGCGCGGGCGGTCCTGCGTGGTCCCGTGCTTGCTCGCGCACACTCTGTGGAGCAGAAGACGTCGGGTCGGTGACCGCCACCCGACGTCTTCTGCTCCATCGAAAGGCCCCGGGTAGGCTCCGGCGCGACCGAGCCCCCTCCGGCGCCTCCTCCGGCGCGCCCGGGATCGGACGAACCTGGGAATCGTTGACCTGAACCACGGTTGAAGTCCTACGTTGGGACGTGGCCGCGCAGCCGCGGCCCACCCCACCCCGGAGGAACCCCACGACTGCCATGCCCGACGAAGCCCCGGCCACGACCGCCGACGCGTACAAGGCCGCCTTCCGCGGACACCCCGCCGGTGTCGCGGTCATCACCGCCGAGGGACCCGACGGGCCCACCGGTCTCACCGCGTCGAGCGTCGCGAGCGTCGCGGTCGACCCGCCCGTCCTGGTGTTCTCGCTCTCCACGAAGTCCGGCTCCGCGGGGGTCGTGCTCGGCGCCGACGTCTTCGTCGTGCACCTCGTCGACTCGCTGAGCGTCGGACTCGCCAAGCGTTTCGCCGCGACCGGCAGCCCGGCGGCCGACGACCCGATGTGGGGCACCCTGCCCACGGGTGAGCGCTACCTGCCGGCCGCGGCCACCGCCCTGCGCTGCCGGCCTCGCTCGACGACCGAGATCGGTTCGTCCACCGTGGTCGTCGCCGAGGTCCTCGACATCGTCGTCGGCCGCGAGCACGGCGAGCCGCTGGTCTACCACAACCGGGAGTTCCACTCCCTCTCCGAACGTTCCCGGCTCTCCTGAGCCGCGGAGCACCGTCCGACAACCACGAACGAAAGGACCTCCGATGGCTGAGTACACCCTGCCCGACCTGCCGTACGACTACGCCGCCCTCGAGCCGCACATCAGCGGCAAGATCATGCAGCTGCACCACGACAAGCACCACCAGGCCTACGTGACCGGTGCCAACACCGCGCTGCAGCAGCTCGGCGAGGCTCGTGAGTCGGGCAACTTCGGTGCGATCAACAAGCTCGAGAAGGACCTCGCCTTCCACCTCGGCGGGCACGTCAACCATTCGATCTTCTGGACCAACCTCGGCCCGGACACGAAGGTCCCCGAGGGTGAGCTCGCCGCGGCGATCGACGAGTTCTTCGGCTCCTTCGAGCAGTTCCAGGCGCAGTTCGCTGCGGTCGCGAACGGCATCCAGGGCTCCGGCTGGTCCGTCCTCGCGTGGGACCAGGTCGGCCAGAAGCTGGTCACGTTCCAGCTCTTCGACCAGCAGGCCAACGTCCCGCTCGGCGTCGTCCCGATCTTCATGCTCGACATGTGGGAGCACGCCTTCTACCTCGACTACCTCAACGTCAAGGCGGACTACGTCAAGGCCGTGTGGAACATCGTCGACTGGGAGAACGTGGCGGCCCGCTTCGCGAACGCGAAGGCGCAGTCGTTCGTCACCCTGTGACGCGACGTCGGTCACCACGGTGACCGGCCCACGGACGGGAGGCGCGGTGCCAGCTGGCACCGCGCCTCCCGTCCGTCGTCTGGTCGCCGTGCGCAGTCTGGCGGTCGCGCGCGGTCGGGTGGCAGGCGTCGGCTGGTGGCCGCGGGTGGGCTGACCGGCACGCGTCTGCCGGCGGTTCATCGATCCTGTGTGACCTACCGGCGGGCGGACGGGCGCCGTCAGGCGGTGGCGAGGGAGCCGACGGACACCTCGAGCGCGATCGCCCGGAGTGCGCCGTCGACGTCCGTGCCGGCCGGGTCGACGAGGGCGCCCCACTGCACGCCACGTGCGGCACCGACGGCGGCGCGTGCCGTGCGCTCGGCGGTGTCCGGGCAGGCGCCGTGCGCGGTGCACCAGGCAGCGATCTCCGCGATCCGACGCCGGAACGATCGCCGTTCGCGATCCCGCCCGTCGATGGACTCCACGCAGCCGAGCTCGAACGTCAGCCGCGCGGCGAGTGCGCGTTCGGGGGAGTCCAGTCCGCCGAACACCGTGACGAGGTGCCGGCCCAGTGCGTCGGTGTCGCCCTCGGGATCGAGGACGAGATCGACCACGTCGGCCTCGAGGTGGTCGACCACCGCCTGGATCAGGGACTCCCGCGAGCCGAAGTGGTACACGATCGGGTACGCGCTCGTGCCGAGGACCCGGCCGAGGCTGCGGACGGAGACGTCCTCGAGCTTGGTGTCGAGCAGGTGCTGCGCGACCTTCTCGACGATCGCGGGCTTGAGCGTCGGGTCGGGCTTCCTGGGCATGGGATCTCCGGGGGTCGCGGTCGCGTGGTGGTCGGTCGACGCGCACGACGCAGCCGATCACCTGAAATGTTAGCCGATCACCATGACATCCCGCACCTGCGAGGATCGACATCTGCTCGCAGCTTCCCTGAAGTAGAGGAATGCTCGGGTCTGACTAGGATGGCGGACGTGTCATCGTCCTCCGAGCCCGTCGTGGTGCCCCCACGGCCCGCAGCCACCCGCGCCGGACGAGAGGTCACGGGTCGTCGTCGCGGCGTCGGGAAGCGCTTCCTGGTCGTCGGCGACGTGCTCGACGGGGTCCTCGTGCAGACGAGCGCCGAGGCGGTGGGGACGCACGACCCGGCGGCCGTCATCCAACACCGGTCGCTCGGCGCCGCGGGCAACACCGCCACCTGGCTCGGCTGGCTCGGGGCGGAGGTCGACCTCGTCGCCCGCGTCGGCGTCGACGACGTCCTCCGGCACGAGCGCTCCCTGGCGGACGCCGGCGTCCGGGCGCACGTGCGCTACGACGCGCGCGCCGCGACCGGGGCGATCGTCTCCGTACGTGACGGCCGCGGCCGGACCGCGATGACGGATCCCGCGGCGAGCGGTGACCTCGACGCGGCGGACGTGCCGGGCGACCTCGTCGCGCGCGCGGACATCGTGCACCTCACCGGGGCGGCGATGCTCGGTGGTGGTGGTGCCGAGCGGATCGCAGGGCTCGTCGCACGAGCGGGGTCCGCGGGTGCGCGGGTGTCGCTCGACCCGTCCGCCGAGGCCGTGGTCCGCTCCGTCGGCCCCGAGGCGTTCCTCGCCGCCCTGGACGGCGTCGACGTGCTCTTCCCGGACGAGGCCGAGGCCCGCGCGCTGACCGGCGCGGCGACCGCAGCCGAGGGCGCCCGCCGGCTCACCGAGGTCGTGCCGCTCGTCGTCGTGACGACCGGGCCCGACGGGGCGCTGCTCGGACGCCCGGGCCGGAGCCCGCAGCGGGTCCCGGCCACCCCGGCGACGGTCGTCGACACGCTCGGGGCCGGGGACGCCTTCGCCGCCGGGTTCCTGCGTGCGTGGGCGACCGACCCCGTGCGGGTCGGCGCCGCCGCGCGCGAGGGCACCCGGGTGGCGTCGCGTGCGCTGGGCTTCGTGGGCGGACGGCCGCCGGTCTGACCGCCGGAGGTCCCGCCGGCCGCTCCCGCTCGGTGCGGGGGCCTAGCGCTCGGTGGGCTCCGCGATCACCGTCAGGGTCTGCACGAGTCCGGCGGCGAGCGGCGCGAGCTTGATCTCGACCCGCAGCCGTCCGTTCGTCCCCGGGAGCCACCAGCGCAGCTGTGAGGGCACGGTCGCGTGCTCCTCGACCGGGTCCGCGTGCAGGTCGGCACCCACGCGGGCGACGGCCTCGGCCAGTGCCCGCCGTCGCCGTTCGTACGGCTGGTCCATCGGGACGTTCGGGCTGCAGACGCGGTCGGCGAGGGCGTCGCCGGCGGGGTCCTGCGGGGCGTCGGCCCACTGCTGGAGCAGGGTGGTGACCGAGCGCTGGGCGTCCCGGGCGGCGGCGGCGGTCCGCTCGACGCCCGGTGCGACCGGGGACGGCTGGCCCGGGATTCGTTCCAGCACGACGTCGAGCGCCCGGTCGGCGGCCGCGGAGACCTTGGCCTGCGTGGCGTTCTCGAACGCGACCACGCCGAGGCCGTGCTCGACGGACCAGCGCATGTGCGCGGAGAAGCCGGGGTAGCCGCCAGAGTGGCTGACGAGCTCACCGAACCGCGGGTCCTGCTCGACGAACAGCCCGAAGCCGTACGCGGTCGCCCGGGTCGAGGTCGGGACCACCGACGGCGGCACGACGCGCATCGCCTGCTGCATGAGCCGTCGGTCGGCGGGGGAGAGTGGTCCGGGCTCCGGGGTGGTCGACGTCGCGGAGGCCAGGTGTCGTGCCCACCGGGCGAGATCGCGGACGGTCGAGAACAGTCCGCCGATCGACGAGAACGCCCCGGGTCCGGTCATCGGCTGCGGGGTCCACGACCCGTCGTCGTCGCGCTGCCCGGTCACCACGTACCCGCGGGCATCCTCGGCGCGGAACACCGTGTCGTCCAGGCCGAGGGGTGCCAGCACGCGGCTGGTCGCGGCTTCGAGGAACGTCGTCCCGGCTGCGACGGCCACCGCGCGACCGAGCAGGGCGTACCCGGTGTTCGAGTAGGCGAACCGGGTCCCGGGTACCGAGTCGAACAGCAGCCCGCCCCGGAGCACGTCGTCGAGTTCCGCGTCGGCGATCGACTCCTGCCGGTCGGCCCACGGGTCGTCCGTCGGGAACCCGCCGGCCATGGTGAGGAGCATGCGCAGGGTCGGAACCGGGGCGTCCCGCGACGGCAGCGTGACCTCGGCGAACGCCGGGACCGCGTCGGTGATCGGGGCGTCCAGGTCGGCGCGGCCCTCGGCGACGAGCGTGAGGAGGGTCGCCGCGGTGACGCTCTTCGTGCACGAAGCGATGCGGTACACGGTGTCGGCGTCCGGTGCCCGACCGTCCCCGCGGTCGCCGTGCCCGCCGGAGGCGACGAGCCCGTCGCGGTCGAACACGCCCCAGACGCTGCTCGGGGCCGTCCGGGCCGCGACGCGGTCGCGGAACAGCGCGTCGACCTCGGCCAGCAGGTCGTCGGGCAGGCTCATCCGCGGCGCATCCTGTCGTAGGCGTCGAGGGCGCGCTGCCGGCTCGCCTTGAGGTCGACCATCGGCTCCGGCCGGTCCTCGTCCGCGGGGACCCAGCGGTGCACGTACTCGCGGTGCGGGTCGAACCGCTCGAGCTGCCGGTCGGGGTTGAAGACGCGGAAGTACGGCGCCGCGTCGAACCCGGAACCGGCGACCCACTGCCAGTTGCCCGCGTTGTTGGCCGGGTCGGCGTCGACGAGGGTGTCCCAGAACCACTGCTCGCCGATCCGCCAGTCGACGAGCAGGTTCTTCACGAGGAAGCTCGCCGCCGCCAGCCGAACCCGGTTGTGCATCGCGCCGGAGTGCCAGAGCTCCCGCATCCCCGCGTCGACCAGGTCGAAGCCCGTGCAGCCGTGCCGCCAGCGGTCGATCTCGTCCTGGTCGGCGTCGCGCCACGGGAAGGCGTCGAACTCACGGCGGACGTTCACGGTGGCGATGTCGTCGCAGTGGAAGTACTCGTTCCAGTTGAACTCGCGCCACGCGAGCTGTCGGAGGAAGGCCGGCGCCTGCCGACGCTGCTCGGGCTCGAGTTCGCCGTGCAGTCGGTGCCACACCTGGTACGGGCTGACCTCGCCCCAGCGAAGGTGCGGGGACAGGTCGCTCGTCGCCGCCATCGCGGGCTCATCGCGCTGGTCGTAGTCCTCGAGCGCGTCGTGGACGAACCGTTCGAGCTTCCGGTGCGCCCCGGCCTCGCCCGGCTCCCAGGCGTCGCGGAGCCCGCCGGCCCAGTCCGGAGCGGTCGGCAGCAGGGCCCAGTCGTCCAGGTCGTCGCCGTCCACGTCCGCCGGCGCCGGCAGGTCGCGGGGCTTCGGCAGCGGGTGCCGGGGTTCGGGCATCGCCTGCGCCGCGCGCCAGAACGGCGTGAAGACCTTGAACGGCTCGCCCTGGCCGGTCAGGACGGTCCACGGCTCCCAGAGCAGGTTCGCCGCGAAGCTGTGCGCCTCGGTACCGGCGTCGGTCAGGCCGCTCTTGATGCCGGCGTCCAGGTCGCGCTCGACCCGGCCATAGCGACGGTTCCAGTAGACCGCGTCCGCACCGGCGTCGCGGACCAGGGCCGGCACCACGTCGGCAGCAGCGCCCTTCCGGAGCACGAGTCGTGACCCCCGGTCCCGCAGCTCGCCGTCGAGCGCCGCGAGCGAGTGGTGCAGCCACCAGCGGCTCGCGGCCCCGACCGGTCGGATGCCGTCGGTCTCCTCGTCGAGGACGACCGCGACCGTGACGGGTCCACCGTGGTCGATCGCGGCACGGAGCGCGGGGTTGTCGGCGAGCCGCAGGTCCTCCCGCAGCCAGACGACCGCGCCGCTCATGCGTCCACCGTGGCCCGGTCACGCGGGACGCGGGTGGTGCTCCGCCCCGGTGCGTCCGCCGCGACCCGGAGCTTCGTGCACAGGGCGGTGAGCGTCTGGAGCTCGTCGTCGTCGAGACCGGCGCCGACCTGCTCCGCGATGGTCTGCGCGTGCTGCACGGCGACCGAGCGGTAGACGTCGAACCCGTGCGCCGTGAGGGCGACGATGACCCCGCGGGCGTCGCTCGGGTCCGGCTGCTTCTCGACGATGCCCTTCGATGCCAGGCGCTCGACGAGTCGGCTGACGCTCGGCTGGGTGAGCAGCAGGTGTCCGGTGAGCTCGCGCATCCGGCACCGACGGCCGGGCTGCGTCGACAGGTTGAAGCACACGTCGTACTCGTTGAACGAGATCTCCGCGCTCGGGAAGTCGGCGTTGAGCGCCCGCATGACCGTCACCTGCGCCCGGAACAGTGCTTCCCAGGCCGCGACGGCGGTCGCCTTGTCGCTGCGGCGTGACTCGTCCACGGTGCGGCCCCTTCGGTCGTGCGGTCAACCCACACTAGCGACGGAGCACGAGCGCGCCGTGCAGACGGGGGACACGCCCGCGGACGGGTCGGCAGACGCAACGAGGGCCGGTCGCCTTCTGGGCGACCGGCCCTCTCCCTTGCACCAAGAGTGTCCTGCAATCACATTCCGCAGCCAGTGCCACAGCAAACACTGTCTGCAAGAAGGACTGTATAACGGCGAGGTAACGGCGCGCCAGCGTGTGACGAGGTCGTTCGCTGCGAGTTCACCGGGAGGACGCCGAGCGGATCAGAAGAGGTCGGGCGAGGGCGTCGAGGCGTAGCGCACCGCGACGTCGGCGTGCCGGTCGAACCGGTAGCCGACACCCCGCACGGTGCGGACGATCTCCTCGAACGCGCCGAGCTTCGAACGGAGCCGACGGACGTGCACGTCGATCGTGCGCTCGTTCGGGGTCTCGTCCTCGCCGTCCGACCACAGGCCCTCGATGATGGCCGCGCGGTCGACGGTCTGTCCCTCGCGGAGGACGAGGAACTGCAGGAGCTCGAACTCCTTGTACGTCAGGGGAGCGGCCTCGCCGTCGAGCGTGACGCGCTTGCGGGAGATGTCGATGACGACCCCGGTCTCCTCGGGCTCGGACTTCTCGGCCTGCTTGCGGGCAGCGACGGCGGAGCGGTCCTGCAGGGCGAGCCGGACGACGTCGACGTCACGGCCACCGGAGCCCTCGGCGGCGACGGCCACGGCGGCGTACGTCTCCGAGGTCGGCACGAGCTGCGCGGTGAGGGCCTTGAGCTGCTCGACCACCGCGGCGAGCGACGTGCCCGCGGCGGCGGCCTGCGCCTCGTCGATGCCGACGTACAGCGCGAAGCCGCGGGCCTCGGTGCCCTCGGGCAGCGACCGGTTGCGCTGCGGCGCGACGACCGGGCTGGTCGGGATGCCGTCCGGGACCGGCGGGGCGGCCGGCGCGCGACGGGACCGGATCGACGTCACGGTGCCGAGGTCCGTCGACACGGACGCGGGGGAGCGGTGAGCGGTGCGGGGCTGGGCGATGGTGAGCGACATGGCGGTTCTTCCGTGCGGGTTGCTGCGCTGCGTGCGGCGCGGCGGTGTCGAATGCGTCGGTCCGGGTTCGGCGGATCGCCGTGTCGCCCTGCGGTCCGTCGGTGGACCGGGGCCTTCCCGGGGGTACGGGTGCACCGTCTCGAGCACGGTCGCTGTCCGTCGCCGGACGCTGTGCGTCGTCGATTCGGTGTCACCCGGGGATCACACGCTCGCGACCGGGGTGGTGTCGCGGGGGATCCAGCTGGAACGGGTACCGATCAGGCACACATTCGACAACGCATGACCGCCGTCGTCGGCATCATCGTGCCGACGGTCCCCACTGCCCCTCGGGAGGAGCACGTCTCGAGGACGCGGGTGGACGGGTTCGCAGTCATGGGACGAGTATCAGCGGTATACCAACCCCGTGTCAACCGTCCGTGCGGACGGTGCGCGGTCCGGCCCCCGGGATGCAGGACGCCCCCGACCACGCGGGACGCCACGCCTTCCGGCAGGGTCTCGCGCGAGCGGGGGCGTCGCGTCGGTGGTGCTACTCGGCCAGCCCGTACAGGCGGTCGCCGGCGTCGCCGAGGCCCGGGACGATGTACCCGTTCTCGTCGAGCTTCTCGTCGAGGGCGCCGAGCACGATCGTGACGTTGCGGTCGCCGACGGCCTGCTCGACGGCGGCCAGGCCCTCGGGAGCGCCCAGGATGCACACGCACGTGACCTCCTCCGCGCCGCGGTCGAACAGGAAGTCGATCGCCGCCGCGAGGGTACCGCCCGTCGCGAGCATCGGGTCGAGCACGAAGCACTGGCGGCCGGACAGGTCGTCGGGCAGGCGCTCGGCGTAGGTCTGGGGCTCGAGCGTGGTCTCGTTGCGCGCCATGCCGAGGAAGCCGACCTCGGCCGTGGGGACGAGCTTGACCATGCCCTCGAGCATGCCGAGGCCCGCGCGGAGGATCGGGACGACGAGCGGGCGGGGCTTCGCGATGGAGACGCCCATGGTGTGCGCCACCGGGGTGTCGATCGGCGTGGCCGTGACGCGGACGTTGCGCGTCGCCTCGTACGCGAGGAGCGTGACGAGCTCCTCGGTCAGGGCGCGGAACGTGGGGGACGGTGTGGTCCGGTCGCGGAGCACCGAGAGCTTGTGGGTGATGAGCGGGTGGTCGGCGACGTGGACTCGCATGGAGTCGAGCGTACCGTGCCGATGGGGCAGGATCGACGCGTGGAAGACCCCGCCGGCCGCCCGTTCACCGCCGCCATGGACCGTGCCCTCGCCGAGGCACGCGCGTGCCTGGCCACCGGTGACGTCCCGGTCGGGGCCGTCGTGCTCGACGCCGACGGCGACGTCGTGGCGGTGGGGCGCAACGAGCGCGAGGCGCGGCAGGACCCGACCGCCCACGCCGAGGTCCTGGCGCTCCGGGCCGCGGCCGCGGTCACGGGGGACTGGCACCTCGCGGAGCACACGCTCGTGGTGACGCTGGAGCCGTGCCCCATGTGCGCCGGTGCCGCGCTCGCCGCCCGGGTGCCGCGGATCGTGTTCGGGGCGTGGGACCCGAAGGCCGGGGCGTCGGGGAGCGTCTACGACATCGCGCGGGACCGCCGGCTGCCGCACCGGTCCGAGGTCGTCGGCGGCGTGCGGGAGGCGGCCTGCGCCGCACTGCTCGACGCGTTCTTCCACGAACGACGCTGACCCCGCGGACCGCGGACCGCGGACCGCGGACCACGAACCGCGGACCGCGGAGCGCCCTACTTCCAGAGCACCGCGACGAGCACGTTGATGATCGCCAGCGCCCCGGCCGAGTGGAAGAACGGCAGCGCGGCCTTCGCCTTCGCCTTCCCGGCGTCGGCCTGCGCCTGACGCGCCCGGGCGACGAGCGCCAGGACGAGCGCGACCACCGCGACGGCCAGCTTCACGCCGAGCTTCGCGTGGTTCGCCCCGCCGTCCGTCGTGGCATCGAGGATGCCCATCATCGCGAGGCCCGTGACGAGCTGCGTGACGAGCCCGATGACCATCCAGCCGGTCTGGAACCCGCCCTTCCGGCGCACCTGCACGAGGAACGCGCCGATCACGGCCGCGAGGCCGAGGAAGTGCAGGATGAGCAGGACCGAGGAGAGCGCCGTCATGGACACGAGCCTGGCGGAAGCGGGTGGTCCTCCGCCAGCAAGGCTGCCCTCAGTCGGCGGCGCGGATGACGATCGCCTCGGTCGGCGGTCGTGGTCCGGTCCGGAGCACGTCCGGCTCGACGTAGATCACCCGTGCGGCCGGGACCGCTGCGCGGATCCGCTGCTCCACGGCGTCGATGCCCGCCGCGACGTCGCCGAGCCGCCGGTCGCCGTCGACGGCGACCTTCATGCCGACCATGAGCTCGTCCGGGCCGAGGTACAGGGTCTTGAGGTGCACGATCGAGTCGACCTCCGGCCCGTCGAGCGTCGCGGTCCGGATGCGTTCGACGTCGGCGTCGTTCGCTCCCTCGCCCACGAGCAGGCTCTTCGTCTCGATGCCGAGCACGACCGCCACCGCGATGAGGAGCAGGGCGATCAGGATCGTGCCGGCCGCGTCGAACACCCCGTTGCCGGTGACCACCGTCAGCCCGACGCCGAGCAGCGCGAACACCAGGCCGGTCAGGGCCGCCGTGTCCTCGAGCATGACGACGGGGAGTTCGGGCGCCTTCGCCCGGCGCACGAACTGCACCCACGACTGCGACCCCTTGTGCGGGCGGGCCTCCCGCAGCGCCGTGCGGAGCGAGAAGCCCTCGAGCCCGATCGCGACGACGAGCACGGCGACCGGCAGCCACCAGTTCTCGAGCGGGTGCGGCGCCGCGAGCTTCTCGAGCCCCTCGTACAGCGAGAAGACCCCGCCGACGGTGAACAGGATGATCGACACGACGAACGCGTACACGTACCGTTCGCGCCCGTGGCCGAAGGGGTGCTCCTGGTCGGCCGCCTTCCGCGCGCGCCGTCCGCCGAGCAGCAGCAGGAGCTGGTTCGCGGAGTCGGCCAGGGAGTGCACGCCCTCCGCGAGCATCGCCGCGGACCCGCTGATCGCCGCCGCGACGAACTTGACGATCGCGATCCCGACGTTCGCGGCCAGTGCGGCGAGGATCGCCCTCGTGCCTCCCGAAGCGCTCACAGGTGTCCCTTCTCCCGACGTGCCCCGATCCTAGGCGCGACCGGTGCGCGAGGTCGCTGGATAGGGTCATGAGCATGACGATCGAACTGCCCCGCACCGCCATGCTCGGCGTCGGCTCCATGTCCGGCGCGGTCCTCGACGGCCTGCTCGCCGCGGGGCTCGACCCGGCGACCGTGACGCTCACGACGAAGTCCGAGGGCTCGGCTGCGGCACTGCGGGAGCGCGGGCTCGACGCCCTCGCCACCGACACGGACCCGGACGCCAACCGGCACGCGGTCCGCGGCGCCGACCTCGTGGTGCTCGGGGTCAAGCCGTACATGGTGGCCGACGTGCTCGACGAGGTCGCCGCGTCCCTGCACCCGGGCGCCGTGGTCGTCAGCGTCGCCGTCGGCACGACCACCGCAGCGATGGAGACTCGCGTGCCCGCCGGCGTCCGCGTCGTCCGCGCGCTGCCGAACACTCCGATCGGCGTCGGGCACGGCGTCACCGGCATCAGCGCCGGCGCGACCGCCGACGACGCCGCGGTCGCGCTCGCGTCGTCCGTGTTCAGTGCCTCCGGCACCGTGCTCACCGTGCCCGAGGACCGGCTCGACGCCCTGTCCGCGGTCTCCGGTTCCGGACCCGCCTACGTCTTCCTGCTCGTCGAGCAGTGGCAGGAGGCCGCCGAGCGCCTCGGCTTCGACCACGAGCAGGCCGCCGCGATGGTGCAGGGGACGCTCCGCGGCGCGGTCGAGCTGCTGGCCGCCTCCGGGCGGGAGCCCGCGGACCTCCGGCGGGCGGTCACCAGCCCGGCCGGCACGACCGAGCGCGCCGTCGCCGTCCTGCAGGACGCGGACCTCGCCGCGACCCTGGAGCGCGCGTCGCGCGCGGCGATCGCACGGGCCGAGGAGATCGCGCGGTCCTGACACCGTGCGGTCCAGCCCTCGCGTCGCCGGGGGCGACGAACACCGGACGGGAGGATCGTGGCGGGCCCCGCCACGAGCCTCCAGGCCGTCAGCGGGTCACTCGAGCGCAGCGAAGCGTTCCAGGTCCGTCTCGGTGCCGGAGACGATGATCACGTCGTCCTCGCCGATCACGCTGTCCGGCGTCGCCGGCACGAACGCCCGCCCCGGCGACTTGATGCCGAGCACGGTGAGTCCGTGCCGCGTGCGGATGACCGTCGTGGCGAGGTCCTTGCCGCGCACCGCGCGGGGCGGGTGCATCTTGACCACCGCGAAGTCGTCGTCGAACTCGATGAAGTCGAGCATGCGTCCCGAGACCAGGTGGGCGGTCCGCTCGCCGGCCTCGCGCTCCGGGTAGACGACGTGGTTCGCGCCGATGCGGGACAGGATCGTGCCGTGCGACCGGCTGACGGCCTTCGCCCAGATCTGCGGGATCCCGAGGTCGACGAGGTTCGAGGTGATGAGGACGCTCGACTCCAGGTGCGAGCCGACCGCGACCACGGCGATCGCGAAGTCCTGCGCACCGATCTGCCGCAGGGCGTCGATGTCGGTGGCGTCCGCCTGCACGGCGTGGGTGACCCGGTCCGACCACTTCTGCACCAGCGCGGCGTCGGTGTCGACGACGAGGACCTCGCGGTTCTGGCGCTCGAGCTGCCCGGCGGTCGCGGCGCCGAAGCGGCCGAGGCCGAGGACGAGCACGGGGGCGTCGTGGCTCACGGCTCCGGTGACGGGGTGGGGCGCACGGCGGTCGGCGCGTCGGTCAGCCAACGATGGGCCTCTCTTCGGGTCGGCGGAACAGCTGCCGGCTCTGGCTGGCGGCCAGGGCTGCGGCGATCGTCACTGTACCGACCCGGCCGAGGAACATGGTGGCGGCGAGCACGTACTTGCCGGACTCGGGCAGCTCGGCCGAGATCCCGGAGGACAGGCCGCACGTGGCGAAGGCCGAGATGACCTCGAACAGCACGCGGTCCAGGGAGTCGCCGGTGATCTGCAGGAGCACGACGGTGGCGACGGCGACGATCGTCGCGCCCCACAGCACGACGGCGACGGCGACGCGGAGGACGTCGCTCGGGATGCGGCGGCCGAACGCCTCCATGCTGCGGCGCCCCCGCGCCTCGGCGACGGCGGCGAGGAACAGCACGGCGAGGGTGGTCACCTTGATGCCACCAGCGGTCGAGGCCGAGCCGCCGCCGATGAACATGAGCATGTCGGTGACGAGCAGGCTCGCGCCGTGCATCTGCTCGACGTCGATCGTCGCGAAGCCGCCCGATCGGGTCATCGTCGAGAAGAAGAGCGCCTGGAACGCGGTGTGGCCGGCGCCCTCGGACCCGAGCGTGCGGGGGTTCGAGGCCTCGAGCGCGGTGTAGACGACGGCGCCGAGGAGCAGCAGCACCGCACTCGTGGTCAGCGTGAGCTTGACGTGGATGGGCCACCGCCGCGGGGAGCGGAGCTGCTTGGTGAGCGTCCGGATGACCGGGAAGCCGATCGACCCGAGGACGACGGCGACCATGAGCAGCGACAGGAACCAGTAGTCGTGGGTGAACGGCGCGAGGCCGTCGGCGTTCGGCGCGAACCCCGTGTTCGTGAACGCCATCGCCGCGTAGTAGAAGGAGTCGCCCACCGCCGTCCAGAACGGGTACCCGGCGACGAGCACCGACGGCAGGAGCAGGAGCCCGACCGCGATCTCGATGGTCAGCGTGCTCACCGCCACCGTCAGCAGGAGCGTGCCGACCTCGCCGAGCCGGACCGCCTGGCCCTCCGGCACGGCGCCGTGGTGGGTGCGGAGCGGGTTCGAGTCGCCCGCGGCGATGAGCTTCGCGCGGAGCCCGAGCCGACGGGTCACCACGAGCCCGAGGATCGACGCGAAGGTCAGGACGCCGACCGCGCCGATCTGCGTGCCGATCACCACGAGGGTCTTGCCGAACACCGACCAGTGCGTGGCCATGTCGACCGTGGCCAGCCCGGTCACGCAGACGACCGACGCGGCGGTGAACAGGGCGTCCGAGAAGTGCGTCGTCGTGCCGTCCGCCGAGGCCATCGGCGTCATGAACAGCAGCGTGAACAGGAACACCAGCGCGATGAAGACGAGGATCGCCAGTCGGGAGGGCGAGGACCTCAGCACCGCGGCGATCCGGCTCACCTGTCGCCGGGAGGCGCTCACTTGGGGCGGGAGCGGCTCGGTGCGGTCGAGCATCGTATGCCTCCGGGGACATGGGCGGGACAGCGGTCATGGTACATCCGCGCCCGCCCGACTAGCCTTGCCGCATGGCCGACATCTTCACCGTCGTGGCGGACCCGACCCGGCGCGAACTGCTCGGTGCGCTGCTCGCCGCGTACGGGTCGGACAGCACCGGCGGCGAACTCAGCGTCGGGCAGCTCGTCACGAAGCTCGGCGTGAGTCAGCCGACCGTGTCGAAGCACCTCAGGGTCCTGCGGGACAACGGCCTCGTCTCCACGCGCGAGGAGGGTCAGCACCGCTTCTACCGTCTCGACCCCGAGCCCCTCGTCCGGCTCGAGGAGTGGGTCGTCCCGTTCACCGGCGCGGTGGACGCCGACGGCACCCCCGCCACGACGGCCTGGACGCTCGACGGCCAGCCGGTCTCGATCCGCCGCAACGGCACCGCCGGCAAGGCCACGGTCGAGGTCGGCACGGAGCTCGGCCGCGTGATGGCCGAGGCGTCCTACCGCGCGACCGCGGCGTTCAGCGGGGCGCAGCAGGGCTGGGAGCGCGTCGTCGAGAGCAGTCGGAAGCGCTTCACCCGACGGGGCGAGGACGACTGACGTCACGGTTCGGCCCCGAGCCTCGGAAGTGCCTGGACACGTCGTCCCGTCGGCCCCTACAGTTACCAGAGACCACACAGGTCACACCCATCCCGCGCGGGAGCGCGGGTCACCCGAAGGACCACCATGAGCGGCAGTTTCGACGACGTGCGCTTCCTCACCGTCGCAGAGGTCGCCGAGATGATGCGCGTCTCCAAGATGACGGTCTACCGGATGGTGCACGCCGGTGAGCTGCCCGCGATCCGCTTCGGCCGGTCGTTCCGCGTCCCGGAGTCCGCGGTCGCCGACGTCCTGCGCGGCGGCGGGGTCGCCGACGTCGGCTAGCGCCCGTCCGCCCGGCCACGCCGCTCGTTCGACAGGACCGCTGCGCTCCGCTAGACTCGGCCGGGTTGATTTTCCGCGGTCTCTTCGGGCCCGGTGTCCACACATCAGCATCGTTCCGAGCGAGGTCCACTATGGGTTCTGTCATCAAGAAGCGTCGCAAGCGCATGGCGAAGAAGAAGCACCGCAAGCTCCTGCGCAAGACGCGTCACCAGCGTCGCAACAAGAAGTAAGTCCAGTACTTGCACCCGAAGCCCCGGTCCGCCGGGGCTTTCGTGTGTCCGGGCGCCGGTCCCCCTGCGGGCTAGGGTGATGACATGCCCGCCGTGACCCTGTTGACGAAGCCCGGCTGCCACCTCTGCGACGACGCCCGACCGATCGTCCAGCGGGTCGTGGCCGACCATCCCGGCACCATCCTGCAGGAGCGGTCGATCCTGGACGACGACGCGCTGCGCGAGCAGTACGCCGAGGACATCCCGGTCGTCCTGGTCGACGGGCGGGTCCACAGCAACTGGCACGTGGACGCCGACCGGCTCCACCGTGCACTCGAGAAGGCCGAGGCCCGCGCATGATCCACCACGTCGTCTCATGGACCCTGCGGGAGGACCTCGACCGCTCGGCGTCGATCGACCGCATCCGCGAACTGCTGACCGGCCTGGTCGGCACCGTCGAGGCGATCCGCTCCCTCGAGGTCGTCGAGAACGTCGCCTACCCGGGGAAGAACCAGGACGTCGCGGTCGTCGCGACGTTCGACGACCTCGTCGGGCTGGACGCGTACCAGGTGCACCCCGACCACCAGGCGGCGGCAGCGGAGATCCGCGGACTCGTCACGTCGCGGGCGGCCATCGACTGGGAGCGGTGATCCGCGCCTCTCGTCCATGACGTGCGACCAGCCGGGACCGTCCCGGTCGTGGACACGAGAACGGCCACCCTCCTGCAGGAGGGCGGCCGTTCTCGTGTCGTCGCAGGTTACGGGGTGAGCCGCGTCGGCCCGCGGAACAGGTACGTGACCTCGCGGATCGACGGCTCGTGCAGCGCGAGCATGAGCACGCGGGCCAGACCCATGCCGAAGCCGCCGTGCGGCGGGACGCCGTAGCGGAAGAAGTCGAGGTACCAGTCGATCTCGGCGGTGTCGAGACCCTTCTCCTCGGCCTGTGCCGCGAGGCGCTCGACGCGGTGCTCGCGCTGCGCGCCGGTCGAGATCTCGGCGCCGTTGAACAGCAGGTCGTAGCTGTTCGTGAGCGTCGGGTCGTCCTCGTGGCGCATGTGGTAGTAGGGCCGGATCGTGGCGTCGTAGTCGGTGACGAACACGAACTCGGAGCCGTGCGTCTCCTTCGCCCAGGCGCTCACGCGGCGCTCGCCCTCGGGGTCCAGATCACCGTCGGCGCGCACGACCTCGTAGCCGCTTTCGGCCACGATCTTCCGGGCCTCGGCGAGGGTGACGCGGGGGAACGGGGCGGTCGGCACGACGAACTCGAAGCCGAAGACCTCCTCGATCTCCTCGCCGTACTTCTCCTTGACGGCGGTGAAGCCGGCGACGAGCAGCTCCTCGTGCATGGCCATGACGTCGGCGTGCGACTCGACCCACGAGATCTCGGCGTCGACGCTCGTGAACTCGGTGGCGTGCCGGCTCGTGAACGACGGGTCCGCGCGGAAGGCGTCGGCGATCTCGAACACCGCGCCGAAGCCGGCGGGCTGCGCCATCTGCTTGAAGTTCTGCGGCGACTGCGCCAGGTAGGCCGTCGTCTCGAAGTACTCGAGCTGGAAGAGCTCGGCGCGGGACTCCGACGCCGACGCCATCAGCTTCGGGGTGTGGATCTCGATGTAGTCGCGCTCGACCCAGTACGTGCGGAACGCGTGCTCCATCGTCGTCTGGATGCGGAAGATCAGGTTCTGCTTGCGGTTGCGCAGGTCCAGGAACCGCCAGTCGAGACGCTTGTCCAGGGACGAGTCGTCGGCGATCGGGGTCTCCGGGATCGCGGCGCTCACCACCTCGAGCGAGCCGACCTTGACCTCGAGCCCGCCGAGCTTCACGCGCTCGTCGTGCTTCAGGGTGCCGCGCACGTGCACGAAGGTGCCGTGGGCGAGACCGGAGATCGCGTTCGTGATGCCGAGGGCGGCCTGGGCGGCGTCGTCGCCGTCCTCCGCCTCGCGCGTGGCCGGGTTCACCAGCTGCGCGGCACCGGTCTCGTCGCGCAGGACGACGAACTGGACCTTCTTCTGGTCACGGACGGTCTCCACCCATCCGGCGACGGCAACGGGGCCGTCGGGGAGGGCGGCGAGGTCGGCGATACGGGTGCGTTCGATCACGGTCGTCGAGTCTACGGCCTCCTCCACAGGGAGGGTTCCGCGGGTGGTCCTCCACAGGTCCGGACGGGAGGCACGGGTCGGGTCCGCCTGGTCCGTAGGGTCGGGTGCGTGGTCGGGTCGCGAGTCGAGAGGGGACCGGGTGACGGCAGGGGGAGTGGGGCTCGCGGCCTGGCCGCCCCTCGCGGTGGCGACGGTCGTGGCGGCGCTCGTCGCGACGACGCTGACGCTGCTGGTGGGGGTCGTCGGCGGGTGCTGGGCGGTCGTGCGGTGGCGTCGGGACGTAGCGAGGGAAGAGCGCGACCGTGCGTGGTCACGCTTCGTCTGGACCGTCGACCAGGCCTGCGCCGCGGACGTCGGGCGCGCGGAACTCGGTTGCGCGAGCGCCGAAGCGATGTACGACATGCAGATTCTTCGCGAGGACGACGCGACCGTCGGCAGCATCGTGCTCGAGATCATCACGGGAAGGAACGGCAGATGACGGTGGAGGACCCGATCGACGCACTCATCCTGCGACGGCGGGAGGAGTTCCGGGAGCGTGTCCGGCGGCAGTACCGGCTGCGGCCGTGGCGCGCCCGACGCGTGCTCGAGCGGCACGACACGCTCATCCGGCACCTCGAGGAGACCCGGGCTGCGCGGCGTGAGCGCGCGCGGCTCGTGGCGGCGGGGTTGCTCCCGGCATCACGGGAGTGATGCGCGGAGGGTGCTCAGCGTCCCGATGAACTCCTCCGCCATGCCGGCACGCTCGACGAGCTTCGCGTGGCGAGCCCGGGCGTCGTCCAGGAACGCGTCGAGTCGGGCGGCGCGGGTCCTGGCATCGTCCGGGTCGGCGTCGCGCAGGCCGTCGACGACCCGGAGCAGCTCGGCCATCTCGTCGAGGGTGAACCCGAGGGGCTTCATCCGTCGGATCACGAGCAGGCGCTCGAGGTCGTCGCCCGTGTAGACGCGGAAGCCCCCGGTGGTGCGGCCGCTCGGGACGAGGAGCCCGACCTCGTCGTAGTGCCGGATCGTCCGGAGGGACATCCCCGCACGCTCGGCCAGCTCGCCGATGTGCATGGTCGCAGGGAGGCCGGCATCGCTCATCGTCCAACCCTACCCTCACGTGAGGGTAGGGTTGCCCGCGATGACCGTGATCACCCATGCCCCCACGCCGCCGCGCGTCCTCGATGCCCTCCGATCGCCGCGGATGCTGACGCGCGAGGTCCTCGCCGGCGTCGTCACCGCGCTCGCCCTAATCCCCGAGGCGATCTCGTTCTCGGTCGTCGCCGGCGTCGACCCCGCCGTCGGGCTGTTCTCGAGCGTCGTCATCGCCGTGGTGATCGCGTTCGTCGGCGGTCGCCCCGCGATGGTCTCGGCCGCCGCAGGGTCGGTCGCCCTGGTGATCGCTCCGCTCGTGCGCGACCACGGGATCGCCTACCTCGTCCCCGCGGTGGTGCTCGGCGGCGTGTTCCAGCTCGTCCTCGGGTTCCTCGGGGTCGCACGGCTGATGCGCTTCATCCCGCGGAGCGTCAACGTCGCGTTCGTGAACGCGCTGGCCATCCTCATCTTCACCGCGCAGCTGCCGAACCTGTTCGGCGGGGACGTGCCCGTCGTGGTGTGGCCGCTCACCGCGCTCGGCGTCGGCATCGTCGTCGGGTTCCCGTTCCTCACGAAGGCCGTCCCCGCGCCGCTCGTCGCCGTGGTCGTCGTCACGGCGATCACGATCGTCTTCGGCATCGCCGTGCCGACCGTCGGCGACGAGGGGGCCCTGCCGACGGCACTGCCCGGCTTCGGCGGGATCACCGTCCCGATCACGTTCGAGACGCTGCAGATCGTCGCGCCGTACGCGTTCGGCGTCGCGATCGTCGGACTCATCGAGACACTCCTCACGGCACAGCTCGTCGACTCGATCACCGAGACCCGGTCGAGCGCCTGGCGGGAGTCCTGGGGGCAGGGCATCGCGAACATCGCGTCCGCGTTCTTCGGCGGCACGGGCGGCTGCGCGATGATCGGCCAGACGGTCATCAACGTGAAGACCGCCGGCGCGCGCACCCGGATCTCGACGTTCGTGGCCGGCGTCTCGGTGCTCGTGCTGACGATCGTGCTGCACGACCTGGTCGCGCAGATCCCGATGGCGGCGCTCACCGCCGTGATGCTCATGGTGTGCGTCGCGACCTTCGACTGGCACAGCATCCGACCGCGCACCCTCGGGCGGATGCCGCTCGGCGAGACCGCCGTCATGCTGATCACGGTCGTGGTGGTCGTCGCGACCGACAACCTCGCCACCGGCGTGCTCGTCGGGGTGGTCGTCGCCGCACTCGTCTTCGCGCGGCGGGCGGCGCACCTCGTCACGGTCGTGCGGGAGCCGGTGGACGAGCGCACCGTCCGCTACCGGGTCCGCGGCGCGCTGTTCTTCGCGTCGTCGAACGACCTCGTCACCAGGTTCTCGTACGCCGAGGACCCCGAGCACGTCATCGTCGACATGAGCGACGCGCACGTATTCGACGCGAGCACCGTCGCCGCGCTCGACGGCGTGGAGCAGCGCTTCATGAAGCACGGTTCGACGGTCGAGGTCGTGAACCTCAACACCGGGTCGGTCGCCCTGCACGGACGCCTGACCGGGCGCCTCGGCTGAACGTCCCCGCATCCGTGAATCCGCTGTGGGGCGGGTGGGAACAGCGGAGCGACCTAGACTGGAACCCATGCCCGCGACACGGATCCACCTCGTCCGGCACGGCGAGGTCCACAACCCGGGGCGAGTGCTCTACGGCCGTCTGCCCGGCTTCGGCCTGAGCGACCTCGGCGCCCGGATGGCCGCGGCGTCGGCGACCGCGTGGAAGGAAGCCGGCGTCGATGTTCGCCGGATCGTGGCGTCCCCGCTCCAGCGCACGCAGGAGTCCGCAGCGCCGTGGGCCCAGGCCTACGGCCTCGACGTCTCGCTCGACGAGCGCCTCATCGAGCCGACGAACCGGTACGAGGGGCAGCGTCCCGGCTTCACGAAGCGGTCGCTCGGTCGCCCGACGGAGTGGCCCTGGATCGCGAACCCGTTCCGACCGAGCTGGGGCGAGGCGTACGAGTCCATCGCGGGCCGCATGCTCGCCGCCGTCACCACGGCGTGGGAGAGCGTCGACGAGGGCGACGTCGTCCTCGTGAGCCACCAGCTGCCGATCTGGACGGTGCACCGCAAGCTCGCGGGGGAGCCCCTGTGGCACGACCCGCGCAAGCGCCGGTGCGACCTGTCCAGCATCACGACCGTCGAGCGTGTGCCCGCCACCTCGTCCGGCCGCTTCACCGAGGTCGGGTACGCGGACCCGGCGCACGCGTTGCGCGGATCCGCCGTCGACGAAGGAGCTGTCTGATGTCCACCCGAACCCGGTTCGCCACCCTCGCGGCGACGGCGGTGATCGCCGCCCTGGCGCTCGCCGGGTGCTCGTCGTCGAACGACTCGCTGTCCAAGCAGTACGGCAGCGGGACCACGCAGAACTACATCTCCGGCGACGGCGCGGTGACCGAGGTCGCCGCCGACAAGCGCACCGACCCGGTCGAGTTCAGCGCGAAGGACTCCGACGGCGACACCATCTCGTCGAAGGCGCTCCGCGGCAAGGTCGTCGTCCTGAACTTCTGGTACGCCGGCTGCCCGCCGTGCCGTGCCGAGGCGAAGTACCTCAACCAGGTGCACGACCAGTACGCCGACCAGGACGTCGCCTTCGTGGGTGTCAACGTCCGGGACGAGGCCGGTACCGCCGCCGCGTTCGAGCGCACCTTCAAGGTCGACTACCCGAACGTGCTCGACGCGGGGACGGGCACGATGCAGCTCGCGCTCTCCGGGCAGATCGCCCCGAACGCCGTGCCCGCGACGATCGTGCTCGACAAGCAGGGTCGCGTCGCCGCCCGTGTGCTCGGCGCGGTCGACGGTCCGAGCATCCTGCAGACCCTGGTCGGCGACGAGCTGCACGGCAAGGCCTCCTGACCCGTGTCCGGCAACCCCTTCGCCGACGCGATCCTCAGCGGCCAGATGGTCGTCGCGCTGCCCGTGGCCGCGCTCGCAGGGCTCGTGTCGTTCCTGTCGCCGTGCGTGCTGCCGCTCGTCCCGGGCTACCTCGGGTACGTCGGCGGCGTCGCCGAGGGCGGGCAGCGTCGCGGCCGTGTGGTGCTCGGGGTGCTGCTGTTCATCCTCGGCTTCACCGCCGTGTTCGTCGCGTACACGACCGTCTTCGGTGCGCTCGGCTTCTGGCTCGTCCGCTGGCGCGACCTCATCACGCAGGTGCTCGGCGTCGTGGTCATCGCGATGGGGCTGGTGTTCGTCGGCCGGTTCACGTTCCTGCAGCGCACGCTCAAGCCGTCGTGGACGCCCGCGACGGGTCTCGTCGGCGCGCCGCTCCTCGGCATCGTGTTCGGCCTCGGCTGGACCCCCTGCCTGGGCCCGACGCTCGCCGCGATCAACCTGCTCAGCGTGCAGTCGGGCAGCGCCTGGCAGGGCATGTGGCTCGGCGTCGCGTACTGCCTGGGCCTCGGCGTCCCGTTCGTCCTCGTGGCGCTCGGCGCCGGCTGGGCCACCGGGGCGATCCGCGCCGTCAAGCGCCACATGCGTGTCGTCAACATCATCGGAGGAGCGATCCTGATCGTCATCGGTCTGCTCATGGTCACCGGCATCTGGTCGGCCGTCATGTCGAGTCTCGGGGCGGTGATCCAGAGCTTTGTCCCCGCAGTCTGACCGCGACGCCGACGACACCGCGCGCGCCGACGCCCCAACGGACGCCACCGCGACCGACGCCACCGCACCCGACGACACCGTCTCCGGCGGCGACCCCATGCGACCGTCGGACCACGTCGACAGCACCGCCGCCGCGGCCGCGGACGACGCCGACGGCGGGGTGACGCAGCCGAAGCTCGGGTTCGTCGGCTACCTGCGCTTCTTCTGGCGGCAGCTGACCAGCATGCGGACCGCACTGTTCCTGCTCATGCTCCTCGCGCTCGCGGCGATCCCCGGCTCCCTCGTGCCGCAGCGGACCGCGGACCCGAACGGCGTCGTGCAGTACAAGGCCGACCACCCGCAGCTCTTCCCGGTGCTCGACACGCTCCAGGTCTTCGACACCTACACCTCGGTGTGGTTCTCGGCGATCTACCTGCTGCTGTTCGTGTCCCTCATCGGCTGCATCGTGCCGCGGACGAAGCACCACTGGCAGGCCCTCCGCACCCGCCCGCCGCGGACCCCGGTGCGGCTCGGTCGCCTGGCGGGCTACCGCTCCGTCCCGGTCGAAGCAGCGGCGCTCCAGGGCGACCGGACGACCGACGTGGGCGGTGCGACGGACGCAGCCACGAGCCTCCCGTCCGTCGACCACGCCGTGACGCGAGCCGCCGCGCTCCTGAAGCGGTCCGGCTACCGCGTCGAGCGCTTCGGCGACTCGGTCAGCGCGGAGCGCGGCTACCTGCGCGAGACCGGCAACCTCGTGTTCCACGCGGCCCTCGTCGGTGTGCTCGTCGCCGTCGGGCTCGGCGGTGGCTTCAGCTACACCGGACAGCGGCTGCTCGTCGAGGGCCAGACGTTCTCGAACGTCCTCGGCTCCTACGACTCGTTCAACCCGGGTCGCTGGTTCACCCAGTCCGACCTGCAGGGCTACAACCTGACGCTCGACAAGTTCACCACGACGTACGAGGAACGCAACCTCGACGCCCTCGGCCAGGCGCTCGACTACTCGGCGACGATCACCGCACGTCAGAAGGACGGCCAGGAGCGCACGGAGCGCCTCGGCGTCAACGAGCCGCTGTCCATCGGCGGCACCAACGTGTACCTGCTCGGCAACGGCTACGCGATGCAGGTGACGGTGCGCGACGGCGACGGGAACGTGGCGTTCAAGGACGTCGTGCCGTTCCTGCCCGAGGACGCGAACTACACGTCCACCGGCGTCATCAAGGTCCCGGACGCGAAGCCGTCGCAGCTCGGCATGGTCGGGTTCTTCTACCCGACGGCGTCGAAGCTCGGCTCCGGTGCGTTCGCGAGCGCCTACCCGGACGCGCAGAACCCGCTGCTGACGCTGCAGGTCTACCGCGGCGACCTCGGGCTCGACAGCGGCGTGCCGCAGAGCGTCTACTCGCTCGACACGAGTGGGCTCGAGCAGATCGCCGGACGCCAGTCGAAGGCGGCGAGCATCGAGCTGAAGCCCGGGCAGTCGAAGGAGCTCCCCGACGGCACGGGCTCGATCACGTTCGACGGCGTCAAGCGCTACGTGTCGCTCGACGTGCACCACGACCCGTCGCAGCTCTTCGTCGCCGGCTTCGCGGTCCTCGCCGTGCTCGGTCTGCTCACCTCGCTGTTCGTCCCGCGCCGACGTGTGTGGGTGAAGGCGGTCCCGCGTCGCGGTGCGGAACACGGCGAGTACGACCTGGAGTACGCCGGGCTCGCCCGCGGCGAGGACCCCAACCTCGAACGAGCGGTCGCGGACATCGCTCGACGCCACCTGTCGGACCTCGGAGTTAGGATCCCTGCGTGAACCCGGACATGACGACCAACCTCGCGACCTACTCGGTCGTGCTGACCTACTCGGCGATCGCCGTGTACGTCATCGCGTTCATCGCGTTCGCGCTGGACATGGCGAAGCGCTCGGGTGAGGTCACCGCCGCCGCTGCCGGGGCGTCCACCGCGGCGGCCGAGCGGACGGTCGCCACCGTCCAGGGCGGCACGGTCGTGCTCGAGAAGGTCGCCGAGTCGGCTGATCGGTCGGACCGCGGCACGAAGTTCGAGCGCGTCGGCATGGCCGTGACGATCCTCGCGCTCGTGCTGCACGTCGGGGCGGTCGTCCTCCGGGGCATCGCGGCCGACCGTGTGCCGTGGGGCAACATGTTCGAGTTCTCGCTCACGGGCACGGCGCTCATCACGCTGATCTTCCTGCTCGTGCAGTTCTGGCAGAACCTGAAGTTCCTCGGTGTCTTCATCAGCGGCCTGACGATCATCCTGCTCGGCATCGCCACGGTGAACTACTACGTGCCCGTCCGGCCGCTCGTGCCGGCGCTCGAGTCGTACTGGCTCGTCATCCACGTGTTCGTGGCGATCGCCGGGACCGGGTTCTTCGCCCTCGGCGCCGGGCTCGCGGTGGCGCAGCTCGTGCAGACGTCCCGACAGAGCCGCGGTCTCGCGACCAAGCTGCGGTTCATGGAGACCCTGCCGGACGCCGACCGGCTCGAGGTCCTGAGCTACCGGGTCATCCTGGTCGGCTTCGTCCTCTGGACCTTCACGCTGATCGCCGGTGCCATCTGGGCCGAGCGAGCGTGGGGCCGCTACTGGGGCTGGGACACGAAGGAGGTCTGGACCTTCATCATCTGGACCCTCTACGCCGGGTACATCCACGCCCGTGCGACGCGCGGTTGGCGCGGGGCGCGCTCGTCCTGGCTGGCGCTCATCGGGTTCGCCGCGGTGATGTTCAACTTCGCCGTCGTGAACGTGTTCTTCAAGGGGCTGCACAGCTACTCCGGCCTGTGAGCCGTCGAGTGCGGTGACGGACCAGGATCCGTGACGGACGGGAGGCGCGGTGCCGGCTGGCACCGCGCCTCCCGTCCGTCACGGGTGCGGCCCGGCGGTCGCGTGCTCGCTCGGGCTGGGGTGCGCTCGAGCGGGCCACATCTGGGCCGCTCGACGTCGCCCGGCGACGGATTGCGCCCGCGCGGCGAACGCGCGCGGCGTGTCCTGCCCGCTCGGCGCCCGCTCGGCGCGCCACAAGGGCGCACGCGCCGCCGCCCGCGGGTCAGGCCGCGGCGAGCAGGGCGTGCGTCCGCCGGAGCCGGTCGAGCCACCACGCCCGGCGCTCCGGGGCCGCGGCGTGCCGCTCGAGCAGCTCGACCGACACCTCGGCCCGCCGGACGGCGACGCGCCCGCCGACCGGCAGGAGCGGGGTCGCGGTCACGTCGGCCTCGAACATCGCCGCCGTGCCGAGTCCGGCGGCGTAGCCCGGGGACATCGCCGCAGCCGCGAGGAACGCCCCCATCCCGAGTCCGACCGAGGTGTCGAGCGCGCTGGACACCACGCACGGTAGACCGGCCTCGGCGACGATCCGCTGCGCAGCGGTCACGCCCCCGAGCGGCTGCGCCTTCACGACCAGGACGTCGGCAGCGCCGGCCCGTGCCACCGCGAGGGGATCGGCGGCACGGCGGACGCTCTCGTCGGCGGCGATCGCGACCCCGAGTCCGGAGGTCCGGCGGCGGAGCTCGGCGAGCTCGGGCACGGTCCGGACCGGCTGTTCGACGTACTGCAGGTCGAGGGGCGCGAGGGACTCGAGCGCCCGGACCGCCTGGTCGACGGTCCACAGGCCGTTCGCGTCGACCCGGACGGCGGCGTCGGGACCCATCACACGACGGACCGCGGCGACCCGGGCGACGTCGTCGTCCAGGGTCGTCCCGGGTTCGGCGACCTTGACCTTCGCGGTCGTGCAGCCGGGGTAGCGGGCGAGGACCTCGGCGACGGCGTCGGCGGGAACGGCCGGGACGGTGGCGTTCACCGGGACGGAGTCGGCCGCCGGCTCGTGGTCGGTCCAGCCGAAGTCGATCGCCGCGCGGAGCCACGCGGCGGCCTCGGCGTCGTCGTACTCGACGAACGGCGAGAACTCCGTCCAACCGGCGGGACCGCGGAGCACGAGGGCCTCGCGGGTGGTGATGCCGCGGAAGCGCACCCGCATCGGCAGGGCGACGACGTGGGCGTCGGCGGTCAGGTCGGCGAGGTCGGGGAGCACGGTCCATCCTCCCGCAGGGACCGCGAGCGCGCTCGGGCCCACCGCAGGTCACGGTCCGGACACGTCCAGCGCGTCCGCCGGTTCCTCGGAGCGGACCGCCAGGGCCGGCCATTAGCATGCGACGGTCGGCCAGCGCCGACGCACGTGCACCACGTGACCGACGTCGCGGCGACGACCGCGACGCACCCTGTGACGATTGGAGGGCCGGTGCCGCCGGAACCGCAGCAGCGCGCGCAGCGAGCAGCCGCGCCCGCGACGAGCGCGCAGCGGCGACCCGCCCCCGCACCGGCCCGCACGACGCAGGACAAGCAGGTCCGCACGGCGCCGGACAAGCAGCTCCGAGCCGCGCAGGGCAAGCAGGCCCGCGGCGCCACGAACCAGCGGGTGGGCGCCCGTCCGGCCGGGAGCGGCACGAGCGACTTCGAGCGCCTCATGCAGCGCAACACCGTCGACGCTCGGACCCTCGCGCAGCGGGCCCGCCGGCGCAAGAACCCGATGGCCGGCAAGATCGCCCTCGGCCTCGCGATCGTCTCGGCCGCGGTGGACGCCAGCGCCTTCGCGGTGTTCATGGGCGGCGACACCACCTTCGCGTTCGGCATCTGCTTCGTCGTGGTGTTCCTGACGCTGATCGCCGCGGTGCTCGGCTTCGTCGCCGCGGTCGGGTCGTTCGGCCGCTGGTACGGCGCGATCGGGGTCGTCCTGGCGTTCTTCGCGAACCCGGTGATCCTCATCGTCCTGCTGGTGGTGGTGGCGCCCGAAGCGCTCACCACCATGTGACCGGCCCGACGCACCACGAGCACGCCGCACCACGAGCACGACGCGGCCCGACGCACCACCAGCACGAGCACGACCGCCTGCCCGGGCGACGGCGATACGGTGGAGGCATGCCCGCCCCCGTCTCCGACCTGTTCGACCCCGACGTCTGGACCGCGGCTCCGATCGCGGAGCACTTCACCGACATCACGTACCACAAGCACGTGTCGCAGGGCATCGTCCGCGTCGCCTTCGACCGCCCCGAGGTCCGGAACGCCTTCCGTCCCCGCACGGTCGACGAGCTGTACCGCGCCCTGGACGACGCCCGCCAGGACCCCCGCGTCGGCGTCGTCATGCTCACCGGCAACGGCCCGAGCCCGAAGGACGGCGGGTGGGCGTTCTGCTCCGGCGGCGACCAGCGCATCCGTGGACGGAGCGGCTACCAGTACGTCGGCGACGAGGGTGCCCCGCCCGAGGGCGTCGACCCCGCCGCGGCGCAGGCGTCGATGGGCCGCCTGCACATCCTCGAGGTGCAGCGCCTCATCCGCATGATGCCGAAGGTCGTCATCGCGGTCGTCCCGGGCTGGGCGGCCGGCGGCGGGCACTCGCTGCACGCGATCTGCGACCTGACGATCGCGAGCGCCGAGCACGGGAAGTTCAAGCAGACCGACGCCGACGTCGGCTCGTTCGACGGCGGGTACGGCAGCGCCTACTACGCCCGCCAGATCGGCCAGAAGCTCGCGCGCGAGGTCTTCTTCCTCGCCGAGGAGTACTCCGCCCAGCGTGCCTACGAGATGGGTGCGGTGAACAAGGTGGTGCCGCACGCCGACCTGGAGCGCGAGGCCATCGCGTGGGGCGAGACGATCCTGGGCAAGTCGCCGACCGCGATCCGGATGCTCAAGTACGCCTTCAACGCGGTGGACGACGGGATGGTCGGCCAGCAGGTCTTCGCGGGCGAGGCCACGCGCCTCGCCTACGGCACGGACGAGGCGGTCGAGGGCCGCGACTCGTTCCTGCAGAAGCGCGAGCCCGACTGGACCGCCTTCCCCTGGCACTTCTGATGGCCCGTCCGCTGGTCGCGCTGGGGGCGTCTGACCCGTCGGCCGTGCTGCGCGGCCTGGAGGCAGCGCTCGCCGGCGGCCCCGCGCTGCTCCCCGTCGCGGAGGACGCCCCGGCCCTGCCGACCGCACCACCGTCCCACGTCGAGCAGCGGGTCGCCCTGGTCGTCGAGACGAGCGGCTCGACGGGGACCGGCAAGCGGGTGGCACTGTCGTCCGACGCCGTCCTCGCGGGTGCGGCGGCCGCGGACGCGACCCTCGGCGGACCGGGCGCGTGGCTCCTCGCGTTGCCGACGCACTACATCGCCGGCCTCAACGTCCTGACGCGGTCGATCACCGCCGGGACGACCCCGGTCGTGCTGCCCGTCGGCCACTTCGACCCCGCGGCCTTCGCGGACGCGGTGGACCGGCTCGACGTCGGTCCGGCCGCCCCGCGACGCTACACCTCGCTCGTCCCGGTGCAGCTGGCGCGGGTGCTCGACGACCCCCGGGCGATCGCGGCCGCGGCGACGCTCGACGCGGTGCTCGTCGGGGGGCAGGCCACCCCGGTGCCCCTCCGCGAGCGTGCCCGTGCCGCCGGCGTCCGTGTCGTCACGACCTACGGCGCGAGCGAGACGAGCGGCGGCTGCGTGTACGACGGCGTTCCCCTCGGGCCGGTGCGGGCCGCGGTCGACGACGGGGAGCTGCTGCTCGCCGGGCCGGTGCTCGCCGAGGGGTACCTCGGCGACGACGAGCGGACGGCGCGGACCTTCACGGAGCGCGACGGCCTCCGCTGGTACCGGACGGGCGATGCCGGGCAGGTCGAGGACGGCCGCGTCCGCGTGCTCGGGCGGCTCGACGACGTCGTGATCTCCGGTGGTGAGAAGGTCCCGCTCGGTGCGGTCGAACGGATCGTGCGCGGCATCGCCGGACAGGAGAGCGCGGTGGTGACGCGCCGCGCGTCCGCGGAGTGGGGCGAGGTGCCCGTCGTCGTGACGGAGCGGTCGCTCGACCTGGACACCGTGCGCGCCGTCGTCGGCGACGTCCTCGGCCGGGCCGCTCGGCCCGCCGACGTGGTCGTCGTGGACCGCCTGCCGATGCTCGCGTCGGGCAAGCCGGACCGCCGGGCGGTGCGCGCGATCGCCGACTCCGCCGGCTGACGGGCCGTTCGTCCTGACGGCCGGGCCGCCTGACGGACCGGGGCCGGCGTGGCGGAGGTGCGCCGTGCCTCCCGGTCGACGTCGGTACGATGGTCGGCCGTGGCACGTACGAAGAACACGACCCCGGCGAAGCGCCGCAGCGGCAACCCCGCGAAGGCCGCTGCGCCGCAGCGCACGAAGCGGCGCGCGACCGCACGCGACTGGATCGGCGGGGCGCGCCTGCGCACCCTGACGCTCGGTGTCGTCCCGGTCGTGCTGGGGACGGGCGTCGCGTTCGTCGACAGCGGCGAACCCGGCGACTTCGGTGCGTACCTGGCGAAGGACCACCACCTCGTCGTGGCCCTGCTCGCCCTCGCGGTCGCGCTGTTCCTGCAGATCGGCGTGAACTACAGCAACGACTACTCGGACGGCGTCCGAGGCACCGACGAGTTCCGCGTCGGACCCGCGCGTCTGACCGGGGCCGGGCTCGCGAAGCCGCGCACCGTGCTCACCGTCGCGCTGACGTTCTTCGGCCTGGCCGCGGTCGCGGGTCTCGTCATCGTCGTGCTCACCGGGCTGTGGTGGCTGCTGCTCGTCGGCGCCGCCGCGATCGTCGCCGCCTGGTTCTACACCGGGGGCAAGCGGCCCTACGGGTACAACGCCCTCGGCGAGGTGTTCGTCTTCGTGTTCTTCGGGCTCGTCGCCGTGCTCGGTACCGAGTTCGTGCAGATCCGCGCGGTCACGACGAGCGGGTGGGCGGCGGCCGTCGCCGCGGGCCTGTTCGCGTGCGCGGTGCTCATGGTGAACAACATCCGCGACATCGACGAGGACCAGCAGGCGGGCAAGCGCACCCTCGCGGTCGTCGTCGGCCGTCCGGTGGCCCGCGTGCTCTTCGCGCTGTTCCTGCTGCTGCCCTACGTCGCGCTGCTCTGGTTCACGCTGCTGTACTTCCGGACCGGCTTCGCGTACTTCTCGCTGCTGCTTGCCCTGCCTGCGCTGGCGATCGGGGTGTCGTCGCGGAAGCCGCGGGAGCTCATCACCGCGCTCCAGCTGTCGTCCTTCGCGTCGCTGGCCTACGGCGTCGTGCTCGGCGTCACGCTCGCCGTCCAGCCGTAGCGGCCGCTGCGGCGGTCAGGCCCGAGCGGCGCCGGGCACGGCCGGTGGCAGCGAGTCACTCCTCGCCGGACTCCCGACGGACCTCGTGCCGCTCGGCATCGGACACCGGACGCGGCGCGGGGGAGTCGGAGTCGGCGGCGTCGACGAAGTCGTCCTCGAAGTCGCTGTCCGCGTCGTGCTCCTTGCGGGGCCGACGGGACGCGAGGCTCGAGGTGACCTGACCGCGCAGTCCCGGGAGCGCGATGTACGAGACGAGCAGGCCGATGAGCGCCGCACCGATCGTCGCCCAGTACCAGGGCAGACCGATCACGAACAGGACGACGAGGGCCACGGCGAAGATGCCGAGCCGGGCCAGGGTGTAGACGAGCCACGCTTTCACCCGACGAGTCTACGGACCCCACGGCGCACGGCGGCTGACGGGCAGGCGCATCCCAGGCGCCGAACCTAGACTCCGTCCATGGTCCGTCTGTGGTTGATCGTCGTCGTCGCCGCCGTGGCCTTCACGGTCTACGCGGTCATCGACTGCGCGACCATGCCCCGGCAGCGCATCCGGTCGCTCCGCAAGGGCTGGTGGATCCTCCTCGTGCTCGTCCTGCCCGTCCTCGGCGCCGTGCTGTGGTTCCTGCTCGGCCGGGCCCCGGCGGCCAGCGGCCCGGGCCCCCGCTACCGTGGACCCGAAGACGACCCGGACTTCCTCGGTGGCCCCCGCGCCCCCGAGCCCCACCGCACGGACAAGGACCAGGACGACGAGACCCTCCGAGACCTCGAAGAACAGTTCCACGAGCGTGACGACGACGGCCCCGCCGATCGCTGACGGCCCCGCGGGATCCGGCAGCCCGGCGACCGACTTCGCCCTCGCGCTCCTCGGCGCCCTCGCGCGCTCCGGCGTCACCGACGTCGTCGTCAGCCCCGGTTCCCGCTCGCAGGCCCTCGCCCTCGCCGCCGTCGCCCTCGAACGGGCCGGCGGGGTCACGGTGCACGTCCGGCTCGACGAGCGCACCGCCGGGTTCTTCGCCCTCGGGCTCGCCGTCGAGAGCGGCCGGCCCGCCGCGGTCGTGACGACCTCGGGCACCGCCGTCGCGAACCTGCACCCCGCCGTGCTCGAGGCGCACCACTCCGGCGTACCGATGGTCGTGCTCAGCGCCGACCGTCCGGACGAGCTCCGCGGCATCGGCAGCAACCAGACGACCGTGCAGCCGGGGCTGTTCGGCCCTGCGGTCGCCTTCGTGCGCGACGTGCAGGCGCCGACAGCGGGTGGGATCGACCACGACGCCGTCCGGTCCCTCGCCCGCGAGGCCGTCGCCGTCGCCGCCGGCCACACCGGTCAGCCGGGTCCGGTGCAGCTCAACGTGGCCTTCCGCGAGCCGCTGTCCGCGGGGCTCCGCGCCGAGGACGTCCAGGGCGTCCCCGACGACGAGGTCGACCTCGAGCACGCCCGGCGCCGGGTGCACACGGACCTGCCCGTCGCGGAGCTCGCGCCCGACGAGGTCCCCGGGACCGTCGTCGTCGCAGGACACGACGCCGGCGAGGACGCCGAGCGGATCGCGTGGGAGCTCGGTGCGCCGCTGCTGGCCGAGGTGTCGAGCGGAGCGCGCTTCGGGCGGAACCTCGTCGTCGCCTACCGTGACCTGCTCCGCGACGCCGACTTCGGCGGGGCGGTCCGTCGCGCGGTCGTGCTCGGCCACCCCACGCTCAGCCGCGAGGTCCCCGCGCTCCTGCAGCGCGACGACGTCGAGACCGTCGTGGTCCGCGGACCGGGGGCCGACCCGTACGACCCGGCCCGTGCCTCCCGTCCGTCCGCCGAGACCACCTTCGTGTCCGACGTCCGCGTGACGGGCCGGACCACCCCGGCACACCGGGCGTGGGTGGGGCGCTGGGTGGCGACGAGCCGCGCGCTCCTCGGCGACGGCGACGCCGGTCCGGACCTGGACGCCAAGCGGTCCGCCGACCGGACCGAGCGCAACCGATTCCTGCGCGACGAGGTCGCGCTGCGCCGCCGCGCCGTCGACCGCGAGATGCTCGTCGAGGCGGTGTGGGGCGCGACGTGGCCGCACGACCGGCTCGTGCTCGGCGCCTCGCAGCTCATCCGGGTCGCGGACGCGCACGTCGCCGGCAAGAAGCTCCGGGTGCACGCCAACCGCGGGCTCGCGGGCATCGACGGCACGGTGTCGACGGCGCTCGGGATCGCGGCGGCGCTGGAGCGGTCACCGGACTCGATCGGCACGACGCGGGTGCTCGTGGGGGACCTGACGTTCCTGCACGACATCGGCGCGTTCGTCACCGGGACCGAGGAACGGCGGCACCGCGTGCAGGTCGTGGTCGGGAACGACGGCGGGGGCGCGATCTTCCGCGGGCTCGAGGTCGCCGCGACCACGCCCGAGCAGGACATGCGACGGATGATGACGACGCCGCAGCAGGTGGACGTCGAGCGTGTGGTGACGGGGCTCGGGTGGTCCTACCGGCGGGCGGCGACGTGGGGTGACCTCGAGGCGGTGCTCACCGATCCCGCGCAGCGACTGGTGGTTGAGGTACCGCTGGGCTGACGGGCCGGAGCCCGCTCGTGGGCTTTCGTCTCGTCTCGTCGAGACGGTCCGGTCGCGTCGAGACGCCGCCGGATCCGGGGGCGTCTCGCGTGTGGCGGTGCGTCTCGCGCGGACGCGGGCGTCTCGCGTCCGCCGTGTGGCCGGGTGGCACCGGACGGGAGGCACGGTGCGGGCCCGCCACGATCCTCCCGTCCGGGCGCGGTCACCCGGGTGACGTTCCCGCCCATCGCACCCGACATGGGAAGCCGATCCGCGCGTCGGAGGCCGGAAGGAACGACTGCCCACGCGCGGATCGGTCTCCCGTGCGCGGATCGGCACCCGACGCGCGGATCGGCACCCGCCCGCCTGCCGGCGCGCGCTCAGGCCAGGGCGTCGCGCACCGGGCGGAACTTGAGCGCCGTCTCGGCGACCTCGCGCGCCGGGTCGGAGCCGGCGACGATGCCTGCGCCGGCCCAGGCGCGGACGGTCCCGTCGTCCTCGATGCGAGCGCTGCGGAGCGCGAGCATCCACTCGCCGTCGCCGTTCGCCCCGAGCCAACCGACGGGTCCGGCGTAGCGGCCCCGGTCGACGCCCTCGAGCTCGGCGACGAGCCGCACGGCCACGTCGGTCGGCGTCCCGGCGACCGCGGCCGTCGGGTGCAGCGCGTCGGCGACGTCGAGCGAGGTCGTCCCGGCGGGGAGCGTCGCGTGCACGTCGGTCGCGAGGTGCCAGAGGTTCGGCAGCTGCAGCCGGAACGGCTCCGGGTCGGCCCGCAGGTCGGTGGCGATCGGTCGGAGCGCCGCCAGCAGGCTCGCGATCGCGAAGCCGTGCTCCTCGACGTCCTTCGCGCTCGACGCCAGGGCCTCGGCGGCGGCGCGGTCGGACACCGGGTCGGTTCCGCGCGCGGCGCTGCCGGCGAGCACCCGCGCGGACAGCTCGGTGCCGTCCGTCCGGGCGAGGGTCTCGGGTGTCGCGCCGACGAGCCCGTCCACGGCGAACGTGACGCACTGCGGGTAGGCGGCGGCGAGGTCGAGCAGGATCGCCCGGCGGTCGGCGCCGTCCGGCAGGGTGCCGACGAGGTCGCGCGCGAGCACGACCTTGTCGGCGCGGCCCGCGGTGATCCGGCGGACGGCCTCGGCGACGTTCGCGGCGTAGGCGTCCTCGTCGACCCGGCCGGGGCCGAAGGCGACCGAGACGTGCCCACCCACCGCGGGCACCGGGACCGAGGTCCGGGTGAACGCGAGCGGAGCCGGGTCCGGGGTCGTGTCGACGGCGGTGAGCCAGGCCTTGCCGCGGCGCTTGCCGATGACCACCCGGGGGACGACCAGCACGCTGCGCTCGGCGGAGTCGTCCGCGAAGGTGAAGGAGCCGAACGCCACGAGCCCGGTCCCGCGGAGCTGCACCGGGTCGTCGACCACGGCGCTGCCGACGACGTCCCGCCAGACCGCTGCGGCGTCGCGCATCCGGTCCGGTCCGGAGAACTCGCAGCGCAGGGCCTCGCCGATCCCGACGATGCCGTCGCCGCCCCGCACGAACGCGAGCGGAGCGTCCCGCAGGGTGTGCCGCAGCACGTCGCCGGGATCGTCGAGGATGCGGGTCGAGACCGTGAGCGTGGGAGCCGCCGTGGTGGTTCGGGTCACGCACCGATCGTACGCGCGGACGGGGTGCACGGGCCCCGGCCCGGCGTCGGGGACACCCTCGGGCGCGACCTCTAGGATGGTGCGGTGAGCAGAGCGGACCTGAGCAAGCAGCCGGCTGAAGTGGCGGCCATGTTCGACGACGTCGCCGCGAAGTACGACCTCACGAACGACATCCTGTCGGCGGGCAACGCCCCGCTGTGGCGCGTCGCGACGGTCCGTGCGGTCGACCCGCAGCCGGGGGAGCGCGTCCTCGACATCGCCGCCGGCACGGGCACGAGCGCTGCGGCACTCGCCAAGAAGGGTGCCGAGGTCACCGCGCTCGACCTGTCCGCGGGCATGATCGCCGTCGGGCGTGAGCGCCACCCCGAGATCACCTTCGTCGAGGGCGACGCCGAGCACCTGCCCTTCGACGACGACTCGTTCGACGCCGTGACGATCTCGTTCGGCCTCCGCAACGTGAACGACCCGATGCAGGCCATCACCGAGATGCTCCGGGTGCTCAAGCCCGGCGGTCGCGTCGTGATCTGCGAGTTCTCCACCCCGCCGATGGCGCTGCTGCGCTTCGGCTACGGCGCCTACCTCAAGCGCGTGCTCCCGGGCATCGCGCGGCTGTCGAGCAGCAACCCGGCCGCCTACCGCTACCTCGCCGAGTCCATCGAGGCCTGGCCCGACCAGCAGGTCCTCAGCCAGTGGCTGCGCGGCGTCGGCTTCACGATGGTCGCGCACCGCAACCTGACCGCCGGCATCGTCGCGCTGCACCGCGGCCGGAAGCCGGTCGCCGGCACCGTCCGCGAGTCGGTGGCCCGTCGAGCCAAGGCCCGTCGGGAGCACCAGCACACGGGCGAGCAGCCCAGCGTGATCGACCCCGGCGCTGAGCAGCCCGGCACGGACGCCTGACGGCCCCCACCCCCGAACACGGAGCAGCACTTGAACCCGAGCGTCCCGGTCGCACGTCGCGCACCGAGTCTCCGCGCGTCGTTGGGCATCGGCGAGCGACTCTTCGCCACGCCGTCGGAGCGCCGCTTCATCACCGCCGTCGACGACGGTCTCGAGCTCGTCGAGGAGCAGCTCGAGGTCGCGATGCGGTCCACCGACACCCTCGCCGACACGACGAGCCGCTACCTGCTGTCGGCCGGTGGCAAGCGGATCCGTCCGACGCTGACGCTCCTCATCGCGCAGCTCGGCCTGGGCGTGACGGACGCCGTGGTCAAGGCCGCGGTGAGCATCGAGACCACACACCTCGCGTCGCTCTACCACGACGACGTCATGGACGAGGCCCCGGTGCGCCGCGGTGTCCCCGCGGCACACGTGACCTACGGCAACAACGTCGCCATCCTGACGGGAGACCTGCTGTTCGCCCGTGCGAGCCTCATCACCGCGGACCTCGGCGCCGAGGGCATCCGGATGCAGGCCGAGACCTTCCAGCGCCTCTGCATGGGGCAGCTCCACGAGACCACCGGCCCGCAGCCCGAGGACGACCCCGTCGAGCACTACATCCAGGTGCTCAGCGACAAGACCGGCTCGCTCATCGCCACCGCGGCCCGCGCCGGCGTGATGTTCTCGGGCGCCGACCGGGCGTACCTCGACGCCGTCGGCACCTTCGGCGAGAAGGTGGGCGTCGCGTTCCAGCTCGTCGACGACGTGATCGACCTGGCGCCCGCGACGGACAAGACCGGCAAGATCGCCGGCAACGACCTCCGCGCCGGCGTCGACACCCTGCCCCTGCTCCAGCTCCGCCGACTCGCGGGTGACGACGCCGAGGCCGCCGCGCTGCTCGGCCGTATCGAACGCGACGTCAAGGACGCCCCGGACGACGCCGTCGACTCCACGCCGTACCAGTCCGCGGTCGCCGCGCTCCGGGCGCACCAGGCGACCACCGCCACACGCGCCGTCGCCGTGCGCTGGGCAGAGGAAGCCGTCGAGGCCCTCGCCCCGCTGCCCGACGGCACCGTGAAGCGCGCACTCACCCGCTTCGCCGAGTCGGTCGTCGAGCGGAGCCGATGACCTCGCCGGCACACCAGCCGACACCCCCGGTAGCACCCCGCACGAACGAACTGGAGACACCAGTGCCCACCCTCCGACTCGCCATCGTCGGCGCCGGTCCCGCCGGCATCTACGCCGCGGACATCCTGTTGCGGGAGGCCCGCGGGTTCGACGTCTCGATCGACCTGTTCGAGCAGCTCCCGGCGCCGTACGGCCTGGTCCGCTACGGCGTCGCACCGGACCACCCCCGCATCAAGGGCATCGTCAACGCGCTCCGTGACGTGCTCGACCGCGGCGTCGTCCGGCTGTTCGGCAACGTGCGGTTCGGCGAGGACATCACGCTCGACGACCTGCAGCAGCACTACCACGCGGTGCTCTTCTCGACGGGTGCCATCAAGGACGCCGACCTGGACGTCCCCGGCGTCGAGCTCGAGGGCTCCTACGGCGCGGCGGACTTCGTCAGCTGGTTCGACGGGCACCCGGACGTCCCGCGCACCTGGCCGCTCGAGGCCGAGAGCGTCGCGGTGATCGGCAACGGCAACGTCGCACTCGACGTCTCCCGTATCCTCGCGAAGCACGCCGACGACCTGCTGCCGACCGAGATCCCCGCGAACGTCTACGACGGCCTCAAGGCCAGCCCCGTCACCGACGTGCACGTCTTCGGCCGCCGCGGTCCGGCGCAGGTGAAGTTCACGCCGCTCGAGCTCCGCGAGCTCGGTGAGCTCCGCGACGTCGACATGGTCGTGTACGACGAGGACTTCGACCATGACGAGGCCTCGAAGACCGCCATCGCCACGAACAAGCAGGTCATGGTGATGAACCGCGTGCTCGAGCAGTGGCGCCAGCGCGAGACCGGCACCGCCAGCCGCCGCCTGCACCTGCACTTCTACGCGAAGCCCCTCGAGCTCGTCGGCGAGGACGGCCACGTCACGGCGATCCGCTACGAGCGCACCCGCCCCGACGGTCTCGGCGGGGTCGAGGGCACCGGCGAGGTCCGCGAGCTCCCGGTGCAGGCCGTGTACCGCGCGGTCGGATACTTCGGGTCCCCGCTCCCGGGCGTGCCGTTCGACGAGCGCACCGGTGTCATCCCGAACCACGAGGGCCAGGTCCTCGATGCCGACGGCCACCAGCTCCCCGGCATCTACGCCACCGGCTGGATCAAGCGCGGACCCGTCGGGCTCATCGGACACACCAAGTCCGACGCGATGGAGACCGTCCAGCACATCGTCACCGACCAGGCGTCGTGGTGGAGCCCGGCCGACCCGTCGCCCGAGGCCGTCCCGGCGCTGCTCCGCGAGCGCGGCGTGGAGTTCACGGACCTCGACGGCTGGCACGCGCTCGACGAGCACGAGCAGGCACTCGGCGGCGCCGAGGGTCGCGAGCGCATCAAGGTCGTCCCGCGCGACGAGATGGTCGACGTGTCGCTCCGTCGCGTCGACCAGCCGACGAGCTGACCGCCCCGACGACCACCGCGCTCCCCGCACCGCGATGACCACCGCCCGCCCCGCACCGCCCGCCGCGATGCGGGGCGTGCTCGTCGCGCCCGGACGGCTGCAGGGCGTCGACGTGGCGCGCGCCCTCGCGCTGCTCGGCATGATGGCAGCGCACGTCGGCGGCGTCGCGGACGCGTTCGACTGGGCCGACGGCGCGACGTGGTCCGCCGTCGCGAACGGTCGGCCGTCGACGCTGTTCGCGGTCCTCGCCGGGGTGTCGATCGGCCTGACGAGCGGCCGCACCACTCCGCCCGGGCCGCCGGCGATCGGCCGGGTCCGCGCCCGGCTGGCGGTCCGAGCGGTGGTCGTCGTCGCGATCGGGCTGCTGCTCATGGCGCTCGACACGCCCGTCTACGTCATCCTGCCGACCTACGGGGCGCTCTTCCTGCTCGTCGTACCGGTCCTGCGGCTGCGCGCACGGTGGCTGTTCGTCCTCGCCGCGGTGTGTGCGCTCGCGTCGCCGGTGGCTGCCCTCGCGGTCGTCCCGCTCTACGCGGACGCCGGCATGTTCGGGGTGCAGCTCGGGCTGGTCTACCCGGTGGTCACGTTCCTGGCGTACGTCCTGGTCGGACTCGCGGTCGCCAGGAGCGGTCTGGAGGATCGTGTCCGGCAGGTCCTGCTCCTCGCGTCCGGCGCGCTGGTCGCCGCCACCGCCTACGTGGTCGGGAACCTGGTCGCCCCGGTCCCGACGGACGCCGAGTACGCGTTCCCGGGGCTGCCGTACGCTCCGGACGACAGCACGCCGGGGCAGGTGCTCGCGCAGTACTTCGCGTCGCCCCGGGACCACTCGTCCTCGGTCGTGGACGTCGTGGCGACGGCCGGGATCGCCGTCGCGGTCGTCGCCCTGTGCACGCTCGTGTTCGACGGACGTGGTCGGACGGTCGCCCGGGTCGCGTTCCCGCTCGCGGCGGTCGGGTCGATGCCGCTGACCGTGTACGCCGGCCACCTCGTCGTCATCGCGGCGCTGCCCGAGTACCCGGAGTCCGCGACCGCGTGGGGCTGGTTCGCCGTCGGCTCGGTGCTGTTCGCGATGACGTGGCGGGCGGTCCTGGGACGCGGCCCGCTCGAGCGGCTCGTGGCGCGGCTCACCCGACTGGTGGCGGAAGCACGCTGACCCCGCGGTGCCGGGCCGGCACCGACGTCCGACGGGTCGGGCGGGGCGGACCCGCACCGTGCCTCCCGGCTGGCCCTACTGCAGGGCTGCCGTCAGCCGCGCGACGTTGTCGAGCACCTGGGACCGACGCGGACGTTCGAGCCACGCGTCCAGCGTGAGCTCGAACGAGGCCTCCTTGTAGGCGGCCTGCACTCCGCGCAGCGCGTCCACGAACCGGCGCCCGCGGACCATCACCGAGACCTCGAGGTTCAGGCTGAACGACCGCATATCCATGTTGCTCGACCCGATGACGGACACGTCGTCGTCGATCGTGAAGTGCTTCGCGTGCAGGATCGTCGGGGCGCGGTACAGCCAGATCTTCACGCCGGCACGCAGGAGCTCCTCGTAGTAGGAGCGCTGCGCGTGCCAGGTCATCGCGTGGTCGCCCATCTCGCCGACGAACAGCTCGACCTCGACCCCGCGCTGCGCCGTCGTCGTGATCGCGTAGAGCATCGAGTCGTCCGGCACGAAGTACGGCGACGTGATCGACACCTTCTCCTGGGCGGAGTAGAGCAGCGCGTTGAACAGGCGCAGGTTGTTCTCGCCGTCGAACCCGGGGCCGGAGGGGACCACCTGGCAGTCGAGGGCGTCCCCGCGGTCGGCGCGCTGCACCGGGTCGCTCTCGCGGAGCAGGAGCTCATCCGTCTCGCTGTACCAGTCGGTGACGAACAGGGCGTTGAGGCCGGCGACGACCGGACCCTCGAAGCGGGCGAACAGGTCCTTGTAGACCATGCCCTTCTCGATGTGCGACGGCAGGTCGTAGGACGGGTCGATGAGGTTCTGCGACCCGGTGAACGCGACCGAGCCGTCGATCACCATGATCTTCCGGTGGTTGCGGAGGTCCGGGCGCTGGAACTTCCCCTGCAGCGGCTGCAGGGGGAGCATGAGGTGCCACTCGATGCCGGCCTGGTCGAGGAACGCGAGCGTGTCCTTGTAGCCCGGGTAGCCGCGGCTCGCCCAGTGGTCGAGGAGGAACCGCACCGTCACACCGCGGGCCTGCGCACGGGCGAGGGCCTCGAAGTACGGCCGCGTCGTGTCGTCGATCGTCGCGATGTAGAACTCGACGTGGACGAACCGGCGCGACTGGTCGATCGCGCGGGTCATCTCCTGCACCGACTCGTACGAGTCCGGGTAGAGCTCCGCCGAGTTGCCGCCGACCAGGGGCATCGCGCCGAGCTCGCGGTTGAGCTTCGTGATGCTCTCGAGCCACGGCGGCCACGGGTGGTCCCGTCGCACGCGCTCGATGCCCTCGGTCTGCTCGAGGATGTACGCGTTGATCTCCGTCTGCTTCTCGCGCCGGGCCTTCGGCAGCTTCGTCGACCCGATCACCAGGAAGACGATGAACCCGATGTAGGGGATCAGGAAGATCGCGAGGAGCCAGGCGGTCGCGGTCTGCGGCTTCCGGTTGTACGGGACGTAGATGATCGAGAAGACACGGATCGCCAGGTCCAGCAGGACCAGGAGGACGGCGATCGCGACGCTGAGCCAGTGCTCCACGGGGTGCGGCGCTACCGGAAGTTGATGAACTGCAGCGGCACGTCGAACTCTTCACCCTTGAGGAGCTGGATCGTGTTCTGCAGGTCGTCACGGCTCTTCGAGGAGACGCGCAGCTCGTCGCCCTGGATCTGGTTCTTCACGCTCTTCGGGGCGTTCGCGCGGAGGAACGCGCCGATCTTCTTCGCGACGTCCTGCTCGATGCCGTTCTTGAACTTCACCTCGATGCGGTACTCCTTGCCCGAGGGGAAGGGGTCGCCGGCGTCCAGGCTCTTCAGGCTGATGTTGCGCTTGATCGCCTTGGTCTGCAGGACGTCGAGGACGGCCTTCGCGCGCTCCTCGGAGTTCGCCTTGATGAGGACGTCCTCGCCGCTGAACGCGATCGAGGCCGCGGCGCCCTTGAAGTCGTAGCGCTGCTCGATCTCCTTGGCTGCCTGGTTGACGGCGTTCTCCGCCTCCATCTTGTCGACCTTGCTCACCACGTCGAAGGAACTGTCTGCCATGCCGGACAGCCTAACGGCGGACGGGAGGCACGGTTCGGGTCCGGCACGCCGGCTGCGGTGGGCGGTGGTCACGACCACCCCCGGTGATCCGCTATGCTCTTGGAGCGCCTTCGGTTGGTGATCACACGAGCCGGGTGCGCACATGGCGAGTTACCCAAGCGGCCAAAGGGATCTGACTGTAAATCAGCCGGCGTAGCCTTCGGGGGTTCGAATCCCTCACTCGCCACTCGATGAACCGGCCCCGTCCTCCTCGGACGGGGCCGTTCGCGTTCCGGCACGCGTCGCGTTCCGGCATGCTGGGGTCGTGTCCGACGCGCTCACCCCAGTCCAGTTCGCCGACCTCGCCGAGTCGATCGCACGCGAAGGAGCTGCCCTCGCCGCCCGTCGTCGTGCCGAGGGGGTCGAGGTCGCGGACCGCAAGTCGAGCATCGTCGACGTCGTCACCGCGGCCGACCGCGAGGTCGAGGAGCTGATCCGTCGCCGCATCGCCGAGGCCCGTCCCGACGACGGCTTCCACGGCGAGGAGTCCGGCTCGGGCACCGGGACGTCCGGCTACACGTGGGTCGTCGACCCGATCGACGGGACCGTCAACTACCTCTACGGCAGTGACGCGTACGGCGTCAGCATCGGCGTCGTCCGCGGGGAGCCGGACCCGACGACGTGGGAGCCGGTCGCCGGCATCGTGGTGCAGCCCGCGACCGGCACCGTCTTCCGCGGCGCGGTCGGCGCCGGGGCGACCCGCGACGGGGTGCCGCTCCGCGTGGCGGCGCCGGCGTCGCTCGCCGAGACGCTCGTCGCCACCGGCTTCGGGTACACGGCGGACCGTCGTCGGGAGCAGGTCGCCGTGCTCGCCGGGCTCATCGGCGAGGTGCGGGACGTCCGACGCGGGGGAGCAGCGTCGCTCGACTGCTGCGCGGTGGGCGCCGGGACCGTCGACGCCTACTACGAGCGGGGGATCAACCCGTGGGACATGGCCGGCGGCGCGGTCGTCGCGGCCGAGGCCGGCGCCACGGTCCGCATCTGGGACGCGGGCGGGACCCGGTCCTTCCTGTTCGCCGCGCCAGCGGTGGCCGACGGACTCGAGGCACTCGTCCGACGGCTCGAGCGGGAGGTGCTCGGCGGCTGAGCGCTCCGGGCGACCTGCACGGACGTGCACGCGACTGGCGAGGAGCTGTACGTCCTGCTAGCGTGCTCCAGTCCCGTTACCTGCTCGTTACCAACGGGAGCCCTGCCCCACGCTCGTGCTCCCGACCCACGAGCGCTCCGTGCCCCGAACTCCCGCCGAACCAGGATCAGCCCCGAACGCATGCCCCACGCTCCCGTGACGCCCACCCGCACCGCCGACGTCGACGCCGCTCCCGAGCCGGTCGTCCACCTCACCCGACGCGAGCGCATCGCCGCCGAGCGACGAGCGGCAGCAGCAGGCGGACCGGTCGCAGCCCCGGTCCGTGCCGAGGTCGCCGCGCCCGTGACCCCGCCCGCGCCGGCGTCGCCGATCGACCTGGCACCCGCGTCGCCCGTGCGTCCCGAGCCCTCTGCCGGCGCGGTCACTCCGCCGGCTCCCACCTCGCCGGTCGTCGGTCAGGCTGCCGTCCGCAGGGCCGGTCGTGCCGCACGTCCCGTCGTCACCACGGCGGACCGGGCGACCAGGCACATCCCCGCGGTCCCGGCTGCCCCGGCTGCGGCCACCGCGTCCACCGGCTCGTCCTTCCGCCGGACCGCGTCGCGCATCACCGCGGTCGGTGCCCTGCTCTTCGCCGCCGGACTCGTCGTGTCGACGTCGCTCCCGGCGCAGGCGCTCTGGGTCCCGACGAGCACGACGGCCGAGCGTACCGGCAGCGGCGCCGCCCAGACCCTCGCGGTCGGCGACGGCGCGACCGACGCGGAGACCACGCGCGACCAGTACTCGGTGTCGAGTGCTGCGCAGTACAAGAACGTCGACGCGTCCTCGTTCACGAACGACGCGAACGGCACCATCCAGTGGCCGTTCCTCACCGGTGTCCCGATCACGTCCGGGTTCGGCGGCCGCCAGGTGGAGGGCTGCTCCTTCTGCTCGACGAACCACATGGGCGTCGACTTCGCCCCGGGCGAAGGCACCCCGATCCGTTCGGTCGCCGCCGGCACGGTCATCAAGGTGCAGGCGCACGACGGCGGCTTCGGCAACGACGTCTGGGTGCAGCACGACGTCGACGGCAAGCAGTTCGTCAGCGTCTACGGCCACATGAAGGACAACACGTTCGAGGTCGTCCGCGGCCAGCAGATCGAGGTCGGTCAGGTCCTCGGCCAGGTCGGCTCGACGGGCAACTCGACCGGGCCGCACCTGCACCTCGAGATCCACGTCGACGGAGTCCCCGTGGACCCGCTGGCGTGGCTCCGGGCGAACGCGAACTAGCGGTCCAGCGGCGGCACGCCCGGGCGTCACGTCCGGTTCCCGACCACCGTCGCGGGTCTGCTACTCTCGTCTGGTGCCGCCGAGCGGCACTCGCCCCGATAGCTCAGTGGTAGAGCACTTCCATGGTAAGGAAGGGGTCGTCAGTTCAATCCTGACTCGGGGCTCCGACCCGGAGCTGTGCGCTCCGGATCTCTGGCGGGGTAGCTCAGTTGGTTAGAGCACACGACTCATAATCGTGGGGTCACGGGTTCAAGTCCCGTCCTCGCTACCACAGGCCCGGCGATCCGCTCGCCGGGCTTTCGTCGTTCCCGGGCTGTGCTGGTGTCGGGCTGTGCTGGTGTCGGGCTGTGCCTGTCTCGGGCTGTGCCTGTCGCGGGCCGTGCTGATCTCGGGCTGTGCTGGTTCCGCTGCGCGCTCCGGTGACGCCAATCCGCGCGCCTGGTCGTTCCGGGCATCCCTGGTCGTCCCGGAGCACCAGGGATGCCCGATGTTGCCGGGTACGGGTGCGCGTTCCTGCCCATCACGCTCGACATGAGATGCCGATCCGCTCGTAGGGCGCTGGAAAGGACGACCTGCCTTGCGCGGAACGGCCTCCTACGCGCGGATCGGCCTCCTACACGCGGATCGGCCTCGGGTCAGCGTGGGGGAGCGGTGAGCAGGCCGGCCGCGCGCAGGGAGCGCTCGAGCGTCGCGTTCACCTGCTGCCACGCCGAGCGGCGTCGTCCGGCGCCGATGCTCCCGCCGGACACCGCGGTGCCGTGCACGGCGTGCCGCAGGGTGATCGTGGTCGAGGTCCCCGTGACGGTGGAGGACAGCTCGTAGCGGCGGAACTGCCGCGACGGGTGCACCAGGGCCCCGAGCAGGATCGTCAGCGCGCGGCTGCCCGACGTCGCGGTGAGCGTGCCGCCGGTGGACTCCACGCGGTGGCCGGCCTGGCGCAGTGCGGCGCCCGCGACCTCCATGGCCGTGCAGCGGTCACCCGTGTGCACCGCGAACTCGGTCGTCGTCTCCATCGTTCCTCCCCACCCCCGGGGTCGGCACAGCGACCCGACGACTTCCCCCGAAGCCGTTCGCGGCAGCATAGCCGAAACCGTCTCAGTTCCGGGCAGTGTGTCGCGGGGCGTCGGTAGACTCCCGGACGTGTCAGTGAACCCCGAGCTCGTCGGCAGGACGTTCCCGCCGGCCCAGCCCTACCTGGTCGGTCGCGAGAAGGTGCGCGAGTTCTCGCGGGCCGTCTTCGCGACGAACCCGATCCACCACGACCCCGACGCCGCCCGGAACGCCGGGTACGCCGACGTCGTCGCACCGCCGACCTTCGCCGTCGTCGTGCAGGAAGCCACGCTCGCGCAGCTCCTCGCCGAGCCCGACGCCGGGATCGACTTCTCGCGCGTCGTGCACGGCGAGCAGTCCTTCACGTACGAGCGGCCGATCGTCGCGGGCGACGAGCTCACCGCGACGCTGACCGTCACGAGCGTGAAGTCCCTCGGCGGCAACGCCATGGTCACCGCCGAGAGCACGATGCAGGACGCCACCGGGGAGCACGTCGTCACGGCGACCTCCACCCTCGTGGTCCGAGGAGACGACGCATGACCGCCGCACCGCTCACCGCCGTCGAGGTCGGCACCGTCGTCGCCGAGCGCACGGTCCACCTCACCCGCGACTCGCTCGTCCGCTACGCCGGGGCCTCCGGGGACTTCAACCCGATCCACTACCGCGACGACGTCGCCGCCTCGGTCGGTCTCCCCGGTGTCCTCGCGCACGGCATGCTGACGATGGGTCTCGCGGTCCAGCCGGTGTCCGAGTGGCTCGGAGACCGCGGGACCGTCCAGCGCTACGGCGTGCGGTTCACCCGCCCCGTCGTCGTCGACCCGGAACAGGGCGCCGACGTCGCCGTCGTCGCGAAGGTCGGCACGGTCGACGCGGACGGTCGCCCCCAGCGCATCGACCTCACCGTGACCGCCGGCGGGCAGACCGTGCTCGGCAAGGCGCAGGTCACGGTGGTGCTCCGCTGACCGGGTCGACGCGTCTCGCCGACCTGACGACGTTCCGCGTCGGGGGTCCCGCCAGGACGCTCCTGACCGCCGAGACCGCCGACGAGCTCGTCGCGCACGCGCACACGGCCTGGGCGGACGACGAGTGGCTGGTCGTCGGCGGCGGCAGCAACCTGCTGGTCGCCGACGACGGCTTCGACGGCACCGTCGTGCTGGTCCGCACCCGCGGCGTCACCGCCGAATCCCATTCGGACGGCGTCACCGTCCGCGTCGCGGCCGGTGAGCCGTGGGACGCGTTCGTCGCCACCACCGTCGCCGAGGGATGGACCGGACTGGAGGCACTGAGCGGCATCCCGGGCACGGTCGGCGCCGCCCCCGTGCAGAACATCGGCGCCTACGGGGTCGAGCTGTCCGACGTGCTCACCGCGATCGACTTCCTCGACGCGTCGACGGGGGAGCGCGCGTGGGTCCCGGCCGCCGAGCTGGCGCTCGGCTACCGCACGTCGACGCTCAAGCACGGCCGGCGCGGGGTCGTCCTCGCCGTCGAGTTCCGTCTCGGCTCGGCTCCCGAGGCCGGGGTGCCGGTCCGGTACGCCCAGCTCGCGGGCTCGCTGGGAGTCGACCTCGGCACGCCGGTCGACCCGGCGACGATCCGCGCGACCGTGCTGCGGCTCCGTGCGTCGAAGGGCATGGTCCTGGACGACGCCGACCCCGACACGTGGAGCGCCGGGTCGTTCTTCACGAACCCGATCGTCTCCGCCGCCTTCGCCGAGACGCTCCCGCCGGAGGCGCCGCGCTGGCCCGCCGGCGACGACGTCAAGCTCAGCGCCGCCTGGCTCATCGAGCACGCCGGAGTGCACCGCGGTTACGCGGTCCCGGGGTCCCGCGCGGGGATCTCCTCCAAGCACACCCTCGCGCTGACGAACCGGGGCGACGCGACCGCGGCGCAGGTCGCGGAGCTCGCGCGCTACGTGCAGGCGACCGTCCTGAACCGCTTCGGGGTCGCGCTCGTGCCCGAGCCCGTCGTGGTCGGTGACCTGACCGCCTGATCGCCACGATCCTCCCGGCCGTCCCGCAACCGGTCTGACGGACCGCGCCCCCGGAACGACGTCGCGCCCCGCTGCAGCGGGGCGCGACGTCGTCGACGGGGTGCGACGATCAGGCGGAGAAGAACGCCGCCAGGCGACGGACGCCCTCGGCGATGTCGTCGTCTCCCAGGGCGTAGGACAGTCGCAGGTAGCCGGAGGGGCCGAACGCCTCGCCGGGGACGACCGCGACCTCGGCGTGCTCGAGGATCAGGTCGGCGAGCTCGAGCGTCGTCGTGGGGGTGGAACCGGCCCACTCGCGACCGAGCAGCGCCGTCACGTCGGGGTAGACGTAGAACGCACCCTGCGGGGTCGGCGTGACGAAGCCCGGGATGGCGTTGAGGCCGTCGACGATCGAGCGGCGACGGCGGTCGAACGCATCGCGCATCGCGGCGACGGGCTCCTGCGGGCCGGTCAGTGCGGCGATCGCGGCGCGCTGGGACACGTTCGACACGTTCGAGGACAGGTGCGACTGCAGGTTCGACGCGGCCTTGACGGCGTCGGCCGGGCCGATGAACCACCCGACGCGCCAGCCGGTCATGGCGTAGGTCTTCGCGACGCCGTTCACCAGGATCGTGGTGTCGGCGAGGGTCGGGACCGCCTCGAGGATGCCGGTGAAGCGGACGCCGTCGTAGACGAGGTCCTGGTAGATCTCGTCGCTGATCACCCAGATGCCGTGCTCGAGGGCCCACTCACCGATGGCCTTCGTCTGCTCGGCGGTGTAGACCGAGCCGGTTGGGTTCGACGGCGAGCAGAACAGCAGCGCCTTCGTCGCGGGGGTCCTGGCGGCCTCGAGCTGCTCAACGGTGACGAGGTAGTCCTGGTCGCTGCCGGCGAAGACCTCGACCGGGACGCCGCCGGCGAGCCGGATGGCCTCGGGGTAGGTGGTCCAGTACGGGGCGGGCAGCAGGACCTCGTCGCCGGCGTCGACGATCGTCTGGAACGCCTGGTAGACGGCCTGCTTGCCGCCGTTCGTGACGATCACCTGCGCGGGGTCGACGGTCACGCCGGACTCGCGCGCGGTCTTGTCGGCGATGGCCTGCTTGAGCTCGGGGAGTCCGGTCGCCGGCGTGTACCGGTGGTTCTTCGGGTCCTGCGCGGCCTGGACGGCGGCGTCGACGACGTGCTGCGGCGTCGCGAAGTCGGGCTCACCCGCGGCGAAGGAGACGACCGGGCGGCCGGCGGCCTTGAGCGCCTTGGCCTTCGCGTCGACCTTGAGCGTGGCGGACTCGGCGATCGCCGCGACGCGCGAGGCGATGCGCGGTCGGTCCGCCTGCGCGGCGGGCTCGGGGGTGGTGGACTCGGGGCCGGGGGCTGCGGTGCTCACGGCCCCCAGCCTACCGACGCGGCGCGCCGGAGCATCCGTCAAGTGGACAGCGTGTGACGGACTCCCGTACACTCGACCACCGGCGCACGGAACGCTCTGCGGAACGTGGCCACGGGGTGTTCCCCCTAGGGCGGTGGCTCAATTGGTAGAGCAGCGGTCTCCAAAACCGCAGGTTGCAGGTTCGAGTCCTGTCCGCCCTGCAAGTCTGGAAGGTGTGAAGTTGGCGAGCAAGGACATGGAGACGACGACGGACGACGTCGTCGCGAAGGCCAAGGCCGATCGCGCTCAGCGCGGCGGTCCGTTCGCCGCCATCGCCCTCTTCATCCGCCAGGTCATCGGCGAGCTCCGCAAGGTCGTCACACCGACCCGCAAGGAGCTCTTCAGCTACACCGGCGTCGTGCTGGTCTTCGTCATCGTGATGATGATCCTCGTGTCGATCCTCGACTTCGTGTTCGGTCTCGGCGTCGGTTACGTCTTCGGCAACGGTCCGACGGTCTGATCCGACGGGCCCCTGCGGGCGTCCGGCTGGTCTGGGCGTCATCCGACAGGAGTACGGTCGCCCGAGACGGAACCGGACGCGCACCGCTCCGACCGCACACCCGATCCGCACCACCGAACGGAAAGAACCGCAGTGTCTGACAACTCCCGCGACGACATCGACCTCGCCACGGCTGCCGAGCAGTCCTCGGAGGTCGAGGAGAACCAGGAAGGCGACGTCGAGACGAGCGAGGGCCGCTCGGTCGAGTCCGCCGAGGAGCGTGCGATCTCCGTCGAGGACGAGGACGAGGACGACGATTCCCTCGGTCTGAGCGACGAGCCCGACGACGGCACGGTCGACGCCTCCATCGACGAGGCGCTCACGGCGCTGCAGGAGTCCCGCGACCCCGAGGCGGACGCTGTCGTGGACGACGCACTCGACGTCGACACCCTGGACGAGGCCGAGGCCGCCGTCGAGGCCGTCGAGGACGAGGAAGAGACCGAGCTCGAGGCGGAGACCGCCGCCGAGGCGAACGAGACGATCGCCGCGGACGAAGCCCTCGACGCTGACGACGACACCGAGGTCGACCCGTACGAGGCGTTCAAGGCCGAGCTGCGGATGAAGCCGGGCAAGTGGTACGTCATCCACTCCTACGCGGGCTTCGAGCGCCGCGTGAAGTCGAACATCGAGAACCGCATGGTCTCGATGTCGATGGAGGACTCGATCTACCAGGTCGAGGTCCCCATGGAGGACGTCGTCGAGATCAAGAACGGACAGCGCAAGCTGGTCACCCGCGTCCGGATCCCCTCGTACGTGCTCGTCCGCATGGACCTCAACGAGGACTCGTGGTCGGTCGTCCGCCACACCCCGGGCGTCACCGGCTTCGTCGGCAACGCGCACAACCCCACGCCGCTCCGCTTCGACGAGGCGTTCGGCATGCTGAAGTCCCTCGTGCAGGTCGCCGAGGCGGCCCCCACCAAGGGTGGCGCCAAGGGCAGCGGCTTCGCGCAGGCCCAGCCGCAGGCCGAGGTCGACTTCGAGATCGGCGAGACGATCACCATCAAGGAGGGCTCGTTCGCGGGTCTGCCCGGTTCGATCTCCGAGATCAAGCCCGAGAGCGGCAAGCTCACCGTCCTCGTCTCGCTGTTCGAGCGCGAGACGCCGGTCGAGCTCAGCTTCGACCAGGTCACCAAGCTCTAGTCCGATCCGCGAGATCGGGTAGACTACTGAGGTTTGGCCCCGTGCGCTGACGCGTGCGGGGCTTCACCGCGGTCCGGATCCGCCGGACCAGCGGGAGAGTGCACGGGTCCCCGTGCGTTCGATTCCAGGAGGAAAGCGAAGAATGGCACCGAAGAAGAAGGTCACGGGCCTGATCAAGCTGCAGATCAACGCGGGCGCCGCCAACCCGGCCCCGCCGATCGGTCCGGCGCTCGGTCAGCACGGCGTGAACATCATGGAGTTCTGCAAGGCGTACAACGCCGCGACCGAGTCGCAGCGCGGGAACGTCGTGCCGGTCGAGATCACCGTCTACGAGGACCGTTCGTTCACGTTCGTCCTCAAGACCCCGCCGGCCGCGGAGCTCATCAAGAAGGCTGCGGGTGTGCAGAAGGGGTCCTCGACCCCGCACACGGTCAAGGTCGCGAAGATCTCGATGGACCAGGTCCGTCAGATCGCCGAGACGAAGCAGGCCGACCTGAACGCCAACGACATCGAGCAGGCCGCGAAGATCATCGCCGGCACCGCTCGTTCGATGGGCATCACGGTCGAGGCCTGAGCCTCAGCGCCACACACACCCCAACCTTTCCGTGGGAGAGCCTCGCCGGCTCGTCAACCACGTAGCTCCTGAGGAGAACACCATGGCGAAGAAGTCCAAGGCCTACCAGGCCGCGGCCGCGAAGATCGAGGCCGACAAGTTCTACACCCCGACCGAGGCCGTCGCCCTCGCGAAGGAGACCGGGTCGGCCAAGACCGACTCGACCATCGAGGTCGCGCTCAAGCTCGGCGTCGACCCGCGCAAGGCGGACCAGATGGTCCGCGGCACGGTCATCCTGCCGCACGGCACGGGCAAGACCGCCCGCGTCATCGTCTTCGCCGTGGGCGCTGCGGCCGAGGCCGCCATCGCCGCCGGTGCCGACGAGGTCGGTGGCGACGAGCTCATCGCGAAGGTCGCCGAGGGCTACACCGCCTTCGACTCGGCCGTCGCGACCCCGGACCTCATGGGCAAGGTCGGTCGACTCGGCAAGGTGCTCGGCCCGCGTGGCCTCATGCCGAACCCCAAGACCGGCACCGTGACGCCGAACGTGGCCCAGGCCGTGAACGACATCAAGGGCGGCAAGATCGAGTTCCGCGTCGACAAGCACGCCAACGTGCACTTCGTCGTCGGCAAGGCCTCGTTCACGCCGGAGCAGCTCGACGAGAACATCTCGACCGCGCTCGAGGAGATCGTCCGTCTCAAGCCGTCCGCCTCCAAGGGCCGTTACATCACGAAGGGCGCCGTCTCGACGACCTTCGGCCCCGGCATCCCGCTGGACGTCAACGCGATCTGACGACCTTCGGCACAGGGCTGGTTCAGGCCATCCCGCTGGACGTCGACGCGATCTGACGACCTTCGGCACAGGGCTGGTTCAGGCCATCCCGCTGGACGTCAACGCGATCTGACGACCTTCGGCACAGGGCTGGTTCAGGCCATCCCGTTGGACGTCGACGCGATCTGAATCTGATCGACCAGGAGACCCGCACCGCTTCCGGTGCGGGTCTCCTGCGTTCCGGCCCGGGTCCGGATAGCGTGGTGTCGTGCGGACCATCGTCAACTCGCTCCGGCTGATCGCCGTGATCGCCATCGTGGCGGCAGTGCTGGCCCAGTGGCTCGTCAGCTCGAAGTCCCACGACTACCTGTTCTGGAACTTCTTCGGGTACTTCACGATCCAGTCGAACATCCTCATCGCGGTGGCCCTCGCGCTGACGCTCGTCGCCGCTGCTCGCCGGAAGCGCGGCGACGTCCTCGTCAGCGGGGTCCGCGGTGCGGCGACGGTCTACATCGCCACGACCGGCGTCGTCTACAACACGCTGCTCGTCGGGGCAGCTGTCGAGAACACGGTGCCGTGGTCCAACGACCTGCTGCACAAGTGGATCCCGCTGTACGCGGTGCTCGACTGGCTGCTCTTCTCGGACCGGGCGCGCCTGCTGCTACGGCACGTCTGGTGGTTCCTGGTCTACCCGGCCGTGTGGCTCGCGGTCGTCCTGATCCGTGGCGCGACCGACGGGTGGGTGCCGTACCCGTTCCTGAACCCGGAACAGGGCTACGGGGTGGTGAGCCTGTACTGCCTCGGGGTCGCCGTCTTCATCGGGCTGATGGGCATCCTGGTGGTGGGGATGAGCAGGTTGCGGATCGTGAAGGTCTGACGCCGGTCAGGTGCGGAACGCCCGCAGCTTGTCCAGCACCAGATCGGCGAGCTGTACGAGGCCGCGGATCTGGTCGTCGTCGCGGTCGATCCACCGGCACTCCGGCTCGTCGGCGACGGGGACGAACCCGTCGTGGCGCTCCCAGACGAACAGCGTGCGGTCGGCGCCGAGCACGTACTGCTGCCACCAGACCTGCCGCAGGTAGTGCCGCGGGATGCTCCGCCATGCCTTGCCCGTGGTCTTGATCTCGGCGAGGACGAGTCGCTCCGACGCATCGAACCCGACACCGTCCGGGGTGGCCAGGTGTGCGCGGTTCGTGCTCGCGTGGAACAGGTGTGCCGAGGGCTCGATGCCGTGCGTGGCGGCGACCCAGGCGGCGATCACGGGTTCGCGGTCCTTGCCGTGCTCGGTGAAGGCGTTGCCGGAGAACCGGGAGCCGTAGCGCTTGTCGGTGACGACCGCCTCGACCGCGCGGGGTGACGCGAGCCGCGCGACGTCGGTCGCGGTGATGCCCATCGCGCGCGCCCGCAACCAGGCGACCCGGTCGGAGGAGTGCGCGACGATCCGCTCGGTGTGCCCTCGCAGCGCGGTGAAGGCGTCGTGTCGTGCCGCCGCGGCCGGGGCGACCGGCGTGGCGGACGCGGGGCGATCCTCCAGGCCGGGGTCCAGGTCGCCCCACAGGGTGGGCTGCACGATCGTCACCTGACGATTCTCACCCCGCGCGCCGACAGCGCGGTAACCGACGCGCGCGGCGCCCGGCGACAGCGCGATGACCGACGCGCGCAGCGCGCGGTCAGGAGACGAGAGCCCGGCGCTCCGCGAAGACGACGAGTTCGTCGACCCCGGCAGGGGAGAGGGCGTAGTTGATCGCCAGGGCGGCGGCGCCGTGGAGTGCCGCGAGCGATCCCGCGTGCGACTGGGCGATGACGAGGTGCTCGGTGGCGAGGGGCATCGAGCGGGAGTAGACGACCTCGCGGACGCCGGCGAGCAGGTGCTCCCCGGCGCGGGTGATCGACCCGCCGAGCACGATCACCGACGGGTTCATCAGGGAGACGCAGGTCGCGAGCACCTCGCCGATGTCGCGCCCGGCCTGGCGCACGGCGCCGATCGCGTCGAGCTCCGCGCGGTTCACCAGGTCGATGACGTCGCCGCTCGTGTGCACGTCGTGCCCCTTCGCCCGGAGGGCACGGGCGATCGCGGGACCGGAGGCGACGGCCTCGAGGCACCCGGTGTTGCCGCAGTGGCACGGCACGTCCTCCGCGCGGGACACCCGCACGTGGCCGATGTCGCCCGCGGTGCCCTGCGCGCCGCGCTGCAGTGCGCCGTCGGAGACGATGCCGGAGCCGATGCCGGTCGCGACCTTGACGAAGAGCAGGTGGTCGACGCCGGACCAGCCGTGTCCGCGTTCGCCGAGCGCGGCGATGTTCACGTCGTTGTCGACCAGGACGTGGGCGGGCACGTGCGCGCGGAGCCACGCGGGGACGTCGAAGCCGTCCCACCCGGGCATGATCGGCGGGTTGGCCGGACGCCCGGTGGAGAACTCGACGGGACCGGGGACGCCGATGCCGATCGCGATGACGTCCTCGCGGGCGCGGCCGACCTCGTCGAGGAGCGCGTCGATGGTCTCGACGAGCCAGGTCAGGGTCGGTACGGGGCCGGCGGCGATGTCGATCGCGGCCTCGCGCGTGGCGAGCGGAGTGGCGACGAGGTCGGTCACCGCGACCCGGCCGTGCGAGGCACCGAGGTCGGCGGCGACGACGAGTCGGGCGCGGGGGACGAGTGCGACCTGCGCGGGTGGGCGGCCGCCCGTGGAGGCGGCGGTCTCGACGGGGCCGACGAGTCCGACCTCGATGAGGGCGTCCAGGCGCACGGCGATGGTCGAGCGTGCGAGTCCCGTCAGGGCGGCGAGCTCCCCGCGGGTCCGCGGCACTCCGTCGCGGAGGATCTGGAACAGCTCGCTCGTCCCGACCGGAGGCGACGCTGCCGTCCGTGTCGTGTCGACCATGTCGGGAGTGAACCACACATCGATCGCGCCACGCAACGAAGATCGTCGACGAAGTCACAACTTTTGCTTGACCGCCGACAGAAGCGGTCATAGTGTGACGCTCGGTCAGTGACGATCCACCATCTCGACGAGGAGAACCCCTGGTGACGCAACCCCTCTCGGTCCAGCTCTACACGGTGCGCGACGCGCTCTCGGCGGACCTGCTCGGCACGCTGCAGCGCATCGCGGGCATCGGCTACACGGACGTCGAGGCCTTCGGCTTCGTGGACCGCGCCGAAGCCCTGCGCGACGCACTCGGCGAGTCCGGCCTCCGTTCCCCGAGCGGCCACGCCCGACTGCTGGACGCCGGTGAGCAGGACCTCGAGCGCATCTTCCACGCCAGCACCACGATCGGCCTCGGGACGCTCATCGACCCGCACATCGACGAGGCCCGCTGGACGACCCGCGAGGACGTCGAGGCGATCGCCCGCGAGCTCAGCGCCCTCGCCCCGCGTGCGGCCGACCACGGTCTGACGCTCGGCTACCACAACCACGCGTTCGAGTTCTCGAACCGCATCGACGGCGTCTCGGCCTACGAGGTCTTCGCCGACGCGCTCTCCGACGACGTCGTGCTCGAGCTCGACACCTACTGGGTGACCGTCGGTGGCGACGACCCCGTCGCGGTGCTCGGCAAGTACGGCGACAAGGTGCAGTTCCTGCACGTCAAGGACGGCGACGGCTCGCACGACGACAAGCAGCAGGTCGCGGTCGGCAACGGCATCATGCCGATCCGCGACATCGTCGCCGCCGCTCCCGACGCCCAGCACGTCGTCGAGCTCGACGACCACGAGGGCGACGTGTTCCAGGCCGTCGCCGACTCCTACACGTTCCTCCAGGGGGCCCGAGCATGACCGACACCACCACGACCGCAGCCGCGTCGACCGACAGCGCCCGCCGCACCGGTCCCGTCGGCGTCGGCGTCGGCGTCATCGGCGCCGGGGTCATCTCCGACCAGTACCTGTCGAACCTCACCGCGTTCCCCGACCTGCAGGTCCGGTTCATCGCGGACATCGACGAGCCGCGCGCCGCCGCACAGGCCGAGAAGTGGGGCGTCCCCGGCTCCGGCTCGGTCGCCGAGCTCCTGGCGGACGACGACGTCGAGATCGTCGTCAACCTGACGATCCCGGCCGCGCACGTCGAGGTCGCCCTGCAGGCCCTCGCCGCCGGCAAGCACGTCTGGGGCGAGAAGCCCTACGCGCTCGACCGGGAGAGCGCCGCGCAGCTCCGCGACGCCGCGGCCGCCGCGGGCAGGACCGTGAGCGTCGCCCCGGACACGTTCCTCGGCGCCGGGCTGCAGACCGCCCTCCGCACGATCCGCGAGGGCCGCATCGGCACGCCGCTCAACGGCCTGACGCTCTTCCAGAGCCCCGGACCGGAGTCGTGGCACCCGAGCCCCGAGTTCCTGTTCGCGTACGGTGCCGGTCCGCTGTTCGACATCGGCCCGTACTACATCACGACGCTCGTGCAGGCCTTCGGCCCGGTCGCCAAGGTGACCGCGACGGCGTCGAAGTCCCGCGCCACCCGGACGATCGGCTCCGGCCCGAAGGCCGGCACGGACTTCCCGGTCGAGGTGCCGACGAACCACTCCGCGCTCATCCAGTTCGAGGACGGCGGGAGCGCGCAGAGCGTCTTCTCGTTCGAGTCGGACCGCGGGCGCACCGGCTTCGTCGAGATCGCGGGGGAGACCGGCACGGTCGTGTTCCCGGACCCGAACAACTTCGACGGCGACACCGAGCTGTACGCGCACGGTGCCGACGGCCCCGAGACGATCCCCGCGGTCGGCTCCACCTACTCGCGCGGCACGGGCGTGGTCGACCTCGCCCGCTCGCTCCGCGCCGGGGAGGGCAACCGGGTCCCCGGTGCCCTCGCCTTCCACGTCCTCGACGTGATGGTCTCCATCGCCGAGGCGGCCGAACGTGGTGAGACCGTGCTCGTGGAGAGCACGGTCGAGCCCTCCCCGACCCTCCCCGAGGGTTGGGACCCCGCGGAGCAGACCCTGTCCTGACCCCAGGACGGGCCCGCTCCGGCCCGCGCGTCGGCCACACGGCCGGCCCGCACCCACACAGCAGCACCCGACACGCACCACCCTCAGCACCATCTCAACGACGAGAAAGTAGAGAGTCATGCGCACTGCCATCCGCGCACTGGCCATCACCGCGGCCGCGGCACTCACCGTGACCGGCCTGGCGGCCTGCTCATCCGGGTCGTCCGGTTCCTCCGGCGACGGGAAGACGCTCACGTACTGGGCGTCGAACCAGGGCACGTCGCTCCAGAACGACAAGGAGGTGCTCACCCCCGTCCTCGAGAAGTTCACCAAGGAGACCGGGATCAAGGTGAACCTCCAGGTCATCGGCTGGAACGACCTGCAGAACAAGATCCAGACCGCCGTCACCTCGGGCCAGGGCCCGGACGTCGTCAACATCGGCAACACCTGGGCCACCTCGCTCCAGGCCACCGGCGCCTTCCAGGAGTTCGGTGACTCGGAGATGAAGGCGATCGGCGGCGCCGACAAGTTCGGCAAGGTCGCACTCTCCACCGGTGGTGCGCCCGGCAAGACCGTCACGAGCGTCCCGCTCTACGGCCTCGCCTACGGCCTGTACTACAACAAGCAGATGTTCAAGGACGCCGGTCTCGAGGCGCCGACGACGTGGGAGGACCTCACGGCGGACGCCAAGAAGCTCACCTCGGGCGACAAGTACGGCTTCACCATCGCCGGTGGTTCGTACACCGAGAACTCGCACTTCGCGTTCATCACCTCGGCGCAGAACGGCGGCGAGTGGTTCGACAAGAGCGGCAAGCCGACCTTCACCGAGAAGGCGAACGTCGACGGCATCAAGCGCTACCTCGACCTGATGCAGTCGGACAAGGTCGTCAACCCGTCGAACGCGCAGTACGACAACGGCACGCAGGCGGTCTCGGACTTCGCGAACAAGAAGGCCGCGATGATGCTGACGCAGAACAACGCGAACGCCACCATCACGTCGCAGGGCATGACCACCGACGAGTTCGGTGTCGTCCCCTTCCCGACGACCGCTGACGGCAAGGACATCGCGTCCTTCCCGGCCGGCATCAACCTGTCGATCTTCAAGAACACGAAGAACAAGGACGGCGCCCTGAAGTTCGTCAAGTACATGACGAGCGAGGAGACCCAGACCACGCTGGACAAGCCGTACGCGGCCCTGCCGGTGCTGGCCTCGGCTGCGGACTCGGTTACCGACGAGCAGACGAAGACCTTCCTCGACATCTACAACAACAAGGCGAAGCCCCTCCCGCTGGTGCCCGCCGAGGACCAGTTCGAGTCGACTGTCGGCAAGGCGATGAACGACATGTTCGCCAAGATCGCCACCGGCTCGACGGTGTCGGACAGCGACATCAAGTCGGCGCTGCAGACCGCGCAGGACCAGGTCTCGCAGGCGGCCGGTTAGTCGGCCTGGAGGCCCGGGGCGCGTCCGCAGGACGCGTCCCGGGCCCCGCCCCTCCGCACCCGGCCGCGTGCCGGGGGTGAGCCGATCGGCTCACGCATGCCGCGCCTCCAGGCCGCTGCCACGGCCCGACCGCCACCGCGGTCACGAGACGCGAAGCACCCGATCCCATCCTCGCCGGAAGGCCACCACCCATGACCACCTCGGTCCTGCCCGAATCCGAGCGCATCGACCTGACGCACACGAAGGCGCCGACCCTGTCGGGGCCGCAGCCCGGCCGTAAGCCCAAGCGACACTGGCTGCCGTACGCGCTCGTCGCACCGGCGATCCTGTTCGAGCTGCTCATCCACATCGTGCCGATGCTCGTCGGCATCTGGATCTCCTTCATCCAGCTCACCAAGTACTTCATCGCGAACTGGGGCGCCGCACCGTTCGCAGGCTTCCGGAACTACTCGGTCGTCGTCGACTTCGACCAGGCGATCGGCAAGGGCGTCCTCAACTCGTTCCTGATCACGTGCGGGTTCACCGTCCTGGTGGTCGGGCTCTCGTGGACGTTCGGCATGGCCGCCGCGGTCGCGCTGCAGAAGCCCTTCAAGGGTCGCGGCCTGTTCCGCACGCTGTTCCTGGTGCCCTACGCGCTGCCGATGTACGCCGGCATCATCACGTGGAAGTTCATGTTCCAGCGTGACTCCGGCGCGATCAACCACATCCTGGTCGACCAGCTGCACCTGATGGGGCAGGGGCCGTTCTGGCTGATCGGGTCGAACGCCTTCGTCTCGGTCGTCGTCGTGGCGATCTGGAAGACCTGGCCGTTCGCGTTCCTCATGCTCATGGCCGGCCTGCAGTCGGTGCCGAACGATGTCTACGAGGCCGCCTCGGTCGACGGCGCGAAGCCGTTCCGGCAGTGGCGCTCGATCACGCTGCCGATGGTCCGCCCGGTCAACGTGACGCTCGTGCTCGTGATGTTCCTCTGGACGTTCAACGACTTCAACACGCCGTTCGTGCTGTTCGGTTCGACCGCGCAGCCGCCGGCCGCCGACCTGCTCAGCTTCCACATCTACAACGCGTCGTTCATCACCTGGAACTTCGGCTCCGGTGCCGCGATGAGCGTGCTGCTCCTCATCTTCCTGCTCATCGTCACGGGCATCTACCTCGCCGTGACCAACCGGAGGTCCGTCCGTGCGTGAGACATTCGGCGCCAAGTCCTTCAAGGTCGTCACCCTCGTCCTGCTGACCCTGTTCACGGTCGTCCCGCTCTACGTGATGATCACGACGGCGATCAAGCCGCTCGGCGACGTCCAGAACGACTTCACGTGGATCCCGACGAACATCACCCTGCAGCCGTTCATCGACATGTGGTCGACGGTGCCGCTCGGGCAGTACTTCATCAACTCGCTCGTGGTCTGCACGGTCGCGACGGTGTTCTCGCTCATCATCGCGACGTTCGCCGCCTACGGGGTCTCCCGGTGGAACTTCACGGGCAAGAGCACCTTCACCACCGCGGTGCTCTCCACCCAGATGTTCCCCGGTGTGCTGTTCCTGCTCCCGCTGTTCCTGATCTTCACGAACCTCGGGAACGCGCTCGGCATCCAGCTCGTCGGGTCGTGGACCGGCCTGATCATCACCTACCTGACCTTCACGCTGCCGTTCTCGATCTGGATGCTCGCGGGGTACTTCGAGACCATCCCGCGGGAGCTCGACGAGGCCGCGATGGTCGACGGCTCGGGTCCGATGGGTGCCCTGTTCCGGGTGATCCTGCCCTCGGCCCGTCCGGGTCTGGTCGCGGTCGGCATCTACTCGTTCATGACGGCGTGGGGTGAGGTGCTGTTCGCCTCGGTCATGACGAACGGCAACGGGTCCACCCTGGCGGTCGGTCTGCAGCAGTACTCGACGCAGACCAACGTGTACTGGAACCAGATCATGGCGGCGTCGCTCGTCGTCTCGATCCCCGTCGTGGTGGCGTTCCTCATCGTGCAGCGCCAGTTCGTGGCCGGCCTGACCGCGGGTGCGGTGAAGTAGGGGCGGCTGCCCGCCTGCCCGAGACTCGGCTCGGCGGACGGTTTCGTGGCCTGAGGGCCGCGGAACCGTCCGCCGGGCCGAGTCTCGTTCCACGACGACGACAGGATGGACGCATGACCGACACCACCCGCGGGCGGCAGCTGCTGCCCGGACAGACGAGCCGCGTGCACGTGTACGACCTCGCGTCGCGGACGAGCCGACCCGTGTTCGCGTCGCGGACCGTGCTCGTCGAGGCGCCGAACGTGCTCGACGAGCGCACCCTCGTGCTGAACGGCGACGGTGACCTCTGGCTGCTGCGCCTGCCCGACCCCGGGAGCGACGTCGTGCTCGACGAGTCCGCGCTCGTCCGCGTGCCGATGCCCGGGGTCACGGAGATCAACAACGACCACGTGCTCGACCCCTCCGGGACCTCCGTCGTGGTGAGCGCCCGCGACGGTGAGCTGTACCGGGTGCCCCTGCCCGACGGCGGCTCGGCGGAGCGCCTGACCGACACCGCGGCCGTGCTGCCGGTCGTCCGGAAGTACTACCTGCACGGCATCGCCCCGGACGGCAGCGCGCTCGCCGCGATCGTGGGGGAGCGCACGGTCGACGGGGTCTGGACGACGGACGTCGCGCTCGTCGACCCGGCCACCGGCGCCACGACGTTCCTGACCCGTGACGCGCACCCGGACGACGGCTGCGCGATCACCCCGGACGGCCGTACCGTCCTGTTCAACACCGAGCGCTTCACCCCGGGGACCGCGCAGCTCGCGGCGCTCCGACTCGACGGCGGCGGCCCGGTCCGCCTGACCGCGGACGAGCGGGTGGACTGGTTCCCGCACCTGTCGCCGGACGGGCAGCACCTGCTCTACCTGTCCTACGGACCGGGTGTGCAGGGCCACCCCGCCGACCACCCCGTCGAGCTCCGGCTGCTCCCGGGTGTGCTGACCCGCGGCGCGCGGGTGGCCGTCGTGCCGGAGACCCTCGTCGCGCTCCACGGTGGCCAGGGCACGGTCAACGTGCCGCCGTGGTCGCCCGACTCGACGTGGTTCGCGTACTGCGACTACCCGGTGGCGTGACCGCCGAGCCCGGCTCCGCTCAGCCGGCGTCGCCGTAGGTGCGGCGCAGGTGCTCCGCGTACCCGCCGGGCGTCCGACCGTCGAAGCGGCCGCTCGTGACGACGGGCAGCGCGGTCGTCGCGCGGACGTCGAAGCCGAGTGCTCGGGCCCGCTCGACGAGTCGGACGTCCTCGTGCTCCGGTACGGGATCGAACCCGCCGACCGCTCGGTCGACGTCCGCCCGGACCCCGAGGTTCGCGCCGTGCACGTGGCCGAGCGTCGACCCGGGCGGGTGGGCCGCACGCCAGCGCCGGAGCACCTCGGGTTCCAGGTCGTCGGGGTCGGGCACGACCGCGCCGACGAGCAGGTGGCCGCCGTCGACCAGCACGTCGGCCTGCTGCACGAGCCAGTCCCGGTGCACCCGCGAGTCGGCGTCGGTGTGGGCGAACCAGTGTCCGGACGGCGGCACGTCCGCGGCCACCGTGCGTCGGGCGAGCAGCACGCCGAGCGCCCGGGCCCGACCGACCCCGACCCGGTCCGAGGTGTGCACCGCGAGGGTGCCGTCCGCCCAGGTCCGATCCGTGCGGACCGCGGCGTCGACCGCAGCGGCCGTGCCGTCCGTGCAGCCGTCGAGCACGAGGGTCACGCCGACCGCGGTGCCCGGGTGGGCCCGTCGAACGGTCCGGACGGCGACGGCCAGCGCCGCGAGCGACCGGCCGATCGTGGTCTCCTCGTCGTGCGCGGGGACCACGACGTCGATGCGGTGACCGCTCACCCGACGAGCCCCTCCGCACGCGCGACCGAGGGCACCGCGGCACCGGGGAACACCGTGAGCACGAAGTCCGGCTCGACGTGCTGCACGAGCGCCGGTCTCGGCCACCGCCGGGCGATCGCGGTGTGCACCGTGTCGCCGTCCGACACGGCGTGGTCGTCCGCGTGCCGCCAGTGGCAGGCGACGAGCACCCCGTCGTCGTCGTCGAGCGTGTCGAGCACCCGGTCCACGGTCCGGTCGAGGTCGTCCGGGGACAGGTAGTAGCCGACCTCGCTGAGGACGACGAGGTCCCGGCGTCCCTCCGGCCACTCCCCGGGGAACGCAGCGAGGGCGAACCGGGCCGACGGCGCGCGGCGTCGGGCGCGCTCGAGCGCCGCCGCCGCGAGGTCCGTGCCGAGGACGTCGTCCGCCCGTTCGGTGAGCGCGGTGGTCAGGACGCCGGTGGCGCACCCGAGCTCGAGCGCCGACCGGAAGCGTTCGCGGGGGAGCGCCGCGAGCGTCATCGCGCGCTTCCGCCGCTCGTACCAGGAGCCCTCGAAGTCCCAGCCCTCGGGCTTCCGGGCGTAGTGCGCGTCGAACGACTCGCGCGACCTCGACTGCACGGGCGCGAAGTACCACTCCTCGGCGCGCAGGTGGTGGGCGGCATGGCGGGCGTCCACCACCGCCTCGTCGCCGGGCGCCGGGGAGAGCGGTCGGGTCTGCGACCGGTGGGCATCGAGGGCCCGCGCCTTGCGGTCTCGCACGGCGGCGGCGAGGTGCAGCGCGCGCGCCCGCGACCACGGCATCGCAGCGGCAGCGGCAGCGGCATCAGCGGCATCAGCGCCACGAGCGTCGGCATCGGTGGGGGGCGCGTCCCAGTGCCACGCCCAGATCGGGTACGCCAGGAGCGTCGCCCCGGGGGTGGCGGCCACGACCTGCTCGGCGACCTCGCCCGCGACGCGGTGGTCCCGGTGCCCGTCGCCCCGCCAGGGTGCGACCACGAGCGTCGGGCGCACGGCCCCGGCCAGCCGCCGGACGAGCGCCTCGCGGAGGACCTCGGCGTGCTCGCGGACCCCGCCGTCCGGCACGTCGAGCTCGGTGGCGGTCGCGGTCGGGTGCAGCACCCGGAGCGCCGCACGGAACTCGGCGCCACGACGCTCGGCCAGCGCCGCGGGCGTCGTCGTGGGGGAGTCGGGGTGGGAGCGCTCGCCGCGGGTGCCGAGGAGCACGTGCACCGGGATCCCGGCGTCGGCCGCGGTCGCGACGAGTCCGCCGGCGCCCAGGGTCTCGTCGTCCGGGTGCGGTGCGACCACGACGACCGACCCGGTCCCACGCAGGTCGACCCTGTCCGGGTCGAGACCCGCGAGGAAGGTCGTCCAGACGGCGGGATCGGTGCCGGGGTCCCGGTGGTCGAAGCTCACCACGCGACACCGCCGTGCTCGAGGACCTTGCGGCCGATCCGGGCGAGGTCCCGGTCCCCGTGGTCCTGCAGCACGTACAGCTCGAGGTCGGCGACCCGCGCGGCGACGGCGCGGTCCGCGGTCAGCGGCGCCGGACCGACCGTGCGGACCACACGCTCGCGGACGGTGTCGACGGCTCGGCGCACCCGCGACCGGGTGACCTGAGCGAGGAAGGACCAGTCGGTGTCGTCGTCGGTGCCGTCGATGCGGGCGGCGGCCGCGGCCAGGGCGTCTTCGGCGTCGGCGAGGTCGGCAACGGTCACGCCGAGTGCCGCCTGGAGCAACTCCGAGTCCGGCCGCGTCGCCGCGAGGGACCGGAGGACCCGGGCCAGCCCGAGCGCACCACCCCACCAGCAGGCCGCGACACCGATGCCGCCCCAGGCGAACCCCGGTCGGGTCAGGTACCACCCGGGCCCACCGACCGGGACGGCCCGGACGTCCACGAGGTCGACCGGCCCGCTCGGGACGTCCGGCATGCCCCTGGCCACCCAGGCCTCGTCGTGCACCGTCACCCCAGGCTGACGGAGGTCGACGGCGAAGAGCTGTCGGTCGTCGCCGACGTGCGCGGTGACCAGGGCGTGCGAGAGCGACGACGCCAGGGAGCACCACGGCTTCGTCCCGTCGAGCCGGAAGACCCCCGCACCGCCCTCGGTCGCGTCGACGCGGAGCCCCGGGGCCTCGGCGGCGAAGACGCCGAACGTGGCGTCTGCCGGAGCCGGCACGCCCGCCTGCGCGAGGATCGCCAGCGCGTCGAGGTGCGGCTCGACCGTCCGAGCGGTGGCGACGTCCGCGGCGGCGACCGCGGCGAGCGTCGCGAACACGGCACCCGACGTGCCGGCGGTGATGACCGGAGTGGTGGACGCGAGGGTCCGCGCGACCGCGAGCCGACCGGCCGGGGTGGCACCGTGCCTCCCGGCCGTGGCCTCGACGTCCGCGGTGGCGACGTCCCGCGCGGAAGCGGGCCACGCGGGGGACCGGAGCATGTCGCCGCTACCGAGTGGCCCCTTCGGACCCTGCCCGGCGATCCACAGAGCGCGGAGGGGCGCTGCACAGACGGCTCATAGGAATTGCTCGATACTCGAAGACGTGACCATCTCCCAGCCCGCAGCAGCCCCGCGTCTCTCCCGTGCCGACGGATCCCCGTTGCGCATCCTCGTCGTCGACGACGAGGCCAGCCTCACCGACCTGCTGTCGATGGCGCTCCGCTACGAGGGCTGGGACGTCAAGAGCGCGAACGGCGGGCAGGAGGCCCTCGCCACGGCCCGGGAGTGGAAGCCCGACGCGATGGTGCTCGACGTGATGATGCCGGACCTCGACGGGCTGCAGGTGCTCGGTCGGCTCCGGCAGAACAACGACGACACCCCGGTGCTGTTCCTCACCGCGAAGGACTCCGTCGAGGACCGGGTGACCGGGCTCACGGCAGGTGGCGACGACTACGTCACGAAGCCGTTCTCGCTGGAGGAGGTCGTGGCGCGGCTCCGCGGACTCATCCGCCGGTCGCAGATCTCGATCTCCGAGGCCGGGGACTCCCGCATCGTCGTCGGCGACCTCGTGCTCGACGAGGAGTCCTACGAGGTCTCCCGCGCCGGACGCCCGATCGAGCTGACCGCCACCGAGTTAGAGCTGCTCCGCTTCCTCATGCGCAACCCGCGCCGCGTGCTCTCGAAGGCGCAGATCCTGGACCGCGTCTGGTCCTACGACTTCGGCGGCAAGTCCTCGGTCGTCGAGATCTACATCTCGTACCTGCGCAAGAAGATCGACGCCGGCGAGACCCCGATGATCCACACCGTCCGGGGCGTCGGGTACGTCATCAAGCCGACGTCGTGACGCTCCGCCGCCGGCTCGTCCTGAGCATCGTCGCGCTCGTGGTCGCCGTGAGCGCGGTGATCGGTGCCGGCAGCATCCTCGCGCTCGCGTCCATCCAGCGCTCGGCGATCGACCAGCAGCTGCAGTACGCGACGAGTCGCGCGCAGCGGTCCGTCGAGCAGCAGCAGGGCGGCGGGAGCCCCGGGATCGACATCGGCCGTCCGAGCGGGCAGGCCGCCGGCACGCTCACCGTCTACTTCCTGAACGGCGACGTGGCGGTCGGGACCGTGCTCGACAACGACGGGGCGGTCGACCGCATCGGCACGGACGTCGTCCGGCCGCTCGGCGGCGTGACCGTCGACGGACTCCCGCACACCGTCGACCTCGGCGGTGACCTCGGGCGCTACCGCGTCACCGCGGTGTCGCTCGGGACCGCGGTCCTCGTCGTCGGCCTGCCGATGGCCCCGGTGTACGAGAGCATGTGGAAGCTCCTCGGCGTCGTCCTCATCGTCACCGTGGTCGCGCTCCTCGTCGCGTCGCTCGTCGCGGCCGTCGTCGTCCGCCGGTCGCTCCGCCCGCTCGAGCGCGTCGCGGAGACCGCCTCGGCCGTGGCCCGGATGCCCCTCGAGCGGAGCGACGCGCTCGACGGGGTCCGCGTCCCCGACACCGACCCCCGGACCGAGGTCGGCCGGGTCGGCACCGCGTTCAACCGGATGCTCGGGCACATCGGGAACGCCATGCAGGCCCGCGAGCGCTCGGAGCAGAAGGTCCGCCAGTTCGTCGCGGACGCCTCGCACGAGCTCCGCACGCCGCTCGCGTCGGTGCGCGGGTACGCCGAGCTCACCCGACGGATGGGCGGCGACCTGCCGCCGGACGTCGTCTACGCCATGGGCCGGATCGAGTCCGAGTCGCTCCGGATGACGAGCATGGTCGAGGACCTGCTCCTGCTCGCCCGTCTCGACGAGGGCCGCGAGGTCCAGTTCGCCGAGGTCGACCTGACCGGCCTGGTGTTCGACGCCGTCAACGACGCGCACGCCGCCTCGCCGGCGCACGAGATCGCCGTCGAGGTCCCGGACGAGCCCGTGGTCGTCCCCGGTGACGCGGCCCGGCTGCACCAGGTCATCGTCAACCTCGTCACGAACGCCCGGACGCACACCCCGGACGGCACCCGGATCACGGTCGGGTTGGCCCCGGCTGCCGGCGGTGTGGACCTGACCGTGCGGGACGACGGGCAGGGCATCGCCCCGGAGTTCCTGCCGAAGCTGTTCGAGCGGTTCGCCCGGGCGGACAGCTCGCGGTCGCGGAGTGCGGGGTCGACCGGGCTCGGGCTCGCGATCGTCGACGCGGTCGTGCAGGCGCACGGCGGGACGGTGTCGGTCGCGAGCGTGCCGGGGGACACCGTGTTCACGGTGCACCTGCCGAGCACGCGTCCGGTCGCGCCCGCCGACGTGGTGGCGGCGACCGCATGACGGACGGGAGGCACGGGGCGGGCCCCGCCCCGTGCCTCCCGTCCGTGGGTTGGTCGCCACCCGCGTCCTGTGGTACCGTTCTCGAAGCCAAAGACCGCCGGTCGTCTGTGCGCTCGCGCACAGACCGAAGGTCCTCACTCGTGAGGAGACCAGCGCAGGTGTTCAGACCCACTCCTCTTCGCCGGGGAGCAGCTCCGAGCCTCTGCGCCGGAGCTTTTTTCATGTGTGCGGACTGTGCTCGTCACAGTCATCGACCCGGGGCTAGCCGGCAAGAAACCCCCAAGGAGAACCATGGCGAACAAGGAAGCTGCGGTCGCCGAGCTCACGGATGCATTCCAGAGCTCGAACGCCGTTCTGCTCACCGAGTACCGCGGTCTCACGGTCGCGCAGCTCAAGGAGCTCCGCAACTCGATCCGTGAGCACGCCACGTACGCCGTGGTGAAGAACACGCTGACCAAGATCGCGGCGAACAACGCCGGCATCACGTCGTTCGACGACGAGCTCGCCGGTCCGTCCGCTCTCGCCTTCGTCCACGGTGACACCGTCGCCGTCGCGAAGTCGCTGCGTGCATTCGCCAAGGCGAACCCCCAGCTCGTGGTGAAGGGCGGTTACTTCGACGGTAACCCGCTCACCGCGACCGAGGTGGACAAGCTCGCCGACCTCGAGTCCCGTGAAGTCCTGCTCGGCAAGCTCGCCGGCGCCTTCAAGGCCTCGCTGTTCGGTGCTGCGTACCTGTTCCAGGCACCCCTCTCGCAGGCCGTCCGCACCGTGGACGCCCTCCGCGAGAAGCAGGAGTCCGCGGCCTGACCAGGCACGCGTTCATCAACCACACGTACTAGCTAGTAGTAGGAGAAAATCATGGCGAAGCTTTCGCAGGACGAGCTCATCGAGGCCTTCAAGGAGCTCACGCTCATCGAGCTCTCGGACTTCGTGAAGAAGTTCGAGGAGGTCTTCGAGGTCACCGCTGCTGCCCCCGTCGCGGTCGCCGCGGCCGGTGGCGCCGCTGCCCCGGCCGAGGAGGTCGAGGAGAAGACCGAGTTCGACGTCGTGCTCAAGTCGGCCGGTGACAAGAAGATCCAGGTCATCAAGGAGGTCCGTGGCCTCACGTCGCTCGGCCTGGGCGAGGCCAAGGCGCTCGTCGAGACCGCCGACGCCAAGATCCTCGAGGGTGTCAACAAGGAGACGGCCGACAAGGCGAAGGAGGCCCTCGAGGCCGCCGGCGCCACGGTCGAGCTCGCGTAAGTACTGCTTACGGCTCTTCGCGAAGGCCGCTGCCCCTCGGGGTGGCGGCCTTCGTCGTGTGCGGGGGCGGCGCGGGTCGGGCGGGAGTTCACGCGCTGAGCGACACTTCACGGCGGCAGGCGCGCGTGAAGTGTCGCTGAGCGCGTGAGCTGCTCTGGCTCACACCGGGACGCCGTGTGCGCGGAAGAGCGCTCGGAGTCGGTCGAGCTCGACCAGGTGCCACCACGTCGCCCGGACGACCGTACGGACGGCGGGCAGCGCCCGGACCCGGTCCTCGCGACGCTTCTCCGCCCAGAGCACGTCGCCGGGGTCGCGTCCGTCCAGCATCGTCGGGTCGACGTACTTCTGTCGCCCGTCGAACTCGACGACCACCCCCAGGGACGGGAACCAGAAGTCGAGCCGGTCGATCGTGCCGTCGGCGTGCCGTACCAGCGCCTGGCTCACCCACGGCGGCATGCCCAGCTCGACGAACCGCGCGGCGGCGAAGGACTCCCCGGCGGACTCGTGGAGCGGGTCGAGCGCCTCGAGCACGGCGGCGGCGCGGACGGACCCACGGGCTGGTCGTCGGGGGACGTGCTGTTGCAGCTCGTCGATCCGGACCTGCTTGCGGCGGACGGCGGCATCGACGGCAACCGCTGCGACGTGCAGCGCACACGACGTCGCGAGCATCACGGCCGTGTCGAGGGCCGAGGTGACGGGAACGCCATCGAACGCCGCGGGGTCGACGGCGGTCCGCGGGACGCCGGGGTGACGGATGACACCAGCTCGGTGCTGGATGACCGTTGCGTTCGGATCGAGCACGTGGACCCGATCGCCGACGTCCCCGATCCAGGGCCAGCCGTGGATCATCGCGGCGGTCCCGTGCGAGAAGACGGACCCGGGACGCAGCAGCGGCGCGACGGCACGGGCGCGGGTGAGGTGTCGTTCGTGGAGGGCGAGGCCTTCCCAGACGTCGCGCTCGATGAACACCCCGGGCAGCAGCCGCACGAGACTGCCCGCCGCGTGCCGACGCTGCAGGGTCCGAGCGGTCGCCGGGTCGGCGGGGGACGTCCGGAGGATCGGTGTGCGCTTCCGGTGTTCGTGCATGCGCCGATCGTGGCCGTGCCCGGGCGGGTCCGGGGTGGGATCGGCGGGACCGGTGCACGACCTCCGCAGCGACCGGCTGTGTGGAGGACGGATGGCACGGGCTCAGCGACAGGTCACGGGCTGACCGGCGCGTGAGGTGTCGCTGAGCGCGTGAGGACGCAGCAGGGCGCGGGGCCGCCGGGCGCGTCAGCGCAGGGTGCTGTGTCGGCGGCCGTAGGCCAGGTAGAGCACCACGCCGGCGAGCATCCACAGCCCGAAGGCGATCCACGTGTCGGCTCCGAGGAACACGGCGAGCAGGACGCAGGAGAGCGTGCCGAGCACCGGGACGACCGGGAAGAGCGGGACGCGGTACGAGCGCTCGAGGCCGGGCCGGCTGCGGCGCAGCACGAGCACCGACACGTTGACCAGGGCGAACGCGACGAGGGTGCCGATGCTCGTGGCGTCGGCGAGCTCCCCGAGCGGCACGAGCGCCGCGACGACGGTCACGACGACACCGACCACGAGGGTGCCGACGACGGGCGTGCCGGTGCGGTGGGAGACCCGGCCGAAGAGCTTCGGGACGAGTCCGTCCCGCGCCATCGTCAGCAGGATGCGGGTCTGGCCGTAGAGCACGGTGAGCACGACGCTCGCGATCGCGACCACGGCGCCGACGGAGAACACGAGCGCGACCCAGGGCTGGCCGGTGACGTCGACGACGATGCGGACGAGCGAGGCCTCGTCGGCGGAGAACGACGTCCACGAGCGCGCTCCGATCGCGGCGATCGCAACGAGGATGTAGAGCGCGGTGATGAGCGCGATCGACCCGATGATCGCGCGGGGGAGGTCCCGGCGGGGGTCCTTCGCCTCTTCGCCCGCGGTCGACGCGGCGTCGAACCCGATGTACGAGAAGAACAGGCGCGAGGCCGCAGCGGTGACGCCCGCGGCACCCATGGGTGCGAGGGGCTCGAAGTTCTGCGCGCGGAACGCGGTGAAGGCGACGGCGACGAAGAACACCAGCAGGGCGATCTTCACGACGACCATGAGCGTGTTGACCCAGGCGCTCTCGCGCGCGCCGGGCAGCAGGACCGCCGTCGCGAGCAGGACCAGGAGCGCCGCGGGCAGGTTGACGACCCCGCCGTCGCCCGGGGGCGCTGCGAGGGCCGTCGGCAGGTGCAGACCGAAGACGCGGAGGGTCTCGTCGACGTACTCGCTCGCACCCACGGCCACGGCGGCCACGGACACCGCGTACTCGAGGACCAGGCACCAGCCGCAGACCCAGGCGATGCCCTCGCCCATCGTCGCGTACGTGTACGAGTAGCTCGACCCCGACGTCGGCACCGCGCCGGCCATCTCGGCGTACGACAGCGCGGAGAGCAGGGCGGCGACCCCGGCCACGACGAACGAGATCCACACGGCCGGTCCGGCGAGGGGCACCGCGGTCCCGAGCACGACGAGGATGCCGGTGCCGAGGGTCGCGCCGACGCTGATCATCGTCAGGTGCCACACGCCGAGCGAGCGGCGGAGCGGCGCACCGTCCACGCCGCGCGCGGCCTCGGCCTGCAGCTGCTCGATGGGCTTGCGCCGAGCGAGCTGCTGGCGGAGCGACGTGGGGCGGGTGGGCGCGGACGTCATGGGACCTCTGTGGAGCCGGGGAAGGGGACTGCTGATGGTCGCACGGCCCCTGAACGGGGTCAAATACGGGCCGCCCCGCCACTGTCCCCGGGCGGGGATAGGTTTGCCCCATGAGCATGGGCCACGGGATGCGACCGGGTACCGCGGGTGGGCCCCGCGGCGGTGGGCGCATCTCGAGCGGCGACGTCCGGGCACAGAAGGCCGCCAACGCCGAGGCACCGCGCATCCCGCACCTCGTCCGGCGGATCGCGGAACTGTTCGTGCCGCACCGCCGCGCCATCGTCCTGACGGTCGTGCTCGTGCTCGTCGGGGCCGCCCTGTCGGTGATCCCGCCGCTGCTCACCCAGCAGGCCTTCGACCGCGGACTGTTCCCGCCGGGTGGTCGCCCGGACCTGCCGGTGCTGTTCGAGCTCGTCGGCGGCATGATCGCCCTCTGGATCGCGAGTGCCGGCGTCGGCATCTGGCAGACCTACCTGACGGCGACCGTCGGCAACAAGGTCATGGGCGCCATGCGCATGCGGCTCTTCGGGCACCTGCAGCGGATGGAACTGGCGTTCTTCACCCGCACGAAGACCGGCGTCATCCAGTCGCGGCTGCAGAACGACGTCGGTGGCGTCGCGAGCGTCCTCAACAACACGATCTCGTCCGTCCTCGGCAACACCGTCACCGTCATCGCCGCGATCGTCGCGATGCTGCTGCTGAGCTGGCAGATGACGCTCGTCGCGGTCGTCCTGCTGCCGCTGCTGGTCGTCGCCCAGCGGCGGGTCGGCCAGGTCCGCGCGCGGATCGCCGCGCAGACGCAGGAGTCGCTGTCCGACATGACGGCGATCACCCAGGAGGCACTGAGCGTCTCCGGCATCCTGCTCGCCAAGTCCTTCAACCAGCAGCGCAGCGAGACGCAGCGCTACGGGGACGAGAACCGCAACCAGATCCAGTTGCAGGTGCGGCAGCAGATGTCCGGCCAGTGGTTCTTCGCCATCGTCCAGGTCTTCCTGTCGATCATCCCCGCGGTCATCTACGTGGTGGCCGCGTACCTGATCATCGGGAACGTGCCGATCACCGCCGGCACCATCGTCGCGTTCACCACGGTGCAGTCGCGGCTGCTCTTCCCGACCGTGGGCCTGCTGCGCGTCGTCCTCGACCTGCAGACCTCGGGAGCGCTGTTCGCCCGGATCTTCGAGTACCTGGACCTGCGTCCCGCCATCACCGACGCGCCGACCGCCCAGAAGGTCGACGAGCGCCGCGTCGGGCACGTGGCGTTCGAGGACGTCACCTTCGCCTACCCGGACGCCCAGGCCGACGCACCCACGTTGCAGCAGGTCTCGTTCGAGCTCGAACCGGGGCAGTTCGCCGCCTTCGTCGGGCCATCGGGCGCGGGCAAGACGACGATCTCCTACCTGGTCCCTCGGCTGTACGAAGCGTCCTCGGGCTCGGTGCGGTTCGCAGGCGCAGACGTACGCGACCTGGAGCACGAGGACCTGATGCGTCACGTCGGCATCGTCAGCCAGGAGACGTACCTGTTCCACGCCTCGATCGGCGACAACCTCCGGTACGCCAAGCCGGACGCGACCGACGCCGAGCTCGAGCGTGCGGCACGTGCGGCGAACATCCACGAGACGATCGCCTCGTTCCCCGACGGCTACGACACCGTCGTGGGGGAGCGCGGTTACCGGTTGTCCGGCGGTGAGAAGCAGCGCATCGCGATCGCTCGGGTGCTGCTCAAGGACCCGCCGGTGCTCGTGCTCGACGAGGCGACGAGCGCGCTCGACTCCATCTCCGAACACGTCGTCCAGACCGCCCTCGACACGGCGGCTGCCGGGCGGACGACGATCTCGATCGCGCACCGGCTCTCGACGATCCGGGACGCCGACGTGATCTTCGTCCTCGACCACGGGCGGATCGTGGAACGTGGGACGCACGACGGACTGCTCGACCGTGACGGCGTGTACGCGGCGCTCTTCCGGCAGCAGAATGCGACGGTCGACGCGGACCGCTGACCGCCCGGAGCCCACCGGCCCGCCCGCCGAGGCCTCCCGAGGCGCCACCGCGCACCGTCGAGTGAGCGGACGACGTCGCGCGCCGGAGACGCAGGCGACGTCTTCTGCTCACCGGAGGAACCGGCGCGGCGCCCCACGCGCTGCGGGCAGCTGCGCGCCGCACCGGACGCGCCGGGCGCGACCCCGTGCCTCCAGTCCGGATACGGCCCACCTGCCGGCCGCAGCCCACCCCCGCGCGCGATGCGGCTAGCGGACAGCCGCGCAGAGCAGACAGCCGATCCCGCACCCGAGCACCCCTCACCTGGTAACCGTGGTCTGACAGCCCGCGCCTCGATCCACCAGGAGAACGACGTGACCGCAGTCCCACCGCAGCCCGATCCGATCCCGCCCGCGGCTGACGCGGCACCCGACGCCCCGCGCGTCGTCGAGGAGGCGCCGCGGCGCCGACCCGCCCTGCGGGGCCTGTTCTCGCGGGGGTCGCTGGACATCCAGTCGAAGCTCCTCGTGATGCTGCTCGGGGTGAGCATCGTCGCGGCGCTGGTCGTCGGCGCGGTGGGCTACCTGAACGGCCGGTCCTCGTTGCAGACCGCGGCGACGAACCAGGTGACGTCCCTCCGTGAAACGCGGATCACCGAGCTGCAGCGTTCGTTCTCGCAGTTCACGCAGACCGTGGTCGCCCAGACCCGGAACGCGAGCGTCGTGGGCGCGACGAAGGCCTTCACGGCCGGGTGGCAGGACCTCCAGCGCCAGCCGGTGACAGACGCGGACCGGACGAAGGTCGACGGCTGGTACCGCGACACGTTCGTGCCGCAGCTCGACGCCCGCTCCGGCGAGACCGCGAACCCGGAGCAGTTCGCCCCGACGACGGACCCGCAGATCTACCTGCAGGCGCGGTACACGGCGCCGTTCACCGACTACGACGAGGCGATCGAGGAAGACGACGCGGGCGACGGCAGCGCGTGGTCGGCCGCGCACGCGGAGTACCAGGAGTACTTCCGGCAGGCGACCGAGACCGTCGGATACGACGACCTGCTCCTCATGGACACCGACGGGAACGTCGTCTACTCGGCGTACGGCGGCGCGGACCTCGGGACGGACCTGGACGACGGGCCGTACCGGGACTCGAACCTGGCGTCCGGCTACCAGGACGCCCTCCGGCTGACGAGCGCCGACGACTTCGTGGTGACCGACTTCGCGCGGTACGTCCCGAGCCTGAACGTCCCGACGCTGTGGGTGATGTCCCCGGTCGGCGACCAGGGGAAGATCATCGGCGTGATGGCCGTGCAGGTGCCGGTCGAGCTCGTGAACAGCGTCATGACCGGCAACGAGGGTTGGAAGGGCGACGGGCTCGGGGACACCGGTGAGTCGTACCTGGTCGGCGCCGACCACCTCATGCGGTCGTACCCCCGCCAGCTGCTCCAGCACCCCCGGCAGTACGAGCAGGACGTCGTCGCCGCGGGGACGGCACCGTCCGTCGCGGAGCGGCAGCTGGCCGTGAAGGGGTCGGTGCTGCTCCAGGAGGTGGACTCGACCGCGGTGTCCCGGGCGCTGCAGGGGAAGACCGGGACGGTGATCGGCACCGACTACCGCGGCAAGGAGGTCCTCGCCGCGTACGCGCCGCTCGAGGTGGACGGCCTGCGGTGGGTGGTCGTCGCGCAGACCGACACCGCCGAGGCGTTCGGCCCGGTGAACGACTTCACCCGCAACCTCGGGCTGTCCCTCGTCGGGATCATCGTGCTCGTCAGCCTGCTCTCGCTGCTCCTCGCGCAGGTGTTCGTGCGCCCGGTCCGACGGCTGCAGACCGCCGTGAACCGGGTCAGCGCGGGCGAGCTCGGGGTCGAGGTGCGCACCCGTCCCGGAGACGAGATCGGCGACCTCGGGGTGGCGTTCAACGACATGAGCCGGAGCCTGCAGGTGAAGCAGGACCTGCTCGACGAGCAGCGGCGGCAGAACGACGCGCTGCTCCTCACGATGATGCCGGCCGACGTCGCCGAGCGGTACAAGCAGGGTGACGACACGATCGCGGCCGACCACCAGGACGTGGCCGTCGTCTACGCGGACCTGGTCGGGTTCGACGACTTCGCGCGTGGCCTGTCCGCCGAGGAGAGCCTGTCGCTCGTCAACGACCTGTGGCGGTCGCTGGACGAGGCGGCGAGTCGGTACGGCGTCGAGCGGGTGCGCACGACGCGGGCGGGCTACCTGGCGTCGTGCGGCCTGAGCGTTCCCCGGGTCGACAACGTTCGGCGGATGGTCGACTGGGCTGAGGAGTCCCAGCGCGTCGTCGACCGCTTCAACGCGCAACACGGCTCGCGCGTGGGCCTCCGCGCCGGCATCGACACCGGGCAGGTGACGAGCGGGCTCGTCGGCCGGTCGAAGCTCGTCTACGACATGTGGGGCGACGCGGTCAGCCTGGCGTACCGCGTGCAGGGCATCGCACCGGCAGCCGGCGTCTACGCGACGCAGCGCGTGGTCGACAAGCTCGGCGACCGCGACGGCCTGGTCGACGCCGGCGAGGTCCGCACCCAGAGCGGCACGCAGCGCATCTGGAAGCTCGAGCAGGTGGCGTCGTGACCGCGTTCTGGGAGCAGTCGTGGTTCTGGCCGTCGATCGCGGTGATCGTCGGCCTGCCGGTGCTGCTGCTCGCCCTCACCGAGCTGCAGTCCTCGCTGCAGCGCCGGCACAACCCGATGCACAAGGTCATCGGGCTGCTCCGGAACGCGGTCGTGCCGATCATCGCGATCCTGGTGCTGTCCGTGCAGGTCACCGATGCGGTGGACCCCGGCCAGCCGGTCGTGAACCAGGTCATCGCCTCGGTCCTCGGGTTCCTGGTGATCGTGTTCGTGCTGAACGGGTTGAACGTCCTGCTCTTCACGAACGCCCGCGCCGGGTCGTGGCGCGAGAAGGTCCCGTCGATATTCGTCGACATCGCCCGGATCGTGCTCATCGCGCTCGGGCTCGCGCTCGTCTTCAAGATCGTCTGGGGCGCCGACGTCGGCGGGATCTTCACCGCCCTGGGTGTCGGGTCGCTCGTCATCGGCCTCGCGCTGCAGTCCGCGGTCGGACCGGTCATCGCGGGACTCTTCCTGCTCTTCGAGCAGCCGTTCCGGCTCGGCGACTGGCTCGACGTGGGCGGCACCCGTGGCCGGGTCGTCGAGGTGAACTGGCGGTCCGTGCACATCGACACCGGGGGTGGGATCCTGGTCACCCCGAACTCGTCGCTCGCCGGTGCGTCGTTCACGAACCTCAGCCGGACAGGAGGCACGTTCCCGGTCACGACGTCCGTCACGTTCACGACGGACGACGCCCCGGCGGCCGTGGTCGCGCTGTTGCAGCGCACCGCCGCGGCCCTGCCGCAGCTCGCGCGGGACACCGCGCCGGCGGCTGAGCCGGCCGGCGGCGCGGCGTACACGGTGTCGTTCGAGGTCGGCGGCCCGTCCCAGGAGGGACCGGCGCTCGCGCAGTTCCGGACGTGGCTCTGGTACGCCGCCCGCCGTGAGGGCTTGGCACTCGACGGCGACGGGACGGACGACCACGCGACCGAGGAACGGCGGGACGCGGCGCTCGCCGCGGTGGCGCCGATCCTGTACCTCGGTGACGAGGACCGCGCGGCGCTCGCCCCTGCCGTGCGGCTCGAGCGCTACGCGGCCGGCGAGGTGATCGCCCGCCCCGGCGTCGTGCCGACGGTGATCCGGTTCGTCCTCAGCGGCAGCATCGAGCTGCGGGTGCCGTTCGACGGGACGCAGCTCCTGGCGACGAAGGTGGAAGCCGGCGACTACGTCGGGCAGACGGCCCTGACCCGCGAGGTCGTGCAGGCGTTCCAGGTGGCGACCACCGAGGTGTCCGTGCTCGCGGTCCCGGCCCCGGTCCTCGACGCGATCGTGCAGCGGACCCCGCGCCTGGCGAAGGACATCAGCGCCGTCATCGACCGCCGTCACCAGGACGTCCAGGACGTCCTGCAGGCCCAGGAGCAGGTCCGCCTGCAGTCCCGCGTCGCATCCCAGCGGGTCGCCGGGGGAGCCGCCTAGACTCGGCCGCGTGCGTTACGCGAACTCGGTCGTCGACCTCGTCGGCGACACCCCGCTCGTCCGTCTGAACCGCGTCACCGAGGGCATCCGGCCGACCGTCCTGGTCAAGGTCGAGTACCTGAACCCGGGCGGCTCGTCGAAGGACCGCATCGCGACGCGGATCATCGATGCGGCCGAGGCCTCCGGCGACCTGCGCCCCGGCGGGACGATCGTCGAACCGACCTCCGGGAACACCGGGGTCGGGCTCGCGCTCGTGGCCCAGCAGCGCGGGTACCGGTGCGTGTTCGTCCTGCCGGACAAGGTCGGCGAGGACAAGCGGAACGTCCTCACCGCGTACGGCGCCGAGATCGTCGTCACCCCCACCGCGGTCCCGCCGGAGCACCCCGAGTCGTACTACTCCGTGTCGGACCGGCTCGTGCGGGAGATCCCCGGCGCCTACAAGCCGAACCAGTACGCGAACCCGAACGGCCCGCGGAGCCACTACGAGACCACCGGTCCCGAGATCTGGCGCGACACCGAGGGGCAGATCACGCACTTCGTCGCCGGCGTCGGCACCGGGGGCACCATCTCCGGCACCGGCCGGTACCTCAAGGAAGCGTCGGACGGACGCGTCCGGATCGTCGGCGCGGACCCGGAGGGCTCGGTCTACTCGGGCGGCACCGGGCGGCCGTACCTGGTGGAGGGCGTCGGCGAGGACTTCTGGCCAGCCGCGTACGACGCCGGGATCCCGGACGAGATCATCGCCGTGACGGACGCGGAGTCGTTCGCGATGACCCGCCGCCTGGCGCGCGAGGAGGGCCTGCTCGTGGGTGGGTCGAGCGGCATGGCCGTGGTCGCCGCGCTCCGGGCCGCGCAGGACCTGACCGAGGACGACGTCGTCGTGGTGCTCCTGCCGGACAGCGGCCGGGGCTACCTCGGCAAGATCTTCAACGACCGGTGGATGCGCTCGTACGGCTTCGCCGAGACCGACGACGCGCGGACGGTGGGGTCCGTCGTCGCGGGCAAGGACGGCCGTCTGCCGGACCTCGTGCACGCGCACCCGTCGGACACCGTGCGGGACGTCGTCGAGATCATGGCGACGTACGGCGTCTCGCAGATGCCGGTCCTGAGCGCCGAACCGCCCGTCGTGATCGGCGAGGTCGTCGGTGCCGTCGCCGAGAAGGACCTGCTCGAGCAGGTGTTCACCGGCGCGGCCGCGATGACCGACGCGGTGTCCGGCTTCGTCGGGGACCCGCTCCCGCTCATCGGCACGGGGGAGTCCCTGTCCGCGGCCCGGCGGGCGCTCGAGTCCGTCGACGCCCTGCTCGTCGTCGACGACGGCAAGCCGGTGACCGTGCTGACCCGGCACGACCTGCTGACCTCCCTGTCCGAGTGACCCGGGCCGCGCACCGACGCGCCCCCGACCACGACCCCGAGCTGCAAGGAACCCCGATCGCATGACCGAGTTCGACACCCGTGCCGTCCACGCCGGCCAGGACCCCGACGCCACGACCGGCGCGGTGATCCCGCCCATCCACGTCACGAGCACCTACGTGCAGGACGGCGTGGGGAACATGCGGAACGGCTACGAGTACTCGCGCGGCGGCAACCCGACGCGGGACGCCCTGCAGACGCTCCTCGCCGACCTGGACGGCGGCGTCGCGGCGTACTCGTTCGCGTCCGGGCTGGCCGCCGAGGACGCCCTGCTCCGCGCGTACCTGGAGCCCGGCGCCCGCGTGGTGATGGGCAACGACGTCTACGGCGGGACGCACCGCCTGGTGAACCGGCTGCACGTGCCGTGGGGCGTCGAGCTCGTCGTCGTCGACATGAGCGACGTCGACCGGGTCCGCGCCGCGCTCGAGGGTGCCCCCGCGAAGACCGTCCTGTGGGTCGAGACCCCGACGAACCCGCTCATGAAGATCGCCGACATCGCGCTGCTGTCCGAGGTCGGGCACGCCGCCGGTGCGCTCGTCGTCGTGGACAACACGTTCGCCTCGCCGTACCTGCAGCAGCCGCTCGCGCTCGGCGCCGACGCGGTGTCGTACTCCACGACGAAGTACCTCGGGGGCCACTCCGACGTCGTCGGCGGTGCGGTCGTGCTGCGGGACCAGGAGTTCGCGGAGCAGGTCGGCTTCCTGCAGTTCGGTGCGGGTGCGATCGCCTCGCCGTTCGACGCCTTCCTGACCACCCGCGGCATCAAGACGCTGCCGCTGCGGATGGAGCGGCACTCCGCGAACGCGCAGGCCGTGGCCGAGGCGCTCGTGTCCGCCCCGGGTGTCGAGCGCGTCTTCTACCCGGGCCTCGCCGACCACCCCGGGCACGACGTCGCCGCGAAGCAGATGCGTGGCTTCGGCGGCATGCTCTCGGTCGCGCTGACCGGCGGCCCCGCGGCGGCGAAGCGGTTCGTCGAGTCGACCGAGGTGTTCACGCTCGCCGAGTCGCTCGGCGGGGTCGAGTCGCTCATCGGCTACCCGAGCGAGATGACGCACGCGTCCGTCAAGGGCACGGAGCTCGCCGTGCCGGAGAACGTCGTCCGCCTGTCGGTGGGCATCGAGGACGCCGGCGACCTGGTCGCGGACGTCCTGCAGGCGTTGGAGCGCTGACGTCCCGGCGCGCTGACGTCGCGGCGCGCTGACGCGCGCGCTGGGCGGACTGGAGGATCGTGGCGGCGCCGCCACGATCCTCCAGTCCGTCCGTGGTCACCGGTAGCGTGACCCGGGTGAGCAGCGTGGCGACGACGACCGGGATCCTCAGCGGGCGCTACGCGCTCGCGACGATCGGCATGGTCGCCATCGTGGGCGTCGCGGCGTTCCAGAACCTGGCGATGACCACGGTCATGCCGGAGATCAGCCGTGACCTCGACGGCGAGACGCTGTACGCGCTCGCCTTCGCGGCACCCCTCGCCGCGGGTGTCCCCGGGATGGTGCTCGCGGGGAACTGGACGGACCGGTCCGGCGGTCGTGTCGTCGCGTGGGTCTCGGCCGCGCTCTTCGCGCTCGGCACCGCGGTCGTGATGCTGGCGCCCACGATGGAGGTGTTCCTCGTCGGGCGGCTCGTCGAGGGCTTCGGTGCCGGGGCGATCGACGTCGTGCTCTACGTGCTCGTCGCACGGATCTTCCCAGCCGAGCTGCACGGCCCGGTGTTCGCCGGGTTCGCCGCGGCGTGGGTCGTCCCGGCGCTCGTCGGCCCGGCGGTCGCGGGGATCGTCACCGAGACGTGGGGCTGGCACTGGGTCTTCGCCGGGGCGCTCGTCATCGCGGTGGTGTCGTTCGCCCTGCTCGTGCCGACCCTCGGGAAGCTGCACGCCCCGGCCGCCGCGCTCCGACCGGTGTGGCAACGCACCAGGATCGGCTGGTCCGTCGGGGCGGCGATCGCGATCCTGCTCCTCAACGTCGCCCCGGACCTCGGCCCGTGGCCGCGCGTCGCCGCGGTCGTCGTCGGGGTCGTCGGCACGTGGGCGGCGCTCCGTCCGCTGCTGCCGACCGGGACGTTCCGTGCGGCGCCCGGGCTGCCGAGCGTGGTGCTCCTGCGGGGACTCGTCGCGGCGGCGTTCTTCGGGAGCGAGGCCTACGTGCCGTTCCTGCTGCAGTCGCGGCACGGTCTGTCGGCGTCGACGGCGGGCCTCGCGCTGACCGTCGCCGCCCTGAGCTGGGCCGGTGCCAGCTGGGTGCACGGACGGGTCGGCGAGGAACGCCTGACGGCCGCCAGGACGTTCGGTGTCGGGCTCGCCCTGGTGCTCGTCAGCCTGGTCACGGCGCTCGCGGTCGCCGCGTTCGACCTGCCGTGGTGGGTGCTCGTCGTCGGCTGGTTCGTCGGCGGCGCGGGCATGGGCGGGCTGTACCCGCGGGCGTCGATGCTGACGCTGCGGTTCTCGGGCGAGGGCGACGACGGGTTCGCGAGCTCGGCGCTGACGATCGCGGACGCCTCGGGCAGCGTCGTCGGGCTCGCGGTCACCGGGTTGCTGTTCGTCGGCAGCGGGGGAGCGGACGCCGCGTGGTCGTTCCCGTTCGTGTTCCTCGCGATGATCGTGATCGCGCTGCTCGCCACCGCGGCGGTCCGACGGCTCGGCCCGGTGCCGCCGCCTGCAGGTGCCGAGCGGGTAGCGTGACGCGCGTGCGCATGCGGGTCGGGGCCGTCGTGGCCGTCGTGGTGGGGGCGGCCCTCGTCGCCCTGACCGGTTGCCAGGGTCCCACGACCGCGGCGCCGACGCCCGTGCAGAGCTCGGACCTGACCAGCTCGGACGGCGGCTTCGACCGGCACGCCGTGGTCGGGGTGGTCCTGTCCGCCGCGGACGGCTCGCTCGGCACGGCGCTCGGCGACCGGCTCGACGCAGCGGGGTTCCGGTCGGACGTCCGGGTGGCGCCCGAGCAGGACGGCGCGGCGGCCCAGCGCGAGGCGGTCGACGCGCTCGTCCGGGGCGGCGCGAAGGCGGTGCTCGTCCGCGCAGTCGACGCCTCGGCCCTGGCCGGGGCGCTCCAGACCGCGCACGACGCCGGCGTGGTCGTGGTGTCCCTCGGTGGGTCCCTGCCCGCGAGCGGGACCGGGGGCGACGGGGTGTCCGCCGACCATCGAGTGCCCGGCGACGACGGGGACGCGTTCGTCGACGCCACGGTCGACGTGGTGCGGTCGCTGCAGCGCGGCGAGAAGCCGACGGTCAGCAACTGACGGTCAGCGACCGACGATCAGCGACCGACGATCAGCGACCGACGATCAGCGACCGACGGTCGCTGCTGTCGCCGGTGCCGCGGCGCTCAGTGCCACCAGGACGGGAACGACAGCGTGATCGTCTCGACGAGCGACCTCCGCGACCGCCGGGGCCCGGCGAGCCAGGCCTCGATCGCACCGACGAACCCCTGCGCGACGAACCCGGCCGCGACGTCGTCGAGCATGGTCGGGCGCTCGGTGGGGAGCTCGCGGATGTGCTGCGCGCTCGAGACGGTGAAGTGCTCGACGAGGAGCCGGTGGAGCGAGGCGTCCTCGGTGTCCGGGAGCCCCTTCGCGTAGATGTCCCGGTGGGACACCACGTGCTCGACGACCGCGTCGATCCCGCGACGGGTGATCGCAGCGAGCTCGTCGGCACTCGCACCACGGGCGGCAGCCGTCCGGCGGGCCTCGGCGTCGTCCTCGCGGATGCGGTCGAGCTCGGGCGTGAGCACGTCGGCGAGCAGCGACCCCGGCGAGACCGCGTGCGAGTAGAAGGTCGCACGGTTGATCCCGGCCGCGCGCGTGACGTCCGCGACGGTGATCGTGGACACGGGGCGGTCGGCGGCCAGCCGCAGGATCGCCTCGCGCAGGGCTGCGGTCGTGTGCAGGATCCGTGCGTCGACCACGGTCCCACCCCCTTCTCGCCGAGTCCGTTGCCCGGTCCGACCAGGTGTCGACGAGCACGGTCGACGCTACCGTACGGCGACCGCCCGGACGGGACGGAGAGCGCGGTGTGACGCGACGGATGTGGTGCGGGAGGTTCCGGGAGCGCTCACGCAGCCCGTAGGATGGTTCCGTGGGCGAATCGATTCGATTCGACTCGGCCGGGTCCGCCCGGTGCGACCCCGCTCTCCCGGCGCCGGGCAACCGCGGCGCCCGTGATCACCTCCCTCTCCCGTCTCTCCTGTCGAAGGACCGCTCGCTCGTGACCGCGCCCGCCACCACTGGTCCACTCCGCGTCGTGCTCCACCCCGGTGACTCGCTCACCCGGGGTCAGCGCCTCGTCTACGTCTTCGTGCTCGGCGCGCTCACCGCGCTCGGGCCGTTCACCATCGACCTCTACCTGCCGGCGTTCCCGTCGCTCAAGGAGCAGTTCGGGGTCTCCGACGGCGCCGTGCAGCTCACGCTCACGGCGACGACGCTCGGGTTCGCGGTCGGCCAGCTGCTGGTCGGCCCGTGGAGCGACAAGGTCGGTCGTCGCCTGCCGCTCATCATCGCCACCACGGTGCACATCGCGGCGTCCATCGGAGCGGCCACCGCGCCGGACATCGAGCTGCTGGCCGTGTTCCGCGTCCTGCAGGGCATGGGTGCCGCGGCGGGTGGTGTCGTCGCGATGGCCACCGTCCGCGACCTGTTCGGCGGCAAGCCCCTCGTGCGCATGCTGTCGCGCCTGGCGATGGTGAACGGCCTCGCACCGATCCTCGCGCCGCTCATCGGCTCGCAGATGCTCCGCTTCACCAGCTGGCGCGGCATCTTCGTGTTCCTCGCCTGCTACGGCCTGGCCGTCGTGATCGCGTCGATCCTGCTCATCGTCGAGACGCTGCCGAAGGAGCGCCGGCACGAGGCCGGCCACTCCACCGTCGGCCAGCGGTACAAGGCGCTGTTCTCCGACCGGATCTTCGTCGGCGTCGCGCTCATCGGAGCGATGGTGTTCAGCGGCCTGTTCTCGTACCTGAGTTCGTCGCCGTTCCTGTTCCAGGGCGTCTACGGGCTCAACGCGCAGCAGTACGGACTGCTCTTCGCGGTGAACTCCATCGGCGTCGTCGTCGGCGTGCAGATCTCCTCGCGGATCGCGCAGCGTGTCGGCCCGCAGTGGATCCTCGCCTGCTCGACCGCGACCCTGTTCCTGGCGTCGGTCGCGATCATCGTGCTCGACGCGCTGGGTGCCGGACTGGTCGGCGTGCTCGTGCCGCTCTGGTTCTTCATCGCGGCGTGCGGCTTCTCGTTCCCGCTCGTCCAGGTGATCGGCCTCGCCGCGCACGGCAAGGAAGCCGGCACCGCCGCCTCGCTCCTCGGCGCCCTGAACTTCGGTGTCGCCGGGCTCATCTCGCCGATCGTCGGCTGGCTCGGCATCGAGACCGCGGCGCCGATGGCGGCCGTGATGGCGTGCACGGCGGCGGTGGCGATCGTCCTGCTCTGGGCCGTGGTCCGCCCCCGCACGGTCCCCGCCCTCACGCACTAGTCACTCCCCGTCGTCGTCCGGCCGGACCGGCGTCGGTCGGCGTCCGTACGCTGTGGCCATGAGCGACGACGCGGTGGAGCAGGCGAGAGCATCGGCAGCGGCGGCGCAGGCCGCCGCCGAGGAGGCGCGTCGGCTCGCCGATGAGGCCGCACGGCGGGCCGAGGAGCTCGCCGCAGCGCTGAGCCGGACAGTGGCCGCAGCGCCCACCGAGCCGGCGGCGACGACAGCCGAGCCGGCAGCAGCGCCCACGGACCCGGCCACCCCGGCAGCCGAGTCGACGTCGTCCACAGGCACCGAGCCTCCCGTCCGGCCCGACACCCGACCCGGCGACCAGGCGACCCCGCCGCTCACCGCACCACCCGCCGGACCGCTCGGCGCCGACGCCGTGGCGGCCGTCCGTACCGGGTACGCCGTCGGCGGCACCGCCCTCGAACTCGGCGCGCTCGTCAACGGCGAGGCGCTGCCGGACGTCCAGGTCCGCATCCCGCTCGGCATGCTCAACCGGCACGGCCTCGTCGCGGGTGCCACCGGCACGGGCAAGACCCGCACCCTGCAGCTCCTCGCCGAGCAGATCGCCGCGGCCGGTGTGCCGGTGTTCGCGGCGGACGTCAAGGGCGACCTGTCCGGCTTGGCGACCCCCGGCCAGCCGAACGACAAGCTGCTCGCGCGCACGGCGGGCATCGGCCAGCAGTGGCAGGGCGTCGGCAGCCAGGCCGAGTTCTACGCCCTCGGCGGCGTCGGCACGGGTGTCCCGGTCCGGGCGACGGTGTCCGGGTTCGGGCCGCTGCTGCTCGCGAAGGTGCTCGGTCTCAACGAGACGCAGGAGTCGTCGCTCGGGCTCGTCTTCCACTACGCCGAGCAGGCCGGGCTGCCGCTCGTCGACCTGTCCGACCTGCGGAGCGTCCTGACCTACCTGACGAGCGACGCGGGCAAGGGCGAACTCGCGGACCTCGGCGGTCTGTCGAAGCAGACGGTCGGCGTGATCCTGCGCGAGCTCGTCACCTTCGCCGACCAGGGTGCCGACGCGTTCTTCGGGGAGCCGGAGATCGACACCGCCGAGTTCCTCCGGACGGCCCCGGACGGCCGCGGGATCGTGAGCCTGCTCGAGGTCCCCGGCGTGCAGGACCAGCCACAGCTGTTCTCGACGTTCCTGATGTGGATGCTCGCAGACCTGTTCAACGAGCTGCCCGAGGTCGGCGACCAGGACAAGCCGAAGCTCGTGTTCTTCCTCGACGAGGCGCACCTGCTGTTCACGGGTGCGTCGAAGGACTTCACCGAGCAGGTCGTCCGCACCGTCCGGCTGATCCGTTCGAAGGGCGTCGGCGTGTTCTTCGTCACGCAGACGCCGAAGGACGTCCCGAACGACGTGCTCGCGCAGCTGGGGTCGCGCATCCAGCACCAGCTCCGCGCGCACACGCCCGACGACGCGAAGGCTCTCCGCGCCACGGTGTCGACCTACCCGACGAGCGAGTACGACCTCGGCGAGGTCCTGACCTCGCTGGCGACGGGTGAGGCGATCGTCACCGTGATGAACGAGCGTGGTGCGCCCACGCCGGTCGCGTGGACGCGCCTGCGCGCGCCGCAGGGCTCCATGGAGCCCCTGCCGGGGGCCGACCTGGAGGCCCGGGTCACCTCGTCCCCGCTCCTCGCCCGGTACGGCACCCGCGTCGACCCCGACTCGGCGCACGAGATCCTCGCGCGCCGGATGGAGGCCGCGGCCGCCGAGGCCGCCGCCGCGGAGGCGGCGGAGCACGCCGCGTCCGCGCAGGCCGAGGCCGAGAAGCAGGCGGCGCGGGCCGCCGCGGCAGCCGCGAAGGAGGCGGCGGCGCGGGCGAAGCAGGACGAGCGAGAGCGTCGGGCCGCGCAGCAGGAGTACGAGCGCACGCAGCGGGAGTTCGAGCGCGCGGAGCGGACGGCCGAGTCGCGGCGGAGCGATCGCTCGCCACGGTCGTCGCGGACGTCGACCTCGCGGCGGTCGGGGGACCCGCTGTCGGACCTGCTCGGTCCGGGGCTCGGCGGGACCATCGCCAAGGAGGTCGTGAAGGGGATCTTCTCGACCCTGCGACGCCGGCGCTGAGGGGCCGCGCTGACGGTCGGCGAGCTCGGGTGGCGCGGTCGGTCAGCGTGCTCGTCGGGCGCTGATCGGTCAGCCTGCTCGGGCGGCGCGGACGGTCAGCGTGCGAGGAGTCCGATCGTCTCGACGGCGAGGACCCCGACGACGAGGGCGGCCGCAGCGCCACCCGCGACCGCGACGCCGGCACGACGCTCGTACCAGGCGCGGCTCGACGGCCAGCGGCGGGCGACCTCGCGTGCCGGCAGGACGCGGCCTTCGCGGTCCACCTGGACGTCGAGCACGTCGACCACGCGCTCGAGTGCCGCGTCGCCCCAGACGTCGCCGCGCATGCGGAACAGGTGCTCGTCGTCGGCGTCGAACGCCAGGAGCGTCCGGACCGGGCGGTCGGCCGTCCCGTGCTGCGTCGTCACGAGGACGAGGTGGTGCACCCGGGCCCGCGGGATGCGTCGGTTCGCGGTGACCACGCCGTGCAGCACGACGTCGTCCTCGTCGATCCCGAGGAACGCCGAGCCGAGCCGAACGAACAGCACACCGGCCAGGACGGTGAGGAGCACGACGAAGCCGGCCACGAGCGACCACCAGCGCATCGGGAGGGTGACCCAGACCAGCGCGACGACGAGTGGGACGGCGGAGCAGACGACGCTCAGGGCGGTGGAGCGGACCAGTGCGCGACGGGGCCGGAGCACCGTGTCGAACACCGGCGCGCGCAGTCGTCCCGTCGCCGGTACCGTCGCGTCCCCCACGTGGGTCTCCTCGCCCTCGGGTGCGCGGGCAGCGTCGACCGCACGCCCGTCGGGCGACGCCCCTGCCGCCCGGTTGCACCGTGTCCGACCCGTCCCGGGGTCGTCCGTGAGCACAGACTAGGGCCTCGGCGGGGCCGGAGGACAGTGCGTTCCACTGCGCAGCGGCGTGTTCCGGCCACCTCGTTGCGGACGGGGGGCACAGCCGTCGGCCTGACGGGGGACACGGGCGTCGACGGGCGCCACCGGAACGACGAAGGGCACCCGCTCGGCGGGTGCCCTTCGTCGTTCTTGACCGGTACGTTCCTGGCCGGAACGCTCCTGGTGGGAGTTGCTGGCGGAGAATGGGGGATTCGAACCCCCGAGGGCTTGCACCCAACACGCTTTCCAAGCGTGCGCCATAGGCCACTAGGCGAATTCTCCAGGCGACATCTCGCGATGACGAAAACCAATGGTACAGGTTCCCGAGGGTGTGGATGACCACGAGCCTCCACAGCCCCGCCGGCTCCCAGAGGGCCCGTCGAGCGCGCGACTACCCTGGAGGTGTGTCGACCCGCATCTACATCACGTCAGCAGAGGGGCACACCGGCAAGAGCACCGTGGCCCTCGGTGTCCTCGAGACCCTCGCCCGATCCGTCGGTCGCGTCGGCGTGTTCCGACCCGTCGCCCGGTCGGTCGCCGAGCCCGACTACGTGCTCGAGCTGCTCCTGCAGCACACCGCCGTCGGGCTCTCGTACGACGAGGCCGTCGGCGTCACCTACGACGACGTCCACGCGGACCCCGACGCCGCGCTCGGCACGATCCTGTCCCGCTTCGCGCAGGTCGAGCGGCAGTGCGACGCGGTCGTGGTCCTCGGGTCCGACTACACCGACGTGGGCAGCCCGACGGAGCTGTCCTTCAACGCGAAGGTCGCGGCGAACCTCGGGGCGCCCGTGCTGCTCGTGCTCGGCGGCCGCGACTCCGCCGAGCGGGGGGCGCGCACGGCCGAGGCGATGGCGCAGGTCGCCGACGTCACGACGAGCGAGCTCCGGGCGGCGCACGCCCAGCTCCTCGGCGTGGTGGTGAACCGTGCCGACCCGGACGCGCTCGCGGCGATCGTCGCGAGCGTCGAGCACGCGGTGCGCGACGTCCACCCCGACACGCCCGTCTGGGCCATCCCCGAGGACCGCGTGCTCGTCGCACCGACCGTCCGTGCCCTGCTGCAGGCGACCGGCGCGACGCTCGTCCGTGGGGACGAGGCCCTGCTCGACCGCGAGGCCCTGGGCACCGTCGTCGCCGGCATGAGCATGGAGAACGTGCTGCCCCGGCTCATCGAGGGCGGGATCGTGGTCGTGCCGGGGGACCGCAGCGACGTGCTGCTCGCCACGGTGCTCGCGAACCAGTCCGAGACCTTCCCGAGCCTGGCCGGTGTCATCCTGAACGGCGGGTTCGAGACCTCGCCGCAGATCACCCGCCTGCTCGAGGGCCTGTCGAGCTCGCTGCCGATCGCCCGGAACGACCTCGGCACGTACGACACCGCGCTCCGGATCACCCACACCCGCGGGCGGCTCGCGGCGGACTCCCCGCGGAAGGCCGACCTCGCGCTCGCGCTCTTCGAGCAGCACGTCGACGCCGACGCCCTGCGCGACCGGCTGCAGCTCACGCCGTCCGGCGTCGTGACGCCGCTCATGTTCGAGCACGGCCTGCTCGACCGGGCCCGCGGCTACGGCAAGCGGATCGTCCTGCCCGAGGGCGACGACGACCGCATCCTGCACGCCGCGTCCACGCTGCTGCAGCGTCAGGTCTGCGCGCTGACGATCCTCGGCGAACCCGCCGCGATCCGTGCCCGCGCGACCGAGCTCGGGCTCGACCTCGAGGGTGCGCAGCTCGTCAGCCCGTTCGACCCCGAGCTCCGCGAGCGCTTCGCCGAGGAGTACACCCGGCTGCGGGCGCACAAGGGCATGTCGATCGAGCTCGCCCGCGACACCGTCACGGACGTCTCGTACTTCGGCACGCTCATGGTGCAGCTCGGGTTGGCCGACGGCATGGTGTCCGGCGCGAAGCACACCACGGCGCACACGATCCGGCCGTCCTTCGAGATCATCAAGACCCGGCCGGACACGTCGATCGTGTCGAGCGTCTTCCTCATGGCGCTGGCCGACCGCGTGCTCGTGTACGGCGACTGCGCGGTGATCCCGGACCCGACGAGCGAGCAGCTCGCCGACATCGCGATCTCGTCGGCCGAGACCGCGGCGCAGTTCGGCATCGATCCGCGGGTGGCGATGCTCAGCTACTCGACCGGGGACAGCGGCACCGGGGCGGACGTCGACAAGGTCCGCGCGGGCACCGCCTTCGTGCGAGAGCGTCGCCCGGACCTGCTCGTCGAGGGCCCCATCCAGTACGACGCCGCCGCCGACCCGACCGTCGCGAGCACGAAGATGCCGGGCTCGCCGGTCGCCGGCAGGGCGACGGTGTTCGTCTTCCCGGACCTGAACACCGGCAACAACACCTACAAGGCCGTGCAGCGGTCGGCGGGTGCCGTGGCCATCGGTCCGGTGCTCCAGGGCCTGCGCAAGCCGATCAACGACCTCTCGCGGGGCGCCCTCGTCGGCGACATCGTGAACACCGTCGCGATCACCGCGATCCAGGCCGGCACCGCGACCGACGCGGCCTGACCGACCGACCCGCACCGCGCCTCCAGTCCGTCCCGAGAAAGGCACCACCCCAGTGACCGCAGCCCTCGTCGTGAACTCCGGTTCGAGTTCGTTCAAGTACCAGCTCATCGAGCTCGAGGGCGAGCGCACGCTCGCCTCCGGGCTGGTGGAGCGCATCGGCGAGTCCGCCGGCGCGTGGAAGCACACGAACGCGGTGACGGGGGAGTCGTCCTCGAACGACTCAGCCGACGTCCCGGACCACGCGGCGGGCTTCCAGGCCATGCTCGACGCCTTCGCGAAGGTCGGCCCGTCGTTCGACGAGCACCCCCCGGCGGTCGTCGGCCACCGCGTGGTGCACGGCGGGACCACGTTCGACCGGGCGACGGTCGTGACGGACGAGGTCGAGGAGCAGATCGAGGCGCTGAACAGCCTCGCGCCGCTGCACAACCCGGCGAACCTCGAGGGGATCCGGGCCGCGAAGCAGGTCTTCGCCGACGTCCCGCACGTCGCCGTGTTCGACACCGCGTTCCACCAGACGATGCCGCCGCACGCGTACACGTACGCGATCCCAGCCGACCTCGCCGAGAAGCACCAGATCCGGCGCTACGGCATGCACGGCACGAGCCACAAGTACGTCTCCGAGCAGGCCGCCGCGTTCCTCGACCGCCCGCTGTCCGAGCTGAAGACCATCGTGCTGCACCTCGGCAACGGGGCCTCGGCCGCGGCGATCGACGGCGGCCGCTCGATCGAGACCTCGATGGGCCTGACCCCGCTCGAGGGCCTGGTGATGGGGACCCGCTCCGGCGACCTCGACCCCGCCGTCCTGCTGCACCTGCACCGCGAGGCCGGACTCGACTTCGACGAGCTCGACACCATGCTCAACAAGCAGTCGGGCCTGCTCGGGCTCACCGGCAACGGGGACATGCGGGACGTGCAGGACGCTGCGTCGCGCGGTGACGAGACCGCCGAGGCGGCGCTCGCCGTGTACCGGCACCGGATCCGCCGGTACGTGGGGGCGTACACGGCGCAGCTCGGTGGGCTGGACGCCGTGGTCTTCACCGCGGGGGTCGGGGAGAACAACGCGCTGCTGCGCCGGCGCGTGCTCGCGGGACTCGAGCACCTGGGCATCGAGGTCGACGCGGACCGGAACGAGTTGGCCTCACGAGAGGCACGGCGCATCTCCACGGACGCGTCGCGTGTCGCGGTGCTCGTCATCCCGACGAACGAGGAGCTCGAGATCGCCCGGCAGTCGGCTGCGGTCGCGCTGTAGCTCGCGGCGGTCGCGCGCGAGACGCCCCCGAGTGCGCGAGACGCCCCCGGATCCGGGGGCGTCTCGACGGTTCGGGGGCGTCTCGGCAGCGCGGGGGGCGTCTCGTTCGTGCGGATCGGGTCAGCCGAGGGCGTGCAGGGCGGCGGGGATCGGTGTGTTGCCGCTCGTCACCTCGAACTGCACGCCGACCGCGGAGTCGTCGAGGAGCGCGTGCAGCACGACCGCGGCGACGTCCGCACGGGGGATCGACCCGCGCGGCACCGTGCGCCCGACGGCGACCGTGCCCTGCGGCGGTGTGTCGAGGAGCGCACCCGGACGGACGATCGTCCAGCGCAGGTTCCGCGCGCGGATGTTCGCGTCCGCCTCGGACTTCGCGCGCAGGTACACCTGGAAGACGTCGTCCTCGGAGCGGGCGGGCACGACGGCCCGCTCCGGGTCGTACGAGTCGGCCGCCATCGCCGAGATCATCACGTAGCGGTCGATGCCCATCCGCTCGGCGGCGTCGGCGAGGAGCAGTGCGGCGTCCCGGTCGACGGTCTCCTTCCGCTCCGCACCGCTGTTCGGGCCGGCACCGGCCGCGAACACCACCGCGTCGACCCCGCGCAGGCGCAGGGCGAGTTCGTCGTCGTCGACCTGCTCCAGGTCCACGACCAGCGCGGTCGCGCCCTGCTGCTCCACGTCGGCGCGGTGCGCGGGGTTCCTGATGACGGCGACGGCGTCGTGGCCGGCGTCGGTGACGAGGCGGGCGAGGAGCAGGGCGATCTGTCCGTGTCCTCCGGCGATGGCGATCTTCATGTGTCCGATACTGCCCGTCGCGTCCGGTAGACTTCCGGAGGCTCCTCACGTGACGCCATCCAGGCCAACTCCCCCAGGGCGGAAACGCAGCAAGGGTAACCGGGCTCTGGCGGGTGCGTGAGGAGTCTTCTTCGTTCCCGGAAGGGGTGTGACCCGACGCCGTCCACAGGCTCGGTGTGACGGCTGGTGGTGTCGGCCGTCCCGGCTACCCTTGGTCCGTGGTCACCGCCCTGTATCGCCGTTACCGGCCCGAGAACTTCGCCGAGCTGATCGGGCAGTCGCAGGTCACCGACCCGCTGCGGACCGCGCTCCGGACGAACCGTGTCAACCACGCGTACCTGTTCAGCGGGCCGCGCGGCTGCGGCAAGACGACCTCGGCCCGCATCCTCGCACGCTGCCTCAACTGCGCCGAGGGGCCGACGGACACCCCGTGCGGTGTCTGCCCGAGCTGCGTCGAGCTCGCGCGCGGGGGCAGCGGTTCCCTCGACGTGATCGAGATCGACGCCGCGAGCCACAACGGTGTCGACGACGCCCGCGACCTGCGCGACCGCGCCGTCTTCGCCCCGGCGCGGGACCGCTTCAAGATCTTCATCCTGGACGAGGCGCACATGGTGACGCCGCAGGGCTTCAACGCGCTGCTCAAGCTGGTCGAGGAGCCCCCGGAGCACGTGAAGTTCATCTTCGCGACGACCGAGCCCGAGAAGGTCATCGGCACCATCCGGTCGCGGACCCACCACTACCCGTTCCGTCTCGTGCCTCCGGCCACGATGCTCGAGTACGTCGAGCAGCTCTGTGCGCAGGAGTCCGTGTCGGTCGCGCCGGGCGTCCTGCCCCTGGTGGTCCGGGCCGGTGGCGGATCGGTGCGTGACACCCTGTCGCTGCTCGACCAGCTCATGGCGGGGAGCGAGGACGGCGCCATCGCGTACGAGCGTGCCGTCGCCCTGCTCGGCTACACCGACGCGGCACTGCTCGACGACGTGGTCGACGCGCTCGCCGTCGCGGACCCGGCATCGGCGTTCGCGGCCATCGACCGCGTCGTGCAGACCGGTCAGGACCCGCGACGCTTCGTCGAGGACCTGCTCGAGCGGCTTCGTGACCTGATCGTCGTCGCCGCCACGAACGAGAGCGCGGCGGCGGTCCTGCGCGGCATCTCGCCCGAGGAACTCGACACCATGACCCGTCAGGCCGGGGTGTTCGGGGCGACGGCGCTGTCCCGGGCGGCGGACATCGCGAACCGCGCCCTGACGGACATGACCGGTGCGACCTCACCGCGGCTGCACCTCGAGCTGATGACGGCGCGCATGCTCGTGCCCGAGGCCGACGACACCCAGCGCGGGGCCCTCGCCCGTGTGGAGCGGCTCGAGCGTCGTGTCGGTGTCGGCGACGCGGGCGGACACCAGGGCGGCTCCACGGCGGCCGCGGCTCCTGCCGCTCCGCAGCGCGCCGCGGCTCCGGCGCCCGCGTCGACCGCTTCGCCTGAGTCGACCGCTGCGCCCGCGCAGTCGGCGGCTCCTGCAGCGAGCGCACGCTCGACCACCGAGTCGTCGTCCGCCGGCGGGTCGGCCGCCCCCGGAGATGCCGTGCGTGACGCCGCCGCGGCGTGGGGAGCGGTCGCCCCGAGCACCCCGCAGCCCGTGCAGCAGCCGCACGCCGAGCGCCCGTCGACGGATGCCCCGGCCGCCCCGTCCGGCACGGCCAACGCCTCGTCGACCGGGCAGGGCACGGCCGTCGGCGACGAGCCCGTGGTCCGCCCCGTCGCGGCCGTGGGCTTCCAGCAGCTCCGCGACGCCTGGCCGCAGGTCGTCGAGCACGTGCAGAAGGCCCGTCGGTCGGCGTGGTCCGTGGTCGTCACGGCGCAGGTCACAGCCCTGCGTGAGGACGTGCTCACCCTGACGTTCCCGAGCCAGCAGGACGTGGCGTCCTTCAAGGAGATGTCCGACCCCGCCACGAGCGTCAGCGAGCTCCTCCGCTCGGCGATCATCGACGTCCTCGGACTCCGGGTGAAGTTCGTCGCCCGCGGGCCCGGGCAGCACCAGCAGCAGCCGAACGGTCAGCAGCGGGTTCCGCAGCAGCAGATCCCGCAGCAGCAGCAGGCCCCGCAGCAGGCGCCGCATCAGGCGGCGGCGCCGGAGCGTCGTGCCCCCGAGCCGAAGCCCGAGGTCGCGGCGCCGCGGGCCCAGGCGCCGCAGGCTCCGGCGCAGCAGCAGGCGCCCCAGGCCCCCGCGGCGCAGACTCCGGCGGCACCGGCACCGGCGTCCAGCAGCCCGGTCACCGACTGGGCGGTCGCCACCATCCCAGCGGCTGACCCGACGCCCGCACCCGCCGCTCCGGCCGGACGAGCGGAACCGAGCTGGTCGGCGCCCTTCGGCACGACGGACACCGGCGAGCCCGTCACCCCCGTCCAGGTCGTCGGCGACCCCGCCGCCGACGCAGCGCTCGCTGCGCAGCTGCGTCCGGCCTCGGCGCTGGGCGGAGGCGCCTCCTCGACGCCGCGCCCGCATGCCGAGTCGATCCCGGCCGTCGCGCCGGCGGCAGCCGAGACGTCGGCGTCCGCACCCGCTGCGCCCGACACCACGGGAAGCCGGTCCGACGTGCCCGTCGACGACTACCCCCTCGACGACGAGCCCTACGACGACGGCGCCCCGTTCCCGGACCCCGGCACCGGAGCGCCAGCCGCGGCGCCGACACCGCCCGGAGCGGCGTCGGGTCAGCAGCAGGGCACCTCCCGGCAGGGCACCTCGCAGCAGCACGGCACTCCCCAGCAGCAGGCCACACCCCGACAGCAGGCCGCCCGCTCCCAGCCGACCACCACGCCCCCGGCCCGTCGTGCCCCCGTCGCGGGTCGCTACGGCGAGGCCGTCGTCCGTGAGATCCTCGGTGCCCAGTTCATCGAGGAGACCGCCCTGCACGAGGAAGGCGCCTGATGTACGACGGCATCGTCCAGGACCTGATCGACGAGTTCGGTCGCCTGCCCGGCATCGGGCCGAAGTCCGCGCAGCGGATCGCGTTCCACATCCTGCAGACCGAGTCCTTCGACCCGAGCCGCCTGGCGGAGCTCCTGGCCGACGTCAAGGAGAAGGTCCGCTTCTGCGAGGTCTGCGGCAACGTCACCGAGTCCGAACGCTGCAGCATCTGCCGCGACCCCCGTCGGTCGCCGACCGTGATCTGCGTCGTGGAAGAGGCGAAGGACGTCGCCGCGATCGAACGGACGCGCGAGTTCCGTGGGCTCTACCACGTGCTCGGCGGTGCCATCAGCCCGATCGACGGCGTCGGTCCGGACGACCTGCGAATCCAGCAGCTCATGACGCGCCTGGCCGACGGCACGGTGGACGAGGTCATCATCGCGACCGACCCGAACCTCGAGGGCGAGGCGACGGCGACGTACCTCAGTCGTCTGCTCGTCCCGATGGGCATCCGGACGACCCGACTCGCTTCCGGTCTCCCCGTGGGCGGCGACCTGGAGTACGCCGACGAGGTCACACTCGGACGGGCCTTCGAGGGTCGTCGCCTGGTCGGCGGCTGAGCTCGACGCCGCGGGCGGGCAGCAGCACGCAGGATCCTTGCGTCCCACCCCGTTCCGACGCAACATCCGCGGAACACCCTCTACCATTGTCGAACCGCGTCTCATCGCGGATCCGTCGTCCCCGGGAGTACCAAGCAGTGGCCTTGATCGTGCAGAAGTTCGGTGGATCGTCCGTCGCGGACGCCGAGAGCATCAAGCGCGTGGCGAAGCGGATCGTCCAGACGAAGAAGGCCGGCAACGACGTCGTCGTCGCGGTCTCGGCGATGGGCGACACCACCGACGAGCTCGTCGACCTCGCGCACTCGGTGACGCCCATCCCGGCTGGTCGTGAGCTCGACATGCTGCTCACCGCGGGAGAGCGCATCTCGATGGCCCTGCTCGCGATGGCGATCAAGAGCCTGGGCGTCGAAGCCTCGTCGTACACGGGTAGCCAGGCGGGCATGCTCACCGACGCCCAGCACGGCAAGGCCCGCATCGTCGACGTCACCCCGAAGCGCGTGCGCGAGGCGCTCGACGCCGGTCACGTCGCGATCGTCGCGGGCTTCCAGGGCTTCAACCGCACGACCGGCGAGATCACCACGCTCGGTCGCGGCGGCTCGGACACCACGGCCGTCGCCCTCGCCGCCGCGCTCGACGCCGACGTCTGCGAGATCTACACCGACGTCGACGGCATCTTCACCGCCGACCCGCGCGTGGTGCCGAAGGCCAAGAAGGTCGACCGGATCACGAGCGAGGAGATGCTCGAGCTCGCGGCCTCCGGCGCCAAGGTCCTGTACATCCGTGCCGTCGAGTACGCCCGTCGGCACGGCGTCACCCTGCACGTCCGCTCCTCCTTCAGCAACGCCGAGGGAACCATCGTCTACAACCCTGCAGAGGGGGAAACCGTGGAAGAACCGATCATCACCGGGATCGCCGGAGACCTCTCCGAGGGCAAGATCACCGTCGTCGGCGTGCCCGACACCCCGGGCAAGGCCGCCGAGATCTTCACGATCGTCGCCCGTGCCGGCGCGAACATCGACATGATCGTGCAGAACGTGTCCGAGGCCGTCACCGGCCGCACGGACATCTCCTTCACGCTGCCGAAGGACCAGGGCCAGGGCGTGCTCACGGCGCTCGAGGTCGCGAAGGCCGACATCGGCTACGAGGGCATCCAGTACGACGACCAGATCGGCAAGCTCGCCCTCGTCGGCGCGGGCATGCGCACGAACGCGGGCGTCTCCGCCGCGCTCTTCCGCGCCCTGCACGAGGCGTCGATCAACATCGAGATGATCTCGACCTCGGAGATCCGCATCTCGGTCGTCACCCGGGCCGACACCCTGAACGAGGCGATGCGGGTCGTGCACGCGGCGTTCGGCCTCGACGCCGACCAGGAAGCCGTCGTCTACGCCGGCACGGGCCGCTGACCGCCGTCCCGCGAACGAGCAGGAGCACCACATGAGCACCACCGTCGCCGTCGTCGGCGCCACCGGTCAGGTCGGCGCCGTGATGCGTCGCCTCCTCGAGGAGCGCACGTTCCCGGCCGACCGCGTCCGGTTCTTCGCGAGTGCCCGGTCCGCCGGCACCACGCTGCCGTTCCGCGGCGAGGAGATCGTCGTCGAGGACTCCGAGACCGCCGACCCGTCCGGCATCGACATCGCGCTGTTCTCGGCGGGCGCCACCGCCTCGCGCGCCCTCGCACCGAAGTTCGCCGCCGCGGGAGCCGTCGTCGTCGACAACTCCAGCGCCTGGCGGATGGACCCGGAGGTCCCGCTCGTGGTGAGCGAGGTGAACCCGCACGCCATCGGCCAGGCTCCGAAGGGCATCATCGCGAACCCGAACTGCACGACGATGGCGATCATGCCCGTGCTCAAGGTCCTGGACACCGAGTCCGGTCTCCGCCGACTCGTGGCCACGACGTACCAGGCCGTGTCCGGGTCCGGGCTCGCCGGTGTCGAGGAACTCCTCGGCCAGGCGAAGGCCGCCCTCGAGCAGGACGCCGCTGCGCTGACCCACGACGGCTCGGCCGTGACCTTCCCGGAGCCGGTCAAGTACGTGCGTCCCATCGCGTTCGACGTCGTGCCGCTCGCCGGCTCGATCGTCGAGGACGGCGAGGGCGAGACCGACGAGGAGAAGAAGCTCCGCAACGAGAGCCGGAAGATCCTCGAGCTGCCCGACCTGCTCGTCGCCGGCACCTGTGTGCGCGTCCCGGTCTTCACCGGGCACTCGATCTCGGTGCACGCCGAGTTCGACCGTCCGCTCTCGCCCGAGCGCGCGACGGCGATCCTCGCCGAGGCGCCCGGCGTCGAGCTCGCCGACGTGCCGACGCCGCTGCAGGCCGCCGGGCAGGACCCGTCGTTCGTCGGCCGGATCCGGGCCGACCAGTCCGCGCCCGCCGGTCACGGTCTCGCACTCTTCGTGAGCAACGACAACCTGCGGAAGGGCGCCGCGCTCAACGCGGTGCAGATCGCCGAGACGATCGTCGCCCGCCGCACCGTCGCCGCGTAGCGGCCGGGGTAGGGACCAGAAGACGGACGGGAGGCACGTGGCGGGTCCGCCACGTGCCTCCCGTCCGTCTGTCGGTCGGCTCGCACCCGGCCGCACGCCGGTAGGATCGACGGGTGGCAGTGAAGCAGGTGGACCCCATCGACGTCGTCCTGGTCGGGGGAGGGATCATGAGCGCCACGCTCGGCGCGATCATCCACCGGCTCGAGCCCACGTGGCGCATCCGCGTGTACGAGCGGCTCGGATCGGCCGCGCAGGAGTCCTCGAACCCGTGGAACAACGCGGGCACCGGGCACTCGGCGCTCTGCGAGCTGAACTACACGCCCGAGCTGCCCGACGGACGGGTCGAGATCGCGAAGGCCGTCACGGTCAACGAGCAGTTCCAGGTGTCGCGGCAGTTCTGGGCCCACCTCGTCGAGACCGGTGCGCTGCCGGAACCTTCGAACTTCATCAACCCGACGCCGCACATCTCGTTCGTCTGGGGTGCTGACAACGTCGAGTACATGCGGAAGCGCTGGGAGGCGCTCAAGGACCACCCGCTCTTCGCGGGCATCGATTTCTCGGACGACCCCGCGCAGATCCGGCAGTGGGCACCCGCGCTCATCCCGGGGCGCAAGAAGGACCAGCCGATCGCGGCGACGTACTCCGCCGCCGGCTCCGACGTCGACTTCGGATCGCTGACGCGCCAGCTCTTCGACGAGCTCGAGATCGCCGGCGTCGAGTTCGAGCCGTCGCACCAGGTCCGGAAGATCACCCGCTCGACGGTGTCCGAGGGCTGGGTCCTCGACGTCCGCAACGAGATCGGTCGCTCCACGCAGCGCATCGCGGCGAAGTTCGTCTTCGTCGGCGCGGGCGGCGGAGCACTCCACCTGCTGCAGAAGTCCGGCATCCCGGAGATCCGCGGGTACGGCGGGTTCCCGGTGTCCGGCGAGTTCCTCCGGACCGACGAGCCCGAGGTCGTGCAGAAGCACGCGGCGAAGGTGTACGGCAAGGCGAGCGTCGGTGCTCCGCCGATGTCCGTCCCGCACCTCGACACCCGCATCGTCGACGGCAAGGCGTCGCTCATGTTCGGCCCGTACGCCGGGTTCAGCCCGAAGTTCCTCAAGCAGGGCTCCGTGCTCGACCTGTTCCGCTCGATCCGACCGCACAACCTGCGTCCAATGCTCAGCGTCGCGTTCTCCAACTTCGACCTCGTCCGCTACCTCGTGGGGCAGCTGCTCGCGTCGAAGCAGACGAAGTTCGACGCCCTCCGCGAGTTCATGCCGACGGCCGAGCCGGACAACTGGCACCGGATCACCGCCGGGCAGCGTGTCCAGGTGATCAAGCCCGACCGCGAGAAGGGTGGGGTGCTGCAGTTCGGGACCGAGGTCATCACGTCGGCCGACGGGTCGATCGCAGGTCTGCTCGGTGCGAGCCCCGGGGCGTCCACCGCGGTGCCGATCATGCTGTCCATGCTGCAGCGGTGCTTCCCGGACCGCTGGGCAGGCTGGGAGCCGACGGTGCGCGAGATGGTGCCGACGTACGGCACGGACCTCGGCTCCGACCCGGCGCTCGCGGACGAGACCCTCGCGCGGACGGCGAAGGTGCTCGGGCTGCACCACTGAACCGAGCTCGCCCGGCTTGACCGCCGTTCGAACGTGTGTTCGAATGGCGGCATGCGGTGGAGTGGACAGGCGATCGACGCGGAGCGGACCGACGCGCTTCCGGGACTCGCGTCGAACAGCGGACTCGTGCGGAGCGTCACGACGCCGGAGTTCGCGGGCGTCACCTTCCACGAGGTGCTGGCGAAGAGTGCCCTGAACCGTGTGCCCAGTGCCGACGGTGCCGGTACCTACGGCTGGACGATCAACCCGTACCGCGGGTGCAGCCACGCGTGCGTGTACTGCTTCGCCCGGCCGACGCACACCTACCTGGAGTTCGACGGCGGCGCGGACTTCGACCAGCAGATCGTCGTGAAGACCAACGTCGCCGACGTGCTCCGCCGCGAACTCCGCCGACCGAGCTGGCAGGGGCACCCGGTCGCCCTCGGCACGAACACCGACCCGTACCAGCGCGCCGAGGGCAAGTACCGGCTGATGCCGGGCGTGATCCGTGCCCTCGCCGAGTCCGGGACGCCGTTCAGCATCCTGACGAAGGGCACGCTGCTCCGACGTGACCTGCCCCTGCTGGCCGAGGCAGCACAGCAGGTACCGATCGACCTGGCGATGTCGATCGCGGTGTACGACGACGCGCTGCAGCAGCAGGTCGAGCCGGGCACCCCGACGACGGCGGCACGGTTGGCGACCGTCCGGGCGATCCGGGACGCGGGCCTCGACTGCTCGGTGTTCCTGATGCCCGTGCTGCCGTTCATCACCGACACCCGGGCACACCTCGACGACGCGATCGGGCGGGCGGCCTCGGCCGGTGCGACGAGCGTCATGTACTCGGCGTTGCACCTGCGGCCCGGGGTCAAGCCGTGGTGGTTCGCGTGGCTGCAGCAGACCCGGCCGGACCTGGTCGCGCGGTACCGGTCGATGTACCTCGACAACACGTACGCCCCGAAGGACTACCGCCGGTGGCTCGCGGAGCGGGTCCGTCCCATCCTGCGCGCCCACGGGGTCGCGGTCGGTCGGGTCGACCCGGCGACCGGCTCGATGGGGTTCCGCGACCGCGAGGAACGGCTGCGCACGATCCCGACGGGACCCACGGCCTCGCCGCTCGACGAGCAGTCGCGTCCGTCGGTGTCGCCGCTGCAGCGCGCGGACCCCGGCTGGGGGCATCGGACGGCCAGCGTCGGTGCGGCATCCGGGCCGACCCTGTTCTGACGCGAGTGCGCTTCCGCGTTCGGGGGACACCGAGTGTCGGTGATCGGCGGTAACATCGGGCGGGTCGCCGAACGGTGCTCGTTTCGGGGTACACGACAGCCTCCCGATGGCCGTCGTCGGCGACACGACGACCCTCCGGAAGGACCCTCGACCCGTGCTCGGCATCCCCACGCACCTCGCGCCCCGCGTGAATGCCTGGTCGACCGTGCGCGCCTTCCACGCCGCCGCCGTCGGGTCCGTGGTGGCCGCGGCGGTCGTGCTGCTGCTCTACCGGCTGGCCGACCCGGACGTCCGGATCGTCGGCGCCGTGCTCGCCCTCGTGCCGATGGCCCTGATGATCGGCGTGCACGTGCAGTTCGGCACGTGGCGGTCGGCCGTGGCCTTCCTGCTCGTCGGCGGGGTGTCCGCGTGGTGGTTCGCGCTCGTCGTGCAGCGCGAGGTCCCGGCGGGCTGGGTGACGAGCTACCTGCTGTCGCTCGTGATCATCCCGCTCGTCCTCGTCGGTGGTGCCGGCGCGGTGGCCGGACGCGTCGTGCTCTGGTCGGTCGGCGGGTTCCTGGTCGGACGCCTCGCGACCTCGATCGCCGTCGCGCAGGTGGACGGGCCGCCACGGCCGCTCCTGCTCGCCTGGGTGACCCTCGGCTTCGTCGTCGCGCTCGTGCTCTTCACCAGCCGGAACACCGCACGGTCCGAGCGGGTCCAGCCCGAGCTGCTCCGCTCCGCGCGCGAGGAGCACGTCTCGGCGTACCGCGCCGGGGTCGAGGCCGAGGCCGCGGCGATCCTCCACGACACCGTGCTCAACCACCTCGGCGCCATCGCCCTGGCACCGGACGGCCCGATGGACCCGCAACTCGCACGCACGGTGGAGTCCGACGTCGCGATGCTGACCGGCAAGGAGTGGCTCGCGCCGTCCGGGTCCACCGTGGACCGGCCGTCCGCCGTCGCCGTCGACGCGTTCGAGGCGATGGTCGACGAGCACCGCGCCGAGGGCCTGCAGGTCGACGTGACGGGTGACACCGCCGTGCTCGGCGCCCTCGACCACACCGCCTCGACCGCGCTGTTCCGCGCGGTCGGCCAGTGCCTCGCCAACGTCCGGAAGCACGCCGGCACCGACCGAGCCGAGGTCAGCGTCTTCGACGACGGTGCGTCGTGCACGGTCATGGTCGTCGACGACGGCCGTGGCTTCGACGAGCAGGAGACCAGCCCGGACCGGATGGGCCTGCGCGGCTCCGTCCGCGAGCGCATCGCGCGCGTCGGTGGCGACGTGCAGGTCTGGTCGTCGCCCGGGTCCGGCACCAGCGTGATGATGACGGTGCCGCACGCCGCCGCCGCGGTCCCGGTCGCTGCCACGCTCGACGACGAGTGGGGGACCGGCCGGTGAGCCGCGTCGACGACGTCCGGACCCGCATCCGTGGCAGCCGCACGGCGCAGCAGTACGACCCGCTCGGCGCGATGGGGTCCCGTCCGCTCGCGATCGTCCTCGGCGCCGGTGGGGTGGCCTGGGCGCTCCTCGTGTCCGTGTTCGACCGGGACGTGCCAGGGAGCCCGACGCTCAGCGCGTTGACCGTCCTGCTCCTCGCGGCGTCCGGCGCGGTCGTGTTCGTCGCCTCGTCGCCGTTCCGCGCCCCGTTCCCACGGTGGGCGTTCGTGCTCCACGTCGTCCTGCTCGCCGCGGCGACCGTCGCGAGCGTCGCGGCGCAGTGGGGCCCGGACCGCAGCGCCCTGAACGACTTCATGAGCCTGCTCACCGCGACCGGCATCGTCATGGCCGCGCCGTACCGACCGTGGCGGGACCTCGCCGTGGGCGGGGTGGTGCTGGCCGTCGTCGACGCCGGAGCGTGGGGCGCTGCCGCGACCGTGTTCCCGTACGGCGTCCCGGCGTCGGTCGCGGCGTTCCTCGCCGCCGCCCCGACGCTCGTGCTCACCACGGCGGCCGTGGTGTTCGCCGCGACCTTCGCCGGGCTCGCCGAGCGCGTCCAGATCCGGGCCGGGTCCTACTCCGTCGCCCGCGCGGAGCGGGACGGCATCGCCGCGAGCGTGCAGCACGACCGCTCGGTGGTCCTCGCCCGCGACGTCGCACCGTTCTTCGCCGAGCTCCGCACGAGGGAGGTCATCACGGACGCCGACCGTGCGCGGGCCCGTGCGATCGCCGACGGCATCCGGCGGGCCATGGTCGCCGACGCCGACCGGACGTGGTTCGAGCACGCCGTGGTCGTGGACGGCGGGACGGCCAGCGCGATCGACGACCCGGACGGGCTGATCGCGACGCTCGACGCCGACCAGCGCACCGTCGTCCGGACGTTCCTGCGCGCGGCCCTCCGCGCGTCGACGGTCGACCCGGCCGGGTTCCGCGCCCGGGTCCGGCGGGCGGTGGACGACGATCCGCCGACGACCCCGAGCGCCACCGGGGCCGGAGCGGTCTCCGTCGCGCTCGACCTGGCCGTGGACGACTCCGACGTGGGCATCCACCGCACCTTCGACCCCTACCTCGCGGTCCTCCGCGTGACCTTCCCCGACCTCGACGTCGCCGTCCGGCCGTCGTCCCTCGCACTAAGGTTCTCCTATGACCAGCACTGACCCGAACCGGACCACGGAGGGCGTACCCCCGCTCCCGCAGCCCGGCACCCGACGCGTGCGGCTGGCGATCCTCGACGACCACGAGGTGCTGCTCGACAGCCTCTCGAGCTGGATCGCCGTGAACGCCTTCGACTTCGACCTCGCGCTGACGGCCCACACCTGGCTCGAGATGGTGCACAGCGAGAACTTCCCGACCGACCTGGTCTTCCTCGACTTCCAGCTCAAGGAGCCGGTCTCGATCGAGGCTCGGGTCCGCACCTGCCGCGCGGCCGGGGCGAAGGTCATCGTGCTGTCCAGCGTCGACAGCCGCGAGTCCCGCGACCGCGCCCTCGCCGCCGGTGCCGCGGCGTTCCTGTCGAAGTCGCTGCCGATGCGCGAGGTCATGGACGTGGCGCGCGAGGTCATGGGCGTCTCGCGAGAGACCCCGCCGCAGCGCGACTGGCGTCCGCTGCCCACCGGCGCGAACGCGCACCAGCGGCCGAAGCTGAGCCACGGCGAGGAAGAGGCGCTGCGCCTGTACGTGTCGGGCTACTCGACGAACGAGGTCGCCGCGCAGATGAACGTGCAGTACGAGACGGCCAAGACCTACCTGCGCCGCGTGCGCGAGAAGTACAGCAAGGTCGGTCGTCCGGCGTCGAAGAAGTCCGACCTGATCCGTCGTGCGGCAGAGGACGGGTTCCTCGCGTAGTGGCGAAGCTCTACTTCCGCTACGGCGCGATGAACAGCGGCAAGAGCACCGGACTCCTGCAGGCCGCCTACAACTACGAGGAGCGCGGGCAGCGCGTGCTGCTCGCGAAGCCGTCGGTCGACACCAAGGGTGACCGCGAGATCGTGTCGCGCCTCGGCGTCACCCGGTCCGTCGACGTCGTCTTCGCGCCGGACGACGACGTCCGCGCGTCCGTCGCAGCTGCCGGTGCGGTGGACCCGGAGTCCGACCGGCTCGACGGCATGGTCCGGCCGCTCAGCTGCGTCCTCGTCGACGAGGCGCAGTTCCTGACGCCCCGCCAGGTCGACGACCTGCTCCGCATCGCCGTCCTCGACGACGTCCCGGTGCTCGCCTACGGCATCCGCACCGACTTCCGCACCGAGGCGTTCCCCGGCAGCGCGCGGCTGCTCGAGATCGCGCACTCCCTCGAGGAGCTCAAGACCATCTGCCGCTGCGGTCGCAAGGCGGTGTTCAACCCCCGCAAGGTCGACGGACGCTTCGTCTTCGACGGCTCGCAGGTCGCCATCGACGGCGCCGGCGTCACCTACGAGGCGCTGTGCGCCAACTGCTACCTCACCGAGTCGGGCGGTCGCCTGGACGGCGACTGACGGACTGGAGGCGCGTGGCGGGCCCCGCCACGCGCCTCCAGTGCGTCCCGTGGCCCGGAATGCACGCGAGCCGGCGACCGTTGGTGCCCACATGAGCGACGCCACCGTGCACCTGTCCGTCCTGGACCTGGCCACCCGCGAGTACGGCCAGACGAACACCGAGGCCCTGCAGGGCACGATCGACACGGCGGTGCACGCCGAACGGCTGGGCTACGAGCGGATCTGGGTCGCCGAGCACCACGGCATGCCGGGCATCACCTCGTCGGCGCCCGCGGTGCTGCTGAGCGCCGTCGGCGCCGCTACCTCGCGGATCCGGATCGGCTCCGGTGGCGTGATGCTGCCGAACCACGCGCCGCTCGTCGTCGCCGAGCAGTTCGGCACGCTGCGAGCGCTGTACGGCGACCGGGTCGACCTCGGCATCGGCCGGGCGCCGGGCACCGACGGTGCGACCGCGATGGCGCTGCGCCGCACGGACCGTCTCGACGTCGACGACTTCCCGCAGCAGCTCGCCGACCTGATCGGCTTCTTCACGGGGATGGACGCCGAGAACCCGCTGTCGCGCATCCGCGCGGTTCCCGGGTACGGGGACGTGCCGGAGTTCTGGCTGCTCGGATCCTCCGGCTACAGCGCCCAGGTGGCGGGGGCGCTCGGCGTCTCGTTCGCCTTCGCGCACCACTTCGCGTCGGACAACACCGAGGCGGCGCTCGCGCTGTACCGCGACTCGTTCCGACCCTCGCGCTTCCGGCAGACGCCGAACGCGCTGATCGGCGTGCAGGTCGTCACCGACGAGGACCCCGCGGTCGTCGAGGAGCAGAGCGCGCCGGGGATGATCTCGTTCATCCGGATGCGGCAGGGCGCCAAGCCCGAGCCGGTCTCGATGGACGAGGCCCGCGCGTACGCGTTCTCCGACCTCGAGCGGCGGTTCATCGCGGCCCGCACGGAGCGTCAGGCGTACGGGTCGCGTGAGCATGTCGCGGCGAAGCTCAACGAGCTCGTGGCGTCCACGGGGGCGGACGGCGTGATCGTGGCGCCGGGGGCCGCCCAGGCGCGGTACCGGCACCAGGCACTCGAGGTCGTCGCGTCGCTGCAGGCCGAGGGACGGCTCGTGCCCGCCGGGGTGGCTGCGGCGCGGTAGCCGGGGCTGCGGCTGTGGTGCCGCTGCGGCTGTTGCGGTGCCGCTGCTGCGGTGTTGGCGGCCACTCTTCGCGCCCAGCGACACCTCACGCGCTCGCGATGCCGTGGGATGTCGCTGGGCGCGAACGATCGCTGGCTGGCTGTCCCGCTCAGGCCAGCAGGCCGAGGCGGTTCGCGGTGGCGATCGCACCGACGCGGGTGCCGACGTCGAGCTTCCGGAACACGTTGTAGACGTGGCGCTTCACCGTGCCGACCGCCAGGCCCAGCTCCGACGCGATCTCGGCGTTCGACCGAGCGGCGGCGACGAGCCGCAGGACCTCGAGTTCGCGGTCGCTCAGGGGCGTGCCCGCCCGTGCCTCGGTGACGAGGTCGATCGGGAAGGTCACCGGCGCGGCGTCGGTGCTCGTCGCCCGGACGATGCGGTCGACGAGCTCGCGGCTCGGGGTGTCCTTGGTGACGAAGTCCACGGCACCGGCGTCGAGGAGCGCCCGGCGCAGCACCGCGTCCCGGTGCATGGTCAGCACGACCACCCGGACGTGCGGGTGCCGCCGACGCACCGTCGCGATGGTCGTCCGTGCCGGTGGCCCGTCGAGCTCCACGTCCAGGAGCAGCACGTCGATCGCCGCGACCTCGGGGGAGTCCAGCACATCGGACGGCCGTTCGCCGTGCGCGACGACGCGGATGGTCGGTACCGCGGACAGGATCGTGGCGAGTCCCTCGCGGAACAGCCGGTGGTCGTCGACGATCGCGACGTGCGTGATGCCCGGCCGCTGCCCGGTCACAGCGACCCCATGGGGACGACGAGCCGAACGGTGGTCCCGGTGCCCGGGGCGCTCTCGACGTCGAGTCGTGCCCCGAGGACGCCCGCGCGCTCGCGCATGGTGTGCTGCCCGAGCCGGCCCTCCGCCGCGGTCCCCGGCGTGAACCCGGGTCCGTCGTCCCGCACGGTCACCACGACCGTCGTGTCGGACCAGGCGAACGTCACCGTCCCCGTCGATCCCGGGGCGTGCTTGCGCCGGTTCGTGAGGGCCTCGAGCAGGATCGTCAGGGTCTCCTCGGCCTTCCAGTTCGGCAGGGCACCGGGCACGCCCGTCGTGGTGATCGTCAGCCGGTCGTCGCCGGGGAACAGGTCGTCGACGTGCCGTCGCAGGGCGTCGTCGAGGCGGTCGTCGCCGACCCGGGCGTGCAGCGAGACCGCGAGGTCCTGGACGTCCCCGAGCGCGGTCCGGAGCAGCCGTCCGGCCGCCTCGAGCTGCGCGGTGCGCTCGGAGGTCGGGGGATCGGTCAGCAGGACCAGGTCGAGCCGCTGCAGCCCCGCGAGGACGCCGTGGGCGACCCGGTCGTGCAGGTCCCGGGCGATCTGGGTGCGGGAGTCGAGGTTGGTCGTCGTGACGCGCTGCCGCAGCGCCTCGGTGTACGCGATCGCCCCCGCCGGGAACCGGCTCCAGACGCCCGCGTGCAGGGCCCGGGTGGCGCGGAGGACCTCGTCGGTGGTGCTCGCACGGACCTCGGCGACGAAGACCGGCAGGTAGGCGTCGAAGAGCATCTCCGCGGCGAGCATGGCGCCGGCCGGGTGCTGGGCGTGCTCGGCGTGCAGCGCACCGGTGGCGAGGTGCTCCGGGTCGAGGTAGCGGTCGCTGACGATGCTCGCGGTGCCGTCGCCCGCGGCGTACCGAGCGTGCGCTTCGGTGATCATCGAGGTCACGTTCTCGAGCAGGCTCTGCGCCAGCACGGGGTCGTCGGCGAGCTCCGGGAACCGGGACCCGATCTCGGTGAGGACGGCGGCGAGCTGCGGAGGGATCGTCATGACGCCTGTGAGCGTAGCGGGGCCCCGGGGTGGGGAGCGTGCCGCGGGCCGGTCCTGTACCCACGGACACACGCCGTCGGGGACCGAGCACGGGGCCAGAAAGAGCAGAAGGCCAGACAGAGCAAGAGGCCCTGGTTCCTTCGAACCAGGGCCTCTTGCGGTTACTGTCTCAACACAGTGTCGGGGTGACAGGATTTGAACCTGCGACCTCCTCGTCCCGAACGAGGCGCGCTACCAAGCTGCGCCACACCCCGCGGTGTGATCACTCCGTTCCCGGAGCAACCCCAGAAGTCTATCCGATGTTCGGGGGTGCTCACGACCATCGGCGAGACGCCCGGGCGAGTCGCTGTCGCAGGGGTCAGTCGGTGCGTGCCGTGAGGGTCACGACGACGGCCTCGGGGCGGCAGGCGAAGCGGACGGGCGCGTAGATCGACGTCCCGATGCCCGCGGAGACCTCGAGCCACGACCAGTGCGCGCGGTGCTGCCACTTGTGCAGGCCGCTCACGTACCGCCGCGGCAGGTCGGAGTTCGTGACGAGGGCGCCGATGCCGGGGACCTGCACCTGCCCGCCGTGGGTGTGCCCGGCGAAGACGATGTCCGCGCCCTGGTCGACGAAGGCGTCGAGCACGCGGCGGTACGGCGCGTGCGTGATCCCGATCGCGACGGGGGAGGGGCCGTCCTCGTCCTCGGTCCACGGGACGTCGCTGCGCATCTCGTCGACGTTCGTCGGCAGCAGGTCGAGCCGGTCCCAGCCCCGGTGCGCGTCCGACGTGCCGAACAGCTCGAAGCGTGACCCGCGGAGCTCGATCGCGTGCGCCTGGTCGTTCACGTCGAGCCAGCCGAGCGACTCGAAGAAGGCCGTCTGCCGGTCGATGTCGAGCGACACCGGCCGACGGTCGGCGTGCATGCGGCTCGGACCGCCGAAGTACTTCAGCGGGTTGCGGGGCGACGGTCCGTAGAAGTCGTTCGACCCGTGCGCGAAGGCACCCGGGACGCCGCGGAACGGCTCGAGCGCGTACTCCACCGCGCTGTTCGCCGTCGCGTGCCCGAGATTGTCGCCGGTGTTCACGACGAAGTCAGGCTCGACGAGCGACAGGTCGCGCAGCCACTGCTGCTTGTCGGCCTGCCACGGTGCCATGTGGATGTCGGAGAGGTGCAGCACCGTCACGTCGCGGGATCCGGGCGCGAGCACCGGCACGGTCTCCCACCGGATGCCGAAGCGGCGACGCTCGACGAGGGAACCCCACGCCGCCGTCGCCGCTCCGATGGTCGCACCCGCGGCGATGACGCCCAGCGCGGCGCGACCGCGACTCACTTGCAGTCCTTCGGCGCCTTGCCGTCCTTGTCCCCGAAGAGCTGGAGCGTCAGCGCCGTGCTCTTCGCGGTGGCGGTCCCGGCACCCGGGTCGACCGCGGCCACGGTGCACTCCTTGCCGCCCTTCGCGTACTGGTCGGAGACGTTCACCGAGCCGAAGCCGGCGTCGCCGAGCGTGCTCCGGGCGTCCTGCAGGCTCTTGCCCGCGACCTCCGGCACGGTCGACTGCGAGCCGTCCGTCGTGTACACGGTCACCGAGGAGCCGGTGGAGAGCAGGGAACCGGCGCCCGGCGAGGTCGAGGAGACCGTGCCCGCCGTGCCGGCACCCGGCTGCGCGCCACCGTCGACGTACGTGAACCCGGCGGACGACAGGATCGAACGGGCCTCGTCGGCGGTCTTGCCCGACACGTCCGGGACGGCGACGCTGTTGCCGCGGAGGGCGGTCTGCGACGGGGTCGGGAACGGGTCGGCCGGGTGCTTGGCGTTGATCGGGATCATCGCCTGCTGCCACACGTGCGCACGCTGCGAAGCGTAGGAGCCCCACCCGGCGCCGGGCAGGTAGTGGCGGAGGTTGTTCTTGCCACCGTCCGTGTTGCCCTGCCAGTACGCCGTCGCGACCTTCGAGCTCGCACCGACGAGCCAGATCTGGTCGGCGTCGTCCGTGGTGCCCGTCTTCGCGAACAGCTGCGTGCCGTCCGGGGTCTGCGCGCCCACGGCCGTACCGGACGCGATCGTCCCGCGCATGGCGAAGGCCGCGGTCGCGGCGACGCTCGGGTCGAGCACCTGCTTGCACTGCTTCGGCTGGCCGCCGAGCGACTTGCCCTCGGCGTTCGTGATGTTGTCGATCGCGATCGGGGAGCAGTACGTGCCGTTGTTCGCGATGGTCGCGTAGGCGGACGCCATGGTGAGCGGCGCGATGTTGTTCGTGCCGAGGATCGACGACGGGTATGCGTTCAGCTCGGTCTTCTCGTCGGCGGAGTGCACGCCGAGGTCCTGCGCGGTCTGGCGGATGTCGCACAGGTCGAGCTTCGCGGCCATGGACGCGAACGCCGCGTTCACCGACAGCGCGGTGGCACGGGCGACCGTGAAGTTGCCGTTCTCACCCGCGGAGTCGTTCTTCGGCGCCCAGTTCGACGTGATGGTCGAGCCGCACTGCGTCCACCGCGACGTGTTGTGCGGCGTGCCGTTGACGCTCTCGTTCAGCCCGTGCCCGGCCTTCAGCCAGTCGAGGAGCGTGAACACCTTGTAGGTCGAGCCGACCTGGAAGCCGATCGACCCGCCGTACTCCTTGTCGACCGAGTAGTTGATCGACGTCGCCGTGGGCGGGGTCTGCAGGGACTGGTCGTAGTCCTTGTTCTGCGCCATCGTCAGGATGCGCCCGGTCGACGCCTCGACGGAGTTGAGGGCACCACCGAGGCTGAAGCGGCTCTCGGTGTTCGGGTCGAACGTGTTGAGCAGGTCCTTCTGCTGACCGTTCAGGTCGAGGTCGAGGGTGGTCTGCACGGTGTAGCCGCCGTTGCGCCAGGCGGTCGCGCGCTCCTTCTCGGTCGCGCCGAGCTGGGACATCTGCTTGACGACCTTGACCGCGTAGTCGCAGAAGAACTGCGAGCCGTTGCCGGCCGCCGACTGGCAACCCTGGTTCGGCTCCGTCAGGTGCACGTAGTCCGCGGGCTTCGAGGCGATGGCCGCGTCGAACTGCTCCTTGGTCAGGTGCTTCTGCGCGTACATGGACTTGAGGATGACGTCGCGACGGGCGACGTTCGCGTCGTAGTACTTGGGGTCGGACAGGTTGCGCGAGTTCGGCGACTGCACGATCGCGAGGATCGAGGCGGCCTCCTGCGGGGTCAGGTCCGTGGCGTTCTTGTTGAAGTAGTGCTGCGCGGCGGCCTGCACGCCGTACGTCTGGTCGCCGAAGTAGGCGATGTTGAGGTACCCGGTCAGGATCTCCTTGTGCGAGTACTTCTTCGCCAGGCCGATGGCGAGCTTCATCTCCTCGAGCTTGCGGGGGATGGTCTGCTCGACGGCGTCGTTGTAGGCCTTCTCGCGCTCCTCCGGGGTGGGGAGCTCGAGCGCCTGCTGCATCTTGATGTTGCGCACCAGCTGCATGGTCAGCGTCGACCCACCGCCGGACTCGCCGAGGCCGCCGGCGAGGGACCCCACGCCCGCACGCACCAGGGACGTCATGTCGACACCGCCGTGGTCGTAGAAGCGCTTGTCCTCGCCGTCGATCGCCGCGTTCTTCAGCTGGTCGCTGATCTGGTCGAACTGCAGCTCCTGGCGGTTCTGGTCGTAGACCGTCGCCAGGTGCACCGGCTGCCCGTTCGAGTACGCCAGGACCTCGTTGCGCTGCGGCAGGTCACCGATCTCGATGTACTCCGGCAGCGACTCGAAGACGCCGATCGTCGAGGTCGTCGTGACGCCGGCGACCGCGATCGCCGGGGTGACGCCGATCGTGACCAGCAGGCCGGCGAGCGCGCTGAAGCCGACGAAACCGACGAAGGCGCCGATCGCGGAGACGGGCTTGGTCCGCGAGGCAGACTTCTGGGCAGACATAGGATGCAGCCTAAACGACGCCCACGACTGAAAGGCTGGCAAGGAACCGCATGACTCGCTGGGAGTACTTCACCACGCCGTTGATGATCCACAACACCGCCGCCATCCTCAACGCCCACGGCGACGAGGGCTGGGAGCTGGTCCAGGTCGTCACCGGACCCGAGGGCGGACTGGTCGCCTACCTGAAGCGCCCGAAGGCCGACGCGTGAGCGTCGCGGACCGCCTCGCCGAGCTCGGGCTGACGATCCCCGCGGTCGCGGCGCCGGTCGCCGCCTACGTGCCCGCGGTCGTCACCGGCCGGTACGTGTACACCGCGGGACAGCTCCCCTTCGTCGACGGCGCACTGCCCGTCACGGGCAAGGTCGGGACGTCGGTCGACCCCGAGACCGCCCCCGCGCAGGCGCGCGTGGCCGCGTTGAACGCGCTCGCGGCCGTCCAGTCCGTCGCCGGGTCCCTCGAGCGGGTGGCCCGGGTCGTCAAGGTGACGGTCTTCGTCGCCTCGGACCCGTCCTTCACCGGTCAGCCCGCCGTCGCCAACGGCGCGTCGACCCTGGTCGGCGAGGTCTTCGGGGACGCCGGCGTCCACGCGCGGAGCGCGGTGGGCGTCGCGGTGCTGCCGCTGGACGCGCCGGTCGAGGTCGAGCTGGTCGTCGAGCTGACGGACTGAACCACCCGCGCACCGCAGCCGGTGCGCCCACGTGAGCGGGGCCTCCAGTCAGGACGGACTGGAGGCCCCGCTCACGTTCCGTGCGCTACATCAGTGCCGCGATGGTCGCCATGATCGTCGGGTCGGCGAGCGTCGTCGTGTCGCCGATGCGGCGGCCCTCGGCCGCGTCGCGGAGGAGGCGGCGCATGATCTTGCCGGAGCGGGTCTTCGGGAGCTCCGGGACCACGACCACCTGGCGCGGCTTCGCGATCGCCCCGATGCGCTTGCCGACCCAGTCACGGAGTTCCTTCGCGACCGCGTCGCGGTCGACGCCCTCGGCCGCCTCGGCGGTGAGGATCACGAACGCGACCACGGCCTGACCGGTCGTCTCGTCGGCGGCGCCGACGACTGCGGCCTCGGCGACGCCCTCGTGCCCGACGAGTGCCGACTCGATCTCCGCGGTGGACAGGCGGTGACCGGAGACGTTCATGACGTCGTCGACGCGGCCCTGCACCCAGATGTCGCCCTGGCCGTCGAGCCGCGCCCCGTCGCCCGCGAAGTAGCGGCCGGGGAAGCGTGACCAGTAGGTCTCGACGAAGCGGTCCGGGTCGCCCCAGATGCCTCGGGCCATCGACGGCCACGGGTCGGTGATCGTGAGGTAGCCGCTGCCGCCGGGCGCGACACGCTGGCCGTCCTCGTCGACGATCTCCGCGGTGATGCCGGGGAGCGGGGTCTGGGCGGCGCCGGGCTTGAGCTTCGTGACCCCCGGGAGCGCGGAGATCATGATCGCGCCGGTCTCGGTCTGCCACCACGTGTCGACGATGGGTGTGCGGTCGTGGCCGATCACCTGGCGGTACCACTGCCACGCCTCGGGGTTGATCGGCTCGCCGACGCTCCCGAGCAGGCGGAGGGACGCCAGGCTGCGCGCCTCGGGGATCTGGCGTCCGGCCTTCATCGCGGCGCGGACCGCGGTGGGGGCGGTGTACAGGACCGTCACGCCGTACGAGTCGACGATGTCCCACCAGCGGCCGGGCTTCGGCTCGTCCGGGGTGCCCTCGTACAGGACCTGGGTGACGCCGTTGGCCAGGGGGCCGTAGACGACGTAGGAGTGCCCGGTGATCCAGCCGATGTCGGCCGTGCACCAGTAGACGTCCTTCTCCGGGTGCATGTCGAACACGTTGCGGTGCGTGTACGCCGCCTGCGTCAGGTAGCCACCTGACGTGTGCACGATGCCCTTCGGCTTCCCCGTCGTGCCGGACGTGTAGAGGATGAACAGGGGCGTCTCGGCGGGGAAGGCCTGCGGTTCGTGCTCGGCGGCGGCCTTCGCGATCTCGTCGTGCCACCACAGGTCGCGGTCGGTCCAGCCGACCTCGTTGCCCCCGCGCTTCACGACCAGCACGTGCTCGACGGTGTCCGTGCCGTCGCCGGCCAGGGCCTCGTCGACCGCGGGCTTGAGCGGCGAGACCGCTCCGCGCCGCCAGCCGCCGTCCGCGGTGACGACGAGCTTCGCGCCGGCGTCCTCGATGCGGGCGCGGAGGCTCTCGGCGCTGAACCCGCCGAACACCACCGAGTGCACGGCACCGATGCGCGCGACGGCGAGCATCGTGACCACGGCCTCGGGGATGAGGGGCATGTAGACGACGACGCGGTCGCCCTGCTCGACGCCCAGGTCGGTGAGCATGTTCGCGGCGCGCTGCACCTCGGCGGTGAGCTCGGCGTAGGTGATCCGGCGGGTGTCGCCGGGGGCGCCCTCGAAGTGGATCGCCACGCGGTCGCCGTTGCCCGCGCGGACGTGGCGGTCCAGGCAGTTCTCCGCGACGTTGAGCGTGCCGTCGTCGAACCACTTGGCGAACGGCGCGCCCGACCAGTCGAGCGTCCGGGTGAACGGTGTCCGCCAGTCGAGCAGGTTCCGCGCCTGGTCCGCCCAGAACGCCTCGCGGTCGGCGGCGGCGGCCTCGTGCAGGTCCTCGTGCGCGACGGCGTCGGCGACGAAGTCGGCGGGGGGAGCGAAGGTCGGGCCGTCCTCGTGGCGTTCGTCGGCCTGGGTCGGAGTGGACATCGGTGTCCTTTCGCGTCGTTGCGGCAGGGGTGCTCGGTCGTCGGTTGCTGGTGCGGTCGGCGCCGGGTGGCGGTCGTCGGTCGCGGGTGCGGTCGGCGCCGGGTGGCGGTCGTCGGTTGCTGTGCGGTCGGCGGTCGAGTGGGTGCAGACGGAGACTACCGCCGGGCGCGGACCGGAGGGTCGTCGTGACACGAGCCGGATCACGACCGGGGGTTGCCGAGCAGGCTCGTTCATGGGGTACAGTGGTTCCTACCGGGCTTGTTCCCGGTGGCACCGGTTCGGATTCCCCCCAATCCACCGATGTCCGGCGGCACCAGTTCCCCCCAACCGGTGCCGCCTCTTCTTTTTCCCCGACGGGTGTCGCGCATCCGTCCGGCGGCCCGTCGGGTGATCCCCGATCTGGTGCCGAACCGTGGACAGACCTGTCCATAGCGGCGCGACGCGCGTTCAATCGGTGTCGAGGCCCCGGGACCTCTCGTGAGACGGGTCAGGGCGGCTCGGTGCGGTGTTGCGCCACCCCTGGACTCGCGGCACTGAACGGGGTACGGCTTTGTAGTTCGGGGTACAAAAGAGTCCGCTGGCCGGGATCGGCTCTGTTGTCCACAGAGCCGTTCGTCCGCGCGGCGAACCACGGATGGTCGCCCTACCGTCCCCGTCATGCACCGACACCGAGCCGCGACCGATCCCTTCCTGCCGCACGTCGACCGGCCGGCGCACCGGCGTCGGGTGGACGCCGGTGTCTTCGAGGAGCTCGCCGCCCTCGTGGTCGACGCGGACACGACCGACGTCCTGGTCGTCGGCGGACGTGACACGTGGGTCGACCGGGGGCGCGGACTCGAACGGGTCCCGCCGGCCCTGCCCGAGCGGCGCGTGCGGGCGCTGGCGACCGAGCTCGTCGCACTCGGCGACCGGCACGTCGACGAGTCAAAACCAACTTTTTGACAGATTTCTGACCTGGGAGTTTCACTTTTTCGCCTGGCGGAGAGGTGCTCCTGCCTAGCGAGCTCCGATCGCGCTCCGCAGCCCTTCGGCAAGCTCCCCCAGACCGGATACGTGCGCCCAGGGTGTCACGTTCGGAGGAGTGCCGGCAGGCAGGGCGCACCAGGCGCGGAGGTGGCTCACCTGCACCGTCGTTCGGCCGAACTCTGCGACTTTGTCCTCGGCAAGCTCCGGGGGAGCGATCTCGAGGAACGCGAAGAGCGCCTTCTCCATCCCGGTCGGTCCGATCCCCGGGCCTACGGACGCGACAGCACGGGCGCACGTCGGGCAGAGGTAGCCGTAGATGTCGTGGGGGAGACGCTGGCCGCCCAGTAGCCCAGGGTCAGCCCCACGAAGCGGCCCCCAGACGAACGACGCCTGGTTTCGCATCGCAGTGGCCGTCCCGACTCCACAGAGCAGGCAGCCGCGAAGCGCGGTGCGGAACTCGTTCCCCTCGGGTGGCGGAACCATCCGCGGGCCGTCCGTGAGGTCAGCCAACATCTCGCCGTAGGCGTCTCGGAACCGGTCGACGAGTTCTTCGGAGAGATGGCGCCAGCGGGTCCGAGTGGGCTGTGTCGCGTCGTGCCGGATGACCGGCGTCAACAGCGACGACCACCGAGCCGCGCCTCCGAGGGGGCGGAAGTGTGCCATCGCGACTCTGACGCTCTTCTGCCCTCCCTTCACGATCGATCGCCAGTTCATGCCGATTACGTCGGGCACGAGCAGCATGGCCTCGAAGGCGAGCGTCGCGTACCAGCGGTCACCGAGCGAGCGCGAGAGCGACGGGTACTCGTCCACCAGGTTGGCCGCCGCCCTGTTACGTGCTCGGCATCGCGAGCACTGCGACAGCTGGATCTCGAACGGCAGGATCTCCTCAGTACGGATCACGGGTTCGGATGAGCGGACAGGAAGCACTCGCTCCCGCTCCGTCGCCGTCACGGTCTCGATGGGTCCCTCTCCGGCGGCGACGAGCACGCCGCAGTCCCGGCATGGCAGTCCCGGCTCGGTGTCAGGGCTGGTCGTGCTCCCGGTGGTCAGGAATCGCTTCCACTCGTCCGGCGTGAGGCTCGGGCTCATCGGCGCTTCCGATCGATCGTCGGGCGCTGCACCCGGCTGTCTCGTACGCGCTGAGCGAGAGCGTCGGCGCGGCGCTGGATTGCCAAGTCAGCGGCGGCGTCCGGCTTCTTGACCCGCTGCGTCGGTGCCACTTCAAACCGGGTGGGCTCGATGATCGACGCGAAAGCGTCGGGGTGCTCGGGCTTTCCGTGGCCGTGCGAATGCTTCCCGCAGTTGCACGCGAAGGTCTGCGACACGTTGCCACGCTCCTCCACACGGATCCCGTAGCGGTACCGCTTCGGAGCGGGGGCGATCGCATCGACGACGGCAAAGGTTCGCTCCCGCGCTCGCCGGTTGTGCTCCCGCTCCACGTCGACCTCGAGGCCCTGCTCGGTGTCCTTCTCGGCTCGCTGTGCGGCCATCACGTCTGCGTGGGTGATCTGAACGAACCGAGGCTGCTGGGGGATCATCGGGCGCTCCGAACGGGGTGGCGGTTGGGGTGGCGGCGGTCCGGCTCGGTCCTCGTCTCGGGCAGCGCGAGAGGCGGGCTCGGAACCCCGCGCGGCACCTGGGGCGGGACCGACAGAGCCAGGCCCTTCTCGTAGCGGTACCGGCAGAAGCCGTTGACGCTGGGCAGGCAGTACACGCTCGGTGCGGCAGCGCACTGCGGGCACGGAAGCGACAGCGCCTTCTCGATCCGCTGTCGACCGCGGGCGAGGCTGCCTTGCGTCCTCAGCGCATCCTGATGGGCGAGCGCATCGCGAGCGGACTCGGTCTTGGTAGGGGGCATGGATCGGCCTTCGATCTCAGGCCCGGCCCTACTGCCAGCGGCGTCCTTTGGCGTCGGAGAGGTCCCGGCGCTCTGTCCACACCGTACTACTGTTGCAGGCACGGTTTCGACCTATAGTAGTCAGTGATTGGTGACGTTCGCTCTGGGTGCCCGACTTCATGCGGAACGCGGCCGCACGCACCGTGCAAGTGGGAACGACCACGGTGCTCGGGTCGGGCTCCCTGACCGAGCGTCGACTTTCCGACGAAGGAGCAGCCATGAGCGAGCAGCAGAAGACCACCCAGACGATGACGGCACGCACCCAGACGTTCTCGTACCAGCCGTCTCGAACCGCCCTCGCAACGAGGTCGTGGACCGCCGTCCAGCGCATCACCGACCCGTCGGCGCATCGTGATGCGGTCAACCGGCACTTCGATCGCTTCGGACCCGCATTCGGCCGCTCCGGACGCTGAGCCGTAGCGAGTTTCGGGTTTCGGTTTCCTAGGGGAGTTCTTCGAACTCCACTCCCTAGGAACCGAATACCCGCAACTCGGCTGTTCGGAGCTCAGACGGATCCTGGGGTGACTAGGGACCAGACGAAACCCTGCCCCTTGCGATCCTTTCGGACCTCCCCGTTCTGTTCCATCTGCCGCAGAACCGCCGCGTGCTCGGTGTAGGCCTCTCCCGTGCCGCACACCGCCTTCGTGTAGGTGTCCTGCCGTGCCGCGCTGAGCGAGGCGATCTGGTCGCGGAGGTACTGACGCTTGTCGCCGGGAGTTGGCTGCGCCTCCCGGCCTCCGACTCGGACGGCTCCCGAGGGATCGAGCCGAAGCCGCCCGTCCTGACCGATCACGACCGGCGTGGGGTCGATTGCGGGCGCGTGGAGCCGCGGCACCGTGCGGAACCTGCGCGGCGCTCGTGGGTTCACGTAGGGCTCGTGCGCGTCGTACGTCCACAGCCCGTCCTGCCCGGCCATGGACTCGACGCCGTTCATCAGGTAGCCGTTCTTCATCCCCGTGTGACCGGTCGGGAGCCCGTTCGGCACGTCCACGGACTTCAACAGCCTGCGGAACTCCGAGTACCACCGCCCGTAGCGCGTCGTGTCGCTGTTGAGGATGGCCGTCACACCGTCGACGATCAGCGTGAGGGGAGGCCCTACCAATCGAGCAAGCCCCAGCAGCTCGAACTCCCAGCGGTCGTAGACGTCCTGCTTTGTGAGGTCGAACGTGTCTGCACCGCCCGCGGCTTCGAGGTGCACGACGAAGAGCATCGACCCCTCGCCGTCGTCGTTCGGGTCGCAGTAGAACGGGTAGGGGTGGCCCTCGGCGTCGTACTCGAGACCGGTCGCGAGCAGTGCCTCGTGCATGGCCGCCTCAGGGTTCTCGGCGTTCACGAGCACGATCGGGCGCGCTCGTTCTTCTGGCGTCACGTTCACCGGGTCGAAGTGGTCGAGGAACCTTCGGCCGGCGATCACGAGAGATGCGACGAGGTCGCTGACGAGTAGCGACTTCCCGACCTTCGGGGGCCCGCCGAGCATCGGCACGGAATGGTGGTGCCAGAGGCCGGGGATGTACGGCTGCACGGCGCCGCTGGGGCGGCTCGCGAAGGCGCTGGGTAGCCCGTCGTACGTTCGGAGGATCCTGGCGCGCTCGTAGTTCGTCTGCGCAGGGCTCAGCCGCTCCGCATCGCGCCAGAACGTGCCCTGAGCGAGGACCGTTCGCCGCTCGTCTGCGGCCTCGGGCACGAGCCCTCCCCAGTCGTGAGTCCAGCCGGTGCGGTCTGGTCTTCCGTCTGGGTCGTACACGATCCCCTCATGCTCGATCAGGAGATAGTGCGACCGCGTCGCAGTCTTGCCTCGGTACTCGAAGGTCGCGTACTGGTCGTACGTTTCGCGGTTCATCCGTCCAGTCGCTTCCTGAGGTTGTCGAGCGCGGCCCGCGCCTCGTCCTGGATGGCCTTCAATCGCTCAGGGCTGGTGATCGGCGCTGGCTTCGGCTCTCGAACGGTTCGTAAGCGTCGTGACCAGGACATAGAGCGGCATTGCACGGAGCAGAACTTGCCGCCCTTGACCCAGGGACGGAACCGGCGTCCGCACTCGTCGCAGTCCTTCGGGGAGCCCTTGCGGGATGGGCTGTTCGGGCTCTTGATCGGCGGCTGGCTGTTGCTCATCGGGTACCTCCCGAGGGGGCACCGAGCGTGAGCAGCGTGGCGATGCGCGCGACCTGGGCGTCGGTGAGAGGCGGGAGAGAGCGCGCACGAGCGCGGGCAGCCTCTCTCCGGTTCCGAGCGTCGAGCTCCGCGGCGAGGCCGGTCACTTCTCGTCCTCGGAGGTGGTGTCTCGGACGATAGGCAGAGGGACGATCTTCGCGTCCGCCCCGTAGCGTGAGCGGCGTCCGTCGCGCATGTGCGGGTTGTCCGGCAGGACGTGCTCGATCTCATCGATGTCGACGTAGATGCTGCCTTGGCCGTCGTCGTAGCCGTGGATGAAGCCTTTGCCGATCCAGTTCGCGATGGTTCGAGGGTGAACGTTGAAGTGACGGGCCGCAGGGACCTCTTTGACGTGGTGAGCCACGGGTGTTCTCCAAAGGGAGCGGCGCGCCTTCGGCGCGCTCTGCGATCACCTTCTGAGAGGGTCGTGCCTCTCGGAACCGGGTACTCGGTGGCCCGTCTCCCACTGCTCTCTCGCGCTCGTCCGTGGTGGATGTTGCTCGTCGGTTCGCGCGGCGTGTCCTCGTCCTCGGCTACCAGCAGCATCTCCCGAGGGGACGGAGCGAGTCTCCCCGCGTCCTGGTTCTATTTTCCCACGTTCACCGCGTGCCGCCAAGCGGAAGTTCGTCGTTTCCCGGCCCGCTCAGCGCCGATCTGGCCGAGTTTCCGGAGGCGCGCGCACCGAAGTTCGGACCGGCGCTGTTCAGCCCGTGAAACGCCGATCTTCCGCTTGCCCGCAGCTGTGCCGCGTCGACGAAGGAAAATCATGTACAACCCTTCGAGGGTGAGTACCGAACAAAGTTTCGAACGGCATGCCTAAAATGTAGTTGGCTGTACAGAGCCCGTTTCATGCTGTACGCTATCGATCAACCTCGGAAGGAGGCAACCGTGATCGAACCAGGTGGAATCGCGCCCTACGCGCCCTCGTCTGCGGTGATGCGGGTCATCACCGCCAAGCGGCGAGACCGATCGCTCTCCCACTTCGGTCCTGACGACCTCCTCGCACTCGGGATCCGAGAGAGTCTCGCGCCGCGCACCCTCCAGGCGCTGAAGCTCCTCGAACTGCTCAACGAGGAGGGGGAGACGACTGAGGTGTTCGAAGGCCTTGCGACGCCCTCGCGGGCCGACTTCTCTTCGAGGTTGGGATCGCTGCTCCGTCACGTCTACGCGCCGATTTTCGAGTTCATCGGATCGGATCGAACTACCCACGAAGAAGTGGCGGACGCGTTCCAGCAGTTCGGACCGCCGAGTCAGCGGCCTCGGATGGTGACACTGTTCATGAACCTGCTCCGGGAAGCGCGGATGACACCCTCGTCCGAGCCGCGGGCCCTCACCGCCGAAGCTGTCGTTCAGCTAGATGCGGCATCGGAGTCGCAGGCCCTGATCAGCCCAGCCGAAGTGCGGCAGGCAGGAGACTCTGAGTCTGCCCGACGCCGTCCTCGCCAGACCTTCGGTTCCTTCGTCGCGGCACCGCCTTCGGGTAGTCCTTCCCGGCATCGCCTGAAGCTGGCGTCGGGCGGCAGTGTCGACATCGGTCTCGACGTTGACCTCTTCAGTCTGTCGAAGGAGGATCGCGACTTCGTGATGGATCTGGTTGACCGCGTCACGAACTACAAGCCGAAGCGCACCGAGAGTGACTCGATGCGGTAGGCCAAAGACTTCTGGTCCGCCGCCGCTGGAACGACGGGGGACCAGGAACCGGCACGAGGGCGCGGTTGGTGACTGAGCAGTCCCCAGCAGTGTAGCGAATCTGAATTGCGGCGCAACCAGCGTCTCACGCTTCCCCTCGGGCCACCGAACAGGAAGCGAGATCATGAATCTCATCAGTCACTACTACGGAATCAAGGGGCCGCTGCCCTTCGTCGACGTCGACCTCGACGACGACAACCGGCTCTACGTGGACCCGCACGTCATCCGGCTCATGGGTTCGCCGCTGCCGTTCGCGACGAACGCGGTGAACTGCCTGGACACCTTCTTCGACGCCGTCACAAACCGGATCATCCTCGGGACGCGGATGGCGCTCGCGGAAGGTGAGGAACTCCTGCAGAAGTTCTCCGAGCCGCGGGAGACGCGCCTCGGGATGGCCAAGGTGGGGTTCCACGGGCACGGCGGTGCCGACAAGGTCGGCACGGACATCTGGAACGCTCTCCTCGGAGACGTCCGGGTGCTCATCACGGTGGGTGTCTTCAAGCAGATCGAACACATCCCCCTCTTCGTCGAAGGTGTCGACAACGACATCACGTCGGACCTCACGACGCGGATCATCTACGGCCCGCTGGCTGACTTCACGGCCGACATGATCGCGAAGTACCCGCAGTTCCGTTCGGTCGGGGAGGGCGTTCAGACGTTCACCCGGCAGGTCTGGGACCCGGCTACGTCGAAGTGGGACACCGCCAACGTGGAGCTGCCCGTCGTCAACGGCGAACCCCTCCTGCTCGTCCCGAGGGGATGGGCACGTGAGCGCATCCTGATGCGCGCGCGTCGGTTCTGGAGCACCATCGTCCTGTCCTACGCACAGTTCGAGACGATGGTGTACGCCAACGGGAAGCCGGTCAAGACGCCGAAGAAGGTTCTGAAGAAGCAGAAGGGCCTCGAGCCGGGTCGCGACACCAACATCCGTGTCACGAACCGTGCCCTGAAGTCTCAGCAGGACCTCGTGGACGCGTTCACCGCGTTCGTCGACGGCAAGTTCTAGTCAGAGTCAGTCAGCAGGGCGTCGCGAGTCTCGACGGCGCCCTGCTGACTAGCTTGCACGGGCGATCTGAAGCCGCTCCGCGCTCCACTTCGAGCCGCGCGAAAGAGCAGGGAGCACCGCAACCCGAAGCGTCGAAGCGAGAACAGCCCGCTGAACGTCGATCGGTGCGTCGAGGAACGCCTGACCGGGGTCGGGGGCTCGTAGCACGGAGGACGACGCGGACCGGCTGAGGCCCTTCGCGAGCCTCGCGTCCACCTTGGCGAGCTCCGCCTCGACCGTTGCCGTCGCCTTCGCGAGTTGCGGCCCCGTGATGTTCCCGAGCGCGTAGTCCGACTCGAACGCTTCGAGCCTCGCGGCCAGTGCCGAGCGCTGCTCGCGGTCAGCGGCAAGGTCGGGCGTTCCCGGACTCATCGCGGCGACGATCCGAGGGTCACGCACGAGTTCGGCGATCATGCCGCGCACGTACTCGTCCGTCTGCTTCTGGCCGATCGTGAGGTGTGCTGACTCGCTGCACCGGTACAAGTAGCGGCGTTGGTACTGCCGTGCGTAGGTGCCGCCGTGCGGCGTAGCACGCAGCGTGGCACCACAGGGGCGCTCCTGCCCGCTCTCGTCGACGATCGGCACCCCGCACCGGTAGATGCCTGACCCGAGCCACTTCGTCTCGTTAGAGGGCGTCGTGCGGCGCGAAGGGTCTGTCACGAGTGCCACAAGCGCGCGCCACTCGTCTTCGGAGACGATTGCGGGCCAAGAGGCGGGTCCCAGCACCTGGAACTCGTACGACTGCCCGGTCTTGCCGGGGAGACCTCGTGCCAGCAGGCCGGCGTTTCGAGGACGGATCAGCATGTCCCGCAGTGCGCCGTACTTCCACGTTGCAGACCGTCCAGAAGTCTGGACACCGCGCTCATTGAGTTCACGCGTCAGCGCGGCAAGGGTTCGTCCTGCGAGCACGCCCTTCGTGGCGTCCCGGATGATCTGGGCCTCGGACTCCCGAACGGTCACCCCGTCCTTCTCGAACCCGAACGGTCGGATGCCACCGCGGTACTTGCCGCTCGCGGCTGCCTGCTCCTTGGCGCGCTGAACTCGCTCGCGACTGTGGTCGACCTCGTGCTGAGCCGCGGCCCCGAGCATGCGCGCCACCATGCGTCCCGCAGGGGTAGCGAGGTCGTACGAGCCCGCCTGAACGGTTTGGATCTCGAGGCTGTGCGCTTCGGCCACGGTGATGAACTCCTCGAGTTCTGCAGCCCGGCGGTGGAGCCGGTCGGGGTGCCAGGCGACGATGCCCCGGACCTTCCCAGTCCTCACTGCTTCCAGCATCGCGCGGTACTCCGGACGCACCTTGCGACGGTCGTAGGCGCTGATGTCGTTGTCCACGAAGACTGCCACCACGTCCCACCCAAGGCGTTCCGCGAGAGCCCGGCAGTCCGCCTCCTGGCGGTCCACTCCGAGGCCTGCTCCGGCCTTGTCTCGGCTGATCCGGGCGTAAATTGCGGCCGGGAGCGCTTCGTCTGCGCTCCCGACCGGCTGCGGCTTCTCCATAGTGTCAATTTTACGGTTTCGACGAGAGCACACCGTGTGCGGACGTCCGGATCGGGGACGGCATCCGGGTGCACGTCGTGCTCGCGCCGGTCGCGGTCGACGGGACCGCGCTGTCCGTCCGCCTGCCGCGGCCCGGTCGTCCGACCCTCGCCGACCTCGAGGGCCTCGGCGCGTTCCGGACGGTGCCACGGTCGGTGATCGAGGACGCCGTCGCCGCGCGGCGGAACGTCCTGGTGACCGGCGCGACCGGCAGCGGCAAGACGACGATGCTCTCCGCGATGCTCGCCGCCGTCCCGCACACCGAGCGGATCGTGACCGTCGAGGACGTCGCCGAACTCCGCGTGGACCATCCCCACGTCGTCGCGCTCGAGGCACGTCAGGCGAACGCCGAGGGGGCCGGAGCGCTCGGCCTCGAACGGCTCGTCCGCGAGGCCCTGCGGATGCGTCCGGACCGCCTCGTGGTGGGGGAGTGCCGGGGCGCCGAGGTGTGCGAGCTCCTCGCCGCGCTGAACACGGGGCACGACGGTGGCGCCGGGACCCTGCACGCGAACGGTCTGGCGGACGTCGCAGCCCGGCTCGAGGCCCTCGGAGCGCTCGCCGGGCTCGGGGTCACCGCCGTCGCCCGGCAGGTCATCAGCGCGCTGGACCTCGTCGTGCACCTCGAGCGGCGGGCCGGGAAACGCATCGTCGCAGCGGTCGGCACGCTCGTCGTGGACGAGGGCGGTCGGCTCGCGACGCGACCGCTCCAGGGCACCGCACGCCGGCGACGATGACCGGTGACGGCTCGGACGGGTGGCAGGCCGGCGGCGGTGCGGCTGCGCGTCGGGTCGGAGGCGGCGCGCCCGGGCACAGGGTCGACGGCGCTGCGATCGCGCGTCGGATCGACCAGGTCGCGGTCCTGGTGGCTGCCGGCGTCCCACCGCCGCGCGCATGGACGCTGGTCGGCGGACTCCCCGACGGGGACGACCCGGCCTGGCAGGACGTGCGCACCGTCCTCGCGGTCGCCGAGCGCACCGGGGCGCCCGTGGCCGACGCGCTCCGGGCGCTCGCCGCGGCGATGCGTCGGACGGCAGCCTCGGACCGGGCGGTCCGGGTGGCGCTCGCGGGGCCGCGGACGAGTGCCCGGGTGGTGCTGACGCTGCCGGTGTTCGGCCTCGCGCTCGCGTCGGCGTGGGGAGCCGGAGCGGTCGAGGTGCTCGTCACCGGTCCGGTCGGCTGGTGCTGCACGGTGTCGGCCGGGCTCCTCGTCCTGGTCGGTCGACGGTGGAGTGCCGGCCTCGTCCGCCGAGCGACGCCGGACGGCCGGGTCGCGGGGGTCCTGCTCGACGCCTGGGCGGTCGCGGTGTCCGGCGGAGGGTCGTGGGCGGCGGCCGCCACGACGGTGCGGGAGGTCCTCGCCGAGCAGGGCGGTGGTGCCCTGGCTCCGGCTTCGGCTCCGGCTCCGGCTCCGTCTCCGGCGGAGGCGGCGACCGAGCGCCGGCTCCGGGAGGTCCTGTCCCTCAGCCGTCGTGCCGGTGTGCCCGCGGCGGGGCTCCTCCGTGCCGCGGCCGAGGACGTGCGCGACGACGCGGCTGCCGCCGCGCTCGCCGAGGCCGAACGGCTCGGCGTGCGACTCGTCCTGCCCCTGGGGGTGTGCGTGCTCCCGGCGTTCGTGCTGGTCGCCGTCGTGCCGGTCGTCGTCGGTGTCCTCTCCTCCACCGTCGGGGGTCCGGGCTGACGCATCCACAGACCGCATGGTCCGCCCGTCCCGCGGCCGCCGCGGTCGCGAGGCTGGTCCCACGACGAGCGAGATGCCTCACAGAGAAAGGGGAACGACATGACCGACACCACGAGGGGCCACCGCGGCCACCGCCGCACGAGGCGCCGGCTGCGGCTCCGCGCCGACGACGGGTCCGCCACGGCCGAGTACGCGGTCGTCATCCTGGCCGCGGTGGCCTTCGCCGGCGTGCTCGTGGCCGTGATGCGGTCGGGCGAGGTCCAGCAGATCCTGACCGACCTCGTCCGCGGTGCGCTCACCTCGTGACGGCGGGAGCGTGACCGTGGAGTTCGCCGTGGCACTGCCCGCCGTGGTCCTCGTGCTCGTGACGCTGGCGGCCGGGGTCGTCCTGGTCGACCGCGTCGGGAGCATGCAGGCCGCGGCGGGCGCCGCCGCACGGGCGCTCGGGCGGGGCGACCAGGCCGCGGCCGACCGGCTGGTGCGCGAGGGGGCGCCGGGCACGGTCGCGACCGTCCGGCACGCCGACGGCACGGTGTGCGTCGACCTGGTGGGGCGGACGGGCGGCCCGCTGTCCGCCGTCCCGCTGACCGCGACGGGGTGCGCGGCGGAGGCGGGTCGGTGAGCGGGCACCGGGGAGGTCCGGTGCTCCGGTCGGACCGCGGTTCGGCGACGATCCTGCTGGTCGGGGTCGTCGCCCTCGTCCTGCTCGTCGGCTCGGTGGCGCTCGGCGCCGCGCGCGACCGGGTCCTGTCGACTCGTGCGGCGGCCACGGCGGACTCGGCGGCGATCGCCGCTGCCGCGGCCGCCGTCGGGCTCGTGGCCGGTGCGCCGTGCGCCGCTGCCGGTCGGGTCGCCAGCGCGAACGACGCGCGGCTCACCGACTGTCGGACGGCGGGCTCCGTCGCCCGGGTCGGCGTCACGGTCGGTTCCGGAGCGTTCGCCGTGGGCGCGCTCGCGGTGGCCGGTCCGCCCACCGGGACGTGCCGACAGTGTGTGTATGGTGTGCACGTCGGCCCCCGGTCACCGTCGTCCCGGTCGTCCATGGTCCCCGTGCGGGACGGAGCCGGCGTGCACCATCGATCAAGGAGTCACGTGCCAGGCACGAAGAAGCTCGTGATCGTCGAGAGCCCCGCGAAGGCGAAGACGATCGCGCAATACCTCGGTGACGGATACGAAGTCCAGGCGTCAGTCGGACACATCCGCGACCTCGTCGAGCCCAAGAACCTGCCGGCCGAGCTGAAGAAGGGGTCGCTCGGCAAGTTCTCCGTCGACGTCGACAACGGCTTCGAGCCCTACTACGTGGTCTCCGACGCGAAGAAGAAGACGGTGACCGAGCTCAAGCGGGCGCTCAAGGACGCCGACGAGCTCTACCTCGCAACTGATGAGGACCGCGAGGGCGAGGCCATCGCGTGGCACCTCCTGCAGGTGCTCAAGCCCAAGGTGCCCGTGAAGCGCATGGTGTTCCACGAGATCACGAAGGAGGCCATCCAGCGCGCGCAGGAGGCCACCCGCGAACTCGACACCGCGCTCGTCGACGCCCAGGAGACCCGTCGCATCCTCGACCGGCTCTACGGGTACGAGGTCTCGCCGGTGCTCTGGCGCAAGGTCGGACCCGGGCTGTCCGCCGGGCGCGTGCAGTCCGCCGCGACCCGTCTCGTCGTGGACCGGGAGCGCGAGCGCCTGGCGTTCGTCTCGGCGAACTACTGGGACCTGACGGCGCGCTTCGAGAAGGTCGGCGACACCGCCTTCACCGCCCGGCTCGCTCGTCTCCAGGGCGCCCGCGTGGCCTCCGGTCGCGACTTCGACGACCGCGGTGCGCTCAAGGGCGAGGCCGTCCGGCTGGACGAGGCGTCCGCCGCTGCCCTGACCCGTGTGCTCGAGCAGGCCGGCGACGCCGTCGTCCGCAGCGTCGACTCGAAGCCGTACACGCGCCGTCCGGCTGCGCCGTTCACCACCTCGACGCTCCAGCAGGAGGCCGCGCGGAAGCTCCGCTTCTCGGCCCGGCAGACGATGAGCGTCGCGCAGGGTCTGTACGAGAACGGCCACATCACCTACATGCGAACGGACTCGTCGTCCCTGTCGCAGCAGGCGATCACGGCCGCCCGCAAGCAGGCGTCGTCACTGTACGGTCCGGAGACCGTCCCGGACAAGCCGCGCAGCTACGCCGGCAAGAGCAAGAACGCGCAAGAGGCGCACGAGGCCATCCGGCCTGCGGGCGACACCTTCAAGACCCCGTCCGAGATGGAGGGGGTGCTGCGCGGCAACGACTGGAAGCTCTACGACCTCATCTGGAAGCGCACGGTCGCGTCGCAGATGGCGGACGCCAAGGGCTCGACCGCGTCGGTCGTCCTCGGGATCACGTCGACCGAGCCCGTCACGGGCCTGGCGTCGACGGCGAACGGCACGGACGCGGAGTTCACCGCGTCCGGCACCGTGATCACCTTCCGCGGCTTCCTCAACGCGTACGAGGAAGGTCGCGACGAGGAGCGCCACGGCGGTGCCGACGGCGCGGACGCGAAGCTCCCGCAGATGGCCGAGGGGGACCACCTCGGCGTCAGCGAGGTCGACGCCAAGGGCCACGACACCTCGGCCCCGCCGCGGTACACCGAGGCGAGCCTGGTGAAGACGCTCGAGGAGCTCGGCATCGGTCGACCCTCGACGTACGCCGCGATCATCTCGACGATCATGGACCGCGGCTACGTGACCCAGCGCGGCAGCGCACTCGTGCCGAACTGGATCGCGTTCAGCGTGGTCCGGCTGCTCGAGGACCACTTCGCCGACCTGGTGCAGTACGACTTCACCGCCGGGATGGAAGAGGACCTCGACCGCATCGCCAGCGGCGACGAGGACCGGGTCGACTGGCTCAAGGAGTTCTACTTCGGCGGCGGCGACCAGCGTGGTCTGCGCACGGTCATCGACAACCTCGGCGAGATCGACGCGCGGGACATCAACTCGGTCGAGCTCGCGCCGGGGCTCACGCTCCGCATCGGTCGGTACGGCCCCTACATCGAGGTGCCGGGCGAGGACCCCGAGAAGCCTCGACGCGTGAACGTCCCCGAGGACCTGGCGCCGGACGAGCTCACCGCCGAGAAGGCACAGGAGCTCGTCGACGCCCCGGTCGTCGGCGACCGCGTCGTGGGCATCAACCCGGAGTCCGGGAAGGAGGTCCTGGCGAAGGACGGTCGGTTCGGCCCCTACGTCACCGAGCGGACCCCCGAGCCCGAGCCCACCGTGGACCCCGCGACCGGCGAGGTGACGGAGCCTGCCCCGGCCGAGGCCGCAGCAGCGACGACGACCGCAGCGGCGACGACCGCGACGAAGGCGCCGGCGAAGAAGACCACGAAGAAGGCCGCCGCGCCGAAGGAGCGCACCGCGTCGCTCTTCAAGTCGATGGACCCGCAGACCGTCGACCTGGAGACCGCGCTGAAGCTCCTCGACCTGCCCCGCGTCGTCGGGAAGGACCCGGAGTCCGGCGAGGACATCACGGCGCAGAACGGCCGCTACGGTCCGTACATCAAGAAGGGCACGGACACCCGGACCCTGCCGAGCGAGGACGCGATCTTCGAGGTCGACCTGCCCGGCGCGCTCGAGCTGTTCGCCCAGCCGAAGTACGGCGGCCGTCGGACCGCGAGCGCCGCGCTCAAGGAGTTCGAGGCGGACCCGGTGTCCGGCAAGCCGATCAAGGTGAAGGACGGTCGCTTCGGTCCGTACGTCACCGACGGTGAGACGAACGCCACGATCCCGCGCGGCGAGGACGTCGAGTCCGTCGACCACGCCCGCGCCGTCCAGCTCCTGGCCGACAAGCGTGCCAAGGGTCCGGTCAAGAAGAAGGCCCCGGCGCGGAAGGCCGCTCCGAAGAAGGCCGCCCCGAAGAAGCAGTGACCGACGGAACAGCGCCGCTCGCAGCAGCGGACGGATCGCCGGCGCGCGGGTGGTTCATCACGCTCGAAGGAGGGGACGGTGTCGGCAAGACGACACAGGCCGCCCTGCTGACGGCGTGGCTCGAGGCGCGCGGCCGCACGGTCGTCCGGACCCGTGAGCCCGGGGGCACCGACCTCGGGCAGCGGATCCGCGAGATCGTCCTGCACGAACGCGGCCACGTCGCCCCGCGCGCCGAGGCCCTGCTCTACGCGGCCGACCGGGCGCACCACGTCGAGACCGTGGTGCGCCCCGCCGTCGCGCGCGGCGACGTCGTGCTGCAGGACCGCTACATCGACTCGTCGGTGGCGTACCAGGGCGTCGCGCGCGGCCTCGGCGCCGACCACATCCGGTCGGTGTCGGACTGGGCCGCCGACGGGCTCGTCCCGGACCTGACCGTCCTGCTCGACCTCGACGTCACGGTCGGCCGTTCGCGGGTGGCAGCGGCCCGGGGCGACACGTTCGACCGGCTCGAGTCTGAGGCCGAGGCGTTCCACGAGTCGGTCCGGCAGGCGTTCCTCGCCATGGCGACGGCCGAGCCGGACCGGTTCCTGGTCGTCGACGCCGCCGAGGACCCCGTTGCGGTGCAGCAGCGCATCCGTGCGGCCGTCGCTGCCCTGGTGCCCGCGGCGTGACGGTGGCTGCTGACAGGATGACCACGTGAGCGTGTGGGACGGCCTGACCGGTCAGGACGAGGCGGTGGCTGCGCTGCGGTCCGCTGCCGAGGGGCCGGAGGACACCGGTGGCATGACGCACTCGTGGCTCATCACCGGCCCGCCCGGGTCCGGTCGGTCGAACGTCGCCGCGGCCTTCGCCGCCGCGCTGGTCGGTGCAGGCTCCGACGACGACCACGCGCTCCGGCAGATCGCAGCGCGCACCCACCCGGACGTGTCCGTCCTGACCACCCAGCGGGTGATCATCACGATCGACGAGATCCGGCAGCTCGTGACGTCGTCGTACTACTCGCCGTCGGTGGGCCGGTACCGCGTCGTCATCATCGAGGACGCCGACCGCATGACCGAGCGGACCTCGAACCTGCTGCTCAAGGCGCTCGAGGAGCCCCCGGAGCGGACGGTGTGGATCCTGTGCGCCCCGAGCGAGGCCGACCTGCTGCCGACCATCCGGTCCCGCGTCCGGTCCGTGCGTCTCCGGGTGCCCGACGTCGCCTCGGTCGCCGAGCTCATCGTCGCGCGCACCGGTGTCGACCGCGCCCTCGCGACGGATGCCGCGCGCCAGGCGCAGAGCCACATCGGGATGGCCCAGCGGCTCGCCACGAGCGAGGAGGCCCGCGGTCGCCGACGGCGCACCCTGACCACCGTGCTCGGCGTGCGCTCCGTGGGTGACGCCGTGATGGCTGCGGCGGACCTGCTCGCGGTCGCGGACGAGGACGCGAAGGCGATCACCCAGCAGCGCGACGCCGAGGAACGAGACGCCGCCCTGCGGTCCCTCGGCATCGAGCCCGGCGGGACGGTCCCGCCCGCGCTCCGCTCGCAGCTCCGTGCTCTCGAGGAAGACCAGAAGCGCCGGGCGACGCGGAGCCTGCGGGACGGTCTCGACCGCATCCTGGTCGACGTCTCCTCGCTGTACCGCGACCTGCTCCTGCTCGGGCTCGGTGCTCCGGCGGAACCGGTGAACGAGGCCATGCGGGACGAACTCGACCGGGCCCTCGGAGCGGTACCCCCGGCGGCCGCGCTCGAGGTCCTCGACGCGATCGCCCTCGCACGGCAGCGGATCGCCGCCAACGTCGCCGCGCTCCTGGCACTCGAGGCCCTCCTGGTCACGATCGCCCGCGCGACCCGCTGACCAGCGTCGCCCGCACGGCGGGCCCCGCAACGATCGCCCGCGCGACCCGCTGACCACCGCCCCCCGCTCGGCGGGCCGCGCCACGATCCTCCCGTCCGTCCCCGCCCCCACCTGCGGGCCCGGCGCCCGTGAGAAGATCACCGCATGCCCGACGCCGCTCCCGGCCTGCGCGAGCGCAAGCGCCGCGCCACCCGCTTCGCGATCCAGCAGGCCGCCCTCCGGATCGCGATCGAGTCCGGCCTCGCCGCCGTGACGGTCGACGAGGTCTCGCGACGCGCCGACGTGTCGCCGCGCACGTTCTTCAACTACTTCCCGAGCAAGGAGCAGGCGCTCCTCGGCGACGACCCGACGCTGCCGGACGACGACGCCCTGGCGACGTTCCGCGCCGGCGGGCCGAGCGGGGACCTGCTCGGCGACCTGGGGACCCTGCTGGTGCACGCGACCGAGGAGCTCATCGAGGAGCGCGGCCTGCTCGAGGAGCGGCAGCAGGTGCTGCGCGCCGCGCCCGAGCTGTTCAGTCGGCGGATGGCGTCGATGAAGGAGTTCCAGGCGCAGATCGAGGACGCCGTCGCCGCCCGACTCCGGACGACGGACCCCGCGTTGGCGGACGCCGCGGACCCGGATGCGCTGCGGCGCCGGGCGAGACTGGCCTCGATCGTGGCGCTCGCGGCCCTGCGGCACGCCTGGTGGGAGTGGTCGGACAGCACGACCGAGACGCACCTGGTGGACGAGCTGGAGCGGTCCTTCGCCGAGCTCGGGGCGCTCGTTTCGCGTTCGCTCGTCTGAACCTGTATAGTCCTTACCCGTGCCACTCCGGCAACGGAGTGCCCGCCGCCTTAGCTCAGTCGGCAGAGCGATTCACTCGTAATGAATAGGTCGTCGGTTCGATTCCGACAGGCGGCTCCACCGAGAACCCCCGTCCTCCAGCAGGAGGCGGGGGTTCTCGCCGTTCCGGGCCGCAACGCCGGGTACGCCCGGGACCCGCCCGCCGGACGCGCCGGGCACGCGCCGGCGCGTCCGCCGGACGCGCCGGGCACGCCCGGGACCCGCCCGCCGGACGCGCCGAGCCCGTGCGCGACACGACCCGTCCGCCGGACGCGCCGAGCCCGTGCGCGACACGACGCGTCCGCCGGGCGCACCCACCCCGTCACACGACCGGCCGTCCCGGAGCCGACTGGTAGACAGGACGCATGACGGTTCGCTGGGGAGTCATCGGCACGGGCGGCATCGCCCACTCGTTCGTGCGGGACTGCACCGCCGCCGGGATCGCGTTCGTCGCGGTCGGCAGCCGCACGCCGGAGCGCGCCGAGGCGTTCGCCGCCGAGCACGGCATCTCGCGGGCGTACGGCTCGTACGAGGACCTCGTCGCCGCGGACGACGTCGACGCGGTGTACGTCGCGACCCCGCACTCCCGGCACGCCGAGGACGCCCTCCTCGCCGTCGCCGCCGGCAAGCACGTCCTCGTCGAGAAGGCCTTCACGATCACCGCCGACGAGGCCCGCCGTGTCGTCGACGCTGCCCGCCGCGCCGACGTCGCCGTGATGGAGGCGATGTGGACCCGCTTCCTGCCGCAGTCCGCGATGATCCGCCAGGTCATCGCCGAAGGGCGCATCGGTCGCCCCCGGGTGGTCGAGGCCACGCACCACCAGGCGCTGCCGTCCGACCCGACGCACCGCCTCAACGACCCCGCGCTCGGCGGGGGCGCGATCCTGGACCTCGGCGTCTACCCGATCTCGTTCGCGGTCGACGTGCTCGGGGTCCCGACGGCGGTCACCGCGGCGGGCACGCTGAGCGACCAGGGCGTCGACACGCAGATGGGCGTCGTGCTCACGCACGAGGGCGGCGCGCAGTCGATGCTCCACTTCGGCCTAGACCTGCGGAGCCCGAACACCGCGTCGATCATCGGTGAGGACGGCCGCATCGACCTCGACGCGACCTGGTACACCCCGACGACGTGGCGGATCCGGGACCGGGACGGCGTCGTGGTCGAGGAGTTCGACGGCCGCGAGGAACTCGCCGGCTACGGGCACGAGGCCCGCGCCTTCGAGGCGATGGTCACCTCCGGCATGCACGAGGGCGGTCCGATGGACCCCGAGGAGAGCGTCGCGATCATGGCCGTGATGGACGAGGCCCGTCGCCAGGTCGGCGTCCGCTACGTGGCCGACGGCGACGGCGACACCGCTGCTCCCTCGAGTGCACCGGCCGACGGTGGACGGTCGGTTCCGGGATCCGGCCTGGAGGCTCCTCCCGCAGTTCCGTAGGATCGGTCGGGATGTCCGACCAGCAGCCCTCGTCGCAGTCCGTCGCCGACCGCCTCCGTCACGCGGTCGCCGCCGTCCGCGGGTCCGTCACCCGCCGCCCGGTGCCGTGGATCGCGGGTGCCCTGGCCGGCGTCCTCGTGCTCGGGTCCGGGGGAGCCGTCGCGATCGCCGCTGCGACCGCTCCGACCACGCGGTCGACGAGCGCCGCCGCGGCGCCGTCCGCGACGACGTCCCGGACCCCGAGCCCGACCTCCACCCCGACGCCCACGCCGGCCGGCCGGTCGGTGCCGCAGGACGTCGCCGGCCCGTCCGCCCTGCGGACGTGCACGATCGACGCCGCGGCCTCGGCGCCCGGCCTCGGCGACTTCGAGGGGTACGTGATGAACGCGGCGACCGGCGAGGTCCTGTTCTCCCGCAAGGGCGACCAGCCCGCGCAGACCGGCAGCGTGATGAAGACCCTCACGACGGCGACGGCCCTCGCGGTCCTCGGCGGCGACCACCGGATCCCGACGACGGTGACGAAGGAGTCGGACGGCACGATCGCGATCGTCGGTCACGGCGACCCGACGCTCTCGGTCGGCGGCGGCACGGTCTACCCCGGGGCGCCCACCCTGGCGCAGCTCGCCCAGCAGGTGAAGGCGTCCCTCGGTGACGCCCCCGTCACGACGATCGTCACCGACGACACCTACTGGAACGACGCCGACGCGTGGGATCCCACGTGGCCCGTGAGCGAGCGGACGATCGGGTACCAGCCCGAGGTCACGGCGCTCATGGTGGACGGCGACCGGGCGAACCCCGCGGCCGCGACCTCGCCGCGCTCCACCGATCCGGTCGGTCGCGCGGGTGCGGCGTTCCGGACGGCACTGGCGAACGCGGGCGTGGTCGGGGCGGGGAACGCCCAGATCGTCAAGCGGGCCACGACGAGCACGGACACGATCGCGACGGTCTCCTCGCAGCCCGTCTCGACGCTGATCGGGCAGATGATCCCGAACTCGGACAACACCCTGGCCGAGATGCTCGCGCGGATCTCCTCGAAGGAGTCCGGCGCCGACGGCTCCGCAGCTTCGCTCACCGCGGTCTACCAGACGGCACTCTCGTCGTACGGGGTCGACCCGGCGGGCATCGTGATCAAGGACGGCTCGGGGGAGAGCGCGTCGAACGCGGTGTCGCCCGACTTCGTCGCCCACCTCATGGTCCAGGTCGCGGCCGGCGCGAAGGGCCTCGGGACCCTCGCGGAGTCGCTGCCGGTGGCCGGGCAGTCGGGGACGCTCGCGAGCCGCTTCACCGGGGCGAACGCCGTGGCGCGCGGCAAGGTGCACGCCAAGACCGGGTGGATCGACAGCGCGAACACCCTCGGCGGCTACATCGACGCGGCGGACGGCACCCGGCTGACGTTCGCCTTCTACGCGATCGGCTCGTCGCGGGCGGCGGCGCTCCCCGCGCTCGACGCCGTGACCGCGGCCACCTACTCGTGCGGCGGGCAGCTCACCGGGTCCTGACCCCGCGACGGACGCCGCCCTGTTCGCGCTCCGCTGAGTCCTGCGCGCGTCGCCCTTGCGGCCGACCGAGCTCGGAGCCGCCGGGTGCAGGATGGACGGCATGGCCAGGGCACTGCTCGTCGTCGACGTCCAGAACGACTTCACGGAGGGCGGCGCGCTCGGCGTCGCCGGCGGGGCCGCCCTCGCGGAGCGCATCACCGCGTTCCTCGGTCGGCACGCCGACGAGTACGACCTGATCGTCGGGTCCCGCGACTGGCACCACGGCGACGACGACAACGGCGGCCACTTCGCCGGCGCGGCGGGCCCGGACTTCGTCGACACCTGGCCCGTGCACTGCGTCGGCGGCACCGCGGGCGCCGAGTACCACCCGGCCCTCGACACCTCGGTCCTGGACGTCCACGTGTTCAAGGGGCAGGGTCGTCCCGACTACTCGGCGTTCCAGGCCGTGACCGAGGACGGCACCGCCCTGCCGGACCTGCTGGCGGAGCGCCGCGTGACCACGGTCGACCTCGTCGGCATCGCGACGGACCACTGCGTCCGTGCCTCGGCGCTCGACGCCCGCGAAGCCGGCCTCGACGTCGCCGTGTACGAGGACCTGGTGGCGGGCGTCGACCCGGACCGGAGCGCTGCGGCGCTCGACGACATCCGAGCGGTCGGCGGACACGTCGACCGCAGCGACATGGACGAGGGGCTCGCGAACCCCGGAGGAGCAGTACTGTGACCGACACCACCAGCACCACCGACACCACCGGCACCGAGCACTACGGCGGCCCGACCACGACCGTGGCGGACGAGCACGTCCGCGTGACGGGTGTGCCGACGGGCCTGTTCATCGGCGGGCAGTGGCGGGCCGCGAGCGGTGGCGCGACGTTCGCCGTCCGGGACCCCTCGACGGGGGAGGTCCTCGCCGAGGTCGCCGACGCCACACCGGAGGACGGCATGGCCGCCCTCGACGCCGCTGCCGCCGCGCAAGAGTCGTGGGCGGCGACACCGCCCCGCACGCGGTCGGACATCCTACGCCGGGCCTTCGACCTGGCGCTCGAGCACGAGGACGACCTCGCCGCGCTCATGACCCTCGAGATGGGCAAGCCCCTCGCCGAGTCGCGGGGCGAGGTGACCTACGGTGCCGAGTTCCTCCGCTGGTTCTCGGAGGAGGCCGTCCGGATCCACGGCGACTACCGCACGAACCCGGAGGGCACCGGCCGCGGGATCGTCCTGCGCCGGCCGGTCGGCCCGGTGTACGCGATCACCCCGTGGAACTTCCCGCTCGCGATGGCGACCCGGAAGATCGGGCCCGCCCTGGCCGCCGGCTGCACCGTGGTGCTCAAGCCCGCCGAGCTCACCCCGCTCACGACGCTGTTCCTGGTCGAGCTGTTCCGCCGTGCGGGGCTGCCGGACGGCGTGCTCAACGTCGTGTCGTCCCTCGACGCGAAGGGCCTGTCCGCGCCGATCCTCGCCGACCGACGCCTCCGGAAGCTCACCTTCACGGGGTCGACCCCGGTCGGCTCGGCGCTCCTCAAGCAGGCCGCGGACACCGTCCTCAAGACGAGCATGGAGCTCGGCGGCAACGCTCCGCTCCTGGTCTTCGACGACGCCGACCTGGACCAGGCCGTCGAGGCCGCGATGCAGGCGAAGTTCCGGAACGTCGGCGAGGCCTGCACCGCCGCGAACCGCTTCTTCGTGCAGGAGGGCATCGCGGACGCCTTCACCGCGGCGCTCACCGCGAAGGTGGACGCGTTCCGCATCGGTCGCGGGACCGAGGACGGCACGACGATGGGGCCGCTCATCGACGACCGGGCGGTGGACAAGGCCGCGGCCCTGGTCGACGACGCCGTGCAGCGCGGGGCGCGGCTGATCACCGGCGGGGAGCGGGTCGACCGGCCGGGGACGTTCTACGCGCCCACCGTCCTGGACGACGTGCAGCCGGGGTCCGACATCCTGACGACCGAGATCTTCGGCCCGGTCGTCTCGATCACCCGGTTCGCCACCGAGGACGAGGGCATCCGGCTCGCGAACGACACCGAGTACGGCCTGGTCGCCTACGCGTTCACCGGTGACTTCCGTCGCGGGCAGCGGCTGGCGGAGCGCCTGGAGACGGGGATGCTCGGGTTGAACACGGGCGTCGTGTCGAACGCCGCGTTCCCGTTCGGCGGGGTGAAGTCCTCCGGACTCGGGCGCGAGGGGTCGCACGAGGGCATCGAGGAGTACCTGGAGTCGGTGTACGTCCTGACGCCGGACCCCTTCGCCGCCTGACGGCTCAGACCAGGAGCTGGTGCTTCGCCAGGTCCCGGTACAGCGGGGTGGACTGCACGAGCTCGGAGTGCGTGCCCGTGCCCACCACGCGGCCGTGCTCGAGCACCACGATGACGTCGGAGTCCACGACGGTCGACAGCCGGTGTGCGATGACGAGCAGGGTGCGGTCCTCGGCCACGGCGTCGATCGCGAGCCGCATCTTCTGCTCGTTCACCCCGTCGAGCGACGAGGTCGACTCGTCGAGCAGCAGGATCGGCGGCGCCGCCAGGAGCGCCCGGGCGATGGCGAGCCGCTGCCGCTCACCGCCGGAGAGCATCACGCCGTCCTCACCGACCTGCGCGTCGAGGCCCCGAGGGTCGCGGTGCAGCACGTCGCCGAGGTTCACGGCCTCGAGCACGCGGACGCACTCGGCCTCGGACGCGTCGGGCGAGCCGAGCAGCAGGTTCGCCCGGATCGTTCCCGCGAGCACGGGGGCGTCCTGCTCGACGTAGCCGATCTGGGCGCGGAGCTCCGCGCGGTCGAGCCCGCGCACGTCGACCCCGCCGAGCCGGATGACGCCGGCGGTCGGGTCGTAGAACCGCTCGATGAGCGCGAGCGTCGTCGACTTGCCCGCGCCCGAGGGCCCGACGAGCGCGATCCGGGCACCGCGCGGCACCCGGAAGGACACGTCGTCCAGCACGACGTCGTCCGAACCAGGAGCACCGTCACCAACGGCACCCGCACCCGCAGCCCCGTCCGCGCCGGACGCATCGGCGCCCCGCGCGTACCGGAACGTGACGTGTTCGAACGCGATCGCGTCGTCCGTCTCCGTCGCGGCGGCCACCCGCACGGCGCCGTCGTCCTGGTCCTCGGTCGGCAGGTGCAGGATCTCCTCGATGCGGCCGAGCGCGCCGAGCGCCTGCGCGACGGCCACCGCCGCGCCCAGGGCCTGCCCGAGCGGCATCACCATCATGAAGAGCAGCAGGATGAACGTGATGAGCGTCGCGATGGTGATCTGCCCCGCGGCGACCTGTGCCCCGCCGACGCCGAGCACGGCGATGAACGCGACCTGCATGACGATGCTCGCGACCGGCACGACGAACGCCGACATCTTCGCGATGTCGAGACCGCGGCGGTAGGCCTCGGTCGCGTGGTCGTCGACCTCGCGGACCTCGCGGTCGGTGGCACCGGCGGCGCGGATGGTCCGCACGGCCCCGATGCCGCGCTCGATCGCGGCCGTGAGGTCGCCGACCTTCTCCTGCGCCCGCTTCGACGCGATGCGGATGCGCCGGCTGAGCCCGCCGACGACGACGATCGCGACGAGGACGATGACGACCGTGATGCCGAGGAGGAGCGGGTCGATCACGGCCATCGCGATGATCGCGCCGATGAACGTGAGCGCGCCGCCGATCGACTCGATGAGCCCCTGCGTGAGCACCGCGCGCAGCAGCGTCGTGTCGCTCCCCACGCGGGAGACGAGGTCACCCGTGCGCCGCGTGTCGAACTCCGAGATCGGCAGGTTGAGGATCCGCGCGATGAGCTTGCGGCGCGTCGAGAGCACCACGCCCTCGCCCGCGCGTTGGAGCAGGAAGTGCTGGACGCCGTTCAGGAGTCCGGACACGAGCACGAGCGCCACGAGCACCCAGACGAGGACCGACAGGGTGTCGCCCTGCTGCACGGCCGTCACGACCTGGTTCACCAGGAGCGGCTGCGCGAGCGATGCGGCAGCTCCGAGGACGCTCAGCACGATGATCACGGCCATCGCGGGCTTGTTCTCGAACAGGTAGGTCAGCAGCCGTCCGAAGCTGGCGCGGGGCCCGTCGGACTTCTTGGCACGTGCGAAGAGACTCATCGTTCCTGGTTCCTGCCGCCCGTGCGGGAGGTGCTGGCGGCCGTCGTCCAGTCTCGCACCGACCGGTGGGTGCGCGCTGCGCACGCACGGACGGACGGACTGGAGGCACGGTGCCAGCTGGCACACCTCCCTCGGAGGCTCGGTCGGCGCGCCCCGCGTGACGCTGGCGCGTCACCGCTGAGCGGGGCGCGCTCCAGTCCGATCGGGGTCGCGTCAGCGACGCGAGGCGGTCGCGTCCCCGTCCGCGAGGCCGGCCTGCTTGGTCTCGCGGACGAGCAGGAGGGCGACGAGCGTCACGACGGCTGCCCCGGTCAGGTACAGCCCGACGAAGAAGATGTTCCCGTCCGGCTGCCAGAGCTGCAGCGCGATCGTCGGCGCGAGCGAGGCCCCGATGATCGACGCGATGTTGTACGCCAGCGCGGAGCCCGTGTAGCGGACGTTCGTCGGGAAGAGCTCCGGCAGGAGCGCCCCCATCGGCCCGAACGTCAGGCCCATGAGCGACAGCCCGACGATCAGGAACGTCACGACGGTGATCGGCCCGGTGGCGGCGGCGAACCAGAGCTGGAACGTGAGGCCGAACAGGGCGATGCCGACCGTGGTCGGGATCAGGGTGCGGCGGCGACCGTACTTGTCCGCGAGCCAGCCGGCGATCGGGGTGAAGATGCCGAAGAACACCACGCCGATCATGAGCAGCGTGAGGAACTCACCGCGGCTGTAGCCGAGCCCGAGCTTCTGCAGCGGTGCCGGCTCGGACGGGTTCGTGCCGTAGTTCAGCGTGAACGTCGTCATGAAGTAGAAGAGGACGTACGTGGCGACCATGCCGAACGTGCCGACGACGACGGCCTTCCACGACGTGCGGAACACCCGGCCGAGCGGGAGCTTCGCGACCGTGCCGCTCTCCTGGACGCCGCGGAACACGGTCGACTCGACCAGCTTGAAGCGGACGTAGAGGCCCACCATGACGAGCACCGCGGACAGCAGGAACGGGATGCGCCAGCCCCACGCCTGGAAGTCGGCGTTCGGGGTGCCGTCGGCGGCGGCGGGCATGGCGGCGTTGATCGCGATGAACAGACCGTTCGCGAGCAGGAAGCCGATCGGGGCGCCGAGCTGCGGCATCGAGCCGAAGACCCCGCGCTTGCCCTTCGGGGCGTTCTCGGTCGCGAGCAGGGCCGCGCCGGACCACTCGCCGCCGAGGCCGACGCCCTGGGCGAAGCGCAGTACGGCGAGGAGCACCGGCGCCCAGATGCCGACGCTCGCGAAGGTCGGCAGGCAGCCGATGAGGAACGTCGCGGCGCCCATCACGAGCAGGGACGCGACGAGCGTCGCCTTGCGGCCGATGCGGTCACCGAAGTGCCCGAACAGGATCGACCCGACGGGCCGGGCGAAGAAGGCGAGGGCGAACGTGACGAACGACGACAGCTGCGATGCCGTCGGGTCCTCGTTCGGGAAGAAGAGCGTCGGGAAGACCAGGACGGCGGCGGTCGCGTAGACGTAGAAGTCGTAGAACTCGATCGACGTGCCGACGAGGCTCGCGATGACGACGCGGGAGCGCGGGTTCTCGGCGGCCGGGGCCGGTGTGGTCGTGGACGTGGGTGCCGGTGCGGCGGACATGGTGCGGGGGACTCCGAGGGGAGCGCTCGGACGAGCGCGGCGGTGTGCCGAAGCTGCGGACACCGGCTGGTCCGCGCGGGGTGGCGCGGGGCGTTGCCGGGTGCGTTCGGTGGGTGGGACCGCTCGTGACGGAGCACCCAGCGTACGACAGAGGTCGCCCAGCTGCGAATCCACCGAGGATCGGCTGGCGCGGCGCTGGGCGGTCGCCCGCTCCGAGCAGGGCTTCGCGGTCGCCCGCGCAGCCCTGCTCGTGGTCAGCTCGCGGCGCCGGCCTGCAGGTGCGCGGGGAGCTGGTGCCCCATCCGGTCGCGCTTCGTGTCGAGGTACCCGGCGTTCTGCGCGGAGACCCCGACCACGAGCGGCACGAGGGACTCGACGGTGATGCCGTGCTCCTCGAGCTGTCGCCGCTTCTCCGGGTTGTTCGAGAGCAGGCGGACGCTCGTGATCCCGAGGTCGGCGAGGATGCCGGCCGCGCCGCCGTACTCACGCGAGTCGGCGGGGAGCCCGAGCGCCAGGTTCGCGTCGAGCGTGTCGAGACCGTCCTCCTGCAGGCGGTAGGCCTTGAGCTTGTTGATGAGGCCGATGCCCCGGCCCTCCTGCCCGCGCAGGTAGACGACCACACCGCCCTCGGCGGCGATCGTGTCCAGCGCAGCGTCGAGCTGCGGTCCGCACTCGCACTTCAGCGAGCCGAACGCCTCGCCGGTCAGGCACTCGGAGTGCACGCGCACGAGCGCACCGGGCCCGGGCAGTGAACCGTCGTCGTCCGTCGCGATGATCGCGACGTGCTCCGCGCCCGTGACGAGGTCGCGGTAGGCGCGCATCTGGAAGGTGCCGTGGGTGGTCGGGACGTTCGTCGCGACCTCGAACTGGACCGGGCTGCCCGGGGTGGGGGAGGTGAGTGCGTCGGTCATGGGGTGCTCCGGTCGTCGTGAGCCCCGTCGTCTCCGCGCTCGTCGGCCGTCGTCGTCGGTCCGGTACCGGGCCGGGAACGGTGGGGTCGTGCGCGGACCAGCAGGTCGGGGCCGAGGCTGGTGGTCGATGTTACGTCCAACTGGTGACGCTCGCCGATGCTTCCCACCCCGACGTCGCCGAGGGCGGTCCGGGGACCTCCGAGCAGCACCGGGGCGAGGTAGACGAGCACCTCGTCGACGAGACCCGCGGCGATCAGCGCGGACGCGATCGTCGGACCCCCCTCGACGAAGACGGAGTGGACACCGTGGTCGCGCAGGCTGCGCAGGGCGGTGTCGAGTTCGTGCCCGGGGAGGGTCACGAGGCCGCGGGGGTGCCGACGGACGGCGGCGTCCTCGGGCACGGGGCGGTCGCCCAGGACGACCGGGAGCGGCTGGTCGGCGAGGAGCTCGCCGCCGTCGCCGCGGGCGGTCAGGCTCGGGTCGTCGGTGAGCACGGTGCCCGTGCCGACGAGGATGGCGTCGTGCGCGGCACGCTGCTCGTGCACGTGCTGGCGGGCGGCCGCGCCGGTGATCCACTTGCTCGTGCCGTCGGCGGCCGCGGCACGACCGTCCAGGCTCGACGCCCACTTCACGGTGACCCACGGCCGCCCGGCGCGGACCGACAGCAGCCAGCGCTCGAGGAAGGCCTCGGCCTCGTCCGCGAGGACACCGGAGACCACCTCGATCCCGGCGGCGCGCAGGCGGTCGGCGCCCCCGCGCGCCTGGACGCCCGGGTCGTCGACGGCGTAGACGACCCGCGCGACGCCGGCCTCGATGAGCGCGACGGCGCAGGGCCCGGTGCGTCCGGTGTGGTTGCACGGCTCGAGGGTCACGACGGCCGTGGCGCCGCGGAGCTGCTCCGGCGACAGCTTGGCCATCGCGTCGACCTCGGCGTGCGGGGTCCCCGCGCCCTTGTGCCAGCCCTCGGCGAGGACGTCACCGGCGGGGGAGAGCACCACGGCGCCGACGCGGGCGTGGTCGCCGACGACGGGTCCGCGGGCCGCGAGGTCGAGCGCTCGCTGCATCGCACGGACCTCGGCCGGACGAGCCGGCGGGAGGGGGGACGTGGTCACGCTCCGACACTACCGACGGGAGCGTGGTGACGCGTCACCGACTTGTCCCCTGTCAGCGAACGACGCCGCCGTCACGGAAGGACGCGTCCGGCCAGGGGAGCGCCGACGCCGGGACGCCGTCCGCGCGACGGAGCCCGGTCCAGGCCGTCGTCGGCGCACCGTCCCGTGCGGGGATGCGGGCCGGACCGGTGCCGGTGAACGAGAACCCGGCCGAGCGGGCGACGGACGCCGACGCGGTGTTGCCCTCGTAGCACTCCCAGTACACGTCCGCCGCGCCCTGGGAGAACGCCCACCGGACGACCAGGTCGACGGCCTCGTGCATGAGCCCGGCGCCCCGGGCGGACGGCGCCAGCCAGAAGCCGAGGTCGCGGTGCTCGGTGCGGAAGGACACGACGCCCTCGAGCCAGGTCGACCCGGTACGGCGGATCGCCCAGGTGTACTCGCGGTCGGACGCCCACCCGGGGCCGACGAGGGCGTCCAGGAAGGTCCGTGCGTGCTGCTCGGTGTACGGCGTCGGCACGGTCGTCCACCGCACGACGTCGGGGTCCTGGCACGCCGCGGTGATCGCCGCCGTGTCGGACCGGATCGGCAGGTCGAGCCGGACCCGGTCCGACGACAGCGTGACGGGCAGCATCGTCAGCCGCGGGTGCGGGGCACGAAGCCGATGCGGTCGTACACCCGGGCGAGCGTCGCCTGCGCGATGGACTCGGCGCGGTCGGCGCCGACCGCGAGCAGGCGGTCGAGCTCGGCGGGGTCGTCGAGCAGCTCGAGCGTGCGCGCCCGCACCGGCTCGAGCTCGGCGACGACGGCGTCGGCCACCGCGCCCTTGAGGTCGCCGTAGCCCTTGCCGACGAACTGCTCCTCGAGCGTCGCGACGGGCGTGCGCGTGAACGCGGACAGGATCGCGAGGAGGTTCGTGACGCCGGGCTTCGCCTGCCGGTCCGCCCGGATCTCGCGCTCGGTGTCGGTGACCGCCGACCGGATCTTCTTCGCGGTCCGCTTCGGGTCGTCGAGCAGGCGGATGAGGCCGTTGTCGGACGCGGCCGACTTGCTCATCTTGCTCGTCGGGTCCTGCAGGTCGTAGATCCGCGCGGTCTCGGTGCCGATCTTGGCCTCCGGCACGACGAACGTGTCCCCGAACCGGGAGTTGAAGCGGTTCGCCAGGTCCCGGGTCAGTTCGACGTGCTGGCGCTGGTCGTCGCCGACCGGGACGACGGCGGTGTCGTAGAGCAGGATGTCCGCGGCCATCAGGATCGGGTACGTGAAGAGCCCGACGGACGCCGCCTCGGCGCCCTGACGTGCCGACTTGTCCTTGAACTGGGTCATCCGGCTGGCCTCGCCGAAGCCGGTGAGGGTGTTGAGGACCCAGGCCAGCTCGGCGTGCGCGGGGACGTGCGACTGCACGAACAGCGTCGACTTCGTCGGGTCGATGCCCGAGGCGATGTACTGCGCCGCGGTCGCTCGGGTGCTCGCGCGGAGCTCGGACGGGTCCTGCGGCGAGGTGATCGCGTGCATGTCGACCACGCAGTAGATCGCGTCGTGGTCGTCCTGCAGGTCGCGCCACTGCATGAGCGCCCCGACGTAGTTGCCGAGGTGGAGGGACCCGGCGGAGGGCTGGATCCCGGAGAAGATGCGCGTCGTGGTCATGGGGGTGTCCTGGTGGTGCGGGGGTGAGAGGAGGGTCAGAGCTCGTAGTCGACGACCACGGGGGCGTGGTCGGACCATCGCTGGTCGTACGCCGCGGCGCGGTCCACCGTGTACTGCGCGACCTTCGCCGCGAGTTCGGGGGTCGCCACCTGGTAGTCGATGCGCCAGCCGCTGTCGTTGTCGAACGCCTGGCCGCGCCAGGACCACCACGTGTACGGGCCGTCGACGTCGCCGGCCTGCTCGCGACCGACGTCGACCCAGCCGAGCCCCGGTCCGGTCGAGCCGTCCGCGCCCTCGACCTGCTCGCCGTCGGCGCCGAAGAACCGCGAGAAGTAGGCACGCTCGCGCGGGAGGAACCCGGCACGCTTGACGTTGCCCTTCCAGTTCTTGATGTCGCGCTGGTCGTGGCCGACGTTGAGGTCACCGACGACGACCGCGAGCGGGTTGTGCGCGCGGAGCGCCGGGAGCCGCTCGGTCATCGCGTCGAGGAACTTCCACTTCTCGTCCTGCTTGGGGGTGTCGACCTCGCCCGAGTGCACGTACGCCGACACGACCGTGACCGTGGCGTCGCCGACCTCGTAGTCGGCCTCGATCCAGCGGCCGGCCGAGTCGAAGTCGGCGGGGCCGAGCTCGACGCGGTGCAGGTGCGCGCGCTTCCGTGACGCGATGGCGACGCCCGCGCGGCCCTTCGCCGTCGCCGGGTCGTGCACGACGTCCCACTCGTCGCCGAGCAGCCCGGTCAGGTCGTCGGTGGACGCACGGACCTCTTGGAGGGCGAGCACGTCGACGTCGCGGGTGGCGAGCCAGTCGCCCATGCCCTTCCGGAACGCGGCGCGGACGCCGTTCACGTTGACGGATGCGAGGCGCAGGCGTGTCATGCCGACCACCTTATCGGCGGGCGCGGACGCGGCCGGTCCCGCCGCCGTTCCTGCATCGGTGAAGCAGCAACTGTCGGGTGCGGACGGGCGACGCGACGTCGTCTGCTCCATGACGGCCGTACAAGCGCGCACGGACGGACGGGAGGCACGGTGCCAGCTGGCACCGTGCCTCCCGTCCGTCGTCTGGTCGCGACCGCGACCTGCGCGCTCAGGCCGCGTCGTGGTCCGTCTGCAGGAACTCGACCAGGCTGTCGGCGGTCGCCTCGGCGTCGTCGCCGGACACCGTCAGGGTGACCTCGTCGCCGTTCTCGATGCCCAGGCCGAGGAGGGCCAGGATGCTGCCGGCATTGCCGGACTTGTCGCCCTTGGCGATCGTCACCTGGTGGCCGGACGCGGTGACGGTCTGGACGAACAGCGAGGCGGGGCGGGCGTGCAGCCCGGACGCGCTGGCGACGGTGACGGTGCGGGTGGCTTCGGACATCGATGAACTCCTGTCGACGGGGTGGTGGCGCTCATGGTAGCGAGCGCCGGGTGGGACGGTCCTGGCGGCCGGACGTCAGTCGCGGCCGGGCCAGAAGACCTCGGTGCCGGCCGCCTCGACCTCGCGGACGAGGTCGGCGTTGACGGCGGGATCGGTGATGATCGTGTCGATCGCGGCGAGCGGGGCGACGCGGCCGAACTCCTCGCGTCCGAACTTCGTGTGGTCGGCGAGCAGGATGCTCCGGCGCGCGGACTTGATCATCGCGCTCTTCACGGCGGCCTCGGCCATGTTGTGCGTGGTGAGGCCGCGCTCGGGCGTGATGCCGTTGATGCTGATGAAGGCGACGTCGACGCTCACCATGCCGATGAGCTGGTGCGTCCACGTCCCGACGCCGGCGAGCGAGTCGCTGCGGATGTTGCCGCCCAGCAGGTGCAGGTCGATGCCGGGGCGGTTCGCGACGGCCATCGCGACGGGGAGCGAGTGCGTGACGACGGTCAGCCCCCGGTCGGTCGGGAGCATCTCGGCGAGGCAGATCGTCGAGGTCCCGGCGTCGATCATCACCGAGCCGTTCTCGGGCAGCTCGCCGAGGGCCGCCTCGGCGATGACCATCTTCTCGGCCTGGTTGATGCCGCCGCGGTCGCCGACCCCCGGGTGCAGGGTGATCCGCTCGACGGGGATGGCGCCACCGTGCGCGCGGCGGACGAGGCCACGCCGCTCGAGGCTCGTGAGGTCGCGCCGGATGGTCTCCGGCGTGACCGCGAGGAGCTCGGCGAGGTCCTTCACGTCGACCCGGCCGTGCGCCCGCGCCTGCTCGACGATGCGCTGGTGGCGCTCTGGTGCGTACATGGACCTCGTCGTCTCGGTCGATCGGCGTGCTCGGAACAGAACGGACACGACCGGGCACGATCTCGACGGATCAGCGCGGATCGGTTCGTCCGTCAGACGCAAACGGGCATCTGTTTCTGCATTTTTATCCCCGGATGTGTTTGTTTGTCAACGTGGATCGGGGTAGTGTGACGTCACGCCGCCGCGGTCGAGCCCTCGTTCGTCGCGCGGCAGCCCCAAGCACCTCCGCGTGAGATGAAGGAGTCTCGAATGACCGAACTGCTCGGCACCGGCGTCGGCAGTGGCGTCGCCCACGGCCCCGTGCTCCGCATGGCGGACCCGCTCGGCGAACCGTCGACCGCCCCGCTCGAGGGTTCCGCGGACGACGCGAAGCAGGCCGTGCACGACGCGCTCGCCGTGGTCGCGGAGGACCTCAACACGCGCGGGCAGCTCGCCGGCGGCGACGCCCAGGCCGTACTCGAGGCGCAGGCGCTCATGGCGCAGGACCCCACGCTCCTCGACGACGTGCACGCCCGCATCGACGGCGGCACGAACGCCGAGCGTGCGGTGTTCGAGGCGTTCGGCCAGTTCCGCGACCTGCTCGTCGGCATGGGCGGCTACATGGGGGAGCGTGCCGCCGACCTCGACGACGTGGCGCAGCGCATCGTCGCGAAGCTCCGCGGCGTCCCCGCTCCCGGCGTCCCCGAGTCGGACACCCCCTTCGTGCTCGTCGCCCGCGACCTCGCGCCGGCCGACACCGCACTCCTCGACCTCGACAAGGTGCAGGCGCTCGTCACCCGTGACGGCGGCCCGACCTCGCACACCGCGATCCTCGCCCGCGCCAAGGGCATCACGGCCATCGTCGGCGTCACCGGGGCCGACGCCCTGGCCGACGGCACCGAGGTCGTCGTCGACGCCGCGGCCGGCACGGTCGTCACCGACCCGTCGGACGAGCTCGTCGCCGACGTCGAGCGCCGCATCGCCGAGCGTGCCGCCGCCGCGTCTGCGCCGCTCACTGCCGGTGCGCTCGCCGACGGCCACACCGTCCCGCTCCTGGCGAACCTCGGCAGCCCCGCCGACGCCGCCGGTGCCGTTGCTCTCGGTGCGGAGGGCGTGGGGCTCTTCCGCACCGAGTTCCTCTTCCTCGACGCGCCGACGGCCCCGACCGTCGAGCAGCAGACGGCGTCCTACCGCCAGCTGCTCGAGGCGTTCCCGGGCAAGAAGGTCGTCGTCCGCGCGCTCGACGCCGGCGCCGACAAGCCCCTGCCGTTCCTCACCGACAAGGACGAGGAGAACCCGGCGCTCGGCCGTCGCGGCCTCCGCGCCCTCCGGAACCACGAGGAGGTGCTGCGCGACCAGCTCACCGCCCTCGCGCAGGCCGACGCGGCGACCGAGGCCGACCTCTGGGTGATGGCCCCGATGGTCGCCGACGCCGAGGAGACCGAGTACTTCGTCGACCTCGCCCGCGACCTCGGCATCCGCACCGCCGGGGTGATGGCCGAGGTGCCGTCGCTCGCCCTGATGGCGGAGCAGGTCCTGACGCACGCCGACTTCGTGTCGATCGGCACGAACGACCTGACCCAGTACACGATGGCCGCCGACCGCATGCTCGGCACCGTCGCGTCCTACCAGGACCCGTGGCACCCCGCCGTCCTGCGTCTCGTGGCGCAGCTCGGCCAGGCCGGGCAGGCCGCCGGGAAGGCGGTCGGCATCTGCGGCGAGGCGGCGGCCGACCCGCTGCTCGCCGTCGTGCTCGTCGGCCTCGGCGCCACCACCCTCTCGATGACCCCCGCGGCCCTTGCCGACGTGCGCGCCGAACTCGGCAAGCACACGCTCGACCAGGCCCGCGAGATGGCGAAGGCGGCACTCGCCGCGAGCACCGCGGCGGCTGCTAAGTCCGCCGCGGCCGCAGCGCACGCCGCCTAGCCGCAGCACCACCGCAGCACAGCAGCACCCACACCCTCCACCACTGCAGCACCCATCACAGAAAGCCAGGCACATGACAACGTCGTCCGTTGCAGCGCCCGACGCTCCCGCGAAGTCGCGGGGCGGCGCACGCGTCGCCGTGCAGAAGTTCGGCACCTTCCTCTCCGGCATGGTCATGCCCAACATCGCGATCTTCATCGCGTGGGGCCTCATCACCGCGTTCTTCATCCAGACCGGCTGGACGCCCGTCGGCGTCCTCGGCGGCTTCGGTGAGACGAACGGGGTGGCGAACATCGGTCTCGTCAGCCCGATCCTGACCTACCTGATCCCGCTCGCGATCGCCTTCCAGGGCGGCCGGATGATCTACGAGACCCGCGGCGCGGTCGTCGGCTCGATCATGGCGATGGGCGTCATCATCGGCGCCAACGGCACGATCATGATCCTCGGCGCGATGATCTGCGGGCCGCTCGGCGCGTACCTCATCAAGCAGATCGACAAGATCTGGGACGGCAAGATCAAGCCGGGCTTCGAGATGCTCGTGAACAACTACGCGGCCGGCATCCTCGGCTTCGCGCTCGCGCTCATCGGCTTCTTCTGGCTCGCGCCGCTGTTCAAGCTCATCGCAGAGGGCCTCGGCGCCGCGGTGAAGTTCCTCGTCGACAGCTCGCTCCTGCCGCTCGCCAGCGTCATCATCGAGCCCGCCAAGGTCTTCTTCCTGAACAACGCCATCAACCACGGTGTGCTCGACCAGCTCGGCGCGCAGCAGGTCCAGCAGTCCGGCAAGAGCATCCTGTTCCTGCTCGAGGCCAACCCCGGCCCCGGTCTCGGCATCCTGCTCGCCTTCACCTTCTTCGGTGTCGGCATCGCCCGCTCGACCGCTCCCGGCGCCATCCTGATCCAGTTCTTCGGTGGCATCCACGAGATCTACTTCCCGTACGTGCTGCAGAAGCCGGTCCTGTTCCTCGCGGTCATCCTCGGCGGCGCCACCGGTGTCGCGACGAACGTGGCCTTCCAGTCCGGCCTCGTCGCCCCGGCGTCGCCCGGTTCGATCATCGCGGTGCTCACGGCGACGGCGAAGGACAGCTACGTCGGCGTCATCCTGTCGGTCGTCCTCTCCGCGGCGGTGTCGTTCGCGGTGGCCTCGTTCTTCCTGCTCGCGAGCCGGAAGCGTGACCTCGCCAACGGCGGTGGCGACATGACCGCCGCGATGGCGAAGCTCCAGGCCAACAAGGGCCGCGACGTCAACGCCGCGACCTCGGGCCTGCTCGGCAACAACGCCCCGCGCTCCGAGGAGGAGACCGAGGCCGCCTTCGGTGGTGTCGGCTCCGGCACCGCGACGGCGACCCGCGTCGAGAACGTCGTGTTCGCCTGCGACGCCGGCATGGGCTCGAGCGCGATGGGTGCCAGCGTCCTGCGGAACAAGGTGAAGAAGGCGGGCATCGAGGGCGTCACGGTCGTCAACAAGGCGATCGCGAACCTCGACGGCACCGAGGACCTCATCATCACGCAGGAGGAGCTGACGGACCGCGCCCGGCAGAAGAACCCGAACGCGCAGCACGTGTCGGTCGGCAACTTCATGAACGCGCCGCAGTACGACCAGGTCGTCGACCAGCTCAAGAACCAGTAACAGCGTGCAGTATCGGAGGGGGTGGGCCGAGGCCCGCCCCCTCCACCACGTCCTCGAACAGCAAGGAGAACCCCATGCCCGTCCTGCAGGAGAGCCAGATCCGCATCCACACGGAGGACACCGCTCCGACCAAGTCGGAGGCGATGAAGGAGGCCGCCGAGATCCTCGAGGCTGCAGGCGCGGTCACGGCGGACTACTACCCGGCGATGCTCGAACGTGAGAAGAGCGTCTCGACGTACATGGGCAACTTCCTCGCGATCCCGCACGGCACCAACGATGCGAAGGACGCGATCAAGTCGTCCGCGCTGTCGTTCATCCGCTACGCCACCCCGATCGACTGGGACGGCAACCCCGTGCGCTTCGTGGTCGGCATCGCGGGCGTGAACAACGAGCACCTCGACATCCTGTCCAAGATCGCGATCGTGTTCTCCGACGAGGACGAGGTCCAGAAGCTCACCGACGCCCCGGACACCGCGGCGATCCTGTCGATCCTCGGCGAGGTCAACGAGTGACCTCCGGCACGCACACCGCGGTCCACTTCGGCGCCGGCAACATCGGTCGTGGCTTCGTCGGGCTGCTGCTCCACGAGGCCGGCTACGAGGTCGTGTTCGCCGACGTCGCCGCCCCGCTGATCGACGCCCTCGCCGCGGCGGACTCCTACACCGTGCACGAGGTCGGCCAGGGCGCCCAGGACCACGAGGTCACCGGGTTCCGGGCCGTCAACAGCGCCCAGGACGAGGCCGGCGTCATCGCCGAGGTCGCCGCGGCCGACGTGGTCACGTGCGCCGTGGGCCCGACGGTGCTGAAGTTCATCGCCCCCGTGATCGCCGCGGCGCTCCGGCGGCGCGACGCCGACGCGGCGCCGCTGGCCGTGATGGCGTGCGAGAACGCGATCAACGCCACCGACCGGCTCCGCGACTCCATCGTCGAGGCACTGCCGACCGACGAGCGCGACGCCGCCCTCGCCAAGGCCGTCTTCGCGAACACCGCCGTCGACCGCATCGTCCCGGCCCAGCCCGAGGGCGCCGGCCTCGACGTCACGGTGGAGACCTACTACGAGTGGGCCATCGACCGCACCCCGTTCGGCGGCTCCGAGCCCAAGATCCCGGGCGCGCACTACGTCGACGGACTCGCGGCGTCGATCGAGCGGAAGCTCTTCACGGTCAACACCGGGCACGCCACCGTCGCGTACCACGGCTTCCTCGCCGGGGCGGACAAGATCTCCGACGCGATCGCGATCCCCGCGGTGCGCTCCGAGCTCGAGTCGGTCCTCGCCGAGACGAGCGACCTGCTCGTGCGCCGCCACGAGCTCGACCCCGAGGTGCACCGCTCCTACGTCGAGGCGATCATCGGCCGCTTCGAGAACCCGCACCTGCCGGACACGGTCACCCGGGTCGGCCGGCAGCCGCTCCGCAAGCTGTCCCGCGACGAGCGCTTCGTCTCGCCGGCGGCCGCCCTGGCCGAGGACGGCACCGAGCCGACCGCGCTGCTCGACGCGATGGGTGCGGCCCTGCGCTTCGACGTCGCGGACGACGAGCAGAGCGTCGAGCTGCAGGAGCTGCTCCGGTCCGACCGCGCGGACGCGGACGTCGCGACCGAGATCACCGGGCTCGACGCGCAGCACCCGCTGCACGCCGCGTTCACGGAGCGGGTGCGCGCAGCGCGCGCCTGAGACGCGACCCCAGGACGGACGGGAGGCGCCCCGGCACCCGGGACGAGCCGCTCCGCTCTCCCCGAGACGCCCCTTCGCCCGCGCGCCGCCGCCGGATCCGGCTCCGGCTCGGCCACCCGGCGGTGCCTCGGTGGCGGACCGGTGTCCCGGCGTAGCGCCGGCGCCATGACGGAGCCCTGGGGCGCGCCGCGGTGCGGCGGCGGCGACGATCCGGAAGAGCACACGTCTCAACCGCAGTCA
>NZ_CP054594.1:2905976-3081632 GCF_013347185.1 Curtobacterium sp. Csp1
CGGCCCACAGACCGCGCGATACCCGGCCCCAGGAGGGCCGGGGGGCGCGGTGCCGGCTGGCGCCGCGCCCCCCGTCCGTACGGGAGCCGGCCCGTCACCCGGGACGAGCCGCTGCGCTCTCCCCGAGACGCCCCTTCGCCCGCGCGACGCCGCCGGATCCGGCTCCGTCTCGGCGACCCGGCGGTGTCTCGGTGGCGTCCGGGTGTCCCGGCGTAGCGTCGGCGCCATGACGAAGCACTGGGTCGCCCCGCGGTTCGGCGGCAGCGAGGTCCTCGAGTACGCCGACACCGAGGTCCGTGGCCCCGGCCCGGGCGAGGTCACGATCGACGTCCGCGCCGCCGGCATGAACCCCGCCGACACGAAGCACACCCGGCAGGGCGACCCGTCCGACCTGCCGATCCCGATCGGGTACGAGGTCGCCGGGACCATCAGCGCCCTCGGCCCGGACACCACGATCGCCTCGGGTGGGGGAGCCGTCGGCGACGCGGTCCTGGCCTTCCGCGTCTCCGGCGGCTGGGCGGAGCGGATCACCGTGCCCGCCGCCGACGTCTTCGCCAAGCCCGCGTCCCTCGGGTTCCCCGAGGCGGCGAACCTGCTCCTGGCCGGCACGACCGCGGCCGACATGCTCCGCGTCACGCGCGCCGAGGGGTCGGACACCGTGGTCGTCCACGGCGCCTCCGGTGCCGTCGGCGTGAGCCTGCTCCAGCAGCTGCGGCTGCTCGGGGCACGGGTCATCGGCACGGCCTCCGAGCGCAACGCCGACACCGTCCGCCGCTTCGGTGGCGAGTGGGTCGCGTACGGCGACGGCCTGGAGGCACGCATCCGTGCCCTCGCTCCGTCCGGTGTCGACGTGGCACTGGACTGCGTCGGGAGCGACGAGGCCGTGGACGTCTCGCTCGCGGTGGTCGCGGACCGGAGCCGGATCGTCACGATCGCCGCCTTCGGCCGCGCGGAGGCGGACGGCATCCAGGCCGTCGGTGGCGCGCAGCCCGAGAGCAAGGCGTTCCGGGACTCCGTGCGGCAGCGGCTCGTCGACCTGGCAGCGGAGGGTCGGTTGGTCGTGCCCGTGGCGCGGACGTTCCCGCTCGCCGACGCGCGGGAGGCCGCCCAGGTGCTCGAATCGCAGCACCCCGGCGGCAAGCTGGCGCTGGTGCCCTGACACCGGTCGGTCGGCGCGGATCCGCCTGCAGGGGGACGTGGGGCGGTCCGGTGGGCTGCCAGACTCGGAGGGCACCGCGATCCGGGAGGACCCCATGAGCAACCAGGACCCCTACGGCCAGCAGCCCACGTACGGACAGCAGCCCCCGTACGGCCAGCAGCTTCCGTACGGCCAGCAGCCCCCGTACGGCCAGCAGCTTCCGTACGGCCAGCAGCTTCCGTACGGCCAGCAGCCCCCGTACGGGCAGCAGCCCCCGTACACGCAGCAGCAGTACGGCCAGCCGCAGTACGGCCAGGCGCAGTACGGCCAGGCGCAGTACAGCCAGCGGCCGCCCGCGCCCGGTCGGGGGCAGGTCCCGCCGCTGTGGGCGCCGTGGTACGGCATCCCGTTCCACGAGGCGTTCACCCGCTTCTGGAAGAAGTACGTCCGGTTCGACGGCCGCGCGAGCCGCAGCGAGTTCTGGTTCTGGGCGCTCTGGTACGCGATCGGATCGGTGGTGGCAGGCATCCTCGGCGGCCTGCTCGACGGGCTGCCCTTCGTCTCGAACGCGGACGACGGCATCACGACGCTCTGGTCGCTGGCGTGCGCGATCGGCTTCGTCGCGCTGACCATGCGGCGCCTGCACGACGTGAACCTGTCCGGGTACTTCGCCCTCTTCTTCATCATCCCGCCGATCGGCGTGCTCTTCGCGCTGATCGTCGGACTGATCGGGACCGATCCCCAGGGGCAGCGGTTCGACCGACCCGATCAGGTGTGACATGTGGGCCGGTCGTTCTGGTTGGATCGTGGGGAACGCAGCACCGACCACGAGGGGGACACCGTGACACAGCAGCAACCAGGAGCGCCGTACCGTACCGCGACCGAGCCGGCGTCCGGCGGCCCAGCGGGTGAGCCGCCCATCTGGGCGCCCCGGTACGGCGCGTCGTTCGGGCAGGCGGTCGGACGCTTCTTCCGCAAGTACGCGACCTTCAGCGGTCGTGCGAGTCGCAGCGAGTTCTGGTGGGCGTACCTGGTGGTCGCCGGGCTGTCCTTCATCCTGGTGACGGTCGCGATCGCCTACCGGGTGGCGACGGTCGAGTACCGGACCTACGACCTCGGCGGCGGCCAGGTCTACCAGGCCACGACCCCGCCGGGGCCGGTGTTCTGGCTCCTCCTGGCCCTGCCCGCGCTCTGGTGGCTCGCGACCATCGTGCCGACCCTCGCCCTCGGATGGCGGCGTCTGCACGACGCGAACCTGCCCGGTGCGCTGTACCTGATCGCGGTGTTCGTCGGGATCGTGGGGATCGTCTTCGGTCTCCTGCCGTCGAACCCCGAGGGAGCCCGACACGACCGACCGGAGGCAGGACGATGACGAACGACCAGAGCCCGCAGTGGGGCAAGCCGGACCAGCCCGGCGACCAGCAGCCGCAGTACGGGCAGCCGCAGCCGTACGGGCAGCAGCCCCAGTACGCGCAGCCGCAGCAGCCGTACGGGCAGCCCCAGCAGTACGGGCAGCAGCCCCAGCAGTACGGGCAGCCGCAGCAGCCGTACGGGCAGCAGCCCCAGTACGGGCAGCCCCAGGCCGGCCAGCCCTACCCGCAGTACGTCCCCGCCGGCCCGATCCCGCGGGACGCGAGCGGCGCCCCGCCCCTCTGGGCGCCCTGGTACGGCATCGGGTTCCTCGACGCCTTCACCCGGTTCTGGAAGAAGTACGCGCGGTTCGACGGGCGCGCCAGCCGCAGCGAGTTCTGGTACTGGTTCCTCGCGAACGCGATCATCTCGACGATCCTGTTCGGCGGCTACATCGCCGGCATGATCGCCTGGGCGGCGTCGTCCACGACGGTCGACGAGTACGGGCAGTCCACCTCGAACGGCTCGATCCCGGTCGTCGGCATCCTGTTCCTCGTCCTGTACTTCGTGTGGTGGGCGGCGACCATCGTGCCGACCTTCGCGCTCGGGTGGCGCCGGGTGCACGACGCGAACCTCGCCGGACCCTTCTGGCTCATCTCGCTCGTGACCGGCATCGCGGCGATCGTGTTCGGTGCGCTCGAGTCGAACCCCGCGGGCGCGCAGTACGACCGCCCGGACGGCCAGCCGACGGCCTGACGTCGCGCCGCGGACGGGACGCCCTTCCGCCGGTACATTGGTGCCGACCAGCCGCCCGGTCTGGTCCTGCAGCACACTTCCCGAGGGGGACCCCATGACCACCGCCCAGCCGTACAAGCCCGCAGCGCCGGCGTCCGACCGCTTCAACGTCCTCGCGATCGTCGGGTTCGTCCTCGCCTTCGTCGTGAACATCGCCGGACTCGTCGTGAGCATCATCGCGCTCGTGCAGCTCAAGCGCACCGGTGAGCGCGGCCGTGGTCTGGCCCTGGCGGGCGTGATCATCAGCGCCCTGTCGATCGTGCTCAGCATCGTGTCGATGATCGTCGTGTTCTCCGCAGCGGCGAACATGCAGGGCACCACCGGCGGGTACTGAGCCGACACCCGCGCCGAGACCCGCAGCACGACGAAGCGGCCCATCGCTCACGGGGTGGGCCGCTTCGTCGTGCTCGAGCCGGGCGCCGCCGGTCAGACCACGCGGAGTCGGACGAGCGAGCCGTCGACGACGAGGTCGCGGATCGTGACCGACGGGTCCGCGGTCCGGAAGCGCAGCGCACCGCCGGGCTGGTCGAACCAGGGTTGCACGAACGAGACCTCGACCAGGAACGGCCGGTCGACGACGTACCGGTGCACCTCGGGTGCTGCCGCGACGTGCGGCGGCAGGGCGCGCTGGGGGAGCGGGGTGTCGAGCGGGTGCAGCAGGTAGCCGTCCGGACCGCCGACGCGGTCGACGGGCACGCCAGCGGGGATCTGGATGCGCAGGCCCTGGTCGCCGGCCTGGGCGACCTGCTGCGCGAGCTGCGGGTACGTCGAGGCGGCACGGTCGCGGAGCCCGTCGAGCTCGTGGCGGGGGATGTCCCGTGACGCCGGGAACGCGCGGTTCAGGAAACGCCTCAGCATCTCGACCGCATCGGCCTCGCCACGGGCGGTCGCGAGCCGACGCGCAGTGCCGTAGTCGACGACCTCGAGCGCGAAGTCGTCCGGCTGCTCTGCCGGCACGATGCGGAGCGCGCCCTCCACCGGCGGCTCGTGCAGTTGCTCCCCGGGGAGCTGCACGTACCGGACGGTGTAGCCGAGCTGGTCGAGGATGGGGCGGGTCTCCGCGAACGTCATGGCCGCGAGCCTACCGGGCGCCGACATGCCGTTCGCCGAGATCCCGCTGGGCGCTCGGTGCACACCGGCGTCACGCGCCGCCGCGCATGATCGCCTGCTTGACCTCGGAGATGGCCTTCGTCACCTGGATCCCGCGCGGGCAGGCCTCGGAGCAGTTGAAGGTGGTGCGGCAGCGCCAGACGCCCTCCTTGTCGTTGAGGATGTCGAGCCGCACGTTCGCGGCGTCGTCGCGGGAGTCGAAGATGAAGCGGTGAGCGTTCACGATGGCCGCAGGACCGAAGTACTGGCCGTCGGTCCAGAACACGGGGCAGGACGACGTGCACGCGGCGCAGAGGATGCACTTCGTGGTGTCGTCGAAGCGGGCGCGGTCCGCGACGGACTGCACGCGCTCCTTGCCCTTCTCCGGCTTGCTCGACGCCTGCAGGAACGGCTGGACCTCGCGGAAGGACTGGAAGAAGGGCTCCATGTCGACGACGAGGTCCTTCTCGAGCGGCAGGCCCTTGATCGCCTCGACGTAGATCGGCTTCGACACGTCGAGGTCCTTGATGAGCGTCTTGCACGCCAGACGGTTGCGCCCGTTGATCCGCATCGCGTCGGACCCGCACACGCCGTGCGCGCAGGAACGGCGGAACGTCAGCGACCCGTCCTGCTCCCACTTGATCTTGTGCAGGGCGTCGAGGATGCGGTCGGTCGGCAGCATCATGACGTCGAAGTCCTGCCAGCGCGGCTCGTCGTCGACCTCGGGGTCGAAGCGCCGGACGATCACCGTCACGGGGAACGATCCGGGAGGGGCGTCCTGCACGGTGTCGGTGCGGGGGGCGTCGGAGACCAGGGTGTCGGTCATCAGTACTTCCTCTCCATCGGCTCGTAGCGCGTCACCACGACGGGCTTCCAGTCGAGCGTGATGTGGTCGTCGGCGAGTGACGAGTGCGGGTCGCCCGTCAGGTACGCCATGGTGTGCTGCATGTAGTTCTCGTCGTCGCGCTTCGGGTAGTCGTCGCGCATGTGTCCGCCGCGGCTCTCCTTGCGGTTGCGCGCGGAGTAGACGACGACCTCGGCCAGGTCGAGCAGGAAGCCGAGCTCGACCGCCTCGAGCAGGTCGGTGTTGAACCGCTTGCCCTTGTCCTGCACGGCGACGTTGCGGAACCGGTCGCGCAGCTCGTGGATGGTCTCGGTCATCTTGCCGAGCGACTCGTCGGTGCGGAACACCTGCGCGTTCTTGTCCATCTCGTCCTGCAGCTCCTTGCGCAGCACGGCGATGCGTTCGGTGCCGGTCGAGGAGCGCAGCTGCGCGAGCATGTCGCGGATCCCGGCGGCCGGGTCCTCCGGCAGGGGGAGGAACTCCGCGGTCTGGACGTACTCGGCCGCGTTGTTGCCGGAGCGCTTGCCGAACACGTTGATGTCGAGCAGCGAGTTCGTGCCGAGGCGGTTCGAGCCGTGCACGGACACGCACGCGCACTCGCCGGCGGCGTACAGACCGGGGACGACGGTTGTGTTGTCGTACAGGACCTCGGCCTTGACGTTCGTCGGGATGCCGCCCATCGCGTAGTGCGCGGTCGGCATGACCGGCACCGGCTCGACGACCGGGTCGACCCCGAGGTAGGTGCGCGCGAACTCGGTGATGTCCGGCAGCTTCGTCTCGAGGACCTCGGCACCGAGGTGCGTGCAGTCGAGCAGGACGTAGTCCTTGTTCGGGCCGGCACCGCGGCCCTCGGCGACCTCCTGCACCATGCACCGGGCGACGATGTCGCGGGGAGCGAGGTCCTTGATCGTCGGGGCGTAGCGCTCCATGAAGCGTTCGCCGGAGGCGTTGCGGAGGATCGCCCCCTCGCCGCGGGCGCCCTCGGTGAGCAGGATGCCGAGGCCGGCGAGGCCGGTCGGGTGGAACTGGAAGAACTCCATGTCCTCGAGCGGTAGGCCGGTGCGCCAGACGATGCCGACGCCGTCGCCGGTCAGGGTGTGGGCGTTCGAGGTGGTCTTGAACATCTTGCCGAAGCCACCGGTCGCGAAGATCACGGCCTTGGCGTGGAAGACGTGCAGGTCACCCGTGGCGAGCTCGTACGCGACGACGCCCGCCGGCTGCTTGCGCGTGACGCCGTCGTCGCCCGTGACGTCCACCATGACGAGGTCGAGCGCGTAGAACTCGTTGTGGAACTCGACGCCGAGCTTCACGCAGTTCTGGAACAGCGTCTGCAGGATCATGTGGCCCGTGCGGTCCGCGGCGTAGCAGGCCCGGCGGACCGGGGCCTTGCCGTGGTCGCGGGTGTGGCCGCCGAAGCGACGCTGGTCGATCTTGCCCTCCGGGGTGCGGTTGAAGGGCAGGCCCATGTTCTCGAGGTCGATGACCGCGTCGATGGCCTCCTTCGCCAGGATCTCGGCGGCGTCCTGGTCGACCAGGTAGTCGCCGCCCTTGATCGTGTCGAAGGTGTGCCACTCCCACGAGTCCTCTTCGACGTTCGCGAGTGCGGCGGCCATGCCGCCCTGCGCCGCGCCCGTGTGGGAGCGCGTCGGGTAGAGCTTCGAGATGACGGCGGTCTTGGCCTTCGGACCGGCCTCGATCGCGGCGCGCATCCCGGCGCCGCCCGCGCCGATGATGACGATGTCGTGCTGGTGGTGGTGGACCGTGGTCTCGGTCGGGGTGTTCGCAGGCACAGGGGTCTTTCGTTCGGAGGAGGAGCGGTCGTCGGGGATCGTCAGCGCGCCGGGCAGAACGACGGCAGGTCCGCAGCGGCGGCGCCGGCGGGGCACGGATCGAACGTCCAGCAGACGAGCAGCCCGAGCACGACGAGTGCGACGCAGGCGATGAGCACGGCGAGCAGCAGGGTCTTCCGGATCCCGGGCTTCGCGACGTAGTCGTTGATGATCGTGCGCATGCCGTTGGAGCCGTGCACCAGGGCGAGGACCAGCATGAGCGAGTCCCACACCTGCCAGAACGGGTTGGCCCACTTGCCGGCGACGAAGGCGAAGTCGATCTGCTTGACGCCTTCACCCGCGACCATGTTGACGAAGAGGTGGCCGAAGATGAGCACGACGAGCAGGACGCCCGAGGCGCGCATGTAGATCCACCCCCACTTCTCCCAGTTGGTGGTGCGGCGTGCGGCGCTGGCCGAGCGAGGCGGCTCGACGGTCTGTGTGGTCATGGTCGTCTCCCGTCCCTTCGCCTACTGGAAGTCCGCGACGAGGTTCATGAGCTGGCGCGGGAGGAAGCCCGCGATGAGGACTGCCCACACGACGAGCACGATCCAGAACATGGCGCGCTGGTACTTCGGGCCCTTCGACCAGAAGTCCACCAGGATGATGCGCAGGCCGTTCAGGGCATGGAAGACGATCGCCATCACGAGGGCGATCTCACCGAGGTTCATGATCGGCGTCTTGTAGGTCCCGATGACGGCGTTGTAGGCCTCGGGCGAGAGCCGCACGAGGGCCGTGTCGAGGATGTGCACCAGCAGGAAGAAGTAGATCGCGACGCCGGTGATCCGGTGCAGCACCCACGACCACATCCCCGTGGACCCGCGGTACAGCGTCCCCTCGAGCTTCCGGGACGCGCGCGGCGCATCGATCGTCACGCGCGGTTCGACCACCGTCGTCCCGCCTGCGGTCTGCTCGGCCATGAGCAAGTCCTCCCATAGGACGGGCTCGCCGATCGGCGAGCCCTTGCCGTTCGTGTTCGTGTGGAACACGACCCATCCTATGCGCCCGCGCTGACCTTCTCGTCCCGACCGGCCCGCGCGGTGCGCGTCAGGGCAGGCGGCGCGCCGATCGTCCGCGCCGTGTCGTGGTGCGCGAGGAGCTGGTCGCCGATGGCCTCCCACGTGGTGCCCTCGACGCGGAGCCGCCCGGCCGAGCCCATCCGCGCCGCGGCGTCCGGGTCGCCGACGAGCCCGAGCACCGCCCGGCGCAGTGCCTGCGGGACGTCCGGGTCGTACAGCTCGCCGTCGAGGCCCGGCGCGACGAGGTCGAGCGGACCGCCGGCGGCCGGTGCCACCACGGGCAGCCCGGTCGCGTGCGCCTCCTGCAGGGTCTGGCCGAAGGTCTCCGCGGGACCCGTGTGCACGAAGACGTCGAGCATCGCGTACGCGTCGGCCAGCGCGTCGCCCCGCAGCGGACCGGTGAACGTGACGTCGAGGTGCCGGAGCCGACGCTCCAGGTACGCGCGGGACGGGCCGCCCCCGGCGACGACGACCCGGATCCCGGGGAGGCCGCCGAGCTCGGCGAGTCGCTCGACCTCCTTCTCGGGCGCGAGCCGCCCGACGTAGCCGACGATCGTCTCGCCGTCCGGTGCGATCCGCCGACGTGCCGCACGCACCGACGCGCTGTGCCGACGGTCCGGGTGGAAGAGCGTCGTGTCGACGCCCCGGCCCCACCGCGTCACCCGCGGGACGCCGTCCTCGGCGAGCATCGCGGCGGTCGCGCTCGACGGCGCGAGCGTCAGCGACGCGCCGGCGTGGATGCGTCCGAGGATCCTGCGCACCAACGGGACGGTCGCGGTCAGGCCGTTGCGGCGTGCGAACCCGGCCACGTCGGTCTGGAACACGGCGACGGAGGGGATGCCGAGCCTCCCGGCCGCCGTGATGGCGCGTCCACCCAGCAGGAACGGACTGGCGGCGTGGAGCACGTCGGCGCCGGAGGCGGCGAGGATCGTGTCGAGCACCGGGTGGGGGAGGGCGACGGGGAACTGGCGGTACGCCACCGCCGGGACGCGGTGGACGTCGAAGGAGCGGTAGCGCTCCACCTGCGTCTTCGAGCGGAACTGCGCGAGTCCGGGGGTGTCCGGGGCGATCACGACCGCGCGGTGCCCACGGCGCTCCAGGTGGTCGAGGACCGCCAGGACGCTGGTGGTGACGCCGTTGAGGGTGGGCAGGAAGCTCTCGGTCACGACGGCCACGGTCCGTTGGGACGTGCCGCGCTCCACGCTGCGTGCGCTCATGGTGCGGCCCATGCTCCGGGAGCGGCGTGACCGGGTGGTGCGGTCCGCGTGAACGCCCGGCAGGCAGGTGGTGAACACCCGGACGGGAGGATCGGGGCCCGGTCCGGCGCGCAGCGCTCGCTGGTGCTTCCGGGCACCGTGCGGGCGGCGTCCAGGTCGCGTCCGGCGGGACCGGTACGGTGAGCGCGTGGCAGACGCACTCGAGGACTTCTACGCGATCATCCCGGCCGGCGGCATCGGCTCCCGGCTGTGGCCGCTGTCGCGCGCCGACGCGCCGAAGTTCCTGCACGACCTGACCGGTTCCGGCACCTCGCTACTGCGGCAGACCTGGGACCGCCTCGCGCCCCTCGCCGGCGACCAACGGATCATGGTCGTCACCGGCCGGGCGCACCGGGCAGCGGTCGAGGCGCAGCTCCCCGGCGTCGCGGACCACAACGTCGTGCTCGAGAGCGAGCCGAAGGACAGCACCGCGGCGATCGGCCTCGCCGCGGCGATCCTGCACCGCCGCGAACCGGACGTCGTCGTCGGGTCCTTCGCAGCGGACCACGTCATCGGCGACGAGCGCGGGTTCCGCCGCTCCGTCCGCGAGGCCGTCGTGGCCGCGCGCGCCGGGTACGTGACCACGATCGGCATCACCCCGACCGAGCCCGCCATCGGGTTCGGCTACATCCACGCGCACGGCGAGCCGATCGGCATCGAGGGTGCGCCGACCGCGCACGCGGTGCGCTCGTTCGTCGAGAAGCCCGACCTCGACACCGCCCGCTCCTACGTGGAGCAGGGGACCTACCTGTGGAACGCGGGGATGTTCATCGCGCGCGCCGACGTCCTGCTCGCCGAGATCGGACGGACCAAGCCCGAGCTGCTCGCCGGCATCGAGGAACTCGCCGCGGCGTGGGACACCTCGTCGCGCGGGGCGGTCGTCGACGCGGTGTGGCCCGAGCTCGAGAAGATCGCGATCGACTACACGGTCGCCGAGCCCGCGGCGGCAGCCGGCCGGATGGCGGTCGTGCCCGGGGACTTCGACTGGGACGACGTCGGCGACTTCGCGTCGCTCGCGAAGCTGCAGTCCGGCGGTCGGGCGAACAACCTCGCGGTGCTCGGTGACGGCGCGCGCATCCTCGCGGACTCCTCGAGCGGCATCGTCGTCTCGCACAGCCAGCGGCTCATCTCGCTGATCGGCGTCGAGGACATCGTGGTCGTCGACACCCCGGACGCGCTGCTCGTCACGACGAGCGCGAACGCGCAACGGGTCAAGGGCGTCGTCGACGCGCTGAAGATCAGCGGCCGGGGCGACGTGCTCTGAGGCCGTGCGGTAATGTTCCAGGTGCTGGGGGATGAGCACCGACGACGGGGGATCGTGCATGGGGGACATCGAGTTCGACGCGGGGAGCGCCGAGGCGATGGCGCGGGTCGCGCGGTCGGCGGCTGACACACTCCGCGGTCAGGCCGGGAGCCGTCGGCAGGCCGCCGAGGACGCCCTCGCGGACTTCGAAGGTTCGTACGCGCGCCGCTTCCGCGATGCAGTGGTCATCGAGGCCGAGGACCGGGGCCGTCTGACGGGGGTGCTCGACGACCTGGCGACGGATGTCGATCGTGCCGTCGCCGCCGCGGAGCGAGAACGGGCGCGTCGGGTCGCCCATGATGCGTGGAAGGCTCGCGAGGCAGAGCGACGGCAGACGGTCGGCGCGATCGCCGGCCCGTTCGCCGGGACCGCTACTGACCTGTGGGACGCCTTCGTCGACCGTGAGCCGTCGAGCGAGGCCCTCCGACCTCCGATCGTCGATGCCGAGTTCCGCGGTCGCGAGCGAGCGCGGTACGGCGACGGTGCGAGCCAGAGCAGGTCCTCGGCGGACCCGAGCGCACTGCAGGGGTTCGCGTCGACCGTGTCTGCCCTCGACACGACCGCATCGGCCGAGGCTGACCGCGTGCGGACCGCCTGGTCGGCGTTCACGGCGTCGTGCGGCTGGGTGCACTTCGACCGGAAGAGCATGCCCGACGGTTTCGAACGTTATGTCCGGGAGAACGATGAGGACCGATCGTGGATCGGCAAGGTCGCCGAGGCGTTCGAGCAGGCCGGTGGGAACGGGTCCCTCTCAGATGCAGCACTCGACATCGCAGCCGTCGGGCGGGCCGCTCCGGCGTTGCGAGGGCTCTTCGCAGAGGGCCTGACGCCGACGCAGGTCGCGGATGGGTGGAGGGCCCTCGGGTTGACCAAGGCCGACGCCGGTGTCCTCGACGCGCTCCCGACGGAGGTGCTGTCCGGTTGGGGAACCTCGAGGGGGTCGCGTACTGGGCGCGGAGCACAGCGAACGTCCTCGTGCTCAACCAGCGGCTGGGCGACGTGGAACTCGAGATCGCGCAGCTCGAGGGCGCCGTCGCATCGGCGGGGGGCGGAGCGAGCGCCCTCGCCCGGGAACTCAACGCGCTGTACGCGGACCGGAAGGCACTGCGGAACATCAACGCAGCGATGAAGGTCCCTGACCAGGCTGCCCACGGTCAGCGATACCTCATCTCGTTGTCCGAGGACCATCCTCCACTCGCCGCCGTGTCGATAGGTGACCTCGACAGCGCGAATTCCGTCACGTGGGCGGTGCCTGGGATGGACACCACTACCGCTGACATGGGCTCCTGGGCGCGGGCTGCGCAGAACATCTACGACGAACAGGGAAGAGATGTCGACGAGCCCAGCCAAGCGGTCATCGCCTGGATCGGTTACGAGACACCGGATGTGACGACCGTGTTGGGTATGCAGAAGGCGGAAGTCGGCGGCCGGAAGCTCGCTGCTTCGATCGACGGACTGGGCGCGATCCGCGGTGACGACATGCCGACGACGAACGTCGTCGCGCACTCGTACGGCACCACGACTGCAGCCGTCGCGCTGTCGGCCACCGGCGCGCACGTCGACCGCTTCGTTGCTCTGGGATCCGCTGGCCTACCGAACGACGTCGACTCGGCCGGCAAGTTGCACGCAGAACACGTCTACGTCGGTCAAGCGCGGAACGTCGTGTTCGATGAGGCCGGTCACGGTGATCAGCTCGCCGGCCTAGGGCGGATGGCTCCCGGCCACCACGTCGACCCGGCGACACGCGTGTTCGGTGCCACCACTTTCGGTACGGACACGAATCCAGCAACCGTCGAAGAGCAACGCCCAGTGCTCAACCACGATCCGCTCACCGGTGACCATTCCGGGTACCTGGACGCGCAGACCGAGTCGCTCTACAACGTCGGGCGAGTCACGACAGGCCACGAAGGAGCGGCGACACCCTTCGTCCCGAAGCCTCCCACCGACCGGGATCAGGCGCTGTTCGGGCCTTTCCAATCCATGCTCGGGGACCGATGATCACGATCAGCACATCTTGCGTGCGGCACAGCATCGCGAGTGCTCTCCTACTGACGACGCTCAGCGGTCTGCTCGCTGGGTGCGCCTTCGGAGCGCCGGACACGAGCACGACACGACGAACGGAGCCCACCGTGGACGCCGACAGCGCCAAGCAGCACATGATCGAGGCGGTGGACGACGCCACAGCCCGTCTCGGTGGGGTGTGGAAGCCCCGGACTGGCCCCGACTACGCCGAGGACTGTGTGTTGCCCGACGGCGAGCAGGGCGCGCGCTGGCGGTACCTGACGGGCAGCGAGCTCGCGGGGGACCCGACGGCCGACGGGGCCCGGATGGCGGACCACTGGCGGGCTCAGGGGATGGAGGTCGTCGTCCGCGACTCGGAGGACGGCCCCGCGGTGTTCGGGAGCGGCGGCGACGACATCGCCGGCATCAGCCTGTACGCGTACTCTGGGAACTACACAGTTCAGGCCCTCTCACGGTGCTTCCCGGGCGACGCCGACCGGATCATGGAGCAGCTGTCCGACGAGTGATCGCTCCGCGGATGACGATTCCGTGCACGGCCCCCGATCCTCAGCGTCGGCTGTAGCGCTCCACCACGAAATCTCGCCGCGACCCCCGAAGTGGGGTCGACGGCGTGGCCTCCGGTTACGGGCCTGTTTCCACGGGGTCGCGATCCCGTAACTGATCCCAGCGGTCCCTCAGGGGCGTTCTGTACCGGCCCGACGGTCGTGTACTGTCGCCACGATCGCCCGGAACGCACGTGGTCCGGGCACCGCCCCCCGGAGGAACCAACCCGTGACATCTCGTACCCGCCAGGTCCTGCTCAGCGGCCTCGCCCTCGCCGGCACCGTGGCAGTCCTCGCCGGCTGCTCGGCCGCCCCGTCCGAAACCGCGACGTCGAAGAAGAGCGACTTCCGCCCCTGCATGGTCTCCGACGCCGGTGGCTTCGACGACAAGTCGTTCAACCAGCTCGGCTTCGAGGGCATGAAGGACGCCGCGGCCGACCTCGGTGCGACGTACAAGTCGGCCGAGTCGAAGGACGCCACGGTCTACGACTCGAACATCCAGCAGCTCATCGGCCAGAACTGCAACCTCATCGTCACCGTCGGCTTCAACCTCGCCGACGCCACGAAGAAGCAGGCCGCGGCGAACCCCGACACCGACTTCGCGATCATCGACGACAACTCGATCGACGCCAAGAACGTCAAGCCGATCACGTTCGACACCTCGCAGGCGGCGTTCCTCGCCGGCTACGCGGCCGCGTCGTACTCGAAGTCCGGCGTCGTCGGCACCTTCGGCGGCATGCAGATCCCGACCGTCACCATCTTCATGGACGGCTTCGCGGACGGCGTGAAGTACTACAACGAGCAGAAGAAGAAGGACGTCAAGGTCGTCGGCTGGGACGTCGACAGCCAGAAGGGCTCCTTCACCGGTGGCTTCGACGCCGGCACGCAGGCGAAGGCCGTGGCGCAGACGCTCCTCGACCAGAACGCCGACGTGATCCTGCCCGTCGGTGGCCCGATCTACCAGTCGGCTGCCGAGGCGATCAAGGACGCGAACAACGGTTCGGTCCTGATCGGTGCGGACAGCGACCTGTACGAGGCCGACCCGCGCTACAAGGACATCGCGTTCACGTCCGTCGAGAAGGGCATGCGCCCGGCCGTCAAGGACGTCGTCGAGCAGGCAGCGGACGGCAAGTACTCGAACACCCCGTACGTCGGCACCCTGAAGAACGACGGTGTCGGCATCGCGCCATTCCACGACTACTCGTCGAAGGTCGACTCCGGCCTGCAGGGCGAGCTGGACAAGATCAAGTCGGGCATCATCGACGGCTCGATCACGGTCGAGACCAAGGCGACCGTCAAGTAGCACGACCGATGCGGGCGGGGGACGAGTCCTCCGCCCGCATCGACGTGTCCACAGCACCACCGACAGGAACAGACCCCGGAACATGAAGCTCGAACTCCGTGGCATCACGAAGCGGTTCGGACCACTCGTCGCCAACGACCACATCTCGCTCACCGTGGAGCCGGGTGAGGTCCACTGCCTCCTCGGCGAGAACGGTGCGGGCAAGTCCACGCTCATGAACGTCCTCTACGGCCTCTACCAGGCCGACGAGGGCGAGATCCTCCTGGACGACGTCGTCCAGGACTTCGACGGCCCCGGCGACGCGATGCGCGCCGGCATCGGCATGGTGCACCAGCACTTCATGCTCGTGCCCGTCTTCACCGTCGCCGAGAACGTCATGCTCGGCCAGGAGCAGACCTCCTTCGGCGGCCGGCTCGACCTCGCCGGGGCCCGCGCCCGCGTGCGGGAGATCAGCGACCGCTTCGGCTTCGATGTCGACCCCGACGCCCGGGTCGAGGACCTGCCCGTCGGCGTGCAGCAGCGTGTCGAGATCATCAAGGCGCTGTCCCGCGACGCGAAGGTCCTGGTGTTCGACGAGCCGACGGCCGTCCTCACGCCGCAGGAGACCGACGAGCTGATGGGCATCATGCGCCAGCTCCGCGAGGCCGGTACGGCGATCGTCTTCATCACCCACAAGCTGCGCGAGGTCCGCGAGGTCGCCGACCGCATCACGGTCATCCGCCTCGGCGCCGTCGTGGGCGAGGCCTCGCCGACGGCGACGAACAACGAGCTGGCAGCCCTGATGGTCGGCCGTGCCGTGTCGCTCGTGGTCGACAAGGCACCGGCGACCGGCGGGGACGACGCGCTCGTCGTCGAGCACCTGACGGTCACCGACCCCTCGGGCGTGGTCCTCGTCGACGACGTCTCGTTCACGGTCCGCCGCGGCGAGGTGCTCGCGATCGCGGGCGTCCAGGGCAACGGGCAGACCGAGCTCACCGAGGCGATCATCGGCCTCGAGCCCGTGCACGCCGGTCGGGTCACCCTCGACGGCAAGGAGCTCACCGGGCGCACCGTCAAGCAGGTGCTCGACGCGGGTGTCGGCTTCGTGCCCGAGGACCGCAAGGAGGACGGCCTGGTCGGCGAGTTCACCATCGCGGAGAACCTCATGCTCGACCGCGCCGACCACGACGAGTTCGTCCGCGCCGGCACGATCCGCTCCGCCGAGCGCGACGCGTTCGCGGACGAGAAGATCGCCGAGTTCGACATCCGCACGCCGTCCCGGACGACGGCGGCCGGCCGGCTGTCCGGCGGCAACCAGCAGAAGATCGTCCTCGCCCGCGAGCTCAGCCGCGAGCTCCGGCTCTTCGTCGCCGCGCAGCCCACGCGCGGCATCGACGTCGGGTCCATCGAGTTCGTCCACAAGCGCATCGTCGCCACGCGCGACACCGGCGTCCCGGTCATCGTCGTCTCCACGGAGCTCGACGAGGTCGTGGCGCTCGCCGACCGGATCGCGGTCATGTACCGCGGCGGCATCGTCGGCATCGTCCCCGCGGACACCCCGCGCGACGTCCTCGGCCTCATGATGGCCGGGGAACTCCCCGAAGGAACGGAACAGGTCGCATGATGGCCGCCGAACTCGCAGCAACCACAGCAGAAGGAACGGAGCTGGCAGCGTGAGCACCCCCACGCCGGACGACACGACGCGACCGGCGACCCCGGCCCCCGCGTCGGACGACACGACGCGACCGGCGACCCCGACCCCCGCGCCCACCGACGACCGTCTGCAGGACACCGAGGCCACCCCGCACCTGATGACCGACTCCGCCGCCGACTCCGAGCGGCGCGCGGGCGGCGACCGGTGGCGGGCCGCGGCGCAGCAGATCGTGAACGGCTCCGTGCTCGTGACGGTCCTGGCCGTCGTCCTCGCCCTGGTGGCCTGCGGCATCCTGATCGCGGTCACCGACGAGAACGTCCGCACCGCCGCCGGGTACTTCTTCGCCCGACCGACGGACACCCTGCAGGCGATCGGCACCTCGGTCGGCGGCGCCTACGCGTCGCTCTTCCAGGGCTCGGTGATCAACTTCGGTGCACCGTCCTTCGCCCAGGCCATCGTGCCGATCACGCGCTCGGTCGACTACGCCGTGCCGCTGATCGCCGCCGGTCTCGGCATCGCGCTGTCGTTCCGCGCCGGCCTGTTCAACATCGGCGGCCAGGGGCAGATCCTGATGGGCGCCGCGGCGGCCGGCTGGGTCGGCTTCTCGTTCGACGGCCCCGCCGCGCTGCACATCCCGCTCACCGTCCTCGCCGGCATCGTCGGCGGTGCGGTCTGGGGCGGCATCGTCGGCGTGCTCAAGGCCCGGACGGGTGCGAACGAGGTGGTCGTCACGATCATGCTCAACTACGTCGCGCTCTACCTGGTCAGCTTCCTGCTCCGCACCCCGGGTCTCCTGCAGGCCCCGGGGAGCGCGAACCCGATCTCGCCCGCGACGAAGGACAGCGCGGTCTTCCCGGCGCTCTTCGGTCCGCGGTACGGGATCAACCTCGGGTTCGTCGTGGCGATCATCGCGGTCGTCGTCGTGTGGTGGCTCGTGAACAAGTCGTCGCTCGGCTTCCGCTTCCGTACCATCGGCGAGAACCCCCGCGCGGCCCGTGTGGCTGGCATGAGCGTCCCCGCGCTCACGATCTGGGTGCTCGTGATCTCCGGCGCGCTCGTCGGCATCGCCGGCGCATACCAGGTGCAGGGTGCGGTGACCTCGGGCTTCACGTCCGGGATCGACGCCGGCATCGGCTTCGACGCGATCACGGTCGCACTCCTCGGCCGCTCGAAGCCGTGGGGCGTGTTCTGGGCGGCGATCCTGTTCGGTGTCCTGAAGAACGGCGGCTACGCCATGCAGGCCGCGAACGGCATCCCGATCGACATCGTCGGCGTGATCCAGGCGCTCATCGTCCTCTTCATCGCCGCGCCGCCGCTCGTCCGCGCGATCTTCCGGATCCCGCAGCCGGGAGCCCGCCGCCGTGTCCGCAAGAACAGCAAGAAGGCGGTCGCCGCATGAGCACCATGACCCCCACCGCGGTCCCGGCCCTGCCCGCCGACCGTCCCGTCGAGACGACGCGCAGCTGGAAGACCCCGATCGCGTTCGGCGTCTTCACGCTCCTCGCCCTCGTCCTCTTCGGCTTCGCCCGACGCCCCGGCACCGCGACGTTCCGCCTGGCCTCGGCCGGCGACTTCTTCGCGCTGCCGAACGTCCCGCTGCCGGCCGCCGCCACCGGCGTGGTCGTCATCGTCCTGCTCGCGCTCGCCACCGTGTACGCGGTCATCGAGACGCGCGGTGCCCGCCGGGTGCCCCTCTGGGTGACCGCGCTCTTCGCGCTGGTCTTCGTCGTCGGCTTCCTCAGCTGGGCCGTCGCCGGTGACTCGATCACCATCCCGGGCATGCTCGTCGGCGCCCTGAGCCTCAGCGTCCCGCTGGTGTTCGGTGCCCTCGGCGGTGTCATCTCGGAGCGCGTCGGCGTCGTGAACATCGCCATCGAGGGCCAGTTCCTCGCCGGCGCGTTCACCTCGGCGATGATCGCCTCGCTCACCGGCTCGGCATGGGTCGGTCTCGTCGGCGCGCTCGTCGCCGGTGTCCTGGTGTCCTTCGTCCTCGCGGCGTTCAGCATCAAGTACCTCGTCGACCAGGTCATCGTCGGTGTCGTCATCAACGCGTTCATCTCGGGTCTGACCGGCTTCCTGTACTCGCAGGTCCTGTCGCCGAACCAGGGCACGCTGAACGTCGGCATCCGCTTCCCCAAGATCGAGATCCCGCTCCTCCACCAGATCCCGATCATCGGCCCGATCTTCTTCGAGCAGACCGTCGTGGTCTACCTGGCGTACGTCGCCGTCGCGGTCGTCACCTTCGGCCTGTTCAAGACCCGCTGGGGCCTGCGCCTCCGTGCGGTCGGCGAGCACCCGCAGGCAGCCGACACGGTCGGCATCAACGTCGCCAGGACGCGCTTCTGGAACGTCTCGATCGCGGGCGCCGTCGCCGGTCTCGGCGGTGCGTACTTCACGCTCGACGCCGCGGGCGGCTTCACGAAGGACATGACGGCCGGCGCGGGCTACATCGCGCTCGCGGCGGTCATCTTCGGTCGTTGGGACCCGATCCGTGCGACGTTCGCGGCGCTGCTGTTCGGCTTCGCCTCGAACCTGCAGAACACGCTCGCGGCGGTCGGTTCGCCGGTCCCGAGCGAGTTCCTGCTCATGCTGCCCTACGTGGTCACGATCTTCGCGGTCGCCGGCCTGGTCGGACAGTCGCGCGGGCCGGCGGCCGCCGGCAAGCCGTACATCAAGAGCTGACGGACGGGAGGCACGGGTCATGACCGACACGAACGCTGCGGGTGACCAGGCGGTCGCCGCGACCGACGGGGCGGACGCCGCCCCGATCCTCCCGGCCGGTGCCGCCGACCCCGGGAACGACGCGGGCCGAGCGGTCGACTGGAGCGTGCTCCGCGACGCGGCCACGGCCGCGATGCGGCGCGCCTACGCGCCCTACTCGTCCTTCCCGGTGGGGGCCGCTGCCCTGACCGACGACGGGCGGGTCGTGTCCGGCTGCAACGTCGAGAACGCGTCGTACGGGGTCACCCTGTGCGCCGAGTGCTCGCTCGTGTCGCAGCTGCACATGACGGGCGGCGGCAAGCTCGTCGCGTTCACGTGCGTGGACGGCGACGGCGCCACCCTGATGCCGTGCGGTCGCTGCCGGCAGCTGCTCTTCGAGCACTCCGCCGAGGGCATGCTCCTCGAGACCGTCTCCGGCATCCGCACCATCGACGAGGTCCTGCCGGACGCCTTCGGGCCCCGGACCCTCGCCACCTACCAGGAAGAGCACTGACATGGCCGTCGAGCCGTTCGACACCGTCGACCTGATCCGCACCAAGCGTTCGGGTGACGCCCTGAGCACGCCCGAGATCGACTGGCTGGTCGACGCGTACACGCGCGGATACGTCGAGGACCCGCAGATGGCGGCGCTCGCGATGGCGATCTTCCTGAACGGGATGGAGCGTCGCGAGATCAAGGACCTGACGCTCGCGATGATCGCGTCGGGGGAGCGGATGTCGTTCGGCTCGCTCGGCAAGACCACCGTGGACAAGCACTCCACCGGTGGCGTCGGGGACAAGATCACCCTGCCGCTCGCACCGCTCGTGGCGTCGTTCGGCGTCGCGGTGCCGCAGCTCTCCGGTCGGGGGCTCGGCCACACCGGCGGGACGCTCGACAAGCTCGAGTCGATCCCCGGCTGGCAGGCGTCTGTCTCGAACGACCGGATGATGCAGGTGCTGTCGGACGTCGGTGCGGTCATCTGCGCCGCCGGTTCCGGGCTCGCCCCGGCGGACAAGAAGCTCTACGCGCTGCGGGACATCACCGGCACCGTCGAGTGCATCCCGCTCATCGCGTCGAGCATCATGTCGAAGAAGATCGCCGAGGGCACGGGCGCGCTCGTGCTCGACGTGAAGTTCGGCTCCGGCGCCTTCATGCCGACCTACGAGGCGTCGAAGGAGCTCGCGCAGACGATGGTCGACCTCGGGAACGACGCCGGGGTCGCGACCTCGGCGCTCCTGACCGACATGGAGGTGCCGCTCGGCCTGACGATCGGCAACGCGCTCGAGGTCCGCGAGTCCGTCGAGGTCCTTGCAGGCGGCGGCCCGGCCGACGTGGTGTCGCTGACGGTCGAACTGGCGTCGGAGATGCTGCGGCTCGCCGGCCTGCCGGACGCCGACCCGGCGGCCGCGCTGGCCGACGGCCGAGCGATGGACACCTGGCGCCGGATGATCGAGGCCCAGGGCGGCGACGCGTCCGCGAGGCTGCCCGTGGCCCGCGAGCAGCACGTCGTCACAGCGTCCTCGTCCGGGGTCCTGACCGAGCAGCAGGCGCTGCCGTTCGGGGTCGCCGCGTGGCGCCTCGGCGCGGGTCGTGCCCGGGCGCAGGACCCCGTGCAGGCCGGTGCGGGCATCGAGCTGCACGTCAAGCCGGGCGACGCGGTCACGGCCGGGCAGCCGCTGTGGACGCTGCACACCGACGAGCCGGCGCGGTTCGAGCGGGCGCTGGAGTCGCTGGAGGGCGCGTGGTCGATCGGGGAGACCGCTCCCGAGCGGGGCCCGATCGTGCGGGAGCGCATCACCGGTTGAGCGCGCGGAAGGTCGGGGCGCACCGATAGCCTGAGGGCATGAGCGCCGACGCCCCGACCTACCGCCTGCCCGACGCCGGGGCGGTCATCGACGACCTGCCCAAGGTCTCGCTGCACGACCACCTCGACGGTGGGCTGCGGCCCGCCACGATCGTCGAGCTCGCGGAGTCGGCGGGCGTCACGCTCCCGACCACCGACCCCGCGGCGCTCGGGGCCTGGTTCGCCGAGCAGTCGAACTCCGGCTCGCTCGTCGAGTACCTGAAGACCTTCGACGTGACCACCTCGGTCATGCAGACCGCGCCGCAGCTGCACCGCGTCGCGAAGGAGTTCGTCGAGGACCTCGTCGCCGACGGCGTGGTCTACGGCGAGGTCCGGTGGGCCCCGGAGCAGCACCTGCGCGGCGGCCTGACGCTCGACGAGACCGTCGAGGCGGTCCAGGCCGGCATCGCCGAGGCGGTCGACGCCGCCGGCGGGTCGATCCGCGTCGGACAGCTCGTCACCGCGATGCGGCACGCCGACCGGTCCCTCGAGATCGCGGAGCTCGCCGTGCGGCACCGCGACCGCGGCGTCGTGGGCTTCGACATCGCGGGGGCCGAGGCCGGGTTCCCGGCGTCGAACCACCGTCCCGCGTTCGAGTACCTGGCATCCGAGCTCTTCCCCGTGACGGTGCACGCCGGCGAGGCCGACGGGCTCGCCTCGATCCGCTCGGCGCTCGTCGACGGCCGGGCGCTCCGCCTGGGCCACGGCGTCCGGATCTTCGAGGACGTCACGCTCTCCGACGCCGGGGACGGCTCGACCCTCGCCGCGCTCGGCGAGGTCGCGTCGTGGGTGCGCGACCGGGAGATCCCGCTCGAGGTCTCGCCGTCGTCGAACCTGCAGACCGGCGCGATCGCGGCGTGGGGCGACGACCTCGCCGACCACCCCTTCGACGTGCTGTACCAGCTCGGCTTCCGGGTCACGGTGAACACCGACAACCGCCTGATGAGCGGCACCACGCTCACGCGCGAGCTGGCCCTGCTGGCGGCGACGTTCGGGTACGACCTCGACGACCTCGCCGCGTTCCAGATCAACGCCGCGCTCGGCTCGTTCCTGCCGCTGGAGGACCGCGAGGAGATCATCGCGACCATCACGGCCGGTCACCAGGAGGCCTAGGACATGCCGTTGCCGCCGCTGCCGGACCCCGCCGTCGTGCTCGGGGCGTCCGCGTCGTCGTGGCGCGCGGCGCTCCGGCTCGCCGGCGACGCCCTCGTCGCCTCCGGTGCCGCCACCGACGCCTACACCGAGGCGATGACCGACCTGGTCGACGAGCACGGTCCGTACATCGTGATCTCGCCCGGACTCGCCTTCGCGCACGCCCGGCCGGGGCCGGCGGTGCTCCGTGACGGGCTCGCCGTCGTGACCCTGCGGGAGCCGGTGGCGTTCGGCCACCCGCACAACGACCCCGTCTCGGTCGTGCTCGGGCTCGCGGTGGCCGAGGTCGGCACGCACCTCGAGTCGATCGGCGAGATCGCGAACCTGTTCAACGACCCGACCGTCACCGGGCGCATCGCGGCGGCGACGTCCGCGGCCGAGGTCCGGGCGATCATGGGAGCACCCGCGTGAAGATCGTGACCATCTGCGGCGCCGGGATCGGCTCGAGCGGCATCCTCAAGGTGAACGCCGAGAAGGCCCTCGACGCGCTCGGACTCGCCGCCACGGTCGAGGCGGCCGACGTCGCCTCGGTGCGGGACGTCGCCGAGGACGCGAACGTGATCCTGACGAGCGCGGAGTTCGTCGAGGCGATCGGCGACACCTACGCGGAGGTCATCGTCATCCGCAACCACTTCGACCAGGGCGAGATCACCGCCGCCGTGGACCGGGCGCTCGGGGAGCACTGAACCGGTCCGTGCCCGCCCTCTAGAGTTGGGGCATGAGCACGGAGAACCCGCTGAACGACCCCGCCGCCGACCCGTTCGAGGTCGCCCGCGACGCCGCCGCCGTCATCGCCGACCGGTCCGGCATCGAGCGGCACGACATCGCCCTGACCCTCGGCTCCGGGTGGGGCAAGGCCGCCGACATCCTCGGCGAGACGGTGTCCACGATCGACGCGGCCGACGTGCCCGGCTTCAGCGCCTCGGCGGTGCCCGGTCACTCCGGCACGGTCCGCTCGATCCGTCTGCAGGACGGCCGGCACGCGCTGGTCATCGGCGCCCGGACGCACTACTACGAGAACCACGGCGTCCGCCGGGTCGTGCACAGCGTCCGGACGGCCGCGGCCACGGGTGCGTCGATCATGGTGCTGACGAACGGGGCCGGCGGCATCAAGGAGCACTGGACGCCCGGTACCCCGGTCCTCATCAGCGACCACATCAACCTGACCGCCGACAGCCCGCTCGAGGGCGCGACGTTCGTCGACCTGACCGACCTGTACTCGGCACGGCTCCGCGCCGTCGCGAAGACGATCGACCCCTCGCTCGACGAGGGCGTCTACACGCAGTTCCGCGGCCCGCACTACGAGACCCCGGCCGAGGTGCAGATGGCGAAGACGATCGGCGGGCACATCGTCGGCATGTCGACCGCGCTCGAGGCCATCGCCGCGCGCCAGGCGGGCATGGAGGTGCTCGGCTTCTCGCTCATCACGAACCTCGCCGCCGGCATCCAGAAGACCCCGCTGTCGCACACCGAGGTCCTCGAGGCCGGCAAGCAGGCCGAGCCGGTCATCGCCGACCTGCTCGCGCGCGTGGTGGCGGCCCTGTGAGCGTCGTCGACACTGCCCGCGCCTGGATCGAGCAGGACCCGGACGACGAGACGCGCGCCGAGCTCCAGCGGCTCGTGGACGCCGGGGACACCGACGAGCTGACCGCGCGCTTCGCCGGACGGCTGGCGTTCGGCACGGCCGGGCTCCGCGCCGAGCTCGGTGCCGGTCCGCTCCGGATGAACCGCGTGGTCGTCACCCAGGCCGCGGCCGGTCTGGCACGGTTCCTCGTCGACACCGGCCGGGACCGCAGCGTCGTGATCGGCTACGACGGTCGGGTGAACTCGGACGTCTTCGCGCGGGACTCCGCCGAGGTGATGCGCGGCCTCGGGCTCGAGGTCACGCTGCTGCCCTCCGCGCTGCCCACCCCGGTGCTCGCCTTCGCGGTCCGGCACCTCGGTGTCGGCGCCGGCGTGATGGTCACCGCGAGCCACAACCCGCCGCGGGACAACGGCTACAAGGTGTACCTCGGCGGCGACGACGACGGCTCGCAGATCGTGCCGCCGGTCGACGGGGAGATCGCCGCGGCGATCGACGCCGTCGCGGCGGGCGACGTCCGCGACCTCGTCCGTGCCACCGACTACACCGTCGCGGGTCCGGAGCTGGCCGCGGCGTACGTGACCGCGACGGCCGCGACGGTGCCGGCCACGATCCTCCCGTCCGATGCCCAGCCGACGGTGGTCTACACGGCCATGCACGGGGTCGGGTGGGAGACCGCGCGGGCGGTCTTCGCCGCGTCGGGCTTCGCGGAACCGGTCGTCGTGCCGGAGCAGATCGATCCGGACGGGGCGTTCCCGACGGTCGCGTTCCCGAACCCGGAGGAGCCGGGCGCGATGGACCTGGCGATCGCGCAGGGCGTCGCCGTCGGCGCGGACCTGGTGATCGCGAACGACCCGGACGCCGACCGACTCGCCCTCGCGATCCCGGACGGCGCGGGCTCGTTCCGACGCCTGTCCGGCAACGAGGTCGGGTGGCTCCTCGGGTGGCGTGCCGCGTCCCGCGCGGCGGCCGAGGGGCGGACGGGCACGCTCGCCGCGTCGATCGTGTCGTCGCCGGCACTGGCCCGCGTCGCCGAGCGGTACGGGCTCGGCTACCGGGACACCCTGACGGGCTTCAAGTGGGTCTCGCGGGTGCCGTCGCTGGTGTTCGGCTACGAAGAAGCCCTCGGCTACCTCGTCGACCCCGACGTCGTGCGGGACAAGGACGGGATCTCGGCGGCGCTGTCGCTGCTCGACCTCGCCGTGTCGCTCGCTGCGGACGGGCAGACGGTGGCCGACCAGCTCGGCGCCTTCGCGGCCGAGTTCGGGGCCTTCGCGTCCGGACAGGTCGCCACGCGCGTCGACGACCTGTCGCGCATCGGGACGATCATGGCCGCGCTCCGGTCCACGCCCCCGACGACGCTCGGCGGACGGGCCGTCGAGACCGTGACCGACTACGACGCGGGGGTCGAGGGCTTCCCGCCGTCGGACATCCTGCGCTACGACCTGGACGGGGGCGCGCGGGTGATCGTCCGCCCGAGCGGCACCGAGCCCAAGGTCAAGGTCTACATCGACACGGTCGCGGACTCGCCCGCCGAGGCCCGTGCGCTCGTCGAGGCCCTCGCCGACGACGTGCGCCCGCTGGTCTCGTAGGCGGCGGCGGCGGCGCGCGGTCGGTCGGTCGCCGGCCGGGGTCGTCCGCACAACGCAAAGCACGCCGCGCCACGCGATCGCATGGCGTGGTGTGCTTCCCCTTGTGCAGGAGCAATCCGCACCATTGCCCGCGCGCACCGCGGCGGCACGAATGCTCCGTCGCGACTCCTCCACAGCCGAGGTCTGCGGTTCCGGAGTCCACAAGGGAGTGCTGTGCGTCGCCGCGGACATCGGCGCGGTGCCACCGTCGTCTGCATGGCCAGACTCGAGATCGTCGTCGGTGGGGAAGCGGACCCGAGCGGGCGTCGCGGTCGTGGACACCGCGAGCGAGCTCTGCGCGGGGAGCTCGTCCGCGTCGGCCCGGGTCGGTTCGTCCTCGGCGACGAGTGGCGGCGAGCGACACCAGGTGAGCGCCACATCGCCCGGGTCAAGGCCGTGCACGACCGGCTCGCCCCTCGGCTGATCGTGTCACACGCCTCGGCCGCCGCGCTGCACGGGCTGCCGTGGCCTGGAGAGTTCCCCGACTTGGTCGAGGTGATCGATCCGTTGCGGTCGACGGGACAGACGCTGCGTTCCGTCTACAAGCGGCCCGGAGCCGGGCGACAGTTCCGCCTGGCCGAGATGACGGCCACGGGGCGTCGCCTGACGGACCTGGCGACCACCGCGGTCGACCTGGCCATCGCGTACCCGCTCCGGACGAGCGTGCCTGCCCTGGACGCGGTGCTCGCGAGGGGGACGGATCGCGAGCGACTCATCGCGGCACTCGTCGCCGCGCGGCCGGTGCGCCACCGTGCGCGGGCGGAGCGGGCAGTCGCGATCGCAGACGGACGATCCGGGTCTCCGGGCGAGTCGGTGGCGCGGGTCGCGCTCGACGAGGTCGGTGCCCCGCAACCCGAGCTCCAGCACCGGTTCGACGACGCGGGGCTGGTCGGCTTCGTCGACTTCTGGTTCCCTGAGCAGGGCGTGGTGCTCGAGTACGACGGACGGGTCAAGTACACCGACCCGGCCCTCCGGCGGCCGGGTCAGACGGCGGCGGACGTCGTCGTGGCCGAGAAACGCCGCGAGGACCGGATCCGTCGCTGCCCGGGTGTCCACGGTTTCGGTCGGATCGGGCACGCGGAGACCCAGGACACCGAACTGCTGCGCGAGCTGCTCCGCTCGTTGGGTGTCCCGACGACGCGCCCCCGGTTCACGACGGTCCGATGACGACCGTGGTGTCGCGTGGTGCACAACGGAAAGCACACCGCACCAGGCCTTTCGGCGGTGCGGTGTGCTTTCGGTTGTGCGAAACGAGCGCCCGCCGGCTACGCCAGCTCGAGCAGCACGTGGCCGGACGAGACCGTCTGGCCGACCGGGGCGTTGAGCCCCTTCACGACGCCGTCGCGCGGCGCCTGGACGGGCTGTTCCATCTTCATGGCCTCGAGGACGACGAGCAGGTCGCCCTTCACCACGGTGTCACCCTCGGCGACCGCGAGCTTGACGACGGTGGCCTGCATCGGCGACGTGACGGAGCCCGAGGACGCCAGGCCGCCGCGGACGCCGGACGAGCGACGCTTCGGCGGGGCGGACGGGCCGGCGGGGCGACGTCCGGCGGCACCCGCGGCGCCACCGCCGACGATCGACGGCATGGTGACCTCGATGCGCTTCCCCTGGACCTCGACGACGACCGTGTCGCGCTCGGCGGGAGCGGGGAGCTCCTCGGTCGCGCCGGTCCAGGCCGGGATGTCGTTCTGGAAGTCGGTCTCGATCCACTGCGTGTAGACGCTGAACGGCGTTGCGTCGTCGGTGGCGAAGGCCGGGTCGGACACGACCGCGCGGTGGAAGGGCAGCACGGTCGGCAGCCCGGTGACCTCGAACTCGGCGAGGGCACGGCGCGAGCGCTCCAGCGCCTCCTCACGGGTGGCACCCGTGACGACGAGCTTCGCGAGCATCGAGTCGAACGAGCCGGACACGACGTCGCCGGACACGACACCGGAGTCGACGCGGACGCCGGGGCCCGAGGGGGCGGTGAAGGCGTGCACCGGGCCGGGCGCCGGGAAGAAGTTGCGCCCGGGGTCCTCGCCGTTGATGCGGAACTCGAACGAGTGCCCGCGGGGCGCCGGGTCGGCGTAGTCGAGCGTGCCGCCCTCGGCGATGCGGAACTGCTCGCGCACGAGGTCGATGCCCGTCACCTCTTCCGAGACGCAGTGTTCGACCTGCAGGCGGGTGTTCACCTCGAGGAAGGACACCGTGCCGTCGGCGCCGATGAGGAACTCGCACGTGCCGGCACCGACGTAGCCGACCTCGCGCAGGATCGCCTTCGACGACTCGTACAGCCGCGTCTCCTGGTCGGGCGTCAGGTAGGGTGCCGGGGCCTCTTCGACGAGCTTCTGGTGGCGACGCTGCAGCGAGCAGTCGCGCGTGGAGACGATCACGACGTTGCCGTGCTCGTCGGCCAGGCACTGGGTCTCGACGTGGCGCGGCTTGTCGAGGTACTTCTCGACGAAGCACTCGCCACGGCCGAACGCCGCGATGGCCTCGCGCGTGGCGGACTCGAACAGTTCCTCCACCGACTCGCGGGAGCGGACGACCTTCAGGCCGCGGCCGCCGCCGCCGAACGCCGCCTTGATCGCGACGGGCAGCCCGACCTGGTCGACGAAGTCGAACACCTCGGACACGTCCTGCACGGGCTCGATCGTCCCGGGGGCGAGCGGCGCACCGACCTTCTCGGCCACGTGGCGGGCGGAGACCTTGTCGCCGAGGCGCTCGATGGACTCGGGCGACGGGCCGATCCAGGTCAGCCCGGCGTCGATCACGGCACGCGCGAAGTCGGCGTTCTCGGCGAGGAACCCGTAGCCCGGGTGCACGGCGTCGGCGCCGGACCGTCGGGCGACCGAGATGATCTTGTCGATGACGAGGTAGGTGTCGGCGCTCGTGGTGCCGTTCAGCGCGTACGCCTCGTCGGCGAGGCGGGCGTGGAGGGCGTCACGGTCCTGGTCGGCGTAGACCGCGACCGATGCCTTGCCTGCGTCGCGGGCCGCGCGGATGATGCGGACGGCGATCTCGCCGCGGTTCGCGATGAGGACCTTGCTGATACGGGGCATGGTAAGTCAGCGTATTCGTGCGACGGCGGCCCGAATTGACCGGCATCCACAAAGAACCGCGGCGAACAAGTGTGGATGTCTACATCGACCACAGGTCGTGCCAGGCGATGCCGAATCCGCGGAGCAGCATCGACCGGAGCACCGGCAGCGACAGGCCCACGACGGCCGACGGCGCACCGTCGATCCGGGTGATGTACGCCGCGGCCCGCCCGTCGATCGTGAACGCCCCCGCCACCTCGAGCGGCTCGCCCGTCGCGACGTACGCGTCGATCTCGTCCACCGACACGTCGTCGGCGAACGTGAGCACCGCGCTGTCGACCGCCACCACGCGGTCACCGGCGGCGACCAGCGTCGACCCACCGGGCGCGACCGCGCCCAGGTGGCCGGCCGGTCCGAGCGGGCCGCCGTCCGACGCGTCCACCTGCCGGACGGGAGGCACGGTGCCGGCCCGCCCCGTGCCTCCCGTCCGGGACGCGGCCGGGTCCGCCGGCCGGTCGGCGCGACGGTCCACGACGCAGTGGCCGCTCCACAGGGTGCCGCCGCCGGCGGCGAGCATCTGCCGCCAGCGCTCGCGGGCGACCGCCGGCTCGTGCGGCTTGCCGTACAGGATGCCGTCGACCTCGAAGGCGGAGTCGCCGCCGAACACGAACCCGTCGACGGGGGAGCCGGCGACCCGTGCGTCGGCGACCACGCCGGCCTTGGCGACGGCGAGCATCGCGACGAGCTCGGGACCGGTGAGGTTCCGGCCCAGCGCAGCCGCAGCGGCGGCGACCGCGGCGTCCTCGTCGACGCCCGGGGCGACGAGGACCGGCTCGATGCCGGTCTGCGCCAGGAGTGCGCGGCGGGCGGGGGACGTACTCGCGAGGTACAGACGCATGGGAACATCGAACCATGGGTGAATCCGTCGGCACGCTGCTCGAACTCGACGTCACCGGGATCGCCCACGGCGGCATCTCGGTGGCACGGCACGAGGGGCGCGTGGTGTTCGTCTCGGACGCCGTCCCGGGCGAGCGCGTGGTCGCCCGTGTGACCGAGGACCGAAAGAAGTCGTTCTGGCGCGCCGACACGGTGTCGGTCGTCACGCCGAGCGAGCACCGCGTGGAGCACGTCTGGCCCGAGGCCGCGCTGGACCGCGACCCGGCGGTGCGTGCGGGCGGTGCCGAGTTCGGGCACATCGCACTCGCCCACCAGCGCACACTGAAGCACGACGTGCTCGTCGACGCCTTCGCGCGCTTCGCCCGGACGGACCTCGTCGAGGCGCTCGGGCACGACGTCGTGGTCGAGGCGGCCCCCGGCGACGACGCGGCGGACGGTCTCGGCTGGCGCACACGCGTCCGGCTGCACGTCGACGAGGACGGCACCGCCGGCCCGTACGCGTCCCGCTCGCACACGGTCGTGCCGGTGGCCTCGCTGCCGCTCGTCACCGACGTCGTGCGGGGGAGTGCGCCACTCGGCCGCGGGGCGCTGCCCGGTGCGTCCGTCGTGGACGTCCTCGCCCCGAGCGGTGCCGAGGGCGCTCGGCTCGTGATCGACGCGCAGGCGCCGACCGTGGTGCGCGAGCTCGTCGGGGAGCGTGCGTTCGCGGTCGACGACACCGGCTTCTGGCAGGTCCACCGTCAGGCCCCGGCGGTGCTGACCGCGGCCGTGCAGGATCTGGTCGACCGCGACCGCGTCGACCCGGAGGGGCAGCACCTGGACCTGTACGGCGGTGTCGGCCTGCTCGCCGCCGCGCTCGGCGACGTCGTCGGGCCCAAGGCGCGCATCACGAGCGTCGAGAGCGCGCCCCGCGCGACGGAGCACGCGCAGGAGAACCTCGCCGAGTGGATCGGCGCCCGTGCCGAGACCGGCCGGGTCGACCGGTGGCTCGCGCGGACCGCCGCCGGTGCGTCCCGGCCCGAGCTGGAGCGCTTCCGCGCCGGCACGGTCGTGCTCGACCCGCCGCGCTCGGGCGCCGGGCGCGAGGTCGTCGTGCAGATCGCCGCGCTCCAGCCGGCGCAGGTCGTCTACGTCGCGTGCGACCCGGTCGCGTTGGCGCGGGACGTCGCGACGTTCGCGGACCTGGGGTACCGGCTCGAGGCGCTGCGGGCGTTCGACCTGTTCCCGCACACGCACCACCTGGAGGCCGTGGCGCGCCTGGTGCCGCTCGCCTGAGGTCGGGTGACGCCGGGTTGCGTGACGCGGTGCACAGGAACCCGGTGGCTGGGTGCATCCTGGGTATCCTTGGTCGGTGATCGCTCCCAGTATCAGGGGCTGGGCGCGCATCGGAACGAGAGGCCACCGTGGCAGCAGACACGAACACCAGCACCGGAGCGACCGGACTCGCGACCAGACCGGTCCGCGTCGCGATCGTCGACGACCACGAGTCCGTGCGACTCGGGATCCAGGCGGCGTGCCAGAACGAGGGCTTCGAGGTGGTGCTCACCGCCGCGAGCGTCCGCGAGTACATCGACCACCTCGACGGGCGTGAGGTCGACGTCGTCGTCCTCGACCTGTCGCTCGGCGACGGCTCGACCGTCACGGCGAACGTGAAGGGTGTGCAGGGCACCGGTTCCGCGGTCCTCGTGCACTCCATCGCCGACCGCGTGGCGAGCGTCCGCGAGGCACTGGCGGCAGGGGCCGCCGGCGTCATCCCGAAGTCCTCGGCGACGAAGACCGTGATGGCCGCCGTCGCGACCGTGGCACGCGGCGACGTCCTCAACAACCTCGAGTGGGCGAGCGCCATCGACGCCGACCGTGACTTCGCGAAGGCCCAGCTCGGCCGCCGGGAGCGGGAGATCCTGCACCTGTACGCGTCCGGCCTGCCGCTCAAGCTCGCCGCCCAGCAGCTCGGCATCGGGTACTCGACCGCGCGGGAGTACCTCGACCGCATCCGCGTGAAGTACGTCGAGGTCGGCCGTCCCGCGCCGACCAAGGTCGACCTGCTCCGTCGTGCGGTCGAGGACGGCATCCTGCCGGGCCTCGACTCGGGCATCGACCCCGACGCGGACGGTCGCTGACCCGTGGCCACCGCGGCCGAGCCCGCGCCGGCGCTCGCCGAACCCGCGCCGTTCGGGGTCGACCCGGCGCGTGGCGTCCGGCCGTCGATCACGCAGGCGTCGGTCGAGCGGGCGTTCGCGATCCTCATCGCGGTCGCCGCGATCGGCTTCGGGGCGATCAACGTCCCGAACGTGCTGCAGCAGCTCCCGTCGCTCGACCCGTTCTGGGGTCCGCTCGCGGCGGGGCTGCTCGGCGCGTCCTTCCTGTTCGTCGGGGTGTCGGCGTTCGCGCAGCGGCTGGCGCAGATCGCCCAGATCGTGTGTGCCCTGCTCTTCCTCGTCGTGCTGGTGACCTGGCCGCTCACGGTCGTGCACCCGCTCGAGGGGGCCGAGAAGCCGTGGCCGTGGTGGTTCTGCACCGTCGGCTCGACCGCGGCCGCGATGGGCTTCGCGCCGTGGCGGGCGATCGTCTACACCGCGCTCGTCCCCGCCGTGTACGCCTGGGTCGCCTTCTCGCCCCTCGGCGGGTCGGGTGGCCCGCAGGCGCTGCTCGACGGGGCCTTCACCGCCATCCTCAGTGGCGCGGTGCTCGTGATCGCCGTCCTGCTGCGGCGCGCGGCGGCGGCGGTGGACGTCGCCCAGGCCACCGCGGTGCGGCGGTACTCGTCCGCGATCCGGGAGCACGCGACCGAGGTCGAGCGCGTGCAGGTCGACGCGATCGTGCACGACAGCGTGCTCACGACCCTGCTGTCCGCCGCGCGTGCCGAGACGCCCGAGGCCAAGGCCCTGGCGGCACGGATGGCCCGGAACGCGATCGACCACCTCGGCGCCGCGGCCGCGGACCTGCCCGGCGAGGCACCGCCCGTGTCCGTCGTCGAGCTCCGGGACCGGATCGTCGACGCCCTCGGCACCCTCAGCGCGCCGGTGACCGTGCGGGACGCCCCCGTCGGCGGGCTGCGGATGCCCGCCGTGGCCGCGGACGCGATCGCCTCGGCCGCACTGCAGGCCGCGGTGAACAGCGTGCAGCACGCCGGCGGACCGGCCGTCCGGCGCTGGGTCTGCATCGAGCAGCGGGGCGCGTCGGTGCACGTCGAGGTCGGTGACGACGGCGCCGGGTTCGACCTCGCCGCCGTCCCGGCCGCCCGACTCGGGGTCCGCCGCTCGATCATCGAGCGCGTGCAGGCCGTCGACGGCACGGCGCTCGTGCTGAGCAACCCCGGCGCCGGCACTCGCATCCGCCTCGCGTGGAGCTCCGGAGGCCGCTCGTGAGGGTCTCGCTGCCCGCCGGGATCGCGATCGGTCTCGCCGCGCTCTTCTCGCTGTTCCACCTCGTCCTCGCACTGGCGTCGCTGCCACGGGTGAGCGACATCGGCCCGGTGCTCGCGTGCATGGCGCTCTACGCCGCCGCGAGTGCCGTCGCGATCTTCCTGCCGGGGCGGACGCTCCCGGTGTGGGCAGCGTGCTTCTCGCTCGCGACGGCGCTCGTCATGCCCGTGATCGAGGCGCCCGTCATCGACCTCGGGTCCGCGTCGACCTCCACCACGTGGTGGGTCGCGGCGGTCGGCACGCTCATGACGGTCCTGTCCGTCCGTGGGCGCCGCGCCTTCGCGTGGGTCGGCGTCGGGTTCCTGGCCGTGTTCGTCGTCGCGTGGGCGGGTCCCGGACCGGCGCTCAGCAGCCTCGGGGTCGTCGGGAGCCTGTCGTGGGTGGCGATCGCCACGGGCTTCGCGGTCGCCATGGACCGGGCGACGCGCGTGACGCGCGACTTCGTCCGGGCGGAGCAGGAGACCGCCGACTGGCAGGCGGCGCAGGACGCCCACGTGTTCGAGCGGCAGTTCCGGCTCAGCCAGACGACGCGGATGGCCCTGCCGATGCTCGAGCGCGTGATCGAGACCGGCGGTGACCTCACCCCGGACGAACGCGACGAGTGCCTGCACCTCGAGCAGGCGATCCGGGACGAGATCCGCGGCCGGTCGCTCCTCTCCGACGACGTCCGCGACGAGGTGATGCGCCTCCGTCGCCGCGGCGCCACGGTGCAGCTGCACGACGACGGCGGTCTGGACGACCTGGAGATCGACGACCTGCGGCGCGTGCACGCCCGGATCGCCGAGGCCCTGCGGCAGGCACGTGAGGCCGACAACGTGATCGTGCGCACGGTCGCCGAGGGGTCGGACGCCGCGGTCTCGGTGGTGGGGCTCCGGCTCGACACCGCCGCGAGCGAGTCCGCCGCGCTCGGCACCGGGCTCGACGACGAGGACGACGAGGACGAGGACGACTCGGTCGTGGTCTGGCTCGAGATCCCGCGGCACGAGACCCTCGACCAGCGCTGAAGCCGGAGGCCGGCATCGCCGGTGAGGACCGCATCCCGGAAACGGGGAACGGGCCGGTCCGAGGACCGGCCCGTTCGCGACCCGAGCCTGAGCGACAACCCGAATATCGCCCTGGCTCGTAGCTGGTCGGCGACGTCGTACCCTAGTCGGCCACCGACCTGCGATGTTCTTCGTAGAAGGACACCGAACACGCACTAGTGTGCCCGTCGCCGAGCGTCGTGTCAGTCGTCATTATGGGGGACAAATTCGCCCACGACGGACCCTGTCGGGGCTGCGTGCCCCCCGTCTGCGGGCAGACCGGCCGCGGCACCGTCCCGACCCGCCCAGCGCACCGCGGGGTGCGTGTCCGCGTGTCCGGGGACGGACAGGGGTACATCGTCGCTCGGATACCCCCGTCGGCACAAGACCCCCGCCGGTGAACGGCGGGGGTCTGTGGGTGGTCCGGACGGTGATGCTCAGCGCAGGGAGCGCGTCCACGCCCCGTGGCCGTGCGACAGCGGCTGCCGCAGACCGGCGGCCGAGGCGTCCCACCCGGCGCGCGGGGAGACGGTGACCTCGGCGCGCCCGAGGGCCGCGGCCTCGTCGGCCTGACGCTGCAGCACCGCGACGACCGCGGCGAGTTCCTCGGGCGAGGGGTCGCCGGACACGACACGGACGTCCGCGACGGTCGCCGGGGTGTCCGTCGGGACCGCTGCCGCGTGCTTGCCGCTCACAGCGGGATGTTCCCGTGCTTCTTCGGCGGCAGCGACGCGCGCTTGCCCCGGAGCGCCCGCAGCGCCTTGACGACGGACACGCGGGTGGCGTGCGGCTGGATGATGCCGTCGAGCTCACCGCGCTCCGCCGCCAGGTACGGCGACGCGACGTTGTAGGTGTACTCGTTCGCGAGCTTCGCGCGCACCGCGGCGACGTCCTCGCCGGACTCCTCGGCGCGCTTGATCTCCGCGCGGTAGAGGATGTTCACGGCGCCCTGACCGCCCATCACGGCGATCTCGGCGGTCGGCCACGCCAGGTTGATGTCGGCGCCGAGCTGCTTCGAGCCCATCACGATGTACGCGCCGCCGTAGGCCTTGCGGGTGATGACGGTGACGAGCGGGACGGTGGCCTCGGCGTAGGCGTAGAGCAGCTTCGCGCCGCGGCGGATGACGCCGGTCCACTCCTGGTCGGTGCCGGGCAGGTACCCGGGGACGTCGACGAGGGTCAGGATCGGGATGCCGAACGCGTCGCAGAACCGCACGAAGCGGGCGGCCTTCTCGCCGGCGTCGATGTTCAGCGTGCCGGCCATGGCCTGCGGCTGGTTCGCGATGATGCCGACCGTGCGGCCCTCGACCCGACCGAAGCCGACGAGGATGTTCGGCGCGAAGAGCGGCTGCACCTCGAGGAACTCGCCGTCGTCGACGACGTGCTCGATGATCGTCGTGACGTCGTACGGCTGGTTCGTGGAGTCCGGGATGACGGTGTCGAGCTCGTGGTCCGCGTCGGTGGTCTCGAGCTCGGGCAGGACGTCGTACGCGGGAGCGTCGGACAGGTTGTTGTCCGGCAGGAACCCGATGAGCGAGCGGGCGTAGTCGAGCGCGTCGGTCTCGTCCTCGGCCAGGTAGTGCGCGACGCCGGACACGGCGTTGTGGGTCTGCGCGCCGCCGAGCTCCTCGAAGCCGACGTCCTCGCCCGTGACGGTCTTGATGACGTCCGGGCCGGTGACGAACATGTGGCTCGTCTTGTCGACCATGATCACGAAGTCGGTGAGGGCGGGGGAGTAGACCGCACCGCCGGCCGCCGGACCCATGACGATCGAGATCTGCGGGATGACCCCGGACGCCTGGGTGTTCAGGCGGAAGATCTCGCCGTACTTGCCGAGCGCGACGACGCCCTCCTGGATGCGCGCGCCGCCCGAGTCGAGGATGCCGATGATCGGCACGCCCGTCTTCAGCGCGTGCTGCATCACCTTGATGATCTTCTCGCCGGCGACCTCGCCGAGGGAGCCGCCGAAGACCGTGAAGTCCTGCGCGTACACCGCGACGTTGCGGCCGTGGATCGTGCCGACACCGGTCACGACGGCGTCGCCGTAGGGGCGCTTGGCGTCCATGCCGAACGCGGTGGTGCGGTGGCGGACGAACTCGTCGAACTCGACGAACGAGTTGTCGTCGAGGAGCTGCTCGATGCGCTCGCGGGCGGTGCCCTTGCCCTTCGCGTGCTGCTTCGCGATGGCGGCCTCGCCCGCGGCGGTCACGGCCTCGTGGTAGCGGTCGCGCAGGTCCGCGAGGCGACCGGCCGTCGTCGAGAGGTCGGGGGTGTCTCCTGTGGTCACCCGCTCACCCTACCGGCGGGCCGTACGGCCCCGGTTGGAGGACCCCCACGGTTCCTGCCCGTACATTTGCGTGCATGTCCACACCCGCGACGTCCGCCTTCCCGCGCTCCCGCGCCGCCGTCGAGGGCTCGGGTGGCACGTTCGCGGCGCCGGACCGGACCGGCTCCACCAACACGGACCTGCTCGCCGTCGCCGCCGACCGGCCGCACGGCAGCGTCGTCGCGACGCTCGACCAGACCGCCGGCCGGGGGCGGCTCGACCGCAGCTGGTCCGCGCCGGCCGGGCAGACGCTCGCCGCGAGCCTGCTCGTCCGCGCCGACCTGTCGGACCGCGACCGCGGCTGGTTGCCCCTCGTCGCCGGGGCCGCGATGCGGACCGCCGTGTCCGCGGTGCTGCCGGGCGCGGACGACGCGGGGCGCGCCTCCCGTCCGACCGACCGGGTCCCCACGTCCGGTGCCCCGACGGTCGCGGTGAAGTGGCCGAACGACGTGCTCGTCGACGGCCGCAAGGTCTGCGGCATCCTCTGCCAGGTCGCGTCCGACGGCAGCGTCGTCATCGGCGCCGGCGTCAACCTGACGATCCCCGCCGACGCGATGCCGACGCCGACCGCGACGTCGCTCGCCGTGGCGGGCGCGACCGACGGGGCGGCCGCGCTGGCCGATGCCGTCCTGTCCGTCTTCCACACGACCGTCCTGGAGGCGGTGGCCGCCCTGGTCGCCGGCGCTGCGGACGCGCAGGCGGTCCGGTCCGGCGTCCGGGCCGCGTGCGGCACGGTCGGTCGCCACGTCCGGTTGGAACTGCCCGACGGCACCGTCGTCGAGGCGGAGGCGACCGGCATCGACGACGACGGCCGGATCACGATCCGGGATCGGGACGGCCGCTCCAGGGGCGTCGCGGTGGGGGACCTCACCCACCTGCGGTATGCATGACGGCATGACCGCCGAGCCGCCGCCCGAACGCGTCGTCGCGCGGCTCCGACCGCACGCACGCCGGCTCGTGCGCCCGGCGGTCTTCGTCGTGCTCGTCGCGCTCGCCGGAGGCTTCGGCTTCGGCGTCTTCCGTGCGCAGCTCGCCTGGTTGAACGCGGTGGTCGCCGGGCTGACGGTGCTGCTCGTCGTCCTCGGCGGGCTCGTCCCGCTGCTGCGCTGGATGTCCGAGCGGTACGTGGTGACCACCCGGCGGCTCGTCGTGGTGCACGGCCTCGGCACGCGCACGCGTCGCGAGCTCCTGCACTCGCGGGGGTACGACGTGACGGTGCGCCGCCGTGGGCTCCAGGGGGTGTGGCGGTCCGGCGACGTGCTCGTCTTCCCGGGCGACGAGCCCCCCGTGGTGCTCGGGGACGTCCCGCACGCGGACCTCGTCGTGGCCGTGCTGCACGACCTGGTCGAGGCGCACGAGACCCGGCGTCGGCACCGCGAGCCGGACTGGGACAAGATCGTCGGTGGGTACTGACGGGAGCCGAGTGCGCCTCACGATCTCCGCGTCCCGGCAGTGATCGGACCACGGCGTCCGGTAGCGTCGTCCCGTGCGTATCTCCGTCATCGGCTGCGGGTACCTCGGTGCCGTGCACGCCGCCTCCATGGCCAAGCTCGGACACGAGGTCGTCGCGGTCGACGTCGACCCGGTGAAGATCGGACAGCTCGCCGCGGGGCAGGCGCCGTTCTTCGAGCCCGGACTGCCCGAGACCCTCGACGAGGCGATCGCCTCCGGTCGCATCGAGTTCACGACCGACACCGCTCTGGTCGCCGGTGCGCGCGTGCACTTCCTCGCCGTGGGCACGCCCCAGGGGCCGACGGGTGCGGCGGACATGACCTACGTCGACGCGGCGGTGACGGACCTCCTGCCGCACCTCGCCGCCGGCGACCTGGTCGTCGGCAAGTCCACCGTCCCGGTCGGGACCGCGGCACGGCTCGCCGAGCGCGTGCACGAGGTCCAGCCCGAGGCGACCCTCGTGTGGAACCCCGAGTTCCTCCGCGAGGGCTTCGCGGTGCAGGACACCGTCTCGCCGGACCGGTTCGTGTACGGCGTGCCCGCGGGTGAGGCAGGGGAGCGTGCCGTGGCCGTCCTCGACGAGGTCTACGCGCAGGCGCTCGCTGCCGGCACCCCGCGGCTCGTCGTCGACCTGCCGACGAGCGAGCTCGTCAAGATCAGCGCGAACGCCTTCCTCGCGACGAAGATCTCGTTCATCAACGCGATGGCGGAGATCGCCGAGGTCGCCGGTGCGGACGTCACGGCGCTCGCCGACGCGATCGGGCACGACGACCGGATCGGCCGCAAGTTCCTCAACGCCGGACTCGGGTTCGGCGGCGGGTGCCTGCCGAAGGACATCCGCGCGTTCCAGGCGCGGGCGGACGAACTCGGCGTGGGGCGGTCCCTCGGGTTCCTCGCCGAGGTGGACGCGATCAACCTCCGGCGTCGCGCACACGTCGTCACCCTCGCCGGCGAGCTGCTCGGCGGTTCCGTCGAGGGACGGCGCGTGGCCGTGCTCGGCCTCGCGTTCAAGCCGAACTCCGACGACGTCCGCGACTCACCGGCGCTCGACATCGCCGCGCGGCTCGTCGAGCTCGGCGCGACGGTGCGGGCGTACGACCCCGCGGCGAACCACACCGCTGCCCGGGTACGTCCGGAGGTCGGCACCGTCGACTCGGTCGCCGAGGCGCTGCGCGACGCCGACCTCGTGCTCGTGCTGACCGAGTGGGCCGAGTTCCGCGAGCTCGACCCGCGGGTCGTCGCCGAGCTCGTGGCCGCGCCCGTGGTGCTCGACGGCCGGAACTGCCTCGACCGCGATGCGTGGACCGCCGCCGGCTTCACGGTGCGCGGCATGGGGCGGTGACCGGCGCGACGGCACGCTGACGGTCGCGCCGGGTCCGCGCTGACGACCACGCGGACGGTCAGTGCCCGGACTGTCGTGCTGGTGGTCAGTCGGTGTGCTGCCCCGCTGCGGCCCGCAGCACCGCGCGGTACCGCGCACCGATGCGGTCGCCCGTGTACGGCTCGGCGGCCCGTCCGGCTCCGGCCTGCCACCGCTCCCGCCCGTCCCGGTCGGTGAGGGCGCGCCGCAGCGCCGCGGCCAGCACGTCCACGTCACCGGGGGCACGAGCAGGCCGGAGACGTCGTCGCGGACGACGTCGCGGATGCCGGGCAGGTCGCTCGCGACGACCGCGGCCCCGACGGCCGCCGCCTCGAGGAGCGTCACGGGGAGCCCCTCCTGGTCCCCGTTCGACGCGGGGACGGACGGCATCGCGGCCACCGTGGCGGACGCCAGCGCGTCGAGCACCTCGTCCTTCCCGAGCTGGCCGGCGAAGGTCACCGGCAGCCCCGCTGCTCGGCGTTCCAGCCCGGCGCGGAGCGGACCGTCGCCGACGACGACCAGCTGCCACGGGACGTCGTCGATGCGTCGCAGGGCGTCCAGGAGGACCGCGAAGCCCTTCTTCTCGACGAGCCGCCCCACCGCCACGACGCGACCCGGGACGCGTGCCGTGCGCGCCCTGCTGGCTGCGGCCGGCCCGGGTTCGACACCCATCGGGACCACGCTCGTACCGGACTCGGGGACGCCCCACGCGGTGAGCCGCTCGCGCATCTCGCCGTTCACCGTCGTCACGTGAGCCGCCCGGCGCAGCACCCAGCGCTTGAGCCGGACCAGGGGTGCGGCGCGCAGGGCGTAGACGTCGCCGCCGTGTGTGGTGACGACCATCGGCACGTGCGGTGCGGCCAGGGTCGCGACCAGCGCCTGCGGGACGGCCCAGCGGGCGTGCACGACGTCCGGTCGCCCCGTCCGGACGGCGCGTCGGACCGCAAGGTACTGCGCCGCGAGCAGCGCCGGGACCTGCAGGACGCGGCTGCGACGGGCCCGGAGGTTGTCGAGGATCGCACCGTCGGCGAGGTCCTCGAAGCGTCGCGGGAAGTACGGGTAGCGCACGACACGGACACCGTCGACGACCTCGTCCGCCGCGGCTCCCGGTACCCGGGGCGTGAGCACGACGGTGTCGAACTCCTCGGCCTCGTGCCGCGCGAGGTCGAGCACGAACGCGGGCACGCCGTCGTCGGGTCGGGCCGGGAACGTCGACGCGAGGACGAGGAGCCGCGGGCGCCTCACCGGCTCGCCCCGTCCGCTCGGAGGTCGCGGACCGGTGCCGCGGGCACCGCGGACCGCATCGCCGCGACCCGGGTGACCGTCGCGATGATCCCGACGAGCACGAGCACCGCCGGCACCACCACGGTTCAGGGCGGGACCGGCCCCAGTTCGGCGTACCGTGCGAGACCGCCGTGCCCGGGCCACGGCACCGCGCCGTTCCAGAACCAGCTCGTGACCACCACCGCACCGTACATGCCGACGGCGGGACGGACGACCGCGAGCACCGTGGCGGTCCGGTGCCGACCGCGCGGCGTCCGGGGGATCCGTCGCCAGGCGACGGCGGAGAGGGCGACGAGGCAGAGCACCGCGGGGAAGGCGTACCGTCCCTGCGTGCCGGCGACCTCGGTGGTGGTGAGGTAGGCGCGGGCGCTGGTGGCGGTCTGGAGCAGGACCGCGGCCGGGAACGAGGCGAGCACGACCGAGGTGCCCAGGCCCGTCCTCCGGAAGGCGAACAGCACGATCGCCGCGAGGGCGACCGCCGTGAGCGCTGCGGTCAGGCCGTCACCGATGCTCACCTGCGCGCGGGCGCCCGGGCTGCCCCAGAACGTCCGGGCGAGCGTCCCCCAGCTGACGTCGACGAAAGGCGCGACCGACGGGTGCTCACCCGGCGGGAAGGCCTTCGGCGGGCAGATCGCGGCGTACCCGTCCGGCTGGAGGCGGTGGTACGCGACGAGGTTATGCACCCACCACCCCGCGCCGACGGCGCCGGCGACCCCGAGTGCGACCACCGTCCGGAGGAGCCGGCGGGACACCGGCAGGACGCCGGCCCCGGCGACGAGCACGGCGAGTCCGACGAAGGGGACGGCGGGCAGGGCGGTGCCCTTCACCCAGCAGGCGGCGCCGAGCGCGAGACCGAGCCAGACGACGGTGCGCCAGCGGTGGTCGCCGGTGAGCAGGCGGACCGCGAGCCACACGACGACGCCGGTCAGCAGCATCGTCGGCGTGTCGTTCGTCACGGAGGCCCCGATCGAGGCGAGCTGCGTTGTCGCGAACAGCGCGAGCACACCGACGAGGGCGGCACGCGGCGAGCGGGTGACCCGGCGCACCGTGGCCCACGTCAGGAGGGCGAGCGGCGTGACCGCCAGGGCGTCGGCCAGCCGCAGCGCGAGCACGGCCTGGTCGAGTCGCAGGTCGCCGAAGTGCACGACCCGGAGGACGAGGGCGTCGGCGAGGTACGCGGTCGGCGGGTGCTGCGTCATCTGGTTCACGGTGGTCGATTCGCCGGGCGCGGCGGCGAGGAGTTCGCTGACCGTCGACCACCGGTCCTCCGGCATCGACGCCTGCTTGCGGGCGCCGGCGAGCACGGCCTCGAGCACGCGCATGTCACTCGGGGCGGACCACGGGTCACCGAGGGCGACGTGCACGGCGGCGTCGACGTGCGCGGTCTCGTCGGGCGCCTGGAAGGTCGGCACGACGAGTGCCCACACGGCGAGCCAGAGTCCGAACGTCTCGGTGACGATCGCGACGGCGATCCGCTCGTGTCGACCCACAGCGGGGTGCGGCTCGTCCGCCGGGACGCGGTCTCGTGCCGCCGGCGGGCGGGGCGTCGGTTCTGCGCATCCGACGATTCTACGGACGCTCCGGACGGACGGGAGGCTCCGCGCGGGTCGCTCCCGGGGCTGTCCGGTTCAGACGCGGTCCGGCAGGCGCGTGTCCTCCGGGGCCGCCGAGCGTGCGGCCTCCCGCTGGACGCGGTCGGGGTGGTAGACCCAGACCTTGTACAGCCAGAACCGGAACGCGGTGCCGAGCACCAGGCCGATCACGTTGCCGGAGACGTTGTCCGCGAACGCCGAGGTGAAGCCGAGCACGTAGTGCGAGATCCCGAGGCAGCCCAGCGAGATCACCATGCCGCCCAGGGACACGACGAGGAACTCGACGCCCTCGCGCGCGGCGACGGACCGTCGCTGGTTCCGGAAGGTCCAGTACCGGTTGCCCAGCCAGTTCACGACGATCGCGATGACCGTCGAGACGACCTTCGCCCAGAACGGGCCGGAGTGCACCTCGTCGGGGGAGAGCACCGTGGCGCGCAGCAGGTTGAACACGCTGAAGTCCACGACGAAGCCCACGGCTCCGACGACTCCGAAGCGGGCCAGCTGCGCGATGAGTCGCCGCACGTCGTCTCCAGGATCCGTAGAGTTGTCCCTGTCCGGGCGGGTCCCGGAACGGGCCGGTCGACGACCGGCAGGACCACGATTGTAGACAGCACGCTCTCCCGTCCCGGTGAGAACGGCGGAAGGAACACACAGCATGGCCTTGCGTGTCGGAGTCGTCGGCGGCGGACAGCTCGCCCGGATGATGGTCCCCGCTGCCGTCGAGCTCGGTCTCGACATCCGGGTCCTCGCCGAGGGCCCAGGCATGTCGGCGGCGATCGCAGCGACGGCCGAGGGTGACTACCACGACCTCGACACGGTGCTCGCGTTCGCCCGTGAGGTCGACGCCGTGACGTTCGACCACGAGCATGTTCCGCAGGACGTCCTCCGGGGCCTCGTCGACGCGGGGGTCGCCGTGCACCCCGGACCCGATGCCCTCGCCGTGGCGCAGGACAAGATCACCATGCGGCAGCGGCTCGGCGAGCTCGGATTTCCGGTCCCGGACTGGGCCGCCGTGCACGACGCCGACGAACTGCGTGCCTTCCTCGCCGAGCACGGTGGGCGCGCGGTCGTGAAGACCGCTCGTGGCGGCTACGACGGCAAGGGCGTCCGGGTCGTCTCGGACGCGACCGAGGTCGAGGACTGGTTCGCCGCGATCGCCGAGACGGGCGCAGACCAGGCGCTGCTCGTCGAGGAGCTCGTGCCCTTCACGCGGGAGCTCGCACAGTCCGTGGCGCGCCGGCCCTCCGGCGAGGTCGTGGCCTGGCCCCTCGTCGAGACGGTCCAGCGCGACGGCGTCTGCGCCGAGGTCATCGCTCCGGCACCGGCCAGTGCCGGTCGCCTCGCCGACGCCGCCGAGTCGCTCGCGGTCGGGATCGCCGAGGCGCTCGGGGTCACCGGCGTGCTCGCCGTCGAGCTCTTCCAGACGGCCGACGAGCGCATCCTGGTGAACGAGCTCGCCCTGCGACCGCACAACACGGGCCACTGGACGATCGACGGCGCCACGACGAGCCAGTTCGAGCAGCACCTCCGCGCGGTGCTCGACCTGCCCCTCGGTGCGACCGGCTCTCACGACCCGGTCGCCGTCATGGTGAACGTGCTCGGCGGCCCGGCGGACGGCGACCTGGCTGCTCGCTACCCGGCGGCGCTCGCGGCCTTCCCGGAGGCCAAGCTGCACTTCTACGGCAAGGCACCGCGTCCCGGTCGCAAGGTCGGCCACGTCACGGTCACCGGCGACGACGTGGACGACGTCGTGTACCGGGCGCGGGCGGCGGCAGCGCACTTCGACGACTGATCCCGCGCTCGACTAGCCTCGTGACGTGACCGACACCACCGCGCCCACCCCGCTCGTCTCGATCATCATGGGGTCGGACTCCGACTGGCCGACCATGCGCGCCGCTGCGGAGATCCTGACCGAGCTCGACATCCCGTTCGAGGCGGACGTGGTCTCGGCGCACCGCACGCCGGACAAGATGGTGCGCTACGCGCGGGCGGCCGCCGATCGTGGCGTGCGGGTCGTCGTCGCCGGCGCCGGGGGAGCGGCGCACCTGCCGGGCATGGTCGCGTCGCTGACGACGCTGCCGGTGATCGGTGTGCCCGTGCAGCTCGCGCGGCTCGACGGGCTCGACTCGCTGCTGTCGATCGTGCAGATGCCCGCCGGCATCCCGGTCGCGACGATGGCGATCAACGGCGCTGCGAACGCCGGCCTCCTGGCGGCACGCATCATCGGGTCGGCCGACCCGCAGGTCGCCGTCCGGCTGGCGGAGTACGCCGCCGGGCTCGAACAGGTCGTGGAGCGGAAGGCGGCCGCGCTGCGGGAGCAGCTCTGACGGTTGCCGCCTCCGCGACCTGGTGGTCGTGGGCGCCCGGGTCAGTTCGCGGTCGCGGCGCCGGTGATGCCGTCGACCGTGACGGTCCGGTCGCCCTGCGCGGTCGACACGGTCGCCGTCCACGTCGGCGCCGAGCCGGAGCCGCCGAGCACGATCGAGGCGAGGGTCCCGCCCCCGACCGCCTTCGTCGCCGCAGCTGCGGCGGCCGCCGCCGACGTGCGCACGGCAGCGGCCTGCGCGGTGGTGGCGGCCTGTGCAGCCGCGTCGACCTGCTTCGGGAACGGGCCCGAGGTCACGCGGTCGAGGGTCGCGGACACCACCGACTGGGTCTGGGAACCGTCCGGGCCCGCCACGACGACGGTCCACGAGTCGCCGGCACCGACGATGGACACGACCGTGCCGCCCCCGGCCGCCGCGGTGCCCTGCGCGGCGATCTTGCCGAAGTCCACGGAGTCCGGCTGCTCGACGCCGCTGCCGTTCCCGGTACCGAGCGCGGTGCCGTCGTCGGCGGGGCCGGTCTGGTCGTCCTCGGGCGTCGCGGTGTCGGACGGGCTGCCGGCCGAGGGGGCGGTGCTCGACGCCGGGCCGGTCGCGGTCGCGGATCGCGACGACGTGGCCGAGGGAGTGGGGGCGTCGTCCCCGCCCGAGCACGCCGCCAGGGTCGTCGAGAGGCCGACGGCGAGGACGATCGATGCGGTGAGGACCGGAGCGGAGCGGCGCGACATGCGTCGATGATGGCAGCCGCTGCGTCCGTGGGGCGCGCACGGCGCGGTGCGTCGGCGCATCGATGCCCAGCCGTGACCGAGCCGTCGCGGCTCAGAGGTCGGCGTGCAGCTGCCAGGTCTCGAGCGCGGAGTCGCGCCAGTCGAACATGCGCGCCCGGTCGGGCCCGGCGATCGCGAGCTGCTCCGCGAGCAGCGGGTCCGCGACCACCTGGTAGACGGCCTGCGCGAGCCGCTCGGCGTAGGACTCCCGGGGGTCCCGGGCGACGGTGACGCCGGCGTCGGACGCGACCTCGCTGACGGCTGGGTCGTCCGAGTGGACGACCGGCGTGCCGAAGCTCATCGCCTCGATCACGGGCAGTCCGAAGCCCTCGGCGAGGCTCGGGAACACGAACACCGTCGCACGGTCATACACGACCGCCAGGTCGGCGTCGTCCACCCGCCCGAGCACCTTGACCCGGTCGGCGGCGAGGCCGGCGCGCTCGGCCGTGCCGAGGACGTCGACGTCACCCCAGCCGTCCGGCCCGGAGACGACCAGCGGGACGTCCTGCGGGGCGTCGGGGTGGGCCATCGCCTCGATGAGGTGCCGCAGGCCCTTCCGCGGCTCGAGCGTGCCCACCGCGAGGACGTACCGGTCGGGAAGACCGAGCCGTTCGGCACGCACGTCGGCGTCGACGGGGACACGGAGCCGTCCGGTCGGTGCGCCGCCGATCACCCGCAGTCGGTCGCCGAAGCGGTGGATCTCGTCGAGCCGACCGGCGACCGCGTGCGTGGGGACGACCACGGCGTCCGCGTGCTTCCACGCCCGCTTGACCATCGCCTTGTGAAAGTGCACGCCCCGGGGTGTGAGGGTCTCGGGGTGGGTCCACGGCACGGTGTCGTGCACGGTCACCACGGTCTGGCGGCCGGGCTCCTGGAAGCGGTCGTGCTTCACCAGGGGAGCGAGCACGCTGGGCGCGTGCACCATGCCGTGCGAGGCGCCGTGCGCGAGCCCGCCCTGCCAGGCGAGGGACAGCTCTCGGCGGGGGAGTGCGAGTTGCTCCACGCCGGTCAGGCCGGGCAGCAGCGTCCGCAGTCGCTCGACGTCCGCGCGCGGGGCGGCGGAGACGATCCCCTCGACGTCGCACCCTGCCGGAGCGGTCTCGACGAGCTGCCGGGTGAGCTCTTCCGCGTAGCGGCCGATGCCACCCGGGACCGGTGCGATCACCTGGTCGACGACGACGCGGAGAGTGGTCATGCGGAACGGCTCCTCGTGTCGGTCGGTCGGCACTGCGCGCAGTACCGGCGCGACACTACCAGGCGCGCTCGGGAGGTCAGGCCGCGCCCGTGCGACGGCGGTGGCGCACCGCCAGCCCGGCTCCGACCGCGGCCAGCAGGACGTCCCCGAGGGTCATCAGCGCACGACTGACGACGGCGAGGGCCAGTGCGCCGGACACCCCTGCGGCCGGTCCGAGGAGCAGCACGAGGACACCCTCGCGCGCGCCGAGGCCGGCGGGCGCGACGACGACGAGGAAGCCGACGAGCCAGGCGACCGCGTAGGCGCCCGTGGCGAGCGCGGGGACGGCCGGGCCGTCGGCGCCGAAGGCCCGCAGCACCGTGGTGGCCTGGACGCCGTACGCAAGCCACATCGCGGCGGACCAGGCGATCGATGCGGTCGTCGCGCCCCAGGAGAGCGTGACGGCCTGTCGCGGTCGGCGCAGGAGCCGCATCGCGAGGGCGATGAGCCGCGCGAGCACCGGCGGCACCAGGGCGACGAGGCCGAGCACCGCGACGAGGGCGAGCCACCAGAAGGTCGCCAGGCCGTCGGGCGCTCCGACGAGCAGTCCGACAATCCCGACCAGGGCCGCCGTGACCATGCTGACGAGCATCGAGGCGAGCGATGCGGCGGCACTCGTCGTCCGGGCGAGGCCGTGGGCGCGACCGAGCTCCGCCTGGGCCGCGACCGACCACACTCCGCCGGGGACGTACTTGCCGAGCTGTCCGACGAAGAACACCGACGACGCTGCCGCGACCGGCAGACGGGTCCCGGTGGCAGCGGTCATGGCACGCCACGACGCCATGTTCGCGACGAGGGCGACGAGGGTCGCGAGCACCCCGACCACGACCGTGCCGACCGAGAGCCGGGCGAAGTCACGGACGATGGCGTCCCACTGCTGCACGACCCCCACGACGAGGAGCGCGACCGCCAGTGCGGCCGCGCTCCACTTCACCGCGGTGACGATCCGGGCGCGACGCCCGGGGGACCGGCCGGGGGCCGGCTCAGGCGTCGAGGACACCGGCCTCCACCGCCGCGTGCAGCGCCTCGCGCCAGTCACGCATCGGGGCGAGACCCGCGCGGCTCCACGCGTCGTGCCCGAGCACGCTGTACGCCGGGCGGGGCGCCGGGCGGACGAACGCCGCACTGTCGGTGGGCAGCACCCGATCCGGGTCGAGGCCGACCTCCGCGAAGATCGCCTTCGTAAAGTCGAACCACGATCCCTGACCGCCGTTGGTGCCGTGGTAGGTGCCGGCGGGCGCGTCGGCGTCGAGCATGGCGACGATGTGCCGCGCGAGGTCACCGGTCCACGTCGGCTGCCCCATCTGGTCGGTGACGACGCTGACGGTCTCGTGCGAGCCGGCGAGCCGGACCATCGTCTTCGCGAAGTTTGGCCCGTGTGCGCCGTAGAGCCACGCCGCGCGGACGATCCAGGACGAGTCGGGGGCAGTGGCGCGGATCGCCTCTTCCCCCGCGGCCTTGGTCCGCCCGTACGCGCCGAGGGGGGCGAGCGGGGCGTCCTCGGCGTACGGCGCGGTGCCGGTGCCGTCGAACACGTAGTCCGTGGAGACGTGCACGAGCTTCGCGCCCGCAGCGGACGTCGCGGTCGCGAGGACCGCCGGACCGCGCGCGTTCACGGCGTACGCGTCGTCCTCGTGGGACTCGGCGTCGTCGACCTTCGTGTAGGCGGCGCTGTTGATCACGACGTCGTGACCGGCGACCGCGGCGGCGACCGCGGTGGCGTCCGTCACGTCGAGGTTGGCCCGGCCGAGGGCCGTGACGTCGCGGCCGGCGAGGGCGTCCTGCAGGTCACGGCCGAGCATGCCGGCCGCGCCGGTGATGAGGTAGCGGGTCATCGTGGTCGACGGGCTCAGCTGAGCGCCGCACGCTCCTTCAGCGGCTCCCACCACGAGCGGTTGTCGCGGTACCACTGCACGACGTCTGCGAGGCCCTGCTCGAACGGGACCTGCGGCTCGTAGCCGAGCTCGGCCCGGATCTTCGAGATGTCGACCGAGTAGCGCAGGTCGTGGCCCAGGCGGTCCTGGACCCGGTCGACGTACGACCAGTCCTTGCCCGTGGCGTCGAGGAGCAGCTGCGTGAGCTCCTTGTTGGTCAGCTCGGTGCCGCCGCCGATGTTGTAGATCTCGCCCGCACGGCCCTTGACGAGCACCATCGCGATGCCGCGCGTGTGGTCGTCGACGTGCAGCCAGTCGCGGACGTTGTTGCCCTCGCCGTAGAGCGGCACGTGCCGGTCGTCGATGAGGTTGGTGACGAAGAGCGGGATGACCTTCTCGGGGAAGTGGTACGGACCGTAGTTGTTCGAGCAGCGCGTGATCGACAGGTTCAGGCCGTGCGTGCGGTGGTAACTGCGCGCCAGGAGGTCGCTGCCCGCCTTCGACGCCGAGTACGGCGAGTTCGGCTCGAGCGGGCGCTCCTCGTCCCACGAGCCCTCGCTGATGGAGCCGTAGACCTCGTCGGTCGAGACGTGCACGAAGCGCTCGGTGCCGTGGCGCAGCGCTGCGTCGAGCAGGCGCTGGGTACCGACGACGTTCGTCTCGACGAAGATGCCGGAGTCGCGGACCGACCGGTCGACGTGCGACTCTGCCGCGAAGTGCACGATGGCGTCGACGCCCGGGATCACCTCGTCGAGCTTCGCAGCGTCACGGATGTCGCCTTGCACGAAGGAGTAGCGCGGCGACTCCGCCACCGGGGCGAGGTTCTCGAGGTTGCCCGAGTAGGTCAGGGCGTCGTAGACGACAACCTCGGCCCCTTCGAGGCCGGGGTAGGCGTCCTCGAGGGTTCTGCGGACGAAGTTCGAGCCGATGAAGCCGGCCCCTCCGGTGACGAGGATCTTCACGCTGGTTTCCTTTTCGTGGCCGATGGACGTCGGCCCTGGCCGACGACGGTCGGCAGGCAGTCTAGCGGCGTCCCGTGCCCGTCAGTCCCCGTACCGCGCCAGCTTCTGCAGGTCGAGCTGTTCCTCCGCCAGCGTCCGGTTCAGCCGGGTCAGGTCGGCGACCACGCCGATGGTGATCGAGAGCAGGGCGCTGATCACGAGCACCACGCCGAGGATGAGGGACTGCAGGTGGTTCCCGCCGGAGTCCGCGAGCATGAGCAGCAGGTACCGTACGAAGGGCACGAGACCGGCGACGCCGAAGACCGAGCTGACCCAGGCGAACAGCGCCATCGGCCGGTACATAAGAGGTACACGCGGGCGATCGCCGACCCCGACTGGAACATGTGCTGCCAGATGTTGTAGAACAGTCGTGACTCGCGCGTCTTCGGGTTCGTGGTGATCGGGACGCTCTCGATCGCGAGCCGCTTGTAGCCGGCCTGCACGATCGTCTCCATACAGTAGCTGAAGCGCGTGACGATGTTGAGCCGGATCAGCGAGTACTTCGAGTAGGCCCGGAACCCGCTCGCGGCGTCCGATAGGTCGAGGCCGGCCGCCCGCCCGACCACCCACGACCCGAGGCGCTGCATCGCCTTCTTGAACCCGGAGAAGTGCTCGATTGTCCGTGTCTGGCGGTCCCCGATGACGATCTCGGCGCGTCCTTCGACGATCGGGAGCACGAGTTCCGCGATCTGCGCCTGCGGGTACTGGTTGTCGCCGTCGGTGTTGACGACGATGTCCGCGCCGTGCAGCAGCGCGTAGCCCACCCCGTCGCGGAACGACCGCGCCAGACCCATGTTCGCGGTGTGCCGGACGACGTGTCGGACGCCGTGCGCCCGCGCGACCTCGACCGTGCGGTCCGTCGACCCGTCGTCGATGACGAGCACCTCGATCTCGTCGATGCCGTCGATCGACGTCGGGATGGACTCGAGCACGGCGGGAAGCGTCTGCTCCTCGTTCAGGCAGGGGATCTGGATGAACAGTTTCACGCGGGACGGTCCGGGTCGGGTCGGGGGTACGGGCGCAGCGCGGGGAGCGGTCGCCGCTGCGGGGCGGTGACGTCGACGGCACACGTCGGCGGGCAGTTCATCCTACGTTCCGGGCGGGACGGGCCCGGTGCCGGCGGTGTCAGGATGGGGGCGTGCCTGGCCTCCGCTCCGTCGCCGCCCGACTGCTCCGCCGCGCGCCCGGAGCGCGCATCGCCGGGCCGGCCGGCTCCGACCCCGCCGAGGCGGACGCACCCGCCCCGGGCGGCGCACCGGCGCCGGGCGGCGCACCTGCCGCGGCACCGACCCCGCTCGTCGGCTTCGTGGTGCACGGTGCCGGTGGGGTGCACCCCGCGTCGGCCCACGTCCGCGTGACCGGTCGGATGTCGGCGCTCGCGGTGTCCGGGGCGGCACGCGTCGCGCAGGTGGAGCCGGTCCGGTGGGCGGACGGCACCGACACCGCGCACCTCGACGTGCTCCTGGTGCAGCGCGACGCGTTCCCGGCCGACCGGCTCGACGCCGCCCTCGCGCGCGCCGCGGCCGAGGGGACGCGCGTCTTCGCGGAGTCGACGACGACTTCTTCAGCGAGGAGGCCCGTACCCGGCTCGCGCGCGCCGAGTACGACCCGCAGCGACTCGCCTCGGTCGACCGGCTCGTCCGGGAAGCGGACGCGGTGGTCACCTCCACCGAGCCGCTGCGAGCGGTGCTCGCCGCGCAGGGCGTCGACGCCGTCGTCGTCCCGAACGCCGTGCAGCCCGGCATGTGGGGCGACACAGCGGTCCGGCCCGACCCGGCCGGCCCGCGGCGGGTACTCTACATGGGGTCGGCGACCCACGGCGACGACCTGGCGCTGCTCCGACCCGTGTTCGACGGCTTCACCGACGCCGACGGTCGGCCGGTCCGGCTCGAGGTCGTCGGCGTCACCGCCGACGGAGCCGATCAGGAGTGGTACGACCGGCTCGACGTCGGCACCGCCGCCCACTATCCGGACTTCGTCGCGTTCCTGCGGTCACGGGCCGAGCGGTGGTCGGCCGGCGTCGCGCCGCTGACCGGCGACCGCTTCAACGACGCGAAGAGCGACCTGAAGTTCCTGGAGTACTCGATGCTCGGGCTGCCGTTCGTCGGCTCCGACCGCCCGTCCTACGCCGGTGTCGACGCGCACGGTGGGTTGCTCACGACCGACGACCCGTCGGCGTGGCGCGCAGCGCTGCTCGAGGTGTTCCGCGAGCCCGCGCCCCGCGTCGCCCGGGCGCAGGCGTACGTGCGGGCCGAGCGGCTCGTCGGCGCGGAGCCGGCCTGGCTCGCGGCGCTCGGGCTCTGAGGGTCAGTACACCGTAGCCTGCCACTGGAGCACGGCGACGAGGACCGGGAGTCCCGACACCACCGGGAAGAGGACCGCTGCGCCCCGGTCGCTGATCGTCGCGCGCAGCGGCAGCAGGCTCCCGAGCCCGAGGCCCGTCAGTGCCACCAGCGGCGCGAAGTACCGGCCCTGTACACCGTCGACCACGACCGCCCCGACCGGCGTGAACGTCAGGTAGAGCGCGACCACCACGGCGAGGGCCGTGCCCGCTCCGACCAGCACCATCGCGAGGGCCACGATCCGTGGGACCCGCTCGACGACCACTGCCGCGAGGACGACGCCGACGATCGCGACGGTCAGGAACGGCTGGACGAGGTCGATCGTGTTGTAGCCGAAGCTGCCGACGAGGCTGTACGTCCAGTCGCGACCGGACACCGCGGTGGTCCGGACGATGAGTCCGAGGGCGCCGACCGGGTCGACCAGGAGCCCCCGGAGCTGCGCCTGTGGGTCGATCTGCTGCCAGTCCGGCCGCTGCTGGCGGATCGCGTCCGCGATCGGTCCGGTGACCTTGAGCAGCACGGCCGTCGGGACCAGGCTCATCAGCACGTAGCCGGCGGCGATCCCGAACTCCCACAGCGTCCGGCGAGGCGTGTCGTGCTCCGGCGGCGGACCGTGACGGCGCCGGAGCCACCGGGACAGCGGGACCAGGAGCACGATCGCGAGCAGCAGGACGTACGTGGGCTTCGCCGCCACGACTCCGAGGCCGGCAGCCGCCGTGCCGACGAGGAAGGGGACACTGCTCCGGTCCTCGCCGCAGAGTCGGACGACCGCCGCGACGAACAGCATGACGATCGCCGTCGTGTACGAGTCGGCGGTCGTGTACGAGTCGAGGAACAGCACGCTCGGGAGCAACCCGACGGTCATGAACAGCCACCGCGTGGCGGAGCGGCGCAGGACCCAGATCGCGAGCGTCGTCAGGCCGATGGCGACGAGCGCGTTGACGGCGCGTCCGAGCGTCAGGACGGTGGCGACGTCCTGGTTCGCGACGAGCGCGATCTTCATGCCGATGGCGCTCGGCAGGTACGGGACGGGGCTCGAGGCCCCGGCGTTGGTGAAGTCGACCGACTCGGTGGGGTCCCCGGGCCGGACGACGCGGGACCCGAGGCGTTCGAAGGTCTCCGTGTCCCGGACGTCCCGACGTTCGAAGTACGGGGCGCCGTGCGGGACGCCGTTGCCCCGCTCCCAACCGAGCATGTCGTACTCCTGCAGGGCCACGGGGATCTCTCCGCCGTACGTGCGTCCGTCCGCGCGGAGCTCCGGCGTGAGGTGGCCCTGCGACAGCACGTACGCGCGGTTCACGTGGGACTGCTCGTCGAGACCGAAGCCCGCGGGCACGGCGAGGACGAAGTACCCGACCGCGAGCACGGCGATCAGGGCGTACAGCGTGTGCGCGGCTCGGAGCACGCTGCCGACGCGTCGGGCTGCACCGGACCAGGAGCGGGGTCGGGGGACGGCGTGGGTCACGAGAGCGTCAGCCTCCAGACGACGAGTGCGACGACGAGCACCAGGGCGGGCACCGCGGTGAACGTCACGGCTGCCACACGGTCCGACATCCGGACGCGGACGGGCAGGAGCATGCCGACACCCGCGAGGAGCGGGACCAGCAGCGGGATCCAGTAGCGACCCTGCACACCGGAGGCGATCGGCGCACTAACCGGGTTGAACGTCAGGTACAGGGCCACGATCACTGCGGCGACGCCGGCCAGTGCCGACAGCACGAAGACGACCCCTGCGCCACGGGCTCGGGGACCGCGCAGTGCCGCGAGCACGAGCAGCACGAGGACCGCGGTCACGAAGGGTTCCGGCAGGAAGACGGAGTTCGACCCGAGCAGGCCGATCGCGCCCTCGACCCACGACGACCCGAAGGTGACGACGGTGCGTGCCAGGACACCGACCACCCGGAGCGGGTGCTCGAGCAGGCCGTCGAGCTGGAGGTGGCGGTCGATGCTCGGCCAGCCCACGACCTGCCCGCGGATGCCGTCGGCTATTCCGGACGTCCGGGCGGTGAAGAACGCCGCGCCGAGCGCGATGAGTGCCGGACCGCCGAGCCGGACGGCCCACCCGACCGCCCGCCGGCCGCCGGTGGCCGCGAGCGGGACGGTGAGCAGCAACCCGGCGAGCAGCAGTGAGGTCGGTTTCGCCGCGACCATGCCGAGCCCGGCAGCGACGGTCGCTGCGACCGTCAGCCACGCAGGACGCTGCGCACCACGGAGCGCGAGCACGCCGGCGACGAACAGCAGCGCGGAGGCGTTCGTGAACGTGTCCGCCGTCACGATCGAGGCCTGGAAGACCGTCTCCGGCAGGAGCGCGACGACGAGGAGCAGCCACCGGTACGGGGACCGCCGCGCAACGACGAAGGCACACGCCACCATCGCGACGAAGAGCGCACCGTTCGCGATCTTCGCGGCGGTGAGCACGCCGTGCACGTCGAGGTCCGCCGTCGTCGCGAGCCGCATGCCGAGTGCCGGCGCGGCGTAGGCGACGAAGCTCGCTGCGCCGGCGTTCGTGAAGTCGAGCGTCGTCGTCGGGGACGCTGCTGAGAGCCTCGCGCGCCCGAGTTCCGCGGCGTCCGGCGCGAGTGCGAGGTCGTCGCGCTCCCACAGCGGCCGTCCGGATTCCCGACCGGCGTTCGATGCTCCGCCGAGCTCCTCCACGTAGTCGACCAGGGCGGTCGGGACCTTGCCGCCGTACTGCAGGTTCGGTGTCAGGGTCTCCGGTTCGAGCACCCCGCGGGAGACCTGCCAGGCGCGGTCGATGTGGTGCGCCTCGTCGAGGCCGAAGCCGGCGGGCACGGACGCCACGAAGGCGCCGACTGCCGCGGCGAGCAGGACGGACGCGACGACGGGGTAGGTCCAGAGCATGCGGACGACCGAGCGGAACGACCGCCGAGCGGTCGGCTCGAACGAGGGTGCTGCGGTCACGGGTGCCTCGGTTCGGGTGCGGGCGGGACGAGGCACGACGTTACCGTACGGGCTCGATCGACCCGGGCTGGTGGGCTCTCGGCGGCCCTGCGCCCCATCCGCCCCTTTGCTAGGGTTGCCCGGTGCAGATCCGCGAACTGAAGATCCCCGGCGCGTGGGAGTTCACGCCCGTCCAGCACGGCGACGCACGAGGGGCGTTCCTCGAGGCGTACCGGGCCGACGTGCTCGAGGAGACGGTCGGGCACCCGCTCGACCTGCGCCAGGTGAACATGTCGATCTCGTCGGCCGGTGTCGCCCGAGGCATCCACTACGCCCTCGTCGCGCCGAGCCAGGCCAAGTACGTGACCGCCGTCCGCGGGGCGTTCATCGACTACATCGTCGACATTCGCGTCGGCTCGCCGACCTTCGGTCAGTGGGACTCTGTCCGAATCGACGACGTCGACCGCAAGGCGGTGTACCTGTCCGAGGGGCTCGGCCACGCCATCGTCGCGCTCGAGGACCACAGCACGGTCAACTACCTCGTCAGCGCCCACTACGACCCGCAGCGTGAGAAGGGGATCACGATCCTCGACCCGACCGTGGGGCTGGAGTTGCCCGAGGGCATCGGCAACCCGGTGCTGTCGGAGAAGGACACCACGGCACCGACGCTCGAACAGGCCGCCGAGCAGGGTCTGCTGCCGACCTACGAGGAAGCGGTGGCCTACACCGAGTCCCTCCGGACGAAGAAGTAAGGGGGCCCGCACCGTGAAGGGCATCATCCTCGCCGGGGGTTCCGGCACCCGCCTCTGGCCGATCACCAAGGGCATCAGCAAGCAGCTCATGCCGATCTACGACAAGCCGATGGTGTACTACCCGCTGTCGACGCTCATGATGGCCGGCATCCGCGAGGTCCTCGTCATCACGACCCCGGAGTACAACGAGCAGTTCAAGTCGCTGCTCGGCGACGGCTCGTCGCTCGGCATGGACATCCAGTACGCGGTGCAGCCGTCGCCGGACGGCCTGGCGCAGGCGTTCGTGATCGGCGAGGACTTCATCGGCGACGACAGCGTCGCGCTCGTCCTCGGCGACAACATCTTCCACGGCACGGGCCTCGGCACGAACCTGCGGAAGAACACCGAGGTCGACGGCGCGACGATCTTCGCGTACCACGTCGCTGACCCGAAGGCGTACGGCGTCGTCGAGTTCGACGAATCGTTCACGGCGGTGTCCATCGAGGAGAAGCCGACCGAGCCGAAGTCGAACTACGCCGTCCCCGGCCTGTACTTCTACGACAACTCGGTCATCGAGATCGCGAAGACCATCGAGCCGAGCGCCCGCGGGGAGCTCGAGATCTCGACGGTCAACGAGCGCTACCTCGACGCCGGCAAGCTCGGTGTGCAGGTCCTCGACCGCGGCACCGCCTGGCTCGACACCGGCACGTTCGAGTCGATGATGCAGGCGTCCGAGTACGTCAAGGTGATCGAGGACCGGCAGGGCTTCAAGATCGGCTGCATCGAGGAGATCGCTTGGCGCAACGGCTGGATCGACGGCGCGCAGCTCGCCGACCTCGCCGCGCCGCTCGTCAAGGGCGGCTACGGCGTCTACCTGCAGAACCTCCTGCAGGACTGATGCCGCGGAACCGGCTCGGCCGGCTGCTCGGTCGGTCCGGACCCGCTGACGGGCCGGACCTGGCCGACGTCGCTGAGCCGCGCCTCCCGGTCGACACGTCGTTCCCGTCGGCGCGACCGCAGCTCGACCCTGATGCGGAGGGCACGTTCGACGTCGTCGTCACGGTATCCGAGCCGACCCTGCGCGTCGGTGGTCACCTCGACGTGGTCCGCGCAGCGCGCGAGGCGGGCGCCGCCACGGTGGTCGTGAGCGCACACGACGTGCACGCCGGGCCCACCAGCACGTACCCGCCGGTCGCCGCGGGGCCGGACGTCGTCGTCGCGCGCGCGACGGTCGCCGCGACGTGGGGCGGCGCCGTCGCCGCAGCGCGACCGCTGCTCCGGAGCGCCGTCACGGTCGTGCAGGACGCGTCGATCGAGCTCCCGGACACCGCGTACCACCGACTGGTCGCCGCGCTCGGCACGCCGACCGCGGACGGACGGGAGGCGCGGGTCGCCTTGGCCGTCGTCCGCACGCCGGACGACGTGGTGGCGAGCGCCGGCGCGGTCCTGCCGCAGGGATCGGCTCCCGTCGCCGCGCTCCTCCGCGGTCACCCCGCGGAGGACGCTGACCGGCTCGACGGCGCCGTCGTCTTCGCCGCGGACGAGCCGTGCTTCGCCGTCCGGACGGCCGACCTCGCGGTGCCGGTGCCGACGGTGGACACGCGGACCGCGGTCGCCCGGTTGACCCGGGACACGGCCGACGCCGGCGCGGGGGACTGCGTGGCCGTCCCGGTCGGACGGGCGTACCGGCGGTCGGCACTGCGGGAGCGACGGTACGACACCGACGCCGCGACCGCGCTGGCAGCGTGGCGCGACGTCCGCGACGACACCGCTCCGCGTGCCCTCGAGCGGCTCGGGTTCGTCCCGGGTGCGCCCACCGCGGACGTCGCGGGGGCGCCGGTCGCCCTGCGGGAGCCCGTGGTGCGGGCGGAGCGTGGCGCCGAGCGCCTCGCGCTCCGGGACCGGGGCGAGCGCCTGCGCTGGTCGGTGCGCATCGCGGCGCACCCCGGCCCCCGGGGCGACGACTGGGGCGACACCTTCTTCGCACGCGACCTCGCACGGGCGCTGCGGTCGCTCGGCCAGGAGGTCGTCGTCGACCACCGGGAGTCGCACGTGCGTCCGGCATCCGAGCACCTCGACGACGTGGCGTTGACGCTCCGTGGTCTCGACGACACCCCGGTCCACCCCTCGGCGACCAACGTGCTCTGGGTGATCTCCCACCCCGACCTCGTCACCCCTGCGGAGCTCGCCCGGTACGACCTGCGCTTCGCCGCCGGGCCGGTGTGGGCCGAGCGGGTGGGCGCGGAGACGGGCTTCGCGATCGCACCACTCTTGCAGGCGACCGACCCGGAGCGGTTCCACCCGGGCGCTGTTGCGGCGGGTACGCCCGGCGACGTCGACACGCTGTTCGTCGGGAAGACCCGGGCGGTGTTCCGGCCGGTGGTCCGCGATGCCGTCGCGGCGGGCGTCGACCTCGCCGTGTGGGGCGAGGGCCGGGAGGGGCTGCTGCCCGACCGCGTGCACCGCGGCGTGTTCGTGGCGAACGATGCGCTGCCGGCGCTGTACCGCCGTGCGCGCGTGGTGCTCAACGACCACTGGGACGACATGGCCAGGGACGGCTTCGTGTCGAACCGGCTGTTCGACGCGGCGGCGTCCGGAGCACTCGTGGTGACGGATCCGGTGCCGGGCGTCGAGGCGCTGTTCCACGGTGCGGTCCGGACCTACGTGTCGGTGGACGACCTGCGGGCGCTCGTCTCGGCGGGGGAGCAGCTGTCCGACGACGACCGCGCGGCGCGCGGTGCGCGGATCGGTGCGGAACACTCGTTCACGGCCAGGGCCGAGGTCCTGCTCGATGCGGTGCGGCGCCAGCGGGGCGTTCGGGGCTGACGACCCCGCAGCCGTCCCCGTGACGGCCGGGACCGGCGGCGGCTAGGACCGCCGCAGCCGGCGGGCGACGTCCCCTGCGCGGTCGGCGATGCGCACGACCCGCCGGGCGTGCATCGCGGCGAGCTCGGCCTCGCGGGCGTCGATGACCGCCTGGCGTTCGGAGGACGTCCGGATCGCCGCCTCGGCTCGGTCCCGTTCGAACTGCACGGTCGCGCGCAGCGTGTTCGCAGTGGTCTCACCGGCCTGCACGGCGTCCTCGAGCTCCTCGATGCGCCGGTCACGACCGACGAGGGCGCGGCCGGTCGCGCGGAGTCGGCGGAAGCGGTCCTCGGGGACGAGCGGGTCCCCGGTCACACCGGACAGCGCGGCCGAGCCGGCCTGCCGGAGGCTCTCGGCGACGCCGTCGTCGCGTGTGAAGGGCCCGTCCGCGGCGTCGGCGTCGGTGACGAAGCGGAGCGAGAACGTCGACTCGAGCACGCCCTCCTGCAGCCGCCGGTAGTCCCGCATGCCGTGGTGGCGCGGGCTCGGCGTCAGGTCGGGGTTCGCGTCGTAGGCACGGCCCGACACCTCCACCCGGTGCGCGTACTGGCGCCACGACCGCCACGGCAGGTGCAGCACCTCGAGCTCCAGTCCCGCGGGCACGGGTGCGCCGCTGGCCACGCTTACCTGGTGGTTGCCCTGCACGACGACGACCTCCGGGTCGCCGACGTGCACCGCGTTCGCCGTCGGGGGCGCGAGCAGCCCGACGGCCTGCAGCTCCTCGATCGAGCGCTCGTCGCGCCAGTGCAGTCGCTCGACACCGGAACCCGACTCGGCCATCGCCCCGGTCAGGTTCACCACGGGGACGGTGAAGGCGCCGACCACGGGGTCGAGCTGCTCGAAGACCCGGCGGACGGTGAGCGTCCGGTCGACGGGCAGGACGAACTCGTCCGCGTCGGCGTTCACGACCCAGTCGGCGTGGTGGACCGCGGCGGCGTCACGGGCCATGCCGGTCACGACGGTGCCCTGCTGCTTGCGGTGCACCGGGTCGTGCCGCAGGTCGACCACGACGTCGTCCCGCTCGGCGAACGCGGTGAGGAGCTCCGTGGTGCCGTCAACGGAGCCGTTGTCGGTGATGACGAACACCTCGAATCCCTGGGCGACGTGGTGGTCGAGCCAGGCAGGGATGACGTCCGCTTCGTCGCGGACCATCAGGGTGACGGCGAGGATCATGGTGCTCTTCCGGATCGGGGAGGGGAGGGGCGAGCGTGACTGTACCGCGTCAGCGCGTGTGCGTGAGGTGGGCGCGCACGGCGAGGGCCACCCGGAGTGCGGCGCGCAGCGGCCACAGCCACCAGGCGCGGTACTTGCCCGCGAGGAACCGGTACGCGCTCTCGTGGTGAGCGCGCCGCATCCGCTCCGACGACCCCTGTGTCGCGGTGCCGCCGACGTGCGTCGCGGTGGCGGCCGGTTCGTACACGTTCCGGAGTCCGAGCCGTCCGAGCCGCCAGCCGAGGTCGACGTCCTCGAAGTACATGAAGTACCCCTCGTCGAAGCCGCCGAGCCGGTCGAACACGTCGCGTCGGACGAGGACGCAGGCTCCCGACAGCCACCCGGCGTCACGGCGCGTGTCCTGCACGCCCTCCTGGCGGTAGCGCCGGGTCCACGGGTTGCCGGGCCAGACGTTCGCGAACAGCGCGTGCCCGAGGCCGGTCCGCAGGGACGGCACAAGTCGCGCCGACGGGTAGACCTCGCCGGTCGGTTCGAGCACCTTCGGGCCGACCGCGCCGATGGTCGGGTCGGCGGACGCCGTGTCGATCATCCGGTCGAGTGCCAGCGGCCCGAGGACGACGTCCGGGTTCGACACGAGCACCCACCGCACGCCGGGGTCGAGGGTCGCGACCGCGCGGTTCACGGCGGCACCGTACCCGCGGTTCTCGCCGAGCTCGAGAAACCGGGCACCGGACCGCTCGGTCACGCTGCGCAGCGCGTCGGCGTCGGCGGAGTCGTTGTCCGCGACGACGACCTCGACCGGCGACGCACTGGCGGCCGGTGTCGACGCCAGGAAGGGGGGCAGGACGTCGTGCGAGTTGTAGGAGACGGTGACGATCGCCGCGCGTCGGGCATCGTCGGTGGCCGTGGCGTCCGCGGTGTCGTCGCGCGGGCCGTCCGTCCCCCCGGTCACGCGTACACCCCGAGGTGGGCGCGGGCGCAGGCCGCCCAGGTGAAGCGCGCGGCGCGGGCCGTCGCGCGGTCACGACGCTCGGCGCGGGCTGCCGCGGCATCGGGATCCGATGCGAGCAGCGTCGCGAGCGACGCCCGGATCGCGTCGGCCTCCGGCTCGGTGTAGGTGACGGCGTCGCCGCCGACCTCGGGGATCGCGAGCCGACGGGTGGTCAGCACGTCGCCGCCGGACGCCATCGCCTCGAGCACGGGGAGCCCGAAGCCCTCGGCGGTGCTCGGGTAGACGACGACCCGGGCACCGCCGAGGAACGCGCGGAGCTCCTCGATCGGTAGGTACCCGAGGTGGCGCAGCGGTTCGCCGGGACGGTCCCCGGCGGCCTCGAGCTCCTGCGCGGCGGCCGTGTCCCAGCCGAGCCCCCCGGCGACGAGCAAGGTCGGCGTCGCGGTCGGGTCGACTGCCCGCAGCGCACGGTGCGCGTCGATGAGCGCGGGCACGCGCTTGCGCGGCTCGACCGTCCCGAGGAACGCGATCCACTCCTCGTCCGGCGCGATGCGGTGGGCCGTACGGAACGCGGCGACCTCGTCGGCGTCCGGCACGTGGAAGACCGCCTGGTCGACGCCGAGGTGCGCCACGACCGTCGGCCGTGCGGCGCGTCCGGCGAGGCGGTCGAGCTCGGCCACGGTCGCGGCGCTCGGCGCGACCGTGGCCGCTGCGCGACCACGTGCGAGGCGCGTCCAGGCGCGGAAGAACGCGACCTTCAGTCGGGAGTGCGCGGCGGGGTCGCTGAAGAACGTCGCGTCGTGCAGCGTGACGACGGTCCGGGAGGCACGGCTCACCGGGAACGTGTAGTGCGGGCTGTGCAGCCTGGTCGCCCCGACCCGTCGGAGCAGCCCCGGCAGGCCGAGCTGCTCCCAGAGCAGCCGGGCCGGACGACGGGCCGTCCACGCGGGGGCCGCGTGGTAGCGGTGCGCGGGAGCGAGGGTCCGCAGCCAGTCCAGGTCACCGGGCTTCGCCACGACGTCGACGGACACTTCGACCTCGCCGAGGCCGGCGAGCAGTCCGGAGATGTACCGCGCGACACCGCCGCGGTTCGGTGGGATCGTCGTCGCGTCGACCAGCACCGGCAGCGGTCGCACCCTCAGGCCCCGATCTGGCGTTCGGTCGACCTGGTCCAGGCGATGCCGGACTGCGTGTCCTCGTCCTGGACGACGAAGCGTGCCGCCTCGCGCTGGATCACGATGTGCTCGCCGTTCGGCTTCGCGAGGAAGACGTGCACGAAGTACTGGCCGCCGCCCAGGCGCAGGTCCTCGAGGCGCCACTCGACGGTCGCACTGCCACGGAGCGGGGCGTGCGTCGTCTGCAGCTGACGGCTGTCGACGCCGAACGCCGGGTGGCCGAGGTGGTTCTCGATCTTGATGCCGGCACGCCACTCGGGCAGAACGTCGCTGTGCGAGAACGTGGCCCGCACCACGAGGTCGTCCCCGTGGTGGTGCTCCTCGCCGGGGGCCCGGCCGGGGATCTCGAGCTCGACGCGCTCGACCTTCGCCGGGTTGGCGTCCTCCTCCGGGTGCGACGCCTCGGCCTCGGCGATGCGCCGGCCCTCGAGGATCTCGCGGAAGTTCTTCACCGCGAGGCGTGCGGAGCCCTGGAACTTCACCTCGCCGTGGTGCAGCACGACCGCGGAGTCGCACAGCTCCTGGACCTGGCCGAGCGAGTGCGACACCAGGATGATGGTGCGGCCCTGCTCCTGGAACTCGCGGATCTTGTCGAGGCACTTCTTCTGGAACTGCTCGTCACCGACGGCCAGCACCTCGTCCACGAGCAGCACGTCGGGATCGGTGTTGATCGCGACCGCGAAGGCGAGTCGGACGTACATGCCCGACGAGTAGAACTTCACCTGGGTGTCGATGAAGTCGCCGATCCCGGAGAACTGCAGGATGTCGGCGAACCGGGCCTCGGTCTCCTCCTGCGTCTGGCCGAGGATCGCGGCGTTGAGGTACACGTTCTCGCGACCGGTCAGGTCGGGGTGGAACCCGGCGCCGAGCTCGATCAGAGCGGCGAGCCGCCCGCGACGTTCGACGGACCCGGTCGTGGGTTCGAGGATGCCACCGATCGTCTTGAGCAGCGTCGACTTGCCGGAGCCGTTCGGACCGAGCAGCCCGATCGTGGTGCCGGCGGGGATGTCGAGGCTGATGTCCTTGAGCGCCCAGAAGTCCTCGCTGTGGCGACGACCGGCGCGGCCCAGCGTGACGACGCGCTCCTTGAGCGAGTTGTCCTTGCGGATCGTGAACCGCTTCGACACGTTCCGCACGGTCACCACGTCGGGGGCGTCGGCGAAGGGGGAGCGGGTCTCCTGGTCGATCTCGTTGTCGATGCTCATCGGATCAGATCTCCTGGGCGAAGTTGCCCTGCAGCTTGGCGAACACGCGCTGGCACACGAGGAGCGCGACCAGGCCGACGACGGCGGCGACCGCCATCCGGACGAGCAGGTGCGACGGGTACTCGGAGTCGGCACCGGCGGTCCAGAACGCGCGGTGGATGCCGAGGACGGCCAGGGTGATCGGGTTGGACGTGTAGATCGAGAGCAGCCACTCCGGCGCGCGGGTGGCCACCATCTGCCAGCTGTAGACGATCGGCGACGCCCACATGAGCAGGAGCACGAGGACCTCGACGAGGTACTGCATGTCACGCAGGTAGACGTTCAGCGCCGCGAGCAGCAGGGCGAGGGCGGTCGCCCAGATCAGGATGACCGCGACCGACGGCAGGAAGTAGAGCAGGTCGAGGCGGACCCAGGCGAAGCCGCTCTGCAGGATCGCGGCGGCGATCAGGACGACGAGCTGCACGCCGAAGTTGAACAGCGCGGCACCGACACTCGCGAGGGGGTAGATCTCACGCGGCAGGTAGATCTTCTTGATCAAGCCAGCGTTGCCCACGATCGACGCCGTCCCCGTGGCGACGATCTCGCTGAACAGGCCGTAGAGCGTCAGGCCTGAGAACACGTAGATCGCGAACTCCGGGATGTTCCGGGACGCGCCGAGGATCTCACCGAGGACGAAGAAGTAGATCGCCAGCTGCACGAGCGGACGGATCAGCGTCCACGCGAAGCCGAGCGCGCTGTCCTTGTACCGCGACTTGAGGTCGCGACGGATCAGCAGATCGAGGAGCTGCCGGTGCGCGAAAATCTCGCGCAGCGACCCGATGACGGCGGTGGCCGGGCGACCGGCCGGGACCATCTGCTCCTGCCGGAGGCGCTCGAACCGCTCGGTGACGATGTTGCTCAAAGGGGGTTCCTCACGTTCGATCGGGCGACGGACAACTGTACATCGGCGACCAGGGGCGGCCGCCGGGCGTCAGCGCCCGTTCTTGCTCTCGCGCATCAGGCGGGTGCGGTTCTGCACCTTGTCGCGCAGCCCGGAGACACCGTTCTCCCGCAGGTACCAGGCCGCGAGCCGGGCGTCGCGGACGAGACCGTGGCGGCTGTTCGCGATCTGGTGGAACTGCAGTTCACGGGCCCGTGCGGGGCTGAGCTGCACGCGCGGGCGGCCCGCTGCCGCGACGGAGCCGGCCGGGACGGCGGCCTCGTGCGCGCGGTCCGCGGCGACGTGCGGGTCCTTGCAGAACTCGACGAGGGGAGCGAGGGCACGCTCCCACGTGAAGTCCTCGCGGACCCGGCTCACGGCGGCGCGGGCCGCCGCTGCGGCTTCGGGGTCGTACAGCATCGACTCGAGCGCCGCGGCGAGTCCGTCGACGTCGCGCTCCTTCACGGCGACGCCCAGGCCCTCGGCCGCGACGAGGTCGCCGAAGCTGTCGCCGTCGGTCGTGACGATCGGCAGGTTCGCCCACATGTAGTCGAGGATCCGGGTGCGGAACGAGAACGTCGTCTCGATGTGTGCGAAGTGCGTGCTGACGCCGGCGTCGGCCTCGAGCAGGTAGTTCTGCCGGTCGTCCAGCGCCACCCACTGCTCGTTGAAGAAGACGTGCTTGTTCGTCAGCCCCAGGTGGTCGCTGATGCGGCGGGTCTCGGCGACGATCGCCATCTCCGGCACGTCGGGGTTCGGGTGCGCGACGCCGAGGAAGAACAGACGGATGTCGTCGTGTGTCTCGGCGACCTTCGCGACCGCGCGGACGAGCGAGGGGGTGTCGAACCAGTTGTAGATGCCGCCGCCCCAGATGACGACCTTGTCGTCCTCGCCGATCCCCGGCGTGACGCCGCGGATGGCCTTGCGCTCGTGCTTCGGCGGCGTCGAGTCCATCCCGAACGGTGCGATCGCGATGAGCTTCTCGAGGTTGTCGTCCGCGAGGTAGTTGTCCGGGTTCACGCGGCCGACCCCGGCCAGCTGCCCGAGCCAGAACAGCCGCTGGCGCTCCGAGGCACACAGGAAGAAGTCGCCGCGCTCCAGCTGGCGGTTGATCACCTCGGTGGTCGAGGTGACCTGGTTGCGCCAGCCCACGTCGCCGTTGTCGCGGGCCTGCTCGAGCTGCTCGAGGTGCATCGGGTCGTAGAGGTCGACGACCATGATCTTGTTCGAGTTCTGCAGGGTCTGGAAGTGGTGCAGCGCGTAGCCCTGGAAGAAGATGACGTCCGCCCACTCCTCGTGCTCCCGCATCGTGCGCTCGTGCTGGAGCGGCACGCGGGACACCTCGAAGGCGTCGGACTTGCGGTTCGCCACGTTCCAGGTCACCAAGCGGACGTCGTTGTGCGGTGCGAGCGCCTCGGCGATCTTCCACGCGCGCATGCCCGGGCCGGCCATCTTCTCGCCGAGCGCGTCGCCCGTGATGATGAGGACCTTCGTGCGGTGCATGGGCTGCTCGACGTCGAACGCCTCGATGATCGCCTGGTAGCCCTCGAGGAAGTACCCGTCCTCGAACAGTGGCTTGAAGGCGTCGCCGAACAGGCGGAAGACCTCCTTGTCGGAGCGCACGCGCTGCGACTGGATCCGACGACGCTCCTCGCCCAGGCGGGGGAGGTCGGCGACGAACTGGTCGAGGGCGTAGAGCCCTGCGACGGCCTCCTTCGACATCGGCGTCGTCGGGTCGAACTCGTCCGGGGCGCCGGTGAAGCGACGGATGTCGAACTCCTCCGAATCGCGCCCGCTCTTCGCGACGGCGCGGCGGGCCAGCAGCGCGAGCGCGGCAGGCAGGAAGGTGCCGAGGTTCTCGTCCGACAGGTTCTTGTAGAGCAGGTGCAGGGCGTTCCGCTCGAGCAGGTACATCTCGCGGTGGTCGCCGAACGACTTCATCGAGCCGTGGTGCTTGTGGAACACGACCGACCGCGGGGCGAACCGCACGCGGTACCCGAGCAGGTTGAGGCGCCACCCCAGGTCCACGTCGTCGTAGAACATGAACAGGCCCTCGTCGAAGCCACCGACCTCGAGGAAGACCTCGCGGCGGACGAACAGCGCGGAGCCGGTGCCGAAGAGCAGGTCCTGCGGGGTGTCGAAGCGACCGTCGTCGATCTCGGTGACGTGCGCCTTGTAGCCCATGCCGAACCAGCTCAGACCGGACTCGACGAAGTCGATCGCCTTGCCGTCCCAGTCGAGGACCTTGCTCGCCACGGCGGCGACCCGGGGGCTCGGGGCGAAGCCGGCGATGCCCTCCTTGATCCAGTTGACGTCGGGCTTCGCGTCGTTGTTGAGGAACGCGACGACCTCGCCGGACGCCTCGCGCGCACCGAGGTTGCTGCCGCCGGTGAAGCCGAGGTTCTCGGCGGAGACGACGATCTTGACGTTCTTCCGGTCGCCGAGCTCGGCACGCAGGCGCTGCTCGCTGTCGTCGCCCGACCCGTTCTCGACCACGACGATCTCGAGGCGGTCGGCGGGCCAGTCGACCTCGGTCAGGCGTGCGATGCACTCGAGGGTGTCGTCGGTCCCCCGGAAGTTGATGACGACGACGGACACGCGAGGCGCGAAGGTGGACACGGACGGACTCCATACGTCGGCTGGCGGTGGTGCCCCGGAGAGCGGGACCACTGTACCGGACGTGCTCCGGGTGCCCTCCGCGACCCGGGACGCTGCGCGACCTGGGACGCTCGGCGACCTGGGACACTGGGGGCATGGACGTCTCCGTGGTCATCGTCGACTGGCACCAGCCCGAACTCACCCGACGCGCACTCCGGTCCGTGCTCTCGCAGCGCGTCGATGCCTCGGTCGAGGTCGTGCTCGTGGTCAACGAGGCCGACGACGCAACGGTGGCCGCCTACCGAGCCGACCACCCGGGCGTGGTGGTCGTGCCAGAGCCGACGAACGCCGGGTTCGCCGGTGGCGTGTCGCGGGGGATCGCCGCGTCGACGGGCGACATCGTCGTCCTCGTCAACAACGACGCGGTGGCCGACAACGGGTTCCTCGACCGCGGGCTGGTCGCCCTCGCCGCCGGTGGTCCGACGGTCGGCGCGGTGTCCGCGACCGTCGTGCTCGAGGGTCGGTTCCGCCCGGTGGTGGACGGTGCGCCGACGTCGCAGGACGACCTGGTCGCGGGGGACGGGCGTCGCTGGCGCCGGGCGGAGACGGGGGAGACCCTCGTCAACGGCACCGGGGTCGTGCTCGACCGGTCCGGCAACGGCCGTGACCGCGACTGGTTGCGGCCGGTCGACGACGCCCCGGAGCACGCTCCGCTCTTCGGGTTCTCGGGCGGCGCGGCGTTCCTGCGCCGCGCGGCCCTCGAGGCGGTCGGCGGCTTCGACGAGTCCCTCTTCATGTACTACGAGGACCTCGACGTCGCGTGGCGGATGCGGCTTGCGGGCTTCGACGTGCGACACGCCCCCGAGGCCGTGGTCGTCCACCGGCACGCCGCGAGCTCCGGCAGCGACGGCCCGCTCGTGCGCACGCAGAGCATGCGGAACCGGCTGCTCGTCGTGGCGCGCAACGGATCCGGCGGCTTCCTCGCGCGCGTCGTCGTGCGGACGGTGCTGCGCCTGGTGCGCGACCTGCTGCGCCCGTCCACCGCCCAGCTGCGCCCCGCGGCGTGGTGGCGGCTCATCCGGGAGGCCCGTGCCGCCCTCCGCCGCGCCCGCCGGCTCCGCCGTGGGGACCGGATCGACGACACGGCGCGTCGCCGCGTCGAACGCCTGCTCGACGCGACAGGCTGAGCGACGGCACAGGTGACCACGCGTCGCCCGCGGCCGTCGGGGCGGACGCGCCCCGTGCCTCCCGGACGGGGTGCACGTCGGGGGCTGTGTGATCGCTGTGATCCCTGTAGCCTGATGTGACAGACGTGACTCGCCGGATCAGGGCCCGGCCACGCGCGGTCGGGACGGCCGTGCGGCAGACACCGAGTCGCCGCCACAGGGAGGCCCCCGTCGTGAAGAAGGTCATCGCCGCGTTCGCGAGCGTGCTCGCGGTCGCGAGTGTGCTCGTCGGCGTCCAGCTGTCCGGCGTGGGGGCGCCGGACGCGGACCGTGCGTCCGCGCTCAGCGGGTCGCAGTTCGACCCGGGCAACATCATCCCGGACGCCGAGTTCTACAACGGCGGCGGGATGAACGAGGCGCAAGTCCAGACGTTCCTGGACGCACAGATCGGCACCTGCCGGTCGAGCTCGTGCCTCAACGTCGGGCGGTACTCGCTGAACAGTCACGGTGCGGACGCCATGTGCGGCGCGCTGACCGGCGGTTCCTCGCTGTCGGCGGCGCAGATCATCACGCGGGTCGGGGCCGCGTGCGGGATCAACCCGAAGGTGATCATCGTCACGCTGCAGAAGGAGCAGGCGCTCGTCAACGGCGCGACGGCGCGGAACCCCTCCGCCGCCGTGCTCGAGCGCGCGATGGGCTACGCCTGCCCGGACAGCGCCAACGGCGGCTGCGACCCGGCCTACGCGGGCGTGGGCAACCAGGTCTTCTGGGCCTCGTGGCAGTGGAAGCGGTACGGCAACCCGGCGGGCACGAGCAACTACTTCACGTGGTTCGCGCCGGGCGGCAACCGCAACGTGCAGTACAACCCCAACGCGGCGTGCGGCACGAAGAGCGTCTACATCCAGAACAAGGCGACCGCCGCGCTGTACTACTACACGCCGTACACGCCGAACCAGGCGGCGCTGAACAACCTCTACGGCACCGGCGACGGCTGCTCGGCGTACGGCAACCGGAACTTCTGGCGTCTCTACAACGACTGGTTCGGCGTCTCGACGGCGGACAACCCGTTCGGCGGCATCGATGCGAAGCAGATCGGGCCCGGCTACGTGCAGGTGAACGGATGGGCACTCGACCCGAACGCGAAGACCCAGCCCGTGCAGGTGCAGTGGTACTCGGACGGCAAGCTGCTCGGGACCCTGCCGGCGAACGCCTCGCGGCCGGACGTGGGTGCGGTGTACCCGGGAGCGGGCGGCGACCACGGCATCCTGAACACCCTGACGGTCGGCGGCGGCACGCACACCATCTGCGCCGTCGGCGTGAACATCGGCGCCGGCTCGAACGCGCAGATCGGGGCCTGCCAGACGGTCGCGGTCTCGACCGGCTCGCCGTTCGGTGGGATGGACGTGTCGTCGAGCGCACCCGGTGTCGTGTCCGTCGGGGGGTGGACGATCGACCCGGACACGGCGTCGTCGATCTCGGTCGATGTCTACGTCGACGGGCGCAACCGCGGTCGCTCGCCCGCGAACGGCTCGCGCCCCGACGTCGGCCGCACCTACCCCGGGTACGGCTCCGCGCACGGCATCGCCACCACCGTCGCGGTCCCCGGCGGCTCCCACGAGATCTGCGTCTACGGACTCGACGCCGTGGCGCCCGGCGGCAGCACGACCCTCGGCTGCCGCACGATCACCGTCGCTGACACCTCGCCCTTCGGCGGGATGGACGTCACGACGAACGGCTCGACCGCGACGGTGAACGGCTGGACGATCGACCCGGACACGAAGAACGTCGTGCAGCTGCGGATGTCGATCGACGGCGTCCAGGTGGGCACCGCGACCGCGAACGCCCCGCGCGCCGACGTCGGCCGTGCCTACCCGGCCTTCGGCCCGAACCACGGCATCGCCACGAAGTACGACCTGACCGCCGGTTCGCACCGGATCTGCGTCACCGCGGTGAACGTCGGCGGCGGCACGGACACCGAGCTCGGCTGCCAGTCGTTCACGATCGCGGCGAACCCGTCGCCCTTCGGCGGGATGGACGCGTCGTCGCCCACCGCGGGTCGCGTGCAGGCGAACGGGTGGACGATCGACCCCGACCAGCAGCAGACCGCGATCCGGGTCGACACCTACCTCGACGGCGTCGGCGTCGCCTCCGGCCCGGCGAACCAGTCGCGGCCGGACGTCGGTCGTGCCTATCCTGCGGCCGGCGCGCTGCACGGCATCAACCAGTCGTTCGCAGCGCGAGCCGGTTCGCACACGGTCTGCTCCTATGGGATAAATGTCGGGGCCGGGACGAACGTCCTCCTCGGCTGCCAGGCCGTCACCGTCCGGTGACGCCGGCGGCCCGACCGGTCCGCCAGGCCGTCACCGTCCGGTGACCCCGGCGGCCGGACCGGCCGTCCCACCCGATCCGAGAGAACCGCCGCGTGACCAGTCCCACCGCCGTCCGACCGCGACCCGAATCCCGAGCCACGGCAGCGTGGATCCGCGCCGGCGCCGCGTGGCAGCGGGTCGTCGCCCCCCGGCCGTCCGGGCTGCCGAACCTGCTCGTGCTGGTCGGCTTCCCGGTGGTCGCGCTGCTCGTCGTGGTGGTGCTCGTCGCACTCGGGATCTCCGGGAACTCGAGCGGCGTCTACTGGCAGTCGTTCGGCACCGGGGCGGATCCGGACCTGCTCGCCGGGCGACCGCAGGGCATCCGGAGCGACGAGTGGCTCGTCCAGTCGAGCTGGATCATCTCGCAGGTCCGCGAAGGCTTCCCCGTCGTCAACCAGTCCTTCCCCGGCGGCATGGACGCGACGATCCAGAACGACCTGCCGACCTGGGACTGGTCGAGCGTCTTCCGCCCGCACGTGGTCGGCTTCCTCTTCCTGCCGCTCGACCAGGGCATGGCCGTCCGCTGGTGGCTGCCCGTCCTCGCCGCACTCGTCGCCGCCTACGTCTTCGCGGTCACCGTGATGCCTCGTCGCCCGGTCACGGCCGGCGCGCTCGCGATCGCGCTCTGCCTGTCGCCGATGATCCAGTGGTGGTTCCTGCCGACCACGATCTGGCCGGTCGCCTGGGCCTTCACCGGGCTCACCGCCGTGCTGTGGGCGTTCCGGTCGTCGCGGCGCTGGCCCGGCATCGTCGCAGCGGCGGCGACCGGCTACCTCACCGTGACGATGGTGATGAGCATCTACGTGCCGTACATGGTGCCGGCCGCCGTCGTGCTCGTCGCGATCGCGATCGGGTTCCTGGTCGAGCGCCTGCGCAACCCCGGGGTCCCGTGGCGACGCACGCTGCTCCGACTGGTGCCCCTCGCGGTCGCCGCCGTCGGCGCGGGCGCGGTGATCGGGGTGTGGGCGCTCACCCGGATCGACACCATCCGGGCGGTCCTCGGCACCGTCTACCCCGGCCAGCGGCTCGAGGCCACCGGGGCGTCCGACTTCGGGGCCGTCGTCTCGCTGTTCAGCGCGCCGTTCCAGCGGGCATCCCAGTTTGGGGTCGTCCAGGGGCTCTCCGTCAACCAGTCCGAGGCGGCGGCGCCGCTGATGATCGCCCTGTTCCTTGTGCCGGCGCTGGTCTGGGTCTTCGTGGTGCAGCTGCGGCGCTCCCGCAGGACGGACTGGCCCGTGCTCGCGACCGGTGCGGTGCTCGTCGTGCTCTTCGCGTTCCTGCTCGTGCCGCACTGGGACGCCCTCGCGCACCTGCTGCTGCTCGACCGGAGCACCGACGCACGGCTGCGGCTGGCGTTCGACCTGCTCGGGGTGGTCGCGGTCGCGCTCCTGGCCGCCCGCCTCGACGCCGGGGTCGGTCGGCGCAGCCCCGTGGGAGAGGCGTCTGCCGACGAGGTCCCGGCGCCGACCCGGGTGCCGTGGGTGGTCGCCGGGTACGGCGCGGTCCTGGTCCTCGGCTCGGTCGCGGTCGTCTACAGCAGTCTGCACGCGCAGTCCTCGCCGGTGCTCGGCGCCTCGCACGCCTGGAGGTACGTCGCGGTGCTCCTCGCGGTCGCGGTCGTCGCCCTGGCCCGACGGTGGCTGGCCGCCGGTGCCGTCCTGGTGCTCGCCGTTGCGGTCGTCGTCGGCGGCGGTGTGAACCCGCTCTACCGCGGGGTCTTCGACCTCGCCACGCAGACGACGGCCGGTCGCGCAGTGTCCGACATCGTCGACGAGCACCCCGACGCACGGTGGGTGGGGATCGGCGGGTACGTCCCGACCGCGATGCTGCTCGAGACCGGCGCGCACTCCTACAACGGCGTGCAGACCTACCCGCCGGAGGAGATGTGGCGGGAGATCGACCCGAGCGGCTCCCAGGAGCAAATCTGGAACCGTCTCGCGAACGTCAACTGGCTCGACGGCGACGGGGACCCGAAGCTCTTCCTGCCGGTCCGCGACCAGATCCAGGTCGGGTTCGACGGCTGCAGCAGCTTCGCGCAGCGGAACGTGCAGTACGTGCTCGCCGACCAGCAGGTGACCGACCAGTGCCTCACCCAGGTGCGGAAGGTCACGCAGGGGGCGGAGTCGCTGTGGATCTACCAGGTGGAGCGGCGCTGACCGCGTCCCCACGTGACGGACGGGAGGCACGGCACGGGTCCGCACCGTGCCTCCCGTCCGTCGGGTGGTCCGTCAGGGGGTGGGTCAGCTGATCTCCGCGATCGCCTCCGCGCCACCCTCGCGGTCGTCCTTGAAGACGAACTTCCCGTACGCGAAGTAGCGGAAGACCGTCGCGACCGCCTGCCCGACCAGCGTGCCGGAGACGTTGTCGGCCAGCGGGGAGTCGAGGTGCAGGACGTAGCGCGAGAAGGCCAGGCAGCCCAGCTGCAGCAGGATCGCGACGACGTTGATGGCGGCGAACACCAGGAAGCTCCGCAGCGTCTGCGAGCCAGCGCGGTCGCGGAACGTCCACAGTCGGCTGCCGAAGTAGGTGACGACGCTCGCCACCGCGATCGCGATCACCTTGCCGAGCAGGGGGACCGCGAAGAGGGGACCGGACCCGCCCCAGAACACCAGCGCGTTGTACACGGCGGCGTCGACGAGGAACCCGACACCCCCGACGACGAGGAACGACCCGCCTCGTCGGAGGTGTCCCAGGAACCAGCCGGTGGCGTTCGTCACGTGTCCTCTTCCCGGTCGTGGACGGCCTCGGCCGAGTCCGCGCACCTGTTAGCCTTTCGCAGGGGATTCGTGCTCACGTCCCCGCCGCTCGACGGATCCAAGACCACTGAAGGACCCTACCTCGTGACTCACGACGACCTCGTCATCGCCGCCATCGTGCCCTGCCACAACGAGGCACCGGCCATCCACAAGGTCGTCACCGACCTCAAGGCAGCCGTGCCCGGCATCCACGTCTACGTCTACGACAACAACAGCACGGACGGCACCGACGAGGTCGCGCGCCGCGCGGGGGCCGAGGTCCGGTACGAGCACACCAAGGGCAAGGGCAACGTCATCCGCCGTGCGTTCGGCGACATCGACGCAGACGTCTACCTGATGATCGACGGCGACGGCGACGACACGTACGACACCGCAGCGGCGCCGGAGATGATCCGCACCCTGCTCGAGGGGCCCTACGACCACGTCCTCGGTGTCCGGCAGGACGACCCCGATGCGACCGCGTACCGGCCCGGGCACGAGGCCGGCAACCGGATGTTCAACCGGGTCGTGGGCAAGCTCTTCGGTACGCCCGTGTCGGACATGCTCAGCGGGTACCGCGTCATGTCCCGGCGCTTCGTGAAGTCCTTCCCCGCGCTGTCCCGCGAGTTCGAGACCGAGACCGAGCTCACGGTGCACGTGATGAACCTGCGCGTGCCGCACACCGAGGTGCCGGTCGGCTTCAAGGACCGGGCCGAGGGCACCGAGTCGAAGCTCAACACCTACAGCGACGGCTTCAAGATCCTGTCGCTCATCGCGCACCTCATCCGGTTCGAGCGTCCCGTGCTGTTCCACGGGATCATGGGCGCGATCTTCGCGATCGTCGCGGTCGTGCTGGCCGTCCCCCTCTTCATCGAGTTCGGACGCACCGGGCTGGTGCCGCGCTTCCCGACGGCGTTCCTGGCCGCGTCGCTCATGGTGATCGCGTTCCTGACCTGGATACTCGGCTTCATCCTCGAGGGCGTCACGCGGCTGCGCCGGGAGACGAGCCGGCTGAACTACCTGACGTACTCGGCGCCTGGGACCTCGACGCGGCGGCTGCCCGTCGACCACCCCGAGCAGCAGCCGGCTCCGCAGCAGCAGCACGGGGACGCCGGCACGCGCTGACGCGGCGCCCGTCCGCCCTCCTACGGCGACGCGGTACCCACGGGGGTGCCGCGTCGTCGTCGTCCCGGCAACGGGCGCGTCGCGGCGTGGTCACGGTCCGGTGCGGGGCGGTCGTCGTGGTCCTGCGCGGGGCCGTCGCCGTCGCGGTCCTGCGGGCCCGTGGCGGCTCGGCCCGCCGGTCGGGTGCGGAGGAACCGCACCGCGAACACCACGAGCAGCACCGCGCGGATCCACAGGGCCGCCGTGACCATCTGCCCGTCCCAGGTGTCGGCGGTCTGCCCGATCGCGTCGTAGTAGCCGTTGCGGAAGAACCCGACCGTCAGGCACACGTCGGTGACCAGGTAAGCGGTGACCCACCAGCCGCCGAGCCGCAGCACCACGAAGAAGGGCAGCAGCCAGAGCACGTACTGCGGTGAGTCGACCTTGTTCGCCACCATGTAGACGCAGAGCATCGCGGCGGAGGCCTGGATCCACGGCGTGCGGCCCGTCCGGAGCGCACGCAGGACCGCCACGGCGAGCACCGCCAGGATCCCGATCGCCGTCGTCGCGGTGGACAGCAGCGCCATGGTGCCCTGCACCGGACCGTCCAGGTCGGCCGACCAGGGGAGCAGCCCGTAGTACCAGATCGTCAGGGTCGAGGGACCGATCGGGCGCTCGGCCTGGAACCGGAAGACCGACGACCACCCCTCGTAGTTGACCAGGGCGAACGGCACGTTGGCGACCAGCACCACGGCGACGCCGGCCCCGAGCGTGACGGCGGTGCGCCGCACCCGCTCGGACCACGGGGCGTCCCGGTCGAGCAGTGCGGCGAGGGTCAGGGCACCGAGGAACATCAGTGGGTAGAGCTTGAACGCGCCGCCCAGCCCGAGGAGCGCCCCGGCGAGCCCCCACCGCAGCAGGGGCGACCAGGAACGCGGTGCTGCGGTCGCCACGAGGAGCGCCGCGACCGTGCACGCCACCGGGAGCAGGTCCCAGTTGTAGACCGCGTAGAGGGCGAGCGGCGGGGTCGCGGCGAACACCCACGCGCGTCGACCGGCGATGCGCTGCAGCGCGAGGATGACGAGCACGGCCGTGACCGCGGCCGCCACCGCGGTCACGACGAGGAACCCGCGGACCGAGTCGACCGGCAGCGCCGTCAGCCACACCCACACGCCCGTCGCGGTCGGGTACTCGACGGTGCCACCGCCGAGGACGGGCGGGTCCCCGCGCCAGGTGCCGTGCACGTAGGGGAAGACGTGCTGCGCGAGTCCGCGGCTGTTCCAGAGCGCGGCGACGTCCGACCAGCACCCGTACCGGTTGACGTACTCGGCGCGGGACACGTCCGCCGGCTGGGGGACCGTGCAGAGGAGCTTCTGCCCGAGGTTCAGGGCGCAGGACACCACGACGACGACGCACATCGCGATGCGTTCGAGCAGGGGGAGACGCACGCGACGACCCTAGCAACCGGCGGGTCCGACGCCCGGGGTCAGACGCAGGTCGCGTTCCGGTCGAACCCGCCGGCGACGTACTGCGTCATGACGACCTGGCCCCCGGTGGTGAGGGCCGGACCGGAGCACGCCTGCTGCGCCGCCGCGAGCGTCGTGGTCCCGGTCGCGATCCAGCTCGGCAGGCCCGCGAGCGAGCTCGACGACGGGACGGTGCCGACGATGCTGTTCCACTGGAAGGTCGTCGAGTACAACCCGACCTGCGCGCCGACTGCACGGAACGCCGCGACCATCCCCTCGAGGTCGGCTCGGTTCTGCGTCGAGTCGGCCTGCCAGGTGCCCTCGGTCTCGACGTCGAGCCACCACCGGTAGGACGCGGGGGAGTCGACCCCTCGGGATCGGGCGTCGTCGTACGCCCGGGTGTAGCCGTACACGTAGGAGCACGCCCGGTCGTAGCCGCCGGCGCAGGTGCCGTACGGGTTCGCGACCGTCGGTCCGCCGTTCGGCAGGGTGTTGCTCGCCGGCCACACCGAGGCCTGCTTCCCGGGGTTCGCGGTGTTCACGTACAGCTGCACGGGGGCCTGCGAGGTCCCACCGGACGAGCCGGCCGCCCAGGACAGCTGGCTGGAGAGGCACGGGTTCGTGTTGTTCGCGAGACCGCCGTTCACCCCGACGACGGCGAATGCCGCGTCGGTCGGGAGGGACGAGCCGCACTGCGGCCACGAGACGTCGACACCGGTGCCGGACGCCGAGGTCCCGTCGAGGAAGTACCCGGAGACGTCGACGTAGTCGTTCGCGGTGCCGCGCGACACCTTCGCCTGCAGGGCGCGGGCGGCGGTCGAGCCGGTCACCTTCGTGATCACGGCCGCCGAGACCTCTTCCCCGGCGCGGAACACCTGCGCGGCGACGGTCGCGTCCTGTCCCGCCGGGGTGACGCGGAGGTACCCGTCGGAGGACGGTGCCTGCACCTCGACGTTCGCGACGACCGCGGTCGCGGTGCCGGGGACGCCGCCGACACCGGTCGCCCGGACCGCACGGGGGGCCGTGCCGAGCGTCGAGGACTCGATGCGGGCGGTGTCGACGGGGACGAACACCGAACCGGACGTCGACGCGGAGTAGTAGCCCGCGACGTCCAGGAACACGGTCGCCGAGCCGCGCGACAACCGGACCTGCGCCGCCCCGTCGACCAGCCGGACGATCGCCAGGTTCGACACGGTGCGACCGGCGGTGAACTCCTGGGCCGCGACGGAGGCGTCGCGGCCGAGGGGCGTGAGCCGGACGTAGCCGTCCGCGGTCGGACCGTTCGTCTCGACGTTCACCACGACGGCCGTCGCGTCGTCCGGGACCCCGCCCTGCCCGGCCAGCTGCACCGGGACCGGCGTGGTGCCGACGGTCGGCGACGCGACGCGGGCGGTGGGCAGCGGGGTGAAGGTCGAGCCGCCGCCCGACGCGTAGTACCCGGAGACGTCGAGCAGCACCCGGGCCGACCCGGCGGAGACCTTGACCTGGACACCCCCCTTCGCGAGCTTGACCGTGGCCAGGTTCGAGATGGTGCGCCCGGCCGGGAACTCCTGCAGTGCGACCTGTGCGTCGGTGCCCGCGGGCGTGATGCGGACGTAGCCGGCGGCGGTGGGCGCCTCGACCTCGACGTTGACGACGACGGCCGTGGCGTTCGACGGCACCCCTGCACTCCCGGCGACGGGCACCACGACGGGGGTCGTCCCGACGGCGCCGTCGAACACGCGGGTGGTGTCGAGTGGTGTGTAGCGCGACCCCTGGACGGTCGCGGTCCCGGTCCCGGTCCCGGTCCCGGTCCCGGTCGCGGTCGGGGCGGCGGCGGCACGTTCGGCCGGCGCGACACCGACGACCGCGGCCGTTGTGAGGGCCGAGACCGCGAGCAGCGCGGTGACGGCGCGGGAGGCGAGGGACATGCCGGCTCCTGTCGGTGGTGGACCGCCCCCTGCGGCCCGCGGCCATGCTAGTGGCGCGGTCACCGCGGACGCGAGTGTGGATGCTCGCAGGCACGGGAGGGCACACGGCAGGCGTGCAGGCAGGCGCGGTGCTCGGTCGTCGTCCTCCCTCAGGAGGGGACGCGCGGCAGGTGCCGACGCCACGACCGCCGCCGCGCCGCCACGACGATCACGGTCGTGAAGAGCATCAGCCCGGCGCCGTGCAGCAGGTAGCTCTCGGCCGTGCTGGTGACGCCGAGCAGGACGAGGACGGCCGCCGGCCAGACGTACGCGACACCGGGGAAGGTCGTCGCCGTCACCCAGGCGCGGGCGAACGCGAGCCCCGCGGCGACCGCGAGCAGGAGCGTGCCGGCGAGCCCGATCTGCAGGTAGGCGTCGACGAACGCGTTGAGACCGGACGTGAAGCGCGCGCCGGCGGGGTCGACCAGGGTCGTGAACGGGAACACGGCCTCGCTCGGCCACGTACCGACCCAGCCCCAGCCCTGCATCGGGAACTGCGCACCGAGCACCCGGATCTGCTCCCACAGACCCAGGCGCGTCGCCGTGCCGCCCGCCGCACCGATCTCCGCGAGCACCCGGTGCCGGAGCGCCAGGCCGAGGGTCGCCATGCCGAGCACGACCGCGCCGAGCACCGCGTTCACCACCGGTCTGGTGGCCGGTCTGGCGTGCCGCAGCGACCACAGTGCGAGCGCGGTCACGGCGAGTGCGATCATCGCGATCCCGGTGATCGGTGACTGCACGAGCATCAGGGCGATCACGGCGAGGGCGGTCGACGCGACGGCCCGCCACGTGGTGACCGACCGGGTGAGGAACTCGACGACGAACGTGACCAGGGCCACCGCGGCGACGAAGCCCATGAAGTTGCGGGTGCCGCCGACGCCCTGGATCGGGCCGCCGTACGCGATGTCCCCACGGATGCCGAACGCGGGGAACGGCACGTCGAGCACGAGTCCGGACAGCACCTCGAGCCCGAGGGCGACGACGAGCAGGATGCGGAAGGCGTCGCCGGCCGCGCGGATGACCTGCACGAGGTCCCGGCCGAGCGCCAGGTAGAGCCCGAGTCCGACGAAGCAGACCGTGGACGCGAACCCGCGCAGGGCGACCCACGAGTACTGACTCCAGAGCACGCTGAGGGCGCAGAACCCGACGAAGGCCAGCAGGGACAGCGGCAGGACGCCGTGCCACTCGATGCGGTAGCGCTGTCCGAGCAGGCTCAGGCCGGCGAGCACCACGAGGGTCGCGAGGGCGGCCCACGACCCGGCGGTGCCGACCATCGCGTGCACGGCCGGCTGCCCGAACGCGAAGAGCAGGACCGCGGTCGCCAGGGCCTGGCTGAACCGCCCGCCCGCCGAGAACCCGATCCAGGCGGAGAGGTACCGGCGCGCGAGCGCACGCCTGCTCACCGTCCGGTCCGTCACCCGTCCATCCTCTCGCACCTCGTGGAGAGTCCGCCGCGGGCATCGCGGAGCGTCGATATGGCTGGTCGTCGATATCTCGGATAGGTTCTCGCCCCGATGGACGAGCACGACGGCCCCGCGCGCACCGCGTCCCGCCGTCGCCGCGCGGTCGTCCAGGCGCTCGCAGCCGTCCTCGTCGCGCTGGCCGCCGCGGCACTCGCCTGGTGGCGCCTCGGCCCGGTGACCCGCGCGACGACCTGGGCCGAGGACGGCGGGATCTTCCTCCGCGAGCAGCTCGCGTACGGCGCCGGCGACACGCTCCTGCGGCCCTACGCCGGCTACCTCCACCTCGTCCCGCGCCTGCTCGTGGACCTCGCGGTGCACCGCCCCGTCGAGCAGTACGCCCTGACACTGTCCGCGTCGGCGTGCGCCGTCGTCGGCGTCGTCGCCGCGTCGCTCTTCCTGCTGTCCCGCGACGTCGTGCGCCCCTGGCCGTTCCGGCTCGTCCTGGCGGCGGTCCCGGTCGTCCTGCCGCTCGCCCCGGTCGAGATCAGCGGCAACGTCGCCAACCTGCACTGGTACGCGATGGCGCTCGTCCCGTGGCTGTTCTCGTACCGGGCCCGCACCTGGTGGGGATCCGGCGTCGTCGCCCTGCTGACCCTCGCGGCGACGCTGACGGAGCTCCAGACGGTCCTGTTCCTGCCGCTCCTCGCGCTGGCGTGGTGGCCCGCCCGCGACCTCACCGGTCGGCGGGCCGCTGCCGGTGAGCGGGACCGTCTCCGCGCGCTGCCCGTGACCGTCGCGGCGGTGCTCGGGGGCACCCTGCAGGTGGTCGCCGCCCTGACGACGGAACGACTCTCCCGCCCTGGGGACCCCTCCGTCGGCGACGTCGTTCGCGGGTACCTGCTGCTGCCGTTCGGTGGGCTGTGGGACCGCGACGTCGCCGCCGTCGGTGCGGCCGTGGCCCGCCACGGCTGGTGGGTCGTGCTGCTGCCGGCGGCCGGGATCGGCGTGGCGGTCCTCGCCGCGGTGCTCGTGGCCGGCTGGCGCACTCGGTGGACCATCGTCGCGCTGGTGCTCGGTGCGGCCGGCGTCTGGACCGCGGCGCTCGTCGCGAACCGCTCCGCGAACGGGCGGTGGGGCTCGGTCACCGGCGCGGCCCTGGCCGCGATCGGGCCGAACCGCTACGCCGCCGCCGCGGGCATGCTGCTGCTGTCCGCCGTGGTCGTCGCGGCTGCGGCACTCGCGGGCGACCGGTGGGCCCCGCGGCACGGCGGCGACCCGACGGGCCGACGTCGCCGACGGACGACCCGGACAGGAGGCGCGGTGCACGTCCTCCGCGTCGGCCTCGGCTGGTGCCTGGTCGCGCTGGTGGTGACGACGGCCGTCGCGAACGCCGCCCCCGCTCGGACGAACCGCAGCGACGGACCAGAGTGGGCGCCGCAGGTCGCGTCCTCCGTCGGCGTCTGCCGTGCCGACCCCGCCGCGGTGCTCGAGGTGCGGACGGCACCGTGGTCGGCGCAGGTGCCGTGCGCGCTGGTGGTGCGGGACCGCTAGCGGCGGTCGGTGTCCGTGACGTCCGACCCGCGGAAGGCACGGACGGCGACCGGGATGCGGGGACCGTCGCCCACCGAGGGCGGCTCCTCGCCGACGAGCACGTTCCTGGTCTTGATCGCGATGAGCGCGAAGAGCACCCAGTTCCCCTGGTACAGCAGGCGCGACTCGGCGACGGACTGCACGAGCAGGGCGACGACGACGAGCAGCGGGAAGAGCGTGACGGGGTCGAACGCCCGGGGCCGCAGGTCCGTGCCGTAGCCGGTCCGGGTCGCGCACCACCAGGACCGGACGAGGGTCGACAGCACGTACAGCCCGAAGAGCACCAGGCCGACGATCCCGGTCTGCATCCAGACGTCCAGGTACGCGTCGTGCGCCTGCAGGTACACCACGCCGTTCCGGTGCGCGATGTCGGCGAGCTCCGGGATGTTCGGCCACCAGTAGCCGATCCAGCCCGAACCGACGACCGGGTGTCGGTCGACCAGGCCGAGGACCGCCGTCCAGATCTCGCCGCGGCCGGTCAGGTCCGACGACTTGCCGAGGACCGCGGTGAGCGCGCCGCGTCCGACGAGCGCCAGCACGGCGAGGACCACCGCGCCGACCGCCACCACGGCGTACCGGGGCGCCCGACGGCCGCTCGGCACCCGCCGCACCCACACCGCGACGACGGCCGCGACCGCGACGACCGCGGCGGCGACGAGCACCGTCGACGAGCGTGTCAGGGCGAGCACGAGGACCCCGAGCACGAGCCACACGACGGCCCGGTCGCGGCGGATGCGCCCCTCGGCGAGCTGCACGGCGACGGCCACCAGGGCCAGGAGCGCGACCATCGCGAGCAGGTTGGCGTTGCCGGGGAGGCCCTGGATCCGCCCGCCCGTGAAGAGCTCCGCGCGTGAGAAGTAGAAGGCGTCCGGGATCTTCCGGTCGCCGTAGTCCGTCCAGATCGGCGCGATCGGGTGCCGCACGACCACGGCGACGACGGCCTCGAACAGCAGCGACAGGCCGAGCACCCACCGCATCGCGAGCGACACGGCGTCGAGGATCCGCCGCCACGACAGCGTCGACGCGATCGCGAACGCCACCAGGACGCACAGGACCTGCGCGACCATGCTCGCCAGGGTCGCTGCGCGCCAGTGCGACCACGCGACGGTCAGCAGGCACCAGCCCAGGAACACCCAGAGCGCGCGCGGTGTCCGGGCGAGGGAGGGTCGGGCGCGCACGACGACCGAGACGCCCCACCCGCCGAGCGCGGCCCAGACGACCGCGGCGCCGTACCAGGTGAGCGTGTTCGGGACGGCGTCGCCCGCGAACAGGACGCCGACGACCGCGGCGCCGAGGGCGAAGGCCTCGCGCTCGGGCACGGTCCCACGGGCGATCGGCCAGGTGTTCGTCACGGGGGACAGGCTAACCGCCCGCTACGCTCGGCACATGTTCCTCGGCATCACGAACACCCCGCGCGACTACGCGTGGGGTTCCGTCACCGCGATCCCCGAACTCCTCGGCCGCACCGTCACCGGCGCCCCGCAGGCCGAGCTCTGGCTCGGTGCGCACCCCGGCAGCCCGAGCGTCGTGGTGAACCCCGCGACCGTCGGTGGCGCGGACACGCTCCTCGAGTGGATCGCCGCAGAGCCCGAGGCAGCACTCGGACCGGACCGCACCGGACTGCCGTTCCTGCTCAAGATCCTCGCCGCCGCCGCACCGCTGTCCCTGCAGGCGCACCCCACGCCGGAGCAGGCGCAGGAGGGCTTCGCGCGCGAGGAAGCAGCCGGCGTCCCGATCGACGACCCGGCCCGGAACTACAAGGACCCGTTCCCGAAGCCCGAGCTCGTGGTCGCACTCAGCGAGCGCTTCGAGGCGCTCAGCGGGTTCCGCGCCGTCGAGGAGACCCTGGCGGACGTCGACCTGCTCGATGCCGGTTCCGGTCGGCTCGGCGCGCTCCGCGTGCACCTGGCCCACGGGCTCGAGGACACGGTCAGCTGGCTCGAGACCGCGGACCCGTCGGCGCTCGCCGTGGTCCAGGCGGCGAGCGACCTGGCCGCCGCACTGCCGGACGACGCCGCCACCCCGAACACCCGGACCGTGCGCGACCTCACCACCGCGTACCCGGGCGACCCCGGCATCGTCGTGTCGCTGCTCATGCACCGCGTGACGCTCACCGCCGGCCAGGCGATGTACCTGCCCGCCGGGAACGTCCACGCGTACCTGGACGGGCTCGGGGTCGAGCTCATGGCCCCCTCGGACAACGTCCTGCGCGGCGGGCTGACGCCGAAGCACGTCGACGTCCCGGAGCTCCTGCGCGTCCTCGACTTCACGGCCCACCCCGCACCCGTGCTCGAACCGGAGCAGCTCGCACCGGGCGTGGACCGCTTCGCACCGGAGGGCGTCGGCTTCGCGCTCCTCCGCGTCACCGGCGAGGGGCGCCCGGTCGGTCTCGCGACGGGTGGGGTCGCACCGCTCTCCGGACCGTCGATCGCGATCTGCACCGAGGGCGTGGTGACGCTCGTCGGTGCCACCTCGGCGACCCTGCTCCGCCAGGGCGAGTCCTGCTTCGTCACCCCGGACGAGGGCGACGTCACGGTCGAGGCAGACGTCGCCTCCGGCCTGACCTCCACGGTCTTCATCGCGACGGGCGCCTGACCCCGAGCCGCACCGGGAGCCGGACCGACGGGCGCCAGGACGCGGCCGGCCCCGGACCCGGCAGGGCCCGGACCCGGACACGCAGCCCGGGTCGACGGGCCGGGGTCGCCCGGTCCGCTAGCGTGACGAGCATGAGTTGGCTGGTCACCGGCGGTGCCGGGTACATCGGGTCCCACGTCGTCCGCGCCCTGCGCGCCGCCGGCATCGAGACGGTCGCACTCGACGACCTGTCGAGCGGCTTCCGGGCGTTCGTCCCCGAGGACGTCCCGTTCGTCGAGGGCACCATCCTGGACGGCGAGCTCGTCGCCCGGACGCTCCGGGACCACGCGGTGACCGGTGTCGTGCACGTGGCCGGCTTCAAGTACGCCGGCGTCTCGGTCGAGCGCCCGCTGCACACCTACGAGCAGAACGTCACCGGCACCGCGACGCTCCTGCGCGCCATGGCCGAGAACGGCGTCACGAAGGCGGTCTTCTCGTCGAGCGCGGCCGTGTACGGCACACCGGACGTCGAGACCGTGGTCGAGGACACCCCGAAGGCGCCGGAGTCCCCGTACGGCGAGTCGAAGCTCATCGGCGAGTGGCTGCTGCGGGACATGGAGGTCGCCGCCGGCTTCACGACGACGTCCCTCCGCTACTTCAACGTCGTCGGGTCGGGGGAGCCGGACCTGTACGACGCGAGCCCGCACAACCTGTTCCCGCTGGTCTTCGACGCCCTCCTCGCCGGCCGGACGCCCCGGATCAACGGCGACGACTACGCCACCCCGGACGGCACCTGCGTCCGCGACTACATCCACGTCGCCGACCTCGCGCACTCGCATGCGGTCGCGGCCCGGAAGCTCGAGGCGGGGGAGCCCCTGCAACGCGCCTACAACCTCGGCAGCGGCGACGGCGTGAGCGTGCGACAGATCATGGACGCGATGGCCTCCGGTACCGGGATCGCGTTCGAGCCGGAGGTCGCACCCCGCCGGCCGGGCGACCCCGCGCGGATCGTCGCGACGGGCGAGGCCGCAGCGCGCGACCTCGAGTGGGCGATGCGGCACTCGCTCGACGAGATGGTGACCAGCGCCTGGGAAGCCCGCCGCCGCATCGGCTGACGCGCTCGGCGGGCGTTCTTGTCCCCCGACGGCCGGACAGAACGCCCGCGACACGCCCGTACGGGGGACATGACACGCCGCCGCGCTCAGTGCCTTCTATGATCCGCGACTTGACTCTCGGGAATCACACCGCTGTAATTACAGGCAAGCGACCTCGGTCGTGGTGACCGCAGTCGAGACGTCAGGGGTGATCAGGGTGAACGGTGCCGACTTCAACGCCGGAGTGCCGGAGGACTGGCACGTCGACCCCGTGTCCCTCGGGGTCCCCGGCGTCCGCCGTCCCGTCGCCGACGAGGAGAACCCGCTGTCGTGGCAGGTCGACTCGCTGTGCGCGCAGACCGACCCCGAGGCGTTCTTCCCCGAGAAGGGCGGCTCGACGCGCGAGGCCAAGAAGATCTGCACCTCGTGCGAGGTCCGGTCGCAGTGCCTCGAGTACGCACTCGAGAACGACGAGCGCTTCGGGATCTGGGGCGGCCTGTCCGAGCGCGAACGCCGCAAGCTGCGCCGTCGCGCCTAGCGGCTCCCGTCCGTCCCGGCGACCCGGCCAGGAGGCACGGCGCGCGCCCGACGTACACGGCACCGTGACCGGACCCACAGGTTCACGGCACGCCGTCCCGGCGTACCGGCACCGCGCCTCCAGACCGTAGAGTGACGCGCGTCATGCAGACCAGTCCCGCGCAGTCCCTGCCCCGCCCCGAGTCCGACCGGTCCCGGTCCGACGAGGGTCGGCCGCGGGTCGACGAGTCCCGGCCGGACCAGGCCCGGACCGGCCGACCCCGCGTCACGGCGGTGCTCGTCACCGCGAACGGTGGGGAGCACCTCGACCGGACCATCGACGGTCTCGTCGGGCAGACCCGGCACCCCGAGAACCTCGTCGTCGTCGACCTCGGGTCGACCGACGGCTCGACGGCCGACATCGCCCTCGGCGGATCCGCCGGGCTGGTCCGGCTCCCGGCCGGACGCCCCTTCGGCGAGGCGGTCGCACGCGGCGAACACGAGGCGCCGGTCGCGCCCGATGACGAGCCCGCCGAGGAGTGGCTCTGGATCCTGGGGCACGACAACGCGCCGGCGCCGACCGCCCTCGCGGAGATGCTGTCCGCCGTCGAGATCGCACCGTCCGTCGTCGTCGCCGGCCCGAAGCTCGTCGCGGTCGACGACCCGTCGCTGATCCGCGCGTTCGGCGAGAGCACGACGCGCACCGGTCGCTCGCTCACGCTCGTGCAGGACGAACTCGACCAGGGGCAGCACGACCGGCACACCGACGTGCTCGGCGTCGCCGCGGCCGGCATGCTCGTGCGTCGCTCGGTCTGGCGCGACCTCGGCGGCTTCGACCCGGCGCTGCCCGACGTCGACGCCGCCCTCGACTTCTGCATCCGCGCACGGCTCGCGGGGCACCGTGTGGCCGTCGTCCCGGAGGCCCGCGTCACGAGCGCCGGCCCGATCGAGGAGTTCGGTCGCAAGCGCGTCTCCGAGGCCCGTCGGGTGCGGGCCCACCGGCAGGCGCAGCTGCACCGCCGCCTCACCTACGCGCCCGCCGGACTGCTCTGGCTGCACTGGCTCACGCTCGTGCCGTTCGCGATCGGTCGTGCGATCGGGCACCTCGTGGCGAAGCACCCCGCCGCCGTGTCGGGCGAGCTCGCCGCGGCGTTCTCGGTCGCCTTCGGCAGCGGGGTGCGCCGCGCCCGTCGCAACGTGCAGCGCACGCGCCGCGTCGGCTGGGCGGCCGTCGAACCCCTCCGGGTGAGCTGGCGACGCCTCCACGAGCACCGCACCACCACGCGTGACGTCGAGCTCGCCCGGGTCGAGGACGCCCCGATCGCGCGGGCGTCGTTCCTCGGCGACGGGGGCGTCTGGGTGGTGCTCGCCGCGGCCGTGCTCAGCGTCGTGGCGCTCTGGCCGCTCCTCGGCACCCCGGCGCTGACCGGCGGGGGACTCCTGCCGCTGAGCACCGACGTCGGACGGCTCTGGCAGAACGTCGGCTACGGCTGGCACTCCATCGGGACCGGCTCCACCGGCCCGAGCGACCCGTTCGTGGCCGTCGTCGCGCTCCTCGGGAGCATCACCGCCTGGTCGCCCTCGACCTCAGTCGTGCTCGTGGTGCTGCTCGCGATGCCGGTCTCCGCCCTCGGCGCGTGGTTCGCGGTGCGCAAGGTCACCACCCGATCCTGGGTGCCCGTCGTCGGCGCGGCGCTGTACGCCATCGCGCCGTCCTTGATCGGTGCCGTCACGACGGGGCACCTCGGTGCCGTGATCGCCCACCTGACGCTCCCGTGGCTCGTGCTCGCGGTCCTCGAGGCACACCGCTCGTGGGCCTGGGCGTCCGGTGCGTCGCTGCTGTTCGCGGTCGTCGCCGCGTCTGCCCCGTCGCTCCTGCCCGTGCTCCTGCTCGGCTGGCTCGTCTCGGTGGTCGTCGGCTGGCGCCGCGCGCACCGGCGGGTGTTCATCCCGGTGCCGACGGCGGTGCTGTTCCTGCCGCTCGTGCTCGAGCAGATCGCGCGGGGCAACCCGCTCGCGGTCTTCGCCGACCCGGGCGTGCCCTCGGCCACCCGTGCGCCGTCCGCGCTCCAGCTGGCGATCGGCCAGCCGCTGCCGGACTGGAACGGCTGGCTGCCGGTCGTCGGGTCGATCGACGCCGGTGCGGTGCTCGTCGCGCTGCCGATCGTGATGGCCGTGCTCGCGCTGCCCGTGGGGCTCCTGGCGATCGGCTCGCTCCTCGGCCACCGCTGGCACGTTGCGAGCGCCGCGCTCGTCCTGGCTCTCGTCGGGTACGCCACCGCCTTCGGGGCCACCCACCTGACCGTGACCGGGGTCGGCTCGACGACCACCATCGTCTGGCCCGGCAGCGCGCTGTCGGTGTACTGGATCGCGCTCGTCCTCGCCGCGTGCGTCGGGATCGACGTCCTGCCGCGGACCGCTCCGGCCACGGGGCTCGTCGCGACCGTGTTCGTCGGGATCGCCGTCGCTCCGGCGTTCGCCGCGTTCACGCTCGGGAACGCCGTCGTCGCCCCGACGACCGGCCGCGTGCTGAGCGCCTACGTCAACGCCGAGGCGCAGGCGAACCCGGACGTGGGCACGCTCGTCGTCGACCCGCAGCCAGACGGGTCCCTCGCGGTCGCCCTCGAACGCGGGCAGGGCTCCACGCTGGACGACCAGTCGACGCTCGACGCGACCGCGCTCCGCCTCAGCCCGGCTGGTACTCGACTGACCACGCTCGCGGGCAACCTCGCGAGCCGCAGCGGCTACGACCCGGAGCCCGCGCTCCGCGAGCTCGGCATCTCGTTCGTGCTGCTGCAGGACGCGCCGTCCGACGACGCCGCACAGGCCGTGTACGACCGGGCCGCCGGCGCCATCGGCCAGGACGCCCGCTTCACGAGCATCGGCGAGACGGCCACCGGCCGGCTGTTCCACTACGACGGCCAGGTCGACCGGGTGACCGGCGGCTCGGCGGCGACCCGGGCCACGCACGTGCTGTACCTCGTCGTGCTCGGCATCGTGTTCGGCGCGGCCGCGCTGCTCGCCGTGCCGACCGCCCCGCGCCGCCGTCGGGCGACCAGCAACGTCATCGAGGCCGAGGAGCCCGCCACCACCTTCGACGAGGAGCGAGACGAATGAGCACCGACCACGCCGCCGTCCGCCGGTGGGTCCTCCGCGGCACCGCGACCGCGGTGGCCGTCGTGGTCGCCGCCGGAGCAGTGACCGCGGCGCACGCGATCGGCACGTCCGCCGAGCCCGTCCGCCCCGCCGGCCGGACCGTGACCCCGGTGCCCGCCGCGGCCGAGCGCGTGTGCGCCGGCAGCGCGCTCCGGCTGTCCGACGACGCCGGGAACGACGCCACCCGCGCGAGCACCGTCGGCAGCGCCACGGTCGCGTCCGCGACGACCGGCTCGACCGTCGACCGCTCGACGCTCGGCTCCTCGACCACGGGCGGCAGCGAGCCGGAGCTCCTCACCGCCCCGGCCGGAGACACGACCCCGCAGGTCGCCGGCAGCAGCAGCCAGACCGTGTCCTCCGGCGACCTCGTCGGCACGGCCTCCGCGTCCTGTGACGACCCGAGCCAGTCGACCTGGCTCGTGGGCGGCTCGACGGAGACCGGGCGAACGACACTCGTCACGCTGTCCAACCCGACCGACGTGAACGCCACGGTCGACCTGGCGGTCTACGACGCGAACGGCACGGTCAGCGCCCCGGGCACGAACGGCATCGTCGTGGCGCCGAACACGCAGAAGGTCGTGCCGCTGTCGGGCTTCGTCGCCGACCAGGCGTCGACCGTCGTGCACGTCACCTCGACCGGCGGGCAGATCGTCGCGCACATGCAGGAGAGCATCGTCCGGACGCTCACCCCCGGCGGCTACGACGTCCTGTCCGGGGGAGCGGCCCCGTCGACGAAGCAGGTCGTCCCCGCGGTCGTGCTCGAGAAGACGCAGGAGGCGCAGCGCGGCGACGACACCGCGGACGCCGCGCCCGTCGTCCGGCTGTTCGTCCCGGGGGCGCGTGCCGCGCGCGTCACGCTCGGGATCAGCACCGCGGACGGTGGCGGCTCCACGGTCAACGCGACGGCCGAGCCCGGAGTGGTGACCGACGTCGCGCTCGACGACTTCCCGGACGGTCGCTACGCGTTCACGATCTCGTCGACCGAGCCCGTCGTCGCCGGCGTCCGGAGCACGAGCCCGACCGAGGACGGCCAGACCGACCTGGGGTGGTTCGCCTCCGCGGAGCCGCTCACCGACCGGACCATCACGGCCCTCGCCCCCGGGGCGTCGCAGCGACTCACGTTCGTCAACCCCACGCGGAGCGACGCCACCGTGACCATCCGGTCCGGCGACGACCGTCAGCGCGTGACCGTCGCCTCGGACGGCATGGCGACCGTGACGGTGCCGGTCTCGAAGCAGCTCGTGATGACGGGGACCGAGGGTCTGGTCGCCGGGGTCACCTACGCCGGCTCGGACGGCATCTCGGGCTTCCCGATCCGACCTGCGACCGAGGAGTCCACGCCGCTGCGCGTGTTCCCGTGATCGAGCACAGGCCGTGATCATGCACGGGCCCTGATCACGAGACGGGCCCTGATCACGACACGGGCACCGAGGGTCACCAGTGGCGGTAACGGTCCGGGGCGAGGTCCCACGGGTCCTTGTCGAGGAGCTCGCCCACGGCCCGGAAGACGGCCGTCTCGACGATGACCCGCCGGTCGGTGTCGTCCTTCTCCGGGCTGTGGGTCACACGCTCCACCGGGATCCGGAAGAGCGTCACACGGCGGGCGTCGCGGTCGACCCGCCACCGCGGCATGTGGTCGGGCAGCGAGGCGTCGGTGGGCATGTCCGCGACGAGGAACACCACGCCCGCCAGGTCCTCCGGCCAGAGCCCGAGCAGGTAGTGCGCAGTGTCGCCGACGATCCGGTCGAAGGCCTCGGCGCGGGTGATCACGGGCGCGAGCTCCGGTCCGGTGACGCTCGACCGACCGCCGCGCCCGTGTCGGGAGCGACCTCGGCCGCGGTCGACGGGGGTGACGATCGGGGGCTTGCGACGCATCCCGTCATCGTACGCGGCGGGACGCGAGCGGGCCGCGACCGGAGGGACGGTACGGCCGTGCTCCGCTAGGGTCGAGTCCGGTATGGACGTACGGATCTGCAGCAAGGTCGCCTGTGGCGCGAGCGCCTCGGCGACCCTGACGTACGACTACGCCGACTCCATGGTCGTCGTCGGACCCCTCTCCACGCGCGTCGAGCCGCACGGCTACGACCTGTGCGCGCGGCACGCCGCCCGGCTCCGGGTCCCGCGCGGGTGGGACGTGGTGCGTCGCGGACCGCTCCGTCAGCCGACGGACTGACACCGCGCCTCCTGTCCGTGTCCTGGCCGACCCGTGACCGACGGGACGCGGCGTGGAAGACTCGACCGTATGGCCACCGAGACCTCCACCGCAGCACCGTTCCGCGTCGCCGACCTGTCGCTCGCCGCGGCCGGACGCCACCAGATCCGCCTCGCCGAGAACGAGATGCCGGGACTGATGTCGCTCCGCGAGGAGTTCGGCGGCGCGCAGCCGCTCGCCGGCGCGCGCATCGCCGGGTCGCTGCACATGACGGTGCAGACCGCGGTGCTCATCGAGACGCTCGTGGCGCTCGGCGCGCAGGTGCGCTGGGCGAGCTGCAACATCTTCTCCACGCAGGACGAGGCGGCCGCAGCGGTCGCGGTCGGCCCGCACGGCACGGTCGACGCCCCCGACGGTGTCCCGGTGTTCGCGTGGAAGGGTGAGACGCTCGAGGAGTACTGGTGGTGCACGAGCCGGATCTTCGACTGGAGCGCCGAGGCTGCCGAGGCCGGTTCCGACTGGGCCGGACCGAACCTGATCCTGGACGACGGCGGCGACGCGACCATGCTGCTGCACACCGGCGCCGACGCCGAGGCAGCCGGGTCCGCGCCGGAGCCCGCCGCGGACGCGAGCGCCGAGTGGCGGATCGTGCTCGACACCGTCGCGGAGTCGCTGCGCGCGTCGAGCGACCGCTGGACCCGGATCGCGGCGGACGTGCAGGGCGTCACCGAGGAGACCACGACCGGCGTGCACCGCCTGTACGACCTCGCGCGCCGTGGACAGCTCCGCTTCCCGGCGATCAACGTGAACGACTCGGTGACGAAGTCGAAGTTCGACAACAAGTACGGCATCCGACACTCACTCCCGGACGGCCTGAACCGCGCGACCGACGTCCTGATCGGCGGCAAGGTCGCCTTCGTCGTCGGGTACGGCGACGTCGGCAAGGGCGCCGCCGAGGCGTTGCGTGGGCAGGGCGCGCGGGTCGTCGTCTCCGAGGTCGACCCGATCTGCGCGCTGCAGGCGGCGATGGACGGCTACCAGGTCGCCCGGCTCGCGGACGTCGCGGGCGAGGTCGACATCGTCGTGACGTGCACCGGCAACCTCGGGGTCGTCGGGGTCGAGGACCTGCTCGCGCTCAAGCACCTCGCGGTCGTGGCGAACGTCGGGCACTTCGACAACGAGATCGACATGGCCGGGCTCGAGGGGCTCGCCGGCGCCGAGCGCGTCGAGATCAAGCCGCAGGTGCACGAGTGGCGGCTGCCGAACGGTCGCTCGGTCCTGGTCCTCAGCGAGGGGCGACTGATGAACCTCGGCAACGCGACGGGTCACCCGTCGTTCGTGATGAGCACCTCGTTCACGAACCAGGTGCTCGCCCAGATCGAGCTGCACACCCGGCGCGACGCGTACCCGACGGGCGTGCACGTGCTGCCGAAGCACCTTGACGAGAAGGTCGCGCGGCTGCACCTCGACGCCCTCGGCGTCCGGCTCACCGAGCTCCGGCCGGAGCAGGCCGACTACATCGGCGTCCCGGTCGAGGGGCCGTACAAGCCCGACCACTACCGGTACTGAGCCGGGCGCGCCGGCCGGCGCGGGCACGTCGGCCGGCCGGCGACGTCGGCGCCGAGTCTCGCGCTGGCGGACGAGACGCGCGCGCAGGAGCCCGAGTCGTGTCCGCCATGCCGAGTCTCGCCCCCGCGGCGCGTGCCGCGGCGGGCGCCCCGCACCGCACCGCGGGCACGTCGGCGCGTCAGCGCGGGAAGCCCGGCGGCCGGCCCGTTGCGGCCGCGGCGGCCCGGTCGAGCACGGCCGCCCGGGCACGCAGCGCCCGGGTGTCCCGGTCCCGCCGCAGCACGACGACCCCGGCCAGGAACACCTCGGCGGGTACGGGCGGCAGCGGGTGCACGTGCGGGACGACCTCGGCGGCGAGCCGCTCGGCCGTCGCCACCCGAGCCGCCGGCGCCAGGTCGGCGGCCCCGCGGAAGAACGCACCCAGGCGATTCTCGAGCCGCTGCGGCAGCGCCGAGACGTCGGCGGTGCCGGCCCACGCGGTGAGCTCGACGGGCAGGAGCACCTGAGCCGGACGGTGCCGGACGGCCCGCTCGTGCTGCACGACGGTCCCCGCGAGCAGGTCCCCGAGGCGCCGCGGCCGACTGCCGAACAGGGCGACGACGAGGGCGATCGACCCGAACGAGCCCCACAGCTCCAGCAGGCCGACGAGCGCGCGGGTGATCGCGTGCCGGAAGCCGACCGCACCGCCGTCGAGCCGCACGACCCGGGTGCCGGTGGCGAAGCGGCCGACGCTCCGACCGCGGGTGACGGTCTCCAGCGCAGCCGGGACGAGCACGAGCACCACGACGAGGACGCCGATCGACAGGGCGGCTCCCCACGCCGGGTCGAGGCCGCTCGGCCACAGCCGGGACATCCCGAGCAGCAGCATCAGGTACAGGACGACCAGGCACACCCCGTCGAGCAGCCCAGCGGCGATGCGGAGCGCGATGCCGGCGGGCTGGACGTCGAGGGCGACCGCCTCGCCGACGACGAGCTCGTCCGCGGTGCCGTCGAGCGCGTAGACGTACCGCGCGTCGGCCAGGTCGCGGGGCGCTCGCGTCGTCGGCATGGCATCATTCTGTCGCACGGACCGAACGGTGGGACAGCACCGGACGGCGAGACGACGGGGGAGACGACGTGGACCTGGACGCCTACGAGGCCGTGCACCGCGACCGCTGGCAGGAACTCGACCAGCTCGCCCGCGCGCGTCCCCGCACCGGGGCCGACGCCGACCGGCTCGTCGCCGGGTACCAGGCGGCCGCCACCGACCTCGCGCGCATCCGCGCCGCCTCCCCTCGCACGGCGACCGGGGACCGGCTGTCGCTGACGCTCTTCCGCGCCCGGCTCCGGCTCACCGGCACCCCGGTCGACCCGCTCACGGCGCTGACCGGCTTCCTCGTGCTCCAGCTCCCCGCCGCGCTGTACCGCATCCGGTGGCTGACGCTCTGGGTCGCCGCCGCCACCGCGGTCGTCGCGGCCGTCGTCGCGGTGTGGATCAGCACGACGCCCGGCGCGCTCGAGACCTTCGGGACTCCGGAGTCCCTCCGCCGGTACGCCACGCAGGACTTCCAGGCGTACTACTCCGACCACGGCCTCGGGGCCTTCACCGCCCAGGTGTGGACGAACAACGCGTACATCGCCGCGAGCATGGTGGCGTTCGGCATCACCGGGCTCTTCGTGCCGTACTCGATCGGGCAGAACGCGATCAACCTCGGGGTGTCGGCGGCGATCATGCACTCCGAGGGCCGCCTCGGCGACTTCTTCCTCTGGATCGCGCCGCACGGCCAGCTCGAGCTCTACTCGATCTTCCTCGCCGGGGCCGCGGGACTCCGGATCGCCTGGTCGTGGATCGCACCGGGGGAGCGGACGCGCGCGCAGGCTCTCGCCGAGGACGGCCGCGCGCTCGTCACCGTCGCCCTCGGTCTGGTCGGCACGCTGCTGCTCTCCGGACTCGTCGAGGGCGTCGTGACCCGCCAGGACTGGCCCTGGCCGGTCAAGATCGGGATTGGCACCGTCGCCCTCGCCGCGGTGCTCTGGTACCAGTGGGTGCTCGGCGGCCGCGCGTACCGCGCCGGCCAGCGCGGCGACGTCGAGGAGTTCGAGCGCGGTGCGACCGCGCTGGTGGCGGGCTGATACCGGGGAGCCGCCACGCGCCTCCCAGCCGTCAGAGCCGGCCGCCCGCCTTCGCACGGACGTACGCGTCGGCGACCAGCGGCGGCACGTCCGAGGGTCGTCCGCTGACGACCTCGGCCCCGGCGCGTCGGGCCACGTCCGCGACCCCGGCCGCGTCGAGCAGGGAGCGTTCCGCGGCGGCCCGCCGGTACACGTCGCGCTCCGCGCCGGACGGGAGGCCCGCGGCCCGTCGCGCGGACCGCGTGCGTCCGCCCCGGGTCCGGCCCGGTACGACCCCGGTGACGGGGTCCGGGTCGCCGGCGGCGGTGCGGTGCACGGTGGGGTCCTCGACGCCGGTGACGACGACCGCGTGGTCACGGGCGAGGCGGGGGAGGACCGCGAGCAGGTCGCCCGACGAGCCGACCGAGTCCAGTCCGGTGAGCAGCACGACGAGGGCCCTGGCGGTCGTCACACCGTCGACCAGGCCGGGGACGGCGGACCAGTCCGTCGCACGGAGGCCCGGTTCGACGGTCGCGAGGACCTCGCCGAACCGCTGCACGACGTCCGACCGGGTGGCGCCGCGGACGCGGTCGCGGACGGCGTCGTCGAGGACCACGAGGTCGACGCGGTCACCGGCCGCGGCCGCGAGGGCGCCGAGCAGCAGCGCCGCCTCGATGAACGTGTCGAGGCGCGGTTCGTCCTCGATCCGACCGGCTCCGGAGCGCCCGGCGTCGACGACCACCACGACCCGGCGGTCGCGCTCCGGTCGCCAGGTCCGGACGACCAGGTCCTGCCGACGCGCGGTCGCCCGCCAGTCGATCGACCGGACGTCGTCACCCCGGACGTAGTCGCGGAGCGAGTCGAACTCGGTGCCGTGACCGCGGAGCTGCAGGGTCGTCTCACCGTCGAGCTCGCGCAGTCGGGCGAGCCGGGACGGCAGGTGTCGGCGGGACCGGAACGGCGGGGTGACGACGAGCGTCCCCGGTGCCGCCAGGACCCGCTGCCGGGCGGCGAGGCCGAGGGGCCCGACCGCCCGCACCGCGACCCCGGTCGTGATGCGACGGCCGCGACGGAACGGCGCGAACCGCATCCGCGCGGTCCGGCGTTCCCCCGGCGGCACGTCGAGGCGGAAGCGGCGCGGCTGCTGTCCGGCCGACGGCTCCCACATGTCGCGGAGCTCGGCGCGGAGCCGACGGGTGCCGTCGTTCGCGACGACGAGCGTGCCGTCCGCGGTGGCGTCCCGCCGGGCGGCGCGGGGCATCCGCCGCTCGACGCGGAGTCGCCCCGGGTCGGCGGCGAGGACGACGTCGAGTGCCGCGCCGACCACGACGACCGCCACCCAGGCGAGCCCCGCCCAGCCGCTGCCGAGCAGCACCGTCGGGACGACGGCGACGGCGAGCAGGACGACGAACCGGCCGGTGACCGCCACTAGATCGGCACCCGGACCTGCTCGAGCACCTGCTGCAGGACGCTGTCGGCACCGACGCCCTCGAGCTCGGCGTCCGCGGCCACCCGTAGGCGGTGGCGCCAGACCGGCACGGCCATCGCCTGCACGTGGTCCGGCGTGATCGCGTCGTAGCCGGTCAGCCACGCCCAGGCCTTCGCCGCGGCGAGCAGTGCGGTCGCGCCGCGCGGGCTCACCCCGACGCGGACGGACGGGGCCTGGCGGGTCGCGCGGGCCAGGTCGACGACGTAGGCGAGCACGTCGTCACGCGCGGCGACGGCCTGCACGGCGCGCTGGGCGGCGCGGACCTCGTCGACGCCGAGCACGGGAGTGATCCCGGCGGAGCGCACGTCCCGCGGCACGAAGCCGTCCGCGTGCCGGCGGAGCACCTGCCACTCGACGTCGCGCGGCGGCACGTCGAGGACGAGCTTCAGGAGGAACCGGTCGAGCTGGGCCTCCGGCAGCGTGTAGGTGCCCTCGAACTCGATCGGGTTCATGGTCGCCGCGACGAAGAACGGGTCGGGCAGCGGGTGGGCCGCGCCGTCGACGCTCACCTGGCGCTCCTCCATCGCCTCGAGCAGGGCGGACTGGGTCTTCGGGGGTGTGCGGTTCACCTCGTCGGCGAGCAGCACGTTCGTGAACACGGGGCCTTCGCGGAACGGGAACGTGCCCGTCGACGCGTCGTACACGAGCGACCCGGTCACGTCGCCGGGCATCAGGTCCGGCGTGAACTGGATCCGCTTCGTGTCGAGCGACATCGCCGCCGCCAGGCTCCGGACGAGCAGGGTCTTCGCGACACCCGGGACGCCCTCGAGCAGGACGTGCCCCTGCGCCAGGACGCCGACGATCATGCCGGAGACGGCGCCCTCCTGGCCGACGACGGCCTTCGCGACCTCGGAGCGGAGCCGCCCGAAGGCCTCGCGCAGGTCGTCGCGTCGAATGTCGGGCCGAGCACCGTTCCGGGCGTCGGGCCCTGCGTCGGTGGCCGCGCTGCTGGTGTGGTCGGTCACGGGCGTGCTCCTCGGTGCTTGTTCGACGGCGGGTGCTGGTTCGACGGCGGGTGCTGGTCGGACGGCGGGTACTGGTCGGACGGCGGCTGCCGGTGTTCTGTGCGCCGCTCGCTGGTGGTCTGGTGCCGGTCGTCCACCGGGCCGCCCGTCGCGGCGCGCAGCGCCCGTTCGAGCGCGTCGAGCTCGGCCACCGCCGTGACCAGCGTCCGGTCGTCGCGGACGGGACCGCCGACCAGGACCGCGCCGACCTCGGAGTCGAAGCGTCCGGTCGCACGGGCGACGGCCCGGACGACGTCGTCGACGTGCGTGCTGCGGGCCAAGCCGAGCCGACCGGCACTCCGTCGGAGGGCGGCGACGCGCAGGGTGTCGAGCGCGTGCGTGCGGTCGCGGGTCCTGGCGTACAGGCGGGCCCGTCCCTCGGTGGTCTCGGCCGCGCGGACGACGACCGGCAGCCGCTCGACGACGAGCGGTCCGAGGCGCCGACCACGCCAGACGGCGGCCGCGACCGCGACGAGCCCGAGGAGGGCGAGGACGCTCGGCACCCACGGCGGGGCGAGTGAGCCGAGCGTCGGCGCGGCGTCCCCGCCGGCCGGGGTCGGCACGTACCAGCTCAGCGTCGGGGTCGCGCTGCTCCCGCCGCCCTGGCCGAGCAGCCCGAGGGCGAGGGCCGCGTCGCCCGCGGTCGTGATCGTGTCGTTCCGCAGGGCGCCGGTGGTGCCGAGGAGGACGACGTCCCCACCCGCCGTGGTGGTCCGCGCGATGCCCCATCCTCGTCCGTCGCCGAGGTCGGTCGACGCGCAGAGCTCGACGCCCGCGGTGTCGGCGTCCGGCACCGCGACGTAGGCGGTGCCCTCGGTGGTGACCGACCGGGCGGCGGCGACCGCCGGGACGGGGCACGTCGTGGTGGTCACGGTCCGGCGCTCGGTCACGCGGGACGCGGGCTCCAGCCGCAGCCCGACGGCGTCGAGCACGCGGGCGTCCTCGGTGACCAGGACGACGTGGGCGGCGCGGGCGACGATGCGCCGTGCGACCGCGAGGTCGAGGACCCCGGCGGAGTCGTCGACGAGGACCGTGCCGTCGCCGACACGGCCCGCGTCCCGCACCACGTCGACGGCGACCCCCTGCTGCTCCAGGACCCGGACGAGCGCGCGGGAGCCGCTCGCGGTCGTCGAGGTCGGGTCGAGCGGGGTCCGGTCCGTCGGCGCCGATCCCTGCACGACGGCGGTGGCCACCGCGAGGACCAGCGCGACGGCGACGACGACCGACCACAGGGCGACCCGGCGGGCGAGACCGCCGCGACCGGTCCCCGCGGGAGCCGGGCCCGCGGACACCGGGGTCGTGGACGGCTCGGGGGTCGCGGTGCGCTCGCGGGTGGCACCGGCCGCGCTCACGCGGGCGCCGCCGGCTGGTCGGGTCGGACGGGGCGGGTGGTCCGCACGGTCGCCTCGGTGTCCAGGACCGCGCGGGCGGTCGGTTCGTCCGCGGGACGACCGAGGTAACGCACGGCGTCGAACGCCGCGGCGGCCCGGGCGAGGGCGACGGCGGCGTCCGGGAAGGACGGCGCCGCACGGTCGGCGATCGCGCGGGCCGTGGCGCCTGGCACGTCCGGGACGAGGTCCCGTTCGCCGAGGCCCCTGGCGATCGCCCGGTAGCCGTCGAGGACCGCGCCGTCCCAGTCCCCGGCGCGGAGTGCTGCCCGTGCGGCCTCGGCGACGTCGCGCGTCGGACGCAGGTCGTCCGCGTCGAACACCCCGCCGATCGAGTCCGCGGCGGTGCGGGCGCGTCGGCGGGGGAGTCCGCGGGCGACGACCACGAGGACGACGACCGCGACGAGGACGACCACGGCCGTCCAGAGCAGCGTCTGCGCGACGGCGGGGGACCCGAGCCCGTCGGCACGCAGCGACTGCAGCCAGTCGAGGACCGCGCGCGACGCCCGGTCCCACCAGGTCGGCTCGACGGCCGCGTACTCGCTGCGCTGCAGTTCGCGCTCGAGCAGGTCCCGGGCCTCGTCCGGACCGGGGGTCACGGGCGACCGTCCGGCTTCCCGCCCCAGGTCGGCGGCTCCGGCTGCTGCGTGGGAGGGACCGGCCACTGCGGCGGCTGCTGCGACCACTGCTGCTGCGGGGTCCACTGCTGCTGCGGCGGCCACGGCCGCCCCTGCGCGGGCAGGAGCGGGTCGGCGGGCGCGAACGGGTCGCTCGGCTGCCCGGTCTCGAGGTGCGCCGCGATCCGCTGGTCGAGCCCCTCGGTCCGGATGCGGCGGTCGACCGCCAGGAAGGTCGTGATCGAGGCGGACAGCACGTCGACGACGCACTGGACCGCGATCACGAGCAGGCTCCCCACGACCAGGGCGACGACCGCGCCGACCCCCACGCCGGCCCGCGCGCCCGTCTGCCCGAGGGGGTCGAAGGTCCCGCCGAGCAGCAGCGCCCCGATGGACAGCGGCGTCGCGGCGATCGACGCGGCGAACCCGAACACGACCTGCACGAGCAGCAGGATGCCGAAGGTCCGCCAGAACGCACGCCGGGTGAGCCGCCACGACTGCGCGGCCGCGGCGAACACCGACCGGCCCTCGAGCGCGATCGTCGGGACCGTGAAGGCGAACCGCGTGCCGAGCCAGGCGGCGAGCACGCCGAACCCGAGCGCGAGCACGACGAAGAGCAGGACGACGCCGCCGAGGCCCGCGCGACTGCCCGAACCGATCGCGGCGACCCCGGCGAACGCCACCAGGCCGAACACCAGGGCGGCGACCACACCGGCGCCGGCCTGCAGCAGGATCCAGGCGAGGACCGACCTCCGGCGACCGGCGAGCAGCCGCCACAGGCCGCCGAACGAGGCACGGCGGCCGAGGATCCGCTGCCCGGTGTCGACGGCGACCGGCGCGACGAGGAAGCCCCGGCCGAGCGAGGCGATGAAGGGCAGAGCGACGGACAGGAGCAGCCAGAGCGTGATGGACCCCGCGGTCACCGCATCGGCACCCCGACCGGCGTCGACCGCGGCGAACATCCGCGACTGGAGTGCTTGCTGCCCGAGGGTCCCGGCGAGGGTCGACACCAACCCGAGCACGCCGCTCAGCAGCAGGCTCCAGAGCAGCAGGACCCGGGCGTTCCGCCGGAGGACGGTGAACGCGCCGGACAGGACGTCCCCCAGCCCGAGCGGTCGCAGCGGCAGCACGGGACGCGAGCCGGCCTGCTGCGGCCCGGGCTTCCCGGACCACCCGCCGGACGGCGGCTGCGCGCCGGACCACGCGCCGGACGGCGGCTGCGCGCCGGACCACCCGCCGGACGGCGGCTGTTGCCCCGACCACCCGCCGGACGACTGCGACCCCGGTGCCGGTGGCGTGCCTCCCGGCCGATCCGCCCCGTCACGCGACCCGGACGCTCCCGGTACCTGCCAGTCGGACATCCCCGCCCCCGTCGTCATCCGTCGGCCGCGCTGCGGTCGCGCGCGGACACTCCCATCCTGTCGGAAAACCCGGCCGTGCGGGGGACGGCGCTATCGTGAGCCTGGGTGCCGGTCCGGCACCACCGCCCGCCACCCGGAGTCCACGCACATGACACCGCGCATCCTCGTCGTCGACGACGACCAGGCCCTCGCCGAGATGATCGGCATCGTCCTCCGCTCCGAGGGCTACGAGCCCGAGTTCAGCGGCGACGGCAACGACGCCGTTGACGCGTTCCACAGCACCAAGCCCGACCTCGTCCTGCTCGACGTCATGCTCCCGGGCATCGACGGCATCGAGGTCTGCAAGCGCATCCGCGCCGAGAGCGGCACGCCGATCATCATGCTCACCGCGAAGGGCGACACCGCCGACGTCGTCGCGGGTCTCGAGAACGGCGCCGACGACTACGTCGTGAAGCCGTTCAACCCGAAGGAGCTCGTCGCGCGCATCAAGACGCGGCTCCGACCGACCGCCTCGGACGCGACCGTGCTGCACGCGGGCGACCTGACCGTCGACGTCGCCGCGCACGAGGTCCGTCGCGGCGACACCGTCATCGCGCTCACCCCGCTCGAGTTCGACCTGCTCCGGGCGCTCGCCGAGAAGCCGAACCAGGTGTTCACGCGCGAGATGCTCCTCGACCAGGTGTGGGGCTACCACTACAAGGCGGACACCCGGCTCGTGAACGTCCACGTGCAGCGACTCCGCGCGAAGATCGAGCACGACCCCGACAACCCCCGGATCGTGACCACGGTGCGCGGCGTGGGGTACCGGGCCGGAGGAGCCTGAGCACCGTGTCGTCGGGACCGTCGCGCGACCTCTTCGGCCGCGGGTGGGCGGCGCGCACGCGTCGCCGGGTCCGCCGGTGGGTCCGGCGCGGCTGGTACGCCGTCGCCTGGCTCTGGCGACGCTCCCTGCTGGTCCGGTCGGTCGCCATCACCGTCCTGACCACCGGGCTCGCCGTCGTGGTGATCGGCACCGCGGTGATGATCAGCATCTCGAACAACGTGTACGCCCAGCGCCGCGACCAGATCGAGGCGGAGTCGGCCCGGGCGACGGTCGTGGCACAGGGCATCTTCGACGCGGCGACGGCGGCCGAGGACAACAACCAGACCGAGCTCGAGACGCTGCAGAGCGAGGCGCAGCAGGCGATCCTGTCGAACACGACGAGCCCCGGCGGCACGAGCATCGCGATCGAGCGGAGCCCGGACCAGTCCACCCCGCAGACCCTGCAGAACCTGGCGAGCTCGGACTTCCCGGACGAGGTCATCACCGACGCACTCCGGCGCGAGGTCGCCAAGGACACCGGTCGACTGAGCCTGCAAGCCGTGCGGCTCGACGACGGCGGCCGTCGTGAACCCGGGCTGGCCGTCGGGTCGATGCTGCAGATCCCGAGCGCGGGCCAGTACGAGCTCTACATCGTCTACGACCTCTCCGACGCGCAGCAGACCCTGGACTTCGTCTCGCAGACCCTGTCGATCGGCGGCGTCGCGCTCATCGTGCTCATCGCCCTCGTGACGTCCCTCGTCGTGCGGCTCGTGGTGGTGCCGATCCGTGGTGCGGCGGAGACCAGTCGGAAGATCGCGGCGGGGCGCCTCGACGAACGCATCCCCGTCCGCGGGCACGACGACATCGCGATCCTCGCACGGAGCTTCAACGACATGGCGGACGCCGTGAGCCGGCAGATCACCCAGCTCGCCGAGCTCTCCCGCGTGCAGCAGCGGTTCGTGTCGGACGTCTCGCACGAGCTCCGGACCCCGCTCACGACGATCCGGCTCGCCGGCGACATGCTCTTCGACTCCCGGCACGCCTTCGAGCCGTCGGTCGGTCGGTCGGCGGAGCTCCTGCACGCCCAGGTCGAGCGCTTCGAGCTCCTGCTCGCCGACCTCCTCGAGATCTCCCGCTACGACGCGCAGGCCGTGCAGCTCGACACCGAACCCGTCGTGCCCGCGTCCCTCGCGGCCGACATCGTCGAGGAGTTCCGACCCCTCGCCGAGCGCGCCGGCGTCGACCTGCAGCTGGCCACCCCCGGCGGCCACACCACGATGCAGCTCGACGCGAAGCGGGTCCGGCGGATCCTGCGGAACCTCGTCGGCAACGCGATCGAGCACGGTGATGCGAAGCCCGTGCAGGTCGTGGTCGACAGCGACTCGCGCAGCGTCGCGATCGCCGTCCGCGACCAGGGCGTCGGCATGCCGCCGGAGGACACCGCCCGCGTGTTCGACCGGTTCTGGCGGGCCGATCCGAGCCGGAAACGCACGATCGGGGGGACCGGGCTCGGCCTCGCGATCTCCCTCGGCGACGCGCGGCTGCACGGCGGACGCATCGACGTGTGGTCCCGCCCGGGCGAGGGGTCGACCTTCGTGCTCGTGCTGCCGCGCGGCGAGCAGGTCGGCACGGCGACGTCCGCGATCCCGCTGCCCGAACTCGACGAAGCGTACGACGGCCCCCGGGCCGTCCGGGAGGAACGATGAGGAACACCCTCCGTGCCGCGGTGGCGACCGCGCTCGCGGCCCTGACCGTCGTCGCGGTCACCGCCTGCGCGGCCATCCCCACCGACGGCCCCGTGCGCGCCGGCCAGTCGGTCAAGGACGAGTCGATCTCCGGGGTGGACTTCCGCCCGGACAAGCCCGTCGACGGATCCGACCAGACCGCGATCCTGCGCGGCTTCGTCGCCGCGGGCACGGGCGCCCAGGACGACTACGCGATCGCTCGGGAGTTCCTCGCGGACGGCTTCGCGAAGAAGTGGAACCCGCGCCGCGGCGTGACGATCCTGCAGGGCAGCGGCACCGTCGAGCGGGTCGCCGACCGCGAGCTGACCTACACGCTCACCGCGAGTGCGACCGTCGACCAGGACGGCGAGTACACCCAGGCCGTGCGCCCGACCACGTCCACCCTGACGTTCCAGTTCGTCCGGCAGGACGGCCAGTGGCGCATCGCCTACGCGCCCGACGGCATCATCCTGACGCCGGTCAGCTTCGAGTCCGTGTTCCAGGAGCACGCGCTGTACTTCTTCGACCCCACCTACCAGTTCCTCGTGCCGGACGAGCGGTGGTTCCTCGCGCGCTCGTCGACCAGCACCCGGATCGCGAGCGCCCTGCTCGCCGGACCCGCTGACTGGCTGAAGGGCGCCGTCGTCTCGGCGTTCCCGGAGGGCACGCAGCTCTCCTTGAACGCGGTCACGATCGACAACGGCACCGCGCTGGTCGACCTGTCGAGCGACGCCCTCAGCTCGAGCAACGACGACAAGGCCCGGATGCGCGAGCAGCTCACGCGCTCCCTCGCCTCGGTCGCGTCGGTGTCCTCGGTCTCGATCACCTTCGAGGGCGCCACCTTCTCCGGCGCGGAGCAGGACGGCACCCCGGCGCAGGTCAACCCCGACGTCGACCCGCGGCCCCTGGTCGTCCGGGACGACCAGGTCGGCTTCGCGACGGCCGGGGGCAAGGTCGCACCGCTCGGCGGCGGGCTCGCCGACACCGTCGCCGGGCTCGACCCGCGGTCCCTCGCCCTGTCCGCGTCCGGCACGGTCGCCGCGGTCGGCAACGCCAGCGGCGTCGTGGTCGCCCGCGGCAAGGACGCCCTCCGCGTCGACGCGACGCCGGGACTCGTCCCGCCGTCGATCGACGATCTCGACTTCGTGTGGGTCGGCCGGTCCGACGACACCGGCCAGGTCACGGCGTACGGCCTCGGCGGCGACCCGCACGCCGTGAAGACGACGCTGCCGCAGGGCAAGCTCGTGTCGTTCCAGCTGTCCCGCGACTCCACGCGCGCACTCGCACTCATCGAGACCGCGGACGGTCCGGCCCTGTACGTGATGGCCGTCGTGCGCGGCGCCGACCGGACGCCGACGAGCCTCGGCTCGCCGGTGCGCGTGCAGGCCGCGAGCGGCGACGCCGTCGGCGCGGCCTGGGTGAACGACAGCGACGTCGTGTCCGTCGCCCAGACCGACGCCGGTCCCGAGGTCGTCCGCTCCACGGTCGGTGGGCAGTCGAGCACCCTGCCGAAGGCCGAGGGCGTGGCGACCGCGGTCGTCGGGGGCGACGGCGGATCGATGCTCCTGCGGATGTCGGACGGGTCCGTGCTCCGGTCCACCGGCGGTGTCTGGGACACCACCGGGGTCACCGCGGACGTCCTCGGCGTCCAGCGCTGATCGGGCGGCCCACCCCGTTCCTCCTCCCCAGGCCGGCCGGACAGGAGGCCCGTCCACCGTCCGTCCCGTCGGCGCGCGTCCGCAGGACGGTCACCCCGAGCATGGGGACGTGACCCGAGCGCAGCCCGACCCACCCCCGCCTCGCGACCGCTGGGCGGACGCCGCCCTCGCGGTGCTCGGTCTGGTCCTGCCGGTCGCATGCGTCGGGTGCGGCGCCCCGGACCGGGCGCTCTGCCGGTCCTGTCGCGCCGAACTCGACGCGCTCCCCACGTGCCGCCGCCTGGTGGCCGGCGTCCGGCTCGACGCCGCGTGGTCCTACGAGGGCCTCGTCCGGACCCTGGTGCTCGAGTGCAAGCTCCGGAGCCGCGTCGACCTCGCCGGGCCGCTCGCCGGACGGTTCGGCGTGCTCGTCCGGCGCGCGCTCGCCGACCACCCCGAGGCGGTGCTCCTGCGCGTCCCGCCGTCACGCCGCGGAGCTCGACGTCGCGGGTTCGACCCGGTGGTCCTCCTGCTGGGGCGCGCGCGGCTGCGACGACCGCGGGCGCTCGTGCGCGTCCGCGTCGGTGGCCCGGGGCAGCGGGTCGCCGCGGGGCACGGGCAGAAGGAGCGGACGGCCGTCGAACGGGTCGTCGCGACGGTCGGCACCCTGCGCGCCACCGGCGTGACCGGTCGGGACGTCGTGCTCGTCGACGACGTCGTGACGACCGGGGTCACGATGGCCGAGGCGATCCGGGCGGTCCGCGTCGCCGGCGGCCGGGTCGCGCGGTGCGTGGCGCTCGCCGAGGTGGACGCCCGGTGACGCCTGGGTGTCCGGTGGGTGTCCGCACCGACCCGCCGAGGGGTGGTGACGGCGGCTCGGTCGGGGGTCTAGCCTCGCGGCAAGGCGTCCGGGATCGCCGGATGGAGGCGACGCGCCGAAGTACGGATGGGAGCCGCCACATGGACGTGACGATCACAGGACGGAACGTCGGGGTCACCGATCGATTCCGCACCTACGTCGAACAGAAGTCCGAGAAGATCGACGTGCTCGCCGACCGCGCCCTCGCCTTCGAGGTGCGCCTCAGCCGCCACAACGAGAAGTCCGGCGGCAGCGGAGGCGAGGACCGCGTCGAACTGACCCTAATCGGCCCCGGCCCGCTGGTCCGCGCGGAGTCCGCGGCGTCGGACAAGTACGCCGCGTTCGACCTGGCGTTCGCGCGTATCACCGAGCGGCTCCGCCGGGCGCGTGACCGCAAGAAGGTGCACCGCGGACGCCACCGCCCGACCTCCGTGGCCGAGGCGTCCGGCACCGCGTTCGAGCACATGGGCGTGACGCCCGCCGACGGCAAGCTCATCGAGACCGTCGCGACCGGGGCCGTCCCCGTGGTCGAGGAGGCACACGAGGACGACGCCGAGGTCTACTCGCCCGTGGTGATCCGGCACAAGGTCTTCCAGGAGTCGCCGATGACCGTCGACGACGCGCTCTACCGGATGGAGCTCGTCGGGCACGACTTCTACCTGTTCGTCGACGCCGAGACCCACCGACCGAGCGTCGTCTACCGCCGGAAGGGCTGGGACTACGGCGTGATCGGCATCGACGGCAGCGAACCCGCCGACCAGGTCGCCGAACCGGACCGCACGGCCGCCACGGTCTGAGTCGCACCGACGACCGACGGTGTGCGCGGCCCGCGACCGGGCCGCGCACACCCGCGTCCCTCCCAGCGCAGGGACCTGGCGGGTTGCTAGCATGACTGGCTGTTCGGATCGCGCAGGTCGCGCGCGACGACCCCGTAAGGAGCTCACGTGGCAAACGTGCTGGAGAAGGTCCTCCGCATCGGCGAAGGGCGCACCCTCCGTCGGCTGAAGGCGTACGCCTCGGCCATCAACGACCTCGAGGACGACTTCGCGAGCCTCACGGACGAGGAGCTCCAGGACGAGACGAAGGAGCTCCGCGAGCGCTACGCCAACGGCGAGACCCTCGACGACCTGCTCCCCGAGGCCTTCGCCGCGGTGCGCGAGGCAGCGAAGCGCACGCTCGGCATGCGGCACTTCGACGTGCAGCTCATGGGCGGCGCGGCCCTGCACCTCGGCAACATCGCCGAGATGAAGACCGGTGAGGGCAAGACCCTCGTCGCGACGACCGCCGCCTACCTCAACGCGATCCCGTCGCGCGGCGTGCACGTCATCACGGTCAACGACTTCCTCGCGTCGTACCAGTCCGAGATCATGGGCCGCGTCTTCCGCGCGCTCGGCATGACCACGGGCTGCATCATCGCGAACCAGACCCCCGCCGAGCGCCGCGAGCAGTACGCCGCGGACATCACGTACGGCACGAACAACGAGTTCGGCTTCGACTACCTGCGCGACAACATGGCGTGGCAGGCCTCGGACATGGTGCAGCGCGGGCACTTCTTCGCGATCGTGGACGAGGTCGACTCGATCCTCATCGACGAGGCCCGCACGCCGCTCATCATCTCCGGTCCGTCCTCGGGCGAGGCCAACCGGTGGTTCACCGAGTTCGCCTCCATCGCCACGCGGCTCATCCCGGGCGAGGACTACGAGGTCGACGAGAAGAAGCGCACCGTCGGCGTGCTCGAGCCCGGCATCGAGAAGGTCGAGGACTACCTCGGCATCGACAACCTGTACGAGTCGGCGAACACCCCGCTCATCTCGTTCCTGAACAACTCGATCAAGGCCGTCGCCCTGTTCAAGCGCGACAAGGACTACGTCGTGATGAACGGCGAGGTCCTGATCGTCGACGAGCACACCGGTCGCATCCTGATGGGCCGCCGCTACAACGAGGGCATCCACCAGGCGATCGAGGCGAAGGAGGGCGTCGAGGTCAAGGCCGAGAACCAGACCCTCGCGACCGTCACGCTGCAGAACTACTTCCGCCTGTACCAGAAGCTCTCCGGCATGACGGGTACCGCCGAGACCGAGGCGGCCGAGTTCATGTCGACCTACAAGCTCGGCGTCGTCCCGATCCCGACGAACAAGCCGATGCAGCGCATCGACCAGACCGACCTCGTCTACAAGAACGAGAAGGCGAAGTTCGAGCAGGTCGCCGAGGACATCGCCGAGCGCCACGAGAAGGGCCAGCCGGTCCTGGTGGGCACGACGAGCGTCGAGAAGTCCGAGTACCTGTCGAAGCTCCTCGCCAAGAAGGGCGTGAAGCACGAGGTCCTCAACGCCAAGAACCACGCACGTGAAGCCGCGATCGTGGCCCAGGCCGGTCGACTCGGCGCCGTGACCGTCGCCACGAACATGGCCGGCCGCGGTACGGACATCATGCTCGGCGGCAACTCCGAGTTCCTCGCCGTGCAGGAGATGCACGCCAAGGGGCTGTCCCCGACGGAGACGCCGGAGGAGTACGAGGCCGCCTGGGACGAGGTCTTCGCCGAGGTCAAGAAGACCGTCGAGTCCGAGGGCGACAAGGTCCGCGACGCCGGCGGGCTCTACGTGCTCGGCACCGAGCGCCACGAGTCGCGCCGCATCGACAACCAGCTCCGCGGTCGTTCCGGCCGCCAGGGTGACCCGGGCGAGAGCCGCTTCTACCTGTCGCTCACCGACGACCTGATGCGCCTGTTCAACTCCGGTGCCGCCGAGAGCCTCATGGGCCGCTCGAACGTGCCGGACGACATGGCGATCGAGAACAAGCTCGTCAGCCGCGCGATCCGCTCCGCCCAGGCGCAGGTCGAGGGTCGCAACGCCGAGATCCGCAAGAACGTCCTGAAGTACGACGACGTCCTGAACCGCCAGCGCGAGGCGATCTACAGCGACCGTCGTCACATCCTCGAGGGCGACGACATCCACGAGCGTGCGCAGACGTTCCTGAAGAGCGTCGTCGACGACGTGATCGACACCCACACCGCCGAGGGCAACGCGGACGACTGGGACCTCGACGCGATGTGGACCGAGCTCGGGACGCTGTACCCGATCTCGATCTCCATCGACGAGGTCATCACGGAGGCCGGCTCGAAGGGCAAGGCGACGCGCGACTTCCTCGGGCGGGAGATCCTGTCCGACGCCAAGCTCGCCTACCAGAAGCGCGAGGAACTCCTCGGCGAAGAGGCCATGCGCGAGCTCGAGCGCCGCGTCGTCCTCTCGGTGATCGACCGCCGCTGGCGTGACCACCTGTACGAGATGGACTACCTCAAGGACGGCATCGGCCTCCGCGCCATGGCCCAGCGCGACCCGCTGGTCGAGTACCAGCGCGAGGGCTACGCGCTCTTCCAGAGCATGATGGGCCAGATCCGCGAAGAGTCGGTCGGCTACCTCTTCAACCTCGAGGTGCAGGTCCAGTCCGACGGCGACAACGCCGTGATCGAGGCGAAGGGCCTCGGCGAGGGCGAGGCCACCGGGCTCGAGTACTCGGCGCCGTCGATCGACGGCGAGGTCGAGGTCCGCGACGAGCAGGGTCGCCTCGAGCAGGCGGCGACGGCCCGCGCCCAGAAGGCGCAGGCCGAGGCCGAGGCCGCCGCGGGTCCCGAGCAGGGCTCCGCCTTCGGGAACGCAGCCACGGCCTCCGGTCAGGCCTCGGCCAACAACCGTGCCGAGCGCCGGCAGGCAGCCAAGAAGGGCTGATCCGCAGCGGCCCACGAGCGCGTACGCGACGGACGGGAGGCGCGGTGCCGGCGGGCACCGCGCCTCCCGTCCTCCTGCTGGGCGCGTCGTTCAGAGGACGCCGACGACGACGGCCCGCCAGCGGCCCTGCCGGAGCTCGAGGCGGAGCGCGACGGCGCGCGCATGAGCGCGGGTGTGCACGACGACGGCCGCCTCGACCACTCCGGGCGCGACCGGGCAGAGCCGGACCGTGCCGACCTGGACGAGCGGCCGTGATCGGGCGCGACGCCGGAGCGCCCGGGCGCGCGCGGCGACGGCCGCGCGGTGCAGCAGGTGCCGGTGCACGTCCTCGGTGACCCACCGCGCGATGCTGTCGACGTCGCGGGCACCGGCGAGGACCTCCACGACACAACGGGCGAGGGCAGCGGCGACCTCGGCCGGGTCCGGCGGGGCGTCGGCGTCCGGCGTCCCGGGTTCCGGTGGCGGAGCCGGTGTCCCGGCGGGCCGCGGAGCCGGGACCGCGGCGACCGCTCGGACTCTCGTCTCCGATCGGTCGTCGTCGTCCTCGTCGTCGAGTCGATGCGCGTGTCCTGACACCCCGGTCCCTCCCATGTGGCGAACGTACGAATGTGTACGACATGAGAAATACGAAAGCAGCGTGGCTGTGGAGGCGTGCCGTTGTCCACAACGGGCCGCACCTAGACTGACGTGGTGTCGACCCTCAGTGACCTCGTCCTCGCGCAAGGCCGATCCTCCGAAGCGGACGTGGAGTGGCTCCACCTGCTCGTGGGGGACTGGCAGCTCCTCGCCGACCTGTCCTTCGCCGACATGGTGCTCTGGGTACCGACCGCCGAGGACGGCTCGTTCGTGGCCGTCGCGCACGCCCGGCCGAGCTCCGCCGCGACGCTCTTCTACCGCGACATCGTCGGGCAGGAGATCCGCGAGGAATGGCGCGAGCAGGTCACCGAGTGCTTCGCCGCCGCCCGGGTCGTCGACTCCGCCGAGCCGGACTGGTACGAGGACACCCCGACGCGCGTCCGGGCGATCCCGGTGCTCCGCCGACTGAACCCGAACAGCGCCGAGACGACCGAGCGTCCGATCGCCGTCGTCACGCGGCACTCGAACCAGGACGAGATGCGGACCCCGAGCCGCCAGGAGCTCAACTTCACCGCGAGCGCGAACGACCTGTTCGGGATGATCGCCACGGGTGACTTCCCGGACCTCGGTGCCCCGGCCGGCCCCCGCCGCGGTGCGCCCCGCGCGAGTGACGGGCTGCTCCGCCTCGACACGAACGGCGTCGTCACCTTCGCGAGCCCGAACGGCCTGAGCGCCTTCAACCGCATGGGCTTCGAGGGTGAGCTCGAGCGGAAGTCCCTCGCCGAGGTCACGACCGAGCTGATCGGCTCGCAGCTCGACGTGGACGAGTCCCTGCCGCTCGTCGTGACCGGGCGGGCTCCGTGGCGCGCCGACGTCGAGGCGAAGGGCGTGACGGTCTCGTTGCGCTCCATCCCGCTCCGCGACCAGGGCGACCGCATCGGCGCGATCGTGCTCTGCCGCGACGTCACCGAGCTCCGGCACCAGGAGCGCGAGCTCATCACCAAGGACGCGACGATCCGCGAGATCCACCACCGCGTCAAGAACAACCTGCAGACGGTCGCGTCCCTGCTCCGCATCCAGGCACGCCGGACCCACTCGGACGAGGCCCGGACGTCACTGCAGAACGCCATGCGTCGCGTGGCGGCGATCGCCGTCGTGCACGACACCCTGTCGACCGGCCTCAGCCAGAACGTCGACTTCGACGAGGTGTTCGACTCCGTGCTGAAGCTCGTGACCGAGGTCGCGGCGTCCCACAACACGACGGTCCGCCCGAAGAAGACCGGCGAGTTCGGCGTGCTGCCCTCGGAGGCGGCGACCCCGCTCGCGCTCGGCCTCACCGAGCTCGTCACGAACGCCGTCGAGCACGGGCTGGACGGCCGCGACGGCGAGGTCGAGATCGTGGCGAACCGCTCCGACGACCACCTCGACATCGAGGTCCGCGACAACGGCCGAGGCCTGCCGGAGGGCAAGGTCGGCTCGGGGCTCGGCACGCAGATCGTCCGCACGCTCATCCAGGGCGAGCTCGGCGGGACGATCGACTGGCACACGCTCACCGGCAGCGGCACCGAGGTCACCATCACGATCCCGTTCCGCTGGCTCACCGCCGCCGGCGCCGCGTAGCGCTCGGCGCCGTGGGCCCGCCCCAGGCTGGACACACGACGACGCCCGTCGCTCCCAGGGGAGCGACGGGCGTCGTCGTGTCGTTGGTGCTGCTGCGTCAGGAGGCGCGGCGGGCGCGGGCCGCGCGGCGCTTCAGCGCACGACGCTCGTCCTCGCTGAGGCCGCCCCAGACGCCCGAGTCCTGGTTGTTCTCGAGGGCGTACTGCAGGCACATCTCCGTCACCGTGCACCGAGCGCAGACCGACTTGGCCTTCTCGATCTGGTCGACGGCGGGTCCGGTGTTGCCCACCGGGAAGAAGAGCTCGGGGTCCGCGGTGAGGCAAGCTGCCTGGTCACGCCAGTCCATGTGTGGTGCTCCTTGATGTCGATGCTCGAACGGCAGGCCGGGGCCGCGGCTCGGGGATCGGAACGCTGGGCATGCACAGGGCACGAGGGGAGACCTGTGGGGGAGGAATCCGCTGGGAGCGAGTCTGACGCCCGCTGAACGCTCGGGGGAGGAGCGTCGAACCGCGGGAGACGCACACCACATCGTGCCGTCCAAACGACCTCGAATATCGTTCCATACTGGTGGTACCAAATCAAGGGTTCCATCTGGAGGATCGCTGTGTCCGAGACCACCCCGAACGGCCCCGGCCCCGTCGCCGGTCGATCCCCGGCGTTCACGACGCTGCTCGTGGTCGTCGGCCTCGAGGCGCTCGCGCTCGTCGTCGTGACGGTCGCGCTCCTCGTGGAACTCCTCGTCGCGCCGGCGTCGAGCATCGCTTCCGCGATCGCGCTCGTGGTCCTCGCCGCGATCGCCGCGACCTGGCTCGTCGCGATGTTCCTCGGGCTTCGGAACCACCGCTCGTGGGTCCGCTCCGGGATCATCGTCTGGCAGGTGCTCCAGGGCGCGCTCGCGATCGGCGCGTTCCAGGGCGTCTTCCGCGTCGCCTGGGTGGGCTGGGTGCTCCTCATCCCGGCACTGGTCGGCCTCACCCTCGTGCTCTCGCGGCCGATCACAACCGCGCTCGTCCCGCGCGGCCAGCGGGACGACTGACGTCGCGTCTCGGGACGTGAGCGCGAACGGACGGGAGCGCGCCCCGCTCAGCGGTGACGCGCCAGCGTCACGCGGGGCGCGCCGACCGAGCCTGCGAGGGAGGTGTGCCAGCTGGCTCCGCGCCTCCCGTCCGTCCGTGGCTGGGTTCAGACCAGGCCGAGCTTCTTCCGGAGGCTGGCCACGTGACCGGTCGCCTTCACGTTGTAGAGGGGCAGCTGCACGCGGCCGTCCTCGTCGACGACGATCGTCGAGCGGATCGTGCCGGTGACGATCTTGCCGTAGTTGTTCTTCTCGCCCCAGGCGCCGTAGGCGCGGTGCACGGCGAGGTCGGGGTCGCTCAGCAGCGGGAAGGTCAGGGCCTGCTCGTGCTGGAACTCCTTGAGCTTCGCCTGCTCGTCCTTCGAGACGCCGAGGACCTCGTAGCCGGCCGCCTGGAGCGACGTCATGTTGTCGCGGAAGTCGCACGCCTCGGTGGTGCACCCGGGGGTCGAGGCCGCCGGGTAGAAGTACACGATGACCTTCCGACCGCGCAGGTCGGCGAGCGCGTGCTCCGTGCCGTCTTGGTCCGGGAGGGTGAAGTCGGGGGCGGTGTCGCCGACCGCGAGACGGTCCGTCATGGTGCTCCTGTTCGTGTCCGGTGCCCGAGTGGTCGTGAGCACCCAGAACCCATGCTATTGTTGTTTCCCGTTGCAGCACGCAAGTGCGAGAGCAGCAGACAACTCAATACCATGCGCCTCTAGCTCAATTGGCAGAGCAACTGACTCTTAATCAGTGGGTTCTCGGTTCAAGTCCGAGGGGGCGCACCACCAGACGAGACAGGGCCTGGGATCGCATCAGCGGTCCCAGGCCCTTTTTCTGTTGGCCCAGCGGAAACCCAGCGGTTTCGTCAGCGTCCGAGAGCCTCGACGTGGGCTCGGATGTCGGGTCCGTCCACGACACGCCCGGTGTAGTGATCTTCGGTGATTTTCGTGTTCGAGTGTCCGAGCGCTGCTGAAGCGGTCTCGAGGTCGACCTCGTCACGGATCAGCTTGCCGACGGTCTTCCGGAACGTCTTCGGTGTGACCCAGTCCTCGTAGCCGTAGTGGTCCCGGAAGTCGCGCCACTGCCGTCGCATGTTGTTCGGCGATCGGAGCGTGCCGGTCGAGGACGGGAACACCCACTCAGTGCGGGCCTCGGACCTGCGTCGGAGCAGCATCGCGACGGCGAACGGCGCGAGCTTCAGTCGACGGAAGTGCGAGGCGTTCTTCGGGTGAGGCTGGCGCTGCAGCCCCTCGCCTCGGACCTGCACGACAGTCCCGCAGATCAGGACGGTCGGATCGTCGGCGCCGAGGTCCACGTCCTCCCATCGGATCGCGAGGAGCTCTCCGGTGCGGATGGCGGTCGCCATGAGCATGTCAACGAGATCCCCGAGCTCGGCGACGCGCTGACGCCCAGCACCGTCCGTTCCGCCATCCCACTCGGTGAGGCGTCGGCGTAGTACCACGACGTCGTCCAAAGCGATCGTGCGGACCTCGGCGCGCGTCAGGGTGACGGTCCTGGCGTCGGGTACGGGGTTGCTCGGTGCGGCCCCGTGGCGGACGGCGAGGGAGAACATGCCCTTGAGGATCACGCGGGAGGTCTTCGCGGCCGCGGGGGACTTCTTCTCGAGAGCGCCCAGGTAGCGGTCGATGATCGGGACGGTGACCTCGCGGATCCGGAGGCCGCCGAGCGCCGGCTCGACGTGGACGCGGAGGTTGCGCCGGTACGCCTCGAGGGTGCCGGCTGCCTTGTTCTGCTTGAGCAGGGTGTCGTACCAGCGGTCGGCAAGCACCCGCACGTGGCTCTCAGCGGTCATGTCGCCGCCGTGGAGACGGGTGCGGTCTCGGAGGTGCTCTACGAGCGCGTCCTCGGCCTGGCGGCCCGTGGCGCCCGTGCGTTCGACCTGACGGGTAATCCCGTCGAAGTCTCGGAAGCGCGCGAAGGCCACCCACGAGCCCGCTCGCTTCGTGCGGGTGATCTTGCCCCAGGTGCCTAGAACGAGTGGTGGTCGGGGCATCAGGCGCTCACGAGCCGGTGGCCGGCGTAGGTGCGGGGCCCGAACTTCTTCAGGACGTATCGACGGAAGTCGTCGACGACGGCGGTGGTCACGTTGAGCTCCTCGGCGATGTAGTGGGCGTCTGGGCTGACGCGTTCGAGCGCGGCGTAGTCCTCGGGGTGGACGAGCAGTGTGGCTGCGTACATGTCGGCCTGGCGCTCGAGCGCGCTGTCGAGGCCGCTGTCGCAGGTGTGTCCGTGGTGCACGTGGCCGAGTTCGTGGGCGAGGACGGATCGGCGCTCGCTTGGGGTGAGCCGGATGTCGAGGTAGATCCGCTCCTCGAGCGGGGAGTACGCGCCGAGCAGGTCCTCGGGGAGGTGGCCTAGCACGACGCGGACTCCGTAGTCCCTGGCGATGTCCATCAGGTCTCGCACGTTGCCCCTTGTCTGATCGGTCAGTCGGCAGCTGGTTCGTCTGCCTTGCGGCGGCCGCGGCGGGCTGCCTTTGGGAGGTCCTGCAGGTGCGACGCATCGGGGATGACGTCGAAGTCCTCGGAGGTGTCCTCATCTTGCGTGGCGGGTACGACACTGAGGCGTCGCGGCTTGAGCCCCCAGCGTGCGAGGTCGGCGGCGTCTGCTGCTGCGAGCGCCTCGAAGTAGGCGGCGCCGTGGCGGCGGATCGCGATCTCGGCGTTGCGCACGATCTCTGCGGGTTCGATGTCCATGCCGTGTGCGAGCCGGGCGAGTTCCTCGACGTCGACCACGCGCTGCGCTCGGAGGGTCTTCGAGACAGTCGAGTACGGCAGCCGGCTGCGCGCGGCGAGCTCGCGGACGCCGATGTTTCGGCGTCCCGCCTCGGCGCGAAGCTCGGCGCTCACTGCCTGGCTCATCGGACCCAATTCGCGGCTGTTCGTTCCCATGTTGAAAAACTTAGCCATTTCTGGAAACAGGCACAAGTCCCCCTTGCGGAGGACCTACATGGGCGCATACTGGTCCACATGGAAACGCAGAGCTACAGCGAGCAAGTGGCGGGAGAGGTCCGAGCGGCCATCGCCCGCGCCAATCTCACCCAGAGCGCGGTCTGCGCAACGACGGGGATCAAGGGGGCCACGATGTCCCGCAAGCTCTCCGGCAAGGTCGCGTTCGACGTCGACGAGCTCAGCCTCATCGCTGACGCGCTCGGACTCGTCGTCTTCGAGCTGATGCCTCGGACTCGACCGGCTGCGCAGCAGACCCACCTCGAGGCGGTCGCATCGTGACCGGCATCGAGCAGACCCGCCCCGACGACGAGCAGCTCGTCGACATCACCGCAGCGGCCGAGTACCTCGGTCTGAAGGTGAAGACCCTCTACGAGTGGCGGCGCCTTCGCAAGGGGCCCGTCGCCACGAAGGTCGGCCGGCTCGTGAAGTACCGCCTCGGCGACCTTCGCGCGTACGTCGCCTCCCAGCGCGACACGGCGCCCGCCCAGGGCACCGCCGCCTGACCTCTCCCTGATCTTCTGCCGCCGGGCATCCGACTCCCGGCGGGATCTCTCCTCACCCTCTGAAGGGGCAACGACACATGTCCATGGCTACGCCTATGCCCGAAATCGGGCTCTCGATCCTCCCGAAGGACCTGCGGAAGCGGGACCTCATCACCCTCCCGGACCTCGGCGACGTGCTGGTCCTCGACCTCTCCGACGCCGGCGACGCCGTGTGGGCGACCGTCTGGGACGGCGTGCACGACGTCACGACGATCCGGCTGCACAAGCTGATCCCGGTTGGCTGGCGGTCCGGTACCGAGGCGCGGGACTTCCGCGTCGTGCAGGTCCTCCGCCGCGGCGTCCCGTGGTTCGTCGTCTCGATCGCTGTCGCGCTCGTCGCCGGTCTGGCGCACGCGCCGATGTGGGGCGGCCAGGTCGTGCTGATCGTCGCGCTGTGGTTCTTCGGCGGCCTCCGCATGGCGACGACGCCGCGGGTGCTCCGATGATCGGGCACATCGCGCCGGAGGACCTGCGCACCGAGGACCCGCGGCCGACGGGGCCGACGCTCGACACGATCGACCGCGCGGAGGCCGTCGTGCGGAAGTACGCCGGCGAGCACACGGACGAAGTGCTGGACGCGCTGGGCCTGCTCGACGAGGTGCTGTCGTGATGGTCACGCTCGGCGAGGCGCTCGACGAGGCCCTGGCCGGAATGACCGTCGAGCAGCCGTCGGAGGGCAAGCGGACGTGCGAGGCGCTGCTGCCGGACGGCGACTGCGGGAACGACGTCGAGTGGATCCTGTCGTGCCGTGAGGGCGGTGAGCCGGTGCTCGCGTGTGACTGGCACATGGCGAAGCGGGTGGAGAACCCGCTGCGGCGGTGGGGCACGTGCAAGGGCTGCGGGTGGGAGGGCTACCTCGACCAGATGGTGTCCGAGCACTGGTCGGTCACGCCGTGGGCCGAGTCGTGATCGTCGTCGGCCTCGACCTGTCGCTCGCGAACACGGGCGTCGCGGTCATCCGGGCCGGGCAGGTGTTCCTGCACCGCATCGACGCGACGGCCGACGAGACCCCGCTGCGCGCCTGGCGGCGCATCAAGGCGACCGCGAGTCAGACCCTCGGCCACGTGCCGGCGGGTGCGCTCGTCGTCCTCGAGGGGCCGTCGTGGGGGTCTCGGTTCGGGAAGCCCGACGAGCGGCACGCGCAGCGGTGGATCGTCCGCGGCGGCCTCCTCGAGCGCGGACATGACGTCGTCGTCGTGGCGCCGACCACCCGCGCGAAGTACGCCGCCGGGAGCGGCAAGGCGGAGAAGCGGGCGGTGCTCGCTGCGATGCGGGCCCGTCACCCCGGACTGGCGATCCGGGACCACAACGTGGCCGACGCCCTTGCCCTCGCGGCGATGGGTGCCCGGTCCATCGGCTGCCCCATCGACGGGGAGCCGAGCAAGCAGCAGATCGAGGCCATGGGCGCCGTGTCCTGGCCGACTGACGGAAGGAGCGCGTCGTGAGCGTGCAGATCATGAAGTTGAAGCTCGAGGAGACCCGGGACGGGCTGCAGGAGGTGGAGGTCGACGAGCGCCTCGCGGCCGCGCACCTCGGCCACAAGGTGACGGCGATCGTCACGTACGAGGTGATCGGTCACCTGGACACCGCCGACGGCCGGCAGTCGCGGGTGAAGGCCGTGCACATCGAGCCGATGGAGGGCGACGGTGTCGCGGCGGCGCAGGCGCTGCAGCAGTCGGCGTACCAGGTGCGCACGGGCAACGAGACGCTGGGGATCTTCGGCGAGGACACGTCCGCTGTCGACGAGGACCTCGCGAGCCCGGACGGGGCCGAGGCGTGAGCGCCGCGACGGTGACGCTGCCCGCCGAGCTCGAGGCTCGTGCCGGGGCGTCGGACAAGGACCGGCCGGCGTGGCTGAACGAGCGCGCCCACGGCGTGACGGCGACCGAGGTGCGCGACCTGTACCTGAAGCGTCGCGGCTACCCGGGGAAGACCGAGGAGCAGCTGATCGCGGAGAAGCTGCCGTTCCTGCTCGCGACGTCGCCGGGGGAGGTCGAGGCGGCCGCGGCTGGCGGTTTCGGCGGGAACCGGTTCACGGCGTGGGGGAACACGCGGGAGCCGGTGATCGCGGAGCAGCTGCGTGAGCAGTTCGGGATGCTGCCGGAGTCGCGGGTGTTCCGCTCGGCGTCGAACCCGCGGCACCTCGCGTCGCCGGACGGGATCCGGGTCGGTGAGGACGGCCGCCTCGAGGTGTCGGAGATCAAGACGTCGGGTGTCGACATCGCGCCGGAGACGGACGCGTACCGGAAGAAGGGCTACGACATCCAGCAGACCTGGGTGACGGGCGTGATCGGTGCGTGGCGGTCGCTGTACGCGTGGGAGCAGCACGACGGCGACTGGCAGTGGCGGGGCGGTGAGTTCCAGGAGCCGGAGCCGCTGGATCTGTTCGTTCCGACGGCGTGGGTTTCGTTCGACGACGACCTGTTCGCGGAGCTCGTCGCCATCGCGGACGCGTTCCTCGAGCGGCTCGACGCTGCGTTGGCGGCGGCGCGTGCTGGTGATGGGCCGGTGGTGGACGAGGAGCTGGACACGCTCGCCGTGAACTACCTGCGCGGGCTCGACGAGGAGAAGGCCGGCGCGGACCTCAAGAAGAAGTCGTGGGATTCGATCCTCGAGCGCGTCGACGCGGGGGAGCCGGTGCTGCAGGAGACGGCCCTGACGCGGGTGTCGTTCTCGCCGGCGGTCGTCGAGGAGGAGCCGGTGTTCGGCATCGACGAGGACGCGGCGCGGGCGGCGAACCCGGAGCTGTACAGGCGCCGGGACCTGGCGCAGGCGGAGCTGGACAGCGCGCGAGACGCGCTCGGCGTGGAGGCGCTGGCCGTGGCCGCGCACGAGACGGCGTTCGCCCGGCAGACGGGCACGGAGCGCGTCGTGAAGAAGAAGGCGGCGCTGCGGGTGACCGCGGCGAAGGACACGAAGAAGGAGAAGGCGGCGTGACGAACGCAGTGGTGGCACTCCCCACGACGGGAGACGAGACGCAGTGGAACGCGTCTGAGCGGGCGCTCGTGGAGGCCGCGGGCCTCGTCACGGGCCCGGCGGCGAACCGGCGGCTGGCACCGCGCCCGGTGGTCGAGGCGTTCCTGATGCACGCGGCGCGGACCGGGCTCGACCCGATCGCGCGGCAGATCTACTGCATCGAGCGTGGCGGCAAGTGGGGCACGCAGGTGTCGATCGACGGGGCGCGCCTCGTCGCCGAGCGGACCGGGCAGTACCGAGGGCAGACGGCGACGCAGTGGACGTCGGACGGTGTGACGTGGGTCGACGTGTGGCTCGCGTCGGACGCGCCGAAGGCGGCCCGTGTGGGCGTGCACCGGGAGGGCTTCGTGGAGCCGCTGTACGCGGTGGCGACCTTCGACGCGTACAACGCCGGCGGGAACATGTGGCGGAAGATGCCGGCGCTGATGCTCGGGAAGTGCGCGGAGATGCTGGCGCTGCGGAAGGCGTTCCCGCAGGACCTGTCGGGGCTGTACTCCACGGAGGAGATGGACCAGGCGCAGGCGGGTCGTGCGCAGCAGCAGCGTCCTCAGGAGCCGGAGCAGCCGGCGCTGGTCGCTGAGGTGGTGGAGCCGTCGGAGGACTGGTTCGCTGCGGCCGCGGCGGTGTCGTCGCGGGACGAGGCGAACGCGCTGTGGCGGCGGATCCCGAAGCCGGAGCGGTCGGCAGAGCTCGAGGCGGCTGTGAAGGCGCGCCTGGTGGTCCTGGCGGAGGCGGAGAAGCCGTCGGAGCCGGAGGCGGCGCCGCAGTGGGCGGAGCAGGGGCAGCCGGTGACGGACTGGGCGACTGCTGAGGTGCCGCAGGCGGACGAGGACGTGGAGACGGTCGACGGGGTGCTCGATGGCACCGAGGTCGAGCAGGCGGCGCCGAGCAGCGGGTACGACCGATGAGCGGCGAGGAGCCGTCCGTGCAGGTGTCCGCGTCGCTGCCGACACGCGAGCAGATCGCGGAGACGTTGTACGTCCAGCAACAGACCCCCGCGGCGCGGATCATCTGGGCCGAGCTGCCCGAGTGGGTGCGCTCGGCGTACCTCGGCATGGCCGACGCCGTGCTCGCCCTGTTCTCGCAGCCGATACCGGCTGCCGAGGACGCCTGGGAGCAGGCCGCGCAGATCGCAGAACGGGACTCGATTGGCGTGACGCTCGCGGACCTGAATCAGTTCCCCGTCGTGCAGGCGACCGGTACCCGGATCGCGTTCAACATCCGCGCCGAGGCCCAGAAGCAGAACGGAGCCGACCGATGACTGAGCCGACGGTGCAGATGCCCGTGTCGCTGATCGAGGAATTGCGTGAGGCTGCTGACGTCGCCTACAAGGGACCGAACGACACCGACCCGGCGATGCTGCGGCTTTACGCCGACAAGATCCGGCGTGGTTACCCCGGCGGCGGGAGCAACCTCACCGCGGCGGTAGCGCGAGTGCTCGACGTGGTGGCCGACGCCCTCGTGTGGCAGCCGACCACGACCGCCGACCAGCCCCGCATCGAGGACTTGGAATCGGGGACGCTGCTCGAACTCGGCAAGCGGTGGACCGTCGCCAGGGACCACGACGGTGTCACGTTTCTGTACGCCGAGAACGACGGCTACTCGACGCTCATGCCCGCGTCAGCCGTCGACCCGTCCACGATCCGCGACGTGACCCCGCCGACCATGGAGCAGGTCTCGTGAGCGCGGTGGATGCCGGCACGGGCGAGGTCATCGACGAGCCGGGCCTCGACCCTCGGATCCTGCGGGTGCTCGCGTCGGTCGGCATCCACCGGCCGGACCGGCAGGACCGGCTGCACGTCGCGCTCGTGAACGCGGTGGGCCGGACGGTGAGCGGGTCGTACGGTGCGCAGCTGATCGCGATGCGGTTCGAGGTCGCGCAGTTCCTGCGGGACGCGGGCTCGGCGTACGCGACGGCGAAGGCGAAGCACGAGCACTACATCGCGGCGACGACGGTGCGGGAGGTCGCGGCGAACAAGACGTCTCGGGCTCTGGCGCAGCAGATGGCGGAGGCGTCGGACGACGGTCACCGGCTGCTGCTCGAGCTGCTCGTCGCGGAGAAGCGGGAGCAGTGGCTCCGGAAGCTCCTCGACACGTTCGCTGCGGCGGGCGACAACCACAGGACCGATCGCGCGGATCAGCGTGCGGCGGATCAGTTTCAGGCTCACGGGCTCGTCCCGGAGCAGAGGTAGGAGGCCCGTGATGGAACGGGAGAACGTGCTCGCCACGGCTGGCGAGCTGATCACGAAGGACCGCGCGGACCTGTACGGGCCGCCGGAGAAGTCGTTCGGCCGGATCGGTGCCCTGTGGGGCGCGATGCTCGGGATGGAGGCGATCGCGCCGGAGATGGTGGCGCTGATGCTGGTGCAGCTGAAGGTGTCGCGGATCGTGTCGTCGCCGTCGCACGAGGACTCGTGGGTGGACCTGTGTGGTTACGGGGCGCTCGGCGGCGAGCTAGCGACTGCGCCGCGCTCCATGCCGGCTGGGGTGCCGATGCCGCTGCAAGTCGGCGACCGAGTGCGAGTCCTTCCCGCGTCCGGTCACGGCGAGTGCGTGAATCTCGGAGTCGGCCGGATTGAGGAGGTCGTGGACGACGGCAGCCCGGTGCTCTACAAGGCGGCGTGGACGGTCGACGGCGAGTACAGCGCCCACACCGGCAACAGGAGCCACTTCGAGTTCGTCGGAGGTGCGTGATGGCTGACGAACGGAAGTGCTACGCGGGCGACCTGGGGTCGGACGCGCTCGGGAAGACGGTCGTCGTCCCGGAGCACGGGCTCGACGGTGAGCGTCGCGGCGTGGTCGTGGCGGTGTCGCACGGGACTGGGTTGACGGGGAAGCCGATCACGACGGTGCAGGTGCGGCCGTTGGGGTCGATCGGTGTGCAGCAGGCGTGGACGGTGGACGCGACCGTGGTCGTGGAGGTGCGTGCGGCTCGGGTCGCGGTGGTGCCGGGCGGTGACGCGGCGTGATCGCCCTGGACCTGTTCGCTGGCGTCGGGTGGGCGCTCGCCTGCCGCGCGCTCGGTATCACGGACCGGGGCGTCGACAACGCCGCGACCGTGGTCGAGACACGACGCCGCGCGGGTCTCGAGACGATCTACCGGGACGTCTGGGATGGCCTGTTCGGCGTGCACGGGGTCGGCCGCTACGAACTCCTCATCGCGTCCCCGCCGTGCCAGACGTTCAGCGCCGCGGGCAAGGGTGCGGGGCGAAAGGCGCTCGACGAGGTGCTCGCAGCCGTCCACGCTGGGCTGTGGCGGGACCCGATCGCGCTCCACGCACTCACCGTCTCGCTCGACCCGCGTACCGCTCTCGTGCTCACCCCGCTGGCGCACGTCTACCGCGACCGCCCCCAGTACGTCGTGCTCGAGCAGGTCGTGCCCGTCCTCCCCGTGTGGGAGGCGTACGCGGCTGTGATGCGTGAACTCGGCTACTCGGTCGTGACAGGCGTCCTCAGCGCCGAGCAGTACGGGGTGCCGCAGACTCGACGCCGCGCGATCCTCATCGCGCGGCGCGACGGTCTCGAGGCGAGCATGCCGACGCCAACGCATTCGCGCTTCTACGCCCGAGACCCGGAGCGCCGAGATGCGGGCGTGCACTCGTGGATCAGCATGGCCGATGCCCTCGGCTGGGGCTTGTCGGGACGCCCGGCTCCAACGATCACCGGTGGCGGCACTGAGACGGGCGGAGCCGAGCCCATCGCGAAGCTCGCCCGGTACACGAGCCGCCCCGACTGGTGCTTCCAGCGGCCCGCCACCACCATCGTCGCCGACCCACGAGTCGGCGGCCCTGGCCGGTCCGAGTTCGTGAAGGGTGGCGTCTCACGGCAGGACCGTCCGGGATCGCTGCGGCTCGAGCCTGATGAGGCTGCCGTGCTCCAGTCGTTCCCCCGAGGGTTCGATTGGGCGGGCGGCAAGGGGGCCCAGTTCCTGCAGATCGGGAACGCTGTACCGCCGCTGCTCGGGCAGCACGTGCTCGCGGCTGCGACGGCTGGCGTGCGCGAGATGCCGACGGCGGTGGCGGCATGAGCTCGCAGACCCCGAAGGTGCTCCTGGCGGCCCTCGAGGAGCGCGACGGCCGCCGGTCCGCGTGGACGGGCAACGAGGGCGACACGCTCGTCCCGCAGCACCGTCAGGGCGGGATGGGTGGCAGGGCGGACAAGCACCGGCTGTCGAACGTGGTGTGGCTCGAGTCGGACGTGAACGGGCTGATCGAGTCGGATCCCGAGTGGCAGGCGGAGGCGTTGCGGCGGGGGATCAAGATCAGCGGTCACGCGGATCCGGAGCTGACGGAGGTGCAGCACGCGGTGCACGGGATGGTCCTGCTGCGTGATGACGGTCAGGTGGTGCCGGTGTTCCCGGGGGTCGTGTCGTGGGGCTGAGCAGGGCGGCTGTGCTGGCGCACCTGGCCCGATGGGAAGCCCACCGTGACCCTGTCGTCGCGGCGGTCGCCGAGGGCATGAGGACGCGCATCGAGGCGGGCGAGATGGACAAACGAGAGAAAGAGAGCTGATGGTCATCCCGGTCGAAGAAGCGACGGCACCGGACTTCATCCAGGTGCGCGCGGCGCTCGTCAAGCGGCTGGGCGCGAACCCGGCGATCGTGTGGACGCTGGTTGGATTCCGGTCTGCTGAGGGCAGCCCGTACGGCTACGAGCGCGACGGCAAGGTGTGGTGGCGGGCGAACCTCGCGGACGTCTCCCGAGCGTCCGGCCTGTCCGTGGACCAGGTCCGGCGTTCACTCGCCCGGCTGGAGGAGCAAGGGCACGTGGAGGTCGTCGAGCACGCCCTCGATGGGAACTGGGACCACACGAAGTCGTACCGCACCCTGATGCGGCGGAATCGCCACATCGAAGCGGCGGAATCAACAGATGTTGATGTGGCGGAATCGCCGAATCCTCCTATAAGACCCCTTGAAGAAGGGGAGAGCACTACGTGCTCTCTGGAGGCTGGCGGAATCGCCACATCGGATGAGCTCTTCGAGGCGGCCTGGAAGCACTGGCCGAAGGCAGAGAAGAAGAAGCCCGCCCGGGAGAAGTTCCTGCGTCTGGTGAGAGCGAAGACGATCACGGCTGAGGAGCTTGCCGCGGCGATCGCTAATCACGGAGACGCGTACCGGCTGACGACGCCGAAGCACTTCGTGCCGGGCCTCATCTACTGGCTGAACCAGGAGCGCTGGGGTGAGCCGCTGCCTGTCGCTCGGGCCGGTCGCGGTGAGGAGCGGGTGGCGGAGAGTGTCGCGCTCGTCCAACGACTGCGAGAGGAGGAAGCGCATGCAGGTCTCGGAAGTGGCGCAGCTGCTGCTCTGGGCGCAGGGCGTTGACGGTCGGGTGCTGTCGGAGCTGTCGGCCCGGACGTGGCATCAGCTGATCGGGCACCTGCAGTTCGAGGACGCGCTCGAGGCGGTGCGGCAGCACTACCGCGAGGAGCACCGGTGGGTGATGCCGGCGGACGTGCTGAAGCTCGCGACGCCGACACCCCGGCACGGAGCGGACGCGACGGCGGAGCTGCTGGCGGAGCAGAAGGCGGCGTGGTGCGCGGCACACGGCGTGACCGTCGAGGAGTTCGACGAGCACGAGCACGACATGGAGTGGATCAAGGCGGTGGAGCGGCATGGATGACGAGCAGCAGTACGACCAGGTGGCGGAGCAGACCGTCGTCGGCGCGATGCTCCTGGACCGGGAGGCGATCTGGACGGCGCTCGAGACGCTGGCGCCGACGGACTTCTACCAGCCGAAGCACGAGGTCATCGCCCGGGCGGCGATCGCTCTCGCCGAGCGCGACGAGCCGTCGGACGTGATCGCGGTCAGCAACGAGCTCGAGAAGACCGGCAACATGACCCGCGCCGGCGGGATCGGCTACCTGTTCGAGCTGACGACGCTCGTCGGGTCGGTCGTGTCCGTCGGCTACTACGCGGACATCGTGCGGCAGAAGGCGATCCGTCGCCGCCTGCACGGTGCCGGGCAGCGGATCATGTCGATGGGTGCGGCGACCGAGGGTGACCCGTTGAAGCTCGTCGACGAGGCGCAGCAGGAGCTCGAGCAGGTCGCGCGGCACACCCGCGTGGACGTGCACGCCGTCGGCGACACCCTCGACGCTGCGATCGCTCGGCTCGAGGAGAAGCCGGAGTTCGCTCCGACGGGGTTCGAGTCGCTCGACAAGGTGATCGGCGGTCTCGCGGCCGGCAATCTGATCATCGTCGGTGCCCGGCCCGGTGAGGGGAAGACGATCCTCGGGATGAACCTCGCGACGGCGCTCGCGCGCCGCGGGATGGTCGTTTACGTGTCCCTCGAGATGTCCGAGGACGAGCTGCAGCTCCGGCTGATCTCGCAGTTCGGTGAGGTGCACATGAAGTCGCTGCGGAACCACACGCTGAACGACGAGCAGCGCAAGCGCGTCGCGATCGCCCGGCAGAAGATGCAGGGCGCGCCGATCTTCATCGACGACCAGTCGACGACGCTCGCCGAGATGCGGGCGTACATCCGGTCGGTGTCGCGCCGCGGGCAGCTCGCCGGCGTCGTCGTGGACTACTTGCAGCTGATGGAGGGCGGCGATCCGAAGCAGTCGCGGCAGGAGTTTGTCGGGTCGGTGTCGCGGCAGCTGAAGCTGCTCGCGAAGCAGCTCCGGGTGCCGGTGATCGCGCTGTCGCAGCTGAACCGTCTCGTGGAGGGCCGGAAGTCGCGGGTGCCGATCCTGTCGGACCTCCGCGAGTCGGGGTCGATCGAGCAGGACGCGGACTCGGTGCTGCTGCTCTCGTACGACCGGAAGACGCCGGCGGACTTGACGGTCGCGGTGGGCAAGAACCGGCACGGGGAGCTGGGGGAGGTGTCGTTGATCTGGCAGGGCCAGTTCGCGCGGCTGAGGGACAGGACGTGGTCGCCGTACGGTGCGGTGGCCCTCGACGGGACGGAGGCGGCGTGATGAGCGCGAAGACGGACAAGGAAGAGGCGATTGCGGTCGAGGTGCTGCACGAGCGGGACCGTCAGGCCGCGAAGTGGGGTGAGCAGAACCACCCCGACGGAACTGGGCCGCGCGTGATGCTCCTCGGGGACTTCCCGTACAGCTACGACGTGCACGCCCCCAAGCAGACCAGCCCGCTGGACAGCTGGACAGCGACCGAGCTGAGCGACACCGCGAAGGCCAACACCGACATCGCCGCGAAGAACGACAACGTGGCCTGGAGCGACATCCTCCTCGAGGAGGTGTTCGAAGCGCTGGCCGAGGACGACCCGACGAAGCTCCGCGCCGAGCTCGTGCAGGTCGCGGCCGTCGCCCAGCAGTGGATCGGCGCTATCGACCGGCGGACCGCCTGATGGGCGTGCAGCGCACGAAGACCGAGACCATCGCCGACGCGTGGGCGGACGACTTCGGCGGCGTCGCCGTCGAGGCCCGCGGCGTTCAGGTGCAGCTCGAGATCGCGGAAGCCGCCGAGCTCCGCGACCTCATCGACAAGGCAATCGACCGGGCCCTGGAGTGGTCCGGCGCTACGAAGGCCGCCACGGCGGCAGAGACGAGGAACTGATGGCTGGCGAGACCGTGATCACCGTGGTGGGGAACCTCACCGCGGACCCCGAGCTCCGGTACACGCAGAACGGGCTGGCGGTGGCGAACTTTACGATCGCGTCGACGCCGCGGACGTTCGACCGTCAGGCGAACGAGTGGAAGGACGGCGACGCGCTGTTCCTCCGTGCGAGCGTGTGGCGCGAGTTCGCCGAGCACGTGGCGGGCTCGCTGACGAAGGGCATGCGCGTCATGGCGCAGGGCCGTCTCCGTCAGCGCTCCTACCAGGACCGTGAGGGCCAGCAGCGCACGAGCATCGAGCTCGAGGTCGACGAGATCGGCCCGTCGCTGCGGTACGCGACGGCGCAGGTCACGCGGGCCTCTGGCGGCCGTGACGGCGGCCAGGGCGGGCAGCAGGGCGGCGGGCAGGCGTGGGCGACGCAGGGGAGCCAGCAGCAGCCGCAGAGCACGTGGTCGGCACCGCAGGGCGACGCGACGTACGACGACGAGACCCCGTTCTGATGGGCCGGGCACGCACGCGGGAGAACTTCCCCCGCATGAAGGACCGCGCGGCCGGACGACGTCTGCGCAACCAGGGCCGGCAGGTTGTGGCATTCGTCCGCATCATCCCCCAGCTCAGCCGCTTCATGCAGCAGCTCGGAGACGCCATCGCCGAGATCGGTCGGACCGCGGTGCGGGCGGCCGAAGTGATCGGCCGCAGCTTCTACCTCGTGGTGAGACTCGCCAGATGGATCGAACGACAGCGCAACCGCGACCGCTGGGTCGCAACCCATCAGCTCCCCGCACACCCGTCGCCCTGGGCGGCACCGATCACGAAGGAGGCACCGTGACCGACACCATCACCCCCGAGGTCGACGCGGAGACAGCGTTCGCTCTCGCCGCGGTCCGCGCCCGTCGACAGCTCAACGACGCTGCCGGCCTCATCGCCTACGCCCGGTCCCTCGCCATCCCGTCCCTCGGTGTCATGGGCGACGGCATGCCGCGCGCCGCGTCGAAGGAGGCCCCGCTCCCGTTCCGCGCCGACGCGATCGACGACACCGACGACGCGTACGCGCGCCTCATCCAGTGGGTCACCTACTGGGCCGACGCCCTGCAGGTGAACCCGCCGGCGACCGTCGTCGTCGTGTGGAAGCGCGGCGACGAGGAGCAGGGCTTCCGAGCCGAAGCCACCCCGGCCGGCGCGGGCGAGCTCGTGAAGATCCTCGTCACGTGGCTCCTCATCCGGTGGGACGCGATCGTGCTCCACGACAGCGGTCAGGTGTTCGTCACCGACATCGGCGACATCTTCCGCCCGCTGTTCGGCAAGTACCCGCGCCGACCCCAGCGGGAGCGTCAGGTGCTGCCCCGCCCCTGCGAGGTCTGCGACCACTACGCCGTCGGCGCCGAGTGGGCCTCGGAGGACGTCACCGACTTCGTGGTCCGCTGCGACCACTGCGACGACACCGTGCCGGGCGCGACGTACCTCGCGTCGGAGAAGACCGCACGGAAGCTCATGCAGGAGCTGCGCGAGGAGCGGCAGGTCTGGGACCGTGGCGCCGTGCTCCGGTTCTACGACGAGCACGGCTACTACCCGGCTGACGGGGAACCCCTCGACAAGCCGCGAGCAGCACCGGCGTGCGCGGCGACGGCGATGGTGCAGCGGCGGCCCGCGGTCTGCGCGCGGCGTCTCGGGCATGACGGGCCGCACCGGTCGCTCGCGACCGGCACGGCGGTCGAGTGGGGTGAGGACTGATGCCGATCCTGAACTACACGACCGAGATCGCGGTCGGGAAGACGATGGGGGAGATCCAGACCGCCCTCGCTCGCCGTGGAGTGCAGCGGATCTCGACCCTGTTCGACGACGACGGCACCCCGGCCGGTCTCGGCTTCACCATGAAGACCGACTACGGCATCCGTGAGTTCGAGCTGCCCGTGCGGACCGCCGGCGTGCTCGCCGCCATGCAGCGGGACGCGAAGGTTCCCCGCGCGAAGCAGACCACCGAGCAGGCCGCTCGTGTGGCCTGGCGGATCGCGAAGGACTGGCTCGAGGCGCAGGCGGCCCTCATCGACGCGGGCCTCGCGTCGCTCGACGAGGTGATGCTGCCGTACATGCTCTCGCCTGGCGGCCGCACCTTCTACGTCGAGGCGCGGGAGACGATGCTCGCGATCGAGAGCGGCGGTGGCGGTGGCTGACGACTGGTGGACGAAGGCGCAGGCGATCAAGCACCTCGGCATCACCCGCCAGACCCTCAGCGGTTACATCACCAGCGGCGCCGTCACGGTCTACGGCCGGGGCAGGGAGAAGCTCCTTCGCCGCGAGGAGGTCCAAGCCGAGTACCGACGCCGCCAGCTGAAGCGCAAGACCGGCCGGTGGGGACACGCCGCACGACGGACACCTCCCGGTACCTGACAAACCCGTGCTAGCCTTGCGGCAGCCAACCACTACGTCACGGTTGCCAGCACGCTTCCGAAGGCCCTCACCATCACCGGTGGGGGCCTTCGTCGCACCCCCGGTGAGGCGTCGTTGCCCCGGGCCACGGGCTGATCCGCCCGGCCGTCGGAGGCGAACGGATCCCGGGCCGGCAGCTTTCGGGAGCGCGCCGGCCCGCAGACTTCGGCGGGGACGTCAACGCGGGCTGCCACAGGACCGCGAAGGACGCTCATCACGGGGACCTCCAGGCTCCGAGGCGTACCTGCGTCCCTGCCGGACCTACACGACGGGAGAGCACCGATGGCCGTCAGTCTCGGCAACGACTTCGACCGCGCGGTCCTCGAGGCCGCAGGCGTGGACCCGGCGGGCGCGCAGCTCGGCACCGTCCAGATCGACGCGCTCCCCACCGACGGGCCGGTGACGATCCGGTACACGGCAGTCGCGACCGCGCCGGCCGCCGCGGTCCGGGAGCTGATCTGCAAGACGGCCGACGTGCTGTGAGCAAGCACCACCCGTCGACTCGCCGGATGCGCGCCGTCCGCGAGGAACGCCGCACCGCCTGGGCGGCCGAGGACGCACCGTGCTGGCTGTGCGGGCAGCCGATCGACTGGACCGTCCCAGACAGCAGCACGGACGGGTCGTTCGAGTACGACCACTACTGGCCTGCATCCACCCACCCCGAGCACTACGACGACCCCGCGAACGGACGCCCGTCGCATCGGGGCTGCAACCGCGACCGCGGCAACGGCGCCCCGCGCGCTGGCCTTGGCACCCTGTCCCGCGCATGGCTGTGACCGAGGACCCGCACCTCAGCGCACACCGGACGCGGACGAACCGACGCCCAGAGCCGCCCCTCCACCCGGACGCTGTGGCCGAACTCGACCGGGTGATGGGCGACGTCGTGAGTGCCACCTCACAGGGGACGGACGTGACCCCGTCGCCCTGGGTGGTGCACGGTACGGGCAGGGCTGACCAGCCTGGTACAAGGGGCACCACAAACCCTAATACAAGAGGCAACACAAGTGGTGCTACAAGCCTTGACACAAGTCAGGCAGTACAAGACCCGACACAACCCGGGTAGGGGCGTCACCATCGCCACAACCCCAGAACACGAAGCACCCCCCGCCATAAGTGTTCCTCTCCCCCCGCGTTTCTGACGCGTTTTTGCAACCAGAGAGGCCCCAGATCATGCCTGAGGGACGAAAGGCCGCCAGCCGGGAGCACAGGGCCGCTGTGACGCGCATGCTGAAGGCCACTGGGCTGCTCCGCATCCCCGAGGAGGCTCCGCTCGTCGCGCTGGTGAAGTCGCTGGCGAAGGAGATGGACGAGGGTGGCGGGTCGCGGACGTATTCGGCGTACCTGTCGGCTCTGAAGGACGTCCGACGGGTGCTGGATCGCGCTCCCGGGTCCGCGGCCCTGCCGAGCGCGCCGGTGCCGAGTCCGGCCGACGCCGACGAGGTCTCCTCGGAGGAGAAGGCGCCGGTTGATCAGGAGGTCCTGGACTTTGCAGGTTTCGCAGCAACTAAGGGTCGCCCTCCGCGGCGGCAAGGGGCGTGAGGAGCCGCGCGTCTGGACGCGTCCGCTCCGGCCGCTGTCGCCGGAGACGTCGCACGGGTTCCACGTGATCGAGTTCGCCCGGGTGTACCTCGGCGTGACGCTGCGGCCGTGGCAGTGCTGGCTGCTGATCCACGCGCTCGAGCTGCTCGAGGACGGCACGTACCGGTTCCGCAAGGTGATCATCATCGTCGGCCGCCAGAACGGGAAGACGAAGCTGATCGAGGTGCTTGCCGCGTGGTGGCTGTTCGTGGACTCGGAGTCGTTCCCGGACCACATCGCGGCGCACGATTTCCTCGTCCTCGGGACGGCGCAGGACCGCGACACGGCGAAGAAGGTGTGGCGGCGCGTCCTCGAGCGGTCGAACCCGGAGGTGCTGCGCTGGCCGGACCGGTTCACGCCGGCGGAGCGCGAGGTGCTGGTCCCGGTGCTCGCGAAGCAGTCGCGGACGCCGTCGACGACGAACGGGTCTGAGGCGATCCGCCTCGCGAACGGGGCCCGGTACGAGATCGCGGCGCTCGCGTCCGGCGGTGCCCGCGGCGACTCGACGGCGCGAGCGATCATCGACGAGCTCCGGGAGCAGAAGACGTGGGACGGCTGGGCGGCGTTCTCGAAGACGCTGAACGGCACGTTCAACTCGCAGATGTGGGCGATCTCGTCCGCCGGCGACGCCCGGTCGGTGGTGCTCGCTGACCTGCGGGCGTCCGCGACGGAGACGTGCCGGCTGTGGTCCGAGTACGTCGAGACGGGGCTGCAGGCCGCCGAGGACTTCGCGAACGAGCACGACACCACGAACGGCCTGTTCGAGTGGTCGGCGCACGAGGACGCGGCGATCGACGACCCGGAGGGGTACTTCCAGTCGAACCCGTCGATCGGGTACGGCTACAACGTCGAGCAGCTGCTCTCCGACCTCGCCTCCGGTGAGCCGGAGGTCGTCACGAAGACCGAGGTGCTCTGCCAGTGGGTCACGGCGAGCATCGACGCGCACCTCGACGCGGGCGCGTGGGCTGACTGCGCGGACCCCTGGTCCGAGCCCGCCGAGGGGGCACGGTGGATCCTCGGCGTCGACACTGGCGCTGATCGCGAGATGACGTACGTGTCTGTCGTCGGCGACCGGGCGGACGGGCTGCTGCACTGCGAGCTGATCGCGCAGCGCCCCGGCATGCTCTGGGTTGTCGACGCGGTGAAGCGCGCGGCCGAGAAGAACGGCATCACCGAGGTCGCGCTGCAGACCCGCGGCGCCCCGTCGGCCGAGTTCGCGGAACCGCTCGAGAAGGCCGGCTTGACCGTGCACCGCATCGAGGGCACCGCGCTCGGTTCGTCGGCCGGGCAGACGAAGGACCGGGTCCGGCAGCGGACGCTCCGGCACCGCGGCGACCAGGAGTCGCTGAACCTCGCCGTGTCCGGCGCGGTGTCCCGGAAGCTCAACGAGGTCCGCGTCTGGGACCGCATCAACAGCGTCGTGGACATCGCCCCGATCGTCGCCGTCTCGGCCGCGCAGTGGGCGCACGACAACACCGAACCCCCCGAGCCGTTCACGTCCGCATACGAGGACGAGGAGCTGCTCGTGGTCTGATGAAGGGACCGCGCGTGCGTGAGCTCAAGACCCTGACGGGCCGGACGGTCATCGTCGTGACGGCGGAGACGGCCCTCGAGGGCGTCGTCGAGTCCGCGACCCGCACCTGCGTGACCCTCGTGGACGCGCGAGCCGTCGACGGGCCGACCCCGGTCCCCGTCGACGGCTCGGTGCTCGTCCCGACGGCGCGGATCGCGTACGTGCAGGTGGTGCCCGCATGAGCGCCGTGTTCCAGACTCTCGGCGAGCTGTCCACGCACCTCGCCGGCACGAACATTGAGGTCGTCGACCCGGGGATCCCGCTCGTCGAGTGGGCCGCGGAGCTGTCGAACGACCCGTCGTGGAAGAACCAGCCGTCGATCCGGAAGGTCGTCGGGTTCGCCGCGCGGAACATCGCGTCGGTCCCGATGCACCTCTATGAGTTCGTCGGCGAGCAGGACCGCCGCCGGGTGCGTGACGGGGCGCTCGCCGAGGTGCTGCGGCGGCCGTCGCGAGCCCCTGGCGAGACGGCGTACCGGTTCTGGGAGCGGGTCCTCATCGAGGGCCTGATCTATGACCGGTTCGCGGTCCGCATCGTCGAACGCGACGACGGCTACGAGCTCGTCCGGATCCCGGCCCGCCTGGTCACGTTCGCCGCGGACGCGCTCGACCGGATCACGTCGGTGAACGTCCGGAAGCCCGACGGGACCGTGCAGGAGCTTGACCCGGCTGGGTTCATCCTCGACGCCGGCTACGCGACGAAGGGCGCCAGCGGCACGTCGCCCCTGAAGACCCTCCGCGACCTCCTCGACGAGCAGACGGAGGCGGTCCGGTACCGCCGGTCGATCTGGCGGAACGGCGCACGCACCGCGGGCGTCATCGAGCGGCCGGCGAACACCCCGTGGGCGGACGGTGCGCGTGAGCGGTTCGGCCGCTCGTGGCAGAACTTCTCCCGCGGCGGCGGCCAGGAGGGCGGCACCCCGGTCCTCGAGGACGGCATGCAGTACAAGGCCGTCGACGCGTTCCGGCCCCGCGACACCCTCGACCTCGAGGGACGTCAGCTGACGGACGCGGAGGTCGCAGCGGCGTTCCACATCGCGCCCGAGCTTGTCGGCGCCCGCGAGGGCACCTTCTCGAACATCAAGGCGTTCAAGGAGATGCTCTACGGCCCCGCGCTGGGTCCGTACATCTCCGCGTGGGAGCAGACGCTCGACGCGACCCTCGTCCCGCTGCTCGGCACGCCGGACCAGTACGTCGAGGCGAACGTCGAGGCGAAGATGCGCGGCTCGTTCGAGGAGCAGGCCGGCGTCCTGTCGACGTCCGTCGGGGCGCCGTGGATGACCCGCAACGAGGCGCGCGCGAAGCAGAACATGTCCGCGATCGACGGCGGCGACGAGCTGATCACGCCGCTGAACGTCCTCGTGGGCGGTCAGGCGTCCCCGCAGGACGGGAAGACCGGCTCGGTGCTCGCGAAGTTCGCGGCCCGGCAGGAGCAGGTTGTCCGGTCGCAGAAGGCGGCCGGCGCCGACTGGTGGGACGGCCCGCGGTGGGACCGCGAGCTCGTCGCCGACCTGGTGAAGGCCGGCGTCGACGTCATCGAAGCGGCGACCGTCGCGAAGCAGTTCAACACCGAGGCGGAGCAGCGGTTCCGCGCCGAGGAGGAGTCGTGACCGTGAAGACGAAGACCGTCGACATCGAGGTCAAGGCCGATGCGCCGGACGGCGAGGGCCAGTTCACCGGGTACGCGTCGGTGTTCGGTAACAAGGACTCGTACGGCGACGTCGTCCTGCCGGGCGCGTTCGCGGAGTCGCTGAAGACCTTCGGGCCGAACGGGTCCGGGATCCCGGTCTACTGGCGGCACCGGATGGACGACCCGTACATGCTCATCGGGCAGACGATCGAGGCGAAGGAGGACGAGCACGGCCTGTTCGTGCACGTCCAGCTCGACACGTCGATCAACAACGGCGCGCAGACGTACAAGCTGCTGAAGGCCGGCCTGGTCAAGCAGATGTCGTTCGCGTACGACGTCGTCGAGGGCGCGCTCGTCGAGTCCGAGAACGACGGCTACTACTACGAGCTCCGGAAGCTCACCATCCACGAGGTGTCCGTCGTGCCGGTGGGAGCGAACCAGGAGACCGAGATCCTCGCCGTGAAGTCGGCCGCGCTCGCGGTCGCTGCCGGCGTGAAGGCGGGGCAGATCGTCCCGACCGAGGCCAGGGAAGACCTCGAGGGCGCGATCACCGCGCTCAAGGGCGCTCTGGCGACCACCACCGATCAGGAGAAGGCAGCCGGCACGCCCGACGCCAAGGACGAGGAGCCGCCCGCGGCCAAGTCCGAGGAGCAGACGACCGTCCCCGCAGCTCGAGCACTGGCGGAAGCAACCATCCAGGGCCTGCTCTAGCAGGCAGAGAGGAGCCCCATCGTGGGACTCAAGGCACAGCTGGCTGCACTCGTCTCCGAGATGCAGTCGATCGTCGACACCGCGAAGGCCGCCGGGCGCGACCTCGACGCGGAGGAGGCGAAGTCCATCGAGGCGAAGGCGGCGGAGGCCGGCGAGCTGCGCGACCGCATCGCGCGCATCGAGGCGGGCGAGAAGTCGCTCGCCGAGCTGTCGAAGGTCGTCACCGAGCCGGGCAAGACCGGCGACGCGGAGCGTGGTGACGAGGACGGCACGGAGGTGCCGCTCGGCGAGCGGTTCATGAAGTCCGCGCCGTACCAGGCGTGGAAGAAGGAGAACCCCTCCGGCGTCGGCCAGGGCACCCCGATCCAGATCGGCACGGTCCGGATCGGCTCGCTGAAGGACTTCGACGCGAACCGCAAGGCGCTCACGTCGCCGATCGCGAACATTCAGCCGATCCGCGTGCCGACCGTCGACCAGGTGCAGCGGCCGACGCTGTCCCTGCTGGACGTCGTCTCGCGTGGCACCGCGGCCGGCAACTTCGAGTACGTCCAGGTCACCTCGGTGACCCGGAACGCGAAGATCGTCCCCGAGGCCACCTCGGCGACGGACAACGCGGCGCTGAAGCCCGTCTCGGACCTCACCACGACCCTCGCGGACGCGAAGGCGTACACGTACGCCGACGGCTACGACGCGACGAACCAGCTCCTCGCCGACGCCCCGGCGTTCGCGTCCTACATGGACAACGAGCTCCGGTACTCGCTCGACTCGGTCATCGAGGACACCCTCCTCAACGGCTCGGGCACGAACGGCATCCCGAAGGGCATCCTGAACACCACCGGTGTCCAGGAGCAGGAGTACGCGACCGCCGACGGCCCGATGGGCTTCGTCAAGGCCGTCCGCCGTGCCATCACGAAGGTGACGCAGCTGCAGGGCGGCACGGTCGCGGCGATCCTCCTGAACCCGGAGGACGACGAGAACATCGACCTGCTGCAGGACGCGAACGAGCGCTTCTACGGCCAGGGCCCCTTCGGCACCGGCCCGCAGACGCTCTGGGGCCGCCCCCGCATCCTGTCGGAGGCGATCGAGCCCGGCGAGTTCCTCCTCGGCGACTTCCGCCAGGTGGCGCTCCTCGACCGTGAGGGCCTGTCGGTGCAGGCGTTCAACCAGCACAAGGACTACGCGCAGCGGAACATGACCTACGTGCGTGCGGAGCTCCGCGCGATGCAGGTCATCTGGAAGCCCGCGTACCTCGTGCACGGCGGCCCGGCCGCCTGATCGGGAGGGAGCAGCAGATGACGAGCCAGATGAAGGTCATCAACGGCGTCCGGTACCGCGAGGAGGACATCCCCGCGGCCGCGAAGGACGTCACGGTCGACGAGAAGAAGGCCGCCCCGAAAGCGAAGGTCGTCAGCAACAAGGCGGCCGCGCCGGAGAGCAAGTAGGAGGTGACGGGCGTGACGAGCATCCCCCCGATCGTCGGACCAGGACCGCGGTCGCCGCAGTTCTGGCTCGACGCAGCGCAGGGCGCCGTCCGGCGGTTCTGCGGCTGGCACGTCGCGCCCGTCATCACCGAGACGATCCGACTGGACGGGACCGGGCAGCGCACGCTCCTGGTCCCGTCCGGCCGGATCCTCGACGTCACCGCGGCGACCTCGGACGGCCGCGACGTCCTCGCGCAGGTCGACGTGTCCGGGAAGGGCATGCTCGAGCTGCGCGACGGCGGCCTTTGGTCGTCCCGACTCGGCGGCATCAGCATCACCCTCCGCCACGGGTACGAGGTCACCGAGGCACCCGACGTCGCCGGCGTCATCGCGACCGCGGCGGCGCGCGGCGGCGGCCCGGGCGGGCAGATCGTCTCCCAGGCGGTCGGGCCCGCGAACGTCCGCTACAGCGGCAACGACATCCAGCTCCTGCAGACGGAGCTCGCAACGCTCGAGCCGTACCGGCTCTGACGAGGAGACCACCGATGGTGAACATCACGGACCACCGCGGGAACCAGTTCACGGTCCCGGACGAGGTCGCCGACGACTACCGCGCTCCGGGCATCGCGGTCCCGGCGCCCGCTGACGACCCGGCACCGGACGAGCACACCCACAACGGCGACATCAGGGCGTGGGCGGACCGGCACGACGTCGACCTCGGCGACGCGACGACGAAGGCGGACATGCTCGACGTGATTCGCGCCTCGCTGGACGGCTGATGGAGTTCGCGGCCGGCGCGACCGTCGTCCGCCTCCGCGCGACGCCGATCCTGGACCCGTACTCGCAGCGGCCCGTCGGCGCGGACTGGACGGCCCCGGACACGCTCACGATCGCCGGCGCGTTCGTCGGTTCGTCGTCGTCCTCGCCGGTCGACGGCGAGCTGCGGCGCGAAGTCGTGACGACCAAGTCGCTCTACTGCGACCCTGGCGCCGACGTGCGCGTCGGCGACCGCATCGTCTCCGGCGCTCACACGTACACGGTCACCGCGGCCCCCGAGGCCGACACGAACCCGTTCACCGGGTGGCAGCCGGTGCAGGAGATCCCGCTCGAGGAGGTGTTGGGGTGAACCAGCTCATCGACAAGACCGAGAGCTGCTGGAACTGGATCGGGACGAAAAACCCCGACGGGTACGGCAAGTACCGGGGTCGTCACGCCCACCGCGTCGTGTACGAGCGTGACCGCGGCGCGATTCCGGAAGGCCTCGAGCTCGATCACCTCTGCAGGAACAAGCAGTGCGTCAACCCTGACCATCTCGAGCCTGTCACGCGAGCGGAGAACATCGATCGCCGCACCGCCGTCACCTTCCAGTGTCCGAGCGGGCACTCCTACAGCGAGGCCAACACGTACGTTCGCCCGGACGGTACTCGCCGCTGTCGTGAGTGCGTGAACGCGAGAGCTCGCGAGTACCGCGCGAGGAAGAGGCCCTGATGGCGAAGATGACGTTCAACGAGCGCTACTTCGACGAGCTGCTGAAGTCGTCGCGCGTCGACGGCCTGGTGTCGCGGATCGCGGACGGCATCGCGACGGACGCGCGCGCCTCGGCACCGGTCGACACGGGCGCCTACCGGGCGGGCATCGTCCGCCGGAAGAAGACCAGCGCGCACCGCGTTGTGCACCTCATCGTCGCGTCGGACTCGAAGTCGCTGATCATCGAGGCCCGCACCGGGAACCTCGTCCGCGCGCTCCGGAAGCGCAAGCGGTGACCGCGGTCATCTACGCGGACCTCGAGCAGTATCTCTGCGACCGGTTCCGCGCCGAGCTCGCCGCCCGTGGCCGTCCGGATGTCCTGGTGAGCAACCGGGAGCCTGGCCCGAACGAGCCGACGGCCGCGGTGATGCTGATCGTCCGCGACAACTCGGGTCCATCGAAGTCGGCGATCTCCGCCGAGCGGGACGTGAACCTGTCGGTCCTCGCCGGCACGAAGGCGGCCCCGAAGCCGGCGATGGACCTCGCACGGCTCGTCACAGCGCTCGCCGGGGACCTGGCTGGCCTCGAACCCGGCAACCCGATCGCGTACGTGCCGGAGGACGGCGTCAACGGCCCCTACTGGGTACCGGAGGACGCCGCGTACGCGCGCACGCTGACCACGGTGACGTTCGTCGTCGTCGGGCAGCCTCTCTGACCGCATCCACACCCACCCACCACCACATCGCCCCTGGCAGCAGCCGGGGGCGTCTCTCTGAAGGAGCAACATGGCTGCGGACTCGCAGGGCAACGACATCACCGCCGTCGGCATCCCGATCTCGGGGTCCGTCGGCATCGCACCGATCACCACCGCGCTGCTGACGCCGGCCGCGGGCAAGGCGTACGACCTCGAGCTCGCGGAGGCGTTCCGGAAGCTGGGTCTGCAGACCGAGGACGGCGGCCACAACTGGACGCTCGAGGCGGACGGCGACCCGATCGTCTTCTTCCAGGACGGCTACTCGATCCCGTCGGGTCTCGCGAACGCGACCCTCGTCGTGAAGCTCGCGCAGTACGACGCGCTCACCCAGGAGCTGCTGTCGGGCGCGGTGCCGGACGCGAACGGCTACATCCTCATCGACGCGGCCGGCCACTCGACCGAGTACCGGCTGTTCACCGAGGAGATCTTCAAGAACGGCGTCATCCGCCGCCGGCAGGCGGGCAAGGCGACGATCACCGGCGTTGTGGTCGACCAGTCGACTCGCGGCGAGGTGAACGGCGTCGAGGTGACCTTCAAGATCGACCGCTCCCCGGACCTCGGGAACAAGCACCTCGGCGAGTGGCTGATCAAGCCGCCCGTCGACGGTGGCACGACCGGTTCCTGACCCTGACCGCGGGGCCGCCGCTGTGGATGCCGGCGGCCCCGCACCTCACCACGCATCCACGCTCGCATCCACGACCAGGAAGGCATCCACACCATGACCGATTCCGCGTTCACCACCGAGCCCGCCGCCCCGACGATCGAGAAGACGCCGGAGCCCGAGTTCCCGCAGTTCCGCCTGATCGAGAAGAACCTCCACGTCCTCACGTCGACGCAGGGCGAGCTCGTGCTCCCGCTGCAGGTGAAGACGAAGGTCTTCCGCCGCATCTCGGAGATCGACGACGAGATGAAGCAGCTGTTCGCGATGCTCGACGACCTCGGTGACGCCGAGACCCCGCGCAAGCTCGACGAGCTCGACATCTTCGAGACGCAGAAGATCGTCGGGCGCTTCTTCGAGGAGTTCGCGGCGAAGGCGCAGGCCACCGTGGGGGAATCGCAGCGCTCCTCCAACTCGTAGAGGAGCACCGGCGCCCGCTGCGCGCCGACTTCCGCCGCTGGTTCGGGCTCAGCCTCGACGAGCTCGGCGAGACGTACACGCATGGTGAGGCGTGGGATCACGTACAGACGCTTCGGGACACCCCAGGCTCGTGGTTCCACGCCTCTCTCGCTGGTTGGGACTGGCCCGCCACCTGGGTCGACGTCGCGACGATCGCGGCGGCGTCGACGACGGTCAACGTCAACCGCGACGAGAAGAAGCAGCCGAAGCCGCTCGAGTTCGTCTGGCCGTGGCCTGACCCGGAGCAAACGGCCGAGAAGGTCACCGACGAGGAGCGCACGGCGCTCAAGGCGACGCTGAAGCGGTACTCGGCGTTCCACGACTGAGAGGGGCACCGATGACGTCCGAGGTCGGTTCCGGTCAGGTAGCCATCTTCCCGACGCTCCGCGGCTTCCGCCGTGCAGTCGCTCGGGAGGTCGACGGGACCACCGCGGACTCCGGCCGCCGCTTCCAGCGCGCGTTCTCCCGCGCCGGCCGCGACGCCGGCGACGGCGCCGGGTCCGGGTTCCGGCAGGCGTTCTCCCGCGGCACCCGAGGCGTGTCCGACGCGACGCTGAAGGCACTCGCGGCCGACGTGTCGAAGTCGTCACGCGCCCTGTCGGCGGCCCGTCTCGCTGAGATGGACGCCGCCGGCAAGGTGCGCGTCGCCGAGACCCGCCTCCTCGAGGTGCGGTCCCGGTTCGGCGCGACGTCGTCGCAGGCGATCGCCGCCGAGGAGCGCCTCGCCGCGGTGCAGCGGCGCCTCGTCGTCACGCAGGAGAACACGCGCGCCGCGTCGGAACGCCTCGCGGCGGCTCGTGCCGCGCAGACCGCCGCGGTCGGCGCTGAGACGCGGGCGACGCAGCGGGCCCGCGCGAGTTTCTCGATGATGTTCTCGCAGTTCCGGTCGGGGTTCGCGGACGCTCGTGCGGCGCAGTCCGCGTTCTCCGGCGTCACGGGCGCGCTGGGCGGCCTCGCACGGCTGTCCCTGGCGCCGCTGGAGATCGGACTGAACGCGGTCCGGCTGGCGACCTCCCGGACGTCGTCGGGCTTCCAGAACTTCGTCGCCGGGTTCCGGGACGCGAACGCTGCGGCGTCGGCGTTCACCGGGACCCTCGGCACTCTCGGCGGGCAGGTCGCCCGCCTCCTCGCTCCCGTCCGGGCGCTCGGCGTCTCGTTCGTCAACGCGTTCACGACTCCGTTCCGGCAGATCGCCGCGGGCTTCGCGGACGCGGCGCTCGGGGCGACCGGGTTCCTCGGGATCCTGGGTCGGGTCGGCGCCGGCGCACGCCGCGTGTTCGACACGGTGTCGACGGCTGCGCAGACCGTCGCGCTGAACGTCGCGGCGCCGTTCTCGCAGTTCCGCGCCGGGTTCCTCGACGCATCCCGTGCCGCGTCCGTCCTGACGGGCCGCATGGGGACGCTCGGTGGGGCTGTGCGGTCGACGATGGACCGGGCGATCGCGTCGGTCGTCGCGTTCGGCACGGCGACCGTCCGCCCGTTCGTGAACTTCACCGCCGGGTTCCGCAGCGCCGACATCGCCGCCGCCGGGCTCGCCGGCCGGATGGGGACGCTCGGCGCCGCGGTCGCGAAGGGCCTCGCCCCGGTGCAGACGGCGGCCGTCGCTGTCGGGTCCGCGATCCGGACCGGTGTCGTCGGCGCGATCAACCTGATCCCCGAGCCGGTCCGGCAGGCAGGTCAGACCGTCGTCGCGGCCATGCAGAAGATGGGCTCGGCGGTCGCGTCCGGGTTCCGCGGGCTCGGCCCCGTCGCGGGTGCTGCGGGGTCGGCGATCGCTGCCGGCTTCTCGTCCGCGATGAACAGCGTCCGGTCGCTCGCGGCCGACGCGGCGACCGCGGTGACGTCGACGTTCAAGGGCGTCGGCCTCGCCGTCGCGGCCGGTGTCGCGGCGGCAGGTGGTGCTGGCTTCAACCGGCTCGCCTCGATCGAGACGGCGCAGGCGAAGCTCAAGGCGCTCGGCAACACGTCGCAGGACGTCGCCGAGATCATGAAAAACGCCAACGACGCCGTGATCGGGACGCAGTTCTCGCTCGCTGACGCCGTGACTGGTGCTGCGTCGGCGGTCGCTGCGGGCGTGAAGCCCGGCAAGGAGCTCACGGACTACCTGAAGACGTCCGCGAACGCGGCCGCCATCGCTGGGGTGAACTTCAACGACCTGGGCCTGGTCATGAACCAGGTGCAGGCGCAGAACAAGGCGTACACGCAGGACCTCAACCAGGTCGCGACGCGAGGCATCCCGATCTACGCCGCTCTCCGCAAGGTGTACGGCGAGACGCAGGAGGAGCTGCGTGACCGCCTGCAGCGCGGCGAGGTTGACGCTCAGCACTTCCAGCAGGCGCTGAAGGTCGCGGTCGGCGACGGCGCGGTGGCCATCGGCCAGACCACGGTCGGCGCGTTCAAGAACATGGGCGCGGCGTTCAGCCGGTTCGGCGCGGGCCTCCTCACGGGGGTCTACCCGATCTTCGTGCAGGTCTTCCGGACCATCACGCAGGGCCTCGATGCGATCACCCCGGCGGTGACGGCGGTGTCGAACGCGATCGGTCCGTCGCTGCAGGCGGCGGTCGGCGCGGGCCTCGAGCGCATCTCGGGGGCGTTCACCGCCCTGAAGGGTGCGCTGTCGGGCCTGGACTTCTCCGGGTTCGACGGGCTCGGCTCCGTGTTCGTCGCGCTGGGGCCGGTGATCGGTCTCGTGATCGCGGGCCTGTCCGGTGTTGCGGCGAACCTGCCGCTGATCGGACGGTTCCTGCCGCTGATCTCGGGTCCGCTCGGGATCATCCTCGGGCTCCTGGGGTCGCTGCTCGCCGTGTCCCCGGAGCTCCGTGGAGCGTTCGGTGACGCGTTCTCGCAGATCGCGACTGCCGTCGGCAACCTCGCGTCGATCCTCGGCCCGGTCCTCACCGGCGTCGTCTCGGCGCTGATGCCGGCGTTCTCTGCGATCGGGTCTGCGCTGGCGACCGCGATCGGTGCGGTGGTGCCGCTGCTCGACCCGCTCGTCGGGATCATCGCGCAGCTCGCACCGCTGCTGGTCCCGATCGCGCAGCTCGTCGGGCAGGTCGCCGCGGCCCTCGCCGGGGCGCTCGCCTCGGCGATCGGTTCGGTCCTGCCGCCCCTGACGGCGCTGGCGACGTCGGTCGTCCCGGTGATCCGGACGGTCATCGCGTCGCTGACGCCGGTCATCACCGCGCTGACGCCGATCCTGACGCAGCTCGCGGCGACGATCGGTGACGCGCTCGGCGCCGCGTTCGCAATCGTCCTGCCGATCATCACCGCGGTGGTGCAGGCCCTCGGGCCGATCCTCACCACGGTGATCTCGGCGCTCCTGCCGATCATCCAGCAGCTGATCCCGATCGTCATCCAGATCGCGACGACGTTCGGGCAGGTGCTCGGTCAGGTGCTGACGGCGCTCCTGCCGATCATCACGCAGCTGATCGGGTTCATCGCGCAGCTCGTCCCGGTGATCATGCCGCTGATCACGGCGGTGCTCGGCCTGGTGGCGGCGTTCCTGCCGCTGCTGACGCCGCTGCTGCAGCTGATCGGCGCGATCCTCCCGCCGCTGATCTCGCTGTTCTCCGCGGTCCTCGGCCCGGTGCTGCAGCTGGTGCAGGTGATCATCTCCGCGCTGATGCCGGTCATCACGGCGCTGATCGGTGTCCTCACGGGCCTGATCACGTTCGTCGTCGGGGTGTTCACCGGCAACTGGAAGATGGCGTGGAACGGCATCAAGCAGGTGTTCTCCGGGGTCTTCGACTTCTTCAGGTCGGCGATCTCCGGGGTCGGCGCGATCTTCGGCGGCATCGTCGACGCGGTGATCGGCATCGGCTCGAGCCTGTTCTCCGCGGGGAAGGCGATCATCGGCCGGCTGATCGACGGCATCAAGTCGATGATCGGCGCGGTCGGTGACGCGATCGGGTCCGTGGTGGAGAAGGTGAAGGCCTTCCTGCCGCACTCGCCTGCGAAGGAGGGCCCGTTCTCCGGGGCTGGCTGGACCGGCCTGCGGACGTCGGGTCAGGCGCTGATGGAGCAGTTCAACGCTGGCATCTCGGACTCGGACGTGTCCCTGTTCCGGAACGTCGCGCTCGGGGTCACCGGGTCGGCTTCTGGAACGGCCTCGGCCGCGCCGACTGGCGGCACGTCGCCGGTCTTCCCGGACCAGGTGACGCTCGTCGACTCGAGCGGCGCGCTGCTCGGGGTGATGGACGTGAAGATCCGCCGCTCGCAGGACGCCCTCGGGGACCGCATCGGACGCGGCACTCGCGTCCGCTGACAGGAAGGAAGACCAGATGGCCGACATCGTCGACGGTGGGGGCCCGGCTTCGGTCTTCCCGGACACGCTGGACGGGGGGAACCCGGCGACGGTGTATCCCCCCGCCCTGACGCCGCTCCCGGAAGGTCGTCCGGTCCCGTCGGTGCAGATCATCGTCGCGGACGTGAAGCCGGGCACGGCAGCGGTCGACGTGTACCGAATCGCGGACGGCCGGACCACGCTGGTGCGTGGCGGGATCCGGAAGTCCGCGATCGGCGGCACGACCCTTGTCGATTGGGAGGCACCGTTCGGGGTGCCGATCCAGTACCGGGCCGAGCAGTTCGACGAGACGGACACGTCGCTGGGGTTCACGGAGACCTCGACGACGCTCGACGTGGCGGACACGTGGATCCACCAACCGCTGAATCCGTCGGTCGCAGTGTCGCCGCTGCGACTGTCGAAGACCGCCGGGGACGTCGCCCGGTCGACGCCAGGCGAGCTCGTCTACGTGCAGGGCGCGGAGTTCGCGACCCGTATCGGCGGCCAGCGGCGCGGTGTCGCTGCGGTCCCGTTCGAGCTCCTCACCCGGTCGCTGGCGGACGCTGACCGCTTGCAGGCCGTGTTCGGCCGGTATGGCAGCCGCGGCGCCGGGGTGGTGTGCATCCGGACTCCGCCGCCGATGCGTCTCCCGCGGACGTTCTACGCGTCCGTCGACGAGGTGCACGAGGTGCCGGTGAACATCCAGATCGGCCGCGAGGACATCACGTTCACGTTCGAGGCGACGGAGGCCCGGCCGCCCGCTCCCGGGCTCGTGACGGCCGTCCTGCGGCGCAAGGACATCGACGCCGCCTACCCGACCCGAGCGGCCCGTGCGGCGGCGTACGCGACCCGCCTCGAGCGGGACTCGGACTACTCGCTGGCGGGGGTTGCCGATGCGTGAGAGCACCGAGCAGCTGCGCGACGTCCTCGGCTCCGGCTCGTTCGACGTGCAGTGGATCGCGGATGTCTACTACGCCGGCAGTCGCCGGATGGCGAACGTCGACATCACCCGGCCGTCGTTCACGGACGATCGCATTGCGAAGGTGCAGGGGTCGGGGTCGTGCACGGTGGTGTGGACGTCGGCCTTCGCCGCGTCCCTGACACCGCGTGCCGCGTCGGACATGCTCGCCCCGTTCGGCGCCGAGCTGTCGATCGCGGTGCTCGTCACGGCCGGCTCGTTCCAGAGCAGGGTGCAGATGGGCTGGTACCGCATCGACGAGGTCCCGAGCGCCGCGGACCATCTCGAGGAGTTCGGCGGGCGGCTGATCCCCGTTGGGTCGACCGTCGAGCTGACGCTGATGGACCGGATGCGGAAGACGCAGAAGGACCGCTTCGACGTCCCGTCGTCGCCGCCGCAGAAGCTGTCGGTGCTGACGGAGGCGCAGCGCATCACCGGCTTCCAGATCGTCCGCGAGCTCCCCGACGGGCCGATCCCCGGGTCGTTCGCGTACGAGGAGGAACGCCTTGACCCGCTGTACGACCTGCTCGCGCTGATCGATGCGGAACCGTACATGCGGCCTGACGGGTCGATCGGGCAGCGGCCCCTCGATTGGCCGGCCGTCACGGACGTCCTCACGGACGGGTCGGATGGCACGGTCGTTTCGGTCGGGAACTCGATGTCGGCGGAGAAGGTCTACAACCGGGTCGCGGTTCGTTCGTCGGCGTCGGACGGGTCGGACGTGCAGATCCTCGGGTCGGCGCAGATCACGGAGGGCCCGCTGCGGGCGGTGAATCCGGATGGGTCGCCGTCGCCGTACGGCCGGGTGACCTACTACTACTCGTCGGACTTCATCACGACTCGGGAGCAGGCAAATGCGTACGCGGCGCAGCTGCTGCCGCGGGTGTCGTCGTTGCGGACCAGGGAGGTGCCCGTCGAGGAGGTCTTCAACCCGCTGCGGCAGGTCGGAGACGTCCTCGAGGTGCGTCAGGCGGGCAGGGACACGATCGTCGGCCGGGTGAAGACCCTCGACCGGTCCGAGTCGGCGACGCAGCAGATGACGTTGGAGGTGCAGTAGTGGACCTCGCAGCGGCTCTGTTCGGCATGGGTGACGGCTCCCGAGTGACGGTCTGGCTGGCAAAGTACGTCAGCCGCGACGGCGCGACGGTGCAGTGCGACGTGTCGAACGGCGACGCGGTCGGCCGGGTGAGCGCGCAGACGATGTCCGAGTACCGGCCGTCGGTGGGCGAGCAGGTGTGGCTCCTCGCGGTCACGCCTCCGGATGGCGGGGTGAAGTTCTACTACACGGGCCCCGTGCTGATGCCGCCCCCGGTCGGGACGGTCGTGTCGGCCGCGTCGGACTACGTCACGGTCGACACGGACGCCGGCCAGGTGCAAGCCACCTACAACCAGGGCGACACCCTGTCGGCGTCGCAGAAGGTCCGCCTGGTGTGGTCCGACGGCGCACACGTAGTCGGCGTGCTGTCCACGAATCCGCTCCCGGTGGAGCCGCCTGCGCCGCCGCCGAGCGCCGGCCCGTCGACGCACGTGGACACGTTCACCGCGATCGATGCGGGCTCGTTCTCGGGCGGTCGGTGGTGGCAGCCGTGGGCGTCGGACTCGACGCTCGGCGCCTGGTTCTTCGGCAGCAAGGTGCGGGACACCCTGCGGGGCGCTCCGGTGTCCCGCATCGAGATGTGGGTCAACCTCGCGTCGAAGTTCGGGGCTGCGCCGAACATCGGCACGCACCCTCATGACGTCATCCCCGGCGGCGCGCCTGCGATCGCGAACGCCCGACCGATCCCGGTCACGTCCGGCACGTGGCTCGAGCTGCCCGTCGAGTTCGGGCAGACGCTCTCCGATGGCTCCGCTGCGGGGATCGGCCTCGCGCACGGCGGGTTCAACAAGTTCGCCGCTCTCGCCGCGGACGCCCAGTCCGGGGCGCTGCGCATCACCTCCACCTACTGACCCCGCGACGAGCGGGTACCGACGGAAGGAACCCGCATGGCAGCGGACGACCACGGCCCCAAGGGCAACGGCATCTACTCGGCGGCTGGCGGATCCGACGACGGCGCCGACCTCACCGAGATTGCCGCGTACGCCGCGACGGTCGGCAACCGGAAGGTCGGCTCCACCGCGCAGCGAAACGCGGCCGTCACTGAGGAGAACGGCACGTGGGAGGGCCTCATCTGGGGCGACACCACCGACGGAAACGAGTACCGGTTCACGTCCGGTTCCTGGGCTGTCCTGTTCCCTCAAGTGCGCGACACGAAGTACGCGAGCCGCGGCATCGTCGGCCTCGGCCCGAACGAGACGACGGTGTTGGCGTCGACGACCGTCACGATCCCCAACGGCCGCACGGCGACGCTGCGGTGCTCGGGTGTCACGTCGATGGGGAAGAACGCGTCGGATGGCGCCTTCGCGGGCAGCCTCACCCTGACCGTCGGAGGCGCAGCCCAGCCGGGCCCGGTCGCGTTCCACTCGCAGCAGGCTGCTGCGTACATCCCCTTCACACCCGGTGCGGCGTGGAACGTGCCTGTGGTCGGGACAGGGCAGCCACTCACTGTCGCGCTGCAGATCCGCGCGAACTCGACCTCAGCCCCCGGCGCGATCTACAGCACCGGGCTCCTCGTCTCCGCGGAGTACTGACCGGTACGAGCTCCACCACGCCGTCCTACTTGGGGCGGCGTTCGTCATGAAGGGAGACCCATGGTCGCCAGATTCAGCGTCGGCCTGTCGTCCTACGACGACCTCCGCGGCGTAGAGCAGTTCGTGTCGTCCGAGCGGATGGCGCTGCAGTTCCTGTCCGTGAAGGTCGACTTCGACCAGATGAAGGCCGACCAGCAGTCCTTCGACCGGCTGTCGGTCAACGAGGGCATGCGGTCCCGGCCACGGCAGACGTACCTCTGGAACAACCGGGCGGCGCTCGGTGTCGTCGTCGCTCCGCCCTTCACGTCCCGGCACGACGAGGAGAAGCATGGCAACGCGATCGACATCGGCGTCACCCGCGCCGACGGGTCGAACCGGGCGCTCTCGTCGATCGAGTTTGCGTGGCTGCACACGCAGATCGAACGCCGCGGCGGCACCTGGACGGGCGTGAACTTCGGCGAGCCGTGGCACCACGAGATGGCGACCCGGCCGGAGCAGGTGCCGCCCTACCCGGACGCTCGCGCGTTCGTCGCCGCCGGCCCGAACAGGGCGAAGCCGACGACTCCTGCACCGCCGGCGGCACCGCCGCCGGACCCGTATCTCGAGATCGGAGAAGACACCATGCAGATGGTCACCGTGGCCGGCAAGGCCCCGCTCGGCGGCGACATCGCCGTCCTGGACGGCCTGCGCGCCGCCTACCACACCGACGGAGAGGCGGACGCGTACCGCTTCGGCCGCTCGATGGGGATCCTCGCGCCCGGGCAGAACAAGGACGCCGTGATCCGGAAGCGGCTCACGGACCTCGGGCTGAACATCGGCGTCGACGAGCTCCAGACCCGCCTGCGGGCGATCAAGAAGGCCGGCGGCACCGTCGACCCCTACTACGACGGGAAGTTCTGATGGCCGACGGCAAGCACGAGGCGACCGGCCTCGAGACGCAGGACATCTGGTACGCGACGCAGCGGGTGCTGCGGACGATCGTGCAGGTCGGGATCCCGGCGTTCATCACGTTCGCCGCGGTCCTCCCGACGATCATCGGCGCACTCGGGCTGCCGGTCGACGGGACCGTGTACCTGTGGCTGCTGTCCGCGGCCGGTGTGATCACCGCGGTCGCCGGTGCCCTGTCGCGGGTGATGGCGATCCCGGCGGTGAACGGGTGGTTGACGCACATCGGGCTCGGTTCGGAGCCGAAGGCGGTGGTGGTGGAGCGGACCGCGGCGAAGACGTCGGACCTGCAGCCAGCGGCGGTCGAACCGTCGACCGTCGACTACCGGCTCGAGCAGGACGACGACACCACCACGGCTCAGTAGGCCGTGACGATCATCCCGGGGGTGGGCCTCATGCAGTGGCTTCTCGCATCGACCGTGTCCACCCCCGACTCGGCGCCCGCCGGCTTCTGGGACTGGGTGTCCGGCACCTTGTCGGTGTCGGACATAATCCAAGGCTCCGGGCTAGCGCTGATCGTGGTGCTGTTCGCCACCAGGCGGATCCTGACGATCGGCGACCACCGGGGCCGCATCGAGGACCTCGAGAAGTACCACGCCGCGGTCCTGCGCGAGAAGGACGCCCGGTACGCCGAGATGAAGGAGTCCCGGGACTTCTGGCAGGAGGCGCACGACGAGCAGTCGAAGCGCGCCGACAAGGCCGAGACCGGGGTCCGTGAGCTCGGCGTCGAGTACGCGCAGCTCTCCAACCACCTGCTGGGCTCCATCGAGCAAGCCGCTGAGGTGACGCCATGAACGAGCAGACCGCTGGCCGCGAGGAAGCACGCCGCGCCCGGGACGAGGCACGGTCCGCGTCGCACCGACTCGACATGCTCCTCGACACGATCCGCACGGGGCCGCTCGCGCAGTTGCGGCAGTCGAGGGAAGAGAACCACTTCGCGCAGAAGATGCGCGCGATCATCCGAGGGGAACACTGATGGACGTCTGGCTGAACACGTGGGCGACGGCCCCGGCGACGGTGGCGGGCGTGTTCGCGCTGCTGACGGCGCTGCTGTACGGGCTGGGCTCGCCCTGGTACCGGTCGGTCCTCGGGACGGTGTTCTTCGGCCTGTTCGTCGGCTCGGTGCCCGTGTTCGCGCTGGTGCTGGTGCGGCGCATCGTCGCGACGATCGCGTCCGGCGGCCCGCAGACGTCCGGTGACGGCCTGGGTGCGCTCGCGTTCGCCGTGTACACGTTCGTCGCTGTCGTCTGGGTGCTGGTGTTCTTCACCGTCGTCCGCGAGCGCCGACACACCCCGACCCCGACGCCGCCGATCGAGCGGCGTCACGACTCCCGCGCTGCGGCGCACGACTGAGAGCAGGAAGCATGGCCACCACGTACTCGGAGATCCGGGTCCGGCGCGGGTCCCTGGAGTGGTTCCAGGGGGAGAACCGGGTCTACGGGCCCGGGGAGCCGTTGCACGTCATCGACGCGACGCACAACGACTGGCTGTCCGGCGATGGCGTCCGCGACTTCAACACGCTGTGGGGCGACACGAACGCGATCGCCGGCCGAGCGGCGACCTCTGCTACCGCGGCGTCGTCGTCAGCGTCAGCAGCGGCTACCTCCGCTACCGCGGCAGCGAAGTCCGCGTCGGACGCGGCCGGATCGGCGGCTGTCGGCGATGCGGCGGTCGCGGGGTACGTCGGCAACGCCTCGAGCGCTTCACGTGCGGAGCTGGACAAGCGCTACGCCGGACTGGGCGGGTCGCCCGTCTCGGGGACGAGCGTGTACCGGCAGCGGTACGCGAAGGCGAAGACGTCCGCGATCAGCACCTTCCTCAGCAAGCTCGGTGCCCGACACCAGACACCGTGCGACATCGTGATCATCGGCGACAGCTACACCGAGGGTGAGGGCGCGACGGCGCGCGCGTTCCGCTTCGTGAACGCGTTCCGCGACCGCATCCGAGCGTTCCACCCGACAGGCGGCGTCGCAGGCGGCTCGAACTACCTGACGGCAAACCCGATCATCGCGTCGTACCCGAAGGATCCCTCGGGGTCCTACACGTCCGACTTCCGTTTTGGATTCGGCAAGCGCGGCGTGCAGCTCGCCGCTGGGACCCCGATCACGTTCACGGTGTCGGCGACGTCCGTGCGCATCGCCTGGCTCCGGGACACCGGAACGGGTTCGTTCACGTACTCGGTGAACGGTGGTGCGACGACGACGGTCAACACGAGCGGTGCGCACGCCGATGGTCAGACGACTACGATCGCCGGCCTCTCTGGCGTGACCGACACCATCACGATCGCCCTGAACTCCGGCTACGTCATCATCGAGGGCCTCTACGTCTACAACGGTGACGAGACCCGCGGGATCCGCGTCTGGGAGTCTGGGCACTTCGGGTGGACGGCCGCCAACTTCATCTCGACGCCCTCGGGCGGCACCGCGACGGACTGGCTGGCTCACGTGACGAACGTGCAGCCGTCGCTCGTCGTCGTCGAGCTCGGCGAGAACGACGCGACGAAGGTCTCGGCAGCGACGTACCAGTCGAACCTGTCGACGCTGATCTCGAACGTGAAGGCGGCGTGCACGGCGGCACCGAGCATCGTGCTCGTCGCCGGCCCGGAACGGAACAACACGCTCGTCGAGGCGTGGGCGAACTACGTCGCGGCGATGAAGTCGATCGCGTCGAACGACAGCACGATCGACGTGCTCGACCTGACCACGGTCCTCCCAAAGGTGAACGGTGCGCCGGCGGGCTGGTACGCGGACTCGGTCCACCCGTCGAACCGCGGCCACGCGGAAATCGCGACCGCGCTCGTGGAGTTCATCACCCCGTGACGACGAAGGCCCCCGCTGCTCCTCTGTGGAGCGGCGGGGGCCTCTTTCGTCGTTCGTCAGGCGCTCGGGACGGCTTCGGCGATCGCCGCGCTCACGAAGCCAGCGAGAGCGTCGTAGCCCTTCTGGTTCGGGTGCAGGTTGTCGGGGAGCATGTTGTCCGCGACGGAAGGGTCCTTCATCCAGCCGGCCTTGAGCGCGTCGATGAACGTCGCGTCGTGGCTCGATGCGGCCTGCTTTACGATGCTGTCCATCGCGACGACGCCGGGCGCGCTGGGGTCGTAGGGCCAGAAGGGGCCGACGACGATGAGCTTCGCTTCCGGGGCGGCGGATCGGATCTTGTCGAACGTGGTGTCGACGGCGGCGGTGAACGCGGCGGGGTTGGCGTCGTAGTTCTTGGAGTCGTTAACGCCGCCCATGACGACGACGTACTTCGCGTCGGCGGGGATCTTGCTCGCCCGGTCGACGAAGGTGTCTCCGCCCTTCGAGCTGGTGGTGACGTAGCCGGTGTCGCCGACGCCGTCGACGTCGGCGCGCCAGTCGAGCTTCTGCGCGATCTCCCGGGGCAGGGCGGTGCGGGCGGAGTTGGCGCCGTAGCCGAAGGTGTAGGAGTCGCCGAGGAAGTGCACGAGCGGTCGGGCGTCGGCCGGGCTGGTGAACGTGGGGATGGGTCGCGGTGTCGCACCCTCTGCTGCGTTGGAGGCCTTCACGTGCTGCATGGCGAGCACGACCATGGTGACCGCGAACACCGCCAGCAGCCCGATGATGATGCCCTTGTACGACCGGCTGAACCAGTCCACGAATCCGTTCCCCATGATGTGCTGATCCTAAGCGACGCTCAGGATGCGCCCCGCCCCTCCTTCGAGGGTGCGGGGCGCTTTTCGTCGTTCAGCGCTCGGTGGTTGGACGGTAGCGCGCGGGCAGCCAAGTGCCGTTGACGAGCCGCGTTGGGCGGACGAGGGTCCACCGTTGCCCTTCGACCTCGATCGATTCGAGCGGCCTGGTGTCGATCGTGACGTGTTCGTCGCCGGTGTCGCGCTCGAGGATGACGACCGTGCGCTTCGAGGGTTCGTGAGGGTAGTGAGTCTCGTGCATGGAGCACATCCTGCGGGCTTGAGAGCTCCTGCGCGCCGACACGCCAGTGCGGCAGGTTACGGTCGTGTGATCGGACGAACGGCGTCCCGCCACACCCACGCGCAGTCGGCGCCCTGGCCACGGCCCCACTCGACGAGCACGGCGCGGTCGGTGTATGCGATCACGCGGCCCTCGAGCTCGAGGACGCGGTCGGGGAACTGCACCCAGGCGAGCACCGGGTCCGGCGCGGGGAGGTCGACCTCTGGGCCGCCTCGTGCTGCCTCGGGGAGCGAGTACGCGTCGACGAGCCGCCACCGGTCGCGGCGTCGGACGGCCATCAGCGTCGCGGCTTGAGCGTGCGGGTGGTGACCGTGTCCCGCGGCACCCAGGCGCGCTGTAGTCGTCCCTGCCAGGCGATCTCGACGAACACGGCGACGTCGGACCGGGCAACGGCGAACGCCTTCACCTCGGGGAGCACGCCGATCTGGTCGAACCGGAGATCGTGCACGGTGACGGGCTGCGGCGGGTCGACGGGCTCCGGGCTGCCGATCGCGTCGAGAGGCAGGCTGTCGGCGGCGTAGATGGGGACGTCCTGGTGCTCGGGTGGGGCCCACCGGTGTTCGGTCACGCGGTCATCGTGACCGCGGCCGCCGACATCAGCGAGGGCGGATCTCCCGGATCGACGCGGACACGGTCTGCGGGTCGTCGGCGGTGTACTGCGCGAAGCAGGACCAGCGCACCGCCTCGGCCATGTTCCCGGTCTCCTCGCGCTGCACCGAGGACTCACCGGAGACGTAGAAGACCGTCGCGTCGGCGGTGCTCTCGGAGCCCTTCTCGATGCCGAGGCTGTGCGTGTCGATGACCTTCCACGGGGTCTCGTCGTACTGGTCGCGCCACCAGGCGACGACGGACGGTCCGACCTTCTTCTCGCACGCGGCCTTCACGGCGCCCTGCGATGCTGACGTCGGCTGCTGCGTGCACCCGGTGAGCGCGACGAGCGCGAGCGCGACGGCCGCGGCGGTGGTGATGCGTGTCCCCATGCCGCTCATGCTGCCGGACGCTGTGCGCCCCGTACAGCCCCGGTGCGGGTGTCGGTGGGCGGAGAGACGCTGGACGCGATGAACGACGACGAGCGCACGATCCTGGCCTTCGAGGAGCAGCACCCGCGGAACGACCGCGGCAAGGAGGCGGCTGTCCGGGCCGAGCTCGGCCTGTCGTGGGTGCGGTACCGGCAGGTCCTTCTGCAGCTGGTGCGCCGGCAGGACGTGCTCGAGGCGTTCCCGGTGGTCGCGCACCGCGTGATCCGGTCGACGGAAGCCGGCGTGCGCGCTCGAGCAGCCCGGACGTTCGCGGCGTGATCGGCGCCAGCGCTTACCCAGCGGAAAGAGGCCGAAATGGGCAGAAACTCGTGGAGATTGCGGGGGTAGCGGTGCCAGCCGACTCGCGGGCTGACCAGGACCAGAGAGCATTGGGGAGAGATTGGTGGGAACGTGCCTCTGGAACAGTGGGTTCTCGGTTCAAGTCCGAGGGGGCGCACCACACAGCAGGCCCGGTCGGATCATCCCGACCGGGCCTGTTTCGTTGTCCGGCGATGTTCTCGGGGGCGAGCGACGCGACACGCGCGGGGTGTGGATCTCGACGAGATCCAGCGGGACGGATCTGTGGCCGTCCGCAGTTCGTCCGCGCCGGGCGCGATCGGTCGGCCGTCGGGTGCTGTCAGGCCCCGGAGGTCGTGTCGGGCAGGTCGACCACGCGGGTCGGACCCGACTCGGGGACGAGCGTCCCGGCCGAGGCGGCAGCGAGGTCGGCGCGCAGGGCGTCGAGGGCGTCCTCCGGCACCCAGAGCGAGAACGTGGCCGTGGCGCCGTACTCGGGGGTGTCGAACGTGGCGTCGTGGTGTCCGGCCCAGTCGCGCAGCAGGTTGTCGATCCGGCCGGCCTCGGCGTGCGGCACGGCCACGGTGGCCCGGGTGCGCTCGGCTCGTCGGACCAGTGCTGCCTGGTCGAGCGCCTCGGAGACGGCCGACGAGTACGCCCGGACGAGCCCACCGGCGCCGAGCTTGACGCCGCCGAAGTACCGCGTCACGACGACGACCAGGTCGGTCAGGTCGCGGCGCCGGAGGACCTCGAGCATCGGGACGCCGGCGGTGCCGGACGGTTCGCCGTCGTCGGAGGACCGCGCCTGGTCCCCGAGGACGCCCGTGACCATCGCCGTGCAGTGGTGCCGCGCGTCCCAGTACCGGCGTCGGACCTCGGCGACCACCCGCTCGGCGTCGGGGACGTCCACCACCGGCTCGACCGTCGCGATGAACCGGGAGCGGTTGACCGTCCGTTCGTGCTCGACGGTGCCAGCGACGGTCGAGGGCAGGACGCGGGACATCCCGACAGGCTACGGCGGGACCGCGCTACCATGGCGTGCACCGCTGGCGACTGGGGAGGAGTCCGATCGACATGACGACCACCGATCCCAAGGGTGGCGCGCTCGACGCGGCCGAGCTCGCGCGCCGGCTCAACCTGCTGCTCGACTTCGAGGAGTCGCAGCGTGGCGCCCCGGTGCCGTTCTCCGCGGTCGAGGACTACGTCGCGGCGCAGGGCGGTTCGCTCTCCCGCGCGAAGTGGACGTACATGATCTCCGGGGACGGCCGGCGCAACCGCGACACGGACCTGCTCCGCGTGCTCGCCGGCTTCTTCGAGGTGGACGAGCGCTTCCTGCTCGAGGACAGTGCGGTCCCGGAGCGGATCGGTGCCCAGATCGAGCTCGTGCGGGCACTCCGCTCGGCTCGGGTCAGTGGCTTCGCGGCGCGGACGTTCCCCGGGGAGCTCTCGCCCGACGCCCTGCGGCGCATCGCACGGGTGCTCGAGGAGGAGTCGGCGCGGGGGAGTGTCGCATGACCGGGCCGACCGGCCACGGCGACGTCTCCGCCTCGGTACGGGCGTTCTGGACGAGGGGGGAGCGCGAGGGCTGGTCGGACATCGACCAGGCCGTCGCCGCAGCCGCGGACCACGTCGGCAAGCCGATCGTCGTGCGCGAGGAGTCGTTCCTCAGCGAGGAGCCCGTCTGTGGCTTCGTCGCGACGCTCGAGCACCAGCACCTCGTGATGATCTCGCCCACCGCGTCCGAGACCTTCCGGGCGTTCGTCATCGGCCACGAGCTCGGACACGTGCTGCACCGCCACCAGGAGCACGCGCCGCAGTCCGCCTACGTCCGCGACGTCATCCCCGACGTGCCGGAGTACAAGGTCGAACGCGCCCTCGCGCGCGGCATGTTCACGAATGACTACGAGCACCAGGCCGAGCTCTTCGCCGACCAGCTCGCGGGTCTCATCCGACGGCACCGCGGCCGGCCGAGTGCCTTCCGCGGGGTCTTCGGGTGATCCTCGCCGTCGCCCAGGCGCTCGTGCTGGTCGTCGGGAGCGTCGTCCTCCTCCGACTGCAGCGCGGACAGGACCGCACCCTCGCGGTGACGTTCCTGCTGTTCGCGGCGACGGTCGTCACGAACGTCGACCCGCTGTACCGCTGGCTCGACCCCCTGCTGGGCGGGCAGAACGTCGTCACGGTGCTGAGCGACTGCCTGATGGTCGCCGGGACGAGCACGCTGCTCTGGGGCGTCGCGAAGGCGGTCGGCGCCGCACGTCCGTGGCTGCGGACCACGATCGTCATCGCATGCGTGGTCGTCGTCGTGGTGGTCGTCGGGGCGTTCGTCGCGCTCGATCGTCCCGCCACGACCACGACGTTCATGCTCGTCGCCGGGGACCAGCCGGCCGCCGCCGTGTACTCGATCGCGCAGACCGCGTACCTCGGCACGGCGTTGGCCGCGACTGCGGTCATCTGCGTGCTCCACCTGCGCGAGGCCCGCACCGCCGCCGACCGCCTCGGCCTGTGGTTCATCGTCCTCGGCGGGGTGCTCGGTGTCGTCCGCATGGTCGTGGTGGTCGTCATGGACCTCGCGCACGTCGCCGGTCGGCTCGACGTCACCCACGCCCTGTCCCTGCCGTACGACGTCACGACCCCCGGCGCGGTGCTGTGCACGGCGTCCGGGATGCTCCTGCTCGTCATCGGCCACCAGGTCGCGCGTCGTCGGACGAGCCGGCGTCTCGACGCCGCCCTGGCCGCGCTGGAGCCGCTGCACGAGCGCATCGGCACGGACAACGCCTACCCCGAGTCCACTGACGCCGCCACCCGGGTGAGCCGCCTGATCGTCGAGATCAACGACGGCGCGCGACGAGCCCGCCGTCCGCTCGACCCCGACGACCGTGCCGTCCTGGCCGCCGCGGAGTCGGCGCTCGACGATGCGGCGGGCACGGCCTGACGTCGTTCTGCATCGGAACGATCACGTTCCCGAGCACGGCTCGACCTCCTGTGGACCAGCCGTGTAGGGTCTGTAGCACGTGCTACACGTCGTGTGGTGCGCCGGGGCGGACTCGGCCGCGTTGGGGGCGGCCGAGCACCCCCGGGTCCCGCGGCACCGGCGGTTCCCGAGCGCAGCGGCCGATGGGTGCGGTGTCTAGACTCGTCGCGTGACCGTCTTCGCCGCCATCGTGCTCTTCGTCGCCGCCGTCTTCAACGTCGTCACGTGGCCCCGGTTCTTCCAGCGCGTGGCGAAGGACGCCCGGGCGCGGGACGCCGCCGGCAAGCCGACGACCTTCTACTCGGTGCACCTCGTGCTGCTGCTCATCGCGTTCGCGATCGCCCTCGCCGCGGTCGTCGCCGGCGTCCTGCTGCTGGCCTGACCCGCGCCGCAGCGTCGGGACCACGTCCGGACGCCGCGCCGCGCCGCAGCGCCGCGCCTCAGGACTCGGACGGCAGCGGGTCGCCCAGCGCCCGACCGAGCACGAGCGCCGCGATCCGCTCGTCGGACGTGTCGAGCAGCACCCGGTAGGTGTCCGACGCGGTGACGAACTCCACGCACACCGCGTCGAAGTCGCACGGCTCGATGCGCCAGCCCCGCACCTCGTCCATCGGGACCTGCGTCAGGGCGTCCCGCTCGAAGCTCGTCTCGGCCTGCACGAGCTCGTCGTACACCCGGATCCGACCGACGGTCCCACGCCAGGTCAGCTGCAGGTCGAACGTCGGGGCGGGGGAGACAGAAGGGTCCGGCACACGCCGATCGTACCGACGCGTGCCGGACCCGTGGAAGGTTCCGGGACGAACCGCCCGCGCATTCCGGATGTCGTGGGGATGCGCGGACCGTCCGTGCGGGATCATTCGCCCCCGGTGCCACCGTCCTTGCCGCGACGGACCTGGTTCGCCGGGTCGCGGACGCCGATCGGGTACGGCCCGGTCACGCCCTCGCGGAGTGCTGCGATGCGCAGGATCCGGTCACGCTGCAGGAACCACCCGACGACGAGCAGCGGGATGATGACGACGAGCGACGCGATCGTGTACGTCCCGACCGGGTAGTCGATCGCCATGAGCACGACGACCGACGCCAGGAACGCCAGGGTCAGCCAGGACGTCACCGGAGCGCCGGGCAGCCGGAACGTCGGCTCCTTCGCGAGGCCTTGTTTCGCCCACTGCCGCAGGCGCATCTGGCAGAGGATGATCGTGCCCCACGCCGTGATGATCCCGAGGCTCGCCACGTTCAGCGCGATCTCGAACGCCTGCGCCGGGACGAAGTAGTTGAGCGCGACGCCCGCGACGGTGAAGGCCGCGGTGAGCAGGATGCCGGCGTAGGGCACGCCGCCCTTCGACATCTTCGTGGTCCACTTCGGCGCCGAGCCGTTCATGCCCATCGAGTGCAGCGCGCGGCCGGTGGAGTACAGGCCGGCGTTCAACGACGACAGCGCGGCGGTGAGCACGACGAAGTTCATGATCGAGCCCGCGATCGCGCCCACCTGCGGGTTCCCGAGCGACGAGAAGAACGTCACGAACGGGCTCTGGTCCTTGTCGTACGCGGTGTACGGCAGCAGGAGCGAGAGGAGCACGATGGAACCCACGTAGAAGACCGCGATGCGGAAGACGACGGAGTTGATCGCGCGGGGGATGACCTTCTCGGTGTCCTGGGTCTCGCCGGACGCGGTGCCGACGAGCTCGATGGCCGCGTAGGCGAACACGACGCCCTGGACGACGAGCACCGCGGGCAGCACGCCGTTCGGGATGAGCCCGCCGTTGTCCTGCCAGATCGAGAAGCCCGTGCGGACGGCCTCGCCGCCGGTCTCCACCGGGAACGCGAAGACGAGCCAGACGAGCGCGATGACGAGGAACGCCACGAGCGCGGCGACCTTGATGAGCGCGAACCAGAACTCGAGCTCGCCGAACACCTTGACCGCGACCATGTTGGCGGCGAGCACGACGACCAGGGCGATGAGTGCGAGGAGCCACTGCGGCGCCGCGGTGAACGCGCTCCAGTAGTGGAGGTACAGCGCGACCGCGGTGGTGTCCACGATCGACGTCATCGCCCAGTTCAGGAAGTACATCCACCCGGCGGCGTACGCGAACTTCTCGCCGTAGAACTCGCGGGCGTACGAGATGAAGGACCCGGAGGACGGGCGGTGCAGCACGAGCTCGCCGAGGGCCCGGAGGATGAAGAAGGCGAAGATGCCCGCGACCAGGTACGTGACCGCCAGGGCCGGTCCCGCCGTGTTCAGGCGGCCGCCCGCGCCGAGGAAGAGTCCGGTGCCGATGGCCCCGCCGATCGCGATCATCTGCAGTTGCCGGGGCTTCAGACCGTGCTGGTAGCCCTCCTGCTCGTGCGAGAAGTCGTTCGCGGGCGTGCGGGACACACCCGTGTCGTTCTGCGCTGTCATGCGCGCCAACCTACATGCGTGTCCGCGCCGGGGTGGAACGGAGTGCCGACCTGAACGACACCACAGGTCCGGGCGATGCTGAACACGACCGGTGGGGGACCGGACAGCATGGACCGATGGACACCCTCCTCCGACTCCTCGTCGCGATCGGGATCGCCCTGCTCGTGACGGCCGCCGCCGCGCTCGTCCTGCACCTCGTGCTCCGGACGATCGCCCGACGGGAACGCTGGGCCGCCGTGCTCTCCCGACGCACGAAGCACCCGTTCCGCTCGATGCTCCTCGTCGCCCTGACCTGGGCGGCCTTCGCGGCCAGCGTGCCGCGGAACACCGAGGCGTACCCGTGGCGCGACGAGGTCTCGCACGCGTTCCTCATCGTCACCATCGCGGTGGGCTGCTGGCTCGCCTGCGAGATCGCGATCTTCCTCGAGGACCTCGGCCTGCACCGCTACCGCGTCGACGTCCCGGACAACCGGGTTGCGCGGCGGATCCGCACGCAGGTCCTCATCATCCGACGGCTCACGGTCGCGGTCCTCGTGATCATCGCGGTCGGCGCCATCCTGCTGACGTTCCCCGGGGTCGAGGCCGCCGGTGCGAGCGTGCTCGCCTCGGCGGGGCTCATCTCGGTCGTCGCGGGCCTCGCGGCGCAGTCGACCCTGGGCAACGTGTTCGCCGGGATGCAGCTCGCGTTCTCCGGGTCGATCCGGGTGGACGACGTCGTGGTCGTCGAGCAGCAGTGGGGGCGCATCGAGGAGATCACCCTCACCTACGTCGTCGTGCACCTCTGGGACGACCGCCGGTTCGTGCTGCCGTCGACGTACTTCACGAGCACGCCCTTCGAGAACTGGACCCGTACGGGCAGCGAACTCCTCGGCGCCGTCGAGTTCGACCTCGACTGGCGGATCAGCCCGACCGAGATGCGCACCGAGCTCGACCGGATCCTCGGCACGTCGACGATCTGGGACGGCCGTACCAAGGTACTGCAGGTCACCGAGGCGGTCGGCGGCCTGGTGCGCGTGCGCATCCTCGTCAGTGCCCGGGACGCCGGCGGCCTGTTCGACCTGCGCTGCTACGTGCGCGAGGAGATGGTCGAGTGGGTGCAGCGCGAGCACCCGGACGCGCTCCCGCGGCAGCGCGTGCAGGTCACGCAGGGCCGGGAGGCGGTCGGCAAGGCCCGACCGCGCACCGAGGAGCAGGACGCCTCGCTCTTCCGCGAGGGCGACGAGCGCTCCGCGCTCTTCACCGGACCGATCCAGACGTCCGGCATCCGCCCGGAGGACGTCCCGCCCGCGCGCTGAGGGACGCGACCACACGACGGATGGGCGCGCCCCGCTCAGCGGTGACGCGCCAGCGTCACGCGGGGCGCGCCGACCGAGCCTGCGAGGGAGGGGTGCCAGCCGACACCGTGCCTCCCGTCCGATGGGTGGTCGCGCTGGCGACCTAGCGCTGACGCGCCTTCACCGCGCGGTCGTCCTCGACGACCGTGCCGAGCGCGACGATCGTCGTCGCGAGCCACGCGATCCACGTGAGCGCGAGGCGCCAGTCCCGCGGCCCCTGCCGCGTCGTCTGCACCACGCTGTAGCCGCTGATGATCGAACTCCACACCGCACCGCTGAACATGAACTTCCGCACCGGTTCCTCCTCTGGTCGTCCCCGCCACGCTACCGGCCGCTACATTGGAGCGCCGCCGGTCGCCCTGCCCGGCCCGAGCGTCGAGGAGTCACCGTGCGTCAGGCCATCATCGGGGGAGTGCTGCTCGTGGTCGGCGCCGTGTGCGTCGTCCTCGGCCTCCTGCCCCTGCCCGACCTCGCAACCCTCGCCGAGCGTGTCGTCCCGGTGCTCGCGTTCGTGCTCGGGCTGACCGTCGTGTCCGAGCTCGCGGCCGACGCGGGCGTCTTCGACCGGCTCGCCGACCTCGCCGCGCGCGTCGGCGGTGGCCGCACGATCGGCCTGTGGGTGTCCGTGGTCGTGCTCGCGGTCGTCTGCACCGTGTTCCTGTCGATCGACACCACCGCGGTGCTCCTGACGCCCATCGTGATCGCGCTCGCCCGCCGGGTCGGCCTGCCCCCGATGCCGTTCGCCCTGACGACCGTCTGGCTCGCGAACACCGCGTCGATGCTGCTGCCGGTGTCCAACCTGACGAACCTGCTCGCGGTCGACAAGATCGGGCTCGACGGACCGATCCCGTTCGCCGGGCTCATGGTGTGGGCGGCGCTCGCCGGGGTCGTCGTGCCGTGCGCCGTGCTCCTCGTCGTGTTCCGCGGCAAGCTCTTCGGCCGGTACACCCCGGTCGAGGTCCGGCGCCCGCGGGACCCGGTGTTCTTCTGGGCCGCGTCCGTCGTGCTCGTCGCCCTCGTCGTCGCGCTCACCGCCGGCGTCACGGTGTGGATCGCGGCGCTCGCGGCGGCGGTGCTGCTCGTCGTCGTCGCGGCCTTCCGTGCGCCGTCCGAGCTCCGGCCGTCCCGTGTGCCGTGGTCGACGCTGCTGTTCGCGGCGGGGCTGTTCGTCGTCGTGGAGACGCTGCACACCACGGGCCTGACCGACCCGGTCGTGCACGCGCTGTCCGGCGGCACCGGGACGGGCTCGCTCCTGCTGCTCGGCGGCGCCGGTGCGGTCGCGGCGAACGCCATCGACAACCTGCCGGCGTACCTGGTGCTCGAGCCGGCAGCGGGGCACGAGGCCCTGCGCTACGCGGCGCTGCTCGTCGGCGTGAACGCCGGCTGCCTCATCACGCCGTGGGCGTCGCTCGCGACGCTGCTCTGGCACGCGCGGCTCGCGTCCGAGGGCGTGCACCTGTCGTGGGGGCGCTACATGGCGCTCGGCTGCGTGGTCGCACCGCTCACCGTCGTCGCCGGGGTGCTCGCGCTGCAGATCTGACCCGGGCTACAGCCAGTCCTTCGTCTTGAACACCCGGTAGAGCACGAGCGACGTCGCCAGGATCAGCGAGACGGACGCGGCGAGCCCGCTCCAGTGCCCCTCGCCCGGGAACGTCACGTTCTGCCCGAAGAAGCCCGTGATCGCCGTCGGGATCGCGATGATCGCCGCCCAGCTCGTCACCTTCTTCATCACGGTGTTCTGCCGGTTCGACGCCAGGTTGAGGTTCGTGTCGAGGACGCTCGACACGGCGTCACGCAGTTGGTCGACGGAGTCCGCGACGGAGACCAGGTGGTCCTCGACGTCCCGGAAGTACGGGCGGATGCCGTCCTGGATCGACTCGGCGTCGCCGTGCAGGAAGGACGCGACGCTGTCCCGGGTCGGGACGACCTGGCGCCGGAGGACGCCGAGCGCCTTCCGGAGCCGGAACGACCGCCGCTGGATCTGCTGCTCGCGGGGGTTGCCGTGCTCGAACAGGTCGTCCTCGAGCGCCTCGATCCGCGCCTCGATGTCCTCGACGGTGACCGTGGCGTGGTCGACGACCGCGTCGAGGAGCCCCCACACGAGCCAGGGCACCCCGTGGTCGCACACGTCGGCGTTGGCGTCGAGCCGTCGTTCGACCGCGGCCATGTCGACGTCCGGTCCGTGCATCGTGACGAGGGCGCGCCGGCTGACGAACGCCTTCACCTCGTGCGTCACGAGCTCGCCGTCGTCGTCGATGCCGTCGACGTCGTAGACCACGAGGAACAGGCTCTGCCGGTACCGGTCGAGCTTCGGGCGCTGCCCCGGCTCGAGGGCGTCCTCGAGCGCGAGCGCGTGGATCCCGAGCTCGTCCTCGACGTGTCGCAGGTCCTCCGGCCCGGGCTCGGTGTGGTCCACCCAGACGAAGGTGTCGTCGTCCCGCTCGAGCAGGTCCGAGACGCGGTCCACCGGGAAGTCCCGCTCCGCCGCACTCCCGTTCCGCCACGCCCGTGTCACGACCATGTGCGAAGCCTAGCCAGCGGCGACCGGGCGTCCGGCCGGGGACCGCCTGACCCCGCGCTGGTACCGTCGGCTCCGCACCCCGGCGCACCTTCCGGGCGGAACGGAGAGACCAGCACCTCATGGCAGCACCCACCGACACCGACCCAGACCGCTACGCGTTCGTCGTCGCCTCGAACCGCCTGCCCGTCGACCGTGTCGTCGACGAGGACGGCAACGAGGGCTGGCGGCACTCCCCGGGCGGCCTCGTGACCGCCCTCGAGCCGGTGATGCGGGCGAACGACGGTGCGTGGGTCGGCTGGGTCGGGCAGCCGGACGTCGAGGTGGCGCCGTTCGACAACGAGGGCATCCACATCGTCCCGGTGCCGCTGAGCGCCGACGACGTCGAGGAGTACTACGAGGGCTTCAGCAACGACACCCTCTGGCCGCTCTACCACGACGTGATCGAGCACCCGAGCTACCACCGCGACTGGTGGAACGCGTACAAGCGGGTCAACGAGCGCTTCGCCGACCAGATCGTCGAGATCGTCGAGCAGGACGGCGTCGTCTGGGTGCAGGACTACCAGCTGCAGCTCCTGCCGGCCCTGCTCCGGGAGCGCCGTCCGGACCTGACGATCGGCTTCTTCAACCACATCCCGTTCCCGCCGGTCGGCATCTACGCGCAGCTGCCGTGGCGCGCGCAGATCCTCGACGGGCTGCTCGGCGCCGACGTCATCGGGTTCCAGCGGCACGACGACGCGAGCGACTTCCTCCGCGCGGTCCGCCACATCAAGGGCTACACGACCAAGGGCTCGACCATCGACGTCCCGGTCGACGACCCGGCGGCACCGCGGAGCCGCAAGGGCATCACCGTGCGCCACGTCGAGGCCCGGCACTTCCCGATCTCGATCGACGCCGAGAGCTTCGAGGCGATCGCGCACCGACCCGAGGTCCAGGAGCGAGCGAAGGAGATCCGCGCGAGCCTCGGCAACCCGAAGACGGTCCTGCTCGGTGTCGACCGGCTCGACTACACCAAGGGCATCCGGCACCGCATCAAGGCGTTCGGCGAGCTGATCGAGGACGGCCGGGTCGCGGTCGAGGACGCGACGCTCGTGCAGGTCGCCAGCCCGAGCCGCGAGCGCGTGGACACGTACGCGGCGCTCCGCGACGAGATCGAACTCACCGTCGGACGGATCAACGGCGACCTCGGCGTGATCGGGCACCAGCCCATCTCGTACCTGCACCACGGCTACCCGCGCGAGGAGATGGTCGCGCTGTACCTCGCCGCGGACATCATGCTCGTGACCGCACTCCGCGACGGCATGAACCTCGTCGCGAAGGAGTACGTCGCGACCCGCTCGGACAACGACGGCGTCCTCATCCTGTCCGAGTTCGCCGGTGCCGCCGACGAGCTGAAGCAGGCGGTCATCGTCAACCCGCACGACATCGGCGCCCTGAAGGACGCGATCCAGCGCGCGATCGAGATGCCCCGCCGCGAGCGGTCGACGCGCATGCGCGCGCTCCGGAAGCGCGTCCGCGAGAACGACGTGGCCCGCTGGTCGCGCTCCTTCCTCGAGGCGCTCGACCGGCACGCGCCGAGCCGCGCCAAGCTCGACCCCTCGGCCGCCGACCCGGGTGACCAGCACGTCGAGCAGCTCCAGGACACGACGTCGATCTTCGACCAGGACGCGCAGACCGCGCGCGCCGCCGAGGACACCCGGGAGGCACGTGGTGCCTGAGCCGTCGACCGACCCGACCGCCCTGTCGTCGGCCCTCGAGACGCTCGCGGCTGCGCCGCGACTGCTCGTCGCCCTCGACTTCGACGGCACGCTCGCACCGTTCGCCGACGACCCCGCGAGGGTCGGTGCGCTCCCGGGCTCGTGGGCGGCGGTGCTGACCCTGCAGCGCGCCCGCGACACCGAGGTCGTGCTCGTCTCCGGACGGCCGCTCGAGGGACTCGCCCGGGTGTCGCACGCGCCGGAGGACATGGCGCTCGTCGGGTCGCACGGCGTCGAGTGGCGCGTCGACGGCCACGCCGAGGCCGCCCTGACCGAGGACGAGCACGCCCGCGTGGCCCGTGTCGGCGCGGCGCTCGACGAGGTGGGCGCACGGTTCCCGGACGTCGTCGTCGAGCACAAGCCCGCCGGGCACGGGGTGCACACGCGCCGGGCGAGCGCCGAGGTGGCCGCGGCGGCGAACGCCGCTGCGCACGAGGCCGCGCACCGCGCCGACCCGGAGGTCCTCGAGCGCGGCGGCAAGGACATCCTCGAGTTCGCCGTCCGGCACGTGACCAAGGGCGACGCCGTCGACCGGCTCCGCGAGCTGCGGGGCGCGGACGCCGTGTTCTTCGCCGGCGACGACGTCACCGACGAGGACGCCTTCCGGGTCCTCCGGGACGGCGACGTGGGCGTGAAGGTGGGGGAGGGCGACACGCTCGCCGGCCACCGCGTGGCGGACCCGGCCGCGCTCACCGACGTCCTGAAGCAGTTGGGGCGTCTGCGCGCGACGCGCTGACGACCCGGCCACGTGCCTCCCGTCCGACGGGTCGTGTCCCGCTGGTATCCCAAACGGTCCTAGACTCGCACCATGCCTGACATCGACGTGAAGCCGCGTAGCCGGGTCGTCACCGACGGGATCGAAGCGACCACCTCGCGTGGCATGCTCCGGGCCGTCGGCATGGGCGACGCAGACTGGGACAAGCCGCAGATCGGGATCGCGTCCTCCTGGAACGAGATCACCCCCTGCAACCTCTCCCTCGACCGCCTCGCGCAGGGCGCGAAGGAGGGCGTGCACTCCGGCGGCGGGTACCCGCTGCAGTTCGGCACCATCTCCGTCTCCGACGGGATCTCGATGGGCCACGAGGGCATGCACTTCTCGCTCGTCTCGCGCGAGGTCATCGCCGACAGCGTCGAGACCGTCGTGAACGCGGAGCGCCTCGACGGCACCGTGCTCCTCGCCGGCTGCGACAAGTCGCTGCCCGGCATGCTCATGGCCGCCGCGCGCCTCGACCTCGCGAGCGTCTTCCTCTACGCGGGCTCGGTCATGCCGGGCTACGTGAAGCAGGCCGACGGCTCCTTCAAGGAGGTCACGATCATCGACTCCTTCGAGGGCGTCGGTGCGTGCAAGGCCGGCACCATGACCGAGGCCGAGCTCAAGGAGATCGAGTGCGCGATCGTCCCGGGCGAGGGTGCCTGCGGCGGGATGTACACGGCGAACACCATGGCGAGCGTGGCCGAGGCCCTCGGTATGTCGCTGCCGGGGTCCGCCGCCCCGCCGAGCGCCGACCGCCGCCGTGACTACTACGCGCGCCGCTCGGGCGAGGCCGTCGTCAACATGCTCCGCCTCGGCCTGACCGCCCGGCAGATCCTGACGCGCGAGGCGTTCGAGAACGCCATCGCCGTCGCCATGGCCCTGGGAGGCTCGACCAACGTCGTCCTGCACCTGCTCGCGATCGCGCACGAGGCCGAGGTCGAACTGACCCTCGACGACTTCAACCGCATCGGCTCGAAGGTCCCGCACCTGGCCGACATGAAGCCCTTCGGCAAGTACGTCATGGTCGACGTCGACCGCAACGGCGGCATCCCGGTGATCATGAAGGCGCTGCTCGAGGCCGGTCTGCTGCACGGGGACGTGATGACCGTCACCGGCAAGACCCTCGCCGAGAACCTGGCCGAGATCGACCCGCCGGAGCTCGACGGCGAGGTGTTCCGGAAGCTCGACAACCCGATCCACGAGACCGGTGGCCTGACCATCCTCAAGGGCTCCTTCGCCCCGGACGGCGCCGTCGTGAAGACCGCCGGGTTCGACGCCGCCGTGTTCGAGGGCCCCGCGCGGGTGTTCGACCGCGAGCGTGCCGCGATGGACGCCCTCACCGAGGGGCAGATCCAGAAGGGCGACGTGGTGGTCATCCGCTACGAGGGCCCGAAGGGCGGTCCGGGCATGCGCGAGATGCTCGCGATCACCGCCGCCATCAAGGGCGCGGGCCTCGGCAAGGATGTACTACTGTTGACGGACGGACGATTCTCAGGCGGCACAACCGGCCTGTGCATCGGCCACATCGCACCGGAAGCCGTGGACGCAGGTCCAGTGGCATTCGTGCGCGATGGCGACCGCATCCGTGTCGACATCGCGGCTCGCTCGCTCGACCTACTGGTCGACGACGCCGAGCTGGAGGCCCGCCGAGCAGGCTGGGCTCCGCTGCCCCCGCGCTACACCCGCGGAGTCCTCGCGAAGTTCGCGAAGCTCGTCCAGTCCGCCGCCAAGGGCGCGGTCACGGGCTAGCGTCGACACCCGCACCACCGCCATCACTCCAGGCAAGGAACACCTCATGCCCACGGAAGCCACTCCGCTGTCCGCGGCCGCCGGTGCACGCCGGTCGCCGGAGATCCTGACCGGCTCGGGAGCCGTCCTCCGGACGCTCGAGCACCTCGGGATCACCGACGTCTTCGGCCTGCCCGGCGGCGCCATCATCCCGTTCTACGACGAGCTCATGGCGTCCACGACGATCCGGCACATCCTCGTCCGGCACGAGCAGGGCGCCGGCCACGCGGCCGAGGGCTACGCCTCGGCCTCCGGCAAGGTCGGCGTCGCGATCGCCACGTCCGGCCCCGGCGCGACGAACCTCGTCACCGCCATCGCCGACGCCTACATGGACTCGGTGCCGTTCATCGCGATCACCGGGCAGGTGTTCTCGACCCTGATGGGGACGGACGCCTTCCAGGAGGCCGACATCGTCGGGATCACGATGCCGATCACGAAGCACTCGTTCCTCGTGACCGACCCGGCGGACATCCCCGCGACGCTCGCCGCCGCGCACCAGATCGCCACGACCGGTCGTCCGGGCCCGGTGCTCGTCGACATCACGAAGGACGCCCAGCAGAAGTCGGCGCCCTACGTGTGGCCGCCGAAGATCGACCTGCCCGGCTACCGCCCCGTCACGAAGGCGCACGGCAAGCAGATCGTCGCCGCGGCGCAGCTCCTGGCCGAGGCCGAGCGTCCCGTGCTGTACGTCGGCGGCGGCGTGGTCCGCTCCGGTGCGACCGCCGAGCTGCTGCGCTTCGCCGAGGCCACCGGTGCGCCGGTCGTGACGACGCTCATGGCGCGCGGTGCCTTCCCCGACTCGCACCCGCAGCACCTCGGCATGCCCGGCATGCACGGCACCGTCCCCGCGGTGCTCGGGCTGCAGGACAGCGACCTCATCATCGCCCTCGGTGCGCGGTTCGACGACCGCGTGACCGGCAAGGCCGACGAGTTCGCGCCGCACGCCAAGGTCGTGCACGTCGACATCGACCCCGCCGAGATCTCGAAGATCCGCTTCGCGGACGTGCCGATCGTCGGCGACGCCCGCGAGGTCCTCGTCGACCTGCTCGAGGCCTGGGGCGACGTCGCCGCGGACCGTGCCGACACGAGAGCGTGGTGGACCAAGCTCGAGCAACTCCGGACGGACTTCCCGCTCGGGTACGCCGAGCCGACCGACGGACTCCTCGCCCCGCAGGCGATCATCCGCCGCATCGGCGAGCTCACCGGGCCCGAGGCCGTCTACGCCTCCGGGGTCGGCCAGCACCAGATGTGGTCGGCGCAGTTCATCAAGTACGAGCGGCCGCACGCGTGGCTGAACTCGGGCGGCGCAGGCACGATGGGCTACTCGGTCCCCGCGGCGATGGGCGCGAAGGTCGCCGAGCCGGACCGCGTGGTCTGGGCGATCGACGGCGACGGCTGCTTCCAGATGACGAACCAGGAACTCGCGACCTGCGTCATCAACGACATCCCGATCAAGGTCGCGGTCATCAACAACTCGTCGCTCGGCATGGTGCGGCAGTGGCAGACGCTGTTCTACGACGGTCGGCACTCCTTCACCGACCTCGAGACCGGCCACGAGAGCCGTCGCGTGCCGGACTTCGTGAAGCTCGCCGACGCGTACGGTGCCCTCGGCATCCGCGTCGAGCGCGCCGACCAGGTCGACGACGCGATCAAGCTCGCCCTCGAGACGAACGACCGCCCCGTCGTCATCGACTTCGTGGTGAGCCGTGACTCCATGGTGTGGCCGATGGTCCCGCAGGGGGTCGGTAACTCCTCGATCGAGTACGCCCGCGACCACGCGCCCAGTTGGGACGTCGAGGACGCCGACATGACCGGAGACCCCGCATGAGCCACGTCCTCTCCCTGCTCGTCGAGGACAAGCCGGGTCTGCTGACGCGCGTCGCCGGGCTGTTCGCCCGTCGCGGCTTCAACATCGAGTCGCTCGCGGTGGGCAACACCGAGGTCGAGGGCCTCAGTCGGATCACGGTCGTCGTGGACGTCGAGGACCTGCCGCTCGAGCAGGTCACGAAGCAGCTGAACAAGCTCGTCAACGTGATCAAGATCGTCGAGCTCGACTTCTCGCAGTCGGTGCAGCGCGAGCACATGCTCGTCAAGGTCCGGGTCGACAACCAGACCCGGTCGGCGGTCCTCGAGGCCGTGACCCTCTTCCGTGCGCAGGTCGTCGACGTGGCGACCGACTCGCTCGTGGTCGAGGTGACCGGCGACCCCGGCAAGATCCAGGCCATCCTTCGCGTCCTCGAGCCGTACGGCATCAAGGAACTTGCCCGTGCCGGCCTGCTCGGCATGGGCCGCGGCCCGAAGAGCATCACCGACCGCGTCCGCTGAACACCGCTCCAGCACGCGCACCAGACCACCAGAACCAAGGAGACACACCCTCGTGACTGACATCGTGTACGACGCCGACGCCGACCTGACGCTCATCCAGGGCAAGAAGGTCGCCGTCATCGGCTACGGCTCGCAGGGCCACGCCCACGCCCTCAACCTCCGTGACTCGGGCGTCGAGGTCAAGATCGGCCTCAAGGAGGGCTCGAAGAGCCGCCAGAAGGCGGAAGAGGCGGGCTTCGACGTGCAGACCCCGGCCGAGGTCACGAAGTGGGCCGACGTCGTCGTCATCCTCGCCCCGGACCAGGTCCAGCGCATCGTCTACCGCGAGGACATCGAGCCGAACCTCAAGCCGGGCGCCACGCTCGTCTTCGGCCACGGCTTCAACATCCGCTACGGCTACATCGAGGCCCCCGAGGGCGTCGACGTCTCCCTCGTCGCGCCGAAGGGCCCCGGCCACACCGTGCGCCGCGAGTACGAGGCCGGCCGCGGCGTGCCCGTGATCGTGGCCGTCGAGGTCGACGCGTCCGGCTCGGCCTGGGACCTCGCGTGGTCCTACTCGAAGGCGATCGGCGGCCTGCGCGCCGGCGGCATCAAGACGACCTTCACCGAGGAGACCGAGACCGACCTGTTCGGTGAGCAGGCCGTGCTCTGCGGTGGCACCTCGCAGCTCATCCAGTACGGCTTCGAGACGCTGACCGAGGCCGGCTACCAGCCGCAGATCGCGTACTTCGAGGTCCTGCACGAGCTCAAGCTCATCGTCGACCTCATCTGGGAGGGCGGCCTCACGAAGCAGCGCTGGTCGATCTCCGACACGGCCGAGTTCGGCGACTACGTCTCCGGCCCGCGCGTGATCTCGCCCGAGGTCAAGGAAAACATGAAGGCCGTCCTCGCGGACATCCAGGACGGCACCTTCGCGAAGCGCTTCATCGCGGACCAGGACGCCGGCGCACCGGAGTTCACGGCCCTGCGCGAGAAGGGCGAGAACCACCCGATCGAGGCGACCGGCCGCGAGCTCCGCGCCCTGTTCGCGTGGAAGTCGAACGACGCCGACTACGTGGACGGCTCCGCCGCGCGGTAGTCTGCGGACACCACACTCGACGACGAGGCGGCGGTGCGACTGCACCGCCGCCTCGCGATGTGACACGGACCTCATGCACCAGTACCCCACCTGTCCCCGCGCCGCCCGACGGCCGGGTCCCGCCGACCCCGTGATCACCCTCGCGACGGCCCTGCCGTCCACGAGGAGTGGTCACGACCGGTCCTCCCGACATGCGAGGATCGACGGATGGCGGTGACGAAGCGAGCGGTCCACATCGGCGCCGGTAAGATCGGGCGCGGATTCGTGGGCCAGTTCCTGGTCGCGAGCGGCTACGAGCTCACGTTCGTCGACGTCGACGCCCGGGTCGTCTCGGCCCTCAACGAGGCCGGCCGCTTCGTGGTGCACGAGGTCGGCGAGATGCCCGTCGAGCACCTCGTGTACGGCTTCCACGCGCTGAGCAGCAAGACCGACCGCGACCGCGTCGTGCAGGCGATCGCGGAGGCCGACGTCGTGACCACGGCCGTCGGGGCCCGCACGCTCCCGCTCGTCGCCCCGGTCATCGCCGAGGGCCTGGCCGCCCGGCCGCTCGACCGCGGTGACGTCACGATCGTCGCCTGCGAGAACGCGTTCAACGCGACCGACTCCCTGCACGCCAGCATCCGTCGTGCGCCGATCCTCGAGGACCGCGACATCGCCGCCGTCTTCGCCAACTGCGCGATCGACCGGATCGTCCCCGACCAGTCCGGCGTGCTCGGCCAGTCCGGCGGGCTCGACGTCGTGCTCGAGCCGTTCTACGAGTGGGTCATCGAGCGGACGCCGTTCGCCGACTCGGATTCCGAGCCGCCGCAGATCGACGGCGTGACGTGGGTCGACGACCTGCAGCCGTTCGTCGAGCGCAAGCTCTACACGGTGAACACCGCGCACGCGACGGCCGCCTACCACGGCTACGTCCGGGGGATCCGGCTCATCCGCGAGGCCCTCGAGGACCGCGACGTCCGCGCCGAGGTGGACGGCGTCCTCGCCGAGACCACCGCGCTGCTCGTGGCGAAGCACGGGTTCGACCCGGCCGAGCACGCCCGCTACGTCGCCGCGAACCTGACCCGCATCGCGAACCCGCTGCTCCCGGACACCACCGTCCGGGTCGGGCGGAACCCGCTCCGGAAGCTCGGCCGTCGCGAGCGCTTCGTCGGCCCCGCGTCGCAGCTCGCCGAGCGCGGCCTGCCGGTCGACCACCTGCTCGGTGCCGTCCGCGCCGCGCTCGCGTTCGACGACGAGAACGACCCCGAGTCGATCGAGCTGCACGCGCTCCTGCGCTCCGGCGCGACCGCGCACGCGCTCACCGAGATCCTCACGGGTCTGATGGAGAGCCACCCGCTCTTCCCGGCGGTACGCGAGGTCGTCGCCGAGGTCCTCGCGACCCAGCCCGCCGACGTCTGACCACCCCGCGGTGCGGCCGCGGTCGCCGACGGCTCGTAGAATCGTCCCCATGACCACGGCAGCTTCCCCGCCCGACGGCTCGGTCGACCGCGACGACGACGAAGCCCTCAGCTGGGGCGACGCCGACGACGCGACCCACGTCGACGCGGCCCACAACCCGGTCGCCGTCAAGGACCGTGGCGGCCGCGACCCCGAGACGCCCGAGACCTCCGGCGCCCTGATCGGTTTCGGCGTGTTCGGCGGTCTCTACCTGCTCTACACCGTCGCGTGGCTCCTCACCGCGTCGACGTCCTACGTGGCGAACGTCGACACCCTGTTGACGGTGTTCGTCGAGGTCCTCCGGTTCCTCTCCATCGTCGCGCCGGCGCTCTGGTTCACGGTCGTCCTCTGGGCGGCCCGTGGCCGTCGCACCCGCACGCGGCTCCTCTGGATGCTGCTCGGCGCCGCCGTCCTGTTCCCGTGGCCGTTCCTCATGACCAGGAGCTTCGGGTGACCGCGGCCACGCCGGCGACGCGCCGGCAGTCATCGCCCCTCGTCGGTCGGATCGTCGTCTGGGCCGTCTTCGGCGTCCTCTTCGCCTACATGACCGTCCAGAGCGTCGGGAACCTGGTGACCGTCTCGCAGTCGGTCCGCGCCTTCAACACGTTCCTCGAGTCCGCGTCCGGCGGCGGTTCGCTGCAGCGCAGCACCCCGTGGGTGTGGTTGGTCCTCGACATCGCGATCGCGCCGGTCGCGTTCGCGGTCGCCCTCTGGGTGACGCGCCGCACGCGTCTCGCCGTGACGGTCGGCGTCTTCGTGGTCGCCTTCGCTGCCGCGGGTGCGCTCTGGCTGGACCTCCAGCTCTTCGTGCCCCGGCTCCTCGACTTCTGACGCGACCACCCCACTGACAGGAGGCTCGTGGCACGCCCGCCACGATCCTCCCGTCCGCCGTGTGGTCCCGGACCGGACCACCGGGACGGTCGTAACCGCCTGCTCGCGTCGATACGATGGTGGGATACCGCCCGTCTCGTGTGAGGAACTGCAGCTGTGCCGAAGCCGGTCGTCCTGATCGCCGAAGAACTCTCGCCCGCCACCGTCGACGCCCTCGGGCCCGACTTCGAGATCCGGAACGTGGACGGTACCGACCGACCCGCCCTCCTGGCCTCCCTGGCCGACGCGCACGCCGTGCTCGTCCGCTCCGCCACGAAGATCGACGCCGAGGCGATCGCCGCCGCGCCGCAGCTCAAGGTCGTCGCCCGCGCCGGCGTCGGCCTCGACAACGTCGACATCAAGGCGGCCACGACCGCCGGTGTGATGGTCGTCAACGCGCCGACCTCGAACATCATCTCGGCGGCCGAGCTGACCGTCGGGCACATCCTGTCGCTGGCCCGGCACATCCCGGCGGCGCACGCGTCGCTCGCCGCGGGGGCCTGGAAGCGCTCGTCGTACACGGGCGTCGAGCTGTACGAGAAGACCGTCGGCATCATCGGCCTCGGCCGGATCGGCGCGCTCATCACCCAGCGCCTGCAGGCGTTCGGCGTCTCGGTCATCGCGTACGACCCCTACGTCACGTCGGCCCGGGCGCAGCAGCTGGGCGTCGAACTCGTGTCGCTCGAGGACCTCCTGCGCCGCGCGGACTTCACCACGATCCACATGCCGAAGACCCCGGAGACGGTCGGCATGATCTCCGACGAGCAGTTCGCGCTCATGAAGCCGAGCGCCTTCGTCGTGAACGTCGCACGCGGCGGGCTCATCGACGAGGACGCCCTGCACCGCGCCCTCACCGCGGGCACGATCGCCGGCGCCGGCCTGGACGTCTTCGTCTCCGAGCCGCCGAAGGACTCGCCGCTCCTCGCGCTGCCGAACGTCGTCGTCACGCCCCACCTCGGCGCCTCGACCGACGAAGCGCAGGAGAAGGCGGGGGTCTCGGTCGCCAAGTCCGTGCGCCTGGCGCTCGGCGGCGAGCTCGTCCCCGACGCCGTGAACGTCGCCGGTGGTGTCATCGACCCGTACGTCCGCCCGGGCATCCCGCTGATGGAGAAGCTCGGCCAGGTCTTCACCGGCCTCGCGACCTCGCCGGTCACGAGCATCGACGTCGAGGTCCACGGCGAGCTCGCGCAGTACGACGTCAGCGTCCTCAAGCTCGCGGCGCTCAAGGGCGTGTTCACGGACGTCGTCAGCGACCAGGTGTCCTACGTCAACGCACCGCTCATCGCGGAGCAGCGCGGGGTCACCGTGCGGCTCATCACCGACGCGGACAGCCCGGAGTACCGCAACGTGCTCACGATCCGCGGCGCCCAGTCCGACGGCCCGGCGATCAGCGTCTCCGGCACCCTGACCGGCCCGAAGCAGGTCGAGAAGCTCGTCGAGATCAACGGCCACGACGTCGAGGTCGCCCTCGAGTCGCACCACGTCGTGATGGTCTACACCGACCGCCCGGGCATCGTCGCGGTCTACGGCAAGGAGTTCGGCGAGGCGGGCATCAACATCGCCGCGATGCAGATCTCCCGCCGCGAAGCCGGTGGCCAGGCGCTCAGCGTCCTGACCGTCGACTCGCCGGTGCCCGCCGAGATCCTCGAGCACGTCCGGTCCACCATCGACGCGACCTCGCTCCGCGAGATCGACATCACGCTGTAGGGGAGTGGCGAGACATGGCACAGTCGCTCAAGCTCGCGGTCGTCCGCGGCGACGGGATCGGTCCCGAGGTCGTCGACGAGGCGCTGAAGGTCCTGCACGCGGTGCTGCCGGACGACCTCGTCGTCGAGGAGACCGCGTTCTCGCTCGGCGCGACCCGGTACCTCGAGACCGGCGACATCCTGACCGACGACGACATATCCGCCCTCGCCGAGCACGACGCGATCCTGCTCGGCGCCGTCGGCGGCGACCCGCGCGACCCGCGGCTCGCCGGCGGCATCATCGAACGCGGCCTGCTCCTGAAGCTCCGGTTCGCGTTCGACCACTACGTCAACCTGCGCCCGACGACGGTGTACTCCTCGGTCGCGAGTCCGCTCGCCGACCCGGGCGAGGTCGACTTCGTGGTGGTCCGCGAGGGCACCGAGGGCCCCTACGTCGGCAACGGCGGCGCGATCCGGGTCGGGACGCCGCACGAGATCGCGACCGAGGTCTCGCTCAACACCGCGCACGGTGTCGAGCGCGTGGTCCGGTACGCGTTCGACCTGGCCGAGCGTCGGCCGCGGAAGCACCTGACGCTCGTGCACAAGAGCAACGTCCTCGTGCACGCCGGATCGCTCTGGCAGCGCACGGTCGCCGCGGTGGCCGAGGAGCACCCCGACGTCACGGTCGACTACCAGCACGTCGACGCCGTGACGATCCACATGGTCCGCGAACCCGGTAGGTTCGACGTCATCGTCACCGACAACCTGTTCGGCGACATCATCACCGACCTCGCCGGCGCGATCAGCGGCGGCATCGGTCTGGCGGCCTCGGGGAACCTGAACCCGGACGGCACCTTCCCCAGCATGTTCGAGCCGGTCCACGGTTCCGCGCCGGACATCGCAGGCCAGCAGCTCGCCGACCCGACGGCCGCGATCCTGTCCGTCGCGTTGCTCCTCGACCACATCGGTCGCGGTGACCTCGCGGCGGTCGTGACGCGGGCGGTCGAGGCCGACCTCGCCGGCCGGGGCACAACGCACCGCCGCACGGCCGAGATCGGCGACGCGATCGCCGCAGCGGCACGCACCACCACCGCCTGACAGGAGTCACCCCGATGAGCACCGACACCGACACGTCCTTCGATCTCGCGTTCGCGAGCGTCCCCTCGCCCGAGCGCCGTGCGGCGGCCGAGCGCGAGGAGATCCTGGCCGACCCGGGCTTCGGCAAGCACTTCACGGACCACATGGCGACCGTGCAGTGGACGCTCGACGGCGGGTGGCACGACGCGTCGGTCCACCCGTACGGGCCGCTCTCGCTCGACCCGAGCGCGAGCGTGTTCCACTACGCGCAGGAGATCTTCGAGGGCCTCAAGGCCTACCGGCACGCGGACGGCTCGGTGTGGTCGTTCCGGCCGGACGCGAACGCCCGCCGGTTCCAGCGGTCGGCCCGTCGCCTGGCGCTGCCCGAACTGCCGGTCGAGGTGTTCGTCGAGTCCATCCGGCAGCTCGTGCGCACGGACGTCGACTGGGTGCCGTCCGCTCCGGAGACCAGCCTGTACCTGCGCCCGTTCATGATCGCGACGGAGTCGTTCCTCGGGGTCCGTGCCGCGCAGGCGGTCGCGTACCACTGCATCGCGAGCCCGGCCGGCGCGTACTTCACCTCCGGCCCGAAGCCCGTGTCGATCTGGCTCTCCACGCAGTACGCCCGCGCCGCCCGCGGTGGCACGGGTGCGGCGAAGACCGGCGGCAACTACGCGGCGTCCCTGCTGCCCCAGCAGGAGGCCTACGAGCAGGGCTGCCAGCAGGTCATGTTCCTCGACTCGGAAGAGGGCAAGTACCTGGAAGAGCTCGGCGGCATGAACGTCGTGCTCGTGAAGTCCGACGGCACGCTCGTGACGCCGGACTCCGAGTCGATCCTCGAGGGCATCACGCGCGACTCGATCCTGCAGCTCGCCGAGGACCGCGGGCTCCGGGTCGAGCGCCGCCGGGTCGCCCTCGACGAGTGGCGTGACGGCGTCGCCGACGGCTCGATCATCGAGGCGTTCGCGTGCGGGACCGCAGCGGTCGTCACGCCGATCGCCGAGCTCCGCGGCGACGGGTTCACCATCGGTTCGCCGACGGTCGGCGCCGGCGAGCTCACGATGTCCCTCCGCGACGAGCTCACCGACATCCAGTACGGCCGTCGTCCCGACCTGCACGGGTGGATGACGCGGCTGACCGACCCGGCCTGAGCGCGGGATCGGTAGGGTCGAACGGTGAAGATCGCACGGTTCAGCAGCACGGGTGAAGACCCTCGGTACGGCATCCTCGACGAACGCGACCTGGTCGTGCTCGCGGGGGACCCGATGTACCAGGGGTTCGAGACGACGGGGGAGCGGGTGCCGCTCGCCGACGCGAAGCTCCTCGCCCCGGTGATCCCGCGGTCGAAGGTCATCGGCGTGGGCCTGAACTACGCCGAGCACGCGTCCGAGATGGACGAGCGCTCCGGGGACGACCCGGTGGTCTTCCTCAAGCCGAACACCGCGGTGGTCGGTCCTGACGACCCCATCCGTCTGCCCGCCGACGTCGGCCGGGTCGACCACGAGGGCGAACTCGCGATCGTGATCGGGTCGCTCGCCAAGAACGTCCGGCGCGAGGACTTCGCGAGCGTCGTGCTCGGGTACACGATCGCGAACGACGTGACCGCCCGCGACCTGCAGGCCCGCGACGGCCAGTGGACCCGCTCGAAGGGCTTCGACACGTTCTGCCCGCTCGGTCCGGTGATCGAGACCGAGATCGACCCGTCGGACATCCGGCTGGAGACACGCGTCGACGGGGAGCTGCGCCAGGCGGCCTCGACCGCCGAGATGGTCCACGACATCCCGACCCTGGTCGAGTTCGTGTCGTCGATCTGGACGCTCCTGCCCGGTGACGTCATCCTGACCGGGACCCCGGCCGGCGTCGGGCAGATCCGCGACGGCGAGGTCGTCGAGGTCCTCATCGAGGGCATCGGCTCCCTGAAGAACCCCGTCATCGCCCGGCACTGAGCTCGCGATGCCGAACGGCCCGCTCCCCACCGGGGGAGCGGGCCGTCCTGCTTCCTGGCGCGCTCGCGTGGGCGACACGCCCGGGCGGTGCGCTGGTTGGCGGGGTCCCTGGGGCGTGTGTAGAGTAATCACTCGTTGCCGCTGAGGCGGAGAACGGAACGGCCGAGACGGTCACCGGGTCATCGATCCGGAGGATGCAGTCCGGACGGGGTCCCGCTCAGGCAACCAACCCCACGAACGAACATGCACCGCAAGGTGGCGTTCCGGGGTGTCGAGATCGAAAGCCCCTCTGTTGAGGTCCGGTGTTTGTCGGGCTGATTGATGGGTGCGTCTGGTCCTTGAGAACTCAACAGCGTGCACATTGTCAATGCCAATTATTTTGACCCCGTGTGATCGTGGCTCTTTTGGGGGTCACGGTTGTCGGAGACAATTCCTTTTGGATTGAATTGATTGTCAGTAGACAGTCTTTACGGTCAGTTTCAACTCGCTGACGCTTTCGGGTGTTGGTTGTATTTTTTTTACGGAGAGTTTGGTTCTGGCTCAGGACGAACGGTGGCGGCGTTCTTTAAACATTCCAGTCGGACGATGAAGCCCCACTTTCTGGGTGGATTAGTGGCGAACGGGTGAGGAAAACGGGAGTAACCTGCCCCTGACTCCGGGATAAGCGGTTGGAACGACGTCTAATAC
>NZ_CP054594.1:3081642-3115965 GCF_013347185.1 Curtobacterium sp. Csp1
GGTACGCGAGCTGGGTTTAGAACGTCGTGAGACAGTTCGGTCCCTATCCGCTGCGCGCGTTGGAAATTTGAGAAGATCTATCCCTAGTACGAGAGGACCGGGATGGACGAACCTCTGGTGTGTCAGTTGTTCTGCCAAGGGCACCGCTGATTAGCTACGTTCGGACCGGATAACCGCTGAAAGCATCTAAGCGGGAAGCCGTCTTCGAGATGAGATTTCCATGCACCTTGAGTGTGAGAGGCTCCCAGCAGACTACTGGGTTGATAGGCCGGATGTGGAAGCGGGGACTAACGACCCGTGGAGCTGACCGGTACTAATAAGCCGAAGACTTGACAACACACTTTTTACCCACACCATTCGTGGTGTGGGGCTCGCGTCCACTTTGTGGTTCCCGACAGACGATCGGGAACATGAAACTGAACACCGCGCATGCGCGGGACAGCTTTCTTGATCCGATGGGTCAAGTCGAAGATGTTCCGGTGGTCATAGCGAGAGGGAAACGCCCGGTCACATTCCGAACCCGGAAGCTAAGCCTCTCAGCGCCGATGGTACTGCAAGGGGGACCTTGTGGGAGAGTAGGACGCCGCCGGACTCAACGTTGGTAACACCAGGGAACCCCTGACCATGACTGGTCAGGGGTTTCCTGCGTTTCCGGGCCGTTCATCGGGCGAGCTGGTGGCCTGTGTGGTGGCTCCGGTGGTCGGCGCCGTGGCGGTCAGAGCAGCCCGAGCTCCATCGCTCGGGTCACGGCACGTGTCCGGTCGTTCACGCCGAGCTTCTCGAACACGTGCCCGAGGTGCGTCTTCACCGTCGTTTCGCTGAGGAACAGTGCCCGGCCGATCGCTGGGTTCGAGTGGCCCTGCGCGACGAGCTGAAGGACCTCGTGCTCGCGGGGGGAGAGGGCCGGTCCGGTCGGGCCCTTCGTGGTGGCTCGGCGCACGAGGGCCGCGGCGGCGGACGGCGCGAGGGCGGTCTCCCCGCGGGCGGTGGCGCGCAGGCCCGCGAGGATCTCGGACTCCGGGGCTGCCTTGAGCAGGTAGCCGGCGGCTCCCGCCTCGATCGCGGCGAGGATCTGGCGGTCGGACTCGTAGGTGGTCAGGATGAGCACGCGGATCCTGGGCTCGCGAGCGAGGATGCGCGCGGTGGCCTGATCGCCGTCGATGCCGGGCATCCGCAGGTCCATGAGGACGACGTCCGGCCGCTCCGCGAGTGCGAGGCTGACCGCGGTCTCGCCATCGCTGGCCTGCCCGACCACCTGCACGTCGTCGGCGTCCTGCAGCAGGGCGACGATGCCCGCGCGGACGATGGGGTGGTCGTCCGCGACGAGGACCCGGATCACGCGGGCACCGGCGGGGACACGGCGCCGGCCTGGGCAGGTGCGGAGGCGCCGGTCGTGACGAGCTGGAGCGGCAGGGCGGCTTCGACCACGGTGCCGGAGCCGGGTGCGGACCTGACCGTGCAGGTGCCTCCGGCGAGGGCGAGCCGATCGCGCAGGCCTGGGAGCCCGCGACCGGCGGCGGCACGGGCCGGCTCGAAGCCCATTCCGTCGTCGACGACCCTCAGCGTGACGCGATCGGCATCCGTGCGGAGGCGCATCTGCACCGACTGCGCTCGGGCATGTGCGCGGACGTTCGCCAGCGCCTCTTGTCCGACGCGGAGCAGCACGACCTGCGCGTCGCGGTCCAGCGCGGAGTCGGGTGCGTCGACGACGACGGGGATGCCGGTCTCGCGGTGGAACCGTTCGCCGAGTCGGTGCAGTGCGGCACCGAGGCCGTCTCCGGCGACCCCCGCAGCACCGGCAGCGACGAGGGTGCGGGATCCCTCGAGCGCCGTCCGGGCGGAGTCCTCGAGCACGGCGAGCCGTTCGTCGAGTCGGTCCGTGCGGTGGGCAGCGAGGTCGCCGCGGGCGCGCTCGGTCAGCATGACGATCCCCGCCAGGTCCTGGGCAACGGTGTCGTGGAGCTCCCTCGCGAGGCGTTCGCGTTCGCTCGTGATGCCGGCCGTCCGGTGTGCCTCGGCGAGGGACGCCTGGGTGGCCTGCAGTTGTTCGAGGAGCACCCGGCGTTCGTCGGACAGCTGGGCGATCCGCGTGATCCACAGTCCGAGTGCGCAGGCACCGGCGACGCTGACGCTCTCGATGAGGAGCGTCGACACCACGGCGCCCGGTCCCGAGGCGATCTGCAGCCCTGTGCCCGAGGCGACCCCGATGACGACCGACACCGCGACCGAGGTGCGGACGCGGTCGAGCTGGCACCAGGCGACCGGGAACAGGATGCACTGCACGAAAGCGGTGCTCGGGACGACCGCCGGAAGCACGAGGGCCGCCACGACGAGCACCGGCACGAAGCAGACGGCCGCTCGGGATCGGGCGTACCCGCGCCATCCGTACGCGGCGTACGTCAGGGCGAGGACCCCGAGCATCGCGAACGCCGGCCAGCGGCTCGACCACGGGGACCAGCCGAGGGCGGCGATGACCGTCACGAGCGCGACGGTCACACCGAAGGCGACGTGGAGGCCCAGGTCGGCGTGCGCGCTGGTGCGGTCCATGTCGACAGCATCCCACTGGTTGCCGTCGCGCTCGGGGTTCTCCACGGGCACGTCAGGCGTCCCGTCGGTTCCACCGGAACGTCAGCAGGCACACGACGGCGCCGAGGACGAGCCACGCTGTCATGACGGCGGTACCGATTCCGAGGTGCCAGGCGCCCCCGGGTTCGGCGGACGCGAAGCCCTCGGGGAGGAACACCGACCGCATGCCCGAAGCCATCCAGCGGAGGGGGAAGACCCCGGCGACGGTCTGCAACCAGTCGGGGAGCTGCGTGAAGGGGAGGTACACGCCGGAGATGAACTGCAGGACCAGGACGATCGGGACGATGGTCGCCGTGGCGCGTCGGCCCTCGCGGGGGAGCGCCGAGATCGCGATGCCCAGGACGCAGCTCGTGGCGACGCCGAGCAGCATGATCCCGGCGAAGCGGGCCCACGCGCCGCCGTCGGTGGGCAGCTGCACGCCGAAGACGACCGCGGCGATGCCGAGCAGCAGGGCGACCTGGGCGACGACGGTCACCAGCACCATGCCGACCTTCCCGACGAAGTACGCGAGCACGGGCAGCGGGGTGCCACCGAGGCGCTTCAGGGTGCCGTCGCTCCGCTCGCCGGCGATGTCCACGCCGAGCGACTGGGTGCCGGAGAGCAGGAAGGCGGTCGCGACGAGACCGGGCAGGTAGTAGGTCGCGTAGTCGACGCTGACGCCCGGGCCGGCCTGGATGTCCGGGGCGCTGTCGAACGCGACGGAGAACAACGTCAGCATGATGATCGGGAACAGGAAGGTGAAGAACACGGAGTCGGGGGCACGGAAGTAGGAACGGACCTCGTACCCGATGCGGACCGCGCCTGTTCGGACCGGGCCGATGCGGGCCGGGCCACTGCGCCCCGGTTCGACGCGGACCGGGCCGGGCGTCGCGGCGTTCATGCTGCGTGCTCCGCGATCATGGCGAGGTAGACGTCCTCGAGTGCGGGGCGGACGACCTCCAGGTCGTGCATCGGCTCGGTCGAGCCGCGTACCAGTGCGACCGGGTCCGCGGTCCGTCGCTCGTGCTGCGCGCCGTCGTCGTCCCGCCACCGGACGACCGGGATGCGGGCCGCGGCGCCACCGATCTCGTCGATCGGGGCAAGGTCGATCAGCCTGCCGTCGGCGATCACCGCCGCGCGGTCGGCCAGGTGTGCGGCCTCGTCGAGGTAGTGGGTGGTGAGCAGGATCGTCGTACCCTCGTTGGCGACCTGCTCGATGAGCTGCCAGAACTGCCGGCGAGCCTCGGGGTCGAAGCCGGTCGTCGGTTCGTCGAGGAACAGCACCTCGGGGCGGCCGATGATCCCCAGGGCCACGTCGACCCGCCGACGCTGCCCACCGGACAGCTTGCTGACACGGGTGTTGCGCTGCTCGTGGAGCCCGGTGACCGCGAGGAGTTCCTCGACCGGACGGCTCCGCGGGTACAGGTGCCGGAAGTGCGCGAGCTGCTCGGCGACGGTGACGTTCGGGGACTCGCCGCTCGTCTGCAGGACCATGCCGACGCGGGCGTTGTGGTTGCGGCTCGCGCGGGCCGGGTCGTGGCCGAGGACCCGGACGGAACCGCCCGACCGGGACCGGTACCCCTCGAGGATCTCGACGGTCGTGGACTTGCCCGCGCCGTTCGGGCCGAGCAAGGCGAAGGTCTCGCCGCGGTCGATCGTGAACGAGACGTCGGTGACGGCGCGCTTGCCGTTCGGGTACTGCTTCGAGAGGTGCTCGACCTCGATGGCGGGGCTGCTGGGCATGACCCCAGCCTCCTCGCCGGATGGCCGCACCGGATCGGAGGGCCGGGCGGAACGGCATCCTCCGATCGGAGGATGCCGCTACGGACCGACGGACCGACTGGAGGCGCGTGGCGGGCCCGCCCCGTGCCTCCAGGCCGGTGCCGGGCCCCGTCAGGAACCGAGCGCCGCCTGCAGGAAGGGCGCCGTCCGGCTGTCCGGCGCTGCCGCGACCACGGCCGGTGTGCCGGCCGCGACCACCCGGCCGCCCTCGTCCCCGCCGGACGGGCCCATGTCGATGACGTGGTCCGCCTGCGCGACGACCGACATGGTGTGCTCGACCACCACGACGGTGTTGCCCGCGTCGGTGAGCCGTGCGAGCTGGGCGGTGAGCAGCTCGACATCCGCCGGGTGCAGGCCGGTCGTCGGCTCGTCGAGCAGGTAGAGCGTGTGACCGGAGCGGGCGCGCTGGAGTTCGGTGGCGAGCTTGATGCGCTGCGCCTCGCCGCCGGAGAGCTCCGGCGCGGGCTGCCCCAGGCGCAGGTACCCGAGTCCGACACTGCGGAGGGCGTCGAGCGCACGTGACGCGGCGGGCAGGTCGTCGAGCGCGGCGGCGGCCTCGTCGACGGTCATGCCGAGGACGTCGGCGATCGACGCACCGTTCCGGTGGACCTCGAGCGTCTCGGCGTTGTACCGGGAGCCGTGGCACTCGGGGCACGGCGCCCAGCTGCCCGGCAGGAACAGGAGTTCGACGGAGACAGAGCCCTCGCCCTGGCAGACCTCGCACCGGCCACCCTCGACGTTGAACGAGAAGCGGCCGGCGGACCAGCCGCGCTGCCGGGCGTCGTCCGTGGCGGCGAAGGCCTGGCGGACGGCGTCGAACATCCCCGTGTAGGTGGCGAGGTTCGAGCGGGGCGTGCGACCGATCGGCTTCTGGTCGACCTCGACCACGCGGCTGACGATCGGGTGCGCCGTCGCGACGGCGGGCAGGACGCCGCCGACGAGCGAGGACTTGCCCGAGCCGGACACCCCGGTGACCGCGGTCATGACCCCGAGGGGCAGGTCGACGACGAGGTGGTCCAGGTTGTGCAGCGAGACGTCCCGGAGCTCGAGGATGCCGACGGGCGTGCGCTGCTCGTGCGCCGGGACCGCCCGACCCGGCTGCAGGAACCGCCGGGTGACGCTCTCCGACACCTCGGCGAGGCCCTCGGGCGGACCGCTGTACAGGACGCAGCCGCCGCCGGAGCCTGCGCCGGGGCCGACGTCGACGATCCAGTCGGCCTGACGGACGATGTCCATGTCGTGTTCGACCACGAAGACGCTGTTGCCGCTCGCGCGGAGGTCCTCGAGCACCCGGACCAGGGGCTCGGCGTCCGCCGGGTGCAGGCCGGCGCTCGGCTCGTCGAGGACGTACACGACCCCGAACAAGCCCGAGCGGAGCTGAGTAGCGATGCGGAGGCGCTGCATCTCACCGGGGGAGAGCGTCGGCGTTGCCCGGTCGAGCCCGAGGTAGCCGAGCCCGAGTCCGGTGAGGACCTCGACACGGGACAGCAGGTCCGCGGCGATCGACTTCGCCACCTCGGACCGCTCGCCGGACGTAACCCGGCTCTGCGCGGGCGCGGGGTCCGTCAGCGTCGCCGCCGGCCGGAGGACCTCGGCGACCTCGGTGAGCGGCAGCGCGTTGAACCGGGCGATCGACAGTCCGCCGAACGTCACCGCGAGCGCCGCGCGGGTGAGCCCGGAGCCGCCGCAGAGCTGGCACGGGCCGGACTCGACGAAGCGCATCGCCTTGTTCCGCTGGGCCTCGCTCTGCGAGTCCGCGAGCGTGTGGAGCGTGTACTGCCGGGCGCTCCAGAAGCGCCCCTTGTAGGGCTTCGCGACCCGGTCGCGCTTCGGGTGGACCTGCACGACGGGCTGCTCCTCGGTGAACAGCAGCCAGTCGCGGTCCGCCTGCGGCAGGTCCCGCCACGGCCGGTCGATGTCGTAGCCGAGCACCGCCGTGACGTCACGGAGGTTCTTGCCCTGCCACGCGCCGGGCCATGCGGTGATCGCGCCGTCTCGGATGCTCAGCGAGGGGTCGTGCACGGCGGAGGCCTCGGTCACCTCGTGCGCCGTCCCGAGCCCGTGGCAGCGCGGGCACGCCCCGGTCGCGGTGTTCGGCGAGAACGAGTCCGAGTACAGCTGCTCGGCGCCCTCGGGGTAGGTGCCGGCGCGCGAGTAGAGCATGCGGACGGAGTTGCTCAGGGTCGTCAGCGTGCCCACCGTCGAGCGGGTGCTCGGGGCACCACGACGCTGCTGCAGGGCGACGGCCGGCGGCAGGCCCGTGATCGAGTCGACGTGCGGGGTGCTGCCCTGCGCGATGAGCCGGCGGGCGTACGGGGCGACGGACTCCAGGAAGCGGCGCTGCGCCTCGGCGAAGACGGTGCCGAACGCCAGACTCGACTTGCCGGAGCCGGACACGCCCGTGAAGGCGACGATCCGGTCTCGGGGGATGTCCACGTCGACGTCGCGGAGGTTGTGCTCGCGGGCGCCGCGGACGCGGATGCACCCGTCGGACGACGACGGCTGGTCGGCTGGGTGGTGCGGGGCGGGCATTCATTCGAGCGTAGGCGGAACCGTCGAGCGCCGTTCCGGATCGCAGGTTCGGGCCCCGGTGGGTCGGCTGCGGTGGTGACCGGGAGCCGGACGGGAGGCACGGGGCGGGCTGACACCGTGCCTCCCGTCCGGCGGTCGGTACGGTGGGCGTGGGGAAGGGGAGGCATGACGGGGGACGATGACGAGGCGCGGGGCGGCAGCGCCCCGGCCGGCGAGGGCCGCGCGAGCGCCGGTGGGTGGATCGCGGGCAGCATCGTCGCGTTGTTCGTCGGCTGGTGGGTGGCCCTGGCCTCCGTCCTGTCCACTGCCGGGCCGTGGTCGGACCGGTGGTCCGACGGCGGCATGCTGCTCGCCTACCTGGTCGCGGCGGCGCTCGGCTTCGGCGTGCCGCTCTCGGGCTTCCTCCGGCTACGCAGGGAGCAGCGTGACGGCCGGTCGGCGCGTGTCGTCGGTCCGGCCGTGTGCCTGCTCCTGACGGCCTTGGGCGGGGTGACGCTGTTGCCGCTGCCGTTCGTCCAGGGGGTGCGCATGGCCGCCGACGCTGCCGAGCGTGCGCGGCCGCCGACGGACCAGGAGACGGCGCGCACCGTGGCGCAGGCGCGGGAGGAGCTTCGGTCCCTCGGCGACCGGGTCGTCGCGGCCATGGGGCGGGACAGTTCGTCGCCGCCGGCCGAGGTCGAGACGGACACCTGCCGACTGGACAACCGCGGCGCGGGCACGATGGTCCGCTACTCCTGGTTCGTCGGGGACGGAGCGCCGACGGATCCCGCGACGGCGGCGACCGGTCCGCAGGTGCCGTCGCCGTCCGCGACGGTGCCGGACGCCGAGGGTGCCCGGATGAGCGAGCTGGCGGTCCGCCTGCTGCAGGACGAGGGCTACGAGCTGACCCAGCGGTTCGACGGCGGCGGTGGACACCTGGCCGCGCCGGGCGACTGGCACGGCCGGGCGACGATCGGACAGCGCGCCGAGGACGTGCTGCTCGAGAGCGGGTGCCTGGTCGACCCGGACGCCGTCGACGAGGACTGACCCGCAGCGACGCCGCGCGGGCCGCTCGGCGTCGGCCGCGGGTGTTCGCTCCTGCAACGTCCGCTGAGTCCCCGTCGTGGACGGCGGGTAGACCGGAGGACATGCAGGTCGTCGGAGTCGAAACGTTCGGAGGGCCCGAAGCCCTCGCCGTCCACGAGGTCCCGGAGCCGCACGCCGGCCCCGGTACCGTCGGCATCCGGGTGCAGGCGTTCGCCGTGAACCCCACTGACACGGGGGTGCGCGAGGGGCAGCGGGAGACCGACACCGCGCCGCCGTACGTGCCCGGGATGGACGCCGCCGGGGTGGTCGACGAGGTCGGTCCCGACGTGGACGGCTGGCAGGTGGGCGACCAGGTCATGGCGATGGCCCTCCCACTGTCCGAGCACGGCGGTGCCTACGTCGAGCAGCTCGTCGCCCCAGTTGGCTCCTTCACGCGCATCCCGGCCGGTACCTCGATCGAGGAGGCCGCGACCGTGCCGATGAACGGCCTGACCGCGCTCCAGATCCTCGCGCGTGCCGCACTGTCGCCGGGGGACACCCTCGCGGTGACCGGCGCCGCTGGGCTGCTCGGGAACTACGTCGTCCAGCTCGCGAAGCAGCGGGGGATCACCGTCATCGCCGATGCCGCACCGAAGGACGAGGAGCTCGTCCGCTCGCTCGGCCCCGACCACGTCGTGCCGCGGGGCGGCGGGTTCGCCGCAGCCGTCCGTGCGATCGTGCCGGACGGGGCCGATGCGCTCGCCGATGCCGCGGTCCAGCGTGAGGAGGTCGTCGACGCGGTCCGCGACGGCGGGGTGTTCGCGGACGTCCGGGGCTGGGAGGGCAACGGCGCTCGCGGCATCCGGTTCGAACGGATCATGGTGTTCTCGGAGTACACGTCGTTCGACCTGCTCGAGGAGCTCCGGCAGGCGGTGGAGGACGGGGTGCTGACGCCGCGGGTCGCGGAGGTGCTGCCCGCTGCGCGGGCGGGGGAGGCGCACGAGCGCCTCGCCGCCGGCGGGACCCGGGGGCGGTTCGTGCTCACCTGGTGAGTGGCGGTCGCCCGGGCGACCAGCAAGCGGACGGGAGGCACGGTGCCAGCTGGCACGGTGCCTCCCGTCCGTGATCCGACATCTGTGATATCTGGAACTTCCGATACCTGATCCTGGCTGCTATCTTCGCCGGACGGCCCGCGCCGCGGGTCCTGACGGAGGGGAACGACAGATGCGGAAGACGACCATGGCCATCGCCGTGCTGGCGGGTACGGCAGCGCTGTGCGCGCTCGGGGTGACGAGCGCGACGGCGGACGGACGGCCGGGAACGGTCGAACAGACCACGGGAGGGAGCGCGTCCGCCGACCGGGCGCAGCAGGCGAGGAACGGTACCGAGTTCGTCGGTGGCGGGACGTGGACCTACGGAGTGTGGGACGGCCAGGTGCACTCGGTCTTCAACACGGCCCGGTCCACGCACCGGGCATCGGTGAGGTCGAGCAACGTCCTCGTCCGGTCGGCGTGGATGCCGCCGACGAAGGTGGCGTACGCACACCGGCCGAAGGCGATCTCCGGCAACCAGGCGTTCTGGGACACCCGCGGATGAGGAACGTCGCGGCCGCCACCGTCCTCGCGGTGGTGGCCGCACTGCTCCTCGCGGCTGCCCTCGCCGTGAGCACCGCGCGCGAGGTGGCCACGCTCGGTCTGCTCGTCGGTCGCACGACCGTCGCGGTGACGGCCCTGCCCGTCGACTCGCCGAAGGTCGAGCGGATCCGCACGATCACCGGTGCCGCCGCCGACGCGGACGTCTCGGTGTCCCTGGTCGTCCCGGATCGGCACGGCGACCAGGATCGATGGCGGGCGTTCACCTTCCGCGGGACGCCGCAGGCACAGGGACTCGGAACGGAGCTCGTCGTCACACCCATCGGCCACGGTGCCGACCTCGACCTGCAGGGCACACTCGCGATCGACGGAGACGGCCGCTCGGTCGACGACTTCCTCGCGCAGCTCCGCACGGCCGGGTACGACGTGGCGGACACGACGCCTGACCCCCGCTCCGCACTCCTGTTCGCGCTGTCCGAACCCGCGACCGGTGCGCTCGCGACGGCAGCGGCGCTCGGTCTCGTGATCGCGCTCGTCGCCGAAGCCGGACGACGGACCCCCAGACAGGTACTCCGCCTGCGATCGGGATGGACAGGTGCTCGTGTCGCGTGGACCGAGGCCGGGGAGATCGGTCGGATCGTCGTCCCGGTGGTGTCGGCTTCGGTGCTGGTGGTGACCGCAATCGTGCTGTGGTCCGGTTCCGGCGCGGCTGCGCGGAGCTTCGCGGTCACCGCCGCCGGTGCCTGGTCGATGGTGACCGGGATCGCCATCCTCGCTGTCCACGTCGTGTGCGCTCTCGTCACGATCCGGACCGGACGCCGCGGAGTTCGTCCGTCATGGGCTCCGGTCGTGGTCGGTGTGGCCGCGAGTGCCCTCGTCGCGACGGTCGTCGTGGACGTCCACGCGGTCGTGCAGGGCCGAGCGGCGGCGCAGGCACTCGAACGCACACTCGTCGCGGAGTCACAGCACGGGGACGACGTCGTCCTCGGACTCGGGCCGACCGCCCTCACGCAGGACGTCCAACTCGGGAGGATCGGCCTCCAGCAGCTGGAGCAAGGGACGGCGAGCATGGCCCAGTCGTCCTTCATGGACCGCTTCACGCTCGTGGGCGACGCGACCGCGACGCTCCCCGCGGTGCTCGACGGGACGCCCGCTCCGCACGATCAACCGGTCCTGCTCATCCCGGACGCCCTCGCGGCGGTGGCGGACCAGGCCGTGGAGTCGGCTGCAGCGGACCTCGCCGTCGGGTGGCAGGTGGAGGAACGGACGCCCCCACGGCAGGTCGAGATCGTGCTCCGACGAGTGCCGTCCACCGCCGTCGTCACCGAGGCCGTCCTCGACTGGACGAACGGCATCGAGCCGGCGCTGCCGTCGTGGCCGGAGATCCCGGTGCTCGTCGTGCCGGATCCGAGTGACATCGCACCCAACCAGATCGGTACCGCGGTGGCGAACGGAGAGGTCCGGTTCGCCGACCGTGCGGCGCTCGACCGAGCGCTCACGGATGCCGGGCTCACCGATGCCGTGCTGCAGGTCAACCGCGTCGGAGTGGGCGTCGAACGACAGATCAGCGCGGTGCGGGCAGAGCGCGCGACGCAGACCACGGCGGCGTCCGTCGCCGGACTCGCGATCGTGCTCGCCGGCGTGGTCTTGGTGGGGGAGCACCGGACACGGACGCAGCGCTCCGCTCGCGTCCGGTTCCTGGTCGGACGGCACCCGTTCGTGCAGCACCGAGCGTTCACCGCGATCACGTCAACGGTCGTCGCGGTCGTCGCCGGGATGGCTGAGCTCGCCGTCGACGGCTCCGCGGCACGGGCGATCGGCGTCGCGTCGGTCGGCGCCGTCGTCGTGGGGACGCTCCTCGCGACGATCATGGGTGCCGGTGCCCTGCGTCGAGCAGATCGATGGAGGAAGACGTGGTGAGTGGGAGACCGCCGCTCGAGGCGCACGCGCTCGGGTTCGACATCGGGCCGAGGACGCTCTGGGACGGCCTGTCGCTGACGGTCGACGCGGGCTCGACCCTGTCCGTCCGAGGTGCTTCTGGTGAGGGCAAGAGCACGCTGCTCCGCTGTCTCGGTGGGCTGGAGCGCCCGCAGCGAGGCGCCGTGCGCCTGCTCGGGATCGACGTCCATCGCTGCTCCGCTCGCGAAGGCCGGATCCTCCGTCGAGACGTCGTCGGCTTCGTCGTCCAGGACCACGCGGTGGTCCCGCAGTGGACGGTCGAGCAGAACCTGCGCGTCGTCCGGTTGCCGGGCCTTTCGCGGGCGGCGGTCGGGCACCGGATCGACGAGGCGCTCGACGTCGTCGGACTCGACGGACGCGGGCGCACGCGTGCCGGCCTGCTCAGCGGCGGCGAACAGCAGCGGGTCGCAGTGGCTCGCGTGCTCGTGCAGCAGCCGGAGCTCGTGCTCGCTGACGAACCGACCGCGTCACTCGACCGGACGAGCGCGGCGCGGGTGTGTGGCGCATTCGAGCGGATGCGGTCCGGAGGGGCTGCGATCGTCGTCGCCACGCACGATCCGGACCTGATCGACTGGACGGACGCCGGTCTCGACCTGGGACGCGGAACCCGGACGTGAGCGCCGACGGTCGGCCAGCGCGCACGGTCGTGTGCAGGCTCGTGCGCAGCCCCTTGGTCGCCGTCGCCGTGACGATCCCCCTGATCGTCACGGGTTCGGCCTTCGCGACCGCAACCGGGGACACTCCCTGTCACGTCGTCGGTGCGGTCGTCAGCGGGCTCGCGAGCGCGGGCGGTGGCTGCTGGGTCGGCACGACGATCCGGCTCTGTCGGCGCGGTCGCCGACACGGGTAGCCCCGCAGTCGCCCTGCGGTCGCGCCGTCAGCCGAGCCGCGTCGACGCGATCCCGCCGTCGACGTCGATCGTGCCGCCCGTGATGAAGGCCGCCTGGTCGGAGGCGACCCACCGGACCGCACGGGCGATGTCGACCGGCTGCACCGGCCGGCCCGCCGGGGTGCCCTGGGTCATCGCTGCGAGGACCTCGGCCGAGTCGGCGTTCCCCGGCGTCGACGTCGCGCCCGGCGCGACCGTGACCACGCGGATGCCGCGGTGCCCGTACTCCGCTGCCCACGCGCGGGTGAGCTGTTCGACCGCGGCCTTCGTCGCGGGGTAGAGCGCCATGAACGGGACGCCCACGCGCGCCATCCACGATCCGATGTTCACGACGACGCCGTCGCCGCGCTCCGCCATGCCGGGTGCGAGCGCGGCGACGAGGACGTGCGGTGCGCGGACGTTCGTCGCGAGCAGGGCGTCGACGGTGTCGTCGGACAGCGACTCGGTCGGGCCGCCGGGGTAGACGCCGGCGTTGTTCACGAGGACGTCGACGCGGTCGCCGAGTTGGTCGAGCGCCTGAGTCGCGAGGGCTCGGACGTCGGTGGCGCTCGCGGACAGGTCGCCGACGAGGGCGACGGCGCGGCCGCCCTGCGCCTGGATGTCGGCGGCGACCGCTCGGGTGCGCTGCTCGTCGCGGCCGTGGACGGCGACGGTCAGGCCGGCGGCGGCGAGCTCGCGCGCGATGGCCTCGCCGATGCCGCTCGAGGCGCCGGTCACGAGGGCGGTGCGGGTTCCGGTGGTGTTCGTCATGGTCCGATGCTCGCGCCGCGGGGGAGCCCGGTCCTTGCCCGGATCCGCGAGGACCTTGCCGGATCCCGTGACGCCGGTCCTGCACCTCGTACTGCCGCGTCCGCGTGGGTAGGTTGGCGACGTGGACGACCGCATCGCGCAGCACCTGGACCGTGCGGCGGCGACCGCGTCGGCGCACGCGGCGGTCCTCGGCCGCGATGGCCACGACGCCGTCGCCCGCACCGGCTCCGCCCACCACGCGGAGGCCCTCGGGCTGACCGTGTCGCGGGTGCACCAGCCGACGGCGCTGTTCGACCGTCGGTACGTGCCCTCGCTGTCGGTCGTGCTGCGCGGGCGGAAGCGCTCGATCGTCGGGGACGACGACCAGGAGTGGGGACGCGAGCGGTTCATCATCACGCCCGTGGACCTGCCCGTCGTCGCCGGGGTGGTCGACGCCGCGGGCGAGGACGGCTTCGTCTCCGCGGTCTGGCGGCTCGACCCGGCCGTCGTCGGTGAGGTCGTCGCGTCGATGTCCGTCCCCGGCGCCGGGGTCGGTGCTGCGCCGGTGCCGCGGCTCGGGAGCTGGACCGAGCCCCTCGCGGACGCGTTCGCCCGGCTGCTCGGGCTGCTCGACGCCCCCGAGGACATCCCCGTGCTGTTCCCGCTCGTCTCGCGGGAGATCGTGCTGCGGCTGCTGCAGACCCCGCAGGCGCCCCGGATCACTGCGGCGCTCGACGGCAGCGGGACCTCGGTCGTGGCAGGGGCGACGGCGCTGCTGACCTCGCGGATGGACGAGCCGTGGTCGATGGACCGGCTCGCCCGGACGCTGCGGGTGAGCGAGTCGACGCTGTTCGCCCGGTTCAAGGAGGCGACGGGGATGACGCCGGCGCAGTACCTCAAGCGGACGCGGCTGGGGGAGGCGCGGCGGCGGATGGTCGTGCACGGGGACACCGCGGCGCGGGCAGCGGCTGCGGTCGGGTTCCGGAGTGCGTCGCACTTCTCGCGGGACTACCGGGAGGCGTACGGGCGGCCGCCGGCCGCGGATGCGGTGGTGGCGCGGGCGCAGCTGGCGTTGGCGACGGCGGTGTAGTCGCGCGGGGTGGGGCGGGACGGACTGGAGGCGCGGGGCGGGGTGGTGAGGCGCCTCCCGTCCGGTGGGTCGTGCGGTGAGCGACGTCGCTGCGCGACCACGCGTGTGCCGGGAGGTCAGCCGTGTTCGCGGCCGGGGAGTGGGGCGCCGTCGAGGAACGCCTGATAGTCGGCGCGGGCGTCGTCGTCGACGGCGGGGGCGCCGTGGCCGTACCGGGCGTCGGTGCGGTCGCGCTTCGGGCCGGAGAGCCAGAACCACTCGTCGGTGTCGACGTCGCGGAAGTTGGCGTCCCACGACTGCTCGCGGGCGAGGGTGCGGCCGTGGAAGTACGCCGTCTTCCAGGTCTTCGTGAAGCGCACGCGGCTGATCCAGGCGGGGCCGGCTTCGAGGGGGCGGCCGGTCTTCAGCTGGACGTACATGATGCGCTCGGGCATGGGGTGAGCGTAGCGGCGTTCTTCGTCCGGGCACTCGCGTTCCGAGGCCGGTCCGGCTGAGTCCCATCAGACCGTCCACCGGACGTCAGTCGAGGAAGTAGGCCGCGGTCTTCTCGTCGGAGTCGAGGATGTCCGCGGAAGCCACCCCGACCTCGATCGCGAGCGCGACCGATCCGGTGAGCGCGATGTCCACGTCTGGTGAGAACGCGCGGTCGAGGACTGCGACGTACGTCGACGTCGCGGATCTGAGCCGGTCGACGAGTTGTTCCTGTTCGCTCGTGAGACGTTCTCCGAGCAACCGCTGCTCGTCGGCGTATCGCTCGAGGAGCTCGCGCTCCCGCCGAGCGAGGGAATCGGACACCGTCTGGTACATCACGGTCCCGATCGTGTTGCCGATCACGGCTCCGAGGACCGGGATCGGGATGACCGCTTGGCCGACGAGCGACGAGACCGCACTGACCGCAGCTTCCAGCGAGACCAGTTCGGCACGCTCGATGAACTCGCTCTCCGTGATCGTTCCGGTACGTAGCCCGTTCGCCAGCTCGGCGACACCGAAGCTCGCCGTGACGAGTGCACTCGCAACAGCAGCGGGCGTCGCGGCCAGGTTGGTCAAGGTGTAGACACTCGCACCGCGGACACCGCCCTTCACGACGCCCACTCCCGATTCGCCGAGGACCTCGGTCCAGTCGCCGGTGGTGAACTGCGCGAGCGGTGTCCCGGCACGGTGCTTCCTGACGACTGCCATGACGAACGTCGTCACCCCCTCGACGGCGCCGGAGGCGATCGTGGCCTTGCCCGCCTCTCGGATGGATGCTCGCCCTGCGGCGGATGCATCGGCACGCTGTGATCGAGCGGTTGCGCGCAGCGAGTCCTTCTCGCTCTCGAGAGTGGCCGTGTACGAGCCGCGTTGGACGTCCGCGTAGTCGAGCGCAGATGGCTCGAGGGAGTCCACGTCGACTCGTCCGGTACCGAAGAACGCTCGGACGCGAAGCCAGTCCCGGTACGACGGGCCGTCACCGGACCCCGCGACGAGCTTGCTCGCGTCGGTTGCCGACATGGCGTGCAGGTCGCGGATGGTCTCGTAGTGGTCCGCGGGGATCTGGTACTTCCCACCGTTCCGGATGAAGTCCGGATACTTGTCGAGGTGCTCGCCGATCGCCCCCAGCCCGAGACGACCGCCCGCGGCGACGAACTTCTGCTGGATCTCGACGCCGTCCCGGAGGAGGTCGACCGGGCCGTTGTCGTTGACCCACCCGTAGCGAGCAGCCTCGCCGACGATCCGTGCTCGGGCGTTGCCGACGCCGACCTCGGCGACCTCCGCGATGAAGCCGTGCATTCCCTTCACTCCGCCTCGGTTCCGGGCGACGACCTCGAGGTCGATCCTGCGGAGCGCTGCGTCGACCAACGAGAGTGCTCCGTCGAGGTCGTCGGCGTGCCGTTCCAGGCGGGCGAACAGCGTCTCGAGGCGGACCTCGTTGAGGTGGTTCACCCAGGCAGCGACAGCCTGCTCCTGGGTCCGCTTCGCGCCGCTGATCGGGTCAGTCACCCGCTGTCTCCGGCACGATGCGCGTCCCGAGGAGGCCCGCGCAGGAGGACGCTGAGTTGACCAGTGACGCAAGACGCGCCTGATCCGCCTTGGAGAGCCCGGTGAAGTCCTGGCCGAAGGCGGCGAGCGACTGCGTGTAGTTGTCTCGCAGGAGTTTGCGGACCGATGTGCTCCGCTCGAGCAGGGCCCTGATCTGCGTCTCGAGCGACCGGACGGCGGCAGTGTTCTCGCGAAGCGCGAGCAGCGCCTGGTGCTTCGCTTTCCGTGTCTCGGACTTCTTCTTCGTGAAGAGCACGATCGACGTGAGGAGCGCCGCCCCGGCCACGCTCCAGCCGATCGGACCGGCCAGTGCGAGGAGCGCTCCGCCCATCGCGGTTCCGCCCCCGCCGGCCGCCAGCGCGCCGCCGCCCAACCACGCGAGTGCTGCGTTGGTGGCTGCCGCTCCCGACAGCGTCGAGATCGCCGTGCCGGTGGACGCCGCGCCGAAGGTCGTCGCAGTCCACATCGCCGCTGCGGGCGCGAGGCTCGCCACGGCGGCGCCGACCGAGATGCCGGCACCGGCGCCGATTGCCGACGCCCGAGCGGCTTCAAGATCCTTCCGCGCGAACTCTTCGGCCTCGACGAACGCGGTCCGGTTGAGCTGGACCCCCTCGAAGGCCGTCTCGAACGACTTCGGCGTGTTGGCGATGCTGTTGACCAGGTGCTCGACGAGTGCGAGCAGGTCCGTCGACCGCTCACGCTGCCGGAGGAGCGCGAGGCCCGTGTCGGTCATCGACGTGTGCGCCGCGTTGTAGTCGACCGTGGCTCGTTCGTACGGATCTTCGTCCGGGACCCTCCGGGCCTCGAGAGCATCCGCCGCTGATTCCCGCAAGGAGCGCGCTTGGCCGATCACGCGCGACGAGGTGTCACGTGTGGCCTGCCCCACCGTGTCGAGGGTCTTGGCCAGGCCCTGCTTCAGCTTCTCGGGGTCGATTGGTTGGGGCAACGTCACTCCTGTCCTCACCTTTTGGTCTTCGGAAAACTACCCGAAACGAGCGACAGTCAGGTCGGGTTGGGGACACGGCGCGGTCGTCGAGGCCGCCTTCTCGAGACGGTCGGGTCAGGCCAGCGGAGCCGAGGATCGCGCGACGACGAAGCCGAACAAGGCCTCCGGGGTGACGGCCGCTCGACCTCGGAGGAAGCCCTCGACAGCGCGCGCTGCTTCCACCGGGGAGCCCCGACGTCCAGGAACACCATCTCAGCGTCTGCTGAACCGAACATCCGCTCGGCAGACGGGTTCGTCCATCGTCTGCCGCCGGTGCCGGACCGATGTTCTTGCTCTGTCGAGTGGCGTCGGTAGTCGACCGCCCACGGAAGTGTTGACGCGAACGGGGCGAGCAGGGTCAGCGTGCGGTAGCGATTGAAGTGGAAGTCCTCGTCGAGCTCGACGACGACGTCGCCGTACGACAGATCCCAGGGGCCCGGTCGGATCTGCGGCTCGGGTGCAAGTCCGCCGAGCGAGCGGTACAGGTCGAGGATCTCCGTTCGGATGCTCGCAGTCAGATCAGGAAGCCTCGGCGCCGCCGGCCGAGGCGTCCTGGTGAAGCCCATCCGGACGAGAGCATCGTCGAGCACCGCAGCACGTGCGCCGGTCCTGGTCATGGGCACAGTCTGGTGCTTCGACTGACTGCCGCGGATGAAGGACGCAGGAGATCGAGGGCTCTCGAGCCGCAGAGCGGGCACACCGTTCGGGGGCTCGCTCTCTCGAGTCGCAGCAGCGATGATGGGGTCGAGGAGTCGCGCATCACCGACGCGACTCGGAGGAACACCGGGGGAACATGCACAACGGGTATGCCGTCGTCGACTTCGAGACGACGGGTCTGTCGCCGGCCTACGGGCACCGCGTCATCGAGATCGGGATCGTCCACGTCGCACCGGACGGGCAGGTCGAGGAGTCCTTCGAGACCGTCGTGAACCCGGACCGCGACTTGGGTCCGACGCACATCCACCAGCTGCGCGGCGCCGACATGGCCGGAGCGCCGTCGTTCGAGGACATCGCAGGCACGCTCGTCGATCGCCTCCGAGGGCGCGTCCTCGTCGCGCACAACGCGCCGTTCGAAGCGCGCTTCCTCCATGCCGAGTTCGACCGGATCGGTGTGCGGTCGCCGTTCTCCGATGCGTCGCGGGCGCTCTGCACGATGCGGCTCGCGCTCGAGTTCCTGCCCGGCTCCGGGCGGAAGCTCGCGGACTGCTGCAGCGCCTACGACATCGAGCTGACCGACGCGCACGAGGCGCTCGCCGATGCCCGGGCGACGTCCCAGCTGCTCGCGGCTTACATGGCGACATCAGCGGACCGGAGCCGCTGGGACACCTGGGGCGCGACGGCCGCAGGGCTCACGTGGCCGCGGGTCCTGACGACCGGAGCCGGGTGGCTTCCGCGTCGGCGCGGTGGGGCTGCAGTTGCTCGGTCTCGGGTCGACCGCGCCACGGACCGGATGCCGGCGGTCGACGGCAGCGGCGCTGCGTTTCAGTACGCAGCGCTGCTCGACGCGGCACTCGCGGATGGGCTCCTCAGCACCTCGGAGACGGCGGCGCTCGAGGCACTCGCGCGAGACTCTGGCCTGACCTCCGACCAGCAGCGTCGCCTGCACCAACGCTACTTCGACGACCTGGTCGAGGCGGTCTGGGCCGATGGCATCCTGACCATCCAGGAGCACATCCAACTGGAGCGTGTGGCTGTGCTCCTCGGGATCCCGAACGACCGTCTCGAGGACGCGGTGCACAGCCGCAAGCCGGGCGAGCGGCGTGCGGCGACGGCGGCGATCGAGCCCGAGGACGAGAGCGTCTCGCTCGACGAGAGCAGCATCGTGACGCTGACGGGTGAGATGCGTCGCGGTCGTGCCGCCATCGAGGCCGATCTGGCGCGGCACGGCATCCGGACGGCACCGGCGGTGACGAGGAAGACGACCGTGCTCATCGCGGCGGACGTCGACAGCCTGTCGGGCAAGGCGAAGAAGGCGCGGCAGTACGGGATCCCGATCCTCGGGGAGGACGTGCTCGAGGAAGCCTTGGCGGCAGCGCGCTGAACGACACTCGCTGATGAAGGCACCCGGCGCCGCGACCTCGACAGCCGCGGAGCGCTCGTTCGCTATCTCGACGTCGCGAGCGTCACATCGTCTTTGAGGCGAGCGAGTTCACCTGTCGCCGTTCGACGCCATGCGGCGCCGGCGTTGTCCCGGAACGTGATCTCATCGACGCCCCGGTTCTTCGACCCCGTGAAGGGACGAACGGGGTCTGCGATCTCGTGGACGGGCTTCGCGTAGTCCCACCGGAACAGTCGGCCGTCCTCTTTGCGCTGGTCTCGGTTGGGAACGAAGTACTGGCCGGGAGGAACACAAGAGAGCGACGGAACGCGGTCGGTGGTGAAGCCGTGGCAACTGATGCGAACGTCGTAGACGGGGTCGTCGGACGAGTTGCGAACGATGACGCCGTAGACGATGTTGCCGCCGCGCCCGATCTGCATCGCAGCCCAGGCGCTGAGTTGCTTCGCATGCTGCCGACGCTCGTCCTCCTTGGCTTGCTCGTCTCGCGCCGACTCGATGCGGAACAGTTGCTTGGCCTGCACCGCCGCGGCTACAGCCGCCACCAACGCCCCTGCCGTCGCGATCGCGCTCACACCCTCGAAGAACGTGTCCCACCCCATGCGACGAAGCTAGCACCGATGTGATCACGCGCCGGCAGTCAGGATGAGGCGCAGTTCGGTGCGGCACCGCGGTCAGCCCGCACCGAGGCCTGCGCGGTGTCGCTGACGGCGGCGAAGTCGCCGAAGATCTGTGACTTCCGCGCGAGCATCCGGACCAGGGCGGCATCCACGCCGTCCTCGGACAGCAGCCGGTGCACCTGGACCGTGTCGAGCTGGTCCATCCGTCGGGCACGGGCGATCGCCTGCCACTCGGCCGTCTGCTTGAGCTGCGGTTCGCATATTCCGACGACCGAGGCTGCCTGGATGCTGAGCGCCACAGCGCCGTCTTGTCGCCCGTCGACGTTCGTGACTCACGACCAGGCGGCGCTCGCCACGGGCAGCACTATCGACGTCGACGGCGGGATGCCGTCGACGCGGCTCGGCTGAGACCGGACTGGACGACGGAACCGAGGCGCGGTGCCAGCTGGCACCGCGCCTGTCCTCCGTCCACGGGTCGTCCGAGCGACCGCTACTCATGGGGCAAGTTCGTGCCCCTGCTTCAGGGAAGCGCGAGCATCCCACGCTCGTTCCGTCGGAGGCGTCCCGAAGCGAGACCGTGGACCGTCGCCTCCGTCAGACGACCGAGAACCGGCCCGCTCATGCGGTTCCCGCCGAACAACGCGTGGGTCTCTCGACGCAGGATGTCCTCTGCCAGCGCACCATGCGTTCGCAGGACATGGCGCATCGCGTTCGTGATCTCGCGCACGCTGACACTTTCGAGTGGTCGCTCACCCGTTCCGACCTCGACTGTGCGAACGTCATTCCATCGTTCCGGCGTGACGCCGACGGGCCACACGAAGCGCTCGTCGCTGCTCCAGCGGAACATCGGCGGTACGAGCTCGATGACGGCCGCGGCGTCGGTGTCGGACATCTCCGCTACACCGAAGGCCGACCCGACCGTCGACACGAGCACGTGAGCGGCAACCGGCCCCTCGGCTTGGATGACCTCGTACACGATGCCCTGGACCACTGCAGCGTTGTCCGGCTGGCGGATGTCTCGGAGGACCGCGACGTCGCCGGCGACGCGCCGCGGCCACCGGACGAACGGCTTGACCGATTCCGAACCCTGCGGCTCGATGACCGGTGCCGCCACTTCGGTCCTGCTGGGCACCGCCGACCTATGTCCTTCGGTCGCGCTGCGCTGGTCCTCCGGCAGTCGGTCGGCGCTCCGAGCGAGCTGTAGCGTCGGTGCTTGGGTCGCGCCGACCGGAGGAACGACCAGCGGTGCTTCTGCCTTTGGAGGGTCCGCAAGTTCGAGCGATGGAGCCGTGACGGAGGGGGCGGGGCTCACGGGGCCCACTCGATCCGCGCTGGTGGTATCACCGCCGAGCGCTCGATCTGCCTCGAGGGCCGCCTCAATGCGGTCGAGTACCAGCTCGCGAGACGACAGCCACTCGGGCAGCCACACGCGCTGCACGCTCGGCCAGTGCATGAGGTCACGGAGGACCTCCGTCGGCAGCGCGTCGCGATCGGCAACGGTGGCGCGGTCTGCCCAAGCCGCGCTGTCGAGGAGGACCGCCACGGTCGGCGCGTGCGGCCTGCTTGCGGAGGCGACCGCGATGTCGACCTTGAAGTCGGACAATCCGACGTCCGTGGTCACAGCCAGTCCGCGTGCTCGCAGCGCCGCAGCGATGTCCTCGCGGTGCCGATCGGTGAGCCCGACACTCGAAGGCGCGCCGAGCACAGCGTCAGGGCCGCGCTGCGCCAGTTCGAGGTACGAACGCAGGTGCTTGATACCGACCGAATTCGTTTCCTCGATACGCAGGTCCTGCGGATCGAAGCTCGAGAAAAGGATGACCTGGCGTCGTGCACGAGTGATGGCGACGTTCAGCCGCCGCTCGCCGCCTGGGTTCGTGAGCGGCCCGAAGTTCAGCGGAAGGACACCCTTCTCGTTTTTGCTGAACGCCGTCGAGAAGAGGATGGTGTCACGCTCGTCGCCCTGGACGTTCTCGAGGTTCTTCACGAAGAGTCCGTCGACAGTGCTGTCGAGCGCCTCGCCGATTCGCTCGTCGTCGGACGATCTGAGCAGTTCCTCGATCAGCGCCCGTTGCTGCGCATTGAATGTGACGACACCGAGCGAGGGGACCGACTCTGGCGAGTGTGCGAATCGAGCATGGATCTCCGCAACGATCGCCTCGGCTTCCACCGGGTTCGTCCGGAGCGACTTCGTCGTTGCTCCGGCTCCCGCGCGGATGAACGTGCCGTCGACACGGCGGAGCGAGACTCCGTGGCCGTCGAGACCGTCGTCGGCCCTTCCGAGGGCCGGTGCGGGGAACGAGGTCAGTTGATCCTCGTAGTAGTGCCGGTTGCTGAAGGCGATCAGCGACTCGTCCTGGCTGCGGTAGTGCCAGGTCAGCTGATAGCGGTCCACGCGCGCCTGCACGCACTCTGCGAGGATCGACTCCTCGTCCGCGGCGACCGATTCCAACGGGCTCTCGTCGTCGTCATCGTCGTCGCCGAGGGTGGTCTCGGCGAACGACGTCGGCGGCATCTGCTTCGAGTCCCCGACCACGACGACCGCTCGGGCACGACCCATGGCGCCGATGGCATCGGCGACACGCACTTGCGATGCTTCGTCGAACACGACGAGGTCGAACAGACCGCTCCTCGCTTCGAAGAAGCGCGCGACCGAGTCCGGACTGACCAGCACACACGGCGTCAGTTCGGTGATGACGTCGCCGTAGGTCGACATCATCTCGCGGAGCTTCATACGGCTGCGCTGCTTAGCGATCTCGGCGACCAGCCGGCCTGCGGAACCGGTCGCGTTCGTCGCCGTGAACGATCGTCGCGCGACGACCTGGTGAGGGATCTGCTGCGGAAGATGATCACGTACCTCGAGCGCCGCTGCCGTGTAGCGATCGATGTGCCGGACGTGTCCTGGGGCATCGAAGGACTCGAGACCGGTCGACTGCGCCCGCTCTCGGCGCATCGCCGCAGCAAGCCCGCGTTCGAAAGCCTCCATCGCCTCTTCGGCAGGCACCGCCCCGGTGAGCAACGCGTCGTACGCGGCGGTCATGCCTGCCGCTCGGATCACCCGGAGACCATTCCGCCACTGCAGCCACGCGAGCGGTGTGACCGCGGACATGTGCGACCCGTCGCGACCGGGTGCCGTCGCCGACCAGCGCTCGACGAGCGGGACGTCCTGCAGCCAGCGTCGCCAAGACTCGGGAGTCGCGTGGGGCATCTCCAGGAGATCGGCGAGGGCGTCGGCGTACTCGCGGACCGCTGCGAGAACTGCGTCGTCGACGGGTCCGCCGCGCGTCGCACAGCGCTCGAGTGCTGCGCGGAACCGTCGATCCTCGCCGGAGACGCTGGCGGTGTCGATGGAACGCACGAGCTGGCGGAGATCGTTGACCTGACGAGCAACGGACGTCCGGTCGTCGGGGTCGAGAGGACTCCAGGCGGCGTCCACGTCGATACCCGGAACCGACCGTACGCGACTGCCCAACGATCGGGCGTGCTCCTGCATCTCAGCGGCACGTCGAGCCAGCGGTACGAGGCGCGCGTGGTCGAGTTCGACGTTGGCCTGCAGGACCGAGCCGAACTCCTGAGCGACGGCACCGACACGCTTCTTCCGGCCGAAGATCCCCGACTCTTGAGCTGTCGCTGCGTCCTGCACGATGCGAGGGAGGTCCATACGGAGCACGTCCGGCCGCAGGACGGAGAGCACGTCGGTGAAGCGATCGGCGAATTCGGCCGTCTCCGTGCCGAGCGAGTCCACTGCGCTGCGCCATCGCTCGGTCCGAGCCTCTGCGAGCACCAGGGTGTCCACAGGCGGAGCCTCCAAGACGGTGACCAGGAGCCTGGCGTCTCCCGTCGTCGTCACCCCGAGCACGGCCTCCTGGACGAGGTCGTCGGCTGGGAGGCCCGCGACGGCCTCGTCGAAGCGCCTCACCCGCCGGGCAAGGTCAGCGGCGTCTGCTTCGTCGTCTGTGGGGTCCACGAACGCCCAGCTGTGGTCCGGACGAGGCTTCGCCCGGAGCGCAAGGTCCGGGAGTTCGCGGAGGACGGTCCGGATCTCGTGAAGCTGTGTCGTCGTCACCGCCCCGGCCACGGGGAGCGGGACCTCGAGCTCGAACGTCGTGTCGCTGGTAGCGAGCTCTGCGTTCCGGGCCGCGTAGAGCGAGCGGCCGGCAGCGTTCTCAGCGTGGAGCTGCACGGCGTACCGTGCCAGCCTCCCGCGCGAGACCGCGGCGTTGTCCGAGGCCCGGCGGAGGGCCTCGGTGTCGACGACTGGTCGCTGAGCCAGGGCCTCCCGCAGGCGTGCCCGTACCTCGACGGGCTTGCTGCCTTTGTCGTGGAGATCCAGGGTGAACGGTCCGAGCCCGACCTGCGCCAGTCGTCGCCGTACGACGTCGAGCGCTGCGCGTTTCTCCGCGACGAACAGCACGCGGCGGCCGTCAGCGATCGCCTTCGCCAACAGGTTGGTGATCGTTTGGGACTTGCCCGTCCCAGGGGGCCCTTCGAGGACGAACGTGTGGCCCTCGCTGGCAGCGGCGACGGCCTGGAGCTGTGACGAGTCAGCCGATACCGGCAGCTCTCCGAGCAGCTCGTCGAGCGCCCTGTCGGAGGCACCGGCGTCGAGATCGACCGGAGCGCCGACGAACGGCTCGGTCGGCTGATCGATGAGGTGCTTGACCAGCGGGTTCTCCGAGAGCTCACGCCAGTTCTCGTCGAGATCCTTCCAGAGCCGGAACTTCGCGAACTGCAGCACCGCGAGGTCGACAGTGGGCTCGATCGTCGCCGACAGACCGGCAGCCATGATTGCCCGACGGGTGGCCGCGAAGACGGCGTTGACGTCTATGCCGGACGCGTCCTGCGCCGGCTCCGCGAGTTCGGGGATGCGCAGGCCGTACTCGGCATGGAGCTTCTCGAGCAGGCTGTAGTTCGGCGTCGACGCTCCGGAGTCGTCGAGCGTGATCCGGTAGGTCCCGCCTTTGGCGCGCGTCTTCAGGGTGACCGGGACGAGGATGAGCGGAGACCGGACCTCCTTGCCCTTGACGTTCCACACGAGCGACCCGAGTGCGATGTACAGGTTGTTCGACCCGGTCTCCTCGACGACGGTCTTCGCCTTGTACGCGAGGGCTTGGAACTTCCGCGTGTAGTTCGCTGTCGCGGCGTCAGCGAACAACTGCCGCTTCGTCCGGAACAGGGTGGTCCTGTCCGCGTCGGGGAGCTGCGAAGCCCACTGCACCCCGCGCTCGCGGACGACCGCGGGCAGCGCGTCGGACGGCAGGAGCTCGAGCGGCTCTCCCGCGCTGAGGACATCCTCGAACTCGGCGAGTCCGTCGGAAGCGACGAACAGCGGGAACTGCGCCGTCCTCGTGAAGTTGATGAGCCGGTTCCGCAGACTCAGATCGAGCAGGTTGTTCTTCCACTGCCGGACGCGCGCAGGAGTGTCGTCGTCTGAGCGTGCCGTGGAGCCGTCGAAGACGGGCGGCACGTACGCAGCCGGGTCGGTCCGCTCGACCTGGTACTCGACGACCGTGACCTGTCCGGTCGGATCCGTGACGCGCGCGGGCAGCGGCAGGATCCGAGCGGTGGAGCGGGCGAGGTACAGGTCGACGTACCCGAAGAGCTCGTCCAACCCGTACGCGCGGATCTTGTCCAACGAGGCTCGACGGATGTCGTCGATGGACGCGCCCTGGTCTTCGGCCGTGAGCATCGTGGTCTCGAGGACGGAGATGTGTCCCTCGGCCAGCAGGTTCCGCAACACCGTGTGGTCGTCCATCACCACGTTCGGGAGCTGCTGCTCCACCCGCCAGTATGCGAGGAAGGCGTGGCCCGGTACGACGACGAGCATCGAGCGAACGCCGACACGTTCCAGCGCAGCGGCGAGGGTCGTCGCGGTGTCGAGACAGGTGCCGAAGCGGTCGTCGAGGACCTCTGCTGGCGTCCGGACCTTCTGTCCGATGTCCGACCAACTCGCCGGGGGCACGCTGTACCGGACGTGGCGGGCGCGGATCGCAGCGACCACGGACTCGACCGTGCGGTCGACCCGCTCCTCGTCCTGTTGGTAACCGACGAACGAGCCGTCGCCGGTCATCGAACGGAGGCGGTCAGAGGCGTCGTCCATGATCGGCGCGAGTGCTGGGTGGTTCGGTTGCACGTGCGCGGCGAGCATCTCCAGGGAGAGCTCGAACTGGCTCGGGACGAGGAGCCATTGCCCTGCGGCGAGGACGTGCACGTCAGCGGTCGCTTCGGCGAGGACTCGGTCCCCGTCACGGAGTACTGCTCGCACGCTGCCCGGCCGTGAGTCCTCGACGTTCATCATCTGCGTCGGGTCGAGCGTGAGCCCGAGGTCGGTCTTCGTCACGGCGTCGGCGGAGGGCTCGAGGTCGAAGAAGTGCTCGCGCGGCTCGCCGAGCCCCGCCCCTGCCGAATAGATGCTGACGGTGAGTCGGGCGTTCCTGACCGCAGGCCCCCGGTGCAGGATCGTCACGCCGGGCAGCACCCGGACACGGTTGTGGGCCATCGCGTAGCTGACGATGCTGGCCCCGACCAGCGTGATGTCCGTGGAACTCGTCGAGCGAGCGGAGACCTCTGTACGCGTGTCAGAAGGCTCCGCTGATCGGACGGTCTCGACGACTTGCGACCCAGCTTCAGCGGACCCCACCATCGTCGCCTGGAAGTCGCGCCGGAGCGATGCCGCCTGCTCGGCTTGTTCGGAGGCGCCGATGAGGTCGAGAAGCCGGTAGACGCTGTCGAGTGCTCGGTATGTGTCCGCGTCGTCGAACTCAGCGTTGTGGGCCCACCGGTTCCGCATCTCGCGGAGCTCCCCGGCGAGGCGACTCCCGTTCCGGTCGAGAAGCGCGTCGAAGGGGCGGCCGAGGCGGGGCAAGGTCTCGGTGACGATCCGGAGCAGCACCTGCAGGTCGGTCTCGTCGTATCGCCGCTCGCCGCCACCCTTCTCGCGGTCCTTCACAGCCAGGATCTCGGTCCAGGACACTCCGGCACGGAGACGCGGCTCCAGCGTCGACGTAACGACCGGCCGGAGACCCGCCGCGAGCGTTCGTAGTCCGGCAGCGACGTGGTCCGCGTTGTTCACCAGCGGTTCCCCCAGTTCTCGTTCGTGGACGCTGTCGCGGTAGAGACACGTTCGTGCGTCCGACTCACCTCATCGTGGCATGAGTCACTGTCAAGCATGGACGCCGTCGCGCTCGTCGCAACGGCGGTTGTTCCGAGCGCCGTCGAGCTCTCCGCGCTCAATGCGCGTTCGGTGTCGTGAGATGGCGACCGATGTACCCGATGTAGATCATGCCCGAGCGATCCGAGTCGTCGAAGTAGTGCATTCGCGGCGCGAATCGGTCGCGATGCGTCGGTTTGAAGTGCGCGAGCATCGGAACCGCGCCGGTTGCGTCCACAGATGACGGAACTGGCCGCACGCGCTCACTGTGCATCGTCCTCTTGTTGATCACTGTCGCGCTCTCTGTGGCGGCATGCCGCTCGGGCGAACACTTCGTGCCCGTTTGAGCGTCGTCGTTCAGGTACATGTGGACATTGCCTGCGTAACCGTTCTCCTTCGCGCCGACGTAGTCGTACAACACGCGGACGTACGACCAGAGGGCGGCTGCGTACCGCCCCGTTCCGTCACGGTCGTCCACCTGGGCAGCGATGTCCTCGTCGCCGGTGAAGACGACTCGGCTGCGAGCATGATGTGCGTCGGTCCCCGCAGTGAGCCTTGCGACGAGCTCGCGGACATCGGCAGGAGCCTCCCACAGCGACTCGTCCCCGTCTGGTGTGAAGCGCGCTCGTTGATCTGCATCCAGACTCCTACGGAGCCAATCACGTTCACGAGCTGCTCTTCGGGCCTCATCTGCCTCGATCGCTGCCTCCACCTCGAGGTCTGCGATCCGGGAGTTGAGATCCTTGATCCTGTCACTGAGATCTGACTCGCGGTCGCCAGCCTCGGCGAAGAGACGTTCGTACGTGTCCTTCTCGAGCGCCGCTGCACCCATGAGCTTGTCGAGCTCGTCGAAGTGCTCCTCGCGAGGATCTGCGACCCTGAGCCAGCGGAGGACGAATGCGCCGGCACGGCGGACGAGGTTCGACGAGACGGCCGGGTGTTCATCAGGTGCCCAATCCATCGGGATACGCAGAGCACCCGTGCGCGCTGGTACTGGTCGGGACACAGCTGGCGATGCGACGTCGTGCTCCCGGTCGGGGTCGTCGCGGGTAGTCGGGCTCCGAACTTCCCCAGCTGTCGGGACGATCGCAGGAGCGCTGAGTTCCTCTGCGACGACTTCGTCGATCAGGGTGTCTCGCGCTCGTCGGGCTTCTTGCTCGCGCAACAGACGCATCGTGCGCCGAACGTCCTTCGGGAGCTCGAGTTCGAGGAGCCGCCGTCGGATGCCAGACGCATGCGTCGCTCGGAGCGCAACGTCTGCTTTGCCTCGGCGTATTGCCCGCGCGAAGGTCGAGGGACCCAGGACCCTGTGTCGAACCGAATCGAAAGCCGCTTCCAGGTCGACGGAAGGTGCGAACGTCCTGATGCGCCCAGGCTGCACAGCATGGGATACCGGCATCAGCGAGTTGAACTCCGCGACGGCATCGTGCGTCATCACGTAGACAGACGCCACGCCGACGCTGTACTGCGTGAGGCTCTCGACGGTCTTCGACCACGCCCTGTCTGTCTCGGCGCCCAGCGACGAAGCGACGATCACCGAGGTCGAGCGGGCGTCGTCGGTCAGCACGTCGATGAGGTCCCCGACGTCATCCTGCCGGACCACCTGCGGCGAGTTGGTCAGTCGAGCAGAGCCGTCACGCACCTCCACGCGATCCAGGATCTGTCCGACGATCCGCGGAGGGGCGACCGTCAGGACGGAGTCCTCACCCTTCTCGATCACGTGACCGGTCTCGATGATGAGTGTTGACGTCGATCGTCGGCCGAAACCGCTTCTCAGCGCGTAGACGGAAACGATCCACGAACCGCGGTTGTGCTCGACGAGCCGGATCAGCTTCCGGTGTGTCTGTCCACGCTCGTCAGAGCGGTCCGTCACTGACAGGACGGCACGCGGACCGAGTACGAAGTCGCCGGACCCCTCCCAATCAGCGGTGTCGAGCGTTGCCGATCGACGTGGGTGGGTCTTGGTCAGCAGCCAAGTTCGAACCTCTTCTTCCGCCAGCTGCGCCGCGTCGGTTCCTTCTGGCAATCGGAGCACAGCTCGGTAGCCCACTGATTGTCGCTCGACGGCTCGTTGTGCTTCGAGGACCGCCGAACGCCCCGAGGGAGTCATCGACCCATGTACTTCATTCATCTCCGGCACCTCTCGATCGCCCAACCTCACCGGACGCCGACCCACAGCCCGTCGCGGGCCCGGGTCATGCCGACGTACAGCTCCCGACGGTCGAGCTCCCGCCGCTCCCGGTCCGCCTCCGACGGCTGGCCCGTCTGCTCGTCGAGGAGCCGTCCGCGCACGTGCGCCAGCAGCACCTGCTTGAACTCGAGCCCCTTCGCGCGCTTGATCGTCCCGACCTTCACCGCGTCGACGGTCTTGCCGTCGTAGCGCTGCAGCGACACGACCGGGATGCCGGCCGCTCGCAGCGCCGCCGTGACCTCGTCCGTCTGCTGGTTCGTCGCGGTGAGGACGCCGACGTCGCCGTGCCCGGTCCCGACCAGGTGCAGGACCTGCCGGATGCGCGCGACCATCGCCGTGTCGTGGTCGCCGCTGCTCGTCGCCCGGTGCACCGTCGGCACGCTCCCGGATCGGGTCACCGCGGAGATCGCGTCACCCACGCCGTCGACCCCCTCGATGTCGACGAACTGATCATCGGCGACCATCTGCTTCGCGAACTCGAGTACCTCGGCGGTGTTGCGGTGGTTCAGGTCGAGCACGACTCCGCGTCCGGCCAGGCTGATCCCGAGCTCGCTGAGGGTGTAGCCGCCCGGGTAGATCGTCTGCTGCCCGTCGCCGATCAGGGTGAGGCCGTCCTGTCGGTCGCCGACCAGCGCGTGCAGCATCGACACCATCGCGCACGACAGGTCCTGGGCCTCGTCGACGATCACCGCGCCGTACCGGTCGAGCGGGCGCTCGCGGAGGGCGTCGCGCGCCATGAGGACGACGTCCTCCCAGTCCGTCCCGCCGCGCTTCCGCAGACCCGTCGCGTACGCCTCGTAGAGGTCCCACACCGCCTGCCGCGTCTCCAGCGGGAGCGCGTGCTTGCGTCCGACACGGGACAGGTCGGCGTACTCCTCGAACCGCGTCAGGCCGCGTCCCTTGATGACGTGCTTGACCTCGTCCTCCCAGTACCGGCGCGTGAAACGCGCCGAGCGCAGCGGACTGGAGGCGCGGATCGCGTTCCATGCGTCGTCGAACGCGAGTCGCGCCTCCCGTCCGGGAACGCTGTACGCGATCCCGCGCTCGTCCAGCAGGCGCTTCGAGAACGCGTGGACGCCCATGAAGTCGACGCGACCGACCATGTCGGGCGCGAGGCGCGCGAGGAGCGATTCGAGGACGGCGGGGAGGGTCGCGATGTACGTCGTGAACAGGACGCGACTGCCGGTGGCGCGCGCGAGGTAGGCGGCGCGGTGCAGGCCGACGACGGTCTTTCCGGTGCCCGCGGCACCGCGGATCCGCGCGGGACCGTTGAAGCTGCGGCGGACGAGCTTCGCCTGTGCCGGGTCGAGGAACGCCATCCACTCCTCGATCGGGGCCTCGAGCACGCCGTTGAGCAGCTTGTCCGCGAGCTCGTCGTCGTGCGCTTCGTCAGCGTGGTCGTCGTCGTCGGCTCGGTCGTCTCCTGGGACGGCCGGCGGGACGCTCCGCGAGAGGACCGGTGACGGCACGATGACCTGCGGTGGGGTGTCCGGCTGCTCGCCGATCACGGGGAAGTGCCGCAGCAGCGCCGCGAGCACCTCGTCGACGCGGGAGGCCGAGAGCCGGGCACCGCGCTTGGTGATGTGGCCGATGACGTCGTGCGCCCCGAGGACGTCGACCGACGCGACCCGGGCGTGCATCCGCCTCTGGCCGGCGAGGGCGGCGATCGCGTGCACCTCGTTCGGTGCGAGACCCGTGTCGGCGAGGGCTGCCTCGGTCGAGTAGGCGAGGTCCGCGAGCCGAGCGATGTCGTCGGTGACGTCCTCCTGGCCGCGGGTGATCCGGTCGCCGTGGACCGCGACCTCGCGCCACGCCTTCGTGTCGACGATGAAGACGCCGCCGCGGCCGACGACCACCATGTCGACCTGGGCCGTGCGGCTGCCGGGCCACTGACGGTCCGCGAGCAGGTGGTAGCCGATGCCGGCGAGTGGGGCGAGGATCCGGGCGGTCTCGCTCTCGGTGCGCTCGGCGATCTCGAAGCGCTCGGCTCGCCGTTCGGCGTCGTCGGCCTGGCGTCGGTGTGCGTCGGCGAGGCCGCGTTGGCGGCGGGCCTCGAGGCCTGCGGATTCCCCGGCCATCGTCATGGTGCGTTCCCCGGGGATCCTGTGCGTCGCAGCGTGCGTCGTCCCCTGGGCGCACGGTGCTGAACCATCCTCGTGGATGGGGGGTGCGTGGAGTCAGCACCAGTTCGGGGTGCAGGGCGTTGTTCTGAGTCTGCGCTGAGGTGCCGCCCGCGATGATCGCGCTGCTACCTTCTGGGCATGGCGGAAGACGGACTCCAGGAAGAACTCCGCGCGTTCGTCCGAGAACGCGAATGGGCGCAGTTCCACACTTCGGAGAACCTCGCGAAGAGCATCTCGATCGAAGCGGCGGAGCTGCTCGAATGCTTCCAATGGGACGCGGAGGGCGATGAGTCGAGGGTGCGCGGGGAGCTCGCGGACGTCCTCACCTACTGTTTCCTCCTGGCCGACGGGCTCGGGGTCTCGCCCGAAGCCCTCATCCGGGAGAAGCTCGTCGTGACGCGGGCCAAGTACCCGGTTGAGCGGGCTCGAGGGCGGAGCGCCAAGTATGACCAGCTTTGACATCGAGAAGCTGCCGTTCACGGCCGAGCATCTTCGGTCCTGGCGCGATGTCGACCCACGCTTCATCAACTGGCCGGTCGTGTACATCCTCGACGACGGGAAACGGGTCTACGTCGGGGAGACGTTGAACACAGCCGCCCGCATGCGTCAGCACCTGGATTCGCCTGATCGCGGAACGCTGAAGGCGGTTCGTCTCGTGCTCGACGACACCTTCAACAAGTCGGTGTGCCTCGACCTCGAGTCGCAACTCATCGCTCTGCTCGCCGCAGACGGCAAGTACACGGTCCTGAACAGCAACAAGGGGATCGTCGACGCCGAGTACTACGATCGGTCCCGCTACCGCGAGACGTTCCGGGAGATCTTCGATGCCCTGCGGCACCAGGAGGTGTTCACGCGGAGCTTGCCGGAGATCGAGAACCGGGAACTCTTCAAGCTGTCTCCGTTCAAGGCGCTCAATCGTGACCAGGCGGTCGTGATGGAGGACATCCTCGAGGGCTTGTTCGACGACTGGGAGCTCGATGCAGCTGCACCGATCGCCGTGCAGGGCGACCCTGGCACGGGCAAGACCATCGTCGCGGTCTACCTCCTCAAGCTCCTGAGTGACATCGCTGATGGGAAGGGGTTCGACGATCTCGAGAGCGACGCGCTGTTCTCCGACTTCTTCACCGAAGAGAACCGCGATCGGTTGAGCACCGCACGGCTCGGGCTCGTCGTGCCACAGCAGGCCCTGCGGGCATCGCTCAAACGGGTATTCGCGAAGACCCCTGGGCTCGACAAGGCAATGGTGCTGACGCCGTTCGAGGTCGGTCAGAGCGACGAGCGATGGGATCTGCTTGTCGTCGACGAGTCCCATCGGTTGAACCATCGAGCCAATCAGGCCTCGGGCATGCAGAACAAGAGCTTCGGAGAGATCAACCGCAAGCTCTTCGGAGAGGATGCAGACCACCTGACGCAGGCGGACTGGATCCGCAGGCAGAGCCGGCACCAGATCTTCCTGATCGACTCCGACCAGAGTGTCCGACCGGCTGACCTTCCGCAGAGCACGCAGAGGGCACTCATCGCGGGGGCACGCGAGTCTGATCGCCACTACCGGCTCTCCACGCAGATGCGGGTGCGAGGTGGCTCGGACTACGTCTCGTTCGTCCGCGGGCTGCTTCGCGGTGAGCAGCGCGAGCGAGCAGACTTCGGCGACTACGAGCTGCGTCTCTTCGATGACCTCGGGAAGATGCACGAGGCGATCCGTGCACGAGACGCCGAGGTGGGGCTCGCACGGCTCGTCGCTGGGTACGCCTGGGAGTGGAAGAGCAGGAACGATGCGGACGCCTTCGACATCGAGCTCGACGGGCAGCGGCTGAGGTGGAACCAGACGCAGAAGGACTGGATCACGTCAGCGGGCGCGTTGGAGCAGGTCGGCTCGATCCACACTGTGCAGGGTTACGACTTGAACTACGCGGGCGTCATCATCGGTCCGGACCTGCGCTTCGACCGGGAGACACAGCGGATCGTGTTCGACCGGGCGAACTACTTCGACAAGAAGGGTATGGAGAACAATCCGCGTCTGGGTATCGAGTACTCAGATGATGACGTGCTTCGCTTCGTCTCCAACATCTACGCAGTCCTGATGACGAGGGGAATGCTCGGCACTTACGTCTACGTCGTGGACCCGGCTCTGCGTGAGCGGCTGCGGACTGTCGTCAGGTAGATGTGAGCCGAGCGGAGATCGATCGATTCAAATCGCTGGCCCGGTCTCAATAGCGTCGCCCACCCGAGCTCGTTTCTCGGGCTACGGGAGGTGGCTCCGTTGACCGCTGGGCACGAGGTCGTGGGTCCGAAGAATGGTCAGATCCCGCGCGACCAATCGGCAATCGTGATGAATACATCAGCCAAGTCTGGAATCCGATAAGAACTATTATCGGAATCGACCCGGTAGCCGTGCGTAGGCTCGAGTCACACGATGAGGAGGCTCTGATGGCGGTTGAGGTGACAGTGGGTGCCGGTCCGACGCTTGCGGCTCGGGATCGGATGCGGCAGCAGGAGCTGCCTCTGGAAGAGCGGTTCACGGACGACTTCACCGACCACGATGCCGCCGACGGGCAACCCCAGGACGGGTCCGGGATTGCGTGGTTCTGGGAGCAGTTCGGGAAGGCGTTCACCGACATCGAGCGGGAGGACGTCGAGACGATCGCGACACCGACGAAGGTGATCACGATCTCCACCCTCGCCGGCACGCACACGGGGGAGTGGTTGGGGCACGCCCCGACCGGGCGCCGGTTCACCGGGGTCCGGAACGTGCAGGTCATCGGGTTCCGCGACGGCCGCGCCGCGGAACGGTGGGGCAGCACCGATCAGCTCGGCATCCTGCAGCAGCTGGGCCTCGACTGACGTGTCCGATCAGCAGGCGACAACCCCTGCCGTGACCGTCGGTAGGCGGGCGCTGACGGCGGAGCAGCGTGCTGCGGCGGAACGCTCCCGCACGGCGTTCGCCCGACTTCGAACCGCCGCCGGTGACGGCGCCCCTGCTGGGTCAGCTGCGGTCGTGGTGCCGGTGGGTGCGTCGCCGCAGGTGTTTGCCGAAGCGTC
>NZ_CP054594.1:3115975-3247421 GCF_013347185.1 Curtobacterium sp. Csp1
CAGGCGTTGCTGCTGTTCGGGTTCGTCGGTGCGTTCCGCGAGTCCGAACTCACCGCCCTCACCGTCGCCGATCTCCGCCTCGTCGACGGCGAAGGCGTCTACGCCCGTGTCCGGAAGTCCAAGACCGACCAGGAGGGCGTCGGCCGGATCAAGGTGCTGCAGCAGGGCGCGAACCCGGTCACCTGCGCACCGTGCGCCTACGTGCGACTGTCCCGGCTGATGGCTGCGCAGGATGCCCGCGGGGAAACGGGCCTCTTCGCTGCGCTCACGGGTGCGAGTCTTGCCGTGCACGTGTGCGCGGACGGGCTCGGGTCGGATCGGTTGCCGGCGTCGATGCCGTTCTTCCGCGCTGTGTCGAAGTGGGGCTTGTTCCGGAACACGGGCATCAGCCCGACGACGGTCGGGAAGGCTGTCGCTCGCCGCGCGCACGCCGCGGGGCTTGGGGAGGACGGTTGGTCTGGGCACTCCCTCCGTGCAGGGTTCGTCACCGAAGCACGCAACGCCGGCGCCACGGATGTGGAGATCATGAACCAGACCCACCACACCAACGCCGCCACCCTGCAGATCTACGACCGCGAATACGCACCCCTGGTCCGCAACGCCGTCACCCGGATGCGGCTATGACACCCCAAACTTCCCCCAAACTCGGCCTTAAACTCGGGCCCGACAGTGAGGCGCTGCTCGAGGCGCACTGGGGTCGGTTCGTCGCGTGGTGTGAGGCGGCAGGTCACGAGTCGCTCCCGGCGACGGCCGCCACGATCGAGCAGTTCCTGACGCTGTTTCCCGGCAGCGCGTCGACGCAGCGGCTCCGCCGGCGCGCGATCCGCGGACACCACCTCGAAGCCGGCCTCCCGGACCCGATCCCCGTGGTGGAGGCGCGGGTGTGGCCGCGGCCAGAAGCCCCCGACCAGGCGGCCGTCGGAGAGGTGCTCGCGGTGATTCCGAAGTACCGGTACCCGATCGGGCTCCGCGGCCGCCGCGACGCCTTCCTCATCGTCCTCCTCGGGGTCCTCCACCTCACCCGTGAACAAGCCCGTACCATCACCCCTGCAGACGTCGCGGTGACGAGCATCATCCGGATCCGCGGCCACGTCCCGCCCTCAACCGATGACCCGGTGTCCTGTGCTGCCTGCGCGGTGACCCGGTGGCTGCGCGTCGTCGGACCGGCCTGGACTGGGTTCCGCGGCGATGTCGTCCGACTGCTCGACCCGACCAAGGGGAATCTGGACCGACATGACTGCGAGCAGCCGCTGCCGGGGGAGTAGCGTGGCGCGGAGCAGTTGCTGTTGCCGTTAGACGTCTACGGCTGGGCGCGTACCGGGGTGAGCCTGTCGGGACGGTCCATGACGAGCATCATCCCGAGCCGACGTGCAGCAGCCGCAGATGGCCCGATTGTGGAGACCCTCGGTGTGGTTGCGCGACAGACGTCGCGATTTGACGGGCTGTCGCTGCAGGAGACCTACACCGAGCTCGGCTGCACCGACGCCGCCGTTGATGTCGCGCTCACTCGAATCGCGGCCGTCTTGAACGACGCTCAAGCGCTCGACGCCGACCTGCTACACGCTGCTGCTCCACGCAAGCAGCAGATAGCAGCGGACAGCGACCACTAGCTTCGCTGATCACCGAAGCGACCGCCAAGCTTCTGCAGGGATCGGGCTGAGACGCGTGCGAGGCGCGAACGAACTCGTTCGCGCCTCGCACCGATCGTCAGAGGCAGCGCTTGCAGCGGTCCCAGTTATTCGTGCCAGGACGCTTGTTGCGGTCCGGGATCTGCTTACCTACTGGGCAGTTGCTGTCGTCGTGGTAGACGTCGGGGTCTGACTGGTTCGTTGAGTGGTACGTGGCGACTCGCATGATCGGCTCCTTTGCCATTGGCACTCACGAATGTGAGCATTACACACACCTTAGGAGCGGGCGCCGACAATCAGACCCGTTGTGTGACAGCGCGACGGGAGGGACGCTGCCGTTGGAGAGCGGGCCAACGTCACCTGTAGAACTTGGCGACACCTCCGTGATGCGAGCAGGCCCCTTGGTGGTGGGCGGCGTAGGAGAGCGTCCCGTCATTGCAGAGTGCGGTCGCTCCGCCACCATCGTCCGGTGCCGGTGCCGGTGCCGGTGCCGGTGCCGGTGCCGGTGCCGGTGCCGGTGCCGGTGCGGCCGGGGCGACATACGTTCCGATCGTGGTGACCTGAGCGACGGGTTGAGTCGTGACCGTCTCGCTGACCTGCTGACGGCTGGTCTCAACACCGTCCGTAAAGGTCACGCGGAACGTCGTTGTCCGGACGCCGTTCACGCCGGTGGTGGTGACGGTGGAGGTGCCCTGCGCGAGGGTGGCGCTTTCAACCGTGGTCGACTCGAACGGGATCGGCGTCGTCTCGGTGACGTCCTTCGTCGTGACGATCGGTGTCGGTGTCGGTGTCGGTGTCGGTGTTTTGTGTGGCGCTCTGGTTGCTGCAGGAGGCGACGAAACGGTTGGTGCTGGGTCGACCGCGGAGGCCGGCGCTGTCGGGTGTGTGGCGCCGAAGGCCGATCCGGATCCGAGGAGCACCACCAGGGCGAGTCCTGCCCCGAGGGCTGAAGCGGAGCGCTTCCGCGGGAGGCGGAGCCAGGTGGTGCGACGGAACAGCAGCCCGTAGATAGCCGTGAGGAGGACCATCAAGGCAGCCATCACCAGCATCGACCAGACACCACCCGACGCCAGCCCAAGGAGCGCAACCAGCAGCGTGCCGACCAATCCGACCCACGTCGACGGAACGATCTTCTTCCGAGGGGCGCCTTGTGCAGGTTCGTTGACGTCGGGGAGGGGTGGCATGATGCTCCTAATTGCTGAGGACTGCCCAAGTCTGCGTGAGCTCTCACCGCATCGCCTCATCCCAATTCGAGGGGTGGCAATCACCCCGCGCCGAAGCTGCGGGCGCTGCGGACGAGGCCGTCAGCAGGATGGGACACCGACGAGACGGGATAAGAACGTGGGGATCACGATCAGGCGAAGCGTGAAGGCGGGGCCGCTTCGGTTCAATCTGTCGAAGTCCGGACTCGGAGTCAGCGCTGGGATCCCGGGACTTCGGGTCGGCGCCGGGCCGCGGGGAAACTACGTACGTGTTGGCTCCGGGGGCACGTCGTATCTGTCCTCCTCAGGATCGCGAGTGCCTCGCATCGCACCGCCACACCCGCCGGTGCTGCAGGCCACCGCCGCTGTGGACATGAACGACGTCAGCGGCCTCACAGCACTCGATCTGCGTCCCACCGGTGGGGACGACATCGTCCAGCAGCTCAACACAGCAGCACGGCGTCCCCGATGGGGCTGGATCGCCGCGATCACCGCCTTCGTCCTCGGAGCAGCACTGCTGCCCTGGGGCTTCATCATTTGGGCGGTCGCCGTACCGGGATGCTGGTGGCTCTTCCTCCGCGACGCACTACGAAAGAACGTGGTCCTGCTCTACGACCTCGACGACGCTCCCGCTGTCTGGTTCGACCGGTTCACTACAGCGTGGAGCGCCACTGCTGCAAGCGACCGGCTGTGGCGCACCGTGGAGTCAGGCCGTGTCCAGACCACCTACCAACACAAAGCGAACGCTGGTGTCGGCGCGATCGTGCGTAGGGTGCCGGCCATGGCAAATATTGAGCAACCCAAGGGTCTCGCAACCAACGTCGACATCCCGACTTTGCGGGCCGGAAAGGACGCCCTGTACTTCCTGCCTGATCGCCTCCTGGTCTGCTCCGGCAAGCACTACTCAGACGTCTCCTACCGGCACCTCGCCGTGCGCCGATCCGTCACCCGCTACGTCGAACAGCCCGGCCAGGTCCCGAAGGACACCCAGCTCATCGACCAGACCTGGCAGTACGTCAACATCAAGGGCGGACCGGATCGTCGCTTCAAGAACAACCCGGTGCTCCCCGTCGTCCAGTACGGACAGCTCGAGCTCACCACAACGCACGGACTCGCCTGGAGCGTGCAGTCGTCGCGATCCACAGCGCTCGATGGAGCCGGCTCCCTGCTGCTGAACGTGCAAGCGTGACGTCGCTGCGAGCGTTGCACCATCTCTAGCCCCGTGCACGCATCCGTCGCAGTAGAACGCCTTGCCAGCTCAGAACTACGGGATACGGCCGCCCGGAAGGCGTGGCGCTGGGCATACCCCAAGGCAGCACCAACGCGACGAGAAGTGCACCCCGGATGGGTGTCATCGGTAGCGAAGTAGCTGACATAGGCTCAGTCTAGAGACAAAGGGGAAAAAATGATTTTAGATTCAGTGGCGATTAAGAATTTTCGGGGTTATACCGATGAGCAAGAGGTAGCTATTTCCAACCTTACCGCCATCGTGGGGCGGAACGATGTGGGTAAGTCGACAATATTGGAAGCTCTCGCTATATTCTTTGGCAGTGATATAGTCAAGCCTGAGGTAGGGGACCTCAATGTGACGACGGAGTCCGATGCTTTCGAAGTGACGTGTACGTTCAGCGACCTGCCCATAAATCTCATCTTAGATGCACAGGCGGAAACCTCCCTAGCAAACGAGTATCTCCTCACGAGTGATGCACGGCTGAAAATCAGGAAGCGGTGGACCTGCGCGGGAGGGAAGCCCAAGGAGGAGGTGTTTGTAATATGTGAACACCCTTCTGTGGACGGCCTGTCGGATTTGCTTCTTTTGACCAATACTGCATTGAAATCTCGGTTGTCGAAATTCCTGACCGCTGAACAGGTGGCAGCCGTGAACAAGTCAAATAATCCGGCTATGCGTCAAGCGCTCTGGGGATCGAGGGCATCGCTTGCACCAATAGAACAGGAGGTGCCTGTCTCCAAGGAGGACTCTAAGCGTATCTGGGAGCGGCTGGCACCGATGTTGCCCCACTTTGCGTTGTTCCAATCGGACAGAGCCAGTCGCGATTCCGATAATGAAGTACAGGACCCAATGAAGCTAGCCATCGCCTCGGCGCTTGCGGAGGCCGATGTGCAGGACGCACTTGCGCGAGTTGTTGGCACCATTCGTGATCGCGCCACTGAGCTAGCGGCCCGGACTCACGCTGCACTCGGAGAGCTGGACCCTAATCTCGCCGATGGGCTAGTTCCGGACTTCAAGAGTGATCCCCGTTGGGCGAGTCTTTTCAGTATCACCCTCGGAGGTGCCGACGGGATTCCTATCAACAAGCGGGGCAGTGGAGTTAGACGGCTCGTCCTGGTCAGCTTCTTCCGGGCAGAAGCCCAGCGTCAAATGGAAGAAGGTTCGAAGCGAAGCGTCATCTACGCGGTCGAGGAGCCCGAAACGTCCCAGCATCCCAAGAATCAGAAGGTGTTGCTGGAAGCGTTCCGCGAGATGGCTCGTGCTGACGGGTGCCAAGTCCTACTTACGACTCACAGCCCTGGCTTGGCTGGCCACCTTCCGGCGGAAAGCCTTCGGTTTGTTTCAAAGACAACGAACGCAGGTCCTCGTGTTAACGCTGCGAACGCAACCTCGTGGGACGCCATGGCTGAAGAGCTAGGTATTTTGCCCGACGACCGTGTTCGAGTCCTGGTCTGCGTTGAGGGACCTCACGATGTGGCGGGCCTAAGCGGCTTGAGTCATGCGCTTCACAGGGAAGACGATACCCTGATTGACCTCAGTGTTGATAAACGGTTTGCTTTTGTCCCACTGGGCGGGGGTACTCTTCAGCAATGGGTTTCCAAGCGGTATTTGCAGGGGTTTGGACGTCCCGAGTTTCACCTGTATGACAACGACGTCGCAAAATATCAACAAGTTGCAGACCAAGTAAACGCTCGAAATGACGGGTCCTCTGCTCGGCTCACCATTCGGCGCGAGTTGGAGAATTATCTGCATCCGGACGTCATCAAGGATGTCCTTGGTGTTGAAATTGCATTTGGAGAGAGCGACGATGTGCCGGCTATCGTCTCCAGTGCTGTCGCAGCGGATCAGACGCGTTCGCCGCTCAATCCCAAGACCGTTAAGAGTAAGCTCGCGGACCGGGCTTACGCGAGGATGACGGCGGATCGCATCGACGACATCGGGGCGACTGAGGAGATCCGATCTTGGCTGCACGAACTGTCGAACATGGCGTCCAGCTGAGGATGTGCGCCGCGGCATGCAGGGACCGCGATCGCTGACATAAGAGCCGGTTATAGGTCACTCGGCGTGCGCGAGTCCTAGGCCCGTCCGAAGAGACTCAGCGGGGGTGTGGACCCGAAATCTGCCTCCACACCCCCGCCGGCTTCCCCGGCCCCTCCGCCCGCTTCCCCTCCGCCGCCACGAGCATCGGCACCATCGCCCGCCGGAACGAGTCCGGCAACAACGCCCGTCCCGCCACGGCTTCGTGCATCCGCCGCAGCTCCGTCATCGTGAACGGCTCCGCCACGAGCCCGCACGGATCGGGAGCCGCCTCGTACGAGGCCCGCAACCGCGTCACCGCCACGGCCACGATGTCGTCGTGCCCGTGCACCATCCCCGTCGCCGCGGCGACCGGCACGAGCCGCACCCGCGACCCGCCCAGCCCTGAGGCCAGCGACGAGAACGGCACCACGTCGAGGTGCCCGACCGACATCACCCACCCCCGGCTGTCCCGCTCCGGATCGTCGAACACCTGCAACTGCTCCGGCGCCAACCCCGTAACGCCGGCCTTCGCCTGCAGCGACCGCAGCACGGCGTCGGCCAACCGCTCGCCCTCGTGCACGAACGTCCCCGGCAGTCGCCAGTCCCCGTCGACCGCGTCTCGAACCTGTAGCACGGACAGCTCGTCCTCCACAGCCACCGTCAGCACGGCGGTGTCCACAGCTACCGAGGGTCGCGGGTAGTCGACCAGGCGCTTTCCGGCAGCATCGCGGTACTCACTCACGACGACGAGTTTACGCACGCTTGCGCAAACCGCGACCGCATGCCACGATCGTGTTTACGCAGAAGCGCGCAAACCAGGGGAGGCGCTCATGAACACCACCGCACACGACCGCGCGATCGGCGCCGTGCTCGGCTCCGCCGCGGGCGACGCCCTCGGCGCCGGCTACGAGTTCAAGCCGGCCGTGCCGGAACCCACACCCATCCGCATGGCTGGCGGCGGCTCCTTCGGCTGGGCGCCGGGGGAGTGGACCGACGACACGAGCATGGCCGTCCCGATCCTCCGCACCCTCGCCCGCGGCGGCGACCCCGCCGACGAGTCCTCGCTCGACGGCCTCGTCGCCGCCTGGGCAGCGTGGGCACAGACCGCCCCCGACGTCGGCATCCAGACACGCAACGTGCTCACCGGCCTGGAGGCACGCACCGCCGCCCACAGTCGCGCTGCGGCCCGACAGGAACACGACTTCAAGGGCCAGTCCGCCGGGAACGGCTCGCTCATGCGCACGGCTCCGCTGGTGCTCGGCTACCTCCGCGACGAGGACGGTGAAGAGGCGAAGCTCGCCGAGGCTGCGCGCGCGATCAGCGACCTGACCCACTTCGAGGCGGACGCCGGCGACGGCTGCGTCCTCTGGTGCGTCGCGATCCGGCACGCGGTGCTGAACGGAGAGCTCGACATCCTCCGCGGGCTGGAGCTGCTCGACCTCGACCGCCGCCAGCTCTGGGCGGAGCGACTCGTCCGCGCCGAGCATGCCGAGCCGGTCGACTACACCGGCTCGAACGGCTGGGTCGTGTCCGCGCTCCAGGCCGCGTACGCCGCTGTCATGAAGAGCACGACCCTCGAGGACGCCCTCGTCCGCGCGGTCCGCACCGGCAACGACACGGACACCGTGGCTGCGATCGCCGGGGGCCTGGCGGGAGCGCTGTACGGAGCTTCGGCGCTCCCGGCCGAGTGGCGCGAGCTGCTCCACGGGTGGCCGGCCCTGCGGGCGGACGACCTCGTCGCCCTCAGCGAGCAGGCCCTCGCGGCACGGTAGCGGTGGCAGGGCCCGGGTCGGAGGATGCTGTGGGGGGATCCTCCGGCCCGGCCCCACCTCGCGAGCCCGGCGGGAGTCGAACTCAGCGGCGACGGTCCTCGGCCGACCGCAGCGGCCGCGCGACCGTTCCCTGCAGCAGGAGCAGCAGCACCCAGAGCATGCCGACCGTGGGGAACAGGACGGCCAGCACCAGTGCGAGGGCGAGCAGCCCAGCGGCGATCAGGCCTTTGCGGACGTCGGGCAGCGGACTCGACAGCAGCTCGGGGGAGCGACGGAGCGTGTATTCGATCGCGGTCAGGCTCAGGCTGGTCACGAGCATCGTGCCGAGGTACAGCGCGTACGTCAGCCGGTCGTCCTCCTTCCCGGCGTTGAGCAGGTTCGCCGCGAACGGCAGGAACACGATGCTGATCAACCACACGAAGTTCAGCCGCAGCACCCTCGGGCTGTACGACTGCACGTGCTCGAACACCTGGTGGTGCAGGGTCCAGAACCGCGAGATCACCCAGAACGTCACGACGAACGCGATGATCGCGGGCCAGTGCTCGGCGAGGAGCGAGCCGACGCTCTCGCCGTCGCGCAGCTCGCCCGCCAGGTCCACCAGCGGCAGCACCAGCAGGGTGATGGCGATGGCGACGGTCGCGTCGGAGAAGTTCACGAGACGGTCGAGGCCGCGTTCGGTCCGTGCCGGTGCGCTCATGATCGCGAGTCTAGGGAACTGACGGACGCTCGGACTGGAGGCACGGATCACCCTGCCAGCGCGACGTGCGTCGCGCAGGTGGTCCGATCCTCCAGGCCGGTTGCCGGTAGTCCTGCGGACCGGCGGCCGTCAAGCGGCGCTGCGTCGCGGGCGGAACACGCCCGCCCGGACCAGCCACACGTACATCAGGCAGCCGATGCAGACGTCGAAGACGGCGTTGAGGAACGCGGCGACCAGTGCGATCGCGGCGCCGACCGGTGCGGCGTAGGGGACGCCGACCAGGGCGAGCACGAGGGCGAGGGCCGTGATGACCAGGCCGACCTGCTGGGCGAAGGTCGGGGGCTCGGGGGCCTCGAGCTCGGCGGGCGGTGCGAGCCTTGGCCGGACGACGCGGCGGAACAGTGCACCGTACGGGTGGCGGCGGATGCCCGCGAGGCCGCCGATCGCGAAGAACACGACGATGACGGCCAGCAGCACGATGCCGGCGCCCCACGTGGCGGGCACGAGGGTCAGGATGATCGTCGCCGCGAGGAGCACGGTCGTGATCGCGGCGCCGAAGCGGGGCGAGCGCGGGTCGATCCCGCGGGCGGTGTCGTTCGTGGTGGTCATCGGGACTCCCGGGATCCGGTGGTCAGGACGGTGTCGAGTGCGGCGGCGAGCTCCGCGGGGCGGGGCGGCCCGCCGAAGCGGGTGCGGACGGTGCGGTCGGCGTCCAGGAGCAGGACCGTCGGGGTCTGCATGACGTCGAAGCGGCGCGCGAGCTCGGGCCGTTCGGCGAGGTCGACCTCGATGCGGCGGACGCCCTCGTGGCGGTCGGCGACGGCGTCGAGCTGGCGGCGAGTGGCCGGGCAGCGGGCGCAGGTCGGCGTGGAGAACTGGACGAGGGTCGCCGCGTAGCCGTAGTCCTCCACTGCGGCGAGGTCGTCGGTGCGCGGGGTGCCCGTCGTGGTTGCGGCAGTGCGGGCCCGGCCGGTGCGCTGGCGCAGCACGAGGCCGATCACGGTCGCGAGGGCGAGGACCCCGACGAGCACGGCGATCGCGGTTCCGACGGTCATGCGGCGACGCTACGCCCGACCGGTGACGCTCGAGGGAACGTGTCGCTCCGTGACACGGGCGGGGATCAGTCTGGGATGCCGAGCCGCTCGCACTCGGCCCACTCCTTGGGGCGGCGCTCCGCGAGCCAGGCCGTGAACTCCTGGAAGCCGCGGTAGTTCGTGAAGATCATGAACTGCTTCTTCTTGCGGTCGTTCCACGCGGTCAGGCTGACGAACCGCTGTCCGCCGCCGTTCGACTGCGTGGCGTAGCGGAGCGTGCGGATGTCGTCGACCTCGCGGCGGAGGAGCTTGCCGAAGCCGGACTTCACGTCGTAGTGACGGTCGTACACGTCTACCCGGGTGGCGCCGAGCGCGAGACCGAAGAGCAGGAGCAGCGTGCCGAGCACGGCCATGATGCCGAAGGACGTACCGTCGGCTCCCGGGCCGGCGAGCTGCTGGACGATGAAACCGGGGATACCGATGATCGCCGTGACAGCGCCGAGTCCGATGAAGATGACGCCCGGGAAACGCGGGCGCCGGACCACGAACAGGGGCCCCTTGCCCTTGGTCGTCTCGGTACCGCCCCAGGTGTTCGTCTGCTCGCTCATCGATTCCCCTCCGTCGGACACCGTACCGGGATCGGCGGGTGCTCGGCCCGGCGAGCGATGGCGTGCCACTGGTCGAGGACTTCCTCGACGCGATCGGCGGTCTCGGCCGGGTCGTCGTGCTCCCACGCGCGGACGACCCGCCAGCCCTCGCGCACCAGGATCGCCTCGTTGCGGGCGTCGCGCTGCCGGTTCGCGAGGAGCTTGCGGCGCCACAGTTCGGCGTTGGTCTTCGGCAGGTGGGTGTGGTCCGGGCAGAAGTGCCAGAAGCAACCGTCGACGAACACGGCGACGCGCGCGCGTGAAGACGAGGTCGGGGCGGACCCGGCACCGGGAGCTCACCGGGCGGTCGACGAAGAACCGGCGGCCTCGGAGGTGGAGCTCACGGCGGACGGCGAGCTCGGGCGCGGTGTCCCGCCGGCCGAACCGGGCCATGTGGCGGCGGCGGGCGTCGTCGGCCTCCCAGCGGTCCATTGCCTCAGCGTTCCATCTGGGATCGGACGGGCTGACGGGCCACCGTTGATCTGTGGACGACCCGGCTCCTGCACCGCGCGCCGATAGCATCGGCCCGGTGAGCAGCGACGTGACCCCCGGTCGGTACCGCCACTTCAAGGGCGGCGAGTACGAGGTGGTCCTCGTCGCGCGGGACGTCGAGACCGAGGAGCCGGTGGTCGTCTACCAGGCGCTCTACGGCGAATGCGGACACTGGGTCCGGTCCCTCGCGGACTTCACCGCGCACGTGTCCCGCGACGGTTACGACGGGCCGCGATTCATGAAGGTGGATGGGTGCTGACGGCCTCGCTCAGGGGCGTTTGCGCGCGATTTCGATGAGCGCATCCCGGAGATTCGCTCCGTCCCCGGTGGGAAGCAGGAGCGTCACGAGATGAGCCGCCCCGATCGCCGTCAACACGATGATCACTAGTGGGTGTGGCGCGAAGGGCATCAGCGCCAGACATCCGATGGCAACACAGCACGGACCGGAGACGATGACGATGATGTCCGGGACCGGAGCAAGCCGTGAACGCACGATGTGGGCGAAGCCGAGTCGAGCGACAAGGTGAACATGAGGTCGGGTCGGGGAGACAACCGCGAGCGCGGCGAGATGACCGAGCTCGTGACAGAGATTGGTCGCGACGAGAGCAACAACGATGACGAGCGGAGCAAGCGTGATCGAGGTTGCGGCTGTTGCCAACGCAAAGGAGGCGGCGAGTGTCAGAGGGCCCGAGGCGGAAAGAACAAGGAGGGCGGCGAGAAGGAAGTAGCATCTGAGCTCTGCCGCTGAGCCCACTGCTGCGATCGGCCGACCTCGTAGCCCGCGGAACAGCTTTCGTTCCCGCTCGACGAGGAACGCGTTCTCGAGAGCCGCTGCACGCTGTGCCGTCGTTTGCATGGGTACCGTTACCGAGAACTCGCGACATTCGATACCGCCGGACACTGCGTTGCAGCAGGATGGCAGCCTCATCGGGCTCACCGTGATCGTGTCAGACGCTGACTTGTCAGCGCGGAGGAGGCGAGGAAGAGCGACGTGAGGACGACGCTGACGAGGCGTGCAAGTTGCTCGGAGGTTTCGCTGAGCCACAAGATCAGCGTGCTCGCCGTCAGGGTGATCACGGTCGTCACGACGAGACCGACGCTTCCGGACAGCGGCTGTGCGTCACTCCACGGGACGAGGACGCCCGCGACTGCCGCCGCGCTGAACAGAAGAGCGCCACGGAAGGCCATGCTGACGACGTCTTCAGAGCGGACTATCCCAAGCGCCTGAGCCAGGCCTGTCAGTGAGGTGAAGACGACGGCTGCAGTGCCGGCATGGGCGAGAGAGGTGGGCAGTACCCACCAACCCCGGGTCCTTCCGAGGGGCGGTCCGAGCCAGTTCAACGGGAGCACGCGTCCAGGGGCGAACAAGATGAGCGCGCAGCCCGCTGTGGGCGCTGCAGCCGCGAGACTGTCTCGGAGTTCGGTCGGCAGCGATGAAGGGAACGTCCACGCCGCGGAGAACAAGAGGCACAGCGCCCCCGCGATCGCAAGGAAGCTCTGGGGTGCTCGGATTGTGATCAGCAGATGAACGATCATCGTTCCGGACGCTCCGCCGACAAGTCTGTTCGACGGAAATAGGGCGCGACCTGGAGGGGATGTCTTGACCGTGGGCAGACGGGCGGATGCCCACAGGATGGCCACAGCGACAGCAGGTACCGCGACCAGCGAGAGCCAGGTGAGGGGAGATTCGGGGGCGACCGCGACGTCAGTGGTGAGTCGTGCGAGCGTCAGGCTCTGCCCCGGGCCCGACAACGACAGGGGAGAGATGACCCCAGGGCCGAAGGTTGCCAGTGCCGCGCCGATGGTGATCGCGCCACTCACCGATGAAGCGACCGCGCCGGGCATTCGAAGTAGTCCGCGGCACACGCGCGCGGTGACGTGCAGAACGCTGTGTGCGAGAGCCAGCACGACGGCCATGGCGATGAAGAAGGCGAGTAAGAATCGTGCGGACTCGACTGCGGTCAAGATGCGGAACACCAGCAGCACCGTGGGCATGCTGAGTGCCACAGCGCCGATCGCTGCGATGCCGGTTATCGGGATCGATGTGCCGATTGACCGGGCGCTGCTGGTCACCGGCAATAGGCAAAGGAGATGATCTAGGGACGAACGCGCAGGACATGTGAGCGCGAGGATCACTGCTACCAGCGCGGTACTCAGGAGTGAACCGGAGGTAGCAGTTTCGATCATGAGTCGTGCGACGCTCTTCGGGATGTCCCCGTGCAACGAGGAGATCGTCGTGATGCCGAGAGTCGTTCCAAGTGCGAGGGCCCCCGCACCGACCGTCACGGCGCTGACGATCACCCGGCGACGTGAGACGTCGAATGCACCGGCGAGCTCGGACAGCCACATCAAGCCGGTAGCGCGCGCTACCGTTCCGATCTGTCTCATCGACTTCGCCGTCGAGATCGCCCGGCGAGGGTGTAGGCGACAGCGACGACGATGACGATGACAGCCAGACCGAAGCCGTTCGGAACGAACTCGATTGAAGGTAGGCCGTTCTCCTCCCCAACAGTGGCAGAGAAGACCATTGGAATCGCGGTGGTGGCGCTCGTCAGCGCTGAGAGCGCAATGGTCGCGATGATCAAAAGAAATGCAACGGTCAACCCGAGGACAAGGCCCAGGGATACTCTCGATGTCGTTTTCATTGTTTTCCGTTCATCGTGGGTCGAACAACGCGCCGAGGCGCAGGTCGCGAGCCGCGAGTGTCGACGCGGTCTTCGTCCTCTCTGAGAAACACAGCCCGAGGGAGCCGTACTCAGTAACGATCTCATGAGTGCTGCCTTGTACCACTGTCTTGCCCGAGTGGAGCATGGTGACGGCTCCGCAGTGCGCCTCGGCCCGAAGCAGATCATGCGTGGCCATCAGGACTGCGCCCCCGCGGGCGGTGAAGAGCGTGATACAGGTGCGAAGTACCTCGCTCGTGTCTGGATCGAGACCACGGAAAGGCTCGTCGAGGATGAGGAGGGAAGGGCTGTGCATGAGGGCGCAGATGAGCTGCACCTTGCGTTTCATCCCGTGCGAGTACGACGACATTGGTTGATTGAGCGCCCAGCGAAGGTCGAGAACGTGAGCAAATTCTTGTGCACGGGCCGAATCGTCACGTCGTCGCAGGGAGTCGTGGAGGCGAAGGTATTCTCGGCCGGTCAGTGATTGTGGCAGAGGAAGATCGTCGGGGGCGAGGCCGAATCGTCGGCGAGAGGCCGCTCGGCTGACAGGCTCTCCATCGTGCAGTACGACCCCTTTGTCTGCGTCGATGATCCCGGTGATCACATGCAGTGCGGTGCTCTTGCCCGAACCGTTGGAGCCGAGGAGCCCGTGAACACTGCCTGGGGACAGAGAGAGCGAGAAGTCGCTCAAGGCCAGCCGACGGCCGAACGCCTTCGTGATCTCGGTCACCTCGAGGACTGGGTCCACGGAGCCCTCGTTGACACTCACTTTCGGCAGTAGACCTTCCAGGTGCCCCCGGTGCTGAAGCTCGGCATGTCCATCGCTGGGTACATCCCTTTGTTCTGGCAAGTGATCCACCATGCGGTCACCAAGCCGGCCGCTATGAGCAAAGCGATCGCGATGATGACGAGCACGACCACACGGTCCTGCTTCAGTGCCATGCGCTGTCGCGCAGCCTCAATGCCACCGACGACCATGCCTTGCGCGTGGACCGTCCCACCGAGCACGAGATTCGACATGAATCCTCCCTTTCTGTTTGTTCGTTAACGTAGCACACGTGGTATTCCGGTCCAGAAAGTTTGTCGGCGGCCGCCCCTAGGCTCGTCAGCGCACCAGACGAGACGGGGGAGCGCATGCAGATCGGCGTCGACGAGCAGGTCCTGCTCAGCCCGAGCGACCTCAGCACGTGGGCGTCCTGCGAGTGGGCGTTCCTCCGCCGGCTCGACGCCAAGCTCGGTCGCGGTGGACCCCTGCCCGACGAGCACGACGACATGCTCGAGCGCACCGCACGCCTGGGTGACCAGCACGAGCTCGACTACCTCGACATCCTCAAGCAGACCCGGGACGTCTTGGAGTTCGACCGACCCGCTCCGCGTGACTACGAGACAGCAGCGCGACAAGCGTTGGACGCCTTCGACAAAGGCGCCGACGTGCTCTACCAGCCGACCTTCTTCGAGCCGCCGACCCCTGACCGCCCTGGCTTCATCGGCTTCGCGGACTTCATCGTCCGGAACGAAGCGGGTGAGTACGAGGTCTACGACACCAAGCTCGCCCGGCACGCGAAGATCAGCGCCCTGCTCCAGCTCGCCGCCTACGCGGAACGGATGCAGGCGCACGGCATCCCGACGGGCCGCCAGGTGCACCTCGTCCTCGGCGATCGGACGACGACGACGCACGACCTCGGCGACATCGCCCCGGTCTACCGGACGCAGCGCACCGAACTCGAGCGGGTCATCGCCGAGCGGATGGCGGAACACGATGAGCTGCGCTGGGGCGACCCGCGCTACTCCAGCTGCGGGCGCTGCACCATCTGCCAAAGCCAGGTGCAGCAGCACCGCGACCTGGTCCTCGTCGCCGGGATGCGCCTCGACCAGCGCTCGAAGCTGATCCGGCAGGGGGTGCGGACGATCGACGACCTGGCGGACCGCACCGCGGCGGTGCCAGGCCTGTCGCGGTCGACGCAGGATCGGCTGGTTCGTCAGGCGCGCCTCCAGACCGAGAGTGAAGCCGAACAGCACGCGCACCGCGGAACCGGCCACGCGACCAAGCCGCGCTTCGAGGTCCTCGACCCGCGCGCGCTCGACGCGATCCCTGCACCCGACGCGGGCGACGTGTTCTTCGACTTCGAGGGCGACCCCCTGCACACCGAGGACGGCGTGCACTGGGGACTCGACTACCTGTTCGGCCTGGTCGACGACCGAGCCGCGTTCACGGCGTTCTGGGCGCACACGATCCGCGACGAGCGGCAGGCGCTGGTTGACTTCCTCGCGTTCGTGCAGGAGCGCCGCGAGCAGCACCCGGGCATGCACGTCTACCACTACGCGGCCTACGAGCGGACGCACCTGCTCTCCCTCGCCGCCCGGCACGGCGTCGGCGAGGACGTCGTCGACGACCTGCTCCGCGCGGGGGTCCTCGTCGACCTGTACCCGATCGTCCGCAAGGCCCTGGTGGTCGGGAGCCACAGCTACTCGATCAAGAAGCTCGAGCCGCTCTACATGGGCGACGACCTGCGGCTGAGCGACGTCACGAACGCCGCGGACAGCATCACCGCCTACGTCGACGCGATCGAGGAGCTCCGGAACGGCGACCCGGCCGCGGGGCAGCACATGCTCGACGAGGTCGCGGACTACAACGCCTACGACTGCCGTTCGACGCTGCGGCTGCGGGACTGGCTCCTGTCGCTGCGGCAGGCAGCGCCCGCTGCGCCGGTGCAGCCCGAGGAACTCCTGCCGCCGATCCCGGTCGAGCGCGAACCGAACCCCGTCTACACGGCGCTCGCCGCGGAGCTGGCGGACGTCGACCCCCTCGACCGCGACGCCGACCAGACCGCGCTGGCGCTCGCCGCCGCCGCGATCGACTACCACCGCCGCGAGGCGAAGACCTTCTGGCAGGACCACTTCGACCGCCTCCGGAACCCCGTCGACGACTGGGCGGACACGCGGGACGTCCTGGTGGTCGAGCGGGCGTCGGTCGAGCGCGACTGGGGCACGCTGCCGCGTGCCCGCTCGCAGTCGCGGGAGATCCGGTTGTCGGGGACGCTCGCGCCCGGCTCGCGGATCCGGCCTGGAGGCACGCCCCACCTCGTCTACGACGACCCGCTCCCGCTGTCGGTCACCGCTCCGGCCCCCGGGTCGAAGGGTGCGTCGGCTCGCGCGGTCGTGCTCGACGCGTCCGAGAACGGCGAGGCGTTCGAGGTGCTGGTCAAGGAGAGCCTGCCGGTCGGTGGCGGGGAGCCGCACGCCGAGTTCCCGGTCGCGCTCGCCCCCGCGGCCCCGCCCCGTGCGAAGCCCCAGCCCGAGGCGATCGCCGAGTGGGGGCAGGAGGTGCTCGACGCGCTCCCGGCGATGCTGCCCGACCCCGCTCTGGACCTGCTCCGTCGGGTCCCGCCGCGGGGAGCGCTCGCCGCCGTGCAGGGCGACGACACCGTGTCCGCCGTGGTCGCGACGTTGCTCGGCCTCGACCGGTCGTACCTCGCGATCCAGGGCCCCCCGGGCACCGGCAAGACATACGTCGGCTCGAACGTCGTCGCCCGACTCGTCCGCGAGCACGGCTGGCGCGTCGGGGTCGTCGGGCAGTCGCACGCGACGTCGGAGAACTTCCTCGCGTCCGTCGTGGGTGCCGGAGTGACCGCCGACCGGGTCGTGAAGGTCCCGAAGTCCGGCGCGACCGAGGACGAGCTCGAATCCGCCGCGTGGACCCCCGTGAAGAACAACGCCGCCGTCGCAGCGTTCCTGTCCTCGTGCGCACAGACCGGCACCGGGGGCGTCGTCGGCGGGACCGCGTGGACGTTCGCGAACGAGGGCACGATCCCGCGGCGCTCCCTCGACCTGCTCGTCGTCGACGAGGCCGGGCAGTTCTCGCTCGCCCCGACCATCGCGTCCTCGATCGCCGCGACCCGCCTGCTCCTGCTCGGCGACCCGCAGCAGCTGCCGCAGGTCTCCCAGGGGTCGCACCCGGAGCCGGTCGACCAGTCGGCGCTCGGCTGGCTCGCCGACGGGGAGCACGTGCTGCCCGCGGAGTTCGGCTACTTCCTCGCCCGCACTCGCCGGATGGAGCCCGCGCTGACCGTCGCGGTGTCCGGTCTGTCGTACGACGGGCAGCTGGCGTCGATGGTGTCCGGCCGGCACCTCGACGGCATCGACCCTGGTGTCCACCCCGTGTCGGTCGTGCACGCCGGGAACACGACGTCCTCGGTCGAGGAGGCCGAGCGGGTCGTGGCCCTCGCCCGGGACGTCGTCGGTCGGACCTGGACCGACGGGGACACCTCGCGCGTGCTCACCGACGAGGATGTCATCGTCGTCGCGCCCTACAACGCGCAGGGTGCCGTGATCCGCGAGGCACTCGACGCCGCCGGGCTCCGCGCGACGCAGGTCGGCACCGTGGACATGTTCCAGGGACGCGAGGCCGTGGTGTCGATCACATCGCTCGCGGCCTCGAGCGCGGCGGACATCCCGCGGGGGCTGGACTTCCTGCTCATGCCGAACCGGCTGAACGTGGCGCTGTCCCGGGCGAAGTGGGCGGCGTACCTCGTGCACTCACCCGCGCTGACCACCGGGCTGCCGCCGTCGATCGCCGGGCTGTCCCTGCTCTCCCGGTTCATCGAGCTCGTCGAGCCGCGGTCGCAGCGGGAGGACCCGGTTCCGGCCCGCACCTGACCGACCTGGTCAGCGGACCCGGGGCGCGTTGCTCCCGAGCCGCGGGCGGGTCAGGCCTCGTCGGTGCCGGCTCCGTCCTCGGTCGGCACACCCCCACGCATCTGCTCGCGCATGTTCGCCAGGACCTCGGCGTGCAGGAAGTTCGCCGCTTCGGCGCTCGTCGGGTCGACCACGATGCCGAACTCCTCCGGGAGCGCGGCCACGAGCTCGGACATCGGGACCGGGCGGCCCTCGGTGTCGGGCAGCCCGGCGGCGAGCTCCTCGGGGTCGGTGAACACCGGCACGAACGGCAGGTCCCGGATGATCACGTGCGCGATGCTGCCGCCCTCCGGGGCGCCCTCGGGCTTCCACGGCACCCAGGCCGCGCTGCGCAGGAACCCCGCGGGCGATGTCGCCATCCGACGGCGGAGCTCGGCGGCTGCGGTGGGCGGGGTCTTGTCGACGCCCCGACCGAAGGCCGACCCGTCCGTCTCGTTCGTGCTCATCCGGCCATGCTGTCACGCCGCGGTGACCAACCCGGCCAGCGGACCGGGGAACGGCGCGAGCTCAGTTGCTCCCCGCTGTCGTCGCCGCGGTGCTCGAAGCGAGGACCCCAGCCGTCATGGCCGCCGATGCGTTGACGTCGGCGAGCACCTGACGGACCGCGGGTGCGACCCAGTCGCCTTGCACGACCGAGCGGAGGAAGCGCTTGTCGACCCGACCGAACTCCGAGCGGAGCGTGTCCGTGGCGTCGAGCAGGCCGATGACCGCCGCGACGTAGGAGGACGGGGCTGCTCGACCGGCCAGGACCTCGTCGATCGCCTGGCGCACCTGGAGTCTCGGCAGGCCGTCGCGCTCGGGGTGCCGGGTCGTGGTGAAGACCAGCAAGGTGCGGTGCTGCTCCTCGGTGAGCACGCCGCGCTGCACCAGCTGGGCGACCACCCCGTCGTGCAGGGTCCGCTTGCCGAGCTGGCGGACCCACCACTTCGCGGGCTTCGGCGACTCGGAGGCGATCCATGCCAGCGCGGTGTCGAGGACCTGGTTGCCGGTCGGTGTCCCCGACGCGATCACGACCCGGTCCTTCGACAGGGCGATCGCGCCGCGCAGGGCGAGGTCGGCGAGGACGCCCCCGGCGGTCCCGAGCTGCGTGCGCGTCACGGTCGCACGGGCCCGACCGTCCGGCGCGATCTGCAGCAGCGCGAACACCTGGGGGATCGTCAGCAACTCGGCCATGCTCGCAGCGTGCCACACGGGGCGGTGGTGTGTCGTGCCTCCCGGCCGGCAGTCGGCGCAGACGGGCGCGCGCCGGCTGCCGGAGGGGCAGCTTCAGTACTTGGCCGACTGCCCGCCGTCGATCGGGACGACCGTCGCGTTGACGTAGCTGGCGTCGTCGGAGAGCAGGAAGGCGACGACCGAGGCGATCTCGGGGGCCTCGCCGTAGCGCTTGGTCGGGTTGACCTGGATGAACTCCTCGGCGGCCTTGCGGGGGTTCTCGGCGTCGATCTGCTTCATCGAGTTCTCGACCATCGGCGTCCAGATGGCGCCGGGGGCGATCGCGTTGATGCGGATGCCGTACTGGCCGTACTCGACGGCGGAGTTGCGGGTCAGGCCGACGACGCCGTGCTTGGCGGCGGCGTAGCCGGACTGGTTGCCGATGCCGCGGATGCCGCCGACGCTCGCGGTGTTCACGACCATCCCGGAGCCCTGCTCGCGCATGACCTTGAGGACCTTCTCGAGGCCGAGGAACACGCCGCGGAGGTTGATCGACACGACCTTGTCGAACTCGGCGGCGGTGAAGGACTCGGTGGGGTTCTGCTTGCCCTCGATGCCGGCGTTGTTGAAGAAGCCGTCGATGCGGCCGAAGCGCTCGGTGGTCACGGCGACGTAGGCCTCGACCTGCGCCTCGTCGGAGACGTCGGCGACGGTCGTGATGACCTGCGCCTCGGGAGCGGCGTCGAGGACGGCGGTCTTCGTCGCTTCGAGGCCCTCGGCGGAGACGTCGACGAGGGACAGCGCGGCGCCCTCGGTCGCCAGTCGGACGGCGGTCGCGCGGCCGAGTCCGGAGCCGCCGCCGGTGATGAGGACGACGCGGTCGGTGAAGCGGGTGGTGGTGCTGGTCATGCTGGAGGCCTCCTGCGGTCTTCGACGATGAAGGGTCGATGCGTCTGCATCAGCTCGCCAGTTAGGCTACACCTGTTGTCCAGGGCGTTCGTCAGCAGCGATCGAGGATGCGCGCGATCGCGTCGTGTTCGGCAGGGGCCACCCACAGGTGGTACTTCGTCTTCAACGCGACCTGGTGTGCGACGTAGGTGCAGCGGAAGCCCGTCGCCGCGGGCAGCCAGGTCGCCGCGTCGCCCGACCGCTTCTGCGCGTTCGAGTGCCCGTCGACCGCGAACAGGTTCTCCGGGTCGTTGGCCAGGGCCTCGCGCTCCTGCTGGCTGAGCTGCTGGGCACCGGTGCGCCAGGCGTTCTCGAGCGCGACGACGTGGTCGATCTGCACGAGGGTCGAGGTGGTGTTCCCCCGCACGAAGTCGACGTGCTCCCCGGTGTACGGGGAGGTCAGGGCGCCGCGGAGGACCTTGCACGGCCCCTCGCGCTGCACGTCGGTCAGGTCCCGGGCGAGCACGTCGTTCCGGGTGTCGCAGCCGTTGTGGTCGACGTCGAGCCAGGCGGTGCCGAAGTCCCCGACGCGGTCGTACCCCGTCGCCGGGGCCTTGCCCTTGACGGGGAGCGCGGCGAGTTGCTGGCGGGCGGTCGCCGCGTCCACGGTGCCGGTGGGGTCGTGCGCACCGCCGGGATCGGGGCCGGTGGCGGTGGTCAGGGTGGTCGCCCCGGTCGTCGGACTGGAGGCACGGCTCGGGCCCGTCCCGCCGGCTGCGGTCGCGCCTGGGGTCGGCTCCGCGCCGCCGGTCCGGTGCACGAGGTAGCCGCCGGCCGCCAGGACGAGGACGACGACGAGGGACGTGAGGGTGACGGGGGTGCGGCGTCGGTTCGACGGCATGGAGGACTCCGGGTGGTGCGGTGGTGCCGTGGCGCGGGCACGGGTGGGCCGTCGTCCACCTTCCCGTACGGCACCGACGAACGGCGGCGTAGACACGGGTGCATGACCGATCACGCCACTCCTTCCGTGCCCGTCACCGGCGGGTCGATGCCGCTCCTCGGCTTCGGCACCTGGCAGATCCCGGACGCGGACGCACCCGCCGCCGTGGGCGCTGCGCTCGAGGCCGGGTACCGCCACGTCGACACCGCGACGGGCTACTCGAACCAGCGCGGCGTCGGCAAGGCCCTCGCCGCGTCCGGGCTCGCCCGGGACGACGTGTTCATCACCACGAAGCTGCCGCCGGACAACGCCGACCGTGTGCGCCAGACGATCGAGGAGAGCCTCGAGCAGCTCGGCCTCGACCACCTGGACATGTGGCTCGTGCACTGGCCGCCGAACGGCGAGGCCCGACCGGACGTCTGGGAGCAGGTCGTCCAGGCGCAGGCCGACGGGCTGACCCGGGCGGTCGGTGTGAGCAACTACTCGCTCGCGCAGATCGACGAGCTCGTCTCCGCGACCGGGACCGCCCCGGCCGTCAACCAGATCCGGTGGAGCCCGGTCGAGTTCGACCGTGCGATCGCCGACGGGCTGCGGGAGCGCGGCGTCGTGCTCGAGGGCTACAGCCCCTTCAAGGCGAGCAACCTGCAGGACCCGACCCTGGTCGAGATCGCCGGCGCGCACGACGTCGACAGTGCGCAGGTGATCGTCGCGTGGCACGTCGCGCACGGGTTCGTCGTGATCCCGAAGTCGTCGAACCCGGACCGCATCCGCTCGAACGCCGAGGGTGTGCACCTGGAGCTCTCCACCGACGAGGTCGCTCGGATCGACGCACTCGCGCGCTGACCTCGCGCCCGTGCGCGGCTGACGTCGCGGCGGCACCGTCGCACGACGGGAAGCACGCCGTGCCGCGGTTCGCAGCGGTGCGGCGTGCTTCCGGTTGTGCGGGAGCACGCCGCGCCGGCGGCCGACGCGGGATGTCTCAGGTGAGGAGAGAGCGGATGTCGTCGGCTGTCAGGTCGTCGGCGAACAGGGCGTCGTCGTCGATCATCGTGGCGAACAGCTCGGCCTTCTTCGCCGCGAGTGCGAGGACCTTCTCCTCGATGGTGTCCTCGGCGATGAACCGCTGCACGTTCACGGACCGGGTCTGCCCGATGCGGTGCGTCCGGTCGACCGCCTGGGACTCGGCAGCCGGGTTCCACCACGGATCGAGCACGAACACGGTGTCCGCCTCGGTCAGGGTCAGGCCGAAGCCGCCGGCCTTGAGCGAGATGAGGAACGCCGGCGCGGTGCCCGAGCGGAAGCGCTCGATGACCTGCGGGCGCTTCCGGGTGGACCCGTCGAGGTACTCGTAGCCGACGCCCCGCGCGTCCAAGGCCTCGGCGACCATCCGCAGGAAGGTCGTGAACTGACTGAACACCAGCGCCCGGCGGCCCTCGGCGGCGAGCTGTTCGAGCTCGTCGAGCAGCAGCTCGAGCTTCGCGGAGGGCACGGGCTCCTCGGTCTCCTGCACGAGGGCGGGGGAGAGGGCGAGCATCCGGAGCAGGGTGAGGGACCGGAAGACGATCATCCGGTTGCGGGCCAGGTCGTCGATCAGGTCGAGCACCTTCAGCCGCTCCCGGTTGAGCGTCGTCTCGTACAGCGCCCGGTGTGCGGGGTCGAGGGTGACCCGGACGACCTGCTCCTGCTTCGGCGGCAGGTCGGCGGCGACGCTCTCCTTCGTCCGGCGCAGCATGAGCGGCCGGATCCGCCGCCGGAGCCGCGCGGTGAGCTCCGCCCGGGCCTCGCCGCGGAGGTCCGGCGACCCGAGGGGCTTCACGTAGTCGTCGCCGAACCGCGACCACGACGACAGCAGCCCGGGAGCGGCGACGTGGAACAGCGCCCAGAGGTCCGTGAGCCCGTTCTCGAGCGGCGTGCCGGTGATCGCGAACGTCACGGGGGCGCCGAGCTCCGCCGCCGCCCGGTGGGTCTGCGACTGCGGGTTCTTCACGAACTGCGCCTCGTCGAGCACGAGCGCCGACCAGCGCGTCTCGCGGTACTCGGCCGCGTCGAGCCGGAGCAGGGCATACGACGTCACGACCACGTCGGACGCCGCGGCCGCCTTGACCACGCGCGCCGGGTCCTTCAGCGAGGTCGCCGTGACGGTGGTCACCGTGAGGGACGGCACGAACCGTGCGGCCTCGTCCGCCCAGTTGCCGACGACGGAGGTCGGGGCGACGACGAGGAACGGCGGCGCGTCCGGCTCGTCCCGGCGGGCGGCGGCGATCATCGCGAGCACCTGCAGGGTCTTGCCGAGACCCATGTCGTCGGCGAGCACCCCGCCGATGCCGTGCTCGCGCAGGAAGCGCAGCCACGCGTAGCCGGCGTGCTGGTAGGGCCGGAGCTCGGCGTGCACGGTGTCCGGCACGGGGACGTCCCCGGGCGGCGTGGCGTCGAGGAGCCCCGCGGCGATGCGCTGCCAGCGTTCGTCGTGCTCGGTCTCGTCGGCGAGCTGGTCGAACTCCGACCAGAGCCCGGCCTGCAGCGGCGTGACGGTCAGGGGAGCGTCGGGCTCCCACTCCTCGAGGTCGCGGGCTTCCTCGATGAGCTCCTTGAGTCGGTCGAACGCCGGGTCGGACAACGACAGGTACGAGTTGTCGATGAGCTTCATCCGCCGGTCGCGGTTCGCGAGGGCGCGGAGGAGCGGTGTGAAGGGCACCTGCTTGCCGTTCACGGTGACGAAGATGCCGAGGTCGAACCAGTCGTGCTTGTCCGACGGCATGGTCGTGACCGTGATGTGCGGACGTCCGGTCAGGCGCTCGTAGTCCTGCCGTTCGCCCTGGACGACCGTGCGGACGCCGTGGTCGGGCAGCGCCGGGAGCAGTTCGTTCGCGAAGACGGCGACGTCGGCGCCGTCGATGGTGCCGTCCTCGAACCAGGCGAGACCGCCGCCCGGACCGGCGGCGGAGGACTCGGAGTTCGCATCGGACGAAGGGTCGTCGGCCGCCCGGACCCCGGCCAGGTCGGGGAGCGGGCCGTGCAGCGCGACCGGGTCCTTCCGCCCGTCGACCTGCCAGCGCCACTGCAGGTGCACGCGGTCGTCGGTGCGCGGCGCGCGGGCGGGCTGGAAGGTCGCGGTGAGCACGAGCTCGGGCGCCCGACGCTCGGGGAGCTCGACCGAGCCGTCGGAGCTGACGAGCCCGAGCGCGCCGCGGAGCCGGGGGGACCAGTCGGCCAGGAACTCGTCGACCTCGGCCCGCGGCACGGTGATGCGGACGTCGTCGACGAGCATGCGCCGCTGGTCCTCGGGCACCGGGGCCGGCGTCGGGGCGAGCGCGACGTGGAACTCCGGGCTCTCGCGGAAGACGTACACACCGTGGTCGCCGATCGTGCGCGCGGCGCCGTCCGGGGCAGGGCGACCATCGAGCACCGCGCTCGCGCCGAGCACCAGGCCGTACTCGGACCGGACGGCGTCGAGGAGCACCTGTGCCTGCTCGCCGAGGACCGCACCGCCCTCGCGCTTCCCGGTCACGAACGCGATCCCGAGCGCCGGCGCCTGGCGGAGCAGCGGCCACAGGAGCGGGCTCTGGAAGTCGTCGAGGTGCACCCAGTCGCTCTCGCCCGGCAGCCCGGCGAGCTGCCCGGCGCGGTGGAGCGCCGCGAACTGCAGGAACCACGCGTGCTGCTCCGGCGCGAGCCCGAGCCGGTTGACCGAGTAGGGGAGCGTGCCCCAGGTGAGCTGCCCGCGCACCCAGTTGCCGGCGTCGCTCCGCGTGACGGGGCGGACACCGAGCCGGACGCTCCGGGCCCGGGACGGCAGCGCCCGACCGACCGCGCGTGCCCGGGCAGCGAGTTTCGACGGCACCGCGTCCCGCAGCTCGAACTGCAGGCCCATCGGGGTGCCCTGCGGGCCGGCCACCTGCGGGTCGTCACCGGCGAGGCGGGCGAGGTCGTGCCTCCAGTCCGGCTCCGGTGGGGTCTCGACAGGTGCGACGCGTCGCGGACCCGAGGCGGCTGCCAACGCGCGTGCGTTGATGGTGAGGAGCGCGGCGGCGACGTGCTTGCAGTCGCCGCCGAGGGGGCAGGTGCAGGTGCTGCGGACCGGGCGGACGAATTCCCCGCGGGCGAGCGTCGTCTCGACGCGGAGCTCGTACGGGTCGTCGGCGGACCCGGTGACGGTCGCGGTGACGGTGCCGTCGTCCTCGTGCCAGGTGGCGTCCTCGACCAGTCCCGCCCGCACGACGTCGCGCCCGCGCCCGAAGGTCTGCGGACCGACGAAGCGGATGACGTCGACGGCGTCGATCATCGGGACGGCTGGCACGGGACCATCGTGCCAGCCGCCACCGACTGCGAATCCGCGAAGGCCCGCCCGGTGTGGCGGAACCGCGCGGTTCCGCGGGCCACGGCCGAGACTGTGGAGGAGCGCAGGCGCGGTCCGAGGCAGGTCCCCGGCTCCCTGTCGGGCGCGACCGTACAGTGCGGGCACCCACCGAGCCGGAGGAACCCGATGGACCAGCAGCACGCACCGCGACCCGCCGCACACCGCCGTGCCCCGAGTCCAGGACGCCGCCTGCGACGTCGGGTGCTGCTCGGGGTCTCGGCCGTGGCCGCCCTGGCGCTGGTCGGCGGCGGGGTCGCCGTCGCGCGGACGGTCGTCGACCTGGACACCGGGATCCACCGGTCGGACATCCACCTGCCGGTCGCCGGGTCGTCGGCGAGCAGCAGTGCGGTGCCGCAGGCCGAGGGGGAGTCGAACATCCTGGTGATGGGGCTCGACAGCCGTCGGGACGAGGACGGCAACGTGCTGCCGGCTGCGACCTACCAGGCGCTGCACGCCGGGGACGGCTCGGACGGCGGGTACAACACGAACGTCCTCATGCTCATCCACATCCCCGCCGGCGGCGGTCCCGCGGTCGGCATCTCGATCCCACGTGACGACTGGACGACGCTCCCCGGGGCGCCGGACGGGAACGCCGAGGGGAAGATCAAGCAGGCGTACGGGTACGAGCTCGACCAGACACTGCGGCACATCGTGAACACCGAGCCCGGGGTGTCGCACGACGACGCGTACCAGCAGGCCCGGTCGGCCGCGCGGCAGGAGGAGATCACGACGGTGTCGCAGTTCCTGGGCGGCGTGCCGATCAACCACTTCATCGAGGTCACGATGGCGGCGTTCTACGACATCGCCCAGGCCGTGCAGCCGATCCAGGTCTGCCTGAACGAGACGACGTCCGACACCTACTCCGGGGCGGACTTCCACAAGGGGCTGCAGTCGCTCGACGCCTCGCAGGCGCTGTCGTTCGTGCGGCAGCGGCGGGACACGAGCGGGTCGGGCGTCGAGCTGACCGACCTGGACCGGGAGCGCCGCGAGCAGGCGTTCATCGTCGCCCTTGCCTACAAGCTCCGTCACGAGGACGTGCTGACGAACTTCCCGCTCGTGCAGCACCTGATCGACACCGCGAAGCAGGACATCGCCCTCGACTCCGGGTTCGACCTGCTGTCGTTCGCGGGGGACGCGCAGCGCTTCGCCGGAGGCGGGATCACGTTCCAGACGCTGCCGATCGTCCGGTACGGGGTCGAGGACGGGCAGGACGTGAACATCGTCGACCTCGCGCAGGTCCGGTCCACGACGGCGGCGCTCATCGCGGCGTCCGACCACCCGGCGGCGACGCAGTCGACCACGCCGAGCACCGCGACCACACCGAGCACCGGAGCTGCACAGGGCACCGACGGCACGGGGGGCGCCGCCGGGCAGGGCGCCGGGGCGGCCCAGGGCGCGCCGACCACGTCAGGGGTCCCCTCGACGACGACCACGAGCGCCGCGCAGCCGCTGGCGTCCGGCGGCATCCCCTGCGTGAACTGAGGCGTCCGCTGATGGTCCGATCAGGAACGGCCCGCGGGGTCGTGCCGACCCGTGCGCCGGGTCTACAGTCGTCCCTGCAAGGCGCCCTCCGTTCGCTGAGGCTCCTTCGTGGATACATGCCAGCGACCCCGAACGTCGAGAGACGCCACGGGTCAGGACAGGCCTCCCCGGCGCAAGGGGTTGCCCCGACTGGCTCCCGCACACGGCGGGTCGACGTCACGGAGTGCTGAAGGTCTGACGTGGGAGTGGCGTGACCGGGTCCCCGGTCCGCCGGGCGCTGCGCGCGACCGACGGAACGGGAGGTGTGCCATGAGCAGTGACCATCACAGGTCGTCCTCCGACGCGCCTCCCTCACGATCCTGACGTCGACCGTCGCCGTGTGACCCGTCCGTCCCCACCCCCGGGCCGGAGGGGCCGTCGCGTGCGCCGGTGACCGCCGTCCGCCCGCACGAAGCGTGGCGGACGTGCCCCGCGCCTCCCGTCCGGCCCGCCCAACCCGCCGGACGGACGGCCGCGCCTCCCGTGCGCCGCGACCGACGGCCGCCCTGCGCGCCGCGACCGACGGCAGCCCTGCGCGCCGCAACCGACGGCGCCCCCTGCGCCGCGCCCCGTCGCCGCGCCCATCCCCTCCCGGAACGGAACCCGCCATGACCACCGCACCCGACACCCGTCCCACCGCCGTCCTCGACAGCGCCCACCTCGGCGACATCCAGGGCGCCTTCGGCACGATCCGCGTCGACGACACCGCCCGCCGCACCGGCCTCCGCCGCAAGCTCCGCACGCTCGTCGCGATCGTCGGCCCCGGCCTCATCGTGATGGTCGGCGACAACGACGCCGGCGCGTTCGGCACCTACACGCAGGCCGGTCAGGACGACGGGACCTCGCTGCTCTGGACCCTGCTGCTGCTCGTCCCCGTCCTCTACGTCAACCAGGAGATGGTGCTCCGGCTCGGGGCGGTCACCGGGGTGGGGCACGCGAAGCTCATCACCGCGCGGTTCGGGCGGTTCTGGGGAGCCTTCAGCGTGGTCGACCTGTTCGTCCTCAACGCGATGACGATCGTCACCGAGTTCATCGGCATCAGCCTCGGGCTCCGGTACCTCGGGTTGCCCGAGTTCCCCGGCGTGGTCGCCGCGGCCGTGCTCGTCATCGCGGCGGTGAGCACCGGGTCCTTCCGCCGGTTCGAGCGGCTCTGCATGGTGCTCATCGCCGGCTCGCTCGTGCTCGTGCCGCTGTCGTTCCTCGCCCACCCCGCAGCGGGGGCGGTCGTGCACGGGTTCCTCGTCCCGGGCTTCCCGCGTGGTGCCGACCTGTCCACCGTGATGCTCCTGGTGATCGGCATCGTCGGCACCACCGTCGCGCCGTGGCAGCTGTTCTTCCAGCAGTCCTACGTCATCGACAAGCGGATCACGCCGCGCTTCATGGGCTACGAGAAGGTCGACCTGGTGATCGGCATCGTGATCGTCGTGCTCGGCGGGGCGATCCTGATGACCGTGCCCGCCGCGGTGTTCGGCGGGCACGCCGGCGCCGGGCACTTCACGGACGCCGGTGGGGTCGCCGTCGGGATCGGGCACGCGGTCGGGCACCTCGCCGGGGTGCTGTTCGCGATCGCGCTCATCGACGCGTCCGTCATCGGCGCCGCGGCTGTGGGGCTGTCGACGTCGTACGCCCTCGGGGACGTGCTCGGCATGCGGCACTCGCTGCACCGCTCGGTCCGGGACGCGAAGGGCTTCTACGCCGTGTTCGCCGGGGTGCTCGCGCTCGCCGCCGCGGTGGTGCTGGTACCCGGGAGCCCGCTCGGCCTGATCACCGTCGGGGTGCAGGTGCTCGCCGGGGTGCTGCTGCCGTCGGCGACGGTGTTCCTGCTGCTCCTGTGCACGGACCGGGCGGTGCTCGGGCCGTGGGTGAACGGACGGTGGCTGACGCGCTTCACCGCCGCGGTGGTGGCGGTGCTCGTGGTGCTCTCGCTCGTGCTGACGGTGAGCGTCGTGTTCCCCGCGATCACGAGCCGGCAGGTGACCGACGTGCTGCTCGGGGGAGCGGCACTGTCGGTGGCCGTCGGGGTGGTCTTCACGGTGCGGACGCAGCGGGGTCGCTCGGGTGCGGTCTCGGGGACGCGCACCGGTGGCGGTCCGGTGGGTGGTGCGGTCGCCGGCCTGGAGGCACGGGTCACCTCCGCCACGGACCGCGCGTCGTGGCGCATGCCGCCGGTCGAGCAGCTGCCGGCGCCCCAGCTGTCGCCGGGTCGTCGGCTCGGGCTGACCGCGCTGCGGGTGTACCTGGTGGTCGCGGTGGTGCTCGTGGTCGTCCGGGTCGTGCAGCTGGCGCTCGGACACTGAGGGGTCTGGGATCCTGCTGTCCCGTTCTGGGGGAGACGGACGACGGGTGTCGGGTGCAGGATCGAGGCGTGATGCATTCCCTGGTGTACATGAGCTCGGCGACCGAGCCGTTCGACGAGGACGCGCTCGCCGAGGTCCTCGAGCACGCCCGCCGACGCAACACCGAGGACGGACTGACGGGGATGCTCGTGCACCGCGGGGGGCGCTTCATGCAGCTCCTCGAGGGGCCCTACGACGCCGTGCTCGCCACCTACGCCCGGATCGTCGCCGACGGTCGGCACGACGAGGTCCGCCTGCTCGTCGAGGAGAGCGTCCACACCCGACGGTTCCCGGACTGGTCGATGGCGTACGACCGGGAGTCCGACGGCGTGCCGGTGCCCGAGGGCTTCAGCACGTTCCTCGACGAGGGGGACCGCAGCGCCGACCAGAGCCGGCCGCGGGAGCTCCTGCGCTGGTTCCGGAACCACCCGATGGCCGATCCGACCGCGGCGAAGGGCAAGCACCGCCGCGAGATGTGAGGCGCACGGCACCGTCCGTCGTCCGGTCCGTCGTGTTCGTCCTCCGGTCCATACTGGTCGGGTGACGACACTGCGAGGCACGATCCGCTCCACCGAGACCCGCGAGGCCGACGGATTCGCCGACTCCGTGGTCACGGCCAAGGAGGTCGCGATCGCGAACCTCGACCTGGACGGCTTCGCGCTGCAGCAGACGAACGCGGTCGAGAGCAAGGCCACGGGCGAGACGACCATCCGCGCGACGGCCCGTTCCACGGCGACGAAGCCGCACGAGGCGTCCGGGCCGGACTACGACGCGGCACTCCGGGCCTACCGCGAGTCCGTCCCCGAGGGGTGGCAGGTCCAGCACGTCTGGGTCGTCGAGGAGTAGTCCCGACACGGTCGCGCCGCCGCCGTACCGCGCAGGGCTCAGCGCTCGCGGCTGGGCTGCGCGAGCTTGCTGTGCTTCCGCGAGTACCCGAAGTACACGCCGAGGCCGATCGCGAACCAGATCGCGAAGCGCACCCAGGTCTCCCACTGCAGGAACGTCACGAGCCACAGCGACGCGATGATGCCGATGATCGGCACGACCGGCATGAGGGGCAGCCGGAACTGGCGGTCGAGGTCGGGCTGCCGGTAGCGCAGCACGATCACGGCGGAGCAGACGACCACGAACGCGAGCAGGATGCCGATGTTCGTCAGCTCGGCGACGATCCCGATCGGCAGGACACCGGCGAGCACCGCCGACGCCACACCGAGGATCCACGTGACCCGGGTCGGGACGTGGCGCTTCGGGTCGGTCTTCGCGAACCACTTCGGCATGAGGCCGTCGCGGCTCATCGAGAACCAGACGCGCGAGGCCCCGAGCATGAACGTGATCAGGACGGTCACGATGCCGACGATGGCGCCGATCGCGATGACGTTCGCGACGCCGCCGAGCCCGACCGAGGCGAACGCGGACGAGAACCCGGAAGCCGGGTCGATGTCGGTGTACTTCTGCATGCCGGTGAGCACCAGGGTGGCCAGCACGTACAGGACCATCGCGATGCCGAGGGACAGCAGGATCGCCTTCGGCATGTGCTTGCGGGCGTCGGTGGACTCCTCGGCGGCGGTCGACATCGCGTCGTAGCCGAACACGGCGAAGAACACCGTCGCGGCGCCGGTCATCACGCCGCCGAACCCGAACGGGAAGTACGGGTCGTAGTTGGCGCTGTTGATGTGGAACACCCCGAGCACGATGATGAGCACCACCAGCGCGACCTTGATGCCGACGGCGACGAACTCGAAGCGTGCGGCGCTGCGGATGCCGCGGGTCAGGACGAACGCGGTGAGCAGGCAGAGGACGATCGCGAAGACGTCGACCACGTGGCCGTCGCCGGTGCCGGGCGCGCCGAGCATCCAGGCGGGCAGGTCGATGCCGAACTGGCCGACCAGGAACCCGACGTACCCGGAGATGCCGATCGCCACGACGGCGACGATCGCGGTGTACTCGAGCAGCAGGTCCCAGCCGATGAACCACCCGACCACCTCGCCGAGCACGGCGTACCCGTACGTGTAGGCGCTGCCCGCCTTCGGGATGAGCCCGGCGAACTCGGCGTACGACAGGGCGGCGGCGGCGGCGCTCGCGATCCCGGCGACGAGGAAGCTGATGAGGACGGCGGGCCCGGCGACGCCGTTCGCGACCGTGCCGGCGAGGGTGAAGATGCCCGCGCCGATGATCCCGCCGACGCCGATCGCGGTGAGCTGCCAGAGGCCGAGGTGCCGTTTCAGGCCGCCGCTGCCCTCGCCGGTCTCGTCGTCGATCGCGTCGATCGGCTTCCGTCGGAAGATGCCCTGTGTCGTCGTCGTCACGCGCCCACTCTGCTCCTGCGGCGGGCTCCGTGTCAGGCGGGCGGCGGATCGGCGCGCGTGGAGTCGTCCGCGCAGACGCCGGCAGCCGCGCGGTGTACACCGGACGCATGCGCCATCCCGCGAGGACCGAACCCGGACCCGGCCAGGAGTCCGTCTGGGACTACCCCCGACCGCCCGCCGTCGAACCCGTGCCCGAGCGCGTGGTCGTCCGGCTCGGCGGCACGGTCGTGGTCGACACGACGGACGCGGTGCGGGTGCTCGAGACGTCGCACCCGCCGGTGTACTATGTGCCGATGGCGGACCTCGAGCTGCGGCCGGCCCCCGGCGCGAGCATGTGCGAGTTCAAGGGCCGCGCGCGCTACTTCGACGTGGTCGGTGGGGACGGGGTCGTCGCTCCTCGGGCCGCGTGGAACTACCCGACGCCGGAGCCCGGGTACGAGTCGCTCCGGGACCGCGTCGCGCTGTACCCGTCGGCGATGGACTCGTGCGAGGTCGGCGGCGAGGTGGTGCAGGCGCAGGAGGGCGACTTCTACGGCGGGTGGATCACCTCGAAGGTCGTGGGACCGTTCAAGGGCGGCCCGGGCACCCTCGGCTGGTGACCGCACGACCGACGTGCGCGGCGGGGCGGACGCTGCCCCGATCCTCCCGCCCGTCCGCGGTCCCGCGGACCGTCAGCCGCGCGCGTAGGGCGACCAGAACGGCGGTGGGAACGCGCCGCCCGTGGCGAACGACAGGACCTGCCAGACCAGCATCACCAGGCCGGCCGTCCCGAGTACCAGACCGACCCACGACCAGACCCGGACGGCACGTCGACGACCGGCGATGCGGAGCGCACGCACGCCGCTGAGGACGCAGACGATCCCGAACGCCGCAGCGAGGAACACGTGCTGGCCTCGACCGGCGGCGGGCACGATGATCCCCATCCACACCGCGACGGGGCCGAGCAGCACGGCGACGGTCGCGGGCACGGCGGGCGGTTCGGTGTCCCGTCGGGCTCCTCCCATGCCCTGAACCTACCGACGCGGAACGACCCTGTCCGTCGGCGGCACGCGGGCGGGGCCGCCGAGTTCCGAGCACGATGGAGGCATGCGTTCCTTCTTCCGTGTCCTGCTCGGTCTGGCGCTCGTGTTCGCGGGCACGAGCCACCTCACGTTCGCCCGCCGGGACTTCCGCGCCCAGGTGCCCGACTTCGTGCCGCTCGACACGGACACGATCGTGCTGGCGTCCGGCGTCGCGGAGATCGGTCTCGGCAGTGCACTGCTGCTCGCACCGCGTGGCCGTCGCCGGACCGTCGGGAACGTCGCGGCGCTGTTCTTCACGGCGATCTTCCCGGGGAACCTCGCGCAGTGGGTGAACCAGCGCGACGCGTTCGGGCTCGACACCGACGAGAAGCGGTTCGCGCGCCTGTTCGGGCAGCCGCTGCTCATCGCGTGGGCACTCTGGTCGACGCGCGGCCCGGGTTCGCGGGCGCGCTGATGGTCGCGCCGGCGGGGTCCGGCGGGCCGGGTGACGGTGTGGCTGGTTCCGGCGCGCGCGGTGCGCCCCCGGATGGCGTCGGCCTGGAGGCACGGCCCCCGTCGTCGGGACCCCGTCGCGTCGCGGACGTGGTCGCCTCGGTCGTGCTGCTCGTCCTGCTCGCCGTCGAGGCCGTGGTCGCCGCGATGGGCATCCTGCTCCTGTCGCTCGGGTTCAGCTCGTGCGCGGCGCCCGGGAACACCTGCGACCAGGGCCTCGGCGGAGCGGTGGTGTACGTCGGCCCGGTCCTCGTCGCCCTCGTGTTCGTGGCGGCCCTCGTGGTGAGCATCGTCCGGCTCGTGAAGCGCCGGTTGACCTGGCCGGTGCCCCTGCTCGGGGCCGGGCTCGTGGTCGTGGTGTTCTTCGTGGCCAGGGCACTGGCCGACGTGGCGGTCACGCGCGGGATCTGAGCGTGGTCATGCGCTCGACATGAGCGCGGTCACGCGCGGGATCTGCGGGCGGAGCTGGCTCCTCCACAGGCGGGGTGTCCGGCGGTGTCGTCCACAGGGCGGGTCATCCGGGCTCGGCAGGGCCACCGGATCCGCAACGCTGCCGTGCATGGCAGACACCGAAGCACTCGAACAGCTCTTCTCCACCCCGGCGCGGACCGACGACGACGTCGTGGCGCTCGTCACCGGCATCGTCGGTCGGCCGGTCCGACGGCAGTGCTGGGTGCTGTTCCTCGACGACCGGGCGCGGCCGGTGCCGTTCCTGCTGCCCGTGTCCGACCTGCCGTGGCAGCCGGACGAGCACGTCGAGGACTTCGCGGCGCTCGTCGCCGACGTGCGCGACGACGCCTCGGCGGCCGAGGTCGTGCTCGTGTGGGAGCGGCCGGGCGACTCGCGGCTGTTCCCGGTCGACTGGGAGTGGGTGGACGCGTGCGCGTGTGCGTTCCGCGAGCGCGGGATCCGGTTGCGTGGTCAGGTCGTCGTCCACACCGCGGGGGTCGCGATGATCGAGCTCGAGGAGCACGAACTGCCGGAGCCCGCGTGAGCTCGCTGATCGAGGCTCGGGGTCAGCTCTGCGGTGCTGCGTCCGGGACGGTCTGACCGGTCAGGCCCTCGACGACGGCCTTCGCCTCGGGCCAGAACTTGGCGTAGTGGTCCGGGTCCGAGTTGATCTGCACCGCGTGCGCCATCTGCGTCGGGGTCATCGTCTTCCAGCCCGGGGTCTTCACGAGCTTCGTGTAGAACATCGTCGCCGCGCTGTACGGGTCCATCCGCTGCTCGTACGTGCCCCACGCGCCGTTGTCCCGCTGCTGGAACAGCCCGCGGCTGTCCGGGCCGGCGGCGTCGCCGTGGTCGAGGTTCACCAGGCTGGACTCGCCGATCGCCGTCATCACCCCGACGGCCTGGGTGTGCGGCCCGATGCCCAGGGCCTGGGCGGCCTCGATGACGTACGCGGCGTTCACGAGCCGGTCCTGGCAGAACCCGGCGACCGGTCCGGCGGGGACGACGATGCCGCCGATGCTCTGTGTGGCGACCTCGGGGCAGGCGGGTGCCGCGGTGACGGAGTTCGCGGCGCCGGTCAGGGAGTGCACCGCGATCACGACGACCACCACGACCCCGATGACGGCCGCGACGACGCCCGCGCCGAAGACGGACGCGATCGTGATGCCGGCGCGGCGCATGGCGGGTCCTCTCGTGCGGTGGGCACGGTGAGGGTATTGGTGCTGCCTGGGAGCGCGCCAGCGCCCGCGCCGGGCGCGCCCCGGTTCAGCGTCTCCGGCGGTCGAACAGGCCCGTCGCCGAGAGGGCGATGACCACGATCATCCCGATCGAGACGGCGAAGATCAGGTCCGTGGCGTCCATCAACGATCCTCGTTGTGGTCCGGGCGGTTCGGGTGGACGACCGCGGTCGGCTCGGTGACGAGTCCGGTCGGCGCCTTCTCCGGCTGCTTCCGCCCGTGCGTGAACCACGTGACGACCCAGAGCAGGATCCCGAGCCCGAGCAGGGCACCCGCGATCTGGTACTGCTGCGGGTCACGGCCGGACGAGAACGGGAGCACGAGCCACAGGCACGTGATGACGCCGATCACCGGGACGACGACGCCGGCCCGGAAGTGCTCGTGGTCCACGCGGTCGCGGCGCAGCACGAGCACGGTGACGTTGACGACCGCGAACACCGACAGCAGCAGGAGCGACGTCGTCCCGCCGAGCACCACGACGATGGGGGAGTCGGGGTCGAGCGACACCCAGCCGATCAGCGCCAGGGAGATCAGTGTGCTGAAGAGGATCGAGGTCGACGGGGTGCGACGGGCCGGCGAGACGCGCGACAGGAAGCCGGGCAGGACGCCCTGCTTGCTCATGCCGTACAGCAGCCGGGACGCCATCATCATGTTGATGAGCGCGGTGTTGGCGACGGCGAACATCGAGATGAAGGGCAGCAGGTCCGCGATCGGGAAGTCCGGCGCGGCGGTCTGCACGACGGTGACCAGCGGCGTCTCGTTGCCGGCGAGCTCGCCGATCGGGACGACCGCGACGGCGCAGATGGACACGAGCACGTAGATCACGGCAGTGATGCCGAGGCCCGTGAGCATCACCTTCGGGAAGATCCGCGAGGGGTCCTTGGTCTCCTCGGCCATGTTCACCGAGTCCTCGAACCCGACCATCGCGAAGAACGCCAGCGACGTCGCGGTCGACACGGAGAGCAGCAGCGTCTTGTCCTCCGGGGTCTCGAACATCACGACGCGGGAGAAGTCGGCGTTGCCCCCGGCGATCGCCCAGAAGCCGATGAGGATGACCATCACCAGGCCGGACAGCTCGACGAGCGTCAGGACGACGTTCGCCTTGACACTCTCGCTGACGCCGCGGAAGTTGATCGCCATCACGGCGAGCATGAAGCCCATCGCGATGAGCATCACGGCCGCGTTCGGCAGCTCCAGCCCGAAGCCTGCGCCGAGGTTCGCGGCGAATGCCCGGGAGGCGGTGGACGCCGAGGTGATGCCGGAGCACATCACGATGAACGTCACGATGAAGGTGACGAAGTGGATGCCGAACGCCTTGTGCACGTAGAGCGCGGCGCCGGCCGTCTGGGGGTACTTCGTGACGAGCTCGAGGTACGAGAACGCGGTCAACAGGGCGACGGCGAAGGCGATGAGGAAGGGGAGCCACGCTGCTCCACCGACCTCTGCCGCGACCTGACCCGTGAGCGCGTAGACACCCGTCCCCAGGATGTCGCCGACGATGAAGAGCAGCAGCAGCTTGGGACCGATGACCCGGCGGAGCTCGGTCTGCTCCTGCGCTGGGCGGTCCGTGTTCGTGGTGGCCATGCGTCAGCCTCTTCCGGGGGACACGATGCTGTCCGCTTTCACAGCAAGCTCCCCGGTGATCGCAACACGCCCGTGTCCTGCCTGTCACGACCCCGGCGGCTGCGGTCTGCGGGCACTCCCCGAGGTCCGTCGCTACGCTGCGGAGCCATGGACGACGAGTCGAACACCACCGAAGAACCCGTCGAGTTCGCCGACTTCAACGCGAAGCTGCTCGTGCTCGACGTCCTCTGCTACGACCTCGACGTGCTCGAGCCCTACGACGGGGACGCGGACGACGAGAGCGAGGAGGACCTCGACGTCGAAGGGCAGGACGACCGCGCCCGCGAGTACTACGACGACCTCGACCTGCTGCCGTCACACCTCGACCTGGTGACCGAGCTGACCGTCGACGCCGACCTCGAGGTCCTGCAGGACGTGCACCCCGGCTGGGACGGCTCGGACGACCGCTACGACCCGCAGAACTGGGACGACGTGCTCGACCTGCCGTCCCTGTCCGTCGTGTACGCCGCCGCACCGCTGCCCGCCCACGTCTCCGAGCGCCTGGCCGCCAAGGGCGTCGAGGTCCGCTCCGCCTGACCCGGCCGGCGTCGGCGACGCGCTAGTGCGCGCGCGTCGACCTCACGCGCTCAGCGACACCTCACGAGCTCGCGCGGCCGTGAAGTGTCGCTCAGCGCGTGAACTCGCGGCGGCCGGGGGAGCGAGCGGGCGGCGTCGCGCCCTACCCGCGCTGCAGCGCCCGGACCTGCTCCGTGAACTGTGCCGCGCCGCCCTGCGCCGGGTGGCGCACCGCGACGGCGTCGATGCCCGCGAGCGCGAGCGCCCCCTGCGCCTTCCGCCCGACGGCCACGACCCGCACCGGCCGCTCGGCGGCGCCGTCGCGTCCGACCGAGCCGCCATCCGCGGGCCCGGACCGCCGCAACGCCTCGAGCAGCGCGAGCGCGACGGGCGCCCCCGCGCGCACCTCCGCCGGCCGCGGGGTCCGGTTCGTCGACCGGTCCGGCGCCACGAACGGGTGGTGCGGGAAGATCGCCCACGCCACCGGCAGCGGCCCCGACCAGTCCTGCAGCGCTGCGTGCACCACACGGGACGACGCCTCCCACGGTGCCGTCGGCTCCGGCGGCTCCAGGGCGTCGAAGCCGAGCGACCCGAGCTCGCGCATGCTCGTGAACGGGATGCCCGTGTTCGTCATCCCGCGCCAGCCCGGGGCCTCGGCGACGAGCAGGGTGTCCGCGCCGGTGCCCACGTGGTCCAGGTACCGGGACAGGTTCTGGCGGCGGAGCCGGCCCGCCGGGGTCGACGGGTCGTACAGCGCCTCGGCGTCGTCGGCCACGGGCACCGCGTCGAGCGCCGCCCAGAACCGGGCGAACGACGGCTGCCCCTGATCCAGACCGAGCCCCTGGCCCGAACCCGCGCCCGGCTCCATCAGTCCCGCCCGAGCACCCGGCGGTACACGTCCTCGAGCCCGCCGGCCGACCGCTCCCAGCTCAGCCGCTCGGCGTGCTCCCGCCCGGCCGCCGCGAGCGATGCCGCGTACACCGGGTCGGTCAGGATGTGCTCGATCTCGGCGGCCCACACGGCCGGGTCGCGGGACTCGAGCAGGATCCCGGTCTCACCGTCGACCACGGCTTCGCGCAGACCCCCGGCAGCCGCGGCCACGACGGGCACCCCGGACGCCGAGCCCTCCAGCGCGACCAGGCCGTACGTCTCGGAGTGCGACGGCACGAGCACGGCTGCCGCGCCGCGGAACAGGAACGCCAGGTCGGCCCGCGACTGCGGTCCGATGAAGGTGACCCGGTCGGCCACGCCGAGCGCGGCGGCGAGCCGACGCAGTTCGGACACGTGGTCGCCCGCCTCGCTCGAGGCATCGCCTGCGATGACGAGGGTGGGGCGTGCCTCCTGGCCGATGCCCGCGATCGCCTCGATCGCCAGGTCCAGTCCCTTCAACGGCTGGACGCGCGCGGCGGCGACCACGTACGGGACGTCCGCGCGGCGGGCAGCCGCGCCCGCGGGACGGAAGACGGAACCGTCGACGCCCGGCGGCACGATCCACACGCGCGTCGGGTCGCCGCCCAGGCGCGTCCGGACCGTGTCCGCCTCGGCCCCGGAGACGACGACGACCGCGTCCGACTCGCGGGCGAGCAGGCGCTCGCCGGCCTCGCGACCAGCTGACTCGGGGCGTTCGCCCTCCGACAGTGGCGTGTCCGAGGCGGCGGCGATGGAGTGGAAGGACTGCACGTGCGGGATGCCCCGCTCGCGCGCGACCGGCAGCGCGGCCGCGCCGGAGAACCAGTGGTGCGAGTGCAGCACGTCGTACGGGCCGAGGTGCTCGAGCTCCGCCCGGAACGGCGCGATGAACGCGTCGTGCTCCCCCTTCGGCACGGGCTCGGCGGGCCCGGCGGACAGGAAGCGCAGGCAGACGCCCGGCAGCAGCGACACGGAGTCCGGCTGCGTCGGCGACGACCGCCGCGTGATCACGTCGACCTGGTGGCCGCGGTCCGCCAGGGCCTCGGCCTGGTGCCGGACGACGACGTTCATGCCGCCGACCTCGCCGGAGCCGGGTTCGTCGCCGGGGGAGGTGTGCAGCGACACCAGCCCGATGCGCAGGGGTTCGGTGGTGGTGCTCACGTCGTCAGCCTACCCAGCGGGTCGCCGCTGGGACGGGCGCGCGGGAGCGACGATCGCCGGGCTGCGGCCCGCCTCGTCCAGCGGGTCGGACGGGAGGCCCGGATCGCCTCCCAGCACCTGCACCCGTCCGTCGCCGTGCCGCTCCCAGAACGCGGCCGTCCAGGCGCACAGGGCGCCGTCGAGCAGGTCCTCCCGGTGCTTGTGCGTCGGGCCGTGCAGCACGGAGGGCTCGGCGAGCCCGGCCGTCAGCGCGTGCGAGTCGAGGCGCAGCGGCGGGTCGAGCGGTGTCGTCCGGAGCCGGTGCACCAGATCGTCGAAGGCCACCGCGCGGCGCTGTCGAGCGACGGGTGCCGGCAGCGCGGGGTCGAGGCGCTTGTACCGGGGCCGCTCGACGTCGTAGCCGAGCTCCTCCACGCCGACCAAGGTCGTGTACGGGTAGCACTCGAACGCCACCGGGCCGGTCCGCTCCCGCATCGACGCGGTGTCCGACACGTACCCGACCCCGAGGGCGGTGAGCCGCTCGAGCAGGGCGGTGCCGGCGCTCGCCGCCGAGGCCTGGTTCGTCGGGTTCGCCGCGACCTTCCACCGGCCGTAGCGCTGCCCGACCTGCCGTTCGGCCTCGCGGATGCCGTTCGGGTTCGTCACGACGAGCGACGCGTCCACGGCGATGAGTGTGCGCGGCCCGAGGTGCTGCACGATCCAGTCGATCACGGCGTCGACGCCGCGGGCCCATCCGGCGTCGGTGATCGTCCCGTCCGCCGCGGTCGCCACGAGCCCGGTCTCGTTCGCGGGCTTCCGCGCCGAACCGAGCCCCCACGCCAGGTCCACCCCGAGGTACGCCGTCACCCACCCATCGTGCACCGTGCCGGACCTCCGTCCCCGGCGTGCCCCGCCCCGCCCCCGTTCGGTGGAGCAGACGACGTCGGTGTTGTCCGGCGGACCCGACGTCTTCTGCTCCATCGAGGAGGGGGACGAGGAGGGGGACGGGGAGGAAGGGACGAGGAACACGATGTGACCCGTCCCGGGACGGTCCGTGTACCTTCCGCTGCATGGCGAGCGAGGCGACGACGCTGACGGTCCCCGGGCCGCACGGCGACCGCGAGGTCCGGATCAGCAGCCCCTCGCGCGTGCTCTTCCCGGAGCCCGGGATCACGAAGCTCGAACTGGCGGAGTACCTGGTCGCCGTCGGGGATGCCTTCGTCCGGGCGAACGGCGACCGCCCGATCTCCCTGCAGCGGTACGGCGCGGGCATCGACGGCGACTCGTTCTTCTCGAAGAACCCGCCGAAGGGTGCGCCCGAGTACGTCCGGGACGTGACGGTGACCTACCCGAGCGGCCGGTCGCACCCGCAGCTCGTGGTGGACGAGCCGGCTGTGGCGGTGTGGGCGGCGCAGATGAACACCGTCGTGTTCCACCCGTGGGCCTCGCGTGCCGAGGACAGTGACCACCCGGACGAGCTCCGCATCGACCTGGACCCGCAGCCCGGCACCGACTTCCGGGACACCGTCCCGGTCGCCCACGAGCTGCGCCGGGTCCTCGACGAGGTCGGACTGACGGCGTGGATCAAGACGAGCGGCAACCGCGGGCTGCACGTGTTCGCCCCGATCCGTCCCGAGCACGAGTTCCTCGACGTCCGGCACGCGGTGATCGCGGCCGCCCGCGAGCTCGAACGGCGGATGCCCGATCGGGTGACGACGGCGTGGTGGAAGGAGGAGCGGGGACAGCGGGTGTTCGTGGACTGCAACCAGGCGAACCGCGACCGGACCATGGCCGGGGCGTACAGCCCGCGGGCGCTCCCGCACGCGAGCGTCTCGACCCCGATCACGTGGGACGAGCTCGACGACGCGGACCCGACGACCTTCACCGTCCGGTCGGTGCCCGAGCGGCTCCGGTCGACCGGGGATCCGTGGGCGGACCTGCACGCGGATCCGGGCGATCTCGCGCCGCTCCTGGCGTGGTGGGACCGCGACGCGGCGGACGGCCTGGGCGAGCTGCCGTTCCCGCCGGACTTCCCGAAGATGCCGGGGGAGCCCCCGCGCGTGCAGCCGTCCCGCGCGAAGAAGAATTGAACCGGGCGGCTCAGGCCGCGGCGACGTCCTCGGCGCGGTGCTCCGGCTCGGCCACGCGCGTGGTCTGCATCGGGAGCGTGACGCTGGCGGTGTGCAGCCTGGTAAGGCGGGACCAGGTGCCGCGGTGGGCGTCGCTGATGCCGTCGATGATCATGTCCCGCTCCCGTCTGCCGTGGGCGTCCCTGCCGCACTCAAGTTACTAGTTAGGCTAACTACTGCGAGCATAAGAGCGTGGACCGGACAGCGCAAGCCTCAGGTGAGGACGTCTCGCAGGTCGTACGCCGAGGGGACCTCGAGCTGGTCGAACCGGCACGATCCAGCCTCGCGATCGGGACGCCAGCGTGCGAACTCCACCGTGTGCCGGAACCGGTCGCCCTCCATCTGGTCGTACCGGACCTCGAGCACCCGCTCCGGCGCCAGCCGGACGAACGACGTGTCGCGACCCGACGAGAACCGCGACCGTTCCCCGTCACCGGTGACGGGCCTCCCGTCCGTGTCCCGGACGACGACCGGCGCGAGCTCCTCGACCAACTCCTGGCGACGGCGGTCGGTGAAGGCGGACACGCCGCCGACCTGCCGGAGCTCCCCGTCGTCGTCGTACAGCCCGACGAGCAGCGAGCCGACGCCGGAGCCGCTCTTGTGCACGCGGTAGCCGATCGCGACCACGTCGGCGGTGCGGTGGTGCTTCACCTTGAGCATGGTGCGCTTGTTCGGCTCGTACGGCTCCGCACGGGGCTTCGCGACGACACCGTCGAGGCCGGCCCCCTCGAACGTCGTGAGCCACTCGCGGGCGAGGTCGACGTCGAGCGTCGTGCGGGTGACGAACAGCGGGTCGTCGAGGTCCGCGGCCAGGGTCTCGAGCCGATCGCGGCGCTCGTCGAACGGCCGGTCGAGCAGCTCCTCGCCGTCGCAGGCGAGCAGGTCGAAGGCGACGAACTGCGCGGGCGTCAGGGCGCTGAGCTTCCGGATCCGCGACTCGGCGGGGTGGATGCGCTGCGAGAGCGCCTCCCAGTCGAGGTGCTCGGCGCCGGGTTCCCCGCTGCGCAGGACGACCTCGCCGTCCAGGACCACCGGGTGGTCCCGCCCGCCGAGCTGCGCGCGGAACGCCTCGACGAGCTCGGGGAAGTAGCGGGTCAGCGGCTTCGCCCCGCGGCTGCCGATCGTCACGTCGTCGCCGTCGACCGTCACGATCCCGCGGAAGCCGTCCCACTTCGGTTCGTACCGCAGTCCGCCCCGCACGCTGTCCGGGTCGGGCACAGCGGCGACCGCCTTGGCGAGCATCGGTGCGGTGTCCATGCGGCCTGTCTACTCGGCGGGCGCTGGCGGGTGCGCGGGCCGGCGGATGCGGGTGGGGACGCGGACGCGCTGGCGGGTGGCCGGATCGGGTGGCCGGGTCGCGGTGAGCGGTCCCGACGGTCGGCCTGGAGGCGCGGCTCGCCAGGGCGCGTCCGTCCCGTCACTAGGGTGGTCGCGTGACGACCGAGGCCCCGTCGGCAGCGCCGGCACCGGAACCGACCAGTCCCGTCCAGGCCGCCGCGCTCCGCGCCGGTGCGCTCCCGCCCGTCGAGGAGGTCCGGCCGGGGGTGTGGACGCTCGCGGTCCCGTTCCACGGCGGGGTGCCAGCGGCGACGCTCGCGTACGTGGTCGAGGACACTGCCGGCGACCTCACCGTGATCGACCCGGGGTGGAGCGGCGACGGTTCGCTGACGGAGCTCCGGGCCGGTCTCCGGACGATCGGCCGGTCGCTCGAGGACGTGGCGCTCGTCGCGGTCACGCACCTGCACGCCGACCACCTCGGTGCCGCCGCGGCGGTCCGCGCGGTGTCCGGCGCTCCGATCGCGATGCACGGCGCCGAGGTGCGCGCCCTGCAGGACGAGCGGGCGGACGCGGCGGCGAACGACGCGGACATCGCGACGTGGGGCCTGCCCGACGAGCTGCGGGCCGGGGTCGTCGCGGCGTGGGGGACCGGCCGTCGGATCGGCCGCGGAGCCGGGGAACCGCCGTACGCCGACCTGCTGCTCGAGGACGGGGACGTGCTGCCCGTGCCCGGTCGGACGCTCACCGCGCTCGGGACGCCCGGGCACACCGCCGGGCACCTGTGCTTCGTGGACGAGCCGGACGGGCTGCTGTTCACCGGCGACCACGTGCTGCCGCGGATCAACCCGGGCATCGGGCTCGGCGGCCGCACCGCGACGAACCCGCTCGCCGACTACCTGCGGTCCCTCGCGCGGCTCGAGCCGTACGCGCACCTCGAGGTCTGCCCCGGGCACGAGTACCGCTTCGCCGACGTCGTGCGGCGGGCCCGCACGCTCGCGCTGCACCGGGAGGAGCGGAGCCGACACGTCGCAGAGGCCCTCGACGCGCTCGACCGCCCGACGCTGTTCGAGGTCGCCGCACACGTGCCGTTCTCCGGTGGCATCGAGTCGATGACGGGCTTCCTGCTCGCGAGCGCGCTGACGCAGACGGCGTTCCACGCGGACCTGCTCGGCCGCGCCGACGAGGTCCGCCCCACCTGACGGGCGACCGCCGGCCGTCGGGCGGGCCGGCCAGCCGGTCGTGCCGCCGTCCGGCCCTCCCGCCGTGCGGCGTCAGGCGAGGGTGGCGGCGAGGCGCTCCAGGGTCGTGCGGGCGTCGGCGACCTCGGCAGCGGCGTGCTCCGCGAGCGGTGCGAGGTCCGGGATGCGGTCGGCCAGGGTCGCGCTGACCGTGACCGGGTAGAGCTTCATGCCGAGCGCCGTGCCGAGGATCAGGTGGAGCACGGGGGAGCCGTGGTCCCAGGTCTCCGTCGGGGTCCCGGCGTCGTAGGTCGCGCCGCGGCTCACCACCGTGACGACCGGACGTCCCGCCAGCGGCTGCACGTCACCGGCGAGGACCCCGGGCACGTGCACGCGGTCGATCCAGGCCTTCAGGGTGGAGGGCACCGTGTAGTTGTACAGCGGCGCCCCGACCACGACGACGTCCGCGGCGAGGAGCTCGTCGATGACGTCCTGGCGGAGCTGCTCGGCCTCGGGCGCGACGACCTCGTCCGGTCGACGGTCCGCGGCGGCCCAGTGCAGCGCCGACGTCTCGAGGTGCGGGAGCGGGTCGGTGTGCAGGTCCCGGCGGACGACCGTGTACTCCGGGCCCCGCGCGCGCCAGGCGTCGGCGAAGGCCGCGGTGAGGTCGCGGGAGCGGGAGTGCGCGAGGTCGGCCGACGAGTCGATGTGCAGCAGGGAGGGCATGGGCCCACGCTACCCACGCCGGGCCGCACCGGCGGGGAACGCGGACGGCCCCGTCGCACCGTGAGGGGTGCGACGGGGCCGTGGCGTGCCTCCCGTCCGTCACGCCGGCGCGCGACGGACCGGAGGCGGCGGGGTCAGCGCTGCGCGCGGCGCCGGCGCAGGACGCCGGCACCGAGGAGCCCGGCGCCCGCGGCGACGAAGCCGAGAGCCCAGGGGAGGGCGCTCGTGGCGTCGGTGCCGGTGAAGGCGAGCTGGCCCTTCGGGGCGGTGGCGACGGCGGGCGTGACCGATCCGACGGTGCCGGCGGGCGCCGCGGTCGGGACGACCGTCACCGGGAAGGAGACCGAGACGGACTGCGCGGCGACCGTGAGCACGTGGGTCGATGCGTGCGGGAAGGTGACCTTCGTCGAGAACGTGTCCTCGTCGAGCGCGATCTGGTCGGTCGCGTGGTCGCTCGTCACGGTGACCTGGTCCGCGTTGCCCTCGTCGTCGTACTGGGTCGTGTCGTTCCCGAACTCGTCGACCGGCGAACCGTTGATCCAGAGCGACTGGCCCTGCGTGACCGTCGGCTGCCCGCCGTCGGTGACGGTCGGCTCCTGGTCGGGGTCGCCCGAGAACGCGAACGTGGTGATGTGCCCGTCCGGCTCGATGAGCCAGCCGGTGAAGGGGTGCTCGCCGTCGAACAGGTCGATGGGCGAGGTGTTCGTCGTCTGGGCCATGACGCCGACGGCCTTCGCCGGGTCGACGACGACCTCGACGTACTCGGTCGCGGTCGAGGTGCCGTTCGTCGCGACGACGGTGAAGTCGAAGACCGAGGCGTAGGTCACCCGACCGGAGAGTGTCGCGGTCGCGGCATCGAAGGTGGTGTCGAACGGCAGGTAGGCCTCGGGGGTGTCCGTCTCGGGGTCGACGCTGTCCGGGTCGGCGTAGCCGATCGAGTACTCGACCGTGCCGCTGCCCTTGGCCACGCGGAAGACCTCGTCGAGGGTGTCGCCGGCGGTGACCTCGATCGTGCGCGGGGACTCGTACGAGGTCTCGGCCGCGAACGCGACGTCCTCGCTGACGGCCGCTGCGGTCTCCGTCGCGGTCTGCCCGGGCGCCGATCCCGTGACGGTCAGCGTGATCGTCTTGCCGACCATGTCGGCGGTGACGTCGAACGAGGACGCCGTGACGGGCGTGCCGCCCTCGACGGTCCAGACTGCCCGCGGGTCGTCGATGCCGGTGGTCTTGTAGAAGAGCGTCACGCCGACCTTCGGGGCACCGACGATCGTGGCCGAGGAGGTCGCGGTCGGCGCGGCGGCGGCCGTTGTCGTCGTGCTCGGCGCGGGGGAGGTGGTCGCCGGGGCGGGGGCGGCGGTGTCGGGCGTGGTGGTGTCGCCCGTGCTCGGTGCCGGTGCGGTGTCCGTCGACGTGCCGGTGGTGGTCGGTGCCGTCGTGGCGTCCGTCGGCGTCGCGGCCGAGCCGGTGGTGCCCGTCGCGGTCGTGTCGGTGCCGGCCGTGCTGGTGCCGGTGGTGCCGGTCGACGAGGTGTCGGCCGGTGCGACGGCCGAGGTCGGCTCGTCGACGGCGAAGGCCGCCGTCGAGGTGAAGACGCCGAGTCCGGTCGTCAGGCCGATGAGTGCGACGGTCGTCCCGAGCGCGCAGGCGCGACGGGTCGAGGAGGTGCTGCGGTGCACGGGTCCCCCCAGGGGTCAGGTCCGGTCGGGTGCCGGATCGTAAGAATCCGCCGAGAATCTCGGCGTGATCGGATCGTACTGGTACAGGAACGGGCATTCGGGCCGAGTTCCCGAATTGTGACCTGGGTTGGGGGTCGGGTGCCGGAACCGCCCGTCGGGTTGCGTGATCACGCAACCAGGAGGACGGACAGGAGGCACGGTACGGGCCGGCACCGTGCCTCCTGTCCGTCCTGTCGTCACCCACTGCGCGACGGGTCGCGACCGTCCGGGTCGGTCACGTCCCGCCGTGCTGAACGGGAGCGCGCTCAGGCGCGTCGACGCGCGCGGTGGAGGAGCAGGCCGCCACCGGCGGCCAGGAGGCCGAGCGCCCAGCCCATCGGCGCACCGGTCTCGACGCCGGTGTAGGCGAGCGAGCCTGTGGTGGGGTGCTGGGTGAGGGTGGTCGAGGCCGTAGCGACCGTCGTCCGAGCGTCGCCCACCTGCACCGTGAAGGTCAGGGTGAGGTTGCCGAGCCGAGCGGTGATCCGGTGATCCCCAGCGCCGACCAGGCGAGCATCGATGACCGGTGTGCCGCCGGTGCTCCTCGGCTCGAGGACGTCAGCGTCGACGGACGACGACCACGTCGGCTGCCGCGGGTCACTGTTCAGGTCACCGTTCCGGTCGAGGGTGAGGAGGTCGACCTCGACCGTCTCTCCGTCGCGCACACGCAGGGGAGTGGCCGGGTCACCGTCCTGCACCTCTGAGCTGCGGCTGTACTCCGTCGATCCGTCCGACCGGACCAGCCACATGCCGGAGCCGCGCACGACCGCGTTGAGCGAGGTGGTGTCGCCCGGAGCGATCACGAGTTCGACCCGGGAGACCTCACCCCCGTCCGGCCGGATGCTGGAGGAGGTGTGCAGCCAGAACTCGACGACCTGGGCACGGCTCGGGGTCCCGGACAAGGTCCCGTCGGGGTCGAGGCGCAGGCCGTCCGGCAGCGGGAACGGGTTCCCGTCTGCGCCCGGTGCGTCGGTCGCGGAGTAGACGAGCCCGTCGCCGTCGAAGGCGGAGAGCGGTGTGCTCGTGGACGTCCCGACGCGGAGGTCGAGGCTCCGGACGCCGAGGAAGCCCCAGCGGTTCCCGGGCGCCTCGTCGACCGGCGCGGAGGTCTCGCTGACGACGGTCGTCGGCTCCAGGCCGGGAGCGGTGCCGGTCACCCGGACTGCGTACCGGTCGAGGGATCCCTCCATGGAGCCGATCACGAACGTGCGCTCGGTCGTCTCGCCGGACTGCGGCACGAGCGGGCCGCCGTCGAAGGAGTGGAGCCACTGGTAGGTGAAGGTCGTTCCGGCGGGCCACCCGGCGGTCTCCGCGGTGAGGGTGCCGAGGCGTTTCGCGGTCCCGCTGACGGTCACGGAACCCGCCGGCGTGGCGGCGGCCGTCGGTTGCGCCGCGGTGGTCGTCAGGGTGGGGGTGGTCGCCGGAGCGGGGGTCCCGGCCGTGGTCGGTCCTGTGGCGGTCGGGGCGACGGTGTCGGGAGCGTCGACCGGGGTCGTGTCGGCTGCGTGCGGCTCCGCGGTCGCGTCGGGGGCGGAGTCCGCCGTGCCGGCGACCGTCGTGCTCGGTGCGGTCGTGGTCTCGTCCAGGCCGATGGGCTCGGCGGCGCTGGCCGCGACGGCACCGACGCCGAGCGCGGACGAGCCGACGGCGACGACGACGGCGGCGGCGCCGAGTGCGGCGGTGCGGCGGAGTGTGGAGCGGCAGCTGTGGCGGTGCATGGGTTCCCCTCGTGGTGGTGGGCGTCTCGATGCGCCCTCACATGAGAGGTGTCGGGTCCCGTCGAGGTCTGACGTCGATCAGGTCACGGGTCGGTCACGGTTGCGCGCCGGGCGTCAGTGCTGCTCGGCGGCCCGGACGAGGGCGGCGCGGAAGGCACTCGTCACCGGGGAGTCCGCGCTCGACAGGCGCTGCGCCGTGAAGATGGTCCGCCGCGCCGGTTCGGGCAGCTCGAGCAGCCGACACCGGGTCGAGCGGCCGGCCCAGACCAGGTCCGGCATGAGCCCGACGGCGTTGCCCGACTCGATCAGCCGGATCTGCGCCTGCAGGTCCGCGGTCTCGTAGCGGACGTCCGGCTCGAACCCGGCGCGCCGACACGTCTGCTCCGCGAAGTGCCGGGACGCCGCCCCTCGTGGTTCCATCACCCACGGCATCTCGGCGGCGTCGACCAGGGCGACGGCGGGGTCGTCGTCGGTCAGGGGCACGAGACTCGTGTCCGCCGGGGGCAGGGCGAGTCGCACCGCGTCCGTGGTCAGGTCCCGCTGGTCCAGCCCCGGGAAGCGCGGGGCCGCGTGCGCCGGGTACTGCTCGGCGATCACCATGTCGAAGTCCCGCGCCCAGGTCTCGTTGAGCGCGGTCTCCGGCTCGTGCTGCACCATCTCGACCCGGACGTCCGGGTGCTCGAGCGCCATCGTGCGGAGTGCGGTCGGCATGAGCGCGAGCGCCGCGGACTGGAACACCGCGACACGGATCCGTCCCTGCACGCTGGTGAGCGTCGACTCGACGGTCGACTGCGCTCGTTCGAGCACGTCGAGCACGTCGCCCGCCGCGCCCACGAGCACGTCGGCCTGCGGGGTGAGCTGCAGCCGACGTCCGGCCTTGCGGAGGAGCTGCACGCCGGCCTCCCGCTCGAGCACCCCGAGCTGCTGCGAGACCGCCGACGGGGTGAGGTTCATGGCTTCCGCCACGGCAGCGACGGTGCCGCGGATCGAGAGTTCACGGAGGAGGACCAGGCGCCGGACGTCGAGCATGACCGAACAGTAGTTCTTCTTCACGGTACGCGTCAGAACTATTTGCTTCCGCTACCGCTTGGTCGGCACCACACTGAGGCCATGACCGACGTCCAGCCGCGCACCGACGCGCACGCCACGCCTGCTCCCGATGCCCTCGCCGACGCCGCCGTCGCGCTCGTCCGGCAGTGGTTGGCCGAGGCCGAGTCGTACCCGGTGGACGGCTCGGCCAAGCAGCTCGTGGGCGTGCTCGCGGACCCGAAGGGCCTGGCGTTCGCCGTCGGGTTCGTCGACGGGGTCGTGCGTCCGGAGGACCTCGGTGTCGCGGCGCGCACGCTCCGGGCGATCGCGCCGGACGCCCCCGGGTTCCTGCCGGCCGCGCTCCGCGGACTCGTCCGGCTCGGCGGCGGGATGGCGCCGGTCCTGCCGAACGTCGTCGTCCCGATCGCGCGACGGGTGCTGCGCGACATGGTCGGCCACCTGATCGTCGACGCGACCGACGCCAAGCTGGGACCGGCCATCGCGAAGATCAGGCGCGACGGCGTCCGCCTCAACGTGAACCTGCTCGGCGAAGCGGTGCTCGGCGAGAAGGAGGCGTCACGACGGCTCGAGGGCACCGAGCGGCTGCTCGCCCGGGACGACGTCGACTACGTCTCGATCAAGGTCTCGTCGACCGTGCACCCGCACTCGCCGTGGGCGTTCGACCACGCGGTCGACGACATCGTCGAGAAGCTCCGGCCGCTGTTCCGCCGTGCGGCCGCGGCGAGCCCGGCGAAGTTCATCAACCTGGACATGGAGGAGTACAAGGACCTCGACCTGACGATCGCGGTCTTCACGAAGCTCCTCGACGAGCCGGAGTTCACCGCGCTCGAAGCGGGCATCGTGCTGCAGGCGTACCTGCCCGACGCGCTCGCCGCGATGCAGCAGCTGCAGGAGTGGTCCGCCGCCCGCCGGGCCCGCGGTGGCGCGGACATCAAGGTCCGGCTCGTCAAGGGCGCGAACCTGCCGATGGAGCAGGTCGAAGCGTCCGTGCACGGGTGGCCCCTCGCGACGTGGCACACCAAGCAGGACTCCGACACGAACTACAAGCGCGTCCTCGACTGGGCACTCACCCCAGAGCGCATCGAGAACGTGCGCGTCGGGGTCGCCGGGCACAACCTGTTCGACGTCGCGCACGCATGGCTGCTCGCGGGGGAGCGCGGGGTCCGTGACGGCATCGAGTTCGAGATGCTCCTGGGCATGGCGCAGGGGCAGGCCGAGGCCGTGCGGCGCACCGTCGGGTCGCTGCTGCTCTACACGCCGGTCGTCCACCCGGGCGAGTTCGACGTCGCGATCGCCTACCTGATCCGCCGACTCGAAGAAGGCGCGTCGCAGGACAACTTCATGTCGGCGGTGTTCTCGCTCGCGTCCTCGCCGGCACTGTTCGCCCGCGAGGAGGCGCGCTTCCGCGACTCGCTCGCGCCGCTGTCGCTCCCCGGTGGGCTCGACGCGCCCGCGCCGCACCGCGTGGCCGACCGCTACGCCGCGGTCGAGCGGCCCCACCCGGGGCACTTCGAGAACACGCCGGACAGCGACCCGTCGGTGGCCGCCGTCCGCGAGTGGGGTGCCGGCATCCATGCCCGGGTCGCATCGTCCACGCTCGGCGAGCGCGGCGTGCAGCAGGCGCGACTCACCTCGACCGATCAGCTCACGACGGTGCTCGACCGCGTCCGCACCGCCGGCGGGACCTGGGCGGGCTGGTCCGGCGCGGCGCGCGGTGCCGTGCTGCACGCCGTCGGTGACGCGCTCGAGGCCAACCGCGCCGCCCTCGTCGAGGTCATGGCAGCCGAGGCCGGCAAGACCATCGACCAGGCCGACCCCGAGGTGTCCGAGGCGATCGACTTCGCGCACTTCTACGGCGAACTCGCCGCGCAGCTCGACGAGGTCGACGGTGCGACCTACACGCCGGCGGCCCTGACGCTCGTCACGCCGCCGTGGAACTTCCCGGTCGCGATCCCCGCCGGTTCGACGCTCGCCGCTCTGGCCGCCGGCTCCGCGGTCGTGCTCAAGCCCGCGCCGCCGGCCGAACGGTGCGGTGCGGTGCTCGCGTCCGTGATCGAGACCGCCCTCGACGCGCACGGCGCGCCCGCCGACCTGCTCGCGTTCGTGCAGGTCGCCGAGGACGAGCTCGGCAAGGAGCTCATCACGGCGCCGCAGGTCGACCGCGTCATCCTGACCGGCGCGTACGAGACGGCCGAGCTCTTCCGGTCGTTCCGGCCGGACCTGCCGCTGCTCGCCGAGACCTCGGGCAAGAACGCGATCATCGTCACGCCGTCCGCGGACCTCGACCTCGCCGTCAAGGACGTCGTCGCGTCGGCGTTCGGGCACGCCGGGCAGAAGTGCTCCGCGGCGTCGCTCGTCGTCCTCGTCGGGTCGGTCGCCCGCTCGCGCCGGTTCCGCTCGCAGCTGCTCGACGCCGTGTCGTCGCTCACGGTCGGGTACCCGTCCGACCCCACCACGCAGATGGGCCCGGTCATCGAGCCCGCGGCGGGCAAGCTCCTCGAGGGCCTCACCACGCTCGGCGCCGGCGAGCAGTGGGCCGTCACCCCGAAGCGCCTCGACGACACCGGTCGACTCTGGAGCCCGGGCGTGCGCGGGGGAGTCCGTCGTGGCTCGGCCTTCCACCGCACGGAGTACTTCGGTCCGATCCTCGGCATCATGACCGCCTCGACCCTGGACGAGGCGATCGACATCGTCAACGAGGTCGACTACGGCCTGACCTCGGGACTGCACTCGCTCGACCCGGCCGAGATCGGCACGTGGCTCGACCGGATCCAGGCGGGCAACCTCTACGTCAACCGCGGCATCACCGGTGCGATCGTGCGCCGGCAGCCGTTCGGCGGGTGGAAGAAGTCGGCCGTCGGCGCGGGGACGAAGGCCGGTGGCCTGAACTACCTGCTCGGCCTGGGGTCATGGAGCACGGCACCGGCACAGACCGGCGTGCCGGCGTCGCGCCCGGTGCAGGAGTTCGTCCGGGCGGCCGGGGTCGCATCCCCGTCGCTCGACCGGTCCGTGGCGTCGGACGAGCATGTCTGGTCGACGCTGTTCGGTGCCGCGGTGGACGTGTCGGCGCTCTCGGCCGAGCGGAACGTCGCCCGGTACCTGCCGTACCCGGGCGTCCACGTCCGGCTCGCGACCTCGGGTGACGATGCGGTGGCCGACCTCGTGCGGGTCGTCGCCGCAGCCCTCCGCGCCGGGACCACGGTGGACGTCTCGACCGCCGAGCCGCTGCCGTCGAGCGTGGCGGCCGCGGTCCGTGCGCTGCCGGTCGTGCGTTCGGTCGTCGAGGGCCAGTCGGACCAGGCGTTCGCGCGACGTATCGCCGCTGGACCCTCGACCCGCGTGCGGCTCATCGGCGGTGCCGTCGCGGCGCTGTACGCGGCGGTCGACGGCCGTCCGGACGTCGCGGTGTACGGCGAGCCCGTCACCGAGGCTGGTCGCGTCGAGCTGCTGCCGTTCCTCCGCGAGCAGGCGGTGTCGATCACGGCGCACCGCTTCGGCACGCCGAACCACCTGACCGACGCGCTCATCTAGCAGCGGCGGGCACCGCCCGTGTGCGCATGGCGGACGGTGGACTGGTGTCGCGACACCGTCCACCGGCCCCGTGCGTACCGTCGGGGCCATGTGCGAGTCCGTCCAGTGCCCGGTGTGCGGCAAGACCACGTGGACCGGCTGCGGCGACCACGTCCGCGACGTGCTGCGCGGGACCCGCCGCCGTGACCGGTGCACGGGACACGGCTTCCCCAACCACATGCTCGACGGTATGGGTTTCCGGTGAACGACGCCCGGACCGGCATCGTCGATGCGCAGGGCTTCGCGCACGTCCGGCTCACGGTGACGGACATCCACCGGAGCAAGGCCTTCTACGAGCAGCTGTTCGGCATGCCACCCGGCAGCGACTTCAGCGACCAGGTCGACGACCCGACCGTCCGCGACGACCCGTGGCGAACGTACGGCGGGTGCTCGTTCACCTTCCACGGGCAGACGCTCGGTCTCCGACCCGTGGCCGATCCGGGTGACCGCTTCGATCCGGACCGGGTCGGTCTGGACCACCTGAGCCTGCGCGTCCGGAGCGTCGAGGACCTCCACCGCGCCGCGGAGCGGCTCGACGCCGCGGGCATCGAGCACGGGGAGGTCACGGACCTCGAGCCGTTCGGACTCGTGATCCTGTCGGTGCAGGACCCGGACGACATCAACCTCGAACTCGCCGCCCCTCGGCCCGTCGGCGCCTGAGCTCGCTGGCCGGTAGCCGCGCTCGCCACGGTCGTGCGCAGGAGTCCGGCGTTGGCTCGGGGACATGAGCGAACAGATCGTCCGTCCCCTCGGCCTCGCACACGTGCGGGTCACCGTCACCGACATCCACCGCAGCAAGGCCTTCTACGAGCAGCTGCTCGGCGTCGCGCCCGCGATGGACTTCAGCGAGCACATCGACGAGCCCGGCATCGCCGAGGACCGCGAGCGGCTGTACGGCGGCTGCATCTTCCCCGTGGGGGAGCAGCTCTTCGGCCTGCGCCCGGTGGCGCCGAGCGGCCAGCGGTTCGACCCCGACACCGTCGGGCTCGACCACGTCAGCTTCACGGTCGGCTCCGTCGACGAGCTCCGCGCCGCCGCGTCGCGCCTCGACGACGCGGGCATCGAGCACGGCGAGGTGACCGACCTCGGCGACGCGGGCATGGTGATCCTGTCGGTGCAGGACCCCGACGACATCAACCTGGAGCTGGCCGCCCAGGAGTGAGCGGCCCGAGACCGACGCGGGGCCCGTCGGCCGTCAGGCGTCGACCGGGACCGTCATCCGCTCCGTGACGAGCGCGCGGAGGGTCTCCGGCACGGGTGTCGGCCGACGGGCACCCTCGCGGTCGATGACGACGTGCACGAACTCGCCGGTCGCGAGCAGGGCGCCGTCCGACTGGCGGAACAGGCCGAAGTCCCAGGCCAGGCTCGTGGTTCCGATTCGCTTCGACCGCATCCCGACCTCGATCACGTCGGGCCACACCGCGGACTCGATGAAGTGGCAGCTCGACGACACGAGCACCGCGATCCACGGCGAGGCGAAGGGGTCGAGCCCGGCCTCCGTGCGGAACCAGTACGTCGCCGCGTTGTCCATCGCGCTGTAGTAGAGCGTGTTGTTCACGTGGCCGAACATGTCGTTGTCGTTCCACCGCGTGGGGTAGGCGCGGCGGTACGGGTACTCGTCGAGGGGCATCGGTCTCCGTTCGGTGGGGCGGGGAAGTCCGACAGCGGGTGGTCGGACAGAGCGGTCGGACAGGGGGGTGATCAGGGGCGCAGGACGTACTCGAACGTCGTCCGCGCCCGGGCCGGGTCCGGGCGGTCGCCGCTGATCAGGTCGGCGTAGGTGAACGACTCCGAGATGCGGACGAGCAGTCGTGCGAGTTCCTCGGCGGCGAGCGGCGCGGGGTCGAACGCGCCGTGGTCGTGCTCCTCCTGCACGAGGGCGGTCACGACGGCGACGAACCGGCGCTGGACGTCACTGTCCGTGGTCGTGAGGAGTCGCAGGGCCCGAGCCGGCTCGCGGGTCAGGAAGGTCCGGAAGTACGGCGCCTCGATGAGGTCCGCCGTGAAGTGGTCGAGCACCGCCACGATCCGTGCGGCGCCGACCAGGTCCGCCGCGGCGCGGGACGCGGCGTCGAGCGTCGGGACGGCCAGCGACCAGAGGATCTCGGACAGCAGCTGGTCGCGGTTCCCGACCCAGCGGAACAGGGAGGTGCGGTCGACCCCCAGCGACGTCGCCAGGGATCCCATGTCGATCCGGGAGCCGGCGATGAAGCTGTGCCGCGCGGAACGGAACGCGCGTCGGGACTCGGGATGTGCCTCCAGTCTGGCGGTGAGCGCAGACGGGACGAGGGCCGCGCCGAGCGTCCCCATGTCGTGTGCTGTGCGTTCCTGTGAAGGCACGGTCCTCCCTTGCAACGTTTTCGAGAATGATGCACGCTCGGGGGTATGTCAACGACGTCCGTGCCCACCACCCTGCTCGAGTCCGACTTCTACCGGTTCCAGGAGGGACTGACGGATCGGGAGCGGGAGTCGCTCGGGCAGTTGCGCGCGTACCTCGAGTCCGAGGTCCGCCCGATCGTCGACGACCACTGGGCCCGGGCGGAGTTCCCGCGCCAGATCATCGCGCCGCTCGCGGAGCTCGGCATGTACGGGCCGAGCATCCCGCTCGTGCGGCAGTTCGAGAACTCGGCCGTGTACCGCGGGTGGGCGGCCCTGGAGCTCGGTCGGGTGGACGCGAGCGTCGCGACGTTCATCGGCGTGCAGTCCGGACTTGCGATGAACTCGATCGCAGTGGGCGGCAGCGACGAACAGCAGCGGGAGTGGCTGCCGCGGATGGCGACCGGTGAAGTCATCGGGGCGTTCGGGCTGACCGAGCCGCTGTCCGGCAGCGACTCCGCCCGGGGCCTCCGGACGACGGCCCGACGCGAGGGCGACACCTGGGTGCTCGACGGTGAGAAGCGCTGGATCGGCAACGCGACCTTCGCGGACGTGGTCGTCATCTGGGCGAAGGACGTCGCCGACGAGCAGGTGAAGGGCTTCCTCGTCACGACGGACACCCCCGGGTTCACCGCGACGAAGATCGAGGACAAGATCGCGCTCCGTGGCGTGCAGAACGCCGACATCGTCATGCAGGGCGTGCGGGTGCCCGAGTCGCGCCGGCTGCAGCGTGCGAACTCCTTCCGCGCGACCGCCGAGGTGCTGCGCCTGACCCGGACCGAGGTCGCCTGGCAGGCGATCGGCATCGCGGTCGGTGCGTACGACGCAGCGCTCGCCTACGCGCGGGAGCGCGTGCAGTTCGGCAAGCCGATCGCATCGCACCAGATGGTGCAGGACCTGCTCGTGAAGTCGCTCGCGAACATCACGGCGTCGATCGCGCTGTGCACCCGGGCGTCCCAGATGCAGGACGAGGGCATCGGCGCGGACGAGCACTCGGCGATGGCGAAGGCGTTCGCGACCGCCCGGATGCGGGAGACCGTCGGGTGGTGCCGCGAGGTGCAGGGCGGCAACGGCATCGTGCTCGACAAGGGTGTGGCGCGGTTCTTCGCCGACGCCGAGGCGATCTACTCGTACGAGGGCACGCGCGAGGTGAACACGCTCATCGTGGGGCGGGCGATCACGGGCCAGGCCGCGTTCGTGTAGTCAGGGCCGCCGCGGCGGGGCAGCCGCGCCCGCGCCGCGCCCCGCGCCGCGCCCGGCCCGCGCCCGTGCCCGCGCCCGCCTACCCCAGCAACTCCGGCCGCTCCCACGCCTCGCCCAGCACGTGCTCCGCCAGGAACGCGAACACCGTCTGGTACCAGACCACCGCGTGCTGCGGCGCGAGCACCCAGTGGTTCTCGTCCGGGAAGTACAGGAACCGGTGCGGCATCGACCCGTCCGGCCCCGCGTGGTGCTCGGCGAGCTCCGCCCACAGGCGCAGCCCCTCGCCGATCGGCACCCGGTAGTCGCGGTCCCCGTGCACGACCAGGAGCGGCGTCGTGATGTCCGCCACGAAGCGGTGCGGGTCGTTCTCGTGCAGCCCCCGCTCGTCGAAGATCGACTGCCAGTACCGCGCCGAGTCGGTCGTCCCGGCGAACTGGTCGAGCGCCCACAGGCTCGCGTGCGTGACGATCGCCCGGAACCGGTCGGTGTGCCCGGCGACCCAGTTCGCCATGTACCCGCCGAAGGACCCGCCCATCGCCGCGGTCCGGGTCTCGTCGATGTCGTCCCGCGCGACCACGGCGTCCGTGATCGCCATCAGGTCGGTGTACGGCGCCTGCCCCCACGCGTTCCACCCGCGGTTCACGAAGTCGAGCCCGTAGCCGGTCGACAGCGCCGGGTCCGGCAGCAGCACGGCGTACCCCCGCGCGACCATGAGCTGCGGGTTCCACCGCCAGGACCACTGGTTCCACGAGTTCAGCGGTCCGCCGTGGATCCAGAGCAGCAGCGGGTGCGGTCCGTCGCCCTCCGGCAGCAGCAGCCAGCCGCGCACGCGGGCACCGTCGGCCGCGGTCACCGCGACCTCCTCGGTCCGCGCGGGCACCTCCGGCAGGGGCGCGGGGGTCGCGAGCGGGGTCACCGTCTCGTCGGTCGCGATCCGGACGGGGTGCAGCGGCGCCGCCCAGGAGGCACGGAGCGCCACCACGACGTCCGTCCCGGCCGCCACGCGCAGGCTGGAGTACGCCCAGTCGTCGTGGGTCACCTGCTCGACGGCCCCGCCGTCGAGCGGGATCCGGAAGAGCGGCGCACGTCCGTCCTGGTCCGCCACCGCCAGGAGCGCGCCGTCGTCCGGCGTGAACACGAGCTCGGACGGCCACCGGTCCCAGTCCGCGGCGACGCGACGAGCCCCCGAGCCGTCGAGCGCGGCGACCCACACCTCCTGCTCGTTCGCGCCGGCCGGGGTGGAGCGGACCGTGCGCACCCAGGCGATCGTGGTGCCGTCGTGGCTCAGGGTCGGCAACTCGTGGTCGACGCCCTCCTCGTCGAACAGCACCGTCCGGGTGCCGGTCGCGACGTCGATCGTGACGACGGCCGACCGGGTGCCGCGGGCCTCCTGCACGCCGACCGCGGCGAGCACGGTCGACCCGTCGGGCGACACCGTGCCGCCCACGTGGTCGAGCGTGCGACCGGGTGCCGGCGTGAGGTCGCGGGGGGCCGGAAGGTGCGCCGGGTACCCCGCGGCGCGGTCCTCGTCCGCGCCCGGCTCGGGCGCGGCGTCGGTGGCCGCCGTCGACGGGACCCGGGCCTCGGGCTCCCGCAGCTCGCCGGCCTCCAGCGCGAGCAGGTGCGGCTGCGCCGGACCCAGGTCGTGGTCCCAGAACCGGACCGGGTAGGTCTCGTGCAGGACGGCCCCGACCCGACGGTCCTTCCGTCGGTCCCGCAGTCGGGCGTCCTCGGCGATCACGGTGTCGCGGTCGGTCCCGGCACCGGGCAGCAGGTCGGCCGTCAGGACGACGGTATCGGCCGCGCTCGCGACGCCGAACACCCCGCCGACGCCGCCTGCCAGGGCCGTCACGGGTCGTGCCTCGCCCCCGGCCGCGGGCAGGAGCCAGAGCTGGGCGCCCTCGGGGTCGTCCCCGGACTCGTCGGGTCGTGCCGAGACGAACAGCAGGTCGCCGGAGCGCGTGAAGGCGACCCCGCCCTCGCCCTTCGCCGAGCGCGTCAGCCGCACCGGGGTGGCGGAGCCGTCGGTGTCGGACGGGGCTGCCGGCACCTGCCACACCGACCGTCGGTACCCGGTGCCGCGCTCGTCCAGGGCGCTCACGGTCAGGGCGACGCGCGTGCCGTCCGGACTCAGGGCGATCCCGTCCACGCGGGGCAGGGCGGTGTACTGGTCCAGGTCGGAGAACGGCGTCGTCATGCCCTCACGCTACGGCTGTCGTGCACCGTGCAACAGGGGGCACCGGCGACGAAGCCGCTCAGGCCCGCCAGGCGGAGCCGCTCAGGCCCAGAACGCCGCGATCGCCTCGGCGACCGTCTGCCCCTGTCGCCGCCCCTCGGTGGACGCGGGCGCCTGGGTCGACAGCGACAGCGAGTTGTCCCCGAACGCGTGCTGCGAGGCACTGTCCGCGACGACGACCTCGACCGAGCTCCCGCCGGCGCGCAGGCCCTCGACCGCGACGTCGAGCCACGGCCCGAGCGGCGACGGCCCCTCGGGACCGCAGGCGATCACGAGCACCCGCTCGTATCCGGCAGCGACGTCGGCGTTCGTCGCGGAACGCATCCCGCCGTCGATGTGCGGCACCCCGTCGACACGGACGGGCGACCAGACGAACGGCACCGAGCAGCTCGCGGCGACCGCGCGGGAGAGCGGGACGCCGGACCCGGCCGTGAGCACCCGGAAGGTCCCGTCGACGGCGTCGATCGCAGTGACGCCGAACGGCTTCGTCGGCCACTCGGTCGTCGGCAGCGTGTGCGAGAACGTCGCGATGCGCTCCTCGTCGGTCTGCCCGGTGACGACCTGCTGCGCCACGGCCCCGAGTCGTGCGCGGGCCTCCTGCTCCGAGGCGGCACCGGTCAGGATCTGCACGAGCCGCTCCTGGTAGTCCTCGGACGCGATCCGGGCGGGCTCCTCGTAGCTCGTCGGCAGCGGCGCGTGCTGCTGGTCGTACGCGGCCTGCACCTGCCCGGCGCGGACGAACGCCCCGACGACGCTGCCGGCGCTCGAGCCCACCACCAGGTCGGCCGCGTCGAGGTCGACCCCGGCGTCCTGCAGGGCGGAGAGCACGCCGACCTCCCACGCGATGCCGGCGACGCCGCCACCGCCCAGGACGAGGGCTCGGGTACCGGGGGCCGGGGTGGCGAGTTCGCTCATGCGACCTGCTTACCAGGTCCGGGAACAGCGGACGGGAGGATCGTGGCGGGCCCCGCCACGATCCTCCCGTCCGTCACCGCGTCAGACCGACGCGACGTCGATGAGCACCTTGCCGACCGCGTCGCCCTCGACGGCGTCGTGGGCCGCGGCGGTGTCCTCGAGCCCGAAACGCACGAGCGGCAGGCCGGCGTCCTCGCCGACGGGCAGGACGCCGTCCCGGAGCGCGGCGGTGACGTCCTCGGCGGCGGCCGCCAGCGCGTCGTCGCCGATCGTGTAGAGCAGCAGGAACTGGTAGCGGGCGTTCACGCTCATGTTCGGGCGGATCGGCAGGGTCGCGTCGTCCCCGCCGTTGTTCGCGTAGATCGAGACGACCCCGTGGTTCGCGAGGACGTCCGCGACGAGCCCGGCGTTCTGCGGGATCGAGACCTCGACGACGATGTCCACGCCGTCCGGGGCGATCTCGCGGATGCGGGCAGCGGCGTCCTCGTCGCGGTAGTTCGCGGTGTGGTGCGCGCCGGCGGCGGTCGCGAGGGCCGCCTTGGCGTCCGAACTGATGGTCGTGACGACGGTGGCGCCGGCCCAGCGGGCGAGCTGGATCGCCGCGTGCCCGACGGCTCCGGCGCCACCGGCGACCAGGACGGTGCGGCCCTCGAGCGCACCGGGGGACAGGCGCGCCGGGCCGTGCTCGTGCGTGGTCAGGGCGCGGTGGGCGGTCATCGCGGGGACGCCGAGCGAGGCACCCACGTCGAAGCTCGTGCCCTCGGGGAGCCGGACGGCACGCGCGGCGGGGACGACGGTGTACTCCTGCGCGGTGCCGGTCGGGCGGCTCGCAGCGGCCATGTAGAGCCAGACGCGGTCGCCCTCGGCCAGGTCGGTGACGCCCTCGCCGACGGCGTCGACGACCCCGGCTCCGTCCTGGTTCGGGGTGATCTCCGGGAAGGGCAGGGCGTCACCGTAGGTGCCGCCGGCGCGGGCCTTCCAGTCGGTGGGGTTCACGCCGGAGACGACGACGCGGACGCGGACCTCGCCGGGGCCGGGCTGCGGGACCTCCCGGTCGACCAGGTCGAGGACGCTGCTGGCTCCGGGCTTCGTGTAGACGATCGATCGCATGGGACCAGGCAACCACCGCGGGGGCCGGGGGCTTCCCGGCGACGTTCAGCGGGCGTGCGCGCCGCCGGGCGTGCGCTCCGGTCGGCTCCGGTGCGCGTCCGCTCAGCGGGCGTCGTAGGCGTCGCGGGAGTCCTGCACCTCGGCCATGTGCGTCGTCGCCCAGTCCTCGAGCGGTTCGAGCACGGCCCGGAGCGACCGGCCGCGCTCGGTCAGCTCGTACTCGACGTGCGGCGGGATCTCCGGGTACACCGTGCGCGTGACCAGGCCGTCACGCTCGAGGGCGCGCAGGGTCTGCGTCAGCATCTTCTGCGACACGCCCTGCACTCGGGACGCGAGCGCCGAGTACCGGAGCGGACCACCCGCGAGCGACCCGATCGTCAGGACGCTCCACCGGTCCCCGATCCGGTCGAGCAGCTGCCGCGAGGGGCAGTCCGCCGCGTAGGGGCTGTACTCGAGTGCTGACATCACGACCTCCGTTACGCACTGACAGGTGCCTACTTCCTGAAAGAGAGTAACGCGAGTACGGTCGGTCGCACCAGATCCACGTCCGAGGAAAGGACCACCATGACGAGCATCGTCGTCTTCGGCGGCACCGGGTACGCCGGCTCCGCCATCACCCGCGAGGCACTGTCCCGCGGCATCGCCGTCACCGCCGTCGCGCGCGACACCTCGAAGCTCGACGCCGCCGAGGGGCTGACGCTCGCGCAGGGCGACGCCTTCGACGCCGACTTCGTCGCGGACGTCACGAAGGGCGCCGACGTCGTCGTGGTCGCCCTGCACGCGGTCCAGGCGGACGGCGGCGAGCTCAAGGACGAGTTCCAGCACTTCGTCGACGCCGCAGCCGCAGCCGGTGCGCGCCTGGGCATCGTCGGCGGCGCGGGCTCGCTGCTCGTCGCCGAGGGCGGCCCCGCCCTGTTCGACACCCCGGACTTCCCCGACGCGTTCAAGGGCGAGGCGAAGAGCCACGCCGAGGTCCTCGAGGCGCTCAAGGCCTCCGGCACCGAGGTCGACTGGTTCTACGTGAGCCCGGCGGCGGCCTTCGGGGGCTACAACCCCGGCGAGCGGAAGGGCACCTACCGCACCACGGACGACCTGCTGCTCACCGACGCCGAGGGCAACTCGGACATCTCCGGCGAGGACTTCGCGATCGCCTTCGTCGACGAGGTCGAGCACCCCGCGCACCACCGCGCCCGCTTCGGCGTCGCGTACTGACGCGCGGCGCCCCGCGCGCGAACCGACGGCACGCCGCGCCACGGACTTCCGTGGCGCGGCGTGCCTTCCGTTGTGCAAGGCGACCGCGTCGGTGTCGCACCCGGCAGTGGACACTGCACCCCGCTGTGGCGGGGTGCAGTGTCCGGAGCGGGGTGCGATCCGCGGGAGCACCCCGCGGCGCGCGTGCGCGACCGCCCACGGGCCTGGAGGCGCGTGGCGGCCGTGCTCCGTGCCTCCCGTCCGGCGGGTGGTGCGTCCTGCTCGCGCACAACCGGAAGCACACCGTGCCACGTGATCGCGTGGCGCGGCGTGCTTCCCGTTGTGCGGAACACCCGGCGCGCGCGCCGCGCCCTACCGCTGCCCGACGATCGCCGGCAGCGGTAGGTGGTGGCGCATGCGCACCGCCAGGTGCAGCCCGCCCCGCCGGGCGAGCACGAGCCCGACCACCGCGGCGGCCACCGCCGGGACGCCCCCGGCGACGACCATGCCGACGTGGGCCCCGAAGTGGTCGACGACCTGGCCCATGAGCGGACCGCCGATCGCCTGGCCGCCCAGCAGCACCAGGACGTAGAGGGACATCACCCGGCCGCGGATCGCCACGTTCGACGACAGCTGCACGAGCGAGTTCGACGCCGTCATGAACAGCAGCTGCGACATCCCGACCGCGACCAGGGCGACGGTGAACGGCGCGATGACCGGGATCGAGCCGGACACCACGAGCAGCACCCCGGTCCAGAACACCCCGCCGACGATCGTGCGGAGCCGGACGGTCGCCCGACGCGTGGACAGCAGCGCCCCGGCGAGGGCACCGACGGCGACCGCGGAGTTGAACAGGCCGTAGCCGCCCGCGCCGACGCCGTACACCTGCGACGCGAAGGCCGACAGCAGCACGGGCATGGTCAGCGCGAAGACCGAGAAGAAGACCATCAGGACGACCGGCACCAGGATCGTGGGCTTCCGGACGGCGTAGCGCAGGCCCTCGACGAGCTGCCCCTTCGTCCGCGGTGCCGGTGGGGTGCGGTGCAGCTCGGACACCCGCAGGAACCCGAGGGTCACGACGACGGCCACGCACGCGACCGCGTTGACGCCGAAGGACCACCCGGCACCGACCGCGACGAGCAGGGCGCCGGAGAGCGCCGGCCCGATCATCCCGCCGAGCTGGAACACACTCGAGTTCACGCTGATCGCGTTCCGCAGGTGCTGGTGGCCGACGATCTCGGTGACGAACACCTGGCGCGCCGGGTTGTCGATCACGGTCACCATGCCGACCAGGAACGCGATCACCCAGATGTGCCACGCCTGCACGACGCCGGTCAGGGTGAGCACGGCGAGCAGGGTGGAGAGCACCGCGAACGCGCCCTGCGTCAGCATCATCAGGGCCCGCTTCGAGAACCGGTCGACGAGCACCCCGCCCCAGAGCCCGAACAGCAGCATCGGGGCGAACTGGCACGCCACCGTGATGCCGACCTGCGCCACGGACCCGGTCAGCTGCAGGACGAGCCAGTCCTGCGCGATGCGCTGCATCCACCCCGCGGTCATCGCCACGAGGTTCGTCGCCGTGAACAGGCGGAAGTTCGGGACGGAGAGCGCGATGAGGGTGTGGCGCCACGGCGGGCGTTCGGCCTGGATCGGGAGGGGTTCGGTGGGTGGGGGGAGGGTCGTCGATGACGCACTCACGGTGGTGGGGCTCCGGATCGTCGCGGGCGGACGGGTGGTCAGTACCCACTCGAAACTAGTTCCACGAGAGCCATTCGGCTCCCGTATGGTGGCTATCACTCCATTGCGATGTCGAATGAAGGAGGGAGCGCCGATGCTCGACCCCGTCCTGCTGCGCACCTTCCTGGCCGTCGCCGAGTCCGGCAGCTTCACGCTCGCCGGGCAGCGTCTCGGGATCAGCCAGCCGACGGTCTCCCAGCACGTCCGCCGCCTCGAGACCGCGGTCGCCCGCACCCTCGTCGCCCGGGACACCCGCGGCGTCGCGCTCACCGACAACGGGGACGCGATGGCGGGGTTCGCGCGGACGATCCTCGCCGCGCACGCCACCGCCGACGCGTACTTCTCCGGCGCCGCCACCCGCGGACGGCTCCGCTTCGGCGCAGCGGACGACCTCGCGATCACGCAGCTGCCGAGGATCCTGCGGGACTTCCGACGCCTGCACCCTCAGGTGAACCTCGAGCTCACGGTGAACCAGTCCGCACCGCTCCTGCGCCGCGTGCACGCCGGACAGCTCGACCTGGTCTTCATCAAGCAGACCGCGGGGGAGTCCGCCGAGGGCACCCGCGTCGCGACGGACCAGATGGTGTGGATGGCGCAGGACGGCATCGCCCTCGAACCCGGCGAGCCGGTGCCGCTCATCGCGTACCAGGCGCCGAGCATCAGCCGGCAGATGGCGATCGACGCGCTCGAGGCCGCTGGCCGCACCTGGCGGATCACCTGCAACACGCGGGACGTCAACGGGGTCCTCGCGGCGGTGCGGGCCGGGATCGGCGTCGCGGTCTTCCCGCACTCGCTCATCCCCGCGGACCTCGTGAAGGTGTCGCAGCGCCTGTCGCTGCCGGACCTGCCGGCCGTCGACTACGTCCTGATCGCCAACCCGACGGTGCAGCGCGAGCCGATCGACGCCCTGACGAACGCGATCACCTCGCGTGGGGTCGTCCGGGCGGTCTGACCCGGCGCCCCTACGGGGCGAGCGTCGTCGTCGCGCCCGTGCCGGTCAGGTCCGGCAGCGTCACGCCGGCGAGCGGCAGGAGTGCGGTCGCGACCGACCACAGGAGCACGAGGGTCCCGACGCCGCCGAGCACGGCTCCGAGGAGTGCGAGCGGCCGCTGCCACGTCGCCGTCCGGTCCCGCAGGACGGTCGCCGAGAGCAGCAGCGCCACGACCCCGAGCGCGAGTCCGGTCGCGTGCACGGTCGTCGGTGCGGTGAACCACCAGGCCGCCAACGCGAGCGTCGCGATTCCGGTCAGGGCACCGAGCGCCGCTCCCGGGGTTGCGCCGACGGCGGGCCGGCGGTCGGTCCGTGTGGTCGCCGCTCCGGCCTGGAGGCGCGGTGCCCGTCCGCCACGTCCCCTCGCGGTCGTCGCCTGGTCGGGTCGCGGCAGTTCCTGGGTCCGGTGGCCCGCGTCGGTGGTGGACACGTTCGACGGGGCCGGGGCGGAGGCGGCGGGCGCGGCAGCGTCGGCCGGCGTCGATGCCGGTGCGGCGGGCGTGATGATCGCGTCGAACGCCCGGGTCGCCGCGTCGGGCTGCGGCGGGGCGGCAGCGGGCAGCGGTGCCTGCTGTCGGGCGAAGCGCGCGGGGGTCCGGTACCCGATCGGCCCGGAGGGCTCCGGCTCCGTCCCCTCGACGACGACGTGCTCGAGCCCGGGGACCGAGAAGCGCGGCTGCCCGACCTCGGGGACGGCGGGCTGCACCGGCGCCGGCGGAGCTGGGAGCGCGGCGGCGACGGTCGGCGCCGGGGTCGACGAGGGGGCGACGGCCGTCGGGGACACCGGGACCGCGTCGGTGGTCGGGACCTGCACGGCGGGCGAGGTCGGTGCCGGTGGCAGGAGGTCCTGCTGCGGCGGGAAGTCGGGGACGACGACGTCCTCCGGTGACGGGAGCTGCGCGCCGGAGTCGGGCTCTGCGCTCGCGACCGCGGCGGGCGGGAGCTCCGCGGCGGCTGCCGTGCTGGCGACCCGCTCGGACAGGTGCGACGCGACGACGGGGGCGGGGTGTGCCTCCAGGCCGGGGTCCGCGACCACGCTCGTGACCGCAGCGTGCGGCGGCGCGGTGACCCAGGCGGGTACCGGTCGGCGGGGCCGGTCCCGGTCCGGCATGCGGTGCGACGCCACTGGTGCTCCCTCGTCCGTACTGATCCATCGTCAGTTCTATCCGTCCGCATGGACCTCGGCGCAGCCCCAGTTCCGGGGACGCGGGGCTGCGCCGGGCGGGGGTCACATGTCGCGGTAGCGCTTCGCCTCGGCGAGCTTGCCGTGCAGCTCGTCGGCCGTGTACCGCGTGACGTACCCGGGGGTGTCCCGCTGGATGCGCCAGCCCTCGGCGAGCGGTCCGGCGTCGACGACGTCGAAGCCGAACGAGTCGATGAGCTCCGACACGACGGCCTTGGCGTCCTCGTCGTCACCGGCGACGACCAGGGCGCGGCGGTCCGGCGTGCCGGCGGGCTGGGCCTCGTCGGTGAGGGCCGACGCGGCGATGTGGTTGAAGGCCTTCACGACGCGGGCGCCGGGCAGGTGGTCCTGCAGGAGCTCGGCGGTCGTGGTGGTCTCGTCGTCGAGGGCCGCGATGTGGCCGTCGCGCTGCGGGTAGTAGTTGTTCGTGTCGATGACGACCTTGCCGACGAGGGGTTCGACGGGGATGGTCTCGATCGCGGCGAGCGGGGTGGTCACGACGACGACGTCGCCGGCGGCCGCCGCCTCGTCACGGGTCGCCGCACGGGCGCCGTCGCCGAGTTCCGCGACGAGGTCCTGCAGCGTCTCCGGTCCGCGCGAGTTCGCGATCACGACCTGGTGGCCGTGCTGCACCGCGAGACGTGCGAGCTGGGATCCGATGTTGCCTGCTCCGATGATGCCGATGGTGGTCATGCGACCTGCAACACCGCGTGCGGCGGCGCATTCCCGCACGGTGCACGGCCCGTCCCGGCCGGGTGGGGCGGCGAGTCCCGGTCGGGTGGGACGCCGAGTCCCGGCCGGGTGGGACGGCGAGTCTCGGCCGGGTGCATGATGGCCGCATGGCCCACGAGTTCCGCGACGAAGCCGACCGCGACCGCTACGCGATGTACGTCGACGGCGAGCTCGTCAGCGTGCTCGACCGCCGCGCGACCGACGACGCCGTGTCGTTCCCGCACACCTACACGGTGCCGAAGCACCGCGGCCACGGGTACGCGGCGCAGCTCGTCGAGCACGCCGTCGCGGACGTCGAGGCCACCACCACGAAGCGCATCGTCCCGATGTGCTGGTTCGTCGCGAAGTGGTTCGACGAGCACCCCGAGAAGGCCGACCTGCTCAGCCGCGGCGCCGCGGACTGACCCCACCACGCGGAGGCGACGATGCCGACGATCACCCCCTTCCTCTGGTACGACGACCAGGCAGAGCCCGCGGCGCGGCACTACACGAGCCTGTTCGGGGACAGCCGCGTCGACAGCGTCGCGCGGATGCCCGACGGGTCCGCACTGGTCGTCGAGTTCACGCTCCTCGGACAGCCGTACCGCGCGATGAACGGCGGACCCGGCCACCCGCACACCGACGCGGTGTCGTTCCAGGTCGACGTCGACACGCAGGACGAACTCGACCGCGTCTGGGACGCGCTGCTCGCCGACGGCGGCGAGCCGGTCGCGTGCGGCTGGCTCCGGGACCGCTGGGGCCTGTCGTGGCAGGTGACCCCGTCCATGATGGGCGAGCTCATGACCGGCAGCGGCGACCCCGAGGCGAACGCCCGGGTCTTCGCGGCCATGCAGCAGATGGTCAAGCTCGACATCCCCGCACTCCGGGCCGCGGCGGCGGGTCACTGAGGGTTCCGCGCACGTACCCGCCGGTATGGTGGCGGGACCGATCGGCGCCGACGGACGGCGCACCCCCGCGAGAGGCTGGAGACCGAGATGAGCAGCCCGAGCTCCGACGTCCGGGACGGAGACCTCCGCGACGGAGCCGTCCGGAACAGCGACGTCCGGAACAGCGACATCGGCCGCGCCTACACGGAACTCTCCCGGATCACCCGACGCGCGAGCATCCGCGCCCGCGGTGACGACGAGGCACTGAGCGTCGTCGACCAGTCCCTCGTCGACTTCGTCGTGCAGCACCCCGGCTGCATGGCCATCGACATCGCCCGGTACCTGCGGCTCAACCGCTCGACGATCTCGCGGCAGCTGTCCGGGCTGCTCGCCGCCGGGCTCGTCCGCACGACCGACGGTGGTTCGGGAAACGCCAAGCCGCTCGAGGCCACCGACGCCGGACGTGCCGCACTCGACCGGTCGGTCCGGATGCACCGCAGCGCCCTCGAGGAACGCCTCGCCGAGTGGTCCGACGACGACGTCGCCCTGCTCGCCGGGCTGCTCGAGCGGCTCGGCGCCGCGGACGAGGCCGGCCTGCCGATGCCCGGTCGCACGGCCTCGTGACGACGTCGTTCGTCCTGCTGTCCGACACGCACCTGCCGAAGCGCGCGAAGGACCTGCCCGCCGGGCTCTGGGCGGACATCGACGCCGCGGACCTCGTGGTGCACGCGGGGGACTGGGTCGACCTGGCCACCGTCGACGCCGTGCAGGCACGCTCCCGGCGCTTCGCGGGCGTCCGCGGCAACAACGACGGTCCCGAGTTCGACGACCGGCTGCCCCTCGTCGCGCACCTGCTGGTCGAGGACCTGCGCTGGGCGGTCGTGCACGAGACCGGGGCCGCGACGGGGCGGGAACGCCGGGCGGACCGGGACCACCCGGACACCGACGTGCTCGTGTTCGGGCACTCGCACATCCCGTGGGACACCGTCGCCCCGTCGGGCATGCGGCTGCTCAACCCGGGATCGCCGACGGACCGCCGCCGCCAGCCCGACCACACGTGGATGCGCGGCGAGGTGTCGGGGAGCGCCCTGACCGTCGAGCTGGTCCGTCTGCCCCCGCGCTGACCCCCGGCATGCGGACCCGGGCGCGCTGACCCCGGGCCCGGGCCCGGGCCCGGGCCCGCCCCGGGGCACGCGCCGCCCCGTCAGTCCGTCGGCATCCGGAAGAACGCCAGCTCCCAGGCCGTCGACGTCCGGAACGCCGCCGTCATCCGCCCGCGTTCCTCGGCGCTCGCCGCGGCCGCGTGCCGCTCGACCCAGTCCGTCGCCGCCGCCGAGGCCGCCGCGAACCCCGGGTCGCCGTAGGCTCCGAGCCAATCGCCGAACGGGTGTCCCTCTGGTGCCCGGCCGAGCCGCGTCCCGACCCAGGCGTAGACCCGGAAGCACGGCAGCACCGCCGCCGCCAGGACCGCCGCCGAGCCGGTGTCCGCCGCCCGCTGCAGGTGCGCGAGGTACCCGGCGCACACCGGGTGCACGGGGTCGTCCGCCCGGGAGCCCGCGAGCCGGCGGTGGTGCAGGTCCCGCGCCTCGTCCGCACACCCCTGCGCGGCACCCGCCCAGAGCGCGGCTTCGTCCGACGACGGTGTCGCTGCCGAAGCCAGGGCCGACAGGTGCCCCTGGTACGCCCGCAGGTAGTGCACGTCCTGCGCCAGGTACCCCGCGAAGACCTCCGTCGACAGCGTCCCGTCCCGCAGCCCCACCAGGAACGGCGTCGCGAGGGTCTCCTCGAGCACCCTGGCGACGTCCGTCCACCACCGGTCCGTCCACCGCACCGGGGGCAGGAGGGCCCGCACGGCGGCACCGTGGTCGACCGGTCCGTTCCCGCTCCCCACGTGCAGGTCGTCCGCGCCGGCCAGTGCGGCACCGAGCCACGCCTTGGCCTCGCCGACCGCGAGCTCCCAGTCGCCCGTCCGCACCACGAGCGTCGCGATCGCGCTCGACAGCGAGCACCCCGTGCCGTGCGTGTTCGTCGTCGCGACCCGCGGCGCCGAGAACGTCCGCCGCGCGCCCGAGGGCTCCACGAGCTCGTCGTCCGCCGTGGCCCCGTCGTCGTGGCCGCCCTTCGCCAGGACCCGCACGCCCCAGGTCCGTGCGACGAGCAGGGCCGGATCGTCGCCGCCCACGGCACTCCCGCCGTCCGACGCGCCCGCTGCCAGCTCCGCCAGCACCGCGAGCTCCGCCCGGTTCGGCGTCACCAGGTCGGCGAGCCCGAGGAGCTCCCGGACCGCCTCGACCGCGTCCGCGTCGAGCAGTCGGTCGCCGCTCGTCGCCACCATCACCGGGTCGACCACGACGACCGGTGGCCGGTGCGCCCGGAGCCACGCCGTGACCTCGCGGACGACCGCGGCGGTGCCGAGCATGCCCGTCTTCACCGCGTCCACCGTCACGTCGTCGGACACCGCGTCGAGCTGCTCCCGCAGGAACGCCGGGTCCGGCACGTGCACCGACCGCACGCCGTGCGTGTTCTGCGCGACGAGCGCGGTCACGACCGCCATGCCGTACCCGTCGTGCGCCGCGATCGCCTTGAGGTCCGCCTGCACGCCGGCCCCGCCCGTCGGGTCCGTCCCCGCGATGCTCAGCACGCGGGGCACACCCCCGGTCACGCGTCCGCCCCGTGGTCCGGTGCGCCGGCCTGGAGGCACGCCCCACCCCCGCCGTCGTCCGTCCGGTCCGCCCCGTGGCCGGGTCCGGCGGCGTCCCACGTCGCGACGAGCGCGGCAGCGGACGCACCAGGGTCGGCCGCGGCGCAGATGCCCGACACCACCGCGACACCGGCGGCGCCGGCGGCGCGGAGCGGTGCGACGTCGTCCAGCCCGACCCCGCCGATCGCCACGCACGGCAGGTCCGTGGCGGCGGCGATCCGCGCGAACCCGTCGTGCCCGAGCGCCGGCGGATGGTCCGGCTTCGTCGTCGTCGGGTGCACGACCCCGACCCCGAGCAGGTCCACCGTCCCGCGGGGGAGCCGCTCGACGGCCGCCAGGTGCTCCGGCGTGTTCGCGGTCAGCCCGACGTGGGCATCCACGCCGAGCAGGGCACGCGCCGCGGTCACCGGGACGTCCGACTGGCCGAGGTGCACCCCGGCGACGGCGTGCCCGGCGTTCCGCGCCGCCAGGGCAACGTCGAGCCGGTCGTCCACCACGACCGTCGCACGGTCGCCCACCGCGTCCGCGACCGCCGCGGTCAGGGCGAGCAGGTCCCGGGCCGACGCCGTCTTGTCGCGGACCTGCACGATCCGCACGCGGCCCTGCACGGCCGCACGGACGACCGCGAGCACGCCGAGGCCGTGCCGGTCGCACAGCACAGGGTCGGTCACCAGGTAGACACCCACGTCCGCGGTCACGCGCCGACCCCCTGCGGGGCGGTCGTGCTCGGTTCGGCGGTGATCCGGGCGGTGCGGACGACGTCCTCCGGGGTGAGGGACGCCAGCCGGTCCAGGAACAGCGGCTGGAACGTCCCCGGACCGCAGGCGTCCGCCGCCGCGAGTTCGGCGGCGATCGTGTGCACCGCCGTCGCCGCGACGGCCGCGGCCCCGGGGTCGTCCGGGGCCACCGCCGTGAAGGCCGCGACGACCGCACCGAGCGCGCACCCACCGCCCGTGATCCGCGTCAGGAGCTCCGTCCCGTTCGCCACCCGCACCACGCCGGTGCCGGGCGCGACCACGAGGTCGACCGCACCGGACACGGCGAGCGCGCCCACGATCCTCCCGTCCGATGCTCCGACGGCCGCCGCACGCGCGTCGTCGGGGCCGACCGTGCTGTCCACCCCGCGCCCACCGGCGCTCGCGCCGAGCACGGCGAGGACCTCGGAGGCGTTGCCGCGCAGGACCGCGGGGCGCATGGCCAGGAGCTCGCGCGCCAGCGCGGTGCGCACCGGGAGCGAGCCGACGGCGACCGGGTCGAGGACCCACGGGGTGCCCGCCTCGACGGCGGCCGTCGTGGCTTCGACGGACGCGGCACGCGGCTCGGCGTGCGGGGTGCCGGTGTTCACCAGCAGGGCGTCGGCGACCCGGGCGAACGGACCGGCCTCGGTCGTGACGTCGACCATCGCGGCCGAGGCACCGAGGGCCAGCAGGACGTTGGCCGTGACGTTCTGCACGACGGTGTTCGTGATGCACTGCACGAGCGGCGAGCGGGCCCGGACGGCCTCCAGCAGGTCGGCGGTGCGGTGGGCCCAGGCAGGGGAGGGCGCAGCGTTCTCCATGGACGATCCCTTCGCGAGTACGAGCTCGAGCAGGTTCGACGGGTGTGATCTCAGCCGCCCGGTGGCGGCACCCCGTGTCTCGGGGCACACGGTACACGAGCCGTCCGCAGTCATCGAGGGGGCCCGTGTGCCAGGGTTGACGGGTGCCAGATCCGACGCCTCCCGGACCCCCGCCCGGTCCGCGTGACCCCGGCGACGCGTGGGCGGTCGGACCCGACGGGACTCAGGCGTGGGGCCGCTTCGGCGCCGCCGGTCTGCTCGTCGACGACGGCCACGGCCGCGTGCTCCTGCAGCACCGCGTCGAGTGGAGCCACCACGGCGGCACCTGGGGCATCCCCGGCGGCGCCCGGCACCAGGGCGAGGACGCCGTCACCGGCGCGCTCCGCGAGTCCGCGGAAGAGGCCGGGGTACCCGAGGACGGTGTCGACCTGCGCCACACGGCCGTCCTCGACCTCGGGTTCTGGACCTACACGACCGTGGTGGGCCGCGCCTCCCGGCCGTTCGACCCGGTGATCGCGGACCGCGAGAGCCTCGCGCTGTCCTGGATCCCGCTCGACCAGGTCCTCGACCTGCCGCTGCACCCGGGCTTCGGCGCCTCGTGGCCGGCGCTCCGCGACGCCATCACGACCACCCCGCACGTCGTCGTCGACGCCGCGAACGTCGTCGGCAGCGTGCCCGACGGCTGGTGGAAGGACCGCGCCGGTGCCGCGTCGCGACTGCTGGCGTCCGTGTCGGCGCTCGCCGCGGCCGGGCTGCCCGCCGACGCCCTCGGGCTCGGCTTCGACCGGTGGTGGCCGCGCTGGACCGTGGTGCTCGAGGGTGCCGCGCGCGGTGCGGACGACGTCGGTACGGACGTGAACGTGGTGCGCGCGGAGGGGTCCGGGGACGACGCCGTGGTCGCGGCGACGGCGGCCGCGGTCGATGCCGGCGACGCGCCCGTCGTGGTCGTCACGGCGGACCGTGAGCTGCGTGAACGCGTCGGGGCGCTCGGGGCCGAGGCCCGCGGTCCCGGCTGGTTCCGCGAGCAGGGCTGAGCGACCGCCGGGCTCCGGTTCCGGTGTCGCCGGGCTCCGGTTCCGGGGTCGCCCTGCGACGCGCATCGTGACCGAACCGTGACGGAGGGGGCTCCGTGCCGATACGCTGGCGCCCACGTCGACGGGGACGTGCCGACAGGAGGTCACGATGGAGCGTGTCACGAGAGCCGACGACCGCGTCCACCGCCCAGCCGGGCCCTGGACGCCGACGGTGCACCAGCTGCTCACGCACCTGCACGAGCAGGGCTTCGTCGCGGCGCCCGAGCCCATCGCCCTCGGCGACGCGCTCGAGACGGTCACCTTCGTGCCCGGCGTCGCGGGCAACTACCCGTGGAGCGCCGAGATCGCGGGCGAGGCGGCCCTCGTCACCTCCGCGCGCCTGCTCCGGCAGTACCACGACGCCGCGGCCACGTACCCGCGCAGCGCGACGGACGTGTGGTCGCAGGCCGAACGCCTGCCGGTCGAGACGATCGTGCACGGCGACTTCGCGCCGTACAACTGCGTCTACGACGGCATCGCGGCGGTCGGGCTCATCGACTTCGACACCGCGCACCCCGGTCCGCGGGTGTGGGACGTCGCGAGCGCGGTGTACCGGTTCGCCCCGTTCACCACCGGGCAGGTCGAGGGCAGCACGGCGCCGACCCTGGACGAGCGACTCGAGCGGGCCGCGGAGTTCTGCCGCGCCTACGAGCTCGACGACCGGTCCCGCGGGGTGCTCGTCGAGACGATGACCGCCTCGCTCGTCGCCCTCGTGACGACCATGGAGACCGAGGCCGCCGCCGGCAACCCGAAGTTCATCAGCGACCTGGAACACGGCCACGCCGAGCTCTACCGGGCCGACGTGGCGTACATCGAGGCGAACGCGGACGCGATCCACCAGGCGGTCACCGCGCTCTGACGGACGGACCGCGCCCAGGCAGCGTGCAGCCCGCACGCGGCGGTCTCCGACGGATCGTCCGGTAGCGTCGGGAGGCCATGACCGACAGCCCGGCCGACGCCACCCCGTACGAGGTGCTCGGCGTCCTCCCCACCGCCGACGACGACGAGCTCCGTCGCGCCTACCGCCGGGCCGCCCGCGAGTCCCACCCCGACCTGGGCGGGGACGCCCGGCGCTTCCGGCAGGTCCAGGTCGCGTGGGAGCGCATCGGCACCCCCGCTGCCCGTCGTGCGTACGACGCCGGGTCCCGGGCGACGTCGGGGTCCGCCGGCACGAGCGGGCCGTCCGGGTCGTCGAGCTGGCGGAGCGACCCCGGCCGCGACGCGTACGCGCCGCCGGCCGCGCGCCGTGACTCCCGTCCGCGCGCCCGGTCGCACGGCCACCCCGGCGGCCGGTCCCGCGAGGTCTTCCTGCAGGCGGAGCGCGAGTGGGTGGGACTCGGCGACCCGATCGACGACCCCTACGACCCCGTGCTCGTCCGTTCGGCACCCCGGCACGTCCGGCGCCTGCTCGGCGAGGCCCTGGCGGAGGAGGCGACCGCGTCGATCGTCGCGGACATGGGCATCGGCGTGACCGTCTGGCACGACCTGGACGCCGGCGCCGAGGGCAAGCTCGACCACGCCGTCCTCACCACCACCGGACTCTGGGCCGTCGAGTCGATCGACTGGGGCGGCGCCGTCCGCATCGAGCACGGCGAGGTCGCTGGCGAGACCCTGGCGCCGGGGGAGCGTCCCGTCAAGGAGCTCGTCCGGGCAGCCCGTGCCGTGCAGAAGCAGACGCGCGTCCGGTTCACCGGCAGGCTGCTGGTCGTGCCCGACACCGCGGTGGACGAGGACGTGCAGGTCGTCGGGCCCGCGCGGAAGCCGACGGCCTTCGTGGTCCGCCGCAGTGCGCTCCGGCAGGTCCTGAACGGCGTGTGGTCCCCGGAGGGCAACGTGGACGTCTTCGCGGTGCGCGACCAGCTGCAGCAGACCGTCCGCTTCGTCTGACCGCGCGCTGCGCGGGGGGACCGCCTCAGTACCCGCGGAGCTTCTCCAGGTCCCGGCGCTCCCGCTTGCTCGGGCGTCCGGCGCCGCGCTCTCGGGTCGGGACGAAGCCGGCCTCCTCGCGGGGGAGCCGCGGCGGGGTGCGGTCCTCGAAGTGCTTCGCGGCCTCCGGGGCGCTCGTCCGCTTCAGGATGATGCCGCGGACGACGACGATCCGGTCGAAGCCGTTCTGGCGGACCCGCACCTCGTCCCCGGGGGCGACCGGCTGCGCGGCCTTCGCCCGCTCGCCGTTCACCCGGACGTGCCCGGCCTTGCACGCGGCGGTCGCGGCCGAGCGGGTCTTCGTGATCCGCACCGCCCAGATCCAGCTGTCCACGCGCGCCTTCTCCACCAGACCACCCTACGCGGCCGTCCCCGCGTCCCAGGCTCACTGCCGTGCCCGCGTCCTAGGCTCACAGCCGTGCCCCAGCCCGCAGCGACGCCGTCCGACCCCGCCGCGCTCGCCCGCGCCCTCGCGGTCCTCGCCGCCGCCGCCCCCGGTGACCGGCTCGTCGTCCGGGCACACCACGGCGACGGCGCCCGGGACGCCCTCGGCGAGCTCGTCGCCCGCACCCCGACGACGGTGTCGATCGCGACCCGCCGCGGCACGGTCGTCGTGCCCCTGGACGCCGTCGTCGCCGCGAAGCCCGTCCCGCCACCCCCGGCACCACGGCCTCGCCGCACCTGACCCCCGCTCCCGACCCCCGCGCCGGACCGCCCACCTCGCCCTGCTGCGGCGAGGCGACCCGACCACGCAGCAGCCCACCCGTAGCCTCGGGGCATGGTCGTCCCCGTCCCGCTCGGCACCGAGGACCGGACCGCCCGGCTGACCCTCCACCGCCCCGACCACTGGCACCGCGAGGACGCGCAGCAGGCGGACCTCCGCGTCACCGGTGACGACGTCGTGCTCACCGTCCGGTCCCGTCCGAGCGACCGGACGATCGCCGAGGAGCACACGAGCCTGCTCGAACGGCTCCCCGGGTCCGTCGAGGGGCTGCGGCTGATCGGCTCGGACGCGTGGACCGCGGCCGGCGCCCCCGCACGCCTCGTCGAGTACGTGCGGCCCACGGCGGACGAGTGGACCGAGGGCGGCGACGTCGCCGGTGCGCACCTGCTCTTCGTCACCGGTCGGCACCGGGTCGACGTCACCGTGGAACGTCCGCTCCGCCGGCTCGTCGCCACCGACGACCTCGTCTTCGCCGTGCTCGAGTCGGTCCGTGCGACCGAGCCGACCCCGGCACGCCCGCAGCGCGACCTCGAGCCGCTGCCCGCCCCCGCGCCCGCACCGGTCCTCGACGGACCGCGGGTGAGCGTCGCCGCACTCGCCACCCTGCAGGGCCTGGTCGGCCGCCGCTGGAACCCCACCCTCCTCCGCACCGAGGCGGGCCGCGAGCTCGTCGAGGCCGGCCTCGTCGGCCGGCTCGGCACCCTGCCCGAGTCCACGCAGGCGCTCCTCGCACCCTGGCAGGAGGGCACCCAGCCGGTCACGCTGGAACAGCACCTGCCCGACGGGCGGCGAACGCGCCTCCAGGCCTGGTCCGACACCGTCGTCGACGGGACGGACGACGTCGTGGTCGGCTCCGCCACGCCGGAACGGGTCGTCGCGCTGCTGGCCGGGAGGCTCGGCATCGGTCCGACGTGGACCTTCCCGTTCCGCACGGGGTCGCTCCGGGCGGACCTGCTGGGTCGCCGCGTCGGCGGCGGTACCGACGCGCCGGACCTGCCCGCGTCGGTCGCCGAGGGCGACCCGCGGCTGGCCCGGTTCTGGTCCGCCCCGTGGACCGTCTCGCACCTGCTGCGTCCCGGCCGTCCGGAGCCCGTCACGATCGTGCACGCTGCCGGGCACGGCTTCGCGCGCGTCGGACGCACGACGGCCGGGGAGACGTCCTTCCGGACGGACTCCCCGGCCAACGTGTACCGGAGCGTGGTGCGCGCGGTGCTCGCCGCGCCGGCCGCCTAGGCGGCCGGACCCGCGGTCAGGGTGACTGTGACGGTCTTCGCGGCGCCCGTGGCGTCGGTGTAGCCGACCGTCACCTCGTCACCCACCGAGTGGGCGCGGATCGCCGCCGTGAGGGCGTCGCTCGAGGTGACCGCGGAGCCGTCCAGGCTCGTGATCGTGTCGCCCTCGGTCAGCCCGGCCAGGGCGGCGCCCGAGTTCGCGACCGTCCCGGCGACCGCGACGCCGCCGCTCGTGGCGGTTCCGCGCACCTCGACCCCGAGGAACGCCGGCAGGCCGATCGTGATCGTGTCCGACGCGTGCCCGGCGAGGATCTCGTCCGCGATGGACTTCGCCGTCGCGATCGGGATGGCGTAGCCCGTGACGTCCGCCGACCCCGAGGACGCGGCGGTCGCCATGCCGACGACCTCGCCCTCGCTGTCGAGCACCGGGCCGCCGGAGTCACCCGACACGATGTCCGCGGCGACCTGCAGGAGCCCCTGCAGCGACTCGGTCCCGGTGCCGGATTCGCTCTGCACCTGGATGTCCTGGTCGGTCGCGGTCACGGTGCCCTGGGCGGACACCAGGTCGCCCGTGCCGCCGGCGTTGCCGACGTCGGTGATTGCGTCGCCGGTCTTCGCGCCGCCGTCGTCGTCCAGCGTGACCGTGGAGAGCCCGGAGGCGTCCTTGAGCCTGAGGACGGCGACATCGTGCGTGGCGTCGGTGCCGACGACCTCGGCGTCGTACTGCTTGCCGGTCGTCTCGTCCGTCACGGTGATGCTCGTCGCGCCCTGCACGACGTGGTTGTTCGTCAGGATCGTCCCGTCCGAGGTCAGGATCATCCCGGTGCCGGCGGCCTGCGACGACGCGTCGTAGTTGAGGACCGTGTCGATCGTGACGACGCCCTTCTTCTGCGCGGCGGTCGCGGCGGTGGCGACCGACTCGGTCGCCGTGCCGGAACCGGTGCCCGTCCCACCCGTGCCGCTGCCGCCGGTCCCGCTGCCGTCGCCGTACCCGGGGACGGTGAAGCCGTTCGTCCCGGACCCGCCCGTGCCCGTGCCGGAGCCGGTGTCGGGCAGGGTGCCCTGCGTCTGGCTCGACGTCGTCGTGGTGTGCTGCGTGGACAGGCCGAGTGCCGTGCCGCCCGCGGCGCCGAGGATCGCGAGCGCCGCGACGCCGGAGCCGATCACCAGGCCGAGCCGACGGGGCTTGCCGTTCTTCCCGGTGGTGTGCGCCCAGCCACCGGCGTGCGCCCAGCCGCCGGCGTGGTCCGCGGCGGCGGCGGCACCGGCCCAGTGCTGCTGGCCGTGCGCACCGGCGGGGTTGCCGAGCGACGCCCCGCCGAGGAGCGCCGCGGAGCCGACGAGGTACGGGCCGCGTCCGTCCTGCGTGTAGGCGTAGGGGCCCGAGCCGTCGGCGCCGTACAGGTAGGGGCCGCTGCCGTCGAACGCGTACGCCGGGCGGAGCGTGGTGCGGTCGGCGTGCGGCGCCTCCCACTCGGTCCGCGGTGCCTGCTGCGCGTCGTGCTTGTCGTCGGCCGCTGCGGGGTTCGGGGTCTCGTTCATCGGTGCTCTCCGGTCGTCCTCGGCACTCTGGTCGAGCGTCGTGGGACCCAGTACAGGCGCCGAACCCATGACGAGCCTATGAACGAACCCGGTGGCTGCTCCGGGGTTCCTCGGGGGCCGCCGAGCAGGGCACGCGCATAGGCTTGCACCACTGCCCATGCACGCGTCCGCTCCCCGCCCCCGTCCCCGCCTCCGCCGCGCTCCGCTCCTCCGGCCACGGCCAGAGCCGGTGTCCCGCGGACGACTCGTCGGCGCCGCGGTGACCGCAGTGGTCGTGCTCGCCGTCGCGGTGGTGCTCTCGGTGGCCTTCGGGTCGCGGCCGATCCCGCTCGGCACCGTCCTCGACACGGTCCTGCACCCGGGACGGCAGGACGAGATCGGGCTCATCGTCCTCGGCAACCGGGTGCCCCGCACCGTCGTCGGGCTGCTCGCCGGCTCCGCCCTCGGGGTCGCCGGTGCCGTCATGCAGGGCGTGACGCGGAACCCCCTGGCCGACCCGAGCGTCCTCGGCATCAACGCCGGGGCGGCCCTCGCGGTCGTGGTGGGCATCGCCGTGTTCGGCATCAGCGGCACCGCCGCGTACCTGCCCTTCGCGTTCGTCGGCGCCGGACTCGCCGCGCTCCTGGTCTACGGGGTCGCCGCGCTCGCCCGCCGAGGCCTCTCACCGGTCGGGCTCGCGCTCGCCGGGGCCGTCGTGGCCGCCGCCCTGTCGTCGATCACCACGGCGGTCCTGGTGACGAGCCAGAGCCTGCTCGACCAGCTGCGGTTCTGGCAGGTCGGGGCGCTCGCCGGCAAGGACCTCGGCACGGCCGGGGTGATCGCCGTGCCGGTGCTCGTCGGGCTCGTCGTCGCCGCCGGACTCGGCCGTTCCCTGAACACCCTCGCGCTCGGCGACGAACTCGCGGCGTCGCTCGGGCAGCGGGTCGTCCTCGTGCGGGTCGTCGGCGGTGTCGTGACCGTCCTGCTCGCCGGGTCGGCCGTCGCCGCCGTCGGGCCGATCGCCTTCGTGGGCCTGGCCGTGCCGCACGCCGTCCGCCGACTGAGCGGACCCGACCAACGCTGGACGATCCTCCTGTCCGCCCTCGTCGCGCCCGCGCTCCTGCTCGTCGCCGACGTCGTCGGCCGGGTCGTCGCGTACCCGGGGGAGCTGCAGGTCGGCATCGTGACCGCGCTCATCGGTGCGCCGGTGTTCATCTGGCTCGTCCGCTCGCGCGTGGTGACCGGCCTGTGAGCGCCGTCCGCCGCGAGGTCACCGTCCTCGGCGCCGTCCTCCTGGTCCTCGTCGCCCTGGTGACCGTCGGGCTCGGCGTCGGGGAGATCCCGCTGTCGCCGCTGCAGGTGGGCGCCGCGCTCGTCGGGCACGGCGACACGGTCTCCGACTTCGTGATCGGGCAGCTCCGCGGTCCGCGGGTCGCCGGCGCCGTGCTCGTCGGGGCGGCCCTCGGGGTCGCCGGGGGCATCGTGCAGAGCGTGGTCCGGAACCCGATCGCGAGCCCGGACGTGATCGGCATCACGTCCGGGGCGAGCGCGGCCGGGCTCACCGCGATCGTGCTGTTCGGCGCGAGCGGCGGGACGCTGTTCGCCGTCGTGGTCGTCGGGGCCGTGCTCGTGTCGATCGTGATCGCGGCGCTGTCCTGGCGGCGGGGGATCACCGGCAACCGGGTCGTGCTGGTCGGCATCGGGGTCGCCGCGATCTGCCTGAGCATCACTGGGTGGATGCTCACCTCGGGGAGCGTGCAGCAGGCGGGCACGGCGCTCCTGTGGTTGTCCGGCAGCCTGAACGCCGTCGACCGCGGGCTCGTCGGGATCCTCGGCGTCGCGGTCGTCGTGCTGCTCGCGGCCGCCCTCGTGCAGTCGCGCCGGCTGACGGTCCTCGCCCTCGGGGACGAGGTCGCGGCCGCGCTCGGACTCCGACCCGACCGCGCGAAGGTGCTCCTGCTCCTGACCGCGGTGTGCCTGACCGCGGGGGCCGTGGCGACCGCGGGGCCGGTGGCGTTCGTGGCGCTCATGGCGGCGCCGATCGCCCGACGACTGGTCGGCAACGGGCGGGTCGCGCTCGGGGTCACCGCGGCGGTCGGTGCGGCGATCACGCTCGCGAGCGACCTCGTCGCGCAGTTCGCGATCCCGGGGAACGCGCTGCCGGTCGGCGTCGTCACCGGGGTCGTCGGCGCGCCGTACCTGCTCTGGCTGCTGGCACGCGGGCGCTGACGGAGCCGGGCGCGGGCGCGCGTTGCTGCGTCGATCCCGCGAGGTCCGCAGCGGCGTCGCGCAACGTCCTGGCGGCTTCCCGCACGACACCCCTTCGACCCCCCGTCCGAGGGTCCCCGCGAGCCGACCGTCGGCCGTACGGTCGTCGCGACCGCACGGGCTCCCCGACAGCTCCCGACCCGACGGGCCGCTGGTCCACGTGCACCGAAGGACGACGACCGACATGACCGAACACCGAGGCGCCGCCCCCGCGCGACGCCGGCAGTGGGGTTCCGAGCGGCGGACCCAGCCGCTCGACACCTTGCACGCGCGACCCAGCGACCGGAAGCTCGTCTCCGGCCGGGTCGCCATCATCCTGACCATCGCCTTCTGGGTCGCCTACGTGGTGTACACCGTGATCCGGCAGTTCCTCGACTACGGCACGGAGAGCTTCCGCTTCACGACCGAGGCGCTGTCGTACCTGGTGGTCGTCACGTTCCTGACGTTCTCGGCGCTCATGCACCTGGTCGCCCGCCAGGGTGCCCTCGAGCGCTTCGCGACCCACGTCCGCGTGCCCCGCGCCGAGCTCGACCGCCACTTCGCGACCGGTCACACCGCACCGATGACCGTCCTCGTGCCGAGCTACGCCGAGGAACCCGACGTCGTCGCGACGACGCTCTGGTCGGCCGCGCTGCAGGAGTACCCCGCGCTCCGCATCGTCCTGCTCGTCGACGACGCCCCGTTCCCGACCGACCCGGAGACCGCCGCCAAGCTCGACCGCACCCGGGCCGTCGCCACGTCGATCCAGCAGCAGCTCGCCGCACCGTCCCGTCGGTTCCAGGAGGCCCTGTTCGCGGCCGAGGTCGAGGCGTCCCGGACCCCGTGCGCGAGCGTCGAGACCCTGCGCGCCCTCGTCGAGCACCACCGCTGGGCGGACGCCTGGCTCCGGCGGCACGCCCGCGAGCACGAGGTCGTCGACCACGTCGACCACTTCTTCCACGACCAGGTGCTCACCGGGCTCGCCGACGACCTCCGGCTGACCGCCGAGGCGCTCGGGGCCGCGGTCGACAGCGCCGTCGCCGGCGGGACCACGGTCACCGAGGTCACGTCCGAGCGCGTGCTCGAGCTGCACCGCCGCCTCGCGTGGACCTTCACCGCCGAGGTGACGACGTTCGAGCGGAAGCGCTACGCGAACCTGTCGCACGAGGCGAACAAGGCGATGAACCTCAACGCCTACATCGGGCTGCTCGGCGGGGCCTACGTCGCCGACGAGACCGCGTCCGGCACCGTGCTCCGTCCGGTCGCCGACGAGTCCGCCGCGGACCTCGTCGTCCCCGCGTCCGACTACCTGCTCACCCTCGACGCCGACTCGGTCCTGCTCCGCGACTACTGCCTCCGGCTCGTGTACTTCCTCGAGCAGCCCGAGAACGAGCGCGTCGCGGTGACGCAGACGCCGTACTCGTCCTTCCGGGGCGCGGCGACCCGCATCGAGCGGCTGGCGGGCGCGACGACCGACATCCAGCACATCCTGCACCAGGGCATGTCCCGGTACGCCGCGACCTTCTGGGTCGGCGCGAACGCCGTGATCCGGACGCGGGCGCTGCGGGACATCGAGGAGGTCGAGACCGTCGGCGGCTTCGAGGTCCGCCGGTTCGTCCAGGACCGCACGGTGATCGAGGACACCGAGTCGAGCGTCGACCTCGGCATGCACGGCTGGACGCTCGTGAACTACCCCGAGCGGCTGTCGTACAGTGCGACGCCGCCGGACTTCGGGTCGCTCGTCGTCCAACGCCGCCGCTGGGCGAACGGCGGACTCCTCATCCTGCCGAAGTACATCCGGCAGGTCCGCGAGCGCCGCGCCCGGGGCGAACGGGTCGGCGTCGTCGAGATGGCACTCCGCGTGAACTACATGGCGTCGATCGCCTGGGCGTCGTTCGGGCTGATCTTCCTGCTCGCCTACCCGTACGACTCGCGCCTGCTCAGCCCGATGGTCCTGCTCGCCGCGCTGCCGTACTTCTGGATGCTCGGCAGCGACCTGCGGTACTGCGGCTACAAGCGCTCGGACGTGTTCCGGATCTACGGCTTCAACCTCGTGCTCATGCCGGTGAACGTCGCCGGGGTGCTCAAGAGCGTCCAGCAGATGCTCACGGCGAAGAAGATCCCGTTCGCCCGCACGCCGAAGGTCCGCGACCGGACGGCGGCCCCGGCGCTCTACGTCCTCGCCCCGTACGCGATGGTGCTGTTCTCGGTGTTCACGTTCGCCCGCGACGCCCAGGCGCACAACTGGGGCAACGCGGCCTTCGCGGTGTTCAACGCGGTCCTCGCCTCGTACGCGATCGTCGCGTACATCGGTGTGTGGAACTCGGTCGTCGACGTCTGGATGTGGGCGACGGCGTGGATGTACTACGACCCGGAGGCGCGGCGCTCCCGTCGCGAGGCCCGGAAGGCCGCACGGAGCGAGCGGCGCCGGGCGCGCCGCGGGCTCGTGCCGGAGCCGGTGGTCGTGACCGAGGACTGGCGCGCGGTGCTGTACTTCGGTGACCGCGGCCGGACCCTGACCGAGCAGCACGTCGTCTCGACGGGCCCGCAGGCGGTCCGGTCGCCGCACACCGCGACGCCGGACAGTCGCCGGGCGGCCCGCGCCGCCGAGCAGGGCCCGGCCCGCGCCGATCAGGGCACCGCCCGCGCCGACGAGCGGAGCGCCGCCTGATGGCCGCGCGTCGCCTGTCGCCGCTCCGCGTCGCCGTCGCGGTCCTGGCCGTCGTCGCCGTCGGTGCCGGTGGGTACGTCGGTTTCGACCGCTGGCAGTCCGCCCACGCCGCCGAGTCCGAGAAGCCGTGGTTCGCGGCCTACACCGACGTGACGGTCACGCCGACCTTCGCGTTCGAGGACGTCAAGTCCGCTCGAGGCCGCGACGTCATGCTGTCCTTCGTGGTCGCCGACCACGACGCCGCCTGCACGCCGACCTGGGGTTCCGCGTACACGCTGGACGGCGCCGCGGACACGCTCGACCTCGACCGCCGGATCGCCCGGCTCGAGCAGCAGGACGGCGAGGTCGGCGTCTCGTTCGGCGGTCTCGCGAACGACGAGCTCGCGACGACCTGCACCGACCCGAAGGACCTCGTCGCCGCGTACGCGTCGGTGGTGCAGCGGTACGACGTCAGCACCGTCGACTTCGACGTCGAGGGCGACGACCTGACGAACCGCGCCGCGGGGGAGCGCCGCGCGGCGGCGGTCGCCGAGCTCCAGCAGGCACGCCGGGCGGCGGGGCACCCCCTCGCCGTGTGGCTGACCCTGCCGGCCGCTCCGTCCGGGCTGACCACCGACGGCACGACGGCGGTGTCGCAGTTCCTGGCGGCCGGCGTCGACCTGGCCGGTGTCAACGCGATGACGATGGACTTCGGCGAGGGGAAGGGGTCGAGCCAGAGCATGTACTCGGCCTCGGTGCAGACCCTGCAGGAGGTCCACCGGCAGCTCGGGGTCCTGTACGACCGTGCCGGCACGCCCCTCGGTGACGCGACGCTCTGGCGGAAGGTCGGCGCGACGCCGATGATCGGTCAGAACGACGTCCGTGACGAGGTCTTCGGGCTCGCCGACGCGCGGAAGCTCAACGCCTGGGCACGCGACCAGGGGCTCGGCCGGATGTCCATGTGGTCGCTCAACCGCGACACCACGTGCGGGACGAACTACGTCAACCTGTCGACCGTGTCGAACTCGTGCTCCGGGGTCGACCAGGGCGGCCAGCTCTTCGCGGACGTGCTCGGCAAGGGCTTCGGTGGTCGCATCACCGCGGCGGCCGGCGACGTGACGACGGCCGAGCCGAGCGCCACCGAGCAGCCGACGGACGACCCCTCGACGAGCCCGTACCCGGTGTGGAGCGCGGACGCCGCCTACCTCGAGGGCACGAAGATCGTCTGGCACCACAACGTCTACGAGGCGAAGTGGTGGACCTCCGGCGACCTGCCCGACGACCCGGTGCTGAGCGCGTACGAGACGCCGTGGCGACTCGTGGGCCCGGTGCTGCCGGGGGAGCGCCCGGTGCAGCCGCTGACGCTCCCGGTGGGGACCTTCCCAGCCTGGTCGGGCGAGGCGGTCCACGACACCGGCGACCGGGTCCTGTTCCACGGCGTGCCGTACCAGGCGAAGTGGTGGAACACGGGCGACAGCCCCGAGGCGTCGACGAGCGACCCCGACGGGTCGCCCTGGGTGCGGCTCAAGGGCGCGGAGATCGAGCGGATCCTCGCGGACCAGCGGGCCGGGAAGTCGATCCCGTCGTCGGCCGCCACCGGCGCGCCGTCCGTACCGGCATCCGCTGCGCCGACGGGGTCACCGACCGCGTCGCCGTCCGTCGGGCGGTGACCGGGCAGTGACCGACTTCTGGCCGGTCGGCGGCCTGGAGGCACGGTGCCAGCTGGCACCGTGCCTCCAGGCCGTCATCGGTGTGTTCCCGGTACGTTCGCTGTACGCGTGATCCCGACTTGTCCACGGCCCCGTTCGGGGCTGCCGGAGAGTCACCCGTTTCCGATACGCTGGTGCGCCAAGAGGAGGAGGTCCACGATGCCAGAGCCAGTGGTTCCGCAGCCGGACGGTCAGAAGACCCCGGAACAGCGGCTGGTCGACACCACCCTGACCTTCAGCATGGACATGGGGGCAGCACTCACCGCGGAGTCGGGGGTCTCGACCGAGGAACGCGACGCGATCAACGCGCTCCCGTCCGGATCGGCGCTCCTCGTCGTGCGCCGCGGTCCGAACGTGGGTGCGCGGTTCCTCCTCGACTCCGACGTCACGACGGCCGGGCGCCACCCGGACGCCGACATCTTCCTCGACGACGTGACGGTCTCGCGCAAGCACGCCGAGTTCCTGCGGCACGGGACGGCCTTCAGCGTCAAGGACAACGGGTCGCTCAACGGCACGTACTTCGACGGCGTCCGCATCGACGAAGCGCTGCTCACCGACGGGTCCGAGGTCCAGGTCGGCAAGTTCCGCCTCACCTTCTACGCCTCCCGGGTCGACCTGGCGCGCCTGGCGAACGCGTAGTGGCGGCGCGGTCCGCCGCGGCCCGGGCGGGGTCCGCGGTCCCGGACCTGCTCACCATCGGGCAGGTCATCGCACGCCTCAAGCCCGACTTCCCGGACCTGTCGAGCTCCAAGCTGCGCTTCCTCGAGGAACGCGAGCTCGTCACGCCGATCCGCACGGCGAGCGGCTACCGGAAGTTCTCGGCGGCCGACGTCGAGCGGCTCCGCATCGTGCTCGGCCTGCAGCGCGACCACTACCTGCCGCTCAAGGTCATCAAGGACTACCTCGCCGACCTCGACGCGGGGCGCGACCCCGTCCTCCCCGGTGGTGGGGACGCGCCGAAGCCGTCGATCCTCGCGCGAGAGCGGCGCTTCACACGGGACGAGACCATCCGGGCGGCCGGGGCCACGCCGATGCTCCTGTCCGACGCCGTCTCGGCCTCGCTGCTCCCCGCCGCGGACACCTACGCCGACGACTCGGTCGCGGTGCTCAAGGCGCTCGTCGAACTGCAGCGGACCGGCATCGAGCCGCGGCACCTCCGCACCATGCGGGGCGTGGCCGAGCGCGAGGTCGGGTTGATCGAGTCCGCCCTCATGCCGGTGTCCCGTCGCGGTGACGCCACCTCGCGGGCGAAGGCCACCGAGCTCGCACGGGAGATCGCGGCGCACCTCGAGGTCATCCGGTCGAGCCTGATCCGCTCGGCCATCGGTCGTCTCGACGGATGACACCCCGGTCGATCGACCTGCTCCGGCGGACAGCTGCACCTGTCGGTCGTCGGTGGTCGGGGCGTATCCTCGACACGCCGGACGCGCCGGGGCGGATGTACCGGGCGCACCGCGTCCGAGTCGCTACCGTTGACCTCGGAACAACTCTCAACCCGTCGTTGAACCTTCGGGTGTGAGCTCGAACGTCGTGGAAGGCATGCACATGAGTGGGACTGACACCCCCGGTACCGAGTCCGAGATGACCCGGTACGACCTCGGCCTGCTCTTCACCGACGGTCTCCCCGAACACGACGAGCAGATCGGCTACCGCGGCACCGTCGCCGCCCGTGCAGCCGGCATCTCGTACCGCCAGCTCGACTACTGGGCCCGCACCGAGCTCGTCCAGCCGACGATCCGCGGGGCCGCCGGCTCCGGGTCGCAGCGGCTGTACGGCTTCCGCGACATCCTCGTGCTCAAGCTCGTGAAGCGTCTGCTCGACACGGGCATCTCGCTGCAGCAGATCCGCACCGCGGTGAACCAGCTCCGAGAGTCGGGCGTGTCCGACCTCGCCCAGACGACGCTCATGTCGGACGGCGCCTCGGTCTACCTGTGCACCTCCGACGACGAGGTCATCGACCTCGTGTCCCGCGGCCAGGGCGTCTTCGGCATCGCGGTGGGCAAGGTCCTGCGCGAGGTCGAGAGCTCCCTCGTCGAGCTCGACGCCACCCCGGCGGCCGACCCCGACGACGAGCTCGCAGCGCGCCGCGCTTCGCGCGCGTCCTGACGCCGGCGCGCGCAGGCGCCGCCTTCGATCCGCGAGCACGCGCTCGCGCACACCCGCTCGCCGTGCGCGGACATGCCCGTGCGCACCCGAGCCTGTCTTCGCCGAGCGCGCCATTTCTGTCCCGTTCGACGGGCGTGCCCGACCGGAAGTGCACGCTCGACGAACAGCACGCGGCGTGTCCTGCTCCCTCGACGGGTACCGCTGTCCGTCCGGACGGCGCCGCGGCCCAGGCCTCGGCTGCACGGCGGTCGACCGTGCGCGCGCGTGAAGGGGACGACCGTCGGCGCCGAACGTGCAGGACACGCCGTGCGCTGGCTGCGCTGTGTGCAATGGTCGTCGCCGGGGAGGGTCGAGCGGGACAGATCTGGCTCGCTCGCCGACGCCCCCGGCCGACCCGCGCCGGACCGCGCGACAGACCTAGGCGGCGCCGCCCTCGGCGTACGGGCCGATCTTGCCCGTGCGCATGATGCGCTCGAGCAGCTGGTCGAAGTTGCGCGCCATCTCCTGCGCGGACTCGCCGGGCCACACGTGCAGGGGCTTCGCGGCACCCTGGGCCTGCTGGAGCGAGGTGCGCTCGGGCAGCTGCGGTGACAGGACGAGCGGACCGAACATGTCGCGGAGCTCCTTGATGCGGAACTGGTGCTCGAGCGACTGGACGCGGGCCCGGTTCACGATGATGCCGAGGGGCTGCAGCCGGGGGGAGAGACCGCGACGGATCTCCTCGATCGCGCGGAGGGCACGGTCGGCAGCCGCGACGGAGAACAGCCCCGGCTCGGTGACCACCGTGACGCGGTCGGACGCTGCCCAGGCGGTGCGGGTGAGGGCGTTCAGCGAGGGTGCGCAGTCGATGAGCACGAGCTCGTAGTCCTGCTCGACGTTCGCCAGCGCCTCCTCGAGCTTCCAGATGTCCCGGATGGAGGGGTGCGGACCGTCGAAGTTGATCGCCGAGGGGGAGCCGACGAGCACGTCGACCTTGCCCTGCGAGCCCTTCGTCCAGCCCGACGGGGCGATCGCCTGACGGACGACCTTCTCCTTCGGGTTCTCGAGGACGTCGGCGACGTTGAGGTGTCCGGAGATGTCGATGTCGAGGCCGGTGGAGACGTCCGACTGCGGGTCCAGGTCCACCACCAGCGTGCGCAGTCCCTTGGCGAACGCGGCCGAAGTCAGGCCGAGCGTCACCGTCGTCTTGCCGACACCACCCTTGAGGGAGCTCACGCTGAGTACATGCACGGTGAGCCACGTTACCGCCAGTAGGGTTGTGACACCTCAACCCGGGCTGAAAGGGACGTCGTGTTCAGCAAGATCCTCGTGGCGAACCGTGGCGAGATCGCCATCCGCGCGTTCCGTGCCGCGTACGAGCTGGGGGCGCGGACCGTCGCCGTCTACCCGTACGAGGACCGCAACTCCCTGCACCGTCTGAAGGCCGACGAGGCGTACGTCATCGGCGAGCGGGGCCACCCCGTCCGCGCGTACCTCGACGTCGCCGAGATCATCCGGGTCGCCCGCGAGTCGGGCGCCGACGCGATCTACCCCGGCTACGGCTTCCTGTCCGAGAACCCCGAGCTCGCGGCGGCCGCCGCGGCGAACGGCATCACCTTCATCGGCCCCGGCGAGCACGTCCTCGAGATGGCCGGCAACAAGGTCACCGCGAAGGAGCACGCGGTCGCGGCTGGTGTCCCCGTCCTCGCGAGCACCCCGGCGAGCCGCGACGTCGACGAGCTCCTCGCCGGTGCGGACGCGATCGGCTTCCCGGTCTTCGCGAAGGCCGTCGCCGGTGGTGGTGGTCGCGGCATGCGGCGTGTCGAGACGAAGGCCGAGCTCCGTGCCGCCCTCGAGGAGGCCATGCGCGAGGCCGACAGCGCCTTCGGTGACCCGACGATGTTCCTCGAGCAGGCCGTCATCCGGCCGCGGCACATCGAGGTGCAGGTCCTCGCCGACGCCACGGGCACCGGGGCCGGCACGATCCACCTGTTCGAGCGCGACTGCTCGGTGCAGCGCCGGAACCAGAAGGTGGTGGAGATCGCCCCTGCGCCGGACCTCGACCCGTCGATCGCCGCCGCCCTGCACCGCGACGCCGTCGCCTTCGCCCGGTCGATCGGGTACGTCAACGCCGGCACCGTGGAGTTCCTGCTGGACACCGAGGGCGAGCGCGCCGGGCAGCACGTCTTCATCGAGATGAACCCGCGCATCCAGGTCGAGCACACCGTGACCGAGGAGGTGACGGACGTCGACCTCGTGCAGTCGCAGATGCGCATCGCCGCGGGGGAGACCCTCGCCGACCTCGGCCTGACGCAGGACACCGTCAGCGTGCACGGCGCCGCCCTCCAGACCCGCATCACGACCGAGGACCCCACCCAGGGCTTCCGACCGGACACCGGGCGCATCACCACCTACCGCAGCCCGGGCGGCGCGGGCGTGCGGCTCGACGGCGGCACGGTCGCGACCGGCGCGCAGATCAGCCCGCACTTCGACTCGATGCTCGCGAAGATGACCTGCCGCGGCAGGGACTTCCCGGCGGCCGTCGCCCGCGCGAAGCGTGCGCTCGCGGAGTTCCGCATCCGCGGGGTCAGCACGAACATCCCGTTCCTGCAGGCCGTGCTCGACGACCCCGACTTCGCCCGCGGCGACGTCTCGACGAAGTTCATCGAGGAGCGCCCGCAGCTCTTCGGCGGCCACGTGTCGAAGGACCGCGGCACGAAGGTGCTCGGCTGGCTCGCCGACGTGACGGTGAACAAGCCGAACGGCGAGCGGCGCCCGCAGACCGTCGAGCCGAGCGAGAAGCTCCCGGCGGTCGACCTGTCGACCCCGCCGCCGGCCGGGCAGCGCGACCGGCTGGTCGCGATGGGTCCGGCGGCGTGGGCCCGGTCGCTCCGTGAGCAGACCGCCCTCGCCGTCACCGAGACGACGATGCGCGACGCCCACCAGTCACTCCTGGCGACCCGGGTCCGCACGAAGGACCTCGTCGCGGTCGCCCCGCACGTCGCCCGGTTGACCCCCCAGCTGCTCAGCGTCGAGGCCTGGGGCGGTGCGACGTACGACGTCGCGCTCCGGTTCCTCGGCGAGGACCCCTGGGAACGACTGAGCGCCCTGCGGGCCGCGATGCCGAACCTGCCGATCCAGATGCTGCTGCGCGGCCGGAACACGGTCGGCTACACGCCGTACCCGACCGAGGTCACCGACGCGTTCGTCGCCGAGGCCGCGGCCACCGGCGTCGACGTCTTCCGCGTGTTCGACGCCCTGAACGACGTGTCGCAGCTGCGTCCCGCGCTCGAGGCCGTGCTCGCCACCGACACGGCCGTCGCCGAGGCAGCCCTCTGCTACTCCGGCGACCTGCTCGACCCCGCCGAGGACCTCTACACGCTCGACTACTACCTCCGGCTCGCGGAACAGATGGTCGAGGCCGGCGCGCACGTCATCGGCATCAAGGACATGGCCGGCCTGCTCCGCGCGGGTGCGGCCGAGCGGCTCGTCGGCGCCCTGCGGGAGCGCTTCGACCAGCCCGTCCACGTGCACACGCACGACACGGCCGGCGGACAGCTCGCCACGCTCCTCGCCGCGGCCCGCGCGGGAGCGGACGCGGTGGACGTCGCGGCGGCCCCGATGGCCGGCACGACGAGCCAGCCGAGCATGTCCGCGCTCGTCGCCGCCCTGGCCCACACCGAGCGGGACACCGGGCTCGACCTGGCCGCGGTCGGCGCGCTCGAGCCCTACTGGGAGGCCGTTCGCCGCGCGTACGCGCCGTTCGAGTCCGGCCTGCCCGGGCCGACCGGCCGCGTGTACCACCACGAGATCCCGGGCGGGCAGCTCTCGAACCTCCGCCAGCAGGCCATCGCGCTCGGCCTCGGCGACCGCTTCGACCAGGTCGAGGACTGGTACGCCGAGGCGAACCGGATCCTCGGCCGTCCGACCAAGGTCACGCCGTCCTCGAAGGTCGTCGGCGACCTCGCCCTGCAGCTCGCCGCGGTCGACGCCGACCCCGCCGACTTCGAGGAGAACCCCCAGAAGTACGACGTCCCGGACTCGGTCGTCGGCTTCATGGCCGGGGAGCTCGGCGACCTGCCCGGTGGCTGGCCGGAGCCGTTCCGGTCGAAGGTCCTCGCCGGGCGCGACGTCCGGCTCGAGGTCACCCCGGTGCCGGACGCCGAGCGCGCGCACCTCGCGACGCCCGGTCCCGAGCGGCAGCAGGCCCTGAACCGGCTGCTCTTCCCGCAGCCCACGCGCCAGTTCGCGAGTGTCCGCGAGCAGTACGGCGACCTGTCCGTCGTCCCGACCGTCGACTACCTCTACGGCCTGCGCCCCGGACAGGAGCACGTGGTGCCGCTCGGCCGCGGCGTGAACCTGTTCGTCGGGCTCGAGGCGATCGGCGAGGTGGACGAGCGCGGGATGCGCACGGTGATGGCGACCCTCAACGGCCAGCTCCGCCCCGTGTCCGTCCGCGACCGTTCGGTCGAGGTCGAGACCAAGGCCGCCGAACGCGCGGACAAGGCGGACCCGAAGCACGTCGCGGCCCCGTTCTCGGGTGTCGTGACGCTCAAGGTCGCCGTCGGTGACGTCGTTGAGGCCGGTCAGGCCGTGGCGAGCATCGAGGCGATGAAGATGGAAGCGGCCATCACGGCGCCCGTGTCGGGCACCGTCGGCCGTTTCGCGATCCCGGCGACCCAGCAGGTGGACGCCGGCGACCTCCTGGTGGTGCTGCAGTAACGTGACCGTCCGTCCCATCCGCCTGTTCGGCGACCCCGTCCTCCGTTCGCCCGCCGACCCGGTCCGCATCGGTGCCGACGGCGTCCGTGAACTCGTGCAGGACCTCATCGACACCGTCAAGGAGCCCGGGCGCGCCGGTGTCGCCGCCCCGCAGATCGGCGTGGGCCTCCGGGCGTTCTCGTACAACGTCGACGGTCAGGTCGGGTACGTGCTCAACCCGGAGCTCGTCGAGGTCTCCGGTGAACCCGAGCTGATGGACGAGGGCTGCCTGTCCGTGCCCGGCCTGGGCTACCCGACCAGGCGCTTCCCGCACGCGAAGGTCCGCGGCGTCGACGTCGACGGCAACCCGGTGGTGCTCGAGGGCGACGGCCTGATGGCCGAGGCGCTGCAGCACGAGTGCGACCACCTCGACGGCACCGTGTACGTCATGACGCTCGACCCGGAGACCCGCCGGCAGGCCCTGCGGGACATCCGAGCGCAGGACTGGTTCCACTGATCGGGGGCGCGGGACCGCACGTTCCGTTGCGGTCTCCCGTGACACCCCTTCGCGGGATTGTCGGTTCGTCCTGACGAGGAGGTACCGTGTCCCGGTCGGCACCCACCGACGTGTCACCCCATCACCCAGGACGAGCACCATGGCCTCACAGAACGACGAGCTCAGCTCTCACCGCACCCGCACCAACCGCCGCCCCGAGCCGGTCCCCGTGGCGACCGCCGCGACGGGCGTCATCGCCGACGTCGACATGGAGGTCGCGCAGGCTGGCTGAGCCGGGCGCGGCGCCGCGGCGCCGTCCCGACTGGCAACGCACTGGAGGCCCGGTGCCGGTCCCACGGACCGGCACCGGGCCTCCAGTCTGCCGTCAGCCCGACCGCCGTCAGCCGCGTCGACGACGCGACGCCACGACGGGCGTGGCGGTGGTCTGCACCTTCGAGCCGGAGTAGATGTGCTCGACGTCCGCTGCGAAGTCGCGCATCACGATCGCCCGCTTGATGGTGAGCTTCGGGGTGAGGTGCCCGGACGCCTCGGTGAGCTCGGTGTCGAGGATCGTGAACGACCGGACCGACTCGGCCCGCGAGACCCGCTGGTTCGCGGTGTCGATCGCCTCCTGCACCGCCTGGTGCACGCGCTCGTCGTAGGCGGCCTCGCGCGGTGAGAGACCTGGGACGATGCCGCGCGCCTCGCACCACCCGGGGAGCATGTCGCGGTCCAGGGTCACGAGGGCGGCGACGAAGGGCTTGCCCTCGCCGACGACCACGACCTGCCCGACGAGCGGGTGCTCGCGGATGCCGTCCTCGAGCGGTGCCGGGGCGACGTTCTTGCCGCTCGCCGTGACGATGAGCTCCTTCGCGCGGCCGGTGACGGTGAGGACGCCGTCACCGTCGAGCCGGCCGAGGTCGCCGGTGCGGAACCAGCCGTCCTCGAACGCCTTCGCGGTGGCCTCCTCGTTCTTCCAGTACCGGTCGAACACGTCGACCCCGCGGATGAGGATCTCGCCGTCGTCGGTCCGGACCTCCACGCCGGGCAGGGCCCGCCCGACCGTGCCGATCCGGAGCTCGGCGGCCCGGTTCACGGTCGCGGGGGCGGTGGTCTCGGTGAGGCCGTAGCCCTCGAGGATGAGCACCCCGATCGAGCGGAAGAAGTGCGACAGCCGCGGGGACAGCGGCGCCGAACCGCTGATGGCGTACTGCACCCGGCCGCCGATCGCGGCGCGGAGCTTGGCGTAGACGAGCTTGTCGAACAGGGCGAAGCGGAGCTTCAGGCCGAGCGGGACCCGGCCGGCTGCGAGGGCCTCGGAGTGCGCGACGGCGACCCCGGCGGCGGCGCGGAAGACCTTGCCCTTCCCGCCGAGGTCGGCCTTCTGCTCGGCGGAGTTGTAGATCTTCTCGAAGACGCGCGGCACCGCGAGCAGGAACGTCGGCTTGAAGGTCGACACGGCCTGCATGAGGTCGCGGGTGTCCGGCTCGTGCCCGACGAGCACGCCGGTCGACACGGACATCGCCGCGATGAAACGGGCGAAGACGTGGGCCATCGGGATGAAGAGGAGCGTCGAGGACCCCTCGGCGACCACCTCGGGCATCGCCTCGGTCGCGCCCTCGACGGTCGCGGTGAAGTTGTCGTGACGCAGGACGCAGCCCTTGGGTCGACCGGTCGTGCCCGACGTGTAGATGATCGTCGCGTCGTCGTGCCCGTGCACGTCGGCGGTGCGGGCGTCGAGCTCGGCGTCGGTGACGGTCTCGCCGAGCCGGGTCAGGTCGTCGAGCCCGCCGCCGTCGATCGTCCAGTGCTGCCCGAGGAGCGGCAGGTCGGGGGCGATCGAGGCCACGCGGCGCGCGTGCTCCTCTTGTTCGACGACGATCGCGACGGTCTCCGAGTCGGACAGGATCCAGCGGACCTGGTCGGGGGAGCTCGTCTCGTAGACGGGCACGGACACGAGCCCGGCGGTCCACACGGCGAAGTCGACCAGCGTCCACTCCAACCGGGTGCGGGACAGGATCGCGACGTGCGCTCCGGGCTCCAGGCCGGCGGCGACGAAGCCCTTCGCGATGCCGCGGACGCGGGCGAGCACGTCCGCCGCGGTGATGGTCGTCCACGTGTCGCCGTGGCGTTCGGCGAGGATCGGCCGGTCCGGGGTGCGTCGGGCACGCTCCGAGAGCAGTCGGGCCGCGGAGCCGTGGTCGGGCGCGGAGGTGGGTGCGGGCTGCCGCTGATCGTTCACGGTTGACTCCCTTGTCGGCCGATTCGATACGAGGACGCCTCAGCGACGAGGCGACACCGTCAGCATATGGGCAGCAGCCGGGGGTTCCGTGTGCATCCGGGCGTCGCGGACGTTCTCCGTGGCCACCGGGAGACGGTAGGGTCGATGCTCGTGCATGCCATCGGAATCGACATCGGGGGCACCAAGATCGCGGGAGCGGTCGTGACGGAACTCGGCGAGATCGTCGCCGAGGACCGCGTGGCCACCAACGCGGCGGACCCGGACGCCATGCTCGACGACGTCGTGACCATGGTGTCGCGACTCCGGGCGGCCCACGAGGTCGGCGCGGTGGGCGTCGCGGCCCCTGGCTTCATCGACGCCTCGCAGTCGATCGTCTACTACACGCCGAACATCCGGTGGCGGAACGAACCCCTGCGGCAGAAGCTCCAGGAGCGGCTCGGCGACCTGCACATCACGGTCGACAACGACGCGAACGCCGCCGGCTGGGCGGAGTTCCGCTTCGGTGCCGGCCGGCTCGTGTCGGACATGACCATGCTGACCATCGGCACCGGGGTCGGCGGCGCGATCGTGACCGAGGACCGCCTGTTCCGCGGCGGCTTCGGCACCGGCGGCGAGATCGGGCACCTGCGCATCGTCCCGAACGGGCTGCCGTGCGGCTGCGGTGCCCGCGGCTGCATCGAGCAGTACGGCTCCGGTCGTGCCCTGCAGCGCATGGCGAACGACGTCGCGGACGCCGGCGGCATCGGTTCCGCCCTGGCCGACGCCCGCGAGCAGAACGGTGGTCAGCTCGACGGCGGGATCGTCGGCGACCTGATCCTGGCGGACGACCCGGGCGCCCTCGCGGCCCTGCGCCGGCTCGGCCGCCACCTCGGCGAGGCCTGCGCGTCGCTCTCCGCCGTGCTCGACCCGCAGCTCTTCGTGTTCGGCGGCGGTGTCGCGAGCGCGGGGGACCGACTGCTCGAGCCGATCAAGCAGGCCTACCTGAGCAACCTGCCGGCGCGCGGCTACCACCCGGAGCCCGACTTCGTCATCGCCGAGCTCGTGAACGACGCCGGCGTCGTCGGTGCCGCGGACCTCGCCCGGATCCACGCCCGCACGGCGTAGGGTCGCCTCGGCGAACGACTGGAGTCGACGATGACCTACTGGCTGCTGAAGAACTTCCTGCTCGGCCCGCTCATCCTCACCCTGTTCCGACCGTGGGTCATCGGGCGCGAGCACGTCCCCGCGAAGGGGCCGGTGATCTTCGCCTCGAACCACATCTCGTTCATCGACTCGGTGATCCTGCCCGCCGTCCTCGACCGCCGGATGTCGTTCCTCGCGAAGAGCGACTACTTCACCGGCCGGGGGCTCAAGGGCTGGGCGACGAAGACGTTCTTCAACGCCATCGGCCAGCTCCCGATCGACCGTTCCGGCGGCAAGGCGTCCGAGGCGTCGCTCCGCACCGGGCTCCAGGTCCTCGCCCGCGGGGAGCAACTCGGCATCTACCCCGAGGGCACGCGCAGCCCCGACGGCAAGCTCTACCGCGGCCGCACCGGCATCGCCCGGATGATCCTCGAGGGCCGCGTCACCGTCGTGCCGGTCGCGATGATCGGCACGCGCGAGGTGCAGCAGATCGGCCAGAAGTTCCCGAAGTTCAAGCGGGTCGGCGTCGTCTTCGGCAAGCCGCTCGACTTCTCGCGTTTCGAGGGCTTCGAGACCGACCGCTTCATCCTCCGGAGCGTCACGGACGAGGTCATGCACGAGCTCGCCGGGCTGAGCCGGCAGGAGTACGTCGACGTCTACGCGACGAGCGTCAAGGAGCGCGCGAGCAGCGCCCGCGAGCAGGTCATGAAGGACCGGGCAGCGGCACCCGGACGGTAGGATCTGAGGACTCCGGCGCCCGCCGGTGCGCCTGCGCCGCAGGCGGTACGCCCCAGAACCCCCGAGGTACCACCGTGCTCGAGTCGACCGACTTCGTCGCCCTGCAGGATCCGGACGTGATCGAGGGCCTCGACCACTGGCGGACGCTCCCGATCAAGCAGCAGCCGACCTGGCCGGACACCGCCGCAGCCGAGGCCGCCTCGGCCGAGATCGCCACGCTGCCCCCGCTCGTGTTCGCAGGCGAGGTCGACAAGCTCCGCGACCGGCTCGCTGCAGCCGCCTCGGGCCGCGCGTTCCTGCTCCAGGGCGGTGACTGCGCCGAGACCTTCGCCGGCGCGACCGCCGACTCCATCCGCGACCGCGTCAAGACGATCCTGCAGATGGCTGTCGTCCTGACCTACGGCGCCTCGATGCCGATCATCAAGATGGGTCGCATGGCGGGGCAGTTCGCCAAGCCGCGCTCGAGCGACTTCGAGACGCGCGGCGACGTCACGCTGCCGGCCTACCGCGGCGACATCGTCAACGGGTACGACTTCACGCCGGAGAGCCGCCAGGCCGACCCGCGGCGCCTCGTGCAGGGGTACCACACGGCCGCCTCCACGCTGAACCTCGTGCGCGCCTTCACGCAGGGCGGGTTCGCGGACCTCCGCCAGGTGCACTCGTGGAACAAGGGCTTCGCGTCGAACCCGGCGAACGCCCGGTACGAGCACATGGCGCAGGAGATCGACCGCGCGGTCCGCTTCATGGACGCCTGCGGTGCCGACTTCGAGGCGCTCAAGCACACCGAGTTCTACGCCTCGCACGAGGGCCTGCTCATGGACTACGAGCGCCCGATGACCCGGATCGACTCCCGCTCCGGGCAGGCGTACGACACCTCCGGCCACTTCATCTGGATCGGGGAGCGCACGCGCGACATCGACGGCGCGCACGTCGACTTCCTGTCGCGGGTGCGGAACCCGATCGGCGTGAAGCTCGGCCCGACGACCTCGGTCGACGACATGCGTGCCCTGGTCGACAAGCTGGACCCGGAGCGCGAGCCCGGCCGGCTCACGTTCATCACCCGCATGGGCGCCGGCAAGATCCGCGACGAGCTCCCGAAGCTCCTCGAGGCGATCAAGGGCGTGGACGCGAAGCCGCTCTGGGTCACCGACCCGATGCACGGCAACGGCCTGACCACGCCCACGGGCTACAAGACCCGCCGCTTCGACGACGTCGTGGACGAGGTCCTCGGCTTCTTCGAGGCGCACCGGCAGGTCGGCACGTACCCCGGCGGCATGCACGTCGAGCTCACCGGTGACGACGTCACGGAGTGCCTCGGCGGGTCGGAGCAGATCGACGAGGCGACCCTGGCCACCCGCTACGAGTCGCTGTGCGACCCGCGCCTGAACCACATGCAGTCGCTCGAGCTCGCGTTCCTCGTCGCCGAGGAGCTCAGCGCGCACCCGTACCAGCGGGCGTAGCCACGAGCGGCCCGCGGGACGGGCTGACGGACGGGAGGCGCGGTGCCAGCTGGCATCGCGCCTCCCGTCCGTCGCCTGGTCGCCTCGGGACGGCGCGCGACGTTCCTACCCATCGCGGGTGTGATGGGAGGACGATCCGCGCGTCGGAGGGCGGAAGGAACGACGTTCTACGCGCGGATCGGTCTCCGACGCGCGGAACGCCCTTCGACGCGCGGATCGGCCTCCGACGCGCGAAACGGCCTGCGGCGGGCGGGACGGGCTCAGTCGTCGTAGGCGAGGGTGATCGTGTCGCCGCGGTGCACCGTCGACTTGGCCGGCGGGTCCGTGGAGGTCACGGGCAGGACCGACCTCCAGTCCGAGATGCGGCACAGGATGTTCGTGCAGTCCGGCACCTTCACCTGGAGCCCGAGGGCCTCGAGCGTGCTCGTGGCGTCGCGCACCGTCTTGCCCGCGACGTCCGGCAGCGCGATCGGCGCCGGACCCTTCGACACGACGAGGTCGACCGCCGAGCCCTGCTTCGCGGGGTCGTCCTGCACCGACTGCGAGATGACCTGGCCGCTCGGGACGTCGTCCGAGAACTGTGCGGACTGCGTGCCCACGGTCAGCCCGACGGCGTCGAGGGCGGCGGTGGCGTCGGCGACGGACTTGCCGGCGACGTCCGGCACCGGGCCGAGCGACACCGTGAGGGTCACCGGACCGCGTTCGCCGTACTGCTGCACCTGCGCGAGGTCGACGGTCGCACCGTCGGTCCCGACGCCGGTCGCCGCGATGACGGTGTCCTTCGGCGCGTCGGCCGAGAACTCGTACTGGTCGTCCTGCAGCTGGAAGTCGTCGTCGAGCGCGGCCGTCACGGTCGACACCGGCTGGCCGACGATCGCGGGCAGGGTGATCAGCCGCGGTCCGTCCGACACGACGATCTGGACGGCCGTGCCCTTCCGGACCTCGCGGTCGGCGGCGGGCTTCGTCGTGGAGACCTGTCCCTTCGCGACGACCGCGTCGAAGCGGGTCGCCGTCGCGCGGGCGGTCTGGAGCCCCTGGGCCTCGAGCAGCTGCCGGGCCTGGGAGACGGACTTGCCCGTGACCTCGGGGATCCGGACGTTGCCCCACGGTCCGGGTCCGAACGCCCAGCCGACGACCCCGGCGGCCAGGACGAGCACGAGCACGATCGCCAGGGCGATCCAGCCGCGCTTCCGGCGCCGTGCCGACAGATCCGCCAGGCGCTGCCCGGCGGGGGAGAGGACGCCCGGCTGGGATCCGGTGCGTCGCGGGCCCGGTGCGCCCCGGCGGACCGGGGAGCGCGTGTCCGCCGGCGTCCGGTCGAGCACGGTCGTCGGGTCGTCGGTGTCCGGTGCCGAGTCCGGCGAGGCGCCACCGGCAGGGAGGATCGCGGTCGCGTTCTCGGGGCGCAGGACAGCCGTGCGGTACTGCCCCGTGGCGCGCTGCTGGTTGCCCGACATGTGGTCGAGCAGCTCGCGCGCGTCGCGGGGGCGGTCCTCGGGGTCGCGGGCCGTGGCCCAGGCGACGAGGTCGTCGAGCTCCGGCGGGACCCCGGGAACGGCGGCGCTCGGCGCGGGCACGGTGTCGTTCGCGTGCTGGTACGCGATCTGCATCGGCTGGTCGCCCTTGTACGGCTGCTCGCCGGTGAGCATCTCGTAGAGCATGATGCCGAGCGCGTAGATGTCGCTCCGGGAGTCCGCCGCGCCGCGCGTGACGAGCTCGGGGGACAGGTACGCGATCGTCCCGAGCAGGGCGGCACCGGTCGCGGTGTTCGCGGTCGTGGCACGGGCGAGCCCGAAGTCGCCGAGCTTGATCCGGCCGTCGTCGGCGAGCAGGACGTTCTCGGGCTTGAGGTCGCGGTGCACGATCCCGGCGCGGTGGGCCGAGGCCAGGCCGGCGAGCACGGCGCGGAGGATGTCCGTCGCCTGCTCCGGGGTCAGCGCGTGGTGCTCCTGCAGCAGGTCCCGCAGCGTGATGCCCGGGATGTACTCCATCACGATGTACGCCGTGTCGTCCTCGGCGCCCTGGTCGTACACGCCGACCAGGTTCGGGTGCGACAGCCGGGCGGCGCTCCGGGCCTCCTGGATGAAGCGCTCCCGGAAGGCCTGGTCGTCGGCCAGGTGCCCGTGCATGATCTTGATCGCGACCCGGCGCTCGAGCCGGACGTCGGTCGCGAGGTACACGGTCGCCATGCCCCCGCGCGCGATGCGGGAGCGCACGCGGTACCGCTGGTCGATCATGCGACCGATCATCGGGTCCGTGGCGGCGTTCGTGGTCATCGGCGGCATTCTACGAAGCGGCGCTGGCCGGTCCCGCACTGACGCACCGGTCGTGACCCAATCTCGATCTCGAGGATGAGTCGGCTCGGTCGCCCGGACAGGCCGGACGTCAGAACGAGGCGAGCAGCGCTGAGGCGGTCTGCTCCCACTTGGCGTACTCGCCCGGGTACGCGGACACCTGCACGGCCTGCGCAGCGTCGGTCAGCTGCATCGACGACCACCCGGGGACGGACAGCAGCCCGCGCGTCTTGCCGGGGTTGCCGCGGAAGAAGAGCTTCGTCGCGGCGGACGGGTCCTGCAGCGTCGCCTTGTCGCCCCAGCCCTGGCTCGGCCGCTGCTGGAACAGCCCCACCGAGTCGCGGTCGCCGTGCGACAGGTTGCGGAGACTCGACTCCTGCAGTGCGGCGGCGAGGGCGATGACGATGCCGCGGTCCGGCACGCCCATGGTGCGGCCGACGGAGACGATCGTGGCCGCGTTGGCGCGCTGCTCGGCGGAGAGCGAGACACCGTTGACACTCGACGGCCGGGACGAGGTCGTCGTCGCGACGGCCCCGGAGCCGGGGATCACGAGCGTCTTCCCCGCGTAGATGGTGCTCGTGTAGCTGAGGCCGTTCGCCGCCAGCAGCGCCTTGACGGACACGCCGTGCTTGACGGCGATCGCCGCGATGGTGTCCCCGGCGACGATCTTCACGCTGTTCGAGCGGGCCGACGCGGTCGAGGTCGTCGCGGCGGGCTTCGCGGCCGGGGCAGGAGCGGGCGCCGGGGTCCCGGCGCGGGGGACCGTGAGCGTCTGCCCGGGGTAGATCACCGAGCGCTGCGACAGGTTGTTGGCGCCGAGGAGTGCCGAGGTCGACACGCCGACCCGCGCCGCGATGCCCGACACGGTGTCGCCCTGCTTGACGTGGTAGCTCCCGGTCGCGGTGCTCGACGACGACGCGTGCGACGACGACGCGGCGACCGGGGCAGACGCCGGCTGGGAGGTCAGGTGCAGGGTCTGTCCCGGGTGGATGATCGTGTTCCAGCCGAGGCCGTTCCGCACCAGGACCTCCTGCGCGGAGAGGCCGTAGCGGGCGGCGATGCCCGAGACGGTGTCGCCTTGCTGCACGGTGTAGTTCGTGGGCGCAGCGGACGTGGGGGTGCGCTGCACGGCGGCCACCGTGGTCACCGTGGTCTCCGCCGGGCGGGCGACGGCCGTGCCGAACACCGGGCGGTCGCCGACGTTGCGGTCCTGGTCGACGTGCCGCTTCTTCGCGGCGTCGTCGTCGTGCCGGGGCTCGGCGTGCGCGATCGGGCCCGTCAGGCCGGCGGTCACGGCGATCGTCCCCGCGAGGACGATGGGCATGGTGGCGAACCGGGCGGATCGTGCGCGCCGGGCGCCTTCGTCTGCAGCGTTGTCCACGGGACTCTCCTGATCTCGGGGCCTGATCTCGGGGCCGTGCGCGCGCGTGCGAGCACTCACAGGTGACTCAACGCTGGCATGGGCTGATTCCCAAGTCAACCAGAGAGTCGGATGTGGTGTGTGTGACTCGTGTGACGAACGGGACGCGCCGAGGTGGCCGGACACTCTGGCAACATGGGGCGCGTGAGCGCTGCACCCACCGACGACACGACCCTCTCCGAGCGCTGGCTGACGGTGCCCGACCTCGTGGAACGCTTCGGCGTGACCCCGGGGCGCATCCACCGGCTCTTCGAGCAGAAGACCCTGCTGCCGGCACGGGTCGGCGGCGTGCTCCGCGTCCCGAGCGAGTTCCTCGACGGTGACGAGCCCCTGCCCGAACTCCGCGGCACCCTCATCGTCCTCGGTGACAACGGGTTCTCTGACGACGAGGCCGTGCGCTGGATGCTCAGCGAGGACCCCGCGCTCGGCACCTCGCCGATCGCGGCGCTGCGCGCCGGCCGCAAGGCCGAGGTGCGCCGCGTGGCCCAGTCACTGCTCTAGACCCACCACTGCTCGGACGGGAGGATCGTGGCGGCGCCGCCACGATCCTCCCGTCCGTCTCGTCGTCCCCGTCTACGCGACGCGGCGGCTCACGGTGTCGGCCAGCGCGACCAGCTGGTCGCGCGCTGACGGTGTGAGCGGCGCGGCGTCGAGCGCGGCCTTCGCGCGCTGCACGTGCCGTTCGATCGAGCGCTCCACGGCCGCGACCGCGCCGGACTCGGTGAGCGTCGCGCGGAGCATCTGCACCTGGGCCTCGTCGAGGTCCGGGTCGCCGAGGAGCTCGTCGAGCAGTTGGCGCGGACCGGCCCCCAGTGTCTTCCGCGCCGAGGCGATGAGGACGGTGCGCTTGCCCTCGCGGAGGTCGTCGCCGGCCGGCTTCCCGGTGACCTCGGGGTCGCCGAACACCCCGAGCAGGTCGTCGCGTAGCTGGTAGGCCACGCCGAGCGGCAGGCCGAAGGACCGCAGGCCCTCGAGCTGCGCCTCGGTGGCACCGGCCACGAGGGCGCCGATCACGAGCGGCGCCTCGATCGAGTACTTCGCCGACTTGAAGACGATGACGCGCTGCGCCCGCACGAGGTGCTCGGACTCGTCGATCGTCGGCCAGGCGGTCTCCTCGTGCACGTCGAGGTACTGCCCCGCGGTGACGTCGAGTCGCATGGTGTGGAACTCCTGGCGCACGATGCGGGCGCGCGCCGGGTCGAGCAGTGCGAGGCCCTCGTCGAAGACCGAGTCGCTGAGCGACAGCAGCAGGTCGCCGAGGAGCAGCGCGGAGTTCGTGCCGTACAGCGCGCGGTCGCCGGCCCACCCGGACTCCGCGTGCTGGGACTCGAAGCGGCGGTGCGCGGCGGGACGCCCGCGACGGGTGTCCGAGCGGTCCATGATGTCGTCGTGCACGAGGGCGGCCGCGTGGAAGACCTCGAGCGCGGCGGCGACCGTGACGACGGCCTCGGCCGTGGTCTGCCGGGAGCCCTCGGCCAGGGGGTCGAACGAGCCGGACCGCCCCGCCACGGACTGCCATCCCCAGTAGCAGAACAGCGCCCGGAAGCGCTTCCCGCCGGACAGCAGGTCGCGGGCGTACCGGTCGAACTGCTCGAGGTCGGGACTGATGGCGAGGAGCCGCTCCCGCTGCTCGTCGAGCGCCCGGTCGATCCGCGCCGAAACGAGGTCCACTAATCGCGTACTCTCAGCCACGGTCCCTACCCTAGTGGAGCGGTCGAGACATAGAATCGGTCCACTTCTGGCGACGACGACACCCGATGCCGCCAGGCAACAGCATCCCCAGGAACAGAGGGAAACGAGATGCCACTCTCGGAGCAAGAGCAGCGACTCCTCGAAGAAATGGAGCGCAGCCTCTACCAGAACGACTCCGACTTCGTGGCGCGGGTCACGCGCCGTCAGGGTCGTCCGAGTTACACGTCCATCACGCTGGGCGTCCTCGCTGCGCTGGTCGGCGTCGCGATCGTCGTCCTCGCACTCGCCTTCAAGCAGCCGTGGCTCGGTCTGCCCGGGTTCGTCGTCATGCTCGCCGGCGTCCTGTGGGCGCTGCGGCCGGGCATGCGGATGCCGAAGTCTGGGGCGAAGGTGCCTCGTTCCGGCGGCTCCTCGAAGCCCACGCGGCCGTCCTCGTCCGGTGGCTCGTTCATGGACCGCATGAACGAGCGCTGGGACAAGCGCAACGACCACGGGCAGCAGTAGCAGCCCTCCACACGCCTCCACCACGACGGGGCCGGTCCTTCGGGACCGGCCCCGTCGTCGTGCGTGGGGGAGCGATCGGGTCGGGCGCGACTGTTGCCGATCTGCGCGTCGGAGGTCGATCCGCGCATGGGAAGCCGAACCGCGCATCGGATGCCGTTCCTTCCGGCATCCCACGCGCTGATCGGCATCCCAGGTCACCTGCGATGGGGAGGATCGCGCGCCAGGTGGGGGGAGGGCTGACGGGAGGATCGTGGCGGCACCGCCACGATCCTCCCGTCCGGCGCGCCCTCGGACCGCCACGACCCTCTGAAAGTCCTCCACTTTCCTCCACGGCGCCGAGCCGCGCCCGGATCGCCGTAATTCCGGGGATGTGGTCCACCGCGCAGTTCGCCGATCTGGGTCTGGACGCCCCCATTCCGGGGCATCCGGGGAATTCGTGGGGCCGCAACCGGTTCGCGGGGAGCGAAGTGGAGTAAAGTGGGGAACACAACGGTCCGGTGGAGCGGAGGGGAGGCCCCGACGTGCTGCTCGGTACCCATGCCCCGAAGCTCGACGAGAAGGGTCGCGTGATCCTCCCCGCCAAGTTCCGGGACGAACTGTCCGGCGGGCTCGTGATGACCCGTGGGCAGGAGCGCTGCGTCGTGGTCTTCAGCGCGGACACGTTCGAGCAGCTGCACGAGCGGATCCGCACGGCGCCGATGACCTCGAAGCGCACCCGGGACTACATGCGCCTGTTCCTCTCCGGAGCGAGCGCGGAGACCCCGGACAAGCAGAACCGCGTGACGATCCCGCAGAACCTCCGCGAGTACGCGGGGCTCGAGCGGGACCTCACGGTCATCGGCAGCGGTGACCGTGCCGAGATCTGGTCGACCCCCGCGTGGGAGGCCTACTACGCCGAGGTCGAAGAGGGCTTCGCCGACAACGACGAGGAGGTGATCCCGGGGATCTTCTGATCCGCGGATCGGGACTCCCAGCCGTGGTGCCCTGACACACCTTCCCCGGTGTCAGGTCGCATGGATGGGGATCCGGGTCCGTGGCCCAGGAGTCCGAGGGCTGCACATGGCCGACGACCAGCCGAAGTTCCCGCACACGCCGGTGATGCTCGACCGCATCGTCGAGCTGTTCGTGCCCGCCCTCGACGGCCCGGGCAAGGTCGTCGTCGACGCCACGCTCGGCATGGGCGGCCACTCCGAGGGCCTGCTCGAGCGCTTCCCGGACCTGACGCTCATCGGGCTGGACCGGGACACCGACGCACTCGGCATCGCGGGGGAGCGGCTCGCCCGCTTCGGTGACCGTGTCCGCCTGGTGCACACGGTCTACGACGGGATCGCCGACGCGATCGCGGGCGAGGGCTTCGACGCGGTGGACGGCGTGCTGTTCGACCTCGGCGTCTCCTCGCTGCAGCTCGACCGGGCCGAGCGCGGCTTCGCGTACAGCCAGGACGCGCCGCTCGACATGCGCATGGACCGGACCGAGGGGCAGACCGCCGCCGACGTCCTGGCCACCTACGACGAGGGCGAGCTGCGCCGGATCTTCCAGCGCTACGGCGAGGAGAAGCTCGCCGGCCGCTACGCCCGGGCGATCGTCGCGCGGCGGGCCGAGCGCCCGTTCGAGATGTCCGGCGACCTCGTCCAGGTCCTGCACGACGCGACCCCGGTCGCCGTGCAGCGGCAGGGGCACCCGGCCAAGCGGGTGTTCCAAGCGCTCCGGATCGAGGTCAACGCCGAACTGGCGGTCCTCGAGCGGGCGATCCCGGCGGCGCTCGACGCCGTCGCGGTCGGCGGCCGGATCGTCGTCGAGTCGTACCAGTCCCTCGAGGACCGGCTCGTCAAGCGGGCCCTCGCCGAGCGCACCACCTCGAGCGCGCCCGCCGGCCTGCCGGTCGAGCTGCCCGAGCACGCCCCCACCTTCTCCCTCGTCGTCAAGGGCGCGGAACTGGCCGACGAGACCGAACGCGCCGCCAACCCCCGAGCCATCCCCGTGCGCCTGCGCGCGGCCCAGCGGATCCGGAAGTGACATGAGCACGAACCTCGCACTCGTCGACCCTGCCGTCGCCCCGCCCCGTGCGCCCCGCGGCTCCCGTCACGAGCGTCCCGAGCTCGTCGAGGTCGCCCCGACCAAGGCGCAGCGACGGGCCCGGCCCCGCATCGCCTACGCGGTGGTGGCGGTCGCGGCGCTCGGCGTGCTGCTGCTCGCGCAGCTCGGGATCAGCATGGTCCTGAGCCAGGGCGCGTACACGCTCAGCTCGCTCGGGGCCGAGCAGACCGCGCTCTCCCGGACGCAGCAGTCGCTGTCCGAGGAGCTCCGGGTGCTCGACTCCCCGCAGAACCTCGCCAGGAACGCGCAGTCGCTCGGGATGATCGCGAACTCGACGCCGGTGTACCTCGACCCGAAGACCGGGCAGGTGTTCGGCACGCCGACGCCCGCCGCCCCGGACGAGGCGACGGCGAGCAGCGACAACCAGGTCCCGAACGCCCTGCTCGACCAGGTGCCGCTCGCCGCGAAGTCCGGCGACACGGCCGCCAGCAAGGAGACGGGCGGCGCAGCCGACGCATCGGCGACGAGCGCACCCTCGACGGACGCGTCCTCGACGAGCGCACCGTCGACCGGCGACGCTGGGAAGACCACAGGGTCCAGCGCGTCGGCCGGGGCATCCTCCACCCCCGACGTAGAGTCCGACCCGAACCAGCTCCAGGCCCCCGCCACCCGGTGACCTGCGGGTCGGGACACCCTGCCGCACCATCCGGGAAGGACCGCACCGCGTGACGAAGACGATCCGCAACCGCCGACTGCGCTACGGCATCGTGATGATGGCGGTGATCGCCCTCGTGGCGGTCTTCGTGATCCGTCTCGTGGACATCCAGGTCGTGCAGGCCGCCGAGCTCAACGAACAGTCGAAGGCCAAGCGCAGCATCCCGGTCACGATCTACGGCACCCGCGGTGACATCGTCGACCGCAACGGCGTCGAGCTCGCGGACAGTGTGAACCGCTACAACATCACGACGGCCCCGCGCCTGGTCGCACCCTTCAAGGGCAAGCTCGGCGGCACGCGCGTGAAGGACGTGTCGGTCGACGACGCTCTCCAGGCGATCGCGAAGGCGTCCGGCGGGGACGTCGCCACGATGCAGAAGAACATCGCGGCGAACCCGAAGTCGGACTTCGCGTACCTGGTCAAGGGTCTCGACGTGAAGCACTACGAGGCCGTCCGCGACCTCGAGGTGCCGTGGCTCTACCCGGAGCAGCAGTCCGCGCGGATCTACCCGACCGGTGCGACCGCCGGTGCCCTGACCGGCTTCATGGGAACCGACGGTGCCCAAGCCGGGCTCGAGTACTCCTACAACAAGTGCCTCGCGGGCACGAACGGCTCGGAGACGTACGAGCGCGGCGAGGACGGCGTCCAGCTCCCTGGCAGCACGGTGACGAAGCAGCAGGCCAAGGACGGCGGCACGCTGCAGACCACGATCGACAGCGACCTGCAGTACATGGCGCAGCAGACCATCGCATCCGCGGCAAAGGAGCTGCAGGCCGAGTCGGCGACCGCCACGGTGACGAACGCGAAGACCGGCGAGCTCCTCGCGGTCGCGGACTACCCGACGGTGGACCCGAACGACGTCGACGCGACGAAGGACACCGGTGCCTACGGCTCCCGCGCCCTGACCGCGACGTACGAGCCCGGCTCGACCATCAAGGCCGCGATCGCCGCCGCGCTCATCAACGAGGGCGAGTCGAGCCCGACCGACCGCGCCGTGGTGCCGTACTCCCGCTCGTTCCCGTGGGGCGGACGGATCCAGGACTCGGAGTTCCACCCCACCGAGAACCTGACGCTGACCGGCATCCTGCAGAACTCGTCGAACGTCGGCATCACCGAGCTCGGTGAACGCCTGACGCAGCAGCAGCGCTACGAGTACATGAAGAAGTTCGGCCTGTTCGAACCGGAGTCGGCGATCCAGTACCCGGGCCAGCCGTCCATGCAGTACGGCGCCACGCCGGACTGGAGCAGCCAGACGAACATCAACTCGATGTTCGGCCAGGGCATCTCCACGACCGCGATCCAGGTCGCGAGCGTCTTCCAGACCCTGGCGAACAACGGCGTCCGGATCCCGCTGCACATGGTCAAGGGCTGCCAGACGGCCGACGGCAAGATGATCGACGCGCCCGACGTGCAGGGGACGCAGGTCGTCTCGCCGGCGGCCGCGCAGCAGACGGTGAAGATGCTGCAGAGCGTCGTCACGGGCGGCACGCTCGTCGGCATGAAGCCGATCTCCGGCTACAACGTGGCCGCGAAGACCGGTACCGCCGAGGTAGCCGAGGGGTCCAAGGGCTACGGCGGTCAGCGCATCACCTCGGTGGCCGGAATGGCACCCGCCGAGGACCCCCAGTATGTTGTCACGGTGACGTTCACGAAGCCGCAGACCAACAAGTGGTCCAGCGGAGCGGCTCCGGCGTTCCGCACACTCATGTCCCAGGTGCTCGAGAAGTACCGAGTAGCCCCCTCCACGTCCGAGGCGCAGCTGTACCCGTCCACGTGGTGAGGAAGAAGGAGCACTTGTCCGCACGGATCCCCCCGGTCCTCCGACCCGAACACCCGACCCCGAGGAGCGTGGCCGAGCTCGCGAACGCGTTCGGCATGCGCGTCGTGGGGACGGTCGACGCCGTCGAGACGACGGGCGTCACCCTGAGCGCCGCCGAGGTGCAGCCGGGTGACCTGTTCGTCGGCGTGCACGGAGCGAACCGGCACGGTGCGCAGTTCGCCGCCGAGGCCGCCGAGCGCGGCGCGGTGGCCGTCCTGACCGACACCGACGGCGCCGCCCTGGCAGAGCCCTCCGGGCTGCCGGTGCTCGTGGTCGAGGACCCGCGCGCGGCCCTCGGCGACGTCTCGGCGTGGGTCTACCGCACCCACCCGGACGAGGCCACCGACCTGCCGCAGCTCTTCGCGACGACCGGCACGAACGGCAAGACGAGCACGTCCTACATCCTCGAGGGCATCCTCAAGCAGCTCGGCCTGGTCTCCGGTCTGAGCTCGACCGCGGAGCGCCACATCGGCTCGCTCAGCGTCACGAGCCGGCTGACCACGCCGGAGGCCAGCGAGATGCACGCCCTGCTCGCCCGTATGCGCGAGTCCGAGGTGCGCGCCGTGGCCGTCGAGGTCAGCGCCCAGGCCCTCAGCCGGCACCGCGTCGACGGCATCGTCTTCGACGTGGCCGGCTTCACGAACCTGTCGCACGACCACCTCGACGACTACGCCGACATGGAGGAGTACTACCAGGCGAAGCTCCCGCTGTTCCAGCCCGAGCACGCCCGTCGCGGCGTCGTCTCGCTGGACACGGACTGGGGCCACCGTGTGGTGCAGGACTCCCGCATCCCGGTGACGACCATCACGGTGCACCCCGACGTCGAGGCCGAGTGGCACGTCGACGTCACCGCCGCACACGCGGCCTACACCGAGTTCCGCCTGACCGGTCCCGAGGGCCGCGAGCTCACCACGCGTGTGCCGCTCATCGGGTGGCACATGGCGGCGAACGCGGCGCTCGCGATCGTCATGCTCGTCGAGGGCGGCTTCGAGCTCGGCGCGATCGCCCAGGCGCTCGAGTCCGGGCACCGCCGCTACCCGGACGAGACCGAGGACGGCCCCCGCGTCAGCGCGATCGAGTGCTACCTGCCCGGTCGCACCGAGCGGGTGTCCGGGCCGCACGGCCCGAGCGTCTACGTCGACTTCGGTCACTCCGCCGACGCCTTCGAGAACACCCTCGCCGCCGTCCGGCAGTTCACGCCTGGCCGCGTCCTGATGCTGTTCGGCGCCGACGGTGACCGCGACACGACGAAGCGCGGCGACATGGCGCGCGTCGCCGCCGCGGGGAGCGACATCCTCGTGATCACCGACCACCACCCGCGCTTCGAGGACGCCGCGAGCATCCGGAAGACGCTGGTCGACGCGGCGCGCGAGGCGTTCCCCGACCACGAGCTCCACGAGGTCAGCCCGCCCGAGGCGGCGATCCGCACGGCCGTCGGCCTGGTCGGCGAGGGCGACTCGATCCTGTGGGCCGGTCCCGGTCACCAGGACTACCGCGACATCCAGGGCGTCCGCACGCCCTACTCGGCCCGCGACGAAGCGCGTCAGGCGCTCCGCGAGGCCGGATGGGAGCCGAACAGCGGCCCGGCGGAGGAGATCCGATGATCGCCGTGACCCTCGCCGAGATCGCTGCCGCGATCGGCGGCGAGCTCGTCAGCGGTGCCCCGGAGCAGGTCGTCGACGGGTCCGTGCAGACGGACTCGCGGCTCGTCGGCCCCGGCAGCGTGTTCTTCGCCCTGCTCGGCGAGGAGACCGACGGCCACCGCTTCGTCCCGGCCGCCGCCGAGGCCGGTGCGGCGCTCGTCGTCACCGAGCGCGTGGTCGACCTGCCCGAGGGCTCCGCAACCGCGCAGGTCGTCGTGGGCGACGGGTACGCCGCCCTCGCCGCGCTCGCGCACGAGGTCGTCGCCCGCGTCCGGGCATCGACCGCGGACCGCGTCGACGCCGACGGACGCCCGGCACCGCTGCGCGTCGTCGGCATCACCGGGTCGAACGGCAAGACGAGCACGAAGAACATGCTCCGCACGATCCTCGCCACCCAGGGCGAGACGGTCGCGCCGCAGGGCTCGTTCAACAACCACGTCGGCGCCCCGATCTCGATGCTCGGGATCACGCACGACACCCGGTTCCTGGTCGTCGAGATGGGCGCGAGCGGCAAGGGCCACATCGCCAAGCTCGTCTCGATCGCCGAGCCGGACGTCGGCGTCGTCCTCAAGGTCGGACTCGCGCACGCCGGCGAGTTCGGCGGGATCGAGGCCACCCAGCGCGCGAAGTCGGAGATGGTCACCGACCTCCCCGCGACCGCAACGGCCCTCCTCAACGTCGACGACGACCGCGTCGCGTCGATGCGCGGCCTCACGGCCGCCCACGTCGTCGGGTTCGGCACGTCGGAGACGGCCGACTACCGCATCACCGGCATCGAGACGGACCGCAGCGGCACACGCTTCACCCTCACCGCGCCTCCCGTGAGCGGTGGCGACAGCCGTCCCGCCGGGACGGAGCAGGTCGACGTCCGGCTCGCCATCCTGGGTGAGCACCACGCGATGAACGCGTCGGCCGCGCTCACGGTCGCCCACCTGTGGGGCGTGCCGCTCGCGGACGGCGCCGCGGCGCTCGCGTCGATGACGCGCGCCGAGCGCTGGCGCATGGAGCTCCTGCAGGGCGGCCCCGAGGGCGTCACCGTGATCAACGACGCGTACAACGCGTCGCCGGACTCGACCGCCGCGGCGCTGCGCACCCTCGCGCAGGTCGTGCGACCAGGGGAGCGGTCCGTCGCCGTGCTCGGCGAGATGGCCGAGCTCGGGGAGTTCTCGACGGAGGAGCACGACCGCATCGGCCGGCTCGTCGTCCGTCTCGGCATCGGACAGCTCGTGGTCGTCGGCCGTGGCGCGATGGCCATCCACCAGGCCGCCACCCTCGAGGGATCGTGGGACGGCGAGTCCGTGTTCATCGAGGACGTCGACGACGCCGTCCACTCCCTGCAGGAGATGGTCCGCCCCGGCGACGTCGTCCTCGTCAAGTCCTCGAAGTCCGCCGAACTGCGATTCCTCGGCGACCGCCTCGGAGGTGTCCCCGAATGATCGCACTCCTGATCGCCGGCGCCGTCGCGCTGGTGTTCACATTGCTGACCACGCCGCTCTTCATCAAGCTGTTCCACCGCCTCGGCTGGGGACAGTTCATCCGCGACGACGGTCCGCAGTCGCACCACACCAAGCGCGGCACGGCGACCATGGGCGGCATCGTCCTCATCATCGGCGCGGTGCTCGGGTACTTCGTCGGACACCTCGTCGGCCGTGACTCGGTGACGCTGTCCGGCCTCCTCGTGCTGTTCCTCATGGTCGGACTCGGCTTCGTCGGCTTCATCGACGACTTCCTCAAGGTCCGGCGGCAGCGGAGCCTCGGGCTCGGCGGCTGGGCGAAGGTCCTCGGGCAGGTGATCGTCGGCGTCGTGTTCGCGACGATCGCGCTCGTGGTGCCGACCGGCAACGGCAAGCCCCCGGCGTCGACGATGATCTCGGCGATCCGGGACGTGCCGTGGCTCGACTTCATGGCACTCGGCACCGTGATCGGCACCGTGCTGTTCCTGGCGTGGATCGTCCTGCTGACGGTGTCCACCTCGAACGGCGTGAACGTCGCCGACGGGCTCGACGGCCTGGCAACCGGTTCGAGCATCCTCGCGATCGGGTCGTACGTCATCATCGGCTTCTGGCAGTCGAACCAGATCTGCGGCGGTGTCCGGCTCGACGCCTCGACGGAGCACGCCTGCTACAGCACCTCGGACCCGCTCGACCTCGCGGTCGTCGCGGCCGCCGTGTGCGGTGGGCTGATCGGCTTCCTCTGGTACAACACGTCGCCCGCGCAGATCTTCCTCGGCGACACCGGCTCGCTCGGCCTCGGCGGTGCCCTGGCCGGTCTCGCGATCCTCAGCCGTACCGAGCTCCTGCTGATCCTGATCGGTGGCCTGTTCTTCATCGTCACCGGGTCGGTCATCCTGCAGCGCGCGTACTTCAAGATCACCCACGGCAAGCGGATCTTCCGGATGAGTCCGCTGCACCACCACTTCGAGTTGAAGGGGTGGGCCGAGGTGACTGTCGTCGTCCGGTTCTGGATCATCGCGGGGCTTTGCGTCGCGGCCGGGGTCGGGCTCTTCTACCTGGAGTGGATCGCGCGTGTCGGCTGAACGCCTGGACGGACTCGACAGCTGGTACGCCGAGGGCTGGAAGGGGCTGCGGGTCGCCGTCCTCGGCCTCGGCGCCACCGGGTTCTCGGTCGCCGACACCCTCGTCGAGCTCGGCAGCGCCGTCACGGTGTACGCGCCGGACGGCCCCGCCGACACGGTCGAGCTGCTCGACGTGATCGGCGCCGGGTTCGAACGCACCGCGCTCGACACCGTGCCCGCAGCGCTCGAGCAGCAGGCACCGGACCTGGTCGTCGTCTCGCCCGGTCTGCCGCCGCACAACGCCTCCGTCCGCTGGGCCGTCGAGCACAGCACCGTCTGGGGCGACGTCGAGCTCGCCTGGCGCGTGCGCGACAAGGTCGTCCGCGGACCGATCGCGGCGCCGTGGGTGACCATCACCGGCACGAACGGCAAGACCACCACCACGCAGCTGACGACGGCGATGTTCGCCGCCGCCGGGCTCCGGGCGGTCGCCTGCGGGAACATCGGCGTGCCGGTGCTCGACGTGGTCCGCGACCCCGAGGGCTTCGACGTGCTCGTGGTCGAGCTGTCGAGCCACCAGCTGCACTACATGCCGACCACCGGCGACGGCGCCGTCGTCCCGCTCGCCAGCGCGTGCCTGAACATCGCCGACGACCACCTCGAGTGGCACGGCTCGGCCGAGGCCTACCGCGCCGCCAAGGCCAAGGTGTACGAGCGCTCGGTGATGGCGTGCGTCTACAACACCTCCGACGACGCCACGCGGCGCATGGTCGAGGGCGCCGACGTCGTCGAGGGCTGCCGCGCCGTCGGCTTCACCCCGGGAGTCCCGACGCCCGGCGACGTCGGGATCGTCGACGACGTGCTCTGCGACCGCGCCTTCACCGAGGACCGGCGGAACAGCGCGCTCGAGCTCGCGACCCTGGCCGACCTGGAGCAGGCCGGACTGGCGAGCCCGCACATGACGATGAACGTCCTGGCCGCGGCGGCCCTCGCCCGCGCCGCCTCGGTCGAGCCCGCGCACATCCGGGCCGCCGTGCAGGGCTTCCGCGCCGACCACCACCGCACCGAGCACGTGGCGACCGCCGACGGCGTCACGTGGGTGGACGACTCCAAGGCCACGAACCCGCACGCGGCGACGGCCTCGCTGGCGTCCTTCGACACCGTGGTGTGGATCGTCGGCGGTCTGTTCAAGGGCGTCGACGTCGACGGTCTCGTCGAGCGCTTCGGTCCCGGTGTGCGCGCGGTCGTCGTGATCGGCACCGACCGGACGCCCGTGCTCGAGGCATTCGCGCGACACGCGCCCGGGGTCCCGGTCCTCCAGGTCGAGGCGACGGACACTGAGCAGGTCATGCCCGAGGCGGTCCGGCATGCCGCCTCGGTCGCACGACCGGGCGACACGGTCCTCCTCGCCCCGGCCGCCGCGTCGTTCGACCAGTTCGGGTCGTACGCGGACCGGGGGCAACGATTCGCGGCGGCGGTCCACGAGCACCTGGGAGGCACAGCCGATGGCGACCACGGATCTCCCGAGCAGCCGTAGCGGGCGTCCCGGCAGCAGCGCTGGACGCGGCGCGAGCGGGACTGCTCCCCGCCGTCCGCACGGCGCGGTCGTCGCGGTGAAGAACGTCTTCGTCGCCGAGTCGAGCACGTTCTACACGATCCTCGGCGTCACGCTGTTCCTGGTCGTCTTCGGCGTCGTGATGGTGCTGTCGTCCTCGAGCGTCGAGCAGTACGCCAAGACGCACGACTTCTTCGGCGCCGCGTCCCGCCAGGGTCTCTACGCCGTCCTCGGTGTCCCGCTCATGCTCGTCGCGAGCCGCATCCCGGCGCGGGTCTGGCGGAAGTGGGCGATGCGCTTCTTCGGCGCGGCCCTCGCGCTGCAGCTGCTCGTCTACACACCGCTCGGCATCGAGGTGCAGGGCAACCGGAACTGGGTCGGGTTCGGCTCCTTCACGGCGCAGCCGTCCGAGGCGATCAAGCTCGCCCTCGCGCTCGGCATCGGCGCCATCATGTACGTCAAGCGCGACAAGCTCGACGACTGGAAGGAGATCTTCGTCCCGGTCGGAATCGCCACGGTGCTGCCGCTCGGCATGGTGCTCCTCGGCGGCGACCAGGGCACGGCGATGATCATGCTCATCCTCGTGCTCGGCGCGCTGTACATCGGCGGTGCCCGGGCGCGGCACCTGCTCGTGATCCTCGGGTCGATCGCGGTCGTGCTGCCGTTCGTCACGATGTCCTCGGCGTCCCGCCAGGTCCGCATCAGTGCGTGGCTGTCCGGGTGCACCGACTCGAACCAGTACCAGGACCTCTGCTGGCAGCCCGTCCACGGCATGTGGGCGCTCGCGTCCGGCGGCGTGTTCGGCGTCGGGCTCGGCAACTCCAAGGCGAAGTGGTCGTGGCTGCCCGAGGCGGACAACGACTACATCTTCGCGATCATCGGCGAGGAGCTCGGGCTCGTCGGCGCCGTCGTCGTGCTGGCGCTGTTCATCGTCCTCGCGGTGAGCATGATCAAGGTGATCCGGCAGTCGGACGACCCGTTCGTCAAGACCGTGACCGGCGCGATCATGGCCTGGATCATCGGGCAGGCGCTCGTCAACATCGCCGTCGTGCTCGGGCTGCTGCCGGTGCTCGGCGTGCCCCTCCCACTCATCTCCGCCGGTGGGTCCGCGCTCATCATGACGCTCATCGCCATCGGCGTCGTGCTGTCCTTCGCGCGCGACCTCCCCGGCCGCCGCACCGACACCGGCCTCGACCCGAGGACCTTCGGCGCGGGCGGCACCGCACGACAGAACGGACGGCTCCGGTGAGCACCTACCTCTTCGCCGGCGGCGGGACCGCCGGGCACGTGAACCCGCTGCTCGCGGTCGCCGACCGGCTGACCGAGCGTGACCCGGACGCCCGTGTCCTCGTCCTCGGCACGGCGGAGGGCCTCGAGGCCCGGCTCGTGCCGATGCGCGGCTACGAGCTGCTGACGATCCCGCGCCTGCCGTTCCCGCGGAAGCTGAACGGCGCCGCACTCCGGTTCCCCGGCCGCTTCCTGGCCGCCGTCCGTCGGACCGAGCAGCTCATCCGCGAGCACGACGTCGAGGTCGTCCTCGGCGTCGGGGGCTACGCGGCCGCGCCGGCGTACATCGCCGCGAAGCGGACCGGCACCCCGATCGTCGTGCACGAGCAGAACGCCAAGCCCGGGCTCGCGAACCGGCTCGCGGCGTTCCTGACGAAGCACGTCGGCCTGACCTTCTCGAACACCCGACTCCGGCACGGCCGCGTGGTGGGCATGCCGCTCCGCCGCGAGATCGAGACGCTCGACCGCCGGGTGTCCCGTGCCGAGGGCCTCGCCGAGTTCGGGCTCGACCCGGACCGCCCGGTGCTGCTCGTGACCGGCGGGTCCTCGGGCGCACGCAGCATCAACCGCACCGTGAACCGCGCGGCGGCGACGATCGTCGGCGCCGGGTGGCAGGTGCTGCACGTCGTCGGTGGCAAGTCGGACATCGGCCCGAGCGACCTCGACGGCTACCACGTGCTGCCGTACTGCGACCGGATGGACCTGGCGTACGCGGCGTCCGACTTCGTGGTGTCCCGCTCGGGCGCCGGCATGGTGTGCGAGCTCACGGCCGTCGGGCTGCCGAGCGTCCTGGTGCCCTACCCGGTCGGCAACGGCGAGCAGCGGCACAACGCCAAGGACGTCGTCGACGCCGGGGGAGCGGTGCTCGTGGCGGACGGGGAATTCGACGAGCAGTGGGTGACGTTCCACCTGCTCGGCATCCTGCAGGACCGCGCCCGGATCGCGGACATGGCTGTCCGGGCCGGCAGCGTCGGACACCGCGACGGCGCCGACCGGATGACCGAGCTCGTCCGCGACGCCGGCACATCCCGCGACGCCATGCGGCCCGCCGGCACCGGCCGCGGCGTCGCGACGCCGCCCGACGAGCGCACGACCAGCACCACGGAGGAACGATGACCATCAAGCCGGACCTGACCCAGCCGATCCCGGACGACCTCGGCACGGTCCACTTCGTCGGCATCGGCGGCTCCGGCATGAGCGGCATCGCCCGCATGTTCCTCGCCGCGGGGCACCGCGTGACCGGCAGCGACTCCCGCGAGACCGCGACCACGGCCACGATGCGCGACCTCGGTGCCGAGGTGCACATCGGCCACGACGCGGCGAACGTCGGCGCGGCGGACACGATCGTCGTGACCAGCGCCCTCTGGCCGGACAACCCCGAGCTGCTCGAGGCGCAGCGCCGTGGTCTGCCGGTCCTGCACCGGTCCCAGGCCCTCGCCGCGCTCATCGCCGAGCACCGCCTCGTCGCGGTCGCCGGCGCCCACGGCAAGACCACCTCCACGGGCATGATCGTCACGGCGATGGTCGAGCTCGGCCTGGACCCGAGCTTCGTCAACGGCGGGGTCATCCAGTCCCTCGGCACGAGCTCCGCCCCCGGCAGCAGCGACCTGTTCGTGGTCGAGGCCGACGAGTCCGACGGTTCATTCCTGCTCTACGACGTCGCGGTCGCGCTGATCACGAACGTCGACGCGGACCACCTCGACCACTACGGCAGCGAGGAAGCGTTCATCGACGCGTTCGTCGAGTTCGCCGGCAAGGCGAGCGAGCGCATCGTCGTGTCGAGCGACGACGCCGGGGCGCAGCGCGTCACCGCGGGGGTCCGTGCACGCGAGCACGCGCCCGAGATCGTCACCTTCGGCGAGGCCGCCGACGCCGACGTCCGGATCGACCGCATCGTCGAGGCCGCGAGCGTCGAGGTCGACTTCACCGCGGGCGGTGCGTCGCACCACCTGACGCTGCGCGTCCCGGGCCGCCACAACGCGGTGAACGCGGTCGGCGCCTTCGCCGTGCTCACCGGGCTCGGCGTCGAGCCGACGGACGCGATCCGGGGCATCGAGGCGTTCGGCGGGACCGAGCGCCGTTTCGAGCTGCACGGCGTCGAGCGCGGCGTGTCGGTCTACGACGACTACGCGCACCACCCGACCGAGGTCGCGGCCGCCCTCCGCGCGGCCCGCAACGTGGTCGGCGACGGCCGGATCATCGCGATCCACCAGCCGCACCTGTACTCGCGCACCCGGCTGATGGCCGGCGACTTCGCGAAGGTCTACGAGGAGCTCGCCGACCACACGGTCGTGCTCGACGTCTACGGCGCGCGCGAGGACCCGGAGCCCGGCGTCACCGGCGCCCTGGTCCAGGAGCGCTTCGCGGACCAGTCACGCGTCGAGTTCCTGCCGGACTGGGACGAGGCCTCGGCCCGCGCGGCCGCCGTCGCGCGCGACGGCGACATCATCATGACCCTGAGCTGCGGCGACGTGTACCGCATCATCCCGCAGGTGCTCGGCGCCCTGCGCCAGGACGAGGACACCCCGGCGCGATGAAGCGGCCGGAGGGCTTCGACGACCGACCGGACGAGCCGGCCGGTCCGGCCGAGGGCGCGTCGGCTCCCCGGCAGCGTCGTGGTCCCAGGCAGCGCCCTGTTCCTTGGTCGGCGCGCCGTCCGTCCCGCCCGGTCGCCGACGCGGGTGCTCCGGACGACGGCCTGGAGGCACGCCCCGCGGCCGACGCGCCCGTGACGGACGACGAGACGGCCGGTCCTGTCGACGACCGCGTGACCGACCGCGCGGCCGCACCCTCCAACCGCGAGCGCGCGGGCGCGCTCGCGGGCGCCGCCGGACGGCGGCTCGGCGCCGGCTTCTCGTCGGTGGCGGAGCAGCTCCGCGGCTACTCACCGGACGAGGAGCACCCGAGCGCGTCGCGTCGGACCGCCGAGCGCGACCACGTCGCGACCGTGACCGACGTGCTCGACGTGCACCGTGCCTCCCGGTCGACCGACCCGGAGGCGGACGGCCACGACACTCGGGACGACCACGGCGACGCGCCCATCGGTGCCGGTGTCCGCGCTGCGGAGACCGCGCGTGAGGCGCGCGTCGCGAAGCGGCGCCGGCGCCTGCTCGAGCGGGCCGAGGTCCGACGGTTCACCCGTCGCGCCCGCCACCGCCGAGCGGCCTGGATCACCGCGGGCGTGGTGGTCGTGGTCTTCGGCGCATCGCTCCTGGTGGCGGTCTACTCGCCGCTCATGGCGCTGCAGACCATCGAGGTCAAGGGCACGAACCGGGTCGACGACGCCGCGCTCCGGCAGGCGCTGTCCGACCAGGTCGGCACCCCGCTCGCGCGGCTCGACTTCGACGAGGTGAAGCGCGACATCGCGAGCTTCCCGCTCATCGAGAGCTACGTGACGGAAGAGGTGCCGCCGCACACGCTCGTCGTCACCGTCACCGAGCGGACGCCGGTCGTCGCGGTGCAGTCCGGCGACGCGTTCGACCTCGTGGACCCCGCCGGCATCGTCGTGCAGTCCTCGCCCTCGCGTCCGGACGGCATGCCGCTCGCCGACGTTGCCCGTGCGAAGCTCGGCTCGCCGGTGTTCCGCACGATGACCGAGGTCGTCCTCGCGCTGCCGTCGACCGTGCGGGCGCAGGTCACCGACGTCGCCGCCTCGACCGCCGACGACGTGACGCTCACCCTGCAGGGCGGGTCGACGGTCGTGTGGGGGAGCCCCGAGGACTCGAGCGCCAAGGCAGCCCTGCTCGCCGCGCTCGTCAAGGACCACGAGGCCCGCAGTCCCGGCTCGGTCGTCGAGTACGACGTGTCGGCGCCGGACAACGGCATCGTCCGCGCGAAGTCCTGACCGCGGGGCCGGGCGGTGCGTCGGTCGACCGGCGATGTCGAGGCGGAATCGCGCGACACGCGGCGTGGCGGGGCGACAGTGCGCGGAGCGCACCCGTAGCGTCGTCGGGAGCACCACATCTACCAGCATTGCCCCTGAACTTCAAGTAGAGGTTGAGGGTTCAACCGGAGGCCCGACTGACGTGACCACGAACCACAACTACCTCGCCGTCATCAAGGTCGTCGGTGTCGGCGGCGGCGGCGTGAACGCCGTGAACCGCATGATCGAGCTCGGCCTCCGCGGCGTCGAGTTCATCGCGATCAACACCGACGCGCAGGCACTGCTGCTGAGCGACGCCGACGTCAAGCTCGACGTGGGCCGCGAGATCACCCGTGGTCTCGGCGCCGGCGCGGACCCCGAGGTCGGCCGTCGCGCCGCCGAGGACCACGCCGAGGAGATCGAGGAGGCCCTCGCGGGTGCCGACATGGTCTTCGTCACCGCGGGCGAGGGCGGCGGCACCGGCACGGGTGGTGCGCCCGTCGTCGCGCGCATCGCGAAGTCGATCGGTGCGCTCACCATCGGTGTCGTCACGAAGCCGTTCAGCTTCGAGGGCAAGCGCCGCCAGTCCCAGGCCGAGAACGGCGTCGCGGGCCTCAAGGACGAGGTCGACACCCTCATCGTCGTGCCGAACGACCGCCTGCTCGAGATCTCCGACCGCGGCATCTCGATGGTCGAGGCGTTCGCGACCGCCGACCAGGTGCTCCTCGCCGGCGTGCAGGGCATCACGGACCTCATCACGACCCCGGGTCTGATCAACCTCGACTTCGCCGACGTCAAGTCGGTCATGCAGGGTGCCGGCTCGGCGCTCATGGGCATCGGCTCGTCCCGCGGGGCGGACCGGGCGATCAAGGCGGCCGAGCTCGCCGTGGCGTCCCCGCTGCTCGAGGCCTCGATCGACGGTGCGCACGGCGTGCTGCTCTCGATCCAGGGCGGCTCGAACCTCGGCATCTTCGAGATCAACGACGCCGCGCGCCTGGTGCAGGAGGCGGTCCACCCCGAGGCGAACATCATCTTCGGTGCGGTCATCGACGACACCCTCGGCGACGAGGTCCGCGTGACGGTCATCGCCGCCGGGTTCGACGGTGGCGAGCCGAGCACGCAGCAGAAGGAGCGTCGCTCGAGCTGGGTCGACCCGGAGTCGGGCGCCGCGTCGTCCGCCGCCGGTGCGACCGGTTCGGTGGAGGACACCGCGACCACGAGCCCGTCCTGGGCGTCGCAGCAGCACGAGGCCCCCGCGCAGCGCGCGGCCGACCCGGCCTTCGACGGCGACGACGAGCTCGACGTCCCCGACTTCCTGAAGTAAGCCGTCCTTGGTAGCCGACACGCGCCTCCCGTCCGCCTCGTCACCCGACGACGGACCGGAGGCGCGTCTCGCGTCCGTACGGTCCGGGATCGCGGACGCGGCCCGCGCCGCGGGTCGGAGCGTCGACGAGCTGACGCTCGTCGTCGTGACGAAGTACCACCCGGCGTCGCTCGTCCGCGAGCTCGCCGCCCTCGGTGTCACGGACGTGGGGGAGAACCGCCACCAGGAGGCGCAGGCCAAGGCCGCCGAGCTGGCCGACCTCGACCTGACCTGGCACTTCGTCGGGCAGCTCCAGTCGAAGAAGGCCCGCCAGGTGCGCCGGTACGCCGACGTGGTGCAGTCGCTCGACCGCGACTCGGTGGTGGACGCCTTCGCGCCGACCGAGGCCGAGCCGGACCCTCGGGTGGTCGACGGCTTCGTGCAGGTCAACCTCACCGACGACCCCGGTCGTGGTGGGGTGCAGCCGGACGACGTCGAGGCGATGGTGACCCGCGTGCTCGACACCGGGACCATCCGACTCCGCGGCGTGATGGCCGTCGCACCGCTCGACGAGGAGCCCCGACGGGCCTTCGCCCGGCTCCGCACGATCTCGGAGCGCGTGGTCTCGCTCGCGCCCGACGCAACGGACGTGTCCGCCGGCATGAGCGGTGACTACGCCGACGCGATCGCCGAGGGCGCGACACACCTCCGGATCGGGACCGCAATCACGGGAAACCGGCCCACCGCGCCCTAGCCTCGTCCCAGGGCATCCACGAGCACGAACTCCGGAGGAACCATGGCCAACCCGCTCAAGAAGACGATGGTCTACCTCGGCCTCGCCGACGAGGAACTGTACGAGGACGAGCAGCAGCAGCCGGCGCCCGCCCAGGCGCGCCAGCAGGCCGCTCCGGCCCCCACCGCGGTCCCCGCCGCTGCTCCCGTGCAGGAGGCCCCCGTCGCGGCCGCCCCCGCCGCGGTGCCCGCGGAGCCCAAGACGCACACCCACCAGCGCGGCGCGCAGGTCACCCCGCTCCGGCGCGCGCACACGACCGCACAGAAGGCGACCCCGGTCCAGGAAATGAACGAGATCCTCACCGTCCACCCGCGCGAGTACAAGGACGCCCAGTCCATCGCCGAGAGCTTCCGAGACGGCATCCCCGTCATCATCAACCTCTCGCAGATGACCGAGTCCGACGCCCGCCGCATGATCGACTTCGCCTCGGGGCTGTCGCTCGGGCTGTACGGCAAGATCGAGCGCGTCACCAACAAGGTCTTCCTGCTGTCGCCGGCGCACGTCGCGGTGAGCGGTGAGCCCGCTGAGGTAGAGTCCGACATCGAGGCGTCCTTCTTCGCCCAGTCCTGAGCCGGACCCCGGCCCAGTAGCCCCTGTGCGGTGATCGCCTGAGCACCGCACCCGAGCCGAGCGAGCCCCACCGTGTCACTGGTCTTCGGGATCCTGTCCTTCGCCCTCCTGCTCTACTTCTTCGTGATGTGGGGTCGGTTCGCGTTCGACATCGTCCAGGCCTACAACCGCAGCTGGCGTCCCCGTGGCGCGATGCTCGTGGTCGCCGACGTCGTCTACACGCTGACGGACCCGCCGATCCGGTTCGTCCGTCGGCTGCTCCCGCCGCTGCGGATGGGACCCGTCGCGCTCGACTTCGGCTGGACCATCGTGATGCTCGTCGTGATCATCCTCCGGGTGATCGTCGGCGGACTCGCTCGCTCCTTCTGATCCACCACCCGCACACGAATCGCGCCACGCCCGCCCAGAGGTCACGGTCGGACACGCGCGTCGGTGTACGGTGGTCGGGATCGATGCCCGCCCCGGCGGGCCTCCGCACCACACGGCACGACTGGTAGGTTCGGTCGTGACGCAAGTGGTTCCACACGTTCAGCAGTTCTATTGAGGTGACGGCAATGGCTTTGACGCCGGAAGACGTAGTCAACAAGCGGTTCCAGCCGACGAAGTTCCGCGAGGGCTACGACCAGGACGAGGTCGACGACTTCCTGGACGAGGTCGTCGTCGAGCTCCGCCGCCTGACGGCCGAGAACGACGAGCTCCGCCAGCGCCTGCAGGCCGCCGAGTCGGCGCCGAAGCTCGAGAAGACCGAGCAGCCGGAGCCGGCCGCCGCTCCCGAGCCCGAGCCCACCCCGGCTCCCGTCGCCGCCGCCCCGGAGCCCGCTCCGGTCGCCGCAGCAGCGCCGGCTGCCTCGACGGTCCCCGCCGACGAGGACACCGAGGGCACCACGAACCTCCTCACGCTCGCTCGTCGTCTGCACGAGGAGCACGTGCGCGAGGGCATCGAGAAGCGCGACGCGCTCATCGCCGAGGGCACCGCGCAGGCCGCCCGGCTGGTCTCCGAGGCCGAGGCGAAGCAGCGCCAGATCATCGCCGACACCGAGAACACGAACCGCCAGCGGGTCGCCGTGCTCGAGCAGGAGCAGCGTCAGCTCGAGGGCAAGATCGACGAGCTCCGCACGTTCGAGCGCGACTACCGTGCGCAGCTCAAGAGCTACATCCAGTCCCAGCTGTCCGAGCTGGACGGGTCGGGCTCGGAGCAGTCCGGTCTCACCCCGGCGCCGGCCTCGGCGCAGGGCTTCGGCAACTGACGTTGTCGCGACCAGCAACACGAGCGAAGGTCAGTGTCCGCGCGATCGCGGCACTGGCCTTCGCCGCTGTCGTCGTGGTGGCGCTCGACCAGGGCGTGAAGGCCCTCGTCGTCGCGAACCTGCCGTACGGCCAGGCCGTGCCGGTGCTCGGCGACGCGCTGCAGTTCCTGTACGTCCGGAACCCCGGTGCCGCGTTCTCGTTCGCGGTCAACATGACGTGGGTGTTCTCGATCGTCAGCACGGCCGTCGTCGTCGCGATCATCGTCTTCGCCCGGCGCATCCGCTCGATGTGGTGGGCGATCGTGCTCGGCATGCTCCTCGGCGGCGCGCTCGGCAACCTGCTCGACCGGCTCTTCCGCGAGCCCGGTTTCGGCCGCGGTCACGTGGTCGACTTCATCTCGACACCGTGGATGATGCCCGCGATCTACAACATCGCCGACTCGTTCATCTGCGTGAGCATGGTGGTCTTCGTCCTGCTCGTCGTCTTCGGCGTGAACCTCGACGGCACGCGGGCGCTCTCCGCGAAGCAGCAGCGCGCAGCCGACGCCCGAGCGGACGCCGCCGCAGCTCCCTCCGACACGGCTCCTGCGGCCGCTCGGACCGCCGGCGCCCCGGATCCCCGGGCCCCGCGCGACGACCGGGACGCCCTCGGGCACGACGCGACGTGACCGAGTCACGTTCCCTGCCCGTACCCGACGGGCTCGCCGGTGAGCGTGTCGACGCCGCCATCGCGAAGCTCCTCGGGTTCAGCCGGTCCTTCGCGGCCGAGGTCGTCGCCGCCGGTGGTGTGACCGTCGACGGGGTCACCGTCGACAAGTCGGACCGCCTGCACGCCGACGCATGGCTCCAGGTCGAGTGGTCGCCGAAGGAACCCCCGCGCATCGTCCCGGTGGCGGTCCCGGGCATGACGGTCGTGCACGACGACGACGACATCGTCGTGGTGGACAAGCCGATCGGCGTCGCCGCGCACCCCTCGCCCGGGTGGGACGGTCCGACCGTGCCCGGTGGCCTCGCCGCGGCCGGGTTCACCATCGCCACCTCGGGTGCCGCCGAGCGCGCGGGGATCGTGCACCGGCTCGACGTCGGCACGTCCGGCCTGATGGTCGTCGCCAAGACCGAGCTCGCCTACACGCACCTCAAGCGCGCCTTCAAGGAGCGCACGGTCGAGAAGGTCTACCACGCCCTCGCGCAGGGGCACCCGGACCCGACCTCGGGGACCATCGACGCCCCGATCGGTCGACACCCGTCGAGCGATTGGAAGTTCGCGGTCACGGCCGACGGCAAGCCGAGCGTCACGCACTACGAGACGCTCGAGGCCTTCCGCGCCGCGACCCTGCTCGAGGTGCACCTGGAGACCGGCCGGACGCACCAGATCCGCGTGCACATGGCGGCGACGCGGCACCCGCTCGTCGGCGACACGATGTACGGCGCCGACCCAGTGCTCGCGAACGAGCTCGGGCTGACCCGCCAGTGGCTCGACGCCGTGCGGCTCGGGTTCGAGCACCCGCGCACGGGGGAGTGGGTCACGTTCGAGGCGTCCTACCCCGACGACCTGCAGCAGGCGCTGGACCGGATCCGCGCGGCGTAGCCGGGCAGGCGGGGCGGTCCGCTCGCGAGCGGGCCACATCTGTCACGCTCGGTCCCTCGAGGTGACCAGTACTGCCCACGCCGCGCAACGCGCGCGGCATGTCGTGCCCGCTTGCGCCGACCGTGCCCGCTCGCGTCGACCGTGCCCGCTCGCGTCGATCGTGCCCGCTCGCGTCGATCGTGCCCGCTCGCGTCGATCGTGCCCGCTCGCGTCGATCGTGCCCGCTCGCGTCGACCGCGTCGCTCGCGTCGACCGCGTCGCTCTCGTCGACCGTGCCCGCTCGCGTCGACCGTGCCCGCTCGCGTCGACCGCGGCTGGACAGCGTCGGACTGGAGGCCCGTGGCGGCGCCGCCCCGCGCCTCCAGTCCGCCACTCGGTCACCGCCCGCCCGTGCCGCGCTCGATGTGCTGGTCCGCCCCCCGAGCGCGCCACATCTGTCACGACGGGTCGCCTCCGGCGACCGGTCGTGCGCGTTCGGCGACACACCGACGGCGTGTCCTGCCCGCTCGAGCGACGCTGTCGAGCGAGCGAGCGAGCGCGCCGCGCGAGCGCGCAGGGCGCACCGAGCGCCCCGACGACACGCGCGGAGAAGTCGGTGCCCGCGGTTAGGCTTGTCCCGCCCCGCAGCCATCCGTCGAACCGGAGGTCCCGTGTCGGATTCCGACTCCTTCGTCCACCTGCACGTGCACAGCGAGTACTCGATGCTCGACGGCGCAGCGCGGTTGACCGACCTGGTCGCCGAGACCGCCGCGCAGGGCATGCCCGCGGTTGCGGTGACCGACCACGGCAACATGTTCGGGGCGTTCGAGTTCTGGAAGGCCGCGAAGGCCGGCGGCGTCAAGCCGATCATCGGGACCGAGGCCTACATCACGCCGCGGACGCACCGCTCCGACAAGACCCGAGTGCGCTGGGGCGACGGTGGCGGTGACGACGTGTCCGGTTCGGGTGCGTACACGCACATGACGATGTTCGCCGAGAACACGACGGGCATGCACAACCTGTTCCGGCTGTCGTCGCGGGCCTCGATCGAGGGCTACTACTTCAAGCCCCGCATGGACATCGAGTTGCTCGACCAGTACCACGAGGGGATCATCGCGACGACGGGCTGCCCCTCCGGCGAGATCCAGACACGCCTGCGGCTCGGCCAGTACGACGAGGCGCTCAAGGCCGCGGCCGACTACCGCGACATCTTCGGCAAGGACAACTACTTCGCCGAGATCATGGACCACGGGCTCGAGATCGAGCGCCGGGTCATCGAGGACGTCGTCCGGATCTCGAAGGACCTCGGCATCCCGCTCGTCGGCACGAACGACCTGCACTACACGCACGCGCACGACGCCAAGTCGCACGCGGCCCTGCTCTGCGTGCAGTCCGGCTCGACCCTGAACGACCCGAACCGCTTCAAGTTCGACGCCGACGAGTTCTACCTGAAGACCCCGCAGCAGATGCGCCACGTCTTCCGCGACCACCCCGAGGCCTGCGACAACACGCTGCTCATCGCGGAGCGGTGTGAGGTCGAGTTCGACACCGCAGCGAACTACATGCCGAAGTTCCCGGTCCCCGAGGGCGAGACCGAGCACTCGTGGTTCGAGAAGGAAGTGGCGAAGGGGCTGGAGTACCGGTACCCCGAAGGCATCACGAGAGAGGTCCAGGAGCGCGCCGACTACGAGGTCGGGATCATCAATCAGATGGGCTTCCCGGGCTACTTCCTGGTCGTCGCCGACTTCATCAACTGGTCGAAGAACAACGGCATCCGCGTCGGTCCCGGTCGTGGTTCGGGTGCCGGCTCGATGGTGGCGTACGCGATGCGCATCACCGACCTCGACCCGATCCGGCACGGCCTGATCTTCGAGCGGTTCCTCAACCCGGACCGCGTCTCGATGCCCGACTTCGACGTCGACTTCGACGACCGGCGCCGCGGTGAGGCGATCAAGTACGTCACCGAGAAGTACGGGTCGGAGCGCGTCGCGCAGATCGTCACGTACGGCACGATCAAGGCGAAGCAGGCGCTGAAGGACTCGTCGCGCGTCCTCGGCTTCCCGTTCGGCATGGGCGAGAAGCTCACCAAGGCGATGCCGCCGCCCGTGATGGGCAAGGACATCCCGCTCACCGGGATCTTCGACAAGGACCACCCGCGCTACAAGGAGGCGGTGGACGTCCGGACGGTCGTCGAGACCGACCCCGAGGCGAAGACCGTCTTCGACACCGCACTCGGGCTCGAGGGCCTGAAGCGGCAGTGGGGCGTGCACGCGGCCGGTGTGATCATGTCGAGCGAGCCGCTCATCGACATCATCCCGGTGATGAAGCGCGAGCAGGACGGCCAGATCGTCACGCAGTTCGACTACCCGGCCGCGGAGTCGCTCGGCCTGATCAAGATGGACTTCCTGGGCCTCCGGAACCTGACGATCATCAGTGACGCCCTCGACAACATCAAGAGCAACCGGGGCGTCGACCTCGACCTCGAGACGATGGGCCTCGAGGACGAAGCCGCGTACCAGCTCCTGCAGCGCGGCGACACGCTCGGGGTGTTCCAGCTCGACGGCGGCCCGATGCGCGGGCTCCTCCGTCTGATGAAGCCGGACAACTTCGAGGACATCTCCGCGCTCATCGCCCTGTACCGTCCGGGGCCGATGGGGGCGAACTCGCACACGAACTACGCGCTCCGCAAGAACGGCGAGCAGCCGATCACCCCGATCCACCCCGAGCTCGAGGAGCCGCTCCAGGACATCATCGGCACGACCTACGGCCTGATCATCTACCAGGAGCAGGTCATGGCCATCGCGCAGAAGGTCGCCGGCTTCTCCCTCGGACAGGCCGACATCCTCCGCCGCGCGATGGGCAAGAAGAAGAAGTCCGAGCTCGACAAGCAGTACGCCGGCTTCGAGAAGGGCATGCAGGACAACGGCTACTCGGCCGCCGCGATCAAGACGCTGTGGGACATCCTGCTGCCGTTCTCCGACTACGCGTTCAACAAGGCGCACTCCGCGGCGTACGGCGTGGTCTCGTTCTGGACGGCCTACCTCAAGGCCCACTACCCGGCCGAGTACATGGCCGCGCTGCTGACGAGCGTCGGCGACGCGCGCGACAAGCTCGCGCTGTACCTCAACGAGTGCCGCCGGATGGGCATCAAGGTCATGCCGCCGGACGTCAACGAGTCGATCGGCTTCTTCGCGGCCGTCGGTGACGACATCCGCTTCGGCATGGGCGCGATCCGCAACGTCGGCTTCAACGTCGTCGACGACATCGTGCAGGCCCGGACCGAAAAGGGCGCGTTCGAGTCGTTCCACGACTTCCTGCGGAAGATCCCGATCTCGTCGGCGAACAAGCGGACCGTCGAGTCGCTCATCAAGGCGGGCGCCTTCGACGAGTTCGGCGACAGCCGCCGCGCCCTCGTCGAGATCCACGAGGGCGCGGTCGAGAGCGCCGTCAAGGTCAAGCGCGACGAGGCCCACGGGAACGTCGGCTTCGACTTCGACTCGCTGTTCGCCGAGGTCGCCGAGGAACAGCCGTCCTCGGCCCCGGTGTCGCAGGTGCCGGAACGCCCGGAGTGGGCCAAGCGCGACAAGCTCGCCTTCGAGCGCGACATGCTCGGCCTCTACGTGTCCGACCACCCGCTCGCCGGGCTCGAGATCGAGCTCGCGAAGCACCAGTCGATCACCATCGCCGACCTCATCGCGGCGGACGACTCGGTCGAGGGCGAGACCGTCACGGTCGCGGGGCTCCTGACGAGCGTGCAGCACCGCGTCGCGAAGTCGAGCGGCAACCCGTACGGCATCGTCCAGATCGAGGACTTCGGCGGCGAGATCGGCGTCATGTTCCTCGGTAAGACGTACGCCGAGTTCGGGCCCTCGCTCGTGGCCGACTCGATCGTCGTGCTGCGCGGCCGGGTGAACGTCCGCGACGACGGCAAGGCGCTGCACGCGGTCAGCATGTTCCAGCCGAACGTCGGCGACGCGATGGGGTCCGGTCCGCTCACGCTGTCCCTGCCGGAGCGCCAGGCCACCACGACGACGGTCACCGAGCTCGCGGCGGTGCTCGGGCGGCACCAGGGCGAGACGGAGGTGCGGCTGCGGCTGCTGAAGGAGGACGTCGCGCGCACCTTCGAGCTGCCGTTCCCGGTCAACCTGACGCCGGACCTCTTCGGCGAGCTGAAGAGCCTGCTCGGCCCGCGCTGCCTGGTCTAGGAGAGCGGTGACGACGCCCGGAGCACCACGGCCCTCGGCCGCGGTGCTCCGGGCGTTCCGTGTCGCGGGGCACGTCCCGGAGCGGCTCCCCGGCGGCCGGGGCACGACGTGGCGCGTCGGGCACGTCGTCCTGCGTCCGGCGGGTGACGTCCAGGAGGCCCAGTGGCGGTCCGACGTGCTGGCCCACCTCCCGCACACGGTCGCGTTCTGCACGCCGCGCCCCGTCGCTGCGTCAGGCGGGGGACGGGGCAGCGGGTGCCGACCCGTCGTGGACGCACTGCTGTCGGGGAGCGCCGGTACGCTGGACGTCCCATGATGCAGCGAATCGACCTCCGTGGCGGCCTGCCCGCCCGTGCCGACCTCCTCCGCCTGATGCCGCGTGCCGCCGGTGACGTCTCGTCCGCCGTCGCCGCCGCTCGGGAGCTCGTGGACGACGTGCGACACCGCGGGGCCGATGCGCTGCACGAGCAGGCCGAGCGCTTCGATGGGGGAGCGCCCGAGCAGGTCCGGGTCCCCGCGGACGAGATCGCCGCCGCGGTCGCCGGGCTCACCACGGAGCTCCGCGCGGCGCTGGACGAGGCGATCCGCCGCGTCCGTGCCGCGAGTGCGGCCCAGGTGCCGGCCGGTTCGGTGACGACGCTCGCCGACGGCGCCGAGGTGCACCAGCGCTGGCAGCCGATGCGCCGCGTGGGACTCTACGTCCCTGGCGGCAAGGCCGTGTACCCCTCGAGCGTCGTGATGAACGTCGTCCCCGCGCAGGTCGCCGGCGTCGGGTCCATCGCCCTCGTCTCCCCGCCGCAGCGGGACCACGGCGGGCGGGTGCACCCGACGATCCTCGCGGCGGCAGGGCTCCTCGGCATCGACGAGGTCTACGCGATGGGCGGCGCCGGAGCGGTCGGCGCGCTGGCCTACGGCGTCGCGTCGATCGGCCTCGAGCCCGTCGACCTGGTCACCGGGCCCGGGAACAACTACGTCGCCGCGGCGAAGCGTCTCGTGCGCGGCGTCGTCGGCATCGACTCCGAGGCCGGAGCGACCGAGATCCTCGTCATCGCGGACGACAGCGCCGACGCGGGCTTCGTCGCGGCAGACCTGGTCAGCCAGGCCGAGCACGACGAGCAGGCCGGCAGCGTCCTCGTGACGACGTCGGCGTCGTTCGCCGATGCGGTGGAGGCGGCCATCCCGGAACGGGTGGCTGCGCTCGGGACGGCCACGCGCCTCCAGGCCGCCCTGGACGGTCCGCAGTCGGCGGTCGTCCTGGTGGACTCGCTCGCCGACGCGGCAGCAGTCAGCAACGCGTACGGGCCGGAGCACCTCGAGATCCAGACCGCGGACGACGACGCTGTGCTCGCGGACATCGACGCCGCGGGTGCCGTGTTCGTCGGGCCGAGCACGCCCGTCAGCCTCGGCGACTACCTGGCGGGGTCGAACCACGTGCTGCCGACCGGCGGCCAGGCGCGCTTCGGCTCCGGACTCTCCGCGTCGACGTTCCTCCGCCCCCAGCAGGTCATCCGGTACTCCGCGACGGCCCTGACCGAGGTCGCACCGCACATCGTCGCGCTCGCGACCGAGGAGCAGCTGCCCGGCCACGGCGCCGCGGTCACCGAGCGGACCGGGCGCGCCTGAGCCGACCGCTCGCGCCTGGACGGACCGGGAAGCCGGTAGCCTGGGACGGACATGTTCTGCCCCTTCTGCCGCCACCCGGACTCCCGCGTCGTCGACTCCCGCACGAGTGACGACGGCACCTCGATCCGTCGCCGCCGCCAGTGCCCGAACTGCGGGCGTCGGTTCTCGACGACCGAGACCGCCTCGCTCAACGTGGTGAAGCGCAACGGCGTCACCGAGCCGTTCAGCCGCGACAAGATCGTCTCCGGCGTGCGCAAGGCGTGCCAAGGCCGCCCGGTCACCGACGGCGACCTGGCCGTGCTCGCGCAGCGCGTCGAGGAGACCGTGCGGTCCTCGGGCTCGAGCCAGATCGATGCGAACGACATCGGGCTCGCGATCCTCGCGCCGCTTCGTGAGCTCGACGAGGTCGCGTTCCTGCGGTTCGCGAGCGTCTACCAGGCGTTCGAGTCGCTCGAGGACTTCGAGGACGCCATCGGACAGCTGCGCCTCGACCACCACGCGGCGGACCCTGCCGGCGGCGCGGCGTGAGCGGCGTCGCCGAGCGGATCGTCCGCGGCGGGTACGCCGTCGTGTTCCGTGCCGTGTTCGCGAACATGGACCCGGAACGGGCACACCACCTGGCCTTCGGGGTGATCAAGGCGCTGCCCGGGATCCCCGTCGTGAGCGGCATCGTCGAGCGGTACTCCCGCCCCGCGGCCGAGGACGGCGTGACGACGATGGGCATCCACTTCCCGTCGCGATTCGGGCTTGCGGCCGGCTTCGACAAGGACGCCCGCGGCATCGCCGGCCTCGGACTGCTCGGCTTCGGCCACGTCGAGGTCGGCACCATCACGGCGAAGCCGCAGCCCGGCAACGACCGTCCGCGGCTGTTCCGCCTGATCGCCGACCGGGCGCTCGTCAACCGGATGGGCTTCAACAACCACGGTGCAGCCCGCGCCGCCCGTCGCCTCGAGCGCGCGCGACGGAACCCGGGGCGACCGGTGATCGGCGTCAACATCGGGAAGAGCCGCGTCGTCGCGGTCGAGGACGCCGTCGACGACTACCTGGAGTCGACCCGGCTCCTCGCGCCGTTCGCGGACTACCTCGCGGTGAACGTCAGCTCCCCGAACACGCCCGGCCTCCGCGGCCTGCAGGAGGAGGACCAGCTCCGACCGCTCCTGACCGCCGTGCGGGACGCCGCCGGGAAGACCCCGGTACTGGTGAAGATCGCGCCGGACCTGACCGACGAGCAGATCGACGCCGTCGCCGGACTCGCGGTGGCGCTCGGGCTCGCGGGCATCATCGCGAACAACACGACGATCGAGCGGACCGGGCTCGTGACCCCGGCCGAGCAGGTCGCGGCGATGGGTGCCGGCGGTCTGTCCGGTGCGCCGGTCGCTGCCCGGTCGCTCGAGGTCCTGCGGCGGGTGCGCGCCGCGGTGCCGTCGGACTTCTGCGTCGTGGCCGTCGGTGGGGTCACCACCGAGCAGGACGTGCAGGACCGCATCGATGCGGGGGCGACGCTCGTGCAGGGCTACACGGCGTTCCTCTACGAGGGGCCGACCTGGGCGACGCGGATCAACCGTCTCCGGCGTCGTCGGCTGCGGCGCGCCGCGCGCTGAGCGCCCGCGGACGTCGAGCCGGCGCCGGTGTCGGCGCCGGACTCGTTGCGCCGTCGATGGAGCAGGAACCGTCGGGTCCAGCCCGGCGGTTTCAGGGGGTGGTTGCAACACCTTGAGTTCGAGGTGGTGGCG
>NZ_CP054594.1:3247431-3410927 GCF_013347185.1 Curtobacterium sp. Csp1
TCAGGGGGTGGTTGCAACACCGCCTTGTTGGGGTTCTGAGAGTAGTCGGGTCAGGGCCTCGGCTGGGCTGTCCCAGTCGAGGGTCTGGCGGGGCCGGCCGTTGAGCTCCGCGGCGACTGTGTCGAGGTCGGCTTCGGTGTGGACGGCGAGGTCGGTGCCCTTGGGGAAGTACTGCCGGAGCAGTCCGTTGGTGTTCTCGTTGCTACCGCGTTGCCAGGGTGAGTGCGGGTCAGCGAAGTAGATGTCGACATCGGTCGCGACGGTGATGCTGTGGTGCGCTGCCATCTCGATGCCCTGGTCCCACGTGATCGAACGGATGAGCTGTTTCGGGAGGGTGCGGATCTTCGCGATCATCGCTTGCGCGACGGTCTCTGGGCGGCGGTCCGTTGGAAGGTGCAGCAGCATCGTGAACCGGGTCGAGCGTTCCACGAGGGTGCCGATCTGGGAACCGTTGTCCTTCCCGATGATCAGATCCCCTTCCCAATGCCCCGGGACAGCGCGGTCTTCGATCTCCGCGGGCCGTTCGGAGATCGTGATCATCTCCCGGATCCGGTTCACCGACCGAGCATCGCTCCCGACTCGCTGCCGGGGTTTTCGCAGTGTCCTGCCGGTCCGCAGCCGAGCTTGCACGTCTCGTTTCAGGGTGCCGCGAGCCTGAACGTAGATCGACCGGTAGATCGCTTCGTGGCTCACTCGCATCCGTTCATCCGCCGGGAACTCTCGCACCAGTTTCCGGCTGATCTGCATCGGGGACCACTTCCGGTCCAGCCCGTCTTGGACCCAGCCGCGCAGGATCGGGTCCAGGACCAGCTTCGAGGGCTCGGGACGAGCACGCCGCACCTCGGTGCGGTGTTGCGCGATACGAGCGTCGTAGGGACGGCCACCGGAACGGCCCCGCTGGATCTCACGCGAGATCGTCGACGGAGCCCGCCCCAGCATCTTCGCGATTGCACGAATCGACGTTCCCTGCCGCAATGCGGCAGTGATCATCATCCGTTCCCACGGCGACAAGAACCGTGAGGAAACATCCCGCAGCAAATACGCCGGCACCATGCCCCCACGCTGCCGCATCCACGTCCGCCCCTGCGACTGACCGGCCCCGATCAACTCTGCAGCGATCACCGTCGACGCACCCGACCGGATCGCCGACCAGAACACCTGCTGCTGCTCGCGAAGAAACACCCCACGCCACCACCTCGAACTCAAGGTGTTGCAACCACCCCCTGACGCCAAGACCGGGACCCCGACGTCTTCTGCTCCATCGACGCACCGGACGCCGAAACAACCTCGCCCCGGGAACGACGAAGCGCCGTCCGGTGGACCGGACGGCGCTTCGAGGGAGCGGCTCGTACTACAGCGCGGGGTACTGCCCGCGGCGCACCTGCGGCTTCGGCAGGCGCAGGAAGCGCAGCTGCCACGCCCGGGTCAGGATGTAGAGGAAGGTCCCGCGCTGCATCTCGCCGAACTTCGCGGTGAGCTTCTTGCGCAGGGACAGCCAGAGCACGATGCAGTCGAGCACGAACAGCGCCACGAACGCCCAGACCATCAGGAGCGCGTACGACGCGATCACGGTCTGCGCAGCGGCGAAGCCGAGGATCAGGAAGAGCACGAGCACGGGCATCATGACCTCGCCCACGTTCCAGCGCGCATCGATCCAGTCGCGCACGAACCGGCGCTGCTCGCCCTTGTCCTTGGCGGGCAGGTACCGTTCCTCGCCGTTGGCCATGCCGACGCGGGCCTTCTCGCGCTCGGTGTTCAGCCGGGCGCGCGCGGCCTTCTTGTCCTGCGGGCTGTTGCCGACGAGGGGACGGCGGTTGGCTGCCTCACGCTCGCGACGCGACGGCGTCGGGCGACCCTTGCCCTGCTCGACGAGGAGTTCTTCCTCGGAGGGGTTGACGGTCGTGTTGGTCTTGGGGGCTGCCTTCGCCACGGTGCGTTCCTGACTGCGGTTGCGTGCTGGATCGTCCTCTAGATTACGGGACATGACCGACACCGACCAGCACAGCACCGCGACCGACCCCGCGCTCCTCGACGCCCTGCGCGAACACGTCCAGGGGGCGCTGCCGACCACGATCGCGGACCTCTCCGCCCTGGTCCGGCTGCCGTCGGTGTCCTGGTCGGCCTTCGACCCGGCGAACGTGCAGGCGAGCGCCGAGGCCGTCGCGGACCTGGCGCGCTCCACCGGGGTCTTCGCCGACGACGCGGTCCGCATCGTCCGCTCGGCCGTCGAGGGCGACACCCCGAGCACGGACGCCCCGTCCGCCGACACCGCGTCCCAGGCCGGCGCCCCCGACGTCGAGCTCGGCCAGCCCGCGGTCCTGGCGGTCCGCCCGGCCCGGAACGGCAAGCCCACCGTGATGCTCTACGCGCACCACGACGTGCAGCCCCAGGGCGACGACGCACTCTGGGAGACCCCGCCCTTCGAGCCGACCCTCCGCGGCGACCGCCTCTACGGCCGCGGCGCCTCGGACGACAAGGCCGGCGTGATGACCCACATCGCCTCGCTCCGGGCCCTGCACGCGCAGTTCGGCGACGACCTCGACCTCGGCGTCGTGCTGTTCGTCGAGGGCGAGGAGGAGTTCGGCTCCCGGTCGTTCCGCACGTTCCTGCGCGAGCAGAAGGAGCACCTCGCCGCCGACGTCATCGTCGTGGCGGACAGCGACAACTGGTCGGCCGAGGTCCCCTCCATCACGGTCTCGCTGCGCGGCAACGTCACGTTCAAGCTCACCCTGACGACGCTCGAGCACGCCAGCCACAGCGGCATGTTCGGGGGAGCGGCCCCGGACGCGATGATCCCGATGGCCCGCCTGCTCGCCTCGCTGCACGACGACGCCGGCTCGGTCGCGGTCGAGGGGCTCACGGCGTACGAGGCCGACGTCCCCGAGCGCTCCGACGCCGAGCTCGCCTCCGACGCCGCGCTCCTCGAGGGCGTGCAGCCGGTCGGCACCGGCCCGGTGCTGTCCCGTACGTGGTTCCAGCCGTCGATCACGGTCACCGGCCTGGACGTCCCGAGCGTCGCGAACGCCTCGAACACGCTGCTGCCGACGGTCGCCGCGCGGGTCTCGGTCCGCGTCGCCCCCGGGCAGGCCGCCACCGACGCGTTCGCCGCCGTCGAGCGTCACCTCCGCGCGCACGTGCCGTTCGGTGCGCGGCTCGAGATCACCGAGGTCGACACGGGCGACGGCTTCCTCGTCGACACCGCCGGCTGGGCCGTCCAGGAGGCCCGCACGGCCATGCACGAGGGCTGGGGCAACCCCGCCGTCGAGCAGGGCATCGGCGGCTCGATCCCGTTCGTGTCCGACCTGGCCGCGGAGTTCCCGGACGCGCAGATCCTGGTGACCGGCGTCGAGGACCCGGACACCCGCGCGCACAGCCCGAACGAGTCGCAGCACCTGGGCGTCCTGCACCGCGCGATCGCGTCCGAGACGATCCTGCTGGCACGACTGGCGTCGCGCGGCTGACGCCGCACCGGACGGGAGGCACGTGGCGGGCCCGCCACGTGCCTCCCGTCCGTCCGTCGCCGGCTGACGAGCCGGACTGTGGAGAGATGCTCGCCCTGTCGGCCGGCGTGCTTACAATCGTGAACAGGCGCGGTGATCGTCACCGCCCGGAGGGAGAAGCGCGATGAGCGACACCATCATCGACAACGCACCGGCGACGGACGCACGCTCGCACGGCGTCGCGCTCAGCGACACGGCCGCGGCGAAGGTGGCGAGCCTGCTCGAGCAGGAGGGCCGCGACGACCTCCGCCTGCGCCTGGCCGTCCAGCCCGGCGGGTGCTCGGGCCTGATCTACCAGCTGTACTTCGACGAGCGGCTGCTCGACGGCGACGCCACCGCCGAGTTCGGCAGCGGGGTCGAGGTCGTCGTCGACAAGATGAGCGTCCCGTACCTCGACGGCGCGACCATCGACTTCGAGGACACCATCCAGAAGCAGGGCTTCACCATCGACAACCCCAACGCGCAGGGCAGCTGCGCGTGCGGCGACAGCTTCCACTGACGCTGTCAGGATTGGCGTCACCGAGCCCGGGTGTCCACCACCCGTGATCGACACGCGAGCGGGGAGTGACCGATCTGGTCGCTCCCCGCTCGTCGTCCGTGGGGGCTCCGGCCGCGCGCGACCGGGGGAAAGCCGTGCGGTCATCGGTGTCCGGCGTGCGAGTCCGGCACCCGGATCGGCCGCCGAACGGGCCGCGTGTGCACGAGTGTCGGCGAGCTGCGAGTAAGCTAGGAGTGTTCCAACCAAGCTGGGAACCAGCAATGAGCCGCCTTGGCGCGCTCGGTTTCCTGCCACGTCTTCCGAGAGGTAACAGTGCGTTCGAATCGCCGTATACGTTGGGCGGCCGTCCCGGTGGCCGTCGGTCTGGTCATCGCACTGGCTGGCTGCTCGCAGCAGCAGCTGAACGGGTGGCTCCCCGGCACGGAGGAGACGAAGGACGTCACGAACCACACGAGCCGCGTCGTCGGCCTGTGGACCACCAGCTGGGTCGTCCTGCTCGCGGTGGGTCTCATCGTGTGGGGCCTCATCATCTGGGCCGCGATCGTCTACCGCCGCCGCAAGGGCCAGACCGGCCTCCCGGTGCAGATGCGGTACAACATGCCGCTCGAGATCTTCTACACGATCGTGCCGCTCATCCTGGTGCTCGGCTTCTTCGCCTTCACCGCCAAGGACCAGTCCGCGATCGAGAAGCCCTTCACGGACCCCGACGCGACGATCCACGTCTACGGCAAGCGCTGGGCGTGGGACTTCAACTACATCGACAAGGACAACCCCGAGGACAGCGTCTACTACCAGGGCATCCAGGCCCAGGAAGAAGAGAACGGGAACGGCTCGATCGACGAGTCCCAGCTGCCGACGCTGTACCTGCCGGTCGACAAGAAGGTCAAGATCGAGCTCAGCTCGCGCGACGTCGACCACTCGTTCTGGATCATCGACTTCCTCTACAAGAAGGACATGCTCCCGGGCAAGACGAACTACGAGTACTTCATCCCGCAGAAGATCGGCACGTACCAGGGCAAGTGCGCGGAGCTCTGCGGTGAGTACCACTCGCTGATGCTCTTCCAGGTCAAGGTCGTGTCCGACTCGGACTACGAGAAGTACCTCGACACGCTGCGCGAGCAGGGCAAGGTCGGTCTGCTCGGCAACGAGTACGACACCAACACGAACGAACCGAACAACAAGGCGCCGGTCGAGGCGTCGAGCGAGAACAAGTAGGGGCTCGTCTGATGACAACGTCACTCGTCGGCCAGCCGACCAGGCCCTCGACGCCGGACTTCCAGGCGTCGAAGGTCGGGCGGAAGGGCAACATCATCGTCCGGTGGATCACCTCCACCGACCACAAGACCATCGGGTACATGTACCTGATCGCCTCGTTCGTCTTCTTCCTGCTCGCGGGTGTGATGGCGCTGGTCATCCGTGCCCAGCTCTTCGAGCCCGGCCTGCACGTGGTCGCGACGAAGGAGCAGTACAACCAGCTCTTCACGATGCACGGCACGATCATGCTGCTGATGTTCGCGACGCCGCTCTTCTCGGGCTTCGCGAACGCGATCATGCCGCTGCAGATCGGTGCGCCGGACGTCGCCTTCCCGCGTCTGAACGGGTTCGCCTTCTGGCTGTACCTGTTCGGCTCGCTCATCGCGGTCGGTGGCTTCCTCACCCCGCAGGGCGCCGCGTCCTTCGGGTGGTTCGCCTACGCGCCACTGAGTGACACGACGTTCACACCGGGTCTCGGGGGCACGCTCTGGGTCTTCGGCCTCGGCATGACGGGCTTCTCGACGATCCTCGGCGCGGTGAACTTCATCACGACGATCATCACGATGCGCGCCCCCGGCATGACGATGTTCCGCATGTCGATCTTCACGTGGAGCACCCTCGTGACCTCGCTGCTCGTGCTGATGGCCTTCCCGGTCCTCGCCGCCGCGCTGTTCGGCCTCGGTCTCGACCGTGTGTTCGACGCCCAGATCTACAACCCGGCCAACGGCGGGGCACTGCTGTGGCAGCACCTGTTCTGGTTCTTCGGGCACCCCGAGGTGTACATCATCGCGCTGCCGTTCTTCGGCATCGTGTCCGAGGTCTTCCCGGTCTTCAGCCGCAAGCCGATCTTCGGGTACAAGACCCTCGTCTACGCGACCATCTCCATCGCGGCCCTCTCGGTCACGGTGTGGGCGCACCACATGTACGTCACCGGTGGCGTCCTGCTCCCGTGGTTCTCGCTCATGACGATGCTCATCGCGGTCCCGACCGGCGTGAAGATCTTCAACTGGGTCGGCACGATGTGGCGCGGTTCGGTCACGTTCGAGACGCCGCTCCTGTGGGCCGTCGGCTTCCTCATCACCTTCACGTTCGGTGGTCTCACCGGTGTGATCCTGGCGTCGCCGCCGCTCGACTTCCACGTGTCCGACTCGTACTTCGTCGTCGCGCACTTCCACTACGTGGTCTTCGGCACCGTCGTGTTCGCGATGTTCTCCGGCTTCTACTTCTGGTGGCCGAAGTGGACCGGCAAGATGCTCAACGAGCGCCTCGGCAAGATCCACTTCTGGCTCCTGTTCATCGGCTTCCACACGACGTTCCTCATCCAGCACTGGCTGGGCGTCATCGGCATGCCGCGTCGCTACGCGACCTACCTGCCGAACGACGGGTTCACCTGGATGAACCAGCTGTCGACGATCGGCTCGATGATCCTCGCGATCTCGTTCCTGCCGTTCATCTTCAACGTCTACGTCACGGCCCGGAACGCGCCGAAGGTCGCCGTGAACGACCCGTGGGGCTACGGCCGCTCGCTCGAGTGGGCGACCAGCTGCCCGCCGCCCCGGCACAACTTCACGTCGATCCCGCGGATCCGTTCCGAGTCCCCGGCCTTCGACCTGAACCACCCCGAAGCGGGTGTGCCGATCGGTGTGGGTCCTGCGAAGGACGCACCGGACGCTCCGACCTACGACGCCGCGAAGGGCGAGGTGAAGTAAGGCGATGCGCGCCAACGTCAACCTGTTCTGGATCCTCTTCGGGTTCTTCATCCTCGCGGACGCCGCGTACACCATCTGGGCGATGCTCTACTACGGGCGCCCGGAGTGGGTGGGCACGGTCGCGATCGGCCTCACCGGCATCATGAGCGCGTTCATCGCGTTCTACCTCGGAAAGGTGATGTCGTCGCAGGGCGGGGTCCTCCCGGAGGACCGTGCCGACGCCAACATCGAGGACGGCGACGCCGAGCTCGGGCACTTCAGCCCGTGGTCGTGGTGGCCGATCCTCCTGGCCGGCTCCACCGCCGTCTGCTTCCTCGGTCTCGCCGCCGGCCTGTGGATCGTCCCGATCGGGCTCGCGCTCGTCACCGTGACGCTCGTCGGCTGGGTCTACGAGTACTACCGCGGCAACTTCGGGCACTGAGTCCCGGCGGGCTGCGGCCCACCGCACCTGACACCTTCGGGCGGCACCACCACCGGTGCCGCCCGAAGTGCGTCCGGGGCCAGCCGTACGCGAGCAAGCTGGTCCGAGCAGACTCGTACGTGCCCCCACGACCTCCCGCATCGATCCGCGCAGAACCGGTACCGAACGGGAATCAACCGGCCCGCTCTCGGCTTGGCCTCGAGCGGACCCCTCTCCACCACAGCGAAAGGACTCACCTCCGGTGACCGACAAGCGCACCCTCATCATCTTCGGCGCGACGGGCGACCTCGCCTCCCGCCTGCTGCTGCCGGGCCTCGGCACGTTCCTGCAGAGCGGTCGAGCGGTTCCCGTCCAGCTCATCGGTACCGGTCGCAGCGCCCGCAGCGAGGACCAGTGGAAGGACGTCGTCACGAAGTCCTTCGCATCGCAGGACGTCAAGGGCGAGGAGGTCGACGCCACCCTCGCGTCGACGCAGTTCATCCAGGGCGACCCGACCGACCCGAAGCACCTCGAGGCACTCCTGGCCGCGGCCGACGCCGAGCCCATCCTGTACTTCGCGCTGCCGCCGCAGATCGCGTCGGACATCTGCGAGGCGCTGCAGGAGGTCGAGCTCCCCGCGGGCACGACCCTGGCGTTCGAGAAGCCGTTCGGCACCGACGTCGCCAGCGCGAAGGCCCTGAACGAGACGGTACTCAAGCTCGTCCCCGAGGAGCGCGTGCACCGCACCGACCACTTCCTCGGTCGCACCACGGTCCTGAACATCATGGGTCTGCGCTTCGCGAACCGCCTGTTCGAGCCGATCTGGAACGCGGACAACATCGAGAAGGTCGACATCTTCTACGACGAGACCCTCGGTCTCGAGAACCGCGCGCAGTACTACGACGAGGCCGGCGCGATGGTCGACATGATCCAGTCGCACCTGCTCCAGATCCTCGGCATCGTGACGATGGACGCCCCGGCGGACATCGACGCGGTCGAGTTCCGCTCGTCCCTGGCCCGTGTCCTCCGGTCGACCGAGCTCAAGGGTGGCGACGCGACGATCGCCTCCCGCCGCGCCGTCTACACGGCCGGCACCATCGACGGCAAGGAACTGCCGTCGTACCAGGACGAGGACGGCGTCGACAAGTCGCGCGGCACCGAGACCCTGGCTGAGATCGAGGTCGAGGTCGACACGGCGCGCTGGAAGGGCGTCCCGTTCACCCTCCGCTCCGGCAAGGCGCTCGGCGCCAGCCGCAAGGAGGTCCTCATCACCTTCAAGCCCGTGACGCGCCTGCCCTCCGGCCTGTCCGGTCGCCCGAAGGCGGACACGCTGCGCATCGTCCTCAACCCGGACGAGATCGAGCTGTCGGTGTCGGCGAACGGCGGCGGCAACCCGTTCGAGATGGGGCAGGTCACGCTCTCGTCGACGTTCGACGACGGTGAGCTGACCCCCTACGGCGAGGTCCTCAACGGCATCTTCCACGACGACCCGCTGCTCTCCATCCGCGGCGACGTCGCGGAGCGCTGCTGGGAGATCGTGGAGCCGGTCGTCGAGGCCTGGAAGTCCGGTTCGGTCCCGCTCGAGGAGTACCGCGCGGGCTCGCGCGGCCCGGCGGAGTGGGTCTCGTCGTCCTGACGGACCGAGCGTCCTGACGGACGTCACCCCCTGACGGACGGGAGGCGCGGTGCCAGCTGGCACCGCGCCTCCCGTCCGTCATGTGGTCGCGCCCACGGCACGACCGCGACGTTCCTGCCCATCGCGACCGACATGGGAGACCGATTCGCGCATCGAAGGCCGGAAGGAACGGCATCCCACGCGCGGATCGGCATCCTGTGCGCGGATCGGCACACCATGCGCGGATCGGCACCCCTTGCGCGGAACGGCATCACACGCGCGGATCCGCCGGCTCAGGAGGGCGAGCCGGCCCGGCGGCCGCCGCCCGTCCACGAACGCGTGCCGCCGTCGTGCACGGCGAGCCGCGTGCGGTGCCCGGACGCCTCGCCGCGGGCCCGCGCGATCGCGTCCGCCGCGGACACGAGCGTCAGGTGGGACAGCACCTGCGGGGTGTTGCCGATGTGGTGCCCGGTGGCGACGTCGATCTCCTCGGAGAGCATGCCGACGTCGTTGGCGTACCCGACGAGCACGTCCATCAGGCGCTCGGCGTCGTCGACCCGACCGGAGGCCGCGTACTGCTCGACGAGCCAGAACGAGCACGCCAGGAACGGGTGCTCGCTGCCGGAGAGCCCGTCGAAGCCGGCGCTCGTCCGGTAGCGCAGGACGAGGCCGTGGTCACCGACGCGCAGGTCCTGCTCGATCGCGGCGACCGTGCCCGTCATCCGGGGGTCGTCGGCGCGGCAGAACCCGATCTGGGGCAGGACGAGCAGGCTCGCGTCGACCTCGTCGGTGTCGTAGTGCTGGCGGAAGGCGCCGCGGTCGGCGTTCCAGCCGTGCTCCTCGATCTCGGCGCGGACCTGGTCGCGGAGCGTCCGCCAGCGGTCGACGGGACCCTCGAGCCCGAACTCCTCGACGGCCGCGACGCCCCGGTCGAACGCGGCCCAGATCATCGCCCGCGAGTGCGTGAAGTGCCGTCGCGGACCGCGCATCTCCCAGATCCCGTTGTCGGGCTCCTGCCAGTGCTCCTCGACGTAGCCGAGCAGGGCACGCTGCAGCGCCCAGGAGTCCGCGTTCTCCTCGACGCCGAGCTCGCGGGCGTCGTGGAGCGCGGCGAGGACCTCGCCGAAGACGTCGCCCTGGTACTGGGTCGAGGCGCCGTTGCCGAGCCGGACCGGGGTCGAGTCGAGGTACCCGGGGAGCTCCTCGAGCGTGCGCTCCGGCAGCTCGCGCTCCCCGGCGATGCCGTACATGATCTGGACGTCGGCGGGGTCCCCGGCGATCGCGCGGAGCAGCCAGCCGCGCCAGTGCGCGGCCTCGTCGCGGTACCCGTGGGCGATCAGGGACGCCAGAGCGAGCGACGCGTCGCGCAACCACACGTAGCGGTAGTCCCAGTTGCGTTCTCCGCCGGGGTCCTCCGGGAGGCTCGTGGTCGCGGCCGCCACGACGCCGCCGGTCTCGCCGTGGGTCATCGCGCGCAGGAGCAGCAGGGAGCGTCGGCTCGCTTCGGCGTACTTCCCCTCGGTGTGCGCGGTCGCCATCCAGTCCCGCCACCAGTGCTCGGTCCGGTGCAGGGCCGCGTCCACGTCGAGCGGCGCCGGTGGCTCGCGGTGGGACGGGTACCAGGTCAGGACGGTGTCGAGGACGTCGCCGTCACGCACGGTGGTCGTGTTCGTGTGCCGGTGGTCGTCCGCACGGAACCGGACGCCGCGGACGACGACCGACCCCGGGCCGGCGGTCGCCAGGAGGGCGGGGTCCTCGTCGCCGCCGATCTGCCGGACCCAGGGCAGCGCACGCGCGTAGTCGAAGCGGATCCGGAGGGTCTGTTCGACCTCGACCGATCCCTGCAGACCGCGGACCCGGCGGACGATCGCGGCCCGGTGGGACCCGACGGGCATGAACTCGGTGACCTCGACGACACCCGTCGCCGTGGTCCACACGGTCGAGAGCACGAGCGTGTCGCGGTGGTGGTGTCGGACCGCGGTCGCGTGCGGATCGCTCGGTCGCAGCGTCCAGTGCCCGTGGTCCTCGGTCCCCAGGAGCGACGCGAACGTGGACGGACTGTCGAAGCGGGGCAGGCACGCCCAGTCGATCGTCCCGTCGCGGCCGACGAGGGCTGCGGTGTAGGTGTCGCCGATCAGGGCGTGGTCCTCGATGCGATTGCGCGGCGTCGCGGTGCTCATGCCCTCATCGAACCACCGCCACCAGTCCGCGACGGGAGGAGCGCTGAAGGAGCGCTCAGGCGCCGGGCCCGGGCGCCGGGCCCGGGCGCCGGGCCCGGGCGCCGGGCTCAGGCGCCGGGCAGGGGAGCCTGCGGGTCCGCGTCGGCGACGCCCACCCGGGCGAGCTCGGTCCAGAGCCCGGCGCCGTCCGGCGCGTAGACCCACGGGGCCGCCGAGTCGCGGGAGCGCTCCTGCGCACGGGAGCGGCCACCGGCGAGCACGGCCTCGCTCGTGGAGAGCTGCCGGATCGCCACGCCGGCGACGTTGTCCGGGTGCTCGCGGGCGAAGTCGCCGTAGAGCGTCTCGTCGTGCTGCCCGTCGTCACCGACCAGCAGCCACTGCACGTCGGGGAAGTCCCGGGCCAGGCGGCGGAGGTTGTCGCGCTTGTGCTGCTGACCGCTGCGGAAGAAGCGGTCGTGGGTGGGACCCCAGTCGGTGAGCAGCATCGTGCCGTTCGGGTACATGTTGCGGGTCAGGAAGCGCTGCAGGGTCGGCGCGACGTTCCACGCCCCGGTCGACAGGTAGACGGTGGGGGCACCGGGGTGCTGCGCGAGGATGCGCTCGTAGAGCACGGACATCCCCGGCACCGGGCGGCGGGCGTGCTCGGTGAGCACGAAGGAGTTCCACGCGGCGAGCATCGGGCGGGGGAGCGAGGTCACCATCACGGTGTCGTCGATGTCGGAGAGGAGCCCGAAGCGCGTCGCCGGGTCGACGATGAACACGTCCGCCTCGACGTCGCGCATCCCACCGGCCGAAAGCCGCACGGTCTGCCACCCCGGTTCGAGGTCGATCGGGACCTTCACGTCGACGACGCCGCCGCGGTCGGACTGCACCACGTGGGTCGTGCCACCCGCGGTCACCGTGACCTCGGCGTCGTCGACGGCGACGCTCGTGAAGCTCTTCCACCCGCGCACGCCGTAGTACGAGGCGTCCGAGGCGAGCCCGCGCCGGGTGAGCAGGACGCGGCAGAGCACGCGGATCCAGCCCGGAGCGCCGTACCCGGTGTACGGGATCACGGTCGGCACGAGCCCACGACGACGGGCACGGTGCTCCCGGAACTCCTGCACGGCGTCCTCGATGCGGGCGGCTCGGTGCAGGATCGGCTCGGCCAACGACGGCTCGTGGGGCGTCCAGTCGGGCATTCGTCCACTATCCCACGCTGTCGGAGGCTGTGGTGAGTCGCAGCGATGTTCCAGCCGGTCTCTGCGAGAGTTGCCCCGTCACATCCCACATGACCGCGTCCGTCCGGGCGCAAGAGGAGAACACGTGCTCGTCACCGAGGTATCGAACGCACTGCCGGGGGGATCATCACTGCTCAGGAACGAGCCGGTCCAAGCCCGCAGTTCGGCGCGCCTCGCGGGACTCCTCGACGCTGCTGCGGCCGTCATCGACGAGATCGGCTTCGAGCGCCTGACGACCGCCATGGTCGCGGAGCGCGCCGGTGCGTCCATCGGCACGGTCTACCGGTACTTCCCGGACCGCATCGCCGTGGTCGAGGCCCTCGCGATCCGGAGCACGCAGCGGCTCGCCGAGCGGTTCCTCACGGCGCTCGACGAGAGCGACGCGACGACCTGGCAGGACGCCTGCGACGCACTCATCGACGCGACCGTCGAGATGTACCGCACCGAGCCGGGCTTCCGGGCGATCCGCTTCGGGGACCCCGCGGACACCGGGACCGGGGACGCCGAGGACCGGATGGCCGCGCTGGGGGCGGCCGTCGCGCAGGTCCTGCACGACCGGTTCGACTTCCCGACGGGGGAGCGCGTCGAGCGCACGTGGGTCGTCCTCGCGGAGTCCGCGCACGCCGTCATCGCGCGCGCCGTGCGTGACCGGGCGGAGCCCGACACCGCGCTGATCGAGGAGTACCGCACGATGAGCCGGGCGCACCTCGAAGCGGTGGCCGCCGCCTCCTGATCGGATCCCGGCCCCGCCGCCGGGCGCGACCCGCCCGGCCGACCGGCCGACCCACCTGCCGACGCCCGCGCTCCGAAGAGGAGTCGCGGGCGTCGTCGCGATCGGGACCGCGCAGTCGGGGGGAGCGTTGTCCGCGAGCCGTCATGGGCCGTCACCACGCGGACCGGACGATGACCGCGTGTGTACGCTCGGTCGGAGTCGGGCTACCTCCGGACAGAAGGGCACCCACATGATCGAGTTCCGCTCGGTGCGCAAGACGTACCCGGACGGTACGACGGCGGTCGACGACTTCAGCCTCGTCATCCCCTCCCGCACCACGACGGTCTTCGTCGGGTCCAGCGGCTGCGGCAAGACCACCCTCCTCCGCATGATCAACCGCATGGTCGACCCGAGCTCGGGCACCGTGTCGATCGACGACGAGGACGTCGCAGGTGTCGACCCCGTGCAGCTCCGGCGGCGCATCGGGTACGTGATGCAGAACGCCGGGCTCCTGCCGCACCGGAAGGTCGTCGACAACATCGCGACCGTCCCGCTCCTGACCGGTGTCTCGAAGGGCGAGGCCCGGGCGCGCGCGCTCGAGCTCATGGACACCGTCGGGCTCGACCGGGCCTTCGCGGACCGGTACCCGTCGCAGCTCTCCGGCGGCCAGCAGCAGCGCGTCGGTGTGGCCCGTGGCCTCGCGGTGGACCCGAACGTCCTGCTCATGGACGAGCCGTTCGGCGCCGTCGACCCGCTCGTCCGCAACGACCTGCAGGACGAGCTCATCCGGCTGCAGCGCGAGCTCGGCAAGACGGTGGTCTTCGTCACGCACGACATCGACGAGGCCTTCAAACTCGGCGACCAGGTCGTCATCCTCAAGAAGGGCGGCGAGATCGCCCAGCTCGGGACCCCGGCCGAGATCCTCGCCGAGCCGGCGGACGAGTTCGTGGCGAACTTCATCGGCGTCGGCCGTGGTCGGCGGGCGCTGCGGGTGGAGCAGACCCCGACCGGGCCGATCGTGGTGGACGGCGACGGCCGCGCGGCCGGCGTGCTCACCGGTCCGGTGACGGTGGTGGACGCGGCAGCCGCCGTGCCGCAGGGTGCGGAGGCCGGGGCGCGTGACACCGCCCCGGGTGCTCCGGCGCAGGGTGGGGGACCCCGGTGAAGTGGGTCCTGTCGAACCTCGACACGATCAGTGACGCCACGCTCGCGCACCTCGCGATCGCGATCCCACCGATCTTCATCGCGTTCCTGCTGTCGATCCCGATCGGCTGGCTCGTCGTCCGGCTGCAGCGTCCCGGTGGCTCCCGCGTCGCCGCAGGTGTCGGCACCGGCATCGTGACCGTCGCCGGGCTCCTCTACGCGATCCCGTCCCTCGCGCTCTTCGTCGCCCTGCCCGCCGTCATCGGCACGGGGCTGCAGGACCCGGTCAACCTCATCATCAGCCTGACGCTCTACGGCCTCGCGCTCATGGTGCGCTCGACCGTCGACGCGCTCACCTCGGTCGACGCCGGGACGAAGGCCGCGGCGACCGCCATGGGGTACTCGGGCCTGCAGCGCTTCTTCCGCGTGGAGCTGCCGCTCGCCGGGCCCGTCCTGCTCGCGGGGCTGCGGGTCGTGGCGGTGTCGACGATCTCGCTCACGACCGTCGGTGCGGTGCTCGGCATCCAGAGCCTCGGGTCGCTCTTCACGGACGGCCTCGGTCGCGGTATCTACGAGGAGATCCTGTCGGGCATCGTGATGGTGCTCGTCCTGGCCTTCGCGCTCGACGGGCTGCTGGTGCTGCTCGGCCGGCTGGTCATGCCGTGGACCCGTCGTGCACCCCGGAGCCGCCGTGCGGTCCGGCGTGTGCTGCAGCGGGCGGAGGTGGCGTCGTGATCATCGCGCAGGCGTTCGGGTGGGTCTTCGACCCGCAGAACTACACGGGCTTCAACGCCATCCCGGGGCGGGTGTGGGAGCACGTCTGGATCACGCTGCTCGCCGTGCTCATCGCCGCGGTCGTCGCCGTCCCGATCGGGTACGCGATCGGTCACACCGGACGAGCCCGCGGGTTCTCCATCGCGCTGTCCGGCGGCATCCGGGCACTGCCCACGCTCGGCGTGCTCTCGCTGTTCGGACTCTTTCTCGGCATCGGCCTGCAAGCGCCGCTCCTGGCCCTCGTCATCCTGGCGATCCCGTCGGTGCTCGCCGGCGCCTACTCGGGCATCGAGTCGGTGGACCCGGTGACGGTCGACGCGGCGAAGGCGCAGGGGATGACCGGGTGGCAGGTCCTGTGGAAGGTCGAGATCCCGCTCGGGCTGCCGCTCCTGATCGGCGGCCTCCGCGCCGCGGTCCTGCAGGTCGTCGCGACCGCCACGCTCGCCGCGTACGTCGGCGCCGGTGGTCTGGGCGGCTACTTCTTCCTCGGGCTCAAGACCCAGGACTACGCCGAGATGCTCGGCGCCTCCATCCTCGTGATCGCCCTCGCGATCGCGTTCGAGATCGTGTTCGCCGCTCTCCAGCGGGCGGCGGTGCCGAAGGGCACCGTCGACCCGTCGGCCCGGCGGCGCCAGGGGTCGCGCGAGCGCTCCCGCAATCCCATCCCGGAAGGAAATCCATCGTGATCACAGCAAAGATCCGTGCCGGCGTCGCAGCAGCGCTGGCACTGGGCGTCGCCGCCGCCCTGACCGGCTGCGCGTCGAGCAACCCGCTCGACAGCGGCTCGAGTGCGTCGAGCGACTCGAAGACCATCGTCATCGGTTCGCAGCAGTACTACTCGAACGAGATCATCGCCGAGATGTACGCGCAGGTCCTCGAGAAGGACGGCTTCACGGTGAAGCGGAACTTCAACATCGGTCAGCGTGAGATCTACATCCCGCAGCTCGAGAAGGGCGCGATCGACGTCATGCCCGAGTACAGCGGCAACCTGCTGCAGTACTTCGACAAGGAGTCGACGGCGAAGACCGCCAGCCAGATCGACGAGGGCCTGTCCAAGGCGCTCCCGTCCGGCCTGCGGGTCCTCGACGCGGCCGAGGCCACCGACCAGGACAGCTACACCGTGACCAAGGAGTTCTCCGAGAAGAACGACGTCACGAGCCTGGCCGACCTGAAGAACGTCAGCGAGAAGCTCACCGTCGGCGCGAACTCCGAGTTCCAGACCCGCCCGTACGGCCCCGACGGCCTGAAGTCGGTCTACGGCGTGGACGTCGACTTCAAGGCGATCGAGGACTCCGGCGGAGCCCTGACCGTCAAGGCGCTCAAGGACGGCACCGTCCAGCTCGCCGACATCTACACCGCGGACCCGAGCATCAAGGCGAACGACCTCGTCTCGCTCAAGGACCCGGAGAACCTGATCCTGCCGCAGAACGTCATCCCGGTCGTCTCGAAGAAGGTCGACGACAAGGCCGCGGCGGACATCGACAAGGTGAACAAGGTGCTCACCGAGGCCGCGCTCATCGAGGTCAACTCGAAGAGCACCGTCGACAAGGAGAAGGCGTCGCAGATCGCGAAGGACTTCCTCTCCTCGAAGGGCCTCCTGTAGGGGTTCCACAGCGTCAGGAGACGACAGGCGTCGGGCATCGAGCCCGGCGCCTGTCGTCGTTCCGGGAGGGGTCCGTCCAGCACCGATGTTCCGCACGGTTGTGCCGATCACAGGCCCTGCACGTTCGTGCAGTTCTACCCTCTACAACTTGTCGAAGCAGGTGTCCCGCCGGTAGCGTGAAGGTGTCCCAACGGCCAGTGACAGCAGAAGTCCCCCTTCCACAGGAAGCAACTGACGTGCAGCACCAGCGCGCGGCGACCCGGCATGGACGCGCCGCATGAACGACATCCTCGACCCCCTGATCCTGTCGCGGTGGCAGTTCGGCCTGACGACGATCTACCACTTCCTCTTCGTCCCGCTGACGATCGGCATGGCCCTCGTCGTGGCCGTGTTCCAGTCCGCCTGGGTCCGCACCGGCCGGGCGCACTACCTGCAGCTCACGCGGTTCTTCGGGCGGATCTTCCTCATCAACTTCGCGATGGGTGTCGTCACGGGCATCGTGCAGGAGTTCCAGTTCGGCATGAACTGGTCGAACTACTCTCGGTTCGTCGGTGACGTCTTCGGCGCCCCGCTCGCCCTCGAGGGCATCCTGGCGTTCTTCTTCGAGGCCGCGTTCATCGGCATCTGGATCTTCGGGTGGGACCGCCTGCCGAAGGCCGTGCACCTGGCGAGCATCTGGTGCGTCAGCGTCGGCACGATGCTGTCCGCGTACTTCATCCTCGCGGCGAACGCGTTCATGCAGCACCCGGTCGGCTTCGCGATCAACGAGGCCAAGGGTCGCGCGGAGCTCACCGACATCTGGGCCGTCCTGACGAACAAGGTCGCCCTCGCCGCCTTCCCGCACACGCTGTTCGGCGCGTTCATGGTCGCGGCCTCGGTCATCGTCGCGGTGGCGGCGTACCACCTGGCGCGGAACCAGCACCTCGAGACCATGCTGCCGGCGCTGAAGTTCGGCATGTGGACGATGCTCGCGTCGGGTGCGCTCACGGTGCTGTCGGGCGACCAGCTCGGGCTCACGATGGTCGACACGCAGCCGATGAAGATGGCAGCGGCCGAGGCGCTCTACAACACCTCGACCGGCAAGGACGCCTCCTTCTCGATCTTCACGCTGGGGACGCCGGACGGCGTGCACGAGCTGTTCTCGATCCGCATCCCGTACCTGCTGTCGTTCCTGTCGACCCACACGTTCACCGGCACGGTCGAGGGCATCAACGACCTGCAGGCGCAGTACTCGCAGGTGTACGGCCCCGGCGACTACAAGCCGATCATCTGGGTGACCTACTGGTCGTTCCGGTGGATGATCGCGCTCGGTGTCGGCGCGGTGCTCGTGTCCCTGGTCGGGCTCTGGCTGACCCGCAAGGGTCGGTTCCCGACGCAGCGGTGGGTGTGGCGCGTGGCGACCTGGTCGGTGCCGCTGCCGATGGCCGCGATGATCATGGGCTGGGTCTTCACCGAGATGGGCCGCCAGCCGTGGCTCGTGTTCGGGTTGCTCAAGACCGCCGACGGGGTCTCCCCGAACGTGACCGGGGTCGAGGTCCTCATCTCGCTCGTCGTGTTCACACTCATCTACGGCGCGCTCGCGGTCGTCGAGTTCCGCCTCATCAAGAAGGTCGCGCAGGAGGGCCCCGCCGCCCCGGCGGAGGTCGACGAGGAGACCGGCGCGGTCAAGCACGAAGTGACGGTCTACTAGAAATGGAAACTGTCTGAGCATGGACCTCCCCGTTCTCTGGTTCGCGATCGTCGGTCTGTTCTTCGTCGGGTACTTCGTGCTCGACGGGTTCGACTTCGGCGTCGGGATGTCGCTGCCGTTCCTCGGCAGGGACGACACCGACCGTCGCGTGCTCATCAACACGATCGGCCCGGTCTGGGACCTCAACGAGACGTGGGTCATCGTCGCGGGGGCGTGCCTGTTCGCGGCGTTCCCCGAGTGGTACGCGACGATGTTCTCCGGGTTCTACCTGGCGCTGCTGCTCATCCTCGCGGCGCTCATCGCCCGCGGGGTCTCGTTCGAGTACCGGCACCAGGAGAAGCACCTGGCGTGGAAGCGCCGGTTCGACCTGATGATCGTCGTCGGCAGCGCGGTCCCGTCGTTCCTGTGGGGTGTCGCGTTCGGCAACGTCGTCCGGGGCATCCCGATGGACGCCGGGCACAACTACACCGGCACCTTCCTCGACCTGCTCAACCCCTTCGCGCTCCTGACCGGGCTCGCGACCCTGCTCGTGTTCTTCACACACGGCGTGGTGTTCGTCGCGCTGAAGACCGAGGGCGAGATCCGCGAGCGGGCGAAGCGCCTCGCGACGCGGGCGGGTGTGCTGACGATCGTCGTCGCCGCGGCGTTCCTCGTCGCGATGGCGTTCGTCCGCGCGACCCCGGCGAGCCTCGTGCTCTCGGTCGTCGCGGCGCTGGCCCTCGTGCTCGCGGTGCTCTGCTCGGCGTGGGGGAAGGAGGGCCGGGCGTTCGCGCTCATGGCCGTCACGATCGCCGCGGTCGTCCTGGCGATGTTCACCGCGATCTTCCCGGACGTCATGCCCGCGTCGAACGACCCGGCGAACAGCCTGAACGTCGTCAACGCCGCGAGCGGGACCTACACGTTGACGGTGATGAGCTGGGTGGCGCTGATCTTCGTGCCGCTCGTGCTCGCCTACCAGGCCTGGACGTACTGGGTGTTCCGCAAGCGGGTCTCCCGGGCCCACATCGCGCAGGCCGCGCACTAGGAGGACACCGCCGTGAAGCCGCTCGACCCCCGACTGCTCCGCCTGTCGCGCACGGCGCGCGGGGCCGTCGCGGCGTCGGCGGCCACCGGCCTGGTCCGGACGCTCGCCACCGTCGCGATCGCCTGGGGCATCGCCACCGCCGTCATCCTCGGCGTCGACGGGGTGCGCGACCGCGTCGTCCCCGCCGCGCTCACCCCGACGCTCGCCCTGCTCGGCGCGGCCTTCGTCGTGCGGGCCGTCGCCGCGTGGGCGACCGATGACCTCGCTGCCCGGGCGGGTGCTCGGGTGAAGAGCGAGCTCCGGGCCACCGTCCTGGCGCGTGCGGCGGAGCGCGGACCGGCGTGGCTGCAGGGCCGTTCGAGCGCCGCGTTCGCGACCACCCTCGGCCCCGGGCTCGACGCGCTCGACGCGTACTTCGGCCGGTTCCTGCCGCAGCTCGCCCTCACCGCCGTGGCGACCCCGGTCCTGCTGCTCGCGATCGGGGCCGGAGACCTGACGAGTGCGGTCGTCATCGTGCTCGCGATGCCGGTGATCCCGGTGTTCATGGTGCTCATCGGGCTCGCGACCCAGTCGCTGCAGCGCCGGCAGGCCGATGCCCTCGCCCGTCTCGGGAGCGCGTTCACCGAGGCCGTCGAGGGCCTGGCGACGCTCAAGGTGTTCGGCCGCGCCCGCCGCCAGGTCGGCCGGATCGGCGACGTCACCGACGAGTACCGTCGCGGCACCCTCGGCGTGCTGCGGCTGTCGTTCGTCAGCGGCTTCGCGCTCGAGCTCGCCGCGAGCCTGTCCGTCGCGCTCGTCGCGGTGTCGATCGGCGTCCGGCTCGTCGACGGCTCGCTCGGCCTCGGTGCCGCGATGTTCGTGCTCGTCCTCGCGCCGGAGGCCTTCGCGCCGATCCGGCAGGTCGGCGCCGACTTCCACGCCGCCCAGGACGGCGTCGAGGCGTCCGCGGCCGTCCTCGACGTGCTCGACGACCGCGCTGGACACGACCGCGCAGGAGACGACCCCGCAGGCGACCACCGCGTCGTCCCGCGCGCATCCGGGCACGACGGACCGACGGACCCCGGGACCGACCTGGTCCTCACCGGCCTCACGGTCACCCGCCCCGACACCGTCATCGGCCCGCTCGACGTGCGCGCCGCCCCCGGCACGGTCGTCGCGCTGGCCGGCCCGAGCGGCTCCGGCAAGTCGAGCCTCATCGCCGCGATCCGCGGCGTCCTCCCGCACGACGGCACGGTCACCGTCCCGTCCGGGACCGGCCGGGCGGACCCGGCGACGCGGTCGGTCGCCGAGCGCACCACGTGGGCCGACCAGCGGCCGCGCCTCGTCCGCGGCACGGTCGCCGAGAACGTCGCCCTGCACTCCCGACCCGACACGGCCGACGTGCGGCGCGCCCTTGGCGACGCGGGGCTGGGACTCGACCCGGGCCTCCCGGTCGGACCCGGCGGAGCCGGCCTCTCCGGCGGCCAGGCGCAGCGGGTCGCGGTGGCCCGCGCGCTGTACCGCGCCCGGCGCGAGCGGACACCGCTCGTCCTGCTCGACGAACCGACGTCGGCCCTCGACGCCGAGGCCGAGCAGACCGTCGTGCGCGCCCTGCGCGCCCTCGCGGACGACGGCGCGGTCGTCGTGGTCGCCAGCCACCGCCCGGCCGTGCTCGACGCGGCCGACGTGCGCGTCGACCTGCACGCGGACGGCGCGACGAGCGTGACGGCCCGACGGGCGGTGCGGGCATGAGCCGGGAGGCACGGCGCACGTCGGTCCTGCGGCTCGCCCTGCCGCACGGTGCGGGTTGGGCGAAGGCGGTCGCCGCCGGCACGACCAGCGCGCTCTGCGCGGTCGCGCTCCTCGCGGCGAGCGGCTACCTGATCACGCGAGCGGCCGAGCAGCCGCCCATCCTGTACCTGACGCTCGTGATGGTCGGCGTCCGGGCGTTCGCCCTCGGTCGGGCCGCCCTGCGCTACGTCGACCGGCTCGCCGGGCACGACGCGTCCTTCCGGCAGCTCGCCGTCGTCCGGACGGAGATGTACCGCCGGCTCGCGTCGATCGCCCCGGCCGGGCTCGGCCGCACCGGTCGCGGCGACCTGCTCACGCGGCTCGTGACCGACACCGACCGCCTGCAGGACCTGCCGATCCGCGTCGTCGGGCCGCTGGTGTCGGCGGGGGTCGTCGCGGTGCTGTCCGTGGTCGCCGTCGCGCTCGTCTGGTGGCCGGCCGCGCTCGTGCTGCTCCTCGCCCTCGGTGCCGCTGCGGTGCTCGGGACGGTCGTGACGCTCGCGGTCGCCCGGCGGTCCGACCGCGAGACCGCCGCGGAGCGCGGCCGGGTCGCGGACCTGGTGCTCGACACCGTGCGCACGCTCGACGTCTTCGCCGCGTACGGCACGCTGCCGGACCGGCTCGCGACGATCGCGGCGCTCGACGACCGGGTCACGCGGGCGGTGCGGCGTCGCGCGACCGTCGAGTCGCTCGTCGGGGCGCTCGTCGGGCTGCTCGGCGGCGGCGCGGTCGTCGGCGTCCTTGCCGTCGGCGCACCCGCCGTCGTCCGTGGTGCGCTGGACGGACCGCTGTGGGCGCTCGCGGTGTTCGTGCCGCTGGCCCTGTTCGAGGTCGTCGGCGGTGTGCCGCTCGCCGTCCTGACGCTCCGTCGGGTCCGGGCCGCCGCCGAGCGGGTGGAGCAGGTCGTCCCGGCAGCGGTGCCGGCCGGGATCGTCCCCGAGCCGGACGAGCCCGCGACCGCCGATGAGCTCGCCGTCGACGGGCCGGTGACCGTGGCCCTCCGCGACCTCACCGTCCGGTGGCCCGGCGCCGGGACACCCGCGGTCGACCGGGTCGACCTCGACCTGCGACCCGGCGAGGTCGTCGTCCTCACGGGGCCGAGCGGCGCGGGGAAGTCCACGCTCGTCGACGCCCTGGTCCGGTTCGTCGACCACGAGGGCTCGTACACGCTCGACGGCGTCGAGGCGCGACGGCTGCACCCGGACGCCGTGCGCGCCCGGGTCGGACTCGTCGAGCAGGACCCGTTCGTGTTCGACCAGACCGTGCGGCAGAACCTGCTCTTCGCCCGCGACACCGCGACCGACGCCGAGCTCGTCGACGCCCTCGAACGGGTCGGCCTGGGCGGCTGGCTCGCCCGACGCGGCGGACTCGACGCACCCGCGGGGGAGCGCGGCACGCTGCTGTCCGGCGGCCAGGCGCACCGGCTCGCCCTGGCGCGGGCGTTGCTCCACGCGTTCCCGGTGCTCGTGCTCGACGAGCCGACCGCGGACGTCGACCCGGACCTCGGCGACGCCGTGCTGCGCGACCTCGTCGGGGCGGCGCGGTCGGCCGGACGGACGGTGCTCGTCGTGTCGCACGTACCGGTGCCGGCCGACCTCGTGGACCGGACGCTGCGGATGCGGGACGGGCGGCTCGTCTCGGCGTGAGCCGCGGGCCGGAGGCGGGGCCGGACGGGCGTCGTGACGGATGTGGCCCGCGGTCCGGGGTGGGCGTGACCCGGTGGCGGGAGCGACGGTGCGGGGCGGGGCCGAGCCGTGCCTCCAGGCCTTGTACGCTGGGTGACCGTGACCACCGAGCACCCCACCGAGCAGGCACCCGTCGACCCCGACGCCTACGACTTCCGGCGCATCCAGGAGAAGTGGCAGCCGCGGTGGGAGGAGCTCGGACTCTTCACCACCGACCTCGACGACAGCCGCCCGCGCAAGTACATCCTCGAGATGTTCCCGTACCCGTCCGGCGACCTGCACATGGGCCACGCCGAGAACTGGGCGCTGGGCGACTTCGTGGCGCGCTACTGGCGGCAGCAGGGCTTCAACGTGCTGCACCCGATCGGCTGGGACTCGTTCGGGCTGCCCGCCGAGAACGCCGCCATCAAGCGCGGGGTCGACCCGCGTGAGTGGACCTACGCGAACATCGAGCAGCAGAAGGCGTCGTTCAAGCGCTACGCGCCGTCCTTCGACTGGACGACCGAGATCCACACCTCGGACCCCGAGTACTACAAGTGGAACCAGTGGCTGTTCCTCAAGATGTACGAGAAGGGCCTGGCATACCGGAAGGACAGCTGGGTCAACTGGGACCCGGTGGACCAGACCGTGCTCGCGAACGAGCAGGTGCTGCCCGACGGCACCTCGGACCGCTCCGGCGCCGTCGTCGTCAAGAAGAAGCTGACGCAGTGGTACTTCGCGATCACGAAGTACGCCGACCGCCTGCTCGACGACCTCAACCAGCTCGAGGGCCGCTGGCCGGCGAAGGTCATCGCCCAGCAGCGCAACTGGATCGGCCGGTCGGTCGGTGCCGACGTCGACTTCGTCATCGAGGGTCGCGACGAGCCCGTCACCGTCTTCACCACGCGCCCGGACACGATCCACGGCGTGACGTTCCTGGTCGTGGCGCCGGACTCCGACCTGGCGGCGTCGCTGGTCTCCTCGGCCGAGCCCGCGGTGCGCGAGGCGTTCGACGAGTACCTGACGGCGACGCAGAAGACCTCCGAGATCGACCGGCAGAACGCCGACCGTCCGAAGACGGGCGTCCCGCTCGGCCGCTTCGCGATCCACCCGCTGACGGGCGAGCGTCTGCCGATCTGGGCCGCCGACTACGTGCTCGCCGACTACGGCCACGGTGCGGTCATGGCCGTCCCGGCGCACGACCAGCGCGACCTCGACTTCGCGCGGGCGTTCGACCTGCCCGTCAAGGTCGTCGTCGACACCAACGCCGCCGTCACCGGCGCGATCCCGGTGATCCCCGAGGGCGCGACGCTCGAGGACCTGCCCGCCCTCGACCCCGTCTCCACCGGCGAGGCGCTGACCGGCCAGGGACGGATGATCAACTCCGGCCCGCTCGACGGCATGTCGAAGCAGCACGCGATCACCGCGGCGATCGGCCTGCTCGAGGAGCGCGGCACCGGTCGTGCCGCGAAGACCTACCGCCTGCGCGACTGGCTCATCTCGCGGCAGCGCTTCTGGGGCACCCCGATCCCGATCATCCACGGCGCCGACGGCACCGAGCACCCGGTGCCGTTCGACCAGCTGCCGGTGCGACTGCCGTCGACCGAGGGCCTCGACCTCAAGCCGAAGGGCACCTCGCCCCTCGGCGGCGCCACGGACTGGGTGAACGTGCCGAACCCGGTGGACGGCTCGCCGGCGCTGCGCGACACCGACACGATGGACACGTTCGTCGACTCGTCGTGGTACTTCCTGCGCTTCCTGGCCGCGAACGACGACACGCAGGCGTTCGACCCGGCCATCGCGCGCAAGTGGGCTCCGGTCGACCAGTACATCGGCGGCATCGAGCACGCGATCCTGCACCTGCTGTACGCCCGCTTCGTCACGAAGGTCCTGTTCGACCTCGGCTACCTCGACTTCACCGAGCCGTTCTCGGCGCTCCTCAACCAGGGCATGGTGCTGTCCGGCGGCTCGAAGATGTCGAAGTCGAAGGGCGGCGTCTCGCTCGGCGACGAGCTCGACGCGAACGGTGTCGACGCGATCCGCCTGGTGATGGGCTTCGCCGGCCCGCCGGAGGACGACATCAACTGGGAGGACGTCTCTCCGTCGGCGTCCGCGCGCTTCCTCGCCCGTGCCTACCGCCTGGCGACCGACGTCACGTCGTCGCCCGACGCCGTGTGGGCCGACGGCGACCGTGCACTCCGGCAGGTTACGCACCGCTTCCTGGCGGACGCCCCCGGCCTCATGGAGTCGTTCAAGTTCAACGTCGTGATCGCGCGGCTCATGGACCTGGTGAACGTCACCCGCAAGGCCATCGACAGCGGCCCCGGCGCCGGTGACCCCGCCGTGCGCGAGGCCGCCGAGACCGTCGCACTGGCCCTCGCCGTGTTCGCGCCGTACACCGGCGAGGAGATGTGGGAGAAGCTGGGCTACGAGGCCACCGTCGCCACGTACGGCTGGCGGAAGGCCGACCCGACGCTGCTCGTGCAGGACACCCTGACGGCGGTCGTGCAGGTCAACGGCAAGGTCCGGGACTCGTTCGAGGTGTCGAAGTCGATCGAGGCGGACGAGCTCGAGCAGCTCGCGCGTGCGTCGGCGAACGTGCAGCGGTACATCGGCGAGCGCGAGATCGTGAAGGTCATCGTGCGGGCGCCGAAGCTCGTGAACATCGCGATCAAGGGCTGAGGCGGTTGTCGATGCGAGCAATCGACCCCGAGTTCTTCTCCGGAAGCCACATCGACAGCAATTTTGAACCTTCTACTGAACGGTCGGGGACAGACTGATGACGACGCCTCTGCGCTCTATAAGCATTCAAGGCTTTCGTTCGATTGAATCCCTTACCCTTGATCTTTCCGGCCCGATCACTCTGCTCATTGGCGCGAACGGAGCGGGGAAGAGCAACCTCGTTGATGCTTTCGAGCTGCTGGGCTACGCGGTGGATGGGCGTATATCGAAGCATATTGCGAAGCTGGGGGGAATTTCTCAGCTCGTACACCGGGGGCCAGGTAGACCTTCTTCAGACTCCATTGACCTGCAGATCTGGGGCGATTGGGTAGAATCAGCGAGAGGAGCAATTCGCAACGGGTACGCCTTACGGCTTGAGCCTGCTGCTGATGACTCCGCCATTCTGACAGAGACCACATTCCTGCATCGAGATTCATATCAGCGGCCCTATAGCAACTCCCTGGGTGTTAGTAGAGACGGGAGGCTCAAGGAGAGGATCTCCGATCACGTCTCACACGAGTATCTCTTCGATGTACTGTCGGGCTGTCGAGTCTTTCATTTCGACGATACAAGCGTCTCTGCGCCACCCTTGCGTAGGGTAGACGTCGCCGACGGCGAAATGCTTCACGATGATGCCCGCAACCTCGCAGCAGTGTTGCTCGAGATGCGTGAGAATAGTTCTCGACAATATGATCAGGTCGTCCGGTCTGTCCGTAACATTGCTCCTTTTTTCGATGATTTTGTGCTCCGGCCCCGCGGCGATACTGTCTTGCTGCGATGGCGTGAGAGAGGATTGGACGACGTACTTTCGGGGAGTGCCTTGAGCTCGGGGACTCTCCGTTTCATCTGTCTTGCTGTGCTGCTACAGCAGCCGAGAAAACCCTCTACGATCATCCTGGACGAGCCTGAATTGGGTCTGCATCCTGCTGCTATTCATCAATTGGCCGCACTGTTTCGTAACTTGGGACCGGAGCATCGCCTGATAGCGGCTACTCAATCAGTCACCCTTCTAGGCCAGTTCGGGCTTTCGGAGGTAGCAGTCGTTGAGCGGAGCGCTGGTTCAACGGTGGTGATGCGCCCCAACGAGTCCGAGCTCCAGAACTGGCTTCAGGACTACTCGGTGGGAGAGCTTTGGGAGATGAATCTCCTCGGAGGCAGGCCGACATCTTCGCCTCTCGCTAGCGGAGCCGATGATGACTAGGCTCGTGGCTGTTGTCGTCGAAGGCCAGACTGAGGAAGCTTTCGTCAATGTCGTCCTCCAGCCTCTCGCCTCGCAACGCGGGATGCACCTGACGCCGATCGTCGTTCACACTTCACGATCGGCGGATGGTCGTGCGCACAGAGGCGGTGGAAACTGGGCGCACTACGAAAGATTGGTCAGGAATCTGGTCAGCCAGCCCCATTGGGATCGCGTGACGACGATGCTCGACTTCTATGCCTTCCCGAGTGGCGGCCCGGTCTGTGGGTGCAGCGGTTCTCACAAGCAGCCGACCTGTGTAGACGAGATCGAACTTCGCATGGGTTCGACCTTGGGTAGTCCCGAGAAGTTTCGCCCATTTGTCATGTTGCACGAGTTCGAGACGCTCGTCATAGCGGCGGGCGCGGAGGCTCCCGACATCTTCGACGATCGTGAGCTGCCTGCAACTTTCGCTCGCCTGATAGATGAGCATGGTGGAAACGCTGAGCTGATCAACAACGGTCGTAGCAGTGCCCCGTCGAAGCGGGTAGTCAGGTTGCTGCCGGACTATGACAAAGTGAGAGACGGGGTCGCCATCATCTTCCCTCACTTCAAAGCAGCCCTCGCAGCGACGCCACACATGAAAACGTGGATGGATGAGCTCGGCCTTGGCTAGCTTGTTGATGATCAAACGCGGGTGCAAGTCATCCTCATCCGTCCGCGCGATGGCTGCATCTGGAACTCACGCCTCAGGACACTGATCGTCGCAAGCCTGCTTGGAGGGCTCCGTTGAAGTTGCCCCGTACGGCTGGCGGAAGGCCGACCCGACGCTGCTCGTGCAGGACACGCTGACGGCGGTCGTGCAGGTCAACGGCAAGGTCCGGGACTCGTTCGAGGTGTCGAAGTCGATCGAGGCGGACGAGCTCGAGCAGCTCGCGCGTGCGTCGGCGAACGTGCAGCGGTACATCGGCGAGCGCGAGATCGTGAAGGTCATCGTGCGGGCGCCGAAGCTCGTGAACATCGCGATCAAGGGCTGAGGCCCTCCTCCACAGGCATCGGCCCGGCGTCGCCCTCCACAGGGGCGGACGCCGGGCCGTCGTCGTCGGTCCGGCGTTTCTAACGTGCCGGCATGGCTCCTGTTGACCCGGTCCCCGACGCCCGCTGGCGACGCTGGACGCTGACGCCGCGGACGGCGGTGGTGCTCGGGGCGGTGGTCGTCGCGGTCGCGCTCGCGATCGTCGGCGTGGGTGCCGTGGGGGAGCGCTCGACGGGGCAGGTCACGGTGTCCGGTGGGCCGGCCGGGTCGGTCGCGGGGTCTGGGTCGGCGTCCGGGGCCGCGTCCGCCGGGACGGACGGTCGGCCTGGAGGCACGGGGGCGCCCCGGTCGCTCGACGCGCGTCCGACGGGTGGTCCGGCTCCGTCAGCGACGGCGGTGCTCGTCTCCGTGTACGTGGTCGGCGCGGTCGCTCGCGCGGGGGTCGTCGAGCTGCCGGACGGCTCCCGCGTGCAGGCCGCGATCGAACGAGCAGGCGGGGCGACCGACGTCGCGGACCTGACGCGGGTGAACCTGGCGCGCCCGGTGGTCGACGGTGAGCGGCTGTACGTGCCCGCGGTGGGCGAGACCGAGGTGCCGGCGGCGCTCGGTCCGGACGTGGCGGGCGGCGCCGACGGTGGTGCCGGGGCTGGCGCCGGTGGCGGCTCGACTGCCGGTGCCGGCGGCGCGGGTGACGTCGTCGACCTGAACCGGGCGGACCAGGCGACGCTCGAGACCCTGCCCGGGATCGGTCCGGCCCTCGCCGCGCGGATCATCGCCTGGCGGGAAGAGCACGGCGGCTTCACCACGGTCGAGGACCTGCTCGACGTCAGCGGCATCGGCGACGCCCGGTTCGCGGAGCTCCGGGAGCGGGTCCGCGTGTGAGGGGCGTCGACCTCCGTCCGGTCCTCACGGACCTGCGGTTCGCCGGCCCGGTCGCCGTGGCGTGGGTGGTCGCGGTGCTCCTGGTCGCGCAGCCCGGGTCCGCGATCGTCGTCGCGGCGGTCGCCGCCGGTGTCGCCGTGCTCAGCGGGGTCGTCACCGGGCACCCGGCACTCCGCCCGCGGGTGCGGGCGGTCGGCGCCGTCGTGCTGACCGCGGGGGCGTGCTGCGTGCTCGTCGCGGTGTCGATCGCGGTCGGGCAGGTGCACCGCGACCCCGAGGCCCTGCGGCGTGCCGTCGGCCACAGCGCCACGGTCGTTGTCGACCTGCGCCGCGACCTCGCGCCGGGCGACCACTCGGTGGTCGGAGCGCTCCGCGCGGTGGACGGGCACGGTGTCGGGGCCGTGCCGGTGCGGGTGGTCACGACCTCCGACACGGTGCTGCCAGCGGGGACCCTGCTCACCGGGCGCGCGACCGTCGAGCGGGACGACCCAGGATCGCCGACCGCGGCGGTGCTCTTCCTGCGCGGCGAGCCCGAGCGGGAGCCACCGACCGGCGCGCTGGCGGCGACGGCCGAGGTCCGCCGGGCCTTCGTCGCCGTCACGGCGGACCTGCCGGAACCGGGCGCCGCCCTCCTCCGCGGTCTCGCGATCGGCGACCGCAGCGGGCTCGACCCCGGGACGGAAGCCGCGATGGAGACGTCGGCGCTCACCCACCTGACGGCGGTGTCCGGCTCGAACTGCGCGGTGGTGGTCGCACTCGTGATGACGGTCGGCCGCGGGCTCGGCGCGCCCAGGTGCGTGCGCGCCGTCGCGGCGGTGGCGCTCCTCGTCGCCTTCGTCGTGCTCGTCCGCCCGGACCCGTCCATCCTGCGGGCGACCCTGATGGCCGTCGTCGTGCTCGTCGTCCGCCTGACCGGACGGCCGGTCCGCGGCGTGCCCCTCGTCGCCCTGGCCGTGCTCGGGATGCTCGTCGTCGACCCCTGGACCGGGCGGGCGATCGCGTTCGCGCTCTCGGTGCTCGCGACCGGCGGCATCCTCGTGCTCGGGCCACCGCTCACCGAGCTGCTCGCGCGGCGACTCTGGCCACCGGTGGCCGCCGCGGTGGCGGTCCCGGTCGCGGCGCAGGCGGCCTGCTGGCCGGTGACGATCGTGCTCGCCCCGGTGTTCCCGACCTACGCGGTGCCGGCCAACCTGCTCACCGAGCCGCTCGCGCCGGTCGTCACGGTCCTCGGCCTCGCCGCGTGCACGGTGGCACCGGCGTGGCCCGCGGCGGCGGCGGTCCTGGCCGGCGTCGCCTGGGCACCGGCCGCCGCGATCGGGTGGGTGGCGCACACCGCAGCCGCGCTCCCCGCGGCGTCGATCGGGTGGCCCGCCGGCGGGACGGGGATCGTCGCCGCGGTCGTCGTGAGCGGAGCCGTCGCGGGGGCCGTGCTCGTCCGCGAGCGGCTCCGGGTCCCGGTGCTCCTCGTCGGTGCGGTCGCACTCGCGCTGGGCGTCGGCGCGGTCGCGGTGCCCCGCGCGGTCCTGCGGACGAGCGTGCCGGCCGACTGGTCGGTGGCCATGTGCGACGTCGGACAAGGGGACGCGGTGCTCGTCCGGGCGCCGGACGGCCCGATCGCACTCGTCGACACCGGGGACGACGAACCGCGCCTGCTCGCGTGCCTCGACCTGCTCGGGGTGGACCGGCTGGCGCTGCTCGTCCTGACGCACTTCGACCGGGACCACGTGGGCGCGCTGCCCGCCGTCGCGGGGCTGGTCGACCGTGCGCTCGTCGGACCGGTCGGGCGCGCCGAGGACGCCCGGGTCGTCGAGGACCTGCGCCGCGCCGACGTGCAGGTCGGGACGGCGGACGACACGACCGAGGGCACGCTCGGCGCCCTGGGGTGGCGGGTCGTGTGGCCGCCGTCGGGTTCCATCGAGGCGGGCAACGACGCGAGCGTCGTGCTCGCCACGACCGAGTCCGCCGGGTGCGGGACCTGCGTGTCCGGCGTCTTCCTCGGTGACCTCGGTGAGCGGGCGCAGCGGCGGCTCCGCCCGCACCTGGACGTGCACCCCGACGTCGTCAAGGTCGCGCACCACGGGTCGGCCGACCAGGACCCGGGGCTCTACCGGCAGCTGGCTGCGCCGGTGGGGCTGATCGGCGTCGGGGCGGACAACACGTACGGGCACCCCACGCAGCGGACGCTCGACCTGCTCCGGGTCGCGGGGACGACGGCGTTCCGAGCCGACCGGCAGGGGACGGTCGTCGTCTCACGGGACCGCTCCGGGGCGCTCCGGGTCTGGACGGAGCACCCGGACGGCGCATCTCCGGAGCCGACCGGTGGAGTGCGGGCCGAGCCGTCGGCGGCCGGCCGTAGGATCGTCGCGGGCCCCGAACGAACCCGGAGCCGACCCCGGCGCCGACCTCGGCGTCGTCCACGACCCGGCCCGCGACGGAAGGACCGCATGCCCGCCAAGAAGCCCTCGCGCGCCGCCGCCGCCATCGACCAGGTGCCGTGGTCGGGGATCCGTCCCGCGCCCGTGGTGCTCGTCACCGGGCCGGAGGCGTTCCTCGCCGACCGTGCGATCGGTGTCCTGCGCGACCTGCTCGTGGGCGAGGACCCCGCGCTCGAGGTGCACGACCTCGAAGCCGACCAGTACGCACCGGGGCTGCTCGCGACGCTCGCGAGTCCGTCGCTCTTCGGCGAGCCCCGACTCGTGCGGGTCACGAACGTCGAGAAGTGCACGGACGCCTTCATCACCGAGACCATCGCGTACCTGCAGGGCCCGGCGGACGACGTCACGCTCGTCCTGCGGCACGGCGGCGGGGTCCGCGGCAAGAAGCTCCTCGACACGATCCGCAGCGGGATCGGCGGTGGCGTCGAGGTCCAGTGCGACGAGCTCAAACGCGACACCGACAAGATCGACTTCGTCAACGCCGAGTTCCGCGCCGCCCGTCGCAAGGTCGCACCCTCGGCCGTGCGCACGCTCGTGGCGGCGTTCTCCGACGACCTGGCCGAGCTCGCGGCCGCGTGCCGGCAGCTCCTGGCGGACGAGGCCGAGGAGATCACCGACAAGGTCGTCGACAAGTACTACGGCGGGCGCGTCGAGACGAACGCGTTCAAGGTCGCCGACATCGCACTCGCGGGGCGCTCGGCCCCGGCGATCCTCGAGCTGCGGCACGCCCTGGCGACGGGGGAGGCCCCGGTCCCGATCGTCGCCGCGTTCGCGAGCAAGATCCGCACGATGGCGAAGGTCAGCTCCTTCCGTGGCACGAGCGGCCAGGCGGCGTCCGCCCTCGGCATGGCGCCGTGGCAGGTCCAGCGTGCACAGCGGGACGTCGCCGGGTGGAGCGAGGCCGGGTTGGCGAACGCGATCACGAGCATCGCCGAGGCGGACACCGCGGTGAAGGGCGGCTCGCGGGACGCGCACTACGCGCTCGAGGTCATGGTCCGCACGATCGCCCGGCGCGGCGAAGCCCGCTGACCCGACGGCGCGCCGCCCGCGCGGTGCTGGCGCCTGTGCGTGGCGCGTCGTGCGGTCGCACAACCGGAAGCACGCCGAACCACGCACTTCCGTGGTGCGTCGTGCTTCCGGTTGTGCCGCGTCGTGCCCGCCCGCGGCTCGCACACACGCCCCGGCGCCGGCCCTCAGCGACCATGCCGGCCCCCGGCGACCATGCCTGCGCCCGCCCCGGTGTCCGCACCCCGGCAACGACGAAGGCCCCGCACCGAGCGGTGCGGGGCCTTCGTGCGGCACTCAGTAGATCAGAGAGCAGGATCTCAGAGGGCAGAGACCTTCTTGGCGATGGCCGACTTGCGGTTCGCCGCCTGGTTCTTGTGGATGACGCCCTTGCTCACGGCCTTGTCGAGCTTCTTCGAGGCGAGGACGAGGGCCGCGGTGGCCTTGTCCTTGTCGCCGGCGGCGACGGCCTCGTTGGTGTGACGGATGACCGTCTTGAGCTCCGAGCGGTAGGCCTTGTTGCGCTCCTGGGCCTTCAGGTTGGTCTTGATGCGCTTGATCTGCGACTTGATGTTCGCCATGCGTGTTGCTCCTTGTCGTCTCTCCGGGTGGTCGCGACGTCTGGGTAGAGGGGCCCTCCGTCGCATCGCGTTCCACCCGTGGGCGGGGAACGCGGAAGCCAGCCACCAACTCTACCAGCAGGACGGGGTCCCACCAAAGACCGAAGCGTCGCGGTCGGAAACCACCCGGCAACACGCAGCCGCTACCGTGACGGCATGCCCTCCCTCGCGCCCCGGATCGACACCGTCCCCGCCTCCGGCATCCGCCGGGTGTACGAGCAGGCCGCCCTGCTCCAGGCCGACGGCACCGACGTGGCGATGCTCGTGATCGGCGAGCCGGACGTCCCGGTGGCCCCGCACGTCGGCGAGGCGGCGCGCCGTGCCTGGTCCGAGGACCGCACCGACTACACGCCGAACGGCGGGATCGCCCCGCTCCGTGCCGCGATCCAGGAGAAGCTGCGCCGCGAGAACCGTATCGAGGTCGACCTCGAGCAGGTCTGGATGACGATCGGTGCGACGCAGGCCCTGTTCCAGGCGATGACCCTCGTCCTCAGCCCGGGCGACGAGGTGCTCGTGCCGGACCCCGGGTACACGACCTTCACGATGAACGCGCACATCCTCGGCGCGACCCCGGTGCCGTACCGGCTCGAGCCGCAGCACGGCTTCGAGCCGGACCTCGACGCGCTCGAGGCGAGCATCACCGAGCGGACCAGGGCGCTCGTCGTGAACTCCCCGTCCAACCCGCTCGGCTCGGTGTTCGGCGAGGACACCCTGCGCGCCCTGCTCGCCCTCGCGAAGCGGCACGACCTCTGGGTGATCAGCGACGAGGTCTACGAGTACTTCACCTACGGCACCCGCCACGTCAGCATCGCCGCCCTCGACGAGGACGACCGCGTCTTCAGCGCCTTCTCCCTGAGCAAGACCTACGCGATGACCGGTGTCCGCGTCGGCTACCTCGTGACACCGAAGGGCCTCGGCCCGACGATGCGCACCACGCAGGAGGCGATGATCAGCTGCGTCGCGGAGCCGGACCAGTGGGCGGCACTGGCCGCGATCGTCGGCGACCACCAGTCCGTCCAGGACGCCCGCGAGCACTACCGCGCGAACCTCGCCGTCGCGAAGGAGGTCCTCGACGCAGCCGGGATCCGCTACCTCGACCCGCGTGGGGCGTTCTACCTCTGGGTCGACGTGTCGCACGCCGCCGCCGGCGACGTCGCGGAGTGGGCCCTCGCGTTCCTGCACCGCGAGCACGTCGCGGTCGCGCCCGGCAGCGCCTTCGGCCGCTCCGGCGAGGGCTGGATCCGTGTCTGCCTCGCCGCCACCGCGGACGACCTCCGCCGCGGCCTCGGCGCGCTGCCCGCCCCCGCCACGGTGGCCGTCTGACGGACTGGAGGTACGGGGCGACCCCGCCACGCGCCTCCCGTCCGTCCTCAACACCACCTGGTGCGGCGCCCGCCGTCCACAGGTGTGCCGGCGCTGCGCGCTCCGCGCGCACAACCGTGGGACAATCGTTCGACCGTCCCGACCCCTGAGGAACCGTGAGCCCACAAGCATCCGCGCCACTCGAGCCCGCCGCGACCCCGGCCGGGTCGATCCGCAACTTCTGCATCATCGCGCACATCGACCACGGCAAGTCGACGCTGGCCGACCGCATGCTGCAGATCACCGGCATCGTCGAGGACCGTGCGATGCGCGCGCAGTACCTCGACCGCATGGACATCGAGCGCGAGCGCGGCATCACGATCAAGTCGCAGGCCGTCCGTATGCCGTGGGAGTTCGAGGGGCAGACCTTCGCGCTCAACATGATCGACACCCCGGGGCACGTCGACTTCTCGTACGAGGTCTCCCGGTCCCTCGCCGCGTGCGAAGGTGCGATCCTGCTCGTCGACGCCGCCCAGGGGATCGAGGCGCAGACGCTCGCCAACCTGTACCTGGCGCTCGAGAACGACCTCGAGATCATCCCGGTCCTCAACAAGATCGACCTGCCCGCGGCGGACCCGGACAAGTACGCCGCGGAGCTCGCGCAGCTCATCGGCGGCAAGCCGGAGGACGTCCTGCGCGTCTCCGGCAAGACCGGCGTCGGCGTGCCCGAGCTGCTCGACCGCGTCGTCGGCTCCGTGCCCCCGCCCGTCGGCACCGTCGACGCGTCGCCCCGCGCGATGATCTTCGACTCCGTCTACGACAGCTACCGCGGCGTCGTGACCTACGTCCGGATGGTCGACGGCACGATCAAGCCGCGCGAGAAGGTCCAGATGATGTCGACGGGGACGACGCACGAGATCCTCGAGATCGGGGTGTCCTCGCCCGAGCCGAAGCCGACGAAGGGCCTCAGCGTCGGCGAGGTCGGCTACCTGATCACCGGCGTGAAGGACGTCCGCCAGTCGAAGGTCGGCGACACCGTCACGACCGCGCAGAAGCCCGCGACCGAAGCGCTGGCGGGCTACACCGACCCGAAGCCGATGGTGTTCTCGGGCCTGTACCCGATCGACGGCTCCGACTACCCGGACCTCCGTGAAGCGCTCGACAAGCTCAAGCTGTCCGACGCGGCGCTCGTCTACGAGCCGGAGACCTCGGTCGCGCTCGGCTTCGGCTTCCGCTGCGGCTTCCTCGGTCTGCTCCACCTCGAGATCATCACCGAGCGCCTGTCCCGCGAGTTCGGCCTCGACCTCATCACCACCGCGCCGAGCGTGATCTACGAGGTCACGAACGAGGACAACACCGTGACCGAGGTCACGAACCCGTCCGAGTTCCCCGGCGGCCGCATCGTCGAGGTCCGCGAGCCCATGGTCCGTGCCGCGATCCTCGCGCCGAAGGACTACGTCGGCGCGATCATGGAGCTCTGCCAGTCGCGTCGCGGCTCCCTGCTCGGCATGGAGTACCTCGGCGAGGACCGCGTCGAGATCCGCTACGAGATGCCCCTCGGCGAGATCGTCTTCGACTTCTTCGACCAGCTCAAGAGCAAGACGCAGGGCTACGCCTCCCTCGACTACGAGCCCACCGGCGACCAGGCTGCCGACCTCGTGAAGGTCGACATCCTGCTGCAGGGCGAGCAGGTCGACGCGTTCAGCGCGATCGTGCACCGCGACAAGGCGTACGCGTACGGCACGCTCATGACCGAACGACTGCGCAAGCTCATCCCGCGCCAGCAGTTCGAGGTCCCGATCCAGGCGGCCATCGGTGCGCGCATCATCGCCCGCGAGAGCATCCGGGCGATGCGCAAGGACGTCCTCGCGAAGTGCTACGGCGGTGACATCACCCGCAAGCGCAAGCTCCTCGAGAAGCAGAAGGAGGGCAAGAAGCGCATGAAGATGGTGGGTCGCGTCGAGGTCCCGCAGGAAGCCTTCATCGCCGCGCTCTCGGGTGACGTCGAAGAGAAGAAGAAGTAGCGCGGAGCCCGGGCGGGCAGGTGCGCCCGAGTCGCCCGGGTAGGCTTGCCGCATGAGTTCCCGCGGCAGCTACCGGACCGCCCTGACGTACGGCGCCGTGGGCGCGACCCAGGCGGCGGACCTCATGACCTACCCGCCCGAGGGCTTCGTCCCGGCGGAGTCGCGGGCCCGGATCGGGCACGGCGACCAGCGCTTCGAGACCGCCGTCACGCAGACGCTGTCCTGGCAGATCCAGGAGCGCAGCGGCATCCGGGTGCGCGTCGAGGACCAGCCCGACGACGACGAGGTGCGCTACAACCCGGTGACCTTCGACGAACGGGGCGTGCCGATCGCGCCGGCGTCGATCGGGACCCCGCGCGTCGAGAAGTTCGCGGCCGACGGCACACCGCTCCTGACGGCCGGCACGACGGCCACGCTCGAGATGCACGCGTTCGGGCAGACCGTGCATGCGCCGGTCCGGGTCGTGTCGATCATCGACGAGACCGACCGAAAGGGCTTCGCCTACGGCACGCTCGAGGGTCACCCGCTGTCGGGCGAGGAGTCGTTCGTGGTCGAGCGCACCGCCGACGGGTCGGTCTGGCTGCAGGTCCGGCAGTTCTCGCAGCCGGCGAGCCCGAAGTGGCGCTTCCTGTCGCCGCTGCTCAAGCGGCAGCAGAAGGTCATGGCGGCGAAGTACCTCGAGGCGCTGCGCGGCGACTGACCCTGCGCTGCGCGACGACTGACGCCGCGCTCCGCGATGGGTGCGCTACCGCAGCGGGGGGAGCGCGGCGATCGCGTCCTCGATGAGCCCCGCGTCCTGCACGCAGTCCCGCGCGACCGTGACGGCGTTGGTCGTGCGGAGGGCGTCGACGTCGTAGACCCCGGTCGCGACGGCGAGGAACGGGATCCCCGCGGTGTCCGCGGCCTCGCCGTCCCGCGGGGTGTCCCCGACGATCACGGCGCGGGTGCCCGCCAATGCGGCGGCGGCCCTCGCGGTCACGCCGGACCGGTCGACCTCCTCGTCGCCGAAGAACGAGTGCTCCCAGTCGAAGGCGTCCACGGCGAACCCGGCGCCGGCGAGCTTCACGCGCGCCCGGTGCTCGGAGTTGCCGGTGAGCAGCCCGTTCCGCCAGCCCAGGGCGGCGAACCGCTGCACGAGCGCGGTCGCCCCCGGTGCGGGCGAACGACGGTCACCCCGCCGGTGCCGCTCGTCGGTCAGGTCCCGCAGGTGCCCGGTGACGGTGGGGATGAGCGCGTCGTCGAGGTGGTGCGCCCGGACGTGCTCGGCGATGAGCCCCGCGTCGGTGCGCCCGTGCTGGTGCCCGACGCGCAGGGCGAGGTCGCGACCGACGGCCCGTTCGAGCGCGAGGTGGTAGAGGTTGCCGGGCGAGACGGCGTTCAACACGAGGGTGCCGTCGATGTCCCACAGCACCGTGGTGGGGACGGTGTGGTGCTCCATGCCCTCCATCATGACCGAGAATGGAGTCCATGCCGAGTGCTCTGCCGATCGCCGACCCCGCGCCGTCGGACGGCCTGATCATCCCCGGCCCCGGAGCGGGCGACGTCCCCTTCGGCGTGTACGTGCACGTGCCGTTCTGCCGGGTGCGCTGCGGCTACTGCGACTTCAACACCTACACGGCGTCCGAGCTCCGCGGGGTCCGCCGCGACGACTACGCCGGCCACGCGGTGCAGGAGATCGCCTGGGCGGCCGAGGTGCTCGACCGCTCCGGTGTCCCGCGCCGACCGGTCTCCACGGTGTTCTTCGGCGGCGGCACCCCGACGATGCTCCCTGCGTCGGACCTCGCGATGATCCTGCGGGCGATCGACGACACGTGGGGGATCCTGCCCGGGGCAGAGGTCACGACCGAGGCGAACCCGGACTCCGTCGACGCGGACGCGATCGGCACCCTGCAGCGCGCGGGCTTCACGCGGATGAGCTACGGCATGCAGTCCGCGGTGCCGCACGTCCTCGCGACGCTCGACCGCACGCACGACCCCGAACGGGTGCCCGTCGTCGTCGACCTCGCGAAGCAGCACGGGCTCGACGTCTCGCTCGACCTCATCTACTCGACGCCCGGCGAGTCCCTGGACGACTGGCGGACGTCACTCGACGCGGCGTTGGCGTGCCGGCCCGACCACGTCTCGGCGTACTCGCTCATCGTCGAGGACGGCACGGCGATGGGCCGCGCGGTGTCGCGCGGCGAGCTCCCGGCCCCGGACGACGACCTCGCCGCCGACATGTACGAGCTGGCGGACCGGGTCCTCGGTGACGCCGGCTACACCTGGTACGAGGTCTCGAACTGGGCCCGGGCGGAAGCGGACGGCAGTCCGGCGCAGCACGCGAGCCGGCACAACCTGTCGTACTGGAAGGGACACGACTGGTGGGGGATCGGACCTGGCGCGCACTCCGCGGTGGCCGGCACCCGCTGGTGGAACGTGAAGCACCCGGCCGCGTACGCGAACCGGGTGCTCGCGGGGGAGTCACCCGCCGCCGGCCGCGAGATGCTCGACGACGAGACCCGGTACGTCGAGCGCGTCCTGCTCGCCGCGCGGGTCCGCGGCGAGCTCACCACGGCGGAGCTCCGACCGTCGTCACGCGAGCGGGTCGCCGGGCTCATCGCACGCGGACTCGTGGACGGTCCAGCCGCGGTGCGGGGGCGGCTCGAGCTGACCCAGCAGGGTCGGCTGCTAGCGGACGCGGTGGTCCGCGAGCTGCTCGACTGACCTGGTCCTGCTCGAGCGGCCTAGTTCTTGATGAACTCGATCGTGAGCGGGTACTTGTAGAGGTCGCCACGGTTCGCTGCGATGGCCGCCATGATCGCGAAGACGATGACGAGCACCCCGATGATCGGGAGCAGCACGAAGCCGATCAGGACGATGCAGAGCAGCCCCGCGACGATGTACGCGATGGCGGCGGTGATGTGGAAGTTCAGCGCCGTGCGGGTGTGCTCCTTGATGAACGACCCACGGTCGCGGAGCACCAGGTAGGCGATCAACGGCACGAGGAAGTTGAAGAAGATGCCGCCGACGTGCGTCAGGGTCGCCCACAGTCGCTGGTCCTCCGGCGACATCGGCTGCGGGACCTGGTACCCCTGCGGGTACTGCGGTCCGCCGGGGTTCGCCGGCCCCCCGGGCTGCTGGTCGTAGGGCCCTCCGGGCTGCTGTCCGTAGCTCATGCCCAGAGCGTAGCGGGAGGGGCCCGCCCGGGTCCCGGTCCGTCGGCGGTCGGGCGTAGGATCAGCAGTCGAGACGTCCGAGTGCCAGCATCGAACGGAAGGGGTCCGGATGGTCAGCGAACGCTCCCTCGAGGTCCTCAAGGCCATCGTGCGGGACTACGTCGCGTCGCGCGAGCCCGTCGGCTCGAAGTCGATCGTCGACCGGCACGCCTTCGGGGTGAGCGCCGCGACGATCCGGAACGACATGGCCCTGCTCGAGGACGAACAGCTCATCGTGGCCCCGCACACCTCGTCGGGCCGGGTGCCGACCGACAAGGGGTACCGGGTCTTCGTCGACCACCTCGCGGCCGCCCGCCCGCTGTCCAGCGCGCAGCGCCACGCGATCGAGACGTTCCTCGGCACCCCGAACGACCTCGACGAGGTCCTCGGCCGCACCGTCCGGCTGCTCAGCCAGCTCACGAACCAGGTCGCACTCGTCCAGTACCCGTCGATGGTGCGCGCCCGCGTGCAGCACATCGAACTCGTCCGCCTCGGCGACACACGGCTCATGGTGGTGCTCATCACCGACACCGCCCGGGTCGAGCAGCGCGTCGTCGAGACCGACGTCCCACTCGACGAAGCCGCTCTCGGCGAACTGCGTTCGGTGCTCAACGGCGCGTCCGTCGGGCTGCTCCTGCACGACGTGCCCCGGGCGCTCCGGGCGGTCCCGCAACAGCTCCGCCCCGACGCCCAGACGCTCGCCGGCGTCGTCGTCGCGACGCTCATCGAGCAGGTCGCGGCGAACCGACAGGACCGCCTGGTGATGGCGGGGGCGGCGAACCTCGCGAAGAGCGAACGCGACTTCTCCGGCGGATTGTTCCCCGTGCTCGAGGCGATCGAGGAGCAGGTCACCCTGCTCCGGCTCTTCGGGGAGATGCAGGTGGACGACGTCGCGGTCGCCGCGAGCATCGGCGCCGAGAACGCCGAGTACGGGCTCGACGCCACGAGCATCGTCGCGGGCGGCTACCTGGCCGGCGGCGGCGAGGTCGCGCGGCTCGGGGTGCTCGGGCCGACGCGGATGGACTACGGCACGAACATGGCCGCGGTGCGCGCCGTCGCACGGTACCTGTCCAAGCTCCTGGGCGAACATTGACCGACCCGGCCCCCGACGGGCACAGGCCGCCCCGCCCGGGTGATCCGTGCCTCCAGACCGACCTGACCGGCGGCGAACGCCGCACCGACCGAACCGACTGAGGGATACGTGGCAGACCACTACGACGTCCTCGGCGTCCAGCAGGACGCCTCCGATGCCGACATCAAGAAGGCGTACCGCCGGCTCGCGCGCGAGCTGCACCCGGACGTGAACCCGAGCCCGGACGCGGCCGAGCGCTTCAAGGACGTGACGCACGCGTACGACGTGCTGAGCGACCCCGAGCAGCGGCGGCGGTACGACGCCGGACCGCAGGCGGACAGCCCCTTCGGTGGCGGCGCCGGCGGGTTCAGCGACATCTTCGATGCGTTCTTCGGCGGCGGCGGCGGTGGCGGGCGGGGCAACGGTCCGCGCAGCCGGGCCGAGCGTGGACAGGACGCCCTGCTGCGCATCGAGGTCGACCTCGACGAGGTCGTCTTCGGCACCCACAAGGACGTCGAGGTCGACACGGCCGTCGTCTGCGAGACCTGCAACGGCTCGTGCTGCGCGCCCGGCACGAGCCCGCGCACGTGCGACATCTGCGGCGGCAGCGGCCACATCCAGCGTCAGGTCCGGTCGCTCCTCGGCAACGTGGTGACGAGCGCCCCGTGCGGCACCTGCCGCGGCTACGGCACCGTCATCCCGAGCCCCTGCCCGACCTGCCAGGGCCAGGGCCGCGTCCGTGCGCGCCGCACGATCCCGGTGGACGTCCCCGCCGGCGTCGAGACCGGGCTCCGCCTGCAGATGCCCGGTCAGGGCGAGGTCGGTCCGGCTGGTGGCCCCTCGGGTGACCTCTACCTCGAGGTGAAGGTCCGCCACCACGACGTGTTCAGCCGCGACGGCGACGACCTGCTCGCGACGCTCGAGGTCCAGATGACCGACGCGATCCTCGGCGCGCACACCACGATCGACGGTCTGGACGGCCCGGTCGAGCTCGAGCTGCGCCCGGGCGTGCAGAGCGCCGACGTGCTCGTGATCAAGGACCGCGGGGTCACCAAGCTCCGCGGCAACGGTCGCGGCGACCTGCGCGTCGGCGTGCAGGTCGTCACCCCGACCAAGCTGTCGCACAAGGAGCGCCAGCTCGTCGAGCAGCTCGCGAAGTCGCACAAGGCCGCGAAGCCGCAGCTCGCCCGGTTCCAGCAGGGCATGTTCGGCAAGCTGCGCGACCGCTTCCTGCACTTCTGATGGCGTCCCTCCACCTGGTCGACCCGGGCACGCTCGACGGTGTCGGGGTCGGTGACACCGTCACGCTCGACGGTCCGGAGGGCCGGCACGCCGTGTCGGTCGCGCGGGTCCGTGTCGGCGAGGCCCTGCGCATCGCCGACGGCCGCGGCACGGTGGTGGCCGGGACGGTCGCGTCGACGGGTCGCGACGAGCTGACGCTCACCGTCGACGCCGTCACGGTCGAGTCGGCGCTCCGACCGGCGCTCGTGCTCGTGCAGGCGCTCGCGAAGGGCGGCCGCGACGAGATGGCGGTGCAGGCCGCGACCGAGATCGGGGTCGACCGCATCGTCCCGTGGGCGGCGACGCGGAGCGTGTCGCGGTGGGACGGCGCGAAGGTCGAGAAGGGTCGGGCCCGGTGGGCCGCGATCGCGCAGGAAGCCGCGAAGCAGGCCGTCCGGTCCCGCGTCCCCGAGGTGGACGCACCAGTGACGACGGCGCAGCTGGCATCGTCGTCGGGTGTCGGCCCGTCGTCTGGTGTCGGCCAGGAGGCTCGGCGTGCGCTGGTCGTGCTGGACCCGGTGGGCGCGGTGCGGCTGTCGGCGTGGGAACCGCCGGCGGACGTCGACGAGATCGTCCTGGTGGTCGGTCCGGAGGGCGGGATCGACAGCGCCGAGTTCGACCGGCTCGAGCGCGCCGGTGCGGTGCGGGCGCGGCTCGGCGACACGGTGCTGCGCACCTCCACCGCGGGCCCGGCCGCCCTGGCCGTCCTCCAGACGCGGCTCGGACGCTGGTAGCGGTGGACCGGGAAGGTCCGGCGTCGGACCCGCGTTCTACGATGGACCAATGAGCACCAGCACCCCGAGCGTCTTCTCGAAGATCATCGCGCGCGAGATCCCCGCCACCGTCGTGGCCGAGGACGACCGCGTGATCGCGATCGAGGACATCGCGCCGCAGGCCCCGGTGCACGTGCTCGTCATCCCGAAGACCGGGCAGTACCGCGACGTCGGCGCCCTCGCCGCGGGCGACCCGGACCTGTTGGCCCACGTCGTCGCCACCGCCCAGCGCATCGCCGACGAGCGCGCGGGCGGCCAGTACCGACTCGTCTTCAACACCGGCGAAGCCGCCGGCCAGACCGTCTTCCACGTGCACGCGCACGTGCTCGCGGGCGAACTGCACGAAGGGAACCTCCTTGCCGGTTGACACGACCGCCCACCACGACGCCGAACCGTCGGACGTCACCGTCGACATCCAGGTCGACGGCATCGCGATGGTCCAGCTCCTCGGCCCCCAGGACCGCCTGCTCAAGACCGTCGAACGGCAGTACCCGGGCGTGCGGGTCCTGGTCCGCGGCAACGAGGTCACACTGACCGGCCCGGAGCGGGACGTCGCCCGTGCCCACGCGCTCGTCGACGAGCTCGTCGGGATGGTCCGGCGCGGCCAGGACATCGGGCCGTCCGACATCCCGGTCTCCGCCCGGATGCTCGACGACGACCGCAAGCCCTCGGACACGTTCGGCACCCCGATCGTCTCGAGCCGCGGCAAGTCGGTGCGTCCGAAGACGGACGGGCAGCGTGCCTACGTCGACGCCATCGACGAGCACACCATCACGTTCGGCATCGGTCCGGCCGGTACCGGCAAGACCTACCTGGCGATGGCCAAGGCGGTCCAGGCCCTGCAGCGGCGCGAGGTGAACCGGATCATCCTGACCCGCCCCGCGGTCGAGGCCGGCGAGCGGCTCGGATTCCTGCCGGGCACGCTGACCGACAAGATCGACCCCTACCTGCGCCCGCTGTACGACGCGCTGAACGAGATGATGGACCCGGAGCTGGTCCCGAAGCTCCTCGCCGCCGGCACGGTCGAGGTCGCTCCGCTCGCCTACATGCGCGGCCGGACGCTCAACGACTCGTTCGTGATCCTCGACGAGGCGCAGAACACCACGCCCGAGCAGATGAAGATGTTCCTGACGCGCCTGGGCTTCGGCTCGAAGATGGTCGTCACGGGCGACATCACCCAGGTCGACCTGCCCGGCAACCTGTCCGGGCTCCGGCTCGTGACGCGGATCCTCGGCGACGTCGAGGACATCCACTTCGCCCGGCTCGGCAGCGAGGACGTCGTCCGCCACACGCTCGTCGGCCGGATCGTCGACGCCTACACCGTCTACGACGAGGAACGTCTCGCCGAGCAGGCCGGACACCGTCCCGGCGGTCGGGGCACCGCGCCCGCCGGCAACCCCGCCGGAGCGAACCGCGCCGAGCGTCGGGGACGGCCGCCGCAGGACCGGCAGCAGTCCCCGTACCCCCAGAACGACGCCCGAGGAGGCAACCGGTGAGCATCGAGCTCAACAACGAGTCCGGCGTCGAGGTCGACGAGGCAGCAATCCAGCGCCTCGCCGCCTTCGCGCTCGACGCGATGCACGTCCACGCGGACGCGGAGCTCGCGATCGTGCTCGTCGACGAGGGCGCCATGGAGCAGCTCCACGTCCGGTGGATGGACGAGCCCGGCCCGACCGACGTGCTGAGCTTCCCGATGGACGAGCTGCGACCAGGGACCGAGGACGAGCCGACGCCCGCCGGACTCCTCGGGGACATCGTCGTCTGCCCGCAGGTCGCGGCGGAGCAGGCGAAGACCGCCGGGCACACGAGCACCGACGAGATGCTGCTCCTCACCTGCCACGGCATCCTGCACCTGCTCGGGTTCGACCACGCCGAGCCGGAGGAGAAGGCCGAGATGTTCGGACTCCAGGGCGAGATCCTCTCCGCGTTCGCTGCCCAGCAGCGCGGGCGGTGACCTGATGGTGCTCGTCGCCGTCCTGCTCGCGGTGGCGTTCGTGCTCGTCGTCGTCGGTGGTCTGCTGGCCGCGTCCGACGCAGCGCTCACGGTGCTGTCCCGCGCCGACCTCGACGAGATCGCGAAGGACAGCAGCCGCCGTCGGGCGATCGAGGCGATCGCGGACGACGTCGGCGCGCACGTCAACGCGCTGAACTTCGTCCGCGTCCTGGCCGAGACCGCCGCCGCGGTGCTCGTGACCATCGCACTCGTCACGGTGTTCGACACCTGGTGGGTGGCGCTCATCGTGTCCGCGGCGATCATGACCGCTGTTTCGTTCGTGCTCGTCGGGTCCAGTCCGCGCAGCGTCGGGCGGGCGCACGCGGAGCGCTTCATCGCCGCGACCGGCGGGCTCGTCCGCGGGGTCCGGATCGTGCTCGGTCCGCTCGCCGGGCTGCTCGTGGCGATCGGTGACCGGGTCACGCCCGGACGCGGTCGCAGCGCGTCGACGGTGTCGAGCGAGGAGCAGCTGCTGTCGCTCGTCGACGAGGCGACCGAGAGCAACGTGCTCGAGCAGGACGACCGGGAGCTCATCCACTCGGTGTTCGAGTTCAGCGACACCCTCGTGCGCGAGGTCATGGTGCCGCGCACCGACATGCTGACCGTCGACGGGGACGACACCCTCGCGGCCGGGATGGAGCAGTTCCTCGTCGCCGGGGTGTCGCGCATGCCCGTGACCGGCAAGGACAGCGACGACGTCCTCGGGGTCCTGTACCTGCGCGACGTGTCCCGCGCGCTGTACGAGCGGCAGGGCGCTGGGCAGGAACCCGTGACGACGCTGCTGCGTCCGGCCGAGTTCGTGCCGGAGTCGAAGCACGCCGACGACACCCTCCGGCACATGCAGCTCGCGAAGAACCACCTGGTCCTGGTCGTCGACGAGTACGGCGGGGTCGCCGGGCTCGTCACGATGGAGGACCTCATCGAGGAGCTCGTCGGGGACATCTCCGACGAGTACGACCGCACCGTCGTCGACCGCACCGAGGTCGAGCCCGGCGTCTGGCGCATCGCGGCCCGGCTGCCGATCGACGAGCTCGGCGACCTGTTCGGCATCGAGCTCGAGGACGACGACGTCGACACCGCCGGCGGACTCCTCACCAAGGAACTCGGCCGACTGCCGGCCAGCGGCGAGCAGGTCAGCGTGTCCGGTCTGCTGCTCACCGCCGACCGGGTGGAGGGCAAGCGCCGCCACCTGGTCACCGTCCTCGCGGAGCGGACCGCCGCGCTGCAGGACGCCGAGGACGCCCTCGACGACACGACACCGACCACGACGGGAACCACGAACGCATGACCGACACCGAGACCGGACCGACCACCCCCGAGCGCCCCTACCGCGCCGGCTTCGTGTCGTTCGTCGGTCGCCCGAACGTCGGCAAGTCGACGCTCACCAACGCGCTCGTCGGCGAGAAGGTGGCGATCACGTCGTCGAAGCCGCAGACCACGCGGCGCGCGATCCGCGGCATCGTGCACCGACCCGACGGCCAGGTCATCATCGTCGACACCCCCGGCGTGCACCGGCCACGGACGCTCCTCGGCGAGCGGCTGAACGACCTCGTGCAGTCCACGCTCGGCGACGTCGACGTGATCGGGTTCTGCGTGCCGGCGAACGAACCGATCGGCCCCGGCGACCGCTGGATCAACGAGTCGCTCGACCAGTACCCGCGCGCGAAGAAGATCGCGATCGTGACGAAGATCGACCGCACCGCGAAGGACACCGTGGGGGAGCAGCTCCTGGCGGTCTCGAAGCTGCGCGACTGGGACGCCATCGTCCCGACCTCGGGCACGAAGGGCCTGCAGCTCGAGGCGCTCCTCGGGGAGATCACCTCGCTGCTGCCCGAGTCGCCGCAGCTCTACGACGACGCGACCGTCACCGAGGAGACCGACGAGGACCGCATCGCCGAGCTCATCCGGGAAGCCGCGCTCGAGGGCGTCCGCGACGAGCTACCGCACTCGCTGGCCGTCGTGGTCGAGGACGTCGTCGAACCCGACGACGAGGACGACCCGGACGGGCCGCTGCGCATCTTCGCGAACCTGTTCGTCGAGCGGGACAGCCAGAAGGCGATCGTGATCGGCCGGGGCGGCGAGCGGCTCAAGGACGTCGGGTCGCGTGCCCGGGCCGAGATCGAGTCCCTGCTGGGCGGCCGGCACGTGTACCTGAACATCCGGGTGAAGGTCGCGAAGGAGTGGCAGCGCGACCCGAAGCAGCTCGGGCGCCTGGGGTTCTGACCCGCGTCATCCGCCGGACGGACGCGCTCGTGGCCGGCCGGACGTACCGTGGGGTGGTGTTCCGTCCCATGCTGCGCTCGCAGATCGTCACCGACGTCGTCACGGCGTCGGTGCTCGGGCTGCTCGTGCTCGTGGTGTCGGCGCGCGGGGTGGACGGCCCGGTCAGCTGGCTGACGGTGGTCGGACTGACCGCCGCGCTGGCGTTCCGCCGACTCTCCCCGGGGCTCGCCCTCGGTATCGCATGGGTCTTCGCGGCGTTCCAGATGGTCACGGGCCAGACGCCGAGCATCGCGAACCTGTTCATCGCGCCGATCATGTACACGACGAGCGCGTACGGCAGTCCACGGGTCCGCGGCCTCGGGCTGGCGTCCGCGATCGGCGGGTCGGTCACGGCCGCGCTCTACGAGGGGGTCACGGACTACGGGGTGCGGGTCGGCGAGGCCACTGCGACGACGCCGCTGCAGGAGTCCCTGCAGGTGACGATCTCGTTCTTCGCCGTCACACTCCTGCTCCTCCTGCTGCCGTGGCTCGCCGGCCTCGTGGTCCGGACGCGCCGGTCCGCCAGCATGAGCCGCGAAGCGCAGCTCGTCGCCGAGCGGGACGCAGCCCGGGCCGACCGCGCCGTCGCCGTCGAGCAGGAGCGGGTCCGGATCGCCCGGGACATGCACGACATCGTGGCGCACTCGCTCGCGGTGGTGATCGCCCAGGCGGACGGGGCGCGGTACGCGCTCAAGGCCGACCCCGCGATCGCGGACCAGGCCCTCGGCACCATCTCGAGCACGGCGCGCGGAGCCCTCGGCGACGTCCGTGAGCTCCTCGGGGCACTCCGGCACGAGCAGGGGACCGCCCCGACGCCGGAGGTCGACGACATCGAGAAGCTCGTCGGCGAGATGCGCGACGTCGGGCTGGACGTCCGCGTCGACCGCGAGGGCGACCCCGGACGGCTCCCCACCACCACGCAGCTCGCGGTCTACCGCATCGTCCAGGAGAGCCTGACGAACGCGTGGAAGCACGGCCAGCCCGGAGCCCCCGTGCACGCGTCGCTGACGTACCGTCCGGACACCGTCGAGATCACCGTGGTGAACCGGCGCGCCGACGACGGCACCCGCGGCCCGGGCACCGGGCACGGGCTCGTCGGGATGCGCGAACGGGCGACGATGACCGGCGGCACGATGACCGCGGGACCCCGCGGCGACGACTTCACGGTGGCCGTCCGGATGCCCGCCGTCCCGGCCAGCGGGCAGATGCCCCGCGACCGGATCACCTCGACCCAGCAGGAGCGCACCACCCGATGACCACCACCGCGGCCACCGCCCCCCAGATCCGTGTCGCGCTCGTCGACGACCAGGCGCTCTTCCGCACGGGCATCCGGATGCTCGTCGACTCGCAGCCGGACCTCCTCTTCGTCGGCGAGGCGGGCGACGGAGCAGCGGGTGTCGAGCTCGTCCGCCGGACCCGGGCGGACGTCGTGCTCATGGACGTCCGGATGCCCGTGATGGACGGCATCACCGCGACGTCTCGCATCGTCGAGCAGGGTGGTCCGGACGCCGCGAAGGTCCTCGTCCTGACCACGTTCGACTTCGACGAGGCCGCGGCGAAGGCGATCCGCGCGGGGGCCAGCGGCTTCGTCCTGAAGGACGCCGACCCCGAGTTCCTGCTCGCCGCCGTCCGCACGGTGCACGCCGGCACCGCGGTGTTCGCCGCGTCGGCCACCCGCGAGCTCCTGCGCCGGTACGACGACACCGCCGGACAGTCCGCGCCGGTCCCGCCGTCGTTCGCCGAGCTGACCCCGCGCGAGCGCGAGATCTTCGACCTCGCGGCCCGTGGGTTCAGCAACAGCGAGATCGCCCAGCACGAGTACGTCAGCGAGGCGACCGTGAAGACGCACATCTCGCGGGTGCTGACGAAGCTCGACCTCCGGGACCGCGTGCGGCTCGTGGTGTTCGCGCACGAGCACGGGCTCGTGCCGAAGGCGGAGTGACCGACCGTCATCCGACAGGATGACCCCTCCACAGGGAACCGAGCCGAGCGGACGATCCACAGGAGACGACGGACCGACGCGGGGCGTGCCTCCCGACCGGGAGGGTGGTGCCATGACCACCAACCAGACGCCGATCATCCGACTCGACCACGTCTCCAAGCACTACGGCGACGCCGCGCGCCGGGTCACCGCCCTCGACGACGTCAGCGTCGACATCGGTGCGGGGGAGTTCACCGCCGTGATGGGTCCGTCCGGCTCAGGCAAGTCGACACTGATGCACGTCGCCGCCGGACTCGACGCGGTGTCGTCGGGGCGGATCAGCATCGACGGGGTCGAGATCACCGGGCTGGCGGACCGCGAGCTCACCGAGCTGCGTCGGCGCCGTCTCGGCTTCGTGTTCCAGTCGTTCAACCTCGTGCCCACCCTGGACGTCGCCGAGAACATCCGCCTGCCGTTCCTGCTCGGTGGGCAGAAGCCCACGCGGGACGAGTCGGCGTGGATCGACCGGCTGGTCGAGATGCTCGGCCTCGGGAACCGCCTGGGCCACCGTCCCCACCAGCTCTCCGGCGGACAGCAGCAGCGCGTCGCGATCGCGCGGGCGCTGGCCTCGCGTCCGGCCGTCGTCGTCGCCGACGAGCCGACCGGAGCCCTCGACTCGCGGACCGGGCGCGACGTGCTCGGGATCCTCCGTGGCGCCGTGCAGGAGTGGGGGCAGAGCGTCGTCATGGTCACGCACGACCCCGTCGCGGCGGCGAACGCCGACCGCATCCTGTTCCTCGCCGACGGCCGCATCGTGGACGACCGTCCGGCGATGACCGCGTCGGACATCTCCGCCACGATGCTCGGGATGGAGGCGGCAGCATGAGCGGCCTCCGCGCCTTCGCGCCCACCGTGCTCGTCGCGGCGCTCGGCACCACCTTCGGCTCGGCGCTCGTGATCGCACCGGGCGTCGTGACCCAGGCGATGGCCGCGGCGGGGTTGAGCGACCTCGGTCCGGTCAAGGCGATCCTCGCGGTGATCGGCTGGCTCTTCCTCGGCATCGCCCTGTACGTCGGGGCGATCGTCACGGCCAACACCTGCGCCACCCTCATCGCCGGCCAGACGCGCATCATCGCGCTGCAGCGGCTCGTCGGTGCCACGGGCGCCACGCTCCGCGCCCGCATCACCCGGACCGGGCTGCTCGTCGGCGCGCTCGGCGGTGCGATCGGTGTCGTCGTGGGGACCGGGCTGTCGGTCGTGTTCGTCGCGGTGCTGCGCGGGAACGGCTTCCTGCCGGACACGGCGTACACCCTCGTCCCGTGGGAGCTCGTCCTGCCGCTCGTCGCCGTCGTCCTCGCGACCTGGGGCGCCTTCGCCGCCGGGTCGCGGCGCGTCCTGACGGTGACCCCGCTCCAGGCGCTGTCGTCGAGTGTCGAACCCGCGCACGAGGACGTCCGGTCCGGCACTGCGCGGAAGGTGTGGGCGATCCTGCTCATGGCCGCGGGCGCGCTGCTGATGCTGCTCGGGCTGGGCGTCAGCGTGAGCTCGCCGTTCGCGGTCCTGCCTGCTGCCCTCGGCGGCTTCGTGTCCTTCGCGGGCGTCGCCGTCGGAGCGACCATCGTGATGCCGCCGGTCCTGCAGCTGATCGGACGGATCGGCTCCCGCGACCCCGTGGTGCTCCTCGCCGGTCGGAACGCGATGCGGGCGCCCGGGCGGGCCTCGCGTGCCACGATCGGACTCGTCATCGGCGTGACGCTCCTCGTGACGTTCGCGGTCGCGCTCGGGATCATGCAGCACGTGCTCGAGCAGCAGCTCGCCGCGATGGACGACGGCACGATGACGCCCCAGGTCCTGCAGGCGCAGCGCGACTTCTTCGTGCAGCTCAACGCTGTCGTCAGCGTGATCGTCGGGTTCTCCGCCGTGATCGCCGCGGTCGGGGTCGTGAACGCCCTCGCCCTCGGCGTGCTCCAGCGTCGCCGTGAGCTCGGTCTGCTCCGTGTGCTCGGGCTCACCGGGGCGCAGGTCCGGCGGATGATCGTCACCGAGGCCGTGCAGATGGTCGTCGCGGCGGTCGTGACCGGACTCGTGCTCGGCACCTGCTACGGCTGGGTCGGCGGGCAGACGCTCCTCGGCTCGATCGGCACCGTCGTGCCGCCCGTGCTGCCGCTCGGTACCGTCGCCGTGGTCGTCGTCGGGGCACTCGTCCTGGCGGTGGTCGCGACCGTCGCTCCGGTCCGACGGGCGATGCGGGTCCCGCCGACCGAGGCGCTCGCCGTCGACTGAGCACGGCACCTGGCCCGGGCAGCAGTGCCCGGACAGCAGCGCCCGGGCCAGGACTGCAGCACCCAGGCCCGGGCGCCGGCAGCGTCACGCACTTGCACCGCGCTGGTGTACCAGTGCTACGGTGGCGGTGATGTACCCGGCACTCCTCCTCCTTCGCTGCCGCGACGAGGCCTGACACAACGGCCCACCTCGTCGCGGAGTCCGTCGTGGCCTGACACACACCTGACGACGAAAGCGACGAACCGATGCAGAACACGCAGCGCCCCTCCGGGATGCCCATCCACAAGTACGTCCCCTTCCACGAGCAGATCGCGGTCGAGCTGCCCGACCGCACCTGGCCGACGAAGCGCATCGACCGTGCGCCGCGGTGGTGCGCGGTCGACCTCCGGGACGGCAACCAGGCCCTGATCGACCCGATGGACTCCGAGCGCAAGCGGGCGATGTTCGACCTGCTCGTCCGGATGGGCTACAAGGAGATCGAGGTCGGGTTCCCGAGCGCCTCGCAGACCGACTTCGACTTCGTCCGGTCGCTCATCGACGACGGAGCCATCCCCGACGACGTCACGATCCAGGTCCTCACGCAGGCCCGCGAGCACCTGATCAACCGCACGTACGAAGCGATCGACGGTGCGAAGCAGGCGATCGTGCACCTGTACAACTCGACGTCGATCGTGCAGCGCGAGGTCGTCTTCCGGACGGACGTGCAGGGTGTCGTGGACATCGCGGTGGAGGGCGCGCGGATGTGCAAGGCGGCCGAGGCGGCGCTGCAGCACGACACGACGGTGTTCTACGAGTACTCACCGGAGTCCTACACGGGCACCGAGCTCGAGGTGGCGGTCCGGATCTGCAACGCCGTGCTCGAGGTCTTCGAGCCGACCCCTGATCGCAAGGTCATCATCAACCTGCCCGCCACGGTCGAGATGGCGACGCCGAACGTCTACGCCGACTCGATCGAGTGGATGTCGCGGAACCTCGACCACCGTGAGGACGTCATCCTCTCGCTGCACCCGCACAACGACCGCGGGACGGCCGTCGCCGCTGCGGAGCTCGGCTACATGGCCGGCGCCGACCGCATCGAGGGCTGCCTGTTCGGCAACGGGGAGCGCACCGGCAACGTGGACCTCGTCGCCCTCGGCATGAACCTGTTCACCCAGGGCATCGACCCCGAGATCGACTTCAGCGACATCGACCAGGTGAAGCGGACGGTCGAGTACTGCAACCAGCTGCCGGTGCCCGAGCGTCAGCCCTGGGCGGGCGACCTCGTGTACACCGCCTTCAGCGGGTCGCACCAGGACGCCATCAAGAAGGGCTTCGACGCCATGCAGGCGAAGGCCGAGGCGGCCGGCACGACCGTCGACGAGATCGCCTGGGCGGTGCCGTACCTGCCGGTCGACCCGAAGGACATCGGCCGCTCGTACGAGGCGGTCATCCGCGTCAACTCGCAGTCCGGCAAGGGCGGTGTCGCGTACCTGCTCAAGACCGACCACGCGATCGACCTGCCCCGCAAGCTGCAGATCGAGTTCTCCGGTGTCGTGCAGCAGCGCACCGACTCCGAGGGCGGCGAGTTCTCGTCTGAGCGCATCTGGGACCTGTTCCGCGACGAGTACCTGCCCGCGACCACGGACGAGGACAAGTGGGGTCGCTACGAGATCACGAAGACGGCGACGTCGAGCGACTTCGACGGCACGACGAAGCTCTCGGTCGCGATGCGCGTCGACGAGGGGTCGGTCGAGGCGCAGGCGGTCGGGACCGGGCCGATCGACGCGTTCCTGTCGGTGATGCGCGACCAGGGCGTCGCCGTCACGCTGTACGACTACTCGGAGCACACGATGAGCGCCTCGGGTGACGCGCAGGCCGCCTCGTACGTCGAGCTCGACGTCGACGGCGTCCGCCTGTGGGGCGTCGGCATCGACGCGGACATCGCGACGGCCTCGCTCAAGGCGATCGTCTCGGCGGTGAACCGCGCAATCCGCGCCGGGGCCGCGTCCGGCGCGCCGGAGCTGGTCTCCGCCTGACCGCGCGCTCAGCGCGACCACCTGACGGGAGGCGCGGTGCGGGTCCGACCCGCACCGCGCCTCCCGTCCGTGGTGCCGTCCCGTCCCTACCCGTCGCGCCCGCCGTCGCGTGGTGCGTTCCGTCCCATCGCGCCCGAGATGGGAGGACGGATCGCGCATGGGAGGACGGAACTCGCGGTCTCCGACGCGCGGATCGGTCTCCGACGCGCGGAACGGTCGCCCCCCCCCCCGCGCACCCCGCTGTCGGCGGGGCGGGGGATACTGGTGCGATGCCGCTGTACCGGGACGAGTGCGTCGTGTTGCGCACCCACAAGCTCGGTGAAGCCGACCGCATCGTCACGATGCTCTCCCGGCAGCACGGCAAGATCCGGGCCGTCGCGAAGGGCGTCCGGCGCACCGCGTCGAAGTTCGGGTCTCGGCTCGAGCCGTTCATGGTCGTCGACGCGCAGTTCTACGAGGGCCGCACGCTCGACATCGTCACGCAGGCCGAGAGCCTCGGGTCGTACGGTGCCCAGATCGTCGCGGACTACGGCGCGTACACGGCCGCGAGTGCGATGGTCGAGACCGCCGACCGCCTGAGCGAGGCGGACGCCGGGCTGCAGCAGTACCTGCTGCTCGTCGGGGCCCTGCGCTCGCTGTCCCGTCGCGAGCACGTCACGAGCGCGACGCTCGACTCCTACCTGCTCCGGGCGATGAGCATCGCGGGTTGGGCGCCCTCGTTCGGCGACTGCGCGGTGACCGGGGAGCCCGGGCCGCACACCGCCTTCGTCGTGCAACTCGGCGGCGTCGTGGCCGACCGGGCGGCGCCGCCCGGCACCCCGCGCCTGGACATCGACACGCTCGGCCTGCTCGGAGCCCTCCTCGCGGGCGACTGGGCGACCGTGGACGTCGCGGACGAACGGACGCGCTCCCGGGCCTCCGGCGTGGTGGCGGCGTACGCCCAGTGGCACCTGGAACGATCGCTCCGGTCCCTGCCGCACGTCGACCGCAGCGAGCACCCGGCACCGGTCGCACCGACGCCGGGTGGGGTCCCCGCCGCGGTCTCCGCGACACCGGCACCCACGGTCCCCGTGCCGACCGACACCGTGCCGTCCGATCCCGAAGGAGCCCCTGCATGAGCCCACGCCGGTCAGCAGCGTCCGAGCCGATGAAGCCCGTCGACTGGACGGGGGAGCAGCCGCCCGCGATCCCCGCGCAGTTCGTGCCCGAGCACGTCGCGATCGTGATGGACGGCAACGGCCGGTGGGCGAACCAGCGCGGACTGACGCGGGTCGAGGGGCACAAGGCGGGCGAGGCCTCGCTCCTCGACGTCGTCGCCGGCGCGATCCAGATCGGCGTCAAGCACGTCTCGGCGTACGCGTTCTCGACCGAGAACTGGAAGCGCTCCCCGGACGAGGTCCGCTTCCTGATGGGCTTCAACCGCGAGGTCATCCACCGCCGACGGGACCAGCTCCACGCCTGGGGCGTCCGCGTGCGGTGGGCCGGACGGCGCCCGCGGCTCTGGCGGAGCGTGGTCGACGAGCTGCAGACCGCCGAGCGCATGACGGCCGACAACGCGCGTCTCACGCTGACGATGTGCGTGAACTACGGCGGCCGGAACGAGATCGTCGACGCGGTCCGCGGCATGGCCGAGGACGTCGCCGCCGGGCGGATGAAGCCGAGCCAGGTCACCGAGAAGGCCCTGGCGAAGCGCCTCTACGTGCCGGAGCTGCCGGACGTCGACCTCTTCCTCCGGAGCTCGGGGGAGCAGCGCACCTCGAACTTCATGCTCTGGCAGTCTGCCTACGCCGAGATGGTGTTCCTCGACCGGCTCTGGCCGGACTTCCGGCGGACGGACCTCTGGGGCGCGATCGAGGAGTACGCGAGCCGGGACCGCCGGTACGGCGGCGCCGTCGACGCACCCACCGCCTGACCGGAGGCGCGTGGCGGGCTCCGCCACGATCCTCCCGTCCGACACGGACCGACAAGCACGAACACGGACCGACGCGGACCGACCTGCACCGGCCACAGCCAGGCACGGGCCGGCCCCGTCAGTCGAGCAGGTGCGCCGCCCCGCACACCGCGTCGAGCGCGGCGCGCACGCTCGGCACCCGGTCCGCCCCGCGCGCGACGACGACCTCGACCCGCCTGGCCAGGTCGTCCTCGGCCGGGGTGACGGCAATGCCGGCCGGGATGACGGTCGACACGAGCGCGAGCCGGGGCAGGAGCGCCACCCCGAGCCCGGCCGCGACGAGCCCGACGACCGCCGCAGCGTTGTCGGTCTCGAGCACGATCTCCGGGGTGAACCCGGAGGCGGCGCACGAGGCGAGCAGGTGTCCCCGGCAGCGCGGGCAGCCGCCGATCCAGCGCGCCTCGCGGTGGTCGGCGAGGTCCGCGACGCTTCCGCCGGACCAGTCGACCGGCAGTGCAGCGTGGCCGCCGTCCGGACTCGGCGTCACGAGTGCGAGCGGGTCGCGTCCGAGCGCCCGGGTGCGGAGCGTCGGGTCCGTGGTGGTGTCGTCGGCGGGCCCGACGAAGGCGTGCGAGAAGACCAGGGCGACGTCGACCTCGCCGCGGCGGACGAGCTCGACGGCCTCGGGCGGTTCGGCCTCCACGTACGAGGTCACGACCCCGGGGTGGTCCGCCGCCAGGGTGGCGAGCACGGCGGGCACCAGGGTGGACGAGGCACTCGGGAACCCGGCGAACCGCACCCGTCCGCGGGCGAGTCCGCCGACGGCGTCCAGGTCCTCGCGTGCGGCGGCCAGCGCGGACTCGACCGCCTGCGCGTGGTCGGCGAGCACCGCGCCGGCCTCGGTGAGCGTGGCGCCGCGCCCACCACGACCGCCGACTCCGCCGCGGCCGACGCCGGTGCCGGCGCTGCCACCGGTGCCGGCGCTGCCACCGGGCCCGGCGCTCCCGCCGGTCCCGCCGCGCAGCACGAGCTCGTGGCCCAGCCGACGCTCGGCCCGCGCCAGGAGCTGGCTGACGGCCGGCTGGCTGTACCCGAGGACGTTCGCGGCGCGGCTGATCGACCCGGCGTCCCGGACGGCACGGAGCACACGGAGCAGCTGGGGGTCGAGGTCGTCCACAACACGATGTTATGGGGTGCCGAAGGAAGCTGCCCTGGTGTGATGGCGGCCTGCCGTCGACGCTGGACGCATGGACTCCTTCGTCGACGGCTCCGGGTACCTCGCCGCCTGCACTGCCGGGCTGCCGACCCTCGGCACGCTCGCCGCCCAGCGCGCGGACCTCGACGCGTGGTCCCGGGCGGCGACGACCCCGACCGGCTACGGCGCACTCGTCGAACAGGGCCGCGAACTGTTCGCGGGGATCGTCGGCGTCGACCGGGCGCGGGTCGCCACCGGCTCGCAGACGTCGGCGATGGTCGCCGTCGTGGCCGCCTCGCTGCCCGACGGCGCCGAGGTCGTCGTCCCCGACGGGGACTTCAGCTCCGTCGTCTTCCCGTTCCTCGCCCAGGCCCACCGCGGGGTCCGGGTGCGGAGCGTCCCGCTCGCGGACCTCGCCGACGCCGTACGCCCGGGCACCCGACTCGTCGCGTGGTCCGCCGTGCAGTCCGCCTCCGGCGTGGTGACCGACCCGGCGCCCGTGCTCGCCGCGGCCCGGGCGGTCGGCGCCCTGACGCTGTGCGACCTCACGCAGGCGGCCGGGGTGCTCCCCGTCGACGCGGCACCCTTCGACGTCACCGTGACGCACGCCTACAAGTGGCTCTGCGCGCCGCGCGGGGTCGCGTTCGCGACGTTCTCGGACCGCGCGCTCGCGGAGCTCCGGCCCGTGCAGGCGGGCTGGTACGCGGGCGCCGACGTGTGGTCCTCGTGCTACGGACCCGACATGCGGCTCGCCGACGACGCCCGTCGCTTCGACGTCTCCCCGGCCTGGCAGGCCTGGCCCGGGGCGGTCGCCGCCCTGCGGCACCTCGCGTCCGTCGACGCGGCCTCGGCCTGGAGGCACGCCACCGGTCTCGCGGACCGGCTCGCCGACGCGCTCGGGAGGCCCCGACCCGGGCAGGCGATCACGACGTTCCCGGACCCTGACGGCACGGCGCTCCGCGCACTGGCGGACGCCGGGGTCACCGCGAGCGGCCGGGCCGGGCGGCTGCGGCTCGCCTTCCACCTGTGGAACGACACCGAGGACGTCGACCGCGTCGTCGCGGTGCTCGGGGGACTCGGCAGCTTCCGACCGGTGGAGCGGCCGCTCGTCCACAGCGTGCGGTAGCCCGTCCGCCCCCGCTCGACGGGCCGGTACGCTTGCCGGGTACCGTTCCGACCCGGGCACCCAGTCCGGCGACCACAGGAGTCCCTCTTGGCACCGTCCTCCCGTCTCGACAGCGTCATCGCCCTGGCCAAGGGCCGCGGCTTCGTCTTCCAGTCGGGGGAGATCTACGGCGGATCGCGCTCCGCGTGGGACTACGGGCCCCTCGGTGTCGAACTCAAGGAGAACATCAAGCGCCAGTGGTGGCAGCGGTTCGTCCGCGGCCGTGGCGACATGGTCGGCCTGGACTCGGCCGTCATCCTGCCGCGCAAGGTGTGGGAGGCCTCCGGCCACGTCGCGACCTTCACCGACCCGCTCGTCGAGTGCCTGCACTGCCACCACCGCTTCCGCGAGGACCACCTGGTCGAGGCCTTCGTCGCCAAGAAGGGCCGCGACCCCGAGGGCGGCATGGCGGAGATCGCCTGCCCGAACTGCGGCACCCGCGGCGAGTGGACCGAGCCGCGTGAGTTCTCCGGGATGCTCAAGACGTACCTCGGCCCGGTCGAGTCCGAAGAGGGCCTGAACTTCCTGCGCCCCGAGACCGCGCAGGGCATCTTCGTCGACTTCGCGCAGGTCGTCACGACCAGCCGCATGAAGCCCCCGTTCGGCATCGGCCAGGTCGGCAAGGCGTTCCGCAACGAGATCACCCCCGGCAACTTCATCTTCCGGACCCGCGAGTTCGAGCAGATGGAGATCGAGTACTTCGTGCCGCCGGCCGACGTCGACACGCACTACGAGCAGTGGATCGCCGACTCGGTCGCGTTCTTCACCGACCTCGGCATCGACCCGGAGAACCTCCGCCGGTTCGACGTGCCGGACGGGGAGCGCGCGCACTACTCCGACGCCACGGCCGACATCGAGTACCGCTTCGGCTTCGCCGGGTCCGAGTGGGGCGAGCTCATGGGCGTCGCGAACCGCACCGACTTCGACCTGAACAACCACATCGAGTCCTCGGGCAAGGACCTCCGGTTCTTCGACCAGGCCGCCAACGAGAAGTACGTGCCGTACGTCATCGAGCCGTCGTTCGGGCTCACCCGTGCGCTCATGGCGTTCCTGCTCGACGCCTACCACGAGGACGAGGCCCCGAACGCGAAGGGCGGCGTCGACAAGCGCACCGTCCTGCGCCTGGACCCCCGACTCTCCCCCGTCAAGGCCGCGGTCCTGCCGCTGTCGCGCAACGAGCAGCTCTCGCCGGTCGCCCGTGGTCTGGCCGATGACCTCCGCAAGCACTGGAACGTCGACTTCGACGACGCGGGCGCGATCGGTCGCCGCTACCGTCGCCACGATGAGATCGGCACGCCGTTCTGCATCACGGTCGACTTCGACACCCTCGACGACCGGGCCGTGACGGTCCGCGAGCGCGACACCATGGCGCAGGAGCGCGTGTCCCTCGACCAGCTGCAGGGCTACCTGGCGCAGCGGCTGCTCGGCGCGTAGCACCGACCGCCCGACCGACGGACAGACACACGCGGCCACGGCCCGGGAATACCCGGGCTGTGGCCGCGTTGTCGTCCGCGTGAACGACTCCGTGAAGGTCGATGTCTGGTCCGACATCGCGTGCCCCTGGTGCTACATCGGCAAGCGCAAGTTCGAGGCGGGAGCCGCGGCGTTCGGCGCCGGCCCCGACGCCGCGCCCGTCGAGGTCGAGTACCACTCGTTCGAGCTCAGCCCGGACACCCCGGTCGACTTCGAGGGAACCGAGGCCGAGTTCCTGTCCGGCCACAAGGGCATGCCCGTCGAGCAGGCGCAGCAGATGCTCGAGCACGTCGCCGGCATCGCAGAGGGTGTCGGCCTGGACTACGACTTCGACGCGATGCACCACACCAACACGGTGAAGGCGCACCAGGTCATCCACCTCGCCAAGCAGCACGGCAAGCAGCTCGACATGGTCGAGCGGCTCTTCACCGCGTACTTCGAGCGGGGCGAGCACGTCGGGCAGGACGAGTCCCTCGCGGACCTGGCTGCCGAGGTCGGCCTGGACCGCGACGAGGTCCTGACGACCCTGCGCGACGACGGGCAGCTCGCCGCCGTCCGTGCCGACCAGGCCCAGGCACAGGCGTTCGGCATCAACGGCGTCCCGTTCTTCGTCATCGACGGCAAGTACGGCGTCTCCGGCGCCCAGGACCCGGCGGCCTTCGAGCAGGTGCTCCGCCAGGTCGTGGCGCTGCGCTCGTCCACACCCGAGGAGCTCGCAGCCGAGCAGCAGCGAGCCGAGGACGACGCGGCAGCGGATGCGGCGGCGGCCCGGTGAGCGACGTGACGACGACCGGCGGGGCCGCACCGGGCCTCCAGGCCGGGTCGAACCCGTCCGCCGGACCCGTACTGCTGACGTTCCCCGTGACCGGCGGCGCGCCGGTCTGCGAGGGCGACAGCTGCTTCGTGCCCGGCGCCGAGGGGAGCTGGACCGAGGTCCCGGACTGACGGACCCGCGCCCGGGTCAGCCCCGGACGGGTTCCTCGTCCGTGATGTCCGCGACCGTCGCGTCGTAGGCGGCGACCAGGGCGTCCGCGTCGACGAACGCGCTCGCGCCGTGCCGTCCCGCGCCGAGCGCGATCCGTCGGCCGAGCACGCGCTCGTCGGCGACGACCGGCAGGTCACCCGTCGCACCGATCGGGGTGATCGTGCCGCGCTCGTAGCCCGAGGCCTCGAGCGCGGTGGCCGCGTCGGGCATCGAGAGCTTGTTGACCCCGACGACCGTGCGGAGCTTCTTCCACGCGATGCTCCGCCCTCCCGGTACGAGCGCGAGCAGGAAGCCGCCGTCGTGCCGCTTGACGACGAGGGTCTTGACGATGTCGCCCGGGATGATCCCGAGCAGTGCGGCGGCCTGCTCGAGCGAGTCGGCCGCGGGGCGTTCGACGACCTCGACGTCGAGCCCCCTGGCTGCTGCGTCGGCGTCGAAGCGGGCGATGGCGGTGTCGGACATGTGGAGAACGCTACCGGCGCGGAACGGGCATGGGAGAATGGACGACGTATGACGATCACTGACGCGCCCCGGACGGCGACCCGACCGGCGAAGCCCCTGCGCATCGGCCCCATCGAGGTCGACGCGCCCGTGGTGCTCGCTCCGATGGCGGGCATCACGAACATGGCCTACCGCCGACTCTGCCGCGAGTACGGCGCGGGTCTCTACGTCTGCGAGATGATCACCTCGCGCGCCCTGGTCGAGCGGACCCCGGTCTCGATGCAGCTCATCCAGCACCACGAGTCGGAGACGCCCCGGTCGATCCAGCTGTACGGCGTCGAGCCGAACACCGTGGCCGAGGCCGCGACGATCCTGGTGGGCGAGGACCGGGCCGACCACATCGACCTGAACTTCGGGTGCCCGGTGCCCAAGGTCACGCGGAAGGGCGGGGGAGCGGCCCTGCCGTGGAAGCTCGACCTGTTCAAGGACCTGGTCGAGAAGACCGTCAAGGCCGCCGGTGACGTCCCGGTGACCGTCAAGATGCGCAAGGGCATCGACGCGGACCACCTCACGTACCTCGACGCGGCGCGCATCGCCCGGGACGCGGGTGTGGCCGCGATCTCGCTGCACGCCCGCACCGCGAACGAGCACTACTCCGGGCACGCGGACTGGTCGGCGATCGCGACGCTGAAGGAAGCGATCACCGACATCCCGGTGCTCGGCAACGGGGACATCTGGTCCGCCGCCGACGCGCTGCGCATGGTCGACGAGACCGGCTGCGACGGCGTGGTCGTCGGCCGCGGGTGCCTGGGGCGTCCGTGGCTGTTCGGCGACCTCGCGGCGGCGTTCCGCGGCGAGGACGTCCGTGCGATGCCGTCCCTCGGCGACGTCGCGACCGCGTTCCGCCGGCACGCCGAGCTGCTCGTCGAGTTCTTCGGGTCCGAGGACCACGGCTGCCGTGACGCCCGCAAGCACGTCTCCTGGTACTTCAAGGGCTACCCGATCGGCGGCGACGTCCGGTCGGCGCTGTCGATGGCGTCGAGCCTGCAGGAGATCGACGACCTGCTCGGGCAGCTCGACTGGACGGCCCCGTACCCGGGCGCCGACGTCGAGGGGCCGCGCGGTCGCGCTGGGCACCCGAAGCGCACGGCCCTGCCGGACCGCTGGCTCGAGTCCCGCGACGTCGACGAGGCGTTCCGGAAGGTCCTCGCCGCCGCCGAGCTGCACCACAGCGGCGGATGAGCGCCACCGCCTCGTACGGGCCCGCCGACGCCGAGCGCTGGCTGCCCGAGACCCACGGCAACCGTCGGTCCGACTTCGCCCGCGACCGTGCCCGACTGCTGCACTCGAGCGCGCTCCGGCGGCTCGCCGCGAAGACCCAGGTGCTCAGCCCGACCACGGGGCTCGACTTCGCGCGGAACCGCCTGACGCATTCGCTCGAGGTCGCGCAGGTCGGCCGCGAGCTCGCCGACTCGCTCGGGCTCGACCCCGACGTCGTCGACACGGCCTGTCTGGCGCACGACATCGGCCACCCGCCGTTCGGCCACAACGGCGAGACGGCCGTGAACGCCTGGGCTGCCGGGATCGGCGGGTTCGAGGGCAACGCGCAGACCCTGCGTCTGCTCACGCGACTCGAGCCGAAGGTCTACGGCGTCGGTCCGGACGACGACCGTCCGTACGGGCTCAACCTCACCCGGGCCTCCCTCGACGCGAGCTGCAAGTACCCGTGGCCGGCGGCGCAGGGTGTGGCCGAGGCGTCGTCCGGGCGCACGAAGTTCGGCTTCTACGACGACGACCACGACGCCTTCGAGTGGCTCCGTGCGGGGGCTCCCCGCCGGCAGCGGTGCATCGAGGCGCAGGTCATGGACCTGTCCGACGACATCGCGTACTCGGTGCACGACTTCGAGGACGCGGTCGTCGCGGGCTTCATCGACGTGGCGGCGCTCGGCGACCGGGTCGGCGAGAACGACATCGTCACGGCGATGCACGCGTGGGTGGGGTCCGACCTCAGCCGCGACGAGCTGCTCGAGGCCTTCGACCGGCTGCGTTCCCTGCCGCTGTGGATGACCTCGTACGACGGGTCGCGGCGGGACATGGCGCGGCTGAAGAACCTGACGTCGCAGCTCATCGGGCGCTTCGCGCGCACGGCGACGGCGGCGACACGGGAGTCCTACGCGTCCGGGTCGCTCGTGCGGTTCGCGGCGTCCGTCGTCACACCGCCCGAGATCATCGGGGAGATCGCGGTGCTCAAGGGCATCGTCGCGGCGTTCGTGATGACCCAGGGGGACCGGCAGCCGGTGTACGAGGACCAGCGTCGCGTCCTCACCGAGCTGCTCGACGCCCTCGCGGCCACGGGGAGCGCGGACCTCGAGCCGGGCTTCGCGGCGGACTGGCGAGCGGCGTCCGACGACGCCGGGCGGCTGCGGGCCGTGGTCGACCAGGTGGCGAGCCTGACCGACCAGGGGGCACTGGCGTGGCACAGGCGGCTCGTTGTCGGTGAGCGGGAGACGACGCACATCCCGGTCTGAGCCGGGTGCCGGTGCCGGTCCCGGACCCGCGAGACGCCCTCGTGCGCGCGGGACGCCGCCGGTTCCGGGACCGTCTCGGTGGGAGGTGACGGTCTCGGCGCGACCGGACCGTCTCGGCGCGACCGGACGTGGACGCGGACGCGGCCGCGCACGCCTCCGGTCCGAACCGCCCCGCGACCGCAGCCGACGTGCCGGAGGTGCGCCGTGCCTCCAGGCCGTCACCGGTGCCTCCAGGCCGTCACCCGTCCACAGTCCGTCACCCGTCCGGGGGCCGTCACCCGTCCACAGGCGGATGCTCGTCCACAGGCGGGCGCGACCGTCAGCCGGGGTCACCGGCACGAACTAGGATCGAGGGGTGGCTGGCAGGATCGCGCGGAACGACATCGACGAGGTCCGCTCGCGTGTCAACATCGCCGACGTCGTCGGCGACTACGTCACGCTGAAGTCCGCCGGAGTCGGGTCGCTCAAGGGCCTCTGCCCCTTCCACGACGAGCGTTCCCCGTCCTTCCACGTGCGGCCCCAGGTCGGTCGGTACCACTGCTTCGGGTGCGGTGAGGACGGCGACGTCTTCGAGTTCATCATCAAGCAGGACCACACGACCTTCCAGGAAGCCGTCGAGCGGATGGCGGCGAAGATCGGCTTCACGCTCCACTACGAAGAAGGCGACGGGCCGCGCACCGACTACAACCAGCGCGCGCGGCTGATCGCCGTGAACGAAGCCGCGCTGGCGTTCTACCAGGCGCAGCTCACGACTGCGGGCGCCGAACCCGCCCGCCGGTTCCTCGGGGAGCGTGGCTTCGACCCCGCCGCGGCGCAGCACTTCGGGGTCGGCTTCGCGCCGCAGTCGTACGACGCGACGCGCGAGCACCTGCGCGGCCGGGGCTTCTCGATGGACGAGATCCTCGCCGCCGGGCTCGCGGGCCAGGGGGACCGGTCGCCGTACGACCGTTTCCGCGGACGCCTGATGTGGCCGATCCGCGACGTCACCGGCGCGACGATCGGCTTCGGTGCGCGTCGCCTGCTCGACGACGACAAGGGGCCGAAGTACCTCAACACCCCCGAGACGCCGATCTACCACAAGAGCCAGGTGCTCTACGGGCTCGACCTCGCCCGGCGGGACATCTCGAAGCAGAAGCAGGTCGTGATCGTCGAGGGCTACACCGACGTGATGGCGTGCCACCTCGCGGGCGTGACCACCGCGGTCGCGACGTGCGGCACGTCCTTCGGGGTCGACCACATCAAGGTCCTGCGGCCGATGCTCGGCGACTCGGCCGGTGCGCACCTGTCGCAGCTCGGCGACATCGTCTTCACGTTCGACCCGGACGAGGCCGGGCAGCGTGCCGCGGCACGCGCCTTCTCCGAGGAGAGCCGGTTCGCCTCGCAGACCTACGTCGCGGTCGCGCCGGGTGGCCTCGACCCGTGCGACCTCCGCCTGACGCGAGGCGACGCCGCGATCGAGCGGCTCGTCGAGACCAAGCGCCCGATGTTCGAGTTCATGATCCGTCGCCGCTTGGCGTCCCACGACATCGAGACCGCCGAAGGCAGGGTCGCCGGGCTCCGCGACGCCGCACCCGTCGTGGCCGGCATCCGCGACCGCACACTGGCCAGCGCCTACGTCCGCGAGACCGCCAAGTGGCTCGGGATCGACATCCCGGAGGTCCGGCGCGCGGTCGAGAACGCGCGGCAGCGGCAGGGATCGGCCCGTCAGGACCAGTCAGGAGGCTCGGTGCCGGTCGGGCAGGCGGGTCCGGGTGGCGAGCTGGTCGCCCCTCCGGAGGAGCCCGTGGCCGGGCTGCGACTGCTGCCGAACGACCCGGTCACCCGGATGGAGCGCGACGCCGTGATGGCGATGGTGCAGCAGCCCGGGTACGTCGGGACGCCGCTGATCTGGCTCGCTGCATCGGCGACGTTCTCGGCGCCGATGCTGTCGGTCGTCCGTGACGCCGTCGTGGCCAACGTCGACGCGATCGGCGCGGGGGACTGGCTCGACCGGCTGCTGCAGGACGTGCCGGCGCCGTTCCGCGGCCTCGTGCAGGAGCTCGCGCTCGCGCCGATCCCCGCCCGCACCGACGAGGACCTCGCGCTCTACGCCCGGAGCATCGTGCAGGCCCTGGTCGAGCGTGACCTGCTCGCCCGCAAGGCCGCGCTCCTCGGGCAGCTGCAGCGCGCCGACCCGCACGAGCAGGGCGACCGCCGCGCCGAGATCCAGCGGGAGCTCGTGGAGCTCGACGCCCAGCGCATGCGGCTCCGGGCCGACGGCGAGGCGTCCGCGTAGGGACTCGTCGTCCGCCTCGTCCGGCGTGCCCGCTGGCCGGCGTGCCCGCTGGCCGGCGTGACCGCTGTCCGGCGTGCCCGCGGTCCGGCATGCCCGCTGTCTGCCCTCCGCCGAACGGGCAGGACACGCCGCGTGCTCGACGTCGAGCGGTCGAGAAGTGTCGGGTCGGACCGCCGAGCGGGCCACAAGTGGCACGCTCGGCCCGCTCGCGCGGCCCCGTTGCCGAACGCAACAATCCTGCGTGACACGCCGGGGCGCCACGCGCGCATCATGCGCCATGCGACGCGGTCCTGCATTACAAGGGTGTAAACAAATGCCCTCCGGCGCCGGAGATTCCGTGTCAGGGTGGTACCAATGAGCGTTCCTGGCCGGGCACACAGTCGAACCACGGCCCTGTCCAGGACCCTTGCAACCATCACCAGAGAGAGAGCGGACATGGCATCCGTGACCAAGTGGGGCAAGCGCGGTCTCGCGCTCGGCGCCGGGGCAGCAGCGACGGCGCTGGTGCTCACGGGCTGCGCGAGCAGCAGCGTCTCCGACACCGCCCTGAACGGCATCAGCATCGGCACGACGGACAAGATCACGTCCCTCGACCCGGCGGGCTCCTACGACAACGGCTCCTTCGCCGTGCAGAACCAGGTGTTCCCGTTCCTGATGAACACCCCGGTCAACAGCCCGGACGTGAAGCCGGACATCGCCACCAAGGGCGAGTTCACGAACCCGACGACGTACACCGTCACGCTCAAGAAGGGCCTGCAGTTCGCGAACGGCCACGACCTCACGTCGAGCGACGTGAAGTTCTCGTTCGAGCGCGAGCTGAAGATCAACAACGAGAACGGCCCGCAGTCGCTGCTCGCCAACCTCAAGAGCATCGACACCCCGGACGACACGACGGTGGTGTTCAACCTCGACCACGCCGACCAGACCTGGCCGCAGGTGCTCTCGAGCCCCGCCGGCCCGATCGTCGACGAGCAGGTGTTCTCGGCCGACAAGCTCACGCCCGCGGCCGACATCGTCAAGGGCAAGGCGTTCGCCGGGCAGTACGAGATCACCTCGTACAAGGAGAACGACACCATCCAGTACAAGGCGAACCCGAAGTACGACGGGCTCCTCGGCAAGGCGAAGACCGACGAGGTCACCGCCAGCTACTACACCAAGGAGACCGACCTCAAGCTCGCCGTGCAGAAGGGCGACGTCGACGTGGCGTACCGCTCCCTGACGCCGACCGACATCGCGGACCTCCGCAAGGACTCCAAGCTCGAGGTCACCGACGGCCCCGGCGGCGAGATCCGCTACCTGGTCTTCAACTTCAACACGCAGCCGTTCGGTGCGAGCCAGTCCGACAAGGACGAGACGAAGGCCCTCGCGGTCCGTCAGGCCGTCGCCGACGTCGTCGACCGCGAGAAGCTCGCCAAGGACGTCTACAACGACACCTACTCGCCGCTGTACTCGATGGTCCCCGAGGGCCTGACCGGTGCCGCGAAGCCGTTCGAGCAGCTCTACGGCGACGGCAACGGTGGTCCGAGCGTCGACAAGGCGAAGGAGACGCTGTCCAAGGCCGGCGTCACCGGCAAGGTCCAGCTCGACATCCAGTACGCGCCGGACCACTACGGCTCGACCTCGGACGACGAGTACGCCGAGCTCAAGACGCAGCTCGAGAACTCGGGCCTGTTCACCGTGAACATCCAGTCGACGGTCTACACGACGTACGCGCAGGAGCGCACGAAGGACGCCTACCCGGTGTACCAGCTCGGTTGGTTCCCGGACTTCTCGGACGCCGACAACTACCTGTCGCCGTTCTTCACGAAGGAGAACTTCGTGCAGAACCACTACGACGACCCGACGATCCAGGACCTGATCTCGCAAGAGCAGCAGGAATCGGACAAGAGCAAGCGTGCCGACCTGATCGAGCAGGCGCAGGAGCGTGAGGCCACCCAGATCTCGACGCTGCCGCTGCTGCAGGGCAAGTCGGTCGCGGTCGCCTCGAAGGACGTCAAGGGCCTGGTCCTCGACTCCTCGTACAAGTTCCGCTACGCCACCCTCTCCAAGTAACACCGGCGTCGGCCCACGGGGGCGTTCCCACGAGGAACGCCCCCGTGGCCGCGTCCCGAACGGCACCGAAAGGCACCCGTCCTCGTGACCCTCAGCACCCCGGAGGCGGCCTCGGAGCTGGCCACCGACCCCACCAAGCCCCAGGCACAGCGACGTGCCCGCGGGCAGGGCGGCGGGCTCGGCCGGTACATCCTGGTCCGCTTCCTCCTCATCTTCCCGACCGTGTTCATCCTGGTCACGCTCGTCTTCTTCCTGATGCGCGTCATCGGCAACCCGATCACCGCGTCCGTCGGTGGTCGCCTGACGCCGGCGCAGCTCCAGGAGCGCCTGCACGCCGCCGGGTACGACCGGCCGGTCATCGTGCAGTACCTCGAGTACCTCGGCAACATCGTCCGCGGCGACTTCGGCACGACGTCGACCGACAACCGTCCGATCACCGAGATCATCGTCACGTACGGCGGTGCGACCGCGGAGCTCGTGTTCTGGGCGCTCATCGTGGCGCTCGTCCTCGGCATCCCGCTCGGCATGCTCGCCGCGTACGTCCGCGACAAGTGGCCGGACGTGCTGTTCCGCGCGCTCGCGATCCTGACCTACGCGACGCCGGTGTTCTTCGGCGGTCTGCTGCTCAAGCTCGTCTTCTCGGTCTGGCTCGGATGGCTGCCGCTCGGCGACCGTGCGTCGACGCGGGTGTCGCTCGTCCTCGACAACATCCCCGGCGCGACCGGCATCTACATCGTCGACGCGCTCCGCACCGGCAACGCGCAGATCATCGGCGACGTGCTGGCACACGCCGTCCTGCCCGCGCTGACGCTCGGGCTCCTGACCGCCGGCATCTTCCTGCGCCTGGTGCGCGCCAACATGATCGGCACGCTCGGCTCCGAGTACGTCGACGCAGCCCGCTCGCGCGGCGTCCGGGAGGCTCGCCTCGTCCGGACGCACGCGTTCCGTCCGGCGCTGGTCCCGATCATCACCGTGATGGGTCTGCAGATCGCCATGCTGCTCGGCGGCTCGGTGCTCACCGAGACCACCTTCGGTTGGCGAGGACTCGGCTTCGAGCTCAACCAGTACCTGTCGGCCCGCGACTTCGTCGCGGTCCAGGGCATCGTCGCGATGCTCGCCGTCATCGTCGCCGTGACGAACTTCGTCGTCGACGTGGTCGCGGCGCTCATCGACCCGAGAGTGAGGTTCTAGCGATGGCCGACGTCTCGCTCGTCGACCGCCACGAGCCGCTCTGGAAGCGGCTGCCCGTGGTGGTCCAGCTCCGCCGGAGCACCGGCTGGCAGCGCGCCATGCTCATCACCGGCGTGGTCATCTGCGCCCTGTACCTGATCGTCGCGATCGCGGCGCCGCTCATCGCCCCGTACGGCTTCGGCCAGCTGCAGGGCGCCGACGGCCAGGGCTTCCCGCGCACCGGTGCTCCGAGCCCCGAGCACATCTGGGGCACCACGGTCGGCGGGTTCGACGTGTTCAGCCGCGTGGTGTTCGGCGCGCGGACCGCGGTGCTCGTGGTCATCGTCGCCGTGGTCGTCTCGATCACGATCGGCGTCATCCTCGGCATGGTGTCCGGCTACCTGGGCGGCTGGCTCGACCGGGTGCTCGTCGTGGTGGCGGACGCGATCTACGCGTTCCCGTCGCTGCTCCTGGCGATCGTCGTCTCGATCGTCATCTCCGGCGGCAACTCGAGCTACTCCGGCGGCATCGTCGCCGCGGCCATCTCGATCACGGTCGTCTACGTGCCGCAGTACTTCCGCGTCGTCCGTGCCGAGGCCGTCCGGCTGAAGAACGAGGCATTCGTCGAGTCCGCCCGCGTGGTGGGCACGAACCCGTGGCGGATCATGACGCGCCACGTGCTCCGCAACTCCACGCGGTCGCTCCCGCTCATCCTGACGCTCAACGCGAGCGACGCGATCCTGACGCTCGCCGGCCTCGGGTTCCTCGGGTTCGGCATCGGCCCGACCGCCGGGGCCGAGTGGGGCTACGACCTCAGCCGCGCGCTGTCGGACGTCGCCTCCGGCGTCTGGTGGACCGGCGTGTTCCCCGGCGTCGCGATCGTCGTGCTCGTGCTCGGCGTGACCTTCATCGGCGAGAGCCTCAACGACATCTCCGACCCGCGTCTCCGCGCCCGTCGCCGGCTGAAGCAGCTGGTGTCGCGCAAGCAGGCCGCGACCACGGAAGGGGCGACGGCATGACCGGCGCAGCGAACGACCAGCAGCACGCACCCGTCGCGGTCGTCGACGACCTGACCGTCACCTTCGCGACCGACGGCGGCGCCGTCGACGCCGTGAAGGGTGTCAGCCTGGACGTCCGTCCCGGCGAGGTCCTGGCCCTGGTCGGCGAGTCCGGATCGGGCAAGTCCGTCACGGCCCGGAGCATGCTCCGCCTCATGCCGGAGACGGCGACGCTCGGCGGCGCGGTGTACCTCGACGGGACCGACGTCGTCAGCGTCGGCCCGGCGAAGCTGCGGGAGCTCCGCGGGACCGCCGGTGCGATGGTGTTCCAGGAGCCGTCCACGGCGCTCAACCCGGTCTTCACGGTCGGGTGGCAGATCTCCGAGGGCCTCCGGGCGCACGGCGGCGTCTCGAAGAAGGAGGCGCGGGCTAAGGCGGTCGACTACCTGCGGCGGGTGGGCATCCCCGACCCGGAGCAGCGCGTCGACCACTACCCGCACCAGTTCTCCGGCGGGCAGAAGCAGCGCGTCGTCATCGCGTCCGCCCTGGCCCTCGAGCCGAGCGTCATCATCGCCGACGAGCCGACCACCGCGCTCGACGTGACGGTGCAGGCGGAGATCCTCGACCTGCTCCGCCGCTGCCGCGACGAGTTCGGCGCGGCGATCGTCATCATCACGCACAACATGGGCGTCGTCGCCGACCTGGCCGACCGCGTCGCCGTGATGTACCAGGGCGAGGTGGTCGAGGAGGCCCCGGTCGCCGAGCTCTTCGCGGCGCCGCAGGCCGACTACACGAAGAAGCTCCTCGCCGCCGTGCCCCGGCTCGAGGCCTCGACCGGGACCGCCCGTCGTGCCGCGATCACCGAGGACGTCGAGCCGCTCGTGTCGGCCCGCGGGCTGGAGATCGAGTACCCGGGCCGGCTCGGCTCGCCGGCGTTCCGCGCGGTGAAGGGCGTCGACCTGGCGATCCGTCCCGGCGAGGTCCTCGGCCTGGTGGGGGAGTCCGGCTCCGGCAAGACCACCATCGGCCGGGCCATCGCGGGACTCACCCGGATCACGGGCGGGTCGCTGAACGTCCTCGGGACCGAGATGCTGGGGTACCGCGAACGGGACTTCAAGCGGCACCGGAAGGACATCGGGTTCGTCTTCCAGGACCCGGCGACCTCGTTCAACCCGCTGCTGACGATCGCGGAGTGCGTCGCCGAACCCCTCGTCGTGCACGGCGAGGTCCGGAACCCCCGAGACGCCCGGAAGCGCGTCGACGAGCTGCTCGAGGCGGTGCAGCTGCCCGCCGCGTACGGCGACCGCTACCCGCACGAGCTCTCCGGCGGCCAGCGGCAGCGCGCGTCGCTCGCCCGGTCGCTCGCGCTCCGGCCGAAGCTGCTCATCGCCGACGAGCCGACGAGCGCGCTCGACGTGTCCGTGCAGGCTCGCGTGCTCGAGCTGTTCCTCGAGCTCCAGCAGGACCTCGGCTTCGCCTCGCTGTTCATCAGCCACGACCTGGCGGTCGTGGGGGCGCTGTCTGACCGCATCGCGGTCCTCTACCGTGGCGACCTCGTGGAGACCGGCACGACCGCCGAGGTGCTCGGCGCGCCGCAGCACCCGTACACGCAGCGGCTCCTCGCGTCGCTGCCGGTCCCGGACCCGGCCGAGCAGGCCGAGCGACGGCGTACGCTGGTCGAACTGGAGCACGCCGGGTCCTGATCCGGTGGCGACCAGCCTGGAGGCGCGACCCGCGTCCGCGACGCGGGTCGCGCCTCCAGGCGGTCACCTCCACCGCACCACGTCGTGACCGCACCGTCGCGACCGACAGGCGCGGTCGCAGTCAGGGGCGCCGCGGAAGGGGATCCATGATCGCGGTGAACGGCCCGGCGGTCGTCGCAGACGACGTCTCGATCGAGTACCGGGGGGCTCGCGGCGCAGCCGCGATCCGGGCCGTCGACGGGGTGAGCCTGACCGTCCGACAGGGGGAGATCCTCGCCGTGCTCGGCGAGTCCGGCTCGGGCAAGTCCACGTTCGCCGCGGCGATCGCCGGCCAGCTCGGCGCGACCGGCGAGGGCGAGGGGGCGCACCGACGGCACATCACCGGTGGCGAGCTCACCGTGCTCGGGCAGAAGGTGCGCGGGCTCCGACCGACGTCGCGCAAGGCCGCCCGGCTGACCGGTCGGATCGGGTACCTGCCGCAGGACGGCGCCGACCGGCTGAGCCCGGACCTGACCGTCGGCGAGGCGATCGCCGAACCGATCTACGTGCGCGACCGTCGCTTCGACCGGAAGGAGGCCGGGCTCATCGTGGCCCGCCTGGTCGACGCCGTGCACCTGCCGCTCGGCGTCATGCGACTGAACACCTGGGAGCTCTCGAGCGGCCAGCGGCAGCGCGTCGCCCTCGCCCGCGCGCTGGTCCTCGAACCGCAGCTCCTCGTCGCCGACGAGCCGGCCCGCGGTGTCGACGTGCTCGTGCGGCAGTCCGTGCTCGAGGCGCTCACGAACCTGCAGCGGGGTCGGCAGTTCTCCGCCGTGGTCGTGTCGAGCGACCTCCGCGAGGCCCGTGCCCTGGCCGACCGCGTCGCCGTCATGGCCGACGGCCGTGTGGTCGGGCTCGGCACCTTCGACGAGGTCCTCGACAACCCCGTCGACCCGTACGTCAAGACCCTGGCGGCGACGGCGTCCCGGCCGGTCAAGCGCCGACCCGCCACCGCTTCCGGGGCACGGTCCGCCGTACCCCGTCGGCCCGTCGCCGCGGCCGGCACCGGCCCTCGCGCCGAACGACAGGAGCACGCATGACGACCACCACCGGGACCCCCACCCGCGGCCACCGTGCCGTCGTGACCGACGCCGGCGCACCCCTCCCGGTGGCGCCGCCCACCGCCGGACCGGTCGCGATCCTGCCGTCGCCGGCCGACCTGCACGTCGCAGCGGTCACCGACGCCGGCGGGACGGTCGCGCCGCTCGACGAGGACACCCGCGCGGTCGTCTGGCTCGACGCGCGCGACCCCGACGGGCTCGCCGCGGCGCTCGACCGGGCGCCGGGCGTCGGGTGGGTGCAGCTGCCGTTCGCGGGGGTGGACGCGTTCGCCCACCTCATCGAGGAGCACGGGGACCGGGTGCTCTTCACCTCGGCCAAGGGCGCGTACGCCGAACCGGTCGCCGAGCACGCCCTGGCCCTGACGCTCGCGACGCTGCGGGTCCTGCCGAAGCGTGCGCGGGCGGCCTCGTGGGCGACCGAGCCCGAGGGCGTCTCGCTGTACGGCCGGAACGTCGTGGTCATCGGCGCCGGGGGCATCGCGCTCGAGTACATCCGACTGCTCGCACCGTTCGAGGTGTCGGTGACCGTGGTGCGGCGCTCGAGCGACCCCGTCCCGGGCGCCGACCGCACCGTCACGACCGACGAGCTCGACGCCGTGCTGCCGGACGCCGATGTCGTGATGGTCGCCGCGGCGATGACGAGCGGCACCGCGAAGCTCCTCGGGGCACCGCAGTTCGCCCGCATGAAGCCGAGCGCCCGGATCGTGAACATCGCCCGCGGCGGTCTGGTCGACACGGACGCCCTGGTGGCCGCGCTGCACGACGGCGAGGTCGCCGGCGCCGGGCTGGACGTCACGGATCCCGAGCCGCTGCCGGACGGACACCCGCTGTGGACCACACCAGGGGTCGTCATCACGCCGCACCAGGCGGACACGCCGGAGATGGTGGCGGCGCTCCTCGCCGAGCGCGTGCGCACGAACACGACCGCGTTCCTGGGCGGAGCGGGCGAGGGGTTCGTCGGGGTGGTCGACCCCGCCGCCGGGTACTGACCGCGCGCGGTCGTCGCGGGGTCCGCGTGCGGCGCGCCCGGGATGCGCGGCGGATGCGCGGAGCGGCCGCTGCGTCCTGCTATGCTGGTACCCGTTGTTCGCAGGGGGTTCACCTCAGCGGGCAGTGATCCTCGATAGCTCAATTGGCAGAGCAGCCGGCTGTTAACCGGCAGGTTGTTGGTTCGAGTCCAACTCGGGGAGCAGGCAGGCCCTCACCGTTCGCGGTGGGGGCCTTCTCGCGTTCCGGGGCGAGTCCCGCGTGCGGGGCCCGTGCGCGGGATGGTTGCGCGGGCGCGGTGGTCGGGTGCGCCGAGTCTCGCGCTGGCGGACGAGACGCGCGTTGCGGGCCGCGAGTCTTGTCCGCCGAGCCGAGTCTCGGGGCGGCCGGCTGGGGCGGGCTGGGCTGGCTGCGCCGGGTTCGCAGGTCGCGTCCGGACGGAAGCTGTTAGCGTTCACAGGTGACCACCCTGCGCCGCGCCCTCGCCACGACGGTCATCGTCGCCGCGGCGCTCGGCCTCGCGGGGTGCACGGCCGGTGTCGAGCCCGAGCTGGACGGCTCGGTCGACGCCACCTCCGGGGCCGAGGTCGCCGCCTCCGGCAGCGCGCCGATCGTCTTCGCGTTCGTGTGCCGCACGGGGCAGGGCGACGCGACGGAGACCTACACGACCTACGCCGCCGCGTGGGAGGCGGACCGGACGGACTGCACGGCGAAGCCGATCACCGGGACCGAGATGTCCGCGCAGCAGCAGGCCGCGGTCCGCGCAGCGGACGACACCGTCGACCTGCGCGACCTCGCGGCGACCTGCGCGGAGCGCGGGGTCGCACCGTGGACGGCTGCCGTCGAGACGGACGACCAGGCGCGCGTCGCTGCCGGGCTCCTCGAGTACTGCCCCGGCCACCCGGACCGGGACCGCCTGCAGGAGGCGCTGCTCGCCCACCGGGGGTGACCCGCGCCTCCAGGCCGGTCCGGTGAGCGCGCCGGACCGCGGCGGACCGCACCGGGCCGCGCTGCGTCAGCCCTCGGGGTGGTCGCGGCCGGGGAGCCAGGACTTGCCCGGGACGCCCCAGCTGCTCTTGCGGACGGCCTTCGCCGCCTGCTTGGCGTAGGGGTGCCCGAGGCGGTCGGCGTACAGGTAGCCGTCGAGGTGGTCGTACTCGTGCTGGAAGATCCGGGCGAGCCAGCCGTGGGCCTCGACCTCGAACGGGGTGCCCTCGGCGTCGACGGCGCGGAGCAGGACCCCCTCGGCGCGGCGCAGCGGGAAGCGTTCGCCCGGGATCGAGAGGCAGCCCTCGGACTCGTCGTCCTCGTCGAGTTCCTCCACGGCCTCGGGCACGAGGGGGCTCGTCCACAGCACGGGGTTCACCGCGACGCCGCGGTGCAGGACCTCGTCATCATCGGTCCATGCGTACACGAAGAGCCGCTTCCCGACGCCGACCTGCGGGCCGGCCAGGCCCACCCCCGGGGCCAGGTCCATGGTCTCGAACATGTCGTCGACCAGGGTGCGCAGGTCGTCGTCGAAGACGGTGACCTCGGCTGCGCGCTCGTGCAGGACGGGTTCGCCGGTGATGCGGATGGGGAGAACGGCCATTCACCCAGGTTATCCGGCGGTGACCGGTAGCCTCATCGCGTGACGACGGACCTCCCGATCCCGGATGCGGTGAACCTGACACCCTTCCAGGCCCTGATGATCCCCGTCGCCCTCGTCGGTGCGGTCTTCCTGTCGCTCGGCGCGCAGTTCCAGAGCCGCGGAGTCCAGCGGGTCGAGGCCAAGCTCGGCCGGCAGTCCGAGGGGCTCTCGGTCCGGCACGTGCTCGCGCTGCTCGGCAGCGGGTACTGGGTGCTCGGCACGCTCATGCTCGGGCTCGCGGTCGTCCTGCAGCTCTTCAGCATCACGAACGCGCCGCTCATCGTCGTGCAGCCGCTCGGGGCGGTGGCCCTCGTCATCACCACGTGGTTCTCGTCGCGGTCGAGCGGCCGGCCGCTCGGGCAGCAAGCCCGTCGCGCCGTCTGGACGTGCATCGTCGGCGTCGGGATCTTCGTCGCGATCGCAGCCTTCGTCGGTCGGGAGAGCGCGATCGACGCCGCCCAGCTGACGACGATCCTGCTCATCCTGGTCGTGGTGCTGGCGGTCGTGCTCGTCTCGTTCCGGTTCGCCGCGAAGCACCAGGTCGCGCTGTACTACATCGTCGCGGCGGGCGTCCTCTACGGCTTCGTCGCGACGCTCGCGAAGGTCGTGCTCAACCGGTTCGTCGCCGGCACGTTCGACTGGCTCACGGTGCTCGCGATCGTCGGGGTCGTCGTCGCGGCGGCGCTCGGCGGGTACTTCGTGCAGAACGCGTACTCGAGCGGGTCGGCCGACCTGGTCATCGCCGGGCTCACGGTGATCGACCCGATCGTGGCGGTCGGCATCGGTGTCCTGGTGCTCGGCGAGGCCGAGGGGGCGCCCTGGTTCGCCGTGCTCGGGTTCCTCGTCGCCGCGGTCGTCGCGATCACCGGGGTCTTCCTGCTCGCCAAGCACCACCCGGAGTCGCGGAGCTGACCGGCGGCGCTGTGCGGAGCTGACCAGCGGCGCTGTGCGGAGCTGACCAGCGGCGCTGTGCGGAGCTGACCAGCGGCGCTGTGCTGCGCGCTGCCGCCTGCCCGCCTGACCGCAGCCCGGGTCCGCCGCGAGGCGGACGCGTCCCTCCGGGAGCGTGCGGTACCGTCGAGGACCGACCAGCACCCGCCCACGAGAGGACGACGCCAGCCGTGTCAGAGGACGCCACCACCGCCACCGCCGAACCGACGGGTGCGACGGGCGGCTCCCGACCGCTCCGTGTCCTGATCGCCGCGGACACCTTCCCGCCGGACGTCAACGGCGCCGCCACGTTCGCCGAGCAGCTCGCCGTCGGCCTCGCGGAACGCGGGCACGAGGTCCACGTCGTCGCCCCGGCGTCGAGCGCCCACCACGGCACCTTCGACGAGGAGCACCGCGGCGTCACCCTCACGGTACACCGGCTGAAGTCGTACAAGTGGCCGTGGCACGCGTGGCTCCGCTTCGTCTGGCCCTGGAGCGTCCGCAAGTGGACCGGCCCGATCCTCGACGCCGTGCAGCCGGACGTCGTGCACATCCAGTCCCACATCGTCATCGGGCGCGGGATCGTGCAGGAGGCCCACGAGCGCGGCATCCGCGTCGTCGGCACCAACCACTTCATGCCCGAGAACCTGCTCGAGTACACGCCGTTCGGTCGGTTCACGCTGCCGATCGCGCTCAAGATCGCCTGGAACGACGCCGCCAAGACCTACCGGCTGGCCGACGCGATCACGACGCCGACGGTGCTCGCCGCCGACTACCTGCGCAAGGCGATCGCCGGGCAGCAGGTCCTCGCGATCTCGTGCGGCATCGACGCCTCCCGCTACACCGCGCGACCGGGACGACCGGCCACGAACGAGATCGTCTTCGTCGGCCGCGTCGCCCCCGAGAAGAACCTCGACGTCCTGGTACGGGCGCTCCCGCTCATCCCCGCCGAGCTGCAGGCCCACCTGACCATCGTCGGCGGCGGCGAGATGATCCCGAAGCTGACGGCGCTCGTGCACGAGCTCGGCCTCGACGACCGGGTGCGGTTCGCGGGCTTCGTCACGGACGAGGCGAAGCGGCAGGCCCTGACGAACGGCACCGTGTTCGCGATGCCGTCGACGGCCGAGCTGCAGAGCATCTCCTCGCTCGAGGCGATGGCCTCCGGGCTGCCCGTCGTGGCGGCCGACTCGATGGCGCTGCCGCACCTGATCGACGGCAACGGGTACCTCTTCACCCCGGGCGACGCCGCCGACCTCGCGGCGAAGCTCACGACGGTGCTGACCGCGTCGGACGAGGACTACACGACGATGCGCGAGCGCAGCCTGGCGATGATCGAGGCACACGACATCAACCGCACGCTGTCGACGTTCGAGTCGCTGTATCGTGGGGAAGCGGTGGCCTGAACGGCCTCCGAGGGGCGGTAGCCAAGCTGGTCAAGGCAGTCGGCTCATAACCGAACGATCCGCGGGTTCAAGTCCCGCCCGCCCTACGCGAAACGCCCGAGGAAGGCTGACCCGTCTCCCATGCAGTTCAAGCGCAAGCACGACGAGTCGGAGGAGCACGGCCCGACCCCGAACGTGACGTTCGAGAGGACCCAGGCCGGCACCGGGGTCCGGGTCAATGCCTTCCGGATCGGCTTCACGGGGGCGCTCGGCGTCCTGATCGCCCTGCTCGTGGGCACGATCGTCAGCGAGCTGAGCACGGTCCTCGTCTACATCGGCGTCGCCCTGTTCCTGTCGCTCGGCATCGACCCGCTGGTGTCGTTCCTCGAGCGGTACATCCCGCGGTGGTCGGCGATCACGATCGTGGTCGTCGGGGTCCTCGCGGCCTTCGCCGGGGTCGTGTTCGCGGTCGTCCCGATCCTCATCCAGCAGGCGACGAACCTCATCCAGAACTTCCCCGAGATCGTGCAGGACATCTCGCGGCAGGAGTGGGTGCAGGACCTGTCGCAGCAGTTCGCGGGCTCGTTCGACATCAACCACGCGCTGCAGTCGTTGCAGTCCTTCGTCGAGGACCCGGGCAACCTGCTCAGCCTGGGCGGCGGCATCCTGGCGGTCGGCGGCGGGATCCTCTCCGGCCTGACCGGTGCCGTGATCGTCATCATCCTGATGCTGTACTTCCTGGCGTCGATGCGCGGCCTCAAGTCGATGGCGTACCGGTTCGTCCCGGCCACCCGGCGCGAGAACTTCATCGACGTCAGCGAGCAGATCACCCAGGCGGTCGGTCGCTACGTCGTCGGGCAGATCAGCCAAGCGCTCATCAACGGCATCCTCAGCCTCGTGTTCCTGCTCATCATCGGGGCGCCGCTGCCGGTGCTCCTGGCGACCTTCGCGTTCCTCGGGTCGCTCATCCCGCTCGTCGGCACGCTGGCCGCGGCGATCATCATCTCGCTGCTGTGCCTGTTCGCCTCGCCCGCGACCGCACTGGCCGCGGCGATCTACTACCTCGTCTACATGCAGGTCGAGGCCTACCTCATCTCGCCGCGCATCATGTCCCGTGCGGTGCAGGTCCCCGGCGCCCTCGTGGTGATCGCGGCGGTGGCCGGCGGCACGATCGGCGGAGTCCTCGGCGCGCTCGTGGCCGTGCCGTTCGCCGCCTCGGTGATCATCATCGTCCAGAAGGTCATCTACCCCCGCCAGGAGCAGTCGTGACCGAGCGGTCCCTGGCGGACCACGTCGCCGAGCGCGACCGCTGGGCCCGCAGCGCGCGGGGACCGCTCGCGCTGGTGACGACGCAGCTCGTCGAGCAGCCCCAGCCGGTCTGGCCCGTGCCGGGGCGGTGGGCGCCGGCACCCGGTGGACTGACGGTCACGGCCGAGGCTGCGGACGGCATCGTCGTCGACGGGGTCCCGGTCGACGGGGCGGTGCTCGTCGCCGGCGACCAGGCGGTCGTCCCCTCGACGGTCGCCTTCGCGGACGGCACGGCAGCGACGGTGCACGGGCACACGCTGCGGGTGTGGGACCCGGCGAGCGACGCGGTCACCCGTTTCGCGACGATCGCGCGCTTCGACGCGTCGCCGTCGCACGTCACCTCCGGCAGGTTCCGGGCGACCACCGGCCAGGAGGATCGTGGCAGCGTCGTCGACGCCGCCGGCGATCCGCTCGTGGTCGCCGGCACCGTCTCGACCGAGGTCGACGGCGCCCCCCTGGAGCTCCTGGCGGTGCGTTCCGCGGTCCACCACGGTGTCGCCCGCCTGCAGCTCATCGTGCAGGACGCCACGAGCGCCCTGCCCGAGGACGACCCCGGCAGCTCGTACTCGATGGGCCGCTTCCTGTACCTCGACGACCCCGGCGCCGATGCCCTCGCCGCCGACGACTCCGGTGCCGAGGTGCTGCTCGACTGGGACCGCCTCGTCCTGCCGCCGTGCGCGTTCTCGTTCCAGTTCGCCTGCCCGATCCCACCCGAGCAGAACCGGATCCCGGTCCCGCTCCGCGCGGGGGAGCGCCACCCGGTCGACGCAACCGGAGCCGTCATGCACTGACGTCGCCGCGATCCGTGCGGCCCGGGTGTGGCGTTCGCAGCCGGTGACATGCATAATGGGCGTGTCCGCAAGGACATCACAATCGGATACCGATGTCCCGTTCCGGGACTCCGCACCACAGGTCGATGGGGAAGTCGCACCTGACGAAGCGGAGGAATCGTGAACGGAACGACGACAGGAGTGCTCTACGTGCACTCCTCACCACGCGCGCTCTGCCCGCACGTCGAATGGGCGGCAGGTCGCGCGATGAGCCGCGCCGTGAACTTCTCGTGGCTCGACCAGCCCGCGCTCGACGGCTCCCGTCGGACGGAGTTCACCTGGACCGGGCAGGTCGGCACCGGCGCGGCGATCGCCTCTGCCCTGCGCGGCTGGGAGCACCTGCGCTTCGAGGTCACCGAGGAACCGACGGCGGAGTCCGACGGCGGCCGCTGGATGCACACGCCGGACCTCGGCGTCTTCTTCGCGCAGACTGACGTGTCCGGCAACATGGTCGTCCCCGAGGACCGGGTCCGCTACGCCATGGAGCTCGCCGGGAGCAACGCCCTCGAGCTGCACCGGGAGCTCCGGCTCGCCCTCGGGCAGGCCTGGGACGACGAACTCGAGCCCTTCCGCCACGCCGCCGAGGGCAACCCCGTCGTCTGGCTGCACCGCGTCGGCTGACCCGCACGGTTCCGCCCGCCCGGTTCCTCCCGCACCCCGGACGCCGTCCGCTCCCTCCGGAGCGGGCGGCGTCCGTCGTTCCCGGTGGTCGCCGGGCGTGCCGGGGCCGGCCACGACGCGACGGAGGCCCGCCCTGCGGACGCAGGACGGGCCTCCAGGCCGTGACCGGGGGTCAGACCGAGCGGAACGCGACCACGGCGTTGTGCCCGCCGAAGCCGAACGAGTTGCTGACCGCCAGCAGGTCGCCCGCCGGCAGCTCGCGCGGCGCGGTGGCGACGTCCATGACGATCTCCGGGTCCTGCTGCGTGAGGTTGATCGTCGGCGGGGCGACGCGCTCGTGCAGGGCGAGGACGGTGAACGCGGCCTCGATCGCGCCGGCACCGCCGAGCAGGTGCCCCGTGGACGCCTTGGTCGCCGAGACGACCACGTTGTCCAGGTGGTCGCCGAAGACGCGACGCATGGCGTGGTACTCGGCCACGTCGCCCACCGGGGTGGAGGTCGCGTGCGCGTTGACGTGGACGACGTCCTCGCGGGCGGCGCCGGCGTGCTCGAGCGCCGTGATGACCGCGCGGGCGGCGGCGCTGCCCTCGGGGTCCGGGGCGGTGATGTGGAACGCGTCCGAGGTGATGCCGGCACCGGCGACCTCGGCGTAGATCTTCGCGCCGCGGGCCTCGGCGTGCTCCTTGGTCTCGAGGATCAGCGCCGCAGCGCCGTCACCGAGGACGAAGCCGTCACGCGTCACGTCGTACGGCCGCGAGGCGGTCTCCGGGGAGTCGTTGCGGCGCGACAGGGCCTGCATCGCGGCGAACGCGGCGAGGGGCAGCGGGTGCAGCGCGGCCTCGGCGCCGCCGGTGATGACGATGTCGGCCTCGCCCGATGCGACGTGGCGGTAGGCCTCGGCGAGGGACTCGGTCGAGGACGCGCAGGCCGAGAGGTACGTGCGGGCTCCGCCGCGGGCGCCGAACTCCATCTCGATGGCGGCGGCGGGGCCGTTCGCCATGAGCATCGGCACCGTCATCGGCATGACGCGGCGCGGGCCCTTCTCGCGCAGGGTGTCCCAGGCGTCGAGCAGCGTGTTGACGCCGCCGATGCCGGTCGCCCAGTCGACGATGAGGCGCTCGGGGACGACGGTCTCCGGGTCGATGCCGGCGTCGGCCCAGGCTTCGCGCGCGGCGACGAGCGACAGCTGCGACGACGGGTCGAGGCGCTTCGTCTCCGGGCGGGTGAGCTGGTCGGTGAGGAACCGGCGGCCCTGGCCGGCGAACTCGACGGGGAGTTCGAGCTCGGCGTAGCGCGGGTCCTCGATGCGGGTGATGCCGGACTTGCCGGCGAGCAGCGCCTCCCACGTCTCCGGGGCGGTCGCGGCGAGGGGCGTGATGGCACCGATCCCGGTGACGACGACGGTCTTGTTGGTCATGGAACGACGTGTTCTTTCGTTGGACGAGCTGGCTCGCGTGGGGAGCCGGGGGTGGACGAGACGAGCGCCGCGGCCCGCGGCAGTTCCGCCGGGGCCGCGGCGCTCAGGAAGCTCGCGTCAGGCCTGCGCCTTGACGATGAAGTCGACGGCGTCGCCCACGGTCTTGAGGTTCTTGACCTCTTCGTCCGGGATCTTCACGTCGAACTTCTCCTCGGCGTTCACGACGATGGTCATCATCGAGATCGAGTCGATGTCGAGGTCGTCGGTGAACGACTTGTCGGCGGCGACGGTGTCGGTCGCGATGCCGGTCTCGTCGTTGATCAGCTCGGCCAGGCCGGCGAGGACTTCTTCGTTGGACAGGGCCATGAGGGTTCTCCTTGAGGGGGGTGTCGTTTGACCGTGGGACAGCCTAGGGCACGGGCTCGATCCGTGCGCGGAGGCGCGGGGGACTAGGGGAGGACGACCACCTGCGCACCGAACACGAGTCCGGCGCCGAAGCCGATCTGCAGGGCGAGGCCGCCCGACAGGTCCGGGTGCTCCTCGAGCAGGCGGTGCGTGGCGAGGGGGATGCTCGCGGCGGAGGTGTTGCCGGTCGTGGTGATGTCGCGGGCGATCGTCACGGTGTCCGGCAGGCCGAGCTGCTTGGCGAACTCGTCGATGATGCGGATGTTCGCCTGGTGCGGCACGAAGGCGGCGAGGTCCTCGGGGCGGACCCCGGCGGTCTCGAGTGCCTGGCGGGCGACCTTGACCATCTCCCACACGGCCCAGCGGAACACCGTCTGTCCGGCCTGGCGCATGGTCGGTCGGGGTGCGCCGGCGGCCCACTCGTTGTAGGTCGCGGTCATGCCGATCGCGTCCCACTTCGAGCCGTCCGAGCCCCAGATCGTCGGGGCGATGCCGGGGAAGTCGCTCGGGCCGACCACGGCCGCGCCCGCCCCGTCACCGAGGAGGAACGAGATGGAACGGTCGGTCGGGTCGACGACGTCGCTGAGCTTCTCGGCGCCGACGACGAGCACGTGGTCGGCGAGACCGGACTTGATGAACGAGTCGGCCTGGGCGATGCCGTACGCGTAGCCGGCGCACGCGGCGCTGACGTCGTACGCCGCGGCCGGGGTGGCGCCGATGCGCTCGGCGAGCAGGGACGCCATCGACGGGGTCGCCACGGTGTGCGTGACGGTGCTCACCAGCACGACGCCGATCTGCGACGGCTCGATGCCGGCCTTCGCGATCGCCTCGCGCGCGGCGGCCTCGGCGAGGTCGACCGCTTCGACGTCGGCGCCCGCGCGCTTGCGGGTCACGATGCCGGTGCGCTGCCGGATCCACTCGTCGGAGGAGTCGATCGGGCCGACGAGGTCGTCGTTCGGGACGACGTTCTCGCCGCGGGCGGCGCCGAACGCGAGGATGCGGGTGAACTCGTGGCCGCGACGCTGCTGCAGCAGCGGACGGGAGGCACGGGGAGCGGCCGTCCCGTCGGTGGCGGGGGACGGCGTGGTCGCGTCGGTCATGCGGTTGCGTCTGCTTCCTGGCCTGCGGACTGGTCGCGGTCGCGCTCCAGGAGCTCGACGGCGGCGGGCAGGTCGTCGGGGGTCTTGATCGCCACGGTCGGGGTGCCGCGGAGGCCGCGCTTCGCGAGGCCGACCAGGGCACCGGCCGGGGCCAGTTCGATGATGCCGGTGACGCCGGCGGCGGCGAAGGACTCCATCACGGCGTCCCAGTGCACGGGGTTCTCGATCTGCTGGACCATGAGGTCGACGAAACGGCGGCCGTCGTCGACGCGGGAGCCGTCGGCGTTCGTCCAGATCGGCAGGCTCGGGTCGTGCGCGGTGGCGGCGGCCGCGACCGGGGCGACACGGGCGACGGCGGGGGCCATGTACCGCGTGTGGAAGGCGCCGGCGACCGCGAGCGGGACCACGCGGGCCTTGGCGGGCGGCTCCGAGGCGAGGGCGGCGATGCCGTCGGCCGGACCGGCGACGACGGTCTGGCCGCCGCCGTTGTGGTTCGCGGGGACGAGGCCGTGCTGCTCGAGCGCCGCGGCGACCGCGTCCGGGTCGCCCCCCAGGACGGCGGCCATCGAGGTCGGTTCGAGGGCGGCTGCGTCGGCCATGGCCCGGCCGCGCTCGGCGACGAGCGACACGGCGTCGGTCGGCTCGAGGATCCCGGCCACGGCTGCGGCGGTGAACTCGCCGACGGAGTGGCCGGCGACCCCGCCGACGAGGGCACGACGGCCGTCGGCGAGCAGGGCGTCGGCGGTGACCAGGCCCGCGGCCACGATGAGCGGCTGCGCGAGCGCGGTGTCCTTGATGGTGTCGGCGTCGGACTCGGTGCCGTGGTGCACGAGGTCGACGCCGATCGCGTCGGACCACGCGCCCACGCGGTCACGGACGGCGGCGTCCTCGAGCCAGGGAGCGAGGAAGCCGGGGGTCTGGGAGCCCTGTCCGGGCGCGACGACGACGATCACCCATCGATCCTTCCTGCCGCGGCGGCCGAGGAGCGTGTGGACTTCCGACAGCGATCCGCCGGAGACCTTGTGCGATCCCTATCGTCGCGCGGCAGGCCGCCGGCGGCCGGTGTTCGACTCGGACATGGCGCCGAGGATGAGCGCCGACTGCACGATGAGGGCGTCGCGGGCGTGCGTGGCGTCCCACCCGATGACGTCGGCGACGCGGCGGAGCCGGTAGCGCACGGTGTTCGGGTGCACGAAGAGCTCGCGGGCCGTGGCCTCGAGCGACCGGCCGGTGTCCAGGTAGCACCAGAGCGTCTGGAGGAGCTCGGTGGACTGGTCCTTGAGCGGCACGTAGATGCGCTGGACGAGGGCGGACCGGGCCAGCGGGTCGCCGGCGAGGGCCCGTTCGGGCAGCAGGTCGTCCGCCAGCGCCGGGCGTGGGGCGCCGCGCCAGGCCCGCGCGACGGCGAACCCGGCGAGGGCGCCCTTCGCGCTGGTCGAGGCGTCGACGACCCCGGGGACCTCGTTGCCGAGGACCAGGTGGCCCTCGCCGAAGGACGGTTCGAGGGCCTGCGCGATGGCGGTGAAGGAGACGGGCTCCTCGCCCTCGGGGACGTCGTCCCGCGGGGTGGCGCGGCCGATGACGACCACGAGCCGCGATCCCTGGACGCCGATGAGCACGTCGGCGTCCATGTGCCGTGCGGTCCGCCGGATCTGGTCGACCTCGAGCTGCTTCGGGGCGTTGCCGACCAGGACCGCGACCTCGCCGTGGCCGTGCCAGCCGAGCGCCGCGATGCGGGAGGGGAGTTCGTCGTCGTACTCGCCGGACAGGATGGAGTCGACGACGAGGGCCTCGAGCCGGGCGTCCCAGAGCCCACGGGCCTCGGCCGCGCGGGCGTAGACGTCGGCTGCCGCGAAGGCGATGTCCCGCGAGTACTTCAGGATCGCCTCCTGCAGCATCTCGTCGTCCTTGGCACGTTCCTCGACGACGGTGACCACCACGCGGATGAGCTGCAGGGTCTGCTGCAGGCTCACCGAGCGCAGGAGCTCGCGCGGCGCGGAGCCGAAGACGTCGGCGGCCGCGATCCACGGCGTCGACGCGCTGCCCTCGAGCCAGGAGATGAACGACGTGATGCCGGCCTGGGCCACGAGCCCGACGGCCGAGCGGCGCCCAGGGGGCATCTCGCTGTACCACGGGAGGGTGTCCTCGAGCCGCTTGATCGTCGCGGTCGAGAGTTCGCCCGACACCTGCCGGAGCCAGGAGAGCGCGCGGTCACGATCGCTCTCCCGGCCCACGGCGGTGTCGGTGCGGGGGGTGCTCACCTGCTGATCAGCTCTCGCCGCCAGCGCTGCCGGTCGTGCCGGCGGTGACGTCGTGCAGGCGGTAGCGGTCGATCGCCTGCTGGACGACGGCCTGGTCGACCTTGCCCTGGCGGGCGAGCTGCTGCAGCGTCCGCACGACGACCGAGGGGCCGTCGATGTGGAAGAAGCGGCGGGCGGCCGGACGCGTGTCCGAAAAGCCGAAGCCGTCGGCGCCGAGGGTCGCGTAGTCGGTCGGCACGAACGGGCGGATCTGCTCCTGCACCTGGTGCATGAAGTCGCTCACGGCGACGACCGGACCCTCGGTGCCGAGCAGGCGCTCGGTCACGTACGGGGTGCGCGGCTGCTCGTTCGGGTTGAGGAACGCGTGCTGCTCCGCGTCGAGACCGTCGCGGTACAGCTCACCCCAGCTCGTGACGCTCCAGACGTCGGCGGACACGCCCCAGTCCTCGGCGAGGAGCTGCTGCGCCTCGAGGATCCACGGCACCGCGACACCGGACGCGAGCAGCTGGGCCTTGGGGCCGTCGTGCTCGCTCGGCTTGAGCAGGTACATGCCCTTGACGATGCCCTCGACGTCGACGCCCTCGGGCTCGGCCGGCTGCACGAGCGGCTCGTTGTAGACCGTCAGGTAGTACATGACGTTCGGGTCGGCGTGCTTCGGCGAGCCGTCCTCGTTCGTGCCGTACATGCGCTCGAGACCGGAGCGGACGATGTGCCCGATCTCGTAGCCGTACGCCGGGTCGTAGGACACGACCGCCGGGTTCGTCGCCGCGAGGAGCAGCGAGTGGCCGTCGGCGTGCTGCAGGCCCTCGCCGGTCAGCGTGGTGCGACCGGCCGTGGCGCCGATCATGAAGCCGCGGGCCATCTGGTCGCCCGCCGCCCAAATGGCGTCGCCGGTGCGCTGGAACCCGAACTGCGAGTAGAAGACGTAGACCGGGATGAGCGGTTCGCCCTGCGTCGAGTACGAGGTGCCGATCGCGGTGAACGCCGCGAGTGCGCCCGCCTCGTTGATGCCGACGTGGACGATCTGGCCCTGCGGGCTCTCCTTGTAGGCCAGGAGGAGCTCGCGGTCGACCGAGGTGTAGTGCTGGCCGTTCGGGTTGTAGATCTTGGCGGTCGGGAAGTACGCGTCCATGCCGAACGTGCGTGCTTCGTCCGGGATGATCGGGACCACGCGGTCGCCGAAGTCCGGGGAACGGAGCAGGTCCTTGAGCAGGCGCGCGAACGCCATGGTCGTGGCGACCTCCTGCTTGCCGGAGCCCTTCTTCACGACCTGGTACTTCGCGTCCTCGGGGAGGGTGAACTGCGTGTACTTCGTCCGGCGCTCCGGCACGTAGCCGCCGAGCTCGCGGCGACGCTCGTGCATGTACTGGATCGCCTCGTCGTCGTTGCCCGGGTGGTAGTACGGCGGCGTGTAGGGGTTCTCCTCGAGCTGCGCGTCGGAGATCGGGATGCGCATCTCGTCGCGGAACTGCTTGAGGTTGTCGAGCGTGAGCTTCTTCATCTGGTGGGTCGCGTTGCGGCCCTCGAAGCTCGGGCCGAGGCCGTAGCCCTTGACGGTCTTCGCGAGGATGACGGTCGGCTGGCCCTTGTGCTCGGTCGCGGCCTTGAACGCGGCGTAGACCTTGCGGTAGTCGTGGCCACCGCGCTTGAGGTTCCAGATCTGGTCGTCCGAGTAGTCCTTGACCAGCTCGAGCGCCTTCGGGTCGCGCCCGAAGAAGTTCTCGCGGACGTAGGCGCCGTTCTCGGCCTTGTACGTCTGGTAGTCGCCGTCCGGCGTGGCGTTCATCAGGTTGAGCAGCGCGCCGTCGGTGTCACGCGCGAGCAGGTCGTCCCACTCGCGGCCCCACACGACCTTGATGACGTTCCAGCCGGCACCGCGGAAGAACGCCTCGAGCTCCTGGATGATCTTGCCGTTGCCGCGCACCGGGCCGTCGAGGCGCTGGAGGTTGCAGTTGATGACGAAGTTCAGGTTGTCGAGCCCGTCGTTCGCCGCGACCTGCAGCTGACCGCGCGACTCGACCTCGTCCATCTCGCCGTCGCCGAGGAACGCCCAGACCTGCTGGTCGCCGGCGTCCTTGATGCCGCGGTTGGTGAGGTACTTGGCCTGCTGGGCCTGGTAGATCGCGTTGATCGGGCCGATGCCCATCGACACGGTCGGGAACTGCCAGAAGTGCGGCATGAGGCGCGGGTGCGGGTACGACGACAGGCCGCCACCGGCGTGCGACTTCTCCTGGCGGAAGCCGTCGAGCTGGTCCTCGCTGAGGCGGCCTTCCATGTAGGCGCGGGCGTACATGCCGGGGGAGGCGTGGCCCTGGAAGAACACCTGGTCGCCGCCGGACGCGTGGTCCTGCGCGCGGAAGAAGTGGTTGTAGCCGACCTCGTACATCGCGGCGCTCGACGCGTACGTCGAGATGTGGCCGCCGACGGCGATGCCGGGGCGCTGCGCGCGGTGCACGGTGATCGCGGCGTTCCAGCGGATCCACCGGCGGTAGCGGCGCTCGAGTTCTTCGTCGCCGGGGAACTCCGGCTCGTCCTCCGGCGCGATCGTGTTGACGTAGTCGGTCGTCGGGACCATCGGCACGCCGAGGTGCAGCTCGTTCGAGCGCTTCAGCAGGCTCTGCATGATCTCGCGGGCCCGCTGGTGGCCGTGCGTCGCGACGAGACCGTCGAGCGATTCACGCCACTCTGCGGTCTCCTCCGGGTCCTGGTCGGTCCCTGCGGTGCTGCGCGGGTCCTGGTCGTTCACCGTCACCCTTGACCTCGTTCGTTCTCGTGGTGGTGGACATGGTGGTTCCCGTTCGGATCGGGTCACGACCGGCGGGGAAACCCACACCACTCTAGGCCCCACCACCGACCGGCAGCCTGATGGTGACGCGCAGGTGGACACGCGCTTGCATTCGGGTGCCGTCGGCGTACCATTGCCGATCGTGCACGCGCGACCCGCGCCTGCACACGCGACACGGGCACACCCCACGCCCGAGGAAGAAGCACGCACCGATGGCCCTGGAGATCGGCTCGATCGCGCCGGACTTCGAACTCCCGAACCAGTTCGGTGAGCACGTCCGCCTCAGCGACTTCCGCGGCGTCCGCCCGGTCGCCCTCGTCTTCTTCCCCCTCGCGTTCTCGTCGGGCTGCACCAACGAGCTGTGCACCCTGCAGGACAACATCGCGATGTTCGAGGACCAGCGGGTCGAGCTCATCGGGGTCTCCGTCGACTCGAAGGCCACGCTGCGGTCGTTCGCGGAGCAGCACGGCTACGACTTCGAGCTGCTCGCCGACTTCTGGCCGCACGGCGCCGTGTCGAAGGAGTACGGCGTCTTCCTCGAGAAGAAGGGCTTCGCCACCCGCGCGACCTTCGTCATCGACGTGCAGGGCCGCATCAAGGCGTCGATCATCACCGAGCCCGGTCTGCAGCGCGACGTCGCCGAGTACCGCGCGGCGCTCGACCGGCTCGCCGCCTGTACCGCGCCCGTCCCGGTCGGCTGACCCCGTCCCCGGTCGACTGGACGAGGACTACGCGCCGTACCCGGTGACGGCCGACCCGACCACGTGGTCGCTGCGTCGTACGGTCGTCCGGACCGGCGTCGGACCGGTCGTGGTGCACCACCGACCGGGTCCGCGTCCCGTCGTGCTGCTGCACGGCGTCGCGGGGTCGTGGACGACCTGGACGCCGGTGCTCCGGGCCGCTGACGGCGTCGACGGCCGGGGGCTCGTGCTCCTCGACCTGCCGGGCTGGGGTGCGTCGCCGCCGCCGGAGCGCCCGGTGGACGTCGACGCGGGAGCCCGGGTGGTCGTGGACGTGCTCGACGCGCTCGGGGTGGCCGCCGCGGACGTCGTCGGGCACTCGATGGGCGCGTTCGTCGGGCTCCACCTGGCCCGGACGGCCCCGGACCGCGTGCGCTCGCTCGGGCTGGTCTCCGGGACCACGACGGCGACGGTCCGGGCCGCCGCCCACCCGTTCCGCGCGCTCCGGACCCTGCCGGCGTTCACGCTGCTCCGCGCGGGGGTGCTCGTCACGGGTGGAGCAGCACGCGGCATGCTCCGCGGGCTCGCCCGGGTCGGGCTGCTGCCGCTGCTGGCCGCCCCGGTGTTCGCCCACGTGCGGCGGCTCGACCGGAGCGTGCTCGACGCGTTCGTGCAGGAGTTCCGCCCGGAGCTGTTCGCCCTGACCGCCCGAGCCGCCGCGGGGTACGACGTCGACGGCTGGCGGACGGTCACCGTGCCGGTCGCGGCGGTCGTCGGGCGCGGGGACGTGTTCGCCCGACCGTCCGACCTCGACGACCTGCGCGCACTCCTGCCCGCCGTGCGCACGGCGGTGCTCGAGGACTGCGGGCACTTCGCGCACGTCGAGCACCCCGCGGCCGTCGCGCGGTTCACCGGGCTGCTGCCGACTCCCTGACGGACGTCCTGACGCGTTCAGCGGGACAGCGCCCGTGCGGGGAACGTCTCGGCGACCCGCGACCGCACCTCGGCGACGACGGTCCGGCGCATCCCGGGGGAGAAGAGCGCGTGGTCGCCGTCCGGGACCTCGACGACGGTCAGCCGGGCGCCCCACCGTCGGACCGCACGGCGCCCGCCGAACCGGTCGAACAGTGCGACGTCCTCGGGGGTGGCCACGACCACGACGTCGGTGCCGCGGTCGAGGACGGGTCCGAGGTGACCGACCACGCTGCCCAGGGCACCCCGACGGGCGATGCGGTCACGGAGACCGGCCGGGACCCAGCGGTTGTACGGACCACGCAGCCAACGGCGAAGCGGGGAGGCGTCCGCGACCCCCTGTGCGGTCTCGGCGTACGACCCCGGCGCGGCCGGGGTGCGGCGGTAGTCGTTCGGGCTGATCTCGACGACGAGCCGCGGGTGCTCCTCGACCGCCCGGCCGGCGAGCCAGGCGCCGGCGCACATCCCGACGATCGCCAGTCGCTCGGCGGGCACGCGCAACGCGGCCACGACGGCTCGCTGGTCGTCCAGCCACTCCTGGGCGAACAGGAACGCCTGCTCGTCCGCGTGCACCGGTGAGCTCTCGCCCGTGCCACGGCGGTCGACCCGGACCACCCGGACGCCGTCGCGGGCCAGGGCCCGGGCGAGGTCGACCTGGTAGTCGGTGGCGCCCGTGCGGTGTTCGGCACCGCCGTTGTGCAGGACGACGACGGGGGCGTCCTCGTCCTGCGCCGACGACACCGTCTCGACGGCGAACAGCCCGTGCGGGCCGATCCGGAGGATGCGCTCGGCGACGCGGTCGTCGACGTCGAGGACCTCGTCGAGCGCCGGCGCCGTGGTCGACGTCGCGACCGCGGGTGCCCAGGCGTCCAGCCGGTCGACGATCCTGGCGACCGCTGCCCCGGGGATCCGCGCGTCGATGCTCGTGCCGTCGAGCAGCTCCGCGGTGCCCGGAACCTCGAGCACCTCGGCCGACCCGAGGGCCCGGGGTGCGCGGGAGCCCGGCCGGACGACCGCGATCGTCGGACCGCTGCGCGCCGAGTAGGTCAGTGCCTCGACGACCGCGACCTCGGCCGGCGGGAGGTCGATGCCGACGAGCGACTCGACCCCGTCCACCGTGAGTGCGCCGCTGACCGACACGGCCGCGAGGGCACGCTGGCCCCGGAGCCATGCTCGGCCGGATGCCGGGGCGTCCCAGACGACGAGCGCGTCGTCGTCCGTCGCGGCGGCCGCCGCGACGAGCGCGGCCGACGCCAGTCCCACGAAGGCGATGCGCTCGACGCCCGCGCGGCGGAGCAGCGCCGCCGCGCACCGGGCGGAACGCACCTGCGCGTCCGGAGCCGCGTCGTCGGCGGAGTCGCCACGTCCGGACGGGTCGTAGCGCACCGAGGCCACGCCACGATCCTCCAGGCCGTCCGCCAGCAGGCGGAGCGTGCGGTACGCGATCACGCCCTCCTGGCCGAGCGGCGGGCAGAGGACGACGCCAGCGCGCGCGGCGTCGGGGAGCTGGACGGCGACCCGCATCGCGGGGCGACCGGACCAGCCGTGGTGCGTGCTCACAGGCCGAGGGCCGCGCGGACGTCGCCGTCCCAACGGTCCGGGGCGGTGCCGTGCAGCGCGAACAGGGCGATCGTGATGCGCTCGAGGCCGAAGGCCAGGCAGGCGCTGTGCGCGACCGCGCCGTCCTCGGTGCGGAGGCCGAACGACGTGCCGAAGTGGTCCTCGTGCAGGTTCGCCGAGCTGATCGCCGTCTCGGGCAGGTCCGGGCCGTACACGTGCGTGACGAACTCGAACTTGAGCGACTGCTCGACCTGGTTGCGGGCGAGGACCTGCCCCACCCGTCCGAAGAACGGGTCGTTCGCGGGGACGACGTCGATGCCGAGACCGAAGGACTCGAGCAGCGCGCGCATGCCCGGGATGCGGTCGTCACGGTGCGCCCGGGCGGACGCGGGCGTGCCGACGTGCACGAACTCGTGCATGTGGAAGGCCTGCAGCCGCATCGGGTCGAGGGACGGTTCGCGGCGGAACGAGTCACCGAGGACGTCGAGGTTCCGGCCGCCGGCGGGCACGACGTCGCCGATCAGCCCGTAGACGGGGTGGCAGACCGCCGGGGTCAGCATGAGGTCGGCGGGCTCGAGGAACGACTCCCAGCGCTCGCCGCGGTCGCGGGCCGCCAGGAGTGCGCGGTGGGCGCGGTCGTCGCCCGTGAAGCCGGACACGGCGGCGGCGAGGTCGGGGAAGGACGCGATGTAGTCGGTGCGCTCGAAGGCGGCGAGGGGCTCGACGGGCGGGAAGCGCAGGACATCGGCGTCGAGGTCGGCCTGGCTCCGGACCGCCGCTGCGTCGACGGCGGCGTACACGCGCTCGAAGACGCCCGTGCGGCCGTAGAGACCGGGGGAGCCGAGGTCGAGCAGGACCCCGTCGGCGAGCAGCCGCCCGCGGAGGTCGGCGCGGGCCGCGTCGAGCGCGGAGAGGTCCTGGTCGGTGTCGGGCTGGGTCCCGGGCTGGGTGATGGTCACAGCAGTGCTCCCGTCATGAGGGCGAGGTCGGCGTCGGCGGCGAGGAGTCGGTCGTTGGCCACCATCACCGCGGCGCCGTGCGCGTCGCGGAGGTGGCGGCCGAGGCTGGTCTGGCCGCTCGCGGCGTACCCGGCGATCCCGACGATGCGGAGCGCCCGGGTGACGAGGTCGGTGGCGCGCTCGGAGGCGCCCACCTTGAGGGCGTTCGCGGCGAGGGCGTGGGCGGGCGACCCGAGGGTCTCCGGGTCGTCGGCGGCCTCGTCGAAGCGGTCGGCCGACCGGCGGACGGTGTCGCCGAGCGCCTGCAGGTCGACGAGCAGCTCGGCGAGGCGGAGGGCGGACGGCGGGGTCGTGCCGAGCGAGGCGCGGGCCTGCTTCCGGACGGCGGCGCGGGCACGGTCGGCGGCGTCGGCGGCGATGCCGAGCCAGACCGAGGCCCAGAGGACGTGCGACACCGGCAGGACCGTCGTCGCGGAGATCGTGGCGTAGTCCTCGGGGAGCACGAGGTCGGCGTCCGTGTCGGCGTCGAGCACCCAGCCGTGGCTGCAGGTCCCGCGGAGGCCGAGGGTGTCCCACGTCGACGTCTGCGTCAGCGTGGTGTCCGACGGCAGGCAGACGACGAGACGCTGGTCGGACGGTGCCGCGTCGGGGGAGCGGCGCGCGGTGACGAGGACCGCGTCGGCCTCGGTGGCGTAGGAGATCACCGGCGCGTCCTTGTGCAGGTGCACGCGGCCGTCAGCGGTGGTCTCGACGGCGCAGGTGCTGCGGCGGGTGTCGCCGCCGACGCCGCGCTCGGTGGTCGCGGACGCGACGAGCGCCCCGTCGCGGACGGCGTCGACCGTGCGGGCGATCCCGGCCGAGGGGCCGCCGTGCCGCCAGAGGGCCATCGCCTGGCCGTGGTGCATCGCGAACACCATGCCGGTGGCGGCGCACGAGCGGCCGAGGGTGGTCGCGACGCGGGAGAGCTCGGCGAGGGTCGCGCCCTCGCCACCGAGCCGGACGGGCACCGCGGCGGCGAGCAGGCCGTGCTCGCGCATCGCGGCGATGGCCTCGCGCGGGGGTCGGGCGTCCCGGTCGACCTCGTCCGCGTGGCGGGCGGCGACCTCGGCGACCCGGGCAGCACGTTCGGCGAAGCGGTCCGCGGGAGCCCCTTCGGCCGCGGCGGCGGGTGCAGCCGCGACGGCCGGTGCGCTCGCGACGGCCGGAACACCCGGGCCGGACCCGGCGGGGCGGTCGAGCACGGGGGCGCTCACGCTGCCGCCCCCGTCGGGGTGCCGGCGCCGACGAGTGCCGTGGTGGCCGCGGCGACGAGGGCCTCGACCGTGGCGAAGGTGGAGCGGTGCAGCAGCGCGTCCGGGAACTCGGTGTCGAGGTCGTCCTCGATCGCGAGCATCACGGTCACCGATGCGTGCGAGGTCAGACCGAGCGTGTAGAGGTCCGCGATCGAGGCGACGTCCCGGGCGTCCACGGCGAGCCGGCCGTGGTCCGCCAGGGCGCCGCGCACGACCTGCTCGACCTCGCTGGCGTCGGGTGCGACAGCGGTGGCGACGGGGTTCGGGTCCTGGTCCATGCCCGCCACCATAGGGACGACCGGGCCTCGGGAAGCCGCCGTGCGGGTGCGGGAAACCGCACGCCTCCGGGCCCGACCAGCCCCGACGCGGGACCGGCCGTCGTCAGCGCTGGGTCAGCGCGACCGCGGTCGCGACCGCGAGTCCCCGTTCGTGGGACAGCGACACCGCGATCGCACCGCAGTCGATGGCGTCCGCGAGCGCTGCGGCCCGGCCGGACAGCTCCACCGTGGGGGCGCCGTCCGCGTCGAGCACGATCGCGACGTCGCGGAGCGGGACCGCCTCGTCGCGAGCGGGGCGGAGCAGCTTGAGCACCGCCTCCTTCCCGGCGAACCGGGCGGTCAGGCGTTCCGGGTCGTCCCCGGCGTCGGCACGTTCCCGGTCGGTGAAGACGCGGGACAGGTAGCGCTCGCCGTGTGCGGCGACGGCCGCGACGACGTCGTCGACGGCGGCGAGGTCGGTGCCGGTGCGGATGGCCATCACGGTGCGAGCGTACGGCGTGGGGGCGCGCCCCTGGTCGTCCGCACGGCTCAGCGGTACTGCGGCGGCCAGTCGAACGGTTGCGGCAGGTGCGGGACCTGCCCGATCCCGGTCACGGCGAGAACGATCTGCCGGCGGTCGGTCAGCGCGATCGAGCGCGGGTTGCCGAGGTACCGGTGGCCGTCGACCCAGACGGTGAGTTCACCCCGCAGCCCGCCGACGTGCCCGGCGCCGAGCGACACGTCCCACTCGTCGAAGAACTGGCCGAGCGTGAACGTCCGTCGCTCGGGGGACTCGACGTGCAGGATGCCCGACGTGTCGTGGGTGTGCAGCTCCGCGGCGAACCGTTCGCGGTCGGAGTGGCCGACGTTCGCCGGCACCGTCACCGGCACGTCGCCGTCCAGGATGGTGAGGTGGGTGTGCACGTGCTCCGCCAGCGGCTCGCCCCACACGTCGTGCAGGCCCGCCGCGTCGGCTCGCGTCTGCAGGTCGGTGGGCGCCGGCCAGGGAGGCACGGTGCGGGTCGTCCCCGCCGCCGGCGCCGTGCAGACGGCCAGCAGCAGGACGGCGACCGCCGCGACGAGCGTCACGACGACGGCGCGGGGCGCCGTCGGCCGGGCGCCTCGGGCGCGGTCCCCGGCCCGGCCGGGTCGTGTGGTCGTCACCACCGGTCGTGCACGGCGGCGCGGAACCACCGGTCGTAGAGCTCGTGCACCGTGGCGTCGAGCCCCGGCACCTCGCCGAGGTCCGCCGCGCCGGCGTTCGAGCGGGCCTGCTCCGGGTTGCGCGCCCCGGGGATCGCTGCCGTGACACCCTCCTGCGCGATGATCCACGCGAGCGCGGCCTGCGGGACCGACATGCCCTCCGGGAGCGCCGCGGCGAAGGCCTGCGCGGCCTGCACCCCGTCGGCGAAGTCGACGCCGCTGAAGGTCTCGCCCTGGTCGAAGGCCTCGCCGTGCCGGTTGTAGTTGCGGTGGTCCTGCTCCGGGAAGGTCGTGTCCGTCGTGTACTTGCCGGAGAGCAGTCCCGACGCGAGCGGGACGCGGGCGAGGATGCCGACACCCGCTCCGCGCGCCGCGGGGAGCACCCGGTCCAGCGGCTTCAGGCGGAAGGCGTTGAGGATGACCTGCACGGTCGCCACGTTCGGTCGGGCGATCGCCGTGAGCGCCTGGTCGGCGGTCTCGACCGAGACACCGTAGGCGGCGACGGACCCGTCGGCGACGAGGGCGTCGAGGGCGTCGTACACGGCGTCGTCCTCGTAGACAGGCGTCGGCGGGCAGTGCAGCTGGACCAGGTCGAGGGTGTCCTGCCGCAGGTTCTCCCGGGAGCGGTCGACCCACTCGCGGAAGTGCGCGGCGACGTAGTTCGACGGGACCTGCTCGGCACGGCGGCCCATCTTCGTCGTGACGGTCAGCGGGACGTCGGGGTGGTCCTGGCGCCAGGCGCCGATGAGCTGCTCGCTCCGCCCGTCGCCGTACACGTCGGCGGTGTCGAACAGGGTCACGCCGGCCTCGACGGAGGCGTCCATCACGGCGTTCGCGTCCTGCTCGCTGACGGGACCCCAGTCACCGCCGAACTGCCAGGTGCCGAGACCGACGACGGACACGGAGCGGCCGGTACGGCCGAGGGTGCGACTCTGCATGCGGCCGAGCGTAGTCACGCCACCGTGGGGTCGCCGCGGTCTGTCCGTCCCCCGCCCCGCGGTGTCCGCGACGAGCGGGGCGGAGTGGGGCGTGCCTCCAGGCCGTCCTGGTCAGGGGACGGTGGTGACCCCGCGTCGGAGGACCACGCGCGCAGCGCGGGCCCGGGGGATCACCCAGAGCGCCGACCAGGCGCCGATCCCGACCCACAGGCCGACGAGCAGGACCGTCAGGACCGGTCCGTGCTGCGGCTCGGCCGACCACGTCATGAGGCCCCACAGGACGCAGAGCACGATCTTGCTCCAGCCGGCCCCCTCGCGGTCCGCCTGCGCCTGCAGGAGCGGCACCCAGGTCTCGGCGGGGACGCCGGGCGGCACGGCGCCGTCGGCGACCCACCGCTGGGCACGGACGCTCTGCTCGTAGCCGCCGGCGGTGCGCCAGTTCCGGAGCTGCGACCACACGCCGATCCCGGCGCCGACCGCGCCGGCGGGGACGCCGACCCCGACGAGCAGACCGGTGGTCGCGGCCGTCCACGACGACGCGAGGAGCACGGCGAGCACCCCGCCGAACGCGGCACCCGCCACGGCGGCGCCGAGCAGCCGCAGCCGCCCGGCCTCGTCGACCACACCGACACCGTCCACGCGTGCGACCGTACCCCCGTCCGGTGCGGGAGCGCTGCGCATCCCCGCCCGCATCGGGCATGATCGACCGGTGCCCTCCACGAACCCGACCACCGCCTACCGTGCCGCCCGGGACGAGCTCCTCGCCGTCCTCGACGAGCAGGACCCCGTCCGCGCCGACGCCGCTCGCCGTACGTTCCGGTGGCCGGACCTCGGCCCGACCTTCAACTGGGCGACCGACTGGTTCGACGTGGTCGCGCGGGACAACGACCGGGTGGCGCTGTGGATCGTGGACGGGGACGGCGGATCCCGCACGACCTACGCCGAGATGGCCGCGCGGTCGGATCGGCTCGCGGTGCACCTGGACCGGTGGGGCGTCCGGAAGGGCGACCACGTGCTCGTCATGCTCGGCAACCAGCTCGAGCTGTGGGAGACCATGCTCGCCGTCATCAAGCTCGGCGCCGTGATCCTGCCGACCTCCACCATGCTCGACACCGCGGACCTGCAGGACCGCGTCGACCGCGGCGCCGTCGCGCACGTCGTGACGAACCGCGGCGAGACGCCGAAGTTCGACGGCGTGACCGGGGCGGAGTCCCGCATCGTGATCGGCGGCGACGTGGAGGGGTGGCGCTCGTACCCGACGGACCTCGGCGAGCCCGCACCGGCCGACGAGCAGCGACCGGTCGTCACGACCCTGACCACCGACCCGTGCCTGGTGTACTTCACCTCGGGCACGACGTCCAAGCCGAAGATGGTCGTGCACTCGCAGACCTCGTACCCGGTCGGACACCTCAGCACCATGCACTGGCTGGGGCTCCGCCCCGGTGACGTGCACCTGGCGATCAGCTCGCCCGGATGGGGCAAGCACGCGTGGAGCTGCTTCTTCTCGCCGTGGATCGCCGAGGCCACCGTCTACGTGTACGACACCCCGCGGTTCGACCCGGCGGGGCTCCTCGCCCGGCTCGACCAGGACGGCGTCGACACCTTCTGCGCGCCGCCGACCGCGTGGCGGATGCTGCTGCAGTCGGACCTCGGACCGAAGCCGCGGGTGCTGCGCGAGGTCGTCTCGGCGGGCGAGCCGCTCAACCCCGAGGTCATCGCGCGGGTCCAGGCGGCGTGGGGGCTCACCATCCGCGACGGCTACGGGCAGACCGAGACGACCGCGATCATCGGCAACGTCCCCGGCTCCCCGGTCACCCCGGGGGCGATGGGGCAGCCGCTGCCCGGCGTCTCCGTCGTGCTGCTCGACCCGCTCACCGGGGAGCCGGGTGACGAGGGCGAGGTCTGCCTCGACCTGACCGAGCGTCCGACGAACCTGATGTCGGGGTACCTCGGCGACCCGGCCCGCACGGACGACGCGATGCGCGACGGTTCCTTCCACACCGGCGACATCGCGAGCCGGGACGCCGACGGGCAGTTGACGTTCATCGGGCGGACCGACGACGTGTTCAAGTCCTCGGACTACAAGGTGTCACCGTTCGAGGTCGAGAGCGCCCTGCTGCAGCACCCCGCCGTGGCCGAGAGCGCGGTCGTGCCGGCTCCTGACGACGCCCGCCTCAACGTGGTGAAGGCCTACGTGGCGCTCGCCGCGGGATGGGAGCCGTCCGCCGAGACCGCCCGCGCGGTGCTCGGGCACGCCCGGACGTCGCTGCCGGCCTACGCCCGGGTGCGTCGGGTCGAGTTCGCAGAGCTGCCGAAGACGATCTCGGGGAAGATCCGGCGGGTCGAGCTGCGGGAGCGCGAGGAGCGCGCGGTGGCAGACGGGGTGCCGGTGGCGGGGGAGTGGCGGGACGAGCAGTTCCCGGAGCTGCGTTCGGTGGGCCGTCGGGCGGACGACCGGCGGAGCTGAGCCGACGCGAGGCGCTGAGCCGAGCAGACCGCTGCGCGGTGCCGAACCGCGCGGCGTCGGTCAGTCGCGGCCTCAGACCGCGCGGAAGAAGTCCCCGTACGACGGTTCCTGCGGCACGTCGCCGATGGTGCGGTGGTGCACGAGGGCGTCGATCTCGTCCGGGTGGCGCATGCCGCGGCGGTGCCACTCGTGCGGGTGGCGCTGGAGTTCGCTGAGTTCGCGGAGGTGGCCCATCGTGCTCAGGCCCCCAGGGTGACGACGGTCACGGCGGCGGTGGCGACCGTCACGGCGACGATGCCGAGGCTCGTCGCGACGGCGGCGAGCAGGCGGCCCCTTGCTGCCTCGCGGACCTCGGAGAACTGCGAGTGCGTCGCGTCGATGGTGCTCATGGCCGGCCCTTCCGTGTCGTCGGAGACCACCGTCTCGGTGGCTGGGTCCAGCATGCGCTGGTTTCTCTAGTTTGTCTAACTACTGATCTGAATGCGTACGCATATGGGACAGCGGGTCACGCGCCTCTGATCCGTCGTCCTCCATCGCGGCGATCAGCTCCGTGAAGAACCCGGCCATCTCGTCGACGGTCTGCGGCGACAGCCGCTCGGCGGCGGCGATCATCCGGGCGTGCACGTCGGTGAGCTCGGTCCGGACCTCCTCGTCGGTGTGCCCCGTCGCGACGAGCAGCGCGCCCCGGCCGTCCGTGGGGTCCGGGCGGCGCTCGGCGTGCCCGGAGGCGACGAGGCGCTTCACCACCGCGGTGGTCGACGCGGACGTGATGCCGAGGTGGGTCGCGAGGTCGCCTGGGCGGACCTGCTCGTCACGCTCGCCGGCGCGCAGGAGGAAGCGGACCGCCTCCATGTCCGTCGCGTTCATCTTCATCGACCGCCGCGTCCGCTCGCGCATCGCGACCTCGGCGGCGCGGTATCGCCGCATCAGGGTCAGGACCTCGACGCCGGACCGGGACGGCCGATCGGGGTACCAGTACCCCGTCGCGTCGTACGTGTCGCCTTCGGCCACGAGCAAACCTCCTGTTGCGGTGCGCCGAACAATACCGGGGGACACGCCTGCACCGGGGTACAGGCGCACGGCCCCGTCGGAGCCGGCAGGCACCGACCGAGCCGGGCGTGCCCTCGCGGCGGGGCGCACGGACGCCGCCCGCGGCCGGGACGTAGGCTCCGTCGTGAGCAGTCGTCACACGAGACGGAAGGTCGGCATGACCAGCACCACCGAGCACCCCGCGTCCAGCACCGTCGCCGGAGCGCGCACCACGCAGGCGACCGCGTCCGTCGCCGCGATCCTGGCCGAGTCCGCGAGCCGCTACCCCGACGACGTCGCCGTCATCGTGGGCGACCGCCGCACCACCTACGCCGAGCTGTGGGCTGAGACGCTCGGCTACGCCGGTGCGCTCCGTGCCCGCGGGGTCGCCGAGGGCGACCGCGTCGCCATGCTCGTCCCGAACGTCGCCGACTTCGCCCGCGTCTACTACGCCACGCTCGCGCTCGGCGCGGTCGTCGTCCCCGTGCACGCACTGCTCAAGCGGAAGGAGATCGAGTACGTGCTCCGCGACAGCGGCGCGCGACTGCTGGTCTGCGCCGCCCCGCTCCTCGGCGAGGGCGCCGCCGGCGCCGACCTCGCCGGTGTCGACGTGGTCACCGTGCTCGCACCGGCGGACTCCGCGGACGGCCACGACCGACTGGAGGCACTGGCCGGGTCGAGCGAGCCCCTCACCACGTACGTGCCCCGGGACCCGTTCGACACGGCCACGATCCTGTACACGAGCGGCACGACCGGGCGCCCCAAGGGCGCCGAGGGATCGCACTTCGCGCTCCTCGAGCAGGTCAACACGAACCTGATGAGCACGTTCGACATGCACCGCGGCGACGTCCTGCTCGGTGCGCTCCCGCTGTTCCACACCTTCGGGCAGACCTGCACCATGAACACCGGCTTCCGCACCGGCGCGACGATCGTGATGCTGCCGAAGTTCGACGGTGACGCCGCACTCGCCGCCATGGTCGAGCACGGCTGCGAGATCTTCATGGGCGTCCCCACGATGTACATGGCGCTCCTCGACGCGGCGACCCGCAGCGAGGGTCGCCCGGCCCTGCGCTACGCGATCTCCGGGGGCGCGTCGCTCCCGCTCGCCGTGCTCGAGAAGTTCCAGCAGGTGTACGACGCGCCGATCCACGAGGGCTACGGCCTGACCGAGACCTCGCCCGTCGCGTCCTTCAACCACGTCGGCACCGCGCCGCACCCCGGGACGATCGGGACGCCGATCTGGGGCGTCGACATCGAGATCGCCGACCCCGAGGTCACCGACGCCGTCCGGTTCCTGCCGAACGGCGAGATCGGCGAGCTCGTGATCCGCGGGCACAACCTGATGAACGGGTACCTGAACCGCCCCGAGGACACCGCCGCCGTGATGGTGGACGGATGGTTCCGCACCGGAGACCTCGGCACGAAGGGCGACGACGGGTACCTGACGATCGTCGACCGCACCAAGGACATGATCATCCGGAACGGCTACAACGTGTACCCGCGGCAGGTCGAGGAGGTCCTCGCGTCGCACCCCGACGTGACCATGGCCGCCGTGTTCGGGATCCCGCACGAGGTGCACGGGCAGGAGGTCGCCGCGGCCGTGGTCCTGCGCGACGGGGCGACCGTCACGCCGGAGGAGCTCATCCACTTCGTCGCTGACGAGATCGCCGTCTACAAGTACCCGCGGGTCGTACACGTCCTCGAAGCGCTGCCGCTCGGGCCGAGCGGGAAGGTGCTCAAGCGGGAGCTCGTCGACCGGTTCGGGGACGCCTGACGGATCGGCAGCGCCGACCGGTGCCGGTAGGATCGACGGCAGGGGCCTTTAGCTCAGCTGGTAGAGCGCCACGTTTACACCGTGGATGTCGTCGGTTCGATCCCGGCAGGGCCCACTGGTGCGCGACCGGCGCCGGCCGAGTCTCGGGCGGTGCGACGAGTCTCGTACCCGGGCACGCGGAACTCGTCGCCGGGGCTGAGACTCGGTGCGGGAACCGGCCGATCGGTGGGCGGCGATGCGGGACACCGATCCGTCCGCGTCCTGCGCTCCGCCTCGGGCGCCATCCGGTTCCCGAACGTAGTTAGGCAAACTAACCTCGAGGCGTCATGCTGGTGACGAGCGCTCCCCGGCGCACCAGTGAGGCGGCCCGACATGGAACCGACGACGATCCCCGCGATCCACGTCGCACCCCGCGACCTGCCACGGCTGCGTCTGGTCGCCGCGGGTGCCACAGCGCTCGGGCTCGCCCTGGCCACCGCTGCCGCCTCGGTCCTCGTCGTCGTCCTGGTGCCGGCGTGACCGGACACGAGCACGCCGAGGACCCCCGGACGCAGGCCGTCGAGTGGCACCGCCGCGGGATGAGCCACCCGGACGAGATCGCGGCGATGGTGCTCCGCCGGGTCGGTGAGGACGTCCCGCGGGAGCCGACCTACGGCGACTTCTTCGTCGCGCCCTGAACGCAGCGCGCCCGACGCACGGCGCGCCCGACGCGCAGCACGCGCGCCGCGCGGACCGGATCGATCGCTAGGCGCTCTAGCGAATTCGCCTAGGGTGGCACGGTGCCCTCACAGCAGCCCGGACCGAACGACCACGACCACCAGCGGTTCGTGGACGAGTTCGTCAACTCGCTCGCCCCGGTCGAGGCCCTCGAGGACGACCGACCGGTGGACGCGGAGCCCGGTCAGCCGAAGCGCTGAACCCGTCGGAGCGTCTCGGACGGTCGCTCCCCGAACGACTCCGCGTAGAACGCGGCGAACCGGCCCAGGTGCGCGAACCCCCACGCGCCCGCCGTGGCCGCGACCGTCGTGGACGTCGGGTCGCCGGCCACCAGCTGCGCCCGCACCCGGTGCAGCCGGACCTGGCGGAGGAACGCCATCGGTGTGGTGTCGGCGTGCCGTTGGAAGGTCGCCTGCAGGGCGCGGGCCTTGACCCCGGCAGCGCGGGCCACGTCGGTCCCGGTGATCGGACGGTGTGCGTTCGCGATCATCCACTCCTGTGCGAACCGCATCGTCGCCGGGCCCTCGAACAGGGCGACGTCGACCGTCGGGGCGGCGTCGTACGCGTCGACGACCGACTCGGCGACGAGCATGTTGAGGGCCGCACGGCGGTCCCGGTCGGTGCCGGGGTCGAGGAGCTCCGGCGCGGCGGCACGGATGAGGCCACGGAGGTGTTCGAGGTGCGCGGCGTCCGTCGTGCTGGTGAACGTCAGGGGGCCGGGCACGGTGGCGCGACGGGCCGCGGCGACGGACTCGAGGAAGCCGCTGTCGAACCGGATGAGGTGCTGCGTGGTGGGGAGCGCCTCGAACGCGAAGTCGCGTCCGACCGGGTACATCACCGGGACGCCGGGCTGCATCTGCAGGGGATCGCGGGACGCCGAGTCGAGCGTCAGCCCGGGAGCCGTCGCCCAGGCGAGCACGTACCCAGTGCCCTGCCCGACCGTGCCCCAGCGGTTCGCGCCCACGGACGAGGTGCCGACCGTGACCTCGTCGTCGCCGACGGCTCGGTAGCGCCAGGAGAACCCGTCGGGCACCGCGCGCCCCACGTTGATGTCCGGGCTGTCGTAGACGCGCTCGTAGAACGCGACCGCCTCGTCGATGGAGGTACTGCGGCGGTCGACGTCGTGCGGGAGCGCGGCATCGGTGGGCATGCCCTCCACATTCTGCCGGTCTCCACCGACGGTCGATGCCCCACACCGGGGGCGAGTGCGGACGGTGGATGGTGACCGGCTGACGGACGGGAGGCGCGGTGCCGGCTGGCACCGCGCCTCCCGTCCGTCACGCGGTCGCGCCACGTGCCCGGCTCGCGCCGCTGCGTCGACGGCTCACGCCGCCATCGGTCCGTACCGGCGGTGCCCCTTGACGTCGTACCGGTCGAGCATCATGACCTTGTCCCACGCCGCGACGAAGTCGCGGACGAACCGCTCGTGCCCGTCGCTGCCCGCGTAGGCGTCGACGATCGAGCGCAGCTGCGCGTTCGAGCCGAAGAGCAGGTCGGCGCGGGACGCCGTCCAGCGCTCCTCACCGGTGCCCTGCACCGTGCCGGTGAACGTCGTCTCGGTGTCGTCGGTCTTCGTCCACACCAGGTCGGTGTCCGTCAGGTTCACGAAGAAGTCCGTCGTGAGCGCCCCGACCCGGTCGGTCAGGACACCGGTCGACGAGCCGTCCCAGTTCGCCCCGAGGACGCGGAGCCCGCCCGTCAGGACCGTCCACTCGGGTGCGGTGAGCGTCATGAGGTTCGCGCGGTCGAGGAAGACGGCCTCCGGTGCGACCCCGGGGGCGAAGTCCGCGAAGCGTTCCGAGACGTGGTTGCGGAACCCGTCGGCGACCGGGCGGAGCCACTCGAACATCTCGACGTCGGTCTGCTCCTGCGTCGCGTCCACCCGGCCCGGGGTGAAGGGCACGGTGACCTCGACGCCGGCGGCGCGTGCGGCGTCCTCGACACCGACGCAGCCGGCGAGGACGACGAGGTCGGCGAGGGACACGTGGCCACCGCCGCGGGCGAAGTCGGCCTGGACGCCGCGGAGCGCCTCGACGACGGGGACGGTCCGGCGGTTCACCGGCCAGTCCTTCTGCGGCGCGAGGGCGATCCGGCCGCCGTTCGCACCGCCGCGCTTGTCGCTGTCGCGGTAGGTCGACGCGGCGGAGTACGCGGTGACGACGAGGTCCGAGGCGGAGATCCCGGTGTCGCGGACCGCCTGGCGGAGCGTGTCGAGGTCGGCCTCGCCGAGGGGCGCGCCCGTCGCGTCGGGGAGCGGGTCCTGCCAGAGCAGCTCGTCGGAGATCGTCGTCTCCGGGCCGAGGTAGCGGTGCTTCGGCCCCATGTCGCGGTGCGTCAGCTTGTACCAGGCCTTCGAGAACGCGGTCGTGAACAGGTCGAAGTCGGCGAGGAACCGCTCGCAGACCTCGCGGTAGGCCGGGTCGACCTTCAGCGCGAGGTCCGACGTCATCATCATGAGCGCGTGGGTCTCGCCGGGCACGTGGGCGTCCGGCGTGCGCGGGGCGTCCGCGTCGACGGGCGTCCACTGGAGGGCACCGGCGGGGCTGCGGGTCTGCTCCCACTCGTGGCCGAACAGGTTCTCGAGGTAGCTGTTGTCCCAGCGGGTGGGGTCCTGCGTCCAGCTGCCCTCGATGCCGTTCGTCGAGGTGTCGTTGCCGTTGCCGGCGCCCTGCGGGTTGTGCCAGCCGAGCCCCATCGACTCGATGGGTGCGAGTTCCGGCGACGGCCCGATCTTCGCAGCGGGCACCATGCCGTGACTCTTGCCGAAGGCGTGGCCACCGGCGATCAGGGCGACGGTCTCCTCGTCGTTCATCGCCATCCGGGTGAACGTGATCCGGATGTCCCGGGCGGAGCCGAGCGGGTCGCCGTTCGCGTACGGGCCCTCGGGGTTCACGTAGATGAGCGCCTGGTGCGACGCGGCCAGCGGGCTCTGCAGGTCGTAGTCTGCGTCGCCGTTCTGCCCGTGCCAGCGCTCGTCACGGCTGACCATCTCGTCCATGCTCGTCACGGCGTGCGGGTCCCAGACCTCGGGGCCCCACCAGGTGCCGTCGTCCGGCTCCCACGCGTCGAGGCGTCCGCCGCCGAAGCCGTACGTCGGCAGACCCATCAGCTCGAGGGAGCAGTTGCCGGTCAGGACCATGAGGTCCGCCCAGGACAGGGCGTTGCCGTACTTGTGCTTGATCGGCTGGAGCAGGCGGCGGGACTTGTCGGTGTTGCCGTTGTCCCACCAGCTGCCGATCGGGGCGAACCGCTGCATCGCGGTGCCCGCACCGCCGCGGCCGTCCGCGATGCGGTAGGTGCCGGCGGCGTGCCACGCCATCCGGATCATCTGCGGGCCGTAGTTGCCGTAGTCGGCGGGCCACCAGTCCACCGAGGTCGTGAGGAGGGTCTTGATGTCGCGCTTGAGTTCCTCGAGGTCGATCGTCGCGAAGGCCGCGGCGTAGTCGAAGTCGGGACCGAGCGGGTCGGCGTCGACACCGTTGCGGTGCAGGAGCTCGACGCGGAGGCGCTGGGGGTACCAGGCCTCCAGGGTCGGCGACTGCCCGAAGGAGCCGCCCAGGTGGTCGCCGCCGGCCGGCAGGGAGCCGGCCATGTGGAAGCTGCAGGTGTCGGTGCCGTCGGCGTCGCGGTGGTCCGCGCCGCCGTGCCCGGCGTCGCGGTGGTCCGGGTCGCCGTTGCTGCTGGTCGTGCTGTTCTCGCTCAACGCTGCTCCTGTTCGATGCTGTCCGCGGAACGCGGGGGCCGGTGGTCACGCTTCGCTCCCCGCCTGGGAGGAGCACGGGAGGGGTGCGGTCGGAGGCTGTCAGCCCGTCCAGACCGCCCCGGTCGTGCCGTGTGGCTGTCAGCCCTTCCAGACCGACACGGCGCCGGCGTGGCCGATCACGACGACCTCGATGATCGAGCCGATCCCGGCGGCGACGAGCAGCACCGGACCGACGACGCCGACGGCCCGCACGAGCCCGGTGTTCGTCACGCGCGGTGCGGCGAACCGGTGCCACCCCCACCACAGCGTCACGAGCACGAACACCGCGATCGACCACGGCAGCAGTCCGTCCGCGAGCTCGGTGTGCCGTTCGAGCAGGGCGGTCTCCTTCTCGCGGTGCTCGAGCCACTCGCCGGACGACGTCGCCAGGGGCACCGACACCAGGGCGACGAGCGCGATGATCGGCGCACCGACCGCGAGCCACCGTCGGGCGGCGGGCCACGCGGCGACCACGATGGCGCTCAGGGCGGCGACCGGGACCGAGACGGTGGTCAGGTGGACGAGGAGGGGGTGCAGCGGGACGCCGTCGAACTGCCAGTTCACGAGGGGGCCTTCCGGTTCGCGCGCCGGGCCGTCCGACGCCTCGCTCTCAGGCAACCGGCTGGGTCCGCCCACCGCCCGCCCGACGGGCCGATCAGCGCACTCCGCGATCACTCGAAACCACACACGAACGCGGGCCGCCGGACCTGGTTCACTCGGACCCATGAGCGAACCCGAGCCCCGCGCTGCAGAGCCGTCGGCCGCCGAGCCGCACCCCGGCGAGGCCCACACCGGTGACCTGTCCTCGCGGCTGAACTGGCTCCGCGCCGGTGTCCTCGGCGCGAACGACGGCATCGTGTCCACCGCGTCGATCGTCGTGGGCGTCGCCGGTGCGTCGACGTCCGTGCCGGCGATCGCCACCGCGGGCATCGCGGCCCTGGTCGGCGGTGCGGTGTCGATGGCCCTCGGCGAGTACGTCTCGGTGAGCAGCCAGTCCGACAGCCAGCGCGCGCTGATCGAGAAGGAGCGCCGGGAGCTCGCCGAGGACCCGGACGCCGAGCTCGAGGAGCTCACGCGCCTGTGGCAGGACCGCGGGCTCCAGCGGGACACCGCCGAGCGCGTCGCCGCGGAGCTGACCGACCGGGACGCCCTGCGTGCGCACCTGACGACGGAGCTCGGCATCGACGAGGACGAGGTCGTGAGCCCATGGCACGCCGCCGGCGCCTCGGCCGCGGCCTTCTCGATCGGCGCCCTGCTGCCGCTCCTGGCGATCCTGCTGCCGCCCGACGCCGTCCGCGTCCCGGTCACCTTCGTCGTCGTGCTCCTCGCCCTCGCGCTCACCGGGGCACTCGGTGCGAAGATCGGCGGGGGGTCCGTGCCACGGGCGACCATCCGCGTCGTCGTCGGCGGGGCGCTCGCCCTGGCGGCCACGTTCCTGATCGGATCGCTCCTGGGCACGAGCGGCGTCGTCTGACCCCAGGACCGCCCAGGAGAGGACACACGATGGCGAAGATCCTGGTGGTCGAGGACGACCCCGAGATGGGCTCCCTCGTCGAACGCGGCCTCACCGACGAGGGCCACGACGTCACCCTGGTCCGCGACGGCAACGCCGCCCTCGGCCAGGCGCTCGGCGAGGACTTCGACGCCGCCGCGATCGACGTCATGCTCCCCGAGATGAGCGGCTTCGAGGTCTGCCGACGACTGCGCGAGCTCGGCAAGGACCTGCCCGTCGTGCTCGTCACCGCCCGCGACGCCGTCGACGACCGCGTCTTCGGGCTCGACTCCGGCGCGGACGACTACCTCACGAAGCCGTTCGCCATCGCCGAGCTCAACGCCCGCCTCCGAGCCCACCTGCGCCGCCGCGCCGCCGGCACCCCCACCGTGGCGCAGGCCGGCACCGTCCGGCTCGACACCGTCGCCGTGCGCGCGACGGTCCGCGGCCGCGACCTGCCCCTCAGCGTCAAGGAGTTCTCCCTGCTCCGGTTCCTCATCCAGGGCAGCCCGGAACCCCGGAGCCGTACGGCCGTGCTCGAGGAGGTCTGGGGGAGCGCCGAGCACTTCGACCCGACGATCGTCGACCAGTACGTCAGCTACGTCCGCAAGAAGCTCGCCGCCGCCGATGCGGACGTCGCCATCCGCACGGTGCGCGGTGTCGGCTACGCCCTGGACGTGCACCACCCGTGAGGCGCTGGCTCCTCCGCCGCAGCATCCGGACGCGCATCACCCTGGGCAGCGTCGCGGTCGGCCTCGTCGTCCTGTCCGCCGCCTCCGTCGCGCTGCACCACCAGGTCCGGACCGCCACCGAGGACACCGACCGCTCGCTCGCCGCGAGCGACCTCGCACCGTTCGTCCAGGACCTCCGGCAGAACCCGGACGAACTCCCCGACGAACCCACACGCGGCGTGCTGGTCGGCATCCGAGCCGACGGCCGCTGGGTGGTCGACACGCTCCCGCGTGGCGTCCGGGAGGCACTGCCCACCACCGCGGGCACGTCTGGTCCCACGGACGGCCGGCCCCAGGGCGACGGGGACGGCGACCGGGACCGGGACGGCGGACGGGACGGCAGTGGAGACGAGGACGGGGACCGCGTGGCGACCCGCGAGGTCCGCGCCGACGGCCGCACGTACGTCGTCGCCGGGCAGCAGGTCGGTGACACGGTCGTCTGGGCGGCACGGGACACCCGCCCCGGGCAGGAGACCATCCGCCGCGTCGACCGCTCACTCGTCGTCGGCACCCTGCTCGCCGTCGCCGCGTTCGCCGGCACCGCCTGGGTCCTCACCGGGCTCGCCCTCCGTCCGGTCGCCCGGATGCGCCGCCGCGCCGAGGACCTCGGCGACGGGGGAGCGGACGGACACCTGCCCGTCGGACCCGCCGAGGACGAACTCGCCGCCCTCGCCCGGACCCTCAACCGCTTCGTCGACCGGCAGCACGAGAACGCCGCCCGGGAACGCCGCATGGTCTCCGATGCCGCCCACGAGCTCCGCACACCGCTCGCCGCCCTCACCGCGCGACTCGAGCTCGCCCACCGGCACAGCGGGGACGCGCCCGCCCTCGAGGGCGACCTGACCGCCGCCGAACGCGACGCCGCCCGACTGTCGGCGCTCGCCGCGTCGCTCCTCGAGCTCAGCCGGCTCGACGACGGGGCCGATGAGCACGTGACCTCGACGGCGGACGAGCTGGTCTCCGAGCTGATGGCGTCCGTCGACCGCGCCCGCGCCCTGCCCGAGGCGGTCACCACCGAGGTCGACTTCGTCACCGCGGTGCCGGACGGCGACGCCCGGTACGCCATCGGTCGGTCGGCGTTCGCCCGGGTGGTCGACAACCTGACCGCGAACGCCCTCGCCGCGGCGACGGGCGGCTCGGTGCAGGTCGACCTCGCGCAGCGCGACGACGAGCTCGTGCTCCGGGTGCTCGACGACGGACCCGGTGTGCCGGACGCGTTCCTGCCGCACGCCTTCGAGCGGTTCGCCCGGGCGGACGCGTCGCGGAACAGCGCCCTGGGCGGCAGCGGTCTCGGGCTCGCGCTCGTCCGGGGCACCGCCGAGCGCGCCGGCGGTTCGGCGACGCTGCGCAACCGGGAGACCGGCGGTGCCGAGGCCGAGGTGCGGCTGCCGCGGCGCTGACCAGGAGCTCCGACCCGCAGCCGTTCTCAGAGCACTCGAGATCTCGAACGAAGTCCGGGTCCCGTTCCGAGGTCCCTGCGAGGTCGCGCTCCGATGCTGTGAGGGACCCGAACCCCCGCTGGACAGGAGCGACCCGATGATCGACACCGCGCGGCCGACCACCCGCCGCACCCCGCTCGACCGGCCGCCGGCCCCCGAACCGCTGCCCGTCGCGGCCGAGCGCCGCCGTGCCGCCACCCGTCGACGCCTGCGCGGGGTCGACCTGCTGACCGTGCTGACCTGGCTGTCCGCAGCCGTGGCGGTCACGCTCTGGCTCGCGACCCCGGGGTCGCACACCGTCGCCGGCATCGGTGGCTGGCTCGAGGCCGGCGGGATCGTCGCGGGACTGATCGGGACCGACCTCGTGCTCGTCATGCTGGTCCTGGCCGCACGGGTGCCGGCCATCGACCGCCTGATCGGGCAGGACGTGGCGATCGCGCACCACCGGGCGCTCGGCAAGCCGGTCCTGTACCTGCTGCTCGCGCACGGTGCACTGCTGACGCTCGGCTACGGCATCGGCGACGGCACGGGCCCGATCGCCGAGACCGTCGCGCTGTTCGGCTCGCAGGACATGCCGCTGGCCTACCTGTCGATCGGCCTGTTCGTCGTCGTGGTCGGCACCTCGATCGTCGCGGTCCGCCGTCGGCTGCCGTACGAGGCCTGGCACGTGATCCACCTGCTCAGCTACGCGGCGGTGCTCGTCGCGTTCCCGCACATGACCACCGGCAGCGTCCTCGGTGCGGGCAGCTGGCAGCGGGCCTACTGGATCGCGCTGTACGTCGCCGCGTTCGGACTCGTCGCCCTGTACCGGTTCGTGCTGCCCGTCGTCGTGACCCTCCGGCACCGCATCCGGGTGGTCGGCGTCGAACCGATCGCCCCGGGGGTCGTCTCCATCCACATGGCCGGCCGCGACCTCGACGTGCTCGGTGCCCACGGTGGTCAGTACGGCGTCTGGCGCTTCTGGAGCCGGCAGACCTGGTGGCACGCCCACCCGGTGTCGTTCTCCGCGGTCCCGAGACGGAACGGCGCCCGCATCACGGTGCGCGACCTCGGCGCGGGGTCCGCGCGGCTCGGTCGGATCCGTCCGGGCACGGCCGTCTCGCTCGAGGGGCCGTACGGACTCTTCACGAAGCAGGCCCGGTCCGCGCCGAAGCTCGCGCTCGTGGCCTCGGGCATCGGCATCACCCCGATCCGCGCCCTGCTCGAGGACGCCGACCTGCGTCCGGGCGAGGCGACGGTGCTCCTCCGCGGCTCCGACAGCGACCAGCAGTACCTGTGGGACGAGACCGCCGAGCTCGCCCGTCGCACCGGCAGTCGTGTGTACGGCATGGTCGGGCCGCGTGCCCGGTCGGCCGAGAGCTGGATGACCGAGGACGACCTGCGTCGCGGGGTGCACTTGCGCAGCGTGTTCCCCGACCTGCTCGACTCCGACCTGTACGTCTGCGGCCCGCAGGTCTGGACGGACCTCGTCGTGGCCGAGGCCCGCGCGGCCGGCGTCCCCGAGCACCGCATCCACCAGGAACGGTTCGCCTCGTGACCGCCGTGCGGACCCGCGGGGTCGTCATCGGCGCACTGTCCTCCGTCGCGGTGCTCGCCATCGGGTGGCAGCTCGGCGGCCAGCCCGCCCAGGTCGCCGCCTCGGGCACCACGGCCGGGACGAACTCCGGCACCGCGAGCGGCACGAGCGGCACGGGAACCGCCGGGACCGGCGGGAGCGCCACGGCCGGCGGGAGCACCGGGACCGGCGGCACGACTGCGACCAGCCCGGCCACCACCGCCCCGTCCGCCGGCGGCAGCACGTCCGGTGGCAGCAGCGCGTCCGGCACGTTCACCGGCACCGCCGCCGCGACCCGCTACGGCCCCGTACAGGTCCAGGTGACCGTCAGCGGAGGGAAGCTGACCGACGTCCAGGCCCTGCAGCTGACGAACCGGGACGGCCGGTCGGTCGCGATCAGCCAGCAGGCCGCGCCGATCCTCCGGCAGGAGGCCCTGCAGGCGCAGTCCGCGACGATCCAGGCGGTCAGCGGTGCGACCTACACGAGCGAGGGCTACACGACCTCGCTGCAGTCCGCCCTCGACCAGGCGGGCCTGTGAGCCGCGTCGACGGTCCCGCGGCCGAGACCGCCGTGCGGACCTTCGAGACGATGGGCACGGTCGTCAGCCTCCGCGGCGCCGACGCCCCGACCGCCTTGGCCGTCCGGGACGTCTTCGTCGCGTACGACCGGCGGTACAGCCTGTACGACCCGGACTCCGACCTCAGCCGCATCGCCGCCGGGACGCTCCGGCTCGCGGACGCGCCGCAGGAGGTGCGCGACACCTACGCGCTCGCCCTCGAATGGCGCGAGCGCACGCACGGTGCCTTCACCCCGCACCGGCCGGACCGCGTGCTCGACCTGTCCGGGGTCGTGAAGGCCCTCGCGATCCGCGACGCCGGTGCCGTCCTCGACCGCGCGTGCCGGGCGGGGTCCGCCGCTTGGATGCTCGCGGCCGGCGGCGACGTGCTCGCGCGGGGGACCTGTGGGGACGATCCCTGGCAGGTCGGCATCGTCGACCCGCTCGACCGCGAGCGGGTCGTCGGCGTGGTCCCGCTCGGTGACGACCGTCGGGCGGTCGCGACCTCCGGCACGGCCGAGCGCGGCGAGCACGTCTGGCGCCGGGCCGACCCGGTGTTCCGGCAGGTCACCGTCGTCGCGCCGGACGTCGTCACCGCGGACGTCCTGGCCACCGCGGTCCTCGCGGGCGACGAGCAGGACCTCGCCGCGGTGACCGCCGACGGCTCGGTCGACGTCCTGGCCTTCGGGGTGGACGGCTGTGTGTGGGCGACCCCCGGCGCCTCCGCGTACGTCACCGGCGCCGAAGCCTGACCGACGGCGCTGCCCGAGAGGCTTCCGTCGCGGGCCCTGACCTGCCAGCATGGTGCCCACCGGACGACGACGTCCGCCCGACCCGGAGGGAACCACCCGTGTCCGTCACGCTCAACCCGTACATCGGCTTCCGCGACCAGGCCCGCGACGCCCTCGGCTTCTACCACGCGGTCTTCGGCGGCGAGCTCAAGACGATGACCTTCGCCGAGGGCGGCATGGTCCAGGACCCGGCGGACGCCGACAAGGTCATGCACGGCCAGATCGAGGCGGACGACCTGACGCTCATGGCGTCGGACTCGCCGTCGAGCATGCCCGCCCCGACCGAGAGCAACATCTCGGTCTCGCTGAGCGGCGACGACGAGGCCCGGCTCACCGGCTACTGGGAGGGCCTGTCGGACGGCGCGACCGTCATCGAGCCGCTGACGAAGGCCCCGTGGGGCGACACCTTCGGGATGCTCACCGACCGCTTCGGGGTCACCTGGCTCGTCAACATCAGCGGCGTCCCCGCCTGACGCGCGCCGGTCCGCAGGCGGTACCGGCAGACGGACGGGAGGCGCGGTGCCAGCTGGCACCGCGCCTCCCGTCCGTCGTCCAGTACCGACCGCCGGTCAGTGCTGGCCCTTGATCAGTGCTGCCTGTTGATCAGTGCTGTCCGTTGATCTGGCCGAGCCAGCGACCGAAGGTCGTCTGCGGCTCGTCGTGCAGCACGCGCAGCGTGGTGGTGGTCGGGTTCCAGCGGCGCTCGGTGTCGACGCCGTTCCCCTTGTGGAGGTCGAGGGTCATGATGTGCTCCTTCGCATGTCGGTGGGTGGTTCGACGCCGGAGGGGGCTCCGGCATTCCCGGTCAGGGGGTGACCATGCCGCCGTTGACGTTGAGGGTCTCGCCGACGACGTAGCTCGACTCCTGCGAGGCGAGGAACACGTAGGCGGGGGCGAGCTCGGCAGGCTGCGCGGCGCGGCCCATCGGTGACTCGCTGCTGCCGAACTCGGGCAGCGACTCGGGGTCGACACCACCGCTCGGCTGCAGGACGGTCCAGGTGGGCCCCGGAGCGACGACGTTCACGCGGATCCCGCGCTCCACGAGGAGCTGCGAGAGCCCCTTCGAGAAGTTGTTGATCGCGCCCTTCGACGCGGCGTAGTCGAGCCGGTCCGGCGCGGGCTTGTACGCCTCCATCGACGCGGTCGTCGTGATCGTCGACCCGGGCTCGAGGTGCGGCAGTGCGGCCTTGACGAGCCGGAACAACCCGAACACGTTGACGTCGAACGTCGCCTCGAACTGCTCGTCGGTGATGTCGAGCAGGTCCGGCTGCCAGCGCTGCTTGCCCGCGACGCTGACGACGGTGTCGATGCCGCCGAGCTCCGCGACCGCCCGCTCGACGAGCTGCGCGGCGTACGCCTTGTCCCGGAGGTCACCGGGCACCGTCACGGCACGACGACCGGCCGCCTCGACCTGCTCGACCACGTGGTCGGCGTCCGACTGCTCCTCGGGCAGGTAGGCCAGGACGACGTCGGCGCCCTCGCGGGCGAAGGCGATCGCGACGGCCGCGCCGATGCCGGAGTCGCCGCCGGTGATCACCGCACGGCGACCCTCCAGGCGTCCGGTGCCCCGGTAGGAGTCCTCACCGAGGTCCGGCACGGGCGTCATCGCGGACTGCAGGCCCGGCTCGTCCTGGGTCTGCGGCTCCGGCGAGACGTCCGGGTAGCGCGTCCGCGGGTCCCCGAACGCGTACTGGTCGATCGGCCCGGTCACTCCGCGACCTCCAGCTCGACCTTGACCCAGCCCGGCTCGCGACGGTCGAAGGCCTCGTACGCCTCGATCGCCGAACCGACCGGCTCGTGCTCGGTGATGAGCGCCGTCGGGTCGAACTGCCCCGACGCCACGAGGTCGATGAGCGGCGGCGTCACCGAGTGGTGGTCGCAGTTGCCCATCCGGATCGTCAGGTTCTTGTTCATCGCCTGCCCGATCGGGTAGCGCTCCGCCGTCGGGCCGTACACGCCGATGATGCCGATCCGGCCGTACTTCGCGACCGAGGCCACGGCCCACTGCGCGACCTGCGACGGACCGTCGCCGGGCTTCCACTGCTCGAGGTCGCCGAAGCCGTCCGGGGACGCGTCCGGCGCGACCTGCTGGACCTCGGCGTCGAACTGCGCGGCCTGCTCGTCGGACACCGCCGCCGGGCCGCGCTTCGGGCGCTCGGCGTCGACCCCGACGGCGTCGATCACGGCGTCCGCGCCGATGCCGTTGGTCAGGTCCATGATCGCCTGCACGGGGTCCTCGCGGTTGTAGTCGACCACTTCGCAGTGCTGCGCCAGGGCCGCCGCGAGTCGGGTCTCGTCCCCGTCGACGACGATCACGCGACCGGCGCCGAGCTTGTACGCCGACGCCGCGGCGAACTGCCCGACGATGCCGGCGCCGAAGACCACGACGACGTCCCCGCGGGTGACCCCGGCGAGCTCGGCGCCGAACCAGCCGGTCGGGAAGATGTCCGACAGCAGGATGGCCTGCTCGTCGCTGACGTTCTCGGGCAGCGGGTGCATGGTGTTCCGCGCGTACGGGACCCGGACGTACTCGGCCTGCAGACCGTTCACCGGGCCGGTCGACTGCGGGCCGCCGAAGAAGCTCGTGCCGGCCTGCGGACCGTTCGGGTTCGCGACGTCGCACTGGGCGGTCTTGCCCATCCGGCAGTACCGGCAGGCGCCGCAGGAGATCGTCGAGTTGATCACGACGCGGTCACCGGGGCTGAAGCCGCGCACCGCGTCGCCGACCTCGGTGACGACGCCGACGGCCTCGTGGCCGAGGATCGTGCCCTCCTCCATCGGGGCCATGGTCCCGCGGACGAAGTGCAGGTCCGTGCCGCAGATCGCACTCCGGGTGATCCGGACGATCGCGTCCTCCGGGTGCTGGATGGTGGGCTCGGGGACGTCGTCGAGTCGGATGTCGCCGATCCCGTGCCAGACCACTGCGCGCATGCTGCTCTCGCTTCCTTCTCGGTGGTGGGTTCGGGGGACACACAACCCGTTCGGCCCTGGAAGCACCTGCAGCGGCGTCCGATGTGCGCACCGGATCGGGGGACAACCGCTCCTGCGTCGTCGCCCAGGCGGCGCGGGTTGCGTGACGGCCATGAGCGATGACCAGCACGACGAGCAGCAGACAAGGGACGACTTCGCCGACGCCGTCAACATGACCGCGTCGGAGCTGAAGCGGTGGCTCGACTCCGACGAGTCGAAGGAGGTCGGCCAGAAGCCCGCGAGCGGCGGCGAGTCGACTGGGCACGAGAGCGGCCGGCACATCGTCCGGATCCTCGAGAAGAAGCAGGCCGACTACACCGACGACGACTACGCCCACATGCGGAAGGTCGTCGGGTACGTCGCCCGACACGGCAAGCAGGAGCCGAAGGGCGACACGCACGACTCGAAGTGGCGGTACTCGCTCATGAACTGGGGCCACGACCCCGAGAAGTGACCGGACTGGGGCAGGATGGAGGCGTGAGCGACTCCGGCATGCCCCGTTTCCGCCGCATCTGGTCGACCATCCAGGTGGGCGTGCTCGCCGCCGCGGTCGTCTTCTGCGTCGTCATGCTCGTGATCGGCCAGGGCAAGCTCGACCGCGTCTACGCAGTCGCCGCCGTGTTCTTCGGCCTGGCCCTCGCGGGCCACAGCACCTATCTCTGGTTGCTGGCGCGCCAGCGTCGCTGACGCGACCACCCACCGGACACCAGGAAGGTGGCGGCGCCCGCCACGGGCCTGCTGTCCGGCGTCAGCCCAGCTGCCAGACGCGCACCCAGTCGACCAGCATCTGCTGCGGGAACCGCGTGGTCGCGTCCGGCGACCCGGGCCAGGTGCCACCGACGGCGACGTTGAGCACGACGAAGAACGGCTTGTCGAAGACCCACGGGTTCGTGCCCACGGCGGCCCGGGTGACGGTGCCGCGTTCGACGCCGTCCACCAGCCAGGTGATCGAGTCGGGGCGCCAGTCGACGCCGAAGACGTGGAAGTCGTCGGCGAAGGCGGCGCCGGTCGGGTTCGTGCACGCGGCGGACAGGCCGTTCGCGCCCGAGTACCCCGGGCCGTGCACCGTGGCGTGCACGATCGTCGGCTCGTACCCGACGTTCTCCATGACGTCGATCTCGCCGCACGCGGGCCAGCCGACCTGGCCGATGTCGGCCCCGAGCATCCAGAACGCGGGCCAGATGCCCTGCCCGCGGGGGATCTTGATGCGCGCCTCGACGCGGCCGTACTGCGCGGTGAAGGTGCCCTCGGTCTTCAGCCGGGCCGAGGTGAAGGTGCCGTCGGGCTCGCGGATCGCGGTGATCGCGAGCTGCCCGGAGCCGTTCAGGGCGCTGTTCCGGCGGGAATCGGTGTAGGTCTCGAGCTCCTGGTTGCCCCACCCGCCGGCGCCGGTGTCGAAGCGCCAGATGGCAGGGTTCGGGGCGCTGCCGGCGGGGCCGTCGAACTCGTCGGCGGCGAGCAGCTCGGTCGGGGTGGTCGTGCTCGTGGTGGCCGCGGTGCGGGTGGCTGCGTCGGCAGCGTCCGGTGCGGCGAAGGCTGCGGTCGCCGCGGCTGCGGTGGCGGCGGTCCCGGTCAGGCCGAGGGTGAGGAAGCGGCGCCGGTCGAGCGCGCGCGCAGCAGCGGGGGTCTGGTGCTGGGGCATCGCGGGGTCCCTGGGGTTCGGGCGGATCGGGTCGCTGGATCATCGCCCGGACGCGGACGGTACACCAGTCCGCACTTCGACGGACCCTCCTGCGGGGGACGGCCCGCCGCGTGCGCGTGTGGGCGCGTGGCGGCCGGCGGTGCTGTGTCCTGCGCTGCCGTGCTCGCGGTCAGGGGCGGTACGCGACGCAGAGGACGGTGACGTCGTCCGGGTGGTCGCCCGACGCGGCGAGTTCCGCGATCCCGTCGACGATCTCCTGTGCGTGCGAGCGCGAGGCCACCCAGGTCTCGAACCGGTCGAGCGCGTCGAGGTCGCCGCCGAACAGGTCGAGCACGCCGTCGCTCACCGCCACCACCACGTCGCCGGGGTCGAGGGACGTCGTGTCGGCGGTCCACATCGTGCCCACGCCGATCGGCAGGTGCCCGGCGCGCAGCGGGTGCACGGAGCCGCCCGCCCGACGCAGGACGGTCAGTCCGTGACCGGCGTCGACCCAGCGCGCGTGCCCGTCCCGGTCGACCCGGATGTGGAAGCAGGTCGTGAACTGGCCGCTCGTCAGGTCCGAGCCGCCGGTCGCGAGCCCGGAGGCCGCTCGGCGGACGGCGACCGCGGGGTCCGTCTCGTCGACGGTGCTCCGGATCAGGGACCGCACGGCGGCGGCGATCATCCCGGCACCGACGCCCTTGCCCATCACGTCGCCGAGGGTGAACGCGGCGCCCTCTCCCGTGGGGAACCAGTCGTAGAAGTCACCGCCGACCGTGCGGGACGGCAGGCAGACCCCGACCGCGCGCAGCTCGTCCGGCAGCCCGGCGGTGGTCGTCGGCAGCAGGGAACGCTGGACGAGTGCTGCTCGGTCGATCTCGCCCTCGGCCACCCGGCGCTTCCGCTGCACGGCGCTCAGTTGCAGGTCGGCACGGCGGGCGAGCTCGTTCGTCACCGCGGCGGCCGCGGCGTAGACGAGGAGCGCGACCACCAGCCGGACCAGCTCGCTCGGCTGCGGGGCCTCGGGGTCCAGGACGTAGGGCAGGAGCAGCGTCGCGGCGGTGCCGAGCAGTGGGTAGACCACGTGTCGGCGTCCGGGGTTCGTCGCCATCCAGATCACCGGCAGGACGACGATCGCCAGGAACACCGACCGCGCCTCGCCGGTGCCGTAGCGGAGCAGGCCGACGGCCAGGAAGTCGAGGGCCGGGAGCACGAGCTCCACCCGGGTCACGGCCGGCCAGCGGGCCATCAGCCCACCGCCGAGCAGCCCGACGAGGACCAGCCCGACGGCGGCCCACATCAGCGGTGCGTCGGTGACCTCGAGCCAGGGCGTCAGGACGCTCGCGACCGCGGCCCCCACGACGAGGACCGCGACGACGGTCTGCTTGACGAGGGGTTCCCACGAGGCCCGCACGCCGGTCAGCACGATCGGTCCGGTGTCGTCACGGACGGATGTCGTCCACGACGTCACGCCGTTCCGGTCGGTGGTGCTCGTCACCCGCCCGAGTCAACCGGTTCGAGCATCACTCGGCAACTCCTGGTGCCGGGGTGTCGTGCAGGTCGGACTGGTAGGGCGACCGTCCCGTCCGCTGCGCCGCCCACGTCGTCCGGGGCATGGTGCGCCGTCAGACGCCGAGACGGAGCAGCAGCGGCCCGAGCAACCCGACGACCCAGACCAGGACCATCGCCAGGGCCGCGAACGCGACGAACCGACGACGGCGTCGGAGCTTCGGGCTGCGGTCCTCGCCCCACATCTGCGCGCGCACGAGGGTCCGGTTGGCCTGGTCGACGACCTTGCGGACCTCGGGGTCGTCGAGCGGCAGCGACCCGGAGCGGGCGTGCTCGGCGATCGCGGTCGCTTCCTCGACGGTCAGGTCGTCACGGGGCATGCGCCCATCGTGGCACCTCCCTCCGACGTGCGGAAGCGTGGTGCCGCCGTCCGACCGGTGTCCGTGTGCTCGCAGACCGCGACGCCTGGGGGACGGTGGAGCGGTGACCGGGTACGACCAGGGTCATGGCACACAGGTTCCGCGGGAAGATCGTCGTCGTCACGGGTGCATCGAGCGGCATCGGGAGGGCCGCCGCCCACGAGTTCGCCCGGCAGGGCGCGACCCTCGTGCTCGCCGCCCGGGGCCGGCAGAGCCTGGAGGACGCGGCGCAGGAGTGCCGGGACCTCGGCGCCGAGGCCGTCGCCATCCCCACCGACGTCGCCGAGGAGCACCAGGTCGCCGACCTCGTCGCGACCACGACCGCACGGTACGGCCGGATCGACGTCTTCGTCGGCAACGCGGCGCTGTTCGTCTACGGCCTGTTCGAGCAGACGCCCACCGAGGCCTTCAAGCGCGTCGTCGACACGAACCTGCACGGGCACGTCCACGCCGTGAAGGCCCTGCTCCCGCACTGGCAGCAGCGGGGCGAGGGCACCTACGTCCTCGTCGGGTCGATCCAGTCGCTCCTGTCCGCGCCGTACCAGTCGGCGTACGTCACGAGCAAGCACGCGGCCCTCGGCCTGATGGACGTGCTCGCCGACGAGCACCAGGGCACGCGGATCCGTTTCGGCGCCGTGCTGCCCTCGACGATCGACACCCCGATCTACCAGAACGGCGCGAACTACACCGGCAAGGCCTCGCACCCGCTGCCGCCGACCGTCTCCGTGCAGCGCGCTGCGAAGGCCGTCGTCGCCCAGGCCCTGCACCCGAAGCGGAACCGGTACGTCGGGCGTCTGCAGGCCGCGCTCGTGCCCGCCGAGTTCGTCGTGCCGGGCCTGTTCCACCGCATCACCCGGCCCGCAGTCGAGGTCTTCGCCCTCCGCGGCCGCCAGGACCCCACCGACGGCAACCTCTACGCCCCGGCGGACCACGCGAACGCCACCGACGGCGGGTGGGTCGCGAAGCGCCGCCGGGTCACGCGCCCGCTGCTCTGGGTAGGCGTCGTCGCGGTCGTCGGCACGGTGCTGCTCCGCCGCCGCTGAGCCGGCCCCGCCCCGTCCGCTCGCTCGCGCAGTCCGCCCGCTCACCCGTTCCGTCCGCCTGCCCATCCGCGCGTACTTTGCCGATCCGCGCATGCGAAGCCGTTCCGCTCGTGGTGTGTCGTTCCTCCGGGCCTGCCATGCGCGGTCCCGCCTCTCATCGCGCGTGCGATGGGCAGGAACGTCGCGTCGGCGGCAGAGCCGGACGGGAGGCACGGCACCAGCCCGCTCCGCGGCTCCCGTCCGGACCGTGGCCACCCTGGTACCCGTCGCCACCGTCGCGAGCGGGCCGTCCCGGCCGCCCGCGCCGCGAACGGGCCGTCTCGGTCACTCCTGTCGCGTCCGCACGACGTGTTCCGCCCGCTCGTGTTACCGCGCGCGTCCGGCCGCGTCCAGCCTCCTGCGTCGAGACCGTACGGTCGGAGCATGAGCACGACGACCGGGACAGCCGCCAGCACCGCCGCCGATTGGGCCGAGTGGGCCGAGTGGCACGCCGCCCACGAAGCCGCTCGGGCGAGCGAGCACGGGTTCCTCGCGATCACGAGCCTGCGCTGGCTCACGCCCACGCCCGAGCGGTTCGACGACCTCCCCGGGGCGTGGTCGACGGACGAGGCCGGTCCCGTCGTCACCCTCGCGTCCGACGAGTCCCTCGAGGTCGACGGCGCGACCGTCACCGGGACCCACCGCTTCGGCAGGCTGCAGGACCGTCCCGAGCCCCGCGTCGTCTGGCACGTGGAGGGCCGCGACGTCGTCGTCGAGATCGCCCGGCGCGGCGGCAGCGACCTCCTCCGTCCGCGCGACCCGGCCACCCCGACGCGCACGGCGTACCGCGGGACGCCGACCTTCGCGCCGGACGAGCGCTTCGTCGTCGGGGCCCGCTTCGAGCCCTTCGACGTGCAGCGCGAGGTGACGGTCGGGTCCGTCGTCGACGGCCTGCAGCACGTGTTCGCCGCGCGTGGCACGCTGTCGTTCGACCTCGACGGACCGCGGACGCTCCTGGCGTTCAACGGGCACGGCGACGGGCTGCACGTGCTGTTCACCGACCGGACGAGCGGCACGACGACCGCTGCCACGCGGAGCCTCGACGTGCCAGCACCCGGTGCGGACGGCCGCGTGCGGCTCGACTTCACCCGGGCGACGAACCTGCCGTGCGCCTACACCGCGCACGCGACCTGCCCGCTGCCCCCGCGGGAGAACCGGCTCGACGTCGCGATCGAGGCGAGGGAGCGCCTGCCGGCCTGACGGCCCGCGCGCCCGTCCGCCCTGCTGCGGAGCGGAGCGGAGCGATGCGGTGCGCTCTGCACAACGGGAAGCACGTCGTACCGCGGAAACGCGTGGTGCGGCAAGCTTCCGGTTGTGCGGGGGCAGTGCGCACCACGGCGGGCGCGAGGTCACCGCCGCCGGAGCCGCCCGCGCTGCCGGGGTGCGCCGCATGCCCGGGTCAGCCGACCCGCGCCCACCCGGAGCACGCGCGCCACCGCCGCGGGTCGAACGTGAACACGCTGCCCATCCCCGGCTGGTCGAGCGCCCGACTGATCGGCACGCCGCGGAGGTCGGCGAGGAGCAGCGCGCCGACCGCACCGTGCGACACGATCGTCACGTCCCCGGTCCTGGTCAGCGCCCGGACGGCCGCGACGATCCGGGCCTGCGCGTCCACCGCACGCTCCCACCCCCGGACGGACTCGTCCGGACGGGCGAAGAACGCGTCGACGACGGCCTCGAACTCGGCCGGTGGCAGGTAGCCCGTCGCGCTGCGGTCGATCTCGCCGAGCGCGGGCTCGACCTCGACGTCCGGTCCGCTTCCGACGGCCCGGGCGAGCACCGCTGCGGTCTCCTCGGCCTTCCGCTCCGCGCTCGAGACGATCCGTCGGACCTCGGGCGACCACGCGACGCGGTGGGCCACGGCGGCTCGGCGTCGACCGGCGGCGGACAGCCCCCACGACTCGATCGGGACCTCCGGGTCGACGACCACCTCGGCGTGGGTCAGGAAGCAGGACACCATCCGACGAGCCTGGCAGACGTCACACGACGCAACGCCCGGTCATCCTCCGCAACACCCGTCGTCGCCTGACCGTCGCGGCCGTAGCGTCGGCTCCATGCCCGACCGAACCATCCTCGTCACGGCCCTCCACGGCGCCGGCTGGCACCCGGCCGCCTGGCGCGCCGACCCCGCAGCCGCCCGCGACACCACGCGTCTCGCGCACTGGCGCCGCGTCGTCGTCGAGCAGGACCGCGCCGGCGTCGACGCCGTCACGCTCGAGGACGCCTTCACCGCGGGTCCTCTCGACGCCGACGGCGACCTCGACACCCGGACCGTCGTGGGGCGGCTCGACGCCCTCCTGGTCGCGAGCGCGGTCGCACCCGCGACCCGCTCGGTGGGGTTGGTGCCGACCGTCTCGGTCACGCACACCGAGCCGTTCCACGTGGCCACGGGCCTCCAGACCCTGGACCACGTCTCCGCGGGGCGAGCCGGGTGGCGGATCCAGGTGAGCCCGACGACCCGCGAGGCCGCGCTCTTCGGCCGTCGGTCCGGCCGTGACGACCCGGCGACGCTCGCCGCGGAGGCCCGCGAGGTCGCCGAGGTCGTCTCCCGTCTCTGGGACAGCTGGGACGACGACGCGATCATCCGCGACGTCGCGACGGGCCGCTTCATCGACCGCGACCGGATCCACGACGCCCGTTTCGTGGGCGAGCACGTCTCGGTGCACGGCGCGTCGATCGTCCCGCGGTCGCCGCAGGGGCGGCCGCCCGTGTTCGCGCTCGCGCACGACGACGACGCGGCTCGCCTGGCGGTCGACACGGCCGACGTGGTGCTCGTCACACCGGGCGCGTCGGGTCCGTCGGCTGGAGTCGGCGGTGTCGGCCTGGAGGCGCGGGGCGCGCTGGCACGCGTCCGTCACGTCGAGCAGGCGGCCGGGTCAGCCACGGTCCGTCCGGTCCTCGCGGACCTCGCGGTGCTCCTCGGGTCCTCGGTCGCCGAGGCCGAGGACGAGCTCGCCGCTCTCGACGCCGCGTCCGGGTCGCCGTACTCGGCTGCGTCGGACGCCGCCGTGCTCGTCACCACCGCGACGGGCCTCGTCGACCGGATCGCGGACCTCCGTGCGATCGGCTACGCCGGGGTCCGGCTCCGCCCGCTGCGGACGTCCGCCGACAGCACGGCCGTCGCCCGGCAGCTCGTCCCCGCCCTCGTCACCGCCGGCCTGCGCGCCGACCCGCCGTCCCGTCCCACCGTCGACCTTCGCACGCGGCTCGGCATCGCGCCGGCGGTCAGCCGGTACGCCGTCCCGACCCAGGGGGTCCCGTCATGAGCACGAAGCGTCAGGTCCACCTCGCCGCCCACTTCCCGGGCGTCAACAACACGACGATCTGGAGCGACGAGCGGGCCGAGAGCCAGATCGCGTTCTCGTCCTTCGAGCACTTCGCCCGGAACGCCGAGCGCGGGTGCTTCGACTACCTGTTCCTCGCCGAGGGACTGCGGCTCCGCGAGCAGAAGGGGCGGATCCACGACCTCGACGTCGTCGGGCGGCCGAACACCCTCGCGATCCTCGCTGCCCTGGCGGGGGTCACGTCGCACATCGGTCTCGTCGGCACCCTGCAGACCACCTTCAACGAGCCCGTGGAGCTCGCGAAGCAGCTCGCCACGCTCGACCACCTGACCGACGGCCGCGCGGGCTGGAACGTCGTGACGAGCTCGGACGCGTTCCACGGGGCGAACTTCCGCCGAGGTGGGTTCCTCGACCACGCCGACCGGTACACGCGGGCGGCGGAGTTCGTCGAGACGGCGAGGGAGCTCTGGGACTCCTGGGAAGCCGACGCGGTCGTCGCGGACCCGGCGTCCGGACGGTTCGCCGACCGCTCGCGCATCCGGGACGTCGACCACCACGGACCGCAGTTCGACGTCACCGGGACCTTCCCCGTCCCGCGGAGCCCGCAGCGACACCCGGTGGTCGTCCAGGCCGGGGACTCCGACGAGGGCCGCGACCTGGCCGCCCGGCACGCCGAGGTGGTGTTCTCGCTCCACACCGAGTTCGAGGACGCGCGCACCTTCTACGACGACGTCACCGCCCGGCTCGAGCGCGTCGGACGGTCCGAGGCCGAACTGCTCGTGATGCCCGGGGCGACCTTCACGCTCGGGGACACCCAGGCCGAGGCCGAGGAGCACTCGCGGGCGATCCGCCGCGCCCAGGTCAGCCCGGCGACGGCGATCGCGTTCCTCGAGCAGGTCTGGAACCGGGACCTGTCGTCGTACGACGTCGACGGTCCGCTGCCCGACGTCGAGCCGGACGTCGACGCCGAGACGATCACCAGGGGACGGGTGCGCCACGTCCGTGACCCCCGCGCTCTGGTGCAGGACTGGCGCGACCGTGCCGCGGCCGAGCACCTGTCCATCCGCGAGCTCGTCATCCAGGTCTCGACGCGCGGCGGGTTCGTCGGCACGCCGTCGTCGATCGCCGCCGAGATCGACCGGTACGTGCAGGAGCGGGCGTCGGACGGGTTCGTCGTCGTCCCGCACACCAACCCGTACGGCCTCGACGAGTTCGTCGACCGCGTCGTCCCGCTGCTGCAGGAGCGCGGGGTGTACCGCGAGTCCTACGACGAGGGCGCCACGCTCCGCGACACCCTCGGCCTCTCCGGGGCCGTCCGCGACCGGCAGGCGGTGTCCGCGTGACCGCCGTCCCGCTCTCGGTCCTCGACCTGGTCCCGGTCGTCTCCGGGTCGTCGTCGGCGACCGCACTGCACCGCACCCTCGACCTGGCCCGCGCCGCCGAGCGTGCCGGGTACGCCCGCTACTGGCTCGCCGAGCACCACCTGAACCCGGGCGTCGCGGGCAGCGCGCCGACCGTGGTGATCGGTGCCGTGGCCGCGGTCACGTCCAGCATCCGGGTCGGCAGTGCCGCGACGCTCGTCGGGAACGTCCGCGGCTTGCAGATCGCGGAGACCTTCGGGACGCTCACCGGGCTGTACGGACCGCGGTTCGACCTCGGGCTCGGCCGGTCCGGGGCCCCGGCGCCGGGGACACCGAAGCCGCCGTCGCTCGCGCCTCGTGCCGACCAGGTCGTCGACGGCCTGCTCCTCCCCGCACCGTTCGACTTCCGGGTCGCTCCGGGGTCGACGTTCGCGCTGCAGGGCGAGCTGCTCGGTCGCGTGCCGGGCGACGTCGAGCGCTTCGACGACGACCTCGCGCTCGTCCGGGCCCTCTTCGCCGGCACCTGGACCCGCGGCGGGAAGGTCGTCGAGGCGCCGCCCGCGACCGGCGCCGAAGTCGAACTGTGGATCCACGGGTCGACCGGCGGCGAGAGCGCCCGCGTCGGCGGGTCCCTCGGGCTGCCGTACGGCGCGAACTACCACTCGTCGCCGGGCACCGTGCTGGCGTCGGTCGAGGCGTACCGTGCGTCGTTCCGCCCGGGGGTGCTCGATGCGCCGCGGGTGGTGGTCTCGGCCGACGTCGTCGTCGGGCGGTCCGCTGCCGAGGCCGAGGAGCTCGCCCTCGGGTACGGCCAGTGGGTGCACTCGATCCGCTCCGGTGTCGGGGCGATCCCGTACCCGACGCCCGACGCGGCCCGTGCGACACCGCTCCCCGACGAGGCGGCCGCCGCCGTGCGGGACCGGCTCGTGTCGCGGTTCGTCGGCGACGCGGCGCACGTGGCCGACCGGCTCGAGGTGCTCCGCCGTGTGACCGGGGCGGACGAGCTGCTCGTCACGACCATCACGCACGACCACGCCGCCCGCGTCCGCTCCTACGAGCTGCTCGCCGCCGAGTGGGCGCGCCGGGCGCTGGCGCCGGCCGCCTGACCCGGGCGTGCCGCACTGCCGCGCTGCGCCCGCCCCCGCCTGCGCCGCCTCGCCGAGATGCCGACATCTGGCACCCTCGGCGCTGCCGGACGACGTGTCGTGCACCCGGGGCGAGCGATGCGCGGCATGTCCTGCGCTCTCGGCGTCCGCGGTCGGGCGTGTCGGGCGGGGAGGCGCCGACGCGACCCGCTGCGTCGGGCGCGCCGGCGTTGCCCCGCCGAGTTGCCGACATCTGGCACCCTCGGCGCTGCCGGACGGAGTGTCGTGCCCTCGCCGCGAGCGACGCGCGGCGTGTCCTGCGCTCTGGGCGTCCGCGGCCGACCGAGCCGCACCGCGCACGCCGGACACCCCCGCGACCACGACGGTCACAGGGGTGTCGACGGACAGGGGACGTGCTCAGCTGTTGTCGAGCGGCAGCCCCTCCGGGTTCACCTGCGAGGTCTGCACGGCCTCGTTCGACAGGTTGTACGCCTTGAGCCACTTCGCGTACGTCCCGTCCGCGATGAGCTCGTTGATCGCGTCGGCGATCGGCTTCGCGAGACCGCTGTCCTTCTTCGTGGTCGCCGCGATGAGTCCCTGCAGGGTCGAGCCGGCACCGGAGTACGTCCCCGCGGTCCTCGTCGGGTGCGCGCTCTCCACGCTCTGCTTGTTCGCGTACGCGATGGTCGGGTTCGGGCCGAAGTAGCCGTCGATCTTGCCGGAGTCGAGCGCGAGCTTCACGGCGTTGCCGTCCGGGTAGTACTTGACGCCGATGGTCTTGCCGTCCTTCTCGAGGTCGGCCTTCCACTCGAGCAGGATCTTCTCCTGGTTCGTGCCGGAGCTCACGGCGATCGTCTTGCCGGCGAGCACGGACGGGTCGCCGTCGAAGGTCAGCTTCGAGGTCTTCAGCACCTGGAGCGCGAGGTTGTCCTGCCGGTACGACGCGAAGTCGTACTTCTCCTTGCGCTGCTCGGTCACGGTGACGTTCGAGAACCCGGCGTCGTACTTCCCGCCGTCGATGCCGACGAACAGGTTGTCCCAGGTGGCGTTCTGCACGTCCGCCCGGAGTCCGAGCTTCGCGGCGACGAGCCGGCCGAGGTCGGGCTCGGAACCGGTCAGCGTCTTCTGGTCGTCCCCGGTGAAGGCCAGCGGCGGGAATCCGGCAGGCAGCGCGCCGATGCCGATCGTGAGCTTCCCGGACGACTTCACGTCGGCGGGGAGCGCGTCGTGCAGCTTCGTGTCCTCGGAGACCCGGACCTTCGTCTCGGTCGCGGCGCCGTTGGACGCGGCGCCGATCGTCACGGTGCCGTCAGCGGACCCGGCGGACCCGGCAGCGCCGTCGGCGGCGGAGGCGTTCGCGGCGCACCCGGCCAGGGCGACGACGACGCCGGCCGCGAGGACGAGGGCTCCGGCGCGGTGACGCCAGCGGGAGAGAGCGGTGGTGGGCAAGGCGGACTCCTCGGATGAGAACGGTGGGACTGGTGGGAACGGTGGGGAACGGGAGGAAGGGCTCAGCGGACGCGGGACAGGAAGTCGCGCGTGCGGGGGTGCTGCGGGGCATCGATGACCTGGCGCGGCGGCCCCTGCTCGACGACGCGCCCGTGGTCGAGGAAGACGACGTGGTCGGCGACCTCGCGGGCGAACGCGACCTCGTGCGTGACGATGACGAGGGTCGTGCCGGACTCGGCCAGGGACCGGATGACGCCGAGGACCTCGCCGACGAGCTCGGGGTCGAGCGCGGAGGTCGGCTCGTCGAGCAGCACGACCGCGGGCTCCAGCGCCAGCGCCCGGGCGATCGCCACTCGCTGCTGCTGCCCGCCGGACAACTGCCGTGGACGGGACGCCCCTCGGTCGCCGAGCCCGACGCGCTCGAGCAGCTCCTGGGCACGACGGAGCGCGACCGGGCGAGCCACTCCGGCGGCGATCGGCCCCTCGGCGACGTTCTCGAGCGCGGTCAGGTGCGGGAACAGCTCGAATCGCTGGAACACGAAGCCGATCCGGGACCGCTGCCGCAGGATCACCCGTTCTGGCAGCTCCTTCCAGCGGGTCGTACCGTCCCGCCCGGTCCGCAACCGCACGCCGACGGGCTCGCCGCCGACCGTCACGACGCCGCGGTCGAGCGGTTCGAGGTGGTTGATCGCGCGCAGCAGCGTGGACTTGCCGGACCCGGACGGCCCGAGGACCACGGTGACGCTCCCGGCGGCGAGCTCCAGGTCGACCCCGTCGATGACCCGCCGGTCGCCGAAGGACTTCACCGCGCCGACGACCGCGACGGCCGCGCTCACGAGACGACCTCGACGGTTCCGGCGCCGGCGCCGGCACCGGACCTGGTGCCCGACGCGACCACCCGCTGGGCACCGGCGACCTGCGCGACACGACCCGTGCCTCCAGGCCGGACAGCCCCCACCCGCCGGACCGCCGCCCGCACCCGTTGCAGGGGCGTCGGCGGCAGCGCCCGCGCGGACCCCCGCGACGTCCACCGCTCGATGTAGTACTGCACGACCGAGACCGCACTCGTCAACGCGAGGTACCAGATCGTCGCGACCACGAGCAGCGGGATGATGTCCGTCGGGTAGGTGCTCGACAGGTTCTGGACGACGCCGAACAGGTCGAGCAGGGAGACGTAGAACAGCAGTGACGAGGCCTTGAGCAACCCGACCACCTGGTTGACGAACGCCGGCACGATCGAGCGGAGCGCCTGCGGCAGTACGACCCGCACGAACTGCCGACGGCGGGGGAGCCCGAGGGCCTGCGCCGCCTCGAGCTGACCGTGGTCCACCGCGAGGACGCCCGCCCGGACGATCTCCGACGCGTAGGCGATCTCGCTCAGGCTCAGCGCCAGGACGCCGATCGCCAGGTCGCCCAGCACGTTCGCCGTCCGTACCTCGAGCTGCGGCCCGAAGGGGATCCCGATCCCGATCGTCGGGTACAGCGACCCGAGGTTGTACAGGAAGACGAGCACCAGGATGAGCGGCACCGATCGGAACAGCCAGACGTAGCCCCACGCCAGCCCGGACAGCACCGGGTTGCGGGACAGCCGTGCCAGCGCCACGAGGACACCGCCCGCGAAGCTGATCACCGCGCTCAGCCCGGTCGCGACGAGCGTCAACTGCAGTCCGGTCAGGATCGCGGGGCTGAACAGCCACTTCCCGACCGCGGGCCAGCCCCATGCCGGGTTGGTGAAGAGCGTCTCGACCCCGTTCAGCAGGAGCACCAGGACGACCGCGGCGGCGATCCACCGCACGGGGTGGCGCAGCGGCAGGACGGGACGGTCGAGCGCGGCGCGTGCGGCCGCGTCGACGGTCGGGGCGAGCGGACGGGAGGCACTGCTCCCGTCGCGCGCGCCGGCTGCGGTCGCCGGGGCGGTCGCGTGGGGTGCGGACCTGCGCGTCGAGCGGTCCGTGGTGTCGGTCATGGGGCGACCGTAGGAGGGCCGGCGGACCCGGACAACGGGTCCTCGCAACACTTCGCCACGGGACGGAACGGGACGTCACGGAGCGTCGCGCGCGTGACCTCCGGTGACCCCGCGTGACGGTGCGGCGTGCACGGGACCCCTGTCGGTGCCACCCTCGCGCAGCTACCCTGACCACCGTGACCACGCACCGCGTCCCCGCGCCGCAGCCGCCCGCCGACGGCACGAAGGTCTCCGGCCCGGCCTCGTACTTCCCGAGCATCGAACGGACCTACGGCCGGCCGGTGCAGGAGTGGCTCGACCTGGTCGCCGACCGCCTCGACGACCACCGTCACATGGAGGTCGTGTCGTGGCTCAAGGAGGAGCACGGGCTCGGCCACGGTCACGCCAACGCGCTCGTGGGGTACGCCCGGCGCGCCCTGGACGGCTGAGCGCGGCGCCGCCGAGCCAGCGCGCCGGTGGTTGACGCGGTTGTCGCGCCGGCGTAGGATCCGGTTGACGCAGTTGACAGGAGGTGCCATGGCAGCGACGACCCACGCACGGCAGCCCAGGGGGACGGACGGCCCCTCGGCGGACGAGACGGCCCTGCTCGACGCACTGCGCCGGCGGATCGCGGACGGCCGCGCGGCCGGAGCGCTCGAGTCCGGCGTCGACGTGGAGCTCCTGGCCGACCGGATGCTCGCCGCACTGCCCTCCGTCAAGCACGAGGCCGACGCGCTCATCGGGCCGTTCTACGACACCCCGACGCTCGCGGCCTGGCGTGGGGTCACCCGGCAGGCGCTCAGCAAGGCGGTGGCGAAGCGCGACCTGATCGGCCTGAAGATCGGCGACGGCAGCCTCGTCTTCCCGTCCTTCCAGTTCGGCGCGTCCGGGACGCCGCTGCCGCACCTGCGGCAGGTGCTCGCGCTCGTCGACCCCGACCGGATCGACCCGTGGGGCAGCGCGCTCTGGTTGCACACCGTGGCGGACGAGTTCGGCGGCACCACCGCGGCGCAGGCGCTTCGCGAAGGCCGGCACGAGCAGGTCCTCGCCGCCGCCCGTCGTGCCGCCACGGCCTGGGCGGCCGACGCGTGACGCCCAGGCGCACCGACGTCGCCCAGCAGCGTCCGCGAGACGACCTCGACCTGACCGACTTCCCCGCCGAGGAGAGTCGCGGCACCACGTTCTACCGGGCGAAGCGGCACGACCGCGGCGCGTGGTGGTTCGCGAGCACGGAGCCGGACGCCGACGGGGTCGACGGTGGTCGGTTCGACCTCGCCGTGCCGCGGGGCACCTGCTACTGGGCGGACGCGGTCGAGGTCGCGGTGCGTGAGCGCCTCGCGCACCACGTCCTGACGACGAACACGGTGTTCGCGTCGCGCGCCCGCGAGATGGTCGTCGTCGCGGCCCGGGCCTCGCGGGGCCGTCGCTTCGCGGACGTCACACACCCGGCGGCGGTGCGGTGGGGCGTCGGCGCGGAGCTGCAGACGATGGGGGACTACCGCGTGCCGCAGGCCTGGGCACGGGCCCTCGACGCGGCGGGCTTCGCCGGGGTGCGGTACAGCACGCGGTTCACGAGCGCGTCGGCGGCGAACGCGTGGGCGGTGTTCGGCGCGGCCGGCATCCCGCGGCGGCCGCGTCCGGAGCGCGTGCACCGCGACGGGGTCACGGCGTGCCGCGAAGCCGGGATCCGGGTGCTCGACGACGGGTCGGAGTCCGGGCCGGAGCGCTTCACGTTCGCGACGCCCCCGCAGGACTGACGACAGGGCCGCGCGCGACCGGGCGGTCGCGCGGCCGGACGGGCGGACGGTCGGACGGTCGACGGGCCGCGGTGTCGGTGGCCGTCCCTACCGTGGCGGGGTGGTCGAACCCGTCGATGCGTGGTGGCGCCGCCGGCAGTGGTCCCGCGGCGTCGCGGTTCCGTACGCCGTCGGCGAGTTCCGGTCGGCGTGGGCGTCCTACCCCGTGCTGATCCGGCAGTACCACCCGGAGTGGAACCACGGCGTCGTCCTGACCCAGGTGCCCCCGACGGCCGAGGTCCTGCTCACGTGGGAGTGCGACGTCGGCCACGTCTTCGTCGCGACGCCGGCCGAGCAGCGGTCGCGGCCGGGCCGGGAGCGTCGTCGGTCGGTGTGGTGCCCGGAGTGCCAGCTCCAGGCGCAGCCCCGCCGCTGGCCCGTGCTGCCCGCGGACTGGCCGGCGACCGTGCCCGCGCCGCAGCGGGCCGAGCGCGTGACCGGTCGCCAGACCCTGCCCGCGGCACCGGCGCGCGGCGCGGCACCGTCGCGTGGCGCGGGACCGTCGCCGCGTGTGGCGGGCCCGACTGGAGCAACGGCGGTCCCGACGGGTGCCGTGGCGTCGAGCCGTGCGCGACCCGGGCGGTCCGGTGCGACCGGCGGCGGTGGACGGCGGACGGCCGCACGACCGCCCGTCCCGCGGACGATCTGCCCGAAGACCCCCCGGCTGCCGTCGGGGGAGTCCTTCCCGAGCGTGTGCGCCCCCGCGACGGCCTCAGCGGTCGAGGCCGAACTCCGGGCGGCCCTGCAGGAGCGGTTCGCGCTGACGTTCGACCACACCGCGATCCGCCTCGACCGGCCGTTCTTCGACCACGTCGAGGCGTGGCCGGACATCGTGCTGCCGGAGCTCCGCGTCGCGATCGAGTACGACAGCACGGGGCGACACGGGCTCGAGCACGTCGGGCCGCGGCAGGAGACGGACCGCCGGAAGGACCGCGCGGTCCGGGCCGTCGGGTGGGAGGTCGTGCGGATCCGCACGGGTCGGCTCCCCGCACTCGGGCCGTACGACCTCGAGGTCTCCGGCATCTCGCGGCGGACGGTCGACCAGCTCGTCGACACCCTCCGCACGGTCCGCGGCCCGCTGTTCGTCGACGCCTACGGGCGCTGACGCCCGGGTTCCGACCCGTCGGCCGGGCGCTACGCTCGTCGGCGCAGGGTGTCCCGCGGGTACTCGCCGTGGCGCTGCTGGTACGTCGCGGAGAACCGTCCGGCGTGCGCGAAGCCCCACTGCTTCGCGACCTCGGCGATGCTCGTCGTCGCCGGGTCGCCCTGCAGCAGCGCGTCCCGCACCCGGTCGAGCCGGACCTGCCGGATGTAGGCGTTGGGGGAGAGCTCGAACGCCCGCTGGAACGCGATCTGCAGCGCACGGAGGCTCAGCGAGGCCACCCGGGCCAGGTCGGTGCTCGTGATCGGCAGGTGCGCGTGCTCGTGCACGTACTCGACGGCCCGTCGGACGTGGGCGTTGCGGGGGAGCAGCAGCTCGTCGGGGAGCGACGCGCTGACCACCGGGTAGAGCTCGAGCAGGGCGAGGGCGCCGAGCCGTCCCATCTCGGCCTGCAGCAGCGGCGACGCCTTCCGGTCGAGCACGGTGTGCGAGATGAGCTGCACACTGCTCCGCCACACCCGCAGGGCGCGCTCGTCGGGGCGGACGGTGTGGTCCAGGACGAGCTGCCCCGGTGCCGTCCCGCGTTCGCCGGCGACCTCCTCGAGCGCTGCCCGGTTCACCTGCACGATCTTCTGCTCGTAGTCCCGGTACGAGAACGCCGCGCCCTGCTGCGGCCAGAGCTGCGGCCGACCGGGCTCCATCAGGAGCTGGACGTCCCCGGAGCCGATCGTGGCGGTCCCCCGGGTCGTCCACTGCACGACGAAGTCCTCGGACGGGGTCATCACGCCCTGCAGGTGCCCGTCGAAGCGGATCGTCCGGAGGGACATCGCGGTGTCGCCGACGGCCGCGAACCGGAACGCGAACGGCATCGCGGTCGCGTCGGCGCGCCACTCGTTCCCCGCGTACGTGGTGGCGAGCAGGTCGCGGGCGGCGTCGAGGTCCGAGCTCTGCTCGTCCACGTCGATCCGGGTCGGAGGTGTCGGGTTCATGGGTCTCGTGCATGATGACCGCTCCGCGCGGCCCTGTCCGGATCGCCGTGCCCCCGGTCCGGGGGTGGACCGCCCGGTCCGCGGTCGCGGTCGATGTCCACGGATCGTCGGGTGTCGCGCTCGGACGTCCGGGAATCGTCGACCACGGGCGTCCGCACCGCGTCCCGGCGGACGGCGTCCTAGCGTCGTCCTCGACGGGTCCGGACCAGCCGGACCTCCCGAGACGAGGAAGCCACCGTGACGACCATCGCCGCCGACCTGGACACCGCACCCACGAGCGCCCGCCACGCGGTCTCGTCGACGAGCCGCCGGGGGACCACCTTCTCCGAGGTCCGTCAGGCCCGCCTGCAGCACGGGCTGCAGGTCGCCGCGGTGACGACCGGGCTGGTGTCCGTGACGGTGGCCGCGTCGGCCGCGATCCTGCTCGGGGTCTCCGCATGAGCATCCCCCGCAACGAGCTCGGCATCCGCGGGTCCCGGGTCGCACGGGGCACCAGGGCGATCCCTGGGGCAGACCGGTCCCTCGCCGACACGCTGCTGCCGGTGCGTCGATCGGCGGCGTCGGACACCGCGACGCAGCCGATCGACATGCGCGCCCTGCTCGCCGAGGCGCTCGACACGTCGGGCGTGCCCGGTCAGTAGGCTCACCGCACGGGCGAGCCCGCACGAACGCCCGAACCAACCCCGTCGACCAGCAGAGAGCGCATGAGCACCGTCACCCCGACCCTCGTCCGGACCGACCGCGAGACGTCCGTCCAGCGACGGGCCTCCGGTGCCGCCGACGCCCTGTTCACCGAACGCGGCGTAACCCCGGTCACCCTCGACGACGTCGCGGAGCGGGCGGGGCTGACCCGTGCGGAGCTCACCGCGGCCTACCCGACGAAGCGTGCGCTCGTCGTCGCGGTGCTGCAGCGGTGGCACGGAGCCTGGCGCCGCGCTCTCGACGGGATCGCGGCGGCCTCCGACGACCCGCGGGACGAGGTCCTCGGGGTGTTCGGCTACCTGGAGCAGTGCTTCGCCGACGAGGGCTGGCGCGGCTGCGCGTTCATCAACGGCCACGCCGAGCTCGGGCGGCAGGACCCGGCGATCGCCGCGCTCGCCCAGGAGCACTTCGCCGACGTCGAGGCGCACCTCACGATGCTCTGCTCTCGCGCCGGGGTGCCCGCCCACGTGGCTCAGGCCCTGTCGCTCCTCGTCGAGGGCGCCCGCGTCGAGTCGGCGGTGCAGCGCTCCGCCCAGCCCGCACGGGCGGCACGCCTCGGCGCCGCGATGCTGCTGTCGGTCTACGAGGGCGACCCGACCGACTGACCGCAGCCCGGCGCGGGGACCGGACCCAGCGCGGGGACCGGACCCAGCGCGGGGACCGGACCCAGTGCGGGGTACAGGATCAGCACGGGGTACAGGATCGGGGTACGCCAGTCTGGGTCCGGCCGTTCCGCCCCGGTAGGAACGAAGGATGACAGCGACCGCGTTCTGCCTCCACGCCCTCGGGTCGAGTTCGGAGGAGTTCGCGCTGCTCCGCTCCGAGCTCGCGGGCGACCTCGACCTGGTCGGCATCGACCTCCCCGGCTTCGGCCGCAGCCCCGCGAGCGCAGGGACCACCGTCGAGGAGATGGCCGTTGCGGTCGAGCGGGCCATCGGCGCGAGCGGCGCCACCGAGTGGGCGCTGGTGGGGCACTCGATGGGCGGGAAGGTCGCGACGGTGGTCGCGGACCGCACGCTCTCCGGCGCGAACGGCCTGTTCGGGCTGCGCGCCGTCGTGCTCCTCGCGGCCTCGCCCCTCGCTCCCGAGCCGATGGCCGAGGAACGTCGGGAGTCGATGCTCGCTTGGGCCGAGCACGGACGCATCCGACCCGACCACGCCGCCGAGTTCGTCGACGCGAACACCGCGTCCACGCTGCCGCCGGACCGGCACGAGATGGCCGTGCACGACGCCGAGCGCACCGACCCGCGGGCCTGGCGCGACTGGCTGCTCCGCGGCAGCCGTGAGGACTGGTCGGCCGACGCCGAGCCCAACCCCGCGCCGGCGCTCGTCCTGGCCGGTGCCGAGGACGGCGACCTGGACGCCGACGCCCAGCGACGCCTGACGATGCCGCACTGGCCCGCCGCCGAGCTGCACGTCGTCGACGGCGCCGCCCACCTGCTGCCGTGGGAGCGCCCGGTCGAGGTGGCCGCCGTCGTCCGCGAGTTCTGGTCGCGCCGGGTCGCGCCGTCCCCGGTCGTCCCCGCCGACACCGCCCGGGTGCTCGCGTCGCCGCGGGTGAGCGCCCGAACACGCGGGGTCCTGGCCGTCCGCGCACTGCCGGACGACCCCGCGACGGAACCCCGCGCCCTGACCGCCCGGCAGCTCGACACGCTCCGCGCGGTCGCCCGCGTCGTCGTCCCGCAGCCGGGTCCGCAGCAGGTCGACCTCGCGTTGCGCCTGGACGCCCAGCTCGCCGCGGGTCAGGGGGACGGGTGGCGCGCCGACGGCATGCTGACGGACGCCGACGCCTACCGGGCCGCCCTCGACGTGCTCGCGCCGATCGCCGACTCCGGTGACCTGCCCGCGGCGCTCGAGGACGCCGCGGCCGGACGACTGCGCTCCGACGGTCCGCTCGACGCCGGGCAGCTCCGGACGTGGTTCGAGGACGCCGGGGTGGACCTGGTCAAGCAGTGGCTCGCCCACCCCGCGACCATGTCCGACATCGACTACGACGGCTTCGCCAACGGTGGCGACGGCGTCCGCAAGCAGGGCTTCCAGTTGCTCGGAGCCGGGCAACGGGAAGCATGGGAACCGGAGGGAACAGCACGATGAGACTCGACGCACAGCGCCGGTACCCGGACGACGAGGTCGTGGACGTGGTCGTGGTCGGCACGGGGGCCGGTGGCGCCCCGCTCCTGGCCCGACTCGCCCGCGAGGGCCTGACCGCGGTCGCCTTCGAGGCCGGCCGCAACACCGAGCCCGAGGACCACCTGCCCGACGAGGTCGAGGCCCCGGCGGACATCAACTGGATGGACGAGCGGATCAGCGGCGGGTCCGCACCGACCGCGTTCGGTCCGAACAACAGCGGCACCGGCGTCGGCGGGTCGACCCTGCACTGGGGTGCCTTCACGCCCCGGCCGAGCGTCCACGACCTGCGCCTGCGCACCGAGAGCGGGCAGGGCGAGGACTGGCCGGTCGACCACGCCGAGCTCACCGCCTACATCGAGCGCGTCGAGCACGAGGTCGGCGTCGCGGGTCCCGCGCACTACCCGTGGGACCCGGAGCGCCGCTACCTGATGGGTCCGCCGCCGCGGAACGCCTCGTCGGACATGATGGTCCGCGGCGCCGAGGCGCTCGGCATCACCGCGACCGACGCCCCCGTCGCACTCACGACCGAGGACCGCGTCCAGGAGCACCACGGCCTCCGCCAGGCCTGCGTGTCGTGCGGCTCGTGTCACCAGGGCTGCCGGAACGGGTCGAAGGTGTCGATGGACACGACGTACCTGCCCGCGGCCGTGGCGTTCGGGGCCGAGATCCGCCCCGAGTCGTTCGTGCACGGCATCGAGCTCGACGCCGAGGGGCGGGTCTGCGCGGTGCTGTACACCCGCGACGGGCAGGAGTGCCGGCAGCGGTGCCGTTCCCTGGTGCTCGCTGCGGGCGGCGTGGAGACCCCGCGGCTCCTGCTCCACACCGGGCTCGCGAACAGCAGTGGCCAGGTCGGGCGGAACTTCACCGCGCACGGCGCGACGCAGGTCTGGGCGACCTTCGACGAGTCGATGCGCTCGTACCGCGGCTACCCGTCGTCGATCATCACCGAGGACTTCGTCCGACCCGCCGACGCGGACTTCGCCGGCGGCTACCTCATCCAGTCCCTCGGCGTGCAGCCGCTCACGTTCGCCACCACGCTCGTGCGTGGCGGCGGGCTGCGCGGCGCCGAGCTCGTCCGGGCGATGCGGGACTACCCGAGGACGGCCGGCGTCGGCATCAACGCGGAGTGCCTGCCGTACGACGACAACCGGCTCGTGCTGTCCGACGAGCTCGACGAGCACGGGGTCCCGCGGGCGCGCGTGACCTTCTCGCCCGGTGCGAACGAGGACGCCATCCGGGCGCACGCCGTCCGGACGATGACCGCGATCGTCGAGGCGGCCGGCGGCACCGACGTCCGGGTGCTCGAGCGCACCGCGCACACGATCGGCACCGCGCGGATGGGCCTCGACGCCGGGAGCTCGGTCGTCGACCCGGCCGGGCGTTCGTGGGACGTGCCGAACCTGTGGGTCTGCGACAACTCGGTGTTCCCGAGCGCGGTCATCGCGAACCCGGCGCTGACCATCATGGCGCTCTCGCTCCGCACGGCCGACCGCTTCCTGCGCGACGACCCGGCCGCCGACCGCGCCCGGAGCGCCGCCACCGCGGCCTGACCCCGCCCACCCGTCCGAGACGGAGGACCGGCGGCCTCAGCCCCGCAGCGCCAGCGCCTCGCTCCGCCAGCGGGCGTGCAGGACCCACGGGTCCGGCACGCCCGCCGCGACGACGTCGACGTGGTCGAGGAGCGCCGGCGTGGTCCGGAACCACTCGGTCCCGGCGAAGCGGTCCGCCGCGAACGCCGCGTGCCGCCGCCGCTCGAGCGTCCGGTCGCCGCGCTCGAACGCGAGCAGCTCCTGGTGCGGCACCGCCGCGAGCCGCTGCCGCGGGTTCGCCGTCGTGCCGATCTTGATCCGGTCGCCGAAGTCGTCGCGCTGCCGCAGGTAGTAGACGACGTCCACGCGCGGCGGTGCGAGGTCGCCGTCGGGCACCTCGCCCCAGCGCCACTCGCACACGGCGCACAGCATCCCCGACGCGTACCGCACGCCGAGCCGCGACCCGCACGCCGGGCACGGCCCCGGCAGCACGTCCTCCACACCGGACACCAGACCGGACGCGGCTCCGGACGCAGCGCCGGCCTCGACGGCTTCGGCCGCCAGCCCGAGGTGCTCCGGACAGAGCGGCAGCACGCCCTGCGTGCCGGGTGCCGTGGGGCGACCGCACCCGGTGACGCAGCAGCGGGCCGCAGACGAGGTGCTCACCCGCCGGACGCTACCGGCAGCCACCGACCCCGCCGGCGGCCACCGGGTCGCCCGCGCCTGCGGTCAGTCGAAGATCACCCCGACCGGCTCGCGCTTCTCCTCCTGGAACCGGTCCTCCGCCCGCCCGAGCGCCCAGTACGCCGACAGCGACAGGTCCGCCTTCTCGAGTCCCCACTCGTCCTGCAGCAGTCGACGGATCGCCTTGACCGCGGTCCGCTCACCGTGCGCGAACACCTGGACCGGCCGGGAGGCACGGGGCAGCTCCCGGGTCGCCGCGAGCAGGAGCGTGCCCGGCTCGGCGCCGGTGGCGTCGCGGTGCAGCCACCGCAGGTCGAGCCCGGCCGGGTGGGCGAGCGGCTGCTCGTCAGCGGGCCCGGCCACCTCGACCAGGGCGACGCCCGTGGCGGCGGCGGGCAGCGCCTCCAGGGCGGAGCCGATCGCCGGGAGCGCGCTGTCGTCGCCGAGCAGCACGTGCGTGACGGCGGGGTCCGTGGACGGCGCGTAGCCGCCGCCGGGGCCGGAGAGCGCGAGTAGGTCGCCCGGCCGCGCCGTGGCGGCCCAGGGGCCGGCGCGCCCCTCGTCGCCGTGCACCACGAAGTCGACCGCGATGGTGCCGGCGTCGTGGTCGACCGCCCGCACGGTGTAGGTGCGGCGCGCGGGCAGCTCGTGCTTCGGCAGCGTCGCCCGGAGTGCGTCGAGGTCGTACGGCGGCCGCAGGTCGGAGCCGGGTGCGGGGAGCAGCAGCTTCACATAGCGGTCCGTCGACGCGAGCCGCTCCGGGTCGGCGGCGGCGACGAAGTCCGCGAACGCCGGACCGCCGAGGTGCACACGGACCATGTGCGGCGTGAGCCGCTCGGTGCGCTCGACCACGAAGACGTGCTGCGGGCGCTGGGGCTTGGAGCTCATCGGGGGACTTCCTGTCAGTCGACTGCTTGACGTTCCGAGCACTGAGGTTAGCCTTACCTCATGGGTGCGACCGTGACGACGTTCTCCGAGCTGCTGCGGCGGCGGGCGGGTCGCTCGGACGCGGCCGCATCCGGGGCGGCTGCGTCCGGCGCACAGGGCCTGTTCGCGGGGGAGTGCGACGTCGCGGACTACGCCGACCTGCTCGGCCAGTACGCCCACGTCTACGCCGCCCTCGAACGGGCCGCCGAGCGAATGGTCGACCACCCCGTCGCGGCGCCCTTCGTCACGAACCAGCTCACCCGGCTGCCCGCGATCACCGCGGACCTGGAGTACCTCGTCGGTCCGGACTGGTCGGAGCTGTGCTGCCCGACCGCCGCGACGACCGCGTACGTCCGGCGGCTCAACGAGGTCGCCGCGACCTCGCCGGGCGGGTTCGTGGCGCACCACTACACGCGCTACCTCGGCGACCTCAGCGGGGGTCCGACCCTCGCCGCGCTGCTCGAGGAGCGGTTCGGCTTCGACACGAACGGCGTCCTGTTCACGATCTTCGACCAGGTCGCCGACCCGGCCGCGTTCCAGGAGACCTACCGCGCCGAGCTCGACGCCGCACCGTGGACGGTCGCCGAGCGCGACGCCGTCCTGGCCGAGGTCGAGATGGCCGCCGCACTCGACCGCGCCGTGCTGCGGTCGATCGGCCACGGCCTGCCCGCGGCGACCGCCTGAGCCCGACGCGGGGACCGTCCGGACGGTCGTCGTCACGGTCGTGTCCGCGCCGGTACGCTGCTGGGGACCCGGGCCGCGTTCCCGGCGGACGTGAGAGGAACCCATGACGGCGATCGACGGATCGACGCGCCACGGGCGCGCACGGGACGACGTCAGCGGAGCGGTCGACAGCGACCTGCGCGCGGACGTCCGGTACCTCGGCAACCTGCTCGGGCGGGTGCTGCGGGAGACCGGTGGAGACGGACTCCTGCACGACGTGGAGGACCTGCGTGCCGCCGTGATCGGCGCGTACGAGGGGTCCGACACCGACGGTGCCGCCCGGGCCGAACGGATCGTCGCGGGGATGTCGGCGGAGCGTGCCGAGGCCGTGGCCCAGGCCTTCACGACGTACTTCCACCTGACGAACCTCGCCGAGGAGCACCACCGCGTGCGCGTGCTGCGTGCCCGGGGCGACGACGGCGGTGTCGCTGGTGACTCGTTCCCCGCCACCTACGCGTCCCTCGTCGAGCAGGTCGGCGCGGACGAGGCAGCCGCGCGGCTCCGTGACCTCCGGTTCCACCCGGTGCTCACCGCCCACCCCACCGAGGCCCGCCGCCGTGCCGTCACCACGGCCGTCCGGCGCATCACCGACCTGATCGACGAGCGCGACGCGGCCCGCAACGCCACCGCCCGCGCCGAGAACGAGCGCCGGCTGCTCGAGGAGATCACGACGCTCCTCCGCACCTCGCCGCTCCGCACGACCCGGCCGACCCCGCTCGACGAGGTCCGCACGGCGATGAGCGTGTTCGACCAGACGCTGTTCGAGATCGTGCCGCAGGTCTACCGACTGCTCGACGACCGGCTGCTCGGCGAGGACGCCGGCAGCGTGCCCGTCACGGCACCGGCGTTCGTGCGGTTCGGCACCTGGATCGGCGGCGACCGCGACGGCAACCCGCACGTCACCGCCGAGGTCACCAGGCAGGCCGCGGACATCGCCGCCGAGCACATCCTGCTCGGGCTCGCCCGCGCCGCCACCCGCATCGGTGCCGCCCTGACGCTCGACGCCGCCGAGACCCCGGCGGACGCCGGGCTCCAGGCCCTCGTCGCCGCGCAGGAGTCGCTCGACCCCGCCGTCGCCGAGCGCATCGGGGTGCGCGCCCCGAACGAGACCCACCGTCGAGCGCTGCTCTTCGTCGCCGCCCGCATCCGCGCCACGCGCCGTGGGCAGGACGGCATGGCCTACGCCGGACCCGAGGAACTGCTCGCGGACCTGCGCGTCATCCAGGCCTCGCTCGTCGCCGCCGGTGCCGCCCGCACCGCGAACGGCGAACTGCAGAACCTCGTCTGGCAGGTCGAGACCTTCGGGTTCCACCTCGCCGAGCTCGAGGTCCGCCAGCACTCGCAGGTGCACCGCACGGCCCTCGCCGAGATCCGCGCCGGCGGCGAGCTGAGCGAGACCACGGAAGAGGTCCTCGCGGTCTTCCGCACGATCGCCGACCTGCAGCGCCGCTACGGCGTCCGCTCGGCGCACCGCTACATCGTCTCGTTCACGCAGTCCGCCCAGGACCTGGCGAACGTCCACGAGCTCGCGGTCGCGGCCCTCGGATCGGTCGAGGCAGCACCCGTGCTCGACGTCATCCCGCTCTTCGAGACGTTCGCCGACCTGCACGCGAGCGTCGACATCCTCGACGAGGCCGTGCACACCGAGGCGTTCGAGCGCCGGCTCGCCGCGACGGGCAGGAAGCTCGAGGTCATGCTCGGCTACTCCGACTCGTCGAAGGACGTCGGCCCGGTCTCGGCGAACCTCGCGCTGTACGACGCGCAGGCCCGCATCGCCGACTGGGCACGCGACCACGACGTCGAGCTGACGCTGTTCCACGGCCGCGGTGGCTCGCTCGGCCGTGGCGGCGGACCGGCGAACGAAGCCGTCCTCGCCCAGCCGCCGGGGTCGATCGACGGTCGACTCAAGCTCACCGAGCAGGGCGAGGTCATCTTCGCCCAGTACGGCGACCAGGACATCGCCGCGCGGCACCTCGAGCAGATGGCCTCGGCCACGCTGTTCGCGTCGTCGCCCTCGAACGAGGACCGCACCGCCGCCGCGGCGACCCGGTTCGCCGACCTCGCGCAGCAGCTCGACGACGTGTCGCGGACCGCGTTCCACGACCTCGTCAAGGCCGACGGCTTCGCGCCCTGGTTCGCCCGGGTCACCCCGATGGAGGAGATCGGCCTCCTGCCCCTCGGCTCCCGCCCGGCCCGCCGTGGCCTGAGCGTCGAGTCGCTCGAGGACCTCCGCGCCATCCCGTGGGTGTTCTCGTGGACGCAGGCCCGGATCAACCTCGCCGGTTGGTACGGCCTCGGCTCCGCGCTCGAAGCGGTCGGCGACGTCGAGCTGCTCCGGACGGCGTACGCCGAGTGGCCGCTGTTCGGCGCGATGATCAAGAACGTCGAGATGTCGCTCGCGAAGACCGACGAGCAGATCGCCCGACGGTACCTCGAGCTCGCCGACCGTGACGACCTCGCCGCGAAGGTCCTCGACGAGATGCTCCGCACCCGCGACTGGGTGCTCCGGGTCTCGGGCGGGAGCGACGTCCTCGAGGACCGGCCCGTGCTCGCCCGCGCCGTCCGCCTGCGCAGCCCGTACGTCGACGCCCTGTCGCACCTGCAGCTCCGCGCGCTGCGGGCGATCCGCACCTCCGGCAGCACCGACCCGACGGACGCCGACCACCGGCTGCTCCTGCTCACCGTGAACGGCGTGGCCGCCGGCCTGCAGAACACCGGGTGACCCCGCGGGTCGCGATCGCGACCCCCTGACGGACGGGAGGCACGTGGCGGACCCGCCACGTGCCTCCCGTCCGTCGTGGGGTCACCACCCACCCGCCGCGGTCGCACTGTCGAATCGATCCGGGGCGCGTAGCGTTGCGCGGGTGACGACGGAGCGCAGGGGGACCCGACCGACCACCGGAGCGGTGCTGCCGCCGATCGTGCCGCTCGCGCTGATCGTCGGCGTCTCACCGTTCGCGACGGACATGTACATCCCGGCGCTCCCCGCGATCGCCCGCGAGCTCGGGACGACGCCCGGTGTCGTGCAGCTCTCGCTCACCGCGTTCCTCGTCGCGTTCGCGGTGGGGCAGCTCCTGGCCGGACCGGTCAGTGACGGGATCGGACGGCGACCGCTCCTGCTCGTCGGGACGACGGCGTTCGCCCTGGCGTCGGTCGGCTGCGCGGTCGCGCCGGACGTCGGCACGCTCGTCGCTGCCCGGGTCCTGCAGGGCCTCGCCGGGGCCGCGGCGGCGGTGGCCGGACGCGCGATGGTGTCGGACACCACCACCGGGGCCCGCACGGCGAAGGTGTTCGGGACCCTCGCGGCGATCAACGCCCTCGGACCGGTCGTCGCGCCGCTGGCCGGGGGAGCCGTGCTCACCGTCGGGTCGTGGCGGCTCATGTTCGTCGTGCTCGCGGTGCTCGGGGTGGGGTTCGCGGCGGCCGTCGTGCTGCGCTTCGGCGAGACGCTGCCCCCGGCGTCCCGCGGGGGCACCGGCTTCCGCGACAACGGCCGGCGGATCCGGGACCTGCTCGCGATCGGGCGGTTCCGCGCGTACGTCCTGACCGGGGTGCTCTCGACGATCGGGTTCTTCGCCTACATCGCGACGAGCTCGTTCGTCTTCCAGCGGCAGTACGGCTTCTCCGAGCAGCTGTACACCCTCGTGTTCGCGACCAACGCCACGATGATGGTCGTCACGACGCTCGTGTTCCGCCGGGTCGTCGGCCGTGTCTCCGAGGACACCCTGCTGACCGTCGGGCTGCTCGTCGGCACCGTCGGCAGCACGGTCGTGCTCGTCGCGGCGCTCACCGGTGCCGGGCCGGTGCCGGTGTGGTGCGGGCTCGCGGTCGTGACCGGCGCCTGGGGCTTCGTCCTGCCCGCGGCGATGACGCGGACGCAGCACGTCGGTGCGGCGCACCCCGGGACGGCCGCGGCGCTGCAGGGCGGCCTGACGTTCGGTCTCGGCGGGCTCGGGACCCCGCTGGCCGGCGTGCTCGGCGGGACCGCGCTCGCGATGGGCGGGGTGATGGCGGTCCTCATCGCCGCCGCGCTCGTCGTCCAGGTCGTCGCCACCCGGCGAGGCCGGAACACCTGACGGACGGTACCCGGTAGGTTGCAAGCTGCACCCGCAGTGATCAGGAGGGACACCTGCATGGACATCGTCGTACACGAGGCAACGGCGGACACCGCCGTGCTCGAATGCAGCGGCCGGCTCAACATGGTGAGCGCCGGTGCGTTCCGTGAGACGGTGGCCAAGGTGGTCGAGGGCGGGCGTTCGCGTCTGGTCGTCGAGCTGTCCGGCGTCGAGTTCATGGACTCGTCCGGCCTCGGCGCCCTGGTCGGCTGCCTGAAGACCGCGCGGCAGGCCGGGGGTGACCTGCGGCTGGCGGCTCCGTCGGAACAGGTCCAGATGGTGCTGAAGCTCTCGAACATCGACAAGATCCTGCGGACGTACCCGGACGGGGACGCCGCGGTGACGAACTGGGCATGACCCTGGCCATGCGCGGGCACGTCCTCGACCTCGCGTGTCCGCCGGACGACGTCACGGCGGTGCACACCTTCCTCGCCGACGTCTGGGCGAGCGAACCCGACGTGTCGGCGGAGGACCGCATGGCGCTCGAGCTCGCGCTCGTGGAGCTCGCCTCGAACGTCGTCGAGCACGGTGCCGCGGGCCGCTCCGTGACCTGCTCCCTGCGGCTCGACGTGGAACCCTCCGAGGTCCGTGTCCACCTGACCGACGACGGGGTCCCCGTGCCGGTCGACCCGGCGAAGGCGCACCTGCCCGAGGGGCTCGCCGAGAGCGGCCGCGGGCTCGCGCTCGTCCAGATGGTCGTCGAGGACCTGCGCTACGAGCGGGTCGGCGACGAGAACCGGTGGACCGCGCGGCGCGACCGGCACTGACGACGGGGTCCTGACTGTCGGATCCCGGACGGCCCCGACCCTCGACCGACTGTCCGGACGGCACCCGGTCATCCGGTTTGCGCACCGGCGGAGCCGCCATGCGCACCCGTCGCCGCCACGCGGGCCGTCGGACGGTGCCGGTGGGACGGTGGATGCGATGAGCATCGACACCCCGATCGACCCGCGCACCCGGTTCGAGACCGCCGGCACCGATCTCGGTGCCGCACTCGACATGTTCGGGCAGGCGTACGAGGGGGCCGGTTTCGTCGGCGGGCACACCGACCGGCCGTTCTCGTACCGCTTCCGGGTCGTGGGCGACGACGTCATGTCCTTCCGCTCGACGGTGTTCGACGCCCGTGCGGCGGGGCAGGCATCGTCCGGGGACGAGTACGTGGTCGTCTGGACGTCGGAGGGTGGGGGCGTCATCGGCTCCGGCCAGGACGAGGTCCGCTACGGCCCCGGGACGCCCGTGGTGTTCCCGACGGACGGCCCCTTCGCCTTCGACCTGCAGGACGTCCGGCAGAGCCTGGTGCACTTCGACAAGCGGTTCCTCGAGGGCGTCGCCTCCGAGGTCCACGGCGGTTCTGCCGGACCGCTCGTCTTCGACCAGGCAGCGCGTCCGCGGCGGGAGGACCTGCAGACCTGGAACGCGCAGGTGCAGCGCGCCGCATCGACGATCCTCGGCAGCGGCCCGGTGTCGCCGATCGCGATGGCCGAGACCGCCCGCGCGACCGCACTCGCCATGCTGCACACGTTCCCGCACCGGCAGCTGGCCCCGCAGGTCCCCGTGCCGCAGGGGGCGACGAGCCGTGTCCGGACGGCGATCGAGTACATGCACGCGTTCGCCCACACCCCGATCTCGACCACGGACGTCGCCGAGCACGTCGGGCTGAGCGTCCGCGGCCTGCAGCAGGCCTTCCAGCGGCAGGTCGGCACGGCGCCGAACGCGATGCTCCGCGGCGTCCGGATGGACCGCGTCCGCGAGGAACTGCTGCGCGGGGCCCCGGGGCAGCTGACGGTCGCCGAGGTCGCCGTGCGCTGGGGCTTCGCGCACCTCGGTCGGTTCTCCGCCGCGTACCACCAGCGCTTCGGTGAGTACCCGCGCGACACACTCCAGCGCTGAGACCCAGGGTCTCGCTACGCTGCCCGGGTGAACGCAGCACCACGGCCGTCGGCCCGGAGCGAGGGCAGCCCGCAGCGGCACCCGTGGGTGATCGTCCCGGGCATCTGGGACTCGGGCCCCGAACACTGGCAGTCGCGATGGCAGGCCGAGCCCGGGGTCGAGGCGGTCCGCACGGCGCCGACGTCGTGGTCGGACCCGGACCCGGCCGACTGGTCGCAGGCACTGTCGCGCGCCGTGGCGTCCACGAGTCGGCCGCCGGTCCTCGTCGCCCACAGCCTCGGCGTGCTCGCGGTCGCCGACTGGCTCGTGACGCACGGCGACCGCGTGGCCGGGGCCTTCCTCGTGGCGCCGCCGGACCCCGACGCACCGTCCTTCCCCGCGGCCGCCGCGGGCTTCCGTGCGCCGACCGCCCGGGTGTCGACGCCGACCGCGCTCGTCGTGAGCGACGACGACCCGTACTGCTCGCTGCACCGTGCGACGGGCTTCGGGGCGGCCATCGGTGCCGAGGTGCTGCGGGTGGGCGCCCGGCAGCACGTGAACGTCGTGAGCGGCGTCGATCGGTGGGACGAGGGCCGGCGGCTGCTGGCAGCGTTCGAGGAGCGCTGCTGAGCGCTCCGACACGCCGCTCACGTCCGGGCTGGCACACCACGTCCGCAGGCCCGTGAACCGCGACACACCGCGGATGTCCGCCGTTCACGGCCGCGTGATATCTATCCTTCGTCACATGGAGACGCAGCCCGGCGCACGCACCCCCCTCGTGGACCCCTTCGGTCGCGAGGTCGAGGAGTGGCTCCGGGACGCGCCGGCGACGCGCACGCCCTACCTCGCGGACCTCGTGGTGCCGCCGGTCACCGGGCCCGTGCAGCGTCCGGACATCGAGGTCGACACGGCTCCGGCGGACGCGGAGGCGACCCAGCCCGACCCGATCGACGAGGAGCCGGTCCACGAGGCGCCGGCCACCGTCGCCGCCGAGGCTGCCGTCGCACCCGAAGCCACCTCCTTCCGCCGCCGCGACCGTGCCCGCCACGTCGCCGCCTGCGCGCCGTCGTTCCCCGAGCCGCCGGAGCGTCTCGCCCTGCGCATCGAGGACCTGGCCGTCGAGCTCTCCGCAGCCACCGGACGCACCACGGTCGAGCGCATCGTGCTGCTCGAGGACGAGGTCCGCCGTCGTGACGAGGACCTCGCCCGCCTCGCCGCCTGGGAGGCCACCGTCGCCCACCTGGACGACGCCGAGGTCGAGGCCGCCCGCGCCTTCGCGCACACCGTCTTCGCCGACCTGCTCGCCGACGCCGCTGCCGAGGCAGACCGCCGTGACCGCGCCGCCGCCCGTCGCGCCGCGACCGCGCCCGTCCCGACGCCCCTCCGCGACGCCCCGGCCCGTCCGGACGCGCGAGCCGTCGTCGCGCCGACCGTGTCCGCGCACGTCTCGACCGGCCGGTCGGTCGCCGCGGCAGCCGAGCCCGTGCGCCCGGTGCTGTCGCTGCCCGTGGTCAGCCCGGTGTCCGCGAACACCCGCCCGACCCCGCTCGTCCAGCCCGCGACCGGTCCCACCGTGATCGACCGCGCCGCCTTCGCTGCCGCGCTCACGGCCCACGCCGGCATGACGGCGAGCACACCCGTCGTCCTGCCCGAGGCGGTCGCGCTGCCGGCCGCACCGGAAGCGTCCGACGCCACGGTCGACGAGCAGGCGTCCGACGCCCGCCCGGGCTGGTGGTCCCGGTTCGTCGCCCGGCTCCTCGGGCTGTTCGGCCGCCGATGACCCAGGCGCCCGTGCCTGCCCGGGTCCCGGCGCTCGGCCGCCAGCGCGCTCGGTAGACTGACGGGATGCCGACGCTCCGCGAACTCCAGGCCGTGATCGAGGACCTGTGGCCCGCCGCGGGAGCGGAGTCCTGGGACAGCGTCGGACTCGTCTCCGGCCGCGCCGACCAGACGATCGAGCACGTGCACCTCGCCGTCGACGCCGTGCCCGCGACCGCGCATGAGGCGGTCGAGGCCGGCGCCGACCTGCTCCTCACGCACCACCCCCTGCTCCTGCGCGGCGTGACGACCATCGACGAGTCGACCGTCAAGGGGAACGTCCTCGCGACCGTCGTCCGCGGCGGCACGGCCCTGCTCGCGGCACACACCAACGCCGACGTCGTGACGACCGGCACCTCGGCGGTGCTCGCCGACCGACTCGGACTGGTCGACCAGCGTCCGCTCGAACCCGGTGCCGACCCCGCGACGGGCCTCGGCCGCGTCGGGACCCTGCCCGTGCCGACGACCCTCGGTGCGCTCGCCCGCGCCCTCGTCGACCTGCTGCCGCCGACCGCCACCGGTGTCCGGGTCTCCGGCGACTTCGACCGGCCGGTGCGCACCGTCGCGCTCTGCGCCGGCGCGGGGGACTCACTGCTCGGCAACCCGGCAGTCCGGACCGCCGACGTCTACGTCACGAGCGACCTCCGGCACCACCCCGCGTCCGAGTTCCGCGAACAGGCACTGCTCGGCGACGGTCCGGCCCTGGTCGACACCTCGCACTGGGCCACCGAGTGGCTCTGGCTCGACGTCGCCGCCGAGCAGCTCCGGCGCGCCGCCGGGGTCCGCGTCACCGTCAGCGAGCTCCGCACCGACCCGTGGGACTTCGCCGTCCTGCCCGCGGCCGACCCGGTCGCCCCCACCACCCCCGCCCCCGAAGGAGACCGACCGTGAAGGCAGCACCCGAGGACCAGGTCGTCCTCCTCGACCTCCAGCGCCTGGACAACGACGTCACGCGCCTGACGCACCGCATCACCGCCCTGCAGAAGGGTGACCGGCTGACCGAGCTCGGCACCACCGCCGCCGGACTCCGCGCCGAGCTCGCCGCCGCGACCGGCCGGGTCGAGGACGCCGAGCGCGACCTCGCCCGGCTCGAGTCGGACACCGCGACCGCGCAGGCCCGGATCACGCGCGACACCACCATGCTGCAGAACGTCTCGAACGCGAAGGACGCCGCCGGTCTGCAGAGCGAGATGGAGTCGCTGCAGCGCCGCATCGGCGACCTCGAGACGGCCGAGCTCGAGGTGATGGAGCAGCTCGACGTGCACCGCGCCCGGGTCGGCGACATCGAGGCACAGCTCGCCGACGTCGAGGCCTCGCGCGCCACCCTTGTCGCCGAGCGCGACACCGAGATCGCCCGCGTCGAGGCCGACCGCGACGCCGCGGTGCAGAGCCGTGCCGCGGTCGCTGCGAAGGTCCCCGCCGACCTGCTCGCCCTGTACGACCGGCAGCGGGCACGCTACGGCTTCGGCGCCTCCCTGCTGCAGGGCGGCGTGTCCACGGCGTCCGGCGTGACGCTCACCAACTCGGACCTGCAGACCATCCGTCAGGCCGCGCCCGACGACGTCGTGCTCTGCCCGGACAGCGACGCGATCCTGGTGCGGACCGCCGAGTCCGGCCTGTAGCCAGCGCGACCACGCGACGGACGGGAGGCACGGTGCCAGCTGGCACCGTGCCTCCCGTCCGTCATGTGCGCGCATGCGCACGTCCTGTGTGGTCTGTGTGCGAACGGGCCGGCCGTACGCCGGGTTCTGTCCCTCCTCGCGGAGGTGACGGCCATCTCTCTCGGACCGACGTTGCCGTCGGCCTCCAGCGGTCCACCCGAGGACTCAGCGAGCAGCCTCGTCGTCCTCTGTCTGACCTTGCTCCGGGCGAGGTTTACCGAGCGGATCCGGTCACCCGGACCCCTGGTGGTCTCTTACACCACCGTTTCACCCTTACCGACGTCGCCGCCGGCGGTCTGCTTTCTGTGGCACTGTCTCGCGGATTGCTCCGGGTGGGTGTTACCCACCGCCCTGCTCTGTGGAGCCCGGACGTTCCTCGGCACTCCCGGGGGAGTGACGCGACCGTCTCACCGACCCGTTCGCCCTCCGAGTCTACCGGCCGTGCGCGCCGGTGCCTGCACCGGGTCGCCGAGCGTGCCACTTCTGTCGCGCTCGACGCCCGTCCCCGACCGGTACCGCCCGTTCGGCGCACCGCGCGCGGCGTGTCCTGCGCGTTCGGCGCGCGACCCGCGTCCGCGCCCGCGCTCAGCGCTGCTGCGACCGTGCGGCCAGGGTCGCGGCGCCGATGATGCCCGCGTTGTTGCGCAGGGTCGCGGGGATGATCCCGGCCTGCAGGTCGAGCAGGGGGAGGAACTCCTCGTGGTGCTTCGACACCCCGCCCCCGACGACGAAGAGCTCGGGGGAGAGCAGCGCCTCGAGCGTCGAGTAGTACTTCTGCAGCCGCTTCGCCCAGTGCTTCCAGCTCAGCTCGTCCCGCTCCTTCGCGGCGAACGAGGCCCGCGACTCGGCGTCGTGCCCGTCGATCTCCAGGTGCCCGAGCTCGGAGTTGACGATGAGCACCCCGTCGTTGATGAGCGCCGTGCCGATCCCGGTGCCGAGCGTCGTGACGACCACCAGGCCCTCCTTGCCCTTCGCGGCACCGAACTGCTGCTCGGCGAACCCGGCGGCGTCGGCGTCGTTGACGAAGTGGATGGAGCGGCCGAGCTCCTTCTCGAAGAGGGCCTCGGCCTCGAACCCGATCCACTTCTTCGACACGTTGGCGGCCGACATGGTCTTGCCGTCGCGGACGATCGCCGGGAAGCAGACCCCCACCGGCACGTCCGCACCGGGGGCGAGCTCGTCGAGGATGGACTTGGCCACGGCGACGATGTCGTGGGGCTTGCCGCCCTCAGGGGTCGCCTTCTTGATCCGGTCGGTCTGGAGATCACCGGTCGTCACGTCGACGATCGCGCCCTTGATGCCCGTACCGCCGATGTCGACGCCGACTGCGAGAGAGGTCATGGGGATGGTGCCTTTCAGGAGACGGTGAGGAGTTCCGCGCCGCGCTCGGTGACGACGAGGGTGTGTTCGAACTGTGCGGTCCAGGACTTGTCGCGCGTCGAGACGGTCCAGTCGTCCGACCAGATGTCCGCCTCGATCCCGCCGAGCGTGAGCATCGGTTCGATCGTGAAGACCATGCCCGGCTCGATGACCGTGTCGTAGTGGGGCGCGTCGTAGTGCGGGATGATCAGGCCGGAGTGGAACGCGCGTCCGACCCCGTGGCCCGTGTAGTCGCGGACGACCCCGTAGCCGAAGCGCTTCGCGTAGGCCTCGATGGCCCGCCCGATCACGTTCACCCGGCGGCCGGGGGCGACGGCCTTGATGCCGCGTTCGAGCGCGGTCCGCGTGCGGTCGACGAGGTCACGGACCTCCTGCGAGCCCTCGCCGACGATGAACGTGCGGTTCGTGTCGCCGTGCATGCCGTCCTTGTAGGCGGTGACGTCGATGTTGACGAGGTCGCCCTCCTGCAGCATGGTGTCGTCCGGGATGCCGTGGCAGATGACCTCGTTGAGGCTCGAGCAGAGCGACTTCGGGTACCCGCGGTACCCGAGCGTCGACGGGTACGCACCGTGCGAGACGACGTACTCGTGGCCGATCCGGTCGAGTTCGTCGGTGGTGATGCCGGGGCGGATCGCTGCACCGACGGCGTCGATCGCCTGCGAGGCGATCCGCCCGGCGACCCGGATGCGCTCGACCTCGTCCGGGGTGTACGTGTCGCCGAGGCCGTGCTCGTGCGGCTCGGCCCGTCCGACGTACTCGGGGCGCTCGATCTCCCGGGGCACCGCCCGCTGCGGGGAGATCCGGCCGGGGGTCAGGTGTCCGTGTGCGTCCCGGGGCATGCCGACCACTCTATCCGCGCGTGGCGCGCCCCCGTCGCGCCCGTCGCGCCCGTCGCGCCTGCCGCGCGACCGGGTGAGACTCGCGCTGGGGGACGGGACTCGCGCTCCAGGAGGCGAGTCCCGTCCGCCAGCGCGCGTCTCGGGACGCGCACCCGAGCGCGCGGGGCCGTCCCGACCGGCGTGGTCGGGAAGCGACCGCCTGGAGGCCCGGTGCCGGTCCGGCCGGCCGGCACCGGGCCTCCAGGTGGTCGCCATGGGTGCGGGGCGCGGCGGTGCCGCTCCGATCTGCCGGAGCGGCACCGACCTCACGGGCGCAGCGACACCTCACGTCGCGCAGACGGCGTGAGGTGTCGCTCAGCCCGAAACCCCCCAGGCCATGCGCAGCCGCGCCGCGCGGCCGCGCAGCCGCGCGCCGCCGCGCCCGGCCCACCCGGGCCGCGCGTGGGTACGGTGGCGCCATGAGCGACGAACGCATCGAGTCCCAGTGGTGGTTCAACGAGAAGACGCACGCGGTCGAGCAGGGCCCGCAGTCCCCGCAGCGCGACCGCATCGGCCCGTTCGAGACGCGCGAGGAGGCGCAACACGCCCTCGACCGCATCGAGGCGAACAACGAGCGTTGGGACGACGAAGACCAATAGGCTGAGCATCCCAACTGCTCCACGGAAAGGGCGTCAATGGACAAGCAGACGGACTTCGTGCTCCGCACCATCGAGGAGCGCGGCATCAAGTTCATCCGACTCTGGTTCACGGACGTCATCGGGACGCTGAAGTCGGTGGCGATCGCCCCGGCCGAGGTCGAGGGCGCCTTCGCCGAGGGCATCGGGTTCGACGGCTCCGCGATCGAGGGCCTGACCCGCTCGTACGAGGCCGACGTGCTCGCGCACCCGGACCCCTCGACGTTCCAGATCCTGCCGTGGCGAGGAGAGATCGACCCGACCGCGCGGATGTTCTGCGACATCACGACGCCCGACGGGCAGCCCGCCGTCGCCGACCCCCGCAACGTGCTCAAGCGCACGCTGGCGAAGGCGAGCGACCGCGGCTTCACGTTCTACACGCACCCCGAGATCGAGTTCTACCTGCTGAAGAGCCGTGACTGGAAGGACGGCGGCCCGCAGCCCGTCGACCGCGCCGGCTACTTCGACAACGTCCCCGGCGGCAGCGCGCACGACTTCCGCCGCCGGTCCGTCCGGATGCTCGAGGACCTCGGCATCTCGGTCGAGTTCAGCCACCACGAGGCCGGCCCCGGTCAGAACGAGATCGACCTCCGGTACGCCGACGCCCTGACGATGGCGGACAACATCATGACGTTCCGCACCGTCGTGAAGGAGGTGGCGATCGAGCAGGGCGTCTACGCGACGTTCATGCCGAAGCCGATCTCCGGGCAGCCCGGCTCCGGCATGCACACGCACGTGTCGCTGTTCGAGGGCGACCAGAACGCGTTCTACGAAGCGGGCGGCGAGTACCAGCTCTCGCAGACCGCGAAGCACTTCATCGCGGGCGTCCTCCGCCACGCGCCGGAGATCACCGCGGTCACGAACCAGTTCGTGAACTCGTACAAGCGCCTCTGGGGCGGCGACGAGGCCCCCTCGTTCGTCACCTGGGGCCACAACAACCGGTCGGCGCTGCTCCGCGTGCCGCTCTACAAGCCGAACAAGGGCCAGTCCGCCCGGGTCGAGTACCGCGGCATCGACTCCGCCGCGAACCCGTACCTGGCGTACTCGCTGCTCCTCGCGGCCGGGCTCAAGGGCATCGACGAGGGCTACGAACTCCCGCCGGAGGCCGAGGACAACGTCTGGAGCCTGTCCGACGCCGAGCGCCGCGCCCTGGGCTACAAGCAGCTCCCGGCGAGCCTCGACCACGCCCTCGGCCTCATGGAGGACTCCGAGCTCGTGGCGGAGACGCTCGGCGAGCAGGTCTTCAACTACGTCCTGCTCAACAAGCGCCAGGAGTGGAAGGCGTACCGCGACCAGGTCACGCCCTTCGAGCTCGACACCAACCTCGGCGCGCTCTAGCAGCCCGACCCGGAGCACCACATGACCGGTCGGACGAGGACGTCCCGTTCCGAGATGGCCCGGTTGGGCTTCGCGGAGCTGTCGGAGAGCCTGGAACGGATCGCCGGCCTGGAGGCACGGTTCGGCCCTGACGTGCGGGTGCCGGTCAGCGACGCCCCGGCCCTGTGGGAGTCGACGGCCGACCCGGACGGCGCGCTGCGCGCGCTCGAGCGGCTGCTCGAGCGTGCCCCGGACCAGGTCCGGCCGGTCCTGGCCGACGAGGCCGCGACCGAGCGCCTGGTCCGGCTCCTCGGTGCCTCGGTCGGCTTGGGGGAGTTCCTGCTCCGTCGTCCGGCCGAGACCGCGCTGCTGCTCGACCCGGTGACGGCGCCGTGGACGCAGGAGGCGTACGAGGCGTCCCTCGCCGAGGCCGTCGACGGCACGATCGGGGAGGACGCCCGACTCCGGCTGCGCGTCCGGTACCGCCGACACCTGGCCCAGATCGCGCTCTTCGACGTGCTGCACCCTGCACCGACCGAGGCGTTCCCGGCGGTCGCGGCGGGACTCGCGGACCTGGCCGGTGCCGCACTGCATACGGCGGTCGACGTCGCCCGGCGCGAGGTCCCGTTCCCCGCGGCCGACGTCGCCGCGACCCCGCTCGCCGTCATCGCGATGGGCAAGGCCGGTGCGCGCGAGCTCAACTACGTCAGCGACGTCGACGTCATCTTCGTCACCGAACCCACGCGCGACGACGACGCGGACACCGGCGTCGGGACAGACCGCGCGGTGCTCATCGCGACTCGGCTGGCGATCGCGGCGACGCACGCGATCACCGACCTCGCGGCCGAGCCGGCCCTGTGGGAGGTCGACGCCAACCTGCGCCCGGAGGGCAAGGACGGCGCGCTCGTCCGGACGCTCGACTCGCACGTGGCGTACTACGAGCGCTGGGCGAAGGGGTGGGAGTTCCAGGCGCTCCTCAAGGCCCGGCCGATCGCGGGCAGCCGGGACCTCGGTGCGCGGTACGCCGCCGCCGTCGCCCCGTTCGTCTGGAGCTCGGCCGGCCGACCGGGGTTCGTCGAGTCCGTGCAGCGGATGCGTGAGCGGGTCACCGAGCACATCCCGGACGCCGAGGTCGACCGGCAGCTGAAGCTCGGGCCCGGCGGCCTGCGCGACGTCGAGTTCACCGTGCAGCTGCTGCAGCTCGTGCACGGGCGGGACGACGAGAGCGTGCGGGTGCGCTCGACGCTCGAGGCGATGGACGCCCTGACGGCCTCCGGGTACGTCGGTCGTCCCGAGGCCGCGCGCTTCGGTCCCGACTACGCCCTGCTGCGGCTCCTCGAGCACCGCATCCAGCTCCGGCGGCTCCAGCGCACGCACCTCATGCCGAGCGACGAGGAGGAGTTGCGTGTCCTCGCCCGGTCGACGGGCCTCGCGACCTCGGCCGCCGCGCTCGAGCAGCGCTGGCGCGGCGTCAAGCTCGAGGTGCGCGGGCTGCACGAGCGGTTGTTCTACCGACCGCTGCTGTCCGCCGTGGCCGCGACCGACGGCGAGATCGTGCTGACGAGCGACCAGGCGGCCGACCGGCTCGGGGCGATCGGGTTCGCGGACCCCGCCGGCGCGCTCGGGCACATCCGCGCGCTCACCCAGGGCACGAGCCGGCGCGCCACGATCCAGCGCAACCTGCTCCCGGTGCTCCTCCGTTGGATGGCCGAGGGTCCGGCACCGGACCGGGCGCTGCTGGCCTTCCGCCGGCTCAGCGACACCCTGGGGGAGTCGAGCTGGTTCCTCCGGATGCTCCGGGACTCGTCCGGCGCCGCACACTCCCTGACGACCGTGCTGTCCGAGTCGGCGTTCCTGGCCGGGCTGCTCGAACGCTTCCCGGAGGCCGTGGCCTGGCTCGACGAACCCGAGGCGCTCCTGCGCCCGCGGCCGCTCGAGTCGCTGCTCGCCGAGGTCACCGCGACGACCGCCCGGCACGGGGACGACGTGGACGGTGCCGCGGCGCTCGTCCGCTCCGCCCGCCGCCGTGAGACCCTGCGCCTCGGCATGGCCGCCGTGCTCGGGCACCTCGACGTCGACGCCCTCGGACCCGCGCTGACCGACGTCACCGAGGCCACGCTCGCCGGCGCCCTGACCCTGGCGCGCCGGGACGCCCCCGACGGGCTCGAGTTCGGGATCATCGCGATGGGTCGCTTCGGCGGCCGGGAGCTCGGCTTCGGCTCGGACGCCGACGTGCTCTACGTCCACCGGGCACCCGAGTCGCTGCCGAGCGAGCAGGCATCGCGCGCGGCGCAGGCGATCGTGCGCGAGGTCGCACGACTCACCGACGACGCGATCCACCCGTTCGACCTGGACATCGACCTGCGCCCGGAGGGCAAGAACGGGCCGGTCGTCCGGACGCTCGACTCGTACGGCGCCTACTACGCCCGCTGGTCGCTCACGTGGGAGGCCCAGGCGCTCCTCCGCGCCCGGGGATCCGTGGGGGACACGGCGCTCCTCCGCGACTTCGAGCACCTCGCGGACCGCACTCGCTACCCGCAGCGCATCGACGAGCGCGAGGTCCGCGAGGTCCGCCGCATCAAGGCCCGCGTGGAGTCGGAGCGGCTGCCCCGGGGCGCGGACCCGGCCCGCCACCTCAAGCTCGGACGCGGGTCGCTCAGTGACGTCGAGTGGTTCGTGCAGCTCCTCCAGCTGCAGCACGCGACCGACGTCCCGGGGCTCCGGACGACCTCGACGCTCGAGGCCCTGGCCGCCGCGACGGACGCCGGGTTCATCGGGCCGGAGGACGCCGAGCGCCTCGGGGCCGCCTGGCGCTTCGCGTCGCGGACCCGCAGCGCGCTGGTGCTCTGGTCGGGGAAGACGACCGACGTGCTGCCCGTCGACCGGGTGCAGCTCGAGGGCGTCGCGCGGCTCATGGAGTACCCGCCGGGTTCGGCGTCGCAGCTCGAGGACGACTACCTCGGGGTCACCCGGCGGGCCCGCCAGGTCTTCGAGCGCGAGTTCTACGGCGCCTGACACGGCGTCGCACCGACCGCGACACGCCCGGGCCGACACGTTTCGGCGCAAGGTGACGTGTCGTCGAAAGTGAATTCGCGATGTCGCGCGACGTCCCCCGTCGTTGCCCGCGGTGTACCCCGTCAGCTCCCGCAGGGGGGATCGTGACCGCACCGTGACCAGGGTCGTCCGGACCGTGTCGGGGAACGTTCCCGCGGATACCCCCGAACAGGGGTGACCACCTGCTGACCGGGGGTTCTTCGTCGAGGTGCACCGTGCCTCCCGGTCGTCTGGCGACCACGTCGTGACGTGCCGCCCGCGTGGACCGGTCCACCCTGTTGCTGTCAGCAGCAGTGCGGACACGGGTGCGACCTCAAGAGGAGGACATTCATGTACCCCGTAACCTGCCGGAAATGCCCCCGGACGGGGGACGCGTTGCGAGGACGTCCAGGTTCTGTCTCAATGAGGTCACCCGAACCGGCCCAAGGTTCCTCGATGGAGCGGAATCCCCACCTCGAACGTTGAAGCAGGGATCGATGTTCACCTTCATTCTGCAGATCCGGCAGATGGTCGAAGGGCATCCCGAGTTCTACCTGTTCGCCGTGTACTCCGCGGTGATCTGGTTGCTCTGGTTGCTCAAGGTCGTCCTGTCCGCCCGCTACCGCCCCTACACCGGCACCTTCACCGGCACGACCAGCGTGGTCGTCCCCGTGGTGGACGAGCCGATCGACCTGTTCCGTGACGTGATCGGCCGCATGGTCGAGCAGCGCCCCGGCGAGATCATCGTCGTGATCAACGGCGCCCGGAACGCCGCGCTCGAGGCGGTCTGCGACGAGTTCGCCCCACTCGTCCGCTGGACCCACACGCCCATCCCGGGCAAGCGCAACGCGGTCAAGGTCGGCACCGAGATGTCCACCGGCGACATCACCGTGCTCGTCGACTCCGACACCGTCTGGACCGACGGCACGCTCGAGGAGCTCCTCAAGCCCTTCGCCGACGACTCGGTCGGTGGCGTGACCACCCGCCAGCGCATCCTCGAACCGACGCGCTCGTGGATCACCCGCTGGGCGGACTGGCTCGAGAACTCCCGCGCGCTGTACTCGATGCCCGCGCAGAGCGTCCTCGGCCAGATCGGCTGCCTGCCCGGACGGACCATCGCGTTCCGCCGGAGCATCCTCGTCCGGGTCATGGACCGGTTCATGCACGAGAAGTTCATGGGCGTGTTCCTCGAGGTGTCCGACGACCGGACGCTGACGAACCTGACGCTCAAGGAGGGCTTCCGGACCGTCTACCAGTACACGTCGCTCGTGTACACGGACGCCCCGCTGCAGGTGAAGAAGCTCTTCAAGCAGCAGCTCCGCTGGGCCCGCGGCTCGCAGTACAACACGCTGCGGATGCTGCCGTGGATGCTCGGCCACGCGCCGATCCTTGCGGTCTTCTTCCTGACCGACATCATCCTGCCGTTCATGCTGTTCGGCGTCATCGCCGGCTGGATCTACCGCGGGCTGACCGGGCAGGGCGAGAACCTGTACCAGGGCATCCTGCAGCAGTACGGCTTCTCGACGGGCTTCCTCTACGTCGCCGGCCTGATGGTCGTGTCGAGCGTGTTGAGCATGGCGATCCGGCAGATGCGCCACCTCGCCGAGAAGCCGAGTGACTTCTTCCGCCTGCCGATGTTCATCATCGTGTCGACGTTCTTCCTCATGCCGATCCGGCTCATCGGCTTCTTCCGCCTGGCGCACGCGTCCGGCTGGGGGACCCGGGCCGGTGCCTACGCCGGCGGGCCGATGGAGGAGGACCCGGCGCAGCCCCAGGGCGCGCTCGGCTCTGCTCCGGTGAGCCCCGTGGACGCGGCCCTGCCGGCGGCCGTCGACCCCGACCAGGCCGCGGCCGACCGAGCCTTCGACGAGATCTTCGGCACGGAGACGGCGTCCGGTGCCACGGGGTCCGGAACACTCCCGGGCACCGCCACCGGGTCGACCGCGACCGTCCTGACGACCCGGCGCTTGGCTGCCGCCGCCGCTGCCCCGGCCGGTGCTGCGTCGTCCGCCGCCCGACCCACCCCGACGAAGACCCGTCGCTACAACCCCTACGCGGCGATCCCGTACTGCATCGGGTTCGCGATCTTCGCCCTGGAGGCGTTCCTCATTGTCTGACCTCATCCGATCCACCAGCACGTGGTGGGCCCAGTCCAGCAAGCACGCCCGTCGCACCGCGATCGGGACGACCGCGATCGTCCTCGTCCTCGGTCTCATCACCTGGACCGTGTGGGTGTCGCCCTCCGGTCCGGTCTCCACCGCCGTCAGCGAGGCGCTCGGTGTCACGCCGCCCGCCGCGAAGAAGGTCTCCGCGACCGAGCTGCAGACGAAGCTCACGGCAGCGCAGAAGCAGGTCTGGGCGCTCCAGGGCAAGCTCGACTCGTCCAGCGCCCAGGCCGGCTCCCGCGCCGAGGAGATCGCGAAGCTCAAGCAGCAGATCGCCTCGCTGCAGTCCGAGCTCGGTGCTGCGAAGAGCGCCGCTGCCGGGTCCGCTGCAGCTGCCGCTGCGGCCGAGAAGGGCGGGTCCGGCTCCGGGTCCGGTGGCTCCGGCTCCGGCTCTGACGGCGCACACGGCGGGAACGCCGCCGCACCGAACACCGGTCCCTCGAAGGACCCGGTGACGACCGAGCCGATCAGCACCCCGTCCAAGGCGCAGGTGCTCGCGCAGCAGTCCCGGTGGTACGGGCTGTACACGACGCAGGCGCCGTTCAACTGGTCCGAGTACGACCGCGTCTCGCAGGAGGTCGGCAAGGCCACGAACATGGTCGGGTTCTTCCAGGGCTTCGACCAGGACTTCAACCAGACCGCGGTCCAGCGCTCGTGGGCGAACGGCCGCCTGCCCATGATGACGTGGGAGACCGTCCCCGCGAAGACCGGCAACGACCAGGCCTTCGTGCCGGGCTACACGAACCAGGACATCGTCTCCGGCAAGTTCGACGCCTACCTGACGAAGTACGCGCAGGACCTCAAGGCGAACGGGATGCCGCTCGTCATCCGGCTCGACCACGAGATGAACGGCTCCTGGTACAACTGGTCCGAGGGGACGAAGCAGCAGAACGCCGCCGGCTCCTACGTCGCGATGTGGCAGCACGTCTGGAACGTCTTCCAGGCGAACGGGGCGAACGACTACGTCATCTGGGACTGGTCACCCTCGCGCATCGACAAGCTCGGCAACCCGAAGTACCAGACGCTCGACTACATGCGGCAGTACTACCCGGGCGCGCAGTACGTCGACTGGGTCGGGATGTCCGGCTACTACCGCACCGCCACCGAACAGCCGACGTTCCAGACGACCTTCGGTGCCACGCTCGCGCAGATCCGGAAGATCGCCCCCGGCAAGGGCATCGTCCTCAACGAGATCGGCGCGACCGAGACCGGCGGCACCGTGACCGACAGCCAGAAGTCCCAGTGGATCACCTCGCTGTTCGACGCACTGGCGGACCCCGCGAACCGGGACATCATCGGCTTCGCGTACTTCAGCCAGGTCGCCACGACCATCGTCGACGGCACCAGGACCACCAACGACTGGCGCCTCGACTCCCGCGCCGACAGCCTCGCGACGTTCGTCAAGGGCATCGCACGCAACGACATCGACTACGACCTGCAGGAGGTCTCCAAGTGACCGCTCCGAAGAAGGCGAGCACCCCGTCCGCCGACACCCGTCCCGCACCGGTGATCAGCGTCATCGGCACCGGGTACCTCGGCGCGACCCACGCGGCCGCCATGGCCGAGATGGGCTTCGAGACCATCGGCGTGGACGTCGACCCCGCGAAGCTCGCGGCCCTGTCCGCCGGCGAGGTCCCGTTCTACGAGCCCGGCCTGCCCGAGCTCATCACGAAGCACGTCGCCACCGGCAAGCTCCGCTTCACCGCCTCGATCGCCGAGGCCGTAGCCGCCGCCGACGTCCACTTCGTCTGCGTCGGCACCCCGCAGAAGGCCGGCTCGCACGCCGCCAACCTGTCCTACGTCGAGAGCGCCACCCGCGGCGTCGCCGAGCACCTCACCCACCCGGGGCTCATCGTCGGAAAGTCGACCGTCCCGGTCGGCACCGCCGAACGTCTGCGCGGCATCGTCCGCGAGTTCACACCCAGCGGGATCGACGCCGAGCTCATCTGGAACCCCGAGTTCCTCCGCGAGGGCAAGGCCGTCGACGACACCCTGCACCCGGACCGCCTGGTCTGGGGTGGTGCCTCCGCCGCGGCCGACGCCGTGATCCGCGAGGTCTACGCCGCACCGATCGCCGAGGGCACCCCGGTCATCACGACCGACCTCGCGACCGCCGAGCTCGTCAAGGTCAGCGCCAACGCGTTCCTCGCGACGAAGATCTCGTTCATCAACGCGATCTCCGAGATGTGCGCCATCACCGGCGCCGACGTGACGACGCTCGCGGACGCCCTCGGCCACGACGCCCGCATCGGCCGGAAGTTCCTGAACGCCGGGCTCGGCTTCGGTGGCGGCTGCCTGCCGAAGGACATCCGCGCGCTCATGCACCGCGCGAACGAGCTCGGTGCCGGCCGGGTCGTCGGCCTCATGCAGCAGGTCGACGAGATCAACATGGGCCAGCGCGAGCGGGTCATCGACATGACGATCGACTCCCTCGGCGGGTCCGTCCTCAACCGTCGCGTGGCGGTCATCGGCGCGGCGTTCAAGCCCCTCACCGACGACGTCCGCGACTCGCCGGCACTCAACGTGGCGGCCGCCCTGCACCTGCGGGGCGCCCAGGTCACGCTCTGGGACCCGGAGGCGAACGAGACTGCCCGCCGCTCCTTCCCGACCCTGACGTACGCCGGGTCGAAGGAGGCCGCGGTCGAGGGTGCCGACGTCGTCCTCGTCCTGACGGAGTGGGACGACATCACCGGCGCCGACCCGGTCGCCCTCGGCGCGCTCGTCGGCCGTCGCGCGGTCATCGACGCCCGCAACTGCCTCCCGGTCGCCGACTGGGTCCAGGCGGGGTGGTCCGTCCGTTCCCTGGGACGTCCCACGCCGGTCACGGGTGCACCCGTGAGCCCCGCGGCGGGTGCCGCCGACGTGCTGGCGACGGCGCGCTAGGCGTCCACCGCCCCGAGACGGGGCCCGTGCCGGGCCGGCGCGGGCCCCGTCTTCGTGCGCGCTGGTCTGCGTGGGGTGCGCGGGGTGAGCGGGGTGCGCGCGGTGCCGTCCCGCGCGTCGGGTGCCGTTCCGCGCGTGGGAGGCCGATCCGCGCAAGGTGGGTCGTTCCTCCCGGCCTGCAATGCGCGATTCGGCATCCCATAACGGGTGCTATGGGCAGGAACGCACATGGCGACCGGCCTGGAGGCGCGGCGTGCGTCCGCCAGGCCGCCCCGCGCCTCCAGGCTGGGTCGCCTCCGTGTACCACCTGCCGGACGGTAAGCGCCGGCACACAGAAGGGCCCCGCACCGAGTCTCGGTGCGGGGCCCTTGGACCTGCGGATCAGACGCCGAAGTACAGCTCGTACTCGAACGGGTGCGGACGCTGCGCGAGCGGGAGGATCTCGTTCTCGCGCTTGTAGTCGATCCACGTCTGGATGAGGTCCTCGGTGAAGACGTTGCCCTTCGTGAGGAACTCGTGGTCCGCCTCGAGCGCCTCGAGCGCCTCGTCGAGGGAGCCCGGCACCTGCGGGATGCCCTTGGCCTCCTCCGGGGGGAGCTCGTAGAGGTCCTTGTCGACCGGCTCGTGCGGCTCGATGCGGTTCTGGATGCCGTCGAGGCCCGCCATCAGCTGCGCGGCGAAGGCGAGGTACGGGTTGCCCGAGGCGTCCGGCGCGCGGAACTCGATGCGCTTGGCCTTCGGGTTCGTGCCCGTGATCGGGATGCGGATCGCGGCGGAGCGGTTGCCGGCCGAGAAGACCAGGTTGACCGGGGCCTCGAAGCCCTTCACCAGGCGGTGGTACGAGTTGATCGAGGGGTTGGTGAACGCGAGCAGCGCCGGGGCGTGCTTGAGGATGCCACCGATGTACCAGCGCGCGAGGTCGGAGAGGCCGCCGTAGCCGTTCTCGTCGTAGAACAGCGGCTTGCCGTCGTTCCAGAGCGACTGGTGGGTGTGCATGCCCGAACCGTTGTCGCCGAAGAGCGGCTTCGGCATGAACGTGGCGACCTTGCCCCACTGGTCGGCCGTGTTCTTGACGATGTACTTGAACTTCAGGATGTCGTCCGCGGCGTGGACCATCGTGTCGAACTTGTAGTTGATCTCCTGCTGACCGCCGGTGCCCACCTCGTGGTGCGAGCGCTCGAGCTCGAAGCCCGCCTCGATCAGCTTGAGCGTGATGTCGTCGCGCAGGTCAGCGGTCTTGTCGACCGGGGAGACCGGGAAGTAGCCGCCCTTGTACGGGGTCTTGTTGGCGAGGTTGCCGCCCTCTTCCTCGCGGCCGGTGTTCCAGGCGCCTTCCTCGGAGTCCACCGAGTAGAACGACTTGTTCTGGGTGACCGAGTAGCGGACGTCGTCGAAGATGTAGAACTCGGCCTCGGGGGCGAAGAACGCGGTGTCCGCGATGCCGGTCGAGGCGAGGTACTTCTCGGCCTTCTTGGCGACCTGGCGCGGGTCACGGCCGTAGATCTCGCCGTTCCGCGGGTTGTAGATGTCGAAGATCATGATCAGCGTGCGCTCGGCGCGGAACTGGTCGATGTACGCCGTCGTCACGTCCGGGATGAGCTGCATGTCCGACTCGTGGATCGACGCGAAGCCGCGGATCGACGAACCATCGAAGAGCTGGCCGACGGAGAAGAAGTCCTCGTCGACCGTCGACGCCGGGATGTTGAAGTGCTGCTGGACACCGGGCAGGTCCGTGAACCGGATGTCGAGGAACTTGACGTCCGTGTCCTTGATGAAGGCGAGCACCTCGGAGGAATCGCTGAACATGTGTGTCGATCTCCTGGGGGTATGGGGGATGTCTTCGAGTGCCACCGGGTGCACCCTCCGACGAGGCTATTGACACCGAGTTTCCCGGACATGACTGCATTGTTTCGCGCGTGTTACGTCCCGGGGGTCGCCTACGCTGGAGGCATGGCTCCCAGCACCACTCCGCCCTCCGCCGCCGCCGCGAACCCCGGTGGCGCGCACCCGGACGGGTGGCCCGGGAAGGACCTCGGTCTCCCGGAGGAGGGCCCGCGGAGCGTCGGTCGCATCGGCCGACGCATCGTCGCGCTGCTCATCGACGGTGTGCTCGCGGACCTCGTGGCGTTCGTGACCGGTGTCTGGTCGCCGGTCGCAGGGTCCGGGGACATCACGCACACCTGGATCCAGCTCGCCATCTTCGCGGTCCTGCAGGTGCTGTTCATCTGCACGTTCTCGGGGTCGTTCGGGCACCTGTGCGTCGGGCTGCGGGTCGTGCCGATCCGCGGCGGGTACGTGGGTGTGTGGCGCCCGGTGGTCCGGACGCTGCTGCTGTGCATCGTGGTGCCGGCGCTCATCATCGACCGGGACAGCCGGGGTGCGCACGACCGCATCGCGGGGACGGTGCTCGTCCGGCGCTGACACGCGGCAGGCGCGGTTCCGGCACGGGCGCGGCTCCGGGACGGGCACGGTTCCGAAGCGACGATGGAGCAGAAGACGTCGCATTCCCCGGCTTGGCGTCAGGGGGTGGTTGCAACACCTTGAGTTCGAGGTGGTGGCGTGGGGTGTTTCTTCGCGAGCAGCAGCAGGTGTTCTGGTCGGCGATCCGGTCGGGTGCGTCGACGGTGATCGCTGCAGAGTTGATCGGGGCCGGTCAGTCGCAGGGGCGGACGTGGATGCGGCAGCGTGGGGGCATGGTGCCGGCGTATTTGCTGCGGGATGTTTCCTCACGGTTCTTGTCGCCGTGGGAACGGATGATGATCACTGCCGCATTGCGGCAGGGAACGTCGATTCGTGCAATCGCGAAGATGCTGGGGCGGGCTCCGTCGACGATCTCGCGTGAGATCCAGCGGGGCCGTTCCGGTGGCCGTCCCTACGACGCTCGTATCGCGCAAC
>NZ_CP054594.1:3410937-3440401 GCF_013347185.1 Curtobacterium sp. Csp1
GTGCCCGGTCAGTAGGCTCACCGCACGGGCGAGCCCGCACGAACGCCCGAACCAACCCCGTCGACCAGCAGAGAGCGCATGAGCACCGTCACCCCGACCCTCGTCCGGACCGACCGCGAGACGTCCGTCCAGCGACGGGCCTCCGGTGCCGCCGACGCCCTGTTCACCGAACGCGGCGTAACCCCGGTCACCCTCGACGACGTCGCGGAGCGGGCGGGGCTGACCCGTGCGGAGCTCACCGCGGCCTACCCGACGAAGCGTGCGCTCGTCGTCGCGGTGCTGCAGCGGTGGCACGGAGCCTGGCGCCGCGCTCTCGACGGGATCGCGGCGGCCTCCGACGACCCGCGGGACGAGGTCCTCGGGGTGTTCGGCTACCTGGAGCAGTGCTTCGCCGACGAGGGCTGGCGCGGCTGCGCGTTCATCAACGGCCACGCCGAGCTCGAGGCGCACCTCACGATGCTCTGCTCTCGCGCCGGGGTGCCCGCCCACGTGGCTCAGGCCCTGTCGCTCCTCGTCGAGGGCGCCCGCGTCGAGTCGGCGGTGCAGCGCGCTGCTGTCGGTCTACGAGGGCGACCCGACCGACTGACCGCAGCCCGGCGCGGGGACCGGACCCAGCGCGGGGACCGGACCCAGCGCGGGGACCGGACCCAGTGCGGGGTACAGGATCAGCACGGGGTACAGGATCGGGGTACGCCAGTCTGGGTCCGGCCGTTCCGCCCCGGTAGGAACGAAGGATGACAGCGACCGCGTTCTGCCTCCACGCCCTCGGGTCGAGTTCGGAGGAGTTCGCGCTGCGGCCGCAGCCCCGCGAGCGCAGGGACCACCGTCGAGGAGATGGCCGTTGCGGTCGAGCGGGCCATCGGCGCGAGCGGCGCCACCGAGTGGGCGCTGGTGGGGCACTCGATGGGCGGGAAGGTCGCGACGGTGGTCGCGGACCGCACGCTCTCCGGCGCGAACGGCCTGTTCGGGCTGCGCGCCGTCGTGCTCCTCGCGGCCTCGCCCCTCGCTCCCGAGCCGATGGCCGAGGAACGTCGGGAGTCGATGCTCGCTTGGGCCGAGCACGGACGCATCCGACCGCTGCCGCCGGACCGGCACGAGATGGCCGTGCACGACGCCGAGCGCACCGACCCGCGGGCCTGGCGCGACTGGCTGCTCCGCGGCAGCCGTGAGGACTGGTCGGCCGACGCCGAGCCCAACCCCGCGCCGGCGCTCGTCCTGGCCGGTGCCGAGGACGGCGACCTGGACGCCGACGCCCAGCGACGCCTGACGATGCCGCACTGGCCCGCCGCCGAGCTGCACGTCGTCGACGGCGCCGCCCACCTGCTGCCGTGGGAGCGCCCGGTCGAGGTGGCCGCCGTCGTCCGCGAGTTCTGGTCGCGCCGGGTCGCGCCGTCCCCGGTCGTCCCCGCCGACACCGCCCGGGTGCTCGCGTCGCCGCGGGTGAGCGCCCGAACACGCGGGGTCCTGGCCGTCCGCGCACTGCCGGACGACCCCGCGACGGAACCCCGCGCCCTGACCGCCCGGCAGCTCGACACGCTCCGCGCGGTCGCCCGCGTCGTCGTCCCGCAGCCGGGTCCGCAGCAGGTCGACCTCGCGTTGCGCCTGGACGCCCAGCTCGCCGCGGGTCAGGGGGACGGGTGGCGCGCCGACGGCATGCTGACGGACGCCGACGCCTACCGGGCCGCCCTCGACGTGCTCGCGCCGATCGCCGACTCCGGTGACCTGCCCGCGGCGCTCGAGGACGCCGCGGCCGGACGACTGCGCTCCGACGGTCCGCTCGACGCCGGGCAGCTCCGGACGTGGTTCGAGGACGCCGGGGTGGACCTGGTCAAGCAGTGGCTCGCCCACCCCGCGACCATGTCCGACATCGACTACGACGGCTTCGCCAACGGTGGCGACGGCGTCCGCAAGCAGGGCTTCCAGTTGCTCGGAGCCGGGCAACGGGAAGCATGGGAACCGGAGGGAACAGCACGATGAGACTCGACGCACAGCGCCGGTACCCGGACGACGAGGTCGTGGACGTGGTCGTGGTCGGCGGTCGCCTTCGAGGCCGGCCGCAACACCGAGCCCGAGGACCACCTGCCCGACGAGGTCGAGGCCCCGGCGGACATCAACTGGATGGACGAGCGGATCAGCGGCGGGTCCGCACCGACCGCGTTCGGTCCGAACAACAGCGGCACCGGCGTCGGCGGGTCGACCCTGCACTGGGGTGCCTTCACGCCCCGGCCGAGCGTCCACGACCTGCGCCTGCGCACCGAGAGCGGGCAGGGCGAGGACTGGCCGGTCGACCACGCCGAGCTCACCGCCTACATCGAGCGCGTCGAGCACGAGGTCGGCGTCGCGGGTCCCGCGCACTACCCGTGGGACCCGGAGCGCCGCTACCTGATGGGTCCGCCGCCGCGGAACGCCTCGTCGGACATGATGGTCCGCGGCGCCGAGGCGCTCGGCATCACCGCGACCGACGCCCCCGTCGCACTCACGACCGAGGACCGCGTCCAGGAGCACCACGGCCTCCGCCAGGCCTGCGTGTCGTGCGGCTCGTGTCACCAGGGCTGCCGGAACGGGTCGAAGGTGTCGATGGACACGACGTACCTGCCCGCGGCCGTGGCGTTCGGGGCCGAGATCCGCCCCGAGTCGTTCGTGCACGGCATCGAGCTCGACGCCGAGGGGCGGGTCTGCGCGGTGCTGTACACCCGCGACGGGCAGGAGTGCCGGCAGCGGTGCCGTTCCCTGGTGCTCGCTGCGGGCGGCGTGGAGACCCCGCGGCTCCTGCTCCACACCGGGCTCGCGAACAGCAGTGGCCAGGTCGGGCGGAACTTCACCGCGCACGGCGCGACGCAGGTCTGGGCGACCTTCGACGAGTCGATGCGCTCGTACCGCGGCTACCCGTCGTCGATCATCACCGAGGACTTCGTCCGACCCGCCGACGCGGACTTCGCCGGCGGCTACCTCATCCAGTCCCTCGGCGTGCAGCCGCTCACGTTCGCCACCACGCTCGTGCGTGGCGGCGGGCTGCGCGGCGCCGAGCTCGTCCGGGCGATGCGGGACTACCCGAGGACGGCCGGCGTCGGCATCAACGCGGAGTGCCTGCCGTACGACGACAACCGGCTCGTGCTGTCCGACGAGCTCGACGAGCACGGGGTCCCGCGGGCGCGCGTGACCTTCTCGCCCGGTGCGAACGAGGACGCCATCCGGGCGCACGCCGTCCGGACGATGACCGCGATCGTCGAGGCGGCCGGCGGCACCGACGTCCGGGTGCTCGAGCGCACCGCGCACACGATCGGCACCGCGCGGATGGGCCTCGACGCCGGGAGCTCGGTCGTCGACCCGGCCGGGCGTTCGTGGGACGTGCCGAACCTGTGGGTCTGCGACAACTCGGTGTTCCCGAGCGCGGTCATCGCGAACCCGGCGCTGACCATCATGGCGCTCTCGCTCCGCACGGCCGACCGCTTCCTGCGCGACGACCCGGCCGCCGACCGCGCCCGGAGCGCCGCCACCGCGGCCTGACCCCGCCCACCCGTCCGAGACGGAGGACCGGCGGCCTCAGCCCCGCAGCGCCAGCGCCTCGCTCCGCCAGCGGGCGTGCAGGACCCACGGGTCCGGCACGCCCGCCGCGACGACGTCGACGTGGTCGAGGAGCGCCGGCGTGGTCCGGAACCACTCGGTCCCGGCGAAGCGGTCCGCCGCGAACGCCGCGTGCCGCCGCCGCTCGAGCGTCCGGTCGCCGCGCTCGAACGCGAGCAGCTCCTGGTGCGGCACCGCCGCGAGCCGCTGCCGCGGGTTCGCCGTCGTGCCGATCTTGATCCGGTCGCCGAAGTCGTCGCGCTGCCGCAGGTAGTAGACGACGTCCACGCGCGGCGGTGCGAGGTCGCCGTCGGGCACCTCGCCCCAGCGCCACTCGCACACGGCGCACAGCATCCCCGACGCGTACCGCACGCCGAGCCGCGACCCGCACGCCGGGCACGGCCCCGGCAGCACGTCCTCCACACCGGACACCAGACCGGACGCGGCTCCGGACGCAGCGCCGGCCTCGACGGCTTCGGCCGCCAGCCCGAGGTGCTCCGGACAGAGCGGCAGCACGCCCTGCGTGCCGGGTGCCGTGGGGCGACCGCACCCGGTGACGCAGCAGCGGGCCGCAGACGAGGTGCTCACCCGCCGGACGCTACCGGCAGCCACCGACCCCGCCGGCGGCCACCGGGTCGCCCGCGCCTGCGGTCAGTCGAAGATCACCCCGACCGGCTCGCGCTTCTCCTCCTGGAACCGGTCCTCCGCCCGCCCGAGCGCCCAGTACGCCGACAGCGACAGGTCCGCCTTCTCGAGTCCCCACTCGTCCTGCAGCAGTCGACGGATCGCCTTGACCGCGGTCCGCTCACCGTGCGCGAACACCTGGACCGGCCGGGAGGCACGGGGCAGCTCCCGGGTCGCCGCGAGCAGGAGCGTGCCCGGCTCGGCGCCGGTGGCGTCGCGGTGCAGCCACCGCAGGTCGAGCCCGGCCGGGTGGGCGAGCGGCTGCTCGTCAGCGGGCCCGGCCACCTCGACCAGGGCGACGCCCGTGGCGGCGGCGGGCAGCGCCTCCAGGGCGGAGCCGATCGCCGGGAGCGCGCTGTCGTCGCCGAGCAGCACGTGCGTGACGGCGGGGTCCGTGGACGGCGCGTAGCCGCCGCCGGGGCCGGAGAGCGCGAGTAGGTCGCCCGGCCGCGCCGTGGCGGCCCAGGGGCCGGCGCGCCCCTCGTCGCCGTGCACCACGAAGTCGACCGCGATGGTGCCGGCGTCGTGGTCGACCGCCCGCACGGTGTAGGTGCGGCGCGCGGGCAGCTCGTGCTTCGGCAGCGTCGCCCGGAGTGCGTCGAGGTCGTACGGCGGCCGCAGGTCGGAGCCGGGTGCGGGGAGCAGCAGCTTCACATAGCGGTCCGTCGACGCGAGCCGCTCCGGGTCGGCGGCGGCGACGAAGTCCGCGAACGCCGGACCGCCGAGGTGCACACGGACCATGTGCGGCGTGAGCCGCTCGGTGCGCTCGACCACGAAGACGTGCTGCGGGCGCTGGGGCTTGGAGCTCATCGGGGGACTTCCTGTCAGTCGACTGCTTGACGTTCCGAGCACTGAGGTTAGCCTTACCTCATGGGTGCGACCGTGACGACGTTCTCCGAGCTGCTGCGGCGGCGGGCGGGTCGCTCGGACGCGGCCGCATCCGGGGCGGCTGCGTCCGGCGCACAGGGCCTGTTCGCGGGGGAGTGCGACGTCGCGGACTACGCCGACCTGCTCGGCCAGTACGCCCACGTCTACGCCGCCCTCGAACGGGCCGCCGAGCGAATGGTCGACCACCCCGTCGCGGCGCCCTTCGTCACGAACCAGCTCACCCGGCTGCCCGCGATCACCGCGGACCTGGAGTACCTCGTCGGTCCGGACTGGTCGGAGCTGTGCTGCCCGACCGCCGCGACGACCGCGTACGTCCGGCGGCTCAACGAGGTCGCCGCGACCTCGCCGGGCGGGTTCGTGGCGCACCACTACACGCGCTACCTCGGCGACCTCAGCGGGGGTCCGACCCTCGCCGCGCTGCTCGAGGAGCGGTTCGGCTTCGACACGAACGGCGTCCTGTTCACGATCTTCGACCAGGTCGCCGACCCGGCCGCGTTCCAGGAGACCTACCGCGCCGAGCTCGACGCCGCACCGTGGACGGTCGCCGAGCGCGACGCCGTCCTGGCCGAGGTCGAGATGGCCGCCGCACTCGACCGCGCCGTGCTGCGGTCGATCGGCCACGGCCTGCCCGCGGCGACCGCCTGAGCCCGACGCGGGGACCGTCCGGACGGTCGTCGTCACGGTCGTGTCCGCGCCGGTACGCTGCTGGGGACCCGGGCCGCGTTCCCGGCGGACGTGAGAGGAACCCATGACGGCGATCGACGGATCGACGCGCCACGGGCGCGCACGGGACGACGTCAGCGGAGCGGTCGACAGCGACCTGCGCGCGGACGTCCGGTACCTCGGCAACCTGCTCGGGCGGGTGCTGCGGGAGACCGGTGGAGACGGACTCCTGCACGACGTGGAGGACCTGCGTGCCGCCGTGATCGGCGCGTACGAGGGGTCCGACACCGACGGTGCCGCCCGGGCCGAACGGATCGTCGCGGGGATGTCGGCGGAGCGTGCCGAGGCCGTGGCCCAGGCCTTCACGACGTACTTCCACCTGACGAACCTCGCCGAGGAGCACCACCGCGTGCGCGTGCTGCGTGCCCGGGGCGACGACGGCGGTGTCGCTGGTGACTCGTTCCCCGCCACCTACGCGTCCCTCGTCGAGCAGGTCGGCGCGGACGAGGCAGCCGCGCGGCTCCGTGACCTCCGGTTCCACCCGGTGCTCACCGCCCACCCCACCGAGGCCCGCCGCCGTGCCGTCACCACGGCCGTCCGGCGCATCACCGACCTGATCGACGAGCGCGACGCGGCCCGCAACGCCACCGCCCGCGCCGAGAACGAGCGCCGGCTGCTCGAGGAGATCACGACGCTCCTCCGCACCTCGCCGCTCCGCACGACCCGGCCGACCCCGCTCGACGAGGTCCGCACGGCGATGAGCGTGTTCGACCAGACGCTGTTCGAGATCGTGCCGCAGGTCTACCGACTGCTCGACGACCGGCTGCTCGGCGAGGACGCCGGCAGCGTGCCCGTCACGGCACCGGCGTTCGTGCGGTTCGGCACCTGGATCGGCGGCGACCGCGACGGCAACCCGCACGTCACCGCCGAGGTCACCAGGCAGGCCGCGGACATCGCCGCCGAGCACATCCTGCTCGGGCTCGCCCGCGCCGCCACCCGCATCGGTGCCGCCCTGACGCTCGACGCCGCCGAGACCCCGGCGGACGCCGGGCTCCAGGCCCTCGTCGCCGCGCAGGAGTCGCTCGACCCCGCCGTCGCCGAGCGCATCGGGGTGCGCGCCCCGAACGAGACCCACCGTCGAGCGCTGCTCTTCGTCGCCGCCCGCATCCGCGCCACGCGCCGTGGGCAGGACGGCATGGCCTACGCCGGACCCGAGGAACTGCTCGCGGACCTGCGCGTCATCCAGGCCTCGCTCGTCGCCGCCGGTGCCGCCCGCACCGCGAACGGCGAACTGCAGAACCTCGTCTGGCAGGTCGAGACCTTCGGGTTCCACCTCGCCGAGCTCGAGGTCCGCCAGCACTCGCAGGTGCACCGCACGGCCCTCGCCGAGATCCGCGCCGGCGGCGAGCTGAGCGGTCCTCGCGGTCTTCCGCACGATCGCCGACCGCTACATCGTCTCGTTCACGCAGTCCGCCCAGGACCTGGCGAACGTCCACGAGCTCGCGGTCGCGGCCCTCGGATCGGTCGAGGCAGCACCCGTGCTCGACGTCATCCCGCTCTTCGAGACGTTCGCCGACCTGCACGCGAGCGTCGACATCCTCGACGAGGCCGTGCACACCGAGGCGTTCGAGCGCCGGCTCGCCGCGACGGGCAGGAAGCTCGAGGTCATGCTCGGCTACTCCGACTCGTCGAAGGACGTCGGCCCGGTCTCGGCGAACCTCGCGCTGTACGACGCGCAGGCCCGCATCGCCGACTGGGCACGCGACCACGACGTCGAGCTGACGCTGTTCCACGGCCGCGGTGGCTCGCTCGGCCGTGGCGGCGGACCGGCGAACGAAGCCGTCCTCGCCCAGCCGCCGGGGTCGATCGACGGTCGACTCAAGCTCACCGAGCAGGGCGAGGTCATCTTCGCCCAGTACGGCGACCAGGACATCGCCGCGCGGCACCTCGAGCAGATGGCCTCGGCCACGCTGTTCGCGTCGTCGCCCTCGAACGAGGACCGCACCGCCGCCGCGGCGACCCGGTTCGCCGACCTCGCGCAGCAGCTCGACGACGTGTCGCGGACCGCGTTCCACGACCTCGTCAAGGCCGACGGCTTCGCGCCCTGGTTCGCCCGGGTCACCCCGATGGAGGAGATCGGCCTCCTGCCCCTCGGCTCCCGCCCGGCCCGCCGTGGCCTGAGCGTCGAGTCGCTCGAGGACCTCCGCGCCATCCCGTGGGTGTTCTCGTGGACGCAGGCCCGGATCAACCTCGCCGGTTGGTACGGCCTCGGCTCCGCGCTCGAAGCGGTCGGCGACGTCGAGCTGCTCCGGACGGCGTACGCCGAGTGGCCGCTGTTCGGCGCGATGATCAAGAACGTCGAGATGTCGCTCGCGAAGACCGACGAGCAGATCGCCCGACGGTACCTCGAGCTCGCCGACCGTGACGACCTCGCCGCGAAGGTCCTCGACGAGATGCTCCGCACCCGCGACTGGGTGCTCCGGGTCTCGGGCGGGAGCGACGTCCTCGAGGACCGGCCCGTGCTCGCCCGCGCCGTCCGCCTGCGCAGCCCGTACGTCGACGCCCTGTCGCACCTGCAGCTCCGCGCGCTGCGGGCGATCCGCACCTCCGGCAGCACCGACCCGACGGCCTGCAGAACACCGGGTGACCCCGCGGGTCGCGATCGCGACCCCCTGACGGACGGGAGGCACGTGGCGGACCCGCCACGTGCCTCCCGTCCGTCGTGGGGTCACCACCCACCCGCCGCGGTCGCACTGTCGAATCGATCCGGGGCGCGTAGCGTTGCGCGGGTGACGACGGAGCGCAGGGGGACCCGACCGACCACCGGAGCGGTGCTGCCGCCGATCGTGCCGCTCGCGCTGATCGTCGGCGTCTCACCGTTCGCGACGGACATGTACATCCCGGCGCTCCCCGCGATCGCCCGCGAGCTCGGGACGACGCCCGGTGTCGTGCAGCTCTCGCTCACCGCGTTCCTCGTCGCGTTCGCGGTGGGGCAGCTCCTGGCCGGACCGGTCAGTGACGGGATCGGACGGCGACCGCTCCTGCTCGTCGGGACGACGGCGTTCGCCCTGGCGTCGGTCGGCTGCGCGGTCGCGCCGGACGTCGGCACGCTCGTCGCTGCCCGGGTCCTGCAGGGCCTCGCCGGGGCCGCGGCGGCGGTGGCCGGACGCGCGATGGTGTCGGACACCACCACCGGGGCCCGCACGGCGAAGGTGTTCGGGACCCTCGCGGCGATCAACGCCCTCGGACCGGTCGTCGCGCCGCTGGCCGGGGGAGCCGTGCTCACCGTCGGGTCGCGCGGCGGCCGTCGTGCTGCGCTTCGGCGAGACGCTGCCCCCGGCGTCCCGCGGGGGCACCGGCTTCCGCGACAACGGCCGGCGGATCCGGGACCTGCTCGCGATCGGGCGGTTCCGCGCGTACGTCCTGACCGGGGTGCTCTCGACGATCGGGTTCTTCGCCTACATCGCGACGAGCTCGTTCGTCTTCCAGCGGCAGTACGGCTTCTCCGAGCAGCTGTACACCCTCGTGTTCGCGACCAACGCCACGATGATGGTCGTCACGACGCTCGTGTTCCGCCGGGTCGTCGGCCGTGTCTCCGAGGACACCCTGCTGACCGTCGGGCTGCTCGTCGGCACCGTCGGCAGCACGGTCGTGCTCGTCGCGGCGCTCACCGGTGCCGGGCCGGTGCCGGTGTGGTGCGGGCTCGCGGTCGTGACCGGCGCCTGGGGCTTCGTCCTGCCCGCGGCGATGACGCGGACGCAGCACGTCGGTGCGGCGCACCCCGGGACGGCCGCGGCGCTGCAGGGCGGCCTGACGTTCGGTCTCGGCGGGCTCGGGACCCCGCTGGCCGGCGTGCTCGGCGCGTCGTCCAGGTCGTCGCCACCCGGCGAGGCCGGAACACCTGACGGACGGTACCCGGTAGGTTGCAAGCTGCACCCGCAGTGATCAGGAGGGACACCTGCATGGACATCGTCGTACACGAGGCAACGGCGGACACCGCCGTGCTCGAATGCAGCGGCCGGCTCAACATGGTGAGCGCCGGTGCGTTCCGTGAGACGGTGGCCAAGGTGGTCGAGGGCGGGCGTTCGCGTCTGGTCGTCGAGCTGTCCGGCGTCGAGTTCATGGACTCGTCCGGCCTCGGCGCCCTGGTCGGCTGCCTGAAGACCGCGCGGCAGGCCGGGGGTGACCTGCGGCTGGCGGCTCCGTCGGAACAGGTCCAGATGGTGCTGAAGCTCTCGAACATCGACAAGATCCTGCGGACGTACCCGGACGGGGACGCCGCGGTGACGAACTGGGCATGACCCTGGCCATGCGCGGGCACGTCCTCGACCTCGCGTGTCCGCCGGACGACGTCACGGCGGTGCACACCTTCCTCGCCGACGTCTGGGCGAGCGAACCCGACGTGTCGGCGGAGGACCGCATGGCGCTCGAGCTCGCGCTCGTGGAGCTCGCCTCGAACGTCGTCCCTCCGAGGTCCGTGTCCACCTGACCGACGACGGGGTCCCCGTGCCGGTCGACCCGGCGAAGGCGCACCTGCCCGAGGGGCTCGCCGAGAGCGGCCGCGGGCTCGCGCTCGTCCAGATGGTCGTCGAGGACCTGCGCTACGAGCGGGTCGGCGACGAGAACCGGTGGACCGCGCGGCGCGACCGGCACTGACGACGGGGTCCTGACTGTCGGATCCCGGACGGCCCCGACCCTCGACCGACTGTCCGGACGGCACCCGGTCATCCGGTTTGCGCACCGGCGGAGCCGCCATGCGCACCCGTCGCCGCCACGCGGGCCGTCGGACGGTGCCGGTGGGACGGTGGATGCGATGAGCATCGACACCCCGATCGACCCGCGCACCCGGTTCGAGACCGCCGGCACCGATCTCGGTGCCGCACTCGACATGTTCGGGCAGGCGTACGAGGGGGCCGGTTTCGTCGGCGGGCACACCGACCGGCCGTTCTCGTACCGCTTCCGGGTCGTGGGCGACGACGTCATGTCCTTCCGCTCGACGGTGTTCGACGCCCGTGCGGCGGGGCAGGCATCGTCCGGGGACGAGTACGTGGTCGTCTGGACGTCGGAGGGTGGGGGCGTCATCGGCTCCGGCCAGGACGAGGTCCGCTACGGCCCCGGGACGCCCGTGGTGTTCCCGACGGACGGCCCCTTCGCCTTCGACCTGCAGGACGTCCGGCAGAGCCTGGTGCACTTCGACAAGCGGTTCCTCGAGGGCGTCGCCTCCGAGGTCCACGGCGGTTCTGCCGGACCGCTCGTCTTCGACCAGGCAGCGCGTCCGCGGCGGGAGGACCTGCAGACCTGGAACGCGCAGGTGCAGCGCGCCGCATCGACGATCCTCGGCAGCGGCCCGGTGTCGCCGATCGCGATGGCCGAGACCGCCCGCGCGACCGCACTCGCCATGCTGCACACGTTCCCGCACCGGCAGCTGGCGTGTCCGGACGGCGATCGAGTACATGCACGCGTTCGCCCACACCCCGATCTCGACCACGGACGTCGCCGAGCACGGGTCGGCACGGCGCCGAACGCGATGCTCCGCGGCGTCCGGATGGACCGCGTCCGCGAGGAACTGCTGCGCGGGGCCCCGGGGCAGCTGACGGTCGCCGAGGTCGCCGTGCGCTGGGGCTTCGCGCACCTCGGTCGGTTCTCCGCCGCGTACCACCAGCGCTTCGGTGAGTACCCGCGCGACACACTCCAGCGCTGAGACCCAGGGTCTCGCTACGCTGCCCGGGTGAACGCAGCACCACGGCCGTCGGCCCGGAGCGAGGGCAGCCCGCAGCGGCACCCGTGGGTGATCGTCCCGGGCATCTGGGACTCGGGCCCCGAACACTGGCAGTCGCGATGGCAGGCCGAGCCCGGGGTCGAGGCGGTCCGCACGGCGCCGACGTCGTGGTCGGACCCGGACCCGGCCGACTGGTCGCAGGCACTGTCGCGCGCCGTGGCGTCCACGAGTCGGCCGCCGGTCCTCGTCGCCCACAGCCTCGGCGTGCTCGCGGTCGCCGACTGGCTCGTGACGCACGGCGACCGCGTGGCCGGGGCCTTCCTCGTGGCGCCGCCGGACCCCGACGCACCGTCCTTCCCCGCGGCCGCCGCGGGCTTCCGTGCGCCGACCGCCCGGGTGTCGACGCCGACCGCGCTCGTCGTGAGCGACGACGACCCGTACTGCTCGCTGCACCGTGCGACGGGCTTCGGGGCGGCCATCGGTGCCGAGGTGCTGCGGGTGGGCGCCCGGCAGCACGTGAACGTCGTGAGCGGCGTCGATCGGTGGGACGAGGGCCGGCGGCTGCTGGCAGCGTTCGAGGAGCGCTGCTGAGCGCTCCGACACGCCGCTCACGTCCGGGCTGGCACACCACGTCCGCAGGCCCGTGAACCGCGACACACCGCGGATGTCCGCCGTTCACGGCCGCGTGATATCTATCCTTCGTCACATGGAGACGCAGCCCGGCGCACGCACCCCCCTCGTGGACCCCTTCGGTCGCGAGGTCGAGGAGTGGCTCCGGGACGCGCCGGCGACGCGCACGCCCTACCTCGCGGACCTCGTGGTGCCGCCGGTCACCGGGCCCGTGCAGCGTCCGGACATCGAGGTCGACACGGCTCCGGCGGACGCGGAGGCGACCCAGCCCGACCCGATCGACGAGGAGCCGGTCCACGAGGCGCCGGCCACCGTCGCCGCCGAGGCTGCCGTCGCACCCGAAGCCACCTCCTTCCGCCGCCGCGACCGTGCCCGCCACGTCGCCGCCTGCGCGCCGTCGTTCCCCGAGCCGCCGGAGCGTCTCGCCCTGCGCATCGAGGACCTGGCCGTCGAGCTCTCCGCAGCCACCGGACGCACCACGGTCGAGCGCATCGTGCTGCTCGAGGACGAGGTCCGCCGTCGTGACGAGGACCTCGCCCGCCTCGCCGCCTGGGAGGCCACCGTCGCCCACCTGGACGACGCCGAGGTCGAGGCCGCCCGCGCCTTCGCGCACACCGTCTTCGCCGACCTGCTCGCCGACGCCGCTGCCGAGGCAGACCGCCGTGACCGCGCCGCCGCCCGTCGCGCCGCGACCGCGCCCGTCCCGACGCCCCTCCGCGACGCCCCGGCCCGTCCGGACGCGCGAGCCGTCGTCGCGCCGACCGTGTCCGCGCACGTCTCGACCGGCCGGTCGGTCGCCGCGGCAGCCGAGCCCGTGCGCCCGGTGCTGTCGCTGCCCGTGGTCAGCCCGGTGTCCGCGAACACCCGCCCGACCCCGCTCGTCCAGCCCGCGACCGGTCCCACCGTGATCGACCGCGCCGCCTTCGCTGCCGCGCTCACGGCCCACGCCGGCATGACGGCGAGCACACCCGTCGTCCTGCCCGAGGCGGTCGCGCTGCCGGCCGCACCGGAAGCGTCCGACGCCACGGTCGACGAGCAGGCGTCCGACGCCCGCCCGGGCTGGTGGTCCCGGTTCGTCGCCCGGCTCCTCGGGCTGTTCGGCCGCCGATGACCCAGGCGCCCGTGCCTGCCCGGGTCCCGGCGCTCGGCCGCCAGCGCGCTCGGTAGACTGACGGGATGCCGACGCTCCGCGAACTCCAGGCCGTGATCGAGGACCTGTGGCCCGCCGCGGGAGCGGAGTCCTGGGACAGCGTCGGACTCGTCTCCGGCCGCGCCGACCAGACGATCGAGCACGTGCACCTCGCCGTCGACGCCGTGCCCGCGACCGCGCATGAGGCGGTCGAGGCCGGCGCCGACCTGCTCCTCACGCACCACCCCCTGCTCCTGCGCGGCGTGACGACCATCGACGAGTCGACCGTCAAGGGGAACGTCCTCGCGACCGTCGTCCGCGGCGGCACGGCCCTGCTCGCGGCACACACCAACGCCGACGTCGTGACGACCGGCACCTCGGCGGTGCTCGCCGACCGACTCGGACTGGTCGACCAGCGTCCGCTCGAACCCGGTGCCGACCCCGCGACGGGCCTCGGCCGCGTCGGGACCCTGCCCGTGCCGACGACCCTCGGTGCGCTCGCCCGCGCCCTCGTCGACCTGCTGCCGCCGACCGCCACCGGTGTCCGGGTCTCCGGCGACTTCGACCGGCCGGTGCGCACCGTCGCGCTCTGCGCCGGCGCGGGGGACTCACTGCTCGGCAACCCGGCAGTCCGGACCGCCGACGTCTACGTCACGAGCGACCTCCGGCACCACCCCGCGTCCGAGTTCCGCGAACAGGCACTGCTCGGCGACGGTCCGGCCCTGGTCGACACCTCGCACTGGGCCACCGAGTGGCTCTGGCTCGACGTCGCCGCCGAGCAGCTCCGGCGCGCCGCCGGGGTCCGCGTCACCGTCAGCGAGCTCCGCACCGACCCGTGGGACTTCGCCGTCCTGCCCGCGGCCGACCCGGTCGCCCCCACCACCCCACCTCCAGCGCCTGGACAACGACGTCACGCGCCTGACGCACCGCATCACCGCCCTGCAGAAGGGTGACCGGCTGACCGAGCTCGGCACCACCGCCGCCGGACTCCGCGCCGAGCTCGCCGCCGCGACCGGCCGGGTCGAGGACGCCGAGCGCGACCTCGCCCGGCTCGAGTCGGACACCGCGACCGCGCAGGCCCGGATCACGCGCGACACCACCATGCTGCAGAACGTCTCGAACGCGAAGGACGCCGCCGGTCTGCAGAGCGAGATGGGCTCGAGGTGATGGAGCAGCTCGACGTGCACCGCGCCCGGGTCGGCGACATCGAGGCACAGCTCGCCGACGTCGAGGCCTCGCGCGCCACCCTTGTCGCCGAGCGCGACACCGAGATCGCCCGCGTCGAGGCCGACCGCGACGCCGCGGTGCAGAGCCGTGCCGCGGTCGCTGCGAAGGTCCCCGCCGACCTGCTCGCCCTGTACGACCGGCAGCGGGCACGCTACGGCTTCGGCGCCTCCCTGCTGCAGGGCGGCGTGTCCACGGCGTCCGGCGTGACGCTCACCAACTCGGACCTGCAGACCATCCGTCAGGCCGCGCCCGACGACGTCGTGCTCTGCCCGGACAGCGACGCGATCCTGGTGCGGACCGCCGAGTCCGGCCTGTAGCCAGCGCGACCACGCGACGGACGGGAGGCACGGTGCCAGCTGGCACCGTGCCTCCCGTCCGTCATGTGCGCGCATGCGCACGTCCTGTGTGGTCTGTGTGCGAACGGGCCGGCCGTACGCCGGGTTCTGTCCTGCCGTCGGCCTCCAGCGGTCCACCCGAGGACTCAGCGAGCAGCCTCGTCGTCCTCTGTCTGACCTTGCTCCGGGCGAGGTTTACCGAGCGGATCCGGTCACCCGGACCCCTGGTGGTCTCTTACACCACCGTTTCACCCTTACCGACGTCGCCGCCGGCGGTCTGCTTTCTGTGGCACTGTCTCGCGGATTGCTCCGGGTGGGTGTTACCCACCGCCCTGCTCTGTGGAGCCCGGACGTTCCTCGGCACTGTCTACCGGCCGTGCGCGCCGGTGCCTGCACCGGGTCGCCGAGCGTGCCACTTCTGTCGCGCTCGACGCCCGTCCCCGACCGGTACCGCCCGTTCGGCGCACCGCGCGCGGCGTGTCCTGCGCGTTCGGCGCGCGACCCGCGTCCGCGCCCGCGCTCAGCGCTGCTGCGACCGTGCGGCCAGGGTCGCGGCGCCGATGATGCCCGCGTTGTTGCGCAGGGTCGCGGGGATGATCCCGGCCTGCAGGTCGAGCAGGGGGAGGAACTCCTCGTGGTGCTTCGACACCCCGCCCCCGACGACGAAGAGCTCGGGGGAGAGCAGCGCCTCGAGCGTCGAGTAGTACTTCTGCAGCCGCTTCGCCCAGTGCTTCCAGCTCAGCTCGTCCCGCTCCTTCGCGGCGAACGAGGCCCGCGACTCGGCGTCGTGCCCGTCGATCTCCAGGTGCCCGAGCTCGGAGTTGACGATGAGCACCCCGTCGTTGATGAGCGCCGTGCCGATCCCGGTGCCGAGCGTCGTGACGACCACCAGGCCCTCCTTGCCCTTCGCGGCACCGAACTGCTGCTCGGCGAACCCGGCGGCGTCGGCGTCGTTGACGAAGTGGATGGAGCGGCCGAGCTCCTTCTCGAAGAGGGCCTCGGCCTCGAACCCGATCCACTTCTTCGACACGTTGGCGGCCGACATGGTCTTGCCGTCGCGGACGATCGCCGGGAAGCAGACCCCCACCGGCACGTCCGCACCGGGGGCGAGCTCGTCGAGGATGGACTTGGCCACGGCGACGATGTCGTGGGGCTTGCCGCCCTCAGGGGTCGCCTTCTTGATCCGGTCGGTCTGGAGATCACCGGTCGTCACGTCGACGATCGCGCCCTTGATGCCCGTACCGCCGATGTCGACGCCGACTGCGAGAGAGGTCATGGGGATGGTGCCTTTCAGGAGACGGTGAGGAGTTCCGCGCCGCGCTCGGTGACGACGAGGGTGTGTTCGAACTGTGCGGTCCAGGACTTGTCGCGCGTCGAGACGGTCCAGTCGTCCGACCAGATGTCCGCCTCGATCCCGCCGAGCGTGAGCATCGGTTCGATCGTGAAGACCATGCCCGGCTCGATGACCGTGTCGTAGTGGGGCGCGTCGTAGTGCGGGATGATCAGGCCGGAGTGGAACGCGCGTCCGACCCCGTGGCCCGTGTAGTCGCGGACGACCCCGTAGCCGAAGCGCTTCGCGTAGGCCTCGATGGCCCGCCCGATCACGTTCACCCGGCGGCCGGGGGCGACGGCCTTGATGCCGCGTTCGAGCGCGGTCCGCGTGCGGTCGACGAGGTCACGGACCTCCTGCGAGCCCTCGCCGACGATGAACGTGCGGTTCGTGTCGCCGTGCATGCCGTCCTTGTAGGCGGTGACGTCGATGTTGACGAGGTCGCCCTCCTGCAGCATGGTGTCGTCCGGGATGCCGTGGCAGATGACCTCGTTGAGGCTCGAGCAGAGCGACTTCGGGTACCCGCGGTACCCGAGCGTCGACGGGTACGCACCGTGCGAGACGACGTACTCGTGGCCGATCCGGTCGAGTTCGTCGGTGGTGATGCCGGGGCGGATCGCTGCACCGACGGCGTCGATCGCCTGCGAGGCGATCCGCCCGGCGACCCGGATGCGCTCGACCTCGTCCGGGGTGTACGTGTCGCCGAGGCCGTGCTCGTGCGGCTCGGCCCGTCCGACGTACTCGGGGCGCTCGATCTCCCGGGGCACCGCCCGCTGCGGGGAGATCCGGCCGGGGGTCAGGTGTCCGTGTGCGTCCCGGGGCATGCCGACCACTCTATCCGCGCGTGGCGCGCCCCCGTCGCGCCCGTCGCGCCCGTCGCGCCTGCCGCGCGACCGGGTGAGACTCGCGCTGGGGGACGGGACTCGCGCTCCAGGAGGCGAGTCCCGTCCGCCAGCGCGCGTCTCGGGACGCGCACCCGAGCGCGCGGGGCCGTCCCGACCGGCGTGGTCGGGAAGCGACCGCCTGGAGGCCCGGTGCCGGTCCGGCCGGCCGGCACCGGGCCTCCAGGTGGTCGCCATGGGTGCGGGGCGCGGCGGTGCCGCTCCGATCTGCCGGAGCGGCACCGACCTCACGGGCGCAGCGACACCTCACGTCGCGCAGACGGCGTGAGGTGTCGCTCAGCCCGAAACCCCCCAGGCCATGCGCAGCCGCGCCGCGCGGCCGCGCAGCCGCGCGCCGCCGCGCCCGGCCCACCCGGGCCGCGCGTGGGTACGGTGGCGCCATGAGCGACGAACGCATCGAGTCCCAGTGGTGGTTCAACGAGAAGACGCACGCGGTCGAGCAGGGCCCGCAGTCCCCGCAGCGCGACCGCATCGGCCCGTTCGAGACGCGCGAGGAGGCGCAACACGCCCTCGACCGCATCGAGGCGAACAACGAGCGTTGGGACGACGAAGACCAATAGGCTGAGCATCCCAACTGCTCCACGGAAAGGGCGTCAATGGACAAGCAGACGGACTTCGTGCTCCGCACCATCGAGGAGCGCGGCATCAAGTTCATCCGACTCTGGTTCACGGACGTCATCGGGACGCTGAAGTCGGTGGCGATCGCCCCGGCCGAGGTCGAGGGCGCCTTCGCCGAGGGCATCGGGTTCGACGGCTCCGCGATCGAGGGCCTGACCCGCTCGTACGAGGCCGACGTGCTCGCGCACCCGGACCCCTCGACGTTCCAGATCCTGCCGTGGCGAGGAGAGATCGACCCGACCGCGCGGATGTTCTGCGACATCACGACGCCCGACGGGCAGCCCGCCGTCGCCGACCCCCGCAACGTGCTCAAGCGCACGCTGGCGAAGGCGAGCGACCGCGGCTTCACGTTCTACACGCACCCCGAGATCGAGTTCTACCTGCTGAAGAGCCGTGACTGGAAGGACGGCGGCCCGCAGCCCGTCGACCGCGCCGGCTACTTCGACAACGTCCCCGGCGGCAGCGCGCACGACTTCCGCCGCCGGTCCGTCCGGATGCTCGAGGACCTCGGCATCTCGGTCGAGTTCAGCCACCACGAGGCCGGCCCCGGTCAGAACGAGATCGACCTCCGGTACGCCGACGCCCTGACGATGGCGGACAACATCATGACGTTCCGCACCGTCGTGAAGGAGGTGGCGATCGAGCAGGGCGTCTACGCGACGTTCATGCCGAAGCCGATCTCCGGGCAGCCCGGCTCCGGCATGCACACGCACGTGTCGCTGTTCGAGGGCGACCAGAACGCGTTCTACGAAGCGGGCGGCGAGTACCAGCTCTCGCAGACCGCGAAGCACTTCATCGCGGGCGTCCTCCGCCACGCGCCGGAGATCACCGCGGTCACGAACCAGTTCGTGAACTCGTACAAGCGCCTCTGGGGCGGCGACGAGGCCCCCTCGTTCGTCACCTGGGGCCACAACAACCGGTCGGCGCTGCTCCGCGTGCCGTCGACTCCGCCGCGAACCCGTACCTGGCGTACTCGCTGCTCCTCGCGGCCGGGCTCAAGGGCATCGACGAGGGCTACGAACTCCCGCCGGAGGCCGAGGACAACGTCTGGAGCCTGTCCGACGCCGAGCGCCGCGCCCTGGGCTACAAGCAGCTCCCGGCGAGCCTCGACCACGCCCTCGGCCTCATGGAGGACTCCGAGCTCGTGGCGGAGACGCTCGGCGAGCAGGTCTTCAACTACGTCCTGCTCAACAAGCGCCAGGAGTGGAAGGCGTACCGCGACCAGGTCACGCCCTTCGAGCTCGACACCAACCTCGGCGTCCCGTTCCGAGATGGCCCGGTTGGGCTTCGCGGAGCTGTCGGAGAGCCTGGAACGGATCGCCGGCCTGGAGGCACGGTTCGGCCCTGACGTGCGGGTGCCGGTCAGCGACGCCCCGGCCCTGTGGGAGTCGACGGCCGACCCGGACGGCGCGCTGCGCGCGCTCGAGCGGCTGCTCGAGCGTGCCCCGGACCAGGTCCGGCCGGTCCTGGCCGACGAGGCCGCGACCGAGCGCCTGGTCCGGCTCCTCGGTGCCTCGGTCGGCTTGGGGGAGTTCCTGCTCCGTCGTCCGGCCGAGACCGCGCTGCTGCTCGACCCGGTGACGGCGCCGTGGACGCAGGAGGCGTACGAGGCGTCCCTCGCCGAGGCCGTCGACGGCACGATCGGGGAGGACGCCCGACTCCGGCTGCGCGTCCGGTACCGCCGACACCTGGCCCAGATCGCGCTCTTCGACGTGCTGCACCCTGCTGGCCGGTGCCGCACTGCATACGGCGGTCGACGTCGCCCGGCGCGAGGTCCCGTTCCCCGCGGCCGACGTCGCCGCGACCCCGCTCGCCGTCATCGCGATGGGCAAGGCCGGTGCGCGCGAGCTCAACTACGTCAGCGACGTCGACGTCATCTTCGTCACCGAACCCACGCGCGACGACGACGCGGACACCGGCGTCGGGACAGACCGCGCGGTGCTCATCGCGACTCGGCTGGCGATCGCGGCGACGCACGCGATCACCGACCTCGCGGCCGAGCCGGCCCTGTGGGAGGTCGACGCCAACCTGCGCCCGGAGGGCAAGGACGGCGCGCTCGTCCGGACGCTCGACTCGCACGTGGCGTACTACGAGCGCTGGGCGAAGGGGTGGGAGTTCCAGGCGCTCCTCAAGGCCCGGCCGATCGCGGGCAGCCGGGACCTCGGTGCGCGGTACGCCGCCGCCGTCGCCCCGTTCGTCTGGAGCTCGGCCGGCCGACCGGGGTTCGTCGAGTCCGTGCAGCGGATGCGTGAGCGGGTCACCGAGCACATCCCGGACGCCGAGGTCGACCGGCAGCTGAAGCTCGGGCCCGGCGGCCTGCGCGACGTCGAGTTCACCGTGCAGCTGCTGCAGCTCGTGCACGGGCGGGACGACGAGAGCGTGCGGGTGCGCTCGACGCTCGAGGCGATGGACGCCCTGACGGCCTCCGGGTACGTCGGTCGTCCCGAGGCCGCGCGCTTCGGTATCCAGCTCCGGCGGCTCCAGCGCACGCACCTCATGCCGAGCGACGAGGAGGAGTTGCGTGTCCTCGCCCCGCGGCGTCAAGCTCGAGGTGCGCGGGCTGCACGAGCGGTTGTTCTACCGACCGCTGCTGTCCGCCGTGGCCGCGACCGACGGCGAGATCGTGCTGACGAGCGACCAGGCGGCCGACCGGCTCGGGGCGATCGGGTTCGCGGACCCCGCCGGCGCGCTCGGGCACATCCGCGCGCTCACCCAGGGCACGAGCCGGCGCGCCACGATCCAGCGCAACCTGCTCCCGGTGCTCCTCCGTTGGATGGCCGAGGGTCCGGCACCGGACCGGGCGCTGCTGGCCTTCCGCCGGCTCAGCGACACCCTGGGGGAGTCGAGCTGGTTCCTCCGGATGCTCCGGGACTCGTCCGGCGCCGCACACTCCCTGACGACCGTGCTGTCCGAGTCGGCGTTCCTGGCCGGGCTGCTCGAACGCTTCCCGGAGGCCGTGGCCTGGCTCGACGAACCCGAGGCGCTCCTGCGCCCGCGGCCGCTCGAGTCGCTGCTCGCCGAGGTCACCGCGACGACCGCCCGGCACGGGGACGACGTGGACGGTGCCGCGGCGCTCGTCCGCTCCGCCCGCCGCCGTGAGACCCTGCGCCTCGGCATGGCCGCCGTGCTCGGGCACCTCGACGTCGACGCCCTCGGACCCGCGCTGACCGACGTCACCGAGGCCACGCTCGCCGGCGCCCTGACCCTGGCGCGCCGGGACGCCCCCGACGGGCTCGAGTTCGGGATCATCGCGATGGGTCGCTTCGGCGGCCGGGAGCTCGGCTTCGGCTCGGACGCCGACGTGCTCTACGTCCACCGGGCACCCGAGTCGCTGCCGAGCGAGCAGGCATCGCGCGCGGCGCAGGCGATCGTGCGCGAGGTCGCGGAGGGCAAGAACGGGCCGGTCGTCCGGACGCTCGACTCGTACGGCGCCTACTACGCCCGCTGGTCGCTCACGTGGGAGGCCCAGGCGCTCCTCCGCGCCCGGGGATCCGTGGGGGACACGGCGCTCCTCCGCGACTTCGAGCACCTCGCGGACCGCACTCGCTACCCGCAGCGCATCGACGAGCGCGAGGTCCGCGAGGTCCGCCGCATCAAGGCCCGCGTGGAGTCGGAGCGGCTGCCCCGGGGCGCGGACCCGGCCCGCCACCTCAAGCTCGGACGCGGGTCGCTCAGTGACGTCGAGTGGTTCGTGCAGCTCCTCCAGCTGCAGCACGCGACCGACGTCCCGGGGCTCCGGACGACCTCGACGCTCGAGGCCCTGGCCGCCGCGACGGACGCCGGGTTCATCGGGCCGGAGGACGCCGAGCGCCTCGGGGCCGCCTGGCGCTTCGCGTCGCGGACCCGCAGCGCGCTGGTGCTCTGGTCGGGGAAGACGACCGACGTGCTGCCCGTCGACCGGGTGCAGCTCGAGGGCGTCGCGCGGCTCATGGAGTACCCGCCGGGTTCGGCGTCGCAGCTCGAGGACGACTACCTCGGGGTCACCCGGCGGGCCCGCCAGGTCTTCGAGCGCGAGTTCTACGGCGCCTGACACGGCGTCGCACCGACCGCGACACGCCCGGGCCGACACGTTTCGGCGCAAGGTGACGTGTCGTCGAAAGTGAATTCGCGATGTCGCGCGACGTCCCCCGTCGTTGCCCGCGGTGTACCCCGTCAGCTCCCGCAGGGGGGATCGTGACCGCACCGTGACCAGGGTCGTCCGGACCGTGTCGGGGAACGTTCCCGCGGATACCCCCGAACAGGGGTGACCACCTGCTGACCGGGGGTTCTTCGTCGAGGTGCACCGTGCCTCCCGGTCGTCTGGCGACCACGTCGTGACGTGCCGCCCGCGTGGACCGGTCCACCCTGTTGCTGTCAGCAGCAGTGCGGACACGGGTGCGACCTCAAGAGGAGGACATTCATGTACCCCGTAACCTGCCGGAAATGCCCCCGGACGGGGGACGCGTTGCGAGGACGTCCAGGTTCTGTCTCAATGAGGTCACCCGAACCGGCCCAAGGTTCCTCGATGGAGCGGAATCCCCACCTCGAACGTTGAAGCAGGGATCGATGTTCACCTTCATTCTGCAGATCCGGCAGATGGTCGAAGGGCATCCCGAGTTCTACCTGTTCGCCGTGTACTCCGCGGTGATCTGGTTGCTCTGGTTGCTCAAGGTCGTCCTGTCCGCCCGCTACCGCCCCTACACCGGCACCTTCACCGGCACGACCAGCGTGGTCGTCCCCGTGGTGGACGAGCCGATCGACCTGTTCCGTGACGTGATCGGCCGCATGGTCGAGCAGCGCCCCGGCGAGATCATCGTCGTGATCAACGGCGCCCGGAACGCCGCGCTCGAGGCGGTCTGCGACGAGTTCGCCCCACTCGTCCGCTGGACCCACACGCCCATCCCGGGCAAGCGCAACGCGGTCAAGGTCGGCACCGAGATGTCCACCGGCGACATCACCGTGCTCGTCGACTCCGACACCGTCTGGACCGACGGCACGCTCGAGGAGCTCCTCAAGCCCTTCGCCGACGACTCGGTCGGTGGCGTGACCACCCGCCAGCGCATCCTCGAACCGACGCGCTCGTGGATCACCCGCTGGGCGGACTGGCTCGAGAACTCCCGCGCGCTGTACTCGATGCCCGCGCAGAGCGTCCTCGGCCAGATCGGCTGCCTGCCCGGACGGACCATCGCGTTCCGCCGGAGCATCCTCGTCCGGGTCATGGACCGGTTCATGCACGAGAAGTTCATGGGCGTGTTCCTCGAGGTGTCCGACGACCGGACGCTGACGAACCTGACGCTCAAGGAGGGCTTCCGGACCGTCTACCAGTACACGTCGCTCGTGTACACGGACGCCCCGCTGCAGGTGAAGAAGCTCTTCAAGCAGCAGCTCCGCTGGGCCCGCGGCTCGCAGTACAACACGCTGCGGATGCTGCCGTGGATGCTCGGCCACGCGCCGATCCTTGCGGTCTTCTTCCTGACCGACATCATCCTGCCGTTCATGCTGTTCGGCGTCATCGCCGGCTGGATCTACCGCGGGCTGACCGGGCAGGGCGAGAACCTGTACCAGGGCATCCTGCAGCAGTACGGCTTCTCGACGGGCTTCCTCTACGTCGCCGGCCTGATGGTCGTGTCGAGCGTGTTGAGCATGGCGATCCGGCAGATGCGCCACCTCGCCGAGAAGCCGAGTGACTTCTTCCGCCTGCCGATGTTCATCATCGTGTCGACGTTCTTCCTCATGCCGATCCGGCTCATCGGCTTCTTCCGCCTGGCGCACGCGTCCGGCTGGGGGACCCGGGCCGGTGCCTACGCCGGCGGGCCGATGGAGGAGGACCCGGCGCAGCCCCAGGGCGCGCTCGGCTCTGCTCCGGTGAGCCCCGTGGACGCGGCCCTGCCGGCGGCCGTCGACCCCGACCAGGCCGCGGCCGACCGAGCCTTCGACGAGATCTTCGGCACGGAGACGGCGTCCGGTGCCACGGGGTCCGGAACACTCCCGGGCACCGCCACCGGGTCGACCGCGACCGTCCTGACGACCCGGCGCTTGGCTGCCGCCGCCGCTGCCCCGGCCGGTGCTGCGTCGTCCGCCGCCCGACCCACCCCGACGAAGACCCGTCGCTACAACCCCTACGCGGCGATCCCGTACTGCATCGGGTTCGCGATCTTCGCCCTGGAGGCGTTCCTCATTGTCTGACCTCATCCGATCCACCAGCACGTGGTGGGCCCAGTCCAGCAAGCACGCCCGTCGCACCGCGATCGGGACGACCGCGATCGTCCTCGTCCTCGGTCTCATCACCTGGACCGTGTGGGTGTCGCCCTCCGGTCCGGTCTCCACCGCCGTCAGCGAGGCGCTCGGTGTCACGCCGCCCGCCGCGAAGAAGGTCTCCGCGACCGAGCTGCAGACGAAGCTCACGGCAGCGCAGAAGCAGGTCTGGGCGCTCCAGGGCAAGCTCGACTCGTCCAGCGCCCAGGCCGGCTCCCGCGCCGAGGAGAGCTGCGAAGAGCGCCGCTGCCGGGTCCGCTGCAGCTGCCGCTGCGGCCGAGAAGGGCGGGTCCGGCTCCGGGTCCGGTGGCTCCGGCTCCGGCTCTGACGGCGCACACGGCGGGAACGCCGCCGCACCGAACACCGGTCCCTCGAAGGACCCGGTGACGACCGAGCCGATCAGCACCCCGTCCAAGGCGCAGGTGCTCGCGCAGCAGTCCCGGTGGTACGGGCTGTACACGACGCAGGCGCCGTTCAACTGGTCCGAGTACGACCGCGTCTCGCAGGAGGTCGGCAAGGCCACGAACATGGTCGGGTTCTTCCAGGGCTTCGACCAGGACTTCAACCAGACCGCGGTCCAGCGCTCGTGGGCGAACGGCCGCCTGCCCATGATGACGTGGGAGACCGTCCCCGCGAAGACCGGCAACGACCAGGCCTTCGTGCCGGGCTACACGAACCAGGACATCGTCTCCGGCAAGTTCGACGCCTACCTGACGAAGTACGCGCAGGACCTCAAGGCGAACGGGATGCCGCTCGTCATCCGGCTCGACCACGAGATGAACGGCTCCTGGTACAACTGGTCCGAGGGGACGAAGCAGCAGAACGCCGCCGGCTCCTAACGGGGCGAACGACTACGTCATCTGGGACTGGTCACCCTCGCGCATCGACAAGCTCGGCAACCCGAAGTACCAGACGCTCGACTACATGCGGCAGTACTACCCGGGCGCGCAGTACGTCGACTGGGTCGGGATGTCCGGCTACTACCGCACCGCCACCGAACAGCCGACGTTCCAGACGACCTTCGGTGCCACGCTCGCGCAGATCCGGAAGATCGCCCCCGGCAAGGGCATCGTCCTCAACGAGATCGGCGCGACCGAGACCGGCGGCACCGTGACCGACAGCCAGAAGTCCCAGTGGATCACCTCGCTGTTCGACGCACTGGCGGACCCCGCGAACCGGGACATCATCGGCTTCGCGTACTTCAGCCAGGTCGCCACGACCATCGTCGACGGCACCAGGACCACCAACGACTGGCGCCTCGACTCCCGCGCCGACAGCCTCGCGACGTTCGTCAAGGGCATCGCACGCAACGACATCGACTACGACCTGCAGGAGGTCTCCAAGTGACCGCTCCGAAGAAGGCGAGCACCCCGTCCGCCGACACCCGTCCCGCACCGGTGATCAGCGTCATCGGCACCGGGTACCTCGGCGCGACCCACGCGGCCGCCATGGCCGAGATGGGCTTCGAGACCATCGGCGTGGACGTCGACCCCGCGAAGCTCGCGGCCCTGTCCGCCGGCGAGGTCCCGTTCTACGAGCCCGGCCTGCCCGAGCTCATCACGAAGCACGTCGCCACCGGCAAGCTCCGCTTCACCGCCTCGATCGCCGAGGCCGTAGCCGCCGCCGACGTCCACTTCGTCTGCGTCGGCACCCCGCAGAAGGCCGGCTCGCACGCCGCCAACCTGTCCTACGTCGAGAGCGCCACCCGCGGCGTCGCCGAGCACCTCACCCACCCGGGGCTCATCGTCGGAAAGTCGACCGTCCCGGTCGGCACCGCCGAACGTCTGCGCGGCATCGTCCGCGAGTTCACACCCAGCGGGATCGACGCCGAGCTCATCTGGAACCCCGAGTTCCTCCGCGAGGGCAAGGCCGTCGACGACACCCTGCACCCGGACCGCCTGGTCTGGGGTGGTGCCTCCGCCGCGGCCGACGCCGTGATCCGCGAGGTCTACGCCGCACCGATCGCCGAGGGCACCCCGGTCATCACGACCGACCTCGCGACCGCCGAGCTCGTCAAGGTCAGCGCCAACGCGTTCCTCGCGACGAAGATCTCGTTCATCAACGCGATCTCCGAGATGTGCGCCATCACCGGCGCCGACGTGACGACGCTCGCGGACGCCCTCGGCCACGACGCCCGCATCGGCCGGAAGTTCCTGAACGCCGGGCTCGGCTTCGGTGGCGGCTGCCTGCCGAAGGACATCCGCGCGCTCATGCACCGCGCGAACGAGCTCGGTGCCGGCCGGGTCGTCGGCCTCATGCAGCAGGTCGACGAGATCAACATGGGCCAGCGCGAGCGGGTCATCGACATGACGATCGACTCCCTCGGCGGGTCCGTCCTCAACCGTCGCGTGGCGGTCATCGGCGCGGCGTTCAAGCCCCTCACCGACGACGTCCGCGACTCGCCGGCACTCAACGTGGCGGCCGCCCTGCACCTGCGGGGCGCCCAGGTCACGCTCTGGGACCCGGAGGCGAACGAGACTGCCCGCCGCTCCTTCCCGACCCTGACGTACGCCGGGTCGAAGGAGGCCGCGGTCGAGGGTGCCGACGTCGTCCTCGTCCTGACGGAGTGGGACGACATCACCGGCGCCGACCCGGTCGCCCTCGGCGCGCTCGTCGGCCGTCGCGCGGTCATCGACGCCCGCAACTGCCTCCCGGTCGCCGACTGGGTCCAGGCGGGGTGGTCCGTCCGTTCCCTGGGACGTCCCACGCCGGTCACGGGTGCACCCGTGAGCCCCGCGGCGGGTGCCGCCGACGTGCTGGCGACGGCGCGCTAGGCGTCCACCGCCCCGAGACGGGGCCCGTGCCGGGCCGGCGCGGGCCCCGTCTTCGTGCGCGCTGGTCTGCGTGGGGTGCGCGGGGTGAGCGGGGTGCGCGCGGTGCCGTCCCGCGCGTCGGGTGCCGTTCCGCGCGTGGGAGGCCGATCCGCGCAAGGTGGGTCGTTCCTCCCGGCCTGCAATGCGCGATTCGGCATCCCATAACGGGTGCTATGGGCAGGAACGCACATGGCGACCGGCCTGGAGGCGCGGCGTGCGTCCGCCAGGCCGCCCCGCGCCTCCAGGCTGGGTCGCCTCCGTGTACCACCTGCCGGACGGTAAGCGCCGGCACACAGAAGGGCCCCGCACCGAGTCTCGGTGCGGGGCCCTTGGACCTGCGGATCAGACGCCGAAGTACAGCTCGTACTCGAACGGGTGCGGACGCTGCGCGAGCGGGAGGATCTCGTTCTCGCGCTTGTAGTCGATCCACGTCTGGATGAGGTCCTCGGTGAAGACGTTGCCCTTCGTGAGGAACTCGTGGTCCGCCTCGAGCGCCTCGAGCGCCTCGTCGAGGGAGCCCGGCACCTGCGGGATGCCCTTGGCCTCCTCCGGGGGGAGCTCGTAGAGGTCCTTGTCGACCGGCTCGTGCGGCTCGATGCGGTTCTGGATGCCGTCGAGGCCCGCCATCAGCTGCGCGGCGAAGGCGAGGTACGGGTTGCCCGAGGCGTCCGGCGCGCGGAACTCGATGCGCTTGGCCTTCGGGTTCGTGCCCGTGATCGGGATGCGGATCGCGGCGGAGCGGTTGCCGGCCGAGAAGACCAGGTTGACCGGGGCCTCGAAGCCCTTCACCAGGCGGTGGTACGAGTTGATCGAGGGGTTGGTGAACGCGAGCAGCGCCGGGGCGTGCTTGAGGATGCCACCGATGTACCAGCGCGCGAGGTCGGAGAGGCCGCCGTAGCCGTTCTCGTCGTAGAACAGCGGCTTGCCGTCGTTCCAGAGCGACTGGTGGGTGTGCATGCCCGAACCGTTGTCGCCGAAGAGCGGCTTCGGCATGAACGTGGCGACCTTGCCCCACTGGTCGGCCGTGTTCTTGACGATGTACTTGAACTTCAGGATGTCGTCCGCGGCGTGGACCATCGTGTCGAACTTGTAGTTGATCTCCTGCTGACCGCCGGTGCCCACCTCGTGGTGCGAGCGCTCGAGCTCGAAGCCCGCCTCGATCAGCTTGAGCGTGATGTCGTCGCGCAGGTCAGCGGTCTTGTCGACCGGGGAGACCGGGAAGTAGCCGCCCTTGTACGGGGTCTTGTTGGCGAGGTTGCCGCCCTCTTCCTCGCGGCCGGTGTTCCAGGCGCCTTCCTCGGAGTCCACCGAGTAGAACGACTTGTTCTGGGTGACCGAGTAGCGGACGTCGTCGAAGATGTAGAACTCGGCCTCGGGGGCGAAGAACGCGGTGTCCGCGATGCCGGTCGAGGCGAGGTACTTCTCGGCCTTCTTGGCGACCTGGCGCGGGTCACGGCCGTAGATCTCGCCGTTCCGCGGGTTGTAGATGTCGAAGATCATGATCAGCGTGCGCTCGGCGCGGAACTGGTCGATGTACGCCGTCGTCACGTCCGGGATGAGCTGCATGTCCGACTCGTGGATCGACGCGAAGCCGCGGATCGACGAACCATCGAAGAGCTGGCCGACGGAGAAGAAGTCCTCGTCGACCGTCGACGCCGGGATGTTGAAGTGCTGCTGGACACCGGGCAGGTCCGTGAACCGGATGTCGAGGAACTTGACGTCCGTGTCCTTGATGAAGGCGAGCACCTCGGAGGAATCGCTGAACATGTGTGTCGATCTCCTGGGGGTATGGGGGATGTCTTCGAGTGCCACCGGGTGCACCCTCCGACGAGGCTATTGACACCGAGTTTCCCGGACATGACTGCATTGTTTCGCGCGTGTTACGTCCCGGGGGTCGCCTACGCTGGAGGCATGGCTCCCAGCACCACTCCGCCCTCCGCCGCCGCCGCGAACCCCGGTGGCGCGCACCCGGACGGGTGGCCCGGGAAGGACCTCGGTCTCCCGGAGGAGGGCCCGCGGAGCGTCGGTCGCATCGGCCGACGCATCGTCGCGCTGCTCATCGACGGTGTGCTCGCGGACCTCGTGGCGTTCGTGACCGGTGTCTGGTCGCCGGTCGCAGGGTCCGGGGACATCACGCACACCTGGATCCAGCTCGCCATCTTCGCGGTCCTGCAGGTGCTGTTCATCTGCACGTTCTCGGGGTCGTTCGGGCACCTGTGCGTCGGGCTGCGGGTCGTGCCGATCCGCGGCGGGTACGTGGGTGTGTGGCGCCCGGTGGTCCGGACGCTGCTGCTGTGCATCGTGGTGCCGGCGCTCATCATCGACCGGGACAGCCGGGGTGCGCACGACCGCATCGCGGGGACGGTGCTCGTCCGGCGCTGACACGCGGCAGGCGCGGTTCCGGCACGGGCGCGGCTCCGGGACGGGCACGGTTCCGAAGCGACGATGGAGCAGAAGACGTCGCATTCCCCGGCTTGGCGTCAGGGGGTGGTTGCAACACCGCCTTGTTGGGGTTCTGAGAGTAGTCGGGTCAGGGCCTCGGCTGGGCTGTCCCAGTCGAGGGTCTGGCGGGGCCGGCCGTTGAGCTCCGCGGCGACTGTGTCGAGGTCGGCTTCGGTGTGGACGGCGAGGTCGGTGCCCTTGGGGAAGTACTGCCGGAGCAGTCCGTTGGTGTTCTCGTTGCTACCGCGTTGCCAGGGTGAGTGCGGGTCAGCGAAGTAGATGTCGA
>NZ_CP054594.1:3440411-3579755 GCF_013347185.1 Curtobacterium sp. Csp1
CTCACCCTGGCAACGCGGTAGCAACGAGAACACCAACGGACTGCTCCGGCAGTACTTCCCCAAGGGCACCGACCTCGCCGTCCACACCGAAGCCGACCTCGACACAGTCGCCGCGGAGCTCAACGGCCGGCCCCGCCAGACCCTCGACTGGGACAGCCCAGCCGAGGCCCTGACCCGACTACTCTCAGAACCCCAACAAGGCGGTGTTGCAACCACCCCCTGAAACCGCCGGGCTGGACCCGACGGTTGCTGCTCCATCGACGGCGCACCCGAGCCCTGGGCCGGTGCACATGACGGAGCCGGCCGGGCCCGCGCCGCCCGCCCGTCCCAGCGCTCGGCACGACGAAGGCCCCCGACCTGGCACGGTCGGGGGCCTTCGCACCTCCGGAGGACCGGGGGAGCCGGGGTCGATCAGCGCGGACGCCCCGCGCGGGCCTTCATCGGGTCCATGCCCTTCGGGATCGCCGACGCCGGGCTGTGCGTCAGGGAGTCGAGACGGTTCGCGACCGCGAGGACCTCGTTGCGGTTGAGCGCCTTCTTGTACTTGTTCATCGCACGCGGCAGCTTGTGCAGCGTCACACCGTCCGCGTCGTCGTCGACGTGGACCACGTGCACGGGGACGTTCGGGACGATGCGCTGGACCTTCCGGCGCTCCTCGTCGACCTGGCGCTTGAGGTTGCCCCGCTGCCCCTCGGTGATCAGGACGACGCCGGGGGTGCCGACGGCACGGTAGACCGCGGCCTGCGACCGGCCGTGCACCGCGACGGGCATCTCGCTCGAACGCCACTGCCGGCGGAGCGAGTTCGAGAGCACCGCGCCGACCGCGCCGGGCTGCCCGGCGATCTGCGAGTACGCGGCGCGCTCGGCCAGACGGCCGAGGACGATCAGGAAGAGCAGCACACCCAGCAGGATGCCCGCGACGATCCACAGTGTGACCGCGAGCCAGTTCTGGCCGGGGAGCAGGAGGGCGAGCAGGACGCCCAGGACGACGGGGCCGACGAAGGCGAGGAGGAACCACCACACCGACTTCGGGTCTGCCCGGCGGGTCATGGTGAAGACCTGGTACATCTGCTTGAGACGACCCGGCTCCTTCGCCGTCGTACCTTGAGAACTGCTGCGTGCCATGCGACCAGGATACGGCCTGCGTCACCACCCGCAGACCGCGGACGGTCAGGCTGTGGGCGAACGGTTCCGTCCACAGGTGGGCAGCATCGGCCTGGAGGCACGCCCCGTCTCCGCCACGCTCGTCACCATGACGAAGCCCTCGACGCCCGCTGCGGGTCCGGTGACCACGGCGGAGACCGACCGCTGGTGCGGTTCCGTGGACCCGCCCGCCTTCGCCCGCTGGCTCGCGGACCGCGCCGTCGGCGCCGGACCGCACCTCGCGCCCGTCGTCGCGGTCGGACGCTGTCCCGCCGGACACCTCGCGGCCCGGGTCCTGCGCCCGGCGGCACTCCCGCTGGACCGGGCGTTCGAGGAGCTCGGCGTCCCGACGAGCGGCGTCGCGGTGACCGTCTCGGTGCCGTTGCTCGAGCTCGCCGTGACCACCCGCGCCGGCGCCCTCGAGCTCGGGGCGTTGGGTCCGGACGACGTCGGGCTGGACGACGCCGGTGCCGTGCTCGTGGTCGACCGCCCGCCGGGGGCGGCCCGGTGCTGCGGGGACGAGTCCGACACGGAGCCGTTGCACGGGCGCCGGTCGGATCCGGACGGGGCACGGCAGCTCGTGCTCGCCGCCCGGACGGTCTGGGACCGTGTCGACGCGCAGGACCCGGCTCGTGGCGTCGTCGACCCCCTGCTGGACGGGGTCGTCGACGCCGACGGTCCAACGATCCGGTCCGTCGTCGAGCAGGTCCTCGGTGCAGCGGCACCCCGCCCGGTGCGCTGGGCGCGTGGGACCCCGGCCGTGGCCGACCTCGAGTTCGCCGCCCCGCCGCCGGTACCGGCCGACGAACCGCTCGACCGCGTCCTCCGGGTGGTGCGCACGGTGCTCGAACAGGGCGTCCCGGTCGGCCGAGGCCGGCGGATCGGACTGCGCCGCGTCGTCGTCGGGGTCGCCGTCGCGAGCGGACTCGGCGCCGTCGCGGTCACGCTCGGCTGACCGCACCGTTCCCTCGGCGACGGCCAGCGCGTCGGTGGGGGCTCGGTCGAACCGGAACGGCCCCGGTCCCACGAGGGGACCGGGGCCGTCGGGCCTGGTGGTCGGGACCGCTGATCGGGCGCTCCCGACCAGGCGGCGTCAGTAGCCGAGGTTCGGGGCGAAGTTGCCCTCCTCGAGACGGTTCTTCACCGCGACGAGGTACCGCGAGGCGTCCGCACCGTCGATGATGCGGTGGTCGTACGACAGCGCCAGGTAGACGAACGAGCGGATGGCGATGGCCTCCTGGCCGTCGACCTTCACGACCGCCGGACGCTTCGTCACGATGCCCGTGCCGAGGATCGCCGACTGCGGCAGGAACACGACCGGGGTGTCGAACAGGGCGCCGCGCGAACCGGTGTTGGTCAGCGTGAACGTCCCGCCGGCCAGCTCGTCGGGCTTGAGCTGGTTGTTGCGGGTGCGCTCGGCCAGGTCCGCGATCGACTGCGAGAACTGCGCCAGGTTCAGCGACGCGGCGTCCTTGATGACCGGGGTCAGCAGGCCACGCTCGGTGTCCACCGCGATCGAGACGTTCTCGGTGTCCGGGTAGACGATCTCGTCGCCGTCCACTGTCGAGTTGATCTTCGGGTGGGCCTTGAGTGCCTCGGACGCCGCGAGGGCGAAGAACGGCATGAAGCTGAGCTTCGAGCCGGTCTTCTCGAGGAACTCGGCCTTGTGCGCGTCGCGGAACTGCGCGACCTTCGTCACGTCGACCTCGACGACGCTCGTGAGCTGCGCGGTCGAGGTCATCGACTGCACGGCACGCTCGGCGACGACCTTGCGCAGGCGCGTCATCTTCTCGCGGGTCCCGCGCAGCGGCGAGGTCTCCGCGACGAACGGACCGCTCGGGGCAGCAGCGGCGCCACCGGCCGGCGCGGTCGACGACTTCGCCTGCTCGGCGGCGGCGAGGACATCCTCCTTGCGGATGCGTCCGCCGACCCCGGAGCCGGAGATCGTCGACAGGTCGACGCCCTGCTCGTTGGCGAGCTTGCGGACCAGCGGGGTGACGTAGCCCGAGGCCGCGCCGTCCTGCGTGGGCTGCGGCACCGACGCGGACGCAGCAGCACCGGTCGGGGCGGCGGCGGGAGCGGGCGCGGCTGCCGGAGCGGGCACCGCTGCCGGGACGGCGGCGGGCGGCGGGACCGGGGCGGCCTGCGGCACCGGCGCGGCTGCCGGGGGAGCGGACGGCGCCTGCGGAGCAGCCGGCTGGGTCTGACCGTTCTCGGTCGGGTCCGGACGCTGGGGCTCGGGAGCCTTCGCCTCTTCCGGCTGCTCGGTGCTCGGCGCGGTCTCCGGCTCGGACGCCTCGGCGGCGGCCTCGTCGGAACCCTGCGAGCCCTCGGCGTCGCCGGAACCGGAGTCACCGGAGCCCGAGCCGTCGCCGATCTTCACCAGGGCGGTGCCGACCTCGACGGTCTCGTCCTCCTGGACCAGGATCTCCTCCACGACGCCGGCGACGGGCGACGGGATCTCGGTGTCGACCTTGTCGGTCGAGACCTCGAGCAGCGGCTCGTCGACCTCGACCCGGTCACCGACGTTCTTCAGCCATCGGGTGACCGTGCCCTCGGTGACGCTCTCGCCGAGCGCCGGGAGGTTGACGGATTCGCTCATCGGGTGGGCTCCTGTTCGCGGATTGCTGTGGTGGTGGTTGTCATTGTCTCGGTGCGCACGTCGACGTGTCCGTCAGAGCGCGTGCAGCGGCTTGCCCGCGAGGTGGAGGAACGCCTCGCCGAGCGCCTCGTTCTGCGTCGGGTGGGCGTGCACCAGGGGAGCGATGTCCTCCGGGTAGGCCTCCCAGTTCACCGCGAGCTGCGCTTCGCCGATGAGCTCGCCGACGCGGGCGCCGATCATGCTGACGCCGACGACCGGCCCGTCGACGACCCGGACGACCTTGACGGCGCCGGACGTCCCGATGATGTGGCTGCGGCCGTTGCCGGCGAGGTTGTACTCGTACGTGTCGACCTTGTCGGCGCCGTACTGTTCCTCGGCCTTGGACTGGGAGAGCCCGACGGAGGCGACCTCCGGGTCGGAGTAGGTGACCTTCGGGATGTTCGTGTCCGAGATGACGACCGGGTTCAGGCCCGCGATCTCCTCGGCGACGAAGATGCCCTGCTGGAAGCCGCGGTGCGCGAGCTGCAGGCCGGGGACGATGTCGCCGACGGCGTAGACGTTCGGCAGGTTGGTCGCGAGGCGCTCGTTCGTGGTGACGAACCCGCGGTCCATCGCGACGCCGACCTCGTCGAAGCCCATGTTCTGGGTGAGCGGGCCACGGCCGACGGCGACGAGCAGGACGTCGCCCTCGAAGGTCTTGCCGTCCTCGAGCGTCACGACGACACCGTTCTCGTGCTGCTCGACGCCCTGGAAGCGGATCCCGAGCGAGAACTCGATGCCGCGCTTGCGGAACGCGCGCTCGAGCTGCTTCGACATCGACTCGTCCTCGGCCGGGATCAGGTGGGGCAGGCCCTCGACGATCGTGACCTCGGCACCGAAGGACTTCCACACGCTGGCGAACTCGACGCCGATCACGCCGCCGCCGAGGATGACGACCTTGTTCGGGACGTAGTCCATCTTGAGCGCGGTCTCGGACGTGATGACGCGGCCGCCGATCTCGAGCCCGGGCAGGGACTTCGAGTACGACCCCGTGGCGAGCACGACGTTCTTGCCGGTGACGGTCTGGTCGCCGACCTGAACGGTGTTCTGCGAGGTCAGGCGGCCCCAGCCCTCGACGACCGTGATGCCGCGGGCCTTGACGAGCCCCTGCAGGCCTTTGTACTTGGAGCTGATGACGCCCTGCTGGTACTCGATGACCTTGGGCACCTCGACGCCGGCGAACTCGGCGACGACGCCGTACTTGTCCGCTTCGCGCGTGGCGTCCGCGACCTCGGCGGCGTGCAGCAGCGCCTTGGTCGGGATGCAGCCGCGGTGCAGGCAGGTGCCCCCGAGCTTGTCTCCCTCGATGAGCGCGACGCTCATGCCGAGCTCAGCGGCCCGGAGCGCAGCGGCGTAACCACCACTGCCGCCACCGAGGACCACGACGTCGTAAGTCTGTTCCGTCACCTGGTGCAACTCCCTCGTGCGTGTCGAGGTCCTGGTCGGACCCCACTGGACACCGCGGCGGCGGCGTCCGACGGTCGGACCGCATGGTTCCGGTCCCGTCCCGCTGGTTCCGGCGGGGGCGCGTCGGTGCGCTGCCCCGCCGGGACCAACCTACTACTTGGACTGCAGCTCTTCTGCGAGGCCGATGAGCGTGCGGACCATGACACCGGTCGCGCCCTTGCCGAGCCAGCCGTAGCCGCCGCCCTTGTGCTCGGACGGCCCCGCGATGTCGAGGTGCGCCCACGGCACGCCCTCGCCCACGAAGCGCTCGAGGAACTTGCCCGCCAGCAGCATGCCGCCCGACGGGTTGCCCACCGTGGCGTTGACCATGTCGGCCACGTCGCTCGCGAGCCGGGCGTCGAGCTCCTCGGGAAGGGGCATCGGCCAGATCGGCTCGGCGACGGCGTCCGCGACCGCGCGGACCCGTGCGACCAGGTCGTCGCTGCCCATCAGACCGGTGGTCCGGTCGCCGAGCGCGACGACCTGCGCGCCGGTCAGGGTCGCGACGTCGACCATCGCGTCGGGCTGCTCGAGCGACGCCGCGGCCATGCCGTCGCCGAGGACGAGCCGGCCCTCGGCGTCGGTGTTCGTCACCTCCACCGTCTTGCCGTTCTTCAGCGTGAGCACGTCGCCGGGGCGGGTCGCGGAGCCCGACGGCATGTTCTCGGCGAGGCACAGCCAGGCCGTGACGCGCGTGTCGAGTCCGAGTCGCGCGGCGGCGACGGTCGCGGCGAGGACGGTCGCGGCGCCGGCCATGTCGGTCTTCATGCCGAGCATCGACGCGGCGGGCTTGAGCGACAGGCCGCCCGTGTCGAACGTGATGCCCTTGCCGACGAGCGCGAGGTGCTTCGTCGCGGCGGCGGGCTCGTAGCGCACGACGACGAGCCGCGGCGGACGCTCCGAGCCGCGGCCGACGCCCAGGATGCCGCCGAAGCCCTGGTCCTCGAGCGCGTGCTCGTCGAGGACCTCGACGGTCAGCGGGAGCCCCTCGGCCTGGGCGACGGCGACGTCGGCCAGGTCGGCGGGACCGAGGTCGCCCGCGGCGGTGTTCACGAGGTCGCGCACGAGCGCGGCGGCGTCGGCGACGATCGCGGGGCGGACGGTGGCGTCGGCGGGCAGGTCGGCAGGGGAGACGACCTCGATGCGCTGGTCGCCGCGGGTCGGGCCGGTCGTGCCGGCGCCCTTGTGCCGGGTGAACGCGTAGGCGCCGAGTGCCGCACCCTCGAGCGCCGCGGCGACGAGCTCTGAGGAGTCGGTCGGCAGCGCGAGGGCGATCGCGTCGACGTTCGGGAGCTGTCGGACGGCGCTGCCGGCTGCTGTGCGGATCGCGGCTGCGTCGACGGTCGAGCCGAGGCCGACGAGGGCGACGCCTGCGGCCGCGACGCCGGTGCCGGGCAGACGGACGAGCTGGTCCTTGGCGCCGGTCGCTCCGACGGCGGTCAGGTCGAGGTCGGCGAGGGCGTCGACCGTCCCCGCAGCGCTCGGCGCGAGGGTGGGGGAGCCGCCGTCCTTGCCGGGCAGGACCCCGAGGACGAGGACGTCGGCGGAGACGTCGGACGGGGCGGTGGAGGTGGTGGAGAGCGTCGGTCGGACCATGACGCCAGCCTATCCAGCGCCTGTTCGCCGACAGCGTGGCCGTGGACGACGGGGCCGTCGGGGGTCCCGCCTAGCATGGGGACGGTGAACCACCCCGAGGACCTGTACACCGTCGCCGCGGCCGCTCCGACCGTCCCGGCGGGACTGCACCTCGTCGCCGGACTGACCGGGTTCGTCGACGCCGGCGGCGCCGTCGCGCAGGTCGCGTCCTCGATCCTCGACGGTCTCGAGCACGAGCTCGTCGCGGAGTTCGACCCGGACGCGCTCCTCGACTGGCGCGCCCGACGACCGGTGATCACCTTCGAGCAGGACCACATCACGGCGATCGACCCGCCGCGGCTCGTGCTGCACCTGGTCCGCGACGAGCTCGGGCAGCCGTTCCTCTTCCTCACGGGCTACGAGCCCGACTTCCAGTGGAACCGCTTCGTCCGAGCGGTGACCGAACTGGCCGACCGCCTGCAGGTCGCCGACACCACGTGGCTGCAGTCCATCCCGATGCCCGTCCCGCACACGCGCCCGATCAGCCTCACGGTGTCGGGCACCCGCAAGGACCTCGTCGAGCAGATGAGCGTCTGGAAGCCCGAGACCCAGGCGCCGGCGAACGTGCTGCACCTGGTCGAGCACCGCCTCGCCGAGTCCGGCGCGCAGGTCACCGGACTCGTCCTGCTCGTGCCGCACTACCTGGGCGACACCGAGTTCCCGGACGCCGCGGTCGCCGGCCTGTCGGCCGTCTCGGCCGCGACCGGGCTCATCTTCGCCACCGACGCGCTCCGCGAGTCCGGGCGCGAGTTCCTCGCCCGCGTCGACGAGCAGGTCGCGGGCAACGCCGAGCTGCAGCGGCTCGTCGCCGTGCTCGAGGAGCGGCACGACACCTACATGGAGGGCAACCCCGTCGCGTCGCCGCTGACGAACGTCGACGGCGAGGTCCCGACCGCGGACGCGATCGCGGCCGAGCTCGAGCGCTTCCTGGCGGACCGCCGCTCCGAGGGCGACGCCGCATCTGACTGACACCATCGACCGACGTAGCGTCCGCGCCACACCGCGACGCTCCGCCGCACGCACCGCCGGCACGGCGGCGCGCGACCAGGTCGTGACGGGACGGACAGGAGGCTCCTCCACAGCCCGCCCCGCGCCTCCCGTCCTCCACGACGCGTGTCGGGCAGTCCCGCGCCGTCGCTAGCCTGGAGCGGTGAACTCCCGTCGTGCCTTCCTCGTGTGGGGCGTCGCGGTGCTCGCCTACGTCCTCGCCGTCGTGCAGCGCTCGTCGCTCGGCGTGTCGGGCGTCGACGCGCAGGACCGCTTCGCCGTCTCCGCCGCGGTCCTGTCGACGCTCGCGGTCGTGCAGATCGCGGTCTACGCCGGTCTGCAGATCCCGGTGGGCATCGCGCTGGACCGCGTCGGCCCCCGCAAGCTCGTGCTGCTCGGCGCCGCGCTCCTCGTCGTGGGGCAGGCCGTCGTCGCGTTCTCGCCGACGATCGGTCCGGCGATCGCTGGCCGGGTGCTCGTCGGGGCGGGGGACGCCATGACCTTCATCTCCGTGATCCGCCTCGTGCCGATGTGGTTCAGCGGGCGGATCCTGCCGCAGATCTCGCAGTGGACCGGCAACCTCGGGCAGGTCGGCCAGATCCTGTCCGCGTTCCCGTTCGCCGTCCTCCTCCACACCGCCGGCTGGACCCCGGCGTTCGGCGTGGCCGCAGCGGCGAGCCTGGTCGGACTGCTCCTGGCGGTGGTCTTCGTCCGGAACGGCCCGGTCCCGGTGCGCACCGACACCATCCCGTTGCCGCTCCCGCACTCGTGGCGCGGCGCGTTCCACACCTTCGGCCACGCCCTCCGTCGCCCGGGCACCCAGCTCGGCTTCTGGTCGCACTACGTGACGCAGTCGTCCGGCACGGTGTTCTCGCTGCTCTGGGGCGTCCCGATGCTCCGCGGGCTCGGCTACACCCCGTCCGAGGCCGCGACGTTCCTGACGGTGATCGTCGTCGTGGGCTTCGTCGCCGGACCGGTCCTCGGGGTGCTGTGCGCCCGGTTCCCGCTCCGCCGGTCGAACCTCGTGCTCGGCATCGTCGCCGCGCTCGCCCTGGTCTGGACGGCCGTGCTCCTGTGGCCCGGGCACCCGCCGACCTGGCTGCTCGTCCTGCTCGTCGTCGCGATGGGGGTCGGCGGTCCCGGCTCGCTCATCGGCTTCGACTTCGCGCGCAGCTTCAACCCCGTCGGCTCCCTCGGCTCCGCGAACGGGGTCGTCAACGTCGGCGGCTTCCTCGCGGCCTTCGTGATGATGTTCCTCATCGGCACGCTCCTCGACGTCGTGTCGGGTGCGACCGGGCGGACGGTGTTCGCGTGGGAGAACTTCCGGATCGCGCTCACCGTGCAGTACGTCGTGGTGGGGATCGGCGTCGGCATGCTCCTGCACGCCCGTCGCCGCACCCGCCGGGAGATGCACGCTCAGGACGGAATACGGGTCGGGCCCCTCTGGGTTGCACTGGTTGCACGCCTGCGGAAGAAGGCCGTGCAATAATGAAGGTCGGACCCATCAGGTCCCCTCGCCTCCGCGCAGCTCCCGCGCTGCGCAGAAGTCGGGGGACTTGACATGGGTCCTCGTGCTGCCCGGAACGGTAGGACCTGACGACGCGCACGACCGCGGCGCAGGCCCTGGGCGGCGAGGGAGGCCACGACCCCACGAACGTGGCACGACGAGAGAGGTGATCGCATGGCTGCCCGGAGCACGACGATCGATCCCACGAAGGACACCGAGCCCGAGGGCGTCACGGCGGACGACGCCGCGGGTGCCGAGGCCGAGGGGACGGCCGCGCCGAAGAAGCGCGCCACCACGGCGAAGAAGGCCCCCGCGAAGAAGGCCGCACCGAAGAAGACCGCCGGCCGCGCGAAGAAGAAGGCCGACGACGACGAGGACGTCGAGGACGAGGGCGTCGAGCCGACGGACGAGGTCGCCGACGACACCGAGACGGACGAGCCGGAGGGCGACTCGGAGGACAAGACCGCGAAGCCGGACGCCGCCGCTGCCGTGGCCGCCGGTGCGCTCGTCATCTCGCAGTCCGACGACGACGAGGCCCCGGTCTACTCGACCACCATCACGGGTGCCACCGCCGACCCGGTGAAGGACTACCTCAAGCAGATCGGCAAGGTCGCCCTGCTCAACGCCGAGCAGGAGGTCGAGCTCGCGATGCGCATCGAGGCCGGCCTGTTCGCCGAGGACAAGCTGCAGCACACCACCGGCCTGTCCAAGCCCGAGGAGCGCGAGCTCCGCTGGGTGGCCCGGGACGGCCAGCGCGCGAAGAGCCACCTGCTCGGCGCGAACCTCCGCCTGGTCGTCTCGCTCGCCAAGCGTTACACCGGCCGCGGCATGCAGTTCCTGGACCTCATCCAGGAGGGCAACCTGGGCCTGATCCGTGCGGTCGAGAAGTTCGACTACACCAAGGGCTTCAAGTTCTCGACGTACGCCACCTGGTGGATCCGTCAGGCGATCACCCGCGCGATGGCCGACCAGGCTCGCACCATCCGCATCCCGGTGCACATGGTCGAGGTCATCAACAAGCTGGCCCGTGTGCAGCGCCAGATGCTGCAGGACCTCGGGCGCGAGCCCACCCCGGAAGAGCTCGCCCGCGAGCTCGACATGACCCCGGAGAAGGTCGTCGAGGTCCAGAAGTACGGCCGCGAGCCGATCTCGCTGCACACGCCCCTGGGCGAGGACGGCGACTCGGAGTTCGGTGACCTCATCGAGGACACCGAGGCGGTCGTCCCGGCGGACGCGGTCGGGTTCACGATGCTGCAGAAGCAGCTCGAGAGCCTGCTCGACTCCCTCTCCGAGCGCGAGGCCGGCGTCATCCGCATGCGCTTCGGCCTGGGTGACGGTCAGCCGAAGACCCTCGACCAGATCGGTGACACGTTCGGCGTGACGCGTGAGCGCATCCGTCAGATCGAGTCGAAGACGATGGCGAAGCTCCGTCACCCGTCCCGTTCGCAGTCGCTCCGCGACTACCTCGAGTAGGCCGATGCGCTTCCTCATCCCGATCCTGGTCGGGCGGATCCTCCGCGCCCTCGCCCGTGCGCGGGGCGGCGGGTCCGCCTACCCGGGCTACATCGTCCTGAAGCTCGTGCCGGACTTCCTGCAGCACGTCACGAAGCAGTTCCCGAACGGCGTCGTCTTCGTGCTCGGCTCGAACGGCAAGTCCACGACGACGCACATGATCTCGGACATCGTCCGGGCGCACGGGCTCCGCGTGTTCACGAACCCGTCCGGCGCGAACCTGCCGCAGGGCATCGCCTCCGCGCTCCTGTCCGAGGTGTCGCTGACCGGCCGGCTGAAGGCCGACATCGGCATCCTCGAGGTCGACGAGGCGTTCGCGGTCGAGCTCGCCGGCATCCTGTCGCCGTCCACGGTGACGATGCTCAACGTCCAGGTCGACCAGCTCTACCGGTTCTTCGAGACCGAGCGCGTCGCGACGATGATGCTCGACACGGCGGCGCTGTCCTCCGCGAACGTCGTCACCAACCGTGACGACCAGTTCCTCGACGCCTACGCGGCGCGGACCGGGCAGCGGGTGCTGCGCTTCGGTGCGAGCACCGAGGTGGTCGCCGCCGCGCCGAACGGCCTGCAGAACGCCGACGACTTCGACCGGACCGACGGCGAGCCGAACCCGGCGGAGTCCGAGGTCGTCGCGAACACCGGCGACGGTGCGACGATCCGCTTCGAGGGCACCGACGTCCCGGTGCGCCTGCCCGCGCGTGGCCTGCACTACGCGGTCGACGCGGCCGCAGCGACCGCGACGGCCAGTGCCGCGCTCGGAGCGCAGTTCCGCCCGGACGCGGTGACGAAGGCGTTCGGCACGATGAAGCCCGCGTACGGCCGTGGCGAACGCCTGCCGATCGCCGGGGAGTCCGCCGAGTTCACGATGTTCAAGAACGCCGCGAGCCTGCAGCTCAACCTCGACGCCCTGCCCGCGCACCCGGAACAGGTGCTCATGGCGATCGACGAGGGTACGCCGGACATCTCCTGGATCTACGACATCGACTTCTCGAACCTCGACCACGTCGACGTCGTGTCCGGCGACAAGGCGTGGCAGATCGCGATCGCGCTCGAGCACGCCGGAGTCCGCATCGGCCGGGTCGAGCCCGACGTCGAGGCCGCGATCAAGCTCATGCAGGGCCTCGGTGCGACGACGAGCGGCACGAAGAACTTCATCGTCAACTACGAGATCATGATGATCGCCCGCAAGGCCCTCGGCCACGGCGACATGGAGAAGACGGCATGACCGCCGACCGGTTGACCATCCTGCACGTGTACCCGCGCCAGATGGGCGTCTCGGGTGACCGCGGCAACGTCGCGGCGCTCGTGCGTCGAGCCGCGGCCGCCGGCCTGGACACCGAGGTCGTCGAGTACGCCCCGGGCGGTGCCCTGCCCACGGCGGCGGACGTCGTCGTGGTCGGCAACGGCCCGCTGAGCGCCATGCGGTCGCTCGGCGCGGACGTCGCACGCATCGGCGCCCCGCTCCGTGACCTCGCCGGGTCCGGCGTCCCGATCGTCGCCGTCGGCGGTGGCTTCGACCTCGCGACGAACGAGGTGGTCCCGACCGAGGGCGCTCCGGTGGCCGGCTTCGGCGTCTTCGACGCCCGCGCGGTCCGCGGCGCGGAGCGGCGCGTCAACTACTTCGTGCTCGAGACGCGCTACCCGCTGCTCGGCGGGGCCGCGACCCGCATCGCGGGGTTCGAGGACCACGCGACCCGCATCGAGCTCGCCGCGGGGGTGACGCCCTTCGCGGACGTCGTCTCCGGCGGCGGCAACCAGGCCGGATCGCCGGTCGAGGGCGCGATCGTCGGGACGTCGTTCGGCACGCACACCCAGGGGCCGATCCTGCCCCTCAACCCGCAGCTGACCGACGCCGTGCTCGCTGCCGCGACTGCCCGCGTCGGACGGGAGTACACGCCGGACGCGGCGCGGACCGAGACGGTCGACCGGTACGCGCGCGAAGCGCGCGCGACCATCGACCGCTACGTCGACAAGGCGTTCAAGCGCATCGCCTGAGCGGCGACCACACAGCAGACGGGAGGCGCGGTGCCAGCTGGCACCGCGCCTCCCGTCTGCTGTGTGGTCGGCTCCTACTTCGACTCGTAGAGCCGGCTGCTCTCGTCGTGCCACTCGATCGCGGTGGCCGCGAGCTTGTCCTTGAACTCGGCGCCGTGGTGGGCGCAGAAGTACAGCTCGCCGCTCGCCATGGTGGCGCGGATGTAGGCCTGCGCTCCGCAGCTGTCGCAACGGTCCACCGCGGTGAGCTGGTGGCTGGTGGTCTCGTCGATGGAGAGGTCGTGCACGGTCTGGGTCATTGCTGTGCTCCTCACGGATCGCAGGTGGTGCCGGTTGGTCCACCTATTTGAACACGCGGTGGCTGGGAGTCGTGCACCACGCGCACGCGGTTTCGCTCACCGCGGACCGGATGTCCCCGGTCCGAGGCGCGCCGCCCGCCCGAGCCGAGGGTGTCGGCGCCCGTCGGTAGGATCGGGAGGTGAGCTCCGACTACTCCGCGCGCCATCTCTCCGTCCTCGAGGGGCTCGAGGCGGTCCGGAAGCGACCGGGCATGTACATCGGGTCGACGGACTCCCGCGGCCTCATGCACTGCCTGTGGGAGATCATCGACAACTCGGTCGACGAAGCCCTCGCCGGGCACGGCGACGAGATCGGCGTCGTGCTGCACGCCGACGGATCGGTCGAGGTCCGGGACACCGCGCGCGGCATCCCCGTGGACGTCGAACCGAAGACCGGTCTGACCGGGGTCGAGGTCGTGTTCACGAAGCTGCACGCCGGCGGCAAGTTCGGATCGGGGTCGTACGCGGCTTCCGGTGGTCTGCACGGTGTCGGTGCCTCGGTCGTCAACGCCCTGTCCGAGCGACTCGACGTCGAGGTCGACCGCGGTGGCAAGACGTACGCCATGTCCTTCCACCGTGGCGAGCCGGGCACCTTCGCGGGCGACGGCCCGGACGCGCCGTTCGCACCGTTCACCTCGGGCAGCGAGCTCCGCGTGGTCGGCAAGGTCAAGCGTGGGGTCACCGGCTCGCGCATCCGGTACTGGGCGGATCGGCAGATCTTCACGCCCGACGCGAAGTTCAGCACGTCCGACCTGGTGAGTCGGGCGCGCCAGACCGCGTTCCTCGTCCCCGGGCTCGGCATCACCATCACCGACGAGCGCGCCGCGTCGATCGAGGCCGCTGCCGCGCGGGCCGAGGCGACGGGCACGACCGTCGCCGCCGGTCCGGTGGTCGAGCGCTTCCGGTACGAGGGCGGCATCAGCGAGTTCGTCGAACACCTCGCGGTCGACACGGCCGTGACGGACGTCTGGCGGATCCAGGGCACCGGGACCTTCACCGAGACCGTCCCGATGCTCGACGACAAGGGGCACATGGTGTCCACCTCGGTCGAGCGCGCGTGCGAGGTCGACATCGCGCTCCGGTGGGGCAGCGGTTACGAGACGGTCGAGCGCAGCTTCGTGAACATCATCGCGACGCCGAAGGGCGGGACGCACCTGACCGGCTTCGAGTCCGGGCTCGTGAAGGCCGTGCGCACCCAGGTCGAGGCCAATGCGCGCAAGCTCAAGGTCGGTCAGGACAAGCTCGAGAAGGACGACGTGCTGGCGGGCCTGACGGCCGTGCTGACCGTCCGCCTGCCGGAGCCGCAGTTCGAGGGCCAGACGAAGGAGGTCCTCGGCACCCCGGCGGTGCGGAAGATCGTCGACCAGGTCGTCGCGAAGCGCCTGACCGAGATCCTCACCTCGACGCAGCGGACCGAGAAGGCGCAGGCGGCGACCCTGCTCGAGAAGGTCGTCGCCGAGATGAAGACCCGCATCTCCGCCCGCGCGCACAAGGAGACCCAGCGCCGGAAGAACGCGCTCGAGAACTCCTCGTTGCCGACGAAGCTCGCCGACTGCCGCAAGCAGGACGCTGAGGGCACCGAGCTGTTCATCGTGGAGGGCGACTCCGCGCTCGGCACCGCCAAGCTCGCCCGGAACAGCGAGTACCAGGCGCTCTTGCCGATCCGGGGCAAGATCCTCAACGTGCAGAAGGCGTCCGTGTCGGACATGCTGTCGAACGCCGAGTGCGCCTCGATCATCCAGGTCATCGGCGCCGGGTCCGGCCGCTCGTTCGAGATCGACCAGGCCCGCTACGGCAAGGTCATCATCATGTCGGACGCCGACGTCGACGGCGCGCACATCCGCACGCTGCTGCTGACGCTGTTCTTCCGCTACATGCGGCCGATGATCGAGCAGGGCCGGGTGTTCGCCGCCGTGCCGCCGCTGCACCGGGTCGTCGTGGTGAACCGCGGCAAGCCGAACGACACGCTCTACACGTACTCCGAGGCCGAGCTGCAGGCCGTGCTGAAGAAGCTCGCGAAGCAGGGCAAGAAGTACCAGGAGCCGATCCAGCGGTACAAGGGCCTGGGGGAGATGGACGCGGACCAGCTCGCCGAGACGACGATGGACCGCACGCACCGGACGCTCCGGCGCGTGAACGTCACCGATGCCGAGGGCGCCGCGAAGGTCTTCGAGCTGCTGATGGGCAACGACGTGGCCCCGCGCAAGGAGTTCATCCTCGCGGGCGAGGGCCTGGACCGCGACCGTATCGACGCGTAGCGCGCGCCGGCGCGGAGCGCGCGCGGGGGCGCTGGCGCGCCTCTGCGACTTCACGCGCTGAGCGACATCTCACGCGGCGCGAAGGCCGTGAGGTGTCGCTCAGCGCGTGAACTCAGCGCGGCAGCGCGGCGGCGCGGCGGCGCGGCGGCGCGGCAGCGCGGCGCAGCGCAGCGGCGCAGCGCGCGCCGCGCCCGCCTACGCCTCGCCCGCGGTCCCGTCGAGCGCCGCGGCGCTCCCGCCGATCGTCGCGATGACGGCCTCGAGCGGCGCGCCCGACCCGTCCCGCTTCGACAGCCAGTCCGGCAGTGTCCGCGCGGCACCGTCCGGCCCCACGGCGTGCGGCGGCGCGATGCCCGCCCACGCCACGGTCAGCCCGTCCTCGCCCTTCAGGAACGCGTGCGCTCGGACACCCTGGGTGGCACGGCCCTTCGCCGGGAACTCCGAGAACGTGGACACCTTCGCGCGACCGGCGTCGGTGCCGGGCAGCGCGCCCGAGGCGGTGGACACGGTCGCGACGACGGCGTCGTCGGAGCGCGGGACGGAGCCGAACCAGATCACCGTCGCGCGGTCGGCGAGGGACACCCCGGCGACACCACCGGCCGGCAGTCCCTGGGGGCGGACCCCGGCGGCCGGGAAGCGCAGCAGCTGCGCGTTCGACGTGATGAACACGAGGTCGTCCGACTCGGGCGCCTGCGCGGCACCGACCACGGCGTCCTTCGGCTTGAGCCCGATCGCGACGAACTCGTCCTTGTCCGGCCACGCCCCGGTGGCGACGCGCTTGACGATGCCCTGCGCGGTGCCGATCGCGAGCGAGTCGGACGCACCCGGGGACAGGTCGACGAGGGCGACGACGGTCTCGGTTCGGGCTATGCCGAGGTACTCGGCGACGCGGACCCCGGCGTCGAGCCGCACCGAGGCGGGCGGCACGGCGGGCACGTCGACGGGCGAGAACCGCAGCACGCGGCCGGTCGAGGTGAGCGCCCCGACCTGTCCGCGGACCGTCGACACCACGGTGGAGCGGACGGCGTCGTGCTTCGAGCGCTTCGGCACCCGCACGATCCCGAGGTCGGTCTCCGGGATGTCCACCCGGACGAGTCGACCGGTCGTCGAGAGCAGCACCCGGCACGGCGCGTCCGCGATCTGCAGCGACTCCGGGTCCACCGCGGCCTTGCGTCCGCCGCGGACGGGAGCGTCGGCCTCGGTGAGGAGCGTCCGGCGGGGGGTGGCGAACCGGTCGGACACCTCGGTGAGCTCGAGTGCGACCTGGGCGCGGAGCCGGTCGTCGGACGCGAGGAGTTCCTCGAGCGCGGCGATGTCGGCGAGCAGCTGGTCGCGCTCGCCCTCGAGCTCGAGGCGCGAGAACTTGGTCAGACGACGGAGCCGGAGCTCGAGGATGTACTCGGCCTGCACCTCGGACAGGTCGAAGACGTCCTGCAGCCGGGTCCGTGCGGCCTCGGAGTCGTCGGAGGAGCGGATGACCTCGATGACCTCGTCGATGTCGAGGATCGCGATGAGCAGGCCCTCGACGAGGTGCAGTCGCTCGCGCCGGCGGGCCAGTCGGTACTCCGAGCGCCGTGTCACCACGGCGATGCGGTGCCGCACGTAGACGTCGAGCAGCTCGCGGAGGCCCAGGGTGCGCGGCGACCCGTCGACGAGCGCGACGTTGTTGATGCCGAAGCCGTCCTCGAGCGGGGTGTGCTTGTAGAGCTGCTCGAGCACGGCCGTCGGGTTGAAGCCGGACTTGATGCCGATGACGAGCCGCAGCCCGTGGTTCCGGTCGGTCAGGTCGTTGACGTCGGAGATGCCGACGAGCTTCTTCGCCTGGACGCCGTCCTTGATCTTCTCGATCACGCGCTCGGGGCCGACCAGGTACGGCAGCTCCGTGACGACGAGCCCGGCCTTCCGCGGCGTGAGGTTCTCGACGCTGACCTTCGCCCGGGTGCGGAACGACCCGCGGCCGGTCGCGTATGCGTCCCGCACGCCGGAGAGCCCGACGATCGTGCCGCCGGAGGGCAGGTCCGGACCGGGCACGAACTCCATCAGCTCGTCGAGCGTCGCGTCCGGGTGGAGCAGCAGGTGCTTGGCCGCCTCGACGACCTCGCCGAGGTTGTGCGGCGCCATGTTCGTCGCCATGCCGACCGCGATGCCCGCGGCACCGTTGACGAGCAGGTTCGGGAAGGCCGCGGGGAGCACGGCCGGCTGCATGATCTGGTTGTCGTAGTTCGGGACGAAGTCGACGACGTCCTCGTTCAGGCCCTCGGTCATCGCCATCGAGGGTTCGGCGAGCCGAGCCTCGGTGTACCGCGCCGCGGCCGGGCCGTCGTCGAGCGAGCCGAAGTTGCCGTGGCCGTCGACGAGCGGCACGCGCATCGTGAACGGCTGCGCCAGACGGACGAGCGCGTCGTAGATCGCGCCGTCGCCGTGCGGGTGGAGCTTCCCCATGACCTCGCCCGTCACACGGGCGCTCTTGACGTGGCCGCGGTCCGGACGCAGGCCCATCTCGGCCATCTGGTACAGGATGCGGCGCTGGACCGGCTTCAGTCCGTCGCGCGCGTCCGGCAGGGCCCGCGAGTAGATGACGGAGTACGCGTACTCGAGGAACGAACCCTGCATCTCCTCGGAGACGTCGACGTCCTCGATGCGCTCACCGTCGGGCAGGCCGACTGCTTCCGTGCGTGCCATGGGACCTTTCTGGGAGGATCGTGGGGTGCCCCCCAGCGTACCGAGCGCCCCCGACGCCACCGCGAACCTCGCCGACGTGCTGCCGAGTTGCCTCGTCGCGCTCGGCGCTGCGGACGACACGTGGTTGCGCACCACCGGACGGGAGGCACGGATCGCCCTCCGTCCCGCCCGTTCCGCGGTCGTGGTGCTGGTCGACGGACTGGGCGCGGGCGCGCTGGCCGCGCGCGCCGGGCACGCCCGCTGGCTCGCCGGGACGAAGAAGCGGTTGCGGAGCGGGTTCCCGACGACGACGGCCGCGGCGCTGAGCACCCTGACGACCGGACGACCGCCGGGCGTGCACGGGGTCGTCGGCTACAGCGGGTGGAACCCGGACACCGGGCAGGTGATGAACCTGCTGAGCGGGTGGGACGACGTCGTCCCCGCGGATTGGTTCCTCGCCAGCACGGTGTTCAGCGAGGCCCCGGCGCTCGGCGTCGACCCCGTGGTGGTCGGTCCGACGCGGTACCGGACCTCGGGGATGACCGCGAACGTCCTCGGTGGTGCCCGGTACGTCGCCGCCGACACCGTCCCGCAGCGCGTCGACGCGGCCCTGGCCGAGACCGCGACCGGGCGGTCGCTCGTGTACCTCTACGTCCCCGAGCTCGACTCGATCGGCCACAAGCACGGGTGGGAGTCCGACCGGTGGACGGCCGCGCTCGAGCTGCTCGACGGGGAGCTCGCCCGGCTCGAGTCCCGCGGTGCGCCGGACGTCGGGCTGCTCGTGACCGCCGACCACGGGGTGCTCGACGTGCCACCGGAGGCGAACATCCCGATGGACCCGGAGCTCCTGCGCGACGTCGTGGGCGTGGCCGGGGACCCGCGCTGCCGCCAGCTGACCGTCGCACCGGAGACCGACGTGCCCGCGCTCGTCGAGGCCTGGCGGTCCCGCTACGGCAAGAAGGCGTACGTGGCGAGCCGGACCGAGGCCGTCGCGGCCGGGTGGTTCGGGACGACCGACGACCGGGTGCTCCCGCGCATCGGGGACGTGGTCGTCGTCGCGCGCGGGTCGTGGGCGTTCAACGACGACCGCGAGGTCGGCCCGCGGGAGACGCCGAAGCGCATGATCGGGCAGCACGGCGCGATGACGGACGAGGAGACCTTCGTCCCGCTCCGGCTCGGCGGTGCGTTCCGCGCCTGACGGCGCAGGACGGTCCGATCAGGCCGGGTCCTCCGGACGGGTGCCGAAGACGATCTCGTCCCAGCTCGGCATCGAGCGGCGGCTGCGCTTCTTGCGCTCGGGACGGCTCTCGGCCTCGGGGGCCGACGCCGGTCGGGCGTCCTCGCGCTCCGGTGCGGACGCGGGCGTCGCGTCGAAGCCGGCGAGCGGGATGTCGACGACGCTGATCGAGGTGCCACGCGGCTCGTCGCGCTGTTCCCCGAACGTCGCGGCCTCGCGCTCGCCCCGGCGGCGACGCAGGGCCTCGAGCAGGTCGGCGGTCTCGTTCCCGGGGGAGCGCTCCTCGGCCACCGCGACACCGATGCGGGGGAGCGGCGCCCGTAGCGGACGCTCCTGGACCTCGGGGTTCGTGAGGTCCTCGTCGGGCTGCTCGACGCGGAACGCGCCGGAGTCGAAGCGGGTGCCGTCGGTGTCCTGGTGGTCGTTCTCGACGGCACGGAGGCGCGGCGCGATGCCCTCGTCCTCGGTGTGCGACAGACGGTGCGCGTCGCCGTTGTCCGGCGTGAGCGTCGAGGTCTTCGGGTCGAAGAGCCACTGCGCGTCGTGCTCGACCTCGGCGGCGGTGTAGCGGACGCGGACGACCCAGCCCTGCTCGACGTGCTTCCACGACGCCCAGTGGACCGCGGTCGCGTCGCCGGACTCGAGCTTGGCGGTGATCGCCTCGCCGAAGGTGTCCGGCGCGTCGGTGTCGACGGGGGTGACCGGGACGCGGCGGGCGGCGTCGAGGACGAAGGCGCGCTCGGCGAGCACGGGACCCTCGAAGCGGCGGACGTACTCGACGTCGACGTCGAGCGCCGACGCGACGTCGGCCGCATCGGCGCCGCCGCGGATCCGGGCCTGCACGTCCTTCGGGGACACGCGCTTCTGCGGACCGGCCTCGGGGTTCGCCTGACGGACCTGCCCCGGCAGCGACGAGGTGACCGGCAACCGGAACTCGGTGCCGCCGTCGGTCGCGAGCAGGAGTGCCCCGGACTCGACTCCGATGACTCTCACGTCTTGCATGTTCCGCCTCCCGAGCGTTCGTACGGTCGTGCGCGTACCCGAGGAGTATGCAGCCGGCCGGGGTCGATCGCGGGGAGGCGCACGGGCGCGCCGCGGGATGCCCGGGACGGGTGGCGGGTCCGTCCGTGGCACGCGGGAATGTCCGGGTCCGGCGCCGGGTTGCACGGCCTGACGATCCCGCACCGCGTTCGGTTTGCGCTCTGCCGGGTCGTGGTGCAAACTGTCGCCGCCGATCACCGGCGACGACCTCTCGATACGAGAAATGGATGGGCATGGCCACCGATTACGACGCCCCCAGGAAGACCGACGACTCCTCCGACTCGGAGTCGATCGAAGCCCTGAAGGAGCGCGTTCCCGACAAGATGTCGGGGGTCGTCGACGATGATTCGGACAACCCCGGCAGCTTCGAGCTCGCCGGACAGGACCTCAGCGACGTCGACCTCGACGTCGTAGTGCTGCCGCCGCAGGTCGACGAGTTCACCTGTGTCGAGTGCTTCCTCGTGAAGCACCGCTCGCAGCTCGACCACGAGTCGAAGCTCGGCCCGGTCTGCGCGGAGTGCGCCGCGCTCTGAGCAGCACACCGCGTCGAGCGACGCGGAACGGCCCGCCTCCCCTCGGGGAGGCGGGCCGTTCCGCACGTCCGGGCAGTCCGCATGGTCGACCACGCGAGCGCAGGCGGACGTGACCGGCGGGGCGGGCGCGCTCCGTGCCTCCAGGCCGGGTCGGCGGTGACCGCCTACGAGCGCAACGCCGCGACGACCGCCGACGGGTTCCGCACGCTGACCAGCCAGTACGGGGTGGGGTCCGCCGGGTCCGCGACCTCGACGCGCACGACCCCGCGCACGTACCCGCGGAAGAGCGTCCACGCGCGAGCGTCGAGCTTCGGTCCGCGCTGGGTGGTGGCCTCGGCGCCCTCGAAGCCGGCGACCTCGCCGACGAGGGTCCGCGGCAGGTGCGCCTTGCCCGCACGGAACTCGGTCTCGGTGACCTCGACGGTCGGGGCGAGCGCCCAGAGCAGCACGACGATCCCGACGTACATGCCGATCGCGACCAGCACGCCGGCGAGGACGCTGATCGGCAGGAAGACGAGGAGGCTCGCGGGGATGACGAGCGCCGTCGCCAGGTAGAGGGCGGGCGGCGCCCAGAGACGTTCGCGGTACAGGGTCACGGGACCATTCGACCACGAACCGGGGCAGGTCACGGAACGGTCACGGTCTGCACTACCCTCGTCACGTGACCGAACCAGTCGACGTCCTCTGGACCGGGGAGCACGCTCCCGGGTACGCCCACCCCGGCGACGCCGGTGCCGACCTCGTCTCGACCGAGGCGATCGTGCTCCGTCCCGGCGAGCGACGCCTCGTGGGCACCGGGCTGCGGATCGCACTGCCCGAGGGGTACGCGGCGTTCGTGGTGCCCCGGAGTGGGCTCGCGGCGAAGCACGGCATCACGATCGTGAACGCGCCGGGCACCGTCGACGCGGGCTACCGCGGGGAGATCAAGGTCGCACTCCTCAACACCGACCAGGCCGAGCCCTACGAGGTGCACGCGGGCGACCGCATCGCCCAGCTGATCGTCATGCCGGTGCCCCGGGTGGTCTTCACACAGGTGGACGACCTCCCCGAGAGCCGCCGCGGTGAGGGCGGGTTCGGCTCCTCGGGCTACGGTGACCGGAGCGGTGTCGCGCGCGACGCCGCCGTCGACATCCAGGAAGGGACGGGCGCATGAAGTTCGGCCGACGCAAGCGTGACGAGGTCGAGGTGGCGGAGGCCGTCGCCGAGGACGCAGAGGTCGCGGGGACGACGCCGGAGGTCGAGCTCGCAGCCGACGCCGACGCGGACCTCGACGAGGTGGACGCGGTCGCGCCCACCGACAAGTCCGCCCCGGACGACCGTGCCGCCAACGGGCCGCACGACGAGACCGAGGCGAACCTGGTGCGTCCGTACGTCGACCTCGGTGGCGTGAAGGTCCTGCCGCGCGAGGGGCTGCACCTGCGGCTCGAGGTCGAGGAGGGCTCGCAGCGCGTCGTCGCCGTCGGGCTCGACTACGACGAGTCGACGCTGCAGGTCCAGCCGTTCGCCGCGCCGCGGTCCACCGGGCTCTGGCACGAGATCCGCGCGCAGATCGCCGAGCAGATCGAGCGTCAGGGCGGCACGGTGCAGGAAGTGGACGGCCCGTTCGGCCCCGAGCTCCGTGCCCTCGTGCCGGTGGTCACGGACGGCTCGGGCGGCACCGACGGCGCGCGCCCGGCCCGCTTCGTCGGTGTCGACGGTCCGCGGTGGTTCCTGCGCGGCGTGATCGCCGGCAAGGCCGCCGAGCGTCCGGAGGACGCCGCCGAGATCGAGGAGCTGTTCCGCAGCGTCGTCGTGGTGCGCGGCACCACGCCGATGCCGCCGCGCGACCTCATCCCGCTGCACATGCCGAAGTCGACGCAGTCGGCCGTCTGACCGGCACGCCCAGACTCGAGACACGGCCAGGAGGCACGGTGCCGGACCGCGACGAGACCACCCGACCGCAGACGGGGACGCCCGGCACCGATCCGTCCGGTACGGCGTCGTCCGGCGACGGGCCGGGTGTCGCTCCGGACCAGCCGAGCTTCTCCGAGCAGTTCCGCGCGGCGGTGCAGAACGCCGGGATCGCCCGGGTCGCCCCGGGCGAGACACCGTCCGGCCGCGACCTGCTCGGTGCCGTCGGCGGCGTCCGCGGCCTCGCCGAGTCGATCCTGCCCGGGCTCGCGTTCCTGGTGGTCTACACGATCACGAAGGAGCTCGTCCCGAGCGTCGTGATCCCGGTGGTCGTCGGGCTGGTCTTCGTGGTGCTCCGGCTGGTGCAGCGGCAGTCGGTGACGATGTCCTTCGCGGGCATCCTCGGCGTCGCGGTGTCGGCCGGGTTGGCACTGCTGACCGGCCGCGCCGAGACGAACTTCATCCCCGGCATCGTCATCAACGCCGTCTGGCTGGTCGGACTCCTCGTCACGCTGGCCGTGCGCTGGCCGCTCATCGGCGTCGTCGTCGGCTTCCTGTTGCCCGCGAACGAGGACGGCTCGCACGTCGACTGGCGCGCCGACCCCGCGAAGCGCCGGGTGCTCACGGTCGCCACGTGGATCTGGGTCGGGCTGTTCGCGGTGCGCCTGGCGGTCGAGGTGCCGCTGTACCTGACGGCGCAGGTCGAACTGCTCGCGGGCCTCAAGCTGATCCTCGGCGTGCCGCTCTACGCCGCCGTGCTCTGGGTCACGTGGCTGCTCGTCCGCACGGTGTTCACGCGACGGGACGACCCCGCCGCGGTGTAGAGTTGTCTCGACATCGAGACAGTTTGCCGGGGGCGCAGCAGCGCCGCCGGGTTTAGGTTTGCCTTGCTGGTGGGACGTTCCGCGGCCCGCGAAGATGGGGGCACACCGATCAGTAGGGAGGCGGCACAGTGGCTGCAGTCAACAGCTTCGGCTCGAAGGACACACTGTCGGTTGGGGGTGTCGACTACGCGATCCACCGGATCGACACGGTGCCGGGGCACGAGAAGCTCCCGTACAGCCTGAAGGTGCTGCTCGAGAACCTGCTCCGCACCGAGGACGGTGCGAACGTGACCGAGGAGCAGATCCGCGCCCTCGGTTCGTGGCGGCCCGACGCCGAGCCGGACACCGAGATCCAGTTCTCGCCGGCCCGTGTGGTCATGCAGGACTTCACGGGTGTGCCGTGCATCGTCGACCTCGCCACCATGCGCGAGGCGATGGCGCAGATCGGCGGCGACCCGAACAAGATCAACCCGCTGTCGCCGGCCGAGATGGTCATCGACCACTCCGTCGTCGCCGACCTGTTCGGCCGCGAGGACGCGCTGCAGCGCAACACCGACCTGGAGTACGAGCGGAACGGGGAGCGCTACCAGTTCCTCCGCTGGGGCCAGACCGCGTTCGAGGACTTCAAGGTCGTCCCGCCGGGGACCGGCATCGTCCACCAGGTCAACATCGAGTACCTGGCCAAGGTCACGTACACGCGCGAGTTCGACGGCGAGCTCTACGCGTACCCGGACACGCTCGTCGGCACCGACTCGCACACCACGATGGTGAACGGCCTCGGCGTGCTCGGCTGGGGCGTCGGCGGCATCGAGGCCGAGGCGGCGATGCTCGGCCAGCCCGTCTCGATGCTCATCCCCAAGGTCGTCGGCTTCAAGCTGTCCGGCTCGATCCCGGCCGGCGTCACCGCGACCGACGTGGTGCTCACCATCACGCAGGAGCTCCGCAAGCACGGCGTGGTCGGCAAGTTCGTCGAGTTCTACGGCGAGGGCGTCTCCGAGGTCCCGCTCGCGAACCGCGCCACCATCGGCAACATGAGCCCCGAGTTCGGCTCGACCGCCGCGATCTTCCCGGTCGATGCCGTCACGCTCGACTACCTGCGCCTGACGGGCCGGTCGGAGGACCAGATCGCCCTCGTCGAGGCGTACGCCAAGGCCCAGGGCCTGTGGCACGACCCGTCGGTGGAGCCCGCGTACTCCGAGTATATGGAGCTCGACCTGTCGACGGTCGTCCCGTCGATCTCCGGCCCGAAGCGCCCGCAGGACCGCATCGAGCTCTCGAAGGCCAAGGACCAGTTCGAGGTCGACCTCGCGAACTACGCGAGCATCGACCACTCCGAGGCGGACAAGGCCGTCGCCGACACCTTCCCGGCGTCCGACCCGGTCGCCGCGGCCCCCGGTGACGAGCACGCCGTCGACGACCTGCAGGACGCGCAGCCGTCCGAGGTCCCGGTGCACGCCTCGAGCGCCCCGGGCACGGTCTCGAAGCCGACCTCGGTCACCGTGGGCGACGGCGACGCGTTCACGATCGACCACGGCGCCGTCGCGATCGCCGCGATCACGTCCTGCACGAACACGTCGAACCCGTCGGTCATGATGGCCGCCGGCATCCTCGCGCGGAACGCCGCGAAGAAGGGCCTCAAGGCCAAGCCGTGGGTGAAGACCACCCTCGCGCCGGGCTCGAAGGTCGTCACCGACTACTACGAGAAGGCCGGGCTGACCAGCTACCTCGAGGACCTCGGCTTCTACACGGTCGGCTACGGCTGCACCACCTGCATCGGCAACTCGGGCCCGCTGCCCGAGGAGATCTCGCAGGCCGTGCAGGACAACGACCTCGCCGTCACCGCGGTGCTCTCGGGCAACCGCAACTTCGAGGGCCGCATCAACCCCGACGTGAAGATGAACTACCTCGCGTCGCCGCCGCTCGTCATCGCCTACGCGCTGGCCGGCTCGATGCACTTCGACTTCGACACCGACGCCCTGGGCCAGGACCAGGACGGCAACGACGTGTTCCTCAAGGACATCTGGCCCGACGCGGGCGAGGTCCAGCAGGTCATCGACACGTCGATCGACACGGAGATGTTCACCCACGAGTACGGCTCCGTGTTCGAGGGCGACGACCGCTGGAAGAACCTGCCGACCCCGACGGGCGACACCTTCGAGTGGGACACCGAGTCCACCTACGTCCGGAAGCCTCCGTACTTCGAGGGCATGACGATGCAGCCCGACGCGGTCTCGGACATCTCGGGCGCCCGCGTGCTCGCGAAGCTCGGCGACTCGGTCACGACGGACCACATCTCGCCGGCGGGGTCGATCAAGGCGGACAGCCCGGCGGGCAAGTACCTCGCCGAGCACGGTGTCGACCGCAAGGACTTCAACTCCTACGGCTCGCGTCGCGGCAACCACGAGGTGATGATCCGCGGCACGTTCGCGAACATCCGACTGCGCAACCAGCTGCTGGCGGACGCGAACGACGGCGCGGGCGTCGAGGGCGGGTACACCCGTGACTTCACGACGGCCGACGGCGAGCAGTCGTTCATCTACGACGCATCGCAGCACTACCAGGAGCAGGGCATCCCGCTCGTCATCTTCGGCGGCAAGGAGTACGGCTCGGGCTCGTCGCGCGACTGGGCGGCCAAGGGCACGAACCTGCTCGGCGTCAAGGCGGTCATCACCGAGAGCTTCGAGCGCATCCACCGCTCGAACTTGATCGGCATGGGCGTCGTCCCGCTGCAGTTCCCGGCCGGCGAGTCCGCCGAGTCCCTGGGCCTCGACGGCACCGAGGTCGTCTCGATCTCCGGGCTGACCGAGCTCAACGAGGGTCGGACGCCCAAGACGGTGCACGTCACCGCGACGCCGAGCGAGCACTCGCCCGCCGGCAAGGAGCCCGTGGAGTTCGACGCGGTCGTCCGCATCGACACCCCGGGTGAGGCCGACTACTACCGCAACGGCGGCATCCTGCAGTACGTGCTCCGCTCGCTCGTCTGAGCACGGCGCGCGACGCGCGCACCGGTCGCTGACGCGACCACCTGACGGACTGGAGGCCCGTGGCGACACCGCCACGGGCCTCCAGTCCGTCGTCCGGTCCCGCGGATAGTGTGGTGACCTGCCCCACGAAAGGAGCGCTCGTGAGCCTGCTCAGCAGCATCTCGTCGCCGCGCGACCTCAAGCGTCTGTCCGACGCGCAGATGACGGAGCTCGCCGTCGAGATCCGTCGCTTCCTCGTCGCCGAGGTCGCGAAGACCGGCGGGCACCTGGGGCCGAACCTCGGGGTGGTGGAGCTCACGCTGGCGATGCACCGCGTGTTCGACTCGCCGCACGACCCGTTCGTGTTCGACACCGGGCACCAGTCGTACGTGCACAAGCTCGTCACGGGTCGACAGGACTTCTCGCGCCTCCGGGAGCGCGGCGGCCTCGCCGGGTACCCGCAGCGCAGCGAGTCCGAGCACGACATCGTCGAGTCGTCGCACGCGTCGTCGTCCCTGTCGTGGGCGGACGGCATCTCGCGGGCCTTCCGGCAGACCGGCCAGGACGACCGCACGGTGGTCGCCGTCGTCGGGGACGGCGCGCTCACGGGCGGCATGACGTGGGAGGCCCTCAACAACATCTCGGACGCGAACGACCGCCGCATGGTGATCGTCGTGAACGACAACGGCCGGTCCTACGCGCCGACGATCGGCGGGATGGCGCGGTTCCTCAGCTCGGTGCGCACGCGCCGTGAGTACCGTGCGCTGTTCGAGAAGTCGCAGGCGGTCGCATCGCGCTTCGGTGCACCCGGTCGGGCCTTCTACCGCGGGGTGCGCGGTGGCCTGCACGGCTTCCTGTCGCGGTTCACGAACAACGAGGCGCTCTACTCGAACCTCGACATCAAGTACATCGGTCCGGTGAACGGGCACGACCAGCGCGCGATGGAGGCGGCGCTCCGGCAGGCCAAGGCCTACGGAGCGCCGACGATCGTGCACGCCATCACCGAGAAGGGGTACGGCTTCGAGCCGGCGCTCCGCGACCAGGCGGACCAGTTCCACGCGGTCGGGCACATCGACCCGGAGACGGGGGAGTCGCTCGACGTGTCGTCGGGGCCCTCGTGGACGTCGGTCTTCGCGTCCGAACTGGCGTCGGTCGGCGCCGCGGACGAGCGGATCGTCGCGATCACCGCCGCCATGCTGCGCCCCACCGGACTCCACCTGTTCCAGGAGCAGCACCCCGAGCGGGTGATCGACGTCGGCATCGCGGAGCAGCACGCCGTGACCACCGCCGCCGGGCTCGCGTTCGGCGGGCTCCACCCCGTGGTCGCGCTCTACGCGACGTTCCTCAACCGGGCGTTCGACCAGGTGCTCATGGACGTGGCACTGCACCGCGCCGGGGTGACGTTCGTCCTCGATCGCGCGGGCATCACCGGTCCGGACGGTCCCTCGCACCACGGCATGTGGGACCTCGCGCTCCTGCAGGTCGTGCCGGGAATCCGGATCGCCGCACCGCGCGATGCGGTCACGCTGCGCGAGGAGTTCCGCGAGGCCGTCGCCGTGGACGACGCCCCCACCGTGCTGCGCTGGTCGAAGGGCTCCGTCGGACCGGACCTGCCGGCGCTCCGCCGTCTGTCCGACGGGGTCGACGTCCTCCGGGACCCGACCGACGGGCAAGAGCCGGACGTGCTGTTCGTGGCGGTCGGCTCTATGGTGCCGGTGGCGCTCGACGCCGCGGCCCTGCTCGAGGCGCAGGGCATCGGCGCGACGGTCGTCGACCCGCGGTGGGTCGTGCCGATCCCCGCATCGCTGGTCGACCTGTCCCGCGAGCACCGGCTGGTCATCACGATCGAGGACGGCGTCCGGGTCGGGGGCGTCGGGACACGGCTGCGACAGGACCTGCGGGCGGCCGGGGTCGACACCGGCGTGAACGAGCTCGGGCTGCCGGACGCGTTCATCGACCACGCGTCGCGGTCGCAGATCCTGGCCGACGTCGGGCTGACCGCGCAGGCGATCGCGCGGGACGTCATCGACCAGGTCGTCGGTACGAAGCTGCCCCAGGCGAAGCCGGCGCGCACGCGGGAGTCCGCGGAGCGCTGAGCGCGTGGTTCGCGCGGTGCGGTGGCGGGCCCGCGCTCGTTCGCCGCGGCGTTGAACCACGGAACCGACATCGAACCAGGACGAGTGCCTGGTCCGATGTCGGTTCCGTGGTTCGATCGACCGGTGGGTCCGGCTAGCGCGAGGCGGGACCGACGATCGCCGGGTCGTGGAACGTGCCGCCGAAGACGCGCTCGGACGCTCCGGACCGGTCGAGGTACGGGCTGATGCCGCCGGCCTGGAACGGGTAGCCCGCACCGAGGATCAGGCCGAGGTCGATCTCCTCGACGTGCTCGACCACCCCGTCCTGAAGCATGCGGTGCACCTCGTCGGCCAGTGCGTCCTCGAACCGCTGCTGCATGGTCGCGGCGTCGACCGGCTGGGCGTCCTTCTTCGCGGGCGCGACGAGCTTCACGGCAGCGGGGTCGTACCCGGTGACGGCGCCCTTCTTGTCGCGGGTCAGGATCGCGCCGTGCTCCGCGATGCGCTTCAGCCCGTCGCCCGGGTAGAACCGCTCCGGCCACGCGGCGTGGTGCGAGTCGAGCACGTGCGCGCCGACCGGCAGCCCGACGAGCTCGAGCAGCTCGAACGGCGACATCGGCAGACCGAGCGGTGCCGCACCCTCGGCGACGGTCGCGAAGGGCGTGCCCTCCTCGACGCCGCGCATCGCCTCGCCGAGGACGCGGGCGAGCACCCGGTTCACGACGAAGCCGGGCTGGTCGGCCGTGATGATCGCGGTCTTCTTGAGGGTCTTCGCGACGACCAGGGCCGTCGCGAGCGTCTCGTCCGAGGTCTGCTCCGTGCGGACGACCTCGAGGAGCGGCATGACGGCGACGGGGTTGAAGAAGTGGAAGCCGACGAGCCGCGACGGGTCGGACAGCACCGAGCCCATCTCGGACACCGACAGCGACGACGTGTTCGTGGCGAGGATCGCGTCGGGCGCGATGACCTGCTCGATCTTCCGGAACACGTCCTGCTTGACCGACATCTCCTCGAAGACGGCCTCGATCACCCAGTCGGCGTCCGCGAACGCGTCGTAGGACACCGAGCCCGAGACGAGCGCCTTGATGCGGTTCGCGTCGTCGGGGGAGACGCGCTTCTTGGCGAGGAGCTCGTCGACCGAGGACCGGATGCGCTCGACACCGGCGTCCACCCGTGCCTGGTCGACGTCCGTGATCACCACGGGGACGCCGAGGCGGCGGGCGAACAGGAGCGCGAACTGTGACGCCATGAGTCCGGCGCCGAGGACGCCGACCTTGGTGATCTTCTTCGCCTCGACGTCCGTCGGGGCTCCGACGGGACGCTTCGCCCGCTTCTGGACGAGGTCGAACGCGTACATCGACGCGGCGAACTGGTCACCGGCGAGCAGGTCGGCGAGGGCGTCGTCCTCGCCCGCGAAGCGCTCGTCCAGGCTCCCGCTCTTCGCGGCCGCCACGAGGTCGAGCGCGCGGAACGGCGACTTCGGCACCGTGCCGATCTTGGATGCGACCTGGCCCCGTGCGACCTTGACGACCGTGCCCCACGCGGCCTTCTCGAGCATGCCGGGCTCGTTCTTCCGGACGACCTTGGTGCGGCCGGACACGACGCCGTCAGCCCATGCGACCGCGGACGGCAGGAAGGTGACCGACGGGATGAGCGCGTCGCCGATGCCGATCTCGACGGCGGCCGGGCCGTCCATCAGGCGGTTGTTCTTGAGCGGGTTCTCGACGATGACGCGGAGCGCCTTCTCCGGCCCGATCAGGCGGGGGAGCAGCGTCGCGCCGCCCCAGCCGGGGATGATCCCGAGGAACACCTCGGGCAGGCCGATGCCCTGCGCTGCGGACGAGAACACCCGGTACGTGCAGTGCAGGGCGACCTCGAGGCCACCGCCGAGGGCGATGCCGTTCACGAACGCGAACGACGGGACGCCCAGCTCGCTGAACTTGCGGAGCGTTGTGTGCCCGAGCACGCCGAGCTCGTGCGCGACCTCGCGGGAGGGCAGCGCCGCGGCCTGCGACAGGTCGGCGCCGGCCGCGAAGCAGTACTCCTTGCCGGTGATCGCAACGGCCTGGACCTCGCCCTTCCCGGCGGCGTCACGCAGGGTGTCGAGCACGTCGGACAGCTCGCGCATGGTCCGCGGTCCGAGGGTCGAGGGGCGCTTGTGGTCCTTGCCGTTGTCGAGCGTGATGAGCGCGAGTGTGCCGCCGGAGGGCAGCGCCACGTGCTTGACGTACGAGTGGGTGACGACCTCGTCCGCGCTGAGCTCGGTCAGCTGGTCGATCGGGGTGGTGGTCATGCTCAGGCCGCCTTCCGTGCCGCGCTCTTGCTGAAGTTCGGGTTCTCCCAGATGACGGTGCCGCCCTGGCCGAGTCCGATGCACATCGTGGTGATGCCGTACCGGACGTCCGGGCGCTCGGCGAACTGTGCCGCGAGCTGGTTCATCAGGCGGACACCGCTCGACGCCAGCGGGTGGCCGACGGCGATCGCGCCACCCCAGGCGTTGACGTTCGGCGAGTCCTGCGCGATGCCGTAGTTGTCGAGGAAGGCGAGCACCTGGACGGCGAACGCCTCGTTGATCTCGAACAGGCCGATGTCGTCGATGGTGAGTCCCGCCTTGCGGAGGGCCTTGTCGGTCGCGGGGACCGGGCCGATGCCCATGACCTCCGGGTCGACGCCCGCGAACGCGAACGAGACCATGCGCATCTTCGTCGGCAGACCGTGCTGCTTCGCACCGTCCTCCGATGCGAGCAGGCTCATCGTCGCGCCGTCGTTCAGGCCCGCCGCGTTGCCGGCGGTGATCCGTCCGTGGGGCCGGAACGGCGTGCGCAACGCAGCCAGTGCCTCCAGGGTGGTGCCCGGTCGGGGCGGCTCGTCCGCCGTGACGACGTCCCAGCCCTCGCCGGTGTTGACCTCGACCGGGACGACGTCGGGCTGGAGCTTGCCCGCGCCCCATGCGGCGGCGTAGCGCTGCTGCGACTGGACGGCGAAGGCGTCCGTGCGGTCCTTCGTGATCGCGGGGAACCGGTCGTGCAGGCGCTCCGCGGTGCTGCCCATGACGAGCGCGTCGCTCGCGACCATGCGCTCGGCGACGAACCGGGGGTTCACGTCGGCTCCGAAGCCCATCGGGTGGCGGCCCATGTGCTCGACCCCGCCGGCGATCGCGACGTCGGCGGCGCCGAAGGCGATCGCGCCGGCGAGCGTCGTGACGCTCGTCATGGCGCCGGCGCACATGCGGTCGATCGCGTAGCCGGGGACCGACTTCGGCAGACCGGCGAGCATGCCCACGGTGCGGCCGAGCGTCAGGCCCTGGTCGCCCTGCTGGGTGGTGGCCGCGACGGCGACGTCGTCGACCGCCGCACCGTCGAGCTGGCTGTTCCGGTCGAGCAGCCCGCGCATCGCGTGGACCGCGAGGTCGTCCGCGCGGGTCTTCCAGAACACCCCCTTCTCACCGGCTCGTCCGAACGGGGTGCGGACTCCGTCCACGAACACGACGTCTGATGCCTTGGGCACTCGGGCCTCCAGATCCTCTTCGATCGAGTCGGGGCACGTTCCGCCCCGACCGGCCGGGCTGTGCCCGGCGACTGCTCCGACGCTATGCCCGGAGCCTGGACGGGCGCATGCCCGTTGGGGTGTTCCTACGAGCCGGTGTTGCTCTCGGCAGCAGGGGCCTGTCCAGCAGCGACAAACGCGTGCGCGATGCGCGAGGCCGTCTCCTCGACCTGCCACGGGCGGGCGTCGTGGGACGCGAGCACGGCACCGACGGTCTCGGTCGCGATCGGCGTCGGCGGCTCCCACGACACCAGGCGGAGCGTCTCCGGCGTGAGGAGGTTCTCGACGGGCAGGTCGAGCTCCTCGGCGCGCGCGACGACCGCGGCGCGAGCGGCCTTGTAGCGGCGGTCGGCATCGGGGTTGCGGTCGGCCCACGCCCGGGGCGGGGGCAGCGTGGCCTCGCCCGAGCCGCGGAGCTTCGGCAGGTCCTCGGTCGTGCGGCCCTCGTCGACGGCGGCCCACCAGCGGTCGAGCTCCGACCGGCTGGCCCGACCCGTGAAGGCCTTGAGCGCACCGAGTTCGGCCTTCGTGGCCGGTGCGGCGGCCGCCGCGGCGACGATCGCGGCGTCCGGGATGGTCCGACCGGGGGCGACGTCGGCCGCACGGGCGTACTCGTCGCGGGCGGTCCACAGGGCGCGGGCGATCGCCAGCGCTCGGGCACCGCGCAGCGCGTGCATGCCGGACAGCCGGCGCCACGGCTCGGCACGGGGCGGCTTCGGCGCGCGGGTCAGGACGGCGGCGAACTCCTCCTCCGCGATGCGGGACTTGCCGGCGGCGTCGAGCGCTGCGGCCAGGGCGTCACGGAGGTCGGGCAGCAGCTCGACGTCGAGCGCCGCGTACACGAGCCAGGACTGCGGCAGCGGGCGGGTCGACCAGTCCGCCGCCGAGTGGGCCTTGGCGAGCGTGATGCCGAGCAGCTGCTCGACCACCGCGCCGAGGCCGACGCGCGGGAAGCCGGCGATGCGGGCCCCGAGCTCGGTGTCGAAGATGCGGGTCGGGACGAGGCCGACCTCCTGCAGGCACGGCAGGTCCTGCGACGCCGCGTGGAAGAGCCACTCCTCGTCGACGATGGCGTCCTGCAGCTCGGTGAAGTCGCCGATCGCGATCGGGTCGAACAGGAACGCGCCGGCGCCGCGGCGGAAGACCTGGATGAGGTACGCCCGCTGGGAGTACCGGTAGCCGCTCGCGCGCTCGGCGTCGACTGCGACGGGGCCGTGGCCGGCGGCGATGGCGGCGACCGCGCGCAGGTACTCGTCGCGGTCCTCGATCACGCGCACAGCGGCGTGCGAGTCCTCGAAGGCGGGATCAGCCGGGGCGGCCGATGCTGCCGGGGCGGCCGGGGCGCCCGGTGCTGCCGGAAAAACGGCCGAGCCGCCGGGTGCGGTGTGGTCGGCTTCGCTGGCGGGGTCGGTCACTTCGTGGTCCTCCTCGGAGCCAGCAGGGTCACGCCGTCCGATGCCGGGGGGAGTCCCGCGAGCATCGCGACGATCTCCTCCCACGCCTCGACGTGCGCGGTCAGGTCCTCGTCACGGGGCGTCCACGAAGCACGGAGCTCGAGCTGTGCGCCGTCGCCCTGCGCCGCGAGGTCGCCGTACCCGCGCGAGATGATCTTGGTGGCCGTCCCGGAGGCCCGGTCGTACGTCGCGCCGTGGGCCGCGAGCGCATCGACGAGCCAGCTCCACGTCACGTCGGCCACGAACTCGTCGACGCCGATCTCCGGCTCGAGCGGGGCCTGGGCGAACGTCACGATGCGGAACGCACCGCCCCAGCCGTCCGGCTCGTCGGGGTCGTGCAGGGCGATGAACCGCCCCGTGCCGAGGTCCGAGTCGATGCCGTGCACGGCGCCCGAGACGTCCGCCGCGAGGGCGATGGAGTGCGGCGCGATCCGCGAGGGCGAGGGGATCTCGGTGACCGTGGTCTCGGTGCGGGTCCGGCCCGACGCCACGAACGCGCGGAGTCGCTCGAAGGCCTCGGGCTCACGGGATTCGGACACGCATGCAGACTAGGCTCCCGGCCATGTCCCGATCCGCGCGACCCGCCGAGGACGTCGTCCAGGAGACCGCTCGGTCGGCCGGGCTCGTGGCGCTGGGAGCCGGCATCGCGGCGACCGCCGTGGCCACCGCGGTGGTCGGTGGCTTCGTCGCCGCCGTGGCCCGTGCCGTCGTCACGCCCGACCGCAAGCGCACCGAACGCGTCCCGATCCACGCCGTCGACCCCGGTGCCATGACCGTCACGCTCGAGCGCACCGCGGACACCGAGCTGCAGGGCCGGTACAGCCTGTGGTTCGGCGGCGGCACCGGGCACATGCGCGTCGGCGAGGTCCTCGGCATCACCGACACCACCGTCACCCGGCGCATCATCGCGATCGACGCCGGCGACCCCCGCTCCGCCCGCCGCGGCCGGTGGGGTGGCTGGTTCTACCTGACGCCCGGGGAGCTCGACGTCCCGGTCGAGGACGTGGACATCCCCACGCCGAACGGCCCGGCGCCCGCGTGGGTGGTCCGCGCCGACGACCCCGACGCACCGTGGGCGGTCCTCGTGCACGGCCGGGGCGTGACCCGCGCCGAGACCATCCGCGCCGTCCCGGTCTTCCGCGCCGCCGGGTACTCGGTGGTCCTCGCCTCGTGGCGGAACGACGGCGTCGCGCCGCGGAGCACCGACGGCCGCTACGGTCTCGGCAGCACCGAGTGGGAGGACGTCGACGCCGTGCTCCGCTGGCTCACCGCGCAGCAGGCCAGGAGCGTCGTGCTCATGGGATGGTCGATGGGCGGGGCCGTCGTGCTGCAGACCCTCGTCCGGTCCCGGTTCGCCGGGCTCGTCGACGGCATCGTGCTCGAGTCGCCCGTCGTCGACTGGCACGCGGTGCTCAAGTCGCAGAGCCGGGTCCTGAAGCTGCCGCGGCCGGTCCGGAAGGTCGCGCAGCGGCTCCTCCGCACCCCCGTCCTGCACCACGTCGCCGGGCTCGACCACCCCGTCGACCTGCGGGAGCTCGACATGGTCGCGCGGGCCGACGAACTCACGGTGCCGATCCTCATCCTCCACAGCGACGACGACGGGTTCGTGCCGTCCTCGGCGTCGCACGACCTGGCACGCGCACGGCCCGACATCGTGCGGCTCGAGGTGCAGACCACGGCGCGGCACACCAAGCTCTGGAACCATGACGCGGACTGGTTCGACGCGCGCATCCTCGCGTGGCTGACCGAGGTGGTGCAGCCGACGGACGCGACCAGCGCTCGGTAGACGCGACCGGGTGACGGACGGGAGGCACGGTGCCAGCCGGCACCGTGCCTCCCGTCCGTCCCGGGTCAGCTCCTGTCTTCGCCCTGGTCGTCCGCTGGTCGTCGCGCGATCGTCGTCGCGAGGACCGCCGTGCGGTCCGGCGTGAACGCGACGGTCACCACCGCCCCGGGAACGTCGAGTGCACAGAAGGGGAGGTCGTCAGCGCCGAAGCGGGACACCGCGGCGACGAAGGAGTCGAGGTCGAGGACCGTGGAGCCCCGCTCGGCGGCCAGACCGAACTTGGTCGCGAACGTCTGAGCGGTCGATCGAGCGCCCTGCTCGAAGCGTCTGACGGGGTCGTCGGGCGCGAGGAGTCGGACGAGTTCGACCGGTGCAGGACCGTGAGGAGCTCGTTGCCGAGGTCGACCTGGCGGACCAGGACCGGGTCGTCCCCGAGCGCATCGAGGGGCGCCGCGAGGGCATCGTTGCCGGGCTCGCCCGCTCGTCTGCTCCGGCGGAGTGCGCGGGCGAGCGCAGCGGCGGGGGCGTCGTAGGCGACCACCTCGGTGTCGTCCGGCAGAGCGGCCAGGATCTCGTGGGCACGGGGAGGGACATCGGAGCGCCTGGGAAGGGTCGCGCGGAGGACCGGGACGCTCGTGCCGGAGGTCGTCACGTCAAACCTCGGGGAAGACATCGACGGACCGCGGTGACGCGCGGTAGCGGAGGTGCTCGAAGTCCGGGTGCCAGTCGACCACGCCGGCCACCGCCCGGACGGCGATGTCGACGAAGAACGGGGACACGACCGCCTGTCGCGGAACGGTCTCGGCCTCGACCACACTCGCTGGCCGCGACCTGCTGCCGGAGAAGTCCGTGACCTGCACACCGTCCGCGGCGGTGCCCCACGAGTACGCGGGGAGCAGTCGGCGCGTGTCGGGTGTGGCCGTGCCCACGACCTCCCACATGCCCGGCTGGAACCTCGCCGGCAGGGTGAGCCCGGCGACGACGGGCTGTGTGGCGAGCACCACGAGCGGGTCCGCCGGCGGCGGAACGTCCTCCGGGCGCCGAAAGACGGCGACGTAGACGGCGTCGAAGACCTCGGCGATCACGTGCCCGAGCACGGCACCGCCGGTTCCGTCCGGGATCACGAAGACGTCACCGGCTGCCGCCGAGAACGGCGGCCGGCTCAGCGGGTGGAAGGCGTCGGCGGTCGCGGCGGACGCAGGGAGCACGGCCGGATCCGGGGCCGCCAGCGGTGTCCGTGTTACCCCGGTCCGGGACAGTCGCTGTGCGCGCTCGTCGAGGGCCGGCCCTGGCTGCGCGTGGTCGACGACCTCGATCGTGAACAACGCCTCGGGGTCGGCGCGGGTCTCGGCGGAGAGCTCCGCGAACAGCTGCTCGCGGCTGTCGGCCTGATGGAACTGCTGCGCCGACCGCTCGGCGTTCTTCCGTCTACCGAACACCGTGTCCTCCGTCACCTTCGATCGCGGTGCGGATGAGTTGCTCCGGTCGTGGGAGTCCGGCCGGCATCTCCGTGGTGAACCACGGTAGTTCGACGGAATCGATCCGGCCGTCGAGCATCCACACGAGGACCTCACCCGCGAGCGGTGCCTGGTCGGTGCGGTAGGCCAGCGATCCCGGAAGGGGACCGTCGGGGAAGTCGGCTCGGGGTGTCTCCGCGAGCACGACGTCCCAGATCCGCGGAGCTGTCTCGCGGACGGCCCGCACCGCCTCGGCCTGCTGGCGGAGCTCCGCCGTTCGCCGCGCGGGGAGCGTGTCGAGGTACGCGAGCAGGAGCGACCGGACCCGTTCCGCCGGTTCCTGCTCCGTCTGCTCGTGGTGGAGCCAGATAGCGGGGCCCCCGCCCGGCATCATGACGATCATCGTCGGAGGGGTCTCCGGTCCGACGTAGTGCCATGACTCGAACTCCGGGTGCGGTCCGGCGGTCAGTCGGGAGCCGTCCGAGAACGTCATCGTCAGCGTCGATCCCGTGGCGCGCGCCGCGGTGACCTCGAGCGTGTGCAGGCGGAGAGCCGGCACCAGCCCGACTTGTCGCCCTCCGGGTCGATCATCGTTGCGGCGTCGGGGGACCGACCGAGGGAGAACGGGCACTCGAGGATGACGGTGGCGCCGTTCGAGAGCAGGAGTCGGAGCGCGTGATCGACCCAGATGGTGTCGACCGTCTCTCCGACGAGGAGCAACGGGACGTCCTCGACGACCAGTTCGTTCATCGTGCGCGCTCCTTGCGGCGATCCATCGTCTGGCCGTGCTTCCGTGGACGGACGAGCGCTCATCTCGTGCGCGTGCGCGTCCGCCTCGGTCTTGTGGATCTCGCGTTGAGCGATGGGTAACTGGTCAGGGTCGCCTTTGTCCAGCCGATTTCCGATCTGACCAGTGGAGCTTGCTCGATCAAATCTCTGAGGCACGAGTCTCCATCACGCTCTGTGGAACTCCGACTCCGAGGAGCTCCTCAAGCTCGCTGGATACTGACAATGCCGTGTCGTCGATTATCACAGTCGCCGTTGCGCTGTCGAAGAAATCAATGCGGACAACCGGCACGGGAGATTCTGATCCGCTGGCGGTCAGATAGCCCAGGAACTCACCATCGATCATTTGGTCGCAGTTTTCAGCGATCCGCACCATCTCCAGATGCGAGAACCATGCTCCTTGCCCATCAGCTTTGGAGACTTTGCGTTCCAAGTCCAAGACATCAACACTTGATCCCGGTATCGCAGTCATCCAGAGCTCGGTTATCAGCCAGTGCATGGGTTCTGGACTGAGGGCCCTGAACACGTTCCGGAAAGTGATCTGGCCCACGGGTGCAGAATATATCGGACGTTCGTACGAGATCATTGGAGCTCCGGTAGTGGCTCAGGGTCGCCCCGCTGCGCAGTTCCGCCCGTTGGATTCGGCACTGCCCGATGCTGATGGGGGTTGGTGTGAAGTTTGGGGCGACCATGGTCAGTGAAGTCGATGGTTCGCACGACTTGACCATCATCAGAGAATTCGCGCGCTTGTGGGTAGGGTCCTTTACTGCCCTTGCGCCACCCCAGCTGGGTGTGGGCGAAGTCTGACTCTGGCAGGTCGGCACCTGTTGTCTCGTCTCGAGGGAGGGGTCTCCGTGGGAACCACTGGCCGTCGGGGACTGATTTGACCTGCGGCGTTTCGTCGCCGAGCTTGTTCACCGCCGACGGCAGGTGCACCTTCGACATCATGCCACCGGTAGCGGCCGACGCCGCAGCACCTTCAGTGGCGGAACCGAGGAGGTCTGTGGGCGTGAGTGGTTGACCGCTGACGACGGTGTTCGCGACGTTCTCGACGGCGCCCTCGACGGCGTTCCCGACGAAGTGCTTGCCGATCGCTGCGCCCAGGCCGCCGCCGACCGCTCCGAACGCTCCGCTGACGGCGACCTGCCCCCAGTTCACCTCGCCGGTCGTCGCCTTCTGAATGATCGTGTCCGCGCCGGCACCGATCAGCATCCCGCCGAGTGGGCCGCCGACGCCGGTGAGCATGAGCGCACCACCCGCGACGACCATCGCCCCGCCGGCGACGTACTCCCAGTTGTCCTTGAACCAGTCACCGGTCGCCGCTGCCGCCCGCGCGAGCGGCCCTTGCTCGGCGGCGGCGTACGCCTCGAGCTCGGCGTCGGTGATCGGCGCGAGGCCGAGTGGGTCGACCGCGTGCAGCGGGTCGTTGCCCGCGAACGAGTACGGGTTCGCGCCCCAGGCTGCCCCCGCTGGTGCGGTGACCGGGTCGGTCGAGAGGAAACCGCGGGTTGCAGGGTCGTAGGCGCGCGCCCCCATCCACTCGAGTCCGGCCACAACGGGCGTTCCGTCCGCGCCGAACGAGAGCGCCCCCTCGGTCCCGCCGCCGACCGAGGCGAGGAGCTGCCACGGATCGGTCTCCGGCGTGCTGCGGGCCGTCCGCCAGCCCGTCGCGCCAGGGCTCTCCGAGCCGCCGAGCAGTCCGACCGACGTGCGGAGCACGGGGGAGTCGTCGACGGCCAGCAGGGTGGGAACAGCGGCAGCGGCGTCCCAGTCGAGTCGGACGCCGTCGACATCGGCGAGGTCGCCGAGCGCGTCCACGTGGATCGCTGTGCTCGACGAGCCCGGGGCGATCAGTCGAAGCCACCCCCGCCCGTCCCACGAGTAGCGGGTCGCCGTGCCGTCCGGGGCGGTGCTCCGGACGCGCTGCCCGCGAGCGTCGTACTCGTGCGAGGTCCTCCCCTCCGGCCCGGTCACCGCGACGAGCTGGCCCGCATCGTCGTACTCGAACGTGCGAGTGCTGTCCTTGGTGTGTTCGACGACGAGTCGGCCGGCGGCGTCGTAGGACCACGTTGTCTCCACTCCGTCGGTGCCGGCACGGACGAGTTGCATCGCTGCGTCATGCTCGTAGACCGTCGTCGTGCCCGGTCGCTCGATCCCGACGAGCCGACCGTCTCGATCGCGGGTCAGTCGTGTCGTCGCCGTCGAGTCCCCGTCGGAGCTGGTGTGTCCGACGACGAGCCCGCGGTCGTGCGACCAGGAGTCGCTCGTCCCTGCCGTGCGCACCGCCGTGAGTCGTCCGGCGCCGTCGTACTCGTGATGGACGGCGCCGAACGCGGTGTGCTCGACGGTGCCCGGCCGACCCGCGGGATCACGCTCGATGCGCGTCACGGAGCCGTCCGGCGCGTGCACCGAGGTACGCAGGCCGTCCGCGTCGTACGTCCATCGCGTCTCTCGACCGTCCGTCACTCGGCGGACGAGGAGACCCCGCCGGTCGTACTCCAGCAGGTGGGCACTGGCAACGTCCGGTCGGGTGTGGTCGGAGATGGTCACGGTCCGCGAGCGCGGGTCGCGCTCGATGCGAGCGACCAGTGCGTCGTCCACGTACTGGGCCGTCTCTCGACCGGCTGCGTCGTACTCCCACCGAAGCACGGTGCCGTCGGGCTCCGTCTGGGAGATCTGGCGACCGGCAGCGTCGTACGTCGCGCTCGTCGTGCGGCCGAGGGGGTCCGTCGAGCTGGCGACCTTGTCGAGCTCGGTGTAGGTCCGCGTCGTGACTGCTCCGCGCGGATCGGTGGTGCGGACGAGCCGCCCGCGGGCGTCGTACTCGTAGCGCGTCACCCCGCCGAGGCCGTTGGTCGCCGCGACCAGCTGCCCCGCCGCGTCGTACCGGAACGAGCGGCGACCGAATCGCGGGTCCCGTGCCTCGACGACACGTCCCGCCCGGTCGTAGCGGTACCGGATGATCCCGAAGCCAGGGACGTCGACGGAGGTGACCCGACCGACCGCGTCGTACTCGGTGCGCTCGACGTCGTCGTTCGCATCGACCCGCTCGACGACCCGTCCGTCGGCGTCGTACCGCAGCGACGTCCGGCCGCCGAGCGGGTCCGTGGCCGTCTCCGGACGCCCGCACCGGTCGTACGTGTACGTCGTCGTCCGACCGGCAGGCGTCGTGACGGCGACGATCCGGCCCGCGAGGTCGCGCTCGATGCGGGTCAGACCACCCTCACCGTCCAGCGATTCAACGATCCTTCCAGCCGCATCACGCACGGTCACGGTGGTTGAGCCGTCTCCCTGCCGGAGGCCGATCGGTCGTCCGAGCGCATCGGTGCGGACACTGACGTCCTCGAACGCGGAACTGACGATCGTCGTGCCGTCGGCACGCTTCCGCTCGGCAGCGGTGCGGACACCGGTCGGGTCCACGGTTGCCAGGACGGCGCCGATGGCGTCGTACTCACGGTTCCACGAACCGCCTGCGGGGTCGATGACGGTGCGCAACCGCGAGAGCGCGTCGTGCACGAACCGCCACTCCGCCCCGTCGGGCAGGGTGACGGCCGAGACGTTGCCGAGGTCGTCGAACAGGGTCGTGATGCGGCGGCCGAGCGGGTCGATGGTCGCGGTGACCTCGCCGTGCGTGCCGTACTCCACGGCCGTCCGGGAGCCCGTCGGATCCGTGGTGGCGATCACGCGCCCGGCATCGTCGTGTTCGAACCGCCACACGCCGCCGTCCGGAGCTTCGCGAGCGGTCAGCAGGCCTGCCGCGTCGTATCGGTACGTCGTCCGGGCGCCGAGGGGGGTGACCGCTTCGACGACACGCCCAGCTGCGTCCCGGGTGAAGGACGCCGTCCCCCCGTCGGCATCCTCGATCGCGACGAGGTCGCCGTGGTCGTCGTGGTGGAACGTGACGACCACACCGGTCGGGTCCGTGCAGCGAGCCAACTGCCCGGCGCGCCACTCGAGGAGCGTCCGTCCGCCGACGGGATCGGTGACGACGGAAGGGTTCCGGTCGTCGCCCCGGTACTCGTACTCGACGATCGCGCCGTCTGCGGTGACCACGGTGGTGGGCCGGTCCTGGTCGTCGTACCCGCACGTCACGTCGGCGCCGTCCGGGGTCACGGTGCGCGTGCGGCGTCCGCGGTCGTCGTACCCGTGCACCGTCACCGACCCGTCGCGTTCGGTGACGGACACCAGGTGGCCGTGGCGGTCGTAGGACATCGACTGACGCGCACCGTCGGCGTCGATGATCCCGACGACCCGGCCCTTCCGGTCGGCGATCCACGTGTTCGCGTTGCTGCCGTCAGCGTCCGAGACCGACGTCACCCTGCCCTGGAGGTACGAGAACCGGACGGTGCGTCCGAACGGAGTGCGCTGTTCGACGACACGCCCCCGGCCGTCGTACGCATTGGTGCACTCGACGACGCCCGTCGCGGCGGTCACCTGGTCGATCAAGCCGGCGTCGTTCCACCGGTAGCGTCGCGCGCCGACGGTGTCCTGCGCGGCGACGAGGCGGCGCGCATCGTCGTACCGGTACTGCACACGCCGGCCATCGGACGCTGAAACTGACACGACGCGGTCGCCTTCGTACTCCACGTCGAGCGCACGACCGAGTTCGTGCTCGAGTCGAGTGATCCGGTCGTCGGCGTCGCGGAGAGCGGACACGCCCGTGCCCGAGCCACGTCCGGCAGAGAGCCAGACACCGGCGGCGGAGAAGGTCCATCGACCCCCCGTGTTGTCCGAGACGACGAGGGTGGCCCCATCGCGACGGAGCCAGAGGTCCTGCCCCACGCCGCGACCCCAACCGTCGCCCTCGCGGGGGAAGTCGACCTGGCGCCCGTCCTCGAGCACGATCGAGGCCAGCTCGTCGCTGAGCTCCAGCCGGATGTCGAGCACCGACGACCAACCGAGACCGAAGGACCCCACCCGGTCGTCGAGCGAGTTGTACGTCCGCGAGAACCGGAGGGACGCCGCAGCACCGCCGAACGTCAGGTCGTCCTCTGGCTCGAGGAAGTTCCCCGTCGCGGTGTTCACCGGGTCGTCGGCGAACCCGTTCGTGGGCGGTGTCCCCATCGCGGAGAACGGGCCGATGGTGAAGTCGTCGCGTCCGACCGCCACGCCTGCCGCGGCCAGCGCCGCGGCGATCGAGGCGTCCGAGAGCGTGGCGGGTCCGTTCCCGCCGCCCGCGGCCTCGAACTGCGCGGCGACCGTGTCGGCCCAAGCCGCGTCGTGCCCGTTGTCCGTAAGCCAGTCCTGTACCGCGGTCACGAGTGACTGCGCGTGCAGCGTGCCCCATCGGGTGTTGCACCCGGACTCGTAGTCGCTGAGGGCGTTCCGGAACGACGACACCGCGCCGGCGAGGGAGTCGTCGGCCCCCCTGCTGCTCGACGCGAAGGAGCGGAGATCGGCCGGCACCGCTGACGACGTGCCTCCGCTGCCGCCTCCGGCCGTCGGGATCGTACGACCGCGCACCGAGACGGCATCGGCCTGGAGCTGGGGCTCAGGCTGCGGTTCCGGGGGCTTCGGGTCGTCCTCGGCGCCGAACCACGTCGACACCTCGTGCGCCGCACCGACGAAGAAGTTCTCCTCACGCTCCCGCTTCCGCGCCTCCCACGCCTTCGCGTCGGCACGGCGTCGGTCCTCTTGCTCCGCCGCCTGACGGAGTTCGTCGACGAACCCGACGAGTGAGGAGAGCGCCTCGGAGAGCTTGCCGGCGCTGTGCGAGGCGATGCCGGCGTTGTCGGCGAAGACCTCGGAGAAGTACCCCCGGAACTCCCGCTCCGCGTTCGTCACCGCCGTGGACCGTGCGCCGGTCTGGCCGTCGATCGACGTCGCGAGCCTGCGCGCCGCAGTCTTCAGCGTGTCAGCGTCGCCGTACGAGTACCCCGTCGGATCGTTGCCGTGGATCTTCGCCATGTCGTCTCCCCCCCCCCCGATGACCCCTCGATCCTGGCACAGGCCCCATCGCAGCGTCCAGCATGCGGAATGTCGTATGCGACGAGACGACGGACGGGAGGCACGGGGCCAGCTGGCACCGTGCCTCCCGTCCGTCAGGGGGTGCGGATCAGGCGGCGGCGACCGCCGCCCGCACCTGCCGCTGCACCCGACCGAGCATCCCCACCATGCCGCGGATGCGCAGCGGGCTGACCGCCTCGCTGAGCCCGATCGTCAGCGGGTAGTCCGACGGGACCGCCAGGACCTCGGACGCGGTGAGGCCGGACAGCCCCTGCGCGAGGATCGACGCGAACCCGCGGGTGGTCGGCGCCTCGCGCGGGGCGGTCGCGTGCATGCGGACGACGTCCGGGGCATCGCCGTCGGCCCCGACCGTGACGGTGATGAACACGGGGGACTGGCACTCCTCGACGCGCTCGAGCTCGTCCTCGTGCCCCTGCAGTCGCTCGGGCAGCGCGGGGAGCTCGTCGGAGAACTCGAGGAGCAGCTGGAGGCGGTCCTGCTGCGAGAGCTCGAGGAAGTCGTCGCGGATCTCGGCGAGGGAACGGGGGAGTTCGGTGCTCATCGAGAGGGAACGGTACCCGGTTCGGTGCCGACGGCGATCGGGACGCGGACGGCGCTGCCCCACTCGGTCCACGACCCGTCGTAGTTCCGCACGTTCTCGTAGCCGAGCAGGTGCTGCAGCACGAACCAGGTGTGGCTCGACCGCTCGCCGATGCGGCAGTACGCGATGACCTCGTCCGCGTCGCCGATCCCGGCACCGTCGCGGTACACCGCGTCGAGCTCCTCGCGCGACTTGAAGGTGCCGTCCGGTGCGGCCGCGGTGGCCCAGGGGATGTTGACGGCGGTCGGCACGTGGCCGGCGCGCAGGGCGCCCTCTTCCGGGTATTCCGGTGCGGTGGTGCGCGAGCCGTCGTACTCGGCGGGGCTCCGCACGTCGATCAGGGGCTTGCCGAGGTGCGCGAGCACGTCGTCCTTGAAGGCCCGGACCGGCTCGTCGTGGCGCTCGACCACCGGGTAGTCGACGGGCGTCACCTCGGGGCGGTCGGTCGTCAGGGCACGGTCCTCGGCGATCCACTTCGCCCGGCCGCCGTCGAGCAGGCGGACGTCCTCGTGCCCGAAGAGCGTGAAGACCCAGAGGGCGTAGGCGGCCCACCAGTTGTTCTTGTCGCCGTAGATCACGACGGTGGTGTCGCGGCCGATGCCCTTGCCGCCGACGAGTCGCGCGAACGCCTCGCCGTCGACGTAGTCGCGCTGCACCGGGTCGTTGAGGTCGGTGTGCCAGTCGATCTTCACCGCTCCGGGGACGTGGCCCGTCTCGTAGAGCAGGACGTCCTCGTCGGACTCCACGACGACGAGGTCGGGGGTCCCGGCGTCGAGCTGCTCCTGGAGCCACTCGGTCGACACCAGGCGCTCCGGGTGGGCGTAGGCGGCGAACTTCTCGGACGGGTCGACCGGTGCGGTCATCGGGGGTACCTCCAGGGTGCGGGACGAACGGGGCGGCCGAGGCTAGGATCGGTCCTCGGTGCCCGCGGGCAACGGTACCTGCAACGTGCCGTCCGCCACCTGCAACGTGACACCGCACGACATGCTTCCCGGAGGGGCCCACTTGCCTGCACACCTCGTCGACCGTGACCCGCAGGTGACGCCGCAGCAGATGGCCGCTGCGCTCGTGCCGCCGCCGCAGTTCGCGGACGCCTCGTTCGCGAGCTACCGACCGGACCCGGAGTACCCCTCGCAGGCGGCGGTCCGCGACGCGGTCGAGGCCTTCGTCGCGACCCGGCCGGAGCCGGCGAAGCGCGGCCTGTTCGGTCGCCGCAAGCCCGCCGAGGCGCCGGCGCGCTCGGGTGTGTACCTGGACGGCGGGTTCGGCGTCGGCAAGACCCACCTGCTCGCCGCGGCGTACCACGCGGAGCCGTCCCGCAAGACCTTCGGCACCTTCATCGAGTACACGGCGCTCGTCGGTGCGCTCGGGTTCCAGGGCACGGTCGACCTGCTCCGCGGGACCGCGCTCGTCTGCATCGACGAGTTCGAGCTGGACGACCCCGGCGACACGATGGTGATGACCCGGCTCATCAAGGAGCTGGCGGACACCGGCACCCGCTTCGCGGCGACGTCGAACACCCCGCCGGGCGCGCTCGGCGAGGGCCGGTTCGCGGCGCAGGACTTCCTGCGCGAGATCCAGGCGATGTCCGATCGCTTCGAGACCATGCGGATCGACGGGCTCGACTACCGACGCCGCGCGGTCGACGAGCACGCCCGGACGGTCGACGACGTCCCCGCGGCGCTGCCGACCGGGGCGACCACGCTCGACGACTTCCGGTCCGTCGTCGCGCACCTGGCGTCGGTGCACCCCTCGAAGTACGTCGCGCTGGTCGACGGACTCGACGCCGTCGGCCTGACCGACGTCGCGGCGTTCACCGACCAGACCGACGCGCTGCGGTGGGTCGCGCTCGTCGACCGGCTGTACGACGCGCAGGTCCGGATCGTCGCGTCCGGCACGCCGCTCGACCAGGTGTACCCGCAGGCGATGCTCGACGGCGGGTACCGGAAGAAGTACCTGCGCGCCGCGTCGCGCGTGGTCGCGCTGTCGCGCGCCGCGGACTGACGGACGCCACGGCCACCACCACCGCGGCCGCCTGACGGGGGCGGCTGGCGGGGCGGCGACCCACCGGACGGGAGGCACGTGGCGGGGCCGCCACGCGCCTCCCGTCCGGGGGGTGTCCTGCTCCCCGAAACACGACGTTTACAGAACGGCCCACCGCGTTACACCCACGAAACAGTTCGTGCTCCCTCGTGAAACCTCGCCTCGCCAGACTCATCAGCACCCGAGGCGGAACCGAGAGCCGCCTGCATTCGCGAGAGGTGAACAGATGCTTGATCAGGGCCAAACCGGCTTCATCATGATCATGGCGGCGCTGGTGTTGTTCATGACACCCGGCCTCGCCTTCTTCTACGGCGGCCTCGTGAAGGCCAAGTCCGTCATCAGCATGATGATGATGTCGTTCGGGGCGATCGCGCTCGTCGGCGTCCTCTGGGTGCTCTACGGCTACGCGATCGCCTTCGCGAACACCGGCGACCACACCGCCGTGACCGGCATCGTCGGCTTCTTCAGCATCGACTGGAACCAGATCGGCCTCGGCCAGGCGTTCGAGCAGTCGCAGGCGACGAAGCTCGCCGCCCCCTACCCGGACCTGGCGTTCGTCGGGTTCCAGGCCACGTTCGCGATCATCACCGTCGCCCTGATCTCCGGTGCCATCGCCGACCGCGCCAAGTTCGGCGCCTGGATGATCTTCGCCGGTGTCTGGGTGACGGTCGTCTACTTCCCGGTCGCCTCCTGGGTCTTCAACCTGACCTCGGGCTGGGCAGCGACCTGGGGTGTCATCGACTTCGCCGGTGGGACCGCGGTCCACATCAACGCCGGTGCCGCCGGACTCGCCCTGGCGCTCGTCCTCGGCAAGCGCGTCGGCTTCGCCAAGGGCGCGCACAAGCCGCACAACCCGCCCTTCGTCCTCCTCGGTGCCGCCATCCTGTGGTTCGGCTGGTTCGGCTTCAACGCCGGTTCGGCCGGCGCTGCGAACAGCACTGCCGCGCTCGCCTGGGTGAACACCCTCGCCGCTCCGGCTGCCGCGGTCCTCGGCTGGCTGCTCATCGAGAAGCTCAAGGACGGCAAGGCCACCTCCGTCGGTGCCGCCTCGGGTGCCGTCGCCGGCCTCGTCGCGATCACGCCGGCCTGTGCCAACCTCACCCCCGGTTGGGGCATCCTGCTCGGCTTCCTCGCCGGTGTGATCTGCTGCTTCGCGATCGACCTCAAGTACAAGCTCGGCTTCGACGACTCGCTCGACGTCGTGGGCGTCCACCTGGTCGGCGGCATCTTCGGCACGCTCTACCTGGGCATCTTCGCCAACACGACCGGTCTGATCTACTCGGGCTCCCTGGTCCAGCTCGGCAAGCAGGCCGCCGCCGCCGGTGCGGTCGGTGCGTACTCGTTCGTCCTCGCGCTCGTGATCGGCTTCGCCATCGAGAAGACCATCGGCTTCCGCGTCAAGACCGAGGACGAGGTCGCCGGCATCGACACCGCCGTCCACGGTGAAGAGGGCTACGTCCTCTACGAGGAGTCGGACAAGACCCCGGTGTCGGTCCGCTAGACACCGCACCTCCCGCACGACGGGCCCCGCGCACACAGCAGGCGTGGGGCCCGTCGTCGTATGCGGGGCGTGTGACCGCGTCGCGCCGGTCTCGTGCCGCTCTCGTGCCGAGTGGAACCACGGATGCGACATCGAACCGGCCCTGCGGCCTGGTTCGATGTCGCATCCGTGGTTCGTCGGCGTGGACGGCGCGAGCGAGGACGCCGCGGTTAGGTCACCAGGCGAAGTCCTCCGGTGAGGTCTCGTGCCCCGGGAACAGCTCGTCGAGCCGCGCCAGCGCCGCGTCGTCGAGGCGGATGTCGGTCGCGCGGACGGCGGACTCCCACTGCTCCATCGTGCGCGGGCCGGTGATCGGGGCGGTGACGCCCGGCTGGTGCAGCAGCCACGCGAGGGCGAGCTCACCCGGGGTGTGCCCGAGCTCCTTCGCGAACGACTCGTAGGCAGACAGCTGGTCGCGGTGGCCCTCGACATACTCGGCGCTGCGGCCGCTCAGCCGACGGGAACCCTGCTCGGTCTTCTCGATGATGCCGCCGAGCAGCCCGCCCTGCAGCGGGGACCACGGGATAAGCCCGAGGCCGTAGTGCCGGGCGGCCGGGAGGACCTCGCGCTCGACGTCGCGGACGACGAGGTTGTAGATCGACTGCTCACTGACGAGCCCGAGGAAGTTGCGGTGCCGCGCGGCTTCCTGGGCCTGGGCGATGTGCCACCCCGCGAAGTTCGAGGAACCGACGTAGAGCACCTTGCCCTGCGCGACGGCGAGCTCCATCGCCTGCCAGATCTCGTCCCACGGGGTGTCCCGGTCGACGTGGTGCATCTGGAACAGGTCGACGTGATCGGTCTGCAGCCGGCGCAGCGACGCGTCGAGCGACTGCCGGATGTTGAGCGCCGACAGCTTGCCGCCGTTCGGCCAGTCGATCATCTCGCCGTAGACCTTCGTGGCGAGGACCGTCTTCTCGCGGCGGCCACCGCCCTTCGCGAACCAGCGGCCGATGATCTCCTCGGTGGCGCCCTTGCCCACCGAGCCGCCGTAGCCGTTGGCCGTGTCGAAGAAGTTCACGCCGAGCTCGTGCGCCCGGTCCATGATCGCGTGGGAGTCGTCCTCGCTGGTCTCCGGTCCGAAGTTCATGGTGCCGAGCACCGCCCGTGACACCGACAGCCCTGTCCGTCCGAGGTGTGTGTAGTCCATGGCCCCGGTCTACGCCCGGGGCGCTGGGCGCGCCAGGCCCTGAGGGTACCGGTCTCGGTGCGGGGTACAACGGAAGGTCAGGACGACGGCCCGAACCACGAGAGGAACCCCGATGCCCGCGAAGGACGAGATCCCCAGCACACTCCGCCGGTCGCCGCAGCACGCGCAGGACGTGTACGCCGCGGCGCTCGACTCCGCGAACGAGACCTACGGACCGGGGGAGCGCGCGCACCGGACCGCGTTCGCCGCGGTCAAGCACGAGTACGAGAAGGTCGGTGACCACTGGGAGGCCAAGGAGTCCGCCGGCCCGTCCGACGAGGGCGCTGCCGGCACCCGTGGCTCCGGCGAGACCCAGGGCGGCGTCGACGCGAACGCCACGAAGGAGCACTTGCTCGAGGTCGCACGCCGCCTGGACGTGCACGGCCGCTCGACGATGGACAAGGGCGAGCTGATCGAGGCCATCAAGAAGGCGAACGACCGCGCGACCGCAGCCGCCCGGAAGGACTGAGGCGCATTCCTGCTCGGGCATGTGGAGGGCACCGAGGGGAGTAGCGTGCCGCGGATGGACACCCCAGCACTCCGTGGCAGCCGGATCCTCGGGTTCGGACACCACCAGCCCGCGCGCATCCTGACCAACGACGAGCTCTCGACCATGGTCGACACGAACGACGAGTGGATCACCACGCGCACCGGCATCAAGACCCGTCGGATCGCCGGCCCCGACGACTCCGTCACGTCGATGGCGATCGAGGCCGGCCGCAACGCGATCGCGGATGCCGGACTCGAACCGTCGGACATCGGGCTCGTCATCGTCGCGTCGACCACGCACCGTGACCGTGCGCCGTACACCGCCGGCCGGGTCGCCGCGGCGCTCGGCATGGCGAACGGGCCGGCGCCGATCGACATCAACACGGCCTGCAGCGGCTTCGAGTACGCGATGGCCCTCGCCGACCAGTCGATCCGCGTCGGGGCGTCGGACACCGCGCTCGTCATCGGGTCCGAGACGCTGTCGAGCATCGCCGACTGGTCCGACCGGTCGACGTGCGTGCTCGTCGGCGACGGTGCGGGTGCCGCGGTGCTCGGCGCCTCGGACACCGCCGAGATCGGGCCGGTGTCGTGGGGGAGCGTGCCGCACCTGAACGAGGCGGTGCTCGTCACGAAGGACCCGGAGTACTTCACGCAGCAGGGCCGCTCGATCTACCGCTGGGCGATCACCGAGGCCGCCGGCCACGCCCGCGCCGTCGTCGAGGCCGCGGGCATGACGCTCGACGACATCGAGGTGTTCGCGTTCCACCAGGCGAACCTGCGGATCATCGAGCCGCTGGTCGAGGCCCTGGGCGGGCAGGACAAGTTCGTGGTCCGGGACGTCGTCGAGTCCGGCAACACCTCGGCTGCGAGCGTGCCGCTCGGACTGTCGAAGGCCTGGTCGCGCGGCGAGCTGCCGGAGGGCGCGGCGACGCTCCTGTTCGGGTTCGGCGGCGGGTTCGCGCACGCCGGTCAGGTGGTCCGGACGCCGGTGCGGCGCAGCTGACGCGGTCGCGACCAGCGGTCGGACGGGAGGCGCGGGGCGGGGTAGCCACGTGCCTCCCGTCCGTCCGGGCGTCAGTCCAGGGCGTCGCGCGACGGCGTGTCGGACCAGAGGTCCTCGTCCCGACGCGCGCGGCGGCGGGACCGCCCCTTCGGGGCGGGTTCCTTCTGCGCCGCCTTGGACTCCTTGGTGGGTTTCGCCTCGAGCACCAGGGTGAAGTGGCGCGGGGGCATGCCGAAGCCCTCGCGTGCCGCCTGGACGACCTTCCGCCCGAGCGCGTGGTTCCCGAGGCCACCGACCGCGGCACCGATCCCGAACGGCAGCGCTCGGCCGAGGATCGACGTGCCCTGCCGGGCGGCGAAGCGCTTGACGAACTGGTCGCGGACCTTGCCGCCGATGCCGCTCACGACCTGCTTCGGCAGCGTGGACGTGACCATCTCGCCCCAGAACGCCGTGCGGACCTGACCGCCGGCGGCCTGTCCCGCGAGCTGCTTGATGAGCTGCGTGCCGGGTGCGCCGAGGATGAGCGCCATCACCAGGGTGCGCGATCGCTCGGGGTCGTCGAGGGCGATGCCGTGCACCTCGGTGACGGACTGGGCGAAGAGCGCCGTCGTCTCGAGGAAGCCGACCGTCTCCGCACCGCTCAGCCCGAGGGCCGCGGCCATGCCGACGCCCGGGATGACCGCACTCGCGCCGACGGCGGCACCGCCGGTGGTCACGGCCGTGAGGTACTGCCGCTCCAGGATCTGGATGATCTCCGCCGGGCTCGCCTGCGGGTGTCGGCGGCGCAGGGCGTTGACGTGCGCGACCACGACGGGTCGCTGCACGGCGATCACCCGGTCGAGCATCTTCACCCACCCGGACTGGCGCTCCGGAGCCACGCGGCCGTCCTGGTCGTCGCGGTCGTCGGGCCGGATCGGGGCCGGCGGCATGGGCACGAGCGCCTCGTTCTTCTGCTGTCGAGCCATGCGGCAGACGGTACCCGGCCCGAGTGGGAGCACCGGCGGGTGCCGTCCCCCCGGTGCGCCTACCGCGCGGCGAGTTCGGCGCGCAGCGGCAGGTCCTGGTCTTCGAGGATGAACTGCGCGCCGACGGCGGTGCGGGCGTTCACGACGACCGGGGCGAGCAGGTTCACGGTCGTGCCGCCCTCGCCGGGGTTCGCGACGACGAGGAGCATCGCCTCGGCGGGGTCGGTCAGGCCGATCGTCGCGGCCTGCTCGTCGGTCAGCTCCGGGGCGTAGTCGGGCAGGTGCACCGCGGCGTCGAGCAGGAACAGCCGGGCGTCCTCGCCGACGAGGCCGAACAGGCCCTCGACGCCCTCGACGGGCACGAGCGAGAAGACCGGCGACGGGGCGAGGCCGAACGGCGGGACGGGGAAGGTCAGGTCGATGCTCATCGGAGGTAGTCCATCAGGGTCGGCTGCAGGACCTTCGCGGTGACGGCGAGGGCTGCCTGGTAGGAGGTCTGCTGCACCTGCAGGTCGAGCACGGCGCCGGCGAGGTCGAGGTCCTCGATGCCCGAGCGCCGGTTCTCGAGGGTGACCGAGGTGCTCTTCAGCGCGTCCTGAGCCGACAGGGCCGCGGCGTGCCGGACCCCGACGTCCGCCTGTGCCGAGCGCACGCTGTTGATCGCGGTGTCGACGTCGTCGAGCTTCGCGTTCACGTTGACGCCGTTCTGCAGGTCGGCGACGATGCCGTCGATCGCGGCGAAGGCCGAGGTCGACCCCGTCCCGAAGACCGCGGCGCCGGACGTGTCCACGCGGATCGTCGTGGCGTCCCCGACCCGGCGCTGCACGGGCGTGGTCGCCGTCGCGAAGCCGGTCGCCGGCGTGTACGCGGCTGCGTCGGTGGACGAGCCCGCGAACACCGACCGGGATCCGTACGTCGCGTTCGCGGTCGCCTCGAGGTCGGCCTTCAGCGCGCGGAACTGCGTGATGAACGCGTCGCGGTCGGTGTCGCCCATCGTGCCGGAGTTCGCCGCCTGCACGGTGAGGTCGCGGACCTTGCCGAGCACCGAGTAGGCGCTCGACAGCGTGCTGTCCGTGGTCGCGAGCCAGCCCACGGCGTCGTTCGCGTTGCGCGTGTACTGCGCGGCGGCGGCCTGCTCCTTCCGCACCTGCATCGACGAGCCGGTGCCGACCGGGTCGTCGGACGGCTTCGCGATCGCCTGCAGCGTCGTCGCGCGCTGCGTCGCCTCGGCGACGCGTGCCGCGTTCGCCTGCAGCCGCTCGCCGGCGGCCGCCATGGTCATCTGGGTGGTCACACGGGTGATCACGGTCAGCCCCTCCCGACGAGTCCGACGCGGTTGATGAGGGTGTCGAGCATCTCGTCGACCGCGGTCAGGACGCGCGCCGCGCCCTGGTACGCGTGCTGGTAGCTCAGCAGGTTCACGTTCTCCTCGTCGAGGTCGACACCCGCGCCCGACTGCTGCTGCGTGCGCGCGCTGGTCAGGGCGAGTCCGGTGAGCGTCGCCTCCGACGTGGCCGTCCTGGAGGCGCTGCCCACCCCCGCCACGAAGGTCGCCCAGGCCGTGTCTGGCCCCCCGGCGGCCGTGCCGAGTCGCGAGAGCGTGTCGGCGAACGAGTCGTCGAGCTGTCCCGCCGCGTTCCGCGTCGCGAGGCCGGAACCGTCTGTCGGGACGACCGACAGGCCCTGGGCCGCGCCGGTCCCGGCCGCGAGGGCGAAGAACGGTGCGCCGGTGGTCCCCGCCGGGGTGGTGCCCTGCGCGTGCGCCGCGTTGACGGTCGTCGCGAGGCGCGTGGCCACGTCGTCGTAGGAGGCGGCGGCCTCCGCCAGGGCGCCGCCGGTGCCGCCGGATGCGGGGGCGAGGAGCGAGAGCGCGCCGCCGATCGAGCCGCCGCCGAGCGCGACGGTCCCGGCGTTGCCGGTCGCCCACTCGAGCCGGACGCCCTGCGAGCCGCCGAGCCGGGTGTCGCCGACGAGCTGCACCGTACGGGCGTCGCTGCCCTGCACGAGCGCGTTCCCGTCGAGGAGCACGTCGACCGTGCCGTCGCTGTTCGCCCGGACCGTGCCACCCGCGAGCCCGGCGATCTGCTGGGTCAGCTGGTCGCGCTGGTCGATCAGCTCGTTCGCGCTGCCACCGGACGCCAGGGTCCCGCGGATCCGGCCGTTCAGGTCGGCGACCTGCGCCGCAGCGTCGTTGAGCTGCCCGACCTGGGTGGCCGCGGTCGCCCGGGTCGTGGTCCACTGCGCGTCGACCGCCTTCGACCCGGCCGCCAGGGCGGAGGCCACCGCGGTCGCGCTCGAGATCACGGTCGAGGCCGCGCCGGCATCGTCCGGGTGCGCTGCGAGGTCGCCCCACGACGACCAGAACGCGTCGAGCTTCGCGGAGAGACCGTCCTTGCCGGGCTCGTTCGTGCCGTCCTCGATCGCGGACAGGCCCGTCGCGCGGGTCTGCGCCCACGCCGAGGACCCGGTCGCGACGCGCATGCCGGCGTCGAGCGTCAGGGAGCCGAGCCGGGCGATGCCGTCGACGGAGACGCCCTGGCCGGCGAGGGCCGCGGTGCCGTGCACGAAGCCGGTCTGGACGACGGGGACGGACGACTGCGTGACGCGCTGCCGGGTGTACCCGGTGGTGCCGGCGTTCGCGATGTTCTGCCCGGTGACGTCGATGCCCGCGCGGGCGGCGGACAGGCCGGAGTACGCGGTCGCGAGGGATCCGAAGGTGCTCACCACGGTGCTACAGGGTCCCCTCGAACAGGCGGGCGCGCTCGGACCCGGCAGCGGGGACACCGGACGCGTCGTACGTCGCGGCGCCGGTGACCGACCCCGCGAGGGTCTCCTCGGTGGCCTGGGCGGCAGCGCGCAGGAAGCGGTCGTTCTCGTCGCGGAGGGAGCCGATCTGGGTGGTCAGCTCGACCATGGCGCCGAGGTGTGCGGCGAGGATCTCGCCCCAGGGGCCGTCCGGCGCCGCGGCGACGACGTCGCGCAGGGGAGCGTCGGGGGAGACACCCCACTCCTCGGCGACGACGGCGCTCGAGGCGGCGCGTTCGAGTCCGGCGCTGCGGAGGCGTTCGAGGACCTGCTCGACCTCGCGGCTGGCGTGGGAGACCCAGCGGGAGCGCCCGGCGGCGAGCAGGAGCTGCTCCTCCTCGAGCTTGAACGTGAGCAGTTCGAGCAGTTCACGCTCGCGCCAGAGGACGGCGGACAGGTCGTTCACGCTCATCAGCTCCTCCCAGGGGTCGGGTCGATCGGGTTCGGTGTGGGTCGTCCGGTCCGCCTTCCGGTGGACAGGGGTGCCTATCGACGCGCCCGACGCCGCCGTAAGCCGACGCCGGACCGCAGCCGGCGGGGCGGAGCCGACCCGTGCCTCCAGGCCGGTGGTCGTGTCACCCGGAACGGGGGACAAGAACGCCCGTTCCCTGCCCGAGGTCCCCCCAAATGCCGACGCGGGAACGCCTGATGCACCCCCGCACTGGGGTCGGTTGAAGCCCCCCTCAGGCGATTGCCAGCCGATACATTCGAACCGCAGCGCGGGGGACATCCCCGCGCACCGCATCGCAGGGATGCGGGCGCCGCGCGGAGGGAACCGCGCGGTCCTCGGCGAACACACCGGCCACCAGCAGGCCGGTGCTCGTCGTGCCCACGGACGGGAGCGGCCCACGGACGGGTCGGTACTCACGCAGGTCGACCAGGGGAACAGCATGGACCGGAACGCACGCAACGCGATGATCGTGGAGCACCTGCCGCTGGTCGGCTACATCGTCGCCGACGTCCGTTCCCGAGCCACCCACCTGGACCGTGACGACCTGGCCGCCGTCGGCTCCCTCGCGCTCGTCGCCGCCGCCGAGGCCTTCGATCCCACGCTCGGCGTCCCGTTCGGTGCCTACGCCCGGACCCGGATCGCCGGTGCGATCGCCGACGACATGCGGAGCGCCGACTGGGCGTCCCGCGGCACCAGGAAGCGCATCCGCGAGACCCTCGCCACGCAGGAGGCCCTGTCCGCACGGCTCGGTCGCTCCGTGGGCGTGCAGGAGATCGCGGACGCGATGGGCGTGGACCGGCAGACGGCCGCCGACGCGATGTCCGACGCCGGCCGCTCCGTGGGGCCCATCGACGAGACCGTGCACGACACCCTGGCCGCCGACCAGCCGCTGCCGGGCGAGGACCTGCTCGCCGCGGAGAAGCGCCGCTACCTGCGCGCCGCGGTCGCCGCGCTGCCGGACCGGATGCGCTTCGTCGTCGAGAACGTCTACTTCGGCGACCGTTCGGTGACCGAGGTCGCCGCCGAGCTCGGGATCACCCACTCCGCCGTGTCGCAGCAGCGCTCCGAGGCGATGCGCCTGCTGCGCGACGGCCTGGCCGAGCACTACGGCGACGGCACCACCGTCGAACCGGTCTCCCGGACCACCGCCGCGCGACGCAGCGCCTACCTCGCCCGGGTCGCCGCGAACGCCGCAGCCGGGGTCGCGCGGGCCGTGCACGACGCGTCGACCCCGAGCGCGGTCGCGGCCGGCTAGAACTTTTCCGTCTCGCACCTAACGGCCCCGGTCGGCCGGTCGAGAGTCACGAGTGTCAGCCCATGGACGGGCAGACACCACCACCCAAGGATTCACGGAGGAAACCACCATGGGTATGTCCATCAACACCAACCTCTCGGCACTCAACACGTACCGGAACCTGAACTCGACGCAGAACGACCTGTCGAAGTCCCTCGAGAAGCTCTCGACGGGTCTCCGCATCAACCGTGCTGCGGACGACGCCTCCGGTCTGACGATCTCCGAGGGACTCAAGTCGCAGGTCGGTGGCCTCACGGTCGCCGCCCGCAACGCGCAGGACGGCATCTCCGTCGTGCAGACCGCTGAAGGTGGCCTCACCGAGACCCACTCGATCCTCCAGCGCATGCGCGACCTGGCCGTCCAGGCCGGCAACGACTCGAACAACGCCACGTCGCGTGACGCGATCAAGACCGAGGTCGGCCAGCTCCAGAAGGAACTCGGGCGCATCGCGTCGTCGACGAACTTCAACGGCACGTCGCTGCTCAACAACAACTCGACCCTGAAGTTCCAGGTCGGGGCGAACGCGGGCGCCGACAGCCAGATCGCGGTCGACCTGTCGGGTGCGAACGTGCAGAACATCGTCGACAACCTGGCCGGTGGCAGCACCGGCACCGGCACGAAGTTCGCCATCGCCGACGTCTCCGCCCTCGCGGGTGCGGCGTCGTTCAAGGTCACCAACGGCGGCGAGGAGACCACCGTCACGACCGCGAACCTCGGCGCAGCGGGCACCTTCACCTCGGTGCAGGGCTACGCGGACGCGCTGAAGGCGGACGCGAACTTCTCGGCCAACTTCACCGTCACGGTGGACAAGGACGCGAACGGCGCCGGCACCGGCATCACGGTCACCGCCAACAACGGCGGCACCGTCGACGTCACCGCGCCGGGCACCGGCGTCGCGGCGGGCACCGCGGGCGCCCCCGTCACCGGTGGCCTCGCGTTCGACACGGCGGACAAGGCGCAGGCCTCGATCACCCTGATCGACCAGCAGATCGCCAAGGTCTCGTCGGCTCGCTCGAACCTCGGTGCGATCCAGAACCGCTTCGACCACGCCATCAACGTGACGAACGTGGCCAAGGAGAACCTGACCGCTGCGCAGTCCCGCATCACGGACGTCGACATGGCCGAGGAGATGGTCAAGTACACGCGCGACAACATCCTCAGCCAGGCCGGCACCTCGATGCTCGCGCAGGCGAACCAGAGCACGCAGGGCGTGCTCTCGCTCCTGCGCTAGCAGCACTCGACGCCGTCATCCGGGGGAGTTCAGGCCCTCGGGTGACGGCGTCACCACCCTCCACGACGTCCCGACGGCAGGGAGCCCTCGATGTCCTCCGTGTCCTCCGCGAGCAGCCTCGCGATCGACGGTCTCGTCAGCGGTCTCAAGACGACGGACCTCATCAACTCGCTGATGACCATCGAGCAGGTCCCGCAGACCCTGCTCAAGAACAAGCTCACCGACACGAACTCGTTCATCTCGTCGCTGCAGACGATCAACGGGCTCGTGCAGACCCTGGCGTCGAAGGCGACGGACGCGGCGAAGCCCACCTCCCTCGACGTCTTCACCGCGAAGAGCTCCTCGACCGCGGCCACGGTCTCGACGCGAGACTCCGCCGCCGCTGGATCGCTGTCGTTCACCATCGGTGCGACGGCGACCGCACAGGTCGGCGTGACCGCGGCGATGTCCACGTGGGCGTCCGACGCCGAGCCGATCACGATCGTCGGGGCGGGCGGCAAGCAGACCAGCGTCACCCCGGCGTCCGGCTCGCTCGACGACGCCGTCAGCGCGATCAACGGTGCCGCCGCCGGGGTCACCGCGACGAAGGTCGCCGCCGGGACCGCGACCGACGGCACGCAGCTCTTCCGACTGCAGCTCACCGCGACGAAGACCGGCGCCGCCTCGGCGTTCCAGGTGTACCGCGGCACGGGTGACCAGGTGACCGCGGGGACCGCGACGAACGTCCTGACGCAGACCGGCGCCGCGGTGGTCACCGCCGCGAAGGACGCGAGCGTCACGCTGTGGGCCGGGACCGACGCCGCGCAGACCGTCACGAGCGCCACGAACACCTTCACCGACCTGCTCCCCGGCGTCGACGTCACGGTGTCGGCGCCCTCGAGCGACCCGGTCACCGTCACGATCGGCCAGGACACCTCGAAGGCCCAGGCCGTCGCGTCCGGACTGGTCGACGCGCTCAACGCGATCACCGCGTACTACGGCACGAACACCGCCGTCACGAGCACCACGAGCCCGACCACCGGCACCACGTCGACCACCGCCGGCGTGCTCACCGGCGACGCCACCACCCGCGACGTCGTGCAGCGGCTGACCTCGACGATGTCGACCCCCGTGAACGGGAAGTCGCCCTCGTCGATCGGCATCGTCATCACGAAGGACGGCGACTTCACCTTCGACGCCGCGGCGTTCCAGAAGGCCCTCGCCGACGACCCGGATGGCACGCAGGCCGTGCTGTCCGGCGTCGCCACGAACGTCGGTGCTGCCGCGACGGCCGCGTCCGACAAGTACACCGGGTCGATCACGACGTCGATCACCGGGCAGCAGTCCGTCGCCACGGACCTCAGCGCCCAGATCGACAGCTGGACCGACCGCCTGACGCAGCGTCGGGCCACCCTGCAGGCGCAGTACGCGGCGCTCGAGACGAGCCTGAGCAACCTGCAGTCCCAGTCCTCCTTCATCGCCAGCCACCTCGCGACCCTGTCGTCGTCGAGCTGACGGGAGCCACCATGAACGCCTTCGACCTGCAGTCCGCCGCCTTCCGCCAGGCCGCCCAGCCGCGGACGGTCACCGACCAGCGCCGGGCCCAGTACACGAACGAGGCCGTCCTCTCCGCGACGCCGGCGCAGCTCGTCACGATGCTGTACGACCGGCTGATGCTCGACCTGCACCGCGCCGAGGCAGCGCAGACCGGTGCCGACTGGGACGCCGCCCGCGAGCAGCTCCTGCACGCGCAGGCGATCGTCGGCGAGCTGTCGTCGACGCTGCGCATCGACGTGTGGGACGGCGGCGAGGGCCTGCTCGCGATCTACAACTACGCGTCGAGCTCGCTCATCACCGCGAACGTGCACCGCGACGTGCAGGCGACCCGCGACTGCATCCGCATCCTCGAGCCGCTCCGGCAGTCGTGGCACGAGGCCGCCGCCGCCCTGCCCGCGACCCGTCCGCTGCCGGGTGCGACCGGGGGAGCGCTCGGTGTCGCCTGAGCCGAGCGGCGAGGGTGACCCCGCCCTCGGGCCCGGCGCCGACCTCGCGGCGTGGGGTGCGGTGCTCGACGCGCTCGAACGCGACCTGACCGTGGCGGGCGGCCTCGCGTGGTCGGAGCCGACCGGGCTGGGACCGGTGCCGCGGGAGCTGGTGGGGCGTGCCTCCCGGCTGTTGGCGGCGCAGCGCGACCGGACGGCGACGCTCGAGGCGGAGCGGCGACAGGTGCTGGAGCACCTCGGTGCGCTCCGCGCGGTGTCGGCGACGCGGGAGCCCCGCGGGTCGGTGTACCTCGACGCGTCCGCCTGAGGGGCGAGCGGCCTGCCGTTGCGCGGGCCGGGGCGTCATCGTGGTCGTCGGACGACAGCGGTGGTGACGCACGCGCCGGCCCGGTGCCGGGGCTGCGCGGGCGGATGCGGGCGATTCCGGGTGAAGCGTCATCGTGGGTGTCGTACGACAGCGGCGATGACGTTCCACAACAACACCCGCACCCGCACCCGCACCCGCCCCCGCCCCCGCCCTCGGACCCGCCCCCGCCGCACCACCCCCGTTCGGGGCGACGACTAACGAGCCGGGGCGGCACGCCGACAGCGGTCGTCGAGCACGGATCGCTCACCAGTTCGGCCACGGATCGGCCACCCGCCAACCGGCGACGTCCCTCGGGACGCCGCTGCCGAAGGGGACGGTCGACCAGTGTTCGATTCCGTGACGAGCGCCGCGCTGCAGAGCGCGCTCGACGGCCTGTCGCTGCGACAGCGCACCATCGCGAACAACATCGCGAACATCAACACGCCGGACTACCACGCCGAGAAGGTGCAGTTCGAGGACGCGCTCGCGCAGTCGATCGTGCACGGCGACGGCCACACCGCGGCGACGACGGCGCGGAGCCTCGAGCCGACGAACACCAACGGCAACAACGTCAACCTCGACCAGGAGACGCTCTCCAACGTCGACACCGTGCTCCGGTACCAGTTCGCCACGCAGGCGATGAACAGCGAACTGACGAGCGTGCGCGCGGCGATGCGGACGAGCTCGTGACGACCTTCGACGCGATCGGCATCGCGAGCACCGGCCTCACCGTGCACCGGAAGTGGCTCGACGCGATCTCGGACAACATCGCCAACGTCAACACCGTCCGCTCGATGGACGACTCCGCCTTCCAGGCCCGGTACGTCGAGGTGCAGGAGGGTGCGGGGACCTCCGGCGCCTACGTCAAGGGCGCCGCGTTCGGCAGCGCCGCCGGCCGGGTCACCTACGACCCGGAGAACCCCCTCGCGAACGCGCAGGGCTACGTCCGGATGCCGGACATCGACCTCGGGACGCAGATGGCGGACCTCATCATGGCCCAGCGCGGCTACCAGGCGAACGCCGCGGTGGTCGACCGGGCGAAGACCGCCTACGAGGCGGCACTGCAGATCGGGAAGAACTGATGCCCATCGACGCCGTGAACGGTGTGACCACGAACGCGATGACCCGCGCGTTCCCGAGCACGTCCGACGTGACCGGGACCGGCGGCCTCGGCGGTGCCGACGCCACCACCGGGACGACCGGCGCCGGCGACGGCTTCGCCGGCAGCCTGACGAACGCCGTCGACGGTCTGCAGCAGCTGCAGAGCACCTCGAAGACGCTCGCGCTCAAGGCCGTCACGGGCAACCTCGACGACATCCACGACGCCACCATCGCCGCCACCCGTGCGCAGGTGACGCTCGAGCTCGTCGCCGCCGTGCGGAACAAGGGCGTCGACGCGTTCAACGAGATCATGCGGATGCAGGCCTGATGCCCGCCGCCGTCCAGGACACGTGGGCCCGGCTCGTCGCCTACGTCAAGGGGTTCTCCGCCGCGCAGCGGACCATCGCGATCATCGGCATCGCGGCGGTCGTGCTCGGTGGCATCGCGCTCGCGAGCTGGCTCGGGAAGGCGACCTACGCGCCGCTGTTCACCGGCCTCGCCGCGAAGGACGCGAGCTCGATCACCGACCAGCTGACCACCGACGGGGTGCCGTTCCAGCTCAGCGACGGTGGGGCGACGATCCTCGTGCCGCAGGCGCAGGTCTACTCGGAGCGGCTCAAGGCCGCGTCGAACGGGCTGCCGTCGTCGAACGAGGGCGGCTACTCGCTGCTCGACAAGATGGGCGTGACGAGCTCGGAGTTCCAGCAGGACGTCACCTACAAGCGCGCCATCGAGGGTGAGCTCGCGAAGACGATCTCGTCGATGGACGGCGTGCAGACCGCGACCGTGCAGCTCGCCATCCCGGAGAAGACCGTGTTCACCTCCGAAGAGAAGGACCCCACCGCGTCCGTCTTCGTCGCGACGGAGAACGGCAAGCAGCTCACCACCGAGCAGGTGCAGTCGATCGTGCACCTGACGAGCGCCGCCGTCGAGGGCATGCAGCCGACCGACGTCTCGGTCGTCGACTCGAAGGGCCAGACCCTGTCGGCCGTCGGCACCGGCGCAACCGGCAGCGGGCAGGACCAGGCGGCGGACTACGACGCCACCACGAGCAAGAAGATCCAGGACCTGCTCGACACGACCCTCGGGGCCGGGAACGCGAGCGTCGTCGTCTCCGCGACGATGAACGAGCAGTCCGGCACCCGCACGTCCGAGAGCTTCGCCACCCCGACCTCCGGGCCGGTCGCGCTCAACGAGTCGAGCACCAAGGAGCAGTACGGCGCGGGCGCCGCCGGGGCAGCGGGGGCGACCGGCGTCCTCGGCCCGGACAACGTCGCCGTCCCGAACGGCGCCGCGTCGAACGGCACCGGTGGCTACACGAACGAGTCCGCGACGAAGAACAACGCCGTCGACCACACCACCGAGACGACCCAGATCCCGGCAGGGGGCGTGCAGCGGCAGACCATCTCGGTCGCGCTGAACGCCCGCGCCGACGCCGTGAAGAACGCGAACCTGCAGAGCGTCAACGACCTCGTCGCCGCGGCGGCCGGGGTGGACAACGTCCGCGGCGACCAGGTCCGCGTCGCGGTGATGGACTTCGACCGCTCCGCCGCCCAGGACGCGCAGAAGGCGCTCGAGGCGCAGCAGCAGGCCGACCAGCAGGCGTCGATGTGGTCCGCGATCCGCACCGCCGGCATCGTCGTCGCCGTGCTCGCCGCCGCGATCGTCCTGGCGATCGTCCTCGCCCGCCGCGGCCGTCGCCAGGAGCGCGAGGCGGTCGACGTCGGCGAGCTCGACGCCTTCGCCGGCGAGACGTTCGAGCTGCCGCTCGCGCTCGACGACGCCGAGCGGAGCGGCCTGGCCGCCGGGGACGCCCCGACGGTCGCGCTCCCGACCCTGCCGCACGACGACGCCCCGACCGAGGTCCTCACGACCGACGAGATCAGCGCCGAGCGCCGCCGCCAGGACATCTCCGCCCTGGCCGAGCGCGATCCGAAGCGCACCGCCGAGCTCCTCCGCGGGCTCCTGGACGACCGGTCCCCGGTGTGAGCGGCGTCGTGCCGGTCGCCGCTGGGAGTGCCGCCGCCGGGAACACCCCGGCGGGCGGCGGGACCGCCGCCGAGCGTCCCCTCACCGGCGCGCAGAAGGTCGCCCTCATCCTCATGCAGATGGAGACCGAGCGCGCCGCCGAGGTGATGAAGCAGTTCACCGAGCTCGAGGCCGAGGAGATCTCGGCCGAGATCGTCCGGATGCGCCGCGTCGACGACACCGTGGTCGACCGGACGATGAGCGAGTTCCACCGGATGACCCAGCGCGGCCACGTGCAGAAGCGCGGCGGCAAGGACGCGGCGCTCGGGCTGCTCGAGGCGTCCTTCGGCTCCGAGCGCGCCGCCGGCGTGATGGACCGCCTGGCGTCGAACCTGGCCGGGCAGTCGTTCGAGTTCCTCGACGACGCCGAGCCCGGGCAGGTCGTCAGCCTGCTCGAGGGCGAGCTCCCGCAGACGATCGCCCTCGTGCTCGCGCACCTCAAGCCCGCGCAGGCGAGTGCCGTCCTGGCCGGGGTCGACGAGCGCGTGCGGACCGACGTCGCCCAGGCCTTCGCCACGATGGGCAGCGCCACGCCCGAGGCGGTCGGCATCGTCGCCGGGGTGCTCCGGCAGCGCGCCGGTGCCGTCGTCTCCCCGCGCGAGAGTGTCGAGGTCGTCGGCGGCATCGCCCCGCTCGTCGACATCATCAACCGCTCGGACGTCGCCACCGAGAAGGCCGTGCTCGAGGGGCTCGAGGCGCGTGACCCGGAGCTCGCCGAGGACATCCGCTCCCGCATGCTGACCTTCACCGACATCGTGAAGCTCGAGTCCCGGGACATCCAGCAGGTGCTCCGCGGCATCGACTCGAAGCTCCTTGCGACCGCCATGAAGGGCGCTCCGGGCCCGGTCGTCGAGACCATCCGTGCGAACGTCTCCGAGCGCAACCGCCAGCTCCTCGACGACGAACTGCAGTCGATGGGGCCGGTCCGCGTGTCCCAGGTCGAGGAGGCGCGCGCCGAGGTCGTCCGCTCCGTGCGCGAGCTCGAGGCGCAGGGCGTCATCACCGTGCACCGCACCGAGGAGGACGAGCTCGTTGACTGACCCCGTCCTGCAGCGCGTCGCGTACCCGGTGCTCGACGGCACCGTCGCGCGGGACCGCGCCGCGGCCGCCGACGTCCGTGGGCACGCCGCCGGCTACGCGGCCGGGCTGCGCGCCGCCCAGGCGGAGACCGCGGCGCTGCACGCGCGCCTCGAGACCGAGCACGCCGCGCGCGTCGCGGCCCTGCAGGCGGAGACCGCCCGCCGGGTGCAGGTCCTCGACGCCGCCACGAACGCGCTCCTGGCACAGGTGGCGCCCGTCCTGGCGGACGCGGAGGACTCGCTCGTCGACGCGGCCCTGGACCTGGCGGAGGCCGTCGTCGGGTACGCGGTGCGCGCCTCCCGGCAGACGGTCGGTGACCACACGGCGGCGGACGCCGACGGGGCGGGAGCCGGCCTGGAGGACCGTGGCGCGGACGGTGCGGAGGCGACGGTCCGGCGGGCGCTCGCGCTGGTCGACCGCACGGTCGCCCTGGCGGTCCGGACCAGCCCCGCGGACGCGACGCGCGTCGCCGGACTCGACCTGCCGGTCCCGGTCGTCGCCGACCTGTCGCTCCGCGACGGGGACGCGGTCGTCGACCTGCCGGACGGCCTGCTCGACGCCCGCCTGGACGCCGCGCTCGGTCGTGCCCGCGAGGCCCTGGAGGCGGCACGGTGACCGCGACGCTGCTCCGCCCCCGTGGCCTCGACGATGCCCGTGCGGCCGCGGGGCCGCAGCGCGTCGGCGTCGTGACGAGCGCCGTCGGACTCGGCCTGACCGTCGCGGGACTCGACGCGCGCATCGGCGACGTCGTGACCGTCGGCGCGGACGGCGGACCGCAGACCGCCGTCGAGGTCGTCGCGACCGACAGCACCGGCGTGCGCTGCATGCCGCTCGGCCGGCTCACCGGCATCACCGCCGGCACCCCCGCACGGCCGACCGGGCGTCCGGTGCTCGTGCCGACGGGCGTCGGGCTGTTCGGCCGCGTGCTCGACGGGCTCGGCCGTCCGATCGACGGCCGCGGACGCCTGGACTCGGACGGCGCCGTCCCGATCGACCACCCGACGCCGGACGCCATGGCCCGCACGCGCATCGACGCGCCGATGCAGCTCGGCGTCCGCGTCCTGGACACCCTGACGACCGTCGGGCGCGGGCAGCGCATGGGCCTGTTCGCCGGGTCCGGTGTCGGCAAGTCGTCGCTGCTGTCGATGATCGCGCGCGGGAGCGACGCGGCCGTCAACGTCATCGCGCTCGTGGGGGAGCGCGGCCGCGAGGTGCGGGAGTTCCTCGAGGACGACCTCGGTCCGGAGGGCCTGGCGCGCTCGGTGGTCGTCGTGTCGACCTCGGACGAGCCGGCGCTCATGCGACTCCGTGCGGCCTTCGTCGCCACCCGGATCGCGGAGTCGTTCCGGGACGCCGGGGCCGACGTCGTGCTCATGATGGACTCGCTCACCCGCGTCGCGATGGCGCAGCGCGAGATCGGCCTGTCGGTCGGCGAACCCCCGGCCACCCGGGGCTACCCGCCGTCGACGTTCTCCGTGCTCGCCGGACTGCTCGAACGCGCCGGGACGGACCGCGTCGGCAGCATCACCGGGCTCTACACGGTCCTGGTCGACGGCGACGACCACAACGAGCCGATCGCGGACAGCGCGCGCAGCATCCTCGACGGGCACGTCGTGCTCGACCGGAAGCTCGCCGTGACCGGGCACTTCCCGTCCGTCGACGCGCTCGGCTCGGTGTCCCGCGTAGCCTCGAAGGTCACGACGCCCGAGCAGCGTGCCGCGGCGACCGTCCTCCGGAAGGTGATGGCCGCCCGGCAGGGGGCGCAGGACCTGCTCGACGTCGGCGCGTACCAGCGCGGGACGAACCCGCTCGTCGACGCCGCGGTCGACCACCGCGGCGCGATCGAGGCGTTCCTGCAGCAGGGCATGGACGAGCGCGCCGACGCCGCGTCCTCGTGGCACGCGCTCGAGACGCTCGTCGCACGGCTGGGGGTGACCGGCTGATGGCGAAGCGCTTCCCCCTCGCCGGGCTGCTCCGGCTCCGGCACGCGCAGCAGGACCGCGCCGCCGCCGTGCTCGCCGCCGCGAACGACCGGGTGCGCGACGCCGCGGACGCCCGGATCGCCGCCCGGCGGAACCTGGCCGACAGCGAGGCGTCCCAGCCGATCACGGACGCGGCGACCCTCAGCGCGGTCGCCGCCGCCCGGGCGTCGACGCGCGGGATGCTCGAGGAGCTCGAGGCCGTCGCACGGTCCCGCCGCGAGGACGCCGACGCCGCGCAGGCCGAGCACACCGCTGCACGCCGGGCCGCGCTCGGGCTCGAGAAGCTCGAGGCGCAGCACGCGCGCCAGCAGGCGGCCGAGGAACTCCGGGCGGAACAGCACGCCCTCGACGAGATCGCGGCTCGACGCCGCACGGAAGGTGGTGCCCGATGAGCGTGGACGCCGTGCTCTCCCGCATCGACGAGATCCGCACACGCATCGACGCCCTGCGCAGCGGGGTGACCGGCGGGACGACGACGACCACGACCGGGTCCTCCGGCGCCGCGTCCTCGACGACGTTCGCGGACGCGCTCTCCTCGGCGGCCGACGACCCGCTGTCCGCGTCGACCTCCGCGGCGAGCGCTGCCACCGCAGCGCCCGCGACCTCCGTCGACGCCGGCAAGGGCACGCTCGCCACCGGCAGCGGCGCGACCGGGGCGGACGTCGTCGCGGACGCGAAGAAGTACCTCGGTGTGCCGTACGTGTTCGGCGGCACCACCCGCTCCGGGATGGACTGCTCCGGTCTCGTGCAGACGGTGTTCAAGGACCTCGGCGTCACGATGCCCCGCGTCGTGCCGGACCAGGCGGACATGGGTGTGCCGGTCGCGTCCCTGGCCGACGCGAAGCCCGGGGACCTCATCGTGCCGAAGGGCGAGCAGCACATCGTCATCTACCTCGGCGACGGCAAGGTCCTGCACGCTCCGCGCCCGGGCAAGGACGTCCGCATCGTCGACAACTGGTACAAGGACTCCGACATCGCCACCATCCGCCGGATCGTCCCGTCCGAGACGCCCGCGACCCCGGTCGTGTCCGCGGGCGCTGCGGCGTCGAGCGCGACGGACCTGCAGACCGCGGCGCTCCTGTCGATGATGCGCGGGAGTGCCGCATGAGCCCGGTGTCCACCGTCCCCACGCCGGCCGTCCGGTCGGCGCCGACGCCACCCGCGTCCGCGCCGGGCTCGGGCCAGGCGTCGGGTTCGGCCGAGCCCTTCGGCGCCGCGATGGCCGCGGTCGCGGGCTCGGCGCACCAGGCCGCGCCCCGGGACGGTCGTGAGCCCGAGCACACCGCGACCGAGCACGCCGGAACCGACCACGACGGCGCCGGTACCACGACGACCGGCGAGCTGGTCGCTGCGAGCGACGCCGCCGCGGCGCTCCCGGTCGCACTCGTGGCCGCGCTCCCGGTGCCCGTGCCGTCGATCGCGCCCGCGGGACCCGCCACTACCACTGCCACGGCGCCGGGGACGCCGGCCTCGACCACGTCGGCGAACGAGACGGCGGCGGGGCCCGTGGCCGCGACCGCGACGCCCGTCGTCGCGGCGTCGACGATCGTGCCCACCGCGGCTCCGCTCACCACGGCCCCGACCACCCCGGCTCCGACCAGCGGTACACCGGCGCAGGCCCCGGTCCGCGACAACCCGGCGGTGTCGATCGACCCGGGCACGTCGCCCACGCCCACGCCCACGCCCACGCCTGCGACGGCAGCGGCACCGGTAGCAGCCCGGGCGCCGCTCGCGCACGGGGAGCCGGCGGCGACGAGCAGCCCGGCCACCACGGGCACCCCGTCAACCCCGTCCACCACGGCTGTGGCGCCCGCCGCGCCCGCAGTGCCGGTGGCCCCCGTGACGGCGACGGCGACGGCGTCCGCGCCGGCGCCGGCGACCGCGGACACCGCGGCTGCGCTCGCGACCGCACCTGCCGTACCCGTGACCCGCCCCGCGCAGCCGTCCCGCGGGACCGGCCACGCACCGGAGGCGACGCGGACCGAGCAGGGTGATCCGATCCTCCAGGCCGTCTCCGCACCCCGCGGTGGTGAGCCGGCCGTCACCGTCCCGACCCCGCCGGCGGCCCCGACCGCCGGACCCACGCCGACCACGGGCGCCCCGGCCACGAGTGCCCCGCTCGCCCAGCAGCTCGCCCGCCCGGTGTTCGCGCTCGCGCACGCCGGCACCGGCGAGCACGTCGTCACCGTCCAGGTCGTGCCCGACACGCTCGGACCGGTCACGGTCCGCGCCCACGTCACGCCGCACGGCATGCACGTCGAGCTGTTCGCGGCGTCCGAGGCGGGCCGCGACGCGGTCCGCCAGGTCCTGCCGGACCTGCGCCGCGACGCCGCGGGCGCCGGCGTCGCGACGACGCTCGACCTGTCGTCGCAGAACCACCCCGGCGCGCAGCCCGGTCGCGACGACCGTCCGGCTCCGTCGCCGCTGCGGTCCGACCCCGGCCTGGAGGCGCGCCCCGCGCCCGCCCCGCAGCCCACCCCCCGTCCGTCCACCGTCCGCGCCGTCGGACTCGACGTCCTCGCCTGAAAGGCCACGACCATGCCCCTCTCCGGCATCACCGGTTCCGTCGACACCGCGGCGCAGGCCGCGGCCCTCGCGGCGAACAGCACCACGAAGAAGTCGCAGACCATGGACTCCGAGGTGTTCATGCAGCTCCTCGTGACGCAGCTGCGGAACCAGGACCCGTCGTCCCCGATGGACACGAACCAGATGATCAGCCAGCAGACGCAGCTCGCGATGATGGAGCAGGTCACCAACCAGACCACGACGGCGAACGAGAACTTCTCGCTGCAGATGCGCATCGCCGCCGCGAACCTCGTCGGGAAGCAGGTCAGCTACACCGACGCCGCCTCCGGGTCCGCCGTCACGGGGACCGCCACCGCCGTGTCGTACGCCTCGAGCGTGCCGACCGTGACCGTGAACGGGAAGGAGGTCGACCTCGACGTGATCTCCGGTATCACGACCGCCTGACGCGGTCCCTCTCTTCTCCTTCGTTCTTCGCTCTTCGCTCTTCGTTCTGAAAGGGACACCTCATGCTCCGCTCGCTCTACTCCGGGATCTCCGGCCTCCGCTCCCACCAGGAGATGCTCGACGTCACGGGCAACAACATCGCGAACGTCAACACCGTCGGCTTCAAGTCGTCGTCCACCGTCTTCCAGGACACCCTGTCGCAGATGACCCAGGGCGCCGGGGGACCGCAGACCGGCATCGGCGGGACGAACCCCGCGCAGATCGGTCTCGGCGTCCAGGTCGCCGGGGTCTCGACGAACTTCGCACAGGGCTCCGCGCAGGCCACCGGCAAGGCCACAGACCTGATGATCTCCGGCGACGGCTTCTTCGTCACGCGCCTCGGCAACGACACCGTGTACTCCCGCGCCGGCGCGTTCGACTTCGACGCCGACGGTCGCCTGGTGTCCGCCGACGGCAAGATCGTGCAGGGCTACCCCGCGACGAACGGCGTCGTGAACCAGGGCGGACAGCTCGGGGACATCGTCCTGCCGCTCGACGCCGCCGCACCGGCCACGCGCACCACGACCGCTTCCGTCACCGGCAACCTGCCGTCGGAGACCGCCGTGGGCGGGACGCGCGTACGCGAGTCGACGGTGTTCGACGCGTCCGGCACCAAGCAGACCCTCACCCTGACGTACACGCGGACCGCCACCGGGTGGTCCGTCGCCGGCACCGACGGCCAGGGCGGCACCGGGACCGGCACGCTGACCTTCGGTGCGGACGGCAAGCTCACCGCCGGTGGCTCGCTGACCGTCGGCGGGATCGCCGTGGACATGACGCAGCTCAGCGGCTTCGCGACGCTCGACACGTCCTCGATCGCGTCGCAGAACGGCAAGGCCGCCGGCACCCTGCAGGGCTACTCGATCGCGAAGGACGGCACCGTCGTCGGCACCTTCTCGAACGGCGCATCGCTGGCGATCGGCCGCATCGCGCTCGCGACCTTCGCGAACCCGGCCGGCCTCGAGAAGACCGGGGCGTCGGGCTACCGCGCCACCGCGAACTCGGGGCAGGCGACCGTCGGTGCGCCGGGCGACCCCGGGGTCGGGCAGCTGGCGTCGGGCACGCTCGAGATGTCGAACGTCGACCTGTCGCAGGAGTTCACGAACCTGATCGTCGCGCAGCGCGGGTTCCAGGCGAACGCGCGCATCATCACGACGAGCGACGAGGTGCTGCAGGAGCTGACGAACCTGAAGCGGTAGGGGCGGCGGCGGCGGCGGTCGGCGGGCGGCGGGCGGTCCGGCGGCCGCCGGGCGCCGTCAGGTGCGGGGCGCGGGGGATCATCCGGGATCGGGCCCAGGCGCTCCGCGATTCCGTACCGGCCGTGCGATCACGGCCGGTCGTCGTGCGGCGACTGCGGATCAGTACGCCGGTACGGACACGCTCACCGACCCGGTGACGCAGCTGCAGACCACGTTCTGTCACCCGCCGGGGGAGGAGGAGGACGAGTCCGTGGTGCACGAGCACCGGCGGGGCTCCGTGCCGATGCCGCTCGACGTCACCGCGACCGATGCCCTCGGCACCGGGCTGACCGCTCCCGGCCCACCAGGATGCGTTGCTGATCCGCTGGTGGCACGCGCTGCCCCGGTAGAACGGCTTCGAGTCATCGCGGCCGGACAACGGCTGTGCAACGGACGCCGTCCAGAGGTGCGACGAGCGAGAGCAGGCTTCCGCTTGGAGAGCCCCGTACTCCTGATCCGGTCGATCACGGCGTGCGTCCTCGGCGACGCGTGCCTGGTGCTCGGCGGCGGCGGCGGCTTCGCTGGTGCGTCCCTCGTCGTCTGCGTCGTGGTGATGCTGGTGGGTGTCGTGACGTTCGCGGACTGGTTGCGGAGAGGTCGCGCCTGAGTGGGAAGCCGGGGCTCCGTCAGCCGGCTCTCCGCGGCGGGACTCGACGTGGCGCTCGTGACCAGCTCGGTCTCGCGGTGACCTGCTTCCACCGGAACTGCGTCAACGGCCAGGCGTGGCGCCCGAGCGACACCTCGTCGGACCAGACGATCGGGTGACTGGAAGTACGCAAGCACCGGCGACAGCTCCGGCGGCGCACACACCGCCGTGCCGCGCCCGTCCTCCTCGAGCGAGCCGATCGAACGACGACGACCCATGACCGCGCCAGGAGGAAGCGGCTCCGACGTCCACATACCGAGCCCTCGGTGAGACCATCGCCGGACCAGCCATCTGAGACAGGAGCCGTCGTGGCGAGAAGAGGCGGGCAGGCGGTGCCCGCTGAAGGACCGGCTGTCGGACACCGGTACCGGCGCTCCTGTAGCCGCCGCCGACGCTACCCACTTCGCACTCGGAGCCGCTTCGGCCCTGTCTCGCAACCGACGAGCACGACGCGAGGGCTACCAAACTCCCGCGCGACGGCCAACGCCGACCTCACCCGCCGCCTCTCCGATCGTCCGCAACACCTGGCGGGTGGTGTGTTGACGAGTTGCGACCGCCATCGTCCGCGAGCATCAAATCGTAGTGGTTGTTGAACAGGTCTTGTACATGTACTCTTTCGGCCATGCCTGTCTCATCGAAGCGACGCTTGGTCGCTGACGCCCTCCGTGACGCGATCGCCACGGGACGGTACCGCGCCGGTGAACGTCTGCCGGGTGAGCACGACCTCGCTGCTCGCTATGAAGTGAGCCGCGGCACCGTTCGCGCCGCTCTCGCAGACCTGGCTGACGATGAGTACATCTCGACTCACGGGGGTGTCGGGTCGGTCGTGACATTCGACGGGGCGACGCTCGATCCACGCGGCGGATGGGCCCGCTCGATCGCTGCCTCGGGCACCGAGGTAACGACTCGTATCCTGCGGATCGCGCGCCTGGACAGTCCGGACCTGCAAGCTGAGCTCGACGCGGCCACTCCCGTGTTCGTCGCGGTGGACCGCATCCGTGCCGTCACCGGCGAGCGGCCCGTATCGCTCGAGCGGAGCATCCTGCCGCACGTGGGACGTCTTGCGTCCGCGATCATCGAAGGCCTCGTCGACGACTCGCTCACCGCCACCATCGCCGAAGCCGGCCTCATCCCTTCCAGCGCCGAGCAGTGGATCGACGTCGTGCCGCTCGACACGAACGATGCCCGCCTGCTCGAGCGCGCCGACGGCACACCCTTTCTTCGAAGCCGCCGCGTCTCGCGCACCGCCGAAGGCGTGTTCGTCGAGCGCGTCGACAGTCTGCTCGACCCAGATCGCTTCCGACTGCACATGCGTTTCGGAACAGCGCCGTGACCACACTCTCGACCCGACAGGACTCCGTGACTCACCAGACCGCTGCTCTTGCCGCGATGACCGGCCTCGCGATCGGCGACGCCCTCGGCATGCCGACCCAATCCATGTCACTCGCGCAGATCCGCGCTGACCACGGGAGGATCACCGGCTTCGTCGACGCCGGACCGCACCAGCGAATCGCTGCCGGCATGCCCGCGGGCACGATCACCGACGACACCGAACAGGCTGTGCTCGTCGCCGAGTTGCTCCTCGAAGGCAGAGGGCGACTCCACCCGACCCGCTTCGCCGAAGCACTCATCGCGTGGGAACGTGCGATGGAGGCAAAAGGCTCGCTCGATCTACTGGGGCCGAGTACCAAAACTGCCGTGCAGAGGATCCTCGACGGTGTCCCGGCGTCCGAAGCCGGATCGACCGGCACCACCAACGGCGCCGCGATGCGCATCACCCCGGTCGGGATCGCCGTGCCGTCAGTCGACCTCGTCCGCTTGGTCGACGCCGTGCAGAACGCCTCACGTGTGACCCACGACACTGGGCTCGGTATAGCGGGCGCAAGCGCGATCGCCGCCGGTGTGAGCGCCGGAATCGACGGCGCCACCCGAGCCGAAGCGCTCGACGCCGCGATCGCTGCCGCAACGATCGGCACCCATCGCGGCCACTGGATCGCTGGTGCCGACATCGCGGCCCGGACGACGTGGGCAATCGAGTATCTACCGACCGTGCCGCCGGCCGATCGCATCGAAGCCGTCTCACAACTCATCGGCACGAGTGTCGCCAGCCAGGAATCCGTCGTCGCAGCGCTCGCCCTCGTATCGCTCGACGAAGACCCCTGGGAGACGCTGTGCACGGCGGCATCGATCGGCGGCGACACCGACACGATCGCTGCGATGGCGGGTGCCGTCCTCGGAGCGGTACACGGACCTGACGCCTGGCCTTCCGATGCGGTGGACGCCGTCACCACCGTCAATCACCTGAGACTCGATCCGCTGGTCGACGGGCTTCTCGCGCTCCGTCAATCGGCCTGACCTGACCGGAGGGTGGCGGTTCTCCGTGGCCGCCGCCGTCCGATCATCCCTTTCGTGCAGCACCCTTCCAATGATGTAAGAGGACCCCATGGCCCAAGACACCACCACGCTCTCCAGTGGCACCCTGACCACGATCGAGCAACGCGGCATCGAACCCGTCCCCCACGATGAACGCAACGGCGCACCAGGCGCCCTCTTCTGGGTTTGGTTCGCGGCGAACATCTCGATCCTCGGCCTACCCCTCGGCGCGACCCTCGTAGCGTTCCAGCGCCTCAACATCTGGCAGGCGCTGCTCGTCGCGGTGATCGGCGCCGCCGGCTCCTTCGCGGTCGTTGGCGTCATCTCGATCGCCGGCCGCCGAGGTGGCGCGCCCGGGCTGACCCTGAGCAGGGCGGTGTTCGGTGTCCGCGGCAACATCGGACCGACCGCCGTGTCGCTGCTGTCCCGCCTCGGGTGGGAGACCGTGAACACCACCACAGCGGCCTTCGTGCTCCTGTCGCTCTTCACGATCCTGTTCGGTACCAACGGAGACGCCAAAGCGAACCCGGTGCTGACCATCGTCGCAATCCTCGTGTTCGTCGCCGCGACCGTGCTCGTCTCCGGCCTCGGGCACGCGTTCATCGTCGCCGTGCAGAAGTGGGCGACCTGGGTGTTCGGCGCCCTCAACGTCTTCGTCGCTGTCTTCCTGATCGTCCGCGTCAACTGGGACGTCGTCGGCTCCCAGCCCGCGGGCCCCGTCGCCGCGCTGGTGATCGGTGTCGGCACCATCGCCGCGGGCACCGGCATCGGATGGGCAACCGCGGGCGCGGACATCGCCCGCTACACCCGCACGTCGGTGAAGGCCGGCGCACTCATCAGCGCGAGCGCGGCCGGAGCCGGGATTCCACTGGTCGTTCTGGTCGGCCTCGGCGCCCTCGTCTCCGCAGGCGATCCGACCCTAGCGCAGGCCGGTGACCCGGTTGCAGCAATCCGTGATCTGCTGCCGAGCTGGATGGCGATTCCGTACCTCATCGCTGCGTTCGGCGGGCTGCTGCTGTCGAACCACCTCTCCGTCTACTCGGCGAGCCTCACGACGCTCACACTCGGCGTCAAGGTGCCCCGGGTCTGGGCGGTCGGAGTCGACGTGGTCGTCACAACGCTCGGAGCGATGTACTTCATGCTCGTCGCGGACGGCTTCTACGCGCCGTTCATCACGTTCATCTCCGTGCTCGCCGTACCGATCACCGCCTGGCTCGGCGTGTTCACCGCCGACATGCTCCGCCGCCGCTGGTACGACCCGACGGCACTCCTCGACCTGCGCCCCGGCGGCCGCTACTGGTACCGCGGCGGCGTCGCGTGGGGAGCCCTCGGCGCCTGGGTCGTCGCGATCGTCGTCGGCTTCCTCTTCACCTCGATCCAGGTCGGCAGCGCGCACCCGATCTACGTCGGTGCGCTGTCAGACAGCTGGATCGGCGCGAACGGCCTCGGCTGGGTCGTCACCTTCGTCGTCGCGGCGGCAGCGTACCTGCTCACCGGCGGAGCACGCGGTCAGGTCGTCGCTCCGACGGAGGCCCGGTCCTGATGGGGCGGCTCGTCTCCGTCGGCAACGTCATAGTCGACATCGTCCTGCGCGTCGACGCCGTCCCGGAACCGGGAGGGGACGTCATCGCCTCGGCGTCGTCGATCACCGCCGGCGGTGGCCTCAACACCATGGTCGCCGCTGCCCGCGACGGTCTGTCGGTGGTCTTCGCGGGCCAGTACGGCACGGGACCGTTCGGCGACGTCGTCCGCGCAGCTCTCGAGGAGTCCGGCGTCGACGTCGTCCAGCCCGGGCTCGAGGACGTCGACAGCGGCTACTGCGTCGCACTGGTGGACGCATCGACCGAGCGCACGTTCGTCACGAGCGTCGGAGCAGAGGGTCGCCTCACCCGAGCGGACCTCGACCGGGTCGAGCTCCGCTCTGAAGACACGGTGTTCGTATCCGGCTACGGGCTCGCTCACACCACCAACGGTCCAGCCATCGCCGACTGGCTGAGCACCGTCCCCGACGACGTGCGCGTCGTTCTTGATCCCTCCCCGCTGGTCGACACGCTGTCGCACACGGTGCTGGACCCCGTGATGACGAGGGCCGACGTTGTCAGCGCCAACGCGCGCGAGGCACGGCTGATGGCGCCGACCAAGGCCGAGCTATCCGGGGCAGTCGCCGCGATCGCCGGGCGTGCACGCGGCGTCGCGCTGGCCCGTGACGGTGCAGCAGGTTGCTGGGTCGCCGAGCCCGGACACAGCCCAATCCTGGTTCCAGGCTTCACCGTCGATGCGGTGGACTCGAACGGTGCAGGTGACGCTCACGGCGGCGTGCTCATCGCAGCCCTGACTCGCGGGGATCCATTGACTGCTGCGGTTCGACGCGCCAACGCCGCCGCCGCCCTCGCAGTGACACAACACGGACCAGCAACAGCACCGACCAGCACCCAGATCGACGCATTGCTCGCGGCCCCGATCACAGTCCACTGAGCAAAGCGTCCGCGATCCGCAGCAACCGCATCCAGCAGGACGAAGCCCCCGGCCGGAGTGAGCAGTCGGGGGCTTCGTGGTCGGTACCGGTAGATGGTCGGCACCGATGATGCGGCCCACAGCGATCGTCATCGGCTACTGAGACGCCATGGGCAGTCCCGTGACACTGAGCGGTTCGATCGAGACGCCTTGGACGAGTCAGCAGCCCACTTGCTCGTGGCGTCGCTGTTCTCTGCTGCGGCTGCGCTCACGCTGTTCCTCGGGATGAACTTCATGTCCGATCCGCAGACCGGCGCCGTTCACGGATTCTTCGCCGCGATGGCCGTCGCCTTCGCCAGCTACGTGCTGCTGCTCTTCCTGAGTGCCGGACCGCGCCTGGACACGGCCTACGTCACCCTCCACTCCGTCCGCAACGAGTTGAACGGGACCCACCGAAGCCGTCGCTGACGTCTCGGTCATCGATCGGCTACCGAGATGTGCAGGGTCCAGTCGCGAGTGATGACCTCAATCTGGCCAGAGCGCGGTGACCTGTTCAGCCGCTTGGAGCATGTCTGCCGCGGGGAGGGCGACGCGCTGTTCGGGGAGGCCGAGCGATGGCCACTGCACGACGAGCTCGAGCGGTCCTGTCGGTGGAAGGGGGTGCAGCCAGAGTTCGTCGGTGTACCGGTACGACGACGCGCCCCCACCGCCCCCGCCACCGTGCCGCATCAACACGGCTCCGGTGCCTTCACTGTCGCGGCAGAACGGGTAGCCGTCGGTGACGTGCTGCCCGTCAGCAAGGACCGCTCCGTACCGGAGTCGCGCTCGGCGGTCCTCGTCCGAGGCGTAGAAGTGGTCCTCGTGAACCAGCTGCTGGAACGCTCGCACGCTCAGATCACCGCGGCGGAGTTGCCGACCGACCTGGAACATGACCCCGTCGGAGAAGACACGAGCCGCTTCGACGACGACCATCGCGTTCGCACTCGATCCCCACCGCAGCCCGTACCCGAGCACACCCGGCAGCTCGTCCTCCGATGGCCCGTGCCGTGGATCCCGAGGAGGCTCGTCCATGGGTGCAGCATCGAGCGGGTCCGGTTCGTCGGCGAAGAACATCATCCGCTCACCGCACCACGACGAACTGGAAACAACCAGTGACGACGGTCGCGGTGCCGCACCGTCGGCGCTCGGCGGCGGCCGCACGAGCGACGCTCGCTGCATCTTCTGGAGGGGTGCGATGAACGACGATCGACGGCCGCTGAGCCGTGACGCACTCGAGCAGGCCATGGCGATGATCGAGAAGGGTCAGCAGCTCGCCGGGCACTTCCCCGACGCCGAGGCGCTGGGGCGGGCGCGGCATCCTCGACGGCTCGCTGACGTACGAAGAAGCGGCGGCGCAGCTCGAAGCGAAGTACGGCTTCCCCGTGCTCCGACCGCGACGGTCTACGCGGCTGAGCCCCGATGAGCACGACCGGCGGCGACAGATCGTCGATGAAGCACGGGTGTCCACCGCTCTCGAAGGAGGTCGTGCGTCCGATGCGGTGCACGAGCTGCAGGACCGTTGGGCTGCCGGTGAGACCACGTGGGAGCAGATGCACGCCGAGGTGCGGCGGCTCCACCCGTCGACGGCGGACCCGCCTGAGACGGAGTCGGATTCCTCCGTCGGTCGGGTTGCGCTGCCGCGTCCGGCAGGGGACGGGAGGCGCGGTGCGGGTGACCACCGCGCCTCCGGTACCGACGTGGTCGAGATCGGCCCGCTCTGTGGGCCGTTGCGCCGACCGACGGGGTCGCGTGGGAACCCGGTTCCGTGACACACCCGCGACGGTAGTGCGGGTGCGGGTGCGGGCGCGGTCCGGTGACCGTCGAACGCCGACGGTGACCGACCGGTCGGCGCGGCCTGGCCGGACCTCGGGGTGTCAGGCGCGCGGCGCGGGGGACCAGCCGAGCTCGGGGCCCAGGCGCTCCGCGATGTCCGTCACGATCTGCGTGTAGTCGTCCGGTGCGAACGAGAACGGCAGGGCGAAGGCGACCTCCGTCGCGACCTGGTACCCGGCGTCCGCGCGCAGACGGTCCGCGATCTCGGTGGACGTCCCGACCAGGTCGGAGGCGAACAGCATGCCCGCCGGCCCCTGCGGGACGCCGACCCGGTCCGCGCGGGACGCGGCGTAGGCCCGGTACCGCGCGACCTGCTCGGGCGTCGCGGTGTCCGTCGGCACGACGACGAGTCCCTGCGAGACCCGCGCCTGCTCGGGCGCGGGATGTGCGTCGAGGTAGGCCTCGACCTGGGCGCGCTGGTTCGCGGCGAAGTCCGTGCCGACCTCGCTCCGGGTGACGCTCGACGTGAGCAGGTGGAACCCGTTCCGCGCGGCCCAGACCGCCGAGCGCGTGCTCCCGGTGCCGTACCAGAGCCGGTCGACCAGGCCCGGGCTGTGCGGTTGGACCGTGGAGGCGAACTCCTCGATGCCCCGGCGTCCGACGGGCCCGGTGACCGGGTCGCCCCGGACGAGGTCGCGGAAGCGCAGCAGCCGTCCTTCGCCGAGGTCCTCGTGCTCGGCGGTGTCGGGGTGGATCGCGTCGCGGTACAGGTCGTAGTGCATCGGCGTCCCGGACGAGAAGCCCGGTTGCAGCCGCCCGCCGAGCAGCACGTCGACCGTGGCCAGGTCCTCGGCCAGGCGGAACGGGTTCTCCGCACCGATCGGTGTGACGGCGGTGCCGAGTGCGATGCGGGAGGTCCGCTGCGACGCAGCTGCCATGACCGCGACGGGGGACGAGATGCCGTGCTGCAGGTGTCGGTGGCGGAGCCAGGCGCTGTCGAAGCCGAGCGCCTCGGCGCGTTCGATCGTGCGGAGGGTGTCCTCGTGTCCCGCTCCCGGTGCCGCGGGGTCGAAGGACCCGATCGTCAGGAAGCCGAGTCGTGCCAGGGGTCGTCCGTGGTCAGGCATGCTCCGATGGTGGCACGGCACGGGATCGGAGGCACGGTGCCGGTGAGCCGATCGGCCCACCCGCACCGTGCCTCCAGTCCGTCGACGCGGCCCCGCCGCGGCTCCCGCCGCCGCGGCTCCTGCCGCCGCAGCGCCCGCCGCCTCAGGCGCCGCGCGGTCGGATGCGCAGGGTCACCACCTGGAACGGCCGCAGCCCGAGCGCGACCGTCCCACCCGACCACGCGAAGCGCCGCGCGGTCAGCGCGGGGTCCGCGAGGGGACGCTCGCGCAGGTCCACCTGCTCGACGGCCACCGCGTCGACCCGCAGGTCGAGCTCCGTGTCGGAGCGGGCGCCGAGCGCCTCGTACAGCCGGACCACGACGTCGCCGGAGCGGTCGTCGGCGAGCTTCACCGACTCGACGCGGATCCCGGGCGACGTCGACACGACCGGTGCCGTCACGGTCGCGCCCGTGCCGCCGGCAGCGGTGTCGCCCGCCGCGGGGACCACCCGCAGCGGCAGGTTCTCGTCGTACCCGCTCGCGACGACCGCCGCGACGTCCGCGCCCGGGTGCACCGTGTAGGCGAACGTGTGGTGCCCGAGGTCCTGCTCGGGGTCGGGGGACTGCGCCCCGCGCACCAGGCTGAGTCGGACCTCGGTCTCGACCTCGCCGTGCGCGCCGACGCGTCGCGTGACGTCGTGGCCGTACGTGCCGGCGTTCGTCACGCCGATGCCGTAGCCGGGCTCCTCGACGTGCACCCAGCGGTGCGCCATCACCTCGAAGCGGGCGTCGTCCCACGAGGTGTTCGTGTGGGTCGGCCGGCGCAGGTGTCCGAACTGGATCTCGGCGCTGTGGTGCTGCGCGTGCACGACGAAGGGCAGCGACGCCTTGAGGAGCTTCTCGCGCTCCCGCCACTCCAGGTCGACCCCGAGGTGGACCCGGACGTCGTCGGCGTGCACGGCGATCGTCTGCACGAGCTCGGAGGACCCGAACACCCGGCGGACCCGAACCACTGCGCGCAGGTCCTCGTCGGTGGTGAGCTCGACGGACTCGGCGGTGCGCAGCTCCACGACGGAGCGCCGGTAGTGCGCGTCGACGTCCCACGCGTCCCACGCGTTCGGCAGGTCCTCGTGCAGGTGCAGCAGGTTCGCCGAGCGGTCGGCGGGCACGAGCTCCCGGTCGTGGACGAGGTCGACGATCGAGTCGACGAGCCCGTCGCCGTCGACGTGCACGCGGACCAGGCCGTTGTCGAGCACGGTGCCGTCCGCGCCCTGGGTCGCCGTGACCGCGTGCTCCGGCGTGACGACGGTCAGCGGGGAGAGCGCGTGCGCTCGGGCCTCGACCACGCCGACGGGGGTGCCGGCCGCGTCGAGGACGAGCTCGCGGCGGTCGTGGTCCGCGGCGTTCGCGACGACCCCGGCGGCGCCGAGGTGGGCGAGGGCCCGCGCGGTGAGCTGCTCGATCTCGGCGTGGTTGCGCCGGTAGCTCTCCTCGTTCTCCTCGTGCACCCAGCGGATCGACGAGCCGGGCAGGATGTCGTGGAACTGCTGCAGGAGCGTGGCCTGCCAGAGCTCGTCCAGGCACTCGTACGGGTACGGAGCCCCCTGCAGTGCGGCGGCGGTCGACCAGAGCTCGGCCTCGCGCAGCAGGTGCTCGGCCCGGCGGTTACCGCGTTTCTCGCGGGCGTGCGAGGTGAACGTGCCGCGGTGCAGCTCGAGGTAGAGCTCGCCGACCCAGACCGGGGCGTCCGGGTACTCCTCGCGGGCCCGGGCGAAGAAGTCGTCCGGGTGCTCGACCTCCACCCGGGGCGATCCCTCGAGCGACTCGACGCGGCGCTGGCGTTCCATCATCTCGCGGATCGGTCCGCCGCCGCCGTCGCCGTAGCCGAACGGCACCAGGGACGTCGTCGCGGCGCCCTTCTCGCGGAACTGGCGGACGGCGTGGTGGAGCTCCTCGCCCTCAAGCGTCGCGTTGTAGGTGTCAATCGGCGGGAAGTGCGTGAAGATCCGGGAGCCGTCGATGCCCTCCCACCAGAAGGTGTGGTGCGGGAACGTGTTCGTCTGGTTCCAGGACAGCTTCTGCGTGAGGAACCACTCCAGCCCGGCGAGCTTCGCGATCTGCGGGAAGGCCGCGGTGTACCCGAACGAGTCCGGTAGCCAGATGCCGTGCGTCTCGACGTCGAGCTCGTCGGCGAAGAAGCGCAGCCCCTGCGTGACCTGGCGCACCATGGCCTCGCCGCCGGGCAGGTTGCCGTCCGGCTCGATCCACTGCGAGCCGACGACGATCCACTGGCCGCGGGCGATCGCCGCCCTGATGCCCGCGAACACCGTGGGGTAGCGCTCCTTCACCCAGGCGTACTGCTGGGCACTCGAGGCCGCGAACTTGAAGTCCGGGTACTGCTCGGCCAGCGCGAGCACGTTGGAGAACGTCCGGCCGGTCTTCCGCTTGGTCTCGCGGATCGGCCAGAGCCAGGCGGTGTCGATGTGCGCGTGGCCGATGCCGCTCAGGCGGTGCGCGGACGGGTTCGCGGGGCTGGCGAGGGCCCCGGCGAGCTCGGCCCGGGCGGCCGCCGCCGTGCCGACGACGTCGTCGAGCGCCAGGACGTCCATCGCGCGCTCCAGGTCGCGCAGCACCTCGTGGCGGCGCGGGTCGGCCTCCGGGAGCTCCTTCACCATCTGGAACAGCACCTCGACGTCGAAGCGCAGCGCCCAGACCTCGGGCTCGAACACGGCGAGCTCGGCGGTGCGGAAGGTGTAGATCGGGGACTCGGGCGCGGTCCGCTTCGAGCCGAACTCCGTCGGGACGAACTCGTTCACCAGGATGTCCGGGTTCGCCGCCATCTCCAGGTACAGGTGCACCTGCTCACCGCCGACGGCCCGGTCCGCGATGCGCAGGTGGTGGTTCCGCGGGTGGATGCCCTTCACCGGGGTGCCGTCCGGCGTGTGCAGGAGCCCCTCGGCCTGGTTGCCGGGCCAGTCGCCCTGGAAGCCCGGGTCGACGAGCAGCTCGACGGTCCGTCCGGTCCACTCCGCCGGGACGGCCCCGGTCACCTCGAACCACCACGTCGACCATGCCCGCCCCCAGGACTCGCCGACCGCGAACGGCCGGTACTCGGCCGCGAGGGCCTCGGCCGCCGGCACGGGTTCGTCCGGCACCTGCCACGCGGCGAGGCTCACCGGCGTGCGGGCCTGGTGGACGGCGGGGACGATCCGCTCGTTCAGGACGCGCTCGATGCGCGCCTCGACGAGCTGCTGGTTCTGGTGCATGGCGGGCTTCCTGGGAGGGGCGGACCGGGCGGTGGACTGGGGACGGCCGGGAGGCGCGGGTCAGGTCAGGTAGGACAGGTGCGGGAACGTGGACCGCGCGTCCTCGAGCAGGGCGCGCGCGACGCGCACCGAGTCGACGAGCGGGTGGTGCGCGAGGGCGCGGAGGGCGGCGGCGCGGGAGCCGTGCAGTGCCGCCTCGATGGTCTGGCGTTCGACGTACTTCACGGCGGTCACGGTGCCGAGCCCGAAGTCGGGCACGCAGGCGCCGGGGACCGGGTGGGCGCCGGTCGCGTCGACCGTGCAGGGCACCTCGACGACGGCGTCGTCGTCGAGTCCGGCGAGGGCGCCGCGGTTCCGGACGTTCAGGATGAGCCGGGCGCGCTGGTCGTACGCGATGCCGCGCATGAGCGCGAGTGCGACGTCCTCGTAGCCGCCCGAGGTCATGTCCTCGAGGTCACGGTCGCCCATCCCGGCGGAGTCGCGGTTCGTCGCCATGTAGGTGGCCTCGCGCTCGTTCCGGCTGTCCTGCCAGGCGTGGAACGGGTGGTCGCACGACGCCGCGGCGGCCCAGAACCGGTCCTGCTGCTCGACGAGGTACCGCGCCCGGGTGTGCGGGGCGTACTGGTCGGCCTGCAGGACGTCGCGGCGGTAGGCGTAGTAGTGCAGGTACTCGTTCGGCAGCGCGCCGAGGGCCTGGATCCACTCGGCACCGAAGAGCTTGCCCTCCTCGAAGGACTCGATCCGCCCGGCGTCGGCGAGGACCTCGGGCAGCCGGTCGACGCCGTCGACGCGGATCGCGGTGAGCCAGCCGAGGTGGTTCAGGCCCGCGTACTCGAGTTCGACGTCGGGCCCGTGCTGCACGCCGATCGTGCCGAGTGCTCGACGGGCGAGTCCGATGGGGGAGTCGCAGATGCCGATCACCCGGTGCCCGAGGACCGTGGACATCGCCTCGGTCACGACGCCGGCGGGGTTCGTGAAGTTGATCACCCAGGCATCAGGCGCCAGGCGCTGGATGGTCCGGGCGAGCGCCATCACGGTGGGCAGTGTGCGGAGGGCGTACGAGATGCCCCCGAAGCCCACCGTCTCCTGGCCGATCACGCCGTGCGACTGGCCGATGCGCTCGTCCGCCGCACGGCCCTCCATGCCGGCGACGCGGATCGCCGAGAAGACGAAGTCGGCGCCGGGCAGCGCTTCCTCGACGTCGGTGTGCACGGAGACGGTCGGCGCGTCCGCGACGCCGTCGGCCTGGTCGGCGAGGATCCGGGCCATCGTGGTGAGGCGGGCCGCGTCGACGTCGACGAGGGCGACCTCGGTGACCCGCCCGGGGGCGCGGTCGCGGAGCAGGGCGGAGTACACGAGCGGTGTGCGGAACCCGCCACCGCCGATCATGACGAGCTTCACGTGACGATGACCTCCACGCCGTGCGCGGCGAACGCGGCGGCGACCGGGACCGGCGGTTCGTCGTCGGTGACGACCCGCACGATCGAGCTGGGCAGGTCGATGCGTGCCGCCCCGGTGCCGGGGAACTTGCTGCTGTCGGCGAGGACGGTGACCTCGTCGCACGCGTCGGCGATCGCCTGCTTGACGGGGACCTGCGCGATCGTGGTGTCGCGCAGGTCGCCGCTCGCCGAGATCCCGCTGACGCCGAGGAAGGCGTGGTCGGCGCGGATCAGGCGGAGCGAGTCGGTGGTCAGGTGCCCCGAGACGCAGTGGTACACGGGGTCGTAGTCGCCCGGCAGGAGCACGAGGTGCGTCGCGGGGGCGTCCTTGAGGGCCTCGAACACCGCCATGTTCGCGGTGATGACGGTGATCGGCCGCCCGCGCAGCAGGAGCGCGAGCTGGAGCACGGTCGTGCCGATGTCGAGCACGACGGTGTGCCCGTCCTCGACCAGCTCGGCCGCGGCCCGGGCGATCCTGGCCTTCGCGTCACGGTTCACGGTCTCGACCTCCGGGAAGGGGGCGTCGCCCTCGTGCGGGTCCGCCAGGACGGCGCCGCCCCGGGTCCGACGGAGCAGTCCGGCCTCGTCGAGCCGCTGCAGGTCGCGGCGGATCGTGGCGATGCTCGACCCCGTCGCCTCGGCGAGGTCGGTCACCGACGCCGCCCGTGCCGCCCGCAGGTGGTCGAGGATCGCGATGTCCCGGATGTCCTTCATGCCGAGCAGCATACCGATCAACTTCGCTCAGAACGCAAGCATGAACGAACAAAAAGTTGCTTGCTCTTGATCGATCGGTGTTGTAGCTTCCACAACACCACCAGAGCCGACGGAGATCCGATGGATGATCGAACGCACCGCAGCACCGACGCCGGCGTGCTCGTCGCGGGCCAGCTGTTCTTCGACGCCGTCTTCGCCGACCTGCCCCAGGCCCCCGTGCCCGGGCAGGAGGTCTGGACACCGCACTTCGGCTGGACCCCCGGCGGCATCGCCAACTTCGCGATCGCCGCAGCCCGGCTCGGCGCGTCCACGGACGTCTGCGCCGCGGTCGGCGACGACGACCTGTCGGGGCTCTGCCGCGCGGCCCTCGTCCGCGAGGGGATCGGCACGGCGCTCCTCCGGGAGGTCCCCGGGTGGGCGCTCCCTGTCAGCGCGTGCATCGACCACGACGGCGACCGCGCGATCGTCACCGGCGGGACCCCCGCACCGCTCGCGCTGCCCGACCTGCTCCCGCCGACGGGCGGTCGCGTCGCGGCCCTGCACGTCGACGCGTCCACCGCCGAGTGGGTCCGCGGGAGTGCCGACCGCGGCCTGCGGGTCTTCGCGGACGTCGGATGGGACCCGACCGGCGACTGGGACCCCGCGCTCCTCGACGCGATCGACGGTGCGTACGCCTTCACCCCGAACGCGCACGAGGCCCTCGCCTACACGCGCACCGACGACCCGGTCCGTGCCGCGCGCCTGCTCGCCGAGCGGGTGCCCCTCGCCGTCGTGACGCTCGGCGCCGACGGCGTGGTCGCGGTCGACTCGTCCACAGGGGAGCAGGTCGTCGTGCCGCCGGTCCGGGTCCGCGCCGTGGACAGCACCGGCGCCGGTGACGTGTTCTGCGCGGCCCTCGCCGTCGGGACGCTCGCCGAGCTGCCGCTCCGCGAGCGCATCGACCTCGCCGCGCTCGTCGCGGCGATCACCGTCTCGCGACCGGGCGGCGCCGCAGGCGCGCCCCGACGCGCCGAACTCGCCCCGTGGCTGGCCGCCAACCCGGCCGCCGCGGACCCGGACCGGTACGGCTTCGTCACCACGAGCCTCCCGTCGGTCCTCGCCGGACCGGCGATCCGGACCCCCTGACCCACCCGCACCACCGCACCCGCTCCCTTCCCCCGACCCCAGGAGACCCCATGCGCACCACCACGAAGCGTCGCCGCACCGCCGCGGTCCTCGCCACCGCGGTCGCGGCCGCCCTCGTCCTCACCGGCTGCACGGCCGGATCATCGGCCTCGACCGGCAAGCTCACCGCCTGGCTCTGGCCCGGCGCCGTCGGCGACTCGGTCGTGTCGAACGCCAAGAAGGAGTTCGCGTCCGACAAGCTCCAGGTCAACGTGATCGGCGGCGACTTCAAGCAGAAGCTCGTCACGACCTTCACCGGCAAGACGAACATCCCGTCGGTCACCGGCGTCAAGGGCGAGGACATGCCCTACTTCCTGCAGCAGTCGAGCCTGTTCACCGACCTGAAGGACCTCGTCCCCGCGTCGTACCTGGCGCAGTTCCCGAAGTGGAAGCTGGCCGAGGCCACGACCGCCGACGGGAAGCTCATCGGCATCCCGACCGACATCGGCCCGTCCGCGCTGTTCTACCGCGAGGACGTGCTGGCGAAGGCCGGACTCCCGAGCGACCCGGCCGCCGTCGCCGACGCGACGAGCACCTGGGACAAGTACTTCGCGTTCGGCAAGGAGCTCAAGGCCAAGACGGGCGCCTCGCTCGAGGTGTCCATGGGCGACGTGTTCTCGTGGTCGATGGCGCAGGCCGACAGCGGCTTCGTGAGCAAGTCGGGGAAGTTCACCGGCGACGACGCGACCGTGAAGGAAGCGTGGGACCGCGCGGTCACCGCGAAGCAGGACGGTGTCGTCGCGGGCATCGAGGACGGCAGCCCGGACTGGGCGTCGGCGGTGAACCAGGGCAAGCTCCCGACCGTGATCGGTGCAGCCTGGCACGCCGGTGACATCAAGAGCGCCGCACCGGACACCTCGGGCAAGTGGCGGGTCACGGCCACCCCCGGCGGCCCGGGCAACGCCGGCGGCTCGTTCCTCACCATCCCGGCCTCGACCGCCGACAAGAAGACCGCGCTCAAGGTCATCGAGGCCATGGTCGCCCCGTCCGCCCAGGCGACGACCTACAGCCAGGTCGGGAACTTCCCGTCCTCGTCGAAGGCGCTCACCGAGTCGGCGCTCACGAGTGGGGACACGTTCTTCGGCGGGCAGGACACGGTCTCGGTGTTCCAGGAGTCGATCGCGTCGATGCCGACGAAGTACACCAGCCCCTACGACGCGCAGGTCGGCGCGCCGTACCTGACCGAGCTGACGAACGTCCAGGGCGGCAAGGACCCCGACCAGGCGTGGAACGACGCCGTCAAGGCCGCGAAGGCCGCGCTGGAGTCAGCGAAGTGACGACGACCGTCGCGCCGTCGCTCGCGGGGCCGGGTCAGCAGACCCGGCCCCGCCGGCGGGGCCTCCGCCGCACCTGGCCGATGTACCTGGCGGTCGCGCCGTTCTTCGTCCTGTTCATCGCGTTCGGCCTGTACCCGACGCTCTACTCGCTCGTGCTGTCGTTCCAGGACTGGAACGGGCTGGGGGACCCGACGTGGGTCGGGCTCGAGAACTTCCAGAAGCTGTTCGCCGACCCGACCTTCTACCTGTCGATCCGGAACACCTTCGTCATCTTCGCCCTGTCGACCTTCCCGATGCTCGTCATCGCGATCGCCGTCGCCGCCATGCTCAACAACGCCGTCCGCTTCAGCACGGCGTTCCGGATCGCCTACTTCGTGCCGAACATCACCTCGGTCGTCGCGATGGCGGTGCTGTTCGGGTCGATCTTCGGCCAGAACTTCGGGCTCGCGAACACGCTGCTGCAGGGGATCGGGCTGCCCGCCGTGCCGTGGCTGTCGACCCCGCTCGGGATCCAGGTCACGGTGTCGCTGCTCATCACGTACCAGTGGACCGGGTACAACGCGATCATCTTCCTCGCGGGCATGCAGTCGATCGGCGCCGAGGTCTACGAGGCCGCGAAGATCGACGGTGCCGGTGCCTTCCGGAGCTTCTTCTCGATCACGCTGCCGCTCCTGCGCCCGACCGTCATCTTCTTGCTCGTCGTGAGCACCATCACGGGCCTGCAGAGCTTCACCGAGGCGCAGGTCCTCACCACGACGGCCGGCTCGACGAACAGCGGTGGTGCGGGGCAGGGCGGCCTGACGATGGTCCTGTACTTCTACCAGCAGGCCTTCGGCTTCAACCGCTTCGGCTACGGCGCCGCCATCGCGTGGGGCGTGTTCCTCATCGTCGTCGTGTTCACGATCATCAGCTGGCGCTTCACCGCCGGCCGCAAGGAAGAGGCGCGCTCGTGACCGTCCTGACCCGCCCGGACACCGCCGCCCCGGCGACCCGGACCACCGTCACCCGCCGCCGCCGTCGCGGCCCGGGAGCGTCCCGCGTCGTGCTCTACACGCTGCTCACCATCGGCGCCGTGGTCTCGGTCTTCCCGCTGTACTGGCTGTTCGTGATGGCGAGCAACACCACGAGCGACATCTACAAGTCGCCGCCCGTGTTCGTCCCCGGACCCTGGCTGTTCCAGAACATCGGCGAGGTGTTCCAGAAGATCGACTTCGGTGGGGCGCTCCTCAACACGGTGATCGTCTCGGTCAGCGTCACGGTGCTCGTGCTGTTCTTCGACTCGCTCGCCGCGTTCACCTTCGCGAAGTTCGACTTCCCGTTCCGGAAGACCCTGTTCACGATCGTCCTGGTGACGTTCATGCTGCCGATGCAGCTGTCGATCATCCCGCAGTTCATCACCATGACGAACCTCGGCTGGGTGGGGCACCTGCAGGCGCTCATCGTCCCGGCCGCGGCGAACGCCTTCGGCATCTTCTGGCTCCGGCAGTACATCCTGTCGAGCATCCCCGACGAGCTCCTCGACGCCGCGGTCATCGACGGCGCCGGGTTCTTCCGGCAGTGGTGGACCGTCTGCATCCCGCTCATCCGGCCGGGTCTGGGCTTCCTCGGGATCTTCACGTTCATCGGCTCGTGGAACGACTACCTCTGGCCGCTCATCGTGCTGAACGACCCGAACCACCTGACCCTCCAGGTCGCCATGGCACAGCTGAACACGACGTTCGCGAACAACTACAGCATGGTGATGGCCGGCGCACTGCTCTCCGTGCTGCCCCTGCTCGTGGTGTTCCTGATCGGTGCGCGGCAGTTCATCGGCGACATCGCGAAGGGCGCGATCAAGTGACCGCCTGCGCGGCCGGGCCCTGACCACCTGACCGCCCAGGCCGTTCCTGGCCGGGACCGCGCCCGGGCGCGGTCGGTAGCGTGGTGGACGGACCTGCCGGTGCACGGGGCGCTCGGCAGCGGCAAGGGGGATCCAGATGTCCGTCACGACCACACTCACCGGCACGGCCGCCGCGCTCGTCGTCGCCGTCGCACTCACCGGATGCGCCGGTCCGGCACCCGCGGGGCAGCGCACCGCGGCCGTCCGGCCGACCGCCAGCGCGACGCCCACCACGGCGCCGAGCCCGAGCACTCCGACCGCCGTCGCGTCGCGCGACCTCCGGTTCGAGGACGGCGACGCGCTGTCCGCGAGCACACTGCCCGCGTTCGCGCTCGAGGTCTCCGCGCTCGACGGCTGGACGCAGACCGGCGAGGACCCGAGCGCCGGGTCCCGCGAGTACACGAACGCGGCCGGCTCGGTCGCGACCATCACCCAGCAGCGGGTCACCGACCTCGACCCGACGGCGGGGGACCGCGCCGCCACCGAGCGGATGTTCACGGCCTCGGGTGCGCCGGTCGAGCGGCTCGAGGAGCAGCTCCTGCCCACCGCGACCGGCGGCACGGCGCAGTTCCTGTCCGTCGCGTCGCAGGACTCGGACGGGTCGTGGTCGGCGACGGTGGCGCGGGCGTTCGCGAAGCCGGGCATCGTGCTCGTCGTCCGGGTGCGCACCACCTCGCAGGAGGCGCTCCGCCCCGACCTGCACGACGTGCTCGCCGCCGCCAAGGTCGTCGTCGCCTAGCCGGACCGTCGCCGGTCGCGCCGGTCGTGTGGCCGGCTCCACACCGGACGGGAGGATCGTGGCGGACCCGCCACGATCCTCCCGTCCGGTTCCGGGTCGCGTCCGACGTCAGCCGTCGTCGCGCTCGCGCGCGGACCGCGCCGGGTCGGACGGGGCGTCCCGACGCCGCGAACGGAGGAGGTCGGCGGACCGCACGAGCCGCAGCGCCGTGACGAGCACGAGGCCGCCGAGGACGTTGAACAGGAGCGTCCAGCCGAACCACGCGGCCCACTGGCCGTAGGACAGCTCCGCTCCCGCCTGGATCGCGCCGAACACCAGGAGCGAGTCGAGGATCGAGTGGAAGAGCTGCAGGCCGGACAGCAGGAAGCCGCCGACGACGGCGGCGACGATCTTCGCCGGGTCCGAGTCGGTGCCCTGCTGCATCCTCGTGACGAGCGTGATCGTGCTCCCGCCGAGCACGGCGAGGACGGCGGTCTGCAGGCCGAAGGGCGCCTCGACGTAGTGCCGACCGGCCTCGACGAGCTCGCCGTGCCACTGCGGGAACGCCTGTACGACGAGCCACATCACGACCCACCCGCCGGCGAGGTTGGCGAGCAGGGTGCCGACCCACAGCCGGAGGAGCTGCGCGACCGTGCCCTCCCGGGCGATGAGGGCCGTGATGGGGACGAGGAAGTTCTCGGTGAAGAGCTCGCTGTGCGCGAGGTAGAGCGCGATGAGCCCGATGCTGAACGCCAGACCCGCGAGGAGGTGGCTGTCGGTCTCGTGCAGGACGGCGAGGTACCCCATCACCCCGAGCCCGATCTCCAGTCCACCAGCGAAGCCGGTCGTCAGCACGACCCGGGTCGTGCGCTGCAGGCGCTCGGCGCCCTCCTCGACGATCGCGTCGAAGGACTCGTGGATCTCGTCCTCCACCGGGGCGTCGCTGCTGCCGACCTCGCGGCGTCTGTCGTCGGTCACCGGTCCGACGCTCGCCCCGTCGACCCTGCTCCCGGTGGCGGTGCGCGCAGCGGCGGGGGACGCGGACCTGTCGGACGCGCGGCACGACCGACCGGTCTGAGCCGAGCGCTCGGCTCAGCAGGGACGAGGCGGACGCGCCACGATCCTCCCGTCCGGTGTGAGCTGGGTGTCCACCGGACGTGACCGGTCGGCACCGATCCGCGTCCTGACGGGGTTGCGCGATCCCGCAATGCGGATTCCCCGCGCTTGTGGGGTACGCGGACCCGAGAGTACGTTCAGCGTGACGAGATCACTCAGGGGCGAGTGGTCACCCGTTCCCTCCTGGTCGGTCGTCGTCACCTGTTCCCTCGGTCACGACCGCTGCCGACCCAGCCTCGTCGAGCTCTGTGTCCTCCCGATCGCCGTGCGTCCCGTGCTGCCCGCACGCGGCGCTGCGCCGTGCTGCCCACCCAGCGGCCGACCCGTACCCGACCCGAACACCCGCACGAAGGACCCGAACCTCATGCAACCGCTCGTCCTCCTCGCGTCGCAGACATCGACCCAGGTCGTGCTCGACGACCTCGCCGCCTTCGGGCACGAAGCCCTGAAGTACTTCCCGATCGGCATCGCCGGCATCATCGTCTGGTCGCTCTGGCTGTACCGCGTGGTGCTCTCCGCCCGCGCGAAGCCGGTCGAGAACGGGTTCCGCACGTCCACCTCGGTCGTCGTGCCGTCCTTCCACGAGGACCCCGACATCCTGCTGCGGTGCCTGGAGAGCTGGCGGGAGCAGCACCCGGACGAGATCATCATCGTGCTCGACGTCGCGGACACCGACGCCTACCGGCGGATCGTCGCGATCGGTGACCCGACCGTGAAGCCCGTCCTGTTCCACCACGTCGGCAAGCGCAGCGCGCTCGGTGAGGGGATCCGGCGGGCGAGGTACGACGTGCTCGTGCTCGTCGACTCCGACACCTCGTGGGAGCCGGGGCTGCTCGAGTCCGTGCAGATGCCGTTCGTCGACGAGCGGGTCGGCGGGGTCGGGACGCAGCAGAACGTCTACCAGCGCAACTCGAGCATCTGGCGGATCATCGCCGACTGGCTCGTCAACCTGCGCTACTTCAACTACGTCCCGGCGATGGGTGCCGCGGGTGCCGTCCCGATCCTGTCCGGCCGGACCGCGGCGTACCGCCGGTCGGCCGTGATGCCGGTGCTCGACAACCTCGAGAACGAGTTCTTCCTCGGCCGCCGCTGCATCGCGGGCGACGACGGACGGCTGACCTGGCTGGTCATCGCGTCCGGCTTCAAGACCGTGCACCAGTCGTCGGCCAAGGCGCTGTCCATGTTCCCGGCGAGCGGCAAGGCGTTCTTCAAGCAGCGCATCCGCTGGAGCCGCAACTCCTACCGCACCTACCTCACCGCCATCGCGAAGGGCTGGGTCTGGCGGGTGCCCTTCGTCACGAAGATCACCGTGCTGCAGATCATCCTGACCCCCGTCACCATGGGCATCACGATGTGGTACCTGCTCTTCAGCCGCCTCGAGCTGAGCGCGGTGGGTGTCCTCTTCACCCTCGGCTGGCTGCTCTTCGGCCGTGCCGTCCGCGGGGCCTCGAACCTCAAGCGGCACCCCCTCGACCTCCTCGTGCTCCCGTTGCTCGCCCTCGTGGTGATCGCGGTGGCCCTCCCGATCAAGGTGTACGCGTTCGTGACGATGAACAAGCAGGGCTGGCTCACCCGCCACGCCGACCAGATCGGTGGCGACGGGCAGCAAGCCCGCACGCTCCAGCCGGAGCCGGTCGCCGAGACCCGGCGTCCGTCGCCCGGTGTCGTCGTCCAGCCCGGTGCGGTCGCGGCCTCCGCTTCCTCCGACGACCAGGCGGTGGCAGCATGAGCGGCGTGCGCTCCACGATCCTGCGCGGCACGACCGCGCTGGCGATCGGCGCGGGACTCGTCCTGGCCGGCGTGGCCGCCGCGCCCGCGGCCACGGCGGCGACCGGCGGGTCCGGCTCGGCGACCGGCGGGTCCGGCTCGGCGGCGACGGCCGCCGGGTCCGCGGCGGTCGGGCGTCCGTACAAGGGCGATCCGGACAAGGAGGCGCGGCTCGTCTCCGCCGAGGACGACCGGATCTACAACGTGCGGGCACTCGCGTCGGCGGCCCGCTGGAGTGGGCTCGCGGTCTCGCAGCCGTACCGCCTCGCGACCGGGTCGTCGTACACGCTCGTGCTCGTGGCGCGTGGCGCCCCGTACACGATCGACGACCTCACGCAGCTCGCGCCCTCCACCTTCGTGAAGCAGCCGGACGGCTCGTGGCTCCTCAGCGAGAACATCGTCGTCGAGAACGGCGCGACCCTCCGGCTCGCGAGCCCGGACGGCCTCCGCATCCACATGAAGAGCAACCACGACGGCTTCGTCTCGATCGTGACGCAGGCCGGTGGCCTGCAGGTCGTCGGGTCGGCGAAGTCCCCCGTCGCGATCGACGCGTGGGACCCGCAGGCCGGTGTCGTCGACACGCAGACGTCCGACGGACGGGCGTACGTCCGGGTCCAGGGCGGCACCGCGACGCTGAAGTACGCGTCGTTCTCGCACCTCGGGTTCTGGAGTGGTACGACCGGCGGCGTCTCGCTGACCGGCACCGACCTCACCACGCTCGACCAGGCGTCCGGCGACCAGCAGGGCAAGACGAAGCGGACGACGCAGGACGTCTTCGGCAACGCGATCCTGCCGACCGGGGCGCTGCCGAGCACCGGCGGGAGCTCGGCCAGTGCCGGTGCCTACAGCTACGTCTCGGCGCTCGTGCAGCACGTCACGTTCGACGGCAACGCCTACGGGCTGTTCCTGACGAGCGCGGACGGCGTCACGATGTCGAACGCCACCGTCGAGCACTCCCTGATCGACGGCCTGGTGCTGCACCGGTACGTGACGAACTCGACCTTCACGTCGGTGCAGTCCACCGACAACGCCATGGACGGCGTGAAGATGACCCGCGCGTCCACGGGCATCGTGTTCAGCCAGGTCAAGGCCACGGACAACGGGCGGAACGGCATCACCCTGAACGGCAGCGGTCTCGCCGACGGCCCGAACTCGGCCGGCATGCCGACCACCACGTACGGCAACAACGCCCTCACGGACAGCACGAGCGCCGACAACGGCCGCTACGGCGTCGAGGTGATCGGCGGCAAGAACGTCCGGATCAGCGGATCGACCGCCACCGGCAACCAGATGGGCATCGTCGTCCGGCACGACGCCGACGACGTGGTCATCCGGAACAACGTGGTGAAGGACTCGGCGCAGAACGGCATCGCCGTGGTCGACGGTCCGAGCGCGACCGAGGTCTCCGAGAACTCGATCAGCGGCGCCGACATCGGGGTGTACCTGCGCGGTGCCACCACGTCGTCCGTGACGAACAACACCGTCACCGACGCGCGGATGCACGGCGTCACGACGGTCGGCGCCGCCGACGGCACGCAGATCGAGAACAACACCGTCCGCGGATCCGGGCCGAGCGCCATCGACCTGGCCCGCTCCGACGGTGCCGCCCAGCAGGGCAACACCACGGCGGAGTGGCACTCGACCAAGCCCTTCCTGGTGACCCTGCGCGCGATCTTCCAGCCGCTCACCGTGCTCTGGACGGTGCTCCTGCTCGTCGTGCTCATCGCGGCGATCGGCGGGATCCGTCGCCGCCGCCGGGCCGGTCGCCGCGAGCACCCGTACGCCGAGCTCGCGCCGCTGTCGAGCTTCACCCGGGGCGCGGTCGACCCGGTCTCGCTCGGTCTGCCCCCGGCGCCCACGGCCCGCGGCTCGCACGCCGCGGACCCGGGCGGCGCGACGCCGCAGACGGCGAGCTGACCGATGACGACGCCCCTGCGGAGGTTCCGGTCCCACCTGGTCGTGGGTGCCGTCGGTCTGGTCGTCGGCGCGGTCGTGGTCGGCGGGGTCTGGGTCGCGGCGAGCACGACCGACGCACCCCGTGCCGCCACCACGACCCGCCCGTCGGAGCGAGGTACCGCTCCGACGCCGTCACCCACCCGGTCGGCACCGTCGACGGCCCCGAGCACGGCGCCGGACGCCGAGCAGGCGGACCTGTCCTGCTCGGCCGACGCGACCACGACGGTCTCGACCACGAAGGCGCTCGAGACGGCGCTGTCGAAGGCGACCGCCGGCCAGGTCATCGCGATGGCACCCGGCACGTACACGGGCAACTTCACCGGCAGCGCCGCGGGGACCGCCGCGCAGCCGATCACCCTGTGCGGCCCGACCGACGCGGTGCTCGACGGCGGCAGCACCGACAAGGGCTACGTCCTGCACCTCGACGGGGCGTCGTACTGGCGACTCGCCGGCTTCACGGTGCAGAACGGGCAGAAGGGCGTCATGTTCGACGACGTCCAGCACACCACCATCGACGGGATCACCGTGACCGACATCGGCGACGAGGGCATCCACCTGCGCGCCGGCAGCAGCGACAACACGGTGAGCGGCAGCTCGGTCACGAAGACCGGGCTCCGGAAGCCGCAGTTCGGCGAGGGCGTCTACGTCGGGTCCTCGAAGAGCAACTGGTGCAAGGTCTCGGACTGCCAGGAGGACCGGAGCGACCGCAACGTCGTCACCGGGAACACGATCTCCGACACCGCCGCCGAGAACGTCGACATCAAGGAGGGCACCACCGGCGGGACGCTGTCGGACAACTCCTTCGACGGCACCGGGATGCAGGGCGAGAACCACGCCGACTCGTGGGTCGACGTCAAGGGGAACGGCTGGACGGTGACGGGCAACCGCGGCGTCGACTCACCCCTCGACGGCTTCCAGACGCACGAGCTGCTCGCCGGCTGGGGCACCGACAACACCTTCACCGACAACACCGTCGATCTCGGCAACAGCTCCGGAGTGGCGTTCGCCTTCCGGCCCGTCGAGGGCAACACCGTCTCGTGCGACAACACCGTCGTGGGGTCGAACGAGCTGAGCACCACGCGCTGCACGGGCTGACCCGCCCACCCACCGCTCCGCGCCCCGGCACGCACCGTGCCCCGTCGCGTCCTCCGTCGCGCCTCCGGGCGGTCCCCAGCGGCCGTCCGTCCCACCGAACAGTTCCTGTTCCTGTTCCTGTTCCCGCTCCCGAAAGCGAGTCCACCATGTCCGTCCCCGTGACCCCGTTCCCGACCCGGGACCTCCCGCCCGTCGCCCAGCAGCCGCGCCTCACCGTCATCGGCACCGGCTACCTCGGTGCCACCCACGCCGTCTCGATGGCCGTCCTCGGCTACGAGGTGCTCGGCGTCGACGTCGACCCGGCGAAGGTCGACGCGCTCGTCGCCGGCCGGGTCCCGTTCCACGAGCCGGGTCTGCCCGAGAAGCTCGCCGAGGCGCTCGCGTCCGGGCGGCTCCGGTTCTCCTCCTCGATGCAGGAGGCCGCCGAGTTCGGCGACGTGCACTTCGTCTGCGTCGGCACCCCGCAGCAGCGCGGCTCGAACGCCGCGGACCTGACGTACGTCGACGGCGCGTTCCGCGAGCTCGCGAGCCACATCACCCGCCGCGCGCTCGTCGTCGGCAAGTCGACCGTGCCCGTCGGCACCGCCGCCCGGCTCGCCGCCCTCGTCCGCGAGGTCGCCCCCGCCGGCGCGGACGTCGAGGTCGCGTGGAACCCCGAGTTCCTCCGCGAGGGCTACGCCGTCCAGGACACGCTGCACCCGGACCGCCTGGTGTTCGGCGTGGAGTCGCCGTGGGCCGAGGCGCAGCTCCGCGCCGCCTTCCGCCCGGTGCTCGACGAGGGCACGCCGCTCGTCGTCGCGGACCTGCCGACGTCCGAGCTCGTCAAGGTCGCCGCGAACTCGTTCCTCGCCACGAAGATCTCGTTCATCAACGCGATGGCGGAGATCTGCGAGGCGACCGGCGCCGACGTCAGCCTGCTCGCGAGCGCGCTGTCGCACGACACGCGGATCGGCGGCCGGTTCCTCAAGCCGGGGCTCGGGTTCGGCGGCGGCTGCCTGCCGAAGGACATCCGGGCGTTCTCGGCCCGCGCCGACGAGCTCGGTGTCGGCCAGGCCGTGCGCTTCCTCGACGAGGTCGACGCGATCAACCTCCGCCGCCGGCAGCGCACCGTCGACCTCGTGGCGGAGCTCGTCGACGGCGACCTGGCCGGCAGGAAGATCGCGGCGCTCGGTGCGGCGTTCAAGCCGAACTCGGACGACATCCGGGACGCCCCGGCGCTCGACGTCGCCCGGATGCTCCGCGACGCGGGGGCGATCGTCACGGTGTACGACCCCGAGGCGATGGCGAACGCCGCCCGGGTCCGCCCCGAGCTCCGGTACGCGCCGTCGCTGACCGCCGCCGTTGTCGACGCGGACGTCGTCGTGCTGCTCACCGAGTGGCAGCAGTTCCGCGACGCCGACCCCGAGGACCTCGGCGCTCTCGTGCACACCCGGCGGATCGTCGACGGCCGACACGCGCTCGACGCCGACCGGTACCGCGCCGCGGGCTGGGAGTACCGGGCGCTCGGCCGACCGGTCGCGCCGCGCACGGTCGAGATCTCCGTCGACGAGCAGGACGAGCTCCAGCGCTCCGCCTGACGGACGCCCGCCGGGGACGGCGCCGACCGGTCCGACACCGGATCCGTGCGGCGCCCGCCCGGCGGCGAGAGGACTCCCCGGTGGGGGTACCACCGGGGAGCGGGCACCCGTCCACGCGACGGGGGCGTCCACGGGGACGACGGCATCGGGTTCGCCGTTCGTCCCTGTGCGGCCCGCCCGACCGCCCGCGCTGGTGCGAGTGCCCACCCGCCTACCCGCGCGGGACCGTCGAACCACGTGGCCGACGTCGAACCAGCCCCCGCGCCCGGTCCGACGTCGCATCCGTGATGCGACGCTCGCGACGCCCCCCCGCGACGCACGCGCGCGACACCCCCGCGCGTCGCGACCGGGCCAGCGCCCCGGACCCGTCAGCATGGACCATGCCCACACCGCAGCAGATCCGCCGGGGGACCCTCCTCGGCGCGGCGGCCATCGTCGTCATCGGGGTCCTCGTAGCGACCGCCCCGTCCTGGTCGACCCCCTTCGTCGCGGTCCCACCGCGCTCCGCGTCCGCCCGCACCGTCGCGGAGACGTTCTGGCGCGCGGCCGAGCACCGGGACTGCGCCACCATGCGAGCACTGTCCGACCCGGACGACACGACGTGGTGCGTCTCCTGGTGGGACACGTTCACGGGCCAGGACCCGCACCTGCTCGGGCACGGCCGGTTCAGCGACCCCACCACCCAGCCCGACGACGGGACGGGGGAGACGTCCGTCCGGTTCACCGTCGACGTGCGGAACGTGTCCGGGATGCCCGACGGGAAGAACGAGTGGGGACTGTTCCTCCGCCACACCGCGGACGGGTGGCGGGGCAGCGAGGAAGGCGTCGTCTGAGCGACGGCGACGCCCCCCCGACACGGCGACGCCCCCGACACGGCCGCGCTCCCGTGCCCGTCAGCTCCCGAGCCCGGCGACCAGGTTGACGACGCTCGCGATCACCACGGTGCCGAAGAAGAACGACAGCAGCGCGTGCCGCAGCGTCGTCCCGCGGACCTTGCTCGAGGTGATCGACGTGTCGGACACCTGGTAGGTCATCCCCACCGTGACCGCGAAGTACGCGAAGTCCGAGTACCGCGGCGGCTCGTCCTGGTTGAACGAGATCCCGCCCGGTGTGCCGCTGTAGTACAGCTCGGCGTACCGGAGGGTGAAGAGCGTCTGCACGAGCAGCCACGACAGGAAGACGCTCACGACGCCGAGCGCGGCCGCGAGGTCCTGCGCCGTCCCGTGCAGCCCCCGCGCCGTGCTCAGCACGACGAGCAGTGCGACGACGCTCGCCGCCGAGGCCCCGACGAGCAACAGGTCCGACACCGTCCGCCGCGGGTCCTCGCGGTCGGCCAGCCGTGCGGTGCGCTCGGCGTCGGCCCGCAGCAGCGGGAAGGCGGTCACCACGTACGACGCGCACGCCGCCGCCCACCCGACCGATGCGGCCCACCGCGGCCCGACCGTCAGCCCGGTCACGACCGCCACGACGACCCCGACGACCACCATGAGCACCAGCCGGTTCCGGTAGCGACGGGACCGCCCGACTCGCGGGACGGGGGTCGGCTGCGGTGCCGACGGAGCGGCGGGCGTGGTCATCCGCCCAGGTTCCCGGTCGCCGCCGTCAGTGCGCCGGGACCGGGCCGCCGCGCTGCTGAGGGAGCGCGCAGGTGCGCGGCGGCAGCGTCCGTCACCGCACCACGTTCGGCTCGTCGGGTGCGGCCAGTGCGCGCCGCATCTCCGACGCCGAGGACGACCAGAGCGGCGCGTCCGTCCTGGCCACCACGAGGACCTCGGCGACCATCCCCGTGCGCACGCTGGCGCCGCTCGCTCGGGCTGCGGCTCGGACCGCCGCCCGGAGCGCCCGCAGCGGCGTGCTGTCGTCCGTCCGGATGACGGCCTGCCCGAGCGTCACCGCGCGTTCGAGCAACGCTCGCGCGGTGCTGTCGACGTCCATGCCCACATGCTGCTCCGTCCGGCGACGCGGGGCGCGGTCGGCGGCCTGGCCGCCGGATCCGGGGTGGTCGGGACGGAAGGCGGACGGGAGGCACGTGGCGGGGCCGCCACGTGCCTCCCGTCCGTCACGGGGTGACGTTCTCGAGGTCCGCCAGCAGGCTCGGGTGGGTGGGCTGCCAACCGAGCGCACGCTGGGTCGCCGCCCCGGAGGCGGGCTGGTCCGTCGCGAAGATCGGGGCGAACGGGCCGAAGGTGTCGTCCGGGACGGCGGCGACCGGCAGGCCGAGGCGGCGGCCGATGACCTCGGCGAGGTCGTGGACGCGGTCGCCCTCGTCGGCGACGGCGTGCCAGGTGGAGCCGGCTGGTGCGTCCTCGAGTGCGAGGCGGAACAACACGGCGGCGTCGCGGGCGTGCACCGCCGGCCAGCGCTGGTCGCCGGTGCCGGGGTAGCCGGCGGTGCCCGATGCCCGCGCGGTCTCGGTGAGGATGCCCGCGAAGCCGCCTGCACCGTCGGCGTGCACGGTGCGGGGGAGTCGCACCGCCGAGACCCGGACCCCGCGGTCGGCCAGGTCCAGGGCGGCGAGGACCGTCCGCGCCCGTCCGGCGACCGGGTTGTCGAGGGGGAGCGGGTCGGTCTCGAGTGCGAGCCGGCCCGGGACCCACGGCGTCCCGGAGACGACGACGAGCGGCTTGCCGGTGCCGCCGAGTGCCTCGCCGAGGGTGTGGACCGCGGCGGACTCCTCCGCGATGGCCCGCTCGAGGCCCTCTGCCGTGCCGAAGTCGTTCGCGAAGGCCAGGCTGACGACCCCGTCGGCGGCGATCGCAGCGGTCCGGAGGACGTCGTAGTCGGCGATGCTCCCGCGCACCGTCTCGGCGCCCTGGGCGGCCAGCGCCTCGGCGGAGCGGTCGGAGCGGGCGAGGGCGGTGACGGTGTGGCCCGCCGAGCGGAGTTCGGCGAGCACGGCGGTGCCGATCGTGCCGGTGCCGCCGGTGACGAAGACGTGCATGGTGTGCTCCTGTCTGGTCCGTCGAGTGACGGGACCGTGGTGCCATCACGCTAGGACCATGACGGGACAGTTGTCCCGTCGGTGCGTGAATCGGATGGGACAAGAGTCCCGTCGGTGGTCGTCGGGCCGTAGGATCGGCGCATGGCGAGGTGGGAATCCGGTGCACGGGAGCGGTTGGTGCTGGCCGCGGTCGACCTGTTCTCGGAGCAGGGGTACGACGACACGACCGTGACCGAGATCGCCGAGCGCGCCGGGGTGACGAAGAGCACCTTCTTCCGGCACTTCCCGGACAAGCGGGAGCTGCTCGTCGCCGGGCAGGAGACGCTCAGTCGACTGCTCGCCGAGGGGATCGCGGACGCGCCGGACGGGGCGACACCGCTCGAGGCCGTCGCGAACGGGGTGGAGCGGGCCTCGGCCGAGATGGGCCCGGTGAACCGGGAGCTCGGGCCCAGGCTCCGTGCGGCGGTGGCCGCGAGTGCGGAGCTGCGCGAGCGGGACGCCCTGAAGAGCGTCGGCCTGGCCGCGGCGATGACCGACGCGCTGCTCGCGCGCGGGGTCGACGCGGTGCCGGCGCGGCTCGCGAGCGAGATGGGCGTGCTCGCCTTCACTCAGGGGTTCGAGCGGTGGGCGGGGCGGGGCGTCGCGGACGACGAGCCTCTCGCGGTGCAGACCCTGGCGGTCCTGCGGGAGCTGCGGGAGGCGGCGGCGGGCCTGCGCTGAGCCGGTGCGGTGTTGTGCGGGGCGGTGCGGCGCGGTGCGCTGCGGTTCGCACAACCGGAAGCACGCCGTGCCGTGGACTTCCGTGGCGCGGCGAGCTTCCGGTTGTTCGGCAGCAGACCGCGCCGCCGCAGCCCGTCCGCGGTACGCGCAGCCCGCCCGCGCTAGGCGCTGCCCGCGCGCAGCAGCGCCGCGGCCTCGCGCACGGCGGTCGGCGCGCCCGCCAGGTGCCAGCCGTGCCCGTGCGCCCGCACGACCTCGGCCGCGCCGCCGGCACCCTCGACGAGCGCCCGGCCCGGCAGCCAGTCCCAGTCGGCGCAGTCCGTCTGCACCCAGAGCGCCGTCCGCCCGGCGGCGACGTCCGCCAGGTCGCACGACCCCGAGCCGCTGATCCGGATCGTCGCGGCGGCTCCGAGCAGGGCGAAGAGCGGCGCGGTGGCACGCTCCCGCAGGTGCGAGGCGTTGAGGAACGTCGCCACGGCGCCGGAGCCGAGCGGCGCGTCGGGGATCGCCGGCACGGGGACGCCGTCGCACGTGGTCACGCCCGCGCTCGCGACCCACGTCTCGTCGGGCAGGAGTCGTCGCACGGCACCGAGCACGAGTCCGCCGTCGACCTCGAGGGACACCGCGCTGCACCAGGCCGGCAGCCCGGCGACGTAGTTGTACGTGCCGTCGATCGGGTCGACGGTCCAGCGGCGGCCGTTCGCCGGGTCGTCGTGGGCGCCCTCCTCGCCGGTGACGCCGTCCCCGGGGCGCTGCTCGGCGAGCATGCCGTGCACGAGGTCCTCGGCGGCGCGGTCGGCCGCGGTCACCAGGTCGGCGGCCGAGGTCTTCTGCTCGGCCCGCGTGCCCGAGGCCCGCATCTCCTCGGCGAGCGCGGCGGCCTGCGACACGAGGGCGACGGCGAGGTCGCGGTCCGCCTCCGGGGTCATCGACCCGCTCCCGTCCCGACCAGCCCGCGGAGTGCCGCCCACTGCAGCAGCAGGATCGTCTTGCCGTCGACGATGCGGCCGTCCTCGAGCATCGCGAGCGCCTCGTCGCCGGGGACCTCGAGCACCTCGATCTCCTCGCCCTCGTCGGCGACCCCGCCGCCGGCGTCGACCCGGTCCGCCGCGGAGTACGGCGCCGCGTAGCAGTGCACCCGCTCGGTCACCGAGCCCGGGCTCATGTACGCGTCGACGACGTGGGTCAACGGGCCGAGTCGGACGCCGAGCTCCTCGTGCGCCTCGCGCCGGACCGCGGTCTCCGGGTCGTCGGCGTCGAGCAGGCCGGCGGCGACCTCGACGAGCATGCCGTCCGGGTGCTCGTTGACGTACGCGGGCCAGCGGAACTGCCGGCTCAGCAGGACGGTGCCGCGCTCCGGATCGTACGGGAGCACCGCCGCACCGTTGCCGCGGTCGTAGGTCTCGCGCTGCTGCGTCGTCCACGAGCCGTCCCGCCCGCGGACGTCGAACGTCGTCCGGCGGAGCACGTGCCAGCCGTCCGAGGTCACCTCGACGTCCCGGACGACCACGTCCGGGTTGCGGTCGAGGTCTCGGCCGACCCGGTCGAGACCGGTCCTGCCCCTGCTGTCCGGTTCGGTGGCCCCACGCGTCGTCGTCACGCCACCGACGCTAGCGGACCGGCGCGAGCGGACGCGACGCGAGCGGACCCGACGCGAGCGGACCCGACGTGAGCGGACCGCACGGACCCGACCCCGCCGCGTGAGGGATCCGTCAGTACCCGGCCCACCGCACGTCCCCGGGGCGAGGCTCCTGGACGTGGACAGCAACACCGACCGACCGGCGACCGGCAGCGGCCGCCACGCCCCGGGCCGCCGCGCGCGGAGCCTGCAGGGCGAGCACCTCTGGGGCCGCTACACCGTGCAGCCCGTCACCCGGGCCCTGTGGAGTGCCCGGACCCTCGAGGTCTACCCGCCCGGCACGAACGCGACCGAGCTCCTGTTCCTCCGCGCCTGGCACGCCTGGCGCCTCGGTGGCCCGCTCACCGCTGCCGTGCTGCTCCTGGTGCTGCACGACCGTCCGTTCGTCGCCGTCGGGCTCGCCGTGACGCTGAACGTCGTCGGCTTCCTCGTCCTCGCCCGCGCCACCCGTCGCACCCGCCCGGCCGTCCGGACCCTGACCGTCACGACCTTCCACGGCAACGGCCGCCCCGAGGAGCACGGTGACCGCCGGCTCTTCGACGGGTCGCTCGACGCGCTCACCGTGCTCGAGCGGGCGCACCGGCAGGACCGCGTCGGACGGGTCGAGTTCGAGCTGGTCTGGGGTGACGTCTGGGACGCGATCCCCGCGAACCCGGGGCGCGGGGTGCGGTCGTGACCACCGTCCTGACGCGACCGACCCTCCCGACCGCACCGGAGCAGGAGGACGACGGCACGGTGGTCCTCGGCTACGACTGATCGACCGTCGGGCCCGTGATCCAGCGGACGGGAGGCACGGTGCCGGGCCGTCCCGCGCCTCCCGTCCGACGGTGGTGTCGTCAGGCGGGGCCGCGTGTGGTCGCGTCCGCGACGGACGCGACCCGTGCGTCGGCGTCGGCGATGCCGAAGGAGACGAGCAGGGGGACCCAGAGCGCGCGGAGGCGGGCGACGAGGTCGTCCGGTGTCGTCGTGGCGGCCGACGTGACCAGGCCGAAGGTCGCCTCGAGGAGCAGGTCCTCGGCGCGGTCGGGCAGCGCCGGGGCGTCCGCGGGCCGGGCGGCGTCGAGCTGCTCGCGGATGAAGTCGGCCCAGACGAAGCCGCGGGGGACCTCGACGTCGGTGTGCAGGAGCTCGCGGAGCAGGCGGACGGCGCCGCCCGCCTCGGGGCGTTCGCGGGTCTCGAGCGCGGTGTCGAGCAGCACGCGGGTCAGTCGTTCGACCCCGGCCGGCTCGTCCGTGGCGGCAGCGGCCGTCTCGACCCAGCGGACCTGCTGTTCCTCGATCACGGCGACGGCGAGTGCGTGCTTCGACGGGAACAGGTGGTACCCGATCGCGGACTTGGGGCGTCCCATGGCCTCGGCGATGCGGGCGAAGCTCGTGGCCTCGTAGCCGTAGCGGGCGAACTGGGCCCCCGCCGCGGCGACGATCGCTCCACGTGACGCCGCCATCGCTGCTTGTCGTCGGTTCACGGTCCTCCTGGTCGGTGCCGGGCCGTCGGGTCGACCCGGCACCACTCTAGGAGCCATGTTCGCGGCGGTGTCGGTACCGGTACCGGCCTGTCAGTCGTTGCAGAAGCTCGACCACGCGACGTGCAAGCCCTTGCGCTGGAGCGAGTCGAGGCCGGATTCGACCCGGTGTCGCTCGGCGTCGACGGCGTGGGCGCAGCGCGGCGCCGCGGCGATCGGCGCGACCGCCGCGAGCCGGTCGACCAGGTCGTCGTCGATCTGCGTGATCTGCGTGCGGACGGCGGTCAGGTCGGGCGCGGTCGTCGGGGCGGACCACGGCTCGTGGGTCCACCGTGTGAAGAGTCCGCGCTGCACGAGCTTGCTCGCCGCGATCTGGTCGCGGAGCACCCGGGTCACGAGGTCCGGGTCGACGCCCTCGGCTCGGGCCCGGGCGACGCCCGCGTCGACGACGGCCTGCTCGCGGGCCGGGTCCGCGATCGGCTTCCCGCTCAGCCACTTGCTCTCCGCGACGGGCTCGGCCAGGGCGAGTCGGCTGACGACGAGGTCACCGACGCCCGAGAGCCGCCCGGTGTCGGTGCCGGCGGTGGTGGTGGTGTCGGACGTGGTCGGCGCGGCGATCGCGGGTCGGGCTGCGACGAGGCCGGAGCCGACCACCGTCGCGATCAGGCTCAGCAGCACGGCGGTCGTCATCGCGGTCCGTCGTCCAGCGGTGCGGGTGTGGCGTTCCATGGGTGTTCCGTCTCCTCGTCGTCCAGGAAGCGGATCGTCACGTCCTCCGTCCGACGGCGGATCGCCCGGCGCAGGGGCTCCACCACGAGTTCGCTCCACGTCGGGTACACCTCGACGTGGTCGACGTCGGACGCGCACGAGCACGGTTCGACCACGGGCACGTCGAGTCCGGGGTAGACCGTGGTGACCTGGTGCAGCACCATGCCGCCGCTCCTTCCTTTCGCCAGACGATCGTCTGACGACAGGAAGGTACCGCCGTGGTCGGCCCCGGCGCGATGAGGGTGCGCTCAGCCCGCGGTCCAGTGCGGCGGGCGGATCGTTGTGCGGCGTGCCGCCGCACAACGCGGAGCACTCCGCGCCACGGCGAACCATGGCGCGGAGTGCTTCCCGTTGTGCGGAGCGCAGTCGGCCGGGCCGTCCGCCGCGCCTCAGCCCGCGGCGCCGCCGAGCACCGCCTTCGGCACCCGGTGCAGCGTCACGGCACCCGCCGCGGCGAACGGGTGCAGCGGGTCCGGGTCGCCGGACCCCGTCGGCCCGCCGAGCTTCGAGTCGCCCACGGCGCTGAGCACCGCGTACGCGTCCTCGGCGCTCCACCCGTGCTCGTCGACCAGGAACGCGAACGCGTCCTCGTACCCGCGACGGACGCTCTCCTGCACCGGGTCGCCGAGCCCGACGAACAGCCACTCCTCGGGCGTCTCGATGCGCGGTGCCCGGAGCACGGGGCCGCCCTGCAGCAGGTCGACGGAGACGATCGCGGTGCCCTGGGCCTCGATCGCGACGAAGGACGACTCGCCCTCCGCCATGATCGCGTGCACGTCCCCGATCGACAGGAGCGCGCCGGGCACCCGCACGGGCAGGTACACGGTGGAGCCGGGGCGGGCCTCGGTCACGTCCATGTTCCCGCCCTCGGCGTACGCGGGCATGATCGTCGAGTTCGTGCCCTCGGCCGGGGCCACCCCGATGCAGCCGATCATCGGCCGGACCGGGAACGCGTGCCGGTCCGTCACGTGCACGACGCCGTCCTCGATCGGGCAGCGGCGCGCGAAGACCCCCTCGGGCATGACGTGCTGGAGCGCCCCGGACCCGGGGAGCGAGACCGACCAGCCGTGCGTCGTCAGCTCGATGTCGTGGATGTGCACCGCGAGGGTGTCGCCCGGCATCGCGCCCTCGACGTACACCGGGCCGGTCACCGGGTTGATCGGTGCCTGCAGCTGGGCCAGGTCGTGGTGCCGGTCGAGTTCGGCGTACACGGCGTCGGTCGTCTCGAAGCCGATCGTCTCGCCGGTGCCCGGGGTGATGCGGAGCACGGGCTCGCGTGCCGGGTCGAACCCGGGGACGCCGAGGGTGTTCGGCAGGTGGTGGTCGGGGGTCATGCGTGGTCTCCTTCCGAGCCGACCTCGGTCGACCGTCCCGTCGCACGGTAGTAGAGGAACACGGCCGCACCGACGACCAGCCAGACGATGCCGCCGACCTTGGCCTCGACCGCGGCGTTGAGCAGCACGTAGCCGATGATCAGGAAGCCGATGAGCGGGACGACCAGGTGCAGCAGCCAGTTGCGCGACTTCCCCTTCACGACGTGGTGCACGAACACCGACACGTGCAGGAGCATGAAGCCGAACAGGGCGCCGAAGTTCACCAGGGACGAGATCGTGTCGATCTGCCCGACGAAGAACAGCACGAGGATCGCGGACAGCACCGAGACGACGATGATCGCGTTCTGTGGGACCTGTCGGCCGTTCAGCTTGTGCAGGAACGCGGGGAGCTGCCGGTCGCGGCTCATCGAGAAGAGCAGGCGGCTCGTGGCGGCCTGCGCGGCCATGGCGTTGGCGATGCCGACGGCCAGGACGTTCACCGCGAAGAACGCCGTCGCCCACCCGCTCGACGAGGCCTGTTCGACGATCGAGAAGAAGGCGTTGCCGACCTCGCTGTCCGGGAACGCGTCCCGGCCGGCGGCCAGCGCGGAGGCGAGCCAGGTCTGCAGGACGAACAGGAACGCGACGATCACGAGCGCCAGGATCATCGCGAGACCGGCGCCCCCGCGGCGGCCGGTGGACTCCTCGGACAGGGTCGAGATGCCGTCGAAGCCGAGGAAGCTCAGCACCGCGATGGACAGGGCGCTCGCGATGAGCGGCGCGGAGACCTTCGCCGGGTCCCACACCTGGTCGGTCGAGAACGAGGCTCCGGGCACGGTGCCGCCGGTGAGGGCGACGATCGCGATGACGACGAAGATCGCGACGAACACGAGCTCGATGAGCAGGAAGATGCGGTTCGCGAGCTTGAGCGACGAGACGCCGAGCAGGTTGATGACGGTGTTGATCGCGACGAAGAGCAGCGCCCACAGCCAGCGGGGCGTGCCCGGGAAGATCCCGACCATGCTCTCCGCGGCGAACACGTAGAGCAGCGTCGGGACGAGCAGGTAGTCGAGCAGGATCGCCCAGCCGGCGAAGAACCCGGCGGTGGGGTGGATGCCGCGGCCGACGTACGAGAACACGCTGCCCGCGAGCGGGATGGACTTCGCCATCTGCGCGTACGCGAGCGCCGTGAAGATCATCGCCACGAGACCGACGAGGTAGACGAGCGGCACCATGCCGCTCGACGCGTTGTAGACGGTGCCGAAGATCGCCCACGGGGCGATCGGCACCATGAAGACGAGCCCGTAGACGAGCAGGTCGGTGGTGGACACGGAGCGCTTGAGCTCCTGCTTGTAGCCGTAGGCCTCGAGCTGCTGCTGTGCGGAGAGCTCGCTGTGCTGCTGCGACATGACGGTTCCGTTCGGGGAGACGGTGCGTGGGTGGGGGGAGCCGGACGGGAGGATCGTGGCGGGGCGGTGCCGCGCCTCCCGTCCGGTGTGGGGTCGCGACCTAGGAGGTGGGCCGGTCCGCGACGGTGGGGTGGTCGTCGTGCGTCGCCGCGAACGCGGCGACGACGCGGCGGAACTCCTCCGGCTGCTCCAGGTGCGTGCAGTGGCTGGCGCCGGGGAAGACGTGCTGGCGGACGTCGGCGATGCGCTCGGCGAAGGGCTGCCAGGTGGCGGGGGTGGCCTCGTCGTGCTCGCCGGCGACGACCAGGGTGGGGACGGCGACCCGGTCGAGCCGGTCGACGATCGTCCAGTCGCGCATGGTGCCGATGACGTGGAACTCGTTCGGGCCGTTCATCGTGTGGTAGACCGTCGGCTCCTGTTCCATCTGGGTCTCGGAGTCGACGAAGTCCTGCGGCATGGGGACGACGCGGCAGACGTGGCGCTCGTAGAAGACCTGCGTCGCGGCGAGGTACTCGGGGTCGTCGACCGTGCCGGCCTGCTCGTGCCGGGTCAGGGCGTCCTGGACGTCGTCGGGCAGCTGCGCGCGGAGCTCGGCGGCGCCGTCGACCCAGAGCTGCATCGACGCGGGTGAGTTGCAGATCATCAGGCTGCGCAGGTGTGCCGGCCGCCGGACGGCGATCTCGGCGCCGAGCATCCCGCCCCACGACTGCCCGAGCACGTGGTGGTCGCCGAGGTCCAGGTGCTCGACGAGCGCGGCGTACTCGTCGACGAAGAGCTGCGGGACCCAGGTGTCGACGGGGGCGTCGGGGCGGTGGGAGCTCCGCCCGCAGCCGAACTGGTCGTGGTGGACGACGGTCCGACCGGTCTCGTCGGCCAGCGCCGCGAGGTTCCTGAGGTAGTCGTGGGCCATGCCAGGGCCGCCGTGCAGCACGACGAGCGGCAGCGCACCGGGGGTCGGGGAGTCGGGTTCGCTGACGCGGTACCAGGTGTGGCCGTCGCGGAACGGCATCGTGCCTTCGGTGATGCGGGACATGCCGCTCAGCATGGCTCCCGTAAAGGTCTGCTGCAAGACCTTTTCCGGTCCTTTAACGTGGACGAAACAGGACAGGAGGGGCCGACGTGGCGGAACGCGCGCCGGAGAGCCGGGTCGACGAGGTCGAGGACCGGCTCGTCACCGCGGTCGCCGTCGGGGAGTACCTGCCCGGGTCCCGGCTGCCGCCGGAGCGCGAGCTGACCGGCCTGCTCGGGGTCGGGCGGGTCACCGTCCGGGCCGCCCTCGCGCGCCTGGTGGACCGGGGGCTCCTCGAGACCCGGCGCGGTCGGGGCGGCGGGACGTTCGTCCGCACGCAGTGGCCGGACTCGTCGTCCGAGGCGGTCGGGCGGACGATGACCGCGAGGTGGGCCGGCATCCGTGAGACCGCCGACGCGATCGCACTGCTGCACGGGGCCCTCGCCACGGCGGCCGCCGAGCGGATCGCCGACGACGAGCGCGGGGCGCTCCGCGCTCGGCTCGAGGACTTCCGGGTCGCGGAGTCCGGGCTCGCGAAGCAGCAGGCGGACGCCGTGCTGCACCGGACGATCATCGACGCGGCACGGAACGACGTGCTCGCTGCGACCCTGGCCGGGCTCGAGTCGCAGGTGTCGATCGCGGCGCCCGCGCACCTCTGGGGGACCGCGGAGGGCATGGCCGAGATGGAGGCCCGGGCGCTCCGGGAGCACGAGGCGCTCGTCGACGCCGTGTGCGACGGGGCGACGGTGACGGCCGGGCAGATCGCGCGGCGGCACGTCGGGATCGACCTGGAGCTGCTCGAGCGGGCGATGCTGCGGGCGGGGCAGGTGCCCGCGCGGGGTCAGGGTGGGGTCGAGCCCTCGAGCCGCGCCTCCTCGGCGTCGTAGCCTGCGCGGACCTGGCGGAGTACCAGGTCGTCGATCTCGTCGGCGTCGCGGAGCCGCAGGAGGGTCGCCGCCTTGTGGCGGACGAGCGCGAGCTCGAGCGCAACGGCGGAGTCGTGGCGCTGCAGGGCCGGGTGGTCCTCGTCCTCCTCGGCGCGGGCCTCGATGACGTCCAGGTGTGCCTCGTAGTCCTTCCGGATCCGCGCCACCGTCGCACGGTCGGCACCGGCAGAGCGTGCGAGTCGGGGGAGTGCGTCGAGCGCCTCCTCGATGGCCGTGCGCTCGGCGTGCCGCCGCTCCTCGCCGACCGACTCGTCCTCCGGCAGGGCCGCCCGACGGAGCACCGCCGGCAGGACGAGCGCCTGGCCGACGATCGTCAGGACGACGACGCCCGCCGTGACGAACACGATGAGGTCCCGCTCCGGGAACGCGCCCCCGGACTCGAGCGTGCGGGGGACGGCGACCGCCATCGCGAGCGACACCGCGCCCCGGAACCCGGCGAAGCCGCTCACGAGCCGGTCGCGGCGGTCCTCGCGGGGCTCGCCGCCGAAGCGCCGGGTGACGAGCCAGACCGTTCCACCGATCGTGCCCTCGAACGCGAAGCGCACGAGGACCAGCACGACCGAGACCGCGACCACGAGCCCGACGCCGCTCCACAGTTCGCGGGCGTCGAGCTCCCGCGCGGCCACCATGGCCTCGATGCCGACGAGCACGAACAGGGCGCCGTTGAGCAGGTACGTCAGGAAGGACCAGAACGCGCGGACCTGCTGCCGGGTCTCGGCACGGTCGAGCTTCGGTGCGACCTGGCTCACCACGATGCCTGCCGCGACGACCGCGAGCACGCCCGAGGCGCCGATCGCCTCGGCGCCGAGGAACGCCGCGAACGGGACGAGCAGCGTCACGAGGTTCTCGAGCACCACGGTGTCCACCCGGCGCAGCACGAGCGAGCCGAGCCACGCCGCGAGGAGCCCGGCCGCGACCCCGCCGACGTAGGAGAGCACGAGCATCCACGAGACGCTCCAGAACGTCAGCTGCTGGGTGCCCACGGTCACGGCGACCGCGATGCCGTAGACCACCAGGGTCGTGCCGTCGTTGACCAGGCTCTCGGCGCGGAGCACCGTGACGTTGCGACGGGGCAGCATCTTCGTCAGGACGCCCACCGCCGTGGCGTCGGTCGGGGCGACCGCGGCGCCGAGCACCCACGCCGGCCCCCACGGCATGCCGAGCAGGTGCAGGAGCGTGGCGACGACCCCGGCCGTCACGACGACCAGCACGGTCCCCATCAGGACGATCCCGCGGAGGTTCTTCCGGATCTCCCGGAGCGAGGTCGTCAGGCTCTCCCAGTACAGCAGCGCCGGCAGGAACAGCAGGAGCACGGCGTCCGCGGGGAGCTCCACCGTCCCGAAGGTCGGCACGAGCGCGAGCAGCGCACCGATCACGAGCAGGAGCACCGGCGGCGCGACGCGGATGCGGTCGGCGACGGCAGCCGTCACGGCGATGGCGAGGCCGAGGGCGACCACCAGTTCAGGACCGAGCACGTGTCTCCTCGAGGTTCGTCCGACCTGTCAGTCAACGCCCGAGGTGCTGCGGGTTCTTCCCGATCCCTCTCAAGACGCAACGTGGGCGGTTCCTCGCAGCGGTACTCCGCTGCGAGGAACCGCCCACGTGGCGTTTCGCGAAGAGTGCGCGGGGACCGGTCAGTCGTGGAACGTCTCGATGGACGCGCCGAGCGAGTTGAGGCGCTCCTGCAGCTGCTCGTAGCCGCGGGCGATGATGCCGACGTTGCGCAGAACGCTCTCGCCCTTCGCCGCGAGCATCGCCAGCAGGATGACCACCGCGGGACGCAGGGCCGGCGGGCAGCTGACCTCGGCACCGGAGAAGTGCGTCGGGCCGGTGACGTCGAGCCGGTGCGGGTCGCGCAGGGTCACACTGGCGCCGAGCCGGGTCAGGTCGAGCAGGTGGATCGCCCGGCCCTCGTAGACCCAGTCGTGCACGAGCGTCGTGCCCTCGGCCATCGCCGCGATCACGACGAAGAACGGCAGGTTGTCGATGTTCAGGCCAGGGAACGGCATCGCGTGGATCTTGTCGATCGGCGCGTGCAGCTCCGAGGGGTGGACCGTGATGTCGACGAGGCGGGTCCGACCGTTCGCGGCCGAGTACTCCTCGCTGACGTCGAAGCGCAGACCCATCTCGGCCAGGGTCGCGAGCTCGATCTCCAGGAACTCGATCGGCGCGCGCGTCACGGTCAGGGTCGATGACGTGACGATGCCGGCGGTCAGCAGGCTCATCGCCTCGACCGGGTCCTCGCTGGGCCAGTAGTCCACGACCTCGTCGATCCGGCTCTTGCCCGTGATCCTGAGCGTCGTCGTGCCGATGCCCTCGACCTGCACCCCGAGGAGCTCGAGGAAGAAGCAGAGGTCCTGCACCATGTAGTTCGGGCTGGCGTTGCGGATCGTCGTGACGCCGTCGCGGGCGGCAGCGGCGAGGATCGCGTTCTCGGTCACGGTGTCGCCGCGTTCGGTCAGGACGACGGAGTGCGCGGGGACGTCCTGGTTCGCGACGCCGACCTCGTACCAGCCGGACGTCGCCTCGACGTCGACGCCGAAGGGGCGCAGCGCGATGAGGTGCGGCTCGACGGTCCGGGTCCCGAGGTCGCAGCCGCCCGCGTAGGGGAGTCGGAACGACCCGTACCGACCGCTCAGCGGGCCGAGGAACATCAGCACGCTCCGGGTGCGGCGCGCGGCGTCCGCGTCGATCGCGTCGAGGTGCAGGTCCGACGGCGCGACGATCTCCAGGACCTCGCCGTCGGGCGACCAGGTGACGGTCGCGCCGAGGCTGCGGAGCACGTCGATGATCCGGTCGACCTCGACGATGCGTGCGACCCGGTGCAGCCGCGTCACGCCGCGGTTCAGCAGCGAGGCGCAGAGCAGCGCGACGGCGGCGTTCTTGCTCGAGTTGACGGCGATCGAGCCGCTGAGCTTCCGTCCGCCCTGCACCCGCAGGTGCGAGCGCTGCGGTGCGCCGCCGATCGAGACGATCTGCTGGTCGAGCGCCTCGCTGATGCGCGTGAGCATCTCGAGGGACAGGTTCTGGCCACCCTGCTCGATCCGGTTGATCGCGCTCTGGCTGGTCCCGACGCGCTCGGCGAGCTGCGACTGGGTCATGCTGCGTCCCTTGCGGGCGCCGCGGATGAGCGCGCCGACCTCGCGCAGGGGCGCGGTGGCCGCTGCGGGAGCAGCCGGGTCGGCGGGCGTGACGACGGTGGTGGTGTCGGACATGGGCGTCACGCTAACACGCTCATGAGATAAAACAGGGGACATCACGGGGCTGATTCGCAGGAACGGATCGGGAATAACTCGTCCATGAGAACTTGGGCGACGGGTGTGGTGCGGCTCCTAACGAGGTCGGGACCTCCGCCGATAGCCACCGGTGCAGGACCACGGACGGGCCTGCATCCCGCCCCACGGACGGCGGCGGGACGATCGAGAACCAGGACGGGCCATGATCGTCGTCACACGACTCAACGGCAGCGCATTCGCTGTCAACCCGGACCTCGTGGAGCGCATCCAGGAGACGCCGGACACGACCCTCATCATGGTCGACGGGGCGAAGTACATCGTCCGCGAGTCCATGACCGAGGTGATCGACCTCGTCGCCGCGTACCGCGCCCGGATCGTCGGGATGGCGTACGGCACCGACGCGCAGTCCGTCCAGAACTCGGGCGGTCCCCACTCCCTTGCACCCGTCGCGGCCCTGCCGAGCAGATCGACCGACGCTCGCGCGGACGGGGGGCGCTGACGTGGACATCGCGACCATCGTCGGCATCCTCGTCGCCTTCGGCGCCCTGTTCGGCATGGCGCAGATGGAGCACGTCGAGCTCGCCGGACTGTTCCTGCCCGCCCCGATGCTGCTCGTGTTCGGCGCGACGATCGGCTGCGGCATCGCCAGCACCACCCTGAAGGACGCGATCGCCGCGTTCAAAGCGGTGCCGAAGGCGTTCACGGGCAAGGTCACGCCGCCGCAGGCCGTCATCGACGACGTCGTCGGGCTCGCCGAGACCGCCCGCTCGAACGGTCTGCTCGCGCTCGAGCAGGAGGCCGACAAGCACGACGACCCGTTCATGAAGAAGGCGCTGCAGAACATCGCCGACGGCACCGACGGGGACGAGCTCCGGATCCTGCTCGAGGACGAGATCGAGTCGAACGCCGCACCGCTGCGGAGCGCGAGCGCGTTCTTCATGGGCCTCGGCGGCTTCGCGCCGACGGTCGGCATCATCGGCACGGTGGTGTCGCTCACCCACGTCCTCGCGAACCTCGGCAAACCGGACGAGCTCGGTCCGCTCATCGCGAGCGCGTTCGTCGCGACGCTCTGGGGCCTGCTCACCGCGAACTTCCTGTGGCTCCCGTTCGGCGGCAAGCTCAAGAAGCTCGCGCAGCTCGAGTCGGACCGCCAGACCCTCCTGATGGAGGGGCTGCTCGCCGTGCAGGCCGGCAGCCAGCCCCGCCTGCTCGGTGAACGCCTGACCGCGATGGTCCCGCCGACCGCCCGCGGTGACGCGAAGGGCGGCAAGGGCGCGAAGGGCCGGGCGTCGGCGGACGTCGACGACCAGCAGCTGGCGGCCTGATCGTGAGCGCGAACCCCCGGGGCCGCGGACGCGGTCGGAAGCGCGGCGGCCACGACGAGGCCGAGCACCCCGACGAGCGGTGGATGGCGTCCTACATGGACATGATCACCGTCCTGATGTGCATGTTCCTCGTCCTGTTCGCGATGTCGTCGGTCGACCAGCAGAAGTTCATCGCGCTGAAGACCTCGCTCGCGACCGGCTTCGGCGAGGTCAAGTCCGACAAGATCGACACGGCGTCCGGCACGGTCGTGTCGAAGTCGCAGGTCACGAAGGACGGCAAGGGCTACGCGACCGACAAGTCGAAGGCCGAGCACTCCACCGCGGCCTCCGGCGCGAAGGACACCAACGTCGATCCCGCGTCCACGGTGGTCCCGCCGGTCGCGTCGAAGGCCGACCTGGCCGCCGCGCAGCACGAGCTCGACGACCTGAAGGCGATCGAGTCGGCGATCCAGGGCAACCTGGACAAGGCCGGCGAGCAGGCGAACGTGCAGTTCACGGTCGACGCCCGCGGGCTCACGGTCCGGCTGATCGGCAGCGAGACCTACTTCGGCACGAACAGCGCCGACCTCTCCGACCAGGCGCGGCGGATCATGGACGCCATCGCGCCGGTCCTGCGGACGAGCAACCACGACGTGAGCGTCGAGGGGCACGCCGACCAGCGGAACTCGACCGCGCCGTACGCCACGAACTGGGAGCTCAGCGCCGCCCGGGCGACGGGCGTGCTCCGCGACCTGGTCGAACGTGGCGGGATGCCCGGCGAGCACGTGCAGAGCGTCGGCTTCGGGTCGAGCCGCCCGCTCGCGAAGGGCGACTCGGACGCCGACCTCGCGCTGAACCGCCGCGTCGACATCGTCGTGCTGTCGAACGCGGACCAGGACGTCAGCAGCCTGATGCCCGCGCTCGCGACCGCGCAGGACGGAGCACGCGCCGCCGGCTGACACACGACGAGCGAACACATGCCGGAGCGCCCCGGCGCAGCGGCACAGCGGGATGGCAACCGACGAGGCGCACGCGCCCCACCGGCCCCAGTCCGGGGGCCAGCACTGACGCGCGCCCGCCGGCGGCCGACAGACGCACCCGTGACCGAGACCCTGCCAGCGCCCGAGGTGTACGACTTCGCGCGCCCGTCGACGCTCGCCCGCGAGCACGCCAGGGTCCTCGAGCTCGCCTTCGAGACCTTCGCCCGGCAGTGGGGCACGCAGCTGACCGCCAAGGTCCGCGCGGTCAGCCAGGTCACCTGCGAGCAGGTCGAGATGACGACGTACGACGAGTACGCCGCGTCGCTGCCCGCCCTGACCGGCATGGTGCTCCTGCCGATCGCCGGCATCGCGCCGAAGGGCGTGCTGCAGGTACCGCTCGACGCCGCCCTGACCTGGGTGTCGCACGCCCTCGGCGCCTCGAAGCCGCTGCCGACCCCCGACCGCACCTTCACCCCGATCGAGCAGGCGCTCGTCCGGAAGATCGTCGAGGACGCCCTCGACGACCTGCGCTACTCGTTCGGCGGGCTCCTCACGCACGAGGTCGCGACCGGCGGCTTCCAGTTCAACAGCCAGTTCGCACAGGCCGCCCAGAAGGGCGACCTGATGATCGTCGCCTCGTTCGCGATCCGCGTCGGCGACCGCGTCGCACCGGGAACCCTCGCGCTGCCGGCCGAGGCGCTCCTGCCGCAGCTCGGCGAGGACACCTCGAGCGTCACCGCCGCCGACGCGAAGGCCCTGCTCGACGCGCAGCTCGCAGCGGTCCCGGTCGGCGTCAGCCTGCGCTTCGCGCCGGCGACCGTGCTCCCCGCGCGGGTCCTCGGCCTCGCGGTCGGCGACGTCCTGCCGCTGCCGCACCCGCAGCACCGCCCCCTCACCATCGCCGTCGACGGCGAGCCCGTCGGCACGGCCGCCGTCGGCGCGAACGGTTCGCGCCTCGCCGGCATCGTCGTCACGACCACCACGGAGCAGCACGCATGACCACGACCACCCTCCACACCGCAGCCGCCGAGTCGCTCGCGGCGCAGCTCCCGACGGCGGCCCCCCTATCCGCGGTGGCACAGCCTGGAGGCGCGCCCGCGGTCGTGCTCGAAGCGGCGGCCGACGCGGTGGTCGCGTCCTTCGTCGGCGGCCTGTCGGCCGACCTGGCCCTGGTGCTCACCGACCTGGAGGCCGTGGTCGCCGCCGGCGGCACCGACCACGGGATCGTCGCGGTCACCGACGTCCTCCGCCCGTCCCTCGAGGCCGCCGCCGGGGTCCTCGGCGTCGGGGTCCTCGGCGAGGCCCGCCGCGAGTCGGCCGCGTCGCTGTTCGCCGACCCGGAGACCGTCGTGTTCGCACTGACCGCCGGCGGCGGCGTCGCCGGCGGGTGGTTCGGCCTCCGCGTCCGCGAGAACGGCACCGTCTCGGCCCCGGCCGCCACGCCCGCCCTGCCGACCGGGAACCTCGGCCGGATCAACAACGTCGAGATGACGCTGACGGTCGAGATCGGCCGCACGCGCATGTCCGTCCGCGACGTGCTCGGCATGGAACCGGGCGCCGTCGTCGAGCTCGACCGCAGCGCCGGGGCCCCCGCGGACGTCCTGCTGAACGGTCGGCTCATCGCGCACGGCGAGGTCGTCGTCGTCGACCAGGACTACGCGGTCCGCATCACGAAGATCCTCGACGTCGCCGAGAGCGTCTGAGCCCGGCCGTGGACACGCTCGTCATCGTCCTCCGCGTCGCCCTGTCGCTCGGCGTCGTGCTCGCCCTGATGTGGGTGCTGCACCGCCGCGTGTCGAAGGGGCAGCTCGGCCGTCCGAAGGCCCGCGGCCGCCGCGCCGCGTCCGTCGAGGTCGTCGGGCGCACCGGCATCGGGGGCAAGGCGAGCGTCGTCGTGGTCGACGTCGAGGGCGAGCGGCTCGTCCTCGGCGTGTCCGAGCACGGGGTCGCGCTGCTCACGAGCGGGCAGGCGCCCGCGCCGGAGCCCGAGCTCGCGATCGTCACGTCCGCCGACCGGTTCCGCGCCGAGCTGGAGCAGCAGGACGACCCCGCCACGATCCTCCCGGTCGGAGCGGCCGAGACGACCGAGGTGACGGAGCCGCTGCCCATGCGTCCGCGCAACCGGCGTCCGCAGCGCACCGTCGTGCCGACCAACCGTCAGCTGCACGGTTCGATCCTGTCCGCCGACACGTGGCGGCAGGCCGCGGCCGCGCTCCGCGACCGGCGGGCCGGGTGACCGCCGCACGCGTCGGCCGCCTCGTCACGCTCGTCCTGCTCGGCGCGGCGGTGCTCGCCGGCCTGCTGCTCCTGGACCCGACCGGCGCGCACGCCGCCGGGGTCGTCCAGCCGAGCGCTCCCGCGACGCCGACCCCGCCCGCGACCGGGGACTTCAGCGTCAGCGTGAACGGTCCGGACGGCAGCCCGTCGTCGGCGGTCGTGACGCTCCTGGGCATCACGCTCCTCAGCGTCGCCCCGGCGCTGCTGCTCATGATGACGTCCTTCACGAAGATCTTCGTGGTCCTCGCGATGACCCGGAACGCGCTCGCGCTCCAGGGAATCCCGCCGAACCAGGTCCTCGCCGGACTCGCGCTCTTCCTGTCGCTCTTCGTGATGGCGCCGGTGCTCGGGCACATCAACGACGACGCCCTGCAGCCGTACCTGGCGGGGCACGTCGACTTCGCGACGGCGGTCGAGGTCGGGACGAAGCCGCTCCGCACGTTCATGCTGCACCAGACGCGCGAGGAGGACGTGGCGCTCATCACCCGCGCGGCCGGACAGGCCAACCCGAAGGACATGGACGCCGTCCCGATGACGACCGTGATCCCGGCGTTCGTGATCTCGGAGCTCCGCAGCGCGTTCATCATCGGGTTCGTCATCTTCATCCCGTTCCTGGTGATCGACCTCGTCGTGTCCGCGGCGCTCATGTCGATGGGCATGATGATGCTCCCGCCGGTGATGATCTCGCTGCCGTTCAAGATCCTGCTGTTCGTGCTCGTCGACGGGTGGGGGCTCATCATCCAGTCGCTCATCCAGAGCTACCAGGTGGTGCACTGATGAACCAGCAGGCCGTCATCGACCTCACGCTCCAGGCGCTCCTGGTGTCGGCGAAGCTCGCCGCCCCGGTCCTCGTGACCTCGCTCGTCGTCGGGTTCGCGATCTCGCTGTTCCAGTCCGTGACCCAGATCCAGGAGGTCACGCTCTCGTTCGTACCGAAGGCCGTGGCCGTCGCGATCGCCCTGGTCGTCTGCGGCAACTGGATGATCTCGGAGATGGTGGCGTTCACGCACGTCGCGTTCGACATGATCCCGAAGCTGCTCGGGACCGGCTGATGGACCTCGTCGTCGACGGCGCGCGGCTCGAGGCCACGATGCTCGCCGGGGTGCGGCTCGTGGCGTTCTTCGTCATCGCGCCGCCGTTCTCGTACCGGGCGTTCCCGGCGACGGTCAAGGTCGTCCTCGGGCTCGCCCTGGCGATCGGTCTCGCCCCGCACGTCGGCGCCGGGTACGTGCAGGCGGACACCGGCGCGTTCCTCCTCGCCCTCCTCACCCAGCTCGCGGTGGGGCTCGGGCTCGGTTTTCTGGTGTTCCTCGTCTTCGCCGCCGTGCAGTCCGCCGGTGCGCTCATCGACCTGTTCGGCGGCTTCACCCTCGCGCAGGCGTTCGACCCGCAGTCCCAGGTGAACGGCGCGCAGTTCACCCGGCTGTTCCAGATGGCGTCCCTCGCGCTCCTGTTCGCCAGCGGCGGCTACCAGCTCATCGTCGGCGGACTCGTCCGGTCGTTCGACGCGGTGCCCCTCGTCGGCGCCGACGGTGCACCCGGCACCTTCGCGGTCGGGTCACTCGCGGCGCTGCTCGTCACCGCGATGTCGCAGATGTTCCTCGCCGCGCTGCAGATCGCCGGCCCGCTCGTCGTCGTGCTGTTCCTGGCGGACGTCGGACTCGGGCTGCTCACCCGGGTCGCGCCCGCGCTGAACGCCTTCCAGATGGGCTTCCCGATCAAGATCGGGCTGACCGTCGTGTTCGCCGGCGCGCTCTTCATGGCCCTGCCCGCGGTGGTGTCGTCCCTCACCGGGGACGCCGTCGCTGCGATCACCGGGCGGGGGTGACGGCATGTCCGACGGCGGCAGCGGGGAACGGTCCGAGCGGGCCACCCAGAAGCGCATGCAGGAGGTGCACCGGAAGGGGCAGCTCGGCCGGTCCCAGGACCTCGGCGCCTGGGTCGGGATCGCGACGGCGGCGCTCATGATGCCCGCCGCGATCGGCAGCGCCGCCTCGGCCGGGCAGGAGCAGCTGCACGTCGTGCAGCGGGTGATCGCCGACCCCACGACCGCCACGGCGCGGCAGGCGCTCGTCGACGCGTTCGCCTCGATCGGTGCGACGCTCGGCCCGATGCTCGGCGTCGTCGCGGTCGCGGTCGCCGCGGTGTCCGTCGCGCAGGGCGGGGTGCACTTCCGTCGGATGACCCCGCAGCCGGACCACTTCGACCCGGTCGCCGGGATCAAGCGGGTGTTCGGCGTGCAGGCGCTCTGGAACGGGGTGAAGGCGCTGCTCAAGACCGCGGTCGTCGGGCTCGTGCTCTGGTTCGCGGTGCAGTCGCTCGTGCCCGTGCTCATGACGAGCGGCTCGCTGCCGCTGTCCGCGGTGCTCGACGCCGCCGCGGCCGGCACCGGGACGCTCCTGCGCGCCGCCGTCGCCGCGGGGCTGCTCCTCGCCGCGGTCGACGTCTTCGTGGTGGTCCGGCGCAACCGGAAGCGCACCATGATGACCAAGCAGGAGGTCAAGGACGAGTCGAAGCACAGCGAGGGCGACCCGCTCGTGAAGTCGCAGCGACGCTCCCGCCAGCTGGCGATGAGCCGGAACCGGATGGTCGCCGCGATCGGGGACGCCGACGTCGTCATGACGAACCCGACCCACTACGCGGTCGCGCTCCGCTACGAACCGGGGAAGTCCGCTCCACGGGTGACCGCGAAGGGTGCCGGGCCGGTCGCCGACGTCATCCGCGCCAGGGCCGAGGAGGCCCGGGTACCGATCGTCCGCGACGTCCCGCTCACCCGGGCGCTGCACGCCGCGTGCGAGCTCGGGCAGGAGGTCCCGGTCGACCTCTACACGCCCGTCGCCCGCGTCCTGTCGTTCGTGATGGCCCTCAAGGCCCGCGGTGCCGCGGCGGGCACGCACGCCGCACCCCGTCCGACCACCCCGGCCGAGGTCGCCGCCGTCCTCGACCCCGCCACCCTCAGCGGCGACCTGCGTCCGCGCCGGCTCCGCCCGTCCCGTCCCGCCGCCGACGCGGCACCCAGCCCGTCGTCGTCCGCGACCTCCGATCCGCAAGGGGTTCCCGCATGAACCGCAAGGACCTGCCGAAGCTCGCCGTCCCCGTCTTCATCGTCGGGATCGTCCTGCTCCTGATCCTGCCGGTGCCGTCGTTCCTGCTCGACGTGCTCATCATCTGCAACATCCTGCTGGCGCTCGTGATCCTGCTCACGACGCTGTTCGTGAAGAAGCCGCTCGACTTCTCGGTGTTCCCCTCGCTGCTGCTCGTCGCGACGCTGTTCCGGCTCGGCCTGAACGTCGCGTCCACCCGGCTCGTGCTCGGCGAGGGGTTCGCCGGCGACGTCATCCAGGCGTTCGGCCACGTCGCGGTCTCCGGGTCGGTGATCATCGGCGCGGTCGTGTTCCTCATCCTCGTGGTGATCCAGTTCGTCGTCGTCACGAAGGGCGCCGAGCGCGTCGCCGAGGTCGGGGCGCGGTTCACCCTCGACGCCATGCCGGGCAAGCAGATGGCGATCGACGCCGACCTGAACGCCGGGCTCATCACGGACGCCGAGGCGAAGGAGCGCCGCGCGGCCGTCTCCGCCGAGGCCGACTTCTACGGTGCGATGGACGGCGCATCGAAGTTCGTCAAGGGCGACGCGATCGCGGGCATCCTGATCATCGTCATCAACCTCATCGGCGGCATCGCGATCGGCATGCTGCAGAACGGCCTCTCGATCACCGACGCCCTGTCGAAGTACGGCATCCTGACGATCGGCGACGGGCTCGTCACGCAGATCCCGGCGCTCCTGATGGCGGTCTCGACGGGCATGATCGTGACCCGGTCCGGCGCGGAGACCGAGATCGGCGCCTCGGCGACGAAGCAGCTGACCCAGTCCCGCAACGCGCTCATGATCGCCGGGGTCGCCGCGATCGCGATGGGCTTCATCCCCGGCATGCCGATCCTCCCGTTCCTGCTCATCGGCGCCGGCCTGCTGTTCGCCGGCTGGCGGCTCGCCCGGCAGGCGAAGCGCGAGGAGCAGGCCGCCGAGCAGCAGCAGGCGCTCGAGGCCGCGGCGCCCACGTCGGACAGCCCCGAGGACCTGCTCGAGCAGATGCGCGTGCACGCCCTCGAGATCCTGCTCGCCCCCGACCTGGTCGACATGGTGTCCGGCGCCTCGGACGACCTGCTCGGCCGGGTCCGCGCGCTCCGCCGGAAGATCGCCGTCGACATGGGGATCGTCGTGCCCCCGGTCCGGACGCGGGACAGCATCGACCTGCCGCCGGCGACCTACGCCATCCGGATCGCCGGCGTCGAAGCCGGGCGGGGGACCGCGCCCGCGCGGAGCGTCCTCGCGCTCGGCGACCAGCTGGACGGACTCCCCGGCGCGGTGACGGTCGAGCCGGTGTTCGGGCTCGCCGGCAAGTGGGTCCCCGCCGAGCTCCGGCACGCGGCGGAGATGACCGGGGCGACCGTGATCGACCGGGTCTCCGTGCTCGTCACCCACCTGCAGGCCGTGATCGGGGACAACGCCGCACGGCTGCTCACGCGCGAGGACGTCAAGGTCCTCACCGAGGGCGTCAAGCAGGTGAACCCGGCCGCGGTCGAGGAGCTCGTCCCCGGCATGCTCTCGCTCGCCGAGGTGCAGCGCGTGCTCCAGGGCCTGCTGTCCGAGCGTGTCCCGATCAACGACCTCGGCCGGATCTGCGAGGCGCTCACCCTCCGGGCCAAGGTCTCGACGGACCCCGAGGGACTCGTCGAGGCGGCCCGCGCCGCCCTCGGTCCGGCCCTGCCCGCGCGCTACGCCGAGGACGGCACGCTCCGGGTGATCATGATCGACCCGCTCCTGGAGCAGTCGATGCTCGAGGGGCTCCGGCCGTCCGAGCAGGGCACCCAGATCGTGCTCGACGCGCACCGCATCGAGCAGGTCCTCGGGTCCCTCCGCGACGCCGTGCGCTCGGTCGAGGAACAGGGGCTCTCCGCCGTCCTGGTGTGCGCCCCGCAGCTCCGCCCGGCCGTGCACCGCATGGTCTCCGCCCAGGCGAACGGCCTGCCGGTGCTGTCGTACCAGGAGGCCACCGCCGCGGGCTCCACCATCGAGACCGTGGGGGTGGTCCGTGCCGCCGATCCGATCGCTGCGTAGGGGCCCGACGCTCGAGGCGGTCCGCGAGGCCGTCCGCGCCGAGTTCGGCACCAGCGCCCGCATCGTCTCCGCCGAGCGCGTCACGTCCGCCGGCATCGGCGGGCTGTTCCGCCGCGCCCACGTCGAGGCGGTCGTCGAGGTCGCCGACCCGACCACCCCGCCCGTCGCGCGGGTCGCGATCGCGGACGGTCCGGTCGTGCGGGTCGGCATCGCCGCGCTCCTCGCCGACGCCGAGGCGGCCGAGGACCGCACCGCCCGCTCCGACGGCACCGCGACGGCGCGGGCCGACGCGTTCGCGTCGGTGCTCGACGGGTTCGTCGCGGACGGGATCGCACCGCGCGGGGCTGCGGCTGCGTCCGTGCCGGCATCCGTGCCCGCATCCGTGCCAGCGGATGCATCCGTGCCCGTGCCCGTGCCGGTGCCGGTGCGCGGACCTGCTGGGGCCGGCCCCGAGCCGGACGCGGGCCTGGTCGACGGAGGCGGGTCGCGCCTCCAGGACGGTGCCGGCGACCAGCCTGGAGGCGCGGTGCCACCGGTCCTGTCGGCCCCCGTCGTGCCGGCGGTGCGGTCCGCCGACGGCGACCTGGTCCTGCTGGTCGGCCGACCGACCGACGTCGACGCAGCGGCCGGCGTCTTCGCGATGCGGCACGCGCTCCAGCCGACCGACGCCGCGGACCGGCGGGCCGGGATCCTCGCCCGCGCGGCCGGCGTGCAGGCCGGGCAGGCGCTGCTCGGTGTCGCCGCGTGGGACGACGTCGCGACGACCGCGGGCCTCGCGCCGGACCAGGTGTGGGTCGTCGTCGACGTCGGCCGGAAGCACGAGGACACCGTGGCGATGGTGTCGGCGGTGGCGTCGCGCACGCCCGTGGCGGGCATCGTGGCGATCGGCGCGGGGGAGACCGCCACGCCGGAGTCGGTGCACAGGTTGGGGGTCCCGGTCCTGTCGCTAGGCTGACGGGGTGCTGGTACTCACGCGGAAGGTCGGCGAGCGGATCCTCGTCGGTGACGACGTCGTCATCACGGTGCTCGACAGCCGCGGGGACGGTGTCCGGATCGGCATCGACGCACCGCGCGGAGTGAAGATCCAGCGCGAGGAGGTCGTGCGTGCCGTGACCGAGGCGAACGCCGAGGCGGCAGCTGCCGCGGCGTCCGCCGGTGCCACGGGGCCGGACGACGCCGAGGCGCGGCTGCGGGCGGCGCTGGGGCGCACCGCGCCGGACCCCGACTGAGGCGTTCTGCGCCGGACCTCGCGCCGGGGCGCTCCGCGCCGGGGCGCTCCGCGCCGGACCCCGACCGGGGCGTTCTGCGCCGGACCCCGACCGAGGCCCGGCGCTCCTGCGACTCCGGCTGGGACCCCGCCACCTGCCCTGGCTGCGGCTCGCTACGGCTGGGGCTTCTTCTCCTGCTCGGGCAGGCGTCCGGCGGCGGCCTCGGCCGCGAACCACGCCGCTGCCTCCTCCTGCCGGGCACGCTCCTCGCCGAGGGCGATCGGCGCCCGGACGTGCTCCGGCTCGTAGCCGAACGACTCGATCAGCTGCGGGACGATCGGTCGGATGCGCGCGACGAGTCGGTCGACGTAGGCCGACACCGCGCGACCGCGCTGGGCCGACAGCCGACCGTGCAGCAGGTACCAGTCCAGGTGCTGCTCGAGCAGCCCGAGGGCGAACAGGTCGCGCAGCCAGACCAGGGTGCGTCGGGTGTCGCCGGGGGCGACCTCCTCGATCGCGTCGGTGAACGCCTCCCACTGCATGAGCTCCGCGTGTGCCTTCGCCGCCTCGATCAGCTCGTGCTGCGAGCGGTTCAGGAGCTTCGCCGCCTTCGCTCGGTCCTTGCCGGCCGAGGCGAGCCGCAGTCCGATCTCGGTCACCATCGTGTCGACGCGGCCCTGGAGCAGCTCGCGCTGCGTCCGGGGGTCCTGCAGGTCGGTGACGGAGGCCGCGAGCGACCCGCGGTCGGCGACGGTCTGCCCGAGCCGGCGCAGGCCGGACGCGTCGGCGAGCTTCGCGGCCGCCTGGGCGGCGACGAAGCGGGCCGTCGACGCCGGGTCGCGCGGGGCGCGGGCGCGGAAGTCGGTGAGGAGCCGCTTGCCGACGAGCTGCAGCAGGATCGTGTTGTCGCCCTCGAACGTCACGTAGACGTCGAGGTCGGCGCGGAGACCGGTGAGGCGGTTCTCGGCGAGGAACCCGGCGCCACCGCAGGCCTCGCGGCACTCCTGCAGGGTCTCGAGCGCCGACCAGGTCGACATCGACTTGAACGCCGCGGCCTGGGTCTCCAGGTCCTCGCGGCGCTGCGGGGTGTCCTCGCGCCCGCTGAACACGTCGTCGAACGTGCGCAGGAGCTTCTCGTGCGCGAACGACTGCGCGAACACCGTCGCGAGCCGGGGGATCAGGCGACGCTGGTGTCGGCCGTAGTCGAGCAGCACGCCCTCGTCACCGCCGCCGGTCGGGAACTGCCGACGCTCCATCGCGTAGGTCAGGGCGATCTGCAGCCCGATCTTCTGCGCGACCACGGCCGCCCCGTCGAGCGAGACCCGACCCTGCACGAGGGTGCCGAGCATCGTGAAGAAGCGGCGTCCGGGCGAGGCGATGGGGGAGCTGTACGTGCCGTCCTCGGCGACGTCGCCGTACCGGTTGAGCAGGTTCGTGCGGGGGACCCGGACGTGGTCGAACCAGAGCCGGCCGTTGTCGATGCCGTTCAGGCCGCCCTTGACGCCGTCGTCCTCGCCGCCGACGCCGGGCAGGAAGGCGCCCTCGACGTCGCGGAGCGGCACGTAGAAGGCGTGCACGCCGTGGTCGACGCCCGCGGTGACGAGCTTCGCGAACACGACGGCTGCTCTGCCGTGCAGGGCTGCGTTGCCGATGTAGTCCTTCCACGCACCGCGGAACGGCGTGTGGATCTCGAACTCCTGCGTCGCCGGGTCGTAGGTCGCCGTCGTCGCGATGCTCTGGACGTCCGAGCCGTGCCCGGTCTCCGTCATGGCGAAGCAGCCGGGCACGTCGAAGCGGATGATCCCCGGCAGGAACTCGCGGTGGTTCCGCTCGGTGCCCAGGTGGTGCACGGCCGAGCCGAACAGTCCCCACTGCACGCCGGCCTTGATCTGGAGCGACGGGTCGGCGGTGGTCAGCTCCTCGAACGCAGCGAGGTTGCCGCCGTGGTTCTCCTGCCCGCCGAACTCGAGCGGGTACGGACGCTGGATCGCGCCGGCGTCGACCAGGATGCGGAGCTGCTCGAGCGCACGGGCACGGTGCTCGGGGACCGGCTGGCCCTCGATCTTGTGCACCGCGGGGTCCTTCGTCAGTCGACGGGAGATACGGCGGTCCTCGGCCCACCGTCCGAGCAGGAGCTCGCCGAGGAGCGTCGTGTCGATGCGGACGTCGGTGTCCGTCGAGCCGACCGGGGTGCCGGCCGCCGGGTCGCCGGCGGCGCTGGCGTTCGGGGCCTCGGTCGCCGGGGCTGCGGTCGTCGAGCTGGGGCGTGCGGGGGCGGTGTCGACCATGCGTGGAGCCTTCCTGAACTGCTCTGTCCGTGTTGCAGAACCCACGCTAGGCACCGCGACCGACAGTCGCGTGAACGCCGTGTCCGCCGCACAAGACCGTCGCGCTGCCCGGCGCGCGCGTGGTGGGAACCCTCCAAAACGCGCCGGAGGGATTTTGTTCGCACCCCTGCTCGATTCGGCCGTCGTCGCGAGCGCGGGGCACAGTGGACGGATGTCCAGCACCACCGCACCCGACTCCCGGGAGCACAAGCGCACCTTCTTCGGGCAGCCGTTCGAGCTGTCCACACCGTTCGCGGTCGAGCTCTGGGAACGGTTCTCGTTCTACGGCATGCAGGGGATCGTCCTCCTGTACATGTACTACACGGCGTCGCAGGGCGGCCTCGGCATCAGCGAGGGAATCGCCACCGGCATCATGGGCGCCTACGGCGGCGCGGTGTACCTGTTCACCATCGTGGGGGCGTGGGTCGCCGACCGGCTCGCGGGTGCGGACCGGACCCTGTTCGGCAGCGCGATCGTCGTGATGGCCGGGCACGTGGCACTCGCGCTCGTCCCGGGGGTCGCCGGGGTCGGGATCGGCCTGGTGCTCATCGCGCTCGGGTCCGGTGGGCTCAAGGCGACCGCGACCACCATCGTCGGCGGGCTGTACAGCCGCGACGACCCCCGGCGCGACGCCGGCTTCTCGCTGTACTACCTCGGCGTGAACCTCGGCGCGTTCGCCGGCCCGCTGCTCACCGGGTTGCTGCAGAGCACCCTCGGCTTCCACTTCGGCTTCGGACTCGCGGCGATCGGCATGGCCGCGGGGCTCGTGCAGTACGCGATCCGCCGTCCGAAGCTCCCGGACGCCGTCCGGCACGTCACGAACCCGGTCGACCGTCGTCGGCTGCCCCTGCTCGGCGGGATCGTCGCCGTCGTGCTCGTGCTCGTCGTGGTGTCCGTCCTGACGGGGCTCCTGACCGTGCGGAACCTGCCGACCGTCGTGGTCGCCGTCGTGGTCGTCGCGACGATCGCCTACTTCGTCGTGATCCTGTCGAGCGGACTCACCGCCGACGAGCGGTCCCGCGTCGTCGCCTTCATCCCGCTGTTCATCGCGAGCGCGGTGTTCTGGTCGCTGTACCAGCAGCAGTTCACCGTCGTCACGGTGTACTCTGACCAGCGCTTGGACCGGTCGTTCTTCGACTGGACGATGCCGGTCTCGTGGATCCAGTCGATCAACCCGGTGTTCATCATCGTGCTGTCCGGCGTCTTCGCGGCGATGTGGACGAAGCTCGGTGCCCGCCAGCCCTCGACCCCGACGAAGTTCGCGCTCGGCACGGGGATCATGGGCATCGCGTTCCTGCTGTTCCTGCCCTTCGTCGGCACCGGGGAGAACGGCACGCCGCTCGTGGCCCTCGTCGCGATCCTGCTCGTCTTCACGCTCGCCGAGCTGCTGCTCTCGCCGGTCGGCCAGTCCGTCGCGACGAAGCTCGCGCCGCCGAAGTTCCAGACGCAGATGGTCGCGCTGTTCTTCCTGTCGGTGTCGCTCGGCACCGCGGTGACCGGTGTCCTGTCGGCCTACTACGACCCGACGGACGAGGCCCCGTACTTCACGGTGCTCGGCCTCGTCGCGGTCGTCGTGGGTGTCGTGCTGCTCCTGCTCGCGAAGCCGGTGCTGAAGGCCATGCGGGGCATCCGGTAACCTGGAGCGGACCAGCCCGGCCCCGTCACCACAGGAGTCCACCATGCTCGAACTCATCGCAGGCGTCATCATCGGCATCGGCGTCCTCGGGGGCGTCGGCTTCTGCATGGCCGTCGCCGCGATGATGAAGAGCGGCTCCGAGGAGTACTAGGCCGCTCGCCGCCCCGGGACCCGTCGCGGCCCGGGGTCACTCCGCCGGTTCGACCGGCACCAGTTGACGACCCAGGACGGTCGCGCGCTCGAACGGGCCGCGGCCGTCCTCGGTGTGTACGGGCTCGTCGAAGGCGACCACCCACGTGCGCTGGACGCCGCCGAGCTGGTTCCCGCCCGGCGCCACGACGACCCCGACGGGCTCGCCGACCCAGCGGTCCCCGCCGCGCTCCGACGGGACGACCCGGACGAGGGCGCCGATCCCGATGCCGCTCCCGCTCCCGGAGGCGTCGTCGGGCCGGGGGCGGGGAGGTCGTCGTCCGAACACCCGCTCACCGTACCGCGCGTCCCCGGACGCCCCGAACGCCCCGGACGCCCCGGTCGCTTCGGACGCCCCGGACGCGCCCGGACGCCCCCGGACCCCGAGCGCGGCTCCGCGAGCGTGCACGACGTGCCGCGTGCGTGTTGCCCGGTGGGCGCAAAGTGTCGGCGGGGGACGGCGAGCGTGCCACATGTGGCACGCGCGTCCGCCCCCTCGCCCCGCCTGCGCCGCGCCTACGCCCGGGAGATCTCCGTGATGGACGAGTGGCCCGTGTCGGGGTGCTTCCGCATCGACAGCAGCCGCTCCATCGAGGGTTCGAGCGCGGTGACCTTGTCGAGCGGCGCACTCACCACGAGCTGGAACCCGAGTCGGAGCCACGCCGTCACGGCCCGCCCCGCGAACTCCGAGTCCGCCTTGATGAACGCCTCGTCGAGGAAGACCGGCGCGAACCGGGGCCGTGGACGGGTCTCGTCGCCGAGCTGGTAGCGCAGGGCCGCGCCGACGATGAACGCCACGAGCTCCTGCGTCTCGCCGCCGGACTTGTCGCCGAGCGAGGAGTACACGCCCAGGTCGTTGCCGTCGACGTCGTACCGGACGGCCGTGATCTCCATGTGCCGGCGGACGTCGAGCACCGCGTCGCGCTGCGTCGTGCGCCCGCGGGACCCGCCCGGCTCCGGCCGGATGACGGCCATGAAGCGGCGGAGCCGTCGGAAGCGGGTCTCGAGCACGTCGTCGGTCAGCTCGGTGTCGACCGAGGCCGACAGGGCGCGGAGCTCGCGGCGGAACGCGGTGACGTCCTCGCGCGTGACCCGGCGGATCTGGATCTTCAGGCGGTCCCGGTTCGCACCGAAGGGCAGCTCGCGGAGGATCTCGTTGACGGGTTCGAGCCGCTCCTCGATCTCGACGACCGCCCGGTCGAAGGCCCCGGCGAGCGGGACGAGGTCCTCGCCGCTCCACTGCGACAGTCGTCGACGCCACTCGGTGCGCCGGGCGTGCAGCCCGGTGGCGACGATCTCCTCGAGGATCGCGTGGTAGTCCGGCCACGACGCGACGGCGGTGCCGAGGTTCGGGTCCGGCCACGCGTCCTGGTACCGCTGGAACGTCACGGTCAGGGCGTTCGAGGCCGCCGCAGCCCCGTCGAGCGCCTGGGTGAGCCGCTCCTCGAGTCGCCGGCGCAGGCGGCGGGTGGCGTCGTCGAAGCCGTCGACGCCCTCGGGGGCGCCGACCTCCTCGAACGTCTCGGCCAGCAGCTGCGCCTGCGCGTCGTCGGGCACGCTCCCCGGTGCCGATTCGAAGCGCTCGAGGATCTCCGCGGCGGCGTCCTGCCCGTCGACGAGCACCGCGTGGCGCTCCTCGAGGCGGGTCACCTGCTGCCGGGCACCCGCGCGCCGGTCGGCGGCCTCGTCCAGGGACCGGCGGAGACGGGCCACGGACTCGCGGAGCGTGCGGAGGCCGTCGTCCGCGGCGAGCAGGGCCTGGCGCTCGGCGTCGAGCCGCGCGAGCGACTCGTCCGCACCGGCGACGTCGATGCCGTCCCACGTCGCGTCCACCAGGTGCTGGTGGGCGGCGCGGACGACGTCGAGCCCGGCGAGGTCCTGGGCCACGTCGGTCCGGCGGGCCTCGAGGGTCGCGAGGTCCTGCGCGATCGCCGCGAGCTCCTGCTCGACCGCGGCCACGCGGGCCTCGTTCGTGAACCCGATGACGTTCGACTGCCGGCGGTCGCCGTGCGCGCCGCGCTTGCCGTCGCGGAGCTGGCCGGACGGGGTGACCCGCCGGCCGCCACCACCGAGCTCGGCGGCGGTGTCGACGCAGCGGGCGTCGATCCGGTCCGACTCGATGCGCTCCCGCACCCACGTGCTGAAGGGGGAGTCCTTGATGGTGAGCTTGCCGGAGACCATCGCGGGGTCGCCGTCGAGGTCGAGGTGCGGGCCGGTCGGGACGCCCTCGAACTGCACCCGGACGGGCAGCCGCAGGGCGTCGATCGCCTGGCTGAAGTCGGCGAGCCGGTCCTGGTCGACCAGGAGCGTGCGGGCGACGGGCGCCAGGACGGACTCGATCGCCGTGCGCCACTGCTCCTCGCCGGGGAGCACGTCGAGCAGCTCCGCGACGTACGGCAGCGACTCGGGGTCGATCCCGGCCGCGCGCGCCATCGCCAGGCGTGCCTCGTGCATCGGCAGCGGCATCGCACCCTGCCGGTGCTCGAGCGACTGCCGCTCCTGCCGCAGGGTCCGCTCGCGGTCGAGTAGCGGGTACTCCTCGCGGGTCAGTGCGTCGCGGCGCTCGTCGAGGGCGACGCGCTGCCGGGCGACCGAGCCGAGGAACTCGCGCGAGGTCCGCTGCGCAGCGCCGAACGCGGCCTCGGTGTCGAGCGTCAGCCCGAGCGGCGCGGTGCGCTCCTCGAACGTGGCCCGGGTCCGGGCGATGGTGTCCCGCTCGCGCGTGCCGCGGTCGATGCGGTCCTCGAGCTGCGCGAGCGCGTTGCCGCCCTGGTCGCGCAGGCGCCCCTCGGCCTCGCGGAGCTCGATCTCGACGGCCGCGTGCCGGGCCTCGGTCGCGGCGACGTCGGCGCGGGCTGCCGTGCGCTCGCGGGTGTTCCGGTCGACCTCGGCGTCGAGCAGGGCGCGCTTGCGCGAAGCCGTCCAGTGCGCGAAGGGGGAGACCTCGGCACCGGGGGCGATGCCGTCGAGTGCCGCCGCGGCCGCGCGGGACCGTTCGATCTCGGCGTGCAGGTCGACGATCGGCTCGAGGATGCGGACCTTGCGCTCCTCGGTGTCCATCGCCTCGTACGCCTCGTCGAGGGCGGAGAAGTGCGCGAGCGCCCGGTCGGCGGCGTCGTACGTCCCAGGCGTCTCGAGCACCAGGGACTTGTACAGCGCGTCGACGGTCGGCAGGTGCTGGCCGGCCTGGATGCGGGCGAGCAGACGCATCGCCCGGTTGCCGCCGCCCGAGTCGCCGATCCCGAGTCGGGTCTGCAGCGTGTACGCGAGCTCCTGGTAGGTGTCCCGCACGACGAGCCCCGGCACCCGGCTGGTCAGCTCGAGGTGGTGGAACCGCGACGGCACGAACTCCTCGAGCCGGCGCAGGTCGAACGTGTCGTCGACGGTCGCCATGGTCATCTGGATGTCGCCGACGCCGCGCGCCCGCTTCGGCACGACGTACGTCCGCAGCACGGTGAAGCGCCGTTCGTCGTCGTTCCGGAACGTCACCGCGACCGCGCCCCACGTGGTCTGGTCGTCCCCGCGCAGGTTGACGTCGCGCAGGGCGCCGGTCTCCGGGTCCCGTCGCGTGTCGACCTTGCCGCGCAGGTAGGTGAGCAGGTTGCGCTGGTCGGCGCTGCGGGCGCGCCCGGTGGTCGCGTCGTTCGACGCGCCGTTGAACGGCACGTCCGACGGCATCATGACCGCCAGGTACGCGTCCATCAGGGTCGACTTGCCGGTGCCGGAGGCACCGGAGATCAGCGTCGCGGTGCCGGACAGCTCGACGTGCCGGTGGCCGTGGAAGCCGCCCCAGTTGACGACCTGCATCGACTCCGCGCGCCACTGCGCGACGGTGTCGAAGAGCGCGTCCATGCCCCAGGCGGGCGTGCCGGAGGGGTCGGTCGCGGTGTCGGTCATGCGCTCGGCTCGCCTTCGTCGTTGGTGTCGGTGGGCTCGGCCGGGAGGCTCGTCCCGGCGCCGTCCGTCGGCTCGCCACCGGCGGCGGTCGCGTCGCGCAGCCAGTGCTCGAGCTCGCGGAGCTGCTCGAGGGGGAGGAGCACCTCGACGACGCTGGCCACCCGGAAGCGGTCCGGGTCGGAGGTCCTCACGAGGACCCGGGCGGTCACCAGGCGGTCGATCGCCTTCGCGACGCGGGACTCGTCCCGGGTGCGGTCGGTCGACGGCGGGAGGAACCCGGCGACGTGCCCGGTGATCTCGGACCGGTCGACGACGACCTGGTCCAGGCCCGGGCGGGGGTCGGCGCGCAGCCGCATCCGCAGGTAGACGAGGACGATCGTCTCCTCGCGCGTGTACGGGACGTCGCGCAGCAGCGTCGGGAAGGCCCGGCGCTGGCTCTCCGAGCGGGCCTGGCGCTTCCAGGCGACCTCGCGGTCCCGGTCGACGTGCAGTTCGAGGAACAGGTCGTTCAGCCGCGAGCGGAGCTGGTGCTCGCCGTCCAGCACCGCGCGCCACTCGTCGGCGTGCGTGCGGGCGCTGACGTACGTGCTGCGGAGCAGCGCGACGAGCGCGCGCCGCTGCGGCTCGTCGAGCCGTCCCTCGTCGCCCTCGAAGAGGGCGAACGTGGTCTCGTCGCGTTCGTCGTCACCGGTCGTGTCGACGACGCCGAGGTCCGTCTCGTCGCGGTCCACGCTGTCGACGGGAGCCGTCGTCGTGTCGCTCACCGTGCCTCCTGGCCGTTGTCGTGGTCGTGCTGGGTGTCCGCCGGCGCGCCGGTCAGGGACGCCGTGGGCATGTGGAAGGTGACCGGCTCGCCGTCGGGACGCACCGTGCGGTGCGGGACCACGTGCGTGGCGGTCTCGAAGTCGTCGTTCCCGGTGAGCAGGTGCGCCAGGCCGAACAGCTCGACCGGCCGGCGCTGCTCCGGCGGGAGCGCGTGGAAGGCGTCGGCGCTGTCCGCGGCGTCGCGGAGCGCCGCGCGGAGTTCCGCCAGGAGCGGGCCGCCGTGCCGACGGAGGCTCTCGACGTCGAGTTCCTCGAAGACGTCGTCGTCGGGCTCCTCGATGGGCGGCGGGACGGCGTCGTTGTCCGGGTCGTGGAAGCGTTCGCGGAGCGTGCCGACCTCGGCCGTCGCGGGGAGCAGGCCGAGCGGGACGCGGTCGCGGGCGCTGCCCTGCTCGATCCACGACGCCAGGCCGCGGTTCACGGAGCGGAGCACGGCGTCGAGCTCGCGGTCCCGGACGACGTCGTGTGCCACGATCTGGTCGCGCAACGTCGCGGTGAGCTGCCGGCGCTGGGCGAGGACGTCCTCGATGCCCTGGCGGAGGATGCCGACCGTGTTGCGGAAGGCCCGGCGCTCCCCGGACCCGAGCGTGTCCGCGAACGGGTGGGCCAGGATCGTGGCGATGTCGTCCCGGAGCCGCAGGAGCAGGGCGTCGTCGCGGAGGAGCTCGAACGCGCCCTCGAACGCGCGGCCCTCCGGCGTCGCCTGCATGAGGTCGTCCGTGCGGGCGAGGTAGTCGTCGAGGATCTCGCCGATCGGGCGGACCTCCTGCCGGAAGTCCTCGACGATCGAGCGGTGCATCGCGGCGACGGCCTCCTCGACACGCCTGAAGTCGCTCGGCAGCTGCCGGATGAGGTCGGAGATGTTCGTGTAGCCGTCGCGCATCCGGTGGTCGTCGACCGTGGCGACCTCGTCGCCGTTCGCCAGGCGGTCCCGCTCGGCCTGCAGCTCGGCGATCTGCGCGTCGAGCCGTCGGACCTGCACGTCGGGGTCCGGTTCGGCGCGCGCCGCCCACCGGTGCACGGCGTCGACGATCATGGCGAGCCGGCTCTCGCTGATGAGGGCCCGGTCGGCGGCCAGGGCGTCGACCATGCTCAGGGCCTCGAGGGCGTGGCTCGTCAGGGAGTACTGCTCGTCGCCGTCGGGGGAGTTCGAGCGCACGAGCCACTGCGCCGCCACCCAGTCGCGGCAGAGCGCACGGCCGTTCGGACGCGCGGTGGTGTCCGTCGGCTCGCCCCAGGTCTGGTCGCTCGCGGGCACGCGCGCGCCCGTCGCCTGCAGGCGCGCGACGTGCTCCTCGACCTGCAGGTGCATGCGGTCGGCGGGGACGTACTGGACGTCGCGGTCGAACACCGTTCGGAACACGGCGAGGACGGCGGCGCTCGTCGGGCGGGACATGAGCCGGAGTGTCGGGCGGTCGAGGACCGCACGGACGCGGGCGAACTCGAGGTCGACGTCGGTCATGGGGCGCTGCTGTCTTTCGGTACGGGAAGACGAAGAGCCCGACGCTGTTGCGCCGGGCTCTTCGTTGGTGGTGTTCTTCAGGCCCTAGATGGACACGTGGGCGATACCAGACTCGAACTGATGACCTCTTCGGTGTGAACGAAGCGCGCTACCAACTGCGCCAATCGCCCGCTGCACTTGGGTGCCTGTCGATAGTAGCGGACGTTGGCGGGTGCGCCGAACACGTGCCGCCGCCCGGGTGTGGCGCGGTCGGCGACGTGCTCGGTGGGTCGTCTCCGGTACTCGCCGGCGGACGCCTCTGGCGCCCGTCGGTGGACGATGGAGCAGGCGACGTCGGGTTCCCGCTCCCGGCTCGACAGTTGCTGCTCCATCGAGGGCTGTTAGATGGTGTCGGACCGATCTGGATCCGCATGAACACGGGGGACACGCCCGGTGAACGGGGAGGATTTTGGCGGATGCCGTCCGGTTCGTATAGAGTTCTTCTCGTCGCCGCGACAGCGGAGAGACAGAGGCGGGCTTCGGGCCGCCTCGAAATGCGGATGTGGCGCAGTGGTAGCGCATCACCTTGCCAAGGTGAGGGTCGCGAGTTCGAATCTCGTCATCCGCTCGAGTGTGGGAGTCTGCGGACGACCACGACTCACCAGAGGGTATCCCACCGTTCGGGTACTCACGGAGACGTGAACCTCGATGGTGGGGTGGCCGAGAGGCTAGGCAGCGGCCTGCAAAGCCGTCCACGCGGGTTCGAATCCCGTCCCCACCTCCAGCTCCACACTCCCCTGGGCGATTGGCGCAGCGGTAGCGCGCTTCCCTGACACGGAAGAGGTCACTGGTTCGATCCCAGTATCGCCCACCAGCCGAAAACCCCCGGAAATCCGGGGGTTTTCGTGTTTCTCCACGCGTTGCCCAAGGCTCGGATCAGGTGTCGTGGCACGGTTCTGGCACGATCTGCGAAAGCTTCCACCGCCCTACGTCTCGCCCGATGTCGGGTAGGCGACGCGTCAAGAGATCCGGTCGATCGACGCGTCCTGATCGCACCATGTCGTCGATGCGCGACAGTCGGCGCGTGCCCGTGATGCGAGCGACGTCGCAAAGAGCCCGATGGAATCAGGCCCTGGTGCTCGCAGCCGAGGCACGGCAGGTACTACCTGGCTCGACGCAAGGACGTCGCCGGGCGGCGGTCCGGTTCGGCAGGACAAGGCGTCCCCGACCTGATGCACGGGCTCTTCGGGTAGCGCTCGAGACGTGTCCTTCGAGTAAGGATGATCCGGGAAGTCGAACCCGACGCATGAGTCCTTCCCGCGCGCGCGTCGCTCGGTTCCGATGCTCCGCGGGCGGTGCGCAGCCGTGCTGTCAGCTACTGGAAGCAAGCATGAAAGCCGAATGCCGGCCTGTCGACGAATCGAACAGGCCGGCACTCGGCGCGAAGGATGAAGGGGGAGAGGGCGGTCAGAGCCGGTCCGCGATGCCCGCTCCAGAGGCGAGGTCGCCGAGCTTGGTGACTAGCGGGTCGAAGTCGGCCGGGAAGAGTCCGGTGTAGACATCGAGCGTGATGCTCGGCTTGGCGTGACCGAGCATGCCCTGCACGAGGGGCACGGTGGCGCCCGCGGAAACCCCGAGGCTCGCGGCGGTGTGCCGCAGGTCGTGCGGGGTGAGCTTCGGGAAGTGCTGCACGACCGCTCCGCGCGCGAAGTTGCTCGTTGGCCAGCTTGCGATCGCACGCCGGACGGCTGGAGCGAAGACTCGACGCCGCCAGGTCGAGAGCCTGAGCATGCCGCCCCCCGGCCCGGTGAAGACGAGGTCGTGTGCCTCACGCCCTGCCGAGCGTCGTCGGAGCGGCTCCATGACCTGCGGCACTCCCGGAACCTGTCGAGCCTTGCCGTTCTTGGGCGGACCGAGCACGAGCTCGCCCCTGACCTCGGTCGCGGACCTGCGGACGTGCACGACGTTGTTCGCGAAGTCGAGGTCGGCGAACGTGAGAGCCGCGGCTTCGCCGAACCGCAGTCCTGAGAACGCCAGGAAGGCGATGAGCATCCGGTCGCGCTCCTGCGCTTCGTCGAGGAGGTGCGCGACCTGCGGGGCGCTGAGGTAACCGTGCTCGCGCGTCACCACCGTGGGCAGCTTGACTCCTCGCGCCGGGTTCCCGGTCAGTAGGCCCTGCTCGACACACTCCTCGAGGACGCCCCCTAGGATCTGGTGCGCCTTCTGGATCGTTTGCGCACCGGCGCCGGCGGCGTGGATGGACTCCACCCAGGCTCGCACCGACTTCTTCGTGAGCGCCTCCAGGGACGTCTCGCTCCAGTACGGCGTGATCCACTTGCCCGCAACGGCCGCACGGTTCGCGACCGTGGTAGCGGCGAGCGTCGCGCGTCGAGCGAGGAACTCGTCGATGAACGGGCCGAGCTTCTGCGACAGGTCGGACTGAGTGCGGTAGTTCGGCTTGCTCATTGCGATGAGGTTCGCCGCGGACCAGACCTTCGCGTCACGCTTGGTCCGAAACCCACGCTTCCGCGTCCTTCCGCCGTCCGGCTTCGTGTACCCGACCTCGAACCGCTTGCCCTTCGCCGTCTCGTATTCACGGATCGTGGCCATCAGGCAGCCACTCCGTTGTGCGATACGCGCGTCTGCTCGACATAGTCGAGCAGGTCACCGAGGCGATAGGCCACGGAGCGGCCGACCTTGATGTACGCGGGACCGCGGCGGAGGTAGCGCCACTGGGCGAGCGTCCCGACGGACGTGAGGAGGAACGATGCGGCTTCAGCCGGTTTGAGGAGAGCCGCATACTTCTGGGTGAGCTCGCGGGTCTCCGATTCCGCGGTCAGGCGGCTCAAGGACGTGGGCATGGGCAGTTCGCTTTCGGTGCTGGACGTAACGGGCTTCGTCAGCTCGTTGCCTCCCGGAGTGGGTGACACGCCGTCTATGCGCGAACGCCACATCAGCCGTGGTGAAGGAGGCTAAGCCCAGGTCACGTCGGCGAGTCGTCCTCCGCTGATGGGACGGGCTCGGTTTGTACGGAAGACCTCCGTCACTTCAGGCGTTCAGCGAGGCTCGACGCCGGGGCCCCTGGTGCTCTCGTTGAGCGAATCGTTCTCCGAACGGGCCGGTTGCGGCCATGCGTTACGGTTCCGGAACTCACGTCGTAGCCGCTGCCCCGATGACCGTCGATGACGCCGTCATCGGTAGCAGGACTGTCTGCGGCAGACCTGCCGCGCACGAATTCTCTCCGTGATCACCAAGGATGAGATGCCAGTGACTTGGACAGAAGCCAGTGCGGTCGACGGGATCGCGCGGAGTGGCGTCCGGTCCGTATGGCGCTTCCTCTTTGCATCGGGATACTCGTGCTGACCGAGGGCGTCGGGGCACTGCGTCGTCACCTCCCAGGAATCCCCGCCGTGCGCGGGGGGGGGGGGGGACCGTGCGTAGGGAAGGATGGTCCCGTCCCAGCAGAGTAGTCGTGTTGTGTCTTGGCAAAGTAGACGCGTCCGCACTGGTTGCTAATGTCGACACGGGTTGAGAGGGCAAGATGAAGCGCTGCGAGTACGTCACCATCAACGGGTCTGGCAACGAGGCGAAGCACGTCGCAGTCTTCAACGAGACCATCAACCGCTACGCAGCAAAGGGATGGACGGTTGCGCAGATGGTGCGCCCGTCTGTCATCGGTCCGCTCGGCGTGCTCTTCGAGCGAGAAGAAGTTTGAGCGCGCGCTCGAGATTCTGATCGAGCGCCTGGAGGCACACCAGGTCTTCGTCTCGTTGAGCGTCCGTGGGTTTATGCCACAGCTCATCGAGGTGAAGTTCAGCGGGCTGACCATCAAGGACAAAAAGGTCCCCTACATTTTTCTCGCTCGCGGGGACCACGGCGATGCGCAGGAGCCCGAAGGACGGCAGCTCTTCACGTTGACGTTGCTTGCCGTCCTCGTCGCGCGGGGCATCTTCGCCCCGGTGACGTACGACGGCAGTAGTCCGGCCGTCGGGCCAGGACGCGAGTACGACATCGTCGGGGAGATCCTGATGCCGGAGCAGGCAGTTCGAGGGCTCGCGCTGGCGACACTCGAGGACCTCAAGGCGTCCGCAGATCGATTCAACGTCACGCCGAGCGCCCTGGTCGTCCGAGCGCGGCGTCTCCGTCTCGTGAGCCCCGCCGTCGCCGCGTCACATCTCAACGCCCTAGGGCGAGAATTCGCTGCTCGGCCACCCAGCCGAGCACAGCAGCCCAAGCCGGTCAACGGCGTCCGTACGTACAACGGCAGGGAGTTCTCGGCGCGCATGCTCCGGGCACTCGACGCCGGACGCGTCTCCCCAGGCGACTTCTGCCGAGTGGTCTGTGCGAACAAGATCAAGCCACACCAGATCCGCGACTTCCGGGAGGCGCTCGGATGATGGGGTACCGGTACCTCCTCGACAACAACGCCCTCTCGCGACTCACGGTCGAGGAACGCTCCACGCCGTTCATCAGGGAGCACTGTCGTATCCCCTCAGAGGTGCTGCACGAAGCTCGCTTCCTCCCGGACATCGTGTCCCTGACCGAGCTGGAGTACCGGACGACGGGACGGGTGTTGCACCACCTGCAGCGGGTCATGAAACGTGTGCCGGTCGACGACGTTCGTCTGGTCAACCTGTACAGCGGCAAGGGCAACGCGGATCCGATGCTCGTGGCATGCGCTCTGGACGCCGTCCACGAAGAGGAAGAGGGCCTGTTCGGCGACGAATGGGCAATCATCTCGAACGACGACGCAGTCCTCGCCATGGCGCGTCTCTTTGGTATCACCGTGCTCACGAGCAGCGAACTCGACCCGCTTCTCCATGGCCGTGCGCACGCGACTCGTCACGACTGACGGCGCAGCGGCGCGACCGGACGTTGTCGCACGTGCCCTCCCTCAGCCGGGAACCAATCGGAGGGCCGCGCGTTGCGTCCTGAGACGTCTGCGCGTCGCGGCGACTCCCTCGATGTCAGTCGACGCAACGGACCACAGTTCTCCCTGGGCGGTCAGCAACGCCTGCACGATCGGGTCGGCCTCGTCCGCGATGTGCAGGAGCGGCGCGAGTTCTGCCGTCAGGCGCCGAGCGTCTTCGTGCAGCTGGAGGAAGGGCGAGGGCGACTGTGCAGTCGATTCTGAGTCGAGGCTCACAACCACGGCGATGAAGAACTCGATGGAAGCGACTCCTCGGTGTGCGCCGACCCGGAGGAGCGCCAGGGCTCGATCCAGCGTCTGCTGTGCTGCGGTCATGGACGGACGAGTATCCGCCTCTGCGGCGATGCGCTCGACGCGACGTGAGCGGCGGATCGCTTCGAGCGCGAGCTCCTCGTGGCCGCCGTTCTCCGAAAGCAGCAGCACGAGTCGTTCAACAGAACGGCAGGCCTCCTTCAGGGTGACCCGTCGACGAGCGGCTTCTTCTGCGTGCACAGTTCGGAGTATGCGCGGACCGTGCGCCGTGGCGCGTGCGGGCGCGACACCGCCGTACCTTGTTCGGCCGCTCGCGGACCGTTGCCGGGGTGTTCCACTTCGGCGCCGAAGAGCGGTCAGAGCGTGACCGATCCGCAGACACGCACGGGGCAGCAGTTGACACTTGAGATGAAGAAGCAGCAGCGCAGGAACTGGCCGAGAAAAAGGCGACGAAACCTGTGGCTCGACCAGTTCAGCGTCGGCCCAGAATCGCCCAACTGGGCATGCCCGGAACGCGCACCCCGTCCCTTGCATCCTCGGCAGCACCGGCCTTCGCCTGACACCCTCAAGTCCCCGCGTGATCTGTTCCAAGCGGGCGGAAGCGTCGGACGAGTTCGGTTGTCCCGCTCGCGATCTTGTCCCGTGTCCCGTGTCGCACGTCCCGTGTCTCTGGCTCAGGTCCCGGGACACACCGGCCGACTCGAGCCCGACACTCGACTGTCGTCCCGTCCCGTCAGTCGCGCCGGCGGGCACGATCCTCATGCTCCCGATCGATCAGGTCGCTTCACCGCCGGCCCGCTCTAGATGTACTAGGCCGTTAGGTTGGTGACACTCGGGCTGCAGGTGTGAGTCCGTGGCTTGAGTGGGTCCGGCCAGTGTTGTAGTGCTCGATCCAGGGCGCAAGCGCGTCGGCGCGTGCTTGGTTGCTGGTGAAAGGTTGCCGGTAGGCCCACTCGGTCGCGAGGGTCCGGTTGAATCGTTCGACCTTGCCGTTTTGCCATGGGCAGTGGGGTTTGATGAACTTCTGCTTCGCCCCGAGCGCGGCGACGGCGTCCTTGAACGCGGCCGAGTGCCGGTAGGCGAACGCGTTGTCCGAGATCACGCGCTCGATCGTTGCGATGCCG
>NZ_CP054594.1:3579765-3818140 GCF_013347185.1 Curtobacterium sp. Csp1
CGCGGTCTGCGCTTGGTCTGACGCGGACCCCGACCGGTGGGGGCGGCGCGCCAGGACGGCGGCCCCGCCGAAGACGGCGACGGCGACGAGGGCTGCCGCAGCGGTCCAGACGGGCCCGGTCGGCCAGTTCCCGGACAGCCCGAGCAGCGCCGGGACGGTGGTGGTCGTCTGGCTGGCGAGGACCGGCGACGCCAGCCACGAGCCCGCAGAACCAACCGAGTCCGGCCGACCCGAGCCCGGTCAGGGCGTCGAGTCCGACGTACAGGTAGGTCAGGCCGAACAGGAAGGTGCCCGCGATCGCGAGCAGGGCCGGCAGCGAGCCGTCCGCCGTGACGGCGACGGCCGTGCACAGGACGAGTTGAAGGCCGCCGACGAGGACGTTGAACACGCCGCTGTCACGACCGGGCACCCGTCCGAGCAGGGTGAGGCCGTTGACCAGGAGGGCAGCTCCCGAGAGGAGCAAGCAGATGTACGCCATGCCGGAACCGTGGCAGCGTCGGTCGCCCCGCGGAAGGGACGTGTCGATGTGTGTCCGACGGTGACGCCGTGTGACGCGCCCTACGGCATCACGTCGCCCGAGTTCGGACCGAGGGTCTGCCCCGTGTACAGGTCCCCGCCGGGCGAGCTGGCCAGCAGGAGCGCGGTCGGGGCCACCTCGGCGGGGACCCCGAACCGGCCGAGCGGGAGTTCTGCGGCCTTCGCGGCCCGCCACGCCTCGGTCATGCCGTCCGTCATCGGTGAGACGACCGGGCCCGGGGCGATCGCGTTGACCAGGACGCCGCGGCCGCTCCACTCGATCGCGGCGCTCTTCGTCAACGCGATGACGCCGGCCTTCGCCGCGGCGTAGTGCGCGACCTCGGCTCCGCCCTTGATCGCGAGCTGGGACGCGACGGTGATGATCCGTCCGCGGCCGTCCCGGAGCATGCGACGTCCCACGGCCCGCATGACCAGGAAGACGCCGGTCAGGTCGATCGACAGCACCCTCGACCACTCCGCGGCGGACAGGTCCTCGAGCGGCGACTGGGAGAGCACGCCGGCCGCGTGCACGAGGACGCCGATCCCGCCGCGCTCCTGGTCGACCGCGTCGACGAGGGCCTCGACCGCGTCCTCGTCGGTCACGTCGAGCACGACGGGCTGCACGCCGGGGCGACCGGCGAGGGCTGCGAGGGCGTCCGCGTCGCGGTCGGCCGCGACGACGTGCGCTCCGGCGGCGACGAACGTGTCGACGACGGCGAGCCCGATGCCGCTCGCCGCCCCCGTGACGAGTGCGGTGGTGCCGGACAGGACCCCGGTGGCCGCCATCAGTCGGCCATCAGGATCGTCAGCCCACCGTCGACGACGAGTTCCTGCTCGGTGACGTAGCGCGCCTCGCGGCTGAGCAGGAAGCGGATCGCAGCCGCCGCCTCGTCCGCCTGACCGACCCGGCCCCACGGGATCCGCTCCCCCGCCGCGGCGAGCCCGTCCGGGCCGAGGGAGTTGACGGCGTCCGAGGACTGCGGCGTCTCGATGAGCCCCGGGATGATCGTGTTCACCCGGATGCCGCGTGGGGCGAGCTCGGCCGCGGCACTCCGGACGAGGCCGATCACCGCCGCCTTCGCCGCGGCGTAGTGGCTGTGCGCGACCCAGCCGTACACGCCGCCGGCGATCGACGAGACCGCCACCATCGAGCCGCCGGGGCCGAGGTGCCGGGCTCCGGCGCGGAGCGTGCGCATCGCCCCGTGCAGGTCGACCTGGAGCAGGTCGTCCCACGCGGCGTCGGTCATCGTGTCGAGCGGCTGCCGCCGGAGCACCCCGGCGCCCGCGACGACGTGGTCGACCCGGCCCCACCGGTCGATCGCGGTCCGGAAGACGGCGTCGACGTCCTCGGTGCTGCGGACGTCGGCGGTGACGGTCACCGCGCTGCCGCCGGCCTGCTCGACCGCGGCCACCACGGCGGCGGGGTCGTGCGGGTCACCGGCGAACACCGGGATGACGATGTTCGCCCCGTGCTCGGCGAGCTGCACCGCGAGGGCGGCGCCGATCCCGCTCGCGGCGCCCGTGACGACCGCGACGCTCCCCGCGAACTCGGAGTAGACGCCGGTCGGTGTCGTCGTCCTCGATGCTCGATCACTCAATGCTCGATCACCGCCACGCGCTTCGTGGCGAGCATGATCACGCCGGAGAGCACCATGCCGCCGGCGCCCACGATGAGCGCCGCCGGGCCGAGGCCGATGCTGCCGGCGACGAGGACGGTGAGGACCGCGGAGCCGATGATCGACCCGGGCTGCCCCATCGCGGTGACGAAGGCCGATCCGGTCGCACGGCAGCTCGAGTCGAAGCACTCGGCCTGCAGGAAGAGCAGGGACGCGTACGGCCCGAGCAGGAAGAACAGCGTCGCCATGTAGGTGACGAGCACGTAGCCGAAGTCGCTCGGACCGGTCACGAACAGGGTCCAGCAGACGCCCGCGAGCACCCAGCCCGCGACGATGGTGGTCTTGCGGCCGATCACGTCGCCGAGCCAGCCGTGGAACAGGTAGCCCGCGGCGCCGACGACGTTCGACAGCACGATGATGAGCAGGGACATGCTCGGGTCGATGCCCTTGACCCCCTCGAGCATGGTCGTGCCGAGCACGCTCGTCGTGGTGATGCCGAAGTAGTTCACGATCCAGGCGATCGAGAGCACGACCGTGTTGCGCGCGTACCGACGACCGAAGATCGCGCGGAGCGGGTTCGGCCCCTCGTCGACGATGCCGAAGCGGGCGGCGATCTCCGCGGCCTCCTCGGTCCGTCCCGACTTCCGCAGCTGGCGCAGGTACGTGTTCAGGCGGTGCTGCGGCGTCTCCTTGATGCCCTTGCGGAGGAACAGCACGAAGATCGCGGGAACGGTGGCGATGAGGAAGGCGAGCCGCCACGAGTCCTGCCCGAACACCCCGGCGACGCCGGCGATGAACGCGGCGGCGAGGAGCGCACCGATCGGCCACCCGGTCTGGACCAGGCTGTAGAAGAACCCGCGGCGCTTCTTCACCCCCTCGAGCTCGGTGAGCGCGAAGACCTCGTTGAGGTACGTGGAGTTGACCGACTGCTCCGCCATGCCGAAGCCGCTGAGGGCGCGGAAGCCGACGAGCGAGGCGACCCCGGTCGACGCGGCGGTCAGGAGCGAGGAGAGCGCGGCGCCACCGATGGTGACCATCATCCCGCGGCGGCGGCCGAGGCGGTCGACGAACAGCCCGACGAGGATCACGACGACGAACACGCCGACGCTCACGAGCGTGTTCGCGAGGAGGGCCGTCTGCTCCTTCCAGCCGAAGTCCTGGGCGATGCGCGGCAGGAGCGTGCCGAACATGATGAAGTCGTAGACCGCCAGGGTCCAGGCGAAGAACGCGAGGGTCGCGCCGCGCTTGGTCTCCTTCGCCCCGATCGCGGGGAACGTCCCGGAGGACAGCTGGAGCCCCTCGGGCTCGCGGGTGGTCGTGGTGGTCATGGGTGGTCCTCTCGGTTCGGCGGTGCGGGCTGACGGGTGGAGGGGTGGGGTCGTGCGGGTCGTGAGCGGCCACGGTGGGACGGGCCGGGGTGAGGTGGGAGCAGAGTCGGTGCGGGTCAGGGGCGGTGCGGGTCGGGTGTGGTGCCGGTCAGGTGTGGTGCGCCCGCGGGGTGCCGCGGCCGCGCGCCGCGAACTCCCGGTGGATGCGGTCCCGAGGGGCGTCCTGCGCGAGGAGCGTCGCGAGCAGCAGCCGTGCCTTCAGGCCGTCGAGGCGTCCGGCCGGCACCAGGCCCGACCGCAACAGGTCGATCTCGCCGCCGGGGAACCCGTAGGTGGACGTGAGCGTCTCGCCCGCGCCGGTCCGCGAGGCCAGGACGACGGGCATCCGGGCGGCGAGCGCGCGGACCGCGTCGACGGTGTGTCCGGCGACGTGGCCGCCGCCGAAGCCCTCGATGACCGCGCCCCGGTACCCGAGCCCGTCCAGCGCGGACAGGACGCGGCCGTCGTCGGCGAGGGTGACGCGGTGCAGGGCGACCGGCGGGAGGGGCGCGACCCGTCGGGTGAGCGCCGGGAACCGGCCCGCGGGGGTCCGGAAGCGGGGCGTCCCCTCGGTGAGCAGGCCCACCGGCCCGGTGCCCGGCGAGGTGAAGGCGTCCGTCGAGGAGGTGTGCGTCTTGCGGACCGACGCCGCAGTGTGGACCTCGTCGTTGAGCACGACGAGCACGCCGCGGCCGACGGCGGCCGGGTCGGCGGCCACGGCGACGGCGGCCAGCAGGTTCGCGGGGCCGTCCGCTCCCGGCGCGGACGCGTGGCGCATCGCGCCGGTGACGACGAGCGGCTCGGGGCGGTCCCAGCCGAGGTCGAGCAGGTACGCGGTCTCCTCGATGGTGTCGGTGCCCTGCGAGACGACCACGCCGGACGACCCGGTGGCGACGGCCTCGCGAGCGGCGTCGAGCGTGCGCTGGACGTCGTCGAACCCGAGCGAGGGCGACGGGAGCAGCCCGAGCTGGTGGGCCTCGACGTGCGCGATGTCGGCGATCGCCGGGACACCGCCGACCAGGTCCGCCGCGGTGATCCGCGGGACGGCGCCCGGGCGGCCCGTGGCGGAGCCGGCGGTCCCCTCGTCGACGCTGGCGATGGTGCCGCCGAGTGCGAGGTACGCCAGGCGGGGCAGCGTCACGACGGTCACCGGAGCGCCCCCGTCCGCCGGTCGAGCGCACCGGTCAGGGCGCGGAGGTCCCGGTCGAGGACATCGCGGTCGTCGTCGCCGAGCGCGCGGGCCCGGGCGGCGACCGACGTCCAGTCGACGCGCCCGGGGCGGAGCCGCTCCACGGCGTCGAGCACCCCGTCGATCCCCTGGGCCACCACCTGGCCGCCCGTCGGCCCCTGCACGACGACGCGGACGGTGCCCGGGGCCGGGCGCACGCGGATCCGTTCCGCGGCGAAGAGCCGCGTGGTCAGGGCGGCCAGGGCGGCCTGCGCCCGGGTCCGTCCCGCCGGGGTGTCCTCGACGTCGGCGGCCGACCGGTCACGCACCGCGCCGCCGCCGCACGCGCCGCACATCAGTACTCGCGGGGGCGCTCGGCCCCGGCGAACGGGAAGCGGACGCGGAAGTCGTCCGCGATCTCGTTCATCGTCACGAACCGCACCCCCTCGTGTCCGCGGAGGTACTCGATGAGGCGCTCGATCATGAGCAGCACCTGGGGTCGACCGGAGACGTCGGGGTGGATCGTGATCGGGAACACCGCGTAGTCGAGCTCGCGGTACACCCAGTCGAACTGGTCCTTCCACATCTGCTCGACGTCGCGGGGGTTGACGAAGCCGTGGCTGTTCGGGCTCGACTTGATGAACATCATCGGCGGCAGGTCGTCGACGTACCAGTTCGCCGCGATCTCGACGAGGTCGATCTCGGAGCCGTGCACGAGCGGCGTCATCCAGGTCGCCGGGTCCTGCGCGTAGTCGATCGGCGTCCACGAGTCGCCGACGATCGAGTAGTACGGGACGAAGTCCTTGTGCTGCTGGCTGTGGTCGTAGCTGAACCCGAACTTCTTCAGCAGGGTCGGCGTGTAGCTGCTCAGTTCCCACCAGGGGGCGACGTACCCGGTCGGCTGCTGCCCGGTGAGCCGGGTGATCAGCTCCACCGAGCGCTCCATGACCGCGTCCTCCTGCGCCTCGGTCATCGCGACGGGGTTCTCGTGGCTGTATCCGTGGGCCCCGATCTCGTGCCCGGCGTCGAACAGCGCGCGGCACTCGTCGGGGAAGGTCTCGAGCGAGTGGCCGGGGATGAACCAGGTCGCCGCGATGTCCGCTCGGTCGAACACCTTCTGCAGACGGGGCACACCCGTGCGCCCGGCGAAGATGCCGCGCTGGATGTCGGAGGGCGAGTCGGCGCCGCCGTACGAGCCGAGCCACCCGGCGACCGCGTCGATGTCGACACCGAAGGAAACGAGGATCTCTTTCACCATGGGTCATCGTCTTTCGTTCGTGATTGCAATACATGCAATCGTTTGCAACACCGTCGATGGTTCCAGCGGCCTGTTTCGTCCCGCCTGCTCGCGTGTAACCAACGTGTTTCACTTCTGTTGACCGCAATCGATTGCGTGACAGCGGGGCGCGACGATCCGTCACCTAGGATCGGGACATGGGCACCACGGAGGACGGACCGGTCGGGCGCGACCACCCGGGTCGTCGCGGCGAGGCGACGCTGCAGGCGATCGCCGAGCGGGCAGGGGTGCACGTCTCGACGGCGTCGCGGGTCCTGCGCCAGACCGAACCGACGCGTGGGTGGAGCGCCTCGGCGCAGCGGGTGATCGCGGCGGCACTCGAGCTCGGGTACCGACCGAACCGGCTCGCCTCGTCGCTGCGGACCCGGCGGTCGGACACCATCGGCGTCGTGATGCCCCGACTCGCGGACACGGTGATCGCCACCATCTGCCAGGCGATCGAGTCGGCCGCGCGGTCCGCCGGGTACCAGGTCCTGCTCACCACGCCGCCGGACGACATGGGCGCGCAGCTCGAGGCCGTGGACTTCCTGCTCTCTCGTCAGGTCGACGGGCTGATCGTCAGCTCCCTGCACCTGTCCGCGCGGACACCGCGTCTGGCCGAACTGCCCGTCCCGATCATCGCGACGAACCGGCACCCCGGCGACTGGATGCCCGCGGTCGTCGGTGACGACGTCGAGGGTGGCCGGATCGCCGCGGAGCACCTGCTCGCGCTCGGCCACCGACGCATCGGGGTCGTCGCGGGGCCGCGGCACGCCAGCACGGCGGTCGAGCGGGTGGCCGGCTTCCGGCTCGCACACGAGCAGCGCGGCATCCCGGTCGACGACGCCCTGGTGGTGCACAGCGACTTCGAGGTCGAGGGCGGCGTCGTCGGCGCGCACGCCCTGCTGTCGTCGGTGGACCCGCCGACCGCGATCTTCGCGGTGAACGACACCGCGGCGATCGGGGTCATGGGTGCTGCCCGGCAGCGGGGTCTGCGGGTCCCGGACGACCTGTCGATCGTCGGCTACAACGACATCTCGATCGTCGCGCAGCTGCCGACGCCGCTCACCACGGTGCACTCGCCGACGGGCCGCATGGGTGCCGTCGCGGTCGAACGCCTGCTCGCTGCACGGGCGTCCGGGACGCCGGACGGTGCGGTGCTGCCCGTCTCGCTGGTGGTGCGGTCCTCGACGGGCCCCGTCCGGTCCTGACCCGACCGACCCGGCCCCGACCAGCCCCGCCGGCCCGGTCCAGCCCCGCCGTCCCCGCCCGGCCCCGCACCTGCCGCTGGCGTCACGGCGCGGTCTGCGCTACCGTCGGCGCCAGAGGGAAAACGCCTCCGGTCCCGATCGGCGGCAGCGCGTACGTGACTCGTGGGAGTCGCCACTTCTTCGTCGAAGGAGTGCGCCCGTGTCCGTACCGATCACCCGTCCGGGGTCACCGCAGCGCCTGCGTGACGCCTGGATCGCCCTGGCGGGGCTGTCCGCCGTGTTCCTGTTCGAGATGCTCGACAACTCGGTCCTCACCGTGGCCCTGCCGACCATCGGCCGCGACCTCGGCGCGTCGACGTCCGCGCTGCAGTGGGTCTCGGGCGCGTACTCGCTGGCGTTCGGCGGCCTGATGCTCCTGTTCGGCGCCGTCGCCGACCGGTTCGGTCGCCGCCGGGTCATGCTCGTCGGACTCGTCCTGCTCGCCGGGGTGAGCGTCGCGACCCTCGCCGTCACCTCGGTCGAGGGGCTGGTCGTGGTCCGCGCGCTCACGGGCGTCGCGGCGGCGATGACCACCCCGGGTGCGATGGCCCTCGCGTTCCGCCTGTTCGACGCCGAGGACCTGCGCGTCCGGGCCCTCACCGTGATCTCCACCGCGGGCCTGGTCGGGCTCGCGGTCGGACCGACGGTGGGCGGGCTCGTCCTCGCCGTCGCCCCGTGGCAGGTCCTGCTCGTCGCGAACGCGCCCGTCGCCGTGGTCGCGTTCGTCGGGATCCGCGCCGGCATCACCGCCGACCACGTGACGGACCTGCGGCGGGACCCGGTCGACGTCCTCGGGGCGGTCCTCGGCACAGCCACCGTGGCCGGGGTCCTCGTCACGCCGACCGTCGCGGTCGCGGCCGGCGGGCAGGCCGACGGAGCAGCCGGCGGGCCAGCCGGCAGCCCGCTCCTGTGGTGCATGGTCGCCGCGACGCTCGCCGCCGCGACCGCGTTCGTCGCGCGGCAGCGGACCGCCGCCGCGCCGCTGCTCGACCTCCGGCTCGTCGCGCGTCCGCTCGTCGCGAGCGGACTGCTCTACAAGGCCGCCGCTGGGCTCGCGACCGCCGGCCTCTCCTGGACCGTGACCCTCCAGCTGCAGGTCGTGTGGGGGTGGCCGCCCGCCCTCGCCGCGGTCGGGACCCTGCCGCAGGTGGTCGTCCTGCTCGTGAGCGGACGGTTCGTCGGGCCGTTCGTCCGTCGGGTCGGCCTGCGCACGGCAGCCTGGACGAGCTCGGCCGCGGTGGTGCTCGGGCTCGCCGTCTCCCTCGCCGCGACACCGCTCGGCTACCCCGTGGTCGTCGTGGCGCTCGTGCTCGTCGCAGCGGGCATGCGGGTCGTCGGCGCGGTCGCCGGGGCCGAGGTCCTCGCCGGGCTCCCCGCGGACCGCACCTCGGTCGGTGCCGCGCTCGTCGACACCGCGAGCGAGGTCGCGACCGCCGCGGGGGTCGCCGTCGCGGGGACCGTCCTGGCGGCGCTCGTCCCCGGGGCCGTCGCCGCCGCGCACCTCGACGCGGCCCACCGTGCGGCGGTCGGCGGTGCACTGTCCGTCGCCGGCGTCGCCCTCACCGTGGTCGCCGCCGCACTCGTGGCGGCCGGGATGCTCCGCGCCCGCCAGCACGCATCCGGCGCCGGGCCGGCCACCGAGCAGGCCGACGACCAACCAGCCGCCAGGCCGGCCACGGGCCGACCCGCAGCCGATCCGGCCGCCCACCCGCCCGTCACCCCGTCCCATCACACCGACCAGGAGTCCGCCGATGTCTGAGTCCACCGTCCGCCCGCCGTTCGACCCGGAGCTCGCCGTGTTCCTCACCGCCGTGCAGGCCCGGGGTCCGATGCCCCTCACGCCCGAGGCGCTCCCCCGCATGCGTGCCCTCGAGGTCCCAGAGGCCGTGCTCGACGCCCACCTGCACGAACTCGGCTACCACCGGCGGAGCGTCACCGTGCCGGGCCACCTCGGCGACCCGATCGACCTCGCCGTCATCCGGCGCACCGACTCGACCGGCCCCGTCCCCGCCGTCTACTCGATCCACGGCGGCGGCATGATGTTCGGCCACCACCTCGGGAACCTGGACTCGTTCGACGACTGGCTCCTCCGCGACCACGACGTCGTCCTGGTGAGCGTCGACTACCGGCTGGCCCCCGAGCACCCGGACCCCTACCCGGTCGAGGACGCCTACGCCGGCCTCGTCTGGCTCGCGGAGCACGCCGTCGAGCTCGGCGTCGACCCGACGCGGATCGTCGTCGCCGGGCAGAGCGCCGGTGGCGGGCTGGCCGCGGGCGTCACCCTGCTCGCCCGCGACCGGCAGGGTCCGGCGGTGGCGGCGCAGGTCCTCGTCTCCCCCATGCTCGACGACCGCGACGACACGGTGTCCGGCCGCCAGTTCGACGGGGTCGGCGTCGCCGACCGACAGATGATGCACGTCGCGTGGGACGCGTACCTCGGCGAGCGCCGCGGGACCGACGCCGTCGATCCGTCGGCCGCGCCGGCACGTGCGACGGACCTGTCCGGGCTGCCGCCGACGTACCTGGACTGCGGGAGCGCGGAGGTGTTCCGCGACGAGACCGTCGCGTACGCGAGCGCCCTCTGGGCCGCCGGGGTCGACGCAGAGCTGCACGTCTGGCCGGGTGCCTTCCACGGCTCCACGAGCATGGTCCCGGACGCCGTCCTGTCACGCGCGGCGGTCGCCGCGCTGGCAGGGTGGACCGCCCGCCTGCTGGCGCGCTGACCCGGGTTCCCACCGACGGACGGGAGGCACGGTGCCGGCTGGCACCGTGCCTCCCGTCCGACGGGTGGTGACGGTCGTGACTGGTGCGGACGACCGCACCAGACGATCGTCTGGCGGGGCAGACTGGAGGCGACGTCGCGGACCCGCGACGCGCACCAGGAAAGGAGCGGACCCTGTCCGGACCGACCATCTCCCTGCGCCTCGGCGCCCCCGTGTACGCACAAGCCCTCCGCTACACGGCGATGTTCCACGCCAAGCCGTTCGCCGAGGCCCTGCTGGTCTACCGCGAGGGCGGGACCTACACGATCCTGTCGCCGGGCGAGGACCACCACGGCTGCTACGTGTCCGCGACGCTCCCCCTGGACCCGCCGAGGCGGGTGCAGTTCACGTCGTTGCCGTCGACCGACTGGAGCGACGACGTCGCGACGCACGTCCTCGGGTTCGCGCCGGACACCGGGGGCTTCACGCAGGAGCTCCACCTGCCCGGGGAGCCGGTCCCCCGGGTGCAGCACGGGTTCGCGGCACCGGTCGACGGACCGCGGTCGATCGACACCACCCGAGGCTGGTCGATCCTCCGCACGGAGCACGCGGCGGCCTTCGACCGCGCTCGAGGCCTGGCGGGCGCTGCCGCGCGGTAGCCGTCGGGCACCGGGCCCCCGGCAGGGTGCGGGCAGACCGCCCGAGCGCTTGTTGATAATGATTCTCAACAGGCGCTACAGTTCGGTACGCGGCAGCCAGCCGCGTTCCCCGTTCTCCTCCGTCTCCCCAGAAGTGGACCCCATGCGCCCACCCCTCGTCCTCGGAGCACTGGCCGTCACCGCCGTGCTCACCGGAGCCCTCGCGCTCCACCCCGTCCCGCCGGACGCTCCCCTCCGGCCGCTCGCCGGGTCCGTTCCCCACTGGCCCGCGGGCGTGCAACGCACCGGCACGGCCCGCACCGGCTCCGTCTCGTTCTCGGTCCTCCTGGCTCCCGATCGGCTCGCCGGAGCCCCGTCGATCCGCGGGTGGCTGCAGGACCACGGACTGCACGCGGCACCCGTGCGCCCCGCCGCGGCGTCGATCCCGGTCGAGGGTCCGGTCGACCAGGTCGCCGACGCGTTCCACACCACCTTCGCCCGGTACCGCACCGCACAGGGCACCGTCGTGACCGCACCGGAGCGCCCGCTGTCGGTCCCTCGCGAGCTCGCAGCAGTGACGGGCATCGCCGGGGTCGTGGTCGCGGACACCATCCGCCCGACCGAGGTCGCGAGGGGCACCTCCCCGACCGTGCGGGGCCACGTCCTCGCGGACGACGGGACCTGCGCGGCCTACTGGGGCGAGAAGGTCACGACCGACTGGCCCGCCTCGGTCGTCGTCGATCACCGGTCGAACGCACTGTGCGGCTACGGGCCGGCGCAGCTGCGCGAGGTCCACCACCTGCCCGCGGACGTCACCGGTCGCGGTGCGCGCATCGCGATCGTGGCGGCGTTCGACGACCCCGACGTGGAGCAGGACACCGACACCTACGCCCGGGCGACCGGAACGCAGCCCTTCACCGCGGGGCAGTACCGGAACCACGCCCCGGACGCCCCCGACGTGGACCGCTGCGGCGGCCCGGAGGCCTGGACCGAGGAGCAGCACCTGGACGTCCAGGCGGTGCACGCCATGGCGCCGGACGCCACCGTCGACTACTGGGGCGCGGCCGACTGCGGGACGACCGCCATGTACTCGCGCATCCTCGACGTCGTCGAGGACGGGCACGCCGACGTCATCAGCCTGTCCTTCGGGTCGACCGAACAGCTGGACACCGCGGACGACCGCGCCCTCCTGAACAGGGTGCTGGTGGAGGCCGCGAGCCTGGGCATCTCGGTGTTCGCGTCCTCCGGCAACGACGGCGACTACAGCGACGCGGGTGACCACGGTGCAGGGGCCTCCGTCGCCTCGCCGGCCTCCAGCCCGTACGTGACCGCCGTCGGGGGCACGAGCACCGGCCTCGCTGCGGACGGCTCCGTCGCGGTCGAGGCCGGATGGGAGACGCAGACCCGCTTCGCCCGGAACGGCGCCGTGATCCCGCCCGGGTTCGCCTACGGCGCCGGCGGTGGCGAGTCCGGCACCTCCGCCCGACCCACCTGGCAGCGGGACGACATCCGTCGCGGCGGCACCGGGCGCCTCGTCCCGGACGTCGCCTCGATCGCCGATCCCGACACCGGGTTCGTGACCTACGGACCGCACCACGGGCGGACGGAGTACGCGGCGCACGGGGGCACGAGCCTCGCGACGCCGATGGTCGCGTCGATGGTCGCCATGTCGAAGGCCGTCACCGGACGTCGCATCGGCCTCGCGAGCCCCGCGCTCTTCGCGCTCCGCGGCACCGCGGCACTCCGCGACGTCCGCCCGACCTCCGCCGCGACGTGGTCGCCGCGCGGCCCCGACGCCGGCGCACTCTGGCCGGAGACGATCGCGATGTGGGACACACGACCGCAGAGTCTGCAGTCGGGTCCTGGCTGGGACGACGTCACCGGCCTCGGCGTCCCGGACGGACGCGCATTCATCGAGCGGTTCGGTGCGACGGAGGCCGGACGGTGAGCCGGATGACGCATCGTCGCGCGAACCGCAGCGACCGCATCGCCGTCGTCGTCGGCATCGTCGTCGCCGGGCTCCTCGGCATCGGCGTGACCGTCCCCGCGATCGCCGCGGACAGCGCGCCGCTCGCCCGGGCAGCCGGCGTCGAGGTGGTCGACATCGACGGCGGCTCCTTGATCGACCCGACCCCGACCGCCGCCTGGCACGACGGACCCGCGGCGACGGCGGACGCAGCCGGCACCGGTGACGTCCTCAAGCTGAACACCACCCGGACGTCCGGCCTGCACGTCAGCGCTGGGCCAGACGGCGCGGAAGCGACCATCGCTTCGGGGACCTTCACACTCCGGGACCGGCCCGCGGTCACCTTCACCGACCTGCGCGCCACCTGCAGCCCCGACGGCGAACAGACCGTGACGTTCGGCCACCTCGCGATCGGCGGGACCGACGTCACCGCCGCCGCCAGCGGTCACCTCGGATGGAGCACCGATCTGCCGCCGTCGGTGTACGGCGCGACGAAGGTCCTCGTCGGCAGCACCACGACGGACGGTGACGGGTCCAGCACCACGGTCGGGCTCCGCATCGAGGCCGAGGCCGGCGCGTCGGAGATCTGGCGGATCAGGGCCGGGTCGGTGACCTGCGCCGGTGCCGCAGCCTGGCCGACACCGACACCGACACCGACACCGGGCGGTGGGTCCGGAGCGCCCGGCGGATCCGGAACAGCGGCCGGCCGGTCCGTCAGCGGCGTGACGGTCACCGCGCCGGACGGCACGGTCCTGATCGACGGGCAGCCCGCCGTCCGCGGCACCGGAACACGGACCGTCGCCACGGCACGGGCATCGGACGGCTCACCCTCCGTCGCGACGGGGGTCACCGTCTCGTCCGACGACGCGGGCGGCTCGGACGTCGCGGTGTCGTCCTTCCAGCAGCTCCCGGGAGCACCTACCGACCCGCTCGCGGAGTACCGGTGGACAGCGCTGCGGATCGCCGGGCTGCACGCACACGTCGACACGTCGGGCGCGATGACCGTGACTTTCGACGACACCGCCGACGCGGTGTTCGCGAACGGCATCTGGGTCAACACCTCCACCGACGTCTACACGGGTCTCGCCCCGGGCGGCACCCCGCGCGTGCGCATCGACTTCGGGGAGCGCGTCCGACACGACGACGGCAGCGTGACCCTCACCGCGCTGCACTACCGCGACCTCACCGGCGAGTACCCCGACGTCCGCCTCGGCGTCGTGTCGATCCCGGCGCAGCACAGCGGTGGGACCATCCCGACGCCCACCCCGACCCCCACGTCGACTCCGACCGCCACTCCTGGTGAGGGCGGAGTCGGAACGTGGTCGGCGTACGGTGTCCGGACGACCGGCCCGAGCGACGTCTCTCCGCGGCCCCTCGTGGGCCCCGCGGCCGGGACAGCGGCCACCGACTCCACGACCGCGGTCGTCGGCGACGGCACCCTCGGGCAGGTCAGCGCCAGCGACGCCGAGGTGCACTCGACGCGGGACCGCGGCGAGGCCCGCCTGGCACACCTGGTCCTCTACCCCGGGACACGGGCAGCCGTCGACCTCCGCGACGTCCACGTCGTCGTCACGCCGTCCGCCACCGTCGTCACCACCGCCGGCGGGTCGGTGGCCGGGACCCGTGTCGCCGCCGGCGCCGTGGCGGCCGGGACGAGGATCACGGTCCCGGGCGGCACCGGGACCTTCGTCCTGAACGACCAGCAGACCGGCCCCCGGTCCCTGTCGGTCCGCGCACTGCGGTTCACCGACGTGGCCGGGCTCGGAGCGGACGTCACGGCCGCGGTCGTGACCACCGAGCACGTCCGCGCCGACCCAGGCGGTACGCCGGGGAGCGGCGGGTCGAGCGGCGGGTCGAGCGGCGGTGGTCCGGCGGGCGGAGCCGACCGGTCACCCGGCGCGCTGAGCGGCGACGGATCGAGTCCCACCGGGACCAGCGGGTCCCGCGCCCGCGGACTCGCCTTCACCGGCGCCTCCGTCGGTGCGGGCACGATCGCCGCCGCAGTGCTCCTCGGCGCCGGTGGCCTCGTTCTCACCGTGCGACACCGGCGGCGGCGCGCTCGATGAGCGGTCCGCACCGACCCCCGTGCGGACCGGACGCGCCGGTGCGCGGTGACCGGGAGAACCGCTCGTGGGTCCTGTCGCTGGCTGCTCCCCGACCCCGGTCACGAGAGCGGGACGTGCTCCTCGAGGGTGTGCGTCACGGCATCCGCCACGATGTGTGCGACGTGCGCGTCGGCCAGGGAGTACTCCGCCTCGCGACCGTGTCGGACCACCGCGACCAGCCCGGCAGCCCGGAGCGTCCGGAGGTGCTGGGACACGAGGGGCTGCGAGAGCCCAGCGGCCTCCGCGAGGCCCCCGACCGTCGTCGGGTGGTCCCGGAGCAGGCACAGCAGGTGCAGTCGCGACGCTGACGACAGGACCTTGAAGAGCTCGGCCGCAGGTTCGAGGTTCGCTCGGGGTGTCACACGGAAACAGTAGTCCGCGGACATGCGTCGCCACAGCACGGGCGCCCTCCCGGCCGGGAGAGCGCCCGTGCTGGAACCGGCTCAGTGCTCGTCGTAGTGTCCGTCGTGCTCGGCGTGCTTGTGACCGTCGTGCAGGTAGTCGACATGGTCGTCGTGCTGGACGGCTTCGTGGCCGCAGTCAGCCGCGTGCTGGTGTTCGGCGATGGTGTGCTCGGCGTGGGTCTCGGTGCCTGCCATGGGGTCCTCCTGTGTGTGACGACGGCATGGTGCCATTGAACTCGACACATGCATCGATTGCAATGCTTTCATGTGAGAGCTCGACAAGCTCGTGACACAGGGACCCGCGCGCCTCGATCAACGGCGCTGCTCAGCGGAGGCGTCGTCGTGCTGCTGCGGGGCGTCGAGCCCGTCGCACACCCACGCGAGCGCGTCGTCGGCCGCGTGGATCCGCCGTCGGCGTGCGAGTGCCGCAGCATGGTCGTCGCGCACGTACCCGAGCGCGTGGACCGCCTGCTGGACGCGAGCCCTCGTGGTGGGTCGGACGTTGGTCGCGCCGTTGAGGACGCGGGACACGGTCTGGTGGGACACGTGCGCCGCGGCGGCGACGTCGTGGATGGTCGGTGGTCTCGTCACTGCTGGCTCCTCGCGAGGGATCGTGTGCGAGCACCGCCGGTCGACGACGCGACGGCGCCCGCCGCGAGGCCGGCGGATCAGGAACCGGCCTCGCTGCTCCGCCCGTTCAGTCGGTGCCCTAGAGGTGGGGCCGGGCGGAGGTCTGTGAGTTCAGTGACCCGAGCCGAGGTTCCCGGCGAGGCGACCGTGGAAGGCCTGGCTGGCGTCGTTCATGCCGCGGATCTCGACCCGCTTGCCGTGCTGGTGGTACTTCGTCTCGATCGAGTCGAGCGCGGCGACGGTGGAGGCGTCCCACACGTGCGACTTCGTCATGTCGATGATCACGAGCTCGGGGTCGCCGGAGTAGTCGAACTGGGTGGTGAGGTCGTTGGAGGAGGCGAAGAACAGCTCACCCTCGACCGCGTAGAGCGCGTGCTGTTCACCGTTCGGGAGCGTCTCGATGCTCCGCGAGACGTTGGTGAAGTGGGAGACGCGGCGGGCGAAGACGATCATCGCGGCGATGACACCGATGATGACGCCGATGGCGAGGTTGTCGGTGGCGACGACGATCACGACGGTGAGGACCATCACGATCGTCTCGCCGACGGGCATCCGCTTGAGGGTGGAGGGCGTGATGCTGTGCCAGTCGAAGGTGCCGACGGAGACCATCACCATGACGGCGACGAGGGCTGCCATCGGGATGATCGCGACGACGTCACCGAGCCCGACCACGAGGACGAGCAGGAACACGCCGGACAGGAACGTCGAGATGCGGGTGCGGGCGCCGGAGGCCTTGACGTTGATCATCGTCTGGCCGATCATCGCGCAGCCGCCCATCCCGCCGAACAGGCCGGAGGCGATGTTCGCGACACCCTGCCCGAGGGCCTCACGGGTCTTGCGGGAGCTGGTGTCGGTGACCTCGTCGACGAGCTTCGCGGTCATCAGCGACTCGAGCAGCCCGACGAGGGCCATGGCGAGTGCGTAGGGGGCGATGATCGTGAGCGTCTCGAGGTTCACCGGGACGTTCGGGATGAAGAGCGTCGGGAGGCTGTCGGGCAGCTTGCCCTCGTCGCCGACGGTCGGGACGGCGATCGACGCGAACACGGTGACCAGGGTCAGGACGACGATCGCGACCAGGGGTGCGGGGATGGCCTTCGTGAGTCGCGGCAGCAGGACGATGATCGCGATGCCGGCGGCGGCGATCGGCCAGACCAGCCAGGAGACGCCGATGATGTTCGGCAGCTGCGCGGTGAAGATCAGGATCGCGAGCGCGTTGACGAACCCGACCATCACGGACCGGGGCACGAACCGCATCAGCTTCGCCGCACCGAGCCCGCCGAGGACGAGCTGGAAGATCCCGCCGAGGAGGACGGTCGCTATCAGGTGGTCGAGGCCGTGCTCCTTCATCACGGGGGCGACGACGAGGGCGATGGCTCCGGTGGCACCGGTGATCATTGCTGCGCGGCCGCCGACGAACGAGATGACGACAGCCATCACGAACGCCGAGAACAGCCCGACGCGGGGGTCGACGCCGGCGATGATCGAGAACGAGATCGCCTCAGGGATCAGGGCGAGGGCGACGACGAGGCCGGCGAGGACCTCGCGGAGCAGGATCTTCGGGTTCCGCAGTGCGGACAGGACGGTGGGACTCGGATGTGCCTGGACGGGCACGGACTGCGTGACGGTCGTCACGGTTCTCCTTCGGATGAGGGGTGCGGGCGCTGCGCCCGCGAGAGCTGTTCGTGGGGCGCGTCATCGCGCAGGGCCGGCGGCGTCGGAGCGTCCGACCGGTCCCGACTCTTCCGTTGCGGAAAGGTTGGAACGTCCCAACCTTACCGCGACGGAAGGGTTGCTGCGCAAGGGGGTGCTGCGCGCCGCCGGGCACTACGCTCTCCAGGACGCACCACGGCCAGGGGAAGGCACGCACGATGACGGATGACGCGGCACCGACGACGATGCACATCGGCGAGCTCGCCGACCGCACCGGCCTGTCGAACCGCACGATCCGCCACTACGACGAGGTCGGGCTCCTGCGCCCGTCCGGCCGCACCGAGGGAGGCTTCCGCCTCTACACGGAGACCGACCTCGCGCGCCTGCTCATCATCCGACGCATGAAGCCCCTCGGATTCACGCTCGACCAGATGGCCGATCTCCTCGCGGTCGTCGACGCGCTCGCGGTCACCGCGGACGCCACCGAGCGGGCTCGTCTCCGGACACAGCTCGACGAGTACGTCCGCGACACCGAGGAGCGGCGCGCTCGGCTGGAACAGCACCTGGCCATGGCCGACGAGTTCCTCGGCATCCTCCGCAGTCGGTAGCGGTCCCGAGCGGCGCCGCGCGCCGCGCCGTCGAGCGGCCGCCTGCTGGCTCGCGTTGGTGGTGATCCCACCACCACCGGACGAGAGGCACGGTGCCGGCTGACACCGTGCCTCCCGTCCGTCCGTGGCCACGTCGGGGCGGACGCCCGTCAGGCGAGGGTGAGGAAGAGCTTCTCGAGTTCGTCGACGGTCAGCCGCTCGGGGGTTTCCTGCCCGCCTGCCTCCGGCGCATCCGTGATGCACTCACGCATGGCGGTGGAGATGATCGCGAAGCCGGCGCGGTCGATGGCGCTGCTGACCGCGGCGAGCTGGGTCACGACGTCGCGGCAGTCGCCGCCGCCCTCCACCGCGGCGATGACCGCCGCGAGCTGGCCCTGGGCGCGCTTGAGCCGGTTCGCGACCTTCCGGACGGCGGCCCCGTCGTGCAGGGAACGGTCCGCGCCGCTCATGCCACGTCCACCGGGTGTCCTGCTGCCCGCCAGGAAGCGGTGCCGCCGGCGACGTCGACCGCGGCGAACCCGGCTGCGGTCAGCACCTCGGTGGCCCGGGCACTGCGGCCACCGGACTGGCAGACGACGTGGACCGGCGCACCGGTCGGGATCTCACCGAGGCGGTCGCCGAGCTGCGCGAGGGGGATGTTCGCGGCGCCGGGCACGTGGCCGGCGCGGTACTCGTCCGGTTCCCGGACATCGATGACGTGCGCGCCGGGTGTCGCGGCGAGTTGGTCGACGGTGATCTGCTGCATGGTCTCTCCAGTCTGGTGCGTGGCGGTCGGGAGCACGTCGGGTCAGGCGGCGGCGGTTCCCGCGGTCCAGGTCGCGTAGCCACCGTCGAGGTTGCGGACGTCGTACCCGAGCTGCGTGAGGAGTCGGGCGGCGGTGTGGCCGCGCTGGCCGACCTGGCAGTGCACGACGACGGGCCCGTCGGGGAGTTCTCCGAGACGGAGGCGGAGCTCGTCGAGCGGGAGGTTCACCGAGCCTGGGATCGCGCCGGCGGCGTGCTCGGCGGGGCTGCGGACGTCGACCAGCACCACACCGTCGTCCCGCGCGGCGGCGAGTTCGTGCCACTGCACGGTGCGGGTGGCACCGGTGGCGGTGTTCTCCGCGACGTAGCCGAGCATGTTGACCGGGTCCTTCGCGGATCCGTACTGGGGTGCGTACGCCAGCTCGAGCTGGGACAGCGCCGTCGCGGTCAGTCCTGCGGCCATCGCCACGGCGATCACGTCGATCCGCTTGTCGACCCCTTCGCCACCGACGATCTGCGCACCGAGGATCCGATCGGTCGCCGGGTCGACGAGGAGCTTCATCGCCATGGACTCCGCGCCCGGGTAGTAGGCGGCGTGCGGTGCCGGGTGTGTGTGCACGACGCGGTGGGGCCGTCCCGCCGCGACGAGTCGGCGTTCACTCCAGCCCACGAGCGCGAGCGTCGTCCCGAGCAGGCCCAGGATCGCGGTGCCGAGGGCGGGGACGGCGTCCTCGGGTTCGGTACCGGCGATGTCGTCCGCGGCGGCGCGGCCGTGCCGGTTCGCGAGTCCGGCCATCGTCACCAGGGTGGGAGCACCGTCGAGCTGATCCAGTTTCTCGACGCCGTCGCCGACCGCCCAGACGTGCGGCTGCGAGGTACGGTGGCGTCCGTCGACCGCGATCCCGCCGGTCGGACCGACGGCGATGCCCGCGGCGTCGGCGAGCGAGCGGTCCGGCCGGACACCACTGGCCTCGACGACGAGCACCGTGTCGATGCTCCTGCCGTCGCTGAGGTGGACGCGCCCCGGCTCTGCCCCGGTGACCGTCGCCCCGAACCTGACGTCGACGCCGGCACGCCGGAGGGTGCGCAGGACCGGCGCGGCCATCTCGGGGTCGAGCGGCGACAGCACCTGTCGGCCGCGGGAGACCAGGGTCACCTGCGCACCGCGCGCACGGAGGTTCTCGACGGCCTCGAGCCCGACGAACCCGGCGCCGACGACGACCACTCGGGGTTCGGGCCCCGCCTGCTCGAGGACCGCGAGGATACGGTCGACGTCCTCGACGCTCCGGAGCGTGTGCGTGGGGACGTGCTCCGCAGACGGACCCGGCGAGGCCGTGGCGCCGGTCGCGAGCACCAGCTCGTCGTACGCCTCGATCCGCTCGGCGCCCGTCGTGAGGTCACGGACCGTGACGGTCCGTGCCGTCGGGTCGATCGAGACCACCTCGTGGCGCACGCAGACGTCGAGGGCGAACCTGCTGGCCAGCGACTCCGGCGACTGGAGCAGCAGCGACGACCGCTCCGGGATCACCCCACCCACGTGGTACGGCAGGCCGCAGTTGGCGAACGACACGTGCGTGCCCCGCTCGAACACCGTGATCTGCCGGGCCTCGTCGAGGCGTCGGAGCCTCGTCGCGGTGCTCATGCCCGCCGCCACACCACCGATGATGATCGTCCTCATGTCGAGAAAGATACCCCCGGGGGTATATTCCTGCAAGTGGTCGCGCTCGCGACCACGTCGAGACGGATGGAGTGACGATGTGCCGACAGGTGACCTGCAGGACGTGCGGGAAGACGACGTGGGCGGGGTGCGGGCAGCACGTCGACCAGGTGATGCGCGGGGTGCCACGACAGGACCGTTGCGCGGGCCACGAACGGCAGCAGTCCGGCGGCGGGATCTTCGCTCGGCTCTTCGGGCGATGACGGGACGGCGTGGATCACATCGCCGCGAGCATGTCCTGCATCCGGGTGATCTGCTCGGTCTGACTCGACACGATCGACCTCGCCATCGCGACCGCCTCGGCGTTCCGGCCCTCGTCGACCTCGGCCTTCGCCATCTCGACGGCGCCCTCGTGGTGCTGGATCATCTGCTCGAGGAACAGCTTCCCGGCGTCCTGCGCAGACGCCTGGTCGAGGTCGGTCATGTCGGAATCGGACATCGTCCCGGACATGGCGTACCCCGTCCCGGAGTGCTTCGACGCGGTGGGCGCACCCCATGCCCGGAGCCAGCTGGTGAGCTGCTCGATCTCCGGCGACTGTTCGGTCTTGATCTGCTCCGCGAGGGCAGCGACGTCCGGATCGACGCCGTCACCCTTCGCGAGGAGCATGTCGCTCATCTCGACGGCCTGCTCGTGGTGCGGCAGCATCATCTGCGCGAACGTCACGTCATGGTCGTCGTGCGCCGACGCGGCCGGCGTCGACGACGAGGACGAACCGGCCTCGGAGCGGGTGTTGCTGGTGGAGCACCCGGCGAGGGTGAGGCCCAGGGTCAGCGCGGCGGCGATCGCGAAGGTGCGTGTGGTCGTGGTGGTGTGCATGGTCTTCCGTTCCCGTGGATGCGTCAGGTGTTCCGGGCAGGCGGACGCCTCCCGGATCCGGGCACGCGGGAGCCACCCTCCGCGGGTGGGGTCCCGCAGGGCGGATCAGATCCGGATGACCTGCAACGCCGTGGGTGACGGTGGTCTCGGTGCCGCCATGCGGCGTGGCTGCCGGCCGGCCAGCGCGAGCAGCCGCGACAGCAGTGCGAGGACGCCGCCGGTCCGTGCGCGCAGCAGCACCCACGTGAACAGCGTGATCGTCAGCGCGCAGGCCATCCCCATCAGGGAGCACATCAGTGCGCACAGGCCACCGTCGCAGCCGGCGTCGGCGAGGACGGTCATCATCGCGGTCTGGGGCGCCGCGTGCTCGCCGTGCTCGGCGGTCGCGACGTGGCCGTGCTCGGCGGTGGCCATCGGAGCAGCCGTCGAGTGCTCGTGGGCGGCGGTGTGCCCGGCCATCGAGTGCATCAGGACCGTGAACCCGACCAGCAGCAGGAGTGCGAGCATCGCCGTGGTCTGCAGCAGCAGCCGGCGACGCGGGGAGGCGGTGGTGGTGAGCATCAGTCTTCCGAGCGGACGGATCGGGCGCGCGCTCCCATGGTGCGGCACGACCGCGGGCTGCGGCAACCCACCGTCAGATCATGGTCACCGGTGCTGCACGTGGACGGCGGGCGTGACGGTGAACTCGTCGACGTTGCCCATCACCTCATGCACGTGTTCGGCAGCGTGCTCCGCGATGTGCTCGGCGTCGTGCAGGGAGGACGCCGTGACCTCGACGGTGGCGGACCCGGTGAGCCGGTGCCCGACCCAGCGCAGCCTGATGTCCCGGACGGCTTCGACACCGGGAGTGTGCTCCAGCGCGTGCTCTGCCCTGCCGAGGAGCGCGGGATCGATGGCATCCATGAGCCGGGCACCGATCGACTTCACGGTCCCCCAGAGGAGCACCATGATCGAGACGGCGATGAGCAGGCCGATGATCGGGTCAGCGATCGGGAACCCGAGGAGCACACCGATCGCGCCGAGGACGACCGACAGTGACGTGAACCCGTCGAGACGAGCGTGCACCCCGTCGGCGACCAGAGCGGCTGAGCCGATCTTCCGGCCGACGCGGATGCGGTAGATCGCGACCGCTTCGTTGCCGGCGAAGCCGATGAGACCGGCGGCGACGAGCAGCCACGGGTTCTCGATCGGTCGCGGGGTGATGAACCGGTCGATGGCCTGCCACCCGGCGACGACGGCGGAGAGCGCGACGACGAACACGATGAACATGCCCGCGAGGTCTTCCGCGCGACCGTAGCCGTAGGTGTAGCGGCGGTTCGCGGCCCGCCGGCCGACGACGAACGCGATCCACAGCGGCACCGCGGTCAGGGCGTCGGCGAAGTTGTGGATCGTGTCCGCGAGCAGCGCGATCGATCCGGTGAACGCGACGATCACCGCCTGCAGCACCGTGGTGGCGAGGAGGACGAACAGGCTGGTCTTCAGGGCACGGACGCCGGCGGTGCTGGCCTCCATCGCGTCGTCGATCGAGTCCGCGGAGTCGTGCGTGTGCGGCACGAACAGGTCGTGGAGGAACCCCTTCACCCCGCCGTGCGGATGCGAGTGGCCGTCCGTACCGTGGTCGTGGTCGTGGTCGTGCTGGTGTCCGGCGTGGGCCACCGTGTGGTCGTGCCGGCTCATGCGCTCCCCCGCTCTCCACGGTGGTGGTGCGCAGACCCGACGACGTGCTCCGCCTGCTTCACGGCGTCGACCACCAGCTCCGATGCGTGTTCGTCGGTCAACCGGTAGTAGACGGTGGTCCCGTCACGACGGGTGGACACCATGCGCGCGAGACGGAGCTTGGCCAGGTGCTGCGACACCCCGGCTGCGCTCTTGTCGACGACCTCGGCCAACCGGGTGACGGACAGCTCCCCGGCGCCGCGCAGCGCGAGGATGATCTTCACGCGGGTGGCGTCGGCGAGCATCGCGAACACCTCGACGGCGAGCTCGACGTACTCGGACTCCGGGCTCAATCCGCAGGGTTGCTTGTCTACGTGCACACGCAGATAGTACACGATGGTGACCGCTCTGGAGCCGGAGGCCCCGGAGGCGAGCCCGTATCCTCGCGGCGTGACCGATCACCTGTGGCACCAGCGCGACCCGATGCAGGCGCGCGGTCCGGCCGGGGCGGGACGGACGTCCGCCGGCTGGTTGGCGCTGGCCCTCGTGCTGGTCTGGTCAGCAGCGATGGCACTCGCGCTGTCGGTCGCGAACAGTGTGTCTGCGGCGGACCTCGCGAGCACCGCAGTACCGCCGCATCCGCTGGACGACCCTCCCGTACCGGTCGCGCGAGCAGAGTTCCTCGCCGGGCTCATCGGCATCACGGCGCTGCCGAGCTCGCTCGTCGTCATCGGTCTCGGGTACCGAGGCGTCGTCCGGGGCTGGGTCGCGGGGCACCGCGTCGGATGGGTCGCCCTGTGCATCGGCGCGCTCGGCCTGCTCCCGGCGCTCCTCGCGACCATCTTCGGCGTGGTGATCTGCGTGTTCGACGGCGGGGCGCTCACGGCGGGGTGACACCGCATCGGCCTCGGCCAGCGGCGGGACAGGCGGACGGGAGGCGCGGTGCCAGCTGGCACCGCGCCTCCCGTCCGCCCTGTGGTCGGCCGCTCGGAACGCCACCGGGCCTGCCGCTCGCCCGGCGGTCAGACCGCCGTGACGCGCAGGGCACGGAAGAAGTACCCGTCCTGGCCTGGCGGGTAGGACTCGACCTCGAACCTGACGGGCTGGCCCGGTCGGAGCGCGAGGAAGCCGTCGCCGCTCAGCACGGAGAAGTGCGCGAAGACGTCCGAGTCCAGCTCACCCGAGCGGAGGGCACCCCAGCCGTCGTCGTCGCTCCACCAGACACACACACCGTCGACGATCCGCACGGCTGCACGTTACTGCGTCTGCTCACCGGGCAACACGCGCGGTACACTGACGATCTTGCGCTGCAGGCTGCGGAGGAGACGCAACGCGTCGGCGTCGCGGATCCCCGTGGTCGTCTCCCAGTCGGTCCCGGAGCCGACGACGTCGGAGACGAAGACCAGTTCGGTCGCGACGGCGAACTCGCCGAGCTGTGGGCCGAGACCGGGACGACCGAGTGGCGGGACTCGATCGACCGCCTGGTCGCGAACCTCACGAAGCGCTGACGGCGCAGCCGAACGAGCGAGCCACCGCGGTCGCGTGGTCGGCTCCACGGAGGAGACGGAACCGAACCACATCTTCCTGCGAACAACGAAGGACTCGGGGGCCGCGGCCGCAGCGCACACGACGAAAGCCCCGACGGAACCTGCGTTCCGTCGGGGCTTCTCGGTCGGGCTGACAGGATTTGAACCTGCGACCCCTTGACCCCCAGTCAAGTGCGCTACCAAGCTGCGCCACAGCCCGTGAGTCCTGACGGACCCGGACCCCACGAGTGGGACCCACCGCCGCGTCCGACCGGAGCGCGAGCAGCCCGTCAAGCATAGCGGACGCCGGACCCCCTCCGCGCCACGGCGCGTCGCACCGAGGCCCACCACGCGTCCCGCCACGACCCACCACCCACGGCACCCGACCGTCACCGCCGCCGGACGACCTCCCGCGACGCCGCCAGCCACGGCAGCGCGAACCCGACGAGCAGCCCGCCGAGCCCGTCCGCCGCCAGGTCCCCGATCGTGTCGTCGTAGCCGACGAAGATCGCCGAGTCGACGAACTCGTGCCCGAGCCACTCGCACATCTCCCACACGGCCCCGATCGCGAGCCCCGCGCAGAACACCAGGAGCGCCACGGCCACCCGGCCCGCATCCGGGGCGTGCGGCACGAGCCGCAGGTCGGCGGCGATCACCGCGAGCAGCGCCGCCAGGAGCCCGGTCAGCACGACGTGCACGACCTTGTCCCACAGGAACACCGACGTGTACCACTCGAGCGCGCTCGACCACCCCGCGAGCAGTACGAGCAGGCAGACGGCCAGGTCGAACGCGGGCCGCAGCCCGAGTGCGCGCGGCACGACGACGCCGAACAGCGCGAGGGCCATCACCGCGAACGAGGTGCTCCCCCACCCGACGGCGGCGACCGGCACGCTGACGAGCGTCGCGAGCCGCACCACGTCGGACGGTGTGAAGCGCCTCCGCAGGAACGTCGGCCCGAGCGCCGCGATCACGACGCCCACCGCACGACGGCGTGCACGGCCGCGTGGTCGGACGGCCAGACCCCGTCGGGCCTGCGCACGGACACGGCTGCCCGCTCGACGACGGCGTCCTCGGTCACGAGCACCCCGTCGATGCGCCGGCCCCCGACACGCGGACTCCGGTAGTGCGGGTACGTCCCCCACTCCTCGCCGACCAGCCGGGAGGCACGGGGCACGCTGTCGACGACCCCCGCCTCCGCCAGGGCTCGCCACGGCCCGGAGCCCGCAGGGCAGTTCCAGTCCGCCATCACGACGGCCGGCAGGCCACGCTGGCGGACGATCCGGCCGAGGAGCTCCGCCTGCCGCAGGCGCGCCCACGGGGACGCGACGTCGAGGTGCGTCGCGACGGCGAGGAACACGGTGCCGGTCGTGCGGTCCTCGAGGACCGCACCGACGGCGTGCCGCGGGAACGCGGTCGCCCACGAACGCGACCCGGGTCGCGACGGCGTGCGGGAGAGCGCCCAGGTGCGCCGCTCGACGACCCGGACCCGCTCCCGGTCGAGCAGCAGGCCGACGGCCTCGCCGCCCCCGCGCACGCCGCGGCCGACGACGACGGGTTCCCAACGCGACCCGAGTCGCGAGGTGAGGTCCGCGGTCTGCGCGGGCAGTGCCTCCTGGACGGCCAGGACGGTGGGCGCTTCGGAGGTGACGAGCGCGACCACGGCCTCCCGGCGCCGTTCCCACGCGTCCGGGTGGGTCAGCGGTCGCGGGACGCGCCGCCGCAGGTTGAGCGTCATGCAGTGCACGGCGGGAGCCGGGACCGGTCCGATGGTGGGCTGGTCGTCCGGCGGGGCCTGCATGCACCCTGTCTACGAGACGACACCTGTCGGCTTCCCAGGTCGCGCTCCCCATGACCCAGCCATGAAGCGTCCAGCAGTCGGCACAGAGACCGGACAGCGACCGCTCCGGCGACCTACAGTCGAACCCATGCCCTCGACCCGTCCGCTCCTCGCCGCTGCGCTCGTCGCGGTCGTCGCCGGCGTCGGCGTCCTCGGTTGGCACGCCGCCGTCGGACACGAGTCCGTCGCCTCCGCCGCCCGCGCCACCGCCTCCGCCAGCCCGACCCCGAGCGCGTCGCCCACGCCGACCCCGCCGTCCTTCACGGTGGACAGCGACGTCGTGACGATCGGCGACTCGATCATGGCCGGCTACGGGCTCGACGACTCCGCGGACGCGTGGCCGTCCCTGGTCGGCGAGCAGACCGGCGCGGTCGTGGCGAACGACTCGTGCAGCGGCGCCGGGTTCATCTCCGTCGGCGACTGCGGGACGGACTACGCGGGGCTGATCCAGGGCGCCGTGTCCGCGAAGCCCGAGCTGGTGGTGATCCAGTCGTCGGACAACGACCTCGGCGAGGACCCGACCGCCCTCGCGACGGCCACGATGCAGACCGTGACGCAGCTGCACCAGGCGCTGCCCGACGCGAAGATCGTCGGGTTCAGCACGCTGTGGGACCAGCCGGGCGACGTCCCGGACGAGGTGGCGCAGAGCAGCACCGACCTGCAGCAGGCGCTCGCGACGGTCGGTGGGACGTACATCGACGTCGGCCAGCCGATCGCCGGGCACGCCGACTGGCTGCAGGACGACAGCGAGCACCCGACGGTCGCCGGGCAGCAGCAGCTCGCGGCGGCGTTCCTCGCCGACCTGGAGCGCGCCGGCTTCCACCTCTGAACCGAGCGTTGACGGAGCGTCCAGGTCGCGCCCGTGGCCCCCGTTAGGGTGGCCCGATGCGTTCCGGTCGTCCCCTCCGCCCCCTGCTCGCACTCGTCGTCTCCGGGCTCCTGCTCGGTGCCGCCGGGTGCACGGCGGACGCAGCAGACCGGACGGCCACCGAGCTGACCCGTCCCGCCGCCGACGCCGTGCGGGTCGCGGCGTCCGACGACCCCACGACCCGGTCCGTCCAGGTGAGCCGCGCCCTCTTCGCGCACGCACGGGGCGCGGTCGTGGCGCCCGCGGGCGACGAGCGCGCGGTCGCCACGGCGGCGAGCGCCGCCCGTCGGGCGCACGTGCCACTGCTGGTGACGCCGTCGGCCGGCCATCCGGCGGCGGGCGAGCGCACTCCGGGCGACGACGGTTCCTCGCGGGGCGACGCGGCCGTCGCCGCGGAGCTCGAGCGGCTCGGCGCGGACTGGTACCAGGCCGAGGGCGACGTGTCGGTCGACACCGACGTGCCGGAGCGGGACGCACCGGAGGCGGGCGACGCTGCGGCGGTGGGGCGTGCCTCCCGTCCGGCGACCGTCGTCGTGGCGGACCGCCGGTCGGACGCGCCCGCCGTGGCGACGGCGGAGGCGGCCGGGGCGCACGTGGTCGTGATGCCCGCGGGCGTGACCGACCCCGCGGCGGCGCCGGACGTCGTGTCGACGCTGCACGAGCGCGCGGGGCACCCGACGGTGTTCGCGGGCGCGACGTTCCGCGCGCTGTCGGACCCGGGGTGGACGGTGCGGGCCGCGCAGGGTGGCTGGCAGTTGCCGCACGGCGGGCAGCGGCCGTTCGACGGGCACCGCTGGACGGCGCTGTACGGGGCGCCGGGCGCGCCGGTGCTCGGGGTCCTCGGTGAGCAGGACCCGACGGCGACGGTGCAGCGGGCGGAGCAGCTCGCGGCCTCGTACGACGGCCTCGGCGACGAGCCGGTCTCGCCCGCGCTCGAGGTCATCGCGACCGTCGCGGCCGGCGACCCCGGCGCGGACGGGGACTACTCGCGCGAGCTCCCGGTCTCGACGCTGCAGCCGTACGTCGACGCCGCGCGGCGGGCGGGGATGCCCGTGGTGCTCGACCTGCAGCCCGGGCGCTCGGACTTCCTGTCGCAGGCGAAGCGGTACGAGTCGCTGCTGCGGGAGCCGAACGTGTGGCTCGCGCTCGACCCGGAGTGGCGGCTCGGGCCGGACCAGGTGCCGCTCCGGCAGATCGGGAGCGTCTCGGCGGACGAGGTCGACCGGGTGTCGTCGTGGCTCGCCGCACTCGTCCGTCAGCACGGCCTGCCACCGAAGGCCCTGGTCCTGCACCAGTTCCGGCTGTCGATGATCCAGGACCGGGCGTCGCTGACGCAGCACCCCGAGCTCGACCTGCTCGTGCACGTCGACGGGCAGGGGTCGCAGCCGGACAAGCAGGCGACGTGGAAGGCGCTGCACCAGGATGCGCCGGCGGGGGTGCACTGGGGCTGGAAGAACTTCATCGACGAGGACACGCCCATGCTCACCCCGGAGCAGACGATGGCGGACGTGACGCCGACGCCGTCGCTCATCACCTACCAGTAGCGGGTCGCGTCGCCGGGTTGTCCACAGCCGGGAGGATCGGGGCCGGTTCCGTCGGTCGGTGCTGACAGCATGGGGGCATGGACACGACCACCGCGCAGCCGTCCGCCGCGATCGCCGCCGAGGCACAGGAGGCCCTCGTCGCCCTGACCGGCCGGCCGGACGCGGACTTCCACCCCGGCCAGCTCGAGGCGATCTCGGCCCTGGTCGAGCACCGGCAGCGTGCGCTCGTCGTACAGCGCACCGGGTGGGGCAAGTCCGCCGTGTACTTCCTCGCCACGCTGCTGCTCCGGCGGCGGGGCGGTGGGCCGACCGTGCTCGTGTCGCCCCTGCTGGCGCTCATGCGCGACCAGGTCGCCGCGGCCGCCCGGGCCGGGGTGCGCGCGGTGTCGATCAACTCCGCGAACGCGCACGAGTGGGCGGACACGCAGGCCGCCCTCGCCCGGGACGAGGTCGACGTGCTCCTCGTGTCGCCGGAGCGGCTCAACAACCCGCGGTTCCGCGACGAGCAGCTCCCGACACTCGTGGCGCGGATGGGGATGCTCGTGGTGGACGAGGCGCACTGCATCTCGGACTGGGGCCACGACTTCCGGCCGGACTACCGACGGCTCGCGGAGCTCATCCGGTCGCTGCCGCACGGGGTGCCCGTCCTCGCCACGACCGCCACCGCGAACGAGCGCGTGGTCGAGGACGTCGCCGAGCAGCTCACCGCGGGTCCTGCCGACCCGGTGTTCACCATCCGAGGGTCGCTCGCCCGTGCGTCGCTCCGGCTCGGGGTCCTGACGCTGCCGGACGCCCGACAGCGGCTCGGGTGGTTGCTCGCGCACCTCGCCGAGCTGCCCGGGAGCGGGATCGTCTACACGCTCACGGTCTCCGGGGCCGAGGACATCGCGCGGCTCCTGCGCGAGAACGGGTACGCCGTCCGTGCGTACACGGGGCGCACCGACGACGAGGAGCGCGAGCAGCTCGAGCAGCAGCTCAAGGCCAACGAGCTCAAGGCCCTCGTCGCGACCAGCGCCCTCGGGATGGGCTTCGACAAGCCGGACCTCGGGTTCGTCGTGCACGTCGGGGCGCCGTCCTCCCCCGTGGCGTACTACCAGCAGATCGGTCGCGCTGGACGTGCGACCGACAACGCCGACGTCCTGCTCCTGCCCGGGCGCGAGGACCAGGAGATCTGGCAGTACTTCGCCAGCGCGTCCATGCCGACCGAGTCCCGCGCCGCCGCGGTGCTCGGTGCCCTGTCCACCGACACCGCGATGTCCACCGTCGCGCTCGAGGGGCTGGTCGACGTCAAGCGGTCCACGCTCGAACTCCTGCTCAAGGTGCTCGACGTCGACGGAGCCGTCCGCCGCGTCGCCGGGGGCTGGGTGTCCACCGGCGAGCCGTGGCAGTACGACGCCGCCCGGTACGAGCGCGTCGCGGCCGCCCGTGCAGCGGAGGCGTCCTCGATGCTCGCGTACGAGTCGACCACGGCGTGCCGGATGCAGCTGCTGCAGCAGGACCTCGACGACCCGTCGGCCGAGCCGTGCGGTCGGTGCGACAACTGCGCCGGCGTCTGGTACCCGACCGCGGTCTCGGACTCCGACACCTCCGGTGCTGCCGCCGCCCTCGACCGGGTCGGGGTCGAGGTCACACCGCGCGCCCAGTGGCCGTCGGGCATGTCGGCGCTCGGCGTCCCGGTGAAGGGGCGGATCCCAGCAGGCGACCTCGTGGAGCCGGGTCGGGCCATCGCCCGGCTGACGGACCTCGGGTGGGGCGGCCCCCTGCGCACGCTCTTCGCGCCGTCGACACCGGACGGGCCCGTGTCGAAGGCGCTCGTCGACGGGTGCGTCCGGGCGCTCAAGGACTGGCCGTGGGCCGAGCGGCCGACCGGTGTGGTCGCGATGTCGTCGCGGTCGCGGCCGGAGCTCGTGGCGTCGCTCGCGCAGGCGCTGTCGACGATCGGTCGCCTGCGGTTCCTCGGCACGCTCGGGCGGAGCGGGGGCGAGCCGCGCGGGGACGGTGCGACGAACAGCGCGTACCGGTTGGCCGGGGTCTGGGACACCTTCGTGGTCGACCCCGAGCTCGCGGCGGCGCTGCAGGCGCACGAGGGGCCGGTGCTTCTCGTGGACGACCTGGTGGACAGCCGGTGGACGGTGACGGTCGCGGGGCGGGAGCTGCGGCGGGCGGGGGCGGACGCCGTGCTGCCGTTCGCGCTCGCCACGGTCGCCTGACACCGGGCTCGGTCGGCCGGGCTCCGGCGGTCGGGCTCCGGCGGTCGGGCTCTGGCAGTCGGGCTCTGGCGGTCAGGCGGCGGCGATCGCGTCGAGTTCGGCGAGTGCGTCCGACGGCAGGGTGATGCCTGCGCCGGCGACGTTCGCGCGGAGGTGCTCCACCGACGACGTCCCGGGGATCAGCAGGATGTTCGGCGAGCGCTGCAGCAGCCACGCGAGCGCCACCGACAGCTGCGACTCCCCCAGACGCTCGGCGACGGCGTCGAGCGCGCCGGACTGGATCGGCGAGAAGCCGCCGAGCGGGAAGTAGGGCACGAAGGCGATCCCCTCAGCCGCGGTCAGGTCGACCAGGTCGTCGTCCGCCCGCTGCGCCACGTTGTACATGTTCTGCACGCAGACGACGGGCGCGATCCGGAGCGCCTCGAGGAGCTGCGCGGCGGTGATGGTCGACAGGCCGAGGTGCCGGATCAGCCCCTGCCGGCGGAGTTCTGCGAGCGCTTCGAACTGCGGAGCGATGCTCCCGGCCTCCGGGGCGTCGAACCCGCCCACCCGGAGGTTCACGACGTCGAGCTGCTCGAGCCCGAGCCGCTCGAGGTTCGCGTGCACGTCCTCGACCAGCTGCTCGGGCTTCCGCGCCGGCGGCCACTGCCCCTTCGCGTTCCGCCGCGACCCGACCTTCGTCACGATGTGCAGGTCGTCCGCGTACGGGTGCAGTGCTTCGCGGATGATCTCGTTCGTGACGTGCGGGCCGTAGAAGTCCGCCGTGTCGATGTGGGTGATGCCGAGCTCGACCGCCGTGCGGAGCACGCGCACGGCCTCGTCCCGGTCGGCCGGCGGCCCGAACACCTGCGGTCCGGCGAGCTGCATGGCGCCGTACCCGAACCGGGTGACCTCGAGGTCGCCGAGGTCGTACGTGCCGCCGGGGAGCGTGTCGTTCGTCATGCCTCGACGATGCTCCTCGCTCCCCGGTCCTGCCCGCGCGCCAGCCGCTTCCCCGACCGTCCGTGCGCGGACGGGTGCCGAGTGTGGCAGCCGTCCCCGCACGGTCGTCCGGTCACGCAGTCGGGTCCGGTGCCGAACCGATGGCGTCGAGCTCGGCCACGGCGTCCTCGGGCAGCACGAAACCGGCGGAGGCGACGTTGTCCCGCAGGTGTGCGACCGAGGACGTCCCCGGGATGAGCAGGATGTTCGGCGAGCGCTGCAGCAGCCACGACAGGGCGACGGTCAGGCGGGACACCCCGAGCCGCGAGGCCACGGCGTCGAGGGCACCCGACTGCAACGGCGTGAACCCGCCGAGCGGGAAGTAGGGCACGTACGCGATGCCCTTCGCCGCCGTCAGGTCCACGAGGGCGTCGTCCTCGCGCCGGGCGACGTTGTACATGTTCTGGACGCAGACGATCGGCGTGATCGCCTGCGCCTCGGCGAGTTGGTCGGCGTCGACGGTCGACAGCCCGACGTGCCGGATCAGCCCCTGCTGCTGGAGCGCCGCGAGCGCCTCGACCTGCGGTGCGATCGAACCGGGCTCGGGGGCGTCGAATCCGCCCATGCGCAGGTTGACGACGTCGAGCCGGTCGACGCCCAGGTGCCGCAGGTTGTCGTGCACCTGCTCGACGAGTTCCTGCGGGGACCGGGCGTGCGGCCAGCCGCCCTGCTCGTCACGCCGGGCACCCACCTTCGTCACGATCCGCAGGTCCTCCGGGTAGGGCGACAGCGCCTCGCGGATGAGTTCGTTGGTCACGTGCGGGCCGTAGAAGTCCGACGTGTCGATGTGCGTGATGCCGAGGTCGACGACCGTGCGGAGGACCCGGACCGCCTCGTCGTGGTCGGCGGGCGGTCCGAAGACCCCGGGACCCGCGAGCTGCATCGCGCCGTAGCCGAGGCGGGTCAGGTCGAGGTCGTCTGCGAGTCGGTAGCTGCCACCGGGGAGCGTGTCGTTCGTCAAGTCTCCACCCTCGTCGGTGCGAACCGCGCTGCCCAGGTCCGCGTCGACCCTGGGACCACGGGGACCAGGATCACCACCGGCGACGCTCGTACGATCGAGGCATGACCGACGACCGGCGCCTCGGCGAGTACCTCCGGGCTCGACGCGAACTCGTCCGCCCGGAGGACGTCGGCATCCGCGTGACCGGCCCGCGTCGGACACCGGGGCTCCGCCGGGAGGAGGTCGCGACGCTCGCCGGGATCAGCGCCGACTACTACCTGCGACTCGAGCAGGGGCGCGACCGGAACCCGTCGCCCCAGGTGCTCGAGGCCGTGGCAAGCGTGTTCGGGCTCGACGATGCGGCGACCGCGTACCTGCTCGCCCTCGCCTGCGTCCGTCCGACCGCCCGCGCGCAGCGGTCGACCCTGGGCCGGGGCCGGGTCCCGACGGGGACGCTGCAGTTCCTCGAGGTCGTCGGCCTCCCGGCGTTCGTCGAGGACCGCGCCTTCGACGTCCTCGCCGCGAACGCCCTCGCGACCGAACTCGACCCGGGGATCCGCGCGGGCGAGAACCGGCTGCGCACGATGTTCCTCGACCCGGCGGCGACTGCGCGGTACCCCGACTGGGAGCGGCAGATGGCCGGGATGGTCGCGGCCTTCCGGGCCTCGATCGGCCCGGACGTCGACGATCCCTCGGTGGTGCGGCTCGTCGGGGAGCTCTCGCTCGGCAGCGAGGCGTTCCGGCGGCTCTGGGCGCGACACGACGTCCGCGCGCCGAGCGGGGCCGCGGTGCGGATGTGGCACCCCGAGGTCGGCGACCTCGAGCTCCGACGCGAGAAGCTCGGCGTCGGTGGGACGGACGGACAGCTGCTCGTCGTGCACCACGCCGAACCGGGGTCGGCGTCGGCGCACGCCCTGGCGCTGCTCGGCAGTCTGGCTGCCAGTCACACCGGCCCGGGCGACGGGGTCGAGTAGCGGGACCGCGTCAGCCCCACGAAGCTGCACGAAGACGAACGACATCAGCGAGATCCTCCTGGCCACCGCCCGAAGTGATCCTCGAGCGCATCGCTCGGGATCAAGACGAGCTCCTTCAGCTCCTCCGTCGAAGTGGCGTAGGCGCTCCCCGACCAGCCCTGCTGCTCGGCGACCTCCCCGATCACCAGCTGCGGCTTCGTCCGGAGACGGATGAACACTCCTGTGTCAGGCTCGACGTCGCCGACTGACCAACCGAGCCGGGCCACGCGCTCGATGATCCCGGGAACGGCTGCGCTGTCGTGCACCGATCCTTCGATGGATACCTCGTGGCGCTTGTTCAGCCCCGACAACGTGTCCCCCTGTGTGATCGACGCGTCGGTCAGACCGTCGATCGATGCCAATCGTTCCTGCGCTTGTTCGAGCGACTGACCGGTGGAGCTGCTCGGTCTGCTCGACGAACGGTCCCACGGCACGGTTCCTGTCCGACCACAGCCGGACGACGCCATGAGTGCCAGCACTGCGATGAGCGTCCACGCCGTCCTCCGGACCGTCTTCACCGCGGCCCCCTCTGATCTCAACCGTCGGCCTCGACTCCTGTCTGCCGTCGAGACGTTCTCGCTGGATGCATCACCGTTTTCCGGAGTGACGCCCCATCGGATCTCGACGTCATCGGGACGGTACTGCTCCCGGCCACTGCCCGAGTTGACGCTCGAGGACCTTTCGAGAAGCAACCACCAACTCCCGGAAGGAATCGGAGGTCGACCGGTACTGCAGTCCTTCCCAATCCTTCAAGAGCGCGCCGATCGTCACCTGGGGCTGCGTGTGAACACGGACGCTGACGCCTTGATCGGCATCGACATCATTGACAGACCAACCGAGAGCGAACATGTACTCCACGAGGGTTCGCTGCTCGTCCTCCGAGGTGCTCGTCGTCGACGCTTCAAGCCACAGCCGACGATGTTCCTGGAAACCTGACATCGTCTCGTTGACAGTGATCGACGTGTCTGTTAGCCCGCTGCGCTCCTGCAGCTGCGCACGAGCTTCCGCGAGCGTCTGCCCAGAGGATGTCGGAGCTGAAGTCTGCGACACGTTCGGTTCCTCTCCGAGCTGGGGCGTACTGCAGCCAGCACATCCCACGAGAATCAGGACCCCGGCCGTCACGATCGTCAACCTGCTCAACACCGTCACGGGATGCGCCACGCTTCCCAGTCGTTCATCGACACCTTCGTCCCATCCGTTCCGAGGAACTTGGCAATGTCATCCGATGCGTTCACCCGTCCCTGCTGTTGAGCCATGACCGCGTACCGGTTTGCATCATGCGCGTCGACTACGGAAGCCATCGGTATGTCCTCATCTGCTTTGATTGGCGCATCCCCGCGGATCGTCTGCCAGGAGGGACGGGCGGGATTGAGCGTACCGTCAAGGGCCGCGACCGGATCGCTGGTGGACTCGAACGAAGTAACGTGCGTGGTGTCCGGAATCCGCATGGCACCGACGGGGGAACCCGCTGTCACGACTTGCTGCACGTTGAAGCCATCAGGATCAGCCGCGATCGCCCCGGCGGTGATGCCCCCGAGGCTGAACCCGACCAGCATCACTGGCTGATCGACGATTCCTTCTCGGCGCATCGCATCCTTTACCGCTTCTGCCAGCGCGGTGTTGCTGCCGTAGCGCATCGCATGTACATCGGAGGTCAGATCGTTCGGCGCCCTCCCTGCAACAGGATCCCAACTCTGAGTACTCGGGATCTGCACTGTGTACCGCTCGATCCCGTCCGGGCCAACAACCTTCGTGATCCTGATGTCTCCGAAGTCCTGCTGCCCGACGGCGTCGATCTGACCGGCACTCGCAAGAAGCGACTGAAGGTCTGTCGGAATGATGTTGCCGTCCGCGTCTGTCTTCAATGTCGTGTCGAGAGCACTTTCCGATGCGAACACGGCGTCTTCGGACCGCTTGGTCCGCTCTTCAGGACTGATCAGACCTTCGAGAAAGGTGTGCTTCCCGTCCTGGAAGCTCCCCAGTCGTTGTCCGCCCGCGATGAGAGTCGCAAGTAGCCCGTCATAGGTCCCACTCCCGCGAAGGTCCCCCAGCCAAGCCTCTTCCATCGAAACGAGCTTCGGGCTCATCTTCGGCAGCTCGGCCATGAAGTTTTCGCCGAAGTTGCGCGCGGTCTCCTTCACGAAGACGCTCAAACGATCCGTCAACGTCCCCTGCTGGCCCGCAGACGCCGCGAACGCTTGCGCGATCGAGTGTCCAGCGATCCCTAGAACATCCGCGGCGACGCCGCTTTCGACGGCGTCCTTGGCCAAGAACGACAACGCGACGGTGGTGTAGACGACGGTCTCGGTCACCAGGGTTGCATTGACTGCGACCTGAACGCCGAAGGCAAATGCCTCGTGAACTCCGACGCTCAGGCCTGCGAGCGCTGCGGCGAGACCTGCTTCGGCCGCCTCGTAGACCTTGGAGATCGACGCCGTGATGATGACGAGCGCCTTCGTGGAGACGATCGTCACACTCAGCTGCGCCGACGCATTGATCACGGCGCCCTCGGCGGCCAGTGCAGTGCCGGGTGAGAGGATCGCCGACGCGAGGAGGTCCCCGTCGATGGAGAGCGCCCCGACCTTCGGCACGAGCGGCCCGGCGAAGGTGTTGAGCGCGGTGATCCCGGTGGTCAGGCGATCGATCTCCGCGTAGTCGACCTTGATCCCGTCAGACATCTCGGTCCTTGATGAGTCCAGCGACGAGACCGAGGAGATCCGTGCGGATCTCCTCGTCCGTCTGGGCGGACACGGTGACCGTGCCGGCATCGATGATGCGATCGGGTGTGACCTCCGAGCCGGGCGCATCCGAGCCGAGGCCGATGCTCATCCGGAGCCATCCGCGACGGGTGCCGAACCAGTCGGCGATGAAGACCGGGCCACGGTCCGCGGTGAAGGCCTTCACACGGAAGCCGTGCTGCACGGGCTCAGCCAGCCCCCGGAAAAGTCCCACCGCGTCGGAAGGGACGTGCAGTTCTGCCACCACGGCATCGAGTACCCGGGCATCGCCGCGCTGGATGGCGTCGACCAGCGCCTGGGACGCCACGGTGCTGACGGTGGTCGAGCCCCGGACCGGATCTGTCACCTCGAGGGAGGGGATCAGACCGACGAGCGCCGACCACGCCTGGTTGAGCACGGAGCCGCGCAGGTGCGCACTACTGCTGTCACCGGTCCGCTGGCTCCGCACGGTGAGGTGCGAGGCAGCGTCGCCACCGAGGACGGTCGAATGCGCCAACGTCGCCTCGGCGTCCCATGCGGTCACCTGAATGACGATCGAACCGGCGTTCTGCAGCGCGAGTGACAGCAGGAACGGCGCATCGAGGTCGTCCGTCCACGTCTCGGCACCGGCGTCGGGCCCGCGTGTGAGCACCCCACGCTCGACCAGCGCTTCCGTGGACTGCTGCTCCGGCGCACCCGAGGGCACGAAGGACGGCAGGACGAGCCCGGGCAGGTGCTCGCGGACGCTGCGGAGCTCGTCGACCGTCAGGTCCCAGTCGATGACGTCGATGGCCGGTGCCCCGCTCATCCGACACCGTTCCGGATCGCGGCAGCGCGCACGTCGATCCAGTCCTTCGAACCGGACGGCGGCGGGGACGGCACCTGCGCGATGAACGACTTGGCACTCGCGACCTGGCCGTCAGACACCTGTTGCCCGCCGAGCTCATGCACGGAGACGCGGACGTGGTCGGGCTCACCCGAGCCCGCGGCGCCGATCACCTGCATCAACCCGTTGACGGCGTTCGACGCGACGTCCTTGACGGCGTTCACGACGTTCGCCGCCAGGTGCGCCGCCTGGTTCCACAGGTCGCGTGCGACGCGCTCGGCCTCGGCGATCTGAGCCTTCACGGCGTCGACGGCCTTCGCGTGCGCATCGAGGGCGTTCGCTGCCTCGTCGAGCAGCTGCGCCTTCTTGCCGAGCTCAGCGCCGGACTCCTGGACCCGACGGCGTACGGCGTCGGCCGCCTTCCCCGCCGACGACAGACCGTCGGCCTGCGACACCAGCGCGCTCGCCCGTGAGCGCAACCCGTCGGCGTCGTCTCGCAGCGCACGGGCCTTCGCCCGCAGCTGTGTCATCTCCCCGTACATGCCCTACCCCCCCACGAAGGAGACGGCCGGCGCCTGCAGCGCCGGCCATCCCTGTTCCGGTCGACCCGATCAGCGTCCGAGTCGCGACGCGAGCTGCTGGTCGACGTCGCCCAGCGTCTGGGCGGTCGTGCGAAGGAACTGCGCAAGGTCATTCAGGCCGCCGATGGTGTTCTGCGCGCCGCTCGTGAAGCGGTTGTAGGCCTCGTTGTACGCACCGGAGGAACGGTCCGTCTGGAACCCGGCCTGCGTCAGTGAAGCGATCTGCGCCTGCAGCTTCGACAGGGTCGAGTTGATCTCGTCACGCCCTGCGAGCAGACGGTCGGCGTTGCTGTTGAGCTCCTGGTAGGAGACGTTGATGTTGGCCACGTAGCACCCCTTCGCGGTGGTCTGACCGCCAGCCCCTCCGGCAATCGCGACCACCGTAACACCGGTTCGGGACCAATCACCCATGCGATGTCCACGCCCCCGTTCGAGGGGGACGAGTGGGTCCCCGATCAGGAGGACTCGGGATCCCGGGCGACCTGCACCCGCGTGAGCCTCCCGGAATCGACCATGATCCCGCGGCCCACGGGGAAGTCGGCCCTGGTCACCCGAGGGAACGCTGTCCGGAAGAGCGTCAGCCCGTCGGTCTCCTCCGGTTGCAAGGCGATCCCGGCGCGAGCGGTCTTGAGCTCGGCGAAGAGCTGCCATGCGTTCGGCGCCGTCACCGTGTCGGCCTCGGCGAGCACGAACACCCCGGCTCGGCGGGCGGCCTTGATCAGCCTCGCCACCTGGCTCTCGGCCGGGAGCCCCTCGAAGTCGCCGACGTTCTCGATCACGATCACCGGGTCCGGTCCGGCACCCAGGCCGCTCTCCAACACGGTCGCCAGCTGCGATGCGATGGCCTCGGCGTCGGTAGCGTCCCGTGCCGCCGAGGCCCAGTCGGTGGCGTCGCGCAGCGCGGACCGTCGTCCGACCACCAAGTGCGCGGGACGGTCCGGCCAGGCCGCACGCACGGAGCGCAGGACGGTCCGCATCGTCGTGGACCGCCCGGAGCCGAAGGGTCCGGTGACCACGAAAAGACCGTCCGTCGGGACGCCGACCGGGCCGAGGGTGTCGTCCGCGAGCCCGATCGTCGGTCGCCCGGCCACGGCGACCGGCAGCGCGGCGCGATCGACGTCCTCGGGCAGACGGCGGATCGGCGGGGCCTCCGCGACCCCACGACGCAGCAGGTCGGCCGCCAGCGCCTCGACCGCCGCGGCCTGCGCGACGAGGTCGCTGCTGCCTCCGACCACCCCGAGCTGCACCTCGTGCTCGTCGACGAGTCCTCGGCCGGGCACAGCGTCCTCGAGCACGTCCGCCGGTACGTCGGCCGCGTGGTACTCCATCTCGGTCGCGAGTCGGAGCACGATGCGCTCCCCGATCGCGGCCTGCAGGTTCGACGGGAACGCCGCGATGCGGTCCGCGCTCATCACCACGTGCACGCCCAGCGCGCGACCGGTCGCCGCGATCGCGACGAGCTGGTCGAAGACGGGCTGTGTCCCGAGCCGGAACTCGTACTCGTTCCGGAACGCGCCCATGCCGTCGACCAGGACGAGGACGCGCGGCTCGGCGGTGCCGGTCACCTCGCGGTACTCGCTGAGGGTCGACGCCCGAGCCGCCGCGAACCGTGCGGCGCGGTCGGCGACGGTCGACTCGAGGTCGGCCAGGAGGCGCGTGATCAGTTCGTCGTCCGGCCCGCTGATGACGGTGCCCACCGTGGGCAGCGCTTCGAGCATGCGGAGGCCGCCGCCGCCCAGGTCGAGTCCGGTGATGCGGACCGGGAACCGGTCTGCCGCCGCGGAGGCGGCGACCGCGACGGCGCGGAGCGCCGCCGACTTGCCGGCGCCTCCGGCGCCGAGCACGGCCACGTTGCCGACTGCGTCGAGGTCGAGACGGAACGGGGTCTGCTGCTGCGACTCGGGCAGGTCGACTGTCCCGATGACGAGGGCCGATCCGTCGGAGGTGGGCAGGGCCTCCAGGCCGACCGCGTCCGGCAGCTGGTCGAGCCACGGCTTCCGCGGCACGTCGAGTGCCTGCTGGTCGGCGGCGCGGACGATCGTGGCGGCGAGCCGCTCGATGTCCCGGGCCCGGGCCGAGTCGCGCGGTGCCCGTGGTGGGCTCGGCCAGGTGCTGCCCGGTCCGAACGGGAAGTCCTGCACGTCGACGTCCGGCTCGTGCACGACGTCGTCGGAGCGGCCGCCGAGGTAGGCGGTCTGGAAATCCAGCACCCGACCCGGACCGATCTTCGCCGCCGCGCGGCCGGGGGTGCCCGGGTCGAAGAAGGCAGCGTCGGCCACCCCGAGGACGTCCTCGCTGTCGACCGGGTCTGCGACGCGGAGCGCGATGCGCAGGTTCGTGTTCGCCCGCAGGGAGTCCTTGATGACGCCGCTCGGGCGCTGGGTCGCCATCACGAGGTGCAGACCGAGCGAACGACCGCGCTGGGCGACGTCGATGACGCCGTCGATGAACTCCGGGATCTCGGCGGCGAGCGCGGCGAACTCGTCGATCACGATGACGAGCACGGGCGGTGCCGCGGGATCACCTCGCTGCTCGAGTGTGACGAGGTCCTTCGCGCCACGGTCGTTCAGTAGGCGCTCGCGGTACCGGAGTTCGGCACGCAGCGAGGTGAGCGCGCGACGGACGAGGTGCGGGTTGAGGTCGGTGACGAGGCCGACGGTGTGCGGCAGGCCGACGCACTCGGCGAACGCGGCACCGCCCTTGTAGTCGACGAGCAGGAACGTGAGCCGGTCGGGCGCGTACTCCGTCGCCATGCCCATGATCCAGGTCTGCAGGAACTCGCTCTTGCCGGAGCCCGTGGTCCCGCCGACGAGTGCGTGCGGACCGTGGGCACGCAGGTCGAGGGCGAGCGGCTCGCTCGGACCCTGTCCCACGACGGCGCGCACGCCACCGCTCTCCCGTCCGGAACCGGGCACCCATGCCCCGGTCAAGCTGTCATTCTTCGACCACCGTTGGACGATGGCGGCGGGGTCAGCGGCGACGTCCCCCTCGTACAGGTCGACGAACGCCACGCTGTGCGGCAGGTCGGTCTCGTCGAGGACCCGTGCCCCGGAGTCCTGGATCGGCGCGATCGCGCGGGCGACGGTCGCTGCCTCGATGCTGTCCACACGATCGAGCTCGTCGAGCACGACCGACTGTCCGGACCGGACGAAACCGACCGTGGCGGTCCCGCTCGCACGGTCGAGCACGATGTGCGTGCGGCACACGACGGGCAGCGCCTGCAGCGTGGGGGCGAGCCAGAGGACGTGCACGCTGAGGTCGGGTCCCTCCTCGGCCAGGGCGACGAGTCGGGCACGGTCGGCGGGCGCCTCGGCGCTGACGAGCACGACGACGGCCGGGGTCGCGGGCAGCCGGTCGACCGACTCGCCGTGGTCCTCGTCCAGCGCGCGGGACTCGTCGATGCGCGACCGGACCTGCTCGCCGCGGCCCGAGCCGGCCGCACGGCGGGTCGCCACGAGCCCCTCGAGCTCGGCCAGCAGCGTGGATGCGCCGGCGAAGTCGTGCACGAGTCCCGAGGAGCGCAGCGGGCTGTACGGCGAGTCGACGTGCGGCAGCCACTTGAGCCACGACCACTGGTCGGTGGTGGTGCCGCCGGCGAACGCGGTGAGCACGAGGTCTGCCGGGCTGTGCAGCCCGGCGAGCTGCACCACGAGCGATCGTGCGACGTCGTCCGCCGCCAGCCCGCTGCCGGCGACACCGATCGCGCCGGCGCGTTCGAAGGTCTCGACCACGGGTACCGGTCCGATCGTGGCGTACTCGTCGGCGAGCGCCTCGGCACGGTTCCAGTCGTCGACGCTGCCGGAGTTCTTCGACGGCAGGGTGACGGTGGAACGCGACGGTTGTGTACCGGAACCGAAGCGGACCTCGAGGAAGGTGGTGTGCTCGGGCTTCCGGGTCCAGAGCAGGGCCGAGCGGTTGCGCATCGCCGCGGTCACGACGGCCGAGGCCGGAGACTCGGCCGTCCGCGCTTCGATCTCTGCCGCACGGGCCGCCGCGAGTCGTTGGCGCGAGTCTGCGAGCGAATCCTCGAAGCGCTGGCGTTCGTCGCGTCGACGCCGCCGGGCCTGGACGCGCTGGTCGATCCACGTACCGATCATGATGACCGGCGAGAGCGCGATGAAGATCAGTGTGTACGGCTGTTTCGTGACGAGGAACAGGACCGCCCCGAGGATGATCGGCGCGATGATCGCGATCATCGGCAACCGGGGCTTCTCCCCCGGCACCGGGATCTCGGGCAGGGTGAACTGGCGGCCGCGGTGCGCCGGCTCGACGCGGGGCGAGCGGCTGAAGTCCACCGCCGTCGCCGCGGATGCGGAAGCGCCGGAACTCCCCCCCCGGCACGGGCGGCGCGGTGGGCAGCGGTCGGATGCGCAGCGTGGTGTCACCGACCCGGACCGTCGTGTCGGGATCGACGAACGAACGGGAGACGAGCCGACCGTCGACCTCGACCCCGTTCGCGGAGTTCAGGTCGACGACCTCCACGGTCTCACCGACCGTCACCGTGGCGTGGCGTCGAGAGACCAGGTCGTCGCCCGCGAGCCAGACCTGCGCCATGGCGTCACGGCCGACGAGGTTGACCCCCTGGGACAGGGTGAACTCGTTGCCCGCGTCCGGCCCGGAGAGCACCCGGGCGACCGCCGCGGGAGCATCTTCGACGTCGTCGCCGCGACGTCGGTCCGTCGCCGCGACGACCTCGACCCGGCAGCCGGACCGGAGCGACGACTCGTGCACCGTCGCCGACGGGTTGAGCAGGCGGGGTTGCGGTCGGTCGGGGAACCACACGCGCAGCGTCAGCGGGACACCGTCCGCGGCGGTCCGTCCGCGCGCGAGCCGATCGGCCAGTGAGCCGATGGTCGCCGTCACGTCCGCCGTCACCACGACGTCGCGGTCCGCCCTCGGCCCCGCGATGGTCACCTTGAGTTTCACACACCACCCCCCTGCCGACCATCGTACGGTTGCCGTCCGACCTTGGCATCGTCGTCGCTCACTCCGTGGAGCGCTCCCGACGCGCAGCCACGGCCGGCTTCGGAAACGTCGCCCGCATGTGGTCGCTCGTCAGCACGTCCCCGATGCCGATCATCAGCAGCGAGAACACGATCTGCTCGATCACCATCCAGAACGGGTACAGCCCCGGGATCGCCGCGACGACGAGCGTCACGACGGGGAAGATCCGGCTGAACAACCGCAGCCGCTGGTACGCCCAGTAGTAGCCGAGCTGCGCCCGCCAGGCGAACACGTACAGCGTCAGGGTGATGAGGAGCACGACGGTGGCTCGGAACCAGACCGCCCACGGGACCGTCTCTCCCGCACGGGTCAGCAGCACCGCCACGACGATCGCCGCCAGGCCGACCACGGTCTCGGCGACGAGCAGCCAGCGGATCCACCGGAAGGACCGGACCGTGTCGGGGTGCGCGAGCATGTCCTCGCGGATGACGTAGCCGGCCTGACGGCCGCCGGCGAGACGGTCCAGCTGCAGCCGACACCACAGACGGTCGGCGAGGACGGGGAGACGCACGAGTCCATGGTGCCGCATCCAGCGGGGCGGACCCGCACCGTGCCTCCCGGTCGCACCGACGGGCCGCACGACGGGCGTGCCGACATGCGGCACGACCGGTCGCGCGACGGCCAGCACGCCGGGCGGCACGAGCACCGCGGTCGTCAGGCGGGGAGCAGGACGGCGCGCCCCAGCACGACGCCACTGGCGGCGTCCGCCACGACGACCGACCGGACGTCCGTCGGGATCCGGGACAGGTCCGACAACACGATCGAGGCGGACGCATCGTCGGCGGGGAGCTCGACCAGCGCGTCGGCGATGTCGACGTGTCCCGGCGACGGGCCGTCGCCGTGCACCTGTTGCGAGAGCAGCACGACCACGGACGGGTGTCCAGGAGCGACGACCACGTCACGCAGCGCGATCGTCACCTCGGAGCTCGCGGTCGCTCCGACCCGGACCCGACCGGACGCACCGCCGGCAGCGGCCACGAGGTCACCTTCGAGCGGCAGCGCCTGCACCACCCAGTCCCGGACGGCGCGCGGCACCGGTGCCGCAGACTGCTGCGGCACGGGCGCACCGAGCGCGTTGCCGACGCGCACGTCCTGCGCGGCCGCAGCGGACGGCTGGGGATCGGACCACGGCCGCACACTGCTGACCCGACCGCCGTCCCGTTCGGACCCAGTCGCGAGGAACACGCCCCCGCTCGCGACGACCCGACGATCGCGAGCACGACGACGGCGAGCACGACGGCGACCGTCCCCGGTCCCCGTCCTGCTCGCCGTCGCACCCCCTGCCCCCGCAGCCCCGCTAGGAGCGCTTCCGCCGCTCGCGGACGCGCATGTTGACGTTGATCGGGGTGCCCTCGAAGCCCCAGACCTCGCGGAGCCGGCGCGTGATGAAGCGGCGGTACTGCGGGTCGAGGAACGCCGAGGTGAACAGCACGAACGTCGGCGGCTGGCTCGACGCCTGCGTCCCGAACAGGATGCGCGGCTGCTTGCCACCGCGGACCGGGTGCGGGTGCTCCTGCACGAGCTCGGCGATGAAGGCGTTGACCTTGCCGGTCGGGATGCGGGTGTCCCAGGACTCGAGCGCGGTCTCGAGCGCCGGGACGAGCTTCTCGAGGTGCCGGCCGGTGCGGGCCGAGATGTTCACGCGGGGCGCCCAGGCGACGTGCGCCAGGTCCTGCTCGATCTCGCGCTCCAGGTAGCGGCGACGGTCGTCGTCGAGCAGGTCCCACTTGTTGTAGGCGAGCACGAGCGCGCGGCCGGACTCGAGCACCAGGTCGATGATGCGCAGGTCCTGCGTCGAGATCGGCTCGGTGACGTCGAGGACCACGACGGCGACCTCGGCCTTCTCGAGCGCGGCGGTCGTGCGGAGCGACGCGTAGAAGTCGGCGCCCTGCTGCAGGTGCACGCGCTTCCGGATGCCGGCGGTGTCGACGAAGCGCCAGACCTTGCCGCCGAGCTCGATCTGCTCGTCCACCGGGTCGCGCGTGGTCCCGGCGAGGTCGTTGACGACCACGCGCTCCTCGCCCGCGGCCTTGTTGAGCAGCGAGCTCTTGCCGACGTTCGGGCGGCCGAGGATCGCGACGCGACGGGGCCCGCCGACCTCCTGCTTGGCGACGGCCGAGGTGTCCGGCAGCGTCTTGATGATCAGGTCCATCAGGTCCGCGACGCCGCGGCCGTGCAGCGCGGAGACCGGGTGCGGCTCGCCGAGGCCCAGGTTCCACAGCTCGAAGGCGTCGAGGTCGCGGCGGTCGTCGTCGGCCTTGTTCGCCACGACGATGACCGGACGGTCGGTGCCGCGGAGCATCTTGACGACGTGCTCGTCCGTGGCGGTGATGCCGACGGTGACGTCCACGACGAACAGCACGGCGTCGGCGAGGTCGACCGCGACCTCGGCCTGCGCCGCGACCGAGGCGTTGATGCCCCGGGCGTCGGGCTCCCACCCGCCGGTGTCGACGAGGGTGAAGCGCTTGTCGTTCCACTCGGCCTTGTACGAGACGCGGTCGCGGGTGACACCGGGGACGTCCTGCACGACGGCCTCGCGACGACCGATGATGCGGTTCACGAGCGCCGACTTGCCGACGTTCGGACGGCCGACGATCGCGAGCACCGGGTACGCCGGCAGGTAGTGGACGCCGTCCTCGCCGAGTTCGCCGGCGTCGAGGAGCGCGACGTCCTCGTCGTCCAGCTCGTACTCGTCGAGTCCGGCACGGAGCGCGTTCGCCCGCTGGTCCGCCTCGGCGTCGTCGAGTCCGGCGAGTCGCTCCCCGAGGGCGTCGTCGTACTCCGGGAAGTCGTCGTTGTCGTGGCTGTCCTGCTGGGCCATGTGGTTTCCTCGCGTGCGGCCGGAACCGCGGGTTCGGTGGCCGGTGTCGGCCGGGCCGGTCACCCGGCTGTGGGGACCGGACGGGAGCCGTCCGGTCGTGCGTCAGTGCGTGGCCGCGCAGGCCAGGTCGACGACCGCCTGCACGGTCTGGTCGAAGTCGAGGTCGGTGGAGTCGAGCGTCGTGACGCCGTCCGCGGCGTTCATGAAGTCGACGACCTTCGCGTCCGCCGCGTCGCGACGAGCGAGTGCGGCGGAGGTCTCGGCGGCCGACTGGGTCGTGACCTCAGCCGAGCGTCGAGCCATCCTAACCGACTCGTCCGCCGTCAGCAGGATCCGGACCTCGGCGTCGGGCGCGACGACCGTGGTGATGTCCCGGCCCTCGGTGATGATCCCCTGCCCGTCGGCCTTCCGCATCACCTGGCGGAAGAGCTGCACGAGCCGCTGGCGGACCTCCGGGAGCTTCGCGATGTGCGCCACCGCGGCGGTGACCTCCGGGGTGCGGATCGCGTCCGTCACGTCGGTGCCGCCGACGCGCACGAAGTAGTCGTCGGGGTCGGTGCCGATCGCGTAGTCGAACGTCTCCCAGCTCGCGAGCACCGCCGCGGCGTCGTCGAGGTCGACCTGCTGCTGCAGGGCGTGCCAGGCGAGCGCGCGGTAGGCGGCACCGGTGTCCTGGTACCCGAAGCCGAGCACGCGGGCCGCCGCGCGGGAGACGCTCGACTTGCCGCTGCCGGCGGGGCCGTCCACCGCGATCACGGTCTTCGCCACGAAGGCGCCCTCGGGCAGCCCCGCGGGGACCGGCGCGCTCGTCGAACCGGGCTCGCCGCCGCCCTGGCCGTCGAGGCCGCCCGCGACGTCGCCGCCGAGGGGGCCGCTGGGGTCGCCGGGCGTCGGCAGGCCGGTGTCCGGTCCGTCCGGGCCGCCGGTGACACCGGACTCGTGCACGGTCGGGGTCGTCTCGTCGTTCAGGCCCATGCTGCTGCGATCCTCCATCCGCGACCGTCGAGCTCGTCGACGAGTCGCTGTTCCTGCTCGGGGACGACCGACACCTCGACGATGCCGATCGGTGCGCCCGGTGAGTGCTCGAGGCGCATGTCCTCGAGGTTGATGCCGATCTCCCCGATGAACGTCAGGAGGGCGGCGAGCTGCCCGGGGGTGTCGTCGATCAGGACGACCACCCGGGCGAAGCGTCTGGTGGTGCCGTGCTTGCCGGGGAGCCGCTCGACCCCGCGGTTGCCGGCGGCGATGGTCTCGGCGATGGTCCGCGGCGACCCCGTACCGTCCGGGTCGTCGAGGGCGTGCAGCACGCGGTCCAGGTCGTCGCGGAGGTCCGCGAGCACCGGGCGGATGCGCGCCGCGTTGGCGCCGATGATCTGCACCCAGAGTCCAGGGTCGCTCGCCGCGATGCGCGTGACGTCCCGGACACCGCCGCCGGCGAGGTCGAGCGAGCCCTCCGGTGCGTCCTGCAGCCGCGCGGCCATGAGCGTCGAGACGAGCTGCGGGGCGTGCGAGACGTAGGCGACGGCCTGGTCGTGCGACTCCGGCGCCATCGGCACGACCGTGGCACCGACGTCGAGCGCCAGGTCCTCGACCACGGCGGCGCGCTGGTACGTGATGGCGTCGTGGCCGGCGATCACCCACGGCCGTCCGACGAACAGGTCCGCGCGCGCAGCGGTCGGTCCGGAGCGTTCCCGCCCCGCCATCGGGTGCGACCCGATGTAGCGGGAGACGTCGGCCCCTGCCGCCACGAGCCGGTCGAGCGGCCCGGTCTTCACGCTCGCCACGTCGGTGACGACCGCACGCGGGTACGCCGCGAGCTCGCGCTCCACGACGGCGGCCACGACGTCCGGCGGCACCGCGACGACGACGAGCTCCGGGTCGTCCCCGTCGGCGGGACGACGACCGGCGCCGTAGTCCACGGCGAGCGCCAGGGCGGCCGGGGACACGTCGTCGAGGACGACGTCGACGCCCTTCTCGCGCAGCGCCAGTCCGATCGAGGCCCCGAGGAGCCCGGCGCCGACGACGCGCACGGGTCCGCGGAGCCGCCGGTCGATGTCCGGTTCGGCGAGCGGTGCGAGGGCGTCGGTCACCCGGCAAGCCTACCGACGGTCAGTCGGCGGACTCCTCGTCCGGCCCGGCCTGTGCAGAACCCCGGGCCTCGCGCGCGATGCGGAGGAGCTTGCCGAGTTCCACGGTGGACAGCTCGCGCGTCTTGCCGACGGGCAGCGACCCGAGGTGCAGCGGACCGAACGACCGACGCACCAGGTCGGTGACCGGGTGGTCGACCGCCTCGAGCATGCGACGGACGATCCGGTTGCGCCCGGAGTGCAGCGTGATCTCGACGAGCGACTCGCCCTTCGCCGACTCGAGCAGCCGGACCTTGTCCGCCGCGATCGGCCCGTCCTCGAGCTCGACGCCGTCGAGCAGGCGCTGTACGGTCCCGGGGTTCACGTTGCCGCGGACCTTCGCGATGTACGTCTTCGTGATGCCGAACGACGGGTGCGCGAGCACGTGCGCCAGGTCGCCGTCGTTCGTCAGCACGAGCAGCCCCGAGGTCTCGGCGTCGAGCCGGCCGACGTTGAACAGGCGCTCCTCGTAGCGGTCGACGAACTCGGACAGGTCACGCCGCCCCCGCTCGTCCTGCAGGCTCGACACGATCCCGACCGGCTTGTTGAGCAGGACGTACCGCCGCGAGGCGTCGCCCTGCACCGGCACGCCGTCGACCGCGATCTCGTCGGCCGCGGGGTCGACCCGGCGACCGAGCGCGTCGACGACCTCGCCGTTGACCGTCACGCGGCCCTCGACGATCAGGTTCTCCGCGACCCGTCGGGACGCCACGCCCGCAGCGGCGATCACCTTCTGCAGGCGCTCACCGTCGGCCTGGAGGCTCGCCCCGCCCCCGTCGGACACGCTCGCCCCCGACGCGTCCCAGTCCGGGATCACGGGGCGCTCGGGCGTGCCCTCGAGCGGTGCGCCCTGGGGGTCGCGTGCACCCTCCGGGTGCGGCGTCGTGTCCGCGCGCGGCGCGGTGCCGCGGCTGCCGGCGGCACGGTTCCCGGCGCCGCGGTTCCCGACGCCGCGGTTCCCGACGCCACTCGGGCGGTCGGCGTTCCGGGCGGTCGTGGTGCCGCCGACGTAGCGGCGGCCGTTGTGCCAGACGGTGCTCGGGCGACCGTCGGGGCTGCGGCGGTCCTCGCGGGCGGGGTCACGGCGGTCGTCTCGGCGGTCGTCGCGCCGGTCGTCGCGGCGGTCGTCACGGCGTCCGGCGACGCGGCGGTCTCCCCCGCGTCGTTCGTCGTCACGTCCGCGGTACCCGCCGCCGGCGCGGTCGTCGCGCCCGCGGTACCCGCCACCGGCGCGGTCGTCGCGTCCGCCGCGGTCGTCGCGGCTCCGGTCGTCCCGACCACGGGGTGCGCCACGGTCGTCGTCACGTCGGACGAACCCGCCGCGCTCGCTCGCGCGCCGGTCCTCGCCGCGTCCGACGAAGCGGCCCCGGTCATCCTCGCGCCGGTCATCGCGGCCGCGGTACCCACCGGCAGGACGCTCGTCACGGCCGCGGTACCCACCGGCGGGACGCTCGTCGCGGCCGCGGTACCCACCGGCAGGACGCTCGTCACGCCCGCGGTACCCACCGGCGGGACGCTCGTCACGGCCGCGGTACCCACCAGCCGGGCGCTCGTCACGGCCGCGGTACCCGCCCCGGTCCTCCGACCGACGGTCCGACCCACCACGCTCGTCACGCCCACGGAACCCACCGGAGGCACGGTCGTCACGGCCGCGGTACCCGCCACGGTCCGACCCGCCGCGGTCGTCGCGGCCCCGGTACCCACCGGTACCGCGGTCGTCCCGGCCGCGGTACCCGCCGCGGTCCTCCGACCGACGGTCCGACCCACCACGTTCGTCACGCCCACGGAACCCACCGGTACCGCGGTCGTCACGGCCGCGGTGCCCACCGCGGTCGTCGCCGGACCGGCCACCCGCGCGACCGGAGCCGGCGGTGCGGTCGCGTGACGCGCCTCCAGGCCTGCTGTCGCGACCGGAACCGGCGCGGTCTCGCGACCCGCCTCGTCGTTCGTCCTCATGTGCGGCCATCGGGGGTCCCTTCGTTCTGCTCGAAGCCGCCGGCGCCGTCCTCCAGGAGGGGCGAGATGAGCGGCAGCTCGTCGAGCGAGTTGATGCCGAGCTGCTGCAGGAGCAGGTCGGACGTGACGTAGTTGATGGCGCCGGTTTCCGCATCAGTGAACGACTCCTCGATGAGGCCGCGCGCCACGAGCGTGCGCACCACCCCGTCGACGTTCACGGCACGGATCGACGCGATCTGTGACCGGGTGATCGGCTGCTTGTAGGCGACGACCGCGAGGGTCTCGAGCGCGGCCTGCGACAGGCGCGCCGGACGCTCGGCCTCGACGAACTGCTCGACCACGGCGTCCAGGTCGGCACGGACGTAGAAGCGCCAGCCACCGCCGACCTCGCGGAGTTCGAAGCCGCGACGGACGGTCCCGACCAGCCCGTCGAAGTCGGCGACGAGCCGCTCCACCGCCTGGCGGACGACGGGCACGGGTGCGCCGACGGCTGCTGCGAGCGACACGAGCGACTGGGGCTCGTCCGCGATCATCAGGATCGCCTCGATCTGCCGGTCGACCGCGACGTCGAGCGGCGCGGCGTGGGGTGCGGTGGGCGGCGCGGCGTCGAGTTCGTCCGCTCCCCCGGGCTCGGCTCCGGCCCCGCCGTCGTGCGCGACGTGGGCGGCGGTGCGGTGCACGGCGTCATCCGTCATAGTCGGCTCCCAGGTTCGCGAGGCTCTCGTCGGACCAGTCCTCGGCGGTCCACCGGAGTGTGAGCTCCCCGAGCGGTTCGGCCTGCTCGAACGAGATCGACGCGTTCCGGTACAGCTCCAGGATCGCCAGGAAGCGAGCCACCACGATACCCGTCTCCGTGACCCCGGCGACCAGGTCGCGGAACGAGACGTCCTCGTCGGCGCGTGTGCGGAGGAGCGAGACGACGATCGCGGCCTGCTCCCGGATGCTCACGAGCGGCGCGTGCAGGTGGTCGAGTCCGACGGTCGGGATCTCCCGCGGCGCGAACGCCAGCATCGCCAGCGCGGCGAAGTCCTGCACCGACAGCGTCCACACGAGCTCCGGCGTCCGGGCCCGGAACCGTTCCTCGAGCCGCACACGACGCACGTGCCGTCGGGACTCCTCCTGCCACCGTTCCCCGAACCACTCCGCGGCCTGCTTGAACGCCCGGTACTGCAGCAGCCGGGCGAACAGCAGGTCCCGCGCCTCGAGCAGGGCGACGTCCTCGGCGTCGACGAGCTCGCCCTGGGGCAGGAGCCCGACGATCTTCAGGTCGAGCAGCGTCGCCGCGACGACGAGGAACTCGCTCGCCTCGTCGAGCTCGTCGGCGGACTCCGCCTGGCGGACGTACGCGATGAACTCACCCGTCACGGCGCCGAGCGACACCTCGGTGATGTCCAGCTCGTGCTTCGTGATGAGCGACAGGAGCAGGTCGAACGGGCCGTCGAAGTTCGACAGCCGGACGCGGAACCCGGTGGCGGCCGCCGGGTCAGGCGACGGCGCCACGCTCGACGAGCTCCCGTGCCAGCTGCCGGTACGCGTGGGCGGCGGCGTGGTCCGGGGCCGTCTGCGTGATCGGGCGCGCCGACACCGTGGCGTCCGGGAACTTCACCGTGCGGCCGATCACCGTGTCGAGCACCCGGTCGTCGAAGGTCTCGACGACGCGCTCCATGACCTCGCGCGAGTGCAGCGTCCGCGAGTCGTACATCGTCGCGAGGATGCCGTCGAGCTGCAGCGCCGGGTTCAGCCGGTCCCGTACCTTGTCGATCGTCTCGATGAGCAGCGCGACGCCGCGGAGCGCGAAGAACTCGCACTCGAGCGGGATGAGCACGCCGTGCGCGGCCGTCAGCGCGTTCACCGTCAGCAGGCCGAGGGACGGCTGGCAGTCGACGAGGATCACGTCGTAGTCGTTCGCGACCTTGCGGAGGACGCTCGCCAGGATCTGCTCCCGCGCGACCTCGTTCACCAGGTGGACCTCGGCCGCGGACAGGTCGATGTTCGCGGGGATGACGTCGAGCAGCGGGACGTTCGTCGGCTGGATGACCTGGTTCGGGTCCTTCACCGAACCCATCAGCAGGTCGTAGACCGTGGGGATGTCGTGGGTCCGCACGCCGAGGCCGGCGGACAGGGCGCCCTGCGGGTCGAAGTCGACGGCGAGGACGCGACGGCCGTACTCGGCCAACGTGGCGCCGAGGTTGATCGACGTCGTGGTCTTGCCGACGCCGCCCTTCTGGTTGCAGAGCGCGATGATGCGAGCCGGCCCGTGGCCGTCGAGTTCCTCGGGGACGGGGAACTGCCGCACGGGCCGCCCGGTGGGGCCGACCGGGGTCTCGCCGGTGCCGGGGCTGGTCGTCGGGTTGGTGCTCACCCCGTCATGCTACCGGCGGGCCGCCGACGTCCCGGCGCGACCGGCGGGGCGGGCGCGCCACGCGCCTCCCGGCCTGGAGGCGCGACTCACGCGCGGCGCAGCGCCACCCGCATGCTGTCCACGCGTTCCGCGACGACGGTGTCCGCCGTCCAGCGCTGCTGAAGGCGGCCGACGAGGGCCTGCACGTCACCTTGGTCGAGACCGGGGTGGAGCGCGAGGCCCACCGTCAACTCGGCCCCGGCGAACCGACCGAGCGGGTCCCCCGGCGACAGCTCGACCCGCGCGATCGCCGGCTCGTCGGCCACGGAGTCCGCGAACGCCCGGGCGACCTCCGGGTCCTCGAAGCACGGGGTCCACGGCACGTCCTGGCCGATCGCCCACACGGCCGGTCGGCGCAGCACGAACTCGGTCGGCGCCGTCGGGTCGAGGACCACGAGCTGGGTCTCCTCGCTCGCCGCAGCCATCGCCACGCGCCGCGTGTCCGCCGGCACGGGCCGCGCCGTCGGGTCCCACGACCGCATCGCCTCGGCCGACGTGAACGCCGGCATGACCCTCCGCCCGTCCGGCCCGGCGACCGTCACGATGGACAGCTCCTGGGTCTTGTCGACGAGCTTGCCCTCGGGCGTGTGGCCGACGTCCCCGGCCTCGGCGACGAGCGGGATGAGGAGCCGCGCGGTCCGGAGCGCGTCCACCACGGCGCGCTGCGAGCCGCCCTGCTGCAGCCCGGCGATCGCGGCGACCACCGCGGGGTCGGCGAGGCCGTCGTCCTCGTCGTACGCGGTGTCGTGCGCGTCGAACGTCCGTCCGGCCCAGGGGTTGCCCGCGGAGTCGGCGGCACCACCGGGGGTGTGCGCGGCGTCGTCCGTCGGCTCGGGTCCCGTGCCGCGGCCGTTCGAGATGCCCGCCACCGCGCGCTACGCCCCGGCGACGTCGAGGGCGGCCGGGAGCGTGAACGCGCCGGAGTAGAGCGCCTTGCCGATGATCGCGCCCTCGAGCCCGTGCGGGACGAGCTCGCGGAGGGCCCGCAGGTCGTCGAGGTTCGAGATGCCGCCGGAGGCCACGACGGGCTGGTCGGTCCGGTCGCAGACCGCACGGAGGAGCTCCACGTTCGGGCCCTGCAGCGTGCCGTCCTTCGTCACGTCGGTCACCACGTAGCGCGCGCACCCGGCGGCCTCGAGCCGGTCGAGGACCTCCCACAGGTCGCCGGCGTCCTCGGTCCACCCGCGGCTCGCGAGGGTCGTCCCGCGGACGTCGAGCCCGACGGCGATCTGCTCGCCGTACTGCTGGATCACCCGGGCGGCCCACTCGGGCTGCTCGAGCGCGGCGGTGCCGAGGTTCACGCGGGCGGCGCCGGTCGCGAGGGCGGCCTCGAGCGAGGCGTCGTCGCGGATGCCGCCGGAGAGCTCGACGGAGACCCCCTCGACCTCGTCGATCGCGCGGGCGATCACCTGTCGGTTGTCGCCGCGACCGAACGCCGCGTCGAGGTCGACGAGGTGGATCCACTCGGCGCCCTGCTCCCGCCACGTGCGGGCGGCGGTGACGGGGTCGCCGTACGAGGTCTCGCTGCCGGCCTCGCCCTGGGTGAGGCGGACGGCCTGGCCGTCGACCACGTCGACGGCGGGGAGCAGGACGAGGGGCGGGGCGGAGGTGAGGTCGGTCATGGTCCTGTCGGGGGTCGTGCGGGCGTGGGCGTGGGCCGGGGCTGTCGCTGGCCGCTGGTCGCTGGTCACTCAGAGTGAGCGGACCCAGTTCCGGAGGAGCTGGATGCCCGGCTCGCCGGACTTCTCGGGGTGGAACTGGGTGGCGGTCAGCGGCCCGTTCTCGACCGCGGCGACGAACCGCTGGCCGTGCTCGGCCCAGGTCAGCCGGGGCGCGCGGAACGGGCCGTATGCGTCGAGCGGGAAGTCGGTGACGCCGTAGGAGTGCACGAAGTAGAAGCGCTCGTCGTGCAGCCCGTCGAACAGGACCGAGTCCTCGGGCGCCTGGACGGTGTTCCAGCCCATGTGGGGCAGGACGTCGGCCTCGAGCGGCTCGACCGTCCCGGGCCACTGTGCCAGACCCTCGACGTCGGCGCCGCGTTCGGCCCCACGCGCGAACATGACCTGCATGCCGACGCAGATGCCGAGCACCGGACGCCCGCCGGCCAGGCGGTGGTCGACGATCTCGCCGCCGTGCACGCCCTCGAGCTGGTCGACGACTGCAGCGAACGCACCCACGCCCGGGACGAGCAGCCCGTCGGCGCGCAGCGCGGTCTGCTTGTCGGCGCTCAGCGTCACGTCCGCCCCGGCGCGCTCGAGGGCCTTCGCGGCGGAGTGCACGTTGCCGGAGCCGTAGTCGAGGACGACGACGTTCGGCCGCGCGCCCGACGGCTCGGTCTCGGGACTGCCGGACGCAGGCCGGTCGGTGCCGGGTCGGTCGGTGCCGGTCACAGGGCGCCCTTGGTCGACGGGATGCCGTCGACGCGCGGGTCGAGCTCGACCGCCTTGCGCATCGCCCGGGCGAAGGCCTTGAACTCGGCCTCGGCGATGTGGTGCGGGTCCCGGCCCTCGAGCACACGGACGTGCACGGTGATGCCGGCGTTGAACGTGATGGCCTCGAACACGTGGCGGACCATCGACCCGGTGAAGTGCCCGCCGATGCGGTGGAACTCGAAGCCGGCGGGCTCCCCCGAGTGCACGAGGAACGGACGGCCGGAGACGTCGACGACCGCCTGTGCCAGCGCCTCGTCGAGGGGCACGAGGGCGTCGCCGTACCGGCCGATGCCGGACCGGTCTCCCAGGGCCTGCTTGAGCGCCTGCCCGAGCACGATGCCGGTGTCCTCGACCGTGTGGTGCACGTCGATCTCGGTGTCGCCCGTCGAGCGCACCCGCAGGTCGATGAGCGAGTGCTTGCTGAACGCGGTCAGCATGTGGTCGAAGAACGGCACGCTCGTCGAGACGTCGGACGAGCCGGTGCCGTCCAGGTCGAGCGAGAGCTCGATGCTCGACTCGCTCGTGCTCCTGCTGACGGAGGCGGTACGGGCGGTCATGCGTCCAGCCTAACCGGGGGCTGGACGGCGGCCACGCGGCGCATCGCGTCGAGGAACGCGGTGGTCTCCTCCTCGGTCCCCGCGCTCACCCGGAGGTGGTTCGGGATGCCGAGGTCGCGGACGATCACGTCCTGGTCGAGCAGGGCCTCGAACGCGGCGTTCGGGTCCGCGACGCCGCCGAACAGGACGAAGTTCGACCAGGTCTCGTACGTGCGGTACCCCATCGCGCCGAGCTCGGTGACCATGCGGTCGCGCTGTTCCTTGATGTCGTCGACCATCGCCAGCATCTCCGGCGCGTGGCGGAGCGCCGCGACGGCGGCCGCCTGCGTCAGCGCGGACAGGTGGTACGGCAGCCGGACGAGCCGGATCGCATCGATGACGGCCGGGTCGGCCGCGAGGTACCCGACCCGGGCGCCCGCGAACGCGAACGCCTTGCTCATCGTGCGCGACACCACGAGCCGCTCACGCCCCGGGAGCAGCGAGACGGCGCTCGGCACGTCGGCGGGCATGAACTCCGCGTAGGCCTCGTCGACCATCACGATGCCGTCGGTCGCGTCGTACGCGGCGCGGACGGTGTCGATCGACAGGGGCGTCCCGGTCGGGTTGTTCGGCCCGCACAGGAAGACGATGTCGGGCTGGTGCTCGCGGATGGCGGCCACGACGGTCTCGGGCGAGATGCGGAACTCGTCGTCGCGCTGCGCGGGGATCCACGTCGTGCCGGTGCCGGACGCCAGGATCGAGTGCATCGAGTAGGTGGGCGGGAACCCGAGCACGCTCCGGCCCGGGCCACCGAACGCCTGGAGGAGCTGCTGCAGGACCTCGTTCGACCCGTTCGCCGCCCAGAGCTGCTCGGCGGTCAGACCGTGCCCGAGGTACGCGGCGAGCGACTGGCGCAGCTCGGTGAACTCCCGGTCGGGGTAGCGGTTCACCGTCCTCAGCGCCTGACGGATCGACTCCACGATGTCGTCGGCGACGTCCTGCGGCACCGGATGCGTGTTCTCGTTGACGTTGAGCTGCACCCGCACGTGCTTCTGCGGGGCACCGTAGGGGCTCTGCCCACGGAGGTCGTCGCGGATCGGGAGGTCGTCGAGCGTGGTTGCCACCGATCCATCGTAGGCCGCGCTGCCGTGCGGACGACCGGCCGTCCGGACGGTCTCGGCCACGTGGACGATCGGCAGGTCAGTTGCCCGCGGAGTACTTCGCCGGGATCGCGATCTGCTCGCCCGCCTGGAGCGTCGAGCTGTCGAGCGCGTTGAGGCTGACGACGTCCTGCACGAAGTCGCGCGGGTCGGCGTCGGGCGCGGTCTGCTCGGCGAGCGACCACAGGGTCTCGCCCGGCTGCACCGTGACGGTCTCGAAGTGGACGGGAGCCCCGGCGCGCGAGGCGTCACCGGCGGAGGCCTGGCCGCCGTTGATCACAGCGAGGAGGATGCCGACAGCGACCGGGAGCGCGGCGAGCGTCGTGAGGACGACCCGTCCACGGCGCGTGAGGCGCAGGCGCGTCCGGACGGCGGGCGTCGCGGTGCGCTGGGTGTCAGCGATGGCGATGGTGCTCATGTCGTTCTGCCTTCCCGTTCGGTGAACCGAAGTCGTGTACCGAACATACTTTCGAACCGGAGGCCGCACAAGTCCCAGGGAGGGATTTCTGCGGGATTTCTTGCCGACACGCTCGAACAGGTGTTTGTCCGGCGTGGGACGGTCGGATACTGTTTCGATCGACTGGGACGAGTCAAGCGGGTACCACCGACATCCGCGGCGATCACGTCCAGACACCGACGAAGGGCGGCCCGACGTGGCGGACGAACTGCGGAGCCAGAAGCCGCTGACGGCGAAGCAGCAGGCGATCCTCGACGCGATCCGCGCGTCCATCGCCAGCCGCGGCTACCCGCCGAGCATGCGGGAGATCGGCGACGCCGCCGGCCTGTCGTCCCTGTCGAGCGTCTCCCACCAGCTCGGTCAACTCGAGCTCGGCGGCTGGATCCGTCGCGACCCGAACCGTCCCCGAGCGCTCGAGGTCCTGGTCGACGAGCCGAACCCGGACGTCCAGACCCCGGACGTCGACGCCACGACGCTCGTGCCCCTCGTCGGCCGGATCGCCGCCGGTGTGCCGATCACGGCCGAGCAGCACGTCGACGAGATCGTGCCGCTCCCCCGTCAGCTCGTCGGCACGGGTGACCTGTTCATGCTCAAGGTCGTGGGCGAGTCGATGATCGACGCCGCCATCTGCGACGGCGACTGGGTCGTCGTCCGGTCGCAGCAGACCGCAGAGAACGGTGACGTCGTCGCGGCGATGCTCGACGAGGAAGCCACCGTCAAGGTCTTCCGCCAGCGCGACGGCCACACCTGGCTGCTCCCCCGGAACTCGGCGTTCGAGCCGATCCTCGGTGACGCGGCGACGGTCCTCGGCAAGGTCGTCGCGGTGCTCCGCTCGCTCTGACCGCGACCCGCTCTGATCGCAACCCGCAGACGGACAGGAGGCACGGTGCCAGCTGGCACCGTGCCTCCTGTCCGTCCCGGTGTGGGTCCGGCGACTAGGCCGTGGTGACGGGCGCCACCACGTAGGGGTCGAGCTCCGCGACCTGCCGCTGGAAGACGCGGACGCGCAGTCGGGTGCCGTCCTCGACGTAGTCGGTCGTCTCGACCGCGCCCGCGTCGTGCAGGGCGGACACCAGGTCGCCACGGTCGTAGGGGATGACGACCGTGAGGTCGACGTCCGGTTCCGGCAGACGGTCCTCGATCGCCGCCAGGAGCTCGGCGACGCCCTCGCCCGTGCGCGCCGAGACGAAGACGGCGTCCGGGACCAGGCCGACGAGCACGAGGCGCTGCGCGTCGTCGATCAGGTCCGCCTTGTTGAAGGCGACGACCTCGGGGATGTCGCGCGCGCCGACGTCGCCGATCACGTCGCGGACCGTGGCGAGCTGCGCGGCCGGGTCCGGGTGCGAGCCGTCCACGACGTGCACGATGACGTCGGCCTGGCCGACCTCCTCGAGTGTGGACCGGAACGCCTCGACCAGCTGGTGCGGCAGGTTGCGCACGAAGCCGACGGTGTCGACGAACGTGAACTCGCGCCCCTTGGTGCTCTCGGTGCGGCGGACGGTCGCGTCGAGCGTGGCGAACAGCTGGTTCTGCACCAGCACGCCGGCGCTCGTCAGGCGGTTGAGCAACGACGACTTGCCGGCGTTGGTGTACCCGGCGATCGCGACGCTCGGCACCTCGTTCCGGGCTCGGTCGGCACGCTTCGCCTCGCGGGCCGGGGTGAAGCCGGCGATCTGGCGCCGGAGCTTCGCCATCCGGGTGTGGATCTTCCGGCGGTCGAGCTCCATCTTCGTCTCACCGGGGCCACGGGAACCCATGCCCGCACCGCCGGAGACCTGTCCACCGGCCTGCCGGGACATCGACTCACCCCAACCGCGCAGGCGCGGGAGCAGGTACTGCAGTTGCGCGAGTTCGACCTGCGCCTTGCCCTCGCGGGTGGAGGCGTGCTGGCTGAAGATGTCGAGGATCACGGCCGTTCGGTCGATCACCTTGACCTTGACGACGTCCTCGAGCGCGCGACGCTGCGAGGGTGCGAGCTCGGTGTCGGCGATAACCGTGTCCGCGCCGGTGGCCTTGACGACCATCGCGAGTTCCTCGGCCTTGCCCTTGCCGAGGTACGTGGAGGGGTCGGGGGTCGGACGGCGCTGCAGGAGCCCGTCGAGCACCACGGCACCCGCGGTCTCGGCCAGGGCGGCGAGCTCGCGGAGGGAGTTCTCGGCGTCCTGCGCGCTGCCCTGGGGGTACACGCCGATGAGGACGACCTGCTCGAGCCGGAGCTGCCGGTACTCGACCTCGGTGACGTCCTGGAGTTCGGTGGAGAGGCCGGTGACACGGCGCAGGGCCGCCCGGTCCTCGCGTTCGTACTGGTCGCCGTCGCCGGCCCAGCCGTGCTCGTCGACCGATCGGGTCTGGATCGCCTGCGCTGGGGCGAAGATCGCAGACGATGCCTTCGAGTCCGCGTTGCGGAGGACGCGTTCCACGACACCTTCGGCGCTGTCGTCGGATCGTCCGTCGTTCATGGTGGTTTCCGTCATCTTCTCCACAGGGTACCGCCGCCACGCCCGGGACACACGGGGGTCCCGGTACGGTTCTTCCATGGCGAACGAGCACTACTTCTCCGCGAACCCGTCGTCGGAGACCCGTGCGCGCCAGGTGCACGTCACGCTCGCCGGCAAGCCGCTGACCCTGACCACCGCTGCCGGGGTGTTCAGCCCGGACGGCGTCGACCGCGGCACACGCGTCCTGCTCGGGTCGGTGCCGCCGCCCGCGTCGTCGGGCGCCCTGCTCGACGTCGGCTGCGGCTGGGGACCCATCGCGATCACGATGGCGCTCGAGTCGCCGGACGCGCACGTGTGGGGCGTGGACGTCAACGAGCGGGTGCTCGGGCTGGCGCGCGACAACGCCGCCGCGGCCGGCGTCGCGAACGTGACGGTCGGCCTGCCGTCGGAGATCCCCGCCGACCTGCGCTTCCGGACGATCTGGTCCAACCCGCCGATCCGCGTCGGGAAGGACGAGCTGCACGAGATCCTGCTCACCTGGCTCCCCCGGCTCGAGGTCGAGGGCGACGCGTGGCTCGTCGTGTCGAAGGACCTCGGTGGCGACTCGCTGCAGCGCTGGCTCGGGGACACGCTCGGTGCCGGGTTCCGGGTCGCCCGGGCGACGACGGACAAGGGCTTCCGGGTGATCCGGGTGCACCGCGTGGCAGAGGACACAGCCGCGGCGGAGTGAGGCGGGGCTGGTCCGTCCTGCTCGCTGGCCGATCGTGCTGTTCCGGGGTGCCGGCACACCGGCTCGGTGGTCCGGGCTGCCCGCCCGGCTCGGTGCTCGTTGCGCCGGTGACACCCCGGCGTGCTCGAGACGCCTCCGATCACGCGAGACGCCCGGCGAAGCCGTGGCGTCTCGACCGTGGCGCGGCGTCTCGACCGTGGCGCGGCGTCTCGCGAGCAACGCGGCGTCTCGCGGGCGCTGCGGTGCCTCATGGGCGTGGTCGATCGTTCCCATCACGCCCGACATGGGAGGACGAATCGCGCGTACTCGGTCAGGACGAACGACCTCCGACGCGCGGAACCGTCTCCGTCGAGCAGATCGGCCTCCCTCGCGCAGAACGACCCCGGCGCCGAACCCCGGCGCCGAGCCCCAGCCCGCCCCGCGCCGCGCCGCGCCCGACCACGGCGCCGACAGCCTCAGACCGTCAGGTCCCCCGAGAACACCAGCTCTGCCGGCCCCGCGAGCGCCACGTGCTCCCCGTCCTCGGCCGCGAACATCCGTACCGTGACGACCCCGCCTGGGACCCGGACACGCCAGGTGTCCGGCGCCGAGGGCCCCGCCCAGTACCGGGTCGCCAGCGCTGCCGCGACCGCACCGGTCCCGCACGACAGCGTCTCGCCGCTCCCGCGCTCGTGCACCCGCATCGTGATCTCGCCGACGCCGTCCTTGACCAGCGGGTCGCCGGGAAGCACGAACTCGACGTTCGCCCCGGCCGCCGGTGCCGGGTCGAGCACGGGGATCCAGGTCAGGTCGAGTCCGGCGAGCTCGTCCTCGGTCGCGACCGCGACGACGACGTGCGGGTTCCCCACGTCGATGCCGAGGCCGGGTCGTGCGCCGTCGAGCTCCCGCGCCCGGACCATGACGTCGTTCGCGCCGCCGCCCTCGATGCCGAGCCCCCACCGGCCCAGGTCCGCCGAGAACCCGTTCGTGGTCCGCTGGATGTCGACCAGGCCCTTGCGGCTGCCGACGGTCAGCGTCTCCCCCGGTGCGAGGTCGACGAGCCCCGACTCGGTCAGGTACCGCGCGAACACCCGGATGCCGTTGCCGCACATCTCCGCGACCGAGCCGTCGGCATTGTGGTAGTCCATGAACCAGGTCGCCTCGGGCGCGACCGCGACGAGCGCCCGTCCCTCCGGCAGCGCCTCGGACCGGACGGCCCGGATCACGCCGTCGCCGCCGACGCCGAACCGACGGTCCGCGATGGCCCGGATCCGCTCGGGGGTCAGGTCGACCGTCGCATCGGGGTCGGCGAACAGGACGAAGTCGTTGCCGGTGCCCTGGCCCTTGGTGAAGTGCAGTTCGGTCACGGGACGATCCTACGGGCCGCCTCCCGGAGGCCCGCGAGGTCCGTCCCGGTCACGTCGAGCACCTCGGCGTCGGCGTACCGCTTGAACCACGAGATCTGCCGCCGGGCGTACTTGCGGGTCGCCACCGCGGTTGCCTCGACGGCGTCGTCCCGAGTCGCCCGCCCGTGCAGCACGTCGAGCGCCTGCGCGTACCCGATCGCGGCGCGGGCGGTCTTCCCCTGCTCCAACCCGTGGTCGCGGAGCGCCGCGACCTCGTCGACGAGCCCCCGGTCGAACATCCGCGCGGCACGCTCGTGCAGTGACGCGACGAGTCCGGTGCGTTCGCGGTGCAGGTGCAGGATCCGGGCGGGTCGCCAGGCGCGGGGCGCGGACGGGAGGCTCGGGGTCACGGCCTCGGATCGGCTCGCGATCTCGAGTGCGCGGATCAGGCGCCGCGGGTTGCGTTGGTCGACGCCGGCTGCAGCGGCGGGGTCGAGCGCCCGGAGCCGCTCGACGAGGACACCGGGTCCGAGTTCGGCGTGCTCGTGCTCGAGCCGCGCGCGCAGTTCGGGGTCCGTGCCCGGGAACGCGAGGTCGAAGAGCACCGACGACACGTAGAGTCCGCTGCCGCCGACGAGGAGCGCCACGGCACCGGAGCCCGTGACCCGTTCGACGTCGGCTCGGGCGTCGCCCTGGTACGCCGCGACGCTCGCCTCGTCGGTCACGTCGAGCACGTCGAGCTGGTGGTGCGGGACCCCTCGGCGTTCCGCGACGCTGAGCTTCGCCGTGCCGATGTCCATGCCGCGGTAGAGCTGCATCGCGTCGGCGTTGACGATCTCCGCAGGACGTCCCGACCGGGCGAGCTGTTCGGCGATCGCCAGGGCGAACTCGGACTTGCCGGTCCCCGTCGCGCCGACGACCGCGATCAGGTCGACCGCGGCAGGGTCCGACGACCGGCCGTCGAGCGCCAGGCCCTCGAGCAACTGGGGCTCAGCGCCCGACACGGAGCGACGGCAGACCGAGCGAGACCGGCCGCGGTCCCGCGGCCGCACCGGCGGTCGCCGGGGTCGGGACGCCGCAGCTCTCCGCCTGCGCACGGTCCCAGGCGTCGCCCGCACGGGTGCGACGGATCTGCAGGGGCCCGTCGTTGTCGGCGATCAGGAAATGCGGGGCCGCACGGGTGACCTCGACCGTGACGACGTCACCGGGACGCGGCACGGCGGAGTCGGCCGGGACCGAGAAGTGCACGAGCCGGGAGTCCTCCGCGCGCCCGGACAGCCGGTGGGCGGCGTCGTCCTTCTTGCCCTCGCCCGTGGCGACGAGCACCTGCACGGTGCGACCGACCTGCTTCGCGTGCTCCTCGGCGGTGATCCGGTCCTGCAGCGCGATGAGTCGCTCGTAGCGTTCCTGCACGACGGCCTTCGGCAGCTGGTCCGGCATCGTCGCCGCCGGGGTGCCGGGACGGATCGAGTACTGGAAGGTGAAGGCCGACGCGAACCGGGACTGCTCGACGACGCGCAGGGTGTCCGCGAAGTCCTCCTCGGTCTCGCCCGGGAACCCGACGATGATGTCCGTGGAGATCGCCGCGTTCGGGATCTTCGCCCGGACGCGGTCCAGGATGCCGAGGAAGCGCTCGCTCCGGTAGCTCCGACGCATCGCCTTGAGCACGCGGTCGGAGCCGGACTGCAGCGGCATGTGCAGCTGCGGCATGACGTTCGGCGTCTCGGCCATCGCGTCGATGACGTCGTCGGTGAACGCCGCCGGGTGCGGGCTCGTGAAGCGGATCCGCTCGAGCCCCTCGATCGCACCGGCGGCACGGAGGAGCTTGCTGAACGCCTGGCGGTCCCCGAACTCGACGCCGTACGAGTTGACGTTCTGCCCGAGGAGCGTGACCTCGATCGCGCCGTCGTCGACCAGCGCCTGGATCTCGGCGAGGACGTCCCCGGGTCGTCGGTCCTTCTCCTTGCCGCGGAGCGAGGGCACGATGCAGAACGTGCAGGTGTTGTTGCAGCCGACGGAGATCGACACCCACCCGCTGTAGGTCGAGTCGCGCTTCGTCGGCAGCGTCGACGGGAACACGTCGAGCGACTCGAGGATCTCGATCTGCGCCTCGTCGTTGTGCCGTGCGCGCTCGAGCAGGGTCGGGAGCGACCCCATGTTGTGCGTCCCGAACACGACGTCGACCCACGGCGCCTTCTCGAGGATGACGTTCTTGTCCTTCTGCGCCAGGCACCCGCCGACGGCGATCTGCATGCCGGGGTGCTCACGCTTCACACCCGCCAGGTGCCCGAGGTTGCCGTAGAGCCGATTGTCCGCGTTCTCGCGCACCGCGCAGGTGTTGATCACGACGACGTCGGCCTGCTCGTCGTCGGCGGCGACGTACCCGGCCGACTGCAGCGAACCGCTGAGGCGCTCGGAGTCGTGCACGTTCATCTGGCACCCGTAGGTGCGGACTTCGTAGGTGCGGGGGCGGGCGTCGACGGTGGCCATGATCGTCCCAGTGTAGGTCGGTGCGGGACTACTCGAAACGGACGGACCCGCCCCCGGAGGGTGGTCGCCGTCCGCCGCCATCGAGGGCGCGCTCGACCGCGATCCGCACCACGCCGGAGCCGTAGCCCTTGCGCATGAGGAACCCGCTGAGACGTCGCTCGGCGGTCGCGCGGTCGAGCCCACGGAGCTGCCCGGCCCGCTTCTGAGCGAGCTCGATCGCGCGGACGAACTCGTCGTCCGCGTCGTCCGCCGCCGCCTCGAGCGCAGCGTCGATCGCCGTCTGGTCGATCCCGCGCCGACGGAGCTCCGCGACGACCCCCTGGCGCCCGAGGCCCTTCCGCTCGTGGAGCCGGTCGACCAGGTCCGTCGCCAGTGCCACGTCGTCGAGCAGTCCGACCCGGACGAGCCGTGCGACCTCGTGTTCGACGACGTCCGGGTCGAGGTCCTGCTTGGTCAGCACCTGACGCATCTCGGACTCGCTGACCCCCTTCCGCCCGAGCGCCCGCATGCTCACCCGTTCGGCATCAGCACGCTGCTCGTCGAGCGGTCGCGGAACCTCGTCGGGTTCGAGCTCCTGTCCCCCGCGGATCGAGAACACCGACGCCGCCGCAGCGTCCGCAGTCTCGGTGTCGTACCCACGCTGAGCCTCGTACCCGGTCCGCTCCGACCGTGCACTCCGGCCGCTGCCGTCTCCGACGACGGGTGACAGCCACTCCGCCCGTGGACGAGCACCGTGCGGCGGCACGGGAGCATCGGCATCAGCCGCACCCGTTGACGCCGTGTCGCTCTCGGCGCCCACGCCCACGCCGACCCCGGCCTCGTGCTCAGACTCGGACTCGGACCAGCGCTCGTCGTCACAGGAGGGCGCAGCGGTGCGCGGGAGACCGTCGGGCCGCTCGACCGGCGGAACCGAGCGACCACGACGCGACCGCGCACCGAACAGGTCGGTCACCGGCGCGAGGTCTGCGTCGTGGTCGTGCTCGTCCGTCACGCGCCCTTGCGCTCCGCGATCTTCGGCGCGATGGACTCGACCTTGGCGTCGTCGGCGTCGGCCTTGGCGCCACCAACACCGAGCTTCGCGAGGATCTTGCCCTCGATCTCGGCGGCGATGTCGGCGTTCTGGATCAGGAACGAACGCGAGTTCTCCTTGCCCTGCCCCAGCTGGTCGCCGTCGTAGGTGTACCAGGCGCCCGACTTCTTGACGATGCCGTGGTCGACACCGAAGTCGAGCAGCGAGCCCTCGCGCGAGATGCCCGTGCCGTACAGGATGTCGAACTCCGCCTGCTTGAAGGGCGGCGCCATCTTGTTCTTGACGACCTTGACGCGCGTGCGGTTGCCGACCGCGTCCGTGCCGCTCTTCAGGGTCTCGATGCGACGGATGTCGAGACGGACCGACGCGTAGAACTTGAGCGCCTTGCCACCCGCGGTGGTCTCGGGGCTGCCGAAGAACACACCGATCTTCTCGCGCAGCTGGTTGATGAAGATCATCGTCGTCTGCGTCTGGTTCAGCCCACCCGCGAGCTTGCGGAGCGCCTGCGACATGAGACGTGCCTGCAGACCCACGTGCGAGTCACCCATCTCGCCCTCGATCTCGGCGCGGGGCACGAGCGCCGCGACGGAGTCGACCACGATCAGGTCGATCGAACCCGAACGGACGAGCATGTCGGCGATCTCGAGCGCCTGCTCACCGGTGTCGGGCTGGGACACGAGCAGCGCGTCGATGTCGACGCCGAGCTTCTTCGCGTACTCGGGGTCGAGCGCGTGCTCCGCATCGATGAAGGCCGCGATGCCACCGGCGCGCTGCGCATTCGCGATGGCGTGCAGCGTCAGGGTCGTCTTACCGGAGGACTCCGGGCCGTAGATCTCGATGATGCGGCCGCGCGGCAGTCCGCCGATGCCGAGCGCGACGTCGAGCGCGACCGAACCGGTCGGGATGATGGCGACCGGAGCGCGGTCGTCCGACCCGAGGCGCATCACGGTGCCCTTGCCGAACTGGCGGTCGATCTGGGCGAGTGCGGTCTCGAGGGCCTTCTCGCGGTCTGCGGGTGATGGCATGGTGGTGCTCCTTCGTGCTCGGTGTCGGCCGCCTGTAGGCTGTCGCGTCCACCCCGGCCGGTGCTGCAGGGCCGGGACTTGAGCGACAAGGCTTCGGGCTGTTCCCGATGACTCGAACCTAGGGCCGGCCACCGACATCACTGCCGGTCGACGCGCCACCTGTGGACGGACATCCGGAGCAACTCCGATGTGGAGGAACGTAGCACCGATCGAACACGCGTTCGAGCAACACGCCGAACATAGTTTCGGGTCGTGCGGACCGGGTCAGTCCCGCGGTTCCGCGAGCCCCTTGCCGTGCCGCTTGTCGAGCGGCACGTCCTGCGAGTCGCACAGCGCCTCCCACACACGACGCGCATCGATCCCGGCGTCGAGCGCGTCCGCCGCGGACCGCCCGCCCAGCTCCTCGAGCACGACGTCCCGCGTCACCACTGCGCCGTAGGCCGCCCCGAACACCTGGTCGACGGCACGCCAGAACTCACTCACCCGCATCCGACCAGCGTAACGAGCGCCCCGGACAGCAGAGCGCCCCCGCCTGCATCGGCGGGGGCGTCCGTGGGGCGGTACGGGGTCAGCGCACCGCGAGGTCGTTGTCGAACTCGGCGACGAGGTCGTCGGGCAGGGTGTCGGGGACCGGGGTGAGTCCCTCGACGACCGCGAGTCGGTCGCCGACCTCGCGCATGATGGTCGAGATGGGCGTGTCGAGCGCGTCGGCCACGGAGGCGAGGATCTCGGAGCTGGCCTCCTTCTGACCGCGCTCCACCTCGCTCAGGTACCCGAGAGCAACGCTGGCCTTGGACGCGACCTGACGGAGGGTCCGGCCCTTCTGCAAGCGGAAGTCCCGCAGCACGTCGCCGATCTCCTGACGAACGAGAACCATGAGAACTCCTCCTCTCTGTCGTCTCCGCGCCCGCCTGGTCCCGGTGACCGTGGTCGGGTTCAGCAACGGTGACGTTGCCGGTTGCAGCATGCTAGCGACGCCGGCTGCCGTCCTGCTGGAGATTGCGTGGGATGTAACCCAGCGGTAACGGGGCCTATTCCCCGCTGCGCACCGTCGCCGACATCCGTGCCAGGAGTTCGGAGACCGTGCCCTGTCGGATTGCCTCGCGGTCGCCCTCCAGGTGGAGTTCGTACGCCTCGGCGCCCGACGCGGACGCGATGCCGACGAACACCGTGCCCACGGGCTTGCCGTCCTGCGGGTCCGGGCCGGCGACACCGGTCGTGCTGATCCCCCACGTGGCGGGCTCGCCGTCGACCGCGAGTGCGGTGCGGACGCCGCTCGCCATCTGCCGGGCGACCTCGGGGTCGACCGCCCCGTGCTCGGCGAGGAGGTCCGCCGAGACGCCGAGCACGGTGTGCTTGACGGGCGTCGCGTACGCCACGACACCACCGCGGACGACGACGCTGGCCCCGGGGACCCCGACGAGGGTCGCCACGACGAGGCCGCCCGTGAGCGACTCGGCCACAGCCACGGTCTCGCCACGGGCGGTCAGCACGGCGACGAGCGCTGCGACGTCGGTCACGCGGCGGTCCGGTTGTGCTTCCAGGCCTGCCAGAGGTAGTCGGCCCCGCTGATCACGGTGGCGAGGAGCGCGGCGGTCATCAGGATGCCGTTCACCCAGTGCGCGAGGTCGCCGACGACGTTCCACCACGGGAACAGCGCGAGCGTGATCGCGACGGCCTGCAGCACGGTCTTGACCTTGCCGCCGCGGCTCGCCGGGATCACCCGGTCCGACAGGACGGCGAACCGGAAGACGGTGATGCCGATCTCGCGGAGCATGATCAGCACGGTCACGATCCAGGGCAGCTCACCGAGGATCGACAGCGCGACCAGGGCGCCGCCGATGAGCACCTTGTCGGCGATCGGGTCGACGAGCTTCCCGAAGTCCGTGACCAGGTTCTGGCGGCGGGCGATGATGCCGTCCGCGCTGTCGGTGACGATCGCCACGACGAAGACGACCGCGGCCCACACCCGCAGCGACGTGTCCTGCCCGCCGTCGGCGAGCAGCATCACGAAGAACAACGGCGCCATCAGGATGCGCACGACGGTGATGACGTTGGCGACGTTCGCGGTCGACGCCGGTCCCTCGCCCTTGCGGAGCAACCGGCCCCGCCACGGGAACCGGGCCGCCGAGCGGGTGTGCTGCGAGCTGGTCACGTCGTCACTCCCTGCCCGTCAGTCCCCAGGCGTCCTCGTCCGGACCGTCCTCTTCCTCAGGGTACCCGCGCGTCATGTCGGCGACCGGGTCGGTACCGTAGCGGTCCTCGTCCGGCGGCGTCGACGTCGGCGCGGATGCGACCGGTGCCGCCGGGCCCGGTGCGGGAGCCGCTGCCGGCTCGGCGGGCGGCTCCTCACCGCGGAGCTTCGCGAGGACGGCGGGCAGCTGGTCCGGCGTGACGAGCACGTCGCGGGCCTTCGACCCCTCGGACGGGCCGACGATGTCCCGCGACTCCATGAGGTCCATCAGGCGACCGGCCTTCGCGAACCCGACGCGGAGCTTGCGCTGGAGCATCGACGTCGAGCCGAACTGCGTCGACACGACCTGCTCGACCGCGGCGAGCAGCAGCTCGAGGTCGTCGCCGATGTCCGCGTCGATCTCCTTGCGCTCGACCACGGCGGCGACGTCCTGCCGGTACTCGGGCTGGGCCTGCCGGGTGACGTGCTGGACGACCTCGGCGACCTCGCTCTCCTGGACCCAGGCGCCCTGCACGCGGACGGCCTTCGAGGACCCCATCGGCAGGAACAGCGCGTCGCCCTGACCGATGAGCTTGTCGGCGCCGGGCTGGTCGAGGATGACGCGCGAGTCGGTGACGCTCGTCACCGCGAACGCGATGCGCGACGGCACGTTCGCCTTGATAAGACCGGTGATGACGTCGACCGACGGGCGCTGCGTCGCGAGCACGAGGTGGATGCCGGCAGCGCGGGCGAGCTGGGTGATGCGGACGATCGACTCCTCGACGTCGCGGGGCGCGACGAGCATGAGGTCGGCGAGCTCGTCGACGACGACGAGCAGGTACGGGTAGGGCTTGAGCTTCCGCTCGCTCCCGGCCGGCAGGACGATCTCGTTGTTCTCGATGGCCTTGTTGAAGTCGTCGACGTGGCGGAAGCCGAACGACGCCAGGTCGTCGTACCGCATGTCCATCTCCTTCACGACCCACTGCAGCGCCTCGGCCGCCTTCTTGGGGTTCGTGATGATGGGCGTGATGAGGTGCGGGACCCCCGCGTAGATCGACAGCTCGACGCGCTTCGGGTCGACGAGGACCATCCGGACCTCGGACGGCTTCGCGCGCATGAGGAGCGACGTGATCATCGAGTTGATGAACACCGACTTGCCGGAGCCCGTCGAGCCCGCGACGAGCATGTGCGGCATCTTCGCGAGGTTCGCGACGACGAAGCCTCCCTCGACGTCCTTGCCGACGCCGATCGTCATCGGGTGCTTGGACTTCCGCGCCGCGTTCGAGCGCAGGACGTCGCCGAGCGAGACGACCTCGCGGTCGGTGTTCGGGATCTCGACGCCGATCGCGCTCTTGCCGGGGATGGGCGAGAGGATGCGGACCTCGTTCGACGCGACCGCGTACGACAGGTTCTTCGACAGCGCCGTGACCCGCTCGACCTTGACGCCCGGACCGAGCTCGATCTCGTAGCGCGTGACCGTCGGGCCCCGGGAGAAGCCGGTGACCTTCGCGTCGACCTTGAACTCCGTGAGGACGCCCGTGATCGCGGCGACGATGTCGTCGTTCGCCTGGCTGCGGGCGACCGACGGCGTCCCGGCGCTCAGTGTCGTCGCTGCGGGCAGTCGGTACGGCGCGGACGGGTCCTCGTCCGCTGCGCCCGCGGCGGGGAGCCCCTGCAGGTCGTCCTCGGCCGGTTCGGCGTCCGGCACCGACGCGGGTGCCGAGGCGGACACGACCGGCGAGACGCCGGCGTCCGGGCGCGCGACCGGTGCGACGGCCGGCGTGGCAGCCGGAGCCACGACCGACGCAGCCGCCGCGTGGTCGGGCACGGCGACCCCGGCGTCGCGGAGCACGCGCTCCGCGACCTCGAGGTCGTGCTCGATGGAGTCGTTGAGGTTCACCGATCCGGGCTCGGTCGGCGTGTGGTCGACCAGGCCGGCCGCGGCACCCGCGTTCGGGCGCTCGGACGTCGGCGCGGGCGCGGCCGCGGGCAGCACCGGGGTGTCGTACGCGGGGTCTTCCTCGCGACCGGAGCCGTTGCGCCGCCACCACGGGACGGTGCCGCCCTCGGGCTGGTCGCCGCCGGACTTCTGGTCGCCCTCGAAGCCGAGGTCGTCGAAGAGCTGGAAGTCGCCCTCGCCGCCCTGCTGGCGCTTGCGACCGCGGGGCCGCGGAGCAGGAGCGTCGGCGTCGGCGGCCGGGTCGGCCTCGGGCGCCGGGGCGCCGAACAGGTAGGCGTAGAGCTCGTGCAGCCGTCGACCGGTCTTGTTCGGCGGCGTCTTGGTGATGATGAAGAGGGAGAGCACGAGCAGCAGCACGGCGACGGGTACCGCAACCCAGACCGTGGCGACCGCGACGAGCCAGCTGATGACGACCCAGCCGAGCACGCCGCCCGCCGCGGCGAGGGCGACCATGCCGTCCGCGGCGCTCGGCTGTCCGCCGAACACGTGGCAGAGCGAGGCGATCGACACGAGCATCAGCCCGAGCCCGATCCCGATCCGGGTGTTGTCGTGCACCGAAGCGGGGTGCCGGAACAGCCACCCGGCGAAGACGATCATGATCACCGGGAGCGCGACTGCCAGCCGGCCGAAGAGCCCGCCGAACGTGTACGCGTCGAGCGCGACCGACACCGGGTTCGTCGGGTTGAGCCACTCGACCACGCCGCCCGCGATCGCGAGCACGAACAGCAGGAACGGGAAGCCGTCGCGGCGCTGGTCCTTCTCGAGGGACTCCTTGCCGAGCAGCCGGAAGAGCGCGCCGACCCCGTGGGCCATGCCGAGCCAGGCGCTCACGATCGGGTTCTGCTCGCGGAACACCGGCGTCGGTGCGGCCTGCGGCAGCTTCTTCGTGGTCGCCTGCGTGCGCGACGTCCCACGCGACCCGCTCCCGCGGGACGACGATGACGCGCGCGAACGCGTGGTCGACTTGGTGCCTCCGGCCATGGGGACGACCCTAATCCCCGCTCGGGACATTCCGCGGTCGCCCCGCCATCAGTACCGGATCGCGTCGATGACCTTGACGCGGACCGCGACGATCGCCGGCAGGAACCCGGCGAGCGCCCCGACGAGCACGGCCGACCCGACCCCGACGAGCGCGGCCTCGACCGGGAACGGTGCCCCGCCCACGTCGACGCCCTGCGTGATGAGGCCGCGGACGGTGTCGTTCCCGAGCAGCGCGGCACCGACCATCACGCCGACGCCGCCCGCGACGAGCGTGCCGAGCACGTTCTCGAGCAGGACCGCGACGAAGATCCGTCCGGCGGTCGCACCGACGCCCCGTCGCACCCCGATCTCGCGGATGCGCTGGCGGACGCTGACGAGCGACACGTTGAGCAGGCCGAGCCCACCGAGCACCAGGACCAGGACCGCGACGCCCGCGATCACCCAGCGGAGCGGGCCGAGCGGGTCGCCGTCCACCTGACCGGCCGCGTCGGACCGGTCCGCGGAGACGGTCCACCCGGGGCCGAGGGCACGCTCGGCGTCGGCGGCGATGCGTTCGGCGACGGCCTTGCCGGAGGCCGCCGGGACCCACGCCTGGAAGGTCCGGCCCGCCCCGAGGTCCGGCGACACCGCGGCGTTCGCGGTCGCGACGGAGTTCGCCAGCTGGTAGAAGGACGGATCGGTGTCGTACTCCGACGACACCACCTGGCCGATCACGACGGCGGTGACGTCGGGCGTCCCCGGCAGTCGCACGACCGGGTGGGTCACGATGTCCGGGCTGCCGATCCGCTCGAGGAACGCCCGGTTGACGACGATCGCGGGGGCCAGGCGGTCCCGGTCCCGCTCGGTGAACCACGCCCCCGACGCGAGCCGCACGCGGTGCATCTCGGCGTACGCGGGGTCGACCGTCGTGCCCTGCACGAGCGCGACCCCGTCCGGGAACTGCACGTCGCGCTGCACGAACGTGGCCTCGGACGTGTACCGGACGTCGTAGCGCTCGGCTCCGGCGCGCAGCTCGCGGTCGAGCGCAGCGGCGTCCGCGACGGCCGCCGTCCCCGCGGGGTCCGCGGATCCGGAGCCGGTGGTGGAACCGTTGAACGAGTACGTCGCGGGTCGGCCGCCGTACTGCTCGTTGAACGCGGCGGTGACCCGTTCGGCGAGCGACCCGAAGCCGACGACGACCGCGAGGGACGCCACGGCGATCGTCACGCCGACCAGGCTGAGGACGACGCGGCCGCGGTGCACGCGGAGCTCCTGCCACGACTCGACGAACGTGCCGACGACCGTGGTGAACAGCCGGTTCACGCGACGCCCCCGACGATCGCGGACGCAGCAGCACCGGACAGATCAGCACCGGACGGATCAGCACGGACGAGCGCACCGCCCTCGGCCACGAGCCCGTGGTCGATCCGGTGCACCACGTCCGCACGGGCGGCGACCGCGGGGTCGTGCGTGATCGTCACCAGGGCCGCACGCGTCTCGGCCGCGACGGTCTCGAGCAGCTCCATCACGACCCGCCCGGTGTCGACGTCGAGCGCCCCGGTCGGCTCGTCGGCCAGGATCAGGCGCGGGGCGCGGACGAGCGCGCGGGCGATCGCCACGCGCTGTTGCTCACCGCCCGAGAGCCGGTGCGGCTGCGTGTCCGCCTTGTCGGCGAGCCCCACCCGGTCGAGCATCTCGAGCGCGAGTCGGCGGCGCGACCAGAACGCGCGGCCGCTCGCGTAGAGCAGGGGCACCTCGACGTTCTCGACCGCGGTGCGACCCTGCAGCAGGTTGAACTGCTGGAAGACGAAGCCGACGTCGGCGCCGCGGATCCGGTCGCGGCGGACGGACCCGGCGCGGCCGACGTCGCGTCCGTCGAACTCGTGCAGCCCGTCGGTCGGGGTGTCGAGCAGCCCGATGACGTTGAGGAGCGTCGACTTGCCCGATCCGGACCGCCCGACGATGGCGACCCGGCTGTCCGCCTCGACGTCGAGGTCGACCCCGCGCAGGATCTCGAGCGTCGACCCGTCCGGCAGCGGCACGGACTTCCGGAGGTCCCGGACGTGCACCAGGCTCATCCGACGAACACCCCGCCCTCGTCCGTGCCCTCGTCGGACTGCTCCTGCTTGCCGGGGACGAACTGCAGGACCGTGTCGCCCTCGGCGAGCCCGGCCTTGACCTCGACGGTCTCGCCGTCGTTCAGGCCGAGTTCGACGGTCTTCTCGGAGCGCCCGCCGTCGCCGTCGACGACGGTCACGACGCCCTTCTGGGCGGTGCCCTCGACCGCGGTGGTCGGGAGCGTCAGGACTCCCTGCGCCGACCCGGCGGACACCGCGAGGGTGACCTCGAGCCCGGGGAACACGGTCACGCCGCCGGGGACGTCGCACCGGAGCTGGGTGCCGCCGGTGCCGCCCCCGGCACCGTCCGCGCCGGTGCCGTCCGAGCCGTCGGAGCCCGTGCCGGACGAGCCGGCCCCGGACGAGCCGGCCCCGGAGCCGTCGGCCCCGGCGCTCGTGAGCGACAGGTTCGTGCACGTGAACGGGGCCGGGCCGTCGGTGATGGTGACGGTGGCCTCGGACGGCCGCGAGGTCAGCCGGTACAGCTGCGCGGCACCGAGCGTCGCGGTCGCCCGGTAGGCCTCCGGTGCGACGCGGGCCACCACGTCACCGATCGCGACGGGCTGCTTCGCGACGAGGTCCAGCCCCGAGACCACTCCGGCTGCGGGCGCGACGACGGTGGCGAAGGTCACCTTCGCGGGCAGCGGCTGCCCGTCCTCCGTCGTGCCGGTCGACGGGGTCTCGACGCGGACGTCGACGATCGGGGCGCCCTGCTCGACCGCGGTGCCGTTCCCGACGAACACCTTGTTGATCGTGCCCTCGGCGGTGGCGCGGACCGGGGTCGCGGCGACGGACTCGATGGTCCCCTTCGCCTCGACGTCGTTGACGACGTCCCCCGTGGTGACGGTGACGGTCGGGTCCTCGAGCTGCGCCGTCGGCGTGGTCTCCTGCCCCTCGGGCTGCGCGGCGAAGAACGCGAGACGGACGAGGGACACCGCGATGACGGCGAACACGAGGAACTTCAGGCCGGGCCACACCCAGCGACGCAGGACGGTCACGCTCCGGACGGTAGCGACTGGTATTCCAGATGCGCGTCATCCTGTGGGATGAAACAGGTTGGCCGCCGGGCCGGGACCGTCCCGACCCCGCCGGCCCGCCACGGGGTGCGGAACGGCCTGGAGGCACGGGGCGGGGTCCGTGACGGACCCGCGCCGTGCCTCCAGGCCGGTTCTCGCAGCAGCGCTGCGCGTTGCCTACGCCTCGATGACCACCGGGACGATCATCGGACGGCGGCGGTGCTTGGTGTTGACCCAGCGGCCGACCGTGCGCCGCACCACCTGGCTGAACGCGTGCGAGTCGCGCGTGCCGTTGGCGGCCGCCTCGGCGAGTGCCTTGGTGATCTGCGGGCGGACGCTGTCGAAGACCGAGTCGTCCTCGGCGAAGCCGCGCGACTGGATCTCCGGACCGACGACGCACTGACCGGTCGTGAAGTCGACCGCGCAGAAGACGGAGATGAAGCCCTCCTCCGCGAGGACCCGGCGGTCCTTGAGGTCGGCGTCGGTGATCTCGCCGACGGTGGAGCCGTCGACGTAGACGTAGCCGATGTCCAGCTGGCCGGCGACCGTGACGCTTCCGTCCTTGAGGTCGACGACGATGCCGTCCTGGCCGAGGATGACGTTCCGCGGCGGGACACCCGTCTGGATCGCCAGGTCGGCGTTCGCGTACAGGTGCCGGTGCTCGCCGTGCACGGGGAGCACGTTCTTCGGGCGCAGGATGTTGTAGCAGTACAGGAGCTCGCCGGCCGAGGCGTGCCCGGAGACGTGCACCTTCGCGTTGCCCTTGTGGACGACCTTCGCGCCGAGCTTCGTCAGGCCGTCGATCACGCGGTAGACGGCGTTCTCGTTGCCGGGGATCAGGCTCGACGCCAGGATCACCGTGTCGCCCTCGCCGATCTCGATCTGGTGCTCGAGGTTCGCCATGCGCGCGAGGACGGCCATCGGCTCGCCCTGGGACCCGGTCGACATGTAGACGATCTGGTCGTCCGGGACGTTCTTCGCCTTCTTCGTGTCGATCAGCACGTCCTCCGGCACACGCAGGTACCCGAGCTCGGCGGCGATCGTCATGTTGCGGATCATCGAGCGGCCCATGAACGCGACCTTGCGGTTCGCGGCCGCGGCAGCGTCGAGGACCTGCTGCACGCGGTGCACGTGCGACGAGAAGCTCGCGACGACGACCTTCTTGCGGGCGCGCGTGATGACGTTCTCGAGCACGGGTCCGATGTCGCGCTCGGGCGCGGTGAAGCCCGGGACGTCGGCGTTCGTGGAGTCCGGCAGGAACAGGTCGACGCCCGCTTCGCCGAGGCGGGCGAACGCGCGGAGGTCGGTGATCCGGTCGTCGAGCGGCAGCTGGTCCATCTTGAAGTCGCCGGTGTGCAGCACACGGCCGGCGCCGGTCGTGATCGCGACGGCGAGCGCGTCCGGGATGGAGTGGTTCACGGCGACGAACTCGAGGTGGAACGGGCCGAGCTGCTCGGTCTGGTCCTCGGCCGCGACGAGCGTGTACGGCTTGATCCGGTGTTCCTTGAGCTTCGCCTCGACGAGCGCGAGGGTCAGCGTGGAACCGATCAGGGGGATGTCGGCCTTGAGCTTGAGCAGGTACGGCACGGCGCCGATGTGGTCCTCGTGCCCGTGCGTCAGCACGACACCGAGGACGTCGTCGAGGCGGTCCCGGATCGGCCCGAAGTCCGGCAGGATGAGGTCGACGCCGGGCTGGTGCTCCTCGGGGAAGAGCACGCCGGCGTCGACGACGAGCAGCTTGCCGTCGAACTCGTACACGGTCATGTTGCGACCGATCTCGCCGAGACCCCCGACGGGGATCACGCGGAGGGTGCCGGGTTCGAGCGGCTGCGGTGTGGAGATCTGGGTGGGCATTCGGTCCTGACTGTCGTGCGACGCGCTGGTGCTGCGCCGCGGTCTTCCTAACGTGTGGTGCCTGGCACCTTCGGCAGTGCGCCGCCCGCCGCTGCGTTGCGGTCCGGGCGGAAGTTCGAGAAGTCGGCACCCGGGATGTCCCGGACCGCTTCGAGGGAGGTCTCGATGGCGTAGGCCTCGGTGTCCTCGGGTCCGACGAGCGGCAGCCGGACGCGCGGGCTGCCGATGCGGCCGAGTCCGTGCAGCACGTACTTCGCCGCGACGGTCCCGGGGACGTGGGTCATGATCGCACGCACCAGGGGTTCGACGCGCTTGTGCTCGGCGGTCGCGGTCGCCAGGTCGCCACGGTTCACGGCGTCGACGATGGTGCGGTACGGCGTGCTCGTGATGTTCGCGGTGACGCCGATCAGCCCGGTCGCGCCGATCGACAGGTGCGGCAGGACGTTCGTGTCGTCGCCCGAGAAGTACATGAGGTCGGTGTTGTTGAGCACGCGGGACACCTCGGCGAAGTCGCCCTTGGCGTCCTTCACCGCGAGGATGTTGGGGTGGTGCGAGGCGCGCACGATGGTCTCGTAGGTGATCGGGATGCCCGTGCGGCCGGGGATGTCGTACAGGATGACCGGCAGGTCGGTCGCGTCGGCGATCATCCGGAAGTGCGTGAGGACACCGGCCTGCGTCGGCTTGTTGTAGTACGGCGTGACGATCATCACGCCGTCGGCGCCGGCCTTCTCGCTCTGCTTGTACAGGTGGATGGCGTGCGCGGTCTCGTTCGAGCCACCACCGGTGATGATCTTCGCGCGGCCGGCGGCGACGGACTTGCCGACCTCGACCAGGCGGAGCTTCTCCGGGTCGGTCAGCGTCGACGTCTCACCGGTCGTCCCGGTGACGACGACGCCGTCGGCGCCGGCGGTGATGCAGTCGTCGATGTGCTGCTCGACGCCGGGCCAGTCGACCTCGCCGTCGGCCGTGAACGGCGTCACGAGGGCGACGAGGACCTGACCGAAGGGATTCTCACGCGGGGACACGCGAACCAGCGTACCGGCCCGGTGCGTCCGGCCGGCAGTCCGCCCGGACGGTGCGCGGCGGACGGACGTCGCCCGGTCTCGCGCACGTCGCACCCCGGTACGGACGTGGCACCCGGGCACAGCGGGTTGCGGTGCCGGCAGCGGGGTGCGACGCGAGGGTCGCTCGGCGCAGCCCGGCGGGTCCGAGCGCGGCGGCCGTCAGGCCCGCTCGGCGCGGCGCCACTCCCGGAAGCGGTAGCGGGTGGCGTCCACGCGGGACTCCTGCCACGGTCCGTCCTCGACGAGGGTCCACCCGTCGCCGAGCTCCGGCGCCCGGGTGTCACCCGGGACGTCCAGGTCGACGATCGTCTCCGACACCCGGTCGGCGAACGGCAGCGCCTCGGCGTACACGGCACCCCCGCCCATCACCCACACGGGCTCGTCGGTGTCGAGGGCGGCCCCCAGGTCGTGCGCCACCTCGGCACCCTCGGCCGTCCACGTCGGCTCGCGCGTCAGCACGACGTTCCGGCGTCCCGGCAGCGGCCGGAAGCGCGGCGGCAGCGACTCCCACGTCCGTCGGCCCATCACCACGACACCGTCGCCGGTGACCTGCCGGAAGTGCGCGAGGTCCTCCGGCACGTGCCACGGGATGCCACCGTCGGCGCCGATCACCCCTGAGGCGGTCCGCGCCCACACCATGCCGACGCCGCGGACGGGCTCGGTCCACGCCATCAGACGGCGACCGCGGCCTTGATCGCCGGGTGGTGCTCGTACCCGACGACCGTGAAGTCCTCGTACTCGTAGTCGTCGATCGAGTCACGCGGGGCGAGCTCGAGCGTCGGGTAGGGGTAGGCCGTGCGGGACAGCTGCTCACGCACCTGGTCGACGTGGTTGTCGTAGACGTGGCAGTCACCGCCGGTCCACACGAAGTCGCCGACCTCGAGCCCGGTCTGCGCCGCGATCATGTGCGTGAGCAGCGCGTAGGACGCGATGTTGAAGGGGACGCCGAGGAACATGTCCGCGCTGCGCTGGTAGAGCTGGCACGACAGTTTGCCGTCGTTGACGAAGAACTGGAAGAACGCGTGGCACGGCGCGAGCGCCATGTCCGGCACGTCCGCGACGTTCCAGGCCGACACGATCAGCCGGCGGGAGTCCGGGTTCGTGCGGATCTGCTCGATGACCTGGGCGATCTGGTCGACGTGCTCCCCCGACGGCGTCGGCCACGAGCGCCACTGCACGCCGTACACCGGGCCGAGGTCGCCGTCCTCGTCGGCCCACTCGTTCCAGATGCGGACGCCGTGCTCCTGCAGCCACCGTGCGTTGCCGTCGCCGCGCAGGAACCAGAGCAGCTCGTACGCGACGGACTTGAAGTGCACGCGCTTCGTCGTGACGAGCGGGAAGCCCTGCGACAGGTCGTAGCGCAGCTGCGCCCCGAAGATGCTGCGCGTGCCGGTGCCGGTGCGGTCGCCCTTCGGCGTGCCTTCCTCGAGCACCCGGCGCAGCAGATCCTCGTAAGGGGTCGGGACGGTGGGGTCGGGCTGCACGGTCTCGGTCACGACAAGAGCCTACGTCCGATGAGTAGCGTTGCGAGCATGTCGACAGAGCCCCTCTCGATCCTCGTCGCCGGCGCGTCCGGCTTCATCGGGACCCCCCTCGTCCACGCCCTGCGCGAGGCCGGGCACCACGTCACCACGCTCACCCGCAGCGAACCCCGCACCGCGAGCGCGTTCCGCTGGTCCCCCGGCACCCGCCCGCTCGACCCGGCGGTGCTCGACGGTGCCGACGTCGTGATCAACCTCGCCGGTGCGAACATCGGCAAGCTCCCGTGGACCGACTCCTACAAGCAGCAGATCCTCGACTCGCGGGTGCAGGCGACGGACACCCTGGTCGAGGCCATGCGCCGGGCTGCGAACCCCCCGGCGCTCTTCCTGTCCGGGTCGGCCTCCGGCGTCTACGGGGACCGCCCGACGGACGTGCTCGACGACGACGACGCGGCCGGCAGCGGGTTCCTCGCCGACGTCTGCACGAAGTGGGAGGCCGCCGCGACCGCCGCCCCCGAGGGCGTCCGGGTCGTGCTGCTCCGCACCGGCATCGTCGTCGGCCAGGGCGGCGGTGCGCTCGCGCCCCTCGTCCCGCTGACGAAGGCCGGCCTCGGCAGCAAGCTCGGCACGGGCGGTCAGTTCTGGCCGTGGATCGCGCTCGAGGACGAGGTCGGCGCGATCGTCCACCTCGCCACGAGCCCGGACGCCGCGCAGGTGTCCGGCCCGGTGAACCTCGCGGGTCCGGAGCCGTCGGTCGCGGACCGGATCACGAAGCGCGTCGCGCAGGACCTGCACCGTCCGTACCTGCTCGGCGTGCCGGCCTTCGCGCTGCGGCTGGTGCTGCGCCAGGCGGCCGACGAGATGCTCCTGTCGAACCAGCAGATGGTGCCGCGGAAGCTCGAGGAGTCCGGCTACACGTTCCGCCACCGGTACGCCGAGAGCGCGGTCGACGCCGCCTTCTGATCCGCACGGACGTCGCGGCGGTCGCGACCGTCGACCGGACGGGAGGCTCGTGGCGGGCCCGCCACGAGCCTCCCGTCCGTCAAGCCGTCAGTCCACCCGTCGGTCGGTGCGCGCGGTGGCGAGCGCCGTCCGCATCGCGGCCCGCGCGCGCTTGCGGTCACCCGCGGCGTCGTAGACGACACCGAGCCGGAACCAGGCCCGCCAGTCGTCGGGGTCGGCCTCGACCGCGTCCTTGTAGCGCGGGAAGACCTCGTCGGCCGCCGCACGGTCGGGGCGGCCGCTCGGCATGAGCGGCACGACGTCCTGCGGGGTGCCGCCCTCGCGCTCGAGGCGACGGCCGAGCCGGGTGATGCGGATCCCGAAGCGGAACTCGAGCACGAGCAGGAGCGCGCCGATCAGGGCGACCACGACGAGCGCGATGCCGATGCCGATGCCGATCGGCTGCCCCGTCGCCATGAACGCGACGGCGCGCTGCCCCACGACGACGATGTAGAGCAGGAGCAGGGCGGCCATCAGGGCGGCGGGCCAGAACGGCGAGCGGAACGAGCGGAGCACGGCGTGCCGCTCAGCCGACGCCGAGGACGCTGCCGAGCCCGACCGTCAGGCCACGGGCGTCGACCACGTGGGCGAGCGCTGCCCGGATGCCGGCGACGTACGCGACGTCGTCGTTCGTGTCGTGGCGGATCGTGACGGTCTCGCCGGGGCCGCTCAGGTGCACGTCCTGGACGGCCTTGACCCCGGGGAGCCGGAGCGAGTGGATCGGGACGCTCGCGACCTGCTGCCCGCGGGCGCGCTGGTCGACGTGCGGGGCGTCGACGGGGCCGACCTCGCGCCGGGCGTCCGCGATGAGCTCCGCGGTCCGCACGGCGGTCCCCGACGGCGAGTCGACCTTGCCGGCGTGGTGCGTCTCGACGATCTCGACCGCGGGGAACCACGGCGCCGCGATCGTGGCGAGGTGCGTCGCGAGTACCGAGCCGATCGAGAAGTTCGGCACGACGAGGACCCCCTGGTCTGGTCGTGCCTCGAGCCCGGCGCGGAGCGTCGCGAGCCGGTCGGACGACCAGCCGGAGGTGCCCACGAGCACGTTCGCGCCGCTCGCGAGGGCGTTGTCGACGATCGCCGGGCTGAGCGCCGGGACGGTCACGTCGACGACGAGTGCGGCGCCGCCGAACACCGACGGCGGTGCCTCGTGTGCGCCGTCCCGCGACGACAGGGAGGCGACGAGCTCGAAGCCGTCGAGGGACTCGACCACGGAGGCCACGAGGCCCCCGAGACGACCGGTGGCGCCGACGACGGCGACGGGAGTGACCATGGCTCCCATCCTAGGATCGGACCATGCCGCTCCAGGTCAGGTCCGTGCCCGCCGACGCGCCCGAGGTCGACGCCCTGCTCGACGCGTACCTCGACGAGCGCGAGGCCACGTTCCCGAGCGCGCAGGGGTCGTACTCGCGCAAGCGCACCCCGGCGGCGGAGTTCGTGCCGCCGAACGGCACCTTCGTCGTGGCGTACGACGGCGACCGGCCCGTCGGGTGCGGTGGGCTCCGCCGGATCGCCGACGACGGGGACGACGTCCGCTTCGAGGTCAAGCACGTGTACGTCACGCCGGCCGGTCGCGGACGGGGCGTGGCGACCGCGGTGATGGACTCGCTCGAGGACGCTGCTCGCGGCTTCGGGGCGACGAGCGTCGTCCTCGACACGAACGACTCGCTCGTCGCAGCCGGCGCGATGTACCGCGGCCGCGGCTACGAGCGGGTCGCGCCGTTCAACGAGAACCCGAACGCGACCGCCTGGTACCGGCGGCCGGTCGGGTGAGCCCTGCGCGGTGTCCTCGGAGCGGGACGGTCGGAGCGCCTAGACCGGCTGGTCGACCGGCAGCCCCGTGCGGAGCTCGACCGGCAGGTGCGCGAGGTCGTTCAGGGTGACGACCTCGGCCGGCTTGGCGGAGCGGATCCGGATGATCGTCAACGCCGTGTGCGCGACGTTCGTCCCCATCCACCGCCACTCCGGCGCCTGGAACGCCTCGCGCACGAACCACCCGATGACGGCGTTGTGCGTGATGAGCAGGTCGTGGCGGTCCTCGCGCGCCGGCGTGAACCACTCCGCGACGGCATCGCCCATCTGCGCCTGGCCCGCGACGATCTCCTCTTCCGTGACGCCGCCGTACCAGCCGTGGTAGGCGTGCGGCATGTCCGGGGTCGGACCGGAGGGGATGCAGTCGAAGAGCAGGGTCGAGGGCTCCGGCTGGATCGACGGCAGGCGCTGCGCGAGGAACGCCGCGGTCTCGCTCGGGGCGTCGAGCGGCGAGTGGTACACGCCGTCGAACGGGACCCCGCCGAGCCGGTCGGCGACGAGCATCGCCTGGCGCTTCCCGCGCTCCGAGAGCTTGCCGTCCCGCAGGCCGTGCTCGGCGTCCTGGTGCTCACCGTGCCGGACGAGGTACAGGTAGTGCGACACGTCGGTCACCCCTCGGCGCCGATGGCGGCCGCGAGCTCGTCGCGCTGGACGGCCCCCACGACCGAGGTGATGGTCGGGCGGGTGAGCAGGTCGCGGGCGAGGTCGAGGACGTCCGCCGGGGTCACCCGGTCGACCCGCTGCAGGGCGGTGCCGAGGTCGGTGAACTCGCCGGTGCCGAGCTCGGACCGGCCCAGCCGGGTCATCCGTGCGTCGCTGTCCTCGAGCGAGAGCGTCAGCGCGCCCTCGATCTGGCCCTTCGCGCGACGGAGCTCGTCGTCGGTGATGCCGTCGTCGACCATGCGCCGGAACTCGGCGTCGATGATCTCGACGACCCCGGCGACGTTGTCGGGGGCGCAGCCCGCGTAGACCCCGAAGGCCCCGTTGTCCAGGTACGCCGGCGCGAACGACGACACCGCGTAGGCGAGGCCCCGGCGCTCACGGACCTCTTGGAACAGCCGCGAGCTCATCCCGCCGCCGAGGACGGCGTTCAGGACGCTGAGCACCGGACGGCGCTCGTCACGGAGGTCGAGACCCTGCGATCCGCGGAGCATGCTGACCTGCTCGGTCGGACGGTGCGCGACGGCGAGCTTCGGCACGGCCGGGTCCGCCACGGGCTGCGGCGTCCGCCGGGCCAGCGGCGACGCGTGCGGGGCGTCCCGGAAGACGTGCTCGACCAGTTCGCGGAAGCGGTCGTGGTCCACGGCACCGGCGGCGGTCACCACGATGCCGTTCGGTGCGTAGTGCTCGCGGTAGTGGTCCAGGACCTCGGCGCGCCCGACCGCGCGGATGCTCTCGGGCGTCCCGCCGATCGGCCGACCGAGCGGGTGCCCGTCGAAGGCCGCGGCGAAGAACGCCTCGCCCGCGACGTCGGCCGGGTCGTCCGCGGCCATCGCGAGCTCCTCGAGGATCACGCCGCGTTCGACGTCGAACGCCTCGGCCTCGAGCACCGAACCGGTGACCATGTCCCCGATCACCTCGACCGCCATCGGGACGTCGGTGTCCCGGACGCGGGCGTAGTAGCAGGTGTACTCCTTCGCGGTCGCGGCGTTGTGCTCGCCGCCGACCGAGTCGAAGGAGATCGCGATGTCGAGCGCACTGCGGCGCTCGGTGCCCTTGAAGAGCAGGTGTTCGAGGAAGTGCGTGGAGCCGAACTGGCCCTCGCGTTCGTCGCGGGACCCGACGCCGACCCAGAAGCCGAGGCTCGTGGAACTGGCTCCGGGGACCGACTCGGTGAGGACCCGGACTCCGGAGGGCAGCACGGTCCGACGGACGAAGGCACCACCGGACGTCAGGAAGGACGTGTCCGGGGCCTCGAGCGGCAACGGTACTGGCTGGTTCATCGCAGACGAGCCTACTGACCCGCGGGCGCCGACCGCCCAGTTTCCCCAGGCCCACAGCACGTGCCTCGAACTGGGGTACATCGGATGAGGATAGAAAGACTCGTCTGTCTGTCCTCCGCGTGGTACAGTTCTTGCATCGGGTCGGAAGCCCCCCTAGATTCCGACCCGATGGCTCGGGACATCAGTCCTCGCGCGGCGGAGTCCCCCCACTCCCCCGCGGAGCCGATGAGTCCGAGGAGCAACGCTGTGACGGTCGATTCCCCCCAACCGGCCGTCCAGCGTCTCCCCGGCCCGAGCACGAACCTCGCGTCGCCGGACGGGTCGAGCGTCCCCCCGGCTCCCCGTTCCGGCGGCGCGAAGGTCCGGATCCTCGAGACCGCGACACGCCTGTTCTACGAAGAGGGCATCCGCGGGGTCGGCGTCGACCGGCTCATCTCGGAGGCGAGCGTGACGAAGGCCACCTTCTACAAGCACTACGGCTCGAAGGACAACCTGATCCTCGCCTACGTGCGCACCCAGCACGAGCGCGTCCGCGCCGGCTTCGAGCAGCTCGTCTCCGACGCCGCCAGCCCCGAGGCCGCGGTGCGCGCCTGGGTCGCCGCCGTCTCGGACGAGGTCGGTCGTGCCGAGTTCCGCGGCTGCGCGTTCCTCAACGCCGCCGCCGAGTACCACGACCCGCGCGACCCCGTGCGCGAGGTCGTCGCCACCCACCGCGACTGGTACACGGACCAGCTCGCCTCGCTCCTGCAGCGCGCAGGGCACCCGCTGCCCGGCGACGGGGCCGACGAGCTCATGCTCGCGCGCGACGGCGCGATGGCCGGCGCGTACGCCGGCGACGCGATCGCCGCGACCGCGGCGCTCGGCCGCGTGGTCGACCGCGTCATCGCGGCCTGACGCCTCGCCTCCGACCCGACCGGCGGACGGGAGGCGCGTGGCGGGGCCCGCCACGATCCTCCGGGCCGACCCGTCCCACCTGTGCGACAGGAGCAGGGTGTTTGCTGGCGGCATGGCCAACGACCCCAACTGGAACCTCCCCGAGGTCCCCACGTTCACCCTGACGAGCCCCGACTTCTCCGACGGCGACGCGCTGCCCGACTGGGCGCGCGGCGCCGACGCCGGTGGCGAGGACCGCTCCCCCGCGCTCGAGTGGTCCGGGGCGCCCGAGGGCACGCAGAGCTACGTCCTCACCGTGTACGACCCCGACGCCCCGACCGGCTCGGGCTTCTGGCACTGGAGCCTGACCGACCTGCCGGCGTCGACGACCTCGCTGCCCCAGGGTGCCGGGACCGACGACGCGCTGCTCCCCGCCGAGGCGCTCCGCCGCCGCAACGAGTACGGGACCGACACCTTCCTGGGTGCCGCACCGCCCGCCGGCCACGGCCCGCACCGGTACGTGTTCACGCTGAGCGCGCTCGACGTACCCGTGCTCGAGGCACCCGCCGACGCCACCCCCGCCGTGGTCGGCTTCCTGCTCCGCGAGCACCTGCTCGGGCGCGCGCAGCTCACCGGCACGCAGGAGACCCCGGCGTCCTGACGCCCCGCGCCACGAAGACGACGACGGCCGTCACTCCCGCGGGAGTGACGGCCGTCGTGGGTCAGCCGGGGACCAACCCTCGGCGTTGTCCTCGGTGTGCTTCTCGTGGCCCTCGCGGCCCTCGGTGTCCACCTCGTCGGCGACGACCGGCGCGAGCGACAGCTTGCCGCGGTCGTCCACCTTGGTGACCTCGACCAGGATCTTCTGGCCGACGCCCAGGACGTCCTCGACGTTCTCCACGCGCTTGCCACCGGCGAGCTTGCGGACCTCGGAGACGTGCAGCAGCCCGTCGCGGCCCGGGAGCAGCGACACGAAGGCACCGAAGGTCGCGATCTTGACGACCGTGCCGAGGAACTGGTCGCCGATCTCCGGGTTCGTCGGGTTCGCGATCGCGTTGACCTGCGCACGGGCGGCCTCGGCCGAGGGACCGTCGACGGCGCCGATGTAGACGGTGCCGTCGTCCTCGATCGAGATGTCGGCACCGGTCTCGTCCTGGATGCCGTTGATCGTCTTGCCCTTCGGGCCGATCAGCTCGCCGATCTTGTCGACGGGGATCTGCACCGAGATGACGCGCGGGGCGGTGTCGGCCATCTCGTCGGGGGCGTCGATCGCCTCGGTCAGCACGCCGAGGATGGCGGAGCGCGCTTCCTTTGCCTGCTTGAGCGCGGCGTCGAGGACCGACGAGGGGATGCCGTCGAGCTTCGTGTCGAGCTGGATCGCCGTGACGAAGTCGGACGTGCCGGCGACCTTGAAGTCCATGTCGCCGAGGGCGTCCTCGGCACCGAGGATGTCGGTCAGCGCCGCGTAGCGGGTCTGGCCGTCGACGGTGTCGGAGACGAGGCCCATCGCGATGCCCGCGACCGGCGCCTTGAGGGGCACACCGGCGTTGAGGAGCGACAGGGTCGAGGCGCAGACGGAGCCCATCGACGTCGAACCGTTGGAGCCGAGGGCCTCGGACACCTGACGGATGGCGTAGGGGAACTCCTCGCGCGACGGCAGCACCGGCACGAGGGCGCGCTCGGCGAGGAAGCCGTGCCCGATCTCGCGACGCTTGGGCGAGCCCACGCGGCCGGTCTCACCGGTCGAGTAGGGCGGGAAGTTGTAGTGGTGCAGGTAGCGCTTCTTCGTGACGGGCGACAGCGAGTCGATCTGCTGCTCCATCTTGAGCATGTTCAGCGTGGTGACGCCGAGGATCTGCGTCTCGCCGCGCTGGAAGATCGCGGAACCATGGACGCGCGGGATCACGGCGACCTCGGCGTCGAGCGGACGGATGTCCGCGAGGCCGCGGCCGTCCATGCGGACCTGCTCGGTCAGGATGCGGCCGCGGACGACCTTCTTCGTGACCGACTTGTACGCGCCGCTGACCTGGCCGTTGGCGGACTCGGGGAGCTCCCCGGCCTCGACCTTGGCCGCGATGGCCTCCTTGACCTTCGCCTTGAGGGCGTCGTCCTTGTCCTGACGCTCGAGCTTGCCGGCGATCTGGTAGACGTCCTTGAGCTCGTCGAGCGCGATGGACTCGACCGCGTCGTAGACCTCGGGGGCGTACGGCGGGAAGACCGGGTAGTCCTGGATCTCCTTGGCCGACTGGGCGGCCATCTTCGCCTGCGCCTCGACGAGGACCTTGAGGAACGGCTTCGCCGCCTCGAGGCCCTGCGCGACGACGGCCTCGTCCGGCTTGGTCGCGCCGCCCTGGATGAGGTCCCAGCTGTGCTCGGTGGCCTCGGCCTCGACCATCATGATCGCGACGTCCTCGTTGCCCTGGTCGTCGGTGACGACGCGACCGGCGACGGTGAGGTCGAAGACGGCCTCGGCGAGCTGCGACGCCTTCGGGAACGCGACCCACTGGTCGCCGATGAGGGCGAGGCGCACGCCGGCGATCGGGCCGGAGAACGGCAGACCGGAGATCTGCGTCGACGCGGACGCGGCGTTGATCGCCAGCGCGTCGTAGAACTCGTCCGGCGCGATGCTCAGGACGGTGATGACGATCTGGACCTCGTTGCGGAGGCCGTCGACGAACGACGGGCGCAGCGGCCGGTCGATGAGGCGGCAGACGAGGATCGCCTCGGTGCTGGGACGGCCTTCGCGACGGAAGAACGAACCGGGGATCTTGCCGGCGGCGTACGAGCGCTCCTCGACGTCGACGGTCAGCGGGAAGAAGTCGAAGCCCTCCCGCGGGTGCTTGCCGGCGCTGGTGGCCGAGAGGAGCATGGTCTCCTCGTCGAGGTACGCGGCGACCGCGCCCTGCGCCTGCTGTGCGAGGCGGCCGGTCTCGAACCGGACGACGCGCTTGCCGAACTTTCCGTTGTCGATGACGGCTTCGGCGAACTTGATCTCGGGACCCTCCAAAAGGGTGCCTCCTTGACGTGTTCGGCAGACCGGGGCGACGGCACCCGTGGTGCGTGCACGCCGAGGGGTCGGGGCGCATGTCTGGCCAGCAGTAGAAGCACTCGGGACTCCGAACGGCCCGCGAGCCACCACCGATGACCAGCTCCGTGCCGGGTCTGCGCAGTGTTTTGGTGTCACAGCGAGTGTGACGTCCGGGGAACGGTCCCCGCACGGTGAGGACTTTACCAGCCCTCAGGCACCACGGCGGCGAGGCGCCGGGGACGCGGGCGTGTCCCCGCTAGCCTGCCGACATGCGTCTCTCTCCGTCCCGGAGCGTGCTCGTCGCGGCCGCCGTGGTCGTCGGCGCGCTCGTCGTGCCCGCTCTGACCGCCGCGCCCGCGAGCGCCACCGACTACCCCACGTGGGCGGACGTGCAGGCCGCGAAGGGCAACGAGCAGGCCAAGCAGGCCGAGATCGGCTCCGTGCAGGACGCCCTGCACGCCGCCCAGGCCGACGCCGCCGCCAAGTCGCAGACCGCGCTCGACGCGTCGGCCGCCGCGGACGCCGCCGAGGCGGACCTCAGCGCCGCCACGCAGGCCGCCACGAGCCTCCAGGCCCAGGCCGACGACGCCCAGCGGACGGCCGACCGTGCTCAGGCCCGGGCCGGTCAGCTCGCCGCGAGCCTGTACCGGGACGGCAGCGAGAACGCGATGGCCACCCGGATCGCGACCGCCGAGGACCCGGACGACCTGCTCTACCAACTCGGCGCGCTCGACCAGCTGACGGGCACGTGGACGGACGTCCTGGACGACGCCTCGGTCGCCGCCCACACCGCGTCGTCGCTGCACGAGCAGGCGACCCGCGCCGAGGACGAGCGGGCGTCCCTCGCGTCGGCTGCCGAGCGGAAGTCCGACGCGGCGACGGCGGCGGCGAAGACCGCGGCGCAGGCGGTCGCGAGCACCCAGCAGCACAGCGACGAGCTGTACGCGCAGCTCGCCTCGTTGAAGGACACGACCGCGGCGACCGAGCAGCAGTACGCCGTCGGGCAGGCGGTGGCCGCGCAGGCGGCGGCGCAGGCACGCGCGGCGCAGGCTGCGGCGCAGGCAGCGGCAGCGGCGAAGGCCCAGGCCACGCCGGGGAGCTCGAGTGCGGCGTCCTCCGGCAACGCGTACCCGAGCACCGACGGCGTCGTGGTCGACCCGGCCGGCGCACAGGCCTACGCCCGCGGCGCCATCGGTGCGTACGGCTGGGGCTCCGACCAGTTCTCGTGCCTCGTGTCGCTCTGGACGCAGGAGTCCGGCTGGCGTGCGAACGCCCTGAACGTGTCGAGCGGGGCGTACGGGATCCCGCAGTCCCTGCCGGCGAGCAAGATGGGCGTGGCAGGAGCGGACTGGCGGACGAACGCGGCGACGCAGATCAACTGGGGCCTGGCGTACATCCACGACGCGTACGGCTCGCCCTGTGCCGCGTGGAACCACGAGATGAGCGAGAACCCGCACTGGTACTGAGCGGGTGCGCGTCCGGGTGACGGCGGGACGCCCCCGGCCCGGTCAGGCGGCGACCGCGTCCTCTGCCGGCCAGCCGCCGAGGCGCACGACCGAGCCGTCCGCTGCGACCAGCCGCGCCGCCCGCCCGCTCTGCCGCAGCCAGTCGACGGCGGCGTGCCCCCGCACCACGGCGGCGGTCGTCATCGTGTTCGCCGTGACACACGACGGCGCCACGACCGTCACGGAGCGCCAGACCGGGTCGACCGGCAGGCCCCACCGGGGGTCGAGGATGTGGTGCCGCGCGTGGCCGTCCTGCTCCCAGCGTCGCTTCTGCGTGCTCGACGTCGCGACGGACCAGCCGGAGGCGATCCGCACGTGGTCCGCGGGATCGTCGTCGAGGTCCTGCACGCGCACCTGCCAGCCGCCGGACGGGTCCGGGCCGGCGGTCGCGACGTCGCCGCCGAGCGAGACCAGCGCACCGATGCCCAGGCGGGCGGTGATGCTCGCCGCGGCCATGTCGGCCGCGGCGGCCTTCGCGGTCGCGCCGAGGTCGAGCGTGACGCCCTCGGGGACGCGCAGGAAGGTGCCGGAGAGCAGGATCCGCTGCCACGCCGGACGGACGTCGAACGCCCGGGCGAGCAGGTCCGGCGACACCTCGGGGCCGGGCCCCGCGGTCACGAGGGCACCGTCGACGAACGCAGCGTCGTAGCCCAGGCGCACCATGCGGCGGCCGAGCGTCGGGTCGACGTCGCCGTCCGTCAGGCGCGCGGCGTCGACGGCCTGGTGCACGAGCGACGCGAGGAGCGGGGAGACCTTGGTGCCGCGGACGAGTGCGTCGGCGCGGGCGAGGAGCTCGGAGTCGGCGCGGAACCGACTGCACGCGGCGTCGACCGCCGCGGTCACCTCGCGCACGCAGGCCTCGGCTGCGGGGAGGTGCCGACGGTCCCGGCGGTCGAGGACGACCCGGGCGGTGGTGGTCCAGAGGTCCCACTCGGCGGCGGCGCGCACGGTCACGATCCCGTCGTCGTCGCGTCGGTGGCGCCGGAACCACCGGTGGTCCCCTGCGAGACGCCCTGGTCCGAGGTGCCGCTGTCGCTCGAGCTGCCCGAGCTGGTGCCGCCCGAGCTGGTGCTGCCCGAGCTGGTGCTGCCCGAGCTGGTGCCGCCCGAGCCCGTCGTGCTCGAGCCGGACGTGCTCGTGCCCGTCGTGCTGGAGCCCGTCGCGCTCGTGCCGGTCGCGGTCGTGACCTCGTGCCCGATCCACACCCCGGCGCCGGCGAGGCCGGCGACCACCAGTCCCGCCGTGCTCACGATCGCGCTGGTGGTGCGTCGCCCGTTCCTGCGGTTGCCGTCCATGGGTCCTCCTCGTCGTCAGGACGAGGCTCGCGGACGGCCCCGGGTGTCCCCGGAGCGTGCGCTGCGCTCGCGCCCCGCGGATCCGATGAGGACTGTAAGAAGGGATCAGTGACCGAGTCCGCCGAGCAGGGACGCGAAGTCCACCGTCTCGGGGAGGGCGTCGGTCCGCTGCGGGGTCCGCCGGGAGGATCGGATCGCCCATGCCAGGTCGACCCCGGCCCGGCGGATGCGTGCGTCCAGGGCGGCCGCGTCCTCCGGGCTCCCCCAGTCGTCGGTCGCGGCGAAGACACCCGTCGGCACGACCGCGGCGCGGAGGTACGCGAAGACCGGACGGAGCGCGTGGTCGATCGCGAGCGAGTGGCGCGCCGTGCCGCCCGTGGCGGCGAGCAGCACCGGCACGTCGGTCATCGCGTCCTTGTCGAGCACGTCGAGGAAGGACTTCGCGAGCCCGCTCACCCCGGCGGTGAAGATCGGTGTGACGAACACGACGGCGTCGGCCTCGAGGACCGTCGCCTGCGCGGCCGCGAGCCCGGGCGCCGCGAACCCCGTGAGCATCGCGTCGACGATCTCGTGGGCGATCGGACGCAACTCGACGTGGCGGACGTCCACCGAGCCTCCCGGCTGGTCCGCCGTGATCGCGGCGACGGCCGACCCGGCGAGGCGATCCGCGAGCAGGCGAGTGGAGCTGGGCTCGGAGAGCCCGGCGGAGACGACGGCGATGGTGGTCATGGCGATTCCCGACTTTCGATGCGTTTGCATGAACATCGTACCGAACCGGCGGACGGGCGCAACCATTCCCCGCCGTCGTGCGCGGGAACGGAGAAGGCCCCGGTCCTCACGAGGAGGACCGGGGCCTTCGGTCGAGCAGTGTCTGCGAGACGACTAGCGACGCAGGCCGAGGCGCTCGATGAGCGCACGGTAGCGGCTGATGTCGACGTCGGAGAGGTACCCGAGGAGGCGGCGACGCTGGCCGACCATGAGCAGCAGACCACGACGCGAGTGGTGGTCGTGCTTGTGCTCCTTGAGGTGCTCGTTCAGGTCGTTGATGCGACGCGTCAGAACAGCGACCTGGACCTCGGGGGATCCGGTGTCGCCCGGGTGGGTCGCGTACTCTTCGATGATCTCCTGCTTGACCTTCGCGTCAAGTGCCATGGATGATCCCCTTTCTGTCCGTTGCGCGGTGCCCGTGCCTGATGCACGAGCGCTCTTCGTCCGCGGCCGTTCGACGGCAACCGGTCGAGACTACCAGAGATCAGACCGTGCGGGCACGCAGGCGGCGGCGTCGCGGGGCCGGCAGCAGGCTCCGGACGAGTCCGACGAGCGTCGCGCCGAGCAGGCCACCGAGGCCGTTCGACAGGACGTCCCGCGGGTCCGCGACGCGGTAGGGCAGCCAGGCGGCCTGCGCTGCCTCGATGCCGACGGACAGGCCGACGCCGACGACGGCGCCGAGGAACCACCACCGGCGGGGCAACCACAGCGCCGCGAGCATCCCGACCGGCACGAACATCGCGATGTTCGCGAGGAACTCGACGCGGTCGTAGCCGAACCAGGCGCCGTGCGGCAGCTGCTGGAGCCAGGCGATGGCGTGCAGGACGAGCTCGCTCTGGGCGTGCGTGAAGACCTGCGGGGTGAGGGTCATCCGCCAGATCACCCAGGCGTAGCCGACGGTGACGGCGAGGAGCAGGGTCTTCCGGAACATCCGGTCAGTATCGGTGCACGCGGCTGGCAGATCCCGGCGGGCCGGCTGGGCGGACGCCGGGTCGCGGTTCCCCGGAGCGGGCCGGACCTGCCAGCATGGACGCATGCCGGAGCAGGGGAACCGCAGTCGCCGGGGTGCCGGTCGGCGCCAGTGGGCGTGGATCGGGGGTGCCGCCGTCGTGGTCGCGGCCCTCGTCACGACGCTCCTCCTCGTTCTGCCCGCGGGCGACCACCCGGACGGTCGGGACGTGACCGACCGACGCACGGCGGCGCAGGCGTTCCCGGGTGGCCTCGCCCAGCAGCCCGCGACCGACAACCAGGCGCTGCGCCGGGAGTCGGACGCCCGGGCCGCCGGTGACACCACCACCGCGTCCCGGCTCGACGTCATCGCGGACCAGCCCGTCGCGACCTGGCTGACCGACCCGTCGCAGGACGCCACCCGCCAGGTCGTCCGTCGTGTCGTGCGGGACGCCGAGCAGCAGGACCGCACACCGGTGTTCGTCCTGTACGCGATCCCCGACCGCGACTGCGGCAGCTACTCCGCCGGCGGGACGACCGAGCGCGACTACCTGCCGTGGGTGCGCTCGGCCGTGCGGGCGATGGCCGGGTCGCACGCCGTGGTGCTCGTCGAACCCGACTCGATCGCGCAGATCCACGTGTGCAAGCGACTCGGCGAGGACCGGCTGCACCTGCTGCGGAAGGCCGTCGGCGAGCTGACCGGACACGGCCTGACGGTGTACCTGGACGGCGGCAACGAGAACCGCGTCCCCGTCACGACGATGGCGGGGTGGCTCCGGCAGGCCGGCGTGGACCGGGTGCAGGGGTTCGCCACGAACGTCTCGAACTTCTACCGCGTCGACCAGGAACGCGCGTACGCGGATCGGCTCGCCGACGCGATCGGGGACGACCCGCACTTCGTCATCGACGTCTCGCGCAACGGTCAGGGCTGGAAGGGCACGTGGTGCAACCCGCCGGGCGCCGGACTCGGGCAGGCACCGCACGTCACCGGTGGCACGACGCGGCTCGACGCCCTGCTCTGGGTGAAGACCCCCGGGCTGAGCGACGGCACCTGCCACGGCGGACCACCGGCCGGGCAGTGGTGGGAGTCGTACGCGCTCGCGCTGGTCGAGAACCGCAAGCAGGACTGAGTTCCGTCGGCCACCGGTCGGGGGTCGGTGGTTGCATGACGCCATGACCGCGCCCGACCGCATCCGCTCCGTCGTCCCGCCCTACCTGCTCCGCGCCGTCGCCGACGCCGCCGAGCACCCCCGCGCCGCCGCGGCCGCCCGGACGGCCCTGGGCGAGATGACCGCGGTCGCGGCGCCGAAGCGGGAGCACCGCATCCGTCCCCAGGGCGTCGTCGGCACCGTCGACCGCTCCCCGCAGCGGACGATCGCCGACGCGGCCGGCGGCACGACCCTGCCCGGGCGGGTGGTCCGCCGCGAGGGCGAGCCGGACACCGACGACGCCGCGACGGACGAGGCGTACGCGGGCCTCGGCGCGACGCACGCCTTCTGGCTCGACGTGCTCGGGCGGGCCTCGGTCGACGGCGCGGGACTCCCCCTCGACGCCACGGTGCACTACGGGCAGGACTACGACAACGCGTACTGGGACGGGCAGCGGATGGTCTTCGGCGACGGTGACGGCGAGGTGTTCAACCGCTTCACGATCGCCCTCGACGTGATCGGCCACGAGCTCGCGCACGGCGTCACGCAGTACACCGCCGACCTGACGTACGAGGGGCAGTCCGGCGCGCTCAACGAGTCGGTGTCGGACGTCTTCGGCTCGCTCGTCGCGCAGTACACCGCCGGGCAGACCGTCGACCAGGCGAGCTGGCTCATCGGCGAGGGGCTCTTCACGGACGCGGTGCACGGGGTCGCGCTCCGCTCGATGCGGGCGCCGGGGACCGCGTACGACGACCCGGTGCTCGGCAAGGACCCGCAGCCGGCGACGATGGCCGGGTACGTGCAGACCACCGAGGACTCCGGCGGCGTGCACGTCAACTCGGGCATCCCGAACCACGCCTTCTTCCTCGCCGCCACGGCCATCGGGGGTCGGGCGTGGGAGGGTGCCGGCGCGGTCTGGTGGGACGCGCTGGTCTCGCCGTCGACCACCGCGGGGATCGACTTCGCGGGCTTCGCGGGCGTCACGCTCGACGCCGCGTCGGCCCGCTTCGGTGCCGGGTCGACCGAGTGGACGGCGGTCCGCGACGCCTGGCGGACGGTGGGCGTCCACACCGCGTCGTGACGGCGTACAACCGGGGCATGCAGATCGTCGTCCGTCGCAGCGGTGGACTCGCCGGCCTGACGCGGGGCTGGCGGGTCGACACGGAGTCGTGTGCCGACCCGGACGCCTGGCACGAGCTCGTCGGCGCGCTCCCCCACGAGTCGCCCGGCGCGCGTCGCCGCACGGTGCCGGACGACTTCACGTGGACCGTCACGGTCGCGCGGACGACCGTCGAGATCCCGGGCAGCCAGCTCGACGGACCATGGGCCGCGCTCGTCTCACGGGTGCGGAACGAAGGCGACCCCGCCTGACCGCGTCCCGCCTGACCGCGTCCCGCCCGTCCGGTCGGTCGACCCGGACGGGCGCGGTCGTCAGTCGGTGACGTCGACGACCACGAGCCGCCGGGTCGGCCGGGTCATCGCGACGTAGACGGCCGCGGCCGCACGTGCCGCGTCGGCCCCGACCCGCTCGGGGTCGACGAGCAGCACGCCGTCGAACTCCAGGCCCTTCGCGTCGGCACCCGTGAGCACCGTGACCGACCCCGGACGCGGCGAGCCGAGCCCCCGGACGTCGGCCTGCGTCGCCGCGAGCCGTTCCCGGACCGCAGACACCGACGCCTCGGGCACGATCACGCCGACGGTGCCGGAGCCGATCCGGTCGCGCTCGGACAGCACGAGTTCTGCGACCCTGTCGAGCAGCGCCTCCCGGGACACCGAAACGCGGTCCACCGGGTCGCCGTCCCGCACGGCCTCGGTCCGGGTGACGGCGAGCCCGGCGGCGTCCGCGAACGCGCCGGCGGCCTGGACGATCGACCGCGGCGTGCGGTAGTTCACGGTGAGCTCCGCGATGCGGTGCTCGATCGGCACGAGCGGCGCACGACCCCGGCGACGACGGGCGAGCGCGCCGACGACGTCGTCCCACGAGCGGGCCGCGGCCGGCGACGACGCCTGCGCCATGTCGCCGACGATCGTGAACGACCGGAGCGGGTTGCGGCGGGCGAGGACGCGCCACTGCATCGGCGAGAGCTCCTGCGCCTCGTCGACCACGATGTGCCCGTAGGTCCACTCGCGGTCCTCGGCGGCGCGCTCTGCCGTGGTGCGGGGGTCCCCGCCCTCGGCGAAGGAGCCGGCGACCTGCTCCGCGGTGACGATGCCCTCGACGCCCATGTTCTCGATCGCCTGCCGCGCGTTCTCGACGTCGCGGGCGTGGCTCGCCTTCGCACGGCGCTTCGCGGCCCCGCCCGTCGGGTCGAACGGGCCGAGGAGCTCTGCCGCCTCGTCGAGGAGCGGAACGTCCTCGACCGTGAAGCCCGAGCCGCGCGGGCGTTCGAGCAGTGCGCGCTTCGCCGGGGTCCAGTCCGGCGTGAGCGACGCGAGCCAGTTCGGCCGGGCGTAGAGGTCCTCGAGGAACTTCTCCGGAGGCAGCGGCAGCCACGCGGTGTTGAGCAGCACGCGGGCGTCGTACGAGCTGCGGATGTCCTCGCGGAGGACCTTCTCGTCGGCTTCGTCGACCGTGGTGCCCCGCTCCCGGAGCTGGTCGGCGAGCAGGCGGGTCATCGCGTCCAGGGCGATCTTGTTGAACGTCACCCGGGCGACGTTGTGCGGCTTCCCCCGGTCCTGCGCGCGCTTCATGGCGTCGGCCACGAGCTGCGGCGGGACGGTGAGCCGCTCGCCCTCGACGTCGAGCGTCACGGACGCGGTCGGCACGACCTGGCGCGAGCGGACCGCCCGGCGGAGCAGGGCGGCCATCTGCGCCGAGCCCTTCACAGCGGCGACGTCGCCGTGGTCGTGCGTGGTCGCGTGCAGGCCCGGGTACAGCGACCCGAGCGACGCCATCACGACGCCCGTCTCGCCGAGCGACGGGAGCACCTGCTCGATGTACGTGAGGAACGCCGACGACGGCCCGACCATGAGCACCCCGGAACCGCGCAGGCGCTCCCGGTGCGAGTAGAGCAGGTACGCGGCACGGTGCAGCGCCACGGCGGTCTTGCCCGTGCCGGGGCCGCCCTGCACGATGAGGACGCCCTCGAGCGGCGAGCGGATGATGCGGTCCTGCTCGCCCTGGATCGTCGCGACGATGTCGGTCATCCGGCCGGTGCGCTCCGCCGTGACCGCCGCGAGCAGCGCGCCCTCGCCCTGCAGGTGCGTGCGCTCGTCGTCGTAGAGCGTCGCGTCGAAGACCTCGTCCTCGACGCCGACGACGGTGCGGCCGTCGAGGGTCAGGTGTCGGCGGGCGCGCATGCCCATCGGGTGCGCCGCGGTCGCCTGGTAGAAGGCGCTCGCACCGGGGACGCGCCAGTCGAGCAGGAGCGGGCGGTGCTCGTCGTCCCGCAGGCCGACACGGCCGATGTAGCGGAACGTGTCCTCGTCGTCGTCCGGCTCGGAGACCTCGAGCCGACCGAACACCAGGCGGTCGCCGACCCGGTCGAGCGTCGCGATGGTGTCCTCGTACAGTCGCGCGTACGCGTCACGCTCGCTGCGGCTTTGGTGGTTGCCACCGACCGCCTGTCGGCGGGTCTCGGCGAGCCGCTGCTCGGCCTCCGCCGTCAGCTCGTCGAGCCGCGCGAACAGCCCGTCCACGTAGCCGCGCTCGCGGTCGATCTCGGTCGGTTCGGACACACGCCACCCTTCGGGAAACAGGGGTGTCCAGTGTAGTCCCGCCGGACCGACACTCCGTGCCGCGCAGCAGCGGTCCGGACCGCGACGGACGGGAGGCACGTGGCGGACCCGCCACGTGCCTCCCGTCCGCTGGGGCGTCAGCCCCTACATCTCCTCGTGCGTGTCCGGGTCGCCGTCCCACAGGCGCCCGCGCTCGAGGCCGGAGATCGCGGCGACCTCGTCGTCGGTCAGCGCGAAGCCGAAGACGTCGAGGTTCTCGCGCTGCCGGTCGGCGTCGCCCGACTTCGGCACCGGCACCGCGCCGAGCTGGACGTGCCAGCGGAGCACGACCTGGCCAGGGGTGACCCCGTGCGCCGCGGCCGCGTCGGTGACCGGGCGCTCGGTGAGCAGCTCGGAGCGCTTCGCGAGCGGACTCCAGCTCTCCGTGACGATCCCGTGGTCGGCGTGCACCTTCCGGAGCGTCGCCTGCGGGAAGTACGGGTGCAGCTCGACCTGGTTGACGGCCGGGGCCACACCGGTCGCGTCGATGATCCGCGTGAGGTGCTCCGGCGTGAAGTTCGAGACACCGATCGAGCGGACCTTACCGCTGTCCCGCAGGTCGACGAACGCCTTCCACGTCTCGACGAACTTGTCGACGGACGGGTTCGGCCAGTGGATCAGGTACAGGTCCACCCGCTCGAGGCCCAGGTTCGCGAGCGTCTCGTCCACCGAGCGGTGCGCCTCGTCGTAGCCGTGGTGCCGTCCGGGGAGCTTCGAGGTGACCACGATGTCCTCGCGGTCGACCTCGGCGTCCCGGACGGCGCGGCCGACGGCGTCCTCGTTGCCGTAGTTCAGCGCGGTGTCGAGCAGCCGGTAGCCGCCCGCGATCGCCGCGCCGACCGCGGCGGCACCCTCGTCGCCGTTCAGTCCGTACGTGCCGAGACCGAGCTCCGGGAGACGGTGGCCGTCGTTCAGCTCGATCGTCGGGGCGCCGACCTGCATCAGCGGACCCCGAGCAGGTCGATCACGAAGATCAGGGTCTTGCCGGACAGGAAGTGGCCGCCACCGGCGGGGCCGTAGGCGAGCTCCGGCGGGACGACGAGCTTCCGGCGACCGCCGACCTTCATGCCGGGGATGCCCTCCTGCCAGCCGCGCACGAGCGCCGCGAGCGGGAAGTCGATGGGCTCGCCACGGTTCCAGGAGCTGTCGAACTCCTCGCCGGTCTCGTACTCGACGCCGGCGTAGTGCACCTTGACGGTCGAGCCGGCGGTGGCCTCGTCGCCGGAGCCCTCGACGATGTCGGTGATCACGAGCTCGGTGGGGGCCGGACCCTCGGGGGCGTCGAACTCGGGCTTGCTGTTCAGGTCAGTCATGCCCGCCAGTCAACCAGTTCGCGCGGGCAACGCCGTCCAGCCCGCCGAGGCCCCAGAATGGTTCCACCGTGACACGATCCGACACCGCCCCGCGCCGCCGCCTGCTCGCCGACCTCACCCCGCTCCGCCGCTCCCCCGCGTTCGCGCGGCTGTGGACCGGCACGGCGATCGCCGGCATCGGCACGCAGATGACCACCGTCGCGGTCGGGCTCGAGGTCTACGAGATCACCCACTCCACCTTCGCGGTGGCCCTCGTCGGCGTCATCGCCCTCGTCCCGATGATCGTCGCGGGACTCTACGGCGGCATGCTCGCGGACGCGTTCGACCGGCGGCTCGTCGCCCTGGTGTCCGCGATCGTCGCGTGGGCCGCGGTCGCCCTCATCGCGACGCACGCCTGGCTCGGACTGCACAGCGTCGCGCTCCTCTACGTCCTCGCGACCGTGAACGCCGTCGCGGCCACGGTCAGCAACGCGTCCCGGTCCGCGATCGTCCCGCGGCTCGTCGGCACCGACCTGCTCCCCGCGGCGAGCGCCCTCGGCGGCATCGCGTCCGGCTTCCAGGTCACCGTCGGGCCAGCGATCGCCGGCGTCCTCATCGCGAGTGTCGGGTTCGCGCCGACCTACACGATCGACGTCGTCCTGTTCACGTTCGCGTTCCTCGGGGTCTTCACGCTGCCCCGGATGGCGGCGGAGCACGGTGCCCTGAAGCCCGGGCTCGGCTCGCTGATCGAAGGTGCGCGGTTCCTCCGACGCTCCCGCAACATCACCATGACGTTCGTGCTCGACATCGTCGCGATGACGTTCGGGCAGCCCCGCGTGCTCTTCCCCGCGACTGGCGCGCTGGTCATCGGCGGCGGGTCGATCACGGTCGGCACGCTCACCGCCGCGTACGCCGTCGGCGCGTTGCTGTCGAGCGTGTTCTCCGGCCCGCTCGGGCACGTGCGCCGCCAGGGCGAGGCCGTCGGCTGGGCCATCACGGCCTACGGCGGCGCGATCGCCGCGTTCGGCGTGGTCATCGCGCTGGCGCACGTCCTCGGCGGCCGGTCGGGCGAGGCGTTCGGCGTCGAGATCCTGCCGGCGCTCGGGCTGGCCGCGCTGTTCCTGGCGCTGGCGGGCGGGGCGGACAACGTCAGCTCGGTCTTCCGCAACACGATCCTGCAGGCGGCGTCGCCGGACGGGATGCGCGGTCGTCTGCAGGGCATCTTCATCGTGGTCGTCACCGGTGGTCCGCGGCTCGGTGACCTGTACGCCGGACTGGTCGTCGCGGCAGGGATCGCGTACCCGCCGGTCATCGGCGGCGTGCTCATCATCGGCCTGGTCGCGCTGCTGCTCCGGCTCGTGCCGTCCTTCCGCCGCTACGACGCGCTGGACCCGCACGCGAACTGAGCGCGCCGCCCTCGGGCGCGACCAGGGGCGGACGGGAGGCGCGTGGCGGGGTCGCCACGATCCTCCCGGCCGGTACGGGGTCGGGTACCGTACGTCGCATGCCCGACAGCGCCTCGCGCGACCTGCAGCGGACCGGGGTCCGCGCGGTCGTCCGGCGCACCTACCACTCGGTCATCCGGCACCGCGTCGTGGACGCCGCCGCCTCGCTGACGTTCTTCGCCCTGCTGACGGTGTTCCCGACCGCCCTCGCGGTGGTGTCCGCACTGTCCGTCGTGGACCGGCAGGGTGACAGCCTGACCGACGTCGTGCAGGTGCTCGGGTTCATCGTGCGTCCGGAGACCGCGCAGCACCTCGAGGGACCGCTCCGGCAGCTGCTGACGCTCGACAACCCGTGGCTCGGCTTCTCGATCGGGGTCGTGCTGACGCTGTGGTCGCTGTCCGGGTACGCGACCGCGTTCGGCCGGGCGATGAACACCGCGTACGAGGTCGAGGAGGGGCGGCGGATCTGGAAGTTCCGGTCGATGATGCTCCTCGTCACGCTGCTCGTGATGGTCGGCGGGGCGATCGCGATCGTCATCCTGCTCGGCACCCCCACGATCTCCGCGGCGATCATCCGGCAGCTCGGGTGGGCGCCCTGGATCGACGACGTGTGGAATGTGGCGAAGTGGCCGGTCCTCGCGGTCGACCTCGTCGTGATGGTCGCGGTGCTGTACTACGCGACACCGAACGTGAGGACGCCGCAGTTGCGCTGGGTGTCCGCCGGCGCCGGGTTCGCGATCGTGACGTGGGCGCTCGCGACCCTGGGCTTCTCGGTCTACGTCGAGACGATCGGCGGGGGTGGGAACCGGGCGTACGGGTGGCTCGGTGGCGCGATCCTGCTGCTCGTCTACCTGTACATCTCGAACTTCGTGCTCGTCGTCGGCGGGGAACTCGACTCCGAGGTGATCCGGATGCGCCAGCTGCTCGCCGGCATCGAGGCGGACGAGTCGATCCGGCTGCCGCTCCGGGACGTCACGCGGAACTTCACGCTCGCACGGTGGCGGGACCAGGACATCCGGGCCGCCCAGGACGTGCGGACCGCGGCGCTCGAGCGGGCGGCCGAGGACGACGAGCCCGACCCCGTCGCCGAGCACCTGCGGGCGATGTCCCGGCAGGTCCGGGCCGGGGAGCGTCCCCTGCCGTAGCGCGGAGCGGCGGAGACGGGCTCGGCCGGGCCTGGCGGGGTGGGGCTGCCCGCAGAACGCAACGTGGGCGGTTCCTCGCAGCGGAACGTCGCTGCGAGGAACCGCCGTCCTTGCGTTCCGCGGAACGGAGAACGCGGAACGGGGAACGGGGAACGGGGAACGGCTCAGCGCTCGCGGTGCACCCGGGCGGCCTCGGCGTCCAACATCTCCTCGGTGACGACCGGGATGGCGCCGGTCGCCAGCTCGATGCCCGACAGGCGCGCCGGGCTCAGGACGCGCTGGACCTGGTCCTCGTCCATCAGCCCCGCCGCGGTGACGAGCGTCGCGATCGGCGTCGACGTGGTCAGCGCCGTGTGCGCGATCGACGCCGCCGCCGCGTAGCCGATGTACGGCGTCAGCGCGGTGACGACGCCGACGTTCGTGTCGACCTGCGCCGCGAGCTTCGCCTCGTTCGCCTGGATCCCGGTGACGCAGTTGATCCGGAGCGTCGCGCACCCGCTCGCCATCCACTGCAGCGACTGCAGGATCGAGTGCGCGATGATCGGCTCGAAGGCGTTGAGCTGCAGCTGCCCGCCCTCGGCCGCCATCGTCACGGTGGTGTCCGCCCCGGCGACGGCGAACGCGATCTGGTTCACGACCTCGGGGATGACCGGGTTGACCTTGCCGGGCATGATCGACGACCCCGCCTGGCGTGCCGGGAGCGTGATCTCGCCCAGGCCGGCCTGCGGTCCCGAGGCGAGCAGCCGCAGGTCGTTGCAGATCTTCGAGAGCTTGGCGGCGCTGCGCTTCACGGTGCCGGACAGCGTCATGAACGCCCCGGCGTCGCTCGTCGCCTCGATGAGGTCCGGGGCCGTGACGATGTCCAGCCCGCTCGCGACCTGGAGCTGCCGGCGCACCTCGTCCCGGTACTGCGGGTCGGCGGTGATGCCCGTGCCGATCGCCGTCGCCCCGAGGTTCGTCTCCGCGAGCAGCGGCATCACGGTGCGCAGCAGGAGCACGTCCTCCTGGATGGTGTGCGCGAAGCCGGTGAACTCCTGCCCGAGGGTCATCGGCACGGCGTCCTGCAGCTGGGTGCGCCCGATCTTCAGGACGTCGGCGAACGCGTGGCCGCGCTCGGCGAAGGCGTCGGACAGCAGGGTGAGCTGCTCGACGAGCCGCTGCACGCCGAGGATCATCGCGAGCTTGATGCTCGTCGGGTAGGTGTCGTTCGTCGACTGGCTGCGGTTGACGTGGTCGATCGGGTGCAGGTACCCGTAGTCGCCCTTCTCGCGACCGAGGAGCTCGAGGGCCCGGTTCGCGAGCACCTCGTTCGTGTTCATGTTCGTCGAGGTCCCGGCACCGCCCTGGACGATGTCGACGACGAACTGGTCTCGGAGGGCACCGTCGCGGACCTCCTGCGCGGCCCGGTCGATCGCGTCGGCACGCTCCGCGTCGAGCACGCCGATCGCCTTGTTCGCCCGTGCCGCCGCCTGCTTGACGGTCGCGAGCGCCTCGACCAGGTCCGGGTACACCGCGATCGGCACCGAGGTGATCGGGAAGTTCTCCTTCGCCCGCAGGGTGTTGATGCCCCAGTAGGCGTCGGCGGGGACCTCGCGGGACCCCAGGGAGTCGGTCTCGGTGCGCGTTCGTGGTGCTTCGTTGCCGGTCACCCGTCCGAGGCTAGCCCGTCCGGCCGGTCGGGTCCGGCAGGCTGGTGTGCGCGAGTCACATCGATGGAGCAGTTCACGTCGGGTCCGATCCGCAGACCCGACGAGACCTGCTCCACGGATCTCCCGCGGGCCCAGAACGCCACCAGACGGACGGACGGGAGGCCCGTGGCGGCGTCGCCACGCGCCTCCCGTCCGTCCGTCTGGTGGTCGCGACCGCGACCCGCGTCAGTGGAACTGCGGGACGATCAGGTAGATCCCGTAGAGCACGGCGATGCCGGAGACCGCGAAGCAGGCGACGGCGAGCGCGCGGAACGCGCGGACGCCGGGCTGCACCACGCCCGGTTGGGGGAAGCCGGCGGTGGCGGGGCCGACCGTGCCGTCGTCCTTGACGGTGTACTTGCCGGCGCGGGTGTCGGCGGCGCTCCAGAGGCGCAGGCCGATCGAGTAGACGAGGACCACGAAGCACGCGGAGACGACCGCGACGATCGCGACGGTCAGGAAGGCGAACCAGTCGATGCCCATCAGCGGCGTCCTCCGTCCAGGAAGGCGCAGCAGCGCCAGTCAGTGGCGACGCCCATCAGCGGCGTCCTCCGTCCAGGAAGGCGCAGCAGCGCCAGTCAGTGGCGACGCCCATCAGCGGCGTCCTCCGTCCAGGAATGCGCAGCAGCGCCAGTCAGTGGCGACGCCCATCAGCGGCGTCCTCCGTTCCGTCCCGCCATGCGGCGCAGGGTGCGCTCGCGGCTCAGTTCCGCACGGCGCTCGGCGACCCGGGCGGCGCGCTTCTTGCGCTGCATGTCGCGGAGCTCCTTGCGGGTGAACACCGCGTTCGCGGCCACGTCGACCTCGATCGCCTGCTCGTGGGGCTTCCGCAGCGACCAGAGGTACAGGCCGAGGATCACTGCGGCACCGACGACCGCGTCGATGACGAGCCCGGTGACGCCGAGGAGCGCGATGCCCGAAGCGACCGCGCCGACCGCCGCGGCGGCGGGGAGCGTGATGAACCAGGCGATGACGATCTTGCCCGCGGTCGACCACTGGATCTTCGAGCCACGGCGACCGAGGCCGGCGCCGATGATCGAGCCGGACGACACCTGCGTGGTGGAGAGCGCGAAGCCGAGGTGGCTCGACGCCAGGATCGTGGCGGCGGTGGACGCCTCGGCCGCGAAGCCCTGCGTCGCGCGGATCTCGGTGATGCCCGAGCCGAGCGTGCGGATGATCCGCCAGCCGCCGGTGTACGTGCCGAGGGCGATCGCGAGCGCGCAGGCGACGATGACCCAGAACTGGACGCCGGAGTCGGCGGACTGCGCACCGGAGGCGATCAGCGTCAGCGTGATGACGCCCATCGTCTTCTGCGCATCGTTCGTCCCGTGCGCGAGCGACACCATCGAACTCGTGAAGACCTGCCCGATCCGGAAGCCGCCGCGCTCGTTCGGGAAGACCGGACGGCGCGTGACGCGGTAGGCGATGCGGGTGGCGAGGAGCGAGACGAGCGCCGCGATCACCGGCGACAGGAACGCCGGGATGATGACGACGGTCAGGAGGGCGGCGTAGTTCACCGCCCCGAAGCCGGCACCGACGATCGCCGCGCCGATGAGCCCGCCGAACAGCGCGTGCGAGGACGACGACGGCAGACCGCGCAGCCACGTGATCATGTTCCAGACCACCGCGCCGATGAGCCCGGCGAAGATCATCTCCGGCGTGATGGCGACGCCGCCGGGACCCTCGTTGATCAGCCCGTGCGAGATCGACGTCGCGACGGCGGTGCTGAGGAACGCGCCGATCAGGTTGAGCACCGCGGCGACCGTGACCGCCACCTTGGGCTTCATGGCGCCCGTGGCGATCGGCGTCGCCATCGCGTTGGCGGTGTCGTGAAAACCGTTTGTGAAGTCGAAGAACAGGGCCAACGCGATGACCAGGACGACTATGAGTGTGATGTCCACCGCGGGAAAGTGTCCCAGGCCGGACCGCTGAGCACAAACCCTGCCGTTCACCCGGTGTTAACCACACCTGCGGGGTCGTTCAGGTTCGGTACGACCCGGATGGGAGGATGAGGGTCATGGACACCGCGGAACTCCTCATCCTGCTGATCGGTTCCCTCGCGGTGACCGGGTTCGCGCGGGCGAAGGGCCTCCCCGCGCCGCTGCTCGTGACGGCGGTCGCCCTCGCTGTGTCGTTCGTCCCCGGCCTGCCGGAGATCACGATCGACTCCGAGGTGATCCTGACGGTGGTCCTGCCCCCGCTGCTCTACTCGGCGGCGCTCGACGTGTCGTGGCAGAGCTTCCGGCAGTCGATCAAGCAGATCCGCCGCCTCGGGATCTTCCTCGTCATCATCACGGCCCTCGCGGTCGCGGTCGCCGCCTACCTGCTCATCCCGGACATGGACTGGCCCGCGGCGATCCTGCTCGGTGCCGTCGTCGCCCCGCCGGACGCGGTGTCCGCGGCGTCCATCGGTCGGAAGCTCGGACTCCCCCGCCGCGTGATGACGGTGCTGTCCGGCGAGAGCCTGATCAACGACGCGGCGTCGCTGACGCTCGTGCGGGTGTTCACGCTCATCGCCGCGGGCACCTCGCTGACGATCTGGCAGGACCTCGGGATCTTCGGGCTCGCGATCGGCGTCGGCTTCGCGGTCGGGATCGTGCTCGGCGTCGCGGTGCACTGGATCCGGATGCGCATCAACGACCCCGTGGTCGAGACGATCATGAGCATCCTGCTGCCCTTCGTCGCGTACGTCCTCGCCGAGCACCTGTCCGGGTCCGGGGTCATCGCGGTCGTCACGGCGGGCCTGTACATCGGCTACAACTCGCCGAAGGAGGGCTACGCCACACGGCTGCAGGAGCGTCCGCTGTGGACGAGCATCGACGTCATCCTCGAGGGGTTCGTCTTCGCGCTCATCGGCCTGCAGCTGAAGACCGTGGTGCAGGACCTCCTCGAGAGCGACCGGAGCCTGACGCAGACGCTCACCGCGGCCGCCGTCGTGCTCCTCGTCGTGATCCTGGTCCGCCCGCTGTTCGTGTTCGAGTCGTACGTGCGGAACCGCTTCAACGGACGGTGGCTCCGGCCGCTGCGCATCCGCCTGTCCCGTGGACACCCGTCGCTGCGGTGGTTGCGGGGCTCCGCGGAACCGAAGCTCAACTGGCGGGAGCTGCTCGTCATCTCGTGGACCGGCATGCGCGGTGTGGTGACGCTCGCGGCCGCGGTCGCCGTCGTGGCCGACCCCGTGGAGATCAAGGCGCAGGACACGATCTTCATCATCGCGTTCGTCGTGACCGTCGGCACGCTCCTGCTGCAGGGCCTGACGCTGCCGTTCGTGATCCGGGCGCTCCGCGTGCAGGACCCCGGCGAGGGCGAGGAGGACGTCCGCAGCGAGATGCGCCTGAACCAACGGACGACCGAGGCGGCCATCGCGCTGCTCGAGCGCCGTCGGCCGGCGTGGTCGGAGCAGTACGGGGCCGCGGCCGTCGACTCTGTGGTGAACCGCCTCAAGGCCCGGCTCGAGCGCCAGGCCGAGACCTTCCGCCGCGACGCCGAGGAAGAAGAGGACGAGGAACGCAACGCCCCGATGCGCCTCCGGGGCGCGCAGATCCAGGACATCCGGCGCGAGCTGCTCGACCGACGGCGGGAGATCGTGCTCGAGGAGCGCGAGAAGGGGAACCTCGACGAGGAGGTCATGCGCCGCGTGCTCGTGACGCTCGACGCCGAGGAACTCGCGATGGACTCGGCCCAGGCGTCCCGCAGCCGCTCCTGACGAGCGGCCGGGCACGCGGGCGGTGCACGCGCGGGCGCGGCACCGCAACCGCACGCTCTCGGCGCACGGTGAGTGCACCGGGCGTATCGTGACGCTCCGACCAGCAGAAGGAGCACAGCGCCGAGTGAGCGAGCCGCGGAACGACGTCCCCAGGAACCACGACCTCCCTGATCGAGACGGAGCGCCGCGCACCGCCGCGCCGAAGCCCCGGCAGACCCGGCCCTCCACGCGGGGCGGCTCGAAGCCCCGCCGCGGTGCCCCGGTCGCCGGGAGCCGGTCGACCGGCGCCCGCGCCACCCGGGTCCGCCAGGCGCCCGTGCCGGAGCCGCAGCGGATCAGCCGCTACCGCCGCTGGTACGGCACGCTGCACCCGTCGCTGCAGCTCATCGGCCTCCAGCTCTGGATGCCGCTGTTCTTCATCGTCGGCTTCTGCCTCTGCTACGTCTTCGCGTTCCACGCCCCGCACCCGCACGACGTGCCCGTGGCGCTCGTCGGCAGCGACCCGACGCTCGTCGCCGCCGTCGACAAGGCACTGCCGGGCGAGTACGTGTTCCACCTGTACGACTCGCTGGCCCAGGCGAAGCGCGACGTGCTCGCCGGGACGATGGCGGTGGCGTACGACCCGTCGACCAACGAGGTCTTCAAGGCCAGCGCGCACCAGTTCCAGGTGGCCTCGCTCGTCCCCGCGACGCTGACGAGCGTCCTCACCGCGACCGGCGCCGCCGCCCCGACCGTCACCGAACTGGCACCCCTGCCCGCGTACGACGAGTACGGCACCGTCGCGATGTACGTCATGCTCGCGTGGTGCATCGGCGGCTACATGGTCGCGATGTTCATCGGCATCATGGGCGGCCCGCTCCGGCACCGCACCCGGATGACGGTCATCGTCGTCGGCGGCCTCGTCATCTCGCTCATCACGAACACGCTCGCCGGGCCGGTCGTCGGCGCGATCCAGGGCCACTGGATCGAACTCGTCCTGATCGCCTGGGGCTGGATCGTCGCGATCGGCCTGGCCGTGAACGGCCTGAGCTACTTCGTCGGACGGTTCATCGCCGCCCCCGCGATGATCTGCTTCGTCTTCCTGTCGATGCCGTCCTCCGGCGGTGCGTACCCGAAGTGGTTCATGCCGGAGCCGTTCGCGTGGCTGAACAACGTCGTCGTCGGCTCGAGCATGGTCGACATGATCAAGCACGAGATCTACGGCGTCGGCCCGGGCTTCGGCCGCGGCCTGCTCACGATGGCCTGCTACGCCGCGGCCGGGCTCGTGCTGATGTTCTTCGGCAAGAAGCTCTGGGAACGGCGGCGGATCGCGGCGATCGTGAACGGCCGCACGACGATGTTCCAGGACGCCCAGAACGCCAACCGCGAGTTCCTGGGCAAGCAGCGCGACGCCGAGCTCGAGCGGCACGGGCTGACCTCGACCGAGACCGGCACGCTGAGCGTCCTGCGCGACGACGACTGGGAGGACGACCGCGTCGGCGGCGACGTCTTCACGGGTGGCCGGGACGGGCTCGAGGGGCAGGCACCGCAGACGGGCCGGATCCCCGTGGTGCGTCCGGCGGACCGGACCGGTCCAGGGCGGCCGGGAGGCGCGGGGAACGGTCCGCGCACGCGTCCCGTCCCGCGGACGGACGCGTCACGCACCCCGGAGCCGCAGCACGGGCGGCACGCGGAGCGCTGAGTGACGCCTGCTCCGGCGTATCCTGGCGCGATGGACTCCCGCACCGTCTGGCACCGCACGCTCGTCACCGCCGTCGTCGTGTTCCTCGTGCTCGCCGCAGGACTCTGGGTCACGAGCGTGGTCCTCGCTCCCGCCGACGGCCGGAACGTCGCCGGGCTGTTCGTCGGCTGGGCGATGTTCGCCGTGCTCGCCGCGATCGCGGTCGGCATCGTGGACTTCTTCGTGCGCCCGCTCGGCGGCCGGAGCGGTGACGCCGAGGTCATCGCCGCCGCGGAAGAGGCCCGGACCGGCAGCACCCGTACGCAGGCGCAGCGCTGACGTCGCCGGCGGGTCCCGCCGTCAGACCCCGGTGCCGCTGAAGCCGGACACCGTCGCGTTGTCCTCGGCGAAGGTGAAGCGCGCGTCCACTGCTCCCCCTGCGAGCACAGCCGGCAGCCAGTAGCGCGCGTCGTCCCACATCGCGTCGTACGGGACGGCGTCGACCGGGATCCACCGCGGCTCGAGCTCGTCGCTCCCCGACGGGCTGCCGTGCCAACGGCGGCAGACGAACACGTCCGAGACCTGGGACCAGGACGGACGGTACGGGAACCGGTAGTCCAACGTGCCACGAGCCTCCAGGTCGGCGGGGTCGAGCCGCAGGCCGACCTCTTCCTGCACCTCGCGCACGGCGGCCGCCGCCGGTGGCTCGCCGGTCTCGCGCTTGCCGCCCGGACCGACCAGGCGGCCCGTCCCGAGCCCGCGCCGCTTCTCGCCGAGCAGGACCTCCGGGCCGGCGTCGCCGTCGCGGAGCAGGTACACGACGACCACCGGGGCGTGCTGGGACTTGCTCTCGTCGCGCTCGGTCACGCGTCCAGTCTGTCGGACGATCTGCCGTACGCTGATTCCATGGCAGGCGTGCTGCGGGGGCACCATGGCTGAGCCCCGCAGGACCGGGCGCAGCCTCGAAGTGCTGCGCGCCGAGGCTGCCGAGGAGATCGCGGTGCTCGTCGAGCACCGCAGCCGCGCGGGCGAGGACCCGTGGGAGTTCATGCCGCTCCTGCCCACCGTCGACGAGCAGGTCGTACTGATCCTGCGGGCCGAGTCCGTCGAGCTCGACGCCGCGATCGGGCAGCGGAGCGCGCACTGGGCGGTGCACCCGGCGTCCGGGCACGGCACCGAGCTCGGCGAGGAGTACCACCGGCTGCGCCGCATCGCCCTGTTGCACCCCGAGCTGACCCCCGCGGTGTGGAAGCTCATGGGCGCGCTGCCCGGCGACCGCTGACCTGCGCTCCGGGCCGACCGACCTGCGGTTGGATGGGGGCATGACCGACACCGTCCTCGCCGTCCTCAACCAGCCCTCGCGGCACGCCGACCCCCACGACCCGTCGGCCGACGCGTACACGTGGGCGAAGCCGCTCGAGGAGCACCTGCAGGTCCAGGACCTCGGGGCGATCCGCGGCGACGGGGTCTTCGAGACGATCACGGTCGTCGACGGCCGCCCGCAGGCGCTCGAGCCGCACCTGGCGCGGTTCGTCCGGAGCGCCGCAATGCTCGACCTGCCGGAGCCGGACGTCGACGCCTGGCGGCAGGCGATCGAGGCCGTGTGCGCCCGCCTCGACCCGGTGCACGAGGCGTTCGCGAAGACCGTCATGACCCGGGGCGTCGAGGGCTCCGGCCGCCCGACCGGCTGGGTCTACGCGGCGCCGTCCGGCGACCAGAGCGTCGCACGCACCGAGGGCATCGCGGTCGTCACGCTCGACCGCGGCTACCGGCACGACGTCGAGCGCACCTCGCCGTGGCTGCTGCAGGGCGCGAAGACGCTGTCGTACGCGGTGAACATGGCCGCCCTGCGCGAGGCCGAGCGACGCGGGGCGGACGACGCGCTCTTCGTCTCGACGGACGGCTACGTGCTCGAGGGCACGCGCGCCAACCTCGTGATGGCCGTCGACGGGCGTTTCGTGACGCCCCGGACGGACATCGGCATCCTCGCCGGCACCACGCAGGCCGACGTCTTCCGCTTCGCCGAGGGCGAGGGGATCGCCACGTCGTACGAACTGGTCACGCTCGCGGACCTCGAGGCGGCGGACGCCCTGTGGCTGCTCTCGAGCGTCCGCCAGGCGGCCCCGGTCCGGTCCGTCAACGGGGTCACCCGGGCGATGGACCTGGCGATGACCGAGCGCATCAACGACTTCCTGCTGTCCCGCGAGCAGTAGCCGCCGCTGCTTTCCCCCGGTCGGTTTCGCAAGACGCAACGTGGGCGGTTTCCCGCAGCGTCACAGCGCTGCGAGGAACCGCTGACGTTGCGTCTTGCGGGTGGAGGGAGGCGGACGGGAGGATCGTGGCGGGGTCGCCCCGATCCTCCCGTCCGCCTCCCGGTCACCAGCGCGGGGTGGTGACGCCCGTCCCGTCGGCCCACTCGAAGACGGACGCGCCCTCGATCCAGACGCGCGTCGCGCGGCTGGTCGCGGCGAGCGGGTCGCCGTCCCACAGGACGAGGTCGGCGTCGAAGCCGGTCTCGATGCGACCGACGCGGTCCCCGAAGCCGAGGAAGTCGGCCGGGTTGACCGTGAGCGCCTCGAGCGCGGTCTGCCAGGGCAGCCCCTCCTTGACGGCCGCGGTGGCCTGGTCGACGAGCATGTTGATCGGCACGACGGGTGCGTCGGTCGTGATCGCCACCCGGACACCCGCGGCTGCGAGGACCGCGAGGTTCGGGATGCCGCGGTCGCGGAGCTCGACCTTCGAGCGGCTCGTGAAGAGCGGGCCGTAGATCACCGGGACGTCCCGCTCGGCGAGCAGGTCGGCGATCTTGTGCGCCTCGGTCCCGTGGTTCACGACGAGCCGGTAGCCGAACTCGTCGGCCAGGCGCAGCGCGGTCGCGATGTCGTCGTGCCGGTGCACGTGCTGGTCCCAGGCGAGCTCGCCGTCGAGCACGCGGACCAGGGTCTCCTTCGTCAGGTCGCGGGTGAAGGGCTCCCCCTTCGCCGCCGCGGCGTCCCGTGCGGCGCGGTAGTCCTGCGCGGCGACGAACGCCTCGCGGATGACCTTCGCGACGCCGAGGCGTGTCGACGGGGTCTTCCCCTTCTCGCCGTACACGCGCTTGGGGTTCTCGCCGAGGGCGCTCTTCACGCTCACGGCGTCGGAGATGAGCTGCTCGTCGATCGTGCGGCCGCCCCAGGTCTTGATCGCGACGGTCTGGCCGCCGATCGGGTTGCCGGAGCCGGGCTTCACGACGATGCTCGTGATCCCGCCGGACAGGGCGTCGCGGAAGCCCTCGTCGTCGATGTCCACGGCGTCGATCGCCCGGACGGCCGCGGTGTTCGGGTCGGTCATCTCGTTCGTGTCGTTGCCGGCCCAGCCGTTGGCCTCCTCGTGGATGCCGACGTGGCCGTGCGCCTCGACGAAGCCGGGGACGAGCCAGGCGCCGGCGGCGTCCACGACGGGCAGGCCGGGCGGCGGGGTGACGTCCGGACCGACCGCGGTGATGCGGCCGTCCTGGACGACGACGGCACCGCCGTCGAACTGCGGAGCGGTGACGGGGACGACGTGCGCCCCGGTGACGACGAAGGAGTTGCGCATGTCACCACGGTACGTCCGTCCGTGCATGCGACATGTGGATTGCTGGCGGTGGAGCGGTGGCGGGTCCTAACGTCGTCGGTCCCGGGTGCGAGGGGCACCCGGCCGGACGAGCCCGGAGGAGCCCTCGTGACCGTGCCTGATCCTGTCCCCGGTGCTGCGGCTGGCCTTGTCCCCGGTGCTGCGGCTGGCCCTGTCCCGGACGACCGGCGGTGGCCGTCGCACCGGCGCGAGGAGCGTCCGTGGCGGAGCACCGGACGCGGTCCCCGTGCCGACCGCGAGCTCCGCACCGTCACCGTCTCCGTGCCGCCGCGGATCGCCGACCTCGACTGGGCGCCGGACGACGGCACGGCCGTGCTGCTCGCCCGGACCACCCTCGCGCTCCGCGCGCTCGACGACGCGGACGGTACCGGGCCGCTCCGGCGCATGCTCCTGCGCACGGATGCCGTCGCCTCGTCCCGCATCGAGCACGAGAGCGCGGGGCTCGAGGACGTCGCCCGGGCGCTCGTCGGGGTCCGGGCGAACACGAGCGCCACCGTGATGGTGCACGCCGCTGCGGCCCTCGAGGGCTTCGTCGACGCCGCCGGGTCGGGCCGGGTCGACGAGGACGCCCTGCTCGCGGCGCACCGCAGGCTGCTGCGCGACGATCCGGTGGACGGTCCGGTCGCCGGACGGTACCGGACGGTGCAGAACTGGATCGGCGGCGGCGCCACGCCCCGGCTCGCCATCCACGTGCCGCCGCCGCCCGACCTCGTGCCCGGACTGATGGCGGACCTGTTCGCGTTCCTCGACCGGGACGACCTGCACCCGGTCGCGCAGGCGGCACTCGCGCACGCACAGTTCGAGTCGATCCACCCCTTCACCGACGGCAACGGACGGATCGGCCGGGCGCTCGTCGCCGCGGTGCTCCGGCGGCGCGGGGTGACCCGGACCGTCAGCGCACCGGTGTCGGCCGCGCTCGTCGCCGACCGGGACCGCTACTTCGCGCACCTCGACCGGTACCGGGACGGCGCTGTGGACGAGTGGGTCCGCGACCTCGCGATCGCCCTCGGGGCCGCCGCCGACGAAGCCCTCGTCACGGGACTCCTGCTCGCCGAGGCAGCGTCCGACCGTGCGGCGACGGTGTGCGCGACGGGACTGCACGCCGTGGTCGGACGCGGGCTCGACACCGACGGCGTGCTGACCGAGGACGCTGCCGAACGGCTCCTCACCGCGGTGGACCCGGTCGCCGGGCCGGAGGCGCTCGACGCCGTGGTCGAGGACCTGTGCGCCGCCGGTGCGCTCCGCCCGGTCACCACGCGGCGGCGACGGCGGGCGTGGGTCGCGCCCGCCGTCGTCCGGGAGCTCGACGCCTTCACGGAGCGAGTGCGCGACGGGGTCGAGGCACGGGCGCGCCGACTCGAGCACGAGCGGCGCTCCGGGGGCGACGCATAGGCTGGGTCGGTGAGCAGCGAGCACGCCCAGGCCACCACCCCTCCGTCCGCCGCGAAGCGGCCCGTCACCCGGAGCCACCACGGCATCGACTTCGTCGACGACTACGAGTGGTTGCGCGACAAGGAGTCCCCGGACACGCTCGCGTACCTCGAAGCCGAGAACACCCACACCGACGCGGCGACCGAGCACCTCGGACCGCTGCGCGACCGGATCTTCGCCGAGGTCAAGAACCGCGTGCAGGAGACCGACCTCTCCGTGCCCGTGCGCATGGGCGGCTGGTGGTACTTCACGCGGACGGCCGAGGGCAGCCAGTACGGGGTGCACTGCCGAGCCCCGATCGCCGGCCCGGACGACTGGACGCCCCCGAGCGTCGGCGACGGAGACGGCACCCTGCCCGGGGAAGAAGTCGTCCTGGACGGCAACGCCCTGGCCGAGGGGCACGACTTCTTCTCGCTCGGCAGCTACGACCTGAGCGACGACGGCACCCGGCTCGTCTACGGCGTCGACGTCGAGGGCGACGAGCGGTACACGCTGCACGTCCGCGACCTGACCACCGGGCAGGACCTCGGCGACGAGATCCCGAACACCGGCGGCGGCGCCACGTTCGACCCGTCCGGCCGCTACGTCTTCTACCCCACCGTCGACGAGTCCTGGCGACCCGACCGCATCTGGCGGCACGCCGTCGGCTCGGCGGCTGCGGACGACGTCGTGGTCTTCGAGGAGCCGGACGACCGCTACTGGGTCGGTGTCGGGGTCACCCGGTCGTCGCAGTACATCGTCATCGAGCTCGGGTCGAAGATCACGTCCGAGGCACTCGTCCTCGACGCGGCGGACCCGACCGGGGAGTTCCAGGTCGTGTGGCCGCGCCGCGAGGGCGTCGAGTACGAGATCGAGCACGCGATCGTCGGCGGCAGCGACCGGTTCCTCGTCCTGCACAACGACGGCGCCGAGAACTTCGAGCTCGTCGACGTCCCGGCCGACGACCCGACGTCCGAGCAGGACCGCCGTGTCGTCGTCGCGCACCACCCCGAGCGGCGCATCGAGTCGGTCGACGCCTTCGCCGGCCACCTGGCGCTCGAGTACCGGTCCGAGGCGCTCCCGCGCGTCGCGGTCATCCCCATCGAGGGCGACGGCTACGGCGACGCGCACGAGGTCCCCTTCGACGAGGCCCTGTTCTCCGCGGGGCTCGGCGGCAACCCCGAGTGGGACCAGCCGACGCTGCGGATCGGGTACACGTCCTTCGTCACGCCGTCCGAGGTGAGCGACCTGGACCTGGCGACCGGCGAGGTCACGGTGCTCAAGCGGCAGCCGGTGCTCGGCGGCTACGACCCCGACGACTACGTGCAGGAGCGCGACTGGGCGACCGCGGCGGACGGCACGCAGGTCCCGGTCTCGCTCGTCTGGCGCCGGGACGCCGTCGACCCGGACCGTCCGGCCCCGCTGCACCTGTACGGCTACGGCTCGTACGAGCACTCCATCGACCCGGGCTTCAGCGTCATGCGGCTCTCGATGCTCGACCGTGGCGTCGTGTTCGCCGTGGCGCACGTGCGCGGCGGCGGCGAGATGGGCCGGCACTGGTACGAGGACGGCAAGACCCTCACGAAGAAGAACACCTTCACCGACTTCGTCGCGGTCGCCGAGCACCTCATCGACACCGGGCGCACGAGCGCCGACCGGCTCGTCGCCGAGGGCGGCAGCGCGGGCGGACTCCTGATGGGCGCCGTCGCGAACCTGGCGCCGGAGCGCTTCGCCGGGATCCTCGCCGCGGTGCCCTTCGTCGACGCCCTGACGAGCATCCTCGACCCGGACCTGCCCCTGACCGTGATCGAGTGGGACGAGTGGGGCGACCCGCTGCACGACCCCGAGGTCTACCGGTACATGAGCGAGTACACGCCGTACGAGAACGTCCGCGACGACGTGCAGTACCCGCGGATCCTCGCCGTGACGTCGATCAACGACACCCGGGTGCTCTACGTCGAGCCCGCGAAGTGGACCGCCAAGCTGCGGGAGGTCGGTGCGCCGGTGCTCCTGAAGACCGAGATGGCGGCGGGCCACGGCGGGGTGAGCGGCCGGTACGACTCGTGGAAGGAGCGGGCGTTCGAGCTCGCCTGGCTCCTCGACGTCCTCGGGCTCGCCGACGTGAACCCGGCCGCCGCGTCCGCTGAGCCGATCGCCGCCGGCTGAGTCCGCCGCTCGCACACGCTCAGCGACACCTCACGGGCTGACGGCCGCGTGGAGTGTCGCTGAGCGCGTGGAGTCGTGACGCCGCGCCGGGCGTCACACGCGGTTGAGCGCGTGCACCGCCTGGTCGTAGGAGTCCTCCGCCAGGCGCACGCGGTCCCCCGCGAGCACGCCGTAGCCGAATGTGCCCTCGCCTCCGCGCTCGGCGATGCCCGAGTGCACCCGCAGCACGTCGAGCGCGTGCAGCGACCGCACCCGCTCGGTGAGCACGTCCGCCGCGTCGCCGATCCGCTTCCACAGCGCGTGCGGGAACGCGTCGTCGCCGAGCACGTCCATGGCCGCGCGAGCCCGGGTGGCCGCGCGCCAGGCGTCCTCGGTCGCAGCTCGCTCGGAGGCCTCGCGGTCGACCAGGCCCACGCTCTCGTCGTCGTCGGACACCGCGCGCTGCACGAGTTCCCGCACCCGCGGCTTCTCGATCGCCGAGACGTCCTGCGCGACGTGCTTCGGCGACCGGAGTGCCCAGTCCGTCGGCGCCGGCCGTTCCACCGCGTCGTCGAGGGCGTCGAGCAGTTCGAGGTACGGCTCGCCGTGCAGGAACGCGACGACCTCGCGCACGGCGACGGCCCGACGCTCCCGGGTGGCCGCGAGCACGCGCTCCCGGGTCATCGCGTCGACGAGCAGGTCCTGCGCCGGGGACGACGCGTACGGCAGCCGCTCCACCAGGTAGTCGGCGAGGGCGGCCCGCGCCGTCACGGCCGCCAGGCCGTCCGCCGCCTCGGCCGCGTGGTCGGCCGCCTCGGTCGCGGCGAACGCCGGCCGGTACGAGCCGAGCACCGCGGCGACGCCGAGGGCGGTCCGGGCCGTCTCTCGGAGGTCCGCCTGCCCGCCGGAGCGGAGCCGCGCCTCCTGTTCGAGCCAGCTGCTGCGCAGCTTCTTGAGCCGCTTCGTCAGCGCGCGGGCGGCGGTCCCCTTCTCCGGCTTGTCCGCGGTCTGGAGGCGCGGTGCCGGTGCACCTGCCAGCCCACGTGCCAGCTTGGACGCGACGGCGGCCGGGGCGGCGCCGACGGCCGCGAAGCGCGCGTCGAGGGCCGCGAACAGCTCGTGCGCGACCTGCTCGTCCACGCCGTCGACGGTCTCGACCTCGACCTCGCGCCAGGTGCGCGGCGTGGTCGGCGCGTCGTCGTCCAGGCGCTGCGCGGCGACGCGGTCGTCCGCGAGCTCGGCGACCTGCTCGCCGTCCTCGTCGAGGAGGCGGGTGATCGTGCGCGCCGTCGTGATGCGGACGACCGGGCGGAGTCCGCGCCCGCGACGCTCGGTGAAGAGCGCGGCGAGGACGGCGTCCGGGACGGCGTCGGCGTCCTCGGTCAGGGGGAAGTGCTGCTCGTGCCGGACGGTGTCGGACGCCGCGCGCTTGATGTGCCAGCCGGCGTCGGTCCCGCCGGTGCGTCGGCGGACGGTGACGCGGGCGGCGACGAGGTCGTAGCGCTCGGTGTCCCAGTAGGTGGCGTCGAGGGCGATCGGCGCCTGGTGGTCGGTCGCCAGGATGCTGCCGACGCCGATGAGGTCCGGCAGGTCCCCGCCCTCGGGCAGGTCGTAGGTGCGCTCGATCTCGAGGTGCGTGTCCGTCACGCGCTCCTGTCTACCAGGAGCCACCGGGTTCCCCGAACCGGCCGGGTTAGCCTGTGGACATGAGCGAGACGATCACCCGCGACGCGTTCGTGCCGGAGGCCGGCGGCGTCACGATGTTCACCACGACTTGGTGCGGCTACTGCGCCCGGTTGAAGAGCCAGATGACGAAGGCCGGCGTGCCCTTCCGCGAGGTCGACATCGAGCACACGCCCGGGACGGCCGAGCTCGTCGCCGAGGTCAACGGCGGCAACCAGACCGTGCCGACGCTGGTCTTCCCGGACGGCAGCACGGCGACGAACCCCTCGCTCGCCGAGGTCCAGTCCCGCATCTGACACGTCGCACCCCGAGACGAACAACGCGCCCCGCTGTGACGGGGCGCGTTGTGCGTTCCGGGGTGCGATCGGCGGGGCCGCGCCGCCGCCGCGAAGGGCTCAGCGCGAGAGCGCCTCCGTGAGCAGCGCCGCCATCGCGTCGAGCTGGATGTCGCCGGAGTCGACGAGCTCCTCGTCCGAGCCGTCCAGCGCGCGAGCGGCCAGGGACGCCTTCGAGTCGATGAGCTCGGCGATCTTGGTGTCGATCGTCTGCGCGGCGATGATGCGCCACGCGGTGACCGGTTCCTCTTGCCCGATGCGGTGCACGCGGTCGATCGCATGGGTCTGCTCGGCGCTCGTCCACGACAGCTCCGCGAGCACGACGTTCGACGAGACCTGCAGGTTCAGGCCGACACCGGCCGCGGTGAGCGAGCAGACGATCACGGCGACCTCGGGGTCGTTCACGAACGCGTCGATCTCGGCCGTGCGCTGCGCGGGCGTCTGGTCGCCGCGGACGGTCGCGGTCTTCAGGTGCCGGCGGGCGAAGACCTCCTCCGCCTGGTCCATCACGTCGAGGTGCTTCGCGAAGAACACGACCTTGCCGACGTTCGAGGCGAGCTGCGCCGCGTAGTCCGCCGCGAGCTGCGCCTTCGCACGGCCGATGCGCCGCACCATCGAGAACACGTTCTCGCCGGTCGACGAGGCGTCCTGGTCCTCGAGCTCCCAGCGGGCGACCTGGCGGACGAGCTTGTGGTCGATGCCGACGACGGGGTCCTGCCCGGTCCGGGCGTCGATCGCCTGGTGGTACCGACGGACGAGCTTCGCGGTGAGCTCGCGCTCGGCGTCGCGGATCGAGCGGCCCTCTTCGCCGTCGAGCTCGACCGGGATGTCGGCGATGCGTCGAGCGGGGATGTCCGCCGCGACGTCGACCTTGCGGCGCCGGACGATGCCCTGGTCGATGACGGCCTTCCGTGCCTCGACGAAGAACCCGGGGTCCGCCGGCGTCAGACCGATGTCCTCGAGCTCGTTCATGAGCTTCGCGCGGGGCTTCTTGTCGTCGATCCACCCGAGGTACTCCCAGATCGTCCGGAAGTCCTCGACCGAGTTGATGAGCGGCGTGCCGGTCAGGGCCATGAGCAGCGGCGCCGCGACCCGCGACCGGATCTTCTCGGCGATCTGCAGCACGAACCGCGAGCGCTGCGAGTCCTTGTTCTTGATGAAGTGCGCCTCGTCGACGACCATGCCCTTGAACCCGAACGACCCGAGCCAGCCGGCGTGCCGGTCGAGGATCTCGTAGTTCACGATGACGATGTCGGCGAACCCGTCCAGGTCGCCGCCGTCGCCGTGGATGACCGTCGCGCGTCGGTTCGGCACCCAGCGCTCGGCCTCGCGCGCCCAGTTCGTCTTGACGACGTTCGGCACGACCACCAGCAGCGGGAACGCGTCGGCGGCGTCGGCGGCGAGCAGCGACTGCGCGGTCTTGCCGAGGCCGGGCTCGTCGGCGAGCAGGAACGTGCGGTGGCCGTGCGACGCGGCGGCGACGAGCTCCGCCTGGTGCTTCATGAGCGTGGTGCCCGACTTCGAGTGCAGCGTCGAGGGCTCCGGCAGCGGCATCGACGCCGCGCCCCCGCCCGCGCCGTACTCGAACGACTTGAAGAGCGGACCGAACAGCTCCCAGTTCGCCAGGCGTCGCGGGTGGGCGACGGGCTGGTCGGCGAGCGCGAAGTCCGGCGGCAGGAAGGGGTTCGCGAGCTGCCGCTGCACGACGGCCTGCGGCACGACCGAACGGACCGGGCTCTCGACCACGGGCGACGGTTCCGCCGCGATGACGAGCTCCTCGGGCTGCAGCTCCATACCGCCCGCGATCATCATGTCCCGCTTGACGGTCCGCGTCGCCTCGCTGACGGAGGCCTCCTCGGTCAGCAGCTGGATCACGCTCGTGTCGCGGGCCGCGGTCTTCGCGAGGATGGTCGCGACGCCGTCGAGCCGCTTGAGCTGCTCCGCGCGCTGCGCGTCGGTGAGCTCCTGGTCGGCCTTCACCCGTGCGCGCTCCTCGCGCATGAGCAGGGCCACGGCCTGGAACTTCGACCGGTTCGACGCCTTCAGCGGGCCGCGCTGGGCAGCCGCCTCGACCTCGCGCACGGCACGCGCGAGGACCGGGATGACGCCGTCGTTGTCGAGCGGCCTGGTCCGACGCGACGCGGTCCGCGTCCCGCCGGCTGCACGCCGGGTGCCTGATCGAGCCAACGCTCCTCCTTGTTCCGCCCGTGTCCGGGCGAGCCGCCGTCGTGGCGGGAAGTCATCGACCGGCGCCTGGCGCGGCTCCGGTCCACGGGCCACCCTGGCCCGCTCGTTCGCCGGTCCCGCCTCGGGACGTCCGGTGGAGTCCCGCGGACCGTTCCGCCGTGACACCACTCGGTGTCGGACACGACGGTCCGCGCCGGGATCCGGCGCCGTCGCACGCACGCGACGCCCTGCTGGGCGGTCACGGATCCGGTCCCCGCGTCGGTCAAGCGACCGACCGCCGCATCCGGAATCGACGCAGCACGCGGGCACGCGGTGCGTGCTCTGGGCAGTTTACTCCCGCACCGCCGACACCGGCGACTCCACGCGACCCGCGCGCGTCGCGTGGGTGACCAGGCGCCGGACGGGAGGCACGTGGCGGCGCCGCCACGTGCCTCCCGTCCGTCGCCGCGTCACCGCGCGACCTCGCCCGGTGGGCCGGCCGCCGGTCAGCCCTGGGGGGCCGACCGCGGACGGACCAGCCCGTCCGACGGCAGCGCGGGAGCCGCCTCGGCGAGCGCCGCACGCGTGGCAGCGAGGAGCTGCTGGGCCGTGGCGATGCCGTTCGCGGAGCCCGTCGTCGCCTGCCCACCGGCGTGCGCGAGGAGCTGCGCACCGATCGCCGGACCGATGCGGTCGGACTCGGCCGGGTTGCGCGCGACCCAGTCGCGGGCGACCGCGTCGGCGAGCCGCTCGGCCGCGGCACCCCGTTCCGCGTCGCCGCGCGACCGGTGCCACAACCCCGTGACGACCAGGTGTGCCACCACGGCGCCGATGTCCCGGACCGGGAACCCCCAGCCGGCGGTGTCGATGTCGAGCAGCCCGGAGATGCGCCAGGGCTCGTCCTCGTCGACGAAGACCTGCTCGAGGTGCAGGTCCCCGTGCACCACCTGCCGGGGCGCGTTGCCCCAGCCGATCGAGCGGCGACCGATGTCGTCGTACAGCGCGTCGATCTCGACCGCGTCCTGCGGCAGCGCGGCGACGAGGGTCCGGCGGTGCCAGTCGGCGTGGTCCATCGCGTCCGCGCGGGCCTGCTGCGTCATCGGCACCGTCGCGATCCGTCCCGTGAGCGCCGCGAGGGACGCGACGAAGCGCGGGTCGTCGGCGATCTCGGTGATGCGGCTGCCGGCGGGCACGCCGCGGATGCGCTCGAGGACGAGGAGCCCGTCGCCGCGGCTCGACAGCACGCGCGGGACCGGGAGCCCGGCCGCCGCGAACTGCTCGTGCGACTCGACGATCGGGGCGACACGGTGCGGGCGGACGATCTTCAGGAAGAGGGTGCGTTCGGGGGCGTCGACGCGGACCACCGCGCGCTTGCCCGGACGGTAGGCGGCGACCGAGAGCGTCGGGTCGGTGACCGGCATGCCGATGCCCGCGAGGAGCTCGGCCACCGCGTCGCGGTAGGTCACCTGCGGCAGGACCGGCAGGCCGGGGTCGTTCGGGTACGCCCAGACGGACACCGGGTCGCCGGTCGCCGGGTCGGTGACGATGGCGCTGTTCTGGTCGTGGGCCCCGCCGGTGTCGACGTAGGTCAGGACGGTCGACCGCTGGCCGGCGCGGTCGACCGTGTCGACCTCGTAGCCGTACAGGTATCCGTTGCCGGACGGCTCGACGGAGTGCGCCCGTGCGGCCACGACCGAGGTCCCGGAGCCGGCGAAGGCCTGCGGGATGACGCGCTCATGGTTGGGCCACACGGGACCAGTCAACCGTGCCGGTGCGGATTCGTCGCGATCGTGCACGGCTCGGCGTGCGGCTCGTGGCTAGCGTGGTCGACGTGAACCCGGTCTCGCGACTCCGCAGCTCCAGCCGGACCCCGTTCCTGCAGGTCGTGAAGACCGCGGTCGCGGTGGTCGCCGCCGTGCTGCTCTGCCGGCTCGTGATCGACGGCCCGTTCCCGACCTTCGCCGCGATCGCCGCGCTGCTCGTCGTGCAGCCGAGCATCAACCAGTCCTTCGTCAAGGGCCTCGAGCGCAGTGCCGGCGTCGTGCTCGGGGTGGTGCTCGCGACGGGGTTCCACCTGTGGCTCGGCGACGCCGTGTGGGTCGTGCTCGTGGTGATCGTGCTCGCGATCCTGCTCAGCTGGGCGCTCCGGCTGACCCCGACGTCCGCGACCCAGGTCGGCATCAGCGGCATGCTCGTGCTCACCGCCGGGGTGGTCACGCCGAACTACTCGGCCGACCGGATCCTCGAGACCGTGATCGGCGCGGTCGTCGCGCTCGTGGTGAACGCGCTCATCGTCCCGCCGGTGCTGCTCGAGCCCGCGCACCTCGCGGTCGCCCGGCTCGCACGCGACACCGCCGCGGCGTTCGAGCGGATCGCGATCGGGCTCACCGAGGGGTGGGACGACGACCGGTGGCACGAGGCACTGCTGCAGGCGCGGGCGCTCCGGCAGCAGCACGCCCGGGCCGAGGCCTCGCTCACCGCCGCCGGCGAGTCGCTCACCATGAACCCCCGGGGCGGACGGCACCGCACGATCCTGCAGCGGGACGTCGCGGTCGCCGAGCACCTGCGGGTCCTCGTGACGCGGGTCACCGGCATGACCCGGGCGATCCGGGACAACACCGCGCCGGGACTCCGCTCCGACCCGGTCGTCGGGAGCATCGCCACCGAGGTCGCCCGGATCGGCGCGGACGTCCGTGCGCTGAGCGCCCGCGTCGAGGCGACCCGGATCGACGCCCCGGACGGCACGGCGGCGCTCGACGAGGGACCGGACCCCGCCGAGGCCGCGGCGCCGGCGCTCACGGCGCCGCTGCGGGTGGTCCGGCCGAACTCACAGCACTGGGTGCTCATCGGCGCACTGCTCGAGGACATCCGGCGCGTCCGCGAGGAGCTGCTCGGCGAGGACGACTGACGCGGGCCCGTGGTGCTGGGCGCTGGTCGGGCCGCTGGTCGGGCCGCTGGTCGGGCGCGGGGCGCGCTCGGGCAGCTGGTCGCGCCGCGTCGTCGGTGATCGGTCCCGGCGCGGGCAGGTCAGGCGTCGGCGCGTTCGGCGTGCGTCGGCTCGTCGACGAGCTTCGTCGCGACGCGGGGCAGGTCCGCCCGGACCGGGCCAGCGTTCGTCGGCTCGTCGCTCGTCGGCTCGACAGCTGTCGGCTCGGCAGGCGTCGGCTCAGCGTCCGTCGGCCCGGCGCGCGTCAGGTCGGCGCTCGTCGGCCCGGAGTTCGCCAGGTCCGTGCTCGTCGGCTCGGCTGCCGTGGCTGCCGCGAGGGCGGCGCGCACGAGGTCGTCGCGCAGCCCCGGTTCCCCCGGCGCCCGGTCGCTCGTCGGCGCGTCCGGCACGAGCCGGCGACGCACCTCCGCCACGACCGCCTCGGGATCGGTCTCCCGGGCCGCGCGGCTCGCGGCGTCCGGGACGCTCGTCAACAGGTCGGCGACGACACGCTCGCGCCCACCGTCCTCCAGCTCGCCGAGCACGTCGAGGCCGTCCCAGGCCGCGTCGAGCTCCGCACGCAGGCGGACGAAGGCCGGGTGGTCCGACTGGTCGTTCATGGTGCCCCCACTCGGACGCTGCGTCGGGTACGCCGCGTCCGGGGGAACCATAGCAACGCGTTGTAGGGGTTTCACCACCCCACTCCGCGGGACAGACCGTTCTGCCCTCGTCCGCGGGCCTCGGGGCGCGCCGCGACCCCCGTTCCCAGGTGCCTCCGGGGCGATCATGTGACGAGATTCAGCGACTCCGGGGCCGGTACCGCCCCGACTGCCCCGTTCGATGCCACGATGGGCCGAGAGGAGGTCGATCATGCGCCTGTTGGTGGTCGAGGACGACGACGAGATGCGCGCGCTCATGGAGCGTGGGCTCGCGGCAGAGGGGTACCGCGTCACGGCGGTCGAGAACGGGGTCGAGGCGCTCATCGCCCTCGGCGAGCAGGGCTTCGACCTCGCGGTCGTGGACGTGATGATGCCGGGCATGTCCGGCTTCGAGCTGGCCCGCCGCATCCGCGAGCGCGAGGACCCGGTGCGGATCCTGCTCGTGACGGCCCGCGACGCCGTGGACGACCGGGTGTTCGGGCTCGACGCCGGCGCCGACGACTACCTGACGAAGCCGTTCGCCTTCGCCGAGCTCACCGCCCGGCTCCGCGCACTCGGCCGCCGTGAGAGCGCGGGTGCACCCCGCACGATCGAGGTCGGGGACGTCTCCATCGACTCCGAGGCCCGCCGGGTCTCGATCAAGGGCCAGCGCGTCGCCGTGAGCCCGACGGAGTTCGCGCTCCTCCGGCTCCTCGCCCGCTCGGTCGGCACCGTGGTCGACCGGCCGAAGATCCTCGAGGAGGTCTGGGACGGCTCGCAGCACGTCGACCCGAACGTCGTCGAGCAGTACATCTCGTACCTCCGCAAGAAGCTGACCTCGCACGAGGCGACGGTCGCCATCTCCACCGTCCGGGGCCGCGGCTACCGGCTCGACCTGCTCGGGGCGTGACCGGGTCGGCACCCGTCTCCGGGGTCGGCCGCGTCGGGCGCGGCCTGCCCCGGCCCCTCCGGGTGCTCTCGCTGCGGGCGCGCATCACGATCGGTTCGACGGCGATCGCCGCCGTGGTGATCCTGCTGCTCGTGCTCGTCATGCGCTTCCAGGTCGTCAGCGTCGTCGCGAGCGCCACGCGGACGCTGCTCGACGCCGACGTCGACCCGTACGTGGCCACCCTCGAGGTCGACAGCGACCCGGACCTGTCGGCCCCCGGCAACCTGCAGCTCGTCGCGGTCGTCGCCCCGTCCGGTGACATCCGGCTGTCGACGATGCCCGAGAGCGTCGAGCGGGCCCTCGGCAGCCTGACCGCACGGCCGGCCGGGGCGTCGCTCGTCGACGTCGCCGGGTCCGAGTACCGCGTCGTCATCGAGCACCCCGTGAACCAGGCCGGGCGGTGGACCGTCGTCGCCGCACGCAACTCGCAGGCCGAGGCCATCGTCGTCGACGACCTCACCACGACCCTGTCGCTCACCGGTCTGGCGATCCTCATCGCCTTCGGCATCGCGTCCTGGGTGCTGGCGACGACGGCGCTCCGCCCCGTGAACCGGATGCGCCGCGAGGCCGAGCGGCTCTCCGTCGCGCCCGAGCGCGCGGAGCTGCCGGTCGGTCCGGCGCAGGACGAGCTGGCCTCGCTCGCGACCACCCTGAACGCGTTCCTCGCGCGCACCCGCCAGGCGACCGAGCGCGAGCGGCAGATGGTGTCCGACGCGAGCCACGAGCTCCGGACGCCCCTCGCGATCCTGACCACGCAGCTCGACCTCGCGTCGCTCGATGCGGACGACGCCACGGCGCTCGCGGCGCACATCGACCGCGCGAAGCGGAGCGTGGCCCGGCTGTCCCGCCTGGCGAACGACCTGCTCACCCTGTCCCGCATCGAGGAGTCCGAGCGCCGCGAACAGGACGGCGGACCGCCACCGCTCGCCGCCTGGACGGACCTCGGTGACGAGGTCATGGCCGCCGTCGACCGCGTGCGGCTCATCGCGTCGACGAAGGACGTCACGGTCGACTTCGAGCTCGAGCCCCCGTCGACGGCCGGCGGCACGGACGAGCCCCGCTACCGACTCGACACCGGGGGCATCGCCCAGCTCGTGACGAACACTGCGAGCAACGCCGTCGCGGCACTCCCCCGCGGCGGCGGCGTGTTCGTCTCGTGGCGCACCGAGGGGACCGAGGGGGTCCTGCAGGTCACCGACGACGGTCCCGGTGTGCCCGAATCGTTCATCCCGGTCGCGTTCGACCGCTTCACGCGTCCGGACGAGGCACGCACCTCGCGCCCCGACCCGGACCCCGCGACCGGCGCGGTCCCGATGCCGGGCGGCTCCGGCCTCGGGCTCGCGATCGTGCGCGCCATCGCGGAACGGGCGGGAGGCACGGCCGCCCTCCGCAACGTCCGTTCCGGTGGGCTCGAGGTCACCATCCGCATCCCCGCCGTCCACGAGCCGGCATCGCGCGGCTGACCTCCGGCCGGGCGCCGGTCACTGGAAGTCGCGCGAGCGCGTCCGGACCGCCAGGGGCAGGTGCTCGATCCGGTCGGCGACCAGGTTCACCACCCCGTCCGGCGACCGCTCGAGGATCCCGCGGACCACGACCGCGGGTGACTCCCGCGCGACCCGGCGGTACCGTCCCCACACGCCGACGCTGCAGATGACGTTCACGAGACCGGTCTCGTCCTCGACGTTCATGAACGTGATGCCGGACGCCGTCGCCGGACGCTGTCGGTGTGTGACGATGCCGCCGACCTCCACCCGGCGCCCGGTCTCCGCCGTCGCGGTGTCCTGCACGCTGAGCACCCCGCGGGCGACGAGCCGGTCCCGGACGTGCCGGACCGGGTGGTCGTCGGTGGTCATGCCCGTCGACCACATGTCGGCGATGAGCACGTCACCGCTCGTCATCTGTCCGAACAGCGGCGGCTGCACCGTGACCTGCGTGCCCGGGAGCTGGTCGGGACGCTCGGCCGCGGCCTGGGCGGCCGACCACATCCCGCTCCGCCGGTCGATCCCCAGGCCGGCGAACGCGTCGGCGGCAGCCAGGGCCTCGAGCTGCGCGGTCGTCAGCCGGACCCGCCGGGCCAGGTCGGACATGTCCGTGAAGGGTCCGTGCGCGGTGCGCTCGGCGACGATCGTCTCGGCGCTCCGCCTGCCGAGCGAGGCGACCTCGGCCAGCCCGAGCCGGACCGCGTACGCGCCGTCGCGACGGTGCCGTGCGGTGTCGTCGGGCGTCGCCGGGTCGAACGGCAGCACGGGCGGCTGCTCCTCCGCCGTGCACGCATCGTCGCCGGTCGCCCCGGAGGCGTCGCCCAGCGCCTCGAGCGTGGCGTCGACCCCGGAGCGCAGCACGTCGGGTCGGAGCACCTGCACACCGTGGCGCCGGGCGTCCGCCACCAGGGTCTGCGGCGAGTAGAACCCCATCGGCTGGGCGCGGAGCAGCGCGGCGAGGAACGCCCCCGGGTAGTGCAGACGCATCCACGCGCTCGCGTACACGATGAGGGCGAAGCTGATCGAGTGGCTCTCGGCGAACCCGAAGTTCGCGAACGCCTGGATCTTGGCGTAGATGGCGTCGGCGTCCTCGCCGTGGATGTCGTTCGCCGCCATCCCGGCGTAGAGCTTCTCGCGCAGTCGCTCGATCTTCTCGAGGCCCCGCTTCGACCCCATCGCACGACGGAGCAGGTCAGCGTCGTCGCCGGAGCACCCGCCGACCGCGATCGCCATCTGCATGAGCTGCTCCTGGAAGAGCGGCACCCCGAGCGTCCGTTCGAGCACGGGTTCGAGCGACGGGTGGATGTAGGTGATGGGCTCCTCGCCGGTCCGTCGACGGATGTACGGGTGCACCGCGCCGCCCTGGATCGGCCCCGGTCGGACGAGGGCGACCTCGATCACCAGGTCGTAGAACCGCCGCGGCAGCAGCCGGGGCAGCGTGCCCATCTGCGCCCGGGACTCGACCTGGAACACCCCGATCGTGTCCGCGCGGCACAGCTGGTCGTAGACGCCCTGCTCTTCCTTCGGGATGGAGTGCATGTCCCACCGCTCCCCGCAGTGCTCGGCCGCCAGGTCGAACGAGTACTGCAGGGCCGCGAGCATGCCGAGGCCGAGCATGTCGAACTTCACGAGCCCCATGAACGCGCAGTCGTCCTTGTCCCACTGCAGGACCGTGCGACCGTCCATCCGGGCGTGCTCGATCGGCACGACCTCGCCCACGGGACGGTCGGTCAGCACCATGCCCCCGGAGTGGATGCCGAGGTGCCGCGGGAACCCGAGGACCTGCTGCGCCATGTCGACGACCGTGTCCGGGATGTCGTGGTCCTGGCTCTCGGTCACCGACCCCCAGCGCTCGACCTGCTTCGACCAGGCGTCCTGCTGCCCGGGGCTGTGCCCGAGGGCCTTCGCCATGTCCCGGACCGCGCCCTTCGGCCGGTAGGTGATCACGTTCGCGACCTGCGCGGCGTTGAACCGGCCGTACTTGTCGTAGACGTACTGGATGACCTCCTCGCGGCGGTCCGAGTCGAAGTCGACGTCGATGTCCGGCTCCTCGTCGCGCATCGCCGACAGGAACCGTTCGAACGGCAACCCGTAGCGGATCGAGTCCACCGCGGTGATCTCGAGCAGGTAGCAGACCGCCGAGTTCGCCGCCGACCCGCGCCCTTGGCACAGGATGCCCCGCTCGCGGGCGAACTGCACCATGTCACGGACGATGAGGAAGTAGCCCGGGAAGTCCTTGTCGGCGATCACGGAGAGCTCGCGTTCGATGCGCTCGCGCTTCACGGGGTCGACGCCGTCCGCGCTGCCCGGGTAGAACCGGCGGGCCCCGCGCCAGGTGAGCTCCCGGAGCCACGTCATCGTGGTGTGCCCCTCGGGGACCTCGACGTCGGGCAGCCCGGGCTTCGCCGTCCGCAGTCGGAAGCCGAGTTCGTCCGCCAGCTCGACGCTCGTCGCGACCGCTCCCGGGTACCGGGCGAAGCGCCTGGCCATCTCGGCGCCGGAGCGCAGGTGCGCGGTCGGGGCAGCCGGCAGCCACCCGTCGATCTCGTCGAGGCTGCGCCGTGCACGCACCGCGGCGAGGGCGGTGGCCACGGGGAACTGGTCGGGGGTGGCGTAGTGCACGTTCCCGGTCGCGACGACCCGCAGGGCGTGCCGCGCTGCGAGCCCGGCCAGGACGTCGTTCCGGGCCGTGTCGAGCGGATCGCCGTGGTCGGTGAGCTCGACGACGACCCCGGCGGTGCCGAACCGGTCGAGCAGCGCCCGGAGGGCTTCGTCCGCGGCGGACTCGCCCCCACGTTCGAGGGCCTGCCGCACCGTCCCCTTGCGGCAGCCGGTGAGGACCCGCCAGTGCCCGTCCGCCTGCGCCGCGAGGTCGTCCAGGTCGTACCGCGGCCGGCCCTTCTCGGCGCCGGCGGCCAGGTGCGCGCGCGTCACGGCTCCGGCGAGCCGGTGGTAGCCGTCCTGACCGTCCGCGAGCAGCAGCAGGTGCGTGCCCTCGGGGTCGGGGACGCCGTTCTGCGGCCCGGTCAGCCCGAGGGACAGCTCGGTGCCGTAGACCGTCGACACGGTCGGGTACGCCTCGGCCACCTCGGCCATCCGGGCGGCACCGTAGAACCCGTCGTGGTCGGTCAGCGCCAGCCCGTGCAGGTGCAGGCGCGCCGCTTCCTCGACCAGGTGCTCCGGTCCGCTCGCACCGTCGAGGAAGCTGAAGGTCGAGTGCGCGTGCAGCTCGGCGTACGGCACGACGGGGTCGCCGTCGTCGGACGGCGGCGGTGGCGGGACGTAGCGGGAGCGCTTCCGCGACCACGCGGGGCTGTCGCCGCCGTCACCGGCGTGGGCCGCGTCCGGGCGCTTGTCGGAGAGCGCGCGCTCGAACTGCGACCACGGGATGGGTGGGTTGCTGTAGCCCATCAGGTACCTTCCGTCACGTCGCGACCGCCTCGGCCCACCAGCGGTGGTCGGCGAGCACCAGGTACCACGCCCGGCCGCCCTCGTCGACGAGCTGCAGACGGTGCAGTCGACGACCGCCCGACTCCCACCAGCGCACGACGAGCGGCCACGGTCCCGCCCACGCCGTCACCGACGCGAAGCCGCCGCCGCGCTCCCCGTCGGCCCGGAACCGCTCCGGGGCTCCGGTCAGCGCCCCGCGGTCGTCCACGTCGACGGTGCCGCCGTCCGCCGTGACGACGTCGACCGGGCGCGGTCGTTCGAGCACGGTCGCCGGTGGCGGTCCCGGGAGCCTGCCGGGCCAGGGACGGTCACGGACGGTCGCCAGGGCACGCTCGCCCCCGGCCGGCGCGTCGCCCCACGGCACGAGCACGACGCGCTCGGCCAGCGTGCGGCCCCCGCCGATCCGCGGTGTGACGACCCCGTCGTGCCCGACGAGCCCCTGCACGCGGGCCAGGGCGTGGTGCACGCGTTCGTCGGGACCGGTCCCCCACAGCCCACGCTCGTGGTTCGCGGCGTCGTCCACCGCGACCGGTTCGAGCACGACCTGCACCACCGGTGCCTCGAGTCCCGAGGGGTCGACCCCGCCGGCGAGCTGCCACCGCACCCGGTCGACCACGTCGGCCGCGTCGAACCAGCGGGGGTGCACCCAGGTCCGCTCGAGCAACAGGTCGCGCTCGTCGACGATGCCGACCCGGATCGTCGTCGCCACGAGCCCCGCGGACCGCAGCCGCGCGGCGAAGTCGTCCGCCGACCGTCGGAACGCGAACGCGACCTGGTCGGCGCGGTCGAGCGGCGGTTCGAACGACGCCTCGACCCGGAGCTCGGGGGGCACCGCGCGCGAGGCGACCTCGCGCGGGTCGCGGCCGCCCGCGAGCCGGTGCAGGAAAGCGCCGGCGACCCCGAACCGGTCACGCACCTGCTCGTCGCCGAGTGTCGCGAACTCCCCGAGCGTCGCGATGCCGAGCCGCCCGAGCACCATCGCCAGGTCGGGGTCGCCGAGCACCCCGAGCGGCAGGTCGGCCAGGAAGTCCGAGGATCCCCCGACGGGCACGATCCGCACGCGTTCGCCGGGGCGCACCGGGCGTGCCCGGGCGGCCTGCTCCGCGGCGAACGGGGTGTCGGCGACCCCGGCACGCACCCCGGGCGCCCCGTGGTCGGCCGCGATGCCCGCGAGCGTCGCGGCCGCCGCACGTTCGCCGCCGTAGTACCGCGCCGGGCCGCGGGAGCGCAGGGCCACCGTGCCTGGTCGCAGGACCTCGACCCCGGGGACGGCCGCCTCGATCGCGCGGATCACCGGTTCGAACGCCCGGTGGTCGAGCGCGTCGTCGTACGGCTGCACCACGAGCTCCGGGCAGCGTGCCTGCGCCTCGCGCACCCGCAGCCCGCGGACCACCCCCTGCTGCCGAGCAGCGGCGGAGCTCGCGAAGACCTGCCCGTGCACCACCAGGGCGAACGGCTGGTCCGGTGGTGTCCCCGCTGCCCGTGCGGCGGCGATCACCGGCCAGTCCGGGCACCACAGCACGACCGTCCGGGTGGGCGGGGGCTCCGGCAGGGCCCCGCCGCGGGCGACGGCGTCGGCCCGGACGGTCGCGGGTCCGGGCACACCGCTCCCCCGCACCGCCACGCGCGGTCCGGTCGTCCGGGTGCGCCCGCCGCCGCGCGGACTCACGAGGCCACCGCCACCGGGCGGAGCACCCGCGTGTCGGACGCCCCGGCCGCCGCCAGCGGATCGGCAGCACGCACCGCGCCGTCCGCCGCCGGCAGGAGCAGGTCGGCGCTGACCGGACGTCCGGCCCCCGCGCGTCCCGAGGCCGTGACGGTGGCCCGACGCTCGGTCAGGTGTCCGTGTCCGTCGCCGATGCCGCTCCACACCGAGTCGGTCACCCGGAGCGTGACGTCCGCGCCCGGCCAGGCCCCCAGCGCGACGAGCGCCCCGCCGCGCTGGCGGAGCCGGGCACCCAGCCGGGAGACGTCACCGGGCACCACGCGCCCGAGCGGCCGGGTGAGGACGACCTGCGCGACGTCGACGAGCGCTGCGGTCACGGTGAGCCACTGGTCACCCGGGTCGGGGACGAGCACGAGGCGTTCGAGGTCGATCCCCATCGCGGCCGCGGCCTCGACCCCGAGGGACGGCACGCCCACCACGGCACACCAGGCCCCCTCGGCCGAGGCCGCCTGCAGCATGGTCATCGCGAGCAGCACCGACTCCTGCACGGCGTAGGAACCGCCGACACGGATCGCACCGCCCGGCAGCAGGGGCTGCAGCGCCGACGCGGTGGGCAGGCCCTGCACGTCGACCCGGGGGGCTTCCATCTCGGCGACCCGGGAGCGCAGCGCGGTGATGCGGTCGAGCGCCGCACGAGCATCCCCGAGGTGGTCGACACGGCTCGGGCGAGCAGCACCGGCGGGCCCGGTCGACTCCCGCCGGCGTTGCCGCGGGGACCCGGGCGACCGGAGTGCCGCCGCCGTCTGCATGCCCTCATATTCGAACATGTGTTCGATAATGTCAACCGGGTCCGACATCCGGTGGACAACCGGATCGAACACCCGTTCGACACGCCGAGTGCACCTGCGCGCACGCACGTACCAGCCCGCGCACACGCGTACGCACCCGCCCGGCACACGCGTACGCACCCGTACGCGCACGCCCGCCGCGCCCGCGCCCCTACCAGCGCCCGACGATCCCCAGCCCGCCGAACACCGACCGCGTCTTCGCCTCGACCTCGTCCGCCTCGTCCGCCGCCACCGAGGACCACGTCACCGCACCCCCGGCCCCGAACGTCCTCGTCCGCACCGCGCCCGCGTCGTCGAGGACCGTCACCAGTGTGCGGATGGCCACCGACAGGTCGACCGAGCCGTCCGCCGAGAAGTACCCGATCGCCCCCGAGTACACCCCGCGCGGCGCCCCTTCGAGCCGGTCCGCGATCGCCGACGCGCTCGGCTTCGGCGCGCCCGTCATCGACCCAGGCGGGAAGGCCGCGCGCACGACCTCGGCCCGTGACGTCCCGTCCGGCAGCACCGCCGTGACCGTCGACACCAGCTGGTGCACGCTCGCGTACGTCTCGACGTCGCACAGGCGCTCCACCCGGACCGACCCCGGCCGCGCCGAACGCAGCAGGTCGTTCCGGAGCAGGTCGACGATCATCACGTTCTCGGCGCGGTCCTTCGCACTCGCCGCGAGCCCGGTCCGCACGGCCAGGTCCCGCTCCGGGTCGGGGTCGCGCGGACGGGTCCCCTTGATGGGTTCCGCGACCACGCGCCCGGTCGCCTCGATGCGCAGGAACCGCTCCGGGGACCGGCTCGCGACCCGCAGCGGGCCGAGTCGCAGGTAGGCGCCGAACGGGACGGGGTCGACGGCACGCAGCCGCAGGTACTCGTCCAGGTGCGGGTCCGTGCCGGACCCGACCCGCGCCTCCAGGCCGACCGCGAAGGCGGTGGTGAGGCAGACCTGGAACGCGTTGCCCTCGCGGATCTCCGCACGGCAGACCTCGACCGCCGTCTCGTACGCGGCGCGCGGGACGCGGCCGGTCGCCGTGCCGGACAGGAGGATCGTGGCGGCGTCCGCCGGTCCCGCTGCGGTCGTCGGGACCGGCACCGGCACCGGCACCGGCACCGCGTCGAGCCACGCCCGGTTCGCCGCGCTGGCCGCCGCCTCCGCCAGGTCGACGAGCGCGAGGGCCCACGCGCCACCGCGCGCATCGACGACGACCGCCCGGTCGACGAACCGCAGGTCGGCGTCGGCGTGGCCGTCGGCGGTCCGGTCGGGGCCGTCGACCTCGCGGCCGAGCTCGTGGCCGAGGAACCCGACCCAGCCGAGCGCGAAGCCGCAGCCGCCCACCGGGGCGCCGAGCCGCGGCGTCCGGTCGAGCAGGTCGGCGAGCACCGCGAAGGCGGGTCGGTCCTCGGTCCGGGTCCCGTCGAACCAGCGCTCGGCGGCCGGGCTGACGGTGATCCGGGCGAGCCGGTCCTCGTGCCGGAAGCGCGTCGCGAACGGCCCGTCCGTGCACGCGACCACCGACCAGCGGGCGCGCTCGTGGGCGGTGTCCGGCGCACCGGCCGGCAGTGCCGAGTCGAGCCAGACGACGTCCGCCGGGGTCGCGGCGCACATCGCCCCGAGGTCCGGCGCGGTGCCCGTACCGTCGGTCAGCCGACGGACGACGATCCGCGCTCCGGTCAGACCGCCGCGATCGTCCACGAGGCGGCGTGGGACGCACCGGGCTCGAGCACGACGAGGCCCGCGTCCGCGCCGGCGTTGAACGCGTCGGGGGCACAGGTCATCGGCTCGACGGCCAGGCCGGCGCGGTGGTACTCGGGCACGACGTGGTCGGCCGTGTGGACCTGGACCCACGGGCACTCCGGACCGAACGCGACGCGGACCCCGTGCCCGTCGGCGGCGGTGAGCACGATGGTGGCGGTGCCGGCGTCGTCGCGGTCGAAGTCCGTGTAGGCGTGGTCGATGAACCGGTCACCGATGGGCGTGGGGGTGCGGAGGTCGAAGGCGTCGTGCACGTCCGCGAGGCCGGTCGGGACGAGGCGGTCCTCGGTCACCTCGAGCACCCGGGCCGCGGGCAGCGTCAGGGTCCAGTCGTCCACCCGGCCGGCCCCACCGACCAGGTACGGGTGCGGTCCGGTCCCCCACGGCGCTGCGGCGCCGCCGGTGTTCGTCCCCGTGATCGTGGTGTGGAGCCCGTCTGCGTCGAGGTGGAACGCGACGAGGACCTCCACGCGGAAGGGGTAGCCCTCCTGGGCGGCCACCGTGGTGGCGAGGACGGCCCGGTCGGGCTCGTGGGACACCGTGCGGAAGTCGGTCCACGCGACGAGACCGTGCAGGGCGTGGTGCCGCTTCGGCTCGGTCAGGGCGAGCTCGTGCTCCTGGCCGCCGAACGTGTAGCGACCGTCGACGACCCGGTTCGGCCACGGTGCGAGGACGGCGCCGCGGAAGGCCGGGCGGACCTCGTCGGCGTCGAACGGCACGACCAGGTCGCGGCCCGCGTACCGGAGGGTGCGGAGCGACGCCCCAACCGAGGCGATCTCGGCCGTGTAGCCGGCTGCGGTGATCGTCAGGGCGGATCCGGACAGGGGCGCGTCGTTGCTCATGCGCAACAGCGTAGTGGGGCCGCCGGACGCCCTCGGGCACGGGCACGGGTGGCGGGAACGGAACAACCCCGTCGCTCGTGAGCGACGGGGTTGTTCCGTGTTGTGTTCGGGTGGATCTGAGGGGACTCGAACCCCTGACCCCCTGCATGCCATGCAGGTGCGCTACCAGCTGCGCCACAGACCCGTACGGGTGTTGCTGTGTTCCGTGTCCCCGTTCCCGGAGGCACCATGGAAGCGTACACCACGCGAACGCCGGGTGACGAAATCGGCCTCGTCACCCGGGCGCGTCGCGAGCGGGCGGCGCTCAGACCGACTGGTCGGCGGCCGCGGTCTGGTCGACCGACAGCTCGAGCGGGATGGTCGGGCAGTCCGACCAGAGACGCTCGAGCGAGTAGTACTGACGGTCTTCCTCGTGGAAGACGTGCACGACGATGTCGCCGAAGTCGATGAGGACCCAGCGGCCCTCGGTCCGTCCTTCGCGACGGAGGGGCTTGGCACCGGCCTGGATCAGGCGGTCCTCGACCTCGTCGGCGATGGCGAGCACGTTGCGCTCGTTCCGGCCGGTCGCGAGCAGGAACACGTCGGTGAGCTGCAGTGGTCCGGTCACGTCGAGGGCGACGAGGTCCTCTGCCTGCTTGTCGTCGGCCGCGGTGGCCGCGAGCTGTACGAGTTCCAGTGCGCGTGGGGAGGCGGTCACGGAGTCCTTCCGGTCGGTCGGACCCGCGGTGCGCGGGCCCCGGTGATGGGACCCGATCATAGGCCACCCCGCCGACACCGGCCAGGCCGGGCAGCGGGGTGGGTGATCGGGACGGTGGCGGCCGGGTCAGCCGCCCATGTGCGTGGTGACGAGCGCGACGATGATCACGGCCGCCGCTGCGACGCCGACGGCCCCCACGGTCACGCCGAGGATCACCGGCGTGCGGGACTCCTTGGGCTTCGCGGCCGCGAGGACGACCTGGCGCGTCGACGTGTGGCTGGAGATCGCACGGCTGGCCCGGACCGGGCTGGCGTCCGTCTCGGGCTGCTCGTCGTGCTGCTCGAGCAGACGGTCGACCTCGGCCCCGTCGATCGGCCGGTGCGACCCGGTCGACGACAGCGACGCCGGCAGGTCGATCGACCCGGTGAGGATGACCTCGCCGGTGGCGTTCAGCGCACCGGTGGGGTCCGCGAGGGCCGAGTCGGGCAGGACGATCGAGTTCGTGTTGTGCACGGCGACGCGGCGGGTGCCGGTCTCCTCGTCGTGGACCTCGGCGTCGTTCGAGTCGTGCGCGAGCTGCGACCAGTGTCCGGTCGGCGGGGCGAACGCCGTCGTCACGGGCTTCGGCTCGACCGGCCGACGGAACGCGTCGGGGACGGCCGGGGCGTCGAGCTCGTCGTCGGGGTCGCTCGTGGCGGCCGACTGCTGGACCGGGACCTCGTTCGTGTCGTCGTCGAGCGACAGCGGGAAGACCCCGGGGGTCGCGGACGACGGCACGACCGGGACGGCGGGGGCCCCGGGCAGCGGCGCAGCGGTGGGCGCGGCGTCGACCGACCCGTCCTCGGCAGGGGTCTCGTCGTCGTGCGCGGCCCAGGTGGACCGGTGACGTCGGGGTTCCTCGGCGTGCGCGGCGGCCTCGCTGAGGGGTTCGATCGCGTCCGGGGAGCCGTCCGCCTCGGTCGCCTGCGCGATCGCGGCGTCGTCCAGGACGTCGGACTCGGGTTCGGGTTCGGCGACCTGATCCGTCGCGGACTCCTCGTCACGGCGGCCGTCGGACGGCACGACGGCGGGCTGCGGCGCCGAGCCGGGCGGACGTCCGCCGTCGGCACCGCGGTCGAGGGTGTCGACCGACCCGATGACGTCCTGCACGGTCCGGTCCGACGACTGCGGGGTCGGTGCACGGAGCGGGACGGGCTGGACGGCCTGGCCCTCGGCCTCGCGCAGGAGCCGGAGCTGCCGGCGGGTCATGCCGCCGGTCCCGGGGACGATCTCGGTCGCCGACGCCGGCGCCGACGTCACGGGCACGCTGGTCACGGGCACCGACGGGACCGGCGCGGAACCCCCGGGCGCAGGAGCGATCGGCGCCGACGGGACGGAGGAGTTCGGCGCGGACGGAACGGACGAGTCCGGCGCCGACGGGACCGGTCGCTGGGCAGGACCGTTCAACGACGGGGCCACGTGCGAGCCGGGCCGACGCCGAGCCTCCTCGGTCCGGTCGGGGGCGGCGACGGTCGGCGGAGGCGTGACGGGCTGCGAACCCGCTGCGGCGGCACGCTCCCGCTCGCGCGCCTGGCGTCGCGACAGTGGCGGCTGCGCGTCGGACGAACTCATGCAACGCTCCGATACAGATGGTGCTTGGAGATGTACTGGACGACGCCGTCGGGGACCAAGTACCACACGGGGAACCCGCGCCTGACCCGGTCGCGGCAGTCGGTGGACGATATCGCCAGCGCGGGGACTTCGAGCAAGCTTACGTCGCGTTCCGGCAGCCCGGTGATGCTCAGGTCGTGACCCGGGCGTGTGACCGCGACGAAGTGCGCGAGGTCCCAGAGACCATCGTGGTCCTTCCAGTCGAGGATCTGCTGAACGGCGTCTGCGCCCGAGATGAAGACGAGCTGCGCGTCCGGTCGCTGTTCGTGCAGGTCACGGAGCGTGTCGACCGTGTACGTCGGCCCCGGGCGGTCGATGTCCACACGACTCACGGTGAACATCGGGTTGGACGCGGTGGCCACGACCGTCATGAGGTACCGGTGCTCGGCGTCCGTCACGTCGGACTTCATGTACGGCTGACCGGTCGGGACGAAGACGACCTCGTCGAGGTCGAAGGCGCGCGCGACTTCCGACGCCGCCACGAGGTGCCCGTGGTGGATCGGGTCGAACGTGCCGCCCATCACGCCGATGCGTGGGCGCCCCGTGCTCTCGAGCATCGAGCCGGGGGTCAGTGCTTGGTGTGACCGAACTCGTCGACACCCGTCTCGTCGTGGCGGGTGGCCTCGAACTTGTGCGAGTGACGGTACGCGACGTCGCGGAAGCTCCAGGTGACGAAGCCGAGGAACGTGAAGAACAGCGCCCCGCAGAGCGGGAACACGAACGCGGGCACCCCGGAGGAGGTCTCTGCAGCTGCAGCGAGGAAGGTCATCGGTCCGGTGCTCCGTTCGGTCGGGTGGGAAGACGCCGCTCAGTCTAGCCGCGGATCTGTCCCTGGCCGCGCACGATCCACTTGGTGCTCGTGAGCTCGGGCAGGCCCATCGGCCCGCGAGCGTGCAGTTTCTGGGTGGAGATCCCGACCTCGGCGCCGAAGCCGAACTCCCCGCCGTCGGTGAACCGCGTCGAGGCGTTGACCATCACCACGGCCGAGTCGACCTCGGCGAGGAAGCGCTCGGCAGTGTCGACGTCGTCGGTCACGATCGACTCGGTGTGGTGCGTCGACCACCGCGCGATGTGCGCCATCGCCTCGTCGACGTCGGCGACGACCCGGATCGACAGGTCGAGGTCCATCGACTCGGTCGCCCAGTCGGCCTCGGTCGCCCGGAGGACACCGGGCACGATCGTCCGCGTGGCGTCGTCACCGCGGAGCGTGACCCCGGCGGCACGGAGTCGGTCGGCCAGCACGGGCAGCAGTCGATCGGCCGCTCCCTCGTGCACGAGCAGGGTCTCGAGCGCGTTGCACACGCTGGGGCGCTGCACCTTGCTGTTCAGGACGATGTCCACCGCGCGGCCCTCGGGTGCCGAGGCGTCGAGGAACACGTGCACCACCCCGGCGCCGGTCTCGATCACGGGGACGGTCGACTCGGTGACGACGGTCTGGATGAGCGACGCGCTGCCCCGGGGCACGAGCACGTCGACGAGCCCCCGTGCGCGCATCAGTTCGGTGGCGCCGGGCCGCCCGAACTCGTCGATCGTCTGGACCAGGTCGGCGGGCAGCCCCACCGACGACACGGCCTGCCGGATGCGCTCGACCAGGACCGCGTTCGTCCGGAGCGCCGCCGAACCGCCACGGAGCACGACCGCGTTGCCGCTCTTCAGCGCGAGCGCCGCGATGTCGACCGTCACGTTCGGTCGGGCCTCGTAGATCGCGCCGACGACACCGAACGGCACGCGGACCTGGGACAGCTGCAGCCCGTTCGGGAGCCGCGACCCGCGGACCTGCTCCCCCACCGGGTCGGTCAGCCCGACGACGTGCTCGACCGCGGCGGCCAGCGCCTCGATGCGGTCCGGGTCGAGCCGGAGCCGGTCGAGCAGGCCCGACGACAGCCCGTCCGCCTCGCCCGCCACGAGGTCGCCGTGGTTCGCCGCGACGATGTCCGCCGTCCCGGCACGGAGCGCCTCCGCGACCGCGCGCAGCGCGCGGTCCTTGACCGAGGTCGTCGCGGTCGCGAGCGCCGACGACGCGGCGCGGGCGGCGACGAGCTTGTCGGTCAGGGTCGGGGCGGCTGCGGTCAGCGACATGGGACGATCGTAGTGCGGCCCCTGCCCCCGTGACACGCCGGTGACGCGACCCGTCACGCGCGGGGTGACCCGCGCCTCCCGTCCGGTCTGCCCGATCGACGCCGGGCCGGACCGACCTACGGACGCGGCCCCGCGTGGAACCACGTGCCGACCTGCTCGCCGGACAGCGCCCGGTCGACGAGCGCCGTCGCCGTCACGAGGACGGCGGTCCCGGCCTCGGCCGCGAGCCGCGCAGCGGCGACCTTCGTCCCCGCTCCCCCGGTGCCCACGCCGGCCTTGCCGATCGAGCCGAAGGTCACTCCGGCGAGTTCGTCGCCGAACGGGACCTCGTCGATCGGCTCGGCGTCGGGGTGCTCCGGCGGACGCGTGTAGAGCGACTCGACGTCTGACAGCAGCACCAGGGCCTCCGCACCGAGCAGGCGGGCGACGAGCGCCGCGAGCCGGTCGTTGTCGCCGAACCGGATCTCGTGGGTCGCGACGGTGTCGTTCTCGTTCACGATCGGCAGCACCCGGAGCGCGAGGAGCCGGTCGACGGCCCGCTGCGCGTTCACCCGGTGGGTGGGGTTCTGCAGGTCACCCGCGGTGAGCAGGATCTGCGCCGCGATCACCCCGTGCCGGTCGAGTTCCTTCTGGTACCGGAACATCAGCACGTTCTGCCCGGTCGCCGCCGCGGCCTGCTGGGTCGCGAGGTCGTCGGGGCGTCCTTCGAGCCCGAGGAACGGGAAGCCGGTGGCGATGGCGCCGGAGGACACCAGCACCACCTCGGTCCCGCGGGCGTGCGCCGCGGCCAGGGCGTCGACCAGGGCGGCGATCTGCGCCGTGTTCTCCCCGCTGACCGAGGACGACCCGACCTTCACCACGAGACGCCGCGCACGCGGGATGTCCTGCCGCCCGGCGACGGGGCCGAGGTCGGTGCGCGCGGTCGTTTCGGTCATGCCGGGATCAGTCCTCGTCGTCGTCGGCCCAGAGACCCGAGACGCGCTCCTGCTCGAGCTCGGCGCGGGCGGCGGCCTTGGCGTCCATGCGCTCGAAGTACTCCTCGCGCCGTTCGTTGCGGGTCGGCCGCGAGGAACCACCGACGCGGGCGTCGGTGCCGCGGGCACTCGTGATGAGCTCCGCGGTCGAGGTGAGCGTCGGCTCCCAGTCGAACACCATGCCACCGTCGCCACCGATGACGACGGTGGACCCGGCGACGGCACCGGCCTTGAACAGGCCGTCCTCGACACCGAGCTTCGCGAGCCGGTCGGCCAGGTAGCCGATCGCCTCTTCGTTGGTGAAGTCCGTCTGCACGACCCAGCGCTCCGGCTTCGCGCCACGGACGCGGTAGAAACGGTGCTCCTCACCGCCCTCCGCACGCACGGTGAAGGGCTTCTCGTCGACGGCCTTCGGGCGGAGCACGATGCGCTCCTGCTCGGGCGCGGCCGGACGGGCGGCACGGGCCTGCTCGACGACGTCGGCCAGCGCGAACGTCAGCTCGCGGAGCCCGGCGCGCGAGGCCGTGGAGATCGGGAACACGCGGTAGCCGCGGGACTCGAGCTCGGCGGTGACGAACTCCGCGAGCTCGGCGGCCTCGGGCACGTCGACCTTGTTCAGCGCGACCAGCTGCGGGCGCTCGAGCAGGGGCGTCTGCCCCTCGGGCACCGGGTAGCGCTCGAGCTCCCCGAGGATGACGTCGAGGTCGCTGATCGGGTCGCGACCCGGGTCGAGCGTCGCGCAGTCGATGACGTGCAGGAGCGCCTCGCAGCGCTCGACGTGACGGAGGAACTCGAGACCGAGGCCCTTGCCCTCCGAGGCACCCTCGATCAGGCCGGGGACGTCGGCGACCGTGAAGCGCGACTCCCCCGACTCGACGACGCCGAGGTTCGGGACAAGCGTGGTGAACGGGTAGTCCGCGATCTTCGGCTTCGCGGCGGAGATCGCGGCGATGAGCGAGGACTTGCCGGCACTCGGGAACCCGACCAGGGCCACGTCGGCGATGGTCTTCAACTCGAGGCTGACGTCGCCCTCCCACCCGGGGGTGCCGAGGAGCGCGAAGCCAGGGGCCTTGCGCTTCGTGGTCGCGAGCGCGGCGTTGCCGAGACCGCCCTGCCCACCGGGGGCCACGACGACGCGCATGCCCGGCTCGGTCATGTCGGCGAGCACCTCGCCGTCCTCGTCGTGCACGACCGTGCCGATCGGGACGGGGAGCTCGAGCGTCTCGCCGCTCACACCGCTGCGCATGTCGCCCATGCCGGGCTGGCCGTTCCTCGAGGAACGGTGCGGCGAGCGGTGGTAGCCGAGCAGGGTCGTCACCTGCGGGTCGGCGACGAGGACGATGTCGCCACCGTCACCACCGTTGCCGCCGTCGGGTCCGGCGAGGGGCTTGAACTTCTCACGGCGGACCGACACGCAGCCGTTGCCACCGTTGCCCGCGCTGAGGTGCAGGGTCACTCGGTCGACGAAGGTCGCCATGGGTCCACTCCTAGGTACTGCAGAACGAAGAACGGGAGGGGCGGGCACGTGGCCCGCCCCTCCCGCAGAGTCAGATCGTCGCGGTGTTACGCGTTGACGATGTTGACGACCTTGCGGCCGCCCTTGGTGCCGAACTCGACCGCACCGGCCGAGAGGGCGAACAGCGTGTCGTCGCCACCACGGCCGACGTTGGCGCCCGGGTGGAAGTGGGTGCCGCGCTGGCGCAGGATGATCTCGCCGGCGTTGACGACCTGTCCACCGAAGCGCTTCACGCCGAGGCGCTGTGCGTTCGAGTCACGACCGTTGCGAGTGGAGCTCGCACCCTTCTTGTGTGCCATCTTCTACTCCCGCCTTAAGCGATCGAGGTGATCTTGACGCGGGTGAGCTCAGCGCGGAAGCCCTGGCGCTTCTTGTACCCGGTCTTGTTCTTGAACTTCTGGATGACGACCTTCGGACCGCGGAGGTCCTCGAGCACCTCGGCGGTGACGGTCACGTTGGCGAGCTCGGAAGCCGCCGAGGTGATCTTGTCACCGTCCACGAGGAGCACCGGGGCGAGGTCGATGTTGCCCTTGTCGTCGGCCTTGGCACGGTCGATCGTGAGGATCGTGCCGACCTCGACCTTCTCCTGACGGCCGCCGGCGCGCACTACTGCGTAAACCACGTGGAAATCCTTACGTACTCTGCTTGAGGGAAGTCTCGGGTGCCCACTTCTGCACGAGCGGCTCCCGGTAGGCCGGGCCCGATCGGCGACGCAGGCAGAACGGCCCGCTGACACCAGGGATCGAGTTTACTCGATGCCCACGGGTCCGGTCAAACGGCGACACACGTACGATGGCACGCGTGACCGTGTTGATCGACCCGCCGACGTGGCCCGCCCACGACACCGTCTGGTCGCACCTCGTCAGTGACGCATCCTACGACGAGTTGCACGCGTTCGCCGAACGGGCCGGGATCCCGCGCCGCGCGTTCGACCACGACCACTACGACGTGCCGCTCGCGCGCTACGACGAGCTCGTCTCGCTGGGGGCGACGGCCGTGACCGGCCGCGAGCTGGTCCTCCGGCTCATCGGGAGCGGCTTGCGGGTCGCGCAGCGGGACAAGCGGGCGCGCTGACGACGGCGGGCTGCGTGCACGACGGGGTCGACGGCCTGGAGGCACGACACCGGTCCGACGCGCGGCGCACCACCGGCGCGACTCGCATCAGCGTTGGTCGGGTCAGCGCTGGTCGGAGCAGCGTGGGTCGGGTCAGTGCTGGTCGCGTCAGCGCGGCGCCGGGGGCGCCCAGCGACCGTCCGTCGCCTGGGCGCCGGGCTGCTGCTGGACGGGCGGCTGGTACTGCGGCGCCTGCGGCCGGTGCGACTGCGGCTGGTACTGCGGCGGCGGCTGCACGGTCGCCGGGGGTACCGCGTCGGCGGGCCGCACGGTCCCCGGACGCCCGCCGGAGTTCGACGCGGCCCGACGGCCGCCGCGGGGACGACCGGTCCAGAGCCACGCGACCGTCGCGGTCCCGAGCAGCATGAGCGTGAACGGCACCCCGTTCTGCAGCGGCCCCGTCAGCACGTCGGTGACGAGTCGGACACCGCTGCCGGTCCGCGTCGCCGCGTACAGCCCGGTGAACACGCCGACGAGGGCGAGCGCCACCGTGCCGGCCGCCCCGGCGAGCACGGCCCGCAGGAGCACGGTCGGCAGCGGGCTGCGGCGCGCGATCGGCGTGAGGAACGCCAGCGCCAGGAAGGCCCCGGCGTAGAACGGGAACGGGGACGCGAAGACCCCGGAGACGAAGCTGCCGATCAGGCTCGCCCCGGTGCCGGACGTCGTGAAGGGGTGCACGACGAGCGACGTCCCGAGGAGCCCGAAGACCCCCGAGACGAACTCGACGACCACGATCGAGACGACCGCGATGAGCGCGCCCGTGGTGTTCGCGAGCGAGGCCCCTGGGGCGAAGGCCCGACGCGGGTCGGCCTCGGCGCGGTCCCGGGGTCCCCGGGCGGGCGTCAGCGGCGGGACGTACCCGCCCTGCGGCGCCGGGGCCGACGGCGCGGGCTGCTGCCAGCCCGCACCGTAGTACCCGCGGTCCTGCTGCCCGCTCGGCTCCCCCGGTCCCGTCACGTCAGTTCCCCACGATCACGGAGCCGTCGTCGTCGCCGTCCGTGCCGTCGTCCTTCGTCGCCGGTGCGCTGATGCTCGGCGAGGACACCCGGCGCGAGCGCGAGCGGCCCTGGCCGGGCTGCTTCGGCTCCGGGAGCGCCTGCAGCACGGAGTCGAGCAGGGACTCGGCGTCGCCGGAGACCGGGCGGGGTGTGCGCTGGGTCACCGCGACCGGGATGTCCAGGATCGCGACGGTGTTCTCCGTCGGGGTCACCGGCGCGCTCGAGCTGACGCGGCGGCGAGCAGGGGCCTTGGCCTTCGGCTCCGTGGCGGCGGGCTCGGACTCCGCGGGTGCAGCGGCTGGCTGCACGACCGACTCCTGGGCTGCAGCGGGCGCCTCGGCGGAGGCGTCCGTGCTGCTCGACTCGGTGCTGCTCGACTCGGTGGTGGTCGACTCGGTCTGCGCCGAGCCACCGTTGCCACCGCGGCCACCGCGGCGACGACGACGCTTGCCCGAGGGCTGGTCGCCGTTCCGCTGCTCGGACTCCTCCGGAGCCGAGGCGGGCGTCGCGGTCGAGACGGGCGACAGCGGGGTCTCCGACGCGGCGTCCGGCGTCGCGGCACCGCGCGCCGGGGCGGCGATGCCGGTCAGCGGCTCGTCGTGCGGGAGCGTCGAGGCAGCGATCCGCGAGAGGGCGTTCTTGACGTCCTCGGTGATCTGGTGCGCCTGCGACGCGTGCGACGAGCCGGTGCCGGACGAGGAACCGCCGCCGTTCGACCCGTTGCCGCCGTTCGACCCGCCACCGTTGCCGCCGGTGGAGCCGTTGCCCGAACCGCTGCGGCTCTTGCGACGGCCCTTGGTCGGCCCCGGGTCGGCGTTGTTGTCGTTGACCTTGGCGTTGACCTCGTCGAGGGACTCGCGGAGCCCGACGCCGATCTTCTTGCGGGTCATCTGCACGAGGCCGAGCGACGTGACCTCGGCGACCTGGTGCTTCGTCCGGTCGCGGCTCAGACACTCGACGAGTCGACGGAGCACGAGGTCCCGGTTCGACTCGAGCACCATGTCGATGAAGTCGATGACGATGATGCCGCCGATGTCCCGCAGGCGGAGCTGCCGGACGATCTCCTCGGCCGCCTCGAGGTTGTTCTTCGTGACGGTCTCCTCGAGGTTGCCGCCGGAGCCGACGAACTTCCCCGTGTTGACGTCGACGACCGTCATGGCCTCGGTGCGGTCGATCACGAGCGATCCACCGGAGGGCAGCCACACCTTGCGGTCGAGGGCCTTCTCGATCTGCTCGTTCAGGCGGTACTCCTCGAAGGAGTCCGGGCCGTCGTAGACCTCGACGCGGTCCTTGAGGTCCGGGGCGACGGCGTCGAGGTACTCCTCGATCGTGCCGCGCGCGGCGTCGCCGTCGATGATCAGCTTCGTGAAGTCCTCGTTGAAGACGTCACGGACGATCTTCACGAGCAGGTCCGGCTCCGAGTGGAGCATCACGGGCGCGTGGCCGGCGGCGACCTTCTTCTGGATCGCCTCCCACTGGTTCGTCAGACGCTGCACGTCGCGGGTCAGCTGCTCCTCGGTCGCGCCCTCGGCCGCGGTGCGGACGATGACGCCAGCGCGCTCGGGGAGGATCTCCTTGAGGATCTTCTTCAGCCGGGCACGCTCGGTGTCCGGGAGCTTGCGGGAGATGCCGTTCATCGAGCCGTTCGGCACGTACACCAGGTAGCGACCCGGCAGCGAGACCTGGCTCGTCAGACGGGCGCCCTTGTGGCCGACCGGATCCTTCGTGACCTGCACGAGCACCTTGTCGCCCGGCTTGAGCGCGGCCTCGATGCGACGGCCGTGGTTGCCGGTGTCCACCGACGCCCAGTCGACCTCGCCCGCGTAGAGCACGGCGTTCCGACCGCGGCCGATGTCGACGAAGGCCGCCTCCATCGAGGGCAGCACGTTCTGCACCTTGCCCAGGTACACGTTGCCGATGAGCGACACGTTGTGCGACTTCGTCACGTAGTGCTCGGCGAGGATGCCGTCCTCGAGCACGCCGATCTCGATCTTCGACGAGCTCGACCGGACGATCATCTGCCGGTCGACGCTCTCGCGACGGGCGAGGAACTCGTCCTCGGTCACGACCGTGCGGCGTCGGCCTGCGTCACGCCCGTCCCGACGACGCTGCTTCTTCGCCTCGAGTCGGGTGGAGCCCTTGATGCGCTGCGGCTCGGTGATGAGCTCGGGCTCGCGACGACGCGGCTCGAGGTGGTCGCGCGGTCCGCGCTGCTCGCGGTCGGCGCTGGTGCCGCGGCGACGCGACCGGCGCCGGCCGGCGCCCTGCTCGTCGTCGTCCTCGTCGGAGCGGTCGTCCTGGGCGGACCGCGCGGGCAGCTCCGGCAGGACCGGCGCGTGGAAGATCAGGCTGAGGGTGCTCGTCGCCTTCGGGACGACGACCTCCGGGGCGGGCTCCGGGGTCGGCTCGCCGCCCTCCGGCTCGTCGGACCACGGCAGGGAGGCACGGGGCGCATCCGTCTCGCCGGTCGCCGCGGCGGCGCTCGGCTCCGCGACCGTCGCAGCGTCGGTGCCCGACTCCTCGGTGCGGGTCTCCCCGATGCCCGACTCCTCGGGCTGCTCGACCACGGGCAGGTCACCCGTCACCGTCGAGACGGCCTCCGGGGTGTCCGAGCCGCCCGCGACCGGGGCGACCTCGACCGGCACCGCGGTGCCGTCGACGTCCACGGTGGTGACCGGCGAGGCAGCGTCAGCCGTCTCGTCCGTCAGCGCGACCGTCTCATCGACGTCCGTCGTCTGGTCGACGTCACCACGGGCCTCCTGGCCGGTCGAGCGGGCGCGACGCCCGCCGAACAGGCGACCACGACGCTTCGGGGTGGTGTCGTCGTTGTTCGTGTTGTCGGTGTTCTGCTCCACCATGTCCTGGTGCACTCCTTGACCCCGCTCGCGCCCTGACGGGCGGCGGGAACTCTGTCCGCGACCGCTGTGGCCGCGGGAACTCTTCGGTTGTGACGGGCGGCGTCCACGCCCCCGTCGTCGTGCTCTCGTGACCGGTGTGCGCCGTCTTCAGGTGGTCCGCGACCGATCCGTGTCGGGCACCCGGCCCGTGCGGCTCGGCGTCGGAGTGACGCACGTCCGACCACGGTGCGCTCTCACCGCACCTGATCGTCCGGGCTGGGCCCGGAAAGCTCTGCTCGCCGCGCAGCGGACCGCGCGACCTCGTCATTGTCGCACGCCCTGCCAGGGAAGGGCCGGAACCGGCGTGCGAAGATGACGCCGTGAGCACGAGCGCAACCACGCCCCGCCGCCCGATCGCCATGGGGATCTTCCTGCTGGTGACCGGTCTGGTCGGCCTCTACGCGGCCTTCTCCCTGGTCCTCGACGAGTTCGCGAAGTACGAGAACCCGACGAAGGCACTCAGCTGTGACGTCAGCCCGTTCGTCAACTGCTCCCAGGTCATGACGAGCTGGCAGGGTCACCTCCTCGGCTTCCCGAACCCCTTGCTCGGCGTCATGGGCTTCGTGGCCCCGGTGGCCGTCGGAGTGATGCTCCTCGCCGGTGCGCAGAACGGTCGTCGGTGGTTCTGGGTCGCGTTCAACACCGGCGTCTTCCTCGCCTGGGTCTTCGTGACGTGGCTGTTCACCCAGACCGTGTGGGTGATCGGCTACCTCTGCCCATGGTGCCTGCTGGTCTGGTCGATGACGATCCCGATGTTCTGGGTGTTCACGATCTGGAACGCGGCGCAGGGGCGCTTCGGCGCCGGGCTCCAGCGGGTCGGTCGGACGCTGCTGCCCTACTCGTGGGCCTTCGTGCTGGCGAACTACGCGGTGATCGTCGTGTCGATCCTGATCATGTTCCCGCGGCTGTTCAGCTCGTTCTGATTCGCTGAGACCGGGCGCTGGGCCGGGTGCCTAATGGGCTGCCTGGTCTTCCTCCGCGCGGTACCGGGTGGAACCGGGCGTTGCTGGTCGGAACGGCGGCCCAGGTACGCCCGGAGTGTCCCGGTACGCCCGGAACGTCCGGGTGTGTACGGGGTGCCCGTGCCCGTGCTCGGCGGGTGCGCCCTGCGTTCGGTAAACGGGAACGGGAACGGGAACGGGAACGGGAACGGGAACGGCTGACCTTACGCGGAGGATCCCATCGCGCGTGACCTGGGAAGGCGGAACGCGCGTGGGGCGGCGGAAAGAACGGTCTTCTTCGCGCGGAACGGCACGCTACGCGCGGAACGGCCTCCTGCGCGCGGAACGGCACCCAGCCGCGCGCGCACGACGACGCCCCGCGCTCCCGGGACGGGAACGCGGGGCGTCAGCGGCGTTGCGCGGCGGACTACTTCGCTGCGGACTCGATCGCGGTCATGACGTCGGTCAGGTTGTCGAGGCGCTTGCCGTCCACCACGATGGTCGGCGTGCCGAAGCCCTGGGCACCTTGCAGGGAGGTGTCCGCAAGCACGACGTTCGTGGTCTTCGTGACCCAGCCCTTGAAGGACTCGTCGGCGACGCACGACGCCACCTGGGAGGAGGTCGCTCCGCCGGCCTTGACGAGGTCCTCGATCTCGGTGTTCGTCAGGCCCTTCGTGCCCTCCTCAGGCTGCTTGTCGAAGAACTGCGTCTGCACGTCGAGGAACTTGTCCGGCTCGTAGTTCGCGACGCACATCGCGGCGTTCGCGGCACGGCTGGCGTACCGGGAGCCGGCGTAACTGTGGTCGAGGATCGACACGGGGTGGATCGCGAGCGTGACCTCGCCGGACTTCACCTTGTCCAGGATCTGGTCGGCGTAGGCGCCCTCGAATTGCTTGCAGATCGGGCAGGCCCAGTCGACGTACTCGGTGACCTGCACGGAGCCGTCGACGCCCTTGGTCGGCACGGCGGACTCGGTCCCCGAGGCGCTGACGGCCTTCGAGGTCACCGGGGTGACCTCGCCGTTCTGCCCGGTGAACTGGATCGCACCGGTCGCCATGTTCTTCGGGCCGGCGGCCGAGGTGGTCCCGCCGCTGTTCACGTTCACCACGACGATCGCGATGATCGCCGCGACGGCCACGATGCCCAGGCCGATGCCGCCCTGCAGGAACCACTTGTTCCGGCGCTTGCGGCGCTTCTCGGCCTCGGCGCGCTCCCGGGCGACCTCGCGGGCGTGCTGCCGGCGTTCGTTCTTGGTCGGTCGGTCGTTGTTCGTCATCGCTTCGATGTCCTGTCGGGCCGGAGGATCAGGCGAACCAGAGGGCGAGCTCGCGCGCGGCGGACTCGGGCGAGTCGGAGCCGTGCACCAGGTTCTGCTGGACCTTCAGGCCCCAGTCGCGGCCGAGGTCGCCACGGATGGTGCCGGGAGCGGCGGTCGTCGGGTCGGTGGTGCCGGCGAGCGAGCGGAAGCCCTGGATCACCGCGTTGCCGCCGACGCGCACGGCGACGACCGGCCCGGACTGCATGAACTCGACGAGGGGCTCGAAGAACGGCTTGCCCTGGTGCTCCTCGTAGTGGGCGTCGAGCAGGTCGCGCGGCGCGGTCAGCATCTTCAGGTCGACGATCTCGTAGCCCTTGGCCTCGATGCGCCGGAGGATCTCTCCGGTGAGCTGGCGGGCGACGCCGTCGGGCTTGACGAGGACGAGGGTCTCTTCGAGGTCGGACACGCAGTTGCTCCTAGTGTTCGGTCGCGGGGGTGCTGGTCACTCCTCGCCGAGAGCGGCGCGCCGCGCGGCGTTCTGCCGGTCGAGCTGACCGCCCTTGACGAAGCAGAACACCCACAGCGCCAGGAACACCACGCCCACCGCGTACATGAACGGTTCGATCAGCCCGGTGGCGAGGATGGCCGCCTGCAGCAGCCACCCGAACCATACACCGGCCGACTTGCCCGTCAGGCGTGAGGCAGCTGCGAGGACGATCATCGCCGCGATGCCCCCGCCGAAGGCCGCGAGGGGCGGCAGGGTGCCCTTGCCGTACACGACGAGCATCGGGAAGAAGAACATGATCGCCTCGAGCACGAGGGTGATCGAGAGCAGGCTCTCCTGCGCCCCGCGTTCGCGACGCGGCTTCCGCACCCGGGGCGGTCGACCCGGCCTGGAGGCGCGTGGTGCGTCCGTCATCACCGCTCACCTTCTGCGTGCACCAGGTCCATGACCCGGCCCACCATCACGATGGAGCCGGCGACGAGCACGAGCGCGTCCTCGGCGTCCGCCTCGTCCGCGAGGTCACGTGCCTCGTGCAGCGCCTGTTCGAGCGAGGGCTCCACGACGACGCGGTCCTCGCCGACCTCGGCCACGACGATCCGCGCGAAGGCGTCCGCGTCGAGCGCGCGGTCCCCCGGCGGCTGCGTGACGACGAACGTCTGCACGGTGTCCCGGAGCGCGCGGACGAACCCGCGGGCGTCCTTGTCGCCGAGGATGCCCACGACGCCGACGACGTGCCCGGACGGGAACGCCACGGGCAGCGCCTCGGCCAGTGCACGGGCGCCGTGCGGGTTGTGCGCGGCGTCCACGACGACCGTGGGGTCCTGCGCGATCGGCTGGAGTCGGCCGGGGCTCGTCGCGGCGGCCAGGCCCTCGGACAGCACGTCCTCGTCGAGCGCCTGCGACCCGCGGCCGAGGAACTGCTCGACCGCGGCGATCGCGAGCGCCGCGTTGTGCGCCTGGTGCTGGCCGAACATCGGGACGAACAGGTCGTCGTAGCGCCCGGCGACGCCCTGCACGGTGACGAGCTGCCCGCCGACCGCCGGGGTGTCGGACACGACGGAGAACCCGGTGCCCTCGACCGCGAGCGTCGACTCGGTCAGTTCGGCCGCCCGCTCGAGCTCCGCGAGCGCCTCGGGGGTCTGTGCACTCGACACGACGGCGGAGGACGGCTTGATGATGCCCGACTTGGTGCGGGCGATCTCGGCGACGGTGTTGCCGAGTTGCTTCGCGTGGTCGATCGCGATCGGGGCGAACACCGCGACCTGGCTCTGCACGACGTTGGTGGAGTCCCACTCGCCGCCCATGCCGACCTCGATCACGGCGACGTCCACCGGCGCCTCGGCGAAGCACGCCAGGGCGAGGACGGTGAGCGCCTCGAAGAAGGTCAGCGGGAGCTCGCCCTTCGCGGTGAGCTCGGAATCGGTCATCTCGAGGATCGGGACGATGTCGTCCCAGTTCTCGACGAAGCGGGCCGCCGCGATCGGTTCGCCGTCGACGACGATGCGCTCGCGGATCGACACAAGGTGCGGGCTCGTCATGAGCCCGGTGCGCAGCCCGTGCGCGCGGACGATGCTCTCGGCCATCCGCGCGGTCGAGGTCTTGCCGTTCGTGCCCGTGACGTGGATCACCGGGTACGCCAGGTGCGGGTCGCCGAGGAGCTCGACGGCGCGGCGGGTCGCGTGCAGCCGCCGTTCGGGTGCCTGCTCGCCGACCCGGGCCAGGAGCGCGGCCTCGACACGGCGGACCTCGTCGTCGTCCCCGCCGTAGGGCAGGGCGTCGGCCGGGGACGTGTCGCCCGCCGGTCCGACCGGGATCTCCACGCCGTCGGCACCGTCGTGGTCGACGCCGTCGTGGTCGTCGTACCGGTCGTCGTCGTACTGGTTGCCGTCGCTCATGCGCGTGCCACCTCCACGGACACCGTCGCTGCGTCGCCGACGGCCGAGCCCGCACCGGGCGCGAACGTCGTCGGGGTCACGGTCACGCTCGTCGACAGGGTCTCCGCCGCGATGAGCTGCTCGTGCGTGCGGACCGCCGCCTCGGCCTCGGTGGAGACCCGGAGCGTCAGGGAGATCCGGTCGCTGACGTCGAGGTCGGCGTCGCGACGGGCCTGCTGCACGGCCCGGACGACGTCGCGCGCCAGGCCCTCGGCCTCGAGCTCGGGGGTCGTCACGGTGTCGAGCACCACGAAGCCGCCGCCGTCGAGGAACGCCACCGCCACGGAGTCGTCCGCGACCGTGAGGTCGAGCGTGTACTCGCCCTCGACGAGGTCGACGCCGCCGACGGTGACGCCGGTCTCGGTCGCCACCCAGTCGCCCTTCTTGGCGGCCGGGATCACCTGCTGGACCTGCTTGCCGATGCGCGGACCGGCGGCGCGGGCGTTCACGGTGAGCTTCCGCTCGATGCCGTACCGGCCGAGCGAGGACTCCTCCTGCTCCTCGAGCACGACCCGCTTGACGTTGAGCTCGTCGCGGAGGATGTCCGCGAACGGCTCGACAGCGGCGGGGTCCGGCACGACGAGGGTCAGGGTGGCGAGGGGCAGACGGACGCGCTTGCCGGTGGCCTTGCGGAGCGCGAGGCCCTTCGAGGCGACGTCGCGGACGCGGTCCATGGCGGCGACGAGGGCGTCGTCCGCGGGGAACTCGCCGGCAGCCGGGAAGTCCGTCAGGTGGACGCTGCGTCCGCCGGTCAGGCCCTTCCAGATCTCCTCCGTCACGAGCGGCGCGAGCGGTGCGGCGACGCGGGTCAGCGTCTCGAGCACGGTGTACAGCGTGTCGAACGCGGCGCGGGCCTCGGGCGACGAGTCCGCCCCGAGCCAGAACTTGTCGCGCGAGCGCCGGACGTACCAGTTCGTCAGCACGTCGGCGAAGTCCCGGACGGCCTGGGCAGCGAGCGGGGTGTCGAGCGCGTCGAGGTGCGTCGTGACGTCCTCGACGAGCACGCGGGTCTTCGCGAGCAGGTACCGGTCGAGCACGTCGGTGCTCGCCGTGCTGCGCGAGGCCTGGTACCCCGTCTCCCCCGACGCGTTCGCGTACAGCGTGAAGAAGTAGTACGTCGACCAGAGGGGCAGCAGGAACTCGCGGACGCCCTGGCGGATGCCCTCCTCGGTCACGACGAGGTTGCCGCCGCGGATGACCGACGACGACATGAGGAACCAGCGCATCGCGTCGGCGCCGTCGCGGTCGAAGACCTCTGACACGTCCGGGTAGTTCCGGAGCGACTTCGACATCTTCTGCCCGTCCGAGCCGAGCACGATGCCGTGGCTGATGACGTTGCGGAAGGCCGGGCGGTCGAACAGCGCGGTGGACAGCGCGTGCATGACGTAGAACCAGCCGCGGGTCTGCCCGATGTACTCGACGATGAAGTCCGCGGGGCTGTGCGCGTCGAACCACTCGCGGTTCTCGAACGGGTAGTGCACCTGGGCGTACGGCATCGAGCCGGAGTCGAACCACACGTCGAAGACGTCGGTGATGCGGCGCATGGTCGACCGCCCGGTCGGGTCGTCGGGGTTCGGCCGGGTGAGCTCGTCGATGAACGGACGGTGCAGGTCGACCTCGCCGTCGGCGTTCGTCGGCAGCCGGCCGAAGTCGCGCTCGAGCTCCTCGAGCGAGCCGTAGACGTCCTGCCGCGGGTACGCCGGGTCGTCGGACACCCACACCGGGATCGGCGTGCCGAAGTAGCGGTTGCGGGAGACCGACCAGTCGATCGCGTTCCCGACCCACTTGCCGAACTGGCCGTCCTTGACGTTGTCCGGCACCCAGTTGATGTCCTGGTTCAGCTCGCCCATGCGATCACGGAACGCCGTGACCCGGACGAACCACGACGAGACCGCCTTGTAGATGAGCGGCTTCCGGCAGCGCCAGCAGTGCGGGTAGCTGTGCTCGTACGACGCCTGGCGGAGCAGGCGCCCCATCTCGCGCACGGCCTTCGTCAGCGGCTTGTTCGCGTCGGACCAGAGCATGCCGGCGACCTCGCCGAACTGCGCGGTGAACAGGCCGCCCTCGTCGAGGGAGAGCACGACGGGGATGCCCGCGGCCGCGCAGACCTCCTGGTCGTCGGCGCCGTACGCGGGGGCCTGGTGCACGATGCCCGTGCCCTCGCCCGTCTCGACGTACTCGGCGACGAGGATGCGCCAGGCGTGCTCGTAGCCCTCCTGGTCGGCCAGGAAGTCGAACAGCCGCTCGTACTCGACGCCGTCGAGCTCCGCGCCGACGACCGTGTGCAGCACGGCGGCGAGCGCGTCCTCGGCGCTCGCGTAGCCGAGGTCCTTCGCGTGCGCGGCCACGGTGTCGGACGCGAGCAGGTACCGGGCGGAACCGGCGGGACCGCCGTCAGCCGCGCCTCCAGGCCCTGCCGGCACGACCGCGTAGGCGATCTCGGGTCCGACCGCGAGCGCCGCGTTCGTCGGCAGCGTCCAGGGGGTCGTCGTCCAGGCGAGGGCGCGGACGCCGTCGAGTCCGAGCTCCGTCGCGCGGGTCCCGCGCAGCGGGAACGCGACGGTGACCGACTGGTCCTGGCGCATCTGGTAGACGTCGTCGTCCATGCGGAGCTCGTGGTTGGACAGCGGCGTCTGGTCGTTCCAGCAGTACGGCAGGACGCGGAAGCCCTCGTACGCGAGGCCCTTGTCCCAGAGCTGCTTCCACGCCCACAGGACGCTCTCCATGAAGGTCACGTCGAGGGTCTTGTAGTCGTCCTCGAAGTCGACCCAGCGCGCCTGGCGGGTGACGTACTGCTGCCACTCGTCGGTGTACTGCAGCACGGACTTCTTGGCGGCGGCGTTGAAGACGTCGACGCCCATCGCGTCGATCTCGTGCTTCTCGGTGATGCCGAGCTGGCGCATCGCCTCGAGCTCGGCGGGCAGGCCGTGCGTGTCCCAGCCGAAGCGGCGGTGGACCTGCTTGCCGCGCATGGTCTGGTAGCGCGGGAAGACGTCCTTGGCGTACCCGGTCAGCAGGTGGCCGTAGTGCGGCAGGCCGTTGGCGAAGGGCGGGCCGTCGTAGAACGTCCACTCGGTGCACCCGTCGCGCTGGTCGATCGAGGCCTGGAAGGTGTCGTCGCCCTTCCAGAACGCGAGGATCCCCTGCTCGACGGCGGGGAAGCTCGGCGACGGGTCGACGCCGTCTGCGGGGACGTTGAGGGGGTAGGCCACGAGCTGCTCCTGTGGGTTCGGTTCGTCTCCACGAGGACGGAGCGCGCTCCGCGGTACCACCTCGCTTGCCGGCCGCTGCTCGCGCTGCGACCGACCGCTCGTTCGCCGGATGGGGTGCGGTCCGGTCCGCCCGGTTCTACTGACGGCGGTGGTGCTGCCGCGTTCTGCCGGAGGCTCCCCGGTGATGGCCGGTTCGACGCCTGTGGGGCCGAGTCTACAAGACCGGAGCATGCTGGAGCGATGCCCTCGTCTGAGAAGCAGGACCGGCCCGAGTCCCTGCTCACCGTCGTCATCGCCTTCGCCGCGAACCTGCTCGTCGCGATCGCCAAGACCGTCGCCTCCCTGTTGTCCGGCTCCGCGTCGATGACCGCCGAGGCGGCGCACTCGTGGGCGGACACGGGCAACGAGGTGTTCCTGCTCGTCGCCGAGCGGCGCGGGGCGAAGCCGCGGGACACCCGCCACCCGCTCGGCTACGGCCGTGAGACCTACATCTGGTCGATGTTCGCAGCGTTCGGGCTGTTCACCGCCGGCGCCGTCGTGTCGATCTGGCACGGCATCACGCAGCTCGGGGAGACCGGTCCCGCCGAGGACCTGCTGCTCAACTACCTCGTGCTCGCGGTCGCGTTCGTCCTCGAGGGCACGAGCTTCGTGCAGGCGTTCCGGCAGGCCCACGGCGCCGCGACCAAGCGCCGCGTCCCCGTCCTGCGGCACGTCCTGCAGTCCTCGAACCCCACGCTCCGCGCCGTCTTCGCCGAGGACGCCGCGGCCCTGATCGGCCTCGTGATCGCCTTCCTGGGCGTGTTCCTGCACCAGGTCACGGGCCTGGCGCTCTTCGACGCGATCGGCTCGATCGCGGTCGGCGTGCTGCTCGGGGTCGTCGCGATCGTGCTCATCGAACGCAACCGTCGGTTCCTGCTCGGCGAGGCCACCTCGCCGGAGCTCGAGGACGCGGTGCTCACCGAGCTGCTCCGCCGCGACGAGGTCGAGCGCGTCACGTACCTGCACCTCGAGTTCGTCGGACCGTCCCGGGTGTTCCTCGTCGCGGCCGTCGACCTCGAGGGCAACGAGGACGAGGAGCACGTCGCGGTCCGGCTGCGCCGCGTCGAGGCCTCGCTCGAGACGAGTCAGTACATCGAGGAGGCGGTGCTCACGCTGAGCATCCCGGGCGACGCGTCGCTCCGGTCGCGCGGCGACGGCGAGGTCCCGTCGACGGTGCGGGACGGGACGGCGGAGGACGTCGCCGCCGGGGGCGCGGGCACGTTGCGCACCGAGTGATTCAGGGCACCAGTCGCACGGCGTCACCCCGTGCCTCGACGGCACCGCTGCGGACGACCCACGCGCGCAGCTGGTCCACGCGGAACGCCTCGAAGGCGCCCGGGTGGTCCCGCAGCACGGCAGCCACTCCGCTCGTCATCGGGAAACGGGGATCGGTGTCCTCGACGATCGCGACGAACCGCCCGTCGGTGCCCTGCATCCGCCCCTCGGCCCGGAACACCGTGCTGTACGTCTGCCGGGCGGCGCCGACGAACAGGATCGATCCGCCCCGGGACTCGTGGTCGGCCAGCGCACCGGCCAGCACCGCGTACCCAGTCGGCCGGACCTCGGCGACCGCAGTGGTGAGCTGCCCGGCCGGCACGACCGCCACGGCGAGGACGAGCGCAGCGACGACCGTGGTCCACGGTGGGCGCAGCCGGGCGAGCCGGGCGAACCCGACGGCGGCGAGCGCCACGACGAACGGCACCCAGACGTAGTAGTAGTGCGGCAGTGCGACGTTCGACGTGCAGTAGAACGCCACGAGGACCCCGAGGCAGAGCGCGAGGTACGCGACGAGCCGGTCCGGCCGGACCACGAAGGCCGCGAGCGTCCCGGCACCGAGCACGACGACCATCGGCCACCCGAGCCCCTGCAGTGCCCACAGCAGTCCCGTCCACCAGGGCGCGACGAGGTACGTCCGTCCGAGCACCGACACCAGGTGACCGGTCGCGTCGTGCGCGGACTGGAAACGCACCATGTAGGCGATCGCGTCGAGGCCGCCGACCGGCAGGTAGAGCACGGCGGCGAGGACGACGGCGACCACGGCCGCGAGTGCACCGCCGAGTGCGAGGTCCCGCCACCGGCGGAACAGTACGGGCAGCAGCAGGAGCGGCAGGACGAGGACCGCCGTCGACACCTTCGACGTCGCCGACAGCGCGAGCGCTGTACCGGCGAGGGCCGCCCACCACCACCGGGACGACCGCCCGTCCGACGCGGCGACCGTCCACTGCCACGCGGCGGCGACGGCGACCACCGCGAACGCCGTCATCACGGGGTCGAGCAGTGCGAGCCGGTCGATCCGCGCGGGCGTCCCGCTCGCCACGTCGTACCAGGTCGCCCCGTTGGCGCGCGGTGTCAGCCACCAGAGCGCGGCGGCGGTGAGGCCACCCCAGTACCCGAGCGGGCGACGGAGGAACAGGAAGAGCACGAGTCCGATCGCGAGTCCGGCGAGCGCGACCACCGTCCGCGGACCCGTGACGCCCTGGCCTGCCACCAGCTGAGCGACTCCGAACAGGTACTTCGCGGTCGGCGGGTGCTCGAGGTTCGCGGTCACCACACCGTGGACGTAGTCCCAGCCCGCGTTGACGTACGTGATCTCGTCGGTGGTGCGGGTCGCCCGACCGATCCGGAAGAGCGCGTCGAAGACCCCGATCGACGCCACGACCACGAACACCGCCGTCCGGGTCGTGACCGCGAGCGCAGGACGGCGGGAGGTCACGCCGGATGATCCCACGGCCATGCGGACGGGAGCCGTGCACGGACGCCCCACCCTCGGGGTTCGTTCAGACGACGACGCCGCAGCAGCGATGCGGGCGGCCACCATGGCGCCGCGGCGACGCCGGCTCGTCGGTCAGTGCGCGTCGAGCCCCACCGCGACCGGTGTCAGGGCCGCCCCGACGTACTCGACGAGCGCCCGGCGTCCGACGCCGTCGGCGACCCACACCCCGAACGCCGCCGCGGCCGCACCGAGCATCGCCCCGGACACCGTCTGCGGCCACAGCGACATCGGGTGCTCCCCGGTCCGCGACCCGACGAACGCCGCGACCGCCCCGTGCTGCGCCATCACCCGCGCCGCCACGCTGGCGACGAGCTCGGACCCGATGTCCATCACCTCGGCCTGCGCGATCGCCCACGGCACGCGCTCCGGGTCGTGCGCCCGGGCGGCCGCGAGCAGGGCCTCCTCGACGGCGCGGACCGGGCTCGCCTCGGTCGATGCGGCGAGGAACCGCGGGACGTCGGCCACTGCGGCGTCGAGCTCGAGCCAGAGCACGTCGGACTTCGCGGCGAAGTAGTTGAAGAACGTCGCACGGCTGACCCCGGCCCGGGCGGCGATGTGGTCCACCGTCGTCCGCGCGTAGCCCTGCTCCAGGAACAGCTCCGCGGCGGCGTCGGCGAGCACCTCGGCGCTCGACCGTCGGGGGCGGCCACCGCGCCTGGTCGTCTCGTCCATGCGCACAGTAAACCGCTAGACTCGACCAGCCATGATCTTGGACCGAGTACAGAAAACAGCCCGCGCGCGCCGAGCCAGCTCCCGTCGCACCGTCCTCCGGAGCACCACGACCGCCGTCGCCGGGGCCGCAGCGGTCCTGCTGGCACTGACCGCCTGCACGGGCGGCGGCGCGGCGACGTCGAACAGCACCCCGGTGTCCGGCGGCACCCTGACCTACGCGTCCGGGGACGCCGAGCCGACCTGCCTCGACCCGCACGTCGGCGGGAACTACCCGCAGGCGCTGCTGTCGACGCAGTACATCGAGGAGCTCACCGCGCTCGACGACGGCAAGCCGGTCCCCGCCCTCGCGGAGTCCTGGACGACGAGCGACGACGGGAAGACCCTGACGTTCCGGCTCCGGGACGACGTGCGGTTCTCGGACGGCACGGCGTTCGACGCGGCGGCGGTCGTCGCGAACATCGAGCACGTGCAGGACCCGGCGACGGCGTCGAGCACGGGCTACCTCGCGCTGCAGTCGATCACGAAGGCCACCGCGACGGACGACCACACCGTCACGCTCACCCTGAGCCGCCCGGACAGCGCCCTGCTCGAGTCCTTCTCGCAGCCGTGGGTGGGCATGGAGTCCCCGAAGGCCCTGCAGCGCCCGCAGGCCGAGAACTGCGAGTCCCCCGTCGGCACCGGCCCCTTCACGATCACCGGCTGGAAGCACGGCGACCGGGTCACGCTCGCGAAGAACGACGACTACTGGGGCAGCACGAAGCCGCGGCTCGACGGCATCACCTGGCGCTTCCTGCCCGACTCGACCTCGCGGTACGCGGCGCTGCAGTCCGGTCAGGTGGACGTCATCGACAACGCGCAGCCCGACCAGCTGAAGGCCGCCTCGGCGAAGGGCGCGATCCGCGACCTCGACGCCCCGCGGCCCGGCGCCTCGAACCGGCTCGAGCTCAACTCCGGCCACGGCGTCTTCCGCGACGAGGCGGTCCGCAAGGCCTTCATCGCCGGTGCGGAGATCGACCCCGGGCTGCAGAGCCTGTTCCTCGGGACCGCGAAGCGCTCGTACTCGGTGCTGTCGAGCGTCGAACCGTTCGGGTACTCCGACCCGAGCCTGTTCCGGTACTCACCCACGAAGGCGAAGCAGCTGCTCGACGAGGCCGGCTGGAAGGTCGGCAGCGACGGCGTGCGGGAGAAGGACGGGCAGCGCCTGACCGTCACCTTCCCGGTCTCGACGAACCAGTCGGTGCCCGCCGAGCGCAGCCTGTTCCAGCAGGTCCAGGCATCGGAGAAGGCCGTCGGGTTCGACGTCCGCCTGCAGGAGCTCGACCTGTCGAGCTGGTACGCCGCCCTGGCGAAGAACGAGTACGACGTCGTCAGCGCCCCGTACACGAAGGTCGGCGCGGACGTCCTGCGCATCCTGTACGACAGCGCGAGCATCGAACCGGCGCCGTCGGGCTACTTCGCGAACCTCGCCCAGCTCGACGACCCGCAGGTCGACCGGCTCCTGCAGCAGGCCGCGCAGACCGCCGACACGGCCGAACGCGGGAAGCTCTACGAGCAGGCGCAGCGGCTGATCCTGGCGAGCGGCACGGTGCTCCCCCTGTACGACCAGCAGAACCACTTCCTGTACCGCTCGTCGGTCCACGGCATCCGCACGACGGCCGTCTCGACGCCGTGGTTCGGCACGGCGTGGATCGACCGCTGACGCGGTCACCGGACGGGAGGGCCGTGGTGCGTCGTGCGCGCGGCGGCCTGCCCGTCGGCTGGTCCGGCTGGGCGCTGTGGGGAATCCGTCGCGTCGCCGGCGGGGTCGGCGTGCTCTGGGCGGTCGCCACGATCGTGTTCGTCGCGATCCGGCTCATCCCGGGTGACCCGGCGCTCGCGATCCTCGGCGGGCCCGGGTCGCAGGCCTCCGCCGAGGCGGTCGCGCAGGTCCGCGCCGAGTACGGGCTCGACCGCCCCGTGCTCGTGCAGTACGCGGTGTTCCTCGGTCGGCTCGCGACGGGCGACCTCGGGGACTCGTACGCGTTCCGGACGCCCGTGGCGACGCTCCTCGGGCAGCAGCTCCCCGTGACGCTGACGCTCGCGGTGACGGGGCTCGTCGTCGCCTGGGTCCTCGCGGTCGTCGCCGCGTGGTGGTCGACGCAGCGGGGCCGGGTGGCCGCGGCGCTGACCGGGGCGATCACGGTCACGGCGAGCGTCGTGCCGCACTTCTGGCTCGGCAGCGTGCTCATCGTGGTGTTCGCGAGCGGCCTCGGCTGGGTCCCCGCCGTGTCCGACGGCAGCGTGGCGGGCTGGGTGCTCCCGGTCCTGACCGTGGCGGTGCCGGTCGCCGGCTACCTGGCCGAGACGGTCCGGGACGGCGTGGTGGACGCCCAGCGGTCGGCGTTCGCGCTCGCCGCGCGGGGTCGCGGCGAGTCCCGCCTCGGGCTGTTCGGCCGTCACCTGCTCCGGCACGCCGCACTCCCCGGCATCGCGCTGTCCGCGTGGGCCTTCGGCTCGCTCGTGTCCGGCGCGGTCGTCGTCGAGTCGGTCTTCGCGCTGCCCGGGATCGGCCGCGCCCTGGTCGCGGCGGTGACGCAGCGCGACATGCCCCTCGTCGTCGGCATCGCGATGGTGTCCGCCGTGGCGTACGTGGTCGTGCTCGCGGTGGCCGACCTCGTCGAGCGGGCCGTCGACCCCCGCGGTGGCGACGGCGCAGCGCGCAGCGGTGCCCGGCGACGGGTCGGGACGGGCCACGGGGCGGTGGCGCGGTGAGCGGCATCGTCGACCCGCGCCTCCCGGCCGGTGGTGCCGTGGAGCGCCCCGGCGACCGTGCCCGCCGGTCCGAGCGGTCCCGTGGGGGGACGCTCGGGCCGGTCGGCACCGTCGCCGCGGCGGTCGTCGTGCTCGCGGTGGTCGCGGCCGTGTTCCCCGCGCTGCTCGGCGGCGGGGACCCGCTCGCCGTGCACCCGACCGACGCGCTGCAGGCGCCGTCGTGGGCGCACCCCTTCGGCACCGACGAGTCCGGGCGCGACGTGCTCGGGCGGGTCGTCGCGGGTACCAGGGCGTCGCTCCTGGTCGGTGTGCTCGCGACCCTCGTCGGCGGTTCCGCCGGCGTCGTCCTCGGGACGGTCGCCGGGCTCGGTGGCCGGGTCGTCGACGCGGTCGTCGGACGGATCACCGAGGTGGCGTTCGCGCTGCCCCTGCTGCTCGTCGCCCTGGTGGTCATCGCGGTGACCGGACCAGGTCCGGTGCCCGCGACCCTCGCGGTCGGGGCGGCGACCGCGCCGGGCTACGCACGGATCGTCCGCGGACTCGTCCGCACGGCCCGGCGCTCGCAGGTCGTCGAGACGGCCGTGCTGCAGGGCCGCTCCCCCGGCGTCGTGCTGGTGCGGCACGTCCTGCCCGCCGCGCTCTGGCCTGTGGTCGCGGTGGCGACCCTCGGCGTCGGGCAGGCCGTCGTGTGGGCGTCGGCCCTGAGCTACCTCGGTGTCGGGACCCCGCCGCCGGCCCCGGAGTGGGGCGCGATGCTCGCCGACGGTCGCACCTACCTGCTCACGGCACCGTGGACGAGCACCTTCCCCGGGCTGGCGATCGTCGTGCTCGCGACCGCCGTGACCGTGCTCGGCCGTGCCGTCCGACGGAGCGGGGCGCCGCGGTGAGCGGGCCCGGCGTGGACGAGCTCGGCGCGAGCGTGCTCGACGTGCGCGGCCTGACCGTCCGGGCGGGTGACGCGGTGCTCGTGCACGACGTGGCGTTCACGGTGGCGCGCGGGGAGTGCGTCGCGCTCGTCGGGGCCTCCGGTTCGGGCAAGACCGTCACCGCGCGGGCGGTGCTCGGGCTCTCGGCGGCCGGGACCTCGGTGGACGCCGAGGTACTCAGGCTGGCCGGACAAGACGTCCGGGGGTTGTCGGAGCGGCAGTGGCGGCGACTCCGCGGTGCCACGGTCGGCTACGTCGGTCAAGAGGCGCTGGGCGCCCTCGACCCGCTCCGCCCGGTCGGCCGCGAGGTCGGCGACGCCCTGCGGCTGCACACCCGGATGACCGCCGCCGAGCGGGTCGACGCCGTCCGGACGGCGCTCGCGGCGGTCGACCTCGACCCGGACCTGGCGCACGACGGCCGGCTCGCGGGCACGCTCTCGGGCGGGATGCGGCAGCGTGCCCTGATCGCCGCGGCCACGGTCGGCGCTCCGGACCTCGTGGTCGCGGACGAGCCGACGACGGCCCTCGACGCGGCCGTCGCCGTCACCGTGATGGAGCAGCTGCGTGCCGCGCAGCGCCGCGGGGCCGGGCTGCTCGTCATCACGCACGACCTCGGGCTCGTCGCGGGGTGGGCGGACCGGGTCGTCGTCGTGGACGACGGCACGGTGGTCGAGCAGGGTCCGACCTCGGCGGTGTTCGCCGCACCGGAGCACCCCGCGACGCAGGCACTGGTGCGCGCGGCCCGGGCCGACCGGTCCCGCGACGACGCCGGCGACGATGCTGGTGACGGGCCCTCGGCCACGGGCGGCCCGGCGATCCTCGCGGGGCGCGGCCTCTCCCGGTCCTTCGCGGGCGTTCCAGCGGTGCAGGACGTCTCGTTGTCCGTGCGGCCGGGGCGCGTCCTCGGCGTGATCGGGGCCTCCGGGTCGGGCAAAACCACGGTCGCGCGGATGCTGCTCGGCCTCGAGGAACCGGACGCGGGCACGGTCACGCTCGACGGCGCGCCGTGGGTGCCGCTGCCGGAGCGCGACCGTCGAGCACGCCGGCACCGTGTGGCCGCCGTCGTGCAGGACCCCGGTGCCACCTTCGACGAGCGGTGGACGGTGGAGCGGGTGCTCGCGGACGCGCTGTCCGACGGCCGCGAGCGCCGCGCGCGCGGGGCACTGGGCGGACGTGTCGACGAGGCGCTGCGGCAGGTCGGACTCGACCCGGCGCTGCGGCCACGGTCGCCGTGGACGCTGTCCGGCGGGCAGCGGCAGCGGCTCGCGATCGCCCGGGCGCTGGCGACGTCGCCCGAGGTGGTGGTGCTCGACGAGCCCGTCACCGCCCTCGACGCGACCGTGCAGGACGCGGTGCTGACGCTCCTCGAGCGGCTCCGGGACGAGACCGGGGTCGCGATGGTCCTCGTGTCGCACGACCTGCGGGCCGTCCGGCGGACGGCGGACGAGGTGCTCGTCGTGCACGGCGGCCGGGTCGTCGAGCACGGTCCGGCCGCGCGGGTGTGGGCCGCGCCGGAGCACCCGGAGACCGCGCGCCTGCTGGCCGCGGCCGCGCGGCTGGCCGCCGGCCCGTCCTGAGCGCCGCCGCCCCGCGAGCAGGAACCGGCGCACGCGACGCGACCACACACAGGAGGCGCGGTGCGGGACGGACCCGCACCGCGCCTCCAGGCCGGTGGACGTGGCGCCTACGCGCCCGTCGTCTCCTTGTCCTTCCCCGGCTTCGGGGCGTCACCCGAGATGATCGGGATCTCGCTCGTCGAGAAGTCCTTCGCCCAGTCGGACTGCGCGAGCTCCGAGGTCGGGTCGTTGTAGTCCTTGATGACGTCGGCGATCTCGTCCTCGTGCGCGACCGTCGGGCCCGAGCCCATCAGCGGGGTCGCGGCGGTCTCCTTGGTGAAGTACACCGCGACGAGGCCGATCACGGCCGCGGCCATCAGGTAGAAGGCCGGGATGTCCTCGGCCCACGCCAGGCCCGCGTCCTTCGCACCGGCGATGAGCGCCTGCGTCGCGAGCGGGGTGGTGCCGCCGAACAGCGAGACGGACACGTTGAACGCGATCGCCAGGGCGCCGTAGCGGATGATCGTCGGGAACAGCGCCGGGAGCGTCGACGGCATGGTCGAGGTGAAGGTCACCAGGACCAGGCCGAGGAGCAGCAGACCCGTGAAGACGCCGACACCGGTGCCGGTCTGGACGAGCTTGAGCGCCGGCCAGGACAGCACGAGGAAGCCGATGCAGCCCGCGGCGAGGACCGGACGACGACCGAACCTGTCGGACAGCCGACCGCCGAACGTGATGACGACCATCATCAGGATCATCACGATGACGATCAGGATCAGGCCGAACGTCGCGTTCTGGCCGAGGTTCGTCTCGAGGTACGTCGGCATGTACGACAGCAGCATGTAGTCGGTCACGTTGAAGACGAGCACGAGGCCGATGCACACGATGAGCGAGCGCCAGTTCTCGGCGAACAGCTTGAGGAACGGCGTCTTCTGCGACTCGCGTTCGGCGGCCTGCTCCTGCTGCTTCTGGAAAGCCGGGGTCTCCTCGAGCTTCAGGCGCAGGTAGAGCCCGATCAGGCCGAGCGGGCCGGCGACGATGAACGGGATGCGCCACCCCCAGCTGAGGAGCGCGTCCTCGGGCATGGCGTACTGCAGGACGGTGACGATCGACGCACCGAGGACGTAGCCGGCCAGCGTGCCGAACTCCAGCCACGAGCCCATGAACCCGCGGCGCTTGTCCGGCGAGTACTCGGCGATGAAGGTCGCGGCGCCGCCGTACTCACCACCGGTCGAGAAGCCCTGCACGAAGCGCGCGACGAGCAGCAGGACCGGGGCCCAGAAGCCGATCGTCGAGTACGACGGGATGAGGCCGATCATGAGCGTGCCGGCGGCCATCAGGATCATCGTCAGCGCGAGGACCTTCTGCCGGCCGATCTTGTCGCCGATCGGGCCGAACACCGCGCCACCGATCGGGCGGACGATGAACGCCGCGGCGAAGAAGCCGAACGTCGCGACGAGGTTCGAGGTGGGGTCGCCCTCGGGCAGGAACACCTTCGAGATCGTGACCGTGAGGTACGCGAAGATGCCGAAGTCGAACCACTCCATCGCATTGCCGAGTGCGGCGGCGGCGACCGCGCGCTTGAGCAGTGACTCCTCGACGACGGTGACGTCGTCCTCGGTCAGCTTGCGTCGCGCGCGCTTCGCGGCGGCCTTCGTGCGCAGCGGGCGGTCGCCCTGCTGGTTCCGTGCTTCGTGCGGTGCCAAGTTCGTTCCTCCGGTAGTGCTGAGTCTTGCCTTCGGGCGTCCGGCGGAGAGCAACGGTGCGGTCCCGACGGAACCCACGTTCGCCGGACAAACTCCGACAGACTACCAGGCGCTCTCCAGCGCGTCCCGGCTCCTCCTGTGGTACACGCAGTCGGGACCGACCGCCGCAGGTGCCACGGCCGGTGCCGACCGCCGCGGGTGCGCCGCCGCACGTGCTGGCGATACCATCGACTCGCCGCGCAGTGCGCGCGGACACTCAGGCACCTCACCACGGACTCGGTGCCGCACACATCGATCGAGAGGCCCCGCCATGTCGAAGCCCATGCCCGAGAAGCCCACCGTCGACGGACTCGAGCAGGTCTGGGGTCCGGTCTGGGAGCAGGACGGCACCTACCGGTTCGACCGCGACAGCGCGACCAAGGACGCGGTGTACTCGATCGACACCCCGCCGCCGACCGCCTCCGGTTCGCTGCACATCGGCCACGTGTTCTCGTACACGCACACCGACCTCAAGGCCCGGTACGAGCGGATGCGCGGCAAGCACGTCTTCTACCCGATGGGCTGGGACGACAACGGACTGCCGACCGAGCGTCGGGTGCAGAACTACTACGGCGTCCGCTGCGACCCGCAGCTCCCCTACGACCCCGCGTTCGTCCCGCCGTTCGAGGGCGGCGACGACAAGTCGTCGAAGGCCGCCGACCAGCTGCCGATCTCGCGCCGCAACTTCATCGAGCTGTGCGAGCGCCTGACCGTCCAGGACGAGCAGCAGTTCGAGCACCTCTTCCGCACCCTGGGCCTGTCGGTCGACTGGACGCAGTCGTACCGGACGATCGACGACACGTCGCGTGCGAGTGCCCAGCGCGCCTTCCTCCGCAACCTCGAGCGCGGCGAGGCCTACCAGGCCGACGCCCCGACGCTCTGGGACGTCACCTTCCGCACCGCGGTCGCGCAGGCCGAGCTCGAGGACAAGGAGATGCCCGGCGCATACCACGGCCTGGCCTTCCACCGCACCGACGGCGGCGAGGACGTCGTGATCCAGACCACCCGCCCGGAGCTGCTCCCCGCGTGCGTCGCCCTCGTCGCACACCCGGACGACGAGCGCTTCCAGGACCTGTTCGGCAAGACCGTCCGCTCCCCCCTGTTCGACGTCGAGGTCCCGGTGCTCGCACACCACCTCGCGCAGCAGGACAAGGGCGCCGGCATCGCGATGGTCTGCACCTTCGGCGACACCACCGACGTCGTGTGGTGGCGCGAGCTGCAGCTGCCGAACCGCGCGATCATCGGCTTCGACGGTCGCGTCCGCTCCGACGAGCCCACCTGGATCGAGAGCGCCCGCGGCAAGGAGCTCTACGCCGAGATGGCCGGCAAGACGGTGTTCTCCGCCAAGAAGGTCCTCGTCGACGCCCTCACCGAGTCCGGTGAGCTGGTCGGCGACGTCAAGACCATCAACCACCCGGTGAAGTTCTTCGAGAAGGGCGACAAGCCGCTCGAGATCGTCTCCACCCGCCAGTGGTACATCGTGAACGGCGCGCGCGACGAGCATCTCAAGACCACGCTCCGCCAGCGCGGCGAGGAGATCGCGTTCCACCCGGACTTCATGCGGGTCCGCTACGACAACTGGGTCGGCGGCCTGTCCGGTGACTGGCTCATCTCGCGCCAGCGCTTCTTCGGCGTGCCGCTGCCGGTCTGGTACTCGCTCGACGCGGACGGCAACCCGGTCTACGACCAGCCGATCGTGCCGACCGAGGCGCAGCTGCCGGTCGACCCCGCGTCCGAGCCGGCTCCCGGCTACGACGAGTCGCAGCGCGGCGTCGCCGGTGGGTTCCAGGGCGAGCTCGACGTCATGGACACCTGGGCGACCTCGTCGCTGACCCCGCAGCTCGCCGGCAAGTGGGAGACCGACCCGGCGCTGTACGACCTGGTGTTCCCGTACGACGTCCGCCCCCAGGCGCAGGACATCATCCGCACGTGGCTGTTCACGACCGTGCTGCGCAGCCAGCTCGAGGCCGACGTCGCTCCGTGGAAGCACGCCAGCATCTCGGGCTTCATCGTCGACCCGGACCGCAAGAAGATGTCGAAGTCGAAGGGCAACGTCGTCACGCCGCTGTCGATCCTCGAGCAGCACGGCGCGGACGCGGTCCGGTACTGGGCGGCCTCGTCGAAGCTCGGCACGGACGCGGCGTTCGACCCGCAGAACCCGAAGCAGATCAAGGTCGGCCGTCGTCTGGCGATCAAGGTGCTCAACGCGGCGAAGTTCGTCTACGGCTTCCCCCTGCCCGAGGGTGCCACGAGCGTCACCGAGGCGCTCGACGTCGACATGCTCGCCGAGCTCGGCGCGGTCGTCGACCAGGCCACCGCGGCCTTCGACGGCTTCGACCACGCCCGTGCCCTCGAGGTCACCGAGCGCTTCTTCTGGACCTTCTGCGACGACTACCTCGAGCTCGTGAAGGAGCGTGCCTACGGCACGGCGTCCGACGCGACGCACGAGACGCAGGCGAGCGCCGTCCTGGCGCTCCGCGCCGCGATCGACGCGCTGCTCCGGCTGCTCGCACCGTTCCTGCCGTTCGCGACGGAAGAGGTGTGGGCCTGGACCCACGAGACCAGCGTGCACCGATCCTCCTGGCCGACGCGGGCCGAGCTGCCCACCCAGGCCGAGCCGACGGGGCTGCTGGGTGCGGTCGGGCAGGCGCTCATCGGGATCCGGGGGGCGAAGACCGCCGCCAAGGCGTCCCAGAAGACGCCCGTGACGCGCGCCGTCGTCGCGGCGCCGGCCGAGCAGCGGGCACTCATCGAGCGCGCGGCGGTCGACCTGGCGGCCGTCGGCCGCATCGAGAACCTGTCGTTCACCGACGGCGACGAGCTCGCCGTCACCGAGATCGAGCTCGCCGAGCAGCAGGCGTAGCGTCGGCTCCCCGGGCCGGTCACGTCGTCGACGCGGCCGGCCCCGCTCCGGTCGCGTCGTGCCGATGCGGCCGGTCCACACCGGACTGGAGGCACGGATGCAGTTGGGCACACGCTGGAACGTGGGTGGGCAGCCACCCGAGCGACTCCCCGAGGCGATGGTCGTCGCCGTGCGCGGGGTCGAGGACGAGCTCGCCGCCGCGTCCGTCGACGCGTCGTCGTGGCGGTGGACGCTCACGTTCCTCGAGGGCAAGCCGGTCGTCGAGCTCGACGACGGCACGTCGATCCGGCTCGACCCCGCCGGCCACGCGCAGGTGACCGACCCGGACGACGCCCCGGAAGAGGACTAGCCGCCGCACGATCGGCATCGGCATCGACATCGACATCGACATCGACATCGATGGAGCAGAAGTCGTCGGGTGCCGTCCCCGCACCCGACCGTTCTTGCTCCACCGAGGGTCGGACGCCGCGGCGTAGAGTGAGAACCGTCGTTCCCGACGCAGGGCCGGGAGCGCTGGAACAGGGATGGGGATGGTCATGCCCACCACCGTCGACCCGGGCACCCGGGACCGCATCGTCGACGTTGCCGACGAGCTGTTCTACGCGCGCGGCATCCAGTCGGTCGGGATGGACGAGATCCGCACCGGGGCCGGGGTCTCGCTGAAGAAGCTCTACGCGGCCTTCCCCGGCAAGGACCAGCTCGTCGCCGCGGTGCTCAGCAGCCGACACGACCTCTGGGAGCGGGGCGTCCGCGGTGCCGTCGACGCCGGGACCACCCCGCGCGACAAGCTCCTCGCCGTCTACGACTTCCTCGAGGACTGGTTCGGCGACGCGACCTTCCGGGGCTGCGGCTTCATCAACGCGTTCGGCGAACTCGGGGCGACCTCCCCCGCAGTGGCCGAGATCGCACGCGCCCACAAGGCGTCCTTCCAGCGGTACATCGCGGACCTGGCGGCGACGGTCGTGGCGGACCGGGACGCGGCAGAGTCCCTCGCCGCCCAGCTCGCGCTCCTCGCCGAGGGAGCGCAGACGACCGCGGCGATCTCGGGCGAGACGACGCCGGCCGTGCACGCGCGCAGCGCGGCCGCCGTGCTGGTCGACGTAGCGACACGCTGACGGTCCGCGCGTGGCGGGCGCGCCACGATCCTCCAGGCTGCCCGTCGGGTGGGCGGTCCGTAGGGTGGGGCCATGGCCAACCCGTTCGACGCACCGAGCACCCTCCCCTACGCCCTCCCGCCGTTCGACGACGTCCGGCTCGAGCACTTCCGTCCGGCGTTCGACACCGGCATCGCCGAGCAGCGCGCCGAGGTCGATGCGATCGCCACCGACCCGGCGCCGCCGACGTTCGAGAACACCCTGGTGGCACTCGAGCGCTCCGGCCAGCTGCTGATCCGCGTCAGCCACGTGTTCTTCACGCTGTCGTCCGCCGACTCGACGCCGGAGCTGCACGACCTCGAGGCCGAGGTCGCCCCGCTCCTCGCCGCGCACCGGGACGCGATCACGCTCGACTCCCGCCTGTACGCGCGGGTCGACGCCGTGCGGTCCGCGCTCGACGACCGGCCGGACCTGACCGACGAGGACCGTCGCCTGGTCGAGCGGGTGCACACGGAGATGACCCTCGCCGGTGCCGGGCTGGACGACGCCGGCAAGGAACGACTGACGACGATCAACCAGGAGCTGTCCACCCTGACGACGACCTTCGAGCGCAACCTGCTCGAGGACACGAACGACCTCGCGGTGCACGTCACCGAGGAGCGCGAGCTCGACGGACTCGACGACGGCGCGAAGTCGGCCGCTGCGGGTGCCGCCGCCGACCGCGGGCTGGACGGCTGGCTCATCACGCTGCCGCTGTACACGGGCCACCCGTGGCTCGCGTCCCTCTCCGACCGCGGGCTCCGTGAGCGGATCATGCGCGCCTCGCTCTCGCGCGGCCGTCGCGGCAACGAGCACGACAACCGCGACGTGCTGCTCCGGATCGTCCGGCTCCGAGCCGAGCGTGCCGAGCTGCTCGGCTTCCCGAACCACGCGGCGGTCGTGACGGCGGACGAGACCGCACGGACGCCCGAGGCCGTCGAGGGTCTGCTGTCCTCGCTCGTGCCCGCCGCGGCAGCGAACGCCGAGGACGAGCGCGCGGTCCGTTCCCGCACGGTCGGCTTCGAGGTCGAGGCGTGGGACTGGGCGTACGCCACCGAGGTCCTGCGCGGCGAGCAGTTCGCGGCCGACAGCTCGGCGCTCCGCCCCTACCTGGAGGCCGACCGGGTCCTGCACGACGGGGTGTTCCACGCCGCCGGGGCCCTGTACGGCCTGACCTTCACCGAGCGCCCCGACCTGCACGGCTACAACGACGAGGTCCGTGTCTTCGAGGTGCGCTCCGAAGACGGCGAGGAGGTCGGCCTGTACCTGCTCGACCTCTACACGCGGGACGGCAAGCGCGGCGGCGCGTGGATGAACCCCGTCGTCGAGCAGTCGCACCTGCTCGGCACGCTCCCGGTCGTCGTGAACAACCTCAACGTGGCGAAGCCCGCACCGGGATCGCCGACGCTCCTGATCCAGGACGAGGTCGAGACGCTCTTCCACGAGTTCGGGCACGCGCTGCACGGGCTGATCGCCCGGACGACCTACCCGCGGTTCTCGGGGACGAACGTCGAGCGCGACTTCGTGGAGTTCCCCTCGCAGGTCAACGAGATGTGGGTGACCTGGCCGTCCGTGCTCGCGAACTACGCCAAGCACCACGAGACCGGGGAGCCCCTGCCGCCGGAGCTCGTCCTCGGCCTGAGCGACTCGGCCGGGTTCAACGAGGGCTTCGGCACGACGGAGTACCTCTCCGCGGCACTCCTCGACCAGGCGTGGCACCGACTGTCGGCTGAGGCGGCCGCCGCGGTCCGGTCCGTCGAGGACTTCGAGCGGGACGCCCTCGCGGCCGCCGGGATCGACGTCGCCGCCGTCCCGCCGCGGTACTCGTCGACGTACTTCGCGCACACGTTCTCGGGCGGGTACGACGCCGGGTACTACGGGTACATCTGGTCCGAGGTGCTCGACGCCGACACCGTGGAGTGGTTCCGCGAGCACGGCGGGCTCTCCCGGTCGGCCGGGGAGCGCTTCGCGACGATGGTGCTCGGGGTCGGCGGGGCGCAGGACCCGCTCGAGGCCTACCGCGCGTTCCGGGGCCGCGACGCCGAAGTCGGGCCGCTGCTGCGCCGCCGCGGGCTGGAGTAGCGGCGCCGCGCGGCGCGCGTGCGGCGCGCGTGCGGCGCGCTGCCGCTCAACCGGAAGCACATCACACCACGGATCGCCGTGGTGCGGTGTGCTTCTGGTTGTGCGGAGCACCTCCGCCCGGGAACCACACGCCCGCCCCGCACACACGACGACGGCCCGGCCCCCGAGGGGACCGGGCCGTCGTGCGACGCGACCTACGCGGACTTCTCGACGCGCTTGGCCCGCGGCCGCGGCACGATCGTCGGCGCAGCGTTCTCGAGCACGGACTCGCGGGTGATCACGACCCGGGCGACGTCGTCGTCCGAGGGCACGTCGAACATGACCGGCCCGAGCACCTCCTCGAGGATGGCGCGGAGCCCGCGGGCACCGGTCTGCCGCAGGACGGCGAGGTCCGCGATCGCCTCGAGCGCCCCGCGGTCGAACTCGAGCTCGACCCCGTCGATCTGGAACATCCGCTGGTACTGCTTCACGAGGGCGTTCTTCGGCTCGGTCAGGATCTGCATGAGCGCCGACTGGTCGAGCTGCGAAACGGTGGTCACGACGGGCAGACGCCCGATGAACTCGGGGATGAGCCCGAACTTGTGCAGGTCCTCCGGCAGGACGTCGGCGAACAGGTCCTGCTGGTCGAGCGGGCTGTGCAGCGGAGCGCCGAAGCCGATCCCCCGCTTGCCGACCCGGGACGACACGATGTCCTCGAGCCCGGCGAACGCCCCCGCCACGATGAACAGGACGTTCGTCGTGTCGATCTGGATGAACTCCTGGTGCGGGTGCTTCCGACCGCCCTGCGGCGGGACCGATGCGGTCGTACCCTCGAGGATCTTGAGCAGGGCCTGCTGCACGCCCTCGCCCGAGACGTCGCGCGTGATCGAGGGGTTCTCGGCCTTGCGCGCGATCTTGTCGACCTCGTCGATGTAGATGATCCCGGTCTCGGCGCGCTTGACGTCGTAGTCCGCGGCCTGGATGAGCTTGAGCAGGATGTTCTCGACGTCCTCGCCCACGTAGCCGGCCTCGGTCAGCGCGGTGGCGTCGGCGACCGCGAACGGCACGTTGAGGCGCTTCGCCAGGGTCTGCGCCAGGTAGGTCTTGCCGCAGCCGGTCGGGCCGATGAGCAGGATGTTCGACTTCGCGATCTCGACGTCGTCGCGGTCTTCCGCCGCGGTGATCTGCCCCTGCGCCCGGATGCGCTTGTAGTGGTTGTAGACGGCCACGGCCAGCGCGCGCTTCGCCGGGTCCTGCCCGATGACGTACTCCTGCAGGAAATCGAAGATCTCGCGCGGCTTCGGGAGCTCGAAGTCCCCGCTCGCGGTGTCCTCGCCCGCCTCGGCCAGACGCTCCTCGATGATCTCGTTGCAGAGCTCGACGCACTCGTCACAGATGTAGACGCCCGGCCCGGCGATGAGCTGCTGGACCTGCTTCTGGCTCTTGCCGCAGAAGGAGCACTTCAGCAGGTCGGCGCTCTCTCCGATGCGTGCCATGGCGGTGCCCTCCCTGGTTGACCTCCGCGCGGGTGACCCGCCCGGTTTGACCGAGCCTAACCGCATCCGGCGACACCCACCGCGACGCCGTCCGGCCTGTCCCGCGGCGTTCGCCCACGGCGTCGTCTCCTGGTACCGTTGCACCGCTGCTCTACAAGTTGTAGAAACCGGAAGGACCCCATGACCAAGCGCCTCGCCCTCGTCGGCACCGCCACCCTCGGCGTGACCGCCGCGATCGTCCTCGGCACGGCGGCCGCCGCCAGCGCCCACGTCGAGGCCGACGCGACCTCCACCGCGGCGAACTCCTACACCACGGCGACCTTCTCGGTGCCGCACGGCTGCGACGGCTCCCCCACCACGAAGCTCGAGTTCCAGGTGCCGAAGTCCGTCATCGAGGTCACGCCGACGGTCAACCCGAACTGGACCATCACCAAGACGACCGAGCCGTACACGAGCGGGGCGTCGAGCAGCAGCGACGAGGACGAGGCCGGCGCCGTCCGCGTCACGAGCGTCATCTACACCGCCAAGACGCCGCTCCCCGCGGACGAACGCGACACCTTCTCGCTGTCGTTCTCGCTGCCCGACGGCAAGCCCGGCGACCGCGTGTCCTTCCCGGTCGTGCAGACCTGCGAGCGTGGCACGACCGACTGGGACCAGGTGCAGCAGACCGGCAAGGCCGAGCCGGAGCACCCCGCCCCGTCGATCGTCCTGACCGCCGCGACCGCCACGAGCGGTGACGACGACGCCCCCGCCACCACGGCCGCCGCGTCGACGAGCACCACCGCCCAGCCCGACCTGGTCGGCCGCTTCCTCGGTCTCGGCGGCCTGGTCGTCGGCGCCGTCGGCCTGGTCGTCGCGGTCGCCGCCACCCGCCGCCGGGACGCCGCGAAGTGACCCGTCCCACGCCGGGCCGTCGGTCCGCCCCGGGTCGGCGGTCGGCCGGGAGGATCGTGGCCGCGTCCGCCACGGCCCTCGCGATCGCGGGCGGTGCGGTCCTCGGGCTCGCCGCCCCCGCCAGCGCGCACAACTACCTGGTGTCGTCGACGCCGCAGGTCGGTGGGACGCTCACCGCGCTCCCGGGCCGGTTCGACATCACCACGAACGACCGGCTGCTCGAGATCGGCGGATCGGACTCCGGCTTCGCGTTCCGGGTCCTCGGGCCGGACGGCCGGTACTACGAGGACGGTTGCGTCACGGTGGACGGCCCGTCGATGACCACGAAGGCCGCCCTCGGGAAGTCCGGGAAGTACGCAGTCGAGTGGCAGATCGTCTCCGCCGACGGCCACACCGTGTCCGACCGGTACGACTTCACGTGGGACGCCCCCGCGGGCTTCTCCCCCGCAGCCGGCACGACCGACCCGCCGGTCTGCGCCACCGACCGGGCGAGCGCAGGGTCCGGCGCGGACGAGTCCGGCACCGCGACCAGCGCGGGCGACTCGACGGCGACCGACGCGCTGTGGATCGGCGCCGGCGGGGTCGTGCTCGCCGGCCTGGTCGTCGCGGTCCTCCTGCTCCTGCGACGCCGCCCGGCCCCGACCGCCGACCCGCACGACGACGAGGACTGATCCGCAACACGACGACGGCCCCGCAGCACGACGACGGCCCCGCACCGGGAGGTGCGGGGCCGTCGTCGTGCTGGTGCTACTTGACGAGCGCCGGCAGGTTCTTGCGGCTCGTGAGGACCTGGTCGATCAGGCCGTACTCGAGTGCCTCTTCCGCGGACATGATCTTGTCGCGCTCGATGTCGTTGTTGACCTGCTCCGGCGTGCGGTTCGAGTGCTTCGACAGCGTCTCCTCGAGCCAGGTGCGCATGCGGAGGATCTCCGCCGCCTGGATCTCGATGTCCGACGCCTGACCGCCACCCTGCTGGGTCGCCGGCTGGTGGATCAGCACGCGGGCGTTCGGGAGCGCCAGACGCTTGCCCGGGGTACCGGCAGCGAGGAGCACCGACGCGGCCGAGGCCGCCTGGCCCAGGCACACGGTCTGGATCTGCGGACGGATGTACTGCATCGTGTCGTAGATCGCCGTCATCGCGGTGAACGAGCCACCGGGCGAGTTGATGTACATCACGATGTCGCGGTCCGGGTCCATCGACTCGAGCACGAGCAGCTGGGCCATGACGTCGTCGGCGGACGCGTCGTCCACCTGCACGCCGAGGAACACGATGCGGTCCTCGAACAGCTTCGCGTACGGGTCCTGGCGCTTGAAGCCGTAGGCCGTGCGCTCCTCGAAGCTGGGGAGGATGTAGCGATCGGACGGAGCCGGGACGTTCTGCGCGCCACCGAGCATGGGGAGGTGCATTCTCGTTTCCTTCTCTTCGGTGGTGGTCAGTGGGACTCGGGCTCGGCAGCCGCGGTCGGCGTCTCGCCGTCGCCCACGGTTCCGCCGCCGCCGACGACCTCGTTCGAGGACGCACGGAGGTGGTCGACGAAGCCGTACTCCAGGGCTTCCTGCGCCGTGAACCAGTTGTCGCGGTCGTTGTCCTTGAGGATCTGCTCGATCGACTTGCCGGTCTGCTCGGCCGTGAGCTCCGCCATCCGCTGCTTCATGTCGAGGATGACCTTGGCCTGCGTCTGGATGTCGGCAGCGGTGCCGCCGAAGCCACCGGACGGCTGGTGCAGGAGCACGCGCGCGTTCGGGGTGATGTAGCGCTTGCCCGGGGTGCCCGAGGAGAGCAGGAACTGCCCCATCGAGGCGGCGAGGCCGATGCCCACGGTGACGATGTCGTTCGGCACGAACTGCATCGTGTCGTAGATCGCCATGCCCGCGGTGATCGAGCCACCGGGCGAGTTGATGTAGAGGTAAATGTCCTTCTCAGGGTCCTCGGCGGCGAGCATCAGCAGCTTCGCTGCGATCTCGTTCGAGTTCTCGTCGCGGACCTCAGAGCCGAGCCACACGATCCGGTCTCTCAGAAGGCGGTCAAAAACACTGGGGTTCAGTGTCGCTTCGGCCATGGAAAAGCTCCCGTTCAGTTGTCGCTTGATGTCGAACTTATCGGGTGCAACGCGGCTGTTCGCGTCTGTTCGCTCTGGGCGGTCGGGCCGGCCCGCCAACGGACAGGAGGCGCGGTGCCAGCTGGCACCGCGCCTCCCGTCTGGAAGCTGGTCGCGGACTACTCCTCGTCCTCCGACGGGGTCTGCGCGACGCCCGCCGTGAAGGCGGAGAGGTCGACGTCGCCGCCGTTGGAGTCCTTGACGGTCACCTTCGACAGGACGGTCGCGACCGCCTTCGAGCGGGCGACCTCGCCGACCATGCCCGGGATCTGACCGTTCTGGTCGATCACCTTGATGAACTCGGCGGGCTCCATGCCGTACTGCGCCGCAGCCTGGATGAGGTACTGGGTCAGTTCCTCCTGGGAGACCTGGATCTCCTCCTTCTCGGCGATCGCGTCGAGCAGGATCTGCGAACGGAAGGCCTTCTCGCTGGACTCGGAGACCTCCTTGCGGTGCTCCTCGTCCTCGAGGCGGTTCTCCTGCTCGAGGTGACGGTGCACCTCGTCCTCGATGAGCTGCTCCGAGATCGGGATGTTGACGTCCTCGATGAGCTTCTCGACGAGCTTGTCGCGCGCAGCAGCACCCTGGCCGAAGGTCTTCGACTTGGCGATCTGCTCCTTGAGGTCCGCCTTGAGCTCGTCGATGGTGTCGAACTGGCTGGCGATCTGGGCGAACTCGTCGTCGGCCTCGGGGAGCTCGCGCTCCTTGACGGCGGTGACGGTGACGGCGATCTGGGCGGTCTCACCCTCGCGGTCGCCGCCGACCAGCGTCGACTCGAAGGTCGTCGACTCGCCGGCGGTCAGGGACTCGAGCGCCTCGTCGATGCCCTCGAGCAGGTCGCCCGAGCCGATCTCGTAGGAGACGCCGGTGGCCGAGTCGACCTCGTCGTCACCGATGGTGGCGGTCAGGTCGATCTGGGCGAAGTCGCCGGTCTTGGCCGGACGGTCGACCGTCACGAGCGTGCCGAAGCGGGTGCGCAGGTTCTGCAGCTCCTCCTCGACCTCGTCGTCGGAGACCTCGACCGCGTCGACCGTCAGCTCGTACTCGTCGTACTTCGGCAGGTCGAACTCGGGGCGGACGTCCACCTCGAAGGTGAGGACGAGGTCGCCCGTGAAGTCCTTCACGTTGGGGAGCTCGGCGACGTCGGCCTCGGCGCGGCCGAGGATGCGCAGCTCCTGCTCCTCCACCGCCTGGCGGTAGAAGGTGTCGATCGCGTCGCCGACGGCGTGGTTCAGGACCTCGCCGCGGCCGACACGCTGGTCGACGATCGCCGGCGGGACCTTGCCCTTGCGGAAGCCGGGGATGTTGATCTGCTCGGCGATGTGCTTGTACGCGTGGTCGATGCTCGGCTTGAGATCTTCCGGCGTCACGTTCACGGTGAGCTTGACGCGGGTGTCGCTCACCTTGTCGACGGTGCTGGTGGCCAAGGGATGTACTCCTGTTGGTTGACGTTCGAGTGGACCTGGTCGGGGCGACAGGATTTGAACCTGCGACCTCCCGCTCCCAAAGCGGGCGCTCTACCAAGCTGAGCTACGCCCCGTGACTGGGCCAGGGTGGCCGCGCACACCCGAGGGCACGCACGACCGCGACGAGTCTAGCGGTCCGCCGGTGACTGGTTCCCGGGCGGCGTGCCGCGCTGTGGAGGAGCCGGGTCGGCCGCCCGACGGAGGCCCTGCCGCCAGCGGACCCCGACGGCCACCTGCACCGCTCCCGCGCCCAGGACGAGCAGGAGTCCGACGACGATCCGCCACACGTGCAGGAGCGCGTGCCACGGCTGGGCCTGCGGGTCGCCGAAGACCTCCGGCCGGAGCGAGAACACCACGGCGGCGAGGGCCAGCAGCACGAACGACACCACCCGCGAGCGGCGGATCCGCCGGGTGTCGCCCGGGTCGGGCTGCGGCAACACGTTCGATGGCATGTCGGGGGTCGTTCGTCCGCTACGATGGTGGCGCTGCGCAACCAGTGCTGCAGCGCGGGGATGTAGCTCAATGGTAGAGCCCCAGTCTTCCAAACTGGCCACGCGGGTTCGATTCCCGTCATCCCCTCCGTACTTCCTGCTCAGGGGGCGCCGAGCGACAGGGTGAGGTGCACGGTGTCGCCGAGGCCGACCCCCGTCCGGGTCCGCTCCGCCTTCCGCAGCGGCACGAGGTACCCGCCGTCCTTCGGGAACAGCGACGTCGTCCACCGCACCCGCCCGATCGCGACGCCCGCCGGGACGACGCCCCAGCCGTAGGTCAGCTCGGACGCGAGCTCGTGGACGAGGTCGGCGACGTCGTCTGGCACCACCGCGTACACGTACGGCGCCGGACCGCGCCACTCGATCACCTCGGCCTCGAACGCGAGCTCCACGCCGCGATCGTACGTCGGGCCTGCCACAGGCACGACCTCCGCGGCCGATCTGGCCGTCCTGGTTCTCGATCCCCGGGATCCGCGAACCAGGACGGTCACGATCCGGGCGGAAGTGCGCTTCTCCGAGCCGGTCCGGACCGGACCGACGCGACGGACGCGCCCCGCGCCTCCAGGCCGAAGCCGAGGAGCGCGGGGCGCGGGCCGCCGTGCGGAGGCGAGGTCAGCGGTACGACGCGGCCTGCCCGTAGAGCACTTGCGTGAACGACGACACGTACGGCGAGACGTCGCCGTCCGGCAGGTTGTACGTCATGAAGACGCCGTAGCCGTCGGCCTTGGTGCGCTGCGCCAGGGACACCGCCGTCGACTGCGGGGTGTTCTGGATGTCGACCGCCGCCGCCGACAGCCGCGACTTCCCGAGCCCGGGGATCGACGGCGCCGAGTATGTGCCGTAGTAGGGGTTCCAGGCGTAGTCGAGCTGCGACCCGATCGCCGGGCTCGACGAGGACAGCGCGTCGGACGCCGGGCCGATGTCGTAGAACGAGACGAGCTTGCCGGGCATGTCGGCGCGCAGGGCGCTGATGAGCCAACCGATGGACTGCTGGTTCGGCTGCGGGGTGCCGTTCGTGCCGTAGTCGGAGTACTCGTCGTCGAGGTCGACGCCGTCGAGCCCGTACTTCGCGACGGTCGCGGACACCTGGGCAGCGAAGTCCTCTGCGGCGGCCTGCGTCGGGAAGTTCGCGATGCCGGCGCCCTGGTGGTTGCCGAGGATCGACAGCGAGACCTTGATGCCCTTCGCCTGCAGCGGCCGGATCTGGGTCGCGGCGTCGTCGAGCGTGCGCTGCACGTTCTCGTTGTTGTACAGGACGGCCTTCGACCCGTCCCAGTTGATGTTCGCGGCGAAGATGATCGCCACGTCGAACGCGTTCGCGCCGTCGGCGAGCGTGTAGCGGCCGACGTTCGCGAGCTGGTCGTTGTTGACCTCGACGTAGGCGATGCTCGTCGGCCCGTCCTTCATCGGGGCGGCGTGCGGCTGCTTGCCGTGCCCGACCCCGTGGGACGCGCCGACACCGTGGGACAGGCCGGTGGGCGACGGTGCGGCGGACGCGGCCGCCGGGACCATCGGGACGGCGAGCGCCGCGACGAGCGCTGCGACGATCCCGAGCTTCGTTGACTGCTTCATGACACTCCTCTTCGAGTGACGAACCGGCCGGCGGACGCCGACCGGGGCCGCCGCCGGGGCACCCGAAGCCCCGGCGACGGGGTCTCAGGCGGACGTCCGAGCGAAGCGGAACGTCCGCACCTCGTAGGCGTCGACGGCGAACGCGGACGGGTCGATCGCCGCGAGCGGTTCCTCGAGCAGGGTCACCTCGCACGGGTCGCCGAAGGGTCCGTCCACGGCGATGCCGCCGGTCCCCCGGCGCCCAGCGGGCTCGTACACGCGGACGACCAGGTCACCCGAGCGGTCGTCGGCGAGCTTGACGCTCGACAGGACGACGTCGCCGGAGACCCGCACGAGCGGCGCGAAGCCGTGCCCGCCGGTCACCGTGCGGGCGCCGGCGTTCATCACGACGCCGGCCGCCGTCGCCCCGAGCTGGTCGGTCCCGACGACGATGCCGTAGCGGTGCGTCTGCACGCCCTGATCGGTCTCCGGGTCCGGGAACCGCGGTGCGCGCAGCAGCGAGAGCCGGACGGTCGTGGTGACGTGGCCCTCGACGGCGTCGCGGGTGGTGTCGAAGCCGTGGATCGAGTCGTTGACCAGGGCCACCCCGAAGCCGGGCTCCTCGACGAGGACGTAGCGGTGCATCGAGGTCTCGAACTTCGCGGCCTCCCACGACGTGTTCGTGTGCGTCACGCGCTTCTGCGCACCGAACTGCGTCTCGGCGACGGTGTGCTCGGCGCGGACGTCGAGCGGGAACGCCACCTTGAGGAACTTCTCGGTCTCGTGCCAGTCCGTGACCTGGTCGAACTCGAGCGTCCGGGAGCCGGGCGCCAGGACGATCTCCTGCGTCACGGTCGAGTCGCCGAACGCCCGCTCGACGACCACCCGGGCGGCACCGGTGTCGTCGACTGCGGCGCGCAGCCCGGTGACGTCGGTCAGGTCCTCGACGCGGTTGCGGTAGTAGCGGTCGACGTCCCACGCGTCCCACATGTTCGGGAAGTCCTGGTGCAGCTGCAGCAGGTTCGCGACGCGGCCGGGCGCGATCGCGTCGCGCCCGGTCGACAGGTCGACCGCGCTCGTGACGAGTCCGCGCGCGTCGACGACGACGCGCACCAGGTCGCTCGCGAGCACCCACCCGCCGTCCCGCTCGGTCAACGACACCGGGACCGCCGCCGGCACGTCGGCCGCGGTGGTCGCCCCCAGCGCGGGTGCGCCGGCCTGGAGGAACGGGGCCGGGTTGACGACGACCGGCACGTCACCGGGACCGGCGAGTGCCGCCAGCGCGCGCTCGGTGATCGCGGTCAGCGCGGCGGCCGTCTCGGCGTACTTCGCCACCGCCTCGCGGTGCACCCAGGCGATCGAGGTGCCGGGCAGGATGTCGTGGAACTGCTGCAGCAGGACCTGCTGCCAGAGGGCGTCGAGTTCGTCGTACGGGTACGCGAAGTCGGTGCGGGCCGCCGCGGTCGTCGCCCAGAGCTCGGCCTCGAGCAGCAGCTGCTCGCACCGGCGGTTGCCCTGCTTCGTCCGGTGCTGGCTGGTCAGGGTCGCCCGGTGCAGCTCGAGGTACAGCTCCCCCACCCACACGGGCGGGTCCACGAGCTCGGCCTTCGCCCGGTCGAAGAACGCGTCCGGTTGCTCCCACCGGACCTTCGCGCTGCCCTCGAGGTCGGCGAGCCGCGCGGCCGTGCCGGTCATCTCTCGCGTGGTGCCGCCGCCACCGTCGCCCCACCCGACGGGGGCGATCGAGCCGGAGGCCAGGCGGTTCTCGCGGAACTGCCGGGAGGCCTTCGCGATCTCCTCGCCGGAGAGCCGCGAGTTGTACGTGTCCATCGACGGGAAGTGCGAGAACACCCGCGAGCCGTCGATGCCCTCCCAGAGGAACGTGTGGTGCGGGAACTTGTTCACCTGGTTCCACGAGATCTTCTGCGTGAAGAACCACTCGAACCCGGCACGGCGCATGAGCTGCGGCAGGGCCGGCGAGTACCCGAAGCTGTCCGGCAGCCAGACGCCCTTCGGACGGATCCCGAACTCGCGCTCGAAGAACCGCTGCCCCTGGGAGAACTGCCGCACGATGCTCTCGCCCGTCGGCATCACGGTGTCCGACTCGACCCACATCCCGCCGAGGGGCAGGAACCGACCGGCGGCCACGGCGTCTCGGACCCGGGCGTACACCTCGGGGCGGTGCTCCTTGATCCAGGCGTACTGCTGCGCGCTGGACATGCCGTACAGGAAGTCGTCGGTCTGGTCGATGAGCTCGGTCATCGTCGACGTGGTCCTGGCGACCTTGCGGATCGTCTCGCGCACCGGCCAGAGCCACGCGGAGTCGATGTGCGCGTGGCCGATCGCCGAGACGGTGTGCGCGGAGGCCTCGGCTGGGGCGGCGAGGACGTCGAGCAGGGCGGCCCGGGCGTCCCCGGCGGTCTCGGCGATGCGCTGCAGGTCGAGGCGGTCGAGCGCGTCGTCGAGCGCCTGCAGGATCCGCATCCGCCGCGGCCCGTCGGGCAGCTGCGCCTGGAGTTCGAGCAGCACCTCGAGGTCGAGCGACAGCTCGTGCACATCCGACGCGAACACCGCGAGGTCCATCCGGCGGCTCGTGTAGAGGCGCTTCGACGACGAGGTCTGCACGTCCCCCTCCTGCGTCGGCAGGAAGGGGTGGTAGTCGAGCAGGACGGGGTTCGACGCCGCCTCGACGAACAGCTCGACCGTCTCCCCGCCCTCGGCGCGCTCGGAGACGAGCACCCACTGGTTCCGGGGGTTGATCGACTTCACCGGGGTCCCGTCGGCGCGGTACACGAGCCCCTCGCACTGGAAGCCCGGCATGTTCTTGTCGAACCCCAGGTCGACGACCGCCTCGACCCGCTGCCCGGCGTACGCCGCCGGCACGGTCCCGGTCAGTCGGAACCAGGTCGTCCCCCACGCGGCGCCCCACGGCGTTCCGACCTCGTACGGCGTCCAGTCGAGCGCGAGCCCTTCGGCGGGCGGGACCGGCTCCCCCGGCAGCTCGTGCCAGGCGACCTCGAGCGGGACCGACGTGGCGTGCACGGCCGGCAGGATGCGCTCGTCGAGGACCCGTCGGGCGCGTCCGGTGGTGAGGGGGATGTCGTCGTGCATGGGGTCCTTCCGGGTGGAGCGGTGTGGGAGGTCGGGCGCTCAGGCGCCGGTGGCGGGGTGGGCGACGGCGAGGACGGTGCCGTCCAGGCCGTCGGGCACGTGCTCGATCGTCGTGATGCCGCGTGCTGCGCGCAGGCCGTCGTCGAGGAGCCGGGAGCGCAGCAGCACCTGCGGGCCACGTCCGTCCGGAGCTGCCTCGGCGAGTGCGAGCCAGGCGGCCGCGAACCGCCCGCCGGGGGCGCAGTCGGCGCGGACGCCGGGGCGCGGGGTGCCGTCCGGCCCGACGTCGTCGAGGACGATCCCGGTGGCGGGCGGTGCGGCCGGCGACGCGGTTGCGGATCGAGCGAGAGCGGCGAACGCTTCGCCCGCGGGCTTCAGTCGTCCGTCGTTCGTGAACAGCCCGAGGTCGTACTCGAGCTCGGGGAAGTCGGCGAGGGACCGGGCGACGTCGTGCGAGCACCACCACGTCACGCCGAGCACGTCCTGCGCCCCGAGGACGTGTCGGATGGTCTGCTCGGTGAAGGACGCGGCGTCGGCGGGTGGGACGACGTTCGTGGGGGCGCCGACCTCCTGCAGCCAGTTCGGCCGGTGGGGGTCCCGGTTCCAGGCCGCGGCGAGCTGCAGCAGGTACTCGCCGTGCCGCACCGAACCGGGTCCGAGGGCGCCGTGGAGCTCCGCCGCGCCGTTGAACACCCACGAGTGCGTGACCGTCGCGTCACCGTGGTCCGCCGCGTGCTCCGGGCCGAAGGGCTGCGCGTCGTCGTACCAGGCCGCGTCGTACTGCGCGACGGTGACCAGCGGGGCGGACCCGCGCCGTGCCTCCAGGCCGGGTCCCCCGTCCGTCCCCAGGCCCCGCCGGGCGGCGTCGACCATCGTCGTCGCCCATGCGTGCCCCTGCTCGGCGGTGACGCCGAACGGCGCGGGGTGCGGTGCGTGCGCGAACTGGTTGACCTCGTTGCCGATCGTGATGCCGAGCAGGTTCGGCCGGTCCGCGACGGTCCGGGCGAGCGCCTCGACGTAGGCGGCGGTCGAGGCGACGACGTCCGGGTCGGTGAACAGGTTGCGGCGGTGCCACGTGTCGAGCCAGGCCGGCACGAAGTCGAAGCTCGACAGGTGTCCCTGCAGGGCGTCGACGTTCACGTCGAGCCCGAACGACCCGGCGATGTCGACGACGGTCGCGACATCGGCGAGCGCCCGCTGCCGGATCATCGTCCGGTTCGGCTGCACGACCGGCCACAGGGGGAAGATCCGCACGTGGTCCGCACCGAGCGACGCGATCTGCTCGAGGTCCCTGGCGGTGTCCGACGGCGAGAAGTCGAGCCACGAGTGGAACCACCCGACCGACGGCGTGTGGTTGACGCCGAAGCGCATCAGCCCTTCACCCCGCCCTCTTCCACTCCCTTGAAGAAGAAGCGCTGCAGGACGGCGAAGACCACGGCGATCGGGATGAAGGCGATCATCGTGCCGGCGGCGATCATCCGCTGGTCGGTGGCGAACGTGCCCTGCAGGTACTGCAGCCCCACGGTCAGCGTGAGGTTCTGCGGGGACTGCAGGACGATGAGCGGCCACAGGAAGTCGTCCCACGCCCCGATGAACGAGAAGATCGCGATCACGGCGATCGTGCCCTGCACGGCGGGCAGCGAGATGTACCGCAGGCGCTGCATCGCGTTCGCGCCGTCGACGACGGCCGCCTGGTCGATCTCCTCGGGGATCTGCCGGAACGCGTTGAACATGAGCAGGACGTTGAGCGCCGCGATCATCCCGGGCAGGGCGACGCCGACCAGGTTGTCGGCCAGGCCGAGGTCCTTCACGGTGACGAACTGGCTGATGATCGTGGCCTCGCCGGGGAGCACGAGCGTCGCGAGGAACAGGCCGAGCACGAGCTTCCGGAACCGCCACTGCAGTCGGGCCAGGGCGAAGCCGGCGAGCGTCGCGAACACGATGTTGCCGACGACGTCGATCGCGGCGACGAGCACCGAGTTGCCGATGTACCGCCAGACCGGGATCGCCGCTGCGACCTTGAGGTAGTTCTCGATCGTCGGCTCGGACGGGATGAACGACGGGTTCGCCGTGTAGATGTCCTCGCCGGCGCCCTTGAGCGACGTCGAGAGCTGCCAGAGGAACGGCCCGATCGTGATGAACAGCACCACCACGAGCAGGACGTAGCGGACGACCTTCTCGCGGGTGGACATGACGCCCCAGACCGCGCGGCGGCGGCGTGGGGGCCGGGCCCGGCGTGCGTCCGTCGCGCCGGTCAGGTCCGGTGCGGGTGCGGCTGCGCCCGCGGCGCCGCCGAGGGCCGGTTCGGTCGTGCTGGTCGTGTTCGTCACTTGTCGGCCTTGCTGTTCATGCGGGCGAGGGCGAGCATCGGCAGGAGCGTGACCACGAAGAGCAGCAGGCTCAGGGCGGACGCGTAGCCGAGGTTGCCGGTGAACCCGCGGGCGTACTGCTGGATGAGCATGACGAGCGAGTTGTCCTGCCCGCCCGGACCGCCGGTGCCGTTGGTGAGGATGTAGAGCTCGCTGAACACCCGGAGCGCGCTGACGCAGACCAGGATCCCGACGAGCGTCATGGTGCCCCGGACCCCCGGGACCGTGACCGACCAGAACCGGCGCACCGCGCCGGCACCGTCGAGCGCAGCGGCCTCGTGCAGGTCCTTGCCGACGTTCCCGAGTGCCGCCAGGAAGATGATCATGTAGTACCCGAGGCCCTTCCAGACCGTCAAGCTGATCGCGCTGAACAGCAGCAGCCACCGGTCGGTCAGGAACGGGATCGCGCCCTGCACGACGCCGAGCGCCTGCGCCATCTCGTTGACGACACCGCGGTCGTCGAGGATCCAGGTCCAGATGAGCCCGACGACGACCGCGCTCGCGATCACCGGCGTGTAGAACGCGGTCCGGAAGAACGCGATGCCGGGGAGCTTCTGCTGCACGAGCACCGCGATGAGCAGCGGGCCGATCGTCAGGAGCGGCAGGCACACCGCCATGTAGACGACGCTGTTGAGCAGCGCCTCCCACACCTGCGGGTCGGCGAGCAGGGTCTCGAAGTTCCGGAAGCCCACCCACTGGCTCACGCCCCCCAGCGGGCTGGCGTTCGTGAACGACAACCGGACGGTGTTGATCGACGGCCAGAGGCTGAACGCGAGGAGCCAGACGAGGGCCGGCAGGACGAGCAGCCAGGGCGTGAACCAGCGGTTGGCGCGCATCAGCCGTTGGCCAGGAGCGAGTTCATCTTGTCCTGCGCGGTCTGCAGGGCCTGCTCCGGCGCGACCTGCCCCTTCATGGCGAGGGCGATCTGCTGGTCGAGGAAGTCGGTCATCGCGGAGTTCGCCTCGACCGGGTTGAGCACCTTCGCCTGCTTCAGGGCCTCGTTCGCGAGGACGCGTGCCGTGCCGTTCACGGTGCCGTCGTCCTTCGAGAAGTACGGGTCGGACTGCGACGACGTGGTCGACGGGAAGATGTTCACCTGGTGGGCGAACGCCTCCTGGTTCTTGGCGTTCGTCATGAACTGCGCGAACGCCTCGGCGGTGGCGAGGTGCTTCGACTTGCTGGACACCGACAGGCCCTGCACGTACAGCGGCGGGGTGTCGAGCGCCGGGCTGACCACGACGTTGCCCTTGAGCGACGGGTTGTTCTTGATCATGTCCGAGAGCGCCGTCGCGCCGCCGGTCGTCCACGCGACCTTCTGCTGCGTGAACAGCGTCGAGTTGCCGAGGTAGTCGCTGTTCAGGACGTTCGAGGGCATGTAGCCGTCCTGGTACGCCTCCTTGTAGCGGTCGATGAGATCGACGGCCTTCGACGAGTCGGCGAAGGTGAACTTCGTGCCGTCCGAGTTCAGCACCTTGACCCCGGCGAGCGTGAAGTCACCGAGACCCGGCTTGCGGCTCATCAGGTAGTCGTCCGGGCAGTTGCTGTGCATCGTCTTGGCCTGCGTGAACAGCTCGTCGGTGGTCTTCGGCGGGTTGTCCGCGTCGAGGCCGCACTTGTCGAACATCGACTTGTTCCAGTAGTCGACATCCGTGTTGAGGTACCAGGGGTAGCCGTACGTGCCGTCGAGCCCCTTGTATCGGTACGAGTCCAGTGCGCCGGCGACGTACGTGCTGCCGAGCTTGCTGTCGTCCTTCGACACGTCCTGCAGGAAGCCCCGCTTGGCGAGCGGCAGTGCGATGTCCGGCGGCAGGTTGATCACGTCCGGCAGCGTGTTCGAGGACGCCTGGCTGAGCACCTTGTCGGCGTAGCCGTCGCCCGGCTGGTCCTGGAGCTTCACGGTCGCCTTCGGGTGCTCCTTCTCGAACGCCGAGATGACGCCCTGCAGGTAGTCCGTGTACGTCGGCGTGAGCGCCCACGTCTGCAGGGTGATCGTCCCGTCGATCGCCCCGCTCCCGCCGCCGCTCGCGCCGCTGCTGCCGCTCGAGCAGCCCGTCAGGACGAGGGCGGTCGCCGCCGCCGTCGCGAGCAGCGCTGCCGCGCGGCCCCTCGTCACCCGTGTGGTGGTCCTCATCGCAACCGACTCCTTCGTCATCGTGCTCAAGCGGTTCAGTTGGTGGTGCTGAACCGGCGTGTGGCTGCCACTGTCCATGACTAAAGCGCTATAGTCAACCCCGTGGCCAGCAGACGTCGCACGACCATCGCCGACATCGCCGCACGCGCCGGGGTGTCCATCAGCGCGGTGTCGTTCGCGCTCAACGACCGGCCGGGGGTGTCCGCCGAGACCCGCCGCCGTGTGCAGGAGATCGCCCGCGAACTCGACTGGCAACCGCACACCGCCGCCCGCGCCCTCGGTGGCGCCCGCGCCGGGTCGATCGGCTTCGTGTTGAATCGGCCGGCACGGACGCTCGGCACCGAGTCGTTCTTCGGCGACCTCATCTCGGGGATCCAGCTCGGGCTCGCCGGGACCCACGTCGGCATGACCCTGCTCGTCGCCCGGGACGCGGCCGAGGAGCTCACGACCTACCGCGACTGGTGGCGCGGGCACCGGGTGGACGGCGTCGTCGTGATCGACCCGCGCCGCGACGACGAGCGTCTGACCCTGCTCGCCGAGCTCGGCATGCCCACCGTGGTCGTCGGCTCGCACCCCTCGCCGGACGGCGCCGCCCCGAGCGTGTGGATCGACGACTCGGACGCGACGGACACCGTGCTGCGGTACCTGCACGCGCTCGGACACCGGCGGATCGCGCACGTCTCCGGTCGGCCGGAGTTCGAGCACACGGCGATGCGGGTCGAGCGGCTCCGGGCCTTCGCGGCGGACGCCGGGCTCGAGGACACCGTGTCGATCCCCACCGACTACTCCGCGGACGAGGGCGCCCGGGCCACCCGCGCACTGCTGTCCCGCACGGTGCGACCGACGGCGATCGTGTACGACAACGACGTGCTCGCCGTCGCGGGGCTCGGCGTCGCGAGCGAGATGGGCGTCGCGGTCCCGGGCGCCGTGTCGATCGTGTCGTTCGACGACTCCGCGATGATCCGGCTCGTCCGCCCCGCGATCACCTCGCTGACGCGCGACACCGTCGAACTCGGGCAGCGCGCGGCGGTGCTGCTGCGCGAGCAGATCGACGCCCCGGCTCCCCTGCCGTCCCGGCCCGGACCGTCGCTGACCCTGAGCGTGCGCGAGTCGACGGGCCGCGCGGCCACCTGACACCGGGGACCCGGTGGGTGCGCAGCGCGCCCCGCCATGCCCACGGCCCGGTCCGGGCGCGCAGCGTCCACGTGGCGCACCCCGACACGCCCGCGCCTGGGTCGAGGTGCGCAGCGACCGCGCGGCGGACTTGACGCACGTTCGAACACACGTTCGAATACCGTCGTGGGACGGCGTCGCGAGAACCGGTGGCAGCCCCCGGAACACCCGGAGGTCGAGCGTCCGCGCGCCTACTCGCTGTCCGAGGAAGCGCGCGGGCCCGACGTCTGCCACGCGGTGACGCCCGTCCCGGTCTGGGCGTGGATCCAGTTCCCGACCTTCCACATCCGGGTCAAGGGCTTCGCGTCGAGCTGGACGCGGGACGCCGTGCACGTCGAGTGGGCGCAGTTCGGGCAGCAGGCCGACGCCTGGGTCTGGCGCTCAGCGGTCAAGCACCGCGCGCTGCGGACGGACCGCGCCGAACGGCATCCAGGGAACGCACCGCATTGACATCCGGACCCGATCCGAGGATCGTTCCGGGAACCCCGCCTCGCCGAACTACTCACCGATCAAGTGGTTCGACGGACGAACGACAGGAAGGAGGCCCACCGTGAACCAACGCGACGTGCCGTCCTGGGTCGCCCACGTACTCACCCCGCCGGAGGTCATCGCCGCCTACGTCGAACGCCGGATCAACGACCCGGCGCTCCTGGCGGTCGAGCAGTCGGAACCCACCTACGCGGACTTCCTCAGCGCCGAGTAGCTGACGACCGACCCGGAGGCGGGTCGTGGCGCGTCCAGTGGTCGGGAACGGCCTGGAGGCGCGTCACGGCTCCGCCGGTCGGCTCGCCGCCGTCAGGGAACGGCTCGGCGGCGACGTCCCGACAGGGTCACCCCGATGCTCGCCGCGGTCACGCAGGCCAGCGCCACGACCTCCTGCACCGAGAGCGCCTCGCGCAGGACCAGGAGTCCCGCGAGTGCGGCGATCGCGGGACCGAGGCTCTGCAGCACGCCGAACACGCGGGTCACCATCCGGCGGAGCGCCGCCATCTCGAGCGCGTAGGGCAGCACGCTCGACAGCAGGCCGACGCCCGCGAAGACGAGCAGCAGCGTCGGGTCGTCGACCACACCGGCCGCGGCGGAGTACACCCCGAACGGCAGGGAGACGAGCATCGCGACGACCATCGACACCGCGAGGCCGTCGATGCCCGGGATCGCCGCCCCGACGCGCTGGTTCATCACGATGTAGCCGGCCCAGCACGCCGCCGCCGCGACGGCCGCGGCGACGCCGCCGACCGCGGTCACGGCCGTCGGTCCGACGCCGAGGAGCACGACGCCGGCGAGCGCGAGCACGGCCCACGACACGTCCCGCCAGCGACGGGTGTGCGCGAGCGACAGGACGAGCGGCCCGAGGAACTCGATCGTCACCGCGACACCGATCGGGATGGTCGCGAAGGCCACGTAGATGAAGACGTTCATGCCGCCGAGCGCCAGGCCGAGCAGGACCGCGGCCGTCCACTGCGCGCGGGTCCAGTGCCGCACGCGCGGGCGGACGACGAGCGCGAGCACGAGGGCGCCGATCACCAGGCGCAGGGTCGCGGCGCCGACCGAGCCGACCTCGTCGAAGCGCGTCTTGGCGATCGCGGCCCCGAGCTGCACGGACACCATCGCCGCGAGCGCCAGGAGCGGCGCGGGGACCCGCGTCGTCATCCGAGGTATGCGAGGACGGCGAGGACGCGGCGGTGGTCCTCGCCGGTGTCCTCGAGCGCGAGCTTGCCGAAGATGCTCGTCACGTGCTTCTCGACCGCGCCGGTGCCGATGACGAGCGCTCGGGCGATGGCGGCGTTCGTGCGTCCCTCGGCCATCAGCCCGAGGACGTCGCGCTCCCGCGGGGTCAGCGCCTCGAGCGGGTTGCGTCGACGGCTCATGAGCTGCGTCACGACCTCGGGGTCGAGCACGGTGCCGCCGGCGGCGATGCGGCGCACGGCGTCGTCGATCTCCTCGAGCCGGGTGACGCGGTCCTTGAGCAGGTACCCGATGCCGGTGGCGCCGGCGGCGAGGACGTCCTCGGCGTACGTGGCCTCGACGTACTGCGACAGCAGCAGGACCCCGGTCTGCGGGGCGACCCGTCGGGTGACGACGGCGGCGCGGACGCCCTCGTCGGTGAAGGTCGGGGGCATCCGGACGTCCATCACGACGACGTCGGGGGCGGCATCCGGCAGCGTGGCGAGGAAGGAGTCGGCGTCGGCGTACTGCCCGACGACCTCGATGCCCGCCTCGTCGAGGACGCGGGCCAGTCCCTCGCGCAGGAGCACGGCGTCGTCGACGACGACGGCCCGGATGCGTGCTGCACCCGGGCCGTCGCTCATGCCGACCAGCCTAGTGGGAGCGTCCCCGCTCCCCGCCGGTCACCGGCGGACGGTCGGGACGCCGTTCAGCGCGCCGAGCGGGATCCGTGCGGTGGCCTCGGTCGGACCGCCGTCGGGGCTGTTCACGATGAGCTCGCCGTCCAGGGCGCGCATGCGGCCGACCAGCCCCTCGAGCCCGTGGCCCTCCTGCGGGCGGGCTCCCCCGCGGCCGTCGTCGGTGACGCTGACCGTGAGGTACCAGAGGCCGGACGCGTCGACGATCAGCCCGAGGTACACGCCGGCGGTCGAGGCGCCCGCGTGCTTCGTCGTGTTCGTCAGGAGCTCGCTCACCGTGAAGTACACGTTGCGCTGGATCTCCGTCGCGAGCTCGAGTCCCTCGGGCAGGCGGACGTCGAGCCCGACCGGGATCGGCGTGCGGGCGACCAGGGCCTCGAGCGCGGCGACGAGCCCGCGGTCGAGCAGGATCGGCGGCGCGAAGCCACGGGACAGGGCGCGCAGCTCGTCGAGGGCGTCCTTCGCGTGCTCGCCGGCCTCGCCGATCAGCCGCTTGGCCTGCTCCGGGTCGCGGTCCATCGCACGCTCGGCGGCCGCGAGGTCCATGCGGAGCCGGACGAGGCGCTGCTGCGGGCCGTCGTGCAGGTCGCGCTCGATCTGCCGGAGCGCCTGCCCCTCGGCCGTGACCGCTCCGGCGCGGGAGGCCTGCAGCCCGGCGACGCGCTGCTCGAGCTGCTCGGCGCGGAACCCGCCGAGCAGGCCGAGGTCGATCCAGTAGTGCGCGAGGACCGAGCCGCGCGCCCAGAGCGGGAACAGCACCACGGACGCCGCCATCGACACGAGTCCGAGCAGGCCGAGGAGGAGCACCGGAGCGCCGCCGAGCCCGCTGTAGTAGTCAGCGGCGACCCGGTTGAGGAGCGCGATGCCACCGACCGCGATCGGCCACGTGAACCCGACGACCAGGAGCGCGCCGGCGCCGACCGTGCAGAGCGCCGCGAGCGGGTACACGACGACCGCGTGCAGCAGGTACAGCCAGTAGTGCGGGTTGGCGACCGCGGAACCCGTGCGGGTCCACCAGTTCTGCTGCCAGCGCGGGGTCCAGTCGACCGGGCGGATCGGCCGCGGGTCGGCCCAGCCGATGCGGAGCTTCTCGAACTGGCCGACCCAGCGGGCGACGAACAGCGCGACGAAGAACATCAGGAGCACGAACGGGTTGAACAGGTCCCGGAATCCGCCGCCCAGGATCGCCGCCGGGAAGGCCGCGTAGAGCGTGCAGAGCAGCACCGCCGTGAGCGCCATGTAGCCGAAGTCCCGCGGCAGGCGTCGCCACGCGTCCCGGTAGAACGCGCCGGCGGACATCCCCGAGCCGCCACCGCCGCCCGGCTGCCCCACCGCCGGCGTCGCCGACCACCCGGCGGGTGCTGACTGTGGCTGTCCGGGCATGGGCTTGGTCGCTCCCTGCGGTGCGGTGTCGTCGAGCGGGACGGTGTCGGCCTGGTCGAGGCGGGCGGTGTCGGTCATGACTCGAGCCTCGCGGACCGAGGGCTCCCGTCCCATCCTGCCGTCTCCCGGACCCGTGGTGGGGTTGTCCCCCCCTCCCCGGTCCGGCCGCGGGTCTCAGACGAGCGCGGCGGCGACCTCGGGGGTCTCCTCGGGGACGGACCACGGGCGGTGGGTCATTCCGCTGTCGCCGCGCACCGACACGACCGCACCCGACTCGTCGCGCGTGAACGTCACGAGCTCATCGATCGACCCGAAGCGGTTGCCGGCGGCCATGCGCAGCGTGTCGGCGTCGACGACGTCGAGGCGGACCGGGGACTCGGTCGGCACGGGCTGCGTCGGGTCGATGGCCAGCAGCCGGTCGCCGACGCGGGCGAAGTCGGTGATGCCCTCGAACGTCGTGAAGCGTCCGACGTAGCGGGAGGTGTCGACGTCGTCGGGCAGTGCCGGCCCCGCGGCGTGCTCGTCCGCGGCGGCGTCGAGCAGGTGCACGATCCCGTTCGCGAGCATCCCGGCGGGACCGGTCGCACTGCTCGTCAGCACGGAGACGACGAGGGACGACGCCGGGTCGAACACCGACTGGGTGATCTGGCCGGGGAAGCCGCCGGAGTGACCGCGGACCTCGCGCCCGTTGATCCGGTCGACGATGAAGCCGGCACCGTAGCCGCGGGCGGCCGGATCGGTGTCGAGCGCGCTCCACGCCTTCCGCTGCGCGAGCCGCTTCGCGTGGTCGGAGAGCAGGTCGCCCCGGCCGGGGACGTGGGCGGAGAAGTACCGGACCAGGTCGGACGCGGTGCCGTGGAACCCGGTGGCCGCGGCGAGCGCCCCGGTCGTCACGTGCGGGACGCGCGTGCGGGTGCGGGCGGTGTGCAGGCCGGTGTAGCCGACGACGAACGCGTCCTCGTGGGCGGGGTCGAACTCCGGACCGGTGTGGGCGAGGCCGAGCGGCTCGGTGATCGCCGCGCGGACGTGCTCGGCGTACGAGGTCCCGGTGACGGCCTCGACCACGAGCCCGAGCAGGCCGTAGCCGAGGTTCGAGTAGTTGAACGCCGAGCCGACCGGCACCTTCGCGCCGCCCTCGACGACGAGCGCGACGAGCTGCTCGGCGTCCGGGAACGGGTGCGCGAGTGCCCAGTGGTCGCCGTCGGCGCCGTCCCGGACGACACCGCCGCCCATCTCCATGAGCTCGCGCACCGTCGCGCCGGCGATCGGTGAGCCCGCGTCGACCAGGGCCGGTACGAACGAGCCGACGGTGTCGTCGAGCCGGAGCGCGCCCGCGTCGGCGAGCTGCAGCAGGGCGGTGGCGGTGAACGTCTTCGAGTGCGACGCGATGCGGAACCGGTCCGTCGTGGTCAGGCGACGACCGGCCTCGACGTCGGCGTACCCCCACGCCCCGGCGAACAGCTCCTCGCCCTCGAACCCGACGGCGACCTGCACCCCGGGGAGCCGGAGCTGCCACACCTTGTACCCGATCCACTCGCGGACGTAGGGCAGGACGGACTCGTACGCGGCGCGCTTCTCCATGCCGACCAGCCTGGCATGTGCCACGCTCGTCGGATGCGGCACACACCCCGGTTCCTGATGACCGACGTCGACGAGGTCAAGCGCGTAGTCGCCGAGCACCCGTGGGCGACGATCGTGTCGCACACCGCGGCGGGCACGGTCGCCTCGCACTACCCCGTGCTGCTCGAGACGCCGGGGCCCGACGACGACCCGGACGCGATCGTGCTCGTGACGCACGTCGGCCGTCCGGACGAGGTCGCGCACGAGCTCGGCCAGCACGAGGTCCTCGTCGTGTTCCAGGGCCCGCACGGCTACGTCTCCCCCGGTTGGTACCCGCCGGAGCAGTTCGTCCCGACCTGGAACCACGTGACCGCGCACCTGTGGGGCACGCCGGAGATCCTGTCCGACGACGAGAACTTCCGCGTGCTCGGCGAGCTCGTCGACCACTTCGAACGGGTGATGCCCGAGCCGGTCTCGCTCGACGTCGACCCGGACACCGCCCGGCGGGTCGCGCAGGGCACGGTCGGGGTCCGGATCCGGGTCACCCGCTTCGATGCCCGCGCCAAGCTCTCGCAGAACAAGGCGCCGGACGTGGTCGCCCGGATCGTCGAGGAACTCCGCGGGGACGGCCCGTACGCGTCGCCGGCGCTCGCCGACGAGATGGACCGGGTGCACGCGGAGCGCGCGGACGGACTGGAGGCACAGTGACCGACCTCCTGCTCCGCACCGTCCGACGGGTGGGCACCTCGGGCACCCCCGCCGACGTCCGGATCGTCGACGGGCGGGTCACCGCGGTCGCGCCGGCCGGCACGCTCGACGCGGCCGGCCCCGACACCGACGTCGTCCAGACCGGCGGCGCCTGGCTCGGTCCGGGCCTCGTCGACCACCACGTGCACTTCGACCAGTGGGCCCTCGTCCGGCGACGCGTCGACGTGTCCGGCTGCGCCTCCGCGGAGGCGACCGCCGACCTGCTCGCCGAGGTCCTGCGCACCGGTCCCGTCGACGGGGTGCTCGTCGGGCACGGCTACCGGGACGGCCTCTGGCCCCGCCCTGCGCGACGCGAGCTGCTCGACCGGGCCGCACCGCGCCTCCCGGCCGTCGTCATCAGCGGCGACCTGCACGCCGTCTGGTGCAACGCGCTCGCCCTCGAGCGGCTCTCCGCCGAGGTGGGCCGCCCGCTCGTGGCGGGCGACGACGGGGTGCTGCGCGAGCAGGACGCGTTCGACGTGACGGCCGCGCTCTCCCGCGTCCCCGACGCGGTCCTCGACGGCTACGTCACGGACGCCGTCGAGGCGGCCGCGGCCCGCGGCGTGACGCGCATCGTCGACCTGGAGATGCGGTTCGGACTCGACCGCTGGACCCGGCGGGTGCACGCCGGGACGGACGGCCTGCGCGTCGCGTCCGGGGTGTACCCGGACGAGCTCGACGACGTGGTCGCGAGGGGCCTGCGGACCGGCGACGTCGTCCCCGGCACCCGCGGCCTGCTCACCATGGGGCCGTTCAAGGTCATCACCGACGGGTCGCTCGGCACGCGCACGGCCGCGACCGCCGACGGCGAGGGGGTGCTGGCCTACGGGTTCGACGACCTCGTGGCCATGGTCCGCTGCGCGGTCGACGCCGGGCTCGTCCCCGCCGTGCACGCGATCGGCGACCGGGCGAACACCCTCGCGCTCGACGTGTTCGAGGCGGTCGGCACGCGCGGGTCGATCGAGCACGCGCAGCTCCTCGACGGAACCGACCTCGAGCGGTTCGCGCGGCTCGGCGTGGTCGCGTCCGTGCAGCCCGAGCACGCGATGGACGACCGGGACATCGCGGACCGGCACTGGGCGGGCGTCACCGACCGGGCGTTCCCGTTCGCGGCGCTCGAGCGGGCCGGGGCGACGCTGCGGCTCGGCTCGGACGCCCCCGTCGCGCCGCTCGACCCGTGGGTCGGGATGGCGGCGGCCGTCGGGCGCGACCGCGGTGGTCGGGAGCCGTGGCACCCGGAGCAGCGGATGTCGGCGCTCGCCGCGTGGCGGGGGTCGACGGACGGCCGGGTCTCGGTCGCGGTCGGCGACGTCGCGGACCTGGTGCTGCTGCCCGCCGACCCGCTCGCGGTGGCGACGACCGAAACGTCGGACCTGCTCCGGTCGATGCCGGTGCTGGCGACCGCGATCGCGGGGCGGTTCACGCACCGCTCGGCGTGACGCGCTACTTCTGGTCCTTCGGGCACCAGTAGAGCTTGCGGCCGGCCATGTCCGCCATCCGGATCTCGGTCCCGCACACCCGACAGGGCTCGCCCTCGCGGTGGTACACCCAGTGGCGGTCCTTCCGCGACCGGACGGCCTTCTTGTGATCGGCCTCGGACAGGTCGTCCATCGTGAGCATGAGGCCGTCCCGGACGCCCGCGTGCAGGAGCTTCGACCAGTCCTGCCACAGCGCCTTCGCCTGCTTGACGGTGATCTTCTTCCCCGGCTTGTACGGGTCGATGCGCTGCCGGAACAGCAGCTCGGCGCGGTAGATGTTGCCGATGCCCGCGACGACCGACTGGTCCATCAGGAGCTGCCCGATCGCGACGTTCCGCTTCCGGACGTTCTCGACGAAGGTCCGCTCGGCCTCCGGGCCGTCGTCGTTGATCGGGTCGGGACCGAGCTTGTCGAGCGCCTTCTGCACGCCGGCGGGGTCCTCGACGACGCAGGCGGTCGGGCCACGGAGGTCGGCGACGGTGTCCTCGGTGAGGATCCGCACCCGCACCTGGCCCACCGGGTCCGGCGGGAACGACTCGATCGGGTCCTCGGCCTTCTCCTGCTCGGCCATCCGGTACCGGGCGAGCCGCGGGGCGCCGATCGACGCGAGCGACTCCTCGCCGTCGCCGTCCTCGGACAGCGCCTCGGCGGAGGAGATCAGGCCCGCGAAGTCCCACGCGCCGTACAGGCCCAGGTGCACGCGGAGGAACAGGTCGTCCTCGAACTCCAGGAACATCTGCTTCGCGACGGCCCGCGCAGCCACCATCTTCTTGCCGTCGAGCTGGGCGGCCCCGGCGGCGAAGCGGCCCTGCGGACTCGACACCTCGCAGCGCTTTCCGACGAAGTGCCGGGAGAACTGGTTCGCGATGCGGTGGACGGAGTGACCCTCTGGCATCGGTCCTGTCTACCCGGGCTACTCGTCGATCTGCCGACCGGCGATGTGCCCCGTCGTCTCGTACTCCGCCAGCTGGGCGATGCGGCGGGCGTGGCGCTCCTCGCCGGAGAAGGGCTCCGCGACGAACAGGTCGACGAAGCGCATGGCCTCGTCCTCGGTGTGCTGGCGGGCGCCGATCGAGATGACGTTGGCGTCGTTGTGCTGGCGGGCGAGCAGCGCGGTGGACTCGTTCCACACGAGCGCGGCCCGGACGCCCTCGACCTTGTTCGCGGCGATCTGCTCGCCGTTCCCCGAGCCGCCGAACACGACACCGAGGGCCTGGACGCCCGCACGCTGGTCCCGCACGACGGCGTGCGCGGCGTTGATGCAGAACGAGGGGTAGTCGTCGAGCGCGTCGTACTCGGTCGGTCCGTGGTCGACGACCTCGTGCCCGGCCTCCGTCAGGTGCTGGGCGAGGGTCTTGGTGAACTCGAGGCCGGCGTGGTCCGTTCCGAGGTGGATGCGCATGTGACCGATCCTATTCCCGCGGGACGACCGCCCTACGCCGCCCGGACCACCACGACGACGTACCGGACGGTGTCCTCGCCGGGGTTCCGGTAGACCACGTCCGCCGGCTCGCCGAGCTCGATCCGGTCCCCTGCGCCGAGGCGGGTGACCTCGCCGCCCGCGACGACCTCGAGCACGCCGTCGACGACCCAGATGCAGTGCCGGAGGAAGGCGTAGGCGCTCGCCGGGTACGCCACCTGCTGTGCGGGCGGCAGGCGGACCTCGGTGACGTCGGCGGGGAACGCGGCGCTCGACACCGGGCGCCGGCGGTACCCCGTCTCCGGGTCGGTCCACGAGTCGGCGGTCGCACCGCGCTGCACGCCCCGCGCGGCGTCGGGGTCGGCCGTGCGCGGGACGTCGTGCTCGAGGGACTCGTCGAGGAGCTGGGAGACCGTGAGCCCGAACGCGCCGGACAGCCGTCCGAGGATCGTCGCGGTCGGGCTCGAGACCCCGCGTTCGACGCGGTTGATCATGGCGCGGGAGACGCCGGACTCCTCGGCGAGCTCGGTGAGGCTCCACTTCCGCTCGGTCCGCAGGCGCTGCAGCCGGTCACCGAGTCGACGCTGCGCGGCGTCGTCCGGGTGCTCGGCGCCCGTCGTGTCGCCGGGTTCCTCGAGCGCCGCGGCGTCGTCTACGATCTGAGACATGACGACAGCATATGCGACGGGCTCCACCGCTCCGGTCACGGTGCGGGACTGCGAGCCGCGGGACCTCGACGTCGTCCACGCACTGCACGTCGACGCCGTCCTGCACTCGACCGCGATCTGGCAGGACGAGCCGCACCCGCGTCCGTGGTTCGACGGCTGGCTCGCCGACCGCCGTGGCGCAGGGCTGCCGGTGCTCGTCGCCGAGGTCGACGGCGTCGTGGCCGGCTACGCGACCTACAGCGCGTTCCGGCCGCACCAGGGGTACCGGCACACCGCCGAGCACAGCGTCTACGTGGTGCCGGCGTTCCGCGGGCGGGGCGTCGCGACGGTCCTGATGGACGCGCTCGTCGACCACGCCCGCGCCGCGGGGGTGCACGTGCTGATGGCGGGCATCTGCTCGTCGAACGTCGGGTCGATCGCCCTGCACGAGCGGCTCGGGTTCACCACCGTGGGCGTCCTGCCCGAGGTCGGGCGGAAGTTCGACCGGTGGCTCGACCTGACCCTGATGCGGTTGCCGCTCGACTGAGCGGCGCACCGGAGGACGGGAGGCGCGTGGCGGGCCCGCACCGCGCCTCCCGTCCGGTCCGCGGTCGCGGGCTCGGTTGCTACTCGACGGTGTCGAAGATCGGGCCGACGGTGCGCGAGCGCTTGAGCTCGAAGAAGCCGGGGTACTTCGCGACGGCGACGACGCCGTCCCACAGGTCCAGGGCTTCCTGCCCCGTCGGCGCCGGGGAGATCACCGGACCGAAGAACGCGGTGCCCTCGACGGCGATCACCGGGGTGCCGACGTCCTGGCCGACCCGGTCGATGCCCTCCTGGTGGCTCGCACGGACGGCCTGGTCGACCTCGTCGGTCCAGGCGTACTCGAGCAGGTCCGCCTCGAGGTCGAGCTCGCGGAGCACCGCGGGGACGACCTGCTCGGGGACCGACTCCTGGCGGTGGTGGACGTGCTCGCCGAGCGCGTCGTACAGCGGCTTGACGATCTCCTGCCCGTGCCGGAGCTTCGCGGCGGTGACGATGCGCGGGTAGAGCTGCCCCTCGTGGATCCGCTCCCGGTAGTCGTCGGGGATGTCCTGGTCCTCGTTGAGGACGAACAGGCTCATCACCTTCCATGTCACGTCGAGGTCGCGGTGCCGGGCGACCTCGCCGACCCAGCGGCTCGTCATCCAGGCCCACGGGCAGTTCGGGTCGAACCAGAACTCCACAGCGGTGGGGGTCGTCTCGGTCTTGTCCACAGTCGTCTCGGTCACGATGCGAGCGTACGCGCGCTCGCTAGGCTGATCCCATCGTCCCGACGGCGCACGACGCCGTGCCGGGACCCCCTCACCGCGGACATCGATCGTCCGCGCCGTCAGCGAAGTTGGAGCGTCCGTGCCCGGAGAGAACCTCACCAGAACCGAAGCCCAGGAACGTGCCGCGATCGTCGACGTGCAGACGTACGACGTCGAGCTCGACCTGACCCGCGGCGCCGAGACGTTCGGCAGCACGACGCGGGTCCGGTTCACCGCGACGCCCGGCGCCGCCACGTTCATCGACGCCATCACGAAGACCGTGCACTCGGTCGAGCTGAACGGCACCGCGCTCGACGTCGCCGCCGTGAACGACGGCGTGCGGATCCAGCTCGACGGGCTGCAGGAGCAGAACGAGCTGGTCGTCGTCGCCGACGCGCTCTACACGAACACCGGCGAGGGGCTCCACCGCTTCGTCGACCCGGTGGACGACGAGGTGTACCTGTACTCCCAGTTCGAGGTGCCGGACTCCCGTCGCATGTTCGCGGTGTTCGAGCAGCCCGACCTCAAGGCCGAGTTCTCCTTCACCGTGACCGCCCCGGCGCGCTGGCAGGTCGTCTCGAACGCCCCGACCCCGGAGCCGCACGTCGACGGCGAGGTCGCAACGTGGGCGTTCCCCCCGACGGCCCGCATCTCGAGCTACATCACCGCGCTCGTCGCCGGCCCGTACGAGGTCGTGCGCGACGAGCTGACCAGCCGTGACGGCCGGACCATCCCGCTCGGTGTCTTCGCGCGTCGCTCGCTGGCCGAGTACCTCGACCCCGAGTACGTGTTCGAGACCACGAAGAAGGGCTTCGCGTACTTCGAGGAGAAGTTCGACGTCGCCTACCCCTTCGAGAAGTACGACCAGCTCTTCGTGCCCGAGTTCAACGCCGGCGCGATGGAGAACGCCGGTGCTGTCACCTTCACCGAGACCTACGTGTTCCGCTCGAAGGTCACCGACGCCATCAAGGAGCGCCGGGTCGTCACGATCCTGCACGAGCTCGCGCACATGTGGTTCGGCGACCTCGTCACGATGAAGTGGTGGAACGACCTCTGGCTGAACGAGTCGTTCGCGGAGTGGGCGTCCACCATCGCCACGGCCGAGGCCACCGAGTGGACCGAGGCGTGGACGACCTTCCAGGCGATGGAGAAGTCCTGGGCGTACCGCCAGGACCAGCTCCCCTCGACGCACCCGATCGTCGCGACGATCAACGACCTCGAGGACGTCCAGGTCAACTTCGACGGCATCACGTACGCCAAGGGCGGCTCGGTCCTCAAGCAGCTCGTGGCGTGGGTCGGCATCGACGCGTTCTTCGCGGGCGTCTCGGCGTACTTCAAGAAGCACCACCACGGCAACACCGAGCTGCGCGACCTGCTCGTCGAGCTCGAGGCGACCAGCGGCCGCGACCTGTCCGAGTGGTCGAAGCTGTGGCTCGAGACCGCCGGCGTGAACACGCTCCGTCCGGAGATCCAGGTCGACGAGTCCGGCGTGATCACGTCCTTCGCCGTCCTGCAGGAGGCACCGGCCGACCACCCGACGCTCCGCCCGCACCGCCTGGCGATCGGCGTCTACGGGTTCGTCGCCGACGAGACCGCCCCGTTCGGCGCGGACACCGCGTCCTCGGGCGGCAAGCTCGAGCGCACCCACCGCGTCGAGATCGACGTGGACGGCGCCCGGACCGAGGTCCCCGAGCTCGTCGGCGTGCACCGCGGCGACCTCGTGCTGCTCAACGACGACGACCTGGCGTACGCCAAGATCCGCCTCGACGAGCAGTCCCGCCGCACCGCGATCGAGCACCTCGCCGCGATCGCGAACCCCCTCGCCCGGTCGATCGTCTGGGGCGCGATGTGGGACGCGACGCGCGACGCCGAGTCCCCCGCGAGCGACTACGTCCGGCTCGTGCTCGGCAACATCGCGACCGAGACCGAGTCGACGACCATCCGCACCACGCTGTCGCAGCTCCTGCTCTCGGCCCGCAACTACGTCGCGCCGGCCAAGGTCGAGGCCACCGTCCGCACCGTCGGCGACACGCTCTGGCAGCTCGCCAGCGCCGCGGCCGCCGGGTCGGATGCGCAGTTCCAGTTCGTGAAGTTCTTCGCGCAGATCGCCTCGACGCCGGAGCACGTGGTGACGCTGCAGGGCCTTCGTGACGGTTCGGTCACGCTCCCGGGGCTCGAGATCGACACCGACCTGCGCTGGGAGCTCCTCGAGGGGCTGGTGCTCGCGGGCGCCGCCGGCGACGCCGAGGTGGACGCCGAGCTCGCCGCGGACAAGACCGCGTCGGGCGAGCAGGCCGCGGCCCGCGCCCGTGCGACCATCCCGACGGCCGAGGGCAAGCTCGCGGCGTTCTCGTCGCTGGTCGACTCGGACGAGCTGCCGAACGCCATCGTGCGGCAGACGACGGTCGGGTTCCAGCACACGAACAGCCCGGTCGTGCTCGAGGGACTGGTGTCGGGGTACTTCGACGTCCTCACCCGCATCTGGGCCGAGCGCAGCTACCACATGGCCGACACGATCGTGACGGGGCTCTACCCGGCACCGCTCGCGTCCGTCGAGCTCCGTGACGCCGCGCACGCCTGGCTCGCGGCGCACCCGGAGACCCCGGCCCTCCGCCGCATCGTGTCGGAGAACGTCGCCGGTACCGAGCGCGCGCTGCGCGTCCAGGCGGCCGACGCCTGACCTGCGTCGGACGACCACGCACGGGCGGGGCCTCGGTGATCCTCAGGGGTCGCCGAGGCCCCGCCCTCTAGCATCGATCGGATCATGAACCTGGCTGCGACCTCGACCGACGACGTCCCCAAGTGGATGTCGAACACCTTCACCCAGTTCGTCGACACCTGGCACGTGCCGATCGTCATCGTCATCACGCTCCTCGCGGCGGTCATCGTCCGGCTCGTCCTCCGCCACACGATCAAGGGCGTGGTCGAGCGGGTCGTCACCGGGGCCAAGCGCCGCCAGAACGTGGAGGACACCCAGGCGCTCGTCGCCTCCCCCGTCCAGACCGCCCGCGTCGTGCAGCGGACCCGCACGCTGGGCAGCGTGCTCGAGAACCTGGCGACGGTCGTCGTCGTGCTCATCGCCCTCGCGGTGATCATCCCGCTCGTGCTGCCGAACGCCGCGGTCGGCATCGTCGGCGGCGCCTCGCTCATCGCCGCGGGCCTGGCGGTCGGTGCCCAGAGCATCGTCAAGGACCTGCTGTCCGGGGTCTTCATGATCCTCGAGGACCAGGCGGGCGTCGGCGACGTCGTCGACACCGGGCCCGCGACCGGCGTCGTCGAGAACGTCGGGCTCCGCGTCATGCAGATCCGCGACGTCAACGGCATCCTGTGGTTCGTCCCGAACGGGCAGATCCTGCGGGTCGGGAACCTCTCGCAGGGCTGGTCGCGCGTGCTCGTCGACATCACCGTGCCGTACGACACGGACATCGACGCCGTCCAGGACGCGCTGCTCCGTGCCGCCGTCACGATGTCGCAGGAGCCCCGGTGGCGCCAGCGGATCGTCGAGAAGCCGGAGATCTGGGGCATGCAGTCGATCAGCGACGCGGGCATGGTGTTCCGCCTCGTCGTGAAGACCCGCGCGTCCGAGCTCGACGTCGTCGGTCGCGAGCTCCGGGTCCGCCTGAAGCGCGCCGTCGACGAGCTCGGGGTGACCCTGCCGGCGATGGCGATGATCATGCCGGAGGGCTGGGAGAACGCCACCTCGATCAACGGTCTGCGCTCGGTCCGGACCCAGCCGACGCCGGCACCGACGAAGTCCCGAGGGGGCAAGCGTGGCAACCTGTTCGGACGGGCGATCCGCACGGACGACCAGGACCGCGACCAGGATCCCGGGAAGGACCACCAGTGAACGATCCGATCCCCGGCCCCGGCTCGGGCCCCGGTGGCGTCCCGGCGCAACCGATCACGCTGCGCGTCGGCGAGCACGGGGCGTCGGCGACCGGTTCGCTCTACGAGCGGATCGGCGGCGCGCCGACGTTCGACCGGCTGGTCCGGCGGTTCTACGAGGGCGTCCAGCAGGACGACGTGATCTGGCCGATGTACCCAGCGGACGACCTCGAGGGTGCGATCTGGCGCCTGTCGGCCTTCCTGCAGCAGTACTGGGGCGGCCCCGGCACCTACAGCGAGGAGCGCGGGCACCCGCGGCTGCGGATGCGGCACAACCCGTTCCGCATCACGCCCGAGGCCCGCGAGCGCTGGCTGCACCACATGCACGACGCGGTGGAGTCGCTCGACCTCGCGCCCCTCGACGAAGCCGAGCTCTGGGCCTACCTCGACCGTGCCGCCCACGCGATGACGAACACGTTCGACTGACCGCGGACCGGCTCGCGTCGGCGACGCGACCAGCAGACGGACGGGAGGATCGTGGCGGGCCCGCCACGATCCTCCCGTCCGTCTGCTCCCCCGCTCGGAGCGGTGCGGACTACCGGACGTAGGACCCGTCGGCCAGGTCCTCGACCAGGGTCGGCCGCGTGGGGTGCCAGCCGAGGTCGGCGCGCGCGTGCGCGCCCGAGGCCTCCTGGTGCAGCAGCAGGGCGTCCGCGAAGTCGGCCCCCAGGCGCTCGCGCGACGCGTCGACGCTCTCCGCGACGACCGGTGAGCCGTGCGCGCCCGCCTCGGCCACCTCGCGCAGCGTCGGGTTGTCGCCGGACGCAGCCACCACGTAGCCGTCCTGCTCGGCGGCGTGCACCGCGAGCACGTACAGCTCGCCGAGGTCGTCGATGTGCACCGTCGTCCAGCGCTGGGAGCCGTCGCCGACCAGGCGGACCTCGTGCTCGCCGTCGCCGACGAACATCGCCGGGATGCCGGCGCCGCGGCCGTAGACGATGCCGGGCGCGACGATCGTCGTCCGCGCGGCGCTCGCCCGCACGCGTGCCTCGATCGGGGCGCGCCACGCGGTGAGGGCCGGCGGGTCCACCGGCGACTGCTCCGAGATGTCCGTCGAGTTCCCGAACGTGAAGATCCCGCCCGTGTGCACGAACGGCTTCGGGGTCCCCGCGAGGGCCTCGGCCACGGTCTCCGTGAAGTCCGGGTCGACGTCCGCGGCCGAGGCCGTGTGCACGACCGCGTCGGACTCGTGGGCGAGCCGGCGGACGACGTCGGTGTCCGTGACGTCGCCGACGATCGCGTGGCCGCCCGCGTCCCGGACGGCCTGCGCCTTCTGGTCGGAGCGGACGAGGGCCGTGACCTCGTGCCCGTGGGCGACGAGGGCGCGGAGGACGGAGGAGCCGATGTAGCCGGACGCACCGGTGAGGAAGACCTGCATGCCGTCACCCAACCACGCGTGTCATGGTGCGGGGTGGACGTGGCGGTCTGGTCCGCTCAGGCAGGCGGTCGCGGCGGCGTCGTCGGCCGGTCGGTCGTCGTCGATCAACGCTGGGCGGCTTCGGTTCGGGGTCAGATGCTGAGGGACCAGGCGCGGCGCTTCACGAGGACGTGCCCGCGCGACGTCGTGAGCCGGCTCCACGGTCCGGTCTCGAACAGCCGGACGGGGTCGTGCCCGAGGAACCCGAGGCTCTCCCCCGCGAAACCCGCGCCGGCCGGCAGGTGCTCGATCCCGGGCACCGGACGGCCCCACACCTCGGACCGGATGCGGCGCACGATCGCCTCGCCCGCACTCGCCGGGACGGCGTCCGCGACCTCGGCGATGCCGTCGCGAGCGGCACGGCGGAGGAGTTCCGGCGAGACGTCCGGCAGGGGCACCCACCCACCGCGAGGGGGGCTGATCGCCGCCCAGGTGACGGTGTGCACCTCGTGCGGGAGCTCGACCTCGATCGGGGTCGCCCGGGTCGGGTCGGCTCCGTCGGCGCGTTCGGCGTCGTGGTGCTCGGCGAGCAAGCGGAGACGTTCCTGCAGGGACGCGAGCGGCACCACGGCGTCGATCGTCGCGGGCTCGGTGAGCGAGAACGTGCGGAGGCCGAGCACCGTCGGCAGCTCGTCGAGCAGGCCGAGCGGGTAGAGGATCGCCGTGTACACCGCGAGGACGCCCGAGTCGGCGACGAGCCGGACGGACCCGTCCTCGATGCGGGCAGCGCGTCCGAGGTAGGTGCGGAGGTCGCCGAGCGAGGCGGCGTCGGGAAGCGTGAACGAGGTGCCCATGTCGGGTCCGATCCTACCGGGGGCCGGTTCGTAGACTGCGGGTGTGAACGGCGAACCCGACTTCCTCAGCACCCTGCGCCTCCAGGACACCGGCGCGAGCACGGGCGAGACGATCCTGACCGGGGCGAGCCACTGGTCCCCCGGCGGGCGGGTCTTCGGCGGGCAGGTCCTGGCGCAGTGCATCGTCGCCGCGCAGGCCACGATCGAGGGCCGTGACATCCACTCGATGCACGGCTACTTCCTGCGCCCTGGCGACATCGCCGTCCCGATCACCTTCGGGGTGGAGCGCATCCACGACGGCCGGTCCTTCGCGACCCGACGCGTGCAGGCGTACCAGCGGGGCGTGCCGATCTTCTCGATGATCGCCTCGTTCCAACGCCCCGACGAGGGCGTCGAACACCAGGACCCGTTCCCCGTCGACGTCCCCGAGCCGGAGTCGCTGCCGTCCGCGGCGTCGATCCTGTCCGCGATCGACCACCCCGTCGCACAGGCCTGGGCCGAGCGCTCCATCGACCTGCGGCACGTCGAGGGCCCGGTCTTCGTCGACGTGCAGGGCGAGCAGGTGCCGCACCAGGCGGTGTGGTTCCGCGTGGAAGGAGCGCTGCCGGCCGATCCTGCCCTGCACCGTGCGGTCTTGGGGTACGCGAGCGACATGTCGATCCTGGAGCCGATCATGCGGCGGCACGGGGTGGCCTGGGGAACGCCGGGGGTGAAGAGCGCGAGCCTGGACCACGCGATGTGGTGGCACCGGGACGGTCGCGCCGATGACTGGGTGCTGTACGTGCAGGAGTCCCCGAGTGCGCAGGGTGGGCGGGGGCTCGCATTCGGCCGGATGTTCGCGCGGGACGGGCGGCTGCTGGCGTCGGTGGCGCAGGAGGGGATGATGCGCGTCCCGCGGTGAGGGCTGCACTTCGAGCTGCGTGCCGTGCCGTTCCGCGGTGCAGTGTGCGCTCGCACAACCGGAAGCGCACCGCGCCGCGGATCGTCATGGTGCGCTGTGCTCCCGGTTGTGCGGAGGCGCAGGTCCGCATCTGGGCCGGGCTCGGCCCAGCCGGGGTCGGCCGGGTCAGGGCCGGGCTCGGCCCAGCCGGGGTCGGCCGGGTCAGGGCCCGGCTCGGCCCAGCCGGGGTCGGCCGGGTCAGGGCCGGGCTCGGCCCAGCCGGGGTCGGCCGGGTCAGGGCCGGGAGAACTCGACCGGCGGCTCGGCGAACTGCTCACACGCGGCACGCTCGACGGCGGTCAGGCGTCGCGGCCGGTTCGTCGCGGCGTCGACCATCACCAGCGCCGTGGTGGCACGGGTGTACAGGACGGCGGGCTCGACGCCGACGGGCGACCAGACCTCGTACGACACGTCGATGCTCGCGCCGCCGATCCGCCCGATCCACATCTGCACGTCCAGCGGTCGGCGCAGGTACGGGATCGACGCGAGGTACTCGAGGCGCTGCGCCGCGATCACCGTCATCGTGCCCGATCCCGGGCGTCCGTCGATGATCGGGTCGGGCAGGTCACCATCGCCGTTCGCGTCCGCGGGGTCGTGCCCCCAGAACCCCACGATGCGCGCCTCTTCCAGGAGGCGCAGCATCGCGGAGTTGTTGACGTGACCGTACGCGTCGATGTCGCTCCACCGCATGCGGATCGGAGCGTGCAGTCTCGCCACGGGTCAGTCGCGCGTGAGCTTGCGGTAGGTCGCGCGGCCCGGCTTCGCGGCGTCGGCACCGAGGCGCTCGACCTTGTTCCCCTCGTAGGCCTCGAAGTTGCCCTCGAACCAGTACCAGTTCGGCGTGCCGTCCTCGTTCAGGCCCTCCCACGCGAGGATGTGGGTCGCGATCCGGTCGAGGAACCAGCGGTCGTGGGTGATCACGACGGCGCAGCCCGGGTACTCGAGCAGGGCGTTCTCGAGGCTGCCGAGGGTCTCGACGTCGAGGTCGTTGGTCGGCTCGTCGAGGAGCAGGAGGTTGCCGCCCTGCTTGAGCGTGAGCGCGAGGTTCAGACGGTTGCGCTCACCACCCGACAGCACGCCGGCCTTCTTCTGCTGGTCCGGCCCCTTGAAGCCGAACTGCGACACGTAGGCGCGGGACGGGATCTCGGTCTTGCCCACCTGGATGTAGTCGAGTCCGTCGGACACGACCTCCCACAGGTTCTTGTTCGGGTCGATGCCACCGCGGCTCTGGTCGACGTACGAGATGTCGACCGTCTCTCCGATCTTCAGCGTGCCGGCGTCGAGCGGCTCGAGACCGACGATCGTCTTGAACAGCGTGGTCTTGCCGACGCCGTTCGGGCCGATCACGCCGACGATGCCGTTGCGGGGCAGCGTGAACGACAGGTCGTCGATGATGACGCGCTCACCGAACTGCTTGTGCAGCTTCTCGGCGTCGATGACCTGCGAACCCAGACGCGGGCCAACGGGGATGACGATCTCCTCGAAGTCGAGCTTCCGCGTGCGCTCGGCCTCGGACACCATCTCCTCGTAGCGGGCGAGGCGGGCCTTGGACTTCGCCTGGCGGCCCTTCTGGTTGCTCCGGACCCAGTCGAGCTCCGAGGACAGACGCTTCGCGAGCTTGGCGTCCTTCTTGCCCTGGACCTCGAGACGAGCGCGCTTCTTCTCGAGGTAGGTCGAGTAGTTGCCCTCGTACGGGTACAGGCGTCCGCGGTCGACCTCGGCGATCCACTGCGCGACGTGGTCGAGGAAGTACCGGTCGTGGGTCACGGCCAGGACGGCACCGTGGTACTGCTGCAGGTGCTGCTCGAGCCAGAGCACGGACTCGGCGTCGAGGTGGTTGGTGGGCTCGTCGAGGAGGAGCAGGTCGGGCTTCTGCAGCAGGAGCTTGCAGAGCGCGACGCGGCGCTTCTCACCGCCGGACAGGTGCGTGACCAGCTCGTCCCCCGGGGGGCACTGGAGCGCGGCCATGGCCTGCTCGAGCTGGGAGTCGAGGTCCCACGCGTCGGCGGCGTCGATCTCCTCCTGCAGGGTGCCCATCTCGGCGAGGAGCGCGTCGAAGTCGGCGTCCGGCTCCGCCATCAGCGCGGAGATCTCGTTGAAGCGCGTGATCTTGCCGTGGATCTCGCCCACGCCCTCTTGCACGTTCTCGAGGACGGTCTTCGACTCGTCGAGCTCGGGCTCCTGCATGAGGATGCCGACGGTGAAGCCCGGGGTCAGCTTCGCCTCGCCGTTGGACGGCTGGTCGAGACCCGCCATGATCTTGAGGATCGTCGACTTGCCCGCACCGTTCGGCCCCACGACGCCGATCTTGGCGCCGGGGAGGAACGACATCGTGACGTCGTCGAGGATCAGCTTGTCGCCGACCGACTTGCGGGCGCGGACCATCTGGTAGATGTACTCAGCCATATCGCGCCCAGTCTACTGACACCCCGCCGCGTCGGCGCCCCCGGATGTCGGCGCTCCCGCAGGTCACGCCGCTGCCCGCCCCGCTGCGTCGACGTCGTCGGGGTCCGCGCTGTCGGCCGTGTCGGCTCCGGTGCCCAGGTCAGCGGGCAGCACCGCCGGCGGTGCGAACTGCCCCTCGAGCGCGACCTCCGTGTGCCGTGCTGCCTCGGCGGGCTCCGGCAGGTCGTCCCGCTGGACGGGCCCGCCGTCGGCGAGCGCCCCGTCGGTCCCGGCACCGTCGTCGGCGCCGTGGACCTCTCCGGTCTGCGGGTCGATCGTCGGCGACGTCCCCGGAGCCGCACTGTGCTCGTTCGCGTGCCGCGGCACGCGGATCCAGTTGCTGATGCCCCACGCGAGGTCGTGGCCGAGTCCCTCGGCGTCGATCTCGACCGAGGTGCCACCCCGGCCGTCGCGTTCCCACGTCCGGATGCGGACGCGGCCCGTCACGACGACGCGGTCGCCCTTCTTCAGGGACTTGTGGACGTTCGCCGCGAGGGAGCGGAACGCGGTGACCGTGTACCAGTTCGTGGCGCCGTTGGTCCACGTGGAGGTCGAGCGGTCCCACCGGCGGGACGGGGACGCGAGCCGCATGCTCGTGATGGCGATGCCGGTGTCGGTGACGAGGTGGCGGGGCTCGGTGGCGATGATCCCGCAGACGGTGATGGTGTCGTTCATGCCTCGATCGTGCGCGAGCCCCGGGGCGCGGAAGCGCCCCGGGGCTCGCCCTGTGGACCGATCATCTGCAGAGGTGGGTTGTGGAGGACGAGTTTCCCCGTGCCTCCAGGCCGGCCCGTCGCGACCATGCGCCGGACCGATGCCCCGACTGGATCAGTGCGCTCGGAACTCCGGCCGGTCCGCGAGCGGACCGAGGGCCGCGTGCACCGCACCCTTCGCGGACGCCAGCGACGGGTACGTGCCCCCGCCGGATCCCGATCGTCCGTAGAGCTCGACGTGGAACCCGTCCGAGGCGCGGTGGATGCTGCCCACCGCGCCGGCCGGTCCGACCGCCACCCAGGTCCCGGTGTTGTCCATCATCGTTCGACCACCTCCTCGTGGCCCCGACGCCCGTGTCTCAGGACGCCAGGATGTACTGACTGTAGGCCTTGCGGACCTTGTTCACCTTGGGCAGTGCGACCGCCATGCAGTAGCCCTGCCCGGGGTTCTTCGCGAAGAAGTCCTGGTGGTACTCCTCCGCACGGTAGAAGGTACCCAGCGGCTCGAGCGTCGTGACGATGCCACCGTCCCAGATGTCCGATGCACGCTGGATCGCCTGCTCGAACAGCGCGCGCTGCTCGTCGTCCGCCGGGAACATGGCCGAGCGGTACTGGGTGCCGACGTCGGCGCCCTGCCGGTTCAGCTGGCGCGGGTCGTGGAGCGTGAAGAAGACGTCGAGGATGACGTCGGCGGGGATGACCGACTCGTCGAACGTCACCGCGACCGCCTCGGCGTGGCCGGTCGCACCGGTGCAGACGGCCTCGTACGACGGGTTCTCCGTCGCGCCGCCGACGTAGCCCGAGACCACGTCCTGCACGCCCTGGAGCGTGCGGTACACGGCGTCGAGACACCAGAAACATCCACCTGCGAGCACGAACGTCGTCATGGGGGGAACCTACCTTCCTGGGCTCAGAGGGAGCCGCGATCCGGGTTGCCTCCTCCACAACCCGCACCGGGCCCGAAGTGTTCCCCAGGGAACTCGGGCGCGGCGCGGCTGTCGGTGGCGGTCCGTAGCGTTCCCCGCACACACCGCGACCGACCACCAGGAGGCACCACGTGCAGCGCACCACCGAACCCGCGTTCCGCATCCGCACCGCGCCCGTCGCGCGCAGCCGCGGCGACCTCCGGGTGCTCGACGTCCGCGACGACCTGAGCCGCGTCACCCGCGCCAACGGCGAGGTCGTCGGCTACGTCGACCGGGTGGACGTCGCCGGCGGGACGGCGTACCGCGCACGCCGCTACGTCGCGACCGAACGACGCTTCGTCGAGCTGCCGAACGTGTGGTCCGCCGACGACGCCGTGGACTGCCTTCGGTGGGGTTGAGCGGAAGCGACGGAACGCCGCGCCACCTCCCCGTGACCGGGCTGTTCCGTGCGTAGGGTTCGCCCATGGACTGGTGGAACGAGCTGACCGACTGGACGTCGTCCGACAACGGGTGGCGTGTGCTGTCCGGCGCGATCATCCCCTTCGTGGCCATCGTCGTGGCCGGCATCATCGCCGCGCTGATCGGCCGCGGTGCGACGAAGCGCGTCGTCGCGATGCAGGAGCGCGAGAGCCGGAACGCGGCCGTCGCTGGTGTCGTCTCCGCGGCACGCAAGGCGGCGACGTGGGGTTCCCTCGGGCACGATGAGCGGTCGTACGCCGACCACCTCGCCGAGGACGCCGACATCCGACTGCGGCTGCTCCCCGTGAGCGGTGCGCCCCTCGCGGCGAACTGGGCGCAACACGAGATCGCCGACATCAAGAAGAACTCGTCGACGTTCAGCTTCCAGGCCGACCAGTCCCTCGCCGAGTTCCGCGACCGGATGCTCGAGTGGCAGGCCCGTCCGAACCGCGCCAAGAAGCTCTTCAAGGCCGACCTCGAGCGCTGGAAGTTCGACTCGCCGGATCCCGACGCCGAGCTGATCGCCCGCCAGCAGGACTGGAGCGCGGACCAGCAGGACCGCCGCGAGCAGGACCGGCCGTCCGCACCGGCGCCGGCCGCCGAGCGTCCGACCCCGACGACGACCGGTCTGCGACCGGCACCCCAGCAGCCTGGAGGCATGCCCTCCCCCGCCGCGCCCGTCGCCTCGTCCGCCGCTCAGGCACCGGCACCCGCTTCCGCAGCGGCACCGGCAGCGACCTCCGCGCCGTGGTCCGCGCGTTCCGGTAGCGAGGGCGCGAACACCACGCGTGCCTACGGCGAGGGTGAGACCACCCCGCTCGACGGTGCTCCGATCCGCCCCGCACTCGGTTCGCCCGTCGCGTCGCGCAACGACGTGCCGCAGCGACCGGCGGCCTCGGTCGACCGCTCGGACGACGACGCGGTCGACGATCGCGCCGACGACCGCGCCGGGGACCTGTCCGACGACGTCCGTCCGGCCTCGGCTCCGCCCATCGCCTCCCCCACCGCAGCCGACGCGCACGTGAACCGCGCGACCGCATCGGGCTACGGGACGTCCACGACGAACACCACCTCGATCCCGACGCGCGTCGCCGATGCCCCGGCCGAGCCGACGGACTCGGACGAGACGGACGAGTCGCCCTACACGCAGCCGATCAGCGCGAGTGAGCTCCGACGCCGCGCCGCTGACGACGAGGACTGAAGCCCACCATCGGTCCGCAGCGAGAGGCCGCCATCCCGACGGATGGCGGCCTCTCGTCGTCGGTGCCCCCGGCAGGAATCGAACCCGCGGCACGGTGGGTAGAAACCACCTGCTCTATCCACTGAGCTACGGAGGCGGACGGCGTCGATTCTAGCCTCGGCGCTCCGCGAGGTGCTGCACGAACCGGTCGACCTCGCGCTGCGTCCGGAGGTGCACGATCCGCAGGTGCGGGGCGGTGTGGACGAGTGCGGGCACCCGCTTCCGACTCTCGTGGCGCACGCGGATCCCCCACCGGACGATGTGGCCCGGGTCGGTGAAGAACGTCCACAGCGGCGGCTCGATGTTCCCGTTCCACAGGGGTGTGCGCCGGAGTCGTCGTCGGAGGGTCCGTCGCACGAGCCGCCACAGGGCGACCGGGACGGGGAGGTCGATCCAGACGAGGGTGTCCGCGCGGGCGGCGAGCATGTCCCGGGCGAGCGTGTACTGCCACTCGGTCACCCAGGTCGGCTCGCTGGTGTACGCCGCGACCTCCTCGAGGAAGGACTCCCGCGGCGTCCAGTCCGGCCCGTGGTAGATCGAGTCGATCTCGGTGTGCCGGATGCCGAGCGCGCGTCCGATGCGTCCGGCGGTCGTGGTCTTGCCGACGCCCGTCGTCCCGGCGACCAGGACACGGCGGGGCTCCGGGACGAGGACGTCGTCGGCATCGAGCATCCCCCGACCCTAACCCCGCGGCGAGCGGGCGGAAGCGGCTCGCCCTGCGCGGTCGACTGCGCACGTTCCGCCCGCTCGCGCTGCCCCGGCGCTGCGCCCGCCATCCCCCGGCACTTCCCGCTCCGGCCCGGGACCGAGCGGGCGGAAGCTGCGGCCCCAGTGCGCGGACGGCCACTGGTTCCGCCCGCTCGCGCTCCCCCGACGCTGCGCCCGCCATCCCGCGCACCGAGCGGGCGGAAGCGGCTCGCCCCATGCGGTCACCCGCGCACGTTCCGCCCGCTCGCGCTCTCCCACCCGGCATCTGTCAGCCGTCGCACCGAGCGGGCGGAACTCGCTCGTCCCGCACGGCCTCTCGGACACATACCGCCCGCTCGCGATCCCCGCGCCCGCGCCCGCGACGCGGAGGGTTCCCCGGCCGTCTCCCTGTCGTTCGTCTCAGGGACACCGCGCCGCCGTACCGTCCGGTGCATGCGCTCTAGCGGAACCGTCGTGGCCGTCGTGCCCGCCCGCGCCGGTTCGAAGGGCATCCCCGGGAAGAACCTGCGGCCCGTCGGGGGGAGGTCGCTCGTCCGCCGTGCCGTCGAGGCAGCGCTCCGCACGGAGACCATCGAAACCGTGGTGGTGTCGACGGACGGGGACGCCATCGCCGCCGAGGCCACCGCCGCCGGTGCCCGGGTCATCCGCCGCCCGGACGAGCTCTCCGGCGACGAGGCGACCTCGGAGTCGGCGCTGCTCCACGCCCTCGACGCCCTCGACCCCCTCGCGACGTTGAGCAACGCAGACCAGCAGGACCAGCACGACCAGCCCCGCGACCCAGAGGTCCTCGTCTTCCTGCAGGCCACCTCGCCGTTCATCGACCCGGTCGACCTGGACGCCGCGGTCCGCCGCGTGCTCGACGACCACGCGGACGTGGTGTTCGCCGCAGCTCCCTCACACGCGTTCCTCTGGCGCACGGACGCTCAGGGGCGGGCGGTCGCGGTCAACCACGACGCCGCCATCCGACCGCGCCGCCAGGACCGGGAACCCGAGTACCGCGAGACCGGCGCCTTCTACGTCCTGCGCACGAGGGGCCTCCGGGAGCACCGACACCGCTTCTTCGGTCGGGTCGAGCTCGCGGTCGTGGATCCCCGGGGCGCGATCGACGTCGACGACCCGGCCGACCTGGCCCTGGCGTCCTCGCTCGCTCACACCCTCGACCGAGCGGCCGGACACCCGGCGAACCCGCACGCAGATCGCCAGACGACGAGGCCTGCAGCCGCGTCCGGAACCGCCCGCTGGCCCCTCGCAGCCACGACCGACCGGATCCCGAACCCGCACCCGCACCCGCACCAACAGAACGGAACCCCATGACCGTCTCCATCGGCACGTCCACCATCGGCGCCGGCCACCCCGCGTACCTGATCGGCGAGATCGGCCTGAACCACAACGGCGACGTCGACATCGCGAAGCGGCTCATCGACGTCGCAGCGGACGCCGGGCTGCAGGCCGTCAAGTTCCAGAAGCGCACCCCGGCGATCTCGACGCCCGAGCACATGAAGCAGATGCCGCGCAGCACCCCGTGGGGTGAGATGACCTACCTGGAGTACCGCCACCGCGTCGAGTTCGACCGCGAGCAGTACATCGAGATCGGTGACCACGCGACCCTCCGCGGCCTCGACTGGTTCGCGTCGCCGTGGGACGAGCCGAGCGTCGCCTTCCTCGAGGACCTGAACGTCGTGGCGTACAAGATCGCCTCGGCCTCGGTGACGGACCTCGGGCTCCTCGCGGCCGTGGCGGCGACGGGCAAGCCGGTCATCCTGTCGACCGGGATGTCGACGCTCGAGCAGATCGACCGCGCCGTCGAGGCCCTCGGCACCGAGCGACTGGTCCTCATGCACGCGACGTCGACCTACCCGCTCCCCGCCGAGGAGGCCAACCTCCGCATGATCGACACCCTCGCCGGTCGCTACGCCGGGGTGCCGGTCGGGTACTCCGGGCACGAACCGGGGCTGCAGATCTCCCTCGCCGCGGTCGCGCTCGGCGCCACGGCCGTCGAGCGCCACATCACGCTCGACCGCACGATGTGGGGCTCCGACCACGCCGCCTCGCTCGAGCCGCACGGCCTGCAGACGCTCGCCCGCGACGTCCGGATCATCGAGACCGCACTCGGCGACGGGATCAAGAGGATCTTCCCGGGCGAGCAGGCACCGATGGCCAAGCTCCGCCGCGTCGGCGCGTGAGCGGATGCAGTGCCGATTCCGCCGGCGGGCGAGCAGGCACCGATGGCCAAGCTCCGCCGCGTCGGCGCGTGAGCCAGCGGGACCGGTGAGCGGGGCGCGCGCGCAGTGCCGATTCCGCCGGCGGGCGAGCAGGCACCGATGGCCAAGCTCCGCCGCGTCGGCGCGTGAGCCAGCGGGACCGGTGAGCGGGGCGCGCGCGTGAGCGACGGACGTCGCGAGCCGACCGACGGACTGGAGGCGCGCCTCCCGTCCGCCACCCGACCCCGCGTCCGACGCGTGGTCGGCCTGGTCGACACCGACTCGTTCGCGAAGTGGGGCGCCCACCTGCTCGCCGACGCTCCCGCGCACTGGCAGCTGGAGCTGCTCGTCGTCGACACCCCGAGGTCGGCGAGCCCTGCGCAGCTCCGGTCCGCGTTCCGGGGTCTGGACGGCCGACTCGGGCACCTCGCAGCGGCACCGCCGGCGCCCCTCGGGGTCGACGCCCTCGTCGACCGGCTGCGAGCGGACCCGCCGGACGCGGTCCTGGTGGCGTGCATCGGCCCGGTGGCGGAGCTCCTGGTCGACGAGGTCGTCCGTCGGGTCCCGCGGCGGCCGGTGCTCCTGACGGGGCTGCCCGGCATCTCGTACCCGGCGAAGTGGAAGGGCGTCTTCTTCCGCGCGCGGGCCGACGTGTTCGTGCTGCACAGCCACCGCGAGGTCCGCGCCTACCGTGCCCTCGCGTCAGCGGGCGGGATCGAACCCGCGTTCGCCCTCGCGACGTTGCCCTTCGCCCGCTCGCGGGGGCAGGGCGGGCTCGGGGACGAGCGGGCGGGCGGACGGGGCGACGAGCGGGGCAGGGACGCGGTCGTGTTCGCGGCGCAGCCGAGCGTGCCCGCGGACCTCGAGGACCGCCGGCGCGTCGTGGGCTGGCTCGTCGAGACCGCCCGGCGCCACCCGGAGTGGCGAGTCGTCGTCAAGGTCCGTGCGGCGGCCGGGGAGCACCAGACGCACCGGGAGCAGTGGCCCTACCCGGAGCTGCTGCCCGCCGACCGGCCCGCGAACCTCGTGGTCGAGAGCGGTCCGATGGCGCAGCACCTCGACCGGGCGGTGGCACTCGTGACGATCAGTTCGACGGCGGTCCTCGAGGCCGTCGCCCGGGGCGTCCCGGCGTTGACGCTGACGGACTTCGGGGTCTCGCGCGCGCTCATCAACGAGGTGTTCGTGGACAGCGGGCTCGAGGGCGACGCCGTCGACCTCGTCGAGGGACGCTTCGGGACCGTCCGACCCGAGTGGCTGCACGACAACCACTTCCACCCGCCCGCGGAGGACGACTGGGCCGACCGCGCCGAGGAGCTCATGGTGCCGGCGGTGCGCTGCGTCGGGCGTGGGAGCGGAAGAACGCCCTCGGGTCGGCCGACCGGACGGCGATCGGCGTCGTCGCGCTCGTCCTCGGCACGCCGGTGCGGACCGTGAAGCGCGTGCTCCGTCGACTGCGGCGGGTGGTGCTGCGACCCGGCGCGAGCGACGCGGCCCTCGTGCTGCCACCCCGCTCCCAGCGGGACGCCGTGGGAGCCGGCACTGGGGGTGCGAACCGAACCACCTGACCGGGTGGGCGGCGGGGCGGAGCCGCACCGTGCCTCCAGGCCGTTCGTCAGCAGGCTTCCGTGACCGGCGGGGCGGACGTCAGAGCGCCTTCGCCACCGCCACCAGCAGTTGGTCGCGGGACGGGACGCCGGGCGAGCGGAAGACCTCGGTGCCGTCCTCGCGTCGGACGATGATCGTGGGCGTCGAGCGGATGCCGACGGCCTCGGCGCCGTCGGGGTCGTCGGCCACGTCGCGTTCGCGCACGGCCAGTCCGGGGACGAGGGCCGCCGCCTCACCGGCGACGCGGCGGGCCGCAGCGCACGGCGCGCAGAAGGCGGAGGTCCACAGGTCGAGTCGCACGGAGGGCACAACGCAGCGAGCGCCGCGTGCACTCCCGATCGGATCGGGGCACGCGGCGCTCGACGGGTCGACCCGGGCGGTGTGGCTACTCGCGGTCGAACTCGCCGCTGCGGTCCCCGCGGTCCTGCAGGTCGTCGACCGGGTCGGAGTCATCGGCGTCGTAGGCGTACTCGACCGAGGTCTGGTCGAGCACCTGACGGGTCTTGGTGGCCTTGTAGGTGAAGGCCGTCTGCAGGCCCTCGACGTCGGCGTACACCGTGACCTGGTCGTCCACCGCGTCGCTCGTCGCGGTGCGGGTGTCGGTCGTCCCGTCGAAGGGGCCACCGTGGAAGATCGCGGTGTACTCGTCGCCCTCGTGGATGGTGATGTCGCTCATGCGTCCCTTGTACCAGGGCCGACCTGTTGACGGATGCATAGGTCGGCTATATAGTTCCGCTATGGAATCAACCAGGGCGCAGACGATCGAGACGCTCCTCATCTCGGTGAACCGCCTGATCCGCGCGGCCGCGCAAGCGACGGGGAACCCGACCTCAGCGGCCGTGTGGCGCACGCTCGGCATCCTCGAGACCGACCAGCCCCTGCGGCTCGGTGAGCTCGCGGCACTGTCCCGCGTCGCGCAGCCGACCATGACCCGGCTCGTCGCGGGGATGCTCGCGGACGGGCTCGTCACCCGCACCGTCGACCCGGACGACTCCCGCGGGCAGCTCATCGCGATCACGCCGGCCGGCCACGACCGCCTCGTGACCTGGCGGGCCACCATCACCGCGACCGTCGGGCCCGTGTTCGCCGACCTGGACGACGACGAGTGGGACGTGCTGCACGAAGCGGCCGACGTCATCGCGTCGCGGGTCGCCGTGCCACTCGCCGTTGCTTCCCCCGGTCGTCCGGGCGCCGGCCCGTCGTCGACCGCCCTGTCGTCCAGCGCGTCGGGCGCCGCCCCGTCGTCCACCAGCCCGCCCCTCACCAGCCCGTCGTCCACCAGATCGGAGATCCACGCGTGAACGCCCACGCCCCCGCTGCCTCGGGCAGCATCCTCAAGCAGTCCTCCGCGGTCTGGGCGATCGCCTTCGCCTGCGTCGTCGCCTTCATGGGCATCGGCCTCGTCGACCCGATCCTCCCCGCCATCGCGACCTCGCTGCACGCGACCGCGGCACAGACCGAGCTGCTCTTCACGAGCTACCTCGCCGTCACCGAAGAACACCCTGCTCATCGGGCTCGCCCTCATCGTGGTGTTCTCGGTCCTCGCCGCCACGTCGGGCAGCGTCTGGAACATCATCGGGTTCCGCGCCGGCTGGGGCCTCGGGAACGCACTCTTCATCTCCACCGCGCTCGCGACCATCGTGGGCGCGGCCTCGGGCGGCACCGCGTCGGCGATCATCCTGTACGAGGCGGCGCTCGGCCTCGGCATCGCCGTCGGCCCGCTCGTCGGTGGCCTGCTCGGCTCGGTGAGCTGGCGCGGCCCGTTCTTCGGCGTCACGACGCTCATGGCCGTCGCGTTCATCGCCGTCGTCGCGCTCCTCAAGAGCTCCGGGCTCGAGAAGCCCACGCCCACCCGGCTCTCCGCCCCGTTCCGTGCCCTGCGCCGACCGGCACTCGCGGCCCTCGCGGCCACCGCGCTCTTCTACAACATCGGCTTCTTCGTCCTGCTCGCCTACACGCCGTTCCCGCTCGGCTTCGGCGCACTCGGCATCGGCTTCACGTTCTTCGGCTGGGGCGTCGGGCTCGCGGTCACCTCGGTGTGGGTCGCTCCGATGCTCACCGCCCGGCTCCGTCGCACGACGGTCCTGAAGATCGCGCTGCCCCTGCTCGCGCTCGACCTGTTCGCCGCAGCCGTCGTCGTGCGGTCGCAGCCGGGCCTGATCGTCTGCGTGATCGTCGGCGGACTCGTGCTCGGTGTCCTGAACACCGTGCTCACCGAGTGCGTCATGGAGGCGACGGACCTCCCCCGCTCCGTCGCCTCGAGCGCGTACTCCGCGGTGCGCTTCATCGGTGGCGCGATCGCCCCGCCGGTCGCGACGCTGCTCGCCGACGCGATCGCCCCCTCGGCGGCGTACGTGTTCGCCGGGGTCTCGGTGGCGATCGCGTTCGTGGTGGTCGTCGCGACGACGAAGGTCCTGCGCAGGGTCGACGACGGAGCCGAGCCGGAGCGGGTCGAGGCCGAGGCGATCTCGGCGGGCGAGATGGTCTGACGCCTGGCACGGGGCTGACCGGACGGCTCGGGGTGCTGCGGCGCTCCGGGCCGTCCGTGCATGTGCAGGGGCCGGCTGGCGCGCCCGCGCCCGCGCGCGGGTCGGGGGCGGGTCTCGGGGGCGAGCGGGTCTCGGGGGCGAGCGGGTCTCGGGGGCGGGGCGGGTCTCGGGGGCGAGCGGGCCTCGGGAGCGAGCGGGTTTCGGGAGCGAGCGGGCCTCGGGAGCGAGCGGGTTTCGGGAGCGAGCGGGCGGAGTGCGCGGCGGTCTCGCGCCGGGCGGGTCGGTTTCCGCCCGCTCGCGGGCCGCGTCCGTGGTCCGTGGGCCGCGGTGCGTGGATGCGCTGGAACCGCGCCCAGCCGCGAGCGGGCGGTGTGTGCGGCGGTCCGGGCGGATGAGACGCGGATCCCGCCCGCTCGCGAGACCGATCGCGTTCGGTACGGGCGGCGTGCGGCACCGGGCGGCAGTGCGGGAACGCGAGCGGGCGGAAGGTGCAGCAAGTCCAGAGGGCGACGCGCCGATTCCTCCCGCTCGCGGACGGAGCGTCAGCTGGTCGCCCGAGTCGGACAGTTCGGACAGCTCGGCCGGTCCGGACTGGAGGCACGGGCCGTCCGCGACGCTGCGCATCGCCGCTGGGCGCGGCCGGTCCGACGCGCACCCGGCCCGGGCTGGCATCCACAGGCGCGGGAGCACGGACAGCAGCGTCACACCCGCGGAATAGGATCGTCCGCATGGCAACTGCGAACGACCGCCTCGTCTGGATCGACTGCGAGATGACCGGCCTGGACCTCCAGGTCGACGAGCTCGTCGAGGTGGCCGTCGTCATCACCGACTTCGACCTCGTCCCCGTGCACCCCGGGTTCGACATCGTCATCAAGCCGGACCAGTCCGCACTCGACAACATGAACGAGTTCGTCACGAACATGCACACGACCTCGGGGCTCATCGACGAGATCCCGCACGGCGTGAGCCTGGCCGACGCCGAGTACCAGGTGCTCGAGTACATCCTCCAGCACGTCCCCGCCGAGGGCTCCGCTCCCCTGGCCGGCAACACGATCGGCACCGACCGCGCCTTCCTCGCCAAGTACATGCCGCGCGTGGACGGTCACCTGCACTACCGCAGCGTCGACGTCTCCAGCATCAAGGAGCTCTGCCGCCGCTGGTTCCCGCGCGTCTACTTCAACGCGCCGGAGAAGCACGGCGGGCACCGCGCCCTCGCCGACATCCTCGAGTCCATCCGCGAACTCGAGTACTACCGACGCGCGGGCTTCATCCCCGAGCCCGGCCCGACGACCGAGGACGTGCGTGCCGTCGCCGCCGCGGTGGTCGAGCAGTGGGCTCCGCGGCTCGCCCAGCCCGCGGCCGAGTAGTGGTCCACGCAGGCCGCGGCATGTACTACTATTGAGGGGTTGCTCCGGCTGGTCCGGGGACAGCATGGTGGGTATAGCTCAGTTGGTAGAGCGCCTGGTTGTGGTCTAGGAGGTCGCGGGTTCGAGACCCGTTACTCACCCCATCGAGAGAAGCCCCGGTCCTTCGGACCGGGGCTTCTCCGTTGTCGCGACGACGCGGTCAGCCTGTGGACAACCGGGCCCGCGAAGTACGACATGTGAAGAACTCGCTCCAGGCGCAGAGTCGTTCCTAGCGTTGGCCGCGTGACCACCGCACCAACGACACGACGATCGGACATCGAAGGCCTCCGGGCCGTCGCGATCCTCGCTGTGGTGCTCGACCATCTGCTCGGTCGGCCCGTCGGGGGCTACCTCGGCGTCGACGTCTTCTTCGTGGTGTCGGGCTTCGTCATCACGACGAACCTGCTCCGCGAACACAGCGGCACCGGACGGATCGATCTCCTCGGGTTCGCTCGACGCCGAGCCCTCCGCCTCTTGCCCGCCGCGGCGATCACCATCGCCGTCACCGTCGTGATCGCCGTCGCTGTCCTCCCGAGCGGCCGCGCAGCGAGCGTCGCTCGTGACGCTGTCTTCGCTGCGATCGGCGCAGCGAACTGGCACTTCGCGGCGGACGGGACGAACTACTTCGCGCGGGATGCCCCACCGTCTCCGCTGCAGCACTTCTGGTCGCTCGCGGTCGAGGAGCAGTTCTACCTGGCGTGGCCGCTCCTGATGGTCCTCGTCCTGGGGTGGTCACGGCGCGCGGCCGTCGCGCTCGTTCTCGTCCTCGCGGTCGCGTCAGCACTGTGTGCGGGCATGGCCGAGCCGGTCGGCGGGTACTTCGCGACCCAGTCCCGCGTCTGGGAACTCGCGAGCGGATCACTGCTGGCCTTCGTGCCCGATCCCCTCGGGCACCACCACCGACTGCGCCGAGTGGTCCGAGCATGCAGCGGAACGGTGCTCCTGGCGGTCCTGCTCGCTGGTGACGAGCGTCTCGGTGCTCGCTGGCAGCCGCCGGGATCATCCTGAGCGGCGGGCAGAACCGCGAGTCGCCGAGGCTGGTCTCGATCAGCTACCCGCTCTACCTCTGGCACTGGCCGGTCATCGTCCTCCTGCCTGCCGTCCTCCCGGGTGCCCCGCCCCACGTCCTCCTCCCCTTGTCCCTGCTCGTCCCCCTCGCCCTGTCCATCGCGACGACCTGGGGCGTCGAACGCCCGGTCCGGTCGTGGGCGACGGCCAGGTCAGCACCAGAGCGCGACACGCCGTCGAGATCGCGACGCCCCCTCCGACACCGCGCCCGGGGGCGACTCGGACAGGACCGGTCCCGGGCCCTGTTGGCGGGGATGGTCGCACTCTCGACGATCGCGATCCTGCTCTGTGTCAAGGCGGTCGGAGCAGACCAGTCCCGGGCTGATCCGGACCGGACCGGCGCCGTCGCCGACCCGGACCGGGACGACACCGACCTCAACCCGGACGGCACGGCCGGTCCCGCGCTGGACCAGCGACGCGCAGCAGCCATCCGCGCCGGACTCGGTCTCCGCAGCTGGCCGTCGACGACCCCGTCGATCGACGACGTCTCGGCGGACGACTACCTCACCCGACAGGTGTCGTCCCCGCGTTGGGCCGACGTGCTCCGCTGCTCGCAACAGACAGGAGGGCGGGACAGGACGTCGTGCACGTTCGGCGCGCCTGACGGCCGACTCGCGGTCCTGGGCCAGCTCGTCGAGGGCGAGGGATCTGCGTGGCGCATCCTGGACCTCGCGCGCTTCGGGTGTCCCTTCACCGCCGCCGAGATCCACTTCGACACCGACGGGGACGGTTGCGAGCGTCACAAGCAGCAGGTGGTGACGACGATCGAGGAGCTGCAGCCGGACCTCGTGCTCGTGATGAACGCCGAGGGTTCCCGGGATGAGTCCACGCCCCTGGTCGACGGGCTCCGCGATCTGCTCGACGAGACGCGGACCGACGCGGCCATCGCTTTCCTGCTCCCGAACCCGGTCGGACCCGACATCCGGTCCTGCGCTGTTCCGGGCGGACGACCGGCCATGTGCGAGACGCGGCCCAGTGCGCAGCAGCGGCGCCTGGTCGCCCGCCTGGACGGCGTCAGGCTCGTCGACACCACGCCCGTCTGGTGCGCGAGCAGTCGCTGTCCCGCGGTGATCGACGACCAGCTCGTGCGGGTCGATGCCCTGCACGTCAGTCGGCTGCCGGGATCGAGCTGGGGAGGTCGACCGACGACGGGTCGTGACGCTCCAGCCGTCGGACAGTCCGCTGTGCCACGATCGTGCCCGTGATGGAGATGTCCGCCGACGCGTTCGAGGAGCTCGTGACCGACGAGCTCGACCGGCTGCCCGACGAGATGGTTGCCGGACTCGACAACGTCGTCTTCGTCGTCGAGGACGAGCCCGAGGACGGTTCCGACCTGTTCGGCGTCTACGACGGGGTCGCCGCGACCGAGCGTGGCCAGTACGGCTTCGGCGAGCTCCCGGACCGGATCGTGGTGTTCCGGAAGCAGCACCTGCTGGAGTGCGACACCGTCGAGGAACTCCGGGACGAGGTCCACACGACGCTGGTGCACGAGATCGGGCACTTCTACGGGATCGACGACGAGCGGCTGCACGAACTCGGGTGGGCGTAGCGACCACGAGTCCACACGGCGCGACCCCGGGTCCACCCGGCACCCCTACGTCCGCACCACCACGTCCGCCAGCGCCGCCGGGTCCTCCGCCGCGATGAAGGACGACTCCTGCGCTGCCCACCGGTCCCACTCGCGGGCGAAGACCTCGCCGTCACGGCCGATCGCCGCCGAAGCCCGGGACAGCGCACCGCACCCCTCGACGACGAGCGGCACGTCCGGGTCGATCGACTCCCACCCCGCCGGGCTCGACGTCGTCCAGTCCCACCGCCGGTAGCCGGAGCGGGCGCCGAGGACGTCCGTCACCACCGCGTCAGCCGCCGCACGGAGCCCGTCGTCCCCGAGGGCGTCGCCGAGCGTCGTCTTGCCGGTCCCCGAGCGCCCGTCGACCAGCACGACGAGCCGCCCCCGCCCGGAAGCCGCACGGAGACCCGGAGCAGCACCAGCAGCGGCAGCGGCAGCTGCCGCCGCAGCCGCGAGGCCGTCCACGACCCCGTCAGACACGCCACATCCCATCGCCCACTCGGGGCCGCCGAAGCGCGCCGGTCGCGCCCACGTCCGCCGACCCGGCGCCCCGAACCCACGCGACTCCATCGCCACCGCGAGCGTCGTCGCCCGCCGGAGCGCGAGCACGAGCAGCGCGAACGCCATCGATGCACCCCGACGCAGCCGCCCGGTGTCGGCCAACCCCCGGGCACGACGAGCACTGCGCAGCTGCCGCCAGTCCCCGCCGAGCAGGGTCGTCATCCGCACCGCCGCCAGTGCCCCGAGCACGAACCGCGCGGGCAGCCGCAGGAGCTGCGCCAGCCCGTCCGCCAGGTCGGTCGGGTCGACCCGCACGAACAGCGCGATCGCCGGCAGCCCGACGCCGAGCACCCGGAGGGCGGTCGCCAGGGCGAGCTCGAGCGACCCGTCGGTGACGTGCACGAAGCCGAGGTCGAACCACTCGCGTCCGGACGGCCGGCCGTACAGCGCGATGCTCACGGCCGTCAGCGGGACCGCTGCGGTCAGGGGTGCGGTCCGGAGCAGGAGCGTGCGCCAGGGGATGCGGAGCAGCGGCAGCAGCAGGACCTCGAGCAGGAGCGCGACCGCTGCGGACACGACGTCCAGGCTCAGGACGAGCAGCAGGCCGAGCGCGAGCACCCCGAGCAGGGACGCGACGGGCTGCACCCCGCGGATCCCGCGGGGCCGGACGGGAGGCACGGATCGCCCTCGCGCGTCGGCTGCGGTCCCCGGGACGACCGGCCTGGCATCCCCCGTCACGTCGGCGACGACACCGTCCGCCGTCCCCGGGCCGGTCGGCCGCAGACCGCCCGGGCCGGCCGGTCGCACGCCCTCCGGGCCGAGCACCACCTCGTCCGCGTCGAGCGCCCGCACCAGGTCGCGGTCGTGCGTCACGGCGACGACAGCCGTCCCCGCGTCCGCGAGCGCGCCGAGCCGGTCCACGACGGCCTGCCACGTGGCGCGGTCCTGTCCGGAGGTCGGCTCGTCGAGCACGAGCACGTCGGGCTCCGCCACGAGCACCGTGCCGATCGCGAGCCGTCGCTGCTCGCCGCCGGACAGCGTGAAGGGGTTCGCGTCCGCCAGGTGCGCCAACCCGAGGTCGTCGAGCACCCGATCCACCCGGTCCTCGACGTGCGCTTGACCGAGCGCCCGAGGTCCGGCGGCGAGCTCCTGCCGCACGGTGGCCGCGACGAACTGGTGCTCGGGGTCCTGGAACACCGTCCCGATCCGGCCGGCGAGCTCCCGGCTGGACCAGGACGACGGCGCCGCCCCGGCCAGGCCGTGCCGGAGGGCGGAGGTGGCCTCGAGGACGCCGGCGTCGGGCGCGAGCAGCCCGGCGAGCGTCAGGCCGAGCGTCGACTTCCCGACGCCGTTCGGCCCGGTCACCGCCAGCACACGCCCGTGCCGGACCGTCAGGTCGATGCCGCTGCCGACCCGGTGCCCCCGGCCGCGCGCCGTCGCGAGTCCCCGAGCGTCGAGCAGCGCCCGAGCGTGCGCGCGGTCCTCCCCGGGGACCGCCTGCCGAGCCGAGCCCCGTGCGGGCTCCGACCCGGGCACCCACACGCCCGCCGCCGCGAGCGCCGGACCGTGCGCGGCGAGGACCTCGGTCGGCGTGCCGTCCGCGACGACCCCGCCGGCGGGAGCGAGCAGCACGAGCCGGTCGACCAGGTCGAGCCAGGTGCCGATCCGGTGCTCGACGACGAGCAGCGTCGCACCGGTCTCGTCGAGGACCGCGCGCACGGCGTCGTGCACCTGACGTACGCCGTCCGGGTCGAGGTTCGCGCACGGCTCGTCGAGCACGAGCGCGCCGGGACGCATCGTGGACCGGTCGAGCGGCAGGTCAAGGCCGACCAGGTCGAGCGCCGACCGGACGCGCCGCCAGGTCTCGTCCCGCGGCACGCCGGTGTTCTCGCAACCGAACGCGACGTCGTCCCCGACGCGCGACATCACGGTGTGCGCCTCGGGGTCCTGCATGACGAGGCCGACCCGCCCGCGGACCGTCCCCGGTGCGGCATCGTCGACGAGCACCGCGCCTTGGACGGCCGCGGCGGTGTCGTCCTCGGGGTCCGGCTCGTCGGGCAGCACCGCGGCGACGGCCCGCAGCAGCGTCGACTTGCCCGCGCCGGACGGTCCGACGACGGCGACCCGCTCCCCCGGGCGCACCGCGAGGTCGACTCCGCGGATCGCCCACTCGTCGCGGGCGGCGTAGCGCCACCCCCAGTCACGGAAGACGATGCCGGCCGGGCCGGTGCTCGCCGGGACCTCGGTCGCGGGCGCTGCGTCCGCGCGACCGGCGGACACGGCCGTCACGCCGCGCTGCGGGTCGTGCGCTTGGCGTGCTCCCGGCCGACCGCGAACTGCGACAGGACTCCGGTCGCGGCGAGCGCCCGGACGATGGCCCAGGACCCGGCACCCGCGATGACGGCGCCGGAGACCACGGCGCACACGACGTAGACGGCCTTGAACCCGACGTCGAGCCCCGGGTGACGACGACCGGCAGCCGGTACACGCGGTACAGGAACAGCGCGAGGACGAGCTCGGCGCCGAGGCCCTGCACGAGGCCGGCCTCGAGCGTCAGCCACCCCCACTGCGTGCCGAGCAGCGCCTCGACCGAGGCGGCGACCATCTCGGCGTACAGGGCGGCTCCGGGCTTCCGCACGACGATCGCGACGATCGGCCCGGCGAGCAGCCAGACGCCGCCGAACAGCGACTGCGATCCCGGCAGGACGAGGGCGGCTCCCGCACTGAGCGGCTCGTAGCCGAACTCCCAGAGCTTGAAGACGACGCCGATCGCGACCGCGAGGACGCTGGCGACGACGATGTCGACCACGCGCCAGCGGAGCGACCGCCGGAGGGTGGTGGACGGGACGGTGGACTGCATGGTTGCAGGCATGGTGCTGACTCCTCCCTGCGCCGGCATGACCCGGATCAGGTTCGACGGTCGGAGCGCCGTTCGCTCCCTCTCAGCCCGGTGGTCCCGGACTCCCGTGTGTGTGGCAGCAGTCTAGACGGGTGACGACCAGATGACGGACGGGAGGACCGTGGCGGCGTCGCCACGATCCTCCCGTCCGTCCTGTGGTCATTTCTTGAGTGCGCGGACCACCTTGGCGAGCGCCTTGCCGGTCACCCAGATGGTCGGGATGCTGACCGCGAGCAGCGAGATGGCCGACGGGGATCGACACGCCGCCGCCACCCCCGCCGCCGTTGTCGTCGCCGTCCCCGCCGCCGCCGAAGCCGAACCAGCCCAGCGACACCGGGATGAGGGTCTGGTCGCCGACCTCGACCGGCTCGCCGTAGTTGGTGGAGACGCCGATCGGGCGCACCTTGTCTGCGATCTGACTCACGATGTTGGCCATGCGCGCGAGGCTACTCGGCCACTCCTCCACAGCGACGCGCGGAGTCACCCTCGTCCACTGCTGGGGCTTGTCTGCGGACGCGGAGGGGCCGCGCCGATACGTTGGCGGCACCCACACCTGGAGGACCGTTTGCACACCTGGCCCGGCAGTCCGTACCCCCTCGGGGCGACCTACGACGGCAGCGGCACGAACTTCGCCCTGTTCAGCGAGGTCGCCGACCGCGTGGAACTGTGCCTCTTCGACGACGCTGGGAACGAGGAGTGCGTCGACCTGGTCGAGGTCGACGCGCACGTCTGGCACGCGTACCTGCCCAACGTGGCACCGGGGCAGGAGTACGGCTTCCGCGTGCACGCCCCGTACGACCCGGCGAGCGGACTGCGCGGCAACCCGAACAAGCTGCTCCTCGACCCCTACGCCAAGGCGACCAGTGGCGACATCGACTGGGACCAGGCGCTGTTCTCGTACACGTTCGGCGACCCGGACTCGACCGACGACCAGGACTCGGCGCCCCACATGATGAAGGGGGTCGTCATCAACCCCTTCTTCGACTGGCAGGGCGACCGGTCGCCGGGCATCCCGTACGGCGAGACCGTCATCTACGAGGCCCACGTCAAGGGCCTCACCGAGACACACCCCGACGTCCCCGAAGAACAACGGGGCACCTACGCCGGCGTCGCGCACCCGGCGGTCATCGAGCACCTGAAGCGTCTGGGCGTCACCACCCTCGAGCTCATGCCGGTGCACCAGTTCGTGAACGACTCCACCCTGCAGGAGAAGGGGCTGTCGAACTACTGGGGCTACAACACCATCGGGTTCTTCGCGCCGCACTCGCACTACTCGTCGTCCGGCGACCGCGGGCAGCAGGTGCAGGAGTTCAAGGCGATGGTGCGCGAGCTGCACCGTGCGGGGATCGAGGTCGTGCTCGACGTCGTCTACAACCACACCGCCGAGGGCAACCACCTCGGGCCGACGCTGTCGTTCCGCGGTATCGACAACGCCGCCTACTACCGCCTGGTCGAGGACGACAAGCGGTACTACATGGACACCACGGGCACCGGCAACTCGCTCAACGTGGGTCACCCGCACTCGCTGCAGCTGATCATGGACTCGCTGCGGTACTGGGTGACGGAGATGCACGTGGACGGGTTCCGCTTCGACCTCGCGGCCGCCCTGGCGCGGGAGTTCTACGAGGTCGACCGGCTCGCAGCCTTCTTCGAACTGGTCCAGCAGGACCCGATCGTGTCGCAGGTCAAGCTCATCGCGGAACCGTGGGACGTCGGTCCCGGCGGCTACCAGGTCGGCACACCGTGCGCGACTTCTGGCGCGGTGAGCCGTCGACCCTCGGCGAGTTCGCGTCCCGCATCTCCGGGTCGGCCGACCTGTACGAGCACGACGGCCGGACCCCCAAGGCGAGCATCAACTTCATCACCGCCCACGACGGCTTCACGCTGTACGACCTCGTCGCCTACAACGAGAAGCACAACGAGGCCAACGGCGAGGACAACAACGACGGCGAGAGCCACAACCGCTCGTGGAACTCCGGCGTCGAGGGGCCGACCGACGACCCGGCGGTGCACGCGCTCCGGCTGCAGCTCGCGCACGGTGACGAGCTCGGGCGGACCCAGGGCGGCAACAACAACGTCTACGCCCAGGACTCGCCGATCAGCTGGATCGACTGGGAGCACGCCGACGACGAGCTCATCCAGTTCACCGCCGACGTCGTGAAGCTCCGGCACGACCACCCGACCTTCCGCCGCACGCGGTACTTCAACGGCCGTCCGGTCCGCCGGAGCGAGGGCGAGCCGCTCCCCGACGTCGTGTGGCTGACGCCCTCCGGTGATGCGATGGACCCCGAGGACTGGGACTCCGGCTTCGGCAAGAGCGTCGGCATGTACCTGAACGGCGAGGGCATCCGCGGGCGCGACCGCTGGGGCGAGCGGGTCACCGACGTGGCGTTCCTGACGTATTACAACGCGCACGACGACGTCGTGACGTTCACCCTGCCCCCGGAGGAGTACTCGCCGGGGTGGACCGTGCGGATCGACACCGCCGATCCGGGTGCCCGCGACGAGGTCCTCGACGCGGGGACGCCGCTCGACGTCCCCGCGCGGTCGATGATCGTGCTCCGTGCCGAGCCGGACCACGAGGTCACGACGGCCCCGGTCGACGCCGCCACGGACACGAAGCCGTCCACGCCGACCAACCCCGCGGCCTCGCCCACCACCTCGGCGACGGACCCAGCGGGCACCGACCCGTCGACCTCCGAGCCCGCGAGCTCCGAGCCGGCCGACTACAGCGCCACTCCCGAACCCGACAGCACAGGAGCCACCAGGTGACCGCCAGACGCGTCCCCACGTCCACCTACCGACTGCAGGTCACACCCGACTTCGACCTGACCCGGGCGCAGGACGTGGTCGAGCACATCCGCGACCTCGGCGCCGACTGGGTGTACCTCTCCCCCGTGCTGCAGGCAGAGCCCGGTTCGCAGCACGGCTACGACGTCGTCGACCACTCCCACGTCGACACCGAGCGCGGCGGCGACGCAGCGCTGCGCGGGCTCGCCGAGGCCGCCCACGCCGCCGGACTCGGCGTGCTCGTCGACGTCGTCCCGAACCACGTCGGCGTCGCGACGCCCGAGGCGAACCCGTGGTGGTGGTCGCTGCTCGAACAGGGCCAGGCCAGCCCGGTCGCGTGGGCGTTCGACGTCGACTGGGAAGCCGGCGACGGCAAGGTCCGCGTCCCCGTGCTCGACGACCGCCTGCTCGACGCCGTCGAGCTGCGTGACGGTCGGCTGTACGTCGGCGAGACCGCCTACCCGACCGCTCCCGGGACCGTGCAGGACGGCGACGACGTCGAGACCGTGCACGCCCGCCAGCACTACGCGTTCGTGCACTGGAAGCGCGCGGACCACGAGCTGAACTACCGCCGGTTCTTCGCGGTGAACACCCTCGCGGCGATCCGCGTCGAGGAGCCCGAGGTGTTCGCGGCCTCGCACGACACGATCGGCGGCTGGTTCCGCGACGGGCTCGTCGACGGCCTGCGCATCGACCACCCGGACGGCCTGTACGACCCGGCCGTGTACCTGCAGGACCTCGCGGACCTGACCGGCGGGGCCTACACGCTGGTCGAGAAGATCCTCGAGCCGGGCGAGCAGCTCCCGTCCTCGTGGCCCGTCGACGGCACCACCGGCTACGACGCGCTCGGCGTCGTCGACCGCGTCTTCGTCGACCCCGCGGGCGAAGAGGCGCTGACCGCCGCGTCCGGTGCCGAACCGGCCGACTGGCAGCAGCTGACCCACGACACCCGCCGAGGCATCGCCGACGGGATCCTCGGCAGCGAGGTCGCGCGACTCGCCCGGCTCCTCGCGTCGACGGCCGGTGACCTGCCGCAGGAGCGCGTGGTCGACGCGGTGGCCGAGATCGTCGCATCGTTCGACGTCTACCGCACCTACCTGCCCGAGGGCGTCCACCACCTGATCGCCGCCCTGGAGCGCGCAGCCGAGACGCGACCGGACCTGGACGACGTGATCGACCGGATCGCGCCGGCGCTCGTCGACCCCGGGCACGCCGCGGCGCTCCGCCTGCAGCAGACCTCCGGCATGGTGATGGCGAAGGGCGTCGAGGACACCGCGTTCTACCGGACGTCGCGCCTGAGCTCCCTGAGCGAGGTCGGCGGCGACCCGAGCGTGTTCGCGGTGTCGGTCGACGACTTCCACCAGGCGCAGCGCGAGCGTCAGGGCAGCTGGCCGCACACGACCGCGCCCGCATCGCGGTGCTCGCCGAGCTCGGGTCGGAGTGGTCGAGCGCCCTCGAGCAGCTGAACGCCCTCGCGCCGCTCGACGACGCGGTGTTCGCGGACCTGCTCTGGCAGGCGATCGTGGGTGCCCGACCGGCCAGCCGCGAGCGCCTGCACGCGTACGCCGAGAAGGCCTCGCGCGAAGCCGGAGACAGCACGACCTGGACCGAACCGGACGAGGCCTTCGAACAGCAGATGCACGCCCTCGTGGACGCCGCGTTCGACGACCCGCGCGTGGTCGCGGTGCTCGACGAGCTCGACCGCACGATCGACGCGGCCGGCTGGTCGAACGGGCTCGCGCAGAAGCTGGTCCAGCTGACGATGCCGGGCGTCCCGGACGTCTACCAGGGCACCGAGGCGTGGGACCGCTCGCTCGTCGACCCGGACAACCGCCGCCCGGTCGACCACACGGAGCTGCGGCACGTCCTCGCAACGCTCGACGGCCCCGAGGGCACCGGTCCGGAGCAGCTACCCGAGGTCGGCCTGGACGGTGCGGCGAAGGTCCTCGTGACGAGCCGCGCCCTGCGGATCCGACGCGATCACCCCGAGCTCTTCACCCGGTACCTCGGGCTCGAGGCCACCGGCATCGCCGCCGACCACGTGCTCGCGTTCGACCGCGGCGGTGCCGTGACGGTCGCGACGCGGCTGCCCGTCGGGCTCGAGCGCGTCGGAGGGTGGGGCGACACGCTCGTCCACCCGGTGCCGGCCGACCGGGTCGACCTGCTGACCGGTCTCGCCGACCTGCCCGTCGCCCTGCTCGTCCCGGCGGACGTCGCCGACGCCGACCCCAACGGAGCCGAGCACGACGCCGCACCGGTGACGTCCGGCGCGGACCCCGGCACGAGCACGAACAACACCGCTGCGGTCTCCGACCAGCAGGCCGACGCCGAACCCCGAGCGCGTGCGCCTGGTCGTCGACGGTACCGAGTACGCCATGACCCGCGGCGAGGACGACTGGTGGGCGACCGACGAGGTCGTCCCCGTCGTCGGCGCGCGCTACGGCTTCCGCATCGACGACGACGACTCCGTCCGACCCGATCCGCGCAGCCGGTACCAGCCCGAGGGCGTGCACGGCCCGTCCGAGGTCGTGGACCCCGAGCGCTTCGCCTGGACCGACGATTCGTGGACCGGTCGGCCCGCCCGTGGGGCCGTGATCTACGAGATGCACGTCGGCACCTTCACCCCCGAGGGCACGCTCGACGCCGCGGCCGCCAAGCTCGACCACCTCGTCGAGCTCGGGGTGGAGTTCGTCGAGCTGCTCCCCGTCAACGCGGTGAACGGCGAGTGGAACTGGGGCTACGACGGTGTCGGCTGGTTCGCCGTGCACCACTCGGCGTCATCCAGGACGTCGTGTACAACCACCTCGGGCCCAGCGGGAACTACCTGCCGCTGTACGGGCCGTACCTGCTCCAGGGGCTCGGCAACACGTGGGGTGACTCGGTCAACGTCGCGACCACCACGTCGACGGGCTCCGCCTCGACGCGGTGCACGCCATCCGCGACACCACCCGGCCCCACGTCCTGCAGGCGATGGCCTCCGAGACCGAGGCGTACGCGCAGTCCGTCGGACGCCCGCTGTCGCTCATCGCGGAGTCGGACCTCAACGACCCGGTCATGTTCCGCCCGCAGGAAGCCGGCGGGTACGGCCTCACCGGTCAGTGGTCCGACGACTTCCACCACGCCGTGCACGTGGCGGTGACCGGGGAGACGAACGGCTACTACGCCGACTTCGCCCCGCTGTCGGCGCTCGCGAAGGTCCTGGACCACGGGTTCTTCCACGACGGTACGTGGTCGTCGTTCCGCGGGAAGCGGCACGGTCGACCGATCGACCGCGGGACCTCGCCCGCGACCGCCCTCGTCGTCGCGAACCAGAACCACGACCAGATCGGCAACCGGGCCGCAGGTGACCGGCTCGCCGCGACCCTCGACGACGAGTCGCTCGTCATCGCGGCCGCGCTGACCCTGCTCGGGCCGTTCACGCCCATGCTGTTCATGGGCGAGGAGTTCGCTGCGACGACGCCGTGGCAGTTCTTCACCTCGCACCCGGAGCCCGAACTCGGCAAGGTGACGGCCGAGGGACGCATCAAGGAGTTCGCGCAGCACGGCTGGGACGAGTCGACGGTGCCCGACCCGCAGGACCCGACGACGTTCACGAACTCCAAGCTCGAATGGGCCGACGTCACCTCGGAGCGGGGTGCGGCGATCCTCCGCGCCTACCGGGTGCTCGTCGCGCTGCGTCGGACCGAGCAGGCGTTCGTCGACCACCGCTACGAGGCGAACGCGGTCCGCTTCGACGCGGACGACCGGTGGCTCGTGCTCACGCGCGGGCTGCTCGGACCTGACGCAGCGCCCGTCCACGTCGTGGTGCACTTCGCCGACGATGCCGCGGACGTGCCGGTCCCGGACAGCTCGGGCGAGGAGCTCTACCGGTTCGGGTCGGCCTCGGTCGAGGACGGCCGCGTCCACTTCGACGGCCGCGGGGTCGTCGTGCTCCGGTAGTCACCACGGCGACGGTGGTCACCACGGCGACGGCGCTCACCAAGGCGACGGGGGTCGCCGAGGCGACCACCGGACGGACGGGAGGCGCGGTGCCAGCCGGCACCGCGCCTCCCGTCCGTCCTGCAGGTCCGGCAGACCCGCCGCGTCAGGCGGTGCGGTCGCCGACCGCGTGCGCGTTGCGGCGCACCGAGGGCAGCCGCCGGTGATCGCGCATGAGCGAGCGGAGCTCGCGGAGCCGGCGGTCGATGCCCCACTTCGTGACGAGGGTCAGGCTCTCGCGCACGATGTTGCCGCTCATCTTCGAGACGCCGAACTCGCGCTCGGTGAAGGTGATGGGCGTCTCGACGACGCGCAGGCCGGCCTCGAGGGCGCGCCAGCACAGGTCGACCTGGAAGCAGTAGCCCTTCGAGGCGACACCGGCCAGGTCGATCCGTTCGAACGCCGACGAGGTGAAGACCCGGAAGCCGCCCGTCGCGTCCCGCACGGCGATGCCGAGCGCCATCCGGGTGTACAGGTTCCCGCCGCGGGACAGCAGCTCGCGGTACCAGGGCCAGTTCTCGACCTCACCGCCCTTGATCCAACGGGAACCGAGGACCAGGTCGTTCGAGTCGGCGAGCTCGAGCATCCACGGGAGGTACTCCGGGTGGTGCGAGCCGTCGGCGTCCATCTCGACGAGCTTGTCGTACCCGTGCTCCAGACCCCAGGCGAACCCCGCGAGGTACGCGCCGCCGAGGCCGTCCTTGACCGTGCGGTGCATCACGTGCACCCGGTCGGTCTCACGGGCGATCGCGTCGGCGATGTCGCCGGTGCCGTCCGGGGAGTTGTCGTCGACGACCAGCACGTGCACGCTGTCGTCGGTCGCGGCGAGGGTGCGCGCGACGATCGGACGGACGTTCTCCGCCTCGTCGTAGGTCGGGATGATGACCAGGGACTTGCTCATGGTGCTCCTTGCGGGTCGGGTCAGACGATACCGAAGCGCGTCGGGCCTATCCTGACGACAGGTCTGCGAACACGATCAGATTGTCCGTGTAGTGGCCGGTCGCGGTGTCGAAGGTGCCGTCGCACGTGATCAGCCGGAGTTGGGGCGTCGGCGCACTGCCGTAGACGTCGCTCGTCGGGAAGGCGGACTTCGCCGCACGCTCGGACCGCTCGACGGTGAACGTACGGGTGGTCCCGTCGGACATCCCGACCTGCACCTGGTCACCGGGCACGAGTTCGTCGAGACGGTAGAACACGGCGGCGCTGGTCGGGCTGTCGACGTGGCCCGCGATGACCGCGGGACCGACCTGCCCGGGGACGATCCCACCGGAGAACCAGCCGGCACTGTCCCAGTCCTTCGGCGGGTCCAGCTCGCCGGCGGGACCGCGGCCGAGGTCCTCCAGCCCCGAGGAGACGCCGATCGCCGGGATCTCCACACGGACCGGCGTCGCGTTCGACCGCGCCGCCGGTGCGGCCGGGTCCTGGAACCCGGACGTGTCGCTCCCGCCGGACCCGTTCCTCGCGGCGCCGGGATCGGTCGACGCCGACGCGCTGGTCCCCGCGGCACGGCCGGTCGCAGCGCCGCCGGCGCCGGTCGCTGCGACGGCCACCCCGGCGATGCCGCCGACGACGAGGCCCGCGCACCACGGTGGTCGGGTGCTCGCGACGCGGCGCAGCGGCCCGGCGTCCGCTCACGAGTCGCTCCGGGGACCGACCGCGCACCCGCCGAGGACGTCCGACGTGAGCATCGTCGCGCCGAGCGCCGCCCAGGCGTCGCCGTAGTACGTCCGGGTCGTCGCCGACGTCCGGTCGCTCCGACGCAGGTCCGCGGTCACCGCCGACGACGAACCGTCCGCCTGCTCGGCGGCCGCCCGGGCGGCGTAGGCGAGCGCACTGGTGTCCGTGGTCACGCGCCGCAGCGTGGGCGCGAGTTGCCCGGCGAGGGCCCGGTCAGGTGCGGAGCAGGCCTCGGCCCAACGGAGCGGGAGTCGCATCGCGTCCCACCCGTAGACGACCGGTCCCTGGTCGCCGGACGCCGCCATCGGGTCGACTGCAGCTGGCCCGGAGGACCGCGGCGGTCGCGGCGCGGGACCCGTCCGCGAGCGCTGCCCAACGTCGGTCACCGGTCGCACGCTCCAGGACGCGGAACGCCGCCGGCGATGCGTACGACGCGTTGTAGCGGTAGGGCTCCCGGTCGGCCCACGGCCCTGGCAACAGGATCGTGCCGAGGTCGGTCTCGGCGGTCTCGTGGTCGAGGATCGCCGCGGCGGCGCGGGCCGCGTCGAGGTCGGCGTCGCTCGCGGACTGGTCATCCGCGACGCCGGCTCCTGGTGTCCACCGCCACGCCAGCAGGTGGTCGTCCGTCAGCAGGTGGCGTTCCGTCCACGACCAGACCTCGCCGAAGGTCTTCCGGTCGTCACTCGCGTAGGCGACGAGCAGGCCGTAGGCCTGCCCCTCGCTCACGGTGTCGCCGCCCTGGTCGGTCCGGACGACCCGGCCGTCGCGCACGTAGCGGTCGATGAAGTCGGAGCGCAACTGCGCGGCGCTCCGGTCGACGTCCGGAGCGGACGTCGAGGTGGCGTTCGAGGTGATCGAGGCCTGCGGCGCCGTCGCGCTCCACGGGCGGACGGCGACGAGCGCGGCGCCGACGGCGACGACGAGCGTCGCCGCGGCGGCGATGGGTATCCAGGTCTTGCGGGTCATGCCGGCTGTACCTCTCCGGTGGTCGGGGACGGTCGTGGCGGAGGCGCGGCGCCCGTGGGCGGACCCGCTCACGTGCACCGCGCCTCCTGCCCGTCAGCGGAAGAGCGAGCGGAACGCCGCGACGACCGCGTGCGTGAACTCGGTGACGGGACGTCCTGCGGCGGAGCCACCGCCGCCGGTCTGGACGCCGCCCGACGGGGTGGCCGCCGTGGCTGCGGCGTCGGTCACCGGGACGACGGTGAGGTCCCCCTTGCTGTCGTCGAGGACGAACAGCGTCGACACGGTGTTGCCCGCGAGGTCGACGTCAGCGGTCCCACGCTGCCCGTCGCCGGAGACGTCGAGCCGCCACTTCCCCGCACCGACGGTCGCGTACCGGGTCGCGGTCCCGAACGCGGCGTCCTGCGCGACGGTGGTGCCGTCGGCGGTGCTGACGTCGACCTCCTTCGCGGTGGTCGCCGCCTGCACGAGCCGCAGCTTCGCCTTGCCGTCGCCCGGCTGCTGCAGGTCGTCGGTGAACGCGGTCGTCTTGAGGTCGTCGTTCTTGCCGTAGGCGACGACGGTGTTCGCGTCGCCCTGCTGCACCTGCACGTCGGTCGAGATGACCGGCGTGGAGTCCGGGTCGTCGGCAGCGCGCATGGACAGCACGTAGGTCCCGACCGGGAGCTCCTGGTACGGGCTGACCTGGCCGTAGGTCACGTCGTCGAGCTCGAAGACCTTCTTGCCGCCGGACAGACTGGTGAGCTCGACGTCGACCCCCTTGGTGTCCGGGGACAGGTGACCGACGCGCAGCCAGCCCTCGTCGCCGGACGTTGCCGCGGTCGCCGTCTGCGGAACGGTGAGCCCGACGGCAGCGGCGACGAGGGCGGCAGCGACGCCGCCGACGACGAGCGGGCGGCGGGCTGCGCGACGCGACAGGGCATGCCGCGCCGCGACGCGGGTGTTCGTGGTTCCGGTGGTGTCGGTGGTGTCGGTGGTGTCGGTGGTGTCGGTGGTGTCGGTGGTGTGCATCGTGGTGCTCCTCGGGGTCGGGTTCCGGGATCGGGTTCGGTGGGCGGAACCTGCTCGCTCCTCGTGCCCAGTACGGCCGTTGCCGCCCGCTCGCGGCCGTTGCTCGTCACGTGGGTGGGCACGCAGCCAGCGGCCTCAGGACGCCGTGGTCGGCGTCGTGGTCGGGTCGGCGGGGGCGTAGGTCACGACGACCCGGCTGCCGTCCCGTTCGATGTCCGCCGGTCGGATCGCTTCGCTCATCGCCGCGAAGGTGTCTGCGACCCGGACGGCGGTCTCGCCGCTGCTCGTGTGCAGGACAACCCGTCGGAACGGCTGCCCCTCCTCGCCGGTCAGGGACGTGAAACGGTCGACGCGGACGTCCTGGTCGGCTAGGACCTGCCCGAGGGCGAGCATCGCACGGGAGTCGACCTGACCGGCGCGGAACTGGGACCTCGTGCCGGCGTCGGCACGGAGCGCCGGGTTCTGTGCCAGCTCGGTGCCCATCGTCTTCCGCCCGTTCGTGGCGGCGGTGATGGCCTCGTCCGCGGCTGTCGTCCCCGCTGCGTGGATGCGACGGACGTCCACGCGCTGGTCACCGGTGCCGAAGCTCGCGACACTCGTCGAGTTCTGGACCGCGAGCGAGACGTCCCGCGACGAGTTGCCACCGGTGCGCATCGAGTCGGTCGTGACGACGTAGTCCGAGTCCTTCCACCCGTTCGGCGACTGGCGCTGCACGGCGGCGTCGGTGTCGAGCTTGTAGTACCAGATCACGTTGTCGCGGGCGAAACCGTCTTCGGGACGTTGTCGCCGACCCACTGCTCGGCCTGCTGCATCGGCCGGTCCAGGTCCGCGACCAGGAACCCGCGGAGCTGGACGCCCCAGAGGGGGACGGCCACGGCGAGCGCGGTCGCGGTGACGGCGACCCAGGCAGCCCCCAGCCCGCGTCGTGCGACGCCGCCGATCCGGCTCCCCGCGCGGCTGCGTGTCCGCCCCGCGACGGCGAGGACCGCCCGCTCGGCCGTGTACGCCACGAGCAGCGCCGCGAACGGGACGAGCACGATGACGTAGGGCACCGGCAGGTACCCGTTCGGACGGAACATCATCGCGAGCAGAGCCCGACGACCGCCGCGACCGTGCCGAGCACGATGAACACGGGGTCGAGCGCCCACCACTGGGACGCCGCCTGGTTCGCCAGGCTCCCCGCGTCGAAGACGGAGCCGGACGCGGCACGGGATCCGAGCTGGTAGGTGATGCCCTGGAGGAGGCTCACCCGGCCGCTGCCGGGCAGGAGTTCGCCCTTGACCGCGGCGAGCAACAGGTACCCTCCACCGATCACGACCAGGACCGCGCCGGCCACGCTCAGCGTGTACCGGCGTGTGCTGCGGTCGGCCCGACGCACGGCGATCCAGACGAGGAACGGCAGCGCGAGCAGGTAGGTCTCCTTCGAGAGCACGGCCACGCCCAGGCAGGCTGCCGCCCCGGCGAACCCGGCGAGCTGCTGACGCCGGCTGAGCACGAGGACGAACGCGGCGAGGAGCCACGGCGTCGCCACGTTGTCGATGTAGACCGTGCGGTGGTACTGCAGGGCCAGCGGGGAGAGCGCGAACACGAGCCCTGCCGCGGCCGCGGTCGCCCGACCAGCGCCGAGTCGGCGAGCGAGGACGAAGAGCAGGAGGCTCGACACGGCGGCGAAGAAGACCATCGCCTCGCGGCCGGCCTCGACGGCGAACGGGTAGCGGGCGAAGGCGCCCGTCAACGCGGTGTACCCGGCGATCTGGATCCACCCGAGCGGCGGGTGGTCGTACCAGTACGTGTAGTGGGTGAGCTCGCCGAGGTGCCCGATCGCCCAGGCCTGCGCCGTGTAGGTGCCCTCGTCGTCGATGCGCTGCGGCGTGCCGGCCATGTTCCACGCCTGCACGACGACGGTGACGGCGAGGACCGGCACGAGCCAGCCGAGGCTGGCTGCATGGACCCGGAACCACCCGCGGACGCCGGAGAACGATGCAGCCCCCCGGACCGGGATCCCGGTGGTGTGGGTGATGCTGGCGCTCATCGGCCACCTCCTGCGGTCGAACCGGCGAGTTCGCGGGTCCCGGCGTCGGTGGTCACGGCGTTCGCGAACCCGACGACCTCCTGCTGCACGGCTCCCGTGCGGTGCTGGCCGGTGTGCTCGGTCTTCTCCCAGCCGTTCTGGCCCTTGACGTGCCGGACGACCGCCCGGACCGCAGCCGCGGCGAGGAACACCTGGTACGGCACGAGCCCGAGCACGAGGAACACGTAGTCACGCGCCCGGACCTTCTCCTGGTACAGCCGGCCGAACTCGTTCAGCCCGACGACCTCGACGGCGAGCAGCATGAGCGTCGGCGCCACGGGGATGAACGTCATGAGCGCGATCGCGGTGGGCACCTTGACGAAGAGGATCATCAGGGCGCTCAGCGGGATCAGCAGGCCGGTCGCGGCCTGGACGAAGGGCATCGTCAGCATGTACCGCGCGAAGAACCGCTGACGGAACGAGGGCAGCTTCCTCCACTCCCCCTTCCCGAGCACCTGGAGGAACCCCTGGTTCCACCGGGTCCGCTGCTTGAGCAGGGACGCGAACGTGGGCGGGGTCTCCTCGCGGGTGACGGCTTCAGGGCTGTAGGCGACGACGACCTTCGCGCCGTCGGCGGACAGCCGCACACCCAGCTCGCAGTCCTCTGCAAGGCAGTGTGCGTCCCAGCCGTTCGACCAGTCGAGGCGTTCCTTCGTCACGAACACGGTGTTGCCGCCGAGCGGGATGAACTTCGAACCGGCGTGGAAGTGCAGGCGGGACCCCAGCTCGACCGGAAGTTCATGAGCTGCACACCGCCCTGTACGACGTCGGCACCGGTCTCCTGGAACCGCGAGTCGACGAGGCTCAACAGGCGCGGGTAGACCTCGTCCTCGGCGTCGAACACGCCCACGATGTCGCCCGTCGCGTACTGCAGGGCGAGGTTCATCGCCTTCGGCTTGTTCTTCGGCGCCGTGTCGTCCACGACCACCTTGATGAGGGACGGGTGGCGGGCCGCGGCGGCCCGGACGACCGCGTCGGTCTCCGGGTCGTCCTCGCCGACGATCGCGATGATCTCGAAGTCCGGGTGGTCCTGCGTGGCGAGCATGTCGAGCGTCTGGCCCATCACGTCCTGCTCGTGCCGCCCGGGCACGAGGAGCGTGAAGCGGTGCGCCGCGGGCAACGGTGTCTGGCTGAAGCTCGTCGACTTCAGGGCGTCTCGTGACCGCCATGCGTGGAGCATCCACCACAGAGTGGTGAGTGCGATCACCGTGAGCAGCACGGAGACGGCGATGAGCACGGAGTACCCGATCCACTCACCCAGCGACCAGGCGACCTGCGGGGCCTGCCCCGAGCCTCCCGTCGGGACGTCCGTGGTCCCACGGTTCGGGAGGTTCCCTGCGGGCCCGGTCCCCTCGT
>NZ_CP054594.1:3818150-3858484 GCF_013347185.1 Curtobacterium sp. Csp1
TCTTCCGATCTGGCGATCTTCTCGATGACGTCCTCGCCCTTCCCGCCCCACTCGACCTGGACGACGGGCGCGATGGCCTCGACCTGCAGCTCGAACGTCTTCTGCTGCTCGTTCCACTTGCTGAGCGACCAGACGTTCCATTCGTCGAACGAGATGTCGATCCGCTTGTCGGACTTCTTGTGCGCCTTGACGTGGTCGGCCGCGGTCGTCACGGTGTCGATGAAGTGGTCCATGTTCACGCCGGAGGCCAGGAACGAGGACAGGTCGCCCTCTTCCTCGTAGTAGGCGTGGGCGGAGATGTAGTCGACATCGTCGTAGGCGTGTTCGAGGACCGTGCGCTCCCACTCGCCGAAGGTGGGCATCGAGGCACCGGACGATCCGCAGGCCACGAGCTCGAGGTCGGGCTGGATCTGGCGCATCGCCTTGGCGGTCATCGCGGCGAGCTTGCCGTAGTCCTCGGCGTTCTTGTGACCGAGCTGCCACGGGCCGTCCATCTCGTTGCCGAGGCACCACATCTTGATGGCGAAGGGCTCCTGGCGGCCGTTCGAGCGGCGGTACTCGCTGAGGGCGGTACCGGCGTCGATGTTCGCGTACTCGAGGAGCTCGATGGCCTCCTGCGTGCCGCGGGTGCCGAGGTTCACGGCGAGCATGAGCTCGGAGCCGACGGCGTCGAGCCAGTGCTGGAACTCGTGCAGGCCGACCTCGTTCGTCTCGGTCGAGTGCCACGCGAGGTCGAGGCGGCGGGGGCGCTGCTCGACCGGGCCGACACCGTCCTCCCACTTGTAGCCCGAGACGAAGTTGCCGCCCGGGTAGCGGATGGCGGAGACGCCGAGCTCCTTGACGAGCTCGACGACGTCCTTCCGGAAGCCGTGCTCGTCGGCGGTCTCGTGCGCCGGCTCGTGGATGCCGTCGTAGACGTGGCGTCCGAGGTGCTCGACGAACCCGCCGAACAGGCGACGGCGCACCGGCCCCACGGTGAACGCGCTGTCGAGGTGCCGTGTGCGGTTCGTGCGTCGTGCTGCAGGTGGACGTGCGCAGCCCGACACGAAAGTGAGCGCTCACGTCCATCGGCAACGCTAGCGGGTTCCGGCGCCGTGCGGAAGCGGGGAGGCGCCCTCGTCGTGACGTTCACGGAAGGGGTGGCGGGGCTCCCCGAGCACCACTAGTGTGAGCGCTCACGGAGCACCGACCCTGCTCCGACTCGGCCTGTCCCGATGGAGTGATGCCATGCCGATCCGATCCGTTGTCCCCACCCCGCAGTCCCGCGGCGGTGCCTTCACCCGGCGGAGCCTGCTCGCCGGAGCAGCCGCCGGAGCCGCGGTCCTGCCCCTCGTCAACCCCGAGACGCTCGTCTTCTGGAACCTGTTCGGCGGCGGCGACGGCCTCCGCATGCAGGCGATGGAGGCGGGCTACGCCAAGCAGCACGGCGGCTCGTCGTCCCTGCAGGCGACCACGTTCGCCTGGGGCAACCCGTACTACTCGAAGGTCACACTGGCGACCGTCGGGAACAAGCCACCGGACGTCGCCATCGCGCACCTGACCCGGGCGAAGCCGCTCTGGGACGGGGACCTGCTCGACCCGATCTCCGCGGACGACCTGGCCAGCGTCGGCCTGAGCGCGAGCGACTTCAACCAGAAGGCGTGGACGGCGCAGAAGACCGACGGCAAGAACATCTGCATCCCGCTCGACACGCACCCCTTCGTCCTTTTCTACAACGTTGACGTGTGCCAGAAGGCGGGCCTGATCGACTCGGACGGCAAGCTCAAGGACCTGAACGGGCTCGAGAACTTCGAGGCCGCGCTCGCCGCGGTCGCGAAGGTCACCGGCGGCACCGCGCTGAACGTCGCGAACGTCAGCGAGGTCGCGACCCCGTGGCGCTTCTTCTGGACGATGTACAACCAGATCAACGGGGCGACGCCGTTCATCAGCGACGGCGGCGCGAAGCTCACCGTCAACGAGGACGCCTACATGAAGGTCACCGACATGACCCAGAAGTGGGTGAAGAACGGCTGGCTGAACAAGGGCCTCGACTACGCCACCGCCCAGACACTGATGTTCACGGGCAAGGCGGGCTTCTTCATGCAGGGCGAGTGGGAGATCAGCACCGCCCAGTCGATCAAGGGCCTGAAGTTCGGCATGGTGCCCGTACCGCAGCTGTACGACGAGCCGGCCACCCAGGCGGACTCGCACACGTTCATCCTGCCACGCAAGGACCGCACGCCCGAGCAGCGCAAGGCCCACATGCTGTTCATCAAGCAGATGCTCGAGCAGAGCCTGACGTGGGCGCAGGGCGGGCACGTGCCGGCCTACATGCCGACGTTCGACAGCACGGCGTTCAAGGAGCTCACACCGCAGTCGAACTACGCGTCGGCCGCCGAGACCGCCGTCTTCGACGACCCCGCCTGGTACGGCGGCTCCGGGTCCACCTTCGAGAACACCGTCGGGGCGCAGCTCGCCCTGGTGCAGCAGGGCAGCAGTTCACCGGCCCAGGCGCTCTCGGCGATCAAGGACCAGCTGTCCACGTACCTCAACACCCCGAGCCCGCTGTGATCCGGCGCGCGACCCCTTCGATCCACGTGGACCCCGCACGAGAGGCACGATGACGTGACCGCTGCACCAGTTCTCACCCGACCCACGGACGCCAGGGCCGTCACCGGCCGCTCGCGTCCCCGCGTCAACGCCATGAGCCGTGGTCAGGGACGCTCCGGCTGGCTCTTCCTCGCCCCCTTCGGCCTGTTCTACCTGGCCTTCCTGCTCGGCCCGACGGTGTGGATGCTCGTCACGAGCTTCTTCAACACCTCGACCGTCCGCACCGGACTCGGCAGCTTCGCCGGGTTCGCGAACTACGCCGAGATGCTCGGACGCGCCGACTTCTGGTCGTCGCTCTGGCACACCCTGCAGTTCACGCTCTACACGACCCCGCCGCTCGTCATCCTGGCGTTCGTGTTCGCCGTGCTGACCAACCGGATGAACCGCGGGCAGTGGTTCTTCCGCCTGGCGTTCTTCCTGCCGTTCATCCTGCCGTCGGCGACGATCTCGCTGATCTGGGTGTTCATCTTCACCCCGGCCACCGGCCTGTTCGCCTCGGTCCAGCAGGCGATCGGCCTGACCCCCGGCGCGGGCGTCCTGGCGAGCCCGAACACCGCCATGATCGGCGTCGCGATCGCCACGGTCTGGTGGACGCTCGGGTTCAACTTCGTGCTGTACCTGGCCGGGCTGCAGGAGATCCCCCGCGAGCTCTACGAGGCCGCAGCCGTCGACGGGGCGTCGAGCTGGCAGCAGATCAAGTCGATCACGCTGCCGCTGCTCGCCCGCACCACGACGCTCGTCATCCTGCTGCAGATCATCGCGAGCCTGAAGATCTTCGACCAGGTGTACCTGATGACGAACGGCGGGCCGGGCATCTCGACCCAGGTCTCGCTGCAGCTCATCACCGGCGTCGGCTTCACGGACAACCGCCTCGGTGCGGCGTCCGCGGCCTCGGTGCTCCTGTTCATCGTGATCGTCGCGATCGCGGTCATCCGGCAGCTCGTCGAGCGCGCTGCCGCCAAGCGAGAGATCGGTGCCTGACATGACCGCCACCGAGAGCATCACCACCGGCCGCCGGCGCGTCCGCACGGGCGTCTCGGCCGCAGCTCCCGCGAACGCCGCGAAGATCGGCGTCTCCGGCAAGGGCTTCAACATCACGGCCGCGATCATCCTGACCGTGTTCGCGATCATCTGGCTCATCCCGAGCCTGTTCGCCCTTAAGACGTCGCTGTCCGACAACGGCGTCGCAGCCCTGGGCGCGAACGCGATCCTGTCGAACTGGAACCCGACGCTGCACTCCTACGCGTCGCTGTTCCAGGCCGGCGACATCTGGAACTGGTACCTGGCGAGCGGCATCACGAGCCTGCTCACTACGGCCCTCACGGTGCTGTTCGCCTCGATGGCGGCGTTCGCACTGTCCCGGCTGGCCTTCCGCGGGCGGAACGTCGCGTTCCTGCTCATCATCCTGGGCATCATGATCCCGACGCAGGTCCTGATCATCCCGATCTTCCAGGAGCTCAACGCCGTCAACCTGCTGAACACCTACTGGTCGGTGATCTTCCCGCAGGTGCCCGCCGTGATCGCGGTGTTCATCTTCAAGCAGTTCTTCGACGGCATCCCGAAGGAGCTCGAGGAGGCCGCGCGCATCGACGGCGCCGGCATGTGGAAGATCTACTGGTCGGTCATCCTGCCCCTGTCGCGTCCGGTCATCGCCGCGGTGGCGATCCTGACGTTCGTCGGGGTGTGGAACAACCTGCTGCTGCCCCTGTTCGTGCTGTCGAACCCGGACCTCATGACGATCCCGGTCGGACTCGCCACGGTCCAGGGCAGCTTCGGCCAGCGGTACGCCGACATCCAGGCCGGGGCGATCCTGGCGGCCCTGCCGCTGATCATCCTGTACCTGGTCTTCCAGCGGCAGATCGTCGAGGGTGTGACCGGCTCCGGTCTCAAGGGCTGACGCCCGTCCCGGCGCGACCCCGCGCCCACGCTCGCCGGTCGCCGATCCGCGCGTCGGAAGCCGATCCGCGCGTGGGAGGCAGATCCGCGCAAAGGAGACCCGGAGGAACGGCGTTCCGTGCGCGGAACGTCCTCCTACCGCGAGTGCGATGGGAAGGAACGTCCGCGTCGGAGACGACTCAGAGCGGATCGAGGCGGGTCCGGAGGAGACAGAACTCGTTGCCCTCGGGGTCGCGCCGAGGGCCAGCAGCCGCTCGAGTTCGGCGTCCTGGTCCTGGTCGACCGGTGAGACGTCGAGGTGCAGGCGGAGCGGCTGGTGCTTCGGCTGCGGGTTCCTCGACAGGATGATCGTGGGGGTCGCCCCGCCGAAGCCGGACGCCGGGCCGATCTCGATGCCGTCCTCGTCCTTGCCGAGTTCGACGTAGTCCAGGACGGCGCACCAGAAGCGCGACAGCACCTCGGGGTCGTCGCAGTTCAGCACGAGTTCGCTCAGTCGGACGCTCATGCCCGCACGCTACCCGGCCGGGGCAGGCGGGGACGGCCGGGCTCACGCGGGGACGGCCTGCCGGGCGTCGTGCTTCCAGAACCCGGAGAACGTGATCCGGGACTTCGGGACCCCCGCGCGGTGCAGGTGCCGGCGCCCCTCGGTTGCGAGCCGGGACTCCCCCACGACGAAGGCGTACACCCGGTCGTCGCACGGCACATGCCGCTGGAGCTCGGCGAGCGCGGCACGTCCGGGGACCCCGTGCGGGTCGAGGTGCTCACGGACGATCCAGGTGTCGGGACCTCCTGCACGATGCGGCCGACGGTGTCCCGTGGCAGGGACGCGGCGATGCCGACGACCGCAGGCAGCCCGGTCTCCTCGGCGGCGACCAGGACCTGGCTGACGTCGTCCGGGCAGTCGAAGATGCGCCCCTGGTCGAGCATCGCGAGCTCGTCGCCGGGTCGGGCCGCGCACGCCCAGATCGCGGCACGACCCTCGAGCGCGCCGTCGGCGTCGGCGTGCACGACGAAGTCGACGTCGAGCTCGGCGGTGCCGTCCGGCAGCCGTCGGAAGCCCGCGACGGTGTAGTTCGCCAGGTGTGGTCGGGTGTCCTGCGGGATGGCGAGGTACTGCGGGTACCAGCGGTTGCCGTCGATCTCGGGCAGCGTGAGGTGCTGCTGGTGCGGGAGCGGCAGGAACAGGCGGAACCAGTGGTCGTACCCGGCGAAGGGGAACTCGTGCAGGTCGTCCCCGGTGACCGTGACCCGGTGCATCGACGGCGTGACCCGGGCTGAACGGAGCACGCGGGCACGGAAGAGCCGGGGATTCTCGGGCATGAGCCGCGGGATCTTCGCCATGAGGCAAGGCTAACCTAAGATGGTCCGCGTGCCATCCCCCGATCTCGTCGTGACCTCCGCGCGACCGCCCGCTCCGCCGAGCGCCACGGGCGTCCACCGCACCGCGGTCCGCCGTCGGACGACCGTCGTGCTCGGCCTGGTCGCGGTCCTCGCACTCGCCGCCGTCGCCAGCATGCTGTTCGGCAGCAACCGCCTGGGCGTGGACCAGGTGCTCGCGGGCCTGACGCGCTCGGGGTCCGGGACGACCGAGGCCGTGGTGTGGGGCTCACGCATCCCCCGAACGCTCATCGGCGCCGCGGTCGGCGCAGCCCTCGGCATCGCGGGCCTGCTCATGCAGGGGCACACGCGGAACCCCCTCGCCGACCCGGGCCTGTTCGGCGTCTCGTCGGGAGCCGGACTCGCGGTCGTCCTCGGCGTCTACGTGTTCGGCGTCACGAGCACCGGCGCGACGGTGTGGTTCGCCCTGGCCGGCGCGGTGGTCGCGAGCGTCGTGGTGTTCTCGGTGACGATCGCCGGCAGCGGGACGGCCAGCCCGGTGCCCCTCGCCCTGGCCGGCGCCGCGGTCTCGGCGTTGCTCGGCGCGGTCACGTCCTTCATCGTCCTGACGGACCAGCAGTCCCTCGACGCGTACCGGCTCTGGGTGGTCGGCTCCCTGGCGGCACGGCAGCTCGACGTGCTGACGGCCGCGGCACCGTTCCTGCTCGTCGGGCTGGCGCTCGCGATCTGGAACGTCCGGTCGCTCGACGCGCTCGGCCTCGGCGCGGAGTTCGCGCGCGGCCTGGGTGAGAACGTCCTCGTCGCCCGGCTCGTGGGCCTCGGCGGCATCACCCTGCTCGCCGCCGGCGCGACCGCGGCCGCCGGTCCGATCGGGTTCGTCGGACTCACGGTGCCGCACGTCGCCCGTGCCCTCGTCGGGACCGGGCACCGGTGGACCCTGCCCGTCTCGGCCCTCGTCGGCGCGTCGCTCGTGCTCGTCGCGGACGTCGTCGGGCGGCTCGTCGGCGGGTTCTCCGAGGTCGAGGTCGGCATCGTCCTCGCGGTCATCGGCGGCCCGGTCTTCGTCGCCGTCGCCCGCCGCCGATCGCTGGTGTCCCTGTGAGCGCCGCCGCACCGCGCAGCGCCGCAGCACCCCGCAGCACCGCCGCCCCGGTCCGCCGCGGCGTCCGTGTCGGCCCCGTCGGCCTGGCCTGGCGCCCGCTGGTGCTCGGGTACACGGTCGCCGCGCTCGCCCTCGCCGTCGTGCTCGTCGTCCTCGGCGTCGCGGTCGGCAGCACCTGGATCGCACCGGGCACCGTCGTCCGCGCCCTGTTCGGCGTCGAGGACGGCCCGGAGGGCTTCATCGTCACGACGCTCCGACTCCCCCGGGTGCTGGTCGGCGCGCTCGTCGGGCTCGTCCTCGGCGTCGCGGGCGCCTTGACCCAGACCGTCACGCGCAACCCGCTCGGCACGCCGGACATCATCGGCGTCACCTCCGGCGCGAGCGTCGGTGCGGTGGCGGCCATCGTCCTCGGCGGCGGCTCGTACTCGGTGTCGAGCGTCGTCACCAGCGGCGGCATCCCGGTCGCCGCGACGATCGGCGCCCTCGTCGCGGCCGCCGCCGTGTACGGCTTCGGGTGGCGCGGCGGTGTGCAGAGCTACCGGCTCGTGCTCGTCGGCATCGGCGTCAGCGCGACCCTCGACGCGATGACGAGCTACCTGCTCGTCCGCGCGAAGATCACCGTGGCGACCGCCGCCTCGCAGTGGCTCGTGGGCAGCCTGTCGAGCACGTCCTGGTCGTCCGTGTGGCCCCTGCTCGTGGTGGCCGCCGTCGCCGTCCCCCTGGCCCTCGCGACGAGTGCGGCGCTCGGCATCGGGCAGCTCGGTGACGAGGTCGCGACGGGCGTCGGCCTCGGGGTGCAGCGGCACCGGCTGCTCGTCATCGCGCTGGCCGTGGTCCTGACAGCCGCCGCCGTCGCCGCCGCGGGACCCGTCGGGTTCGTCGCGTTCGTCGTGCCGCAGGTCGCGCTGCGGCTCGCCGGGACGAACCGGCCGCCGCTGCTGCTCGCCGGCGCCCTCGGGGCCGTGCTCGTGCTCGGTGCCGACCTGCTCGCCCGCTCCGCGTTCCCCTGGCAGGTCCCCGTCGGCATCGTCACGACCGTCGTCGGCGCCCCCTACCTGATCTGGCTCCTCGTCCGGCACCGCAAGGAGATGTCCCGATGACCGCACGCACCGCACCCGCGACCACCGCAGACACCACGGCAGCGACGGCCGCCACGTCCGCCACCACGGACGCAGCCGCGACCACCTCGACGACGCCGGCCGACGGACCGACCCGCACCGCGCCTCCAGTCGGAGTGCCCGTGCTGCAGGCCCGGGGCCTGTCCGTCGGCTACGACCGCGAACCGGTGCTCCGCGACCTGGACCTGCGCATCGAACGCGGCACCGTGACGACCTTCCTCGGAGCGAACGGCTGCGGGAAGTCGACCCTGCTGAAGGCCTTCGGCCGGGTGCTGCGGCCGCAGGCCGGCGAGGTCCTGCTCGACGGCGTCCCGATCCGGCGCGAGCCGAACCGTGCGGTCGCGCGGAAGCTCGCGATCCTGCCCCAGACGCCCGTGGCCCCGGCCGGGACGAGCGTCCTCGACCTGGTGATGCGGGGCCGGAACCCGCACCAGTCCTGGGCCCGCCCCTGGACCGCCGAGGACGCCGACGTCGCCGAGCAGGCCATCGCCGCGACCGGACTGACCGAGGTGGCGCACCGCGACGTGGCGAGCCTGTCCGGCGGGCAGCGCCAGCGGGCGTGGATCGCGCTCGTGGTCGCGCAGCAGGCCGAGACGCTCCTGCTCGACGAACCGACGACGTACCTCGACCTCGCGCACCAGCTCGACGTCCTGCGGCTCGTGCGACGGCTCAACCGGGAGCAGGGCTCCACCGTCGTGATGGTCCTGCACGACCTGTCGCTCGCCGCGAGGTACTCCGACCGGCTCGTGGTCCTGCACGACGGCGGGGTCGTCGCGGACGGCGCCCCGCACGAGGTCCTGACGCCCGAGGTGCTCGAGCGGGCCTTCGGCCTGCACGCCCGCGTCGTCCCGGACCCGGTGACCGGCGCCCCGATGATCGTGCCCGAGGCGGACGAGCAGGACTGAACCGGACGAGCAGGACCGGCCTGAACCAGCAGGGGCTGGCAGGCCGTACAGACTTAGGTTAGGCTCTCCTAACGTGAAGATCCCCCGCCGCGGCTCCCTGCGCGCCGCCCTCGTGACCTCCGTGGCCCTCTCGGCCCTCCTGCTCGCCGGCTGCACCGGCTCGAACGGCTCCGGCCGCTCCGGCGACGGCAGCGCCGCCGGCTCCGGCTCGAGCGCCGCCGCGAAGGGACCCTGGTCGTACGAGGACGCCACCGGGAAGACCGTCAAGCTCGACAGCACCCCGAAGCGCGTCGTGGTCCTCAACGACATCGCCATCTCGTTCATCGAGTACGGCCTCCGCCCGGTCGGCACCTTCGGGCAGCTCACCATGGCGAAGGACCAGCGCTTCGAGGGCCTGGACACCAAGGGCATCGCGCAGCTCGGCACCGGCTACGGCGACATCGACCTCGAGCAGCTCGCGGCACTCAAGCCGGACCTCGTCGTCACGTCGGTCTACCCCACCGACGACAAGGGCACGCTCGACACCACGCAGCCGGGCTACGGCTTCAAGGACAAGGAACAGCAGCAGCAGGTCGAGGCCATCGCGCCCGTCGTCCAGGTCGAGTGGGGCGGGAAGGGCGAGGACGTCATCGAGAAGATCGCCGACCTCGCCGAGTCGCTCGGTGCCCCGGAGTCGACGGTCGAGGCCGCCGAGGACCGCTTCGACAAGGCCGAGGACGAGCTCGAGAAGGCCGCGAAGGCGAGCGACGTCTCGGTCGTCTCGATGTACGCGGACGGCGACGGCGCGTACGTCACGCGACCCTCCGACGAGCCCACGCTGCAGATGTACTCGTCGTTCGGCGTCGACTTCGTGACCCCGAAGCCGAAGGGCTTCTACTGGGGCATCTACTCGTGGGAGAACGCCGGCCAGATCTCCGGTGACGTGATCCTGCTGTCGCAGCAGGGCTACCAGGTGTCCGACCTCGAGAAGCAGCCGACGTTCGCCGACAACGCGGCCCTGCAGGCCGGCCAGGTGCACAGCTGGACCTTCCCGGCCCTCGACTACGCGTCGCAGGCCGACTACATGACGAAGCTCGCGGGCTGGCTGGGCGAGAGCAAGAAGGTCTCGTAGACCCCACCACCCCACGGACGGGAGGCGCGGTGCCGGCTGGCACCGCGCCTCCCGTCCGTTCCCGGTCGCGTCCGGACGCGACCCGTCCCTGCCCCCCCGTCGTCTCGTCCCCGTCCCCGTCCCGTCCCGTCCCGTCGATGGAGCAGAAGCCGTCGGGTGTCCCGTGCCGACCCGACGTCTGCTGCTCCATCGATGTCGGACGGCGGAGGTCAGCCGACGGGCAGGGCGGCGTTGACGGCGGTCTGCGCCTGCCGCCACACGGCTGCGCGGGACCCGGCGTACGTGCCGCCCTGCCCGTTCGCGGAGTGCCGCAGGTTCGCCTGGCCACCATCGGTGTTGCCCTGCCAGTACGCCGTGACCGCCCGCTCGCTGCCCCCGACGAGCCAGATCTGGTCCGCCGAGTCGGTCGTGCCCGTCTTGCCGAACAGGGTCGTGCCGTCCGGCGTCTGCCCGCCGCTCGCGGTGCCGCCGCGGAACGCGCCCTGCATCACCTGGAAGGCCGTCCGGGCGACCGAGGCGGAGACCGCCCGGGTGCACGCGGCGGGCTGTCCACCGAGCTGCGTGCCGTCGCGGCCGGTCACCTGGTCGATGACGACCGGCGCGCAGTACACGCCGCCGTTCGCGATCCCGGCGTACGCGGCCGCCATCGTCAGCGGCGCGATGCTCGTCGTCCCGAGCACCGCGGCGGGGTTCGCGGGGAGCTCGCCGCCCGTCGCCGGGTGCACGCCGAGGCGGGCGGCGGTGTCGCGGATGTCGCACAGGTCGAGCCTCGACGCCATGTCCGCGTAGGCGGCGTTCACCGACTGCGCCGTCGCTGCCCGCACCGAGTACGGCCCGGTCTGGCCCGCCGAGTCGTTCTTCGGGTTCCACGCCTTCGTCGTGACGCGCTCCCCGCACTGCGTCCAGACGCTGCGGGCCGTGCGGGTGCCGTCGACCACGGCGTCGGGGCTGCGGCCGGACTCGAGCCACTGCAGGAGCGTGAACATCTTGTACGTCGACCCGACCTGGAACCCCTTCGAGCCGCCGTTCGACTCGTCGGTCGCGTAGTTCAGCGAGGTCGCGGTCGGCGGTGCCGCGGACGACCGGTCGTAGTCGGTGTTCTGCGCCATGGTGAGCACGCGCCCGGTGCCGGCCTCGACGGTGTCGAGCGTCGCGCCGAGGGCGAACCGGGTCTCCCCCTCGCGGTCGTACCGATCGAGCAGGTCCTTCTGCTGCGTGTTCAGGTCGAGATCGAGCGTCGTCTGGACCCGGTAGCCGCCGGTGCGCCAGGCCTGCTCCCGCGCGGCGGTGTCGGCGCCGAGCTGCGGGAGGGACTGCGCCACCTGCACGGCGTACGCGCAGAAGAACTCCGCGCCGCGGACGGCCGACTCGCACCCCTGCCTCGGTGCCGTCAGGCGGACGTAGTCAGCGGGGGTGGATGCCAACGCGGCCTGCAGGTCGGCGTCGCTGAGGTGCCCCTGCTGGTGCATCGAGCGGAGGATGACGTCTCGGCGCGCCTGGTTGTCGGGGTGGTGCTCCGGCGAGGAGAGGTCGCGTGCGTCCGGCCACTGCACGATCGCGATGAGCGACGCCGCCTCGGCCGGGGACAGGTCGCCGGCGTCCTTGCCGTAGTACCGCTGCGAGGCCGCCTGCACGCCGTAGGTCTGGTCGCCGAAGTACGCGATGTTCAGGTAGGCGGCGAGGATCTCGTCCTTCGAGTACTCCTTCGCGAGCCCGATCGCGAGCTTCACCTCGGCGAGCTTCCGGTCGAGCGAACGCTTCGTCGCCTCGGCGGTCGCGGCCTCGCGCTCCTGCTCGGTCGGCAGCTCGCTCGCCCGCTGGATCTTGATGTTCCGGACGAGCTGCATCGTCAGGGTCGACCCGCCCGTCCCGCCGTCCCCGCCCGACGCGACGACGCTGACGAGCGAGCGCACGAGACTCGTCGGGTCGACGCCGCCGGTCTCCCGGAAGCGCTTGTCCTCGCCGTCGATCGCGGCGTGCTCGAGCGTGTCGCTGATCTGGTCCAGCGCGAGCTCCTGGCGGTTCTGGTCCCACACGTCCGCGAGGTGCACCGGCTGCCCGCCCTGGTACGCCCAGACCTCGTTCCGGGTCGGCAGGTCGCCGATCTCGATGTACTCCGGCATCGAGTCGAACAGGTCGATCGCCGAGGTCGTCCCCACCCCCGCGACCGCCAGCACGGGCGTGACCCCGATCCCCACCAGCAGCCCGACGAGCACGCTGCCGCCCACGAAGCCGGCAGCGGCCCCCGTCACCCGTCGTCCGGTCATGATTCCCCCTCGTCGATCGATGGCGTCCGGGGGTGACCCTCCCAGCGCTGTTCGGACGTCCGCCCGGGTTTCCCGGGGTGACACCGGCACGCGCGCTGGGAAAGGACCGAGTCGGTACGGATCGTTACCCCGAGGGGCTCGTCGTGACCCCGTCGTGACCGACGGCGGGTGTCAGCCGAGGTGCGCGATCGCGATCCGCGCGGCCTCGGCGACGAGCGCGTCCGAGGGCTCGGCGTCCGCCGCGCCGTGCGCCGTCATCACGACGAGCACGATCGGGTCCCGTCCCGGCGGGGTCACGACCGCGACGTCGTTCCGCACGCCGTAGGACGCGGTCCCGGTCTTGTCCGCCACGGTCCAGGACGGGTCCACGCCGGCGCGGATCGTCGACGCCCCGGTCGTCGTGCCGAGCATCGAGTCGCGGAGCAGCGATCGGTCGTCGGCGTCGAGCGCGTCCCCGAGCAGCACGGCGCGGAGGTCCGCGGCGGACTGCGCCGGGGTCGTGGTGTCACGACGGTCCCCCGGAACGGCGGTGTTGAGGTCCGGTTCGGTGCGCGAGACGTCCGTCGTCGTGTCACCGAGGCCGCGCAGCCACCGCGTCTCCCCGGCGACGCCGCCGACCCGCTCGACGAGCAGGTTCGCCGCGGTGTTGTCGCTCTGCCGGATGGCCGCGTCGACGAGCTGCCGCACGGTCAGGCCGGTGTCGACGGCCGGGGTCGTCACCGGGGCGTGGGACAGCAGGTCGCCGCGGTCGTAGTGCACGACCTCGTCGAGGTCCGCCGGGGACGAGGCGGCGAGCACCGCGGCGGCGATCTGCACCTTGTTCGTCGAGGCGAAGGCGAACCGCTCGTCCGCGCGGTACCCGAGCGACCGGCCGGTGCCGGTGTCCACGGCGACGACCCCGACCCGGGCACCGTCCCGACGCTCGAGGTCCGCGAACGCCTGCCGGGTCGTGCCATCGATGATCGGCACCGTCGCCGTCGGCACGGTGGCGGTCGGCACGGCGGACGGTGTCGGGGTGGGTGCCGCAGCGGGCGTGGCGGACCCGGCCGGCGACCCCGACCCGCCCGGGCCCCCGCCCGCGGTGCACCCTGTCAGCAGCACCGCCGTCAGCGCCACCACCCCGACCGCCGCCGCCCGCACGCCGGCCTTCCGCACGCCCGTCGTCCGCGCGTCCGTCGTCCTCGTCGCTCCCACGCGTCGGAGCCTGCCGCATCCGACCCACGCAGTGCTGAGAACGACCGGGCTGCGGCTCAGGCCGGCCGGCTGAACAGGTTGACGAGGTTCCCCTCCGGGTCCCGGAACAGGGTCGAGCGGTTGCCCCACGGCATCGTCGTCGGCGGCAGCACGACCTCGCCGAGCACGCCGGACCCCTGCAGCCGGTCGAACGCCGCGTCGACGTCCGGGACCGAGAACTCCACGACGAGCCCCGGGTTCGGCCCGGGCACCGGCGCCCCCGCACCGAGCCCCGCGACGGTCTCCGGCGCCGCGAGCGCGAGCACGAGCCCGCCGGCACGGACCTCGGCGAAGACCGGCGCCGGTCGGTGTGCGGTGGTGCCGGTGACCGCCTCGTAGAAGGCGGTCGTGCCCGCCAGGTCGGCGGTGATGATCCTGATCGACGTGAACTCCACGCTGTCCTCTCCGGGCGGCCTGCGGTGACCGCCCGGCACCAGGTTCACGCAGCCCCGCGACAGCGTCCTGTCGGTGTTCCGCCGGATGCGCTCAGTCCGCGAGCACGGACCGGAGCACCCCGTGCGGGATGTCGAGCTCCTCGAACCGCACGGCCCGCCGTGGCACACGCTCGTCCGTCGGCTCGACCCCGAGCACCCGGTCGCCGCGGAAGGCGCGGACCCCGTCGCGCAGCCGGCACCACGCAACGAGGTACCAGTCCTCGCCCTTGCCGACGTACCCGAGTGGCTCGACCGCCCGGTCGGTCTCGTTCCCCTGCGCGTCCCGGTACCGCAGCCGGACGACCCGGCCGCCGGCCAGGGCGGGCAGGAGCGCGGTCGGTCCCGGCACCCGGTCACCGGTCTCGAGCAGGTGCACCCGTCGGGCGAGCGAGGCGCTGCGCCGTGCGTCGTCCTCCGCCAGCACCGCCCGCACCTTCTGCGCGGCACTGCGCGCGGCGTCGCGGAACGGGCTCGTCGCGAGGGCCCCGAGGCCGACGGCGACGGCGAGCGCCTCTTCTGCGGTCAGCCCGAGCGGCGGCAGCGTCGCGCGGGCGTCGAGCGTGTAGCCGCCGGTCCGGCCGGGTTCCGCCCAGATCGGCACGCCCGCCTCCTGCAGGGAGCGCAGGTCGCGCTCGACGGTCCGTGCGCTCACGCCGTACCGCGCAGCGAGCGTCCGCGCGCTCCGCAGCGCGGGCGCGGCCGCGCGCAGCTCCTCGACGAGCGCGTAGAGACGATCGGTGCGGTTCACGACGCGACCACAGTACGGCCTGGAGGCGCGTGGCGGGCCCGCCCCGNGCCTCCCGTCCGACCGCCGGTCCGACGTGCACCGCGCGCGACCCGCGCGCCGCCGTCCCGCTCGTCGTCTCAGGGTCGGGGGACGAAACTGGGCAAGCCCTCGGAGTCGTTGCACCGAGTGCATCGATGCACCTAGTGTTCACACCCGTGACCATCTCGACCGACCGCCGTGCCGCCCTCAAGGCGAAGCACCGTGCGGCGATCCTGCAGGCCGCACGCGACCTGGTCGACGAGCAGGGTGGACGCGGGTTCAGCGTCGACGACCTCGCCGCCCGGGCGGACATCGCCCGGCGCACCGTGTTCAACCACTTCGCCTCGTTGGACGAGGTCCTGCTCGCGGTGTGCGAGCAGGAACTGTCGGTGATCATCGACCGGTTCCTGGCGGACATGGCGCGCACGCCGATCGGCGACGGCAGCCGGGCCTCGATGTTCGACGAGCTCGAGTCCGCCGCGCGCGGTGCCGACCTCGCCCCCGCGATCGCCGGGATGTACAACATCCTGGGCGACCCCGGGAAAGAGGACTCGAAGGCCGCGGTGCTCACGCAGACCGCGTTCGGCCGGGTCACCGAGCGCCTGCGCGACGAGGTCGCAAGGCGGCACCCCGGCGCGGACGTGGCTCGTCCACCACGGCCCCGAGCTCACCCCGGCGACCCTGCGCGCCTGGGACGAGCTGCTGAGCCGCCTCGTGCACAGCGTCCGCTCCGGCTACATGCCGGCGCACTGACACCTCCCTCCCCCGGGGTCCACCGGCGCACCCCGAACCGCAACAGCACCTGACACGAAAGGACGGAGCAGCCGCATGGCCGGTCTCCTCTACCGTCTCGGACGGTTCTCCGCACGACGGCACTGGCTGGTGATCATCGCCTGGATCGTCATCATGGGCATCGCCGGGCTCACCTTCAGCCTGTTCCAGNACACCAAGACGAGCCAGGTGCAGGACGAGCTCGCCGACAAGTTCCCGTCGGCGAACGGCGGCAACGGGACGATCGTGTTCCAGACCACCGACGGCAAGGCCTTCACGGACACCCAGAAGGCCGACGTGAAGTCGTTCCTGGACGGGTTGAAGGACCTCGACGGGGTCAAGGGCGTCCGCGGACGGCCGCGCGCAGATCGAGCAGCAGCAGGCGCAGCTGGCATCCGGCAAGCAGCAGATCGCCGCCGCGCAGCAGGAGCTCGACGCGAAGAAGAGCCAGGCCGAGGCCGCCGGCGGTGCCGCAGCAGCCAGCAGCAGCAAATCACCTCGGGCGAGCAGCAGATCCAGGCGGCGGAGCAGAAGCTGAACACGAGCGAGCAGGAGCTCGAGCAGGGCTCCGACCTGCTCGACCTGTCGAAGGACATCCGCTTCGTGTCGTCGAACGGCCAGTCGTCGATCGGCACCGTGCAGTTCACGAAGTCGACCTACGAGGTGCCGCAGGAGACCAAGCAGGCGATCTCGGACAAGGCCGGGTCGGCGAAGATCGACGGCGTCGCCGTGTACGTCTCGAACGACATCGCGCAGGGTGTGCCGTCCATCCTCGGCCCGGGTGAGATCGTCGGCGTCATCATCGCGGCGCTCGTGCTGTTCCTCATGCTCCGCACGGTCATCGGTGCCGCGATCCCGCTGCTCTCCGCCGTGCTCGGCGTCGGGGTCGCGACGCTCGCCTCGCTGTCCTTCTCGAGCCTGGTCGAGTTCATCTCGGTCACGCCCGTGCTGGGGGTGATGCTGGGCCTGGCGGTCGGCATCGACTACTCGTTGTTCATCCTGAACCGGCACCGGACACAGCTGAAGGCCGGCATGGACGTCCACGAGTCCATCGGGCTCGCGAACGGCACCTCCGGCAACGCCGTGGTGTTCGCCGGCACGACGGTCATCGTCGCCCTGCTCGCGCTGAACATCACCGGGATCCCGTTCCTCGGCCTGCGCGACCTCGTTCACCCCGGCGCTGCTCTCGCTGCTCGGCATGCGGATCCTGCGGAGGAAGGAGCGGCAGCGGATCGGCAACACGGGCTCGATCCGGGTGCCGAACAAGCCGATGTCGACCTGGCGCGCGGTCGTCACGCTCGTCGCCGGCGTCCTCGTGCTCGGCGTGGTCGCGATCCCGGCGACGCAGATGCGCCTCGGCCTGCCCTCGGGTGCGTCCGAGTCCGTCGACTCGAGCCAGTACAAGGCGTACAAGGCGCTCGACCGCGACTTCGGCGCCGGACAGAACGGCCCGCTGCTCGTCGTCGCCGACCTGCCGAAGTCGGTGTCGGAGGACGACGTCACCGCACGTGAGGTCACCATCGGCCAGGCGAAGGACCGCGACATCATCGCGTTCCAGGTGAAGCCCGCCGGCGGCCCGGACAGCATCTCGACCGAACGGCTCGTCACCGACCTGCGCGAGCAGACGGTGTCGACCGACGACGGCAAGGTCACCCTCGGCGTCGCGGGCAACGCCAGCGCGAACATCGACGTGTCCGAGAAGCTCTCGAACGTGCTGCCGCTGTACCTGGCGGTCGTCGTCGGCCTGTCGCTGATCATCCTGATCGTGGTGTTCCGGTCGTTCCTCGTGCCGATCACCGCGACGGCCGGGTTCATCCTGTCCGTGCTCGCCTCGTTCGGCGGCCTGACCGCGATCTACCAGTTCGGCTGGCTCGGCTCCGTGTTCGGCGTGCACGACCCGGCGCCGATCCTGAGCTTCCTGCCCATCATCGAGATCGGCATCCTGTTCGGCCTGGCGATGGACTACCAGCTCTTCCTGGTGTCCGGCATGCGGGAGGCCTACGCCCACGGAGCCTCGGCGAAGGTCGCGGTCCAGCGCGGGCTGCACGCCGGCCGCGCGGTGGTCACGGCCGCCGCGATCATCATGATCTCGGTGTTCGCGGGCTTCATCTTCTCGGACTCCTCCACGATCAAGCCGATCGGCTTCGGGCTCGCGTTCGGCGTGCTGATCGATGCCTTCGTGGTCCGGATGCTCCTCATCCCGGCGGTGATGCACCTGCTCGGGAAGAGCGCCTGGTGGATCCCGAAGTGGCTCGACCGGATCCTGCCGGACGTCGACGTCGAGGGCGCGAGCCTGGAGCGCTCGCACCCGACGGACGGCCGCGGACACGGCGACGCCGAGCACCGCGGGTCGCACGCGGCGGACGTCGCCCCGGACGCGAACCCGCACGAGGGACACACGCCGACGCACCGCGCGTAGGGCGCAGAGCCGCGCGTGGGTGACCGATCCGCGCGTGGGTGACCGATCCGCGCATGGGTGACCGATCCGCGCGAGGGAGGCAGGAAGTTCCGGCCCCCTTCGCGCGGTTCGTCATCCCACGTCGGCTGCGATGGGCTCGAACCTCGCCGACCGTTCGCGCACGAAGTACCGTGGACGCATGACCTCGACCGACGTCGACCCGCTCGCGCTCGACCGCCAACTCTGCTTCGCCCTCGCCGCGACGAGCCGGAGCGTGATCGGGCTCTACCGCGACCTGCTCGACCCGATGGGCCTGACGCACCCGCAGTACCTCGTGATGCTCGCCCTGTGGGAGCACGACCCCCGCTCGGTGCGCGAGATCGCCGGGGAGCTCCGCCTCGACTCGGCCACCCTCAGCCCGCTGCTCAAGCGGCTCGAGGCCTCCGGGTACGTCCGCCGGGCCCGGAGCACCGCCGACGAACGACAGCTCGAGGTGTCGCTCACCACCGCCGGCCGTGCCCTCCGGGAACAGGCGCGCGCGGTCCCCCTCGCCGTGGCGGACCGGCTGGGCTGGCCACTCGAACGGCTGGAACGCCTCAAGGACGACCTGACCGAGCTGCTCGGTCGGGTCGACACCCTCGACTGACGAACTCCTTCGTGCCACAATGGTTGGTGTACGAACGAAAGGACGGGCCGTGGGTCGCTTCGGCAGCTGGTACGACCGCTGGAACCGCACGCTCATCGAGAAGATGGGCCCGTCGCAGATCGGCGCCGGGCACGCCGAGGGCGTCGACGACCGCTCGGTGGACCGTCCGTGCCCGATCTGCCACCAGCCGCTGTCGCAGCACACGGTGATCCGCCCCGAGGGACAGGTCCGCTCGAGCAGGCTCGTGTGCCCCGGTCGCTGAGCATCTGCCGTGCCCGGGGAATTGCACCCGGCAACACGTGGTTCAACGGAGCCGTGAAGCTCTTCGAACCCGCCGACCTCGGCGCACTCCACCTCCGCAACCGCATCGTCATGGCACCCCTGACCCGGACGCGCGCCGGGGCCCATGGTGTCCCGAACGACCTCCTCGTCGAGCACTACGCCCAGCGCGCCTCGCTCGGCATGATCATCACCGAGGGCACCTGGCCCGTGCAGGAGGGCCGCTCCTACCCCGGCCAGCCCGGCATCGAGACCGACGAGCAGGTCGCCGGCTGGCGCCGCGTCGCCGACGCCGTCCACGAGCGCGGCGGCACCATCGTCATGCAGCTCATGCACGGCGGCCGTGTGTCGCACACCGACATCTCCGGCACCCCGCGCATCGTCGGCCCGTCCGCGATCGCCGCCCCGGGTCAGACGCACCTGGCCGACGGCTCGAAGGCCGACATGCCGGTCCCGCACGAGCTCACCACCGACGAGGTCCGCGAGGCCGTGCAGGGCTTCGTCCGCGCCGCCCGCAACGCGATCGCGGCGGGGCTCGACGGGGTCGAGGTGCACGGCGCCAACGGGTACCTGGTGCACGAGTTCCTCTCCCCCGTGTCGAACACCCGCACCGACGAGTACGGCGGCTCCCCGGAGAACCGCGCGCGCTTCGCCGTCGAGGTCACCGCGGCGGTCGCCGAGGCGATCGGCGCGGACCGCGTCGGCATCCGCCTGTCGCCGCAGCACAACATCCAGGGCGTGCTCGAGGAGGACGACGCCGACGCGCTGGCCACCTACACGGCGGTCGCCGAGGGCCTGGCGCCCCTCGGGCTCGCCTTCGTGGACGTCCTGAACGCGGAGCCGGGCAGCGAGCTCGTGCAGCACGTCCGCCGCACCGCGGGCGCGCCGTTCATCGCCAACTCGGGCTTCTCCTCCATGACCACCCGCGACGAGGCGATCACCCTGCTCGACGGTGGCCTCGCGGACGCCGTCGCCGTGGGCCGTGCCGCGATCGCGAACCCGGACCTCGCCGAGCGCTGGGAGCAGGACGCGGCGCTCAACGAGCCACGCCCGGAGCTCTTCTACGGCGCGACCGCCGAGGGGTACACGGACTACCCGACGCTGGCCGAGTCCCAGGAGCAGGCCGCGTAGTCGACGCGACCACAGCACAGGACGGGCGCGCCCCGCTCAGCGGCAACGCGAAGCGTTGCGCGGGGCGCGCCGACCGAGCCTGCGAGGGAGGACGGTGCCAGCCGGCACCGCGCCTCCCGTCCGTCTCCCGGTCGCTTCCGCCACCCGCCCTGCCGAACCGCGCGGAGGAGGACGATCCGCGCATCGGATGCTGATCCGCGCGTTGCAGGCCGGGAGGAACGACCGACCATGCGCGGTTCGGCTTCCTACGGCAGCTGCGATGGGACGGGACACTCGGAACCATCACGGTCCCGGTCCCGGTCCTCGCCGTCCCACAGGTCGGCGCACTCGACCCCGGTGACGCCGGCCCGCCGCAACCACGCACCCGCCCTCCGGTCCCCCGGGTCGGCCGTGACCGCGGCGAGCAGCGCTGCGCGGTGCGCCGGACCGACGAGCACCGGGTGACCCGGCCGCTCCCCGAACACCGCCCGCCGCAGGACGTGGCGGTCTGACCCCGGCCCGAGCACGCGCCGGACGACCGCGGCGGGCAGCGTCGGCAGGTCGACGAGGGTGACGCAGGAGGTGTCCTCGTCGCCGAGGGCACGCAGCCCCGCGGCGAGCGACGCCCCCGGCCCGGCCGCCCAGTCCTCGGTGACGACGACCCGAACGTCGGGAGCGGTCGGGACGTGCGGCCGTGCACGGTCGGCGGCGGCACCGAGCACCACGACGACCTCGGCGCAGCCGCCCGCGCGCAGGGCGTCCACCGCGAGCGTCGGCCACGGCACGCCGTCCGGGCTCCGCACGAGCGCCTTCGGCGTGCCCATCCGGGTGCCGGCACCCGCGGCGAGGACGACCCCGACCACGCGGCGCCGTTCCGGCACGGGGTCGCCGGTCACACGAAGGCGGGCACCGACGCCCACGCGGCCGGGGCCTCGGCGACCCCGTCCCGCGCGACCGTGCCGGAGATCAGGCCGTAGGGGCGGTCGGCGGCGAAGAACACCTCGCCCGGGTTCTCGAGGCCGAACGGCGCGAGGTCGACGAGGAAGTGGTGCTTGTTCGGCATCGAGAAGCGCACCTCGGCGATCTCCGGGAACGCCTCGATCGCGGAGCGGCCCATCGCGAACAGGGTCTGCTGGAGCGCGAGCGAGTGCAGGTCCGCGAAGGTCGCGAGCATCCGGTCGAGGACCCCGGCGTACAGGGCGTCGTAGTCGATGCCGGCGGCGACCGCCTCGGGCGTGTACCGCCAGCGGGCGGTCACCGAGGTCGCGAGGATCCGGTCGTCGGTCTCCGCCAGGGTCGTGTAGCCGTCGCGGGGGAAGCCGTGGAACTCGCTGCCGGTCGACTTCAGGACGGTCAGGTCGGTGACACCGGCGAGCACGTGCACGTCGTCGCCGTCGACCTGCACCACGGCGGTGCGGGTGCCCCGACCCGAGCGGACGAACGAGTGGTCGTGCTCCCGGCCGTCGACCGCGATGCGCTCCCAGGCGTGCTGCTCGGCGGACAGCGTCGAGCCGTCGTACCAGTCGAACGCCGTCGCGAAGTGCCGACCGAGGCGGAGCAGGAAGTCCTCGGTGTTCTTCTGCGTGTCCGTGGCGACGACCTTCGCGTTGTCGCCCTCCGTGTAGGACTCGGCGAGCGCCGCGCCCCGCAGCTGCGTCGTGACGGTGTCGCGGGTCACCCGGACGAGTCGGACCTCGGCCTTGCCGTACTGGTTCGCGCCGAGGCGGACGGAGGTCGTGACGGGGGCTGCGGTGGCGGTGGTGTCCATGCGGCGACGATGACACCCGGTTGTTTCGGGGGTGCGTCGATCAGGTCACGGGTTCCGGCACCGGACGTGACCCGGGCGTCGCTGGCCCGTAACGACGCTGAAACACCGGTTCCCTAGCGTTGCCGCCACGAACCGATCCGACCCGAGGAGGCCCCGTGGCGCGCACGTCCGCACCCCGAGCGGCGTCCAGGTCTGCCCATGGGGCGTGGAACCGCGGCATGATCGCGCACGGTCGACGGCCGGCGGCGACACCCGACCCGTCGACCGTCACCCTGATCGGACCCCCTCATGGACCTCGTCTCCGTCCGCACCGTGCGGACACCGTCGCACCGCGACGACCTCGCGCTCGCCCCCGGTGAGCAGCCCCTCGCGGGCGGCACCTGGCTGTACTCCGAGGAGCAGCCGGGCACGACCGGCCTCGTCGACCTGACGGGCCTCGGCTGGCCGGACGCCGAGCGCACCCCGGACGGGCTGCGGGGAGCCCAACTGGCGCGCCTGGCCGCTCGTCGACCGGTGTGTGAACGCCCTGCTCGCGTCCTTCAAGGTGTGGAACGCGGCGACCGTCGGCGGCAACGTCGCGACGGCGCTGCCGGCGGGCGCGGTGACGGCGCTGCTCGTCACGCTCGACGCGACGGCCGTGGTGTGGACGACGGACGGCGGGGAGCGCCGGGTGCCGGTCGCCGAGCTCGTGACGGGACCGCGCTCGACCACGCTCGCCCCGGGCGAGGTCGTCCGTGCGTTCGACGTGCCGGCCGCGGCGCTGCGCCAGGAGACCGGGTTCCGCCGGGTGTCGCTCAGCCCGCACGGCCGGACCGGGACGCTCGTCACCGCACGGTGGAGCAGCACCGACCGCGACGCCGACACCGGCACCGGTGCCGGCACAGCCACCGGTGCCGGCTTCGTCCTGGTCGTCACCGGCGGCGTCCCGCGCCCGCTCGTGCTGCGCTGGGACACCGTCCCGACTGCGGCCGCGGTGGACGCGGTCCTCGCCGGCCACGACGACTGGTACGACGACCCGCACGGCTCCCCCACCTGGCGACGCGGGGTCTCGCGCCGCTTCGCCGCGGAGCTCGTCGCCGAGGCCGGCGCGACCGGGCACAGCGGCAACCGTCGAGCCGGGGGCGCCCGATGAGGCTCACCGTCGACGGCACCGCCCTCGAGACCACCCCGCAGCCCGGCCAGGTCCTCCGCACCCTGCTCCGCGAGCACGGCGTGACCGCGGTGAAGAAGGGCTGCGACGCCGGTGACTGCGGTGCCTGCTCGGTCCTGCTCGACGGCGTCCCCGTGCACTCCTGCATCACGCCCGCCCACCGGCTCGAGGGCCGCACGGTCACCACCGCCGCTGGCCTCGGCACCGCCGCCGACCCGCACCCCGTGCAGCGCGCGTTCGCCGAGGCGCCCGGCTTCCAGTGCGGGTTCTGCACCGCCGGGTACGTCGTCACGGCGTCGACGCTCGACGACGACCAGCTGACCGACCGGCACCGGGCGCTCAAGGGGAACCTGTGCCGGTGCACGGGGTACCGCGCGATCGAGGACGCCCTCGACGGGGTCCGCAACACCGCCTGCGCCACGGCCGGGGACGCCGTGGGGACCTCGGTCGCGGCACCCGCGGCGATGCGCATCGTCACCGGCGACGAGGAGTACACGCTCGACGTCCGCCGGACCGAGGCGCTCCTGCACCTCGCGGTCCTCGGCAGCCCGCACCCGCACGCCCGCGTCACCGCGATCGACACGAGCGCCGCCGAGGCGCTCCCGGGCGTGCACGCCGTGCTCACCCACCGGGACGACCCCGGTGTGCTGTTCTCCACCGGGCGGCACGACTCCCGGCTCGACGACCCCGACGACACCCGCGTGTTCGACCCCGTCCTGCGGTTCCGCGGACAGCGCGTCGCGGCCGTCGTCGCGGAGAGCGTCCGGATCGCGGAACAGGCCTGCGCCCTGCTCCGGGTCACGTACGAGGTGCTGCCGAGCGTGCACGACGTCGACGCCGCGCGGCTCCCCGGTGCACCGCTGCTGCACGGCGACAAGACCACCGCCGAGCACCGCATCGCCCTGGAGGGTGCCCTCGCCGCGTCCGCGGCGACGGTCGAGGGCACGTGGTCGACGGGTCGCGTCTCGCACGCGGCGCTCGAGACGCACGCGACCCGCGGATCGCTTGACCGGGACGGGAGGCTCGTGCTGCGGACCGCCACGCAGGTCCCGTTCCTGGTGCGGGACGAGATCGCGCACGTCTTCGGTCTCGACCCGGCCCGGGTGCGCGTGGTCGCCAAGCGCGTGGGCGGCGGGTTCGGCGGCAAGCAGGAGATGCTCACCGAGGACCTCGTGACGCTCGCGGTGCTCCGCACCGGACGGACCGTGCAGTACGAGTTCAGCCGACGCGACGAGTTCACGATCGCGCCGACGCGGCACCCGATGCGCGTGCGGGTGCGGTTGGGCGCCGACGTGGACGGCCGGCTCACCGCGATGCACGTCGACCAGACGATGGACACGGGTGCGTACGGCAACCACGGCGTCGGCGTGATGTTCCACTCGGTCAGCGAGTCGGTCGCCGTGTACCGCTGCCCGGTCAAGCGGGTCGACGCCGAGTCCGTCTACACGAACAACCTGCCGTCCGGGGCGTTCCGCGGGTACGGCCTCGGGCAGGTCGTCTTCGCGATCGAGTCGGCGATGGACGAGCTCGCGCGTCGCCTCGACCTGGACCCGTTCGAGCTGCGCCGCCGGAACGTCGTGGTGCCGGGGGACCCTCTCGTCGTCACCGACCCCGACGAACAGGACGACCTGCGCTGGGAGGGCAGCTACGGCCTCGACCAGTGCCTGGACCTGGTCGAGGACGCCCTCCGCGCACCCCTGCCCGAGGTCCCCGCGATGGACGGGCCCGTGCTCGACGACTCCGGCGACTGGGCACACGGCACCGGGATCGCCCTCGCGGCGATCGCCACGATGCCGCCCCGCGGGCACCACGCGCACGCGTCCGTCGAGGCCACGGCCGACGGCCGCTACCGGACGACGGCGCTCGGCACCACGCCCGACCGGGTCGACGTGCACCAGTCCGACACCGACGCCGCCCGGTACGACACGGGTGCGTTCGGGTCGGCGGGGATGGTCGTCGCGGGCAAGGCGCTGTACGCCGCCGCGCTCGACCTGCACGAGCAGATGACCGGCAGGGCGCTCACGCTCGTCGCGGCCCGGACGCGTCGGCGACGAGCTCGTCGGGCACGCCGAACTGCTCGCCGAGGGACCGCTCGTCGCCCACGGCAGCCACGACGGCACCCCGCGCTCGCTGGCCTTCACGGTGCACGGCGCCCGGGTGGCGGTGCACCGGCCGACCGGTGAGGTCCGCGTGCTCCACAGCGTGCAGGCCGTCGACGCCGGCACGGTCCTGAACCCCGAGCAGCTGCGCGGACAGGTCGAGGGTGGTGCCGCGCAGGCCTCGACGACGACGGTCGGGTGACGACCGACGCGTTCCGCTCCTACCGGGTGCCGAACGCCGTCACCTCGGACCCGCTCGGACCGCTCGGCGCGAAGTCCATGAGCGAGGCGCCGTACAACCCCGTCGCGCCGGCGGTCGCGAACGCCGTGCGGGACGCCCNCGGGACGCCCTCGGCGTCCGGCCGTACCGCCTGCCGATGACGCGTGACCGGGTCTGGGCGCTCCTCGCGGCCGTGGACCGGACCGACGCCGGGGGTGCGTAGTGTTCGAACTGGCACCGCGCCTCCTGGCCGTGCTCGACGGCGGCGATGTCGGGCAGCGCGCCCAGCGGGGTGGGGACGTCGATGGCCGTCCTGCCGGGCGGCCAGGTCGTCGGGACGATCTCGGGGGGCTGCGTCGAGGGGGCGCTGTTCGTGACGGCCGAGCAGGTGCTCGCGGACGGCGTGCCCGTACTGGAGCGCTTCGGCTTCGACGACGACCCGGACGATCCCGACGCGGTGTGGGCGCCGGCGCTCCGCTGCGGGGGCCGGGTCGAGGTCCTGGTGCGCCGGATCGTCCCCAGCGACCCCGTCGTGGACGTCCTGCGACGGGCGGCGTCGGGCGTGCCGACGTCGCTCACGGTCTCGCTCGAGCCCGACACGCTCGGTGCGGTCGTCACCGCGCGTCGGGGCCGTGGAGTCCGCCGTCGCCGTGACGAACGCGGCGGCGGTGCTCGGGCACGCCGTGACCGTGGTCGACCCGCGGCCGGTGTTCCTGACCGACGAGCGCTTCCCCGCCGCGGACGAGCGCATCGTGGGGTGGCCGACGCGAGTGCTCGAGGGGCTGCCGATCGACGCGTCGACGGTGGTCGTGGTGCTCTCGCACGACGACCGGTTCGACGCCGCGGTGATCGACCTCGCGCTCCGCCGCGGTGCCGGGTACGTGGGGGCGATGGGCTCCCGTGCGACGCACGAACGGCGGACGGCGGAGCTGCGCGCGCTCGGGACGCCGGACCTCGGGCGGCTGCGGTCCCCGATCGGGCTCGACATCGGCGCGGAGACCCCGGCCGAGATGGCGGTCGCGATCATGGCCGAGGTGATCGCCGTGCGTCGGGGTGCTCCGGGTGGGGCGCTCGCCGGCGGGGCGGGGCCGATCCACCGGCGGGCGGTGGCGGCGGGCTGAGCGGTGGGACGGGGCCGGTCTCGGGCGTGCCTGGTCGTTCCGGGCGTACCTGGTCGGACGTCCCGCCCGCTCTGGCGAGCGCCCGCGGGCGTCAGTCGTCGCGCACGTACCCGGTGTCGGGGTGAGGTCGCTGCGCATCCGCTCGTCGTCCGCGCACAGCCGGAGGTTCGTGGCAGCGAGCTCGTCGGGCGCTGGTCCCGGGGCGGAGGACGAGAGCGTCCCGCCGAAGCCGTAGCCGGGGTTCGGCCCGGTCAGCCACGTGACCTGCGTGCTGCTGCCCCGCCGCCGGCACCGAGCGCGAGCCGTCGGGCCAGGTCGTCCGCCCACCGTCGTGCCAGCCGAAGGGTCCGGCGAGCACGGTGAGCCGGGCGTGCTCCCGCGGGTCGGACAGCTGCCATCCGTAGTTCGTGGGGACGACGTGGCTCACACCGTCGACGTCGAGACGCTCCCGGCTGTCGCCGAGGCCGTCCGTGTGGACCTCCTCGTCCGTCCAGACCAGGAACTGGCTCACCCAGTCGTCGGCGTCCTCCGGTGGTGCGAACAGCCACCACTGGGGCGCACCGGTCGAGGGCAGGCGGACCTCGAGCCGAGCCGAGGGAGCTCCCGAGTGCGAGAAGGTCACGCCGAGGACACCGCCCTCGGCCCGGACGTCGGAGCACCGGTAGCCGTCCCGTGGCGGAGCGGCCCGGAGCGCGGCGACGATCGCCTGGTCGGTCAGCACGCTCCGATCCTGCCGCCGAGACGCCTCCGAGCGCGCGAGGCGCCGCCGAATCCGGGGGCGTCTCGCACACCTGGAGGCGTCTCGTGCATCCCGGGTGTCCCGCATCCGGGCGCGTGACGGCCCGCCGCCGTCACACCGGCGTGCGCGCCAGGCGCTCCGCGAGCCGCGCCGCGATCTCGCGCTCGTCCCCCGTCACGAGCCGGTGGTCCCGGACGACCACGCGCCCGCCGACGACCACGTGCTTCGGCCGCCGCCCCGGGGACGCCCAGAGCAGCCCGCCGACCGGGTCGGCAACGCCTGCGTCCGCGACGCCCGAGACGTCCCACACGCACAGGTCGCCCGCGGAGCCCGCACCGAGGTGCCCGAGCTCCGGGCGTCCGAGTCCCGCCGCCGACCCCTCGGTCATCATCCCGAGCACCTGCCGTGCCGGGAGCTGCTGCCCGACGAGCGCCGACACCTGCATTGCCAGCCGGCCGTCGGCGAGCAGGTGCCCCGCGTCGTTGCTCCCGCCTCCGCTCGTCCCGAGGCCCACCGGGATCCCCGCGTCGGCGAGCGCCGCGACCGGGGCGATCCCCCACCCCATCGGCACGTCGCACCCCGGCGCGTGCGTCGCGCTCACCCCGGCGTCCGCGAGCCGGGCGACCTCGTCGGCGGTGACGTCGCACAGGTGCGCGATCGTCACGTCCGGTGCGAGCCACCCCCACTCCTCGAGCAGGTCGAGCGGCCGCCGCCCGTACCGCTCGAGGGCGATGGCGGTGTCAACCTGCTCGTTCGCCTGGGTCCGCCGGCGCAACCCGTGCTGCGCCGCGACCTCGCCGAGCGCCCGGAAGGTCGCCTCACCGTCCGAGTGCACCCCGGCCGGCCCCACCGCGACCTGGGCGGCATGCTCCGGGTCGTCGCGTGCCGACCCCCGGACGAACACGAGCCGTCCGCCGAGCCCGCGGACGGCGTCGACCGTCGCGCCCGCAAGCACCACGGTGTCGTCGGTGGTCGCGTCCGCGGGCCAGTTCAGGTGGTGGTCGGCGATCGTCGTGACGCCGAACAGGAGGCCCTCCGCGGCTCCGGCGGACGCGGCCAGTCCGTACAGCTCGGGATCGTGCCCCGCCCGGGCGTACGCCGCGGCCATCGTCGGGAGCCAGTCCGCCATCGGGACACCGCGCGTGCCCGGCAGCGTCCGGAACGCGGTCTGCAGCAGGTNGTGGTCTCGAGGTCGCTGCCGTCGTCGACGACGACGTCACCGTCCCGTTCGGTGCGGGGGTCGACGAGGACACGGCGGGCACCGGTGACGGTCAGCATGCGACGGTTCTAGCAGCCGCCTGTTTCCGGGGCGTGACGGCGGATGCCTCGGGGGTGCCTGTGTACGCTCGCACCAGGTCGGATGGGGGTGGACGACGTGGGTGGTCTCGGGTCGGACGGTGTCGTGGCGCGGTACGATGTCGCTGTCGACTGCTTGTGCAGGAGGAGAACCCGTGGAGTCCGGCGCATCCCTGCACCGCGGCGTCTCGTCGGACGCCGCGAGACGGTCGGTCACCGACGTGGTGGACCGCACCGCGGCGATCGTCGACGGGGACTGGAAGGTCCTCAGCGGGCCGCGACTCGGTCTGTGCCCGGGCTCCGACGGGTCCGGCGATGCCGAGGACCCGGGCGGTGTCACGTGGGTGTACATCGCGCAGCGGCCCGGCTCGGACGACCCGGAGGACGATCTCCGCAGGGTCGAGGCGTTCTGGCAGCGCCTCGGTATCACGACGAAGCGGTACCGCAGCGGTGGCGACGACCCGGACCTCGGGGTGTCCGGACGGGGCGGTCCGGTCACCAGCATCGACTTCCTCTCGTCGGCCGAGGGGGGCTACAGCATCGACGGTGGGTCACCGTGCGCGGACGGCGACTTCGGCGAACTCGCCACGGGCACGCCCTCGCCGGCCCCCTGACCCGTCGCCCATCCCGTCCGCAACTGCTCGGCAGCGGTCGCGAAGGACGTGGCGATGTCCGGGTCGGGGTCGAACAGGTTCTGGATCCGCAACCCGTCGAAGAGCGCCAGGAGCTGGTGCGCCCCGCGGACCGGGTCGGTGGTCGACGGTTCCCGTCCGGTCGCGACGTCGTGCGCCAACGCCTGCTGGATCGAGGATCGGAACGCGCGGTAGCTCACCAGGAACGCCTCACCGGCCGCCTCGCCCGGGTCGGCAGCGGGGGCGAGTGCGGAGACGATGAGGCGGTCGAGTGCCGGGTCAGCCGAGAACGCCACCACGAGCGCACGCAGCCACGGCACCGTCCCCTCGGTCGCGGCGAGCGGGGCGAGCGGCGTCGTCACCTGCTCGAGCCACGTCGCGAGCGTCGCAGCGAGCAGGTGCGGCGTGGTCGGGAAGTGCGCCGTCACCGTCTCCTCGGACACGCCGGACCGCTCGGCGACGAGGCCGGACGTGCAGCGAGACGGCCCCACGTCCCGCAGGACGCCGATCGCCCCCTGCAGCACGCGAGTGCGGACCGGCTCGCTCGACCGACGGGTCGAGAGCTGCTCGGGCGGGGTCCTGCGGAACCACTCCAGCAGGGCGTGTGCCCGCGAGGTCTCGGCTGCGGGGTCCGCCGGTCGTTCCGGGTCGAACAGGTCCACGTAGCCCGGGGTCGCGTGCACCGCGGGGTCGTCGGTCCGGAACGCGATCGTCCAGTCGTCGAACGACCGCTCCTCGACCGGGTCGTCGAGGAGGACCTGCACGTCGACGTTCGCCGGGTCGGCGGCCACCTCGTGCACGCGCTGCCGGACGATGTCGGCGGGGCCCTCGACGATCCCGAGCACGTTCGCGTCGTGCAGTGCGAGCACCCCCGTGATGCCGAGCTCGGCGTTCCTCGCCCGCTCGACGGAGACGAGGTGAGCGAGGTCGTCGTGACTCAGTCGGCCGGTGCGTGCGGTCGTGAAGACGAGGCAGCGGAGGGTCATCGGTCGGCTCCGTCAGGATCGGTCGTGGCTGCTGCGGTGGCGGGGTCCACGTCACGTCGGACCGCGAGCACCGTGAGGTCGTCGCCCACGACTGCGGGCACGTCGTCGAGGAACGCCCGGAGCGTGTCGTCGAGCGCGGGCGCGTCGACGAGCCGCCGGGCGAGCGCGGTCAGGGTCTCGAAGTCGGCGTCGGGGAGCTCGAGGATCCCGTCGGACGCGACGAGCAGCACGTCGCCCGGCCGATCGGCAGGTCGGCGGACGGGATGCGCCGGGTCGAGCCGTCCGTGCGGGCGATCGCGGCGAACCCGTGGCCGGCGTCGACGAACTCGAGTGCGCCGTCGGCCAGGCGGAGACCCTCCGCCCCCTCCACCGCGACGCCGGGGGTCTCGCGGACCAGGGCGTCGAGCGCGCCGAGCAGGTGGGCGGCCAGCAAGCCCGCCGGGACGCCCTTGCCCATCACGTCGCCGACCGTGACCACCAGGCTGCGGCCGTCCGGGGCCGTCGCACACTGTGCGAGGTCGCCGGACACCCCCGCAGCGGCCCGGGCGACGTGTGCCGCAGACCACCCCGTGCCCGCGCGACCGTCCGGCAGCAGCGCAGCCTGCACGGTCCGGAGACGCGAGGCCTGGTCGAGCCCGGCGTCCTCGTCGTCGTAGACGTCCTGCAGTGAGACCACACCGCAATGTACCGCTCCGCCGAAACACGCGCACCCTAGGTTCGCCCCATGTCACAGACCCTGATCCGCGCCGGCTGGGTGCTGACCGCAGCACCGGACGACGCCGCCACCCCCGCCGCGATCCGCGACGGCGCCGTCCTGCTCGACGGGGACCGCATCGCCGCCGTGGGCACCTTCGCGGAACTGTCCGCCGCCCACCCGGACGCCCCGGTCCGCGGGGGCGCGTACGACGTCGTGACCCCGGGGTTCGTGAACACGCACGGGCACTTCAGCGAGGGGCTCATCACCGGCATCGGCTCGCAGTACACCCTGTGGGAGTGGCTCACGGCGCTGATCGGCCGCGTCAACCCGGTGATGACCCGCGAGAAGGCCTACGCCGGCACCGTGCTGCAGGGCATCCAGCTGCTCCGGAGCGGTGTCACGACCGCGAACGACATGTTCTGCGCGGACCCGATGCCCGACGAGCCGGCGACCCCCGGGGTCGTCGCGGCGCTCGAGGACCTGGGCCTGCGCGGCGTGGTGTCGTTCGGCTCCGGGGACGTCGACCGGGACTTCGGTGCGACGCCGATCCTCGAGGAGTTCGAGGCCCTGCGCGAGGCCGCCGACGCCAGCCGGTACAGCACGTTCCGGGTCGGGGTGTCGTCGATCGGGCGGTACACCGACGACACCTGGCAGGAGCACGTCGACTACGCGGTCGCCGGTGGCCACGGCGTGCACGTGCACTTCCACGAGGTCCGCGAGGAGGTCACCTCAGCCCGGCAGCGCACCGGCCGCACGGCCATCGGGCACGCCGAGGCCACGGGCATGTTCCAGGTGCCGGTGATCGCGGCGCACAGCGTCTGGGTCGACCGGGAGGACCGCGAGCGCTACGCGTCGAACGGCGTCGGCGTCGCCCACAACCCGGTCGCGAACGGCATCCTGGCGAGCGGCATCGCCCCGGTCGCGGAGCTCCGGGCCCTCGGCGTCCCGGTCGGCATCGGCGTGGACGGGCCGGCGTCGAACGACTCGCAGGACTTCCTGCAGGCGATGAAGACGGCGGCGCTCCTGGCGCGCGTCCGGGACCTGCAGGCCACGGCCATGAGTGCGCGCGAGGCGTTCGAGATGGGGACCATCGGCGGCGCCCGCGCGCTGCGGATGGACGCCGAGATCGGCTCGCTCGAGCCGGGCAAGCGCGCCGACCTGGTCGTGTTCGACGGCGACTCCCCCACGCTGGCGAACGTGCACGACCCGTACCAGGCGGTCGTCTTCGTCGCCGGCAGCCGTGAGGTCCGCGACGTCTGGGTCGACGGCGAGCTGAGCGTCGCCGACCACGACGTCACACGGGTGGACGTGCGCGAGGCGGTCGCCCGCGCCCGCCCCCTCGCCCGTCAGCTGGTCGCCGAGGCGGGGCTGGAGCGCCTCTCGGCGCTCACCGGCGGCGCACTCGACGACACCGAGCGTCCGTGTGCGCACCGCCTCCCGTCCGTCCGTCCCCGGCCCCGGCCCCGTCAGAGTTCCAGGACCAGGCGCGGACAGCCGCGCCGCGCGCGCGAGACGCAGACCATCATGCTGCGGTCGTCGGCCTGCTCCTCGGGACTGAGGACGGTGTCGCGGTGCTCCACCGCACCCTCGAGCACCGGGGTCTCGCACGTGCCGCACGTGCCCTCGCGGCAGGAGGACAGCACGAACGCGCCGGCCTCCTCGGCGACCTCGAGCAGGGTCCGGTCGGCTCGCCGGGGGCGTCCACGTCGGCGGCCGGCTCGAAGCGCTCGACCCGGAAGCTGCCGGCCGGCCAGTGCGCGGCCGCGGCCTCGACCGCGTCCATGAGGCCGCGAGGGCCGCAGCAGTACACGACGGCGTCGCGCGGCTCGGCGAGGAGCCCGACCACGTCGAGCCGCGGGTGCTCGTCGGCGACCGCGAGGGCGACCCGGTCGGGGTGCGCCGCGACGAGGTCGTCGACGAAGGCCATCCGGTCGCGGGTGCGCCCGGCGTAGTGGAGCTCCCACGGCGTCCCGGCACGCTCCGCGGCGGCGATCATCGCGGTGATCGGGGTGATCCCGATGCCGCCGGCGACGAAGACCGCGGGGCGGGACGGGTCGAAGCCGAAGTGGTTGCGGGGACCGGCGACCGCGACCTCGGTGCCGACCGCCAGGCCGTCGTGCACGGCCGCCGAGCCGCCGCGCCCGTCCGGTTCCCGGAGCACCGCGATCCGCCAGTGCCCCTCGGGGGTCGTGCCGACCAGGGAGTACTGCCGCTCCGTGCCCGGCGCGACCTCGAGGTCGACGTGCGCGCCCGGCTCCCAGTCCGGCAGCGCGGGGTCGTCGAGGGGCGCGAGGTCGAGCGCGACGACGTCGGTCGCGACCGTCCGGCGGGCGGCGACGCGCAGCCGCCGGCGCTCGGGCGCCCCGGTCACGCGACCACTCCGGCGCGCGGGGTCTCCTTGACCACGATCATGTGGAAGCGGCTGCCGTCCGCGCTGCACCACCGGTGGCCGGTGCCGCCGCGGTAGTAGGCGGAGTCGCCCGGCCCCAGGCGGAGCGGCTCCTGTCCGCGGAGGTCGAGCAGGACGTCGCCGGCGAGCACGGTGAGGAACTCGTCCTCGCGGTGCTCGAAGTACTCGCCGAGGTCGGTGTTGTCCCCGGTCCACTCGAGCGGTTCGAAGGCGTGCGGTCCGGCGTGCACGAGCAGCCGCGCTTCGCCGCTCGAGAACGGCCCGCGGGCGCCCTCCCCCGCCCGGATCACCTCGGGGGCGCGGTCGTCCTGCTCCGGGCGCTCGGACACCATGCTCGCGCGGGAGTGTCCGCGTTCGACCTGGCTGAGGAACGGGTGGGACAGGCCGGTGGTCTCGGCCACCTGCACGAGCGTCAACCGGGCGGCGCGACGACGTGCGCGGATGTGCTCGCCGATGCGCTGCGTCTGCTCGTCGACGACGCGGTCGTTCTCGGTGGGGGTCGCGGTGCTCACGCGGACTCCTCTCGGTGTCGTTCCGGGTCTGAGCGGGTGTCACAGATGTTGATGCGATCAACATTCTCACACAACCCGGGAGGCCGCCATGGACTCGTCAGCACCGCGTCCGGTCGACCTGCTGCGCGGGGCGCTGCTGCCCGACGGACGGCTCGTCGACGTCGCGATCTCGGGTGACACCGTGACCGAGGTCGCCCCGGCCGGCACGCTCCGCGGCTCGGTCGACGGCACGCTCGACCTCGCCGGACGACTGCTCCTGACCGCCCCGGCGGAGCCGCACGCGCACCTCGACAAGGCCCTGAGCGCCGACGCGATCCGCCCGCCGCTCGGCGACCTCGGTGCCGCGATCGCGTCCTGGTCCGCCCACGCCACGACCACGACCGTCGACGAGATCGCCGACCGCGCCCGCACCGCAGCGCTGACCATGCTCGCCGCCGGCACCACCGGCCCCGGCCCCCGTCGAGTCCGCCGTGCGCGGTGCGCAGGCCCTCGTGCGGGTCCGTGACGAGCTCGCCGGGCTGATGGACCTCGAGCTCGTGGCCCTGGCCGGACCGCTCGCCCCCGACCACCACGTCGAGGCCGTGCTGGCCGACGTCGACCGGCTGCTGGCCCTGGCCGACCGGCACGGGGTCGGCGTCGACCTGCACACCGACGAGAACCTCGACGGACCGGTCACGCTCGACCACTTCGCCCGCGCCGTCAGTGCTCGCCGTGATCCGGGCACGGACGGCCGCACCTGGACCGCCGGGCACTGCGTCCGGCTCGGCACCCTCGGGCCCGAGCGCCGCGCGGAGGTCGTCGCCGACGTCGCCGCGGCGGACCTCGGCATCGTCACGCTGCCGATCACGAACCTGTACCTGCAGGGCTGGCAGCACCCGGTGTCCACGCCCCGCGGGCTCACCGCGATCCAGGCGCTCACGGCGGCCGGCGTCCGCGTGGCCGCCGGCGCCGACAACGTCCGCGACCCGTTCAACCCGGTCGGCCGCAGCGACGCACTCGAGACCGCGTCCCTGCTCGTGACGGCCGGCCACGTGACGCCGGACCAGGCGTACGCGATGGTGAGCGACACCGCCAGGAGCGTGATGGGCCTCCCGGCCGCCGGTCCCGTCCCCGGACGGCGAGCCGACCTGCTCGCGATCGCCGCGACCAGCGTCACCGACGCCGTCGCGAACGCCCCGGCCGACCGCATCGTCCTGTCCCGCGGGCGGCTCGTCGCCCGCACCGAGGTGCGCACCACCGTCGCCGCGACCGCGGCGCCCGTGCCCGCCTGACCCCGACACCCCCGACCCGATCCGCACACCCACCGAGGACCCGAGGTGACCGTGACCACCACCGCCCCACCGCCCGTCACCGCGACGGACACCCTGCTCGACTTCCGCGACGTCGAGATGACCTTCCCGAACGGGACCGTCGCCCTGCAGGGCGTCGACCTGACCGTCGACCGCGGACAGTTCGTGTCCGTCGTCGGCCCCTCCGGCTGCGGCAAGTCGACCCTGCTCCGCATCGCCTCCGGGCTCGAGTCCGCGTCGCACGGCACCGCCGGGGTCGCGACCGACCGGATCGGCTACGTGTTCCAGGACGCCACCCTGCTTCCATGGCGCTCGGTGCAGGGCAACGTCGAGCTGCTCGCCGAGCTCGGCCACGTCCCGAAGGCCGAGCGAGCCGCCGGGGCCGCGCGCGCCATCGACCTCGTCGGGCTGACCGGCTTCGAGACGAACCTGCCGAAGCAGCTCTCCGGCGGCATGCGGATGCGCGTCTCGCTCGCCCGGTCGCTGACGCTCGACCCGGAGCTGTTCCTGTTCGACGAGCCGTTCGGCGCCCTCGACGAGATCACCCGCGAGCGCCTCAACGACGAACTCCTGCGCCTGTTCGTCGAGCAGCGCTTCGCCGGCCTGTTCATCACGCACTCGGTGTCCGAGGCCGTGTACCTGTCCACCGAGGTCATCGTGATGTCCGGCCGTCCGGGCAGCATCGTCGGCCGGTTCGAGGTGCCGTTCCCGATGCCCCGCGACCCCGACATCCGCTTCACCCCCGAGTTCGCCGAACTGGTCGGCGAGGTCTCGCACGCACTCCGGGAAGGACACCGCTGATGGTCACCCTGCAGGAGGTCTCCGAGGCCCGGGCCGTCCGGACCGCCGCGCGCCGCACCGCCGGCCGTCCCCGTCGTGCCGTCACGTGGTGGCCGCCGCTCGTCGTCCTCGCCGTGCTCGTCGGCATCTGGTACGCGGCGGCGGCGTACTACGACCACGTCCGCGGGCTCGCCTTCCTGGTGCCGTACCCGCACCTCGTGCTCAAGGCGATCGTCGCGCCGACGATGCCGGACGGGTCGCCCTCCACCTTCGGCACCGACCTGTGGTCCGCCCTCGGCCGCACCACCGTGGTGTCGCTCGTCGGACTCGCCTTCGCGATCGTGATCGGCGTCGCCTGGGCGATGGCGATGGCGCAGGCGAAGTGGCTCGAGCGCTCGCTCTACCCGTACGCCGTCGTGCTGCAGTGCGTGCCGATCCTGGCGCTCGTGCCGCTCATCGGCGCCCTGTTCGGCTACGAGTTCGCCAGCCGGGTCATCGTCACCGTGATGATCGCCCTGTTCCCGATGGTGTCGAACACCCTGTTCGGCCTGCAGTCCGCGGACCGGGCGCAGCGCGAGCTGTTCCGGCTGCAGCGGGCGAGCCGGTTCGCCCGGCTCGCGCACCTCGGCCGGCCTGAGCGTCATCGGCGCGATCGTCGGCGACCAGTTCTTCCAGCGCGGCAACCCCGGCCTCGGCGTCCTCATCCAGGTCACCGCCTCGCGCCTGATGGGTGCGGAGCTCTACGCGACGATCATCATCGCCTCGCTCTACGGCGTCGCCGTCTTCCTCGTGTTCGGACTCGTCGGCCGCCTGGCCGTCGGGCGCTGGCACGACTTCAGCTGACCGGCCCGCCGGTCCCGCTCCACCCCCACAGCACACCCGTCCCCCACCACCCCTCCCCGCACCACCCCTTCCCGACAGCACCACGAGACCCGCACCACGAACGGAGCCTCCATGCGCACCACCACCCGACTCGGCGTCGCGACCGCCGCCCTCGCCGCGACCGCGCTCGCCCTCACCGGATGTGCCGCCGGCTCGTCCTCCGGATCGAGCACGACCGCCGCGACCGCGCAGTCCGCCTCCGGCCCGAAGGTCGACCTGTCCGGGGTCTGCCCCGCGACCGTCGTCGTCCAGACCGACTGGAACCCCGAGGGCGAGCACGGCCACCTGTACCAGATGCTCGGGCCGGACCCGCAGATCGACGCCTCGGGCAAGACCGTCACCGGCGACCTGTACGCCAACGGCAAGAGCACGGGCGTCAAGCTCGAGATCCGCGCCGGCGGCCCCGCGATCGGCTACTCGAAGGTCTCGTCGCAGATGTACCAGGACAAGTCGATCACCCTCGGTTACGTCTCCACCGACGAGGCCGTGCAGTTCTCCGGCAACCTGCCGACCACGTCCGTCTTCGCCGAGAACGACACGTCCCCGATGGCGATCATGTGGGACCCGAAGACCTACCCGAAGGTCGACAGCATCGCGAGCCTCGGCAAGGCCCTGGCGAAGGACGGCGGTGTCGTCCGCTACTTCAACGGCGCCGCGTACATGACCTACCTCGAGCAGTCCGGCACCCTGCCGAAGAGCGTCCTCGACGGCAGCTACGACGGCACCCCGTCGAAGTTCGTGTCGGCCGGCGGCAAGGACGCGCAGCAGGGCTTCGCGACCGCCGAGCCGTACATCTACCAGAACCAGGTCGCGGCCTGGGGCAAGAAGGTCGACTACGCGCTCATCTCGAGCACCGGGTGGAACCCCTACCCCGAGGCGATGTCCGTGCGCAGCGGCGACCTGACGAAGCTCACCCCGTGCCTGCAGAAGCTCGTCCCCGTGATGCAGCAGGCCGACGTCGACTACCTGAAGGCACCCCAGGCGACGAACGACCTGATCACGAAGCTCGTGCAGCAGTACAACAACGGCTGGACGTACGACTCGAAGGTCGGTGCGTTCGCCGCCGCGCAGATGGTGAAGCTCGGCATCGCGAAGGACACCGACGGGTACATCGGTTCCGTCGACGACCAGCGCATGCAGGACTTCATCGAGAAGGCGAAGCCCGTCTTCGCCGGCTCCGGCGACGTGAAGAGCGATCGGGCTCGGCAAGTGACCCGGGTCGGCTGAGCCGACCCACCACCGGACGGGAGGCGCGGGGCACGCCCGCCCCGCGCCTCCCGTCCGCCGTTCCCGCACCACCCACCCCACAGGAGTGAGCATGACCACCGTCACCCCCGCCGCCACCACCGTCACCCCCGCCGCCCTGGCGGCGCTCCGCGCCGATCTCGTCACGCTCCTCGGCGAGCGCGGGGTGAGCGCCGACGAGCGCACCCGCGCCCGCGCCTCCGTCGACGAGGCGACCATGAGCCCCATCCTCAGCGCGCAGCTGCCCCTCGGCCTCGCCGACCTCGTCGCCTACCCCGCGTCGGCCGACGACGTCGCGGCCACCCTGCGCGCCGCCGTCCGGCACGGCGTCCCCGTCACCACGCGGGGGAAGGGCACCGGCAACTACGGCCAGGGCATCCCGCTGCACGGCGGACTCGTGCTCGACACCTCGCGGGCGCGCGCCGTCGTCGAGGTCGGCGACGGCTGGGTCACGGCCGAGGCCGGCGCCTCGATGGTCGCGCTCGAGCAGGCCGCCGCCGCCACCGGCCAGCAGCTCTGGATGTACCCGTCCACCGCGCAGTCCACGATCGGCGGGTTCCTGTCCGGCGGGTCCGGGGGCACCGGGTCCATCGCGCACGGGTCGAACTGGCAGGGCTTCGTCACGGCGCTCGACGTCGCGCTGCCCGGCGCCGACGGACTGCTGCACGTCGAGGGCGACGAGGCGCAGCCGTTCGTGCACACCTACGGCACCGCGGGGATCATCGCCCGCGCCACCGTCCGGCTCGAACCGCTGCAGGAGTGGCGTGCCGTGTACGCGTCGTTCCCGACGTTCGAGGAGGCCCTCGTCGCCGTGCGGACGCTCCGCGGGCTCGACCCCGTGCCCCGGCTCGTCAGCGCCGACCGCGCCGAGGTCGCCGCGACGCTGCCCTCGGACGCCGCGATCCCGGACGACCGGGCCAGCCTGCGAGCGATCGTCGACGACGCCGTGCTCGACGAGGCACGGGCGCTGATCGAGCAGGCCGGCGGGAGCGTGCTGGACGTCCGCGAGGGCCTGCAGCAGACCACCAAGGTGTCGATGCTGTCCTACAACCACCCGATCTGGTGGCTCAAGCGGAACACCCCGGACACCGAGTGGTTCCACGTCGAGGTCGGCGGCGAGGCCCTGATCGACCGGATCGCCGAGGTCGAGGCCGTGTACCCGGGCGGGATGCTGCACATCGAGGCGGCGCACGTCGGCCCGATCGGGATGCTCACCGCGCCGTACACCGGGGCCGAGGACGTCTACGCCGGGTACCCGCTGCTCCGCGACCTGGGGGTCCGGGTGCACAGTCCGCACCAGTACTACGTCGACCACGGCGTCGAGGAGCTCGTGGCGCTCAAGCAGCGCACCGACCCCGAGGGGCTGCTCAACCCGGGGCACGTGATCGACCCGTCGCTCGTGGTCAGCGGTGGCTCGACGGCGTCGGCGCAGCCGGTCGTCCCGGGGTTCGGCAAGTGACCGCCGGCTCACGGCTGCTCGCCGAGCTGTCCGGCCCGGCGGTGGCCGCGGGGCTCGGTCCCGACTCGATCGTCGTGCAGCCGACCGGTGCCGTCGANCGGATCGGGGGCGCCGCCGTCGAACGGGCCGCCGCCGAGGGCCTGGACGTCTGGCAGCTCCCCACCATCGCGTTCACGAAGTCCGACGAGCACAGCTGGGCGCCGGGGACCGTGTCGCGCTGATGGGCGCCGGCTCGCTCGTGTTCGCGAACGGACACGGCGGGAACGTCGCGCTCCTGCAGGTCGCGCTGCGGGAGATCCGGAAGCGCTACGGGCTGAAGACGTTCCTCATGCCGACGCTCGCGCGGGTCCCCGGCCCCTCGGGCGAGGACGCCGACGAGCGCGGCCTCGGGATCCACGGCGGTGCGGCCGAGACGTCGATGATCCTGCACCTGCGGCCGGACCTGGTCGACATGTCGCTCGCCGAGCGGTGGGTGCCCGACCACCTGGCCGAGTTCGAGCGGATCCGGTTCAACGGCGGGCCGGTGTCGTTCGGCTGGCTGTCGAACGACTTCGGGACGCCCGGGGTCGTCGGCGACGCGAGCCGGGCCACGGCGGCGTACGGGCAGGCGCTGTGGGACGTGTCGCTCGACGAGGCGGTGGCGTCGCTGCACGAGATCGCGCGCTTCGACCCGGCGGTGGCACGGCCGGCGGCCGGTGCCGGCGCCGTCGCGGGTGGTGCCGGCGCGGGTGGTCCCGGCGCGGGTGGCGCCGCCGGGGTCGGTGGTGCCGCCGTTCCCGCTGTGGTGGCGGTGTCGTGACCGTGCTGGCGGGGCAGGCGGCGGCCGCGACCGGCGACGCCGCTGCCCCCTGGCTGCCGTCGGCCGAGGACGGCCCGGGTCCGACGATGACGCTGTCGACGGTCGGGCTCGACGGCTACCCCGACGCCCGGACCGTGCTGCTGTCGCGGTTCGACGGGGAGCGCCTGCACTTCCACACCGACGCGAGGAGCCGGAAGGCGGCCGAGCTCGCCGCGCTCGCCCGTGCGGCGGTGACCCTCGTCTGGCCGGAGGTGGCCCGGCAGCTCGTCGTCGTCGGCGACGTCGCA
>NZ_CP054594.1:3858505-3901361 GCF_013347185.1 Curtobacterium sp. Csp1
GCTGACCGCCACGAACAACCCGGACGCGAGCAGGACCCCGCCGACGAGCAGCAGCGCGCCGACGACCATCCGCCACGGGTCCACCGTCAGGCCACCGAGTCGCGCGGCCACGAGCGGCAGGCCGACGAGTGCACGAAGCCGACGAGCAGCATCGCGACGACCTTGCCGCGGATCAGCTCACCCGCCGTGAGTTCTCCTTCTCCTCGACCACCACCGTGACCATGCGGGTGGCGAGCAGCACGACGATGCCGAAGAACGCCGCGACGTACAGGAAGGGCGGCACGATCGACAGCCAGCCGGGCGCGACGTGTCCGTCCGACCAGGTGCGGAGGTCGGTGTCCGGCGGTGAGCGCAGGATCGACACCGACTCCGGGTCGTCCACCGACGCGGCGACGCTCTGCTCGAGGACCCGCTCGGCCAGGGTCGAGTACCCGCCGTTCTCGAAGAGCCCGCGGTCGGCGGCCTCGATGTGGGCCCCGCACGGACAGCCGCCCGGTCGGCCTCGGGGTCGGTGGACGGTGAGCCGCCCCACCTCGCCGCGACCGAGCGGTCGACGAGCCCCGAGCGGTCGACGTAGTGGAACGGGGTCTTCGCGGCCGAGGAGCTCGAGCTGACCGAGTCCGCACCCGCGGCCTGGCCGACCCCGACGAGCAGCGACACGACGACCACGACCAGGGGGAGGGCGAGCGTGCCGATCCAGAACGCGGGCTTCTTGACGGCGCGGACGAACTCGAACCGGACGACCGTCCCCAGGCGGCTCACGCGGCTGCCCCGCTCGCGCCGGTGCCGGTGCCGGTGCTGGTGCTGGTCTCCTCGTGCTCGCTCGTGGCGGGCAGGTCGTCGTGCCCGGCGTCGTGGCCGTAGACCTGCACGAAGATCTCGTCGAGGGGGATCCGCCGCATCGTGAACCCGGTCACGTGCACCCCGGCGGACACGAGCGCGGCGAGGACGTCCGATCCGTCCGGCGCGGCGGCGTCGGTGCCGGACCACCCGGTACAGCGGCGACTTCGGCACGCTGCCGTCGAGCGTCACGTGTGCCACCGCACCACCGAAGGCGTCCTGCACCTCGGGGATGCTGCCGTACGCGGCGGCACGTCCGTCCTTGAGCAGGAGGATCCGGTCGCACAGCCGCTCGACCTCGTCCATGTGGTGCGTCACGAGCACGACCGTGGCGCCGTCGGCCTTCCGCTCGGCGACCAGGTCGAGGAGCAGCCGGCGGTTGACCGGGTCGAGACCCTTCGTCGGCTCGTCGAGGATGAGCAGGCGCGGGCGGTCCATGATCGTGATGCCGAGCTGCACCTTCTGCTGTTGCCCACCGCTGAGCTTGTCCACGCGGAGCTTCGCACGGTCCGCGAGCCCGACGCGCTCCAGGTAGGCGGTGCTCCACGCGGTCGCCTCGGGACGGCGCAGGCCCCGGAGCATGCCGAAGTACGTCATCACGTCGATGACGGACTCCTTGCGGTAGAGCCCGCGCTCCTCGGGCAGGTAGCCGATGCCGCCGGTCGCCGGTCGGTACGGGACGCCGTCGACCGTCAGGGTGCCGGCGGTCGGGGTCGTGATGCCGAGCAGGGCCCGGATCGTGGTGGTCTTGCCCGAGCCGTTGCTGCCGAGCAGGCCGAACGTCTCGCCGGGTGCCACGTCGAAGGACAGGCCGTCGACCACGTCGCGGTCGCCGAAGCGCATCACGAAGTCCTGCACGCTGATGTCCGCCCCGCTCATGGTGCCGACCCTACCGACGGTGGGGCGGGGGTCGCCGGGTACCGGTACTTGCCACATTGGAAAGTAGTTGCCATGATGGGAACACTTCCCGGGGTGGGGAGGGACCAGAGGGGGAACCCTCGCGCACGCCGACCGTCTCGCCCGTCGCACGCACGACGCCGTCCGGTGGCCGTACGTCGCCTTCATCGTCGCCCTCGGCGCGACGACGTCCCTCGGGACCTTCGCGATGGGGATGTCAGCGGGCCGTGCCTTCGCGGCGGCGTACGTCGGCACGATCGTCGTCGTGCTCGCGCTCGTCCTGTGGTTCAGCGCCGCGATCCGTGGTCGTGCCGCCTTCGCCCGCGGCCGGCGGTGGATCACCTACGTCGCCGCGTGGGGGCTGACCTACGGTCTCGTCCTCGTCGTGTCGCTCGCCTGCGCCGCGTGGGAGTCCCGCGGATGAGCAGCTCGCACCCGCGACACCGACTCGACGACCTGCTGCAGAACCCGGTGCGGTTCTCGGTCGTCGCAGCGCTCGACCGGGCCGGGACGCTCTCGTTCCGCGAGGTCCGGGACGCGCTCGAGGTCACCGACTCCGCGCTGAGCAAGCAGGCCAGCGCGCTCGAGGCGGCCGGGTACGTCACGGTGGGCAAGGCGCACGTCGGCAGGACCCCGCGGACGTCGCTGACCCTGACGCGGGCGGGTCGTCTCGCGTGGCAGGCGCACCTCGCCGCGCTCCGGGAGATCGCGGGGCCGGTGAGCTCGTCCTGAGCGATCTGTCCCATCACGGGTGACGTGGGAGGCGGATCCGCGCATGGCGGGTCGGAAGGGGCGACCTCCCATGCGCGGATCGCCATCCCGCGCGCGGATCGACACCCCACGCGCGGATCGGCACCCCACGCGCGGATCGGCACGGCACGCCGGGTGCGGGACGCGACCCCGGGACGGACGGGAGGCACGGTGCCTGCCTGCACCGTGCCTCCCGTCCGCCTGCTGGTCCCGTCAGGAACGCAACCAGGCGGTCCCCACACCCGACAGGGCGCCGTCTGCCACCGGCGCGGAGGCGAGCAGGAGCTCGCCGGTGGGGAGTGCGAACGGCTCGTCACCGAACACCGTCACGCTCGTCCACCCGTTCGGGCGACGGAACGCGAGCACGTCGTCGCGGCCGGTCTCGATCCACTCGAGGTGCTCCTCGGACTGGAGCTGGCCGCGCAGGCCGAGGGCCTTCCGGTACAGGTTGAGCCGGCAGGTGCGAACCGCCCGTGCCGAAGCCGAAGGACGGCCCCGAGCGGGTCCACGGGATCGGCACGCGGCAGCCGTCGCGGCCGACGTCGACGCCCGGGTTCCGGAAGAACGCCGGGTCCTGTCGTTCGGCGTCGGGGATGTCGCCGACCTCGTGCAGGCCGAGCTCCTCGCCCTGGTACAGGTACGCCGAGCCGGGCAGCGCGAGCTCCAGGAGCGTCGCCGCCTGCGCGCGCCGGAGCCCGAGGGCGCGGTCGAGGTCCTCCTGCCGGCCGCCGGCGAGCAGCCACGCGGCGCCCTGCTTCTCCTCGGCGCCGTTGCGGGCCGGGAGCGCGTACCGGGTGGCGTGCCGGACGACGTCGTGGTTCGAGAACACCCACGTCGTCGACGAGCCGGACTGCTCGGCGAGCCCGAGGTTGAACTCGATGATCGTCCGGAACTGCTGCGCGTCGAAGTCGGCCTCGAGCAGGTCGAAGTTGAAGGCCTGCCCGAGTCCCTCGGCGGAGGCGTACCGGGCGCGGCGGTCGGCGGCGACCCAGGCCTCGGCGACCGCGGTGCGGGCGGGGGTGTACTCGTCGAAGACCCGGCGCCACTCGGCGTAGATCTCGTGCACGTCGTCGCGGTCCCAGAGGATGTGCGCGCCGTCCTTCGGGCTCGCGAGCACCTCGGCCCACGTGGGCAGTTCGCCGGCCGGCAGGTCCTTCGCGAGACCGTGGGCGACGTCGATGCGGAAGCCGTCGACCCCGCGGTCGGACCAGAAGCGCAGGGTGTGCAGGAAGTCGTCGCGGACTTCGCGGTTCGCCCAGTTCAGGTCAGGCTGCTCCTTCGCGAAGTTGTGCAGGTACCACTGACCGTCGCCGACCGCGGTCCACGCGGGGCCGCCGAAGATCGACACCCAGTCGGCCGGCGGCTCCTGCCCGTCCGGGCCGGTGCCGTCGCGGAAGACGTAGCGGTCCCGCTCCGGGCTGCCCTTCGGTGCCGCGAGGGCCTCGCGGAACCAGGCGTGCCGGTCGCTCGTGTGGTTCGGCACGATGTCCACGATCACGCGGATGCCGGCGCCGTGCAGCGCCGCGACCATGTCGTCGAAGTCCGCGAGCGTGCCGAGCCGCGGGTCGACGTCGCGGTAGTCGTCGACGTCGTAGCCGCCGTCGGCGAGGGCGGACGGGTAGAACGGGCTGAGCCAGACCGCCTCGATGCCGAGCGAGGCCAGGTACGGCACGCGGCTCGTCGCACCGGGCAGGTCGCCGATGCCGTCGCCGTCCGCGTCGGCGAACGAACGCGGGTAGACCTGGTAGACGCTCGCCTGACGCCACCACGTCTCGTCGGTGGTGGTCGCAGCGGGCTGGGCGAGGGTGTCGGTCACGTCGGGCCTTCCGTCGTTCGTGGGAGTGGGAGTGGGAGTGGGGGTCGTGGTCGTGGCGGTGCTCGGCTCGGTCACTTGATGGCGCCCTGCGTCACCCCGGCCATCACCCACCGCTGGGTGACGAGGTAGACGATGATCGCCGGCGCCATCGCCATCAGGTACGAGGCGAACGACACGTTGTAGTTGTTGCTGAACTGGGTCTGGAACATCTGCTGCAGCACCGGCAGGGTCTGCAGCGCCGGGTCGGAGGTGATCAGCGACGGCATCACGAAGTCGTTCCAGGACGCGAGGAACGCGAAGATGCCGACGGTGGCGCTCATCGGTGCGAGGAGCGGGAACACCAGTCGCCAGAACACCTGTCCCGTGGTCGCGCCGTCGATGCGTGCACTCTCCTCCAGTTCGGCCGGGATCGACCGCAGGAACGCGGTGAACAGCAGCACGCTGAAGGACAGCTGGAACATGACGTGCAGGATCGCGACGCCGAGCGGGTTGTCCAGGTGCGCCAGCCCGGTGAGCTTCACCTGCGACAGTGCGAGGACCGGGAACGGCAGGAACATCGCGGCGAGCAGGTAGAAGAACGACCAGCGGAACAGCCGGCGCTCCCAGTTCCGGGCGATGGCGTACGCGGTGAAGGACGCGAGCAGGATCGTCCCGGCGACGGTGATCGCGGCGATGAGCACCGAGACGCCGAACGCCCGCGGGAAGTCGGTGAGCTCCCACGCCTGGACGAACCCGTCGACGCTGAACGGCGCCGGCAGCGAGAACGCGTTGCCGTCGACGGCCTGGCTCGTGGTCTTGAACGCCATCGTCACCGTGACGTACAGCGGGACGAGGACGGACAGTGCGCACAGCACGAGGACGATCGTCACCGGCCAGTTGGCGCGGTCGCCACGGCCGCCGCCGCGTCGTCCGGCGGTGCGGTCGGCGTCCACGGAGCGGATCGACCCGGTCGCGGTGGTGCCCGGTCGGAGGGGTGCCTGCATGGTCATCAGAGCGCTGCCTTCCCGCGGGTCGCCCGCAGCTGGATCACGGCGATCACGACCGCGATGACGAAGAAGATCGTCGCGTTCGCCATCTGGTAGGCGTAGTCGCCACTGCTGAAGCCCTTGAAGATCGACATCGCGACGCTGGTCGTCGCGGTACCGGGGCCGCCGTCGGTCAGGCCGACGATGATGTCGTAGGAGTTGAGGAAGTTCTTGAACCCGATCACGAGGTTGATCAGGATGTAGCCCGCCGTCAGCGGGGCCGTGATCGACACGAGCTGCCGCCAGGAGCTCGCCCCGTCCAGGGCGGCGGCCTCGTACACCTCGCCGGGGATCGACAGCACCCCGGCGATGTAGATGAGGAGCGTCGACGGGATCGCCTGCCACGCGGTGACGACCACGATCGCGACCCACGCCAGGTCCGGGTTCGCGAGGATGCTCTGCTCGAGCGGCGCGAAGCCCAGTGCGGTGGCGAGCGCTGGCAGCGAGTTCGCGAACAGGAACGAGAACACGTAGGCGATGACGATGCCCGAGATCACCATCGGCAGGACGAACACCGCCCGGAGCGCGATCTTCCCGCGCACCTTCGACGTCAGCGCGATGGCGAGCAGGAACGCGATCGCGTTGACGACGAGGACGGTGACGAGCGAGAACCCGATCGTGAACAGGTACGCCTGCAGGATCGCCGGGTCGGAGAACACGGCGACGTAGTTGGTGAGTCCGGTGAACCGGAACTCGCCGAACCCGACGGAGTCCGTGAAGCTCAGCACGATGCCCATCACCGCCGGCAGCGTGATGGCGAGCGTGAAGAGCACCAGGGTGGGGACGAGGAAGACGAGGAACAGCGGCTCGATGCGCTTCCGGCGTCCGCGGCTGCCGGCCTGGAGGCGCGGTGCGGCTCCGCCCCGTCGGCGGCGGTCCGCCGTCGTGATCGCTTCGGTGGTCGTGAGCGCGAGCCGCGCCCAGTCGCCGTCGAGGGTGCGGAGTTGCGGAGCGGGGGCACCGCCGAAGGCGATGGACTGCAGGTAGTTCGCCGAGGGAGAAGGCGGCGCGGTCGTACGAGTCCTGCATGCCACGGAGAGCGGGGTTCGACACCGGTGGGGAGTCCTTGCGGACGCCGAAGCCGTTGTTGTCGGCGTTGTACCGGTCGCTGACCGCCGGGCTCATCAGGAACGACAGGAACTCGCGCGCGGCCTCCTGCTTGCGCGACGCCTCCGGGATCCAGAGCCCCAGGTCGACGTTCACGCGCACCTGCCGAGCTCGACGTCCTTGTTCGACTTCGCGATCTCGCCGAGCGCCCACGGTCCCTGCAGGTACATCGCGGCCTTCCCCTGCGCGAACGCCAGGTTCCCGTCACCGTACCCGCGGCTCGCGGCGCCCTTCTGGTGCCACTGGAGCAGGTCCACCATGCGGTCCACGGGCGCCGCGAAGTCCTTCTCGAACGAGACACGGGAGCCCTTGCCGACCCGGATTCCCTCGCGGTCGAGCGCGGCGAAGGTCTGCTGCAGGTCGAGCATGCCGCCGACCGAGTAGTCGAACATGCCCTGGGCGTTCGTCCAGTTGTCCTTGTACGTGCCGTACATCGGGGTGATGCCGGCGCGGACGAGCCGCTCGCACACGTCGCGGAACGCCGACCACGTGGTCGGCACCTCGAGCCCCTGGTCGGCGAAGATCCGCTTGTTGTAGATCACGGACGCCGCCGTCACCGAGTAGGGCAGCACGCTGGTGCGGCCCGGGTAGTCGGCCGTCTGCTGCATGAGCGGCCACAGGTCCGGGTTGATCGTGTCCTTCTCGGGCAGGTCCGACAGGTCCGTCAGGGCGCCGTGCTCGACGAACGAGACCATCGCGTAGTTGTAGTTCAGGCACCCGAGGTCCGGCGGCCGGTTCCGGACGAAGTTCGCGGACATGTTCGACGTCGAGTCGCGGACCACGCGGATCTTCGACTGGCTGTCGTGGAACTTCGCGATGACGTCGTCGAAGTAGCCGATGACCTCGGGCTTCGACACGTAGAAGGTGATCGTCTCGGGTCGGCTGCTCGAACCGCCGAGCGGGGCGCACGCGGCGAGTGTCCCCTGGTGGTGGCGTGTGGTCGCACGTCGTCTCCGTCCGTCCGGACCCGGCGTCCCTGCCGTCCCGGTCAGCGGACCGGCGTCGGTGCCGGCTCGCGACACTTAATCTACTCAGAAAATCTAATCGCGCAAGCAATGTTCCCCGCGGTAGGGTCAGCGCATGTCCCGACGCCGTGAGCCCGCTCGTGCGACCAGCGCCGAGACGGTCCTGGCGTCCGCGTTCGACGCCGCCGCGTTCACCGCGACCGAGGCCATCGACGCCACCGGCCTGACCCGCTCGACCGTCCTCGCCGCGTGCGCCGAGCTCGTCCGGCTCGGGTGGCTCCGAGACCTCGACGACGCCCGGGCCGCGGGGGAGGAGTACCGGAAGGGCCGACCCGCCCGCCGCTACGAACTCGACGCGGGAGCCGGGGTGGTCGTCGGGGTCGACGCCGGGCAGCACCGCGTCACGGCGCTCGTCGCGGACCTGCGCGGGACGGTGCTCGCACGGGCCGAGGGCGCACTCGGCGATGCCGGCCTCGAGGTCCCGGTCCGCCTCGGCGTCACGGCCGACACCGTGTCCCGGGCGCTCGCCGACGCCGGGGTCGACCCGACGCGCGTGCTCGTGACCGTGATCGGCATCCCCGCGCCCGTCGACGCCTCGGGTGCCTCGCCGGACGACGGCGGGTTCTGGAACCGGATGAACCCGGGCTTCGCCGACGTCGTGCCGCACGGTGTCGTGGTCGTCGAGAACGACGCGAACGCGGCGGCCCTCGCCGAACGGCCGTCCTCCGGCGACGCCTCGTTCGCGGCGCTGCTGTCCGGTGAGCGCTTCGGCGCCGGGCTCGTCGTCGACGGGGTCCTGCTGCGCGGGGCGCGCGGTGGTGCCGGCGAGCTCCGGGTGCTCGACCTGGTCGACGGTGTGGCGTCCTCCGACGGCATCGGTCGCACCGCACGCACGCTTGTTCGGCAGGCGCGGGCGGCGGGCCGTGTCGGCGCGTCCTCGCTCCTCGGCGGCGACGAGGAGCCCGATGCCGCGGCCGTCCTGACCGCCGCCGCGCTCGGCGACGCGGTCGCGGTCGGGATCGTCGACTCGCTGGGGGATCGTCTGGCGCGGGTCTGCGTGCTGCTCGCGAGCCTGCTCGACATCGACCGGGTGGTCGTGGCCGGGGCGATCGCGGACGCCGTCGAGCCGGTGATCGACCGGGCACGGGCGCACCTCGCGGCGTGGGAGTACGACCCGACGCCGGAGGTCGTGGCCTCCCGGCTGGGTGGCGACGTCGTCGTGCTCGGGGCGCTGGCGCTGGCGCTCGACACCGTCCGCGCCGACCCGATGGCGTTCCCGCTGCCGGCCGCCCAGCCGGTCCCCGCAGCCTGACCGCCGCGCCGCCCAAGCACCCGTTGACACCGCGCCCGCGCAGTGCCACGCTGCTTGCGTGTTGACGTTGCCATGAGCGTGCCAGGGGGCACGCGGGAGCGCCGACGACCGGCACGACGACGTCGTCGTGCCGCTGCAACGATGCAGTCAGGGAGGACCCATGCACACCTCGACCACCCCACGCCGACGCCGCCTCGTCGGCACGCTCGCCGTCGTCGCCGGCGCCACCGCCCTCGCCCTCGCCGTCCCCGGCACCGCGACCGCCGCCCCGGTCCCGACCGCCGCGGCGCCGACCCACCACCGCCCGGGCCCGACCCCCGCGCTCGACCCGACGCAGTTCCACGGCGTCAACTGGGCCGACCCGCGGGACAACTACGTGAACGGGCCCGTCGTCCCCTCGGGGCTCTCGACGTCGGACGACTACCGCACCGTGTACAAGACCTCGGAGCGGATCGTCCGCGAGTTCCGGAAGGACCTCGGCGCCGACACCGTCCGCCTGCCCGTCAACCCGTACTCCGTCGGCACGGCGTGGTGGACGTCCTACAAGGGGGCGATCGACGCCGCCCGGCACCAGGGCGTCGTCGACGACCCCGCCGCCTGGACCGCCATGTGGGACACGCTGACGAGCACCTACCGCGGTGACGCCGGCGTGTACTTCGAGCCGATGAACGAGCCGTTCGGCTACGCACCCGCCGACTGGATCCAGGTGGCCACCGACTGTTCGTCAGCGGCACCGGCTACAACGACCACGTCGACGCGGTCTGCGCCGCGCCGGCACTCGCCGGGACCTACGTGTCGCAGCACTTCTACGGGTTCTGGGGCACGCACGACGACGCGGGCTGGGCCGCCGACTTCGAGAGCCGACTCGGCGACCAGGCGTGCAGCGCCCGCACCGTCCTCGACGAGTTCGGGGTCCCGATGACCACCGGGATCGACTACCGCGGTTCCGCGACGACCGGCAACGCCGACGCGGACAACTCGGTGGCCTTCCTGCAGACGGTCACGACGATCGTCCGCGAGCGGCACCTCGGCGCCGTGTTCTGGCCGGGGCTGCGCACCGGTGACACCTACAGCCTCGAGGAACTGCAGGGCACCGGGTCGCACGTGAAGCTCGCGGTGACGAACGAGTCCGGGCTCGCCCTGCTGCAGTGGGCCTGGGGCGAGGGGAAGCGCGCGCCCTTCGGAACGCGCTGACGCGACCACGGACCGGACGGGAGGCACGGTGCCAGCTGTCACCGTGCCTCCCGTCCATGGGGTGGTCGCGTCCGCGACGGATCAGCGCCGGACCGGGGCCAGTCGCTGCAGCTGGGTGACGTGACCGGGCTCGAGCTCGTCGAGCGTGGTGACGCCGAGCAGGCGCATGGTCCGCTCGATCTGCTCGGAGAGGATCTGGATCATCCGGTCGACACCGGCCTCGCCGCCCGCCATCAGCCCGTACAGGTAGGCACGACCCACCATGGTGAAGCGTGCACCGAGCGCGACGGCGGCGACGATGTCGGCGCCGGACATGATGCCCGTGTCGAGGTGCACCTCGGTGTCCCCGCCCACCTCGCGCACGACGGACGGCAGCAGGTGGAACGGGACGGGGACGCCCATCGACGCCAGGCGCTTCGCGTCTGCGAGGGACTGCACGCCCTTCACGACGACCTTGCCCGGCCACTGGTCCCGGATCCACGCGAGGTCCTCGTAGGTGACCGTCGGGTCGAACATGTGGTCCAGCAGCTCGCCGACCGTGCCCGACCACCGGTCGAGCGAGGCGAACGCGAGCGGCTCGGTGGTGAGGAAGTCGAACCACCACCACGGCCGGGGGATCGCGTTGACGATGGTCTTCACGCGACCGGGACGTCGACCGTGACGAGCAGCGTGTCGAAGCCGGCCTTCGCGGCCCGGTCGACGAGCGCCATGCTCTTGTCGCGGTCCTTCCACATGTAGAGCTGGAACCAGTTGCGGCCGTGCGGGTTCGCGTCACGGACGTCCTCGATCGCGGTGGTGCCCATCGTCGACAGCGAGAACGGGATCCCCGCCCGCCCGGCTGCCCGGGCGCCGGCGCGTTCACCCTCGGTCTGCATCATCCGCGTGAAGCCCGTCGGCGCGATCCCGAGCGGCAGGGCGGTCGGCGCGCCGAGCACCTCGCGGGAGGTGTCGACCTTCGAGACGTCGCGCAGGATCGCCGGGGTGAACTCGATGTCCTCGAACGCCTGCCGGGCGCGGGCGAGGGAGATCTCCGCCTCCGCCGCGCCCTCGGTGTAGTCGAACGCGGCCTTCGGGGTGCGGCGCGCGGCGATCCGGCGGAGGTCCCAGATCGTCAGCGCGGACTCGAGCCGCTGCTGTCGCCCCGGGAGCGCGGGCTTCTTGACCCGGACCCGGTTCGTCGACGGGGTTCCCGGCGTCGGTGCCGGAGCCCCGGTCGCCGGGTCGACGCGGTGCTGATCGTCGGTCGAGGTCATACAGACATCCTATGTCTGTATGAGATCGTTGGCGAGGGTGATGGGGCAGGGGTGCGCTCTCGGGCAAGGAGCGCGCTGCGCCAACGCGTCGACGGAGCCGGGGATGTCGCGAGACGTCCGATCAAGCTCCCTCCCGCAAGACGCAACGTCGGCGGGTTCTCGCAGCGAAGTACCGCTGCGAGAACCCGCCGACGTTGCGTTTCGCGATCGCCGGAGCCCGCGAGCGCCAGCGCCGGTCAGCGGGGGAGCGCGGCCAGGACCTCGGCGGCGCGGGCGGCGTCCTCGGCGCTGACGTCCAGGTGCGTCACGAGCCGGACGGCCCGCGGTCCGAGCTGCATCACCCGGACGCCCCGCTCCGCGGCCCCGGCGACGAACGCCCCCGGGTCGGCGACCTCCGCGAACACGATGTTCGTGTCGACGGTCGCCGGGTCGACGTCGAGCGCCGCGGCGAGCACCCGGGCGTTCGCGTGGTCCTCGGTGAGCCGGTCGACGTGGTGCCGGACGGCGTACCGACCCGCGGCGGCGAGGAACCCGGTCTGCCGCATCCCCGCGCCGTACCGCTTCCGCCAGACCCGCGCGGCTGCGACGTGCTCCCGGGAGCCGACGAGCACCGAGCCGACCGGGGCACCGAGGCCCTTCGACAGGCAGACCGACACCGTGTCGAAGCCGGCCGCGAGCTCGCGGAGCGGGGTGCCCGACGCCACGTGCGCGTTCCACAGCCGGGCGCCGTCGAGGTGCACCGCGATGCCGTGCTCCCGCGCGTACGCCTGCACGGCCCGGACCTGGTCGACTCGACCGCGATGGCCGTCGTCGACACCGAGTAGGCGCCGGCGTCCGGCTCCGCGATCGTCTCGACCGCCGCGGCCACGAGTCGTCCGCGCTCCGAGGCCCACGTGCGCGTCGTGATGCCGGAGAACACCGCGGCGGCGCCGAGCTCGGCCCGCACGACGTGGGCGCGGACGTCGGCGAGCAGCTCCTCGCCCGGGGCGACGTGCAACCGCAGCCCGAGCTGGTTCGCCAGGGAGCCGGTCGGGGTGAAGAGTCCCGCCTCGTGCCCGAGCAGGTCGGCGACCTCGCGCTCGAGGGCGTTCGTCTCCGGGTCCTCGCCGAAGACGTCGTCGCCGACCTCGGCGCCGGCCATCGCGGAGCGCATCGCCGGGGTCGGTCGGGTGACGGTGTCGGAGCGCAGGTCGATCGGGTCGTCGGTCACCAGGCAACGCTAACGCGCCGTTCAGATCGTCGATGCGCGACGCCGCTAGCGTGGCGCCATGCAGCAGCCAGCCGCGGGGTCGCTCCGCATCCTCCACCTCTCCGACACGCACCTGACCGGCGACGGTGCACTCCACCAGGGGTCCGTCGACACCACCGCGGCGCTCGACGCCGTGCTCGCCCACGTGGACGGTGTCCCGGGCGTCGGGCTCGTCGTCGTGTCCGGCGACGTGTCGGAGGACGGCAGCCCGGAGTCCTACCGGACCGTTCGGGAGCGCGTCGGCGCCTGGCTTCCGTCAGGTCCTGGCGAACGGGCACGTCCTCGGCGAGGGCGGCCGGCCGCTCGCGCACACGATGGAGCACACCCCGCCGGAGGTCCCGGTCTCCGGACAGTCCACCGTGCACGGCTTCCGCATCGTCACCGTCGACACGAGCGTCCCCGGCGCCGGCTACGGACACCTCGACGAAACGGCGCTCGAGCGGCTCCGGACCGCGCTGACCGGCGAGCCCACGGCGCACGGCACGGTCGTCGTGCTGCACCACCCGCCGGTGCCGTCGCCGACGCTCCTGCACGAGGCGCTCCGCCTGCAGAACCCGGAGGACCTCGCGGAGGTGCTCGACGGCTCGGACGTCCGGGTCGTCCTCGGCGGACACCAGCACCACCACGCCGTCGGGTCGCTCGGCGGGATCCCCGTGCTCGTCGCCCCCGGGGTGGCGAACGACACCGACGTCGTCGGTCCGTACGACGAGGAGTCCGCCCACGTCGCCGCCGGTGCACTCATCGTGGACGTCGCGCCGGACGGCTCGGTGTGGTCCACCCCGGTGCGCGTTCCCCAGCCGGACGCGGATCCGCTCGCGTTCGCGCTGGACGCCGAGACGGTCGCGCGGATCGCGGAGCAGGCCGGCCCGCGCTGAGCGCGCGGCACGGGCCGGTCCGCGCAGGGCTGACGCAGGCTCGGTCGCGCGGGCCGGGCTGCGCGGGCCGGGTCGCGCAGGCCGAGTCGCGCAGTCCGGGCCACGCGGACCGGCCCGGCACCCGGCCGGGGACGGACCGGACGGGAGGCACGGTGCCGGACCGGCGCCGTGCCTCCCGTCCGTCCCGTGCTCGCGTGGGGCGACCGCGCCCACGGGAGGGGACCCGTCGAGTACCCCGCGCTCCCGGACACCGTCCCGGCGGCGCGAGTACACCGGGGGTCATGCAGACGGAAGGAGTCCCTCATGCGCATCGGTAGTGCCGTGCAGTACGACCGGTACGGCGGGTTCGACGTCGTCGACCTCGTCCCGCAGGAACGTCCCGAACCCGGACCCGGCGAGGTCGTCGTCGAGGTCGTCGCCGCCGGCCTGAATCGACCTCGCGTTCCCGGCCCACCAGGGCGTCGACTTCGCCGGCATCGTCCGCGCACGCGGCGCCGAGGTCAAGGACCTCAAGGTCGGCGACGAGGTCATGGGACACGCCCCGGACGGCGGCGCGCACGCCACGTGGGTGCGCGTGCCGCGCGGCGCGGTCATCAAGAAGCCCGTACCTCGCCGGAGCGACCGCCGCGACGATCGTCCGCGGCCTGCGCCTCGGCCCCGAGGACACCGTCGTGATCAGCGCCGCCGCGGGTGGGGTCGGGCACATCGAGTGCCAGCTCGCCCACGACGCCGGCGCGACCGTGATCGCGCTCGGCAGCCCGCGGAACCACGACTACCTGCGCCAGATCGGGACGCTGCCCGTGGCCTACGGCGAGGGCGAGGAGGACCGCATCCGCCAGATGGCGGCCGGCCGAGCGATCACCGCGTTCATCGACAACCACGGCGGGGGCGGTGCGGCGGACCTCGCGAAGCGCCTCGGCGTGCCGTCGGAGCGGCTCGTGACCTCCGAGCACCGTCGCGACGTCGAACTCCGCTTCCTCCGCGCCCCCGCGGACGACGAGGAGGCGCGCGACCTGCTCGTCATGCTCGCCAAGGCCGTGCAGGACCGGCGCGTGCAGGTGCTCATCTCCGGCTTCTACCCGTTCGAGTTCATCGTGGACGCGTACGAGGACCTGGCCGAGATGCGCTCCCGCGGCAAGGTCGTGATCGGCATGCAGACCGTCGAGACCGGTGCGCGCCTCGACTGGTACCGGTCCGAGAAGGCCCGGGACCTGCGCGACCGCTACGGCGAGCAGCGCGGTGCCGACACCGAGACGATGGCGGGCGGGAGCGCGTCACCCGCGTCCTGAGCGAGGTCCGTCCACGACGACGAGACGGTCCGGCCCTGCGGGGTCGGACCGTCTCGTCGTTCGACCGTCGCTAGCTCAGGACGTCCTTCGTCGCGAACCGGCCGTACGCCAGCGCGCCGAACACCGCGACGTACCCGAGCTGCAGCAGAGCGTTCTGCCCGAACGAGTCGAACGCGATCGGGTCGCGGAGCAGGTCTCCGAACCCGAGCCACAGGTGCGAGAACAGGAACGGGTGCAACCAGTCGAGCTGGGGGAGCTGGTCGAGGAGCGTCGACGCGAACAGGCCGATCGCGGACAGGCCGAGCATCGACAGGGTCACGTAGAGCGCGAGGAGCACGGCCCGGCCGGCGTACGACCAGCCGTCGACCTGGGTCCCGGACAGCAGCGTGATCGGGCCGATCGGGAACAGCAGTGCGCCGATCGCCGCGCCGACGAGCACCACGAGGAGCGTCGCCGCCAGGCTGAACGCGACCGCCCCGACGTACTTCACGACGATGAACCGCAGCCGGCCGGTCGGTGCGACGAGCAGGTAGCGGATCGTGCCGTGGTTCGCCTCGCCGGCGACGGTGTCCCCGGACACCACCCCGACGGTGAGCGGCAGGAACAGCGGGATCGACACCGTCAGCGCCGTGAAGGCGACGAAGAGCCCGTTGTTCGTGATGTCGCCGAGGAACGCGGGGCCGCGGTCGCTCGGGTCCGTGGTCAGCCGGACGGCGATCGCGATGAGCACCGGCACGAGTGCGAGCGCGCCGAGCATCGCCCAGGTCCGTCGACGGCGGAACACCAGGGCGAGTTCGGAGCCGAGCAGGGCGAACGGTCGCCTGGGCCGGTGCGCGGTGTCAAGCTGCGACATCGAAGCCCTCCCCGGTGAGCGCGACGAACAGGTCCTCGAGGGTGCCACCGCCGAGCGCGATGCCACGGACGCGGACGTCGGCACGGACGAGCGCCGCCGTGATGGTCTCCGGCTCGAGGTCGGCGGGCAGGTCCGCGACGAGGGCGTCCGAACCGGCGTCGCGCCGGGGGGAGAGCCCGATCCGGACGAGGACCGCGGAGGCCTCGCCGACGTCCGGGGTCCGTACGGTGACGGTCCGGCCACCGGTGGCGCGCAGGTCGTCGAGGGACCCCTGCGCCACGAGGCGTCCGCTCCGCATCACGGCGGCGTGCGTGCAGACCTGCTCGATCTCGGCGAGCAGGTGGCTCGACACGAACACCGTGGTGCCGTCGTCGGCGAGCGAGCGGATGAGGTTCCGGACCTCGCGCGTGCCCTGGGGGTCGAGACCGTTCGTCGGCTCGTCGAGCACGAGCAGGTCGCGCGGCGCGAGCAGGGCGTTCGCCAGCCCCAGGCGCTGCTTCATGCCGAGCGAGTAGGCGTGTGCCTTCTTGTCCGCGGCGTGGGTGAGCCCCACGCGTTCGAGGGCGACCGCGACGCGGTCCCGACGGGTGCGCGGGTCGGAGCTCGGGTCGGCGACGTCGAAACGCTGCAGGTTCGCGCGTCCGGACAGGTACGGGTACGCGGCCGGGCCCTCGACGAGCGCGCCGACACGGGGCAGGACCTCCTGCAGAGCGCCCGGGACCGGTCGGCCGAGCACCTCGATCGTGCCGCTCGTCGCCGAGGACAGTCCGAGGAGCATGCGGATCGTGGTGGTCTTGCCCGAGCCGTTCGGGCCGAGGAACCCGAAGACCGACCCGCGCGGTACGGCCAGGTCGATGCCGTCGACGGCCCGCTGCTTCCGGAAAACCTTGACGAGCCCCTCGGTGCGGACTGCGAGCTCGGACGACGCGTCGTCCGGCTGCCGCGCTGTCTCGCCCGGCTGCCGCGCTGTCTCGCCCGGCTGCGGTGCTGCCGTCACTTCGCGGCGGCGACCAGCGCGGACACCGGCACGGCGCCGGCGAGCACCCGGCCGTCGTCCGTCAGGTACACCGAGACGAGCGATGTCTGCAGCGCCCGGCCGCCGTCGACCGGCTTCGTCAGCTGGTCGAGGAGTGCCGATGCGTCAGGGTCCCGGGTCGTCCGGGCGGAGTCCCCGGTCGGCAGCTCGACGATGCTGTCCCAGCCGGACCCGGTCACCGTCGGCCGGACACCGGCACCCTGTGACTGCCCGTGCTGGCTCGGTCGGTGCTGACCCGCGTCGGAGAGGTCCTTCGTCGTGACGTCCGCGCCGGCCGGCGGCGTGAAGTCGAACAGTCGGGCGTCGGGTGCGCCGTAGTCGAGACTCGTGAAGCCGACCTGGAACGCCGGGTCGTCCTGCCCGGCCGCCGTCACCGTGACGCGGAGCGGGAGCCCGGTCTGCTGGTCCACCGCCAGCCGGACGCTGCCGACCAGCGTGTCGTCGGACCTCGGCGTCAGGATGACCTGCCACGCGTCGTGACCGGCGACGCGGACCGTCGTCGGCTCGGAGACCCGGGTGCTCGGTGTGATCGCCGCGACCGCACGCTCGGCGGCCTGCGCCGGCGTGGTCGCGCCGGCCGTGGGGCCCTCGGAACCGGCGGGGAGCGTGAGGTGCACGGCCTTGCGCTCCTCCGAGTCCCACGTCCACACGTCGGACCCGTTCCGGACGACGTCCTGCTCGGCGAGCTGCTGCGTCAGCTGGAAGCGCTGTTCGTCCTCGCCACCGACGTACAGGCGCGCGGTGTGTGATGCGGTGAGCAGCCCGAGGACGTCGGACGCACCACCCTCGAGCGAGGACCCACCGCTGCCCGAGGGGAGTTCCGGCAGGCCGAGGTCGCTCGTCTGCGAGAGCGTGCCCGAGTACTGCGCGTCCCGGGACGCCGCGATGCTCGCGAGCACGTCCGCCGCGCTCGGGTCCGTGCCGGCGACCGGGTCGGCGGCGGCGTTCGCGATGACGGGCGCGGCGATCGCTCCGGCCACGACGACCGGGGCGATCGCGGCGGGCAGCCAGGCTGACTTCTTCATCGGGTCCCCTTCGGTGGTGCGGTGGGTGCACGAGCGGCGTCGCCGTGGAGCGTCGGGTGCGCGAGCACCGTACGTCGCGCACCCGACAGCGCGCTGGGGATCCGCGGACCCAGCGCCCTCATGCCCTCCCGACGTCGGTACCGACCGGCACCGAGCCGTCGTAGCCGCAGATCGCCGCGACCTTCTCGGCGCTCGCGCTCGTCGAGTCGAACTCGTACCCGAGCCACTCCTTCGCCAGTCGCCGTGCGAGCTCGAGCCCGATCACGCGCTGCCCCATGCAGAGCACCTGCGCGTCGTTCGACAGCACGGAGCGCTCGACGCTGAACGAGTCGTGAGCGGTGACGGCTCGGATGCCGGGGACCTTGTTCGCGCTGATCGCCACCCCGAGCCCGGTGCCGCAGACCAGGATCGCGCGGTCGGCCTGACCGTCCGCCACCATCCGCGCCGCGTCCACCGCCACGTGCGGGTACGCCGTGTGGCCGTCGGCGTCGACCCCGACGTCGACGACGCTCGCCACGCGGTCGTCCGCCTCGAGGTCACGCTTGATGACCTCCTTGTAGTCGAAGCCCGCGTCGTCGGAGCCCACCACCAACCGGTACGTCATGCGTCCACTCCTTCGCGTCGTGCGCGGACCGCGAGCACCTCGCCGATCCGCGTGAGGACCATCCCCATCGAGGTGGCGCCCGCGTCGGGCGTCCCCACGCTCTTCTCGGCCAGCGGCCGGGCACGCCCGACCCTCGGCCGCAGGTCCGCCGTGGCCGCCGCCTGCTCGACCGCGACCCCGGCCGCCGCCTGCCACGCCTCCGCCGTGTCGGCACCCTCGTCGACCCGGGACCGCAGCTCGTCGACGAACGGCATCAGGGCGTCGAGCAGGGTCTTGTCACCGCGGGACGCGCCACCGAGGTGGACGATCGAGTCCGCGAAGGCCTGGGCGGCCGCGACGACGTCGGCCGCGTCCACGTGCTCGGCGTCGTCGCCGAGCGCGCGGCCGAACGCCTCGAGTGCCGCACCCCACAGCACACCGGACGTGCCGCCGGCCGACGCGGCCCACGCCTCACCGGCACGGCCGAGGACGAAGGCGACCCCGGCCTCCCGGTCGGTCTGCTCGACGGCGCGACGGGCCGCACCGATGCCCTTGACCATGCCGCGACCGTGGTCGCCGTCACCGGCGACCGCGTCGATGCGGCCCAGCGTCTCCTCCTGCTCGCGGAGCAGGACGTCCATCGCCTCGACGGCGACGCGTGCGGTCTCGGCGGCCCGCCGGGAGGCACCGGTCGCCTCCGGCACGACCGTCGCCTCGGCAGCGGCCTCGGTGACGGCCGCGGCCGGCACGAGCGCGGCGACCGGGGCGGCGACCTTGCGGTACGCCGGCGTGTAGGCATCGGCGCGCCAGTACCGTTCGAGCTCGTCGTCGAGGAACTGCAGCGTCAGCGAGCAGCCGCCCATGTCGAGGCTCGTGACCAGTTCGCCGACCTCGGGCTCGACGACCTCGAGCCCCGCGTCCTCGAGGAGGGGCAGCACCCGGCCCCACAGCAGGAAGAGCTCCTCGTACTTCGTGTCGCCCAGGCCGTTGAGGATCGGCGCCACCCGCGGTCCGGCGCCCTCGGGTCGTTCGGCCAGCAGACGCTCGACGAGCAGCGCGGCGAGGTCCCGCGCCGGCAGCACCGGGACGTCCTGGATGCCGGGTTCGCCGTGGATGCCGAGCCCGAGCCCGAGGTGGCGGTCGGGGACCGAGAAGAGCGGCTCGGCGGCGTTCGCGGCGGTGCCGACGCGCTCGACCTCGTCCAGCTCCGCGCCGGCGGCCGCGGCGGCACCCATCGCCTTGAACACCGAGAAGTCGCCGGCGATGCCGCGACGCTTCGTGACCTCGTCCGCGCTCGCCACGTCGTCGGTCACGACGACGATCCGGGTGTCGATGCCCTCGGCGCGGAGCCGCTCGGCGGCGAGCCCGAAGTTCATGGTGTCACCGCGACCGAGTAGACCTGCGCCGCCGAGGGCGAGGTGAAGACGTTGCCGACGACGGCACCGGTGGCGAAGCCCGGACCGAGACCTGGCGCTCGGCGCCCTCCGTCGGGAGTGCGACGACGCCGCCGTGCACGCCGCGGACGCGGTCGGCGTACAGGGCGAGCCAGCCGGCGAGCTGGTCCTCGGCGAAGTCCTCGGGGTCGTCGTGGATGGTGGTCATGGGGGTCGTTCCTGTCGTGCGGTGGACCGGGGTCCGGTGGATGGGGTCAGGATCGGGTCGGACGACCGGGTGCGTCGGTCGGGTCGGAGGGGTCGCGCGTGCCGGTGAGGGGGTGTGCGCATCGGGGGGACCGGGCGGCGGTGGGACGGCCACCGCCGCCCGGGGTCGGGTCGGCGTGCCTCAGCGGGTGCCGCGGTGCGGGCGCCCCTGCGGCACGTCGAGGAAGTGGATCATCACGAACGCGCAGGCGTAGAGGCCGACGAACGTCCAGGTGACCGCCTGGCCGCCGCCGCCGAGCGCGAAGACCGCTGCGACGACGCCGGTGCCGAGGAACGCCGCGCCGCCGGCGGCCGTGGTGTACATCGCCATCGCGGCACCCTTGTGCTCCGGAGCGAGCGCCGGCATGATCGCGCCCATCGGGACGAAGCCCGCGAGCAGGCACCCGAACACGCAGCCGGCCACGACCGAGAGCACGTAGCCCCAGTCCGACCCGGCGGGCACCAGCTGCGGCACGTACCACCAGGCCACGAGCCCGGTCGCGGAGCCGACGATGCCGAACCACTTGACGGTGCGCTGCCAGCCGATGCGGTCGCCGACCCAGCCGAACAGGGCGTTCACCAGGATGTTCGTCGCGTAGACGCAGACGGTCATGAGCAGCCAGCGGCTCTGGCCCCAGCCGCGGTCGTTCGCGATCACGGCGGGCAGCACGACGAACATGCCGAACTCGGGTGCGGTGTTGATGAGGCGGACGAGGAAGCCCATCAGGATCTTCGGTCGCGTCGCGGTGAGGCGGATGCCGCTCGTCAGGACCCGCCAGGCGCTCTCCGCGGCCGGCGCGATCCGCGAGAAGCCGTTCGGCAGGCGGACGCCGAACAGCATGATGAGGAACCCGGCGACCACGAGGCCGATCGAGGCGATCATCGCGCCCGTCTCACCGGCCCCGATGGCGAACAGGGAGCCGAGCGTCGGCAGGCCACCGGTGAAGGCGACGTAGAACCACCCCACCGCTGCGCCGTTGAGGAAGGCGAACGCGAAGAGCGGGTAGCCGAAGCCGCGCAGGGCGTAGGCGACGGCGGCGAAGGGCACGCTCTCGACGTTCAGCGCCAGCAGGAACAGCACCTCGAAGACCACCCAGACGGCGAGAGGGCGCCGGAGACGTAGCTGCCGATGAGGGCGGCGAGGCTGTAGAACGTCACGATCGTGGCGACGGTGGCCTCGGGGCTACCGAGGACCGCGACCATGTGCGGCGTGATGAAGTTCGACTCGACGCCGTTGCCCGTCATGAAGACGAGCACGGCGACGAAGCCGAGGGCGAGCGGACGGGGGATGCCCATCCGGTCGAGTCACATCGCGGGACTCCTCGGCGCTCAGGCCCGCGCGGCGGACACGGTCGGGGCGGACGTGGTGGGCGCCGAGAGCGACGGGATGATCGACACCTTCACCGACGCGCCGGCGGAGTCGCCCACCAGGTCGAGGGCCTGCTGGAAGTCCTCGAGCGGGAACTGGTGCGTGCAGATCTCGTCCATCGGCAGCGTGCCCGACTCGAGCAGCTTGATCGCCGCCGGCCAGGTGTGCGGGCCGAGGTGGGCGCCCCGGACGTCGAGCTCCTTGTCGTCGGAGATGATCGACCAGTCGACCGAGACGGCGTCCTTGAAGACCGAGTACTCGACGAACGTGCCGAGCTTGCGGAGCAGGTTCAGGCCCTGGGGCACCGCGGAGGGGTGACCGGTCGCCTCGATGTAGACGTCGGCGCCGTAGCCGTCGGTGAGTTCCTTGACCCGGGCGACGGCGTCCTCCTGCGCGATGTTGATCGTCAGGTCGGCACCGACCTTGCGGGCGAGCGCGAGCTTGTCGTCGACGACGTCGAGCGCGATGATCCGCAGCGGGTTCTTCTGGCGGGCACCGGCGATGGCGGACAGGCCGATCGGGCCGGCGCCGGCGATCACCACGGTGTCGCCGAACCTGATCTCGCCGCGCTCGACGGCGTGGAAGGCGCAGGAGAGCGGCTCGGCGAAGGCGGCGACCTGGCCCGGCAGCGCGCGGTCGACCGGATGGGTCAGGGCCTTCGCCGGGACGAGCACGTACTCGGCCATCGCACCGTCGAAGCCCTTGAACCCGAACATGTCGTGGACGGCGCACATCCAGTAGGCACCCTCGAGGCAGTACCGGCACTCCCAGCACGGGACGATCTGCTCGCACGCGATCCGGTCGCCGAGCGTCACACCGCGCTTCGCGAGTGCGGCGTCGTCACCGGCGACGATCGTCCCGACGAACTCGTGGCCGGGGATCCGGTCGGCCTCCGCCCACGCCGGCCGGTTCTCGTCGCCCCAGAACTTCGCGGCGCCGTGGTAGCACTTCAGGTCGCTCGCGCAGATGCCGACGGCGTCGGTGCGGAGCAGCAGTTCGCCCGGGCCGGGCTGCGGCACCGGACGTTCCTCGAGTCGGTAGTCACCGGGCCCGTGCACCACGACGGCGCGCCGTCGACATGTGCTGGTCCTCCGTTGGTCAGCCGGGCGGGGCGCCCGTTCCGATGATTCGGCGACGACTGTACACGCGTCGGAACAGATGTCCAGAACACAATTTCTGCTATGGTTCCCACACCACACCGATCCATCGCAAGGGAGCGACCATGACCGACGCCGTCGACAGCGCCACCGGCACCGACACCGCCACCGCCACCGACTTCGCCGCGGCACTGCGACCCGGTCCCGGGACCGTCGACCTGACGAACGACCTGACCGGCCGGACCGCGGTCGTGACGGGCGGCGCGTCCGGCATCGGGAACGCCATCGCGCACGCCTTCGCCTCCCGCGGTGCCCGCGTCGCCATCGTCGACGTCCGTGCGGACCCCTCGGCGGCGGCCGCCGCCGAGCTGCCCGCCGTCACGGCCGGGGAGCACCTCGGCCTCGCGTGCGACGTCACCGACGACGGCTCCGTCGCGGCCGCGGTCCAGCAGGTCTCGACGCCGCCGAGGACCTCGACGCCGGGGCGTGGGCGCGCACCCTCGACGTCAACCTGACGGGCACCTTCCGGCTCGCGCAGGCAGTCGGGCGGCACATGCTCGCCGCCGGCACCGGGCGCATCGTGAACATCGCGTCGCAGGCGGCCCACGTCGGCCTCGACCGGCACGCCGCGTACTGCGCGTCGAAGGCCGGCGTCCTCGGTCTGACCCGGGTGCTCGCGCTCGAGTGGGGCGGGCGCGGGGTCACGGTCAACACGGTCTCGCCGACGGTCGTGCTCACCGACCTGGGTCGTGCGGCCTGGGCGAAGGCGGCGGGCATCCGGCACCAGGACGAGATCCCGACCGGCCGCTTCGCGACCCCCGCCGAGATCGCCGCCGCGGTGCTGTTCCTGGCGAGCGACGGTGCCGCGATGGTGAACGGCGCCGACCTCCGCGTGGACGGCGGGTTCACGATCCGGTGACCCTCGGTCGGACTACGATCCGAGTGTCCGACCGATCCGAAGGGTGCCGCAGCATGTCCTCCGAGAGCACCACCGGCGCCGAGGGGTCGCGGGCCCGTTTCCCGCTGGACACCGTCTACCAGGCGGCCCGGATGTACTACCTCGAGGACGCCACCCAGGTCGAGATCGCCTCGCGCCTCGGGGTCTCGCGCCCCACGGTCAGCCGACTGGTCGCCGAGGCGCGCCGCGCCGGCCTCGTCCGGATCGACGTCGTGGACCCCTTCCAGGACGAGACCGTCGCGCTCGCCGAACGGCTGCAGGTCGTGCTCGGGCTGCGCGCCGTGCACCTGGCGGCCGTGACGCACCAGGCGACGCTCGGCGCCGACCTGGCCGCCCCGATCGCGACCGCTGTCGAGGGGATGGGGCTCACCCCGGGCGACGCGGTCCTGGTGTCGTCCGGTCGGACGGTCTACGACGTCGCGCAGACCGGGATGCCGCAGCTCGCGGGCGTGCAGCTCGTCCCCACCGTCGGCAGCACTCCGGCGCGATCCCGGCGTTCCTGTTCGCGCAGGCCCTGCCGTCGGCCGCCATGCGGGCATCGCTCGACGAGGACCCCGCCTTCCAGCACGTCGTCGGCCTGTGGGGGCGGGCGAAGGGTGCGATCCTGGGCGTCGGCGCACCGACCCCCACACGCGATGCGCTGGCGCGGGGGATCCCGGTCGAGGACGCCGTGTTCGACCAGGCCGCCGGTGACGTCTGTCTCAACTTCTTCGCCGCCGACGGGTCGCCGATCGAGTTCCCCGGCAGCGAGCGCATGGTCCGGACGTCGCGCGAGGTGCTCGCGGGCGTCCCGCACGCGGTCGGCGTCGCCGTCGGGTCGGCGAAGGTGCCGAGCATCATCGGCGCCGTCCGTGCCGGCATGATCAACGAGCTGGTGACCGACGCCGTGACCGCGCGCGCCCTGCTCGACGCACTCGCCTGAGTCGCGAGGCGACCAGGGGCGGACGGGAGGCGCTGTGCGGGCCGGCACCGCGCCTCCCGTCCGTCACCCCGTGCGGTGGGCGGTCCGACGCACGTCCCACAGGTGGTGCACCGGGTCGTGCGCGTAGTAGGTCGCGAGGGTCGTGACCGTGAAGGCGCTGCCGTCCGAGCGCCGCCCCGTCCGTCCGACGGCGCCGTCGGGGACGGCGGCGAACGCGGCCGCCGCGTCACGGGCCGCATCGGTGAGCTCCCGGGCGACGACCGCCGGATCCTGCTCGCCGTAGCGGTCCTGGGCGGCGGTGGCGTCCTGGTCCCAGTTCGGGAAGGTCGGGTCGTCCTCGGCGAGCACGAGCCGGAGCCGTTCCGTCATCTTCCGGTGGACGTCGCGGACGTGCGCGCCGTACTCCAGTGGCGACCACCTGCGGTCGTCGGGGCGCTGCCGGACGTCCGGACGGGCCAGCTGCTCCGGCCACGCGGCAGCGTTCTCGGCGATGACCGACGGGACGTCGCGGAACGCCAGGGTCGCCCCGTCGAAGCCGCAGTCGGGGCACGCGGTCCCGATCACCCAGGTCCAGTTCTTCGTGTCCGGTTCGATCGCCACGGGGCAGACGTTACCGCGTCGTGACCTTCGGGCCGATCGGCACCGTCGTACGGATCGGGCGTGACCCCCGTCCGGGTGACACGCCGGTACCTGTGAATCCCCGGCCAGTGACATGTCGGTCGCTCGGTACCGTTGCTGGCTGTTCCGGGCCGGTACCGATCGGCCCGTCCCCACCACGAGGAGATCGCGTATGGGTTCCGACCCCAGCAGTACCACCACCCGACCGCCCCGACGTCTGCGGGTCAGCGACGTCACGGTGGTCGACAAGAGCATGATGCGCCGGGCCGTCAGCGGGATGGTCGTCGGCAACACGATGGAGTGGTACGACGTCGGGGTGTACGGCTACCTGGCGGTCACGATGGGCAAGGTGTTCCTGCCCACGGCCGAGCCGTCGGTGCAGATCCTGTTCAGCCTCGGGGTGTTCGCGGCGACCTACGTCGCGCGACCCCTGGGCGGCATCGTGTTCGGTCGGCTGGGGGACCGGCTGGGACGGCAGAAGGTGCTCGCCACGACGCTGATCCTGATGGCGTCGTCGACGTTCCTGATCGGAGTGCTGCCGGCATGGTCGACCATCGGCGCGGTCGCTCCGGTCGTGCTCGTCGTGCTGAAGCTCGCGCAGGGCTTCTCGACCGGTGGCGAGTACGCCGGCGCGACCACGTTCGTGACCGAGTACGCCCCCGACCGTCGGCGCGGCTTCTTCGCGAGCATCCTCGACTTCGGCAGCTACATGGGCTTCGCGCTCGGCGCCACCGTGGTGACCGTGCTGCAGGTGTCGCTCGGCGACGAGACGATGACCGCGTGGGGCTGGCGCCTCCCGTTCCTGCTCGCCGGCGTGATCGGCGTCGTCGCGATCTGGTTCCGCCTGCGCATCGAGGAGTCGCCGGTCTTCCAGGCGACCCAGGCGGCGCAGGAGGCCGCCGCCTCGGACCGCGAGGCCGCCGAGGGCGCGATCATGCTCGTCGGCGCCTCGAACACGGTCGGCTACGCGCTGACCTCGTACATGCCGACGTACCTGACCGACTCGCTGGGGTACTCGGCGATCGACGGGACGCTCCTCACCATCCCCGTGCTCGTGCTGCTCGCGGTGATGCTGCCGGTCGCCGGTCGCGTCTCCGACCGGATCGGTCGTCGCACGGTGATGTGGATCGGTGCCGGCACCACGGTCGTGCTCGCCGTCCCGGCCTTCCTGCTCATCGGGCACGGAGCGCAGTGGTCGACCCTCGCCGGACTCGGGCTGCTGGCGCTGATGACCGCGCTGTGGGTGTCGAACCAGGCGGCCTCGTTGCCGGCGCTCTTCCCGACGTCGACCCGGTACGGGGGCATGGGCTTCGCCTACAACATCGCCATCGCGGTGTTCGGTGGAACGACGCCGCTCATCGTGCAGGCGCTCCTGACCGCGACGGGGGACCAGCTCGCGCCGGCGTACTTCCTCGTGGCGATGAGCATCGTCGGGGCGATCGGTGTGTTCTGCATGCGCGAGTCCTCGCAGCGGCCGCTCCCGGGGTCGATGCCCGCGGTGGAGTCCGAGGCCGAGGCGCGCGAGCTCGTGCTCACGCAGGACACGAACCCGAACCTCGACCTGGGCGACCTGCCCTTCGCGGCGCACGACGGGATCGCGGAGACCGCCCGGCGCTGAGGGCGTGCAGCGCCGGTCGTCCCGGGGCGCCGGTCGTCCGGAGCACGGCGCGCGGTCTGCGACGACGCACGCGTCGATCGACGCGTGCGACGTCGCACACCGGTCAGTCGTGCCGGTGTCCGTGTGAGGGGTCGAGCGCCGGCCACACCGGGAACGGGTCCGGCCACCGACGCCAGACGTCCGGCCCGGCGAGCAGCTCCTCCGACGTGAGGAGTGCGCCGTCCAGCGCGCGTTCGACAACGTGCACGTCGAGGCGCTCGCCGACGAACCAGATCGCCTGACCGACCGGCGCGTCCTCGTCCCACGACGGGTTCGCGGTCGGGTCCAGCGCGAGCATCGCACCGAAGCTCGACCACGAGCCGACGTGGTCCGGCCGTGAGGCCAGTCGGAAGAACCCCTTCGAGCGCAGGACCCGCCCGTTCGCGCCCGCGGCGAGGTCGTTCGCGATGACGTCGGCGAGTCGCCCGGGGTGGAACGGCAGCGGCTCGCGGTACCGCATCGTCACCAGGTCGTCCTGCGGCCCTCGCCCGGTGTCGGTCCGGCCGGCGTCGCTCGACAGTGCGCGCATCCAGCCGGCGCCGGAGGCCAGCAGGCGGGCGGCGCCGCCGTTCGACGCCGGCAGGTCGAGCGGCCCCCTGACGGCGGGTGCCGCGACGATCGCCGCCTGCGGAGCCATGCGGTGGAGCAACGCCACGAGCGCCCGACGACGACGGCCGGAGAGTGGCTCGAGTCGGTCGAGCGCGACCACGGTCGCGTACTCGACGAGGGCCACCACGCGCTCAGCGGCCGCGAAGGCGTCGTCCACGTCCGACCAGAGCAGGTGGGCGACGTCGTCCGCCCGGAGCACGGCGACCACGTGGCGCAGGACCCGGTCGTCGCCGGTCTCCGAACGGGCGGCGTTCGCGAGGAGCATCCCGACCGCGCGGACGTCCACCTCCGGCGCGAGCGTGACGACGAGGTCGTGGTCGGCGTCCGGTCCGCACACGCGGTCGAGCTGGTCGCGTCGCGCGGCGATGCCCCTGGCCGCCGCGAGGGCATCGCCCTGGACGTGCATCCGGTGGCCGCTGCCGATCCGGCGCGCGACGCGGACTGCGTCGGCATCGTGCAGGGCGGTGACGAGGGTGGTTGCTGCAGGGCGCATGTCGGGTAGCCTACATGACAACCGTTCTCAACAAGGAGTCGGTGCAGGAAGGAGACCCGTGAAGGTCCGCAACTCGCTCAAGGCGCTCAAGAAGATCCCCGGCTCGCAGATCGTGCGACGCCGCGGCCGCGTGTACGTCATCAACAAGCGGGACCCGCGGTGGAAGGCCCGCCAGGGATAGGTCACCGGCCGTCCGTAGGGTGGGGCGCATGCGACTCCTGCTCATCCGGCACGGCCAGACCCCTGCGGCTGCCGGACGCCCTCGCCGACCGCGGGATCGAGCGGCTCTTCGTCTCGACCCTGGTCCGCACCCAGCAGACGGCTGCGCCCCTCGCCGCCGCGCTCGGGACCGAACCCGTCGTGCTCCCCGGGCTGCGCGAGATCGAGGCCGGCGACACCCAGGGCAAGCGCGACCGGGTCTCGGTGCAGCTGTACATCTCGACCGTGCACGGCTGGTCGGCGGGGGACCGGGCCAGCCGGATGCCGGGCGGCGAGAGCGGCGAGGAGTTCTTCGCCCGCTACGAGGGCGCGATCCGGCAGGTCGAGGCCACCGGCGTCGCGGTCGCCGCGGTCGTCAGCCACGGCGCGGCGATCCGGACGTGGGCGAGCGCCCGTCGAGCTCGAGGGCTCGACCGCCGACGGGTGGCGCCTCGTCGACTGGGAGGGTGAGCCGGTCGGTGGCGACGAGCTCGTCGACCGCACGGCGCAGGACCCGACCGGCGAGCGGTTCTAGCTCGGCGAGACGCATTCGTCGCTGCGAGACGCCGCCGGATCCGGCGGCGTCTCGCGGGCGAGGCGGCGTCTCGGCGCCGGGCGCGGCGTCGCGCTGCAGCAGACGTGACCGAGGTGGTCGCGACCGACTACGCGGGCTGCGCCGCCGAGGTGTGCAGCGGCACGATCACGCCGTGCGACTCGCGCAGGACGTCGAGCGTGCGCTGGACCTCGTCCGCGCGCTCCTCGGTCGTCCAGTCGAGCACCCCGGCGAGGACGTCGGCCAGCTCGTCGAGCAGGTCGATCGTGACGCCGCCGACGAACGCCAGGTTCGTGCGGCGGAGCACCACGTCGACCAGGTGGACCGCCTGCTCGTGCTCGGCGAAGTACGCGACCTCGGCGCGGGTGAGCGACGGGTCGGACTCGAGCGGCTCGACCGGGCCGTCGGTCAGGACGTCCACGACCTCGGCCGCACGGGTGCCGTAGCGCTCGAGCAGGCCGTCGACGAGCTGCTCGTCGAGACCGTCCCGGTGCGACTTGATCCACAGCGCGCGCTGGGCGTCGGTCGTCGGGAAGTCCTTGCCGCCGCCGATCGGCATGCCCGTCGTGTCGACCTTCCGGTCCACACCGAGCTTCGTCGTGACGTCCGAGGACAGGTGCGCGGCGAGGGCGCGGAACGTGGTCCACTTGCCGCCGACGAGCGAGAGCACGGTCGTGCCGGGCAGGCCGGCGATCGGGGTGTCGACGATCCGGTAGTCGCGGGACACGAAGCCGGGTGCGGTGTCCTCGTGGCGGGGGAGCGGGCGGATGCCGGAGTAGCGGTACACGATGTGGTCGCGGTCGAGCGCGATCTGCGGGAAGACGTGCTTGACGAGCCCGAAGAAGTAGTCCGTGCCGATGAGCACCCGGCCCTTCAGCGGGTAGATGAGGACGATGCGGCCGTCGTTGTTCTCGAAGAACAGCTCGCGGCCCTTCGTCGCCTCGAGGAGCTCGGGGTTGTCGACGACGATGTGCGAGCCCTTCGTGCCGCCCATGAACTTCGTCTCGCCGCCGAACGCCTGGTTCGTCAGGTCGGTCCAGGGGCCGGAGGCGTTCACGACGACCTCGGCCGAGAAGACGAACTCCTCGCCGGTCTCGCGGTCGCGGAGCACGACACCGCCGTCGCGGGTGCCGGCTGCCTCGACGTAGTTGACGGAGCGGGCGGTCGCGGCGCTGCCGGAGCCCTTCGCCGCGGCGAGGCCGTCCTTGAGCACGTCGAGCGCCAGGCGCTCCGGCTCGTGCACGGACGCGTCGTAGTAGGTGCCCGTGTACTTCAGGTCCTTGTTGAGCGCGGGCATGTCGGCCAGCGCGGCCTTCTTCGTGAGGAAGCGGTGCTTCGGCACCGAGCCGCCGTCGCGCGAGAAGGAGTCGTAGATCGTCATGCCGATCTTGATGAGCGCGGCGCCGCGCTCCTTGGTCGAGCGCTGCTTGTGCGTGAGCATGCGCAGCGGGGCGTTCATGATGCCGGAGAACGTCGAGAAGATCGGCATCGTCGTCTGCAGCGGCTTCACGTAGTGCGGCGCGATGCGGATCAGGCCGTTGCGCTCCTGCACGCTCTCGCGCACCAGGCGGAACTCGCCGTTCTCCAGGTAGCGGATGCCGCCGTGGATCATGTGGCTGGACGCGGCCGAGGCGCCGCCGGCGTAGTCGCCGCGCTCGACGAGCACGACGTCGACGCCCTGCAGGGCGAGGTCGCGGAAGGTGGCGATGCCGTTGATGCCGCCACCGACGATGAGGACCTGGGCGTTGGGGCGCTCGGTGAGCGCGGTCACCGTGTTCCGGGGCTGCGTCTTCTTCGACATGGTGCGTCGCTTCCTTGGGTCGGTTCCGTGGGGTCGACTCCGATCGTGCGCCTCGGTGGGAGGTCGGGCAACCTACGTGCACGAACGTGCAGCACACCTGTCGCTGCGGCCCGGCACGGGGCCGGGGAGCGGACGGGAGGCGCGACAGGGGTTGCAGAGGCCGTGCACGTCCGTGCATGCTCGGTTCCCATGAGCGATGCTGCGCAGCCGATGCGGACCCAGCAGGCGCTGCGCGCCGCACACCTGTACTACCTGCAGGACCTGACGATGGACGCCATCGCGGACGAGCTCGGCACCTCGCGGTCGTCGGTCTCGCGGTTGCTGAAGTACGCCAGGGACACCGGGCTCGTGGACATCCAGATCCGCTCGCCGCTCGACCAGGCGGCAGCGCTCAGCCGGAACATCCGGGCGCGGTTCGGCGTGCACGCCCACGTCGTGCCGGTGCCGGACCACACGAGCGACGTCGACCGGCTCGAGCGTGTCGCCCTGTCCGCCGCGCGCATCCTGACGCAGTACGTCGAGTCGAACATGGTGGTCGGCATCTCGTGGGGCTCGACCGTGAGTGCGGTGAGCCGGTACCTCGTGCCGAAGACGACCCACGGCTCGACCGTCGTGCAGATCAACGGTGCGGCGAACACCCGGACGACCGGCATCGTCTACGCGTCCGAGATCCTGCGGCGGTTCGGCGAGGCGTACGGCGCGTTCGTGCAGCAGTTCCCCGTCCCGGCGTTCTTCGACGATCCGGCGACGAAGGAGATGCTCTTCCGCGAGCGCTCCATCCGCCGCGTGCTCGACCTGCACGAGCGGATGGACCTCGTCGTGTTCGGTGTCGGCGCGCCGCAGGCCCCGGTGCCCTCGCACGTGTACTCCGGCGGGTACCTCGACCCGGCCGACCGCGACGAGCTCGCGCAGGCCGAGGTCGTCGGCGACGTCTCGACGGTCTTCTACCGGGCGGACGGGTCGTGGAAGGACATCGGCGTGAACGCGCGCGCCGGCGGACCCGACCTCGACACGATCAAGCGGGCGCCCCGCCGGGTGTGCGTCGTCGCGGGCCGGGGGAAGGCGGCGTCGCTCAAGGGCGCCCTCGCCGCGGGACTCGTGACCGACCTGATCCTGGACGAGAGCGTCGGGCAGGCGATCCTGCAGCCCTAGGTCAGTTCCTGACCGACTCGATGTCGGTGGTCCGCCCTAGGCTCCGGTGCATGGTGTTCACTCGTGCGACCCAGCCGCCGACGGCGCCCGTTCCGGGTGTCCCGACGTCGCCGGACGCCACCGATGCCAGCCGCCAGGACGACGGTCGGCGCCGTGGCGCCCGCTACTTCCGCCGCCTCGCCGGGACCGACATCGACGAAGCCCTCGCCTTCTTCACGGGCGACTACGACTTCCGGGCGCCTCGCGTCCGCCGGACGCACACGCAGCAGCACTGGGACTTCGCGGGCGTCGGTGACGCGCGGATGTCGCTCCGGTCCTCGCGGCTGCTGGTCGACCTGCAGACCGAGAGCCTGGTCGACGACGAGTTCCTCGTCGCGTGGATGCGCTCGGGCACGAGCACGATCACGTTCCAGGGACGCGAGCACGCGCTCGAGCCCGGCGTCCCCGTCGTGCTGCCCTTCGCCGAGGCGTACGCGCTGCACCACCGGGACATCGGGCTGAACCTCGTGCACCTCGACCGCGACTTCGTGCGGTCGGTGGTCGGCGAGGACGACTTCGCGTTCGAGCCGATGCGTCGTCCGACGGCCGAGGGACTGCGCGCCTGGCAGTCCGTCGTCCGCGCGCACTCCGGCACCTGGCTCGACGTCGAGCACGACCTGACGCCGATCGTGCAGCGGTCGATCGCCGAGTCGTTCGTCGCCGCCGCCGTGCAGGCGTTCCCGCGACGGGATCGCTGGCGCTCGTCCGTCACCGGCTCGGGGCCCGAGCACGACCGGCTGCGACGCGCGCTCGAGTACGTGCACGCCCACGCCCGCGAACCCATCGGGACGACCGAGATCGCCGAGGCCGCCGGGCTCAGCCCCCGTGGCCTGCAGCAGTCGCTCCGGCGCCACCTGGACCAGACGCCGGGCGACCTGCTCCGGAGCGTCCGGCTCGACGGTGCCCGGGTGGACCTGCTCCGCGCGGACCGGGACGCCACGAACGTGGCGGAGATCGCCCGCGCGTGGGGCTTCGGGCACCTCGGACGGTTCTCGGCGACCTACCGGGCCCGGTTCGGCGAGCTCCCGAGCGAGTCGCTCCGCACCCGCTGATCCCGGGCACGTGCTCGGTCGACGGCGTGCGGCTCGGTAGCGTGGCGCGCATGGACACCGTCGTCACCGCCCTCCGCTCCGCCCTCGCGGACCCGGACGGCGCCGTCGTCCGCACCGACCCGGCAGTGCTCGACGCCGCACGGACCGACAAGTCCGGCTGGAGCGCACCCGGCGGGCCGGTCGCCGTGGTCGAGGCCCGGTCGGTCGCCGACGTCCAGGCCGTGCTCCGGACCTGCTCCGCGGCGCGGGTGCCGGTCGTGCCGCGGGGCGCCGGCACCGGGCTGGCCGGCGGGGCGAACGGCACCGAGGGCTCCGTCGTGCTCAGCGTCGCCCGGATGGACCGCATCCTCGAGGTCTCGGTCGCCGACGAGTACGCCGTCGTCGAGCCGGGCGTCCTGAACGGCGCCCTCGACGCCGCGGTCGCCGAGCACGGGCTGCGCTTCGCCCCGGACCCGGCCAGCGCGGCGATCTCGACCGTCGGCGGCAACATCGCGACGAACGCCGGCGGCCTGCGCTGCGTCAAGTACGGCGTGACGCGCGAGGCTGTGCTCGGACTCGACGTGGTCCTGGCGGACGGCCGGCTCGTCTCCACCGGACGCCGCACGGTGAAGGGCGTCACCGGCCTCGACCTGACGGCGCTGTTCGTCGGCTCGGAGGGCACCCTCGGGGTGGTCGTCGGAGCGACCGTCCGGCTCGTGCCGCTGCCGGCCGGAGCGCCCGCGACGCTCGGGGCGGTGTTCCCGACCGTCGCCGACGCGGCCCGCGGTGCCGCGGCCGTCGTCACCGGCGCGAGCCGGCCGTCGACGGTGGAGCTGCTCGACGCGGCCGCCCTCGCGGGCATCGCCGCACACCTCGGACCGCAGGTGCTGACCGAGACGCTCGGGAGCAGCTCGGCGGACGGGGCGTTCCTGCTCGTCGAGTTCGACGGGCCGGACGCAGCGCAGGCCGCGCTGGGAGCCGCACCGCGCCTCCAGGCCGAGGGCGGCACCGTGCACCACGCGACGTCCGCCGTGGAACGCGAGCGCCTGCTGACCGTCCGACGGTCCTTCCACCCGGCCATGGAGGCGGGCGGCCGGGTGCTGATCGAGGACGTCGCGGTGCCGCGGAGCCGGCTCGCGGAGATGTTCGAGCGGGTCGAGGCGATCGGGCGCCGGCACGGCGTGGCGATCCCGACGGTGGCGCACGCGGGAGACGGCAACCTGCACCCGAACTTCGTCTTCGCGGGGGACGAGGTGCCCGCGCACGTCTGGGCCGCGGCCGACGAGTTGTTCCGCGCCGCGATCGACCTCGGGGGCACGCTGACGGGCGAGCACGGTGTCGGGGTGCTCAAGCGGCGGTGGCTCGGTGACGAGCTCGGTGACGACGTCCTCGATCTGCAGCGGGGCGTGAAGGCGGTGTTCGATCCGCTCGGGATCCTCAATCCGGGCAAGGCGATCTGACCGGTTCGTCGAATCTCGTCGTACCGAACGACCGCTCATCGCGCAGATGTTCGGCGGAAACGAGTTTGAAACGAACCAGAGCGCATCGTGGTCGTACCTGCACCGCCCACGAAGGAGTCCGTGATGCTGATCGGCGTCCCCACAGAGGTCAAGAACAACGAGTACCGCGTCGCGGCGACGCCGGCGGGGGTCGGTGAGCTGACGCTGCACGGCCACGAGGTCCTCGTGCAGTCCGGCGCCGGCACCGGGTCGTCCTTCGGCGACGACGAGTACCGCGACGCCGGGGCCACGGTCGTCCACACCGCGGCCGAGGTCTGGGCCCGGGCCGAGCTCGTGCTCAAGGTGAAGGAGCCCGTGGCGTCGGAGTACGCATCGATCCGCCCTGGACAGGTGCTCTTCACGTACCTGCACCTGGCCGCCGACCGCCCCCTCACCTCGGCGCTCGTCGAGTCCGGCGCGACCGCGATCGCCTACGAGACCGTGCAGCTGCCGGACCGGTCGCTGCCGCTGCTCTCGCCGATGTCCGAGATCGCCGGACGACTGTCGGTGCAGGTCGGCGCGGCGCAGCTCATGCGCACCGCGGGCGGCCGCGGCCTGCTGCTCGGCGGAGTCCCCGGGACGCCGAAGGGCCGGGTCGTCGTGATCGGCGGTGGCGTCGCGGGAGAGCACGCGGCGACGATGGCGCTCGGCCTGGGCGCCGAGGTCACCGTGTTCGACATCAGCCTGCCGCGGCTCCGTGCGCTCGACGCCCGGTTCGACGGCCGCATCACGACGCTGCGGTCCTCGTCGCACGCGATCGCCGAGGCGCTGCGGGACGCGGACCTGGTGATCGGGTCGGTGCTCATCCCCGGGGCCTCGGCGCCGAAGCTCGTGACCGACGCGATGGTCGCCGGCATGCGCGAGGGTTCGGTGCTCGTCGACATCGCCATCGACCAGGGCGGGTGCTTCGAGGGTTCGCGGCCGACCACCCACGACGACCCGACCTTCCGGGTGCACGACGCCGTGTACTACTGCGTGGCGAACATGCCCGGGGCGGTGCCGCGCACGAGCACGATCTCGCTGACGAACGCGACGCTGCCGTACGCCCTCGCCGTCGCCGACCAGGGCTGGGAGCGGGCGACCGAGGCGGACCCGGCGCTCGCGAAGGGGCTGAACGTGCACGCGGGCCGCGTCGTGAACGAGGCGGTGGCCGCCGCGCACGGGCTGGCGGCCGCGCGGTAGCGCGCCGCGCCGCGCTGCGCGCGCGGCGCGGTCGCGCCGCGCGCGGTGGCCGGTGCCGGTTCACGCGCTCAGCGACAGTTCACGGGCTCACGAGCCCGTGAACTGTCGCTGAGCGCGAAAGGTGTCCGGCGGGGCGCGGCCTACGCCGCCCCGGCGCGGCCTACGCCACCCGCGCGGCGCCCGCGCCGCGGCGCGCCCCGACCCACCCGACGCGGGTGCGCACCACGAGGGTGACGAGCACGACCGCCGCGATCGACACCACCGCGGCCACGGCCGTCGGCACGGACACGAGCGGCCCGTCGAGCCGCCCGACCGCGACCCAGGCCAGGCCCCACGCGAGCGACACCGTCGGGGCCAGTCGTCCGCCGCCCCACACCGCCAGGAGCACCCCGACGAGCCCGGCGACGAGCGCCACGACCACGCCCCAGACGTCCTGGCCGAGACCGAAGCCCTCGAACCCGGCCGCCGCGAGCACCGCCGCGGTGTTGGCCGCCGTCGCGACGCAGACCCACCCGAGGTACAGCCCGAACGTCCCGTCGGTCAGCACCTGCTCGACGACGCCCGACGCCGCGGTCCGCCGCAGCACCGCGAACGTCCACACGAGCACCACGAGCAGCGCGACGATGACCGGCTCGCTCAGCCACAGCGCCCCGAACTGCACGGACAGGATCCACGCGGCGTTCAGCAGCAGGGACAGCGTCGCGGGCAGCGCGAGCCGTGCGTGCCGCGCGTCGTCGGCGGTCCGGAAGCACTGCCGCACCGCGTACGCGAGCAGCCCGACGTAGATGACGCTCCAGATCGAGAACGCCGGTCCGTCCGGCGCGATGGCGGTCGAGGACGCCGACAGCGCCCCGCCGGCCGCGTCCTGGATCGGGGTGCCCACCACCGCTCCGGACCCGACGAACGCGCCGACCACCGCGACGACCGCGCTCACCGCGACCACGATCCTCCAGGCCTTGCCCATGACCACTCCCTTCGTCAGCATGCTGATGACCTGCACGGTAGGCGCGTGGTCGCCCCCCGCGCGCAGCGCGCGTCCAGCGGGCGGGGGACGGGCCACGGCCGGGAGGCACGCCCCGCGTCCGGCACGTCGGCCGTGCGTGGTGCGTACGGTTGCCTCGTGACCGTCGAGCTCAACACCGTCTACGTCGACCGGATCGCCCCGATCGTGTGCCCCTCGCTCGAGACGACCTTCCGGATGATCGGCGACCAGGGTGCGAGCGCGTGCATCGTGCTGCACCGCCCGGACGCCGAGGAGCTCGGGGACGTCGCGGTGGCCCTGGGGCTGCACGAGCTCGCGGTGGAGGACGCCGCCGAGGGGCACCAGCGCCCGAAGCTCGAGCGGTACGGATCGACGCTCTTCGCCGTGCTGAAGCCCGCCGTGTACCACGACGGCCGAGAGGAAGTGGAGTTCGGCGAGGTGCACGCCTTCGTGGGGGAGTCGTTCTTCCTCGCGGTCGTGCCGGCCGACCCCCGCGGTCCCCAGGCCGTCCCGCGCGCGCTGCAGCGGATGAGCGGCAAGCCCGGTCTGGTCACGGTGGGGCCGCAGGCGCAGCTCTGGGCGCTGATGGACTCGATCGTGGACGGGTACGCGCCCGTGATCGACGGCCTCGAGGAGGACATCAACCAGATCGAGGACCAGCTGTTCTCCGGCGTCCCCGGGGTCTCGAAGCGCATCTACGAACTGCATGATCGAGAACCTGCACCGCGGCGCCGACAAGTACCACCTGCCGGTCGAGATGCAGCGGCGCTTCCGGGACGTGCTCGACCACGCGATCCGGACCGTCGAGCGCCTGGACACGTTCCGCTCCCTGCTGCAGAACGCCCTGACGGTCGACTCGACCCTGGCGGCGCAGAAGCAGAACGACGACACGAAGCGCATCTCCGGCTGGGCGGCGATCCTGTTCGCCCCGACGCTCATCGCCGCGATCTACGGCATGAACTTCACGCACATGCCCGAGCTGTCGTGGACGTGGGGCTACCCGCTGTCGCTCGTCGCGATGGTGCTGTTCGCGGCCGTCCTGTACGTCGTGTTCAAGGTGAAGCGCTGGTTCTGACCCGAGCGCGCGCGTCGAGTTGCGGGAGCGCTCCCAGGCGGGGAGGCTCGTCCTGCCGACGACGCCGACCGGAGCAACGATGCCGACCCAGACCGCAGCGACCACGACCACCAGCTCCCCGACGCCGGGGATCGTCCACCTGACCGCAGGGGGCGTGTCCCTCGTGCTCGACTGCCGCGATGCCGCGCTGCCGGCGATCGTGCACTGGGGGGCCGGGCTCGGCGCCCTCGACGAGGACGCCCTCGTCGCCCTGGCCGCCGCCTCGGTGCCGCCGGTGGCGCAGAACGAGCCCGACGTGCCGGTCCGGCTCGCGGTCCTGCCCGAACCTCACCGCGGGTGGAGCGGACGCCCCGGGCTCGCCGGACACCGTGACGGCCGGGACTGGTCGCCCGCGTTCACCGTGACCGCCCTGGACGTCCGGCTGCACGGGGACGACGGACGCGACGACGCGGGCACGGGCACGAGCGCGGGCACGCACACGGGCACGGGCGGCACCGTCACGGCCGACGCCGAGGACCGCACCGCCGGGCTCGCCGTCCGCGTCACCGTCGAGCTGCTCGCGTCCGGACTCGTCCGCGCCCGGGCCGCCGTCACGAACACCGCCGCGGGGACCTACACCGTCGACGACCTGACCGTCGCCTTCCCCGTCCCGTCCCGCGCCCGCGAGGTCCTCGACCTCGCCGGCCGTTGGGGCAAGGAGCGCACCCCGCAGCGCCGGGAGCTCGTCGTCGGCACGCACGAGCGCGACAGTCGCAAGGGGCGCACCGGTCCGGACGCCGCGACCGTGCTGAGCGTCGGCGTCCCCGGGTTCGGGTTCGCGTCCGGTGAGGTCTGGGGTGTGCACACGGCCTGGAGCGGCAACCACCGGCACTACGCCGAGCGCCTGTCGACCGGACGCCAGGTGGCCGGTGGCTCGGAGCTCCTGCTGCCGGGCGAGGTCCGTCTCGGCACCGGGGAGACGTACGAGGGGCCGTGGGTCTACGCCGCGTACGGAGACGGCCTCGACGACCAGGCGCGCCGCTTCCACCGCTGGCTCCGCAGCCGACCGCAGCACCCGACGTCGCCGCGCCCGGTCACGATCAACGTGTGGGAGGCGGTCTACTTCGACCACGACCTCGCCAAGCTGACCGAGCTCGCCGAGCGGGCCGCGCGCCTTGGCGTCGAGCGGTACGTGCTCGACGACGGCTGGTTCCGTCACCGCCGCGACGACCACGCCGGACTCGGCGACTGGTACGTCGACGAGGGCGTCTGGCCGGACGGCCTCGGCCCGATCGTCGACCGCGTCCGTGCCCTCGGCATGCAGTTCGGCCTGTGGTTCGAGCCCGAGATGGTGAACGAGGACAGCGACCTCGCCCGGGCGCACCCGGAGTGGATCATGCAGGCGGACCAGCAGGTCCTCAACCTCGCGATCCCCGAGGCCTTCGCACACGTCCTCGACCGGATGACCGCGATCATCGGCGAGTACGGCACGGCATCGACTACGTCAAGTGGGACCACAACCGTGACCGCCGTGCACGAGCAGACCCTGGCCGCCTACCGGCTCATGGCGACGCTCAAGGAGCGCTTCCCCGCGCTCGAGATCGAGGCCTGCGCCTCCGGCGGGGCACGCGTCGACCTCGGCGTCCTCGAGCACACCGACCGCGTCTGGGTGTCCGACGACATCGACCCGCTCGAGCGCCAGCAGATGCACCGGTGGACGCAGCAGCTGCTGCCGCCGGAGCTCCTCGGCGCGCACGTCGCGAGCGGCACGAGCCACAGCACCGGACGGCACCACGACGTGTCGTTCCGCGCGGGCACGGCCCTGATCGGGCACTTCGGGATCGAGTGGGACCTCACCCAGGCCACCCCGACGGAGGAGTCGACGCTCGCCGACTGGATCGCGCTCCACCAGGAGTGGCGCGGCCTGCTGCACGGCGGGGACCTCGTCCGGAACGACGAGGTCGACCCCACGCGCCTCGTGCACGGGGTCGTCGCGCCGGACCGTCGGGACGCACTGTTCTTCCTCGTCAGCACGGGCCGCTCCGAGGTGTCGGGCACCGGACCGATGCGCTTCCGCGACCTCGACCCCGGCGTCACCTACCGCGTCGACCCGGTGTTCCGCGGCCCCGACCACCTGCTGAACCCGCCGTCGTGGTGGGCGGGGGAGCGCCGGTTCCCCGGCCGCGTCCTCGGCACCGTCGGCCTCGAGGTCCCGCTGCTCCCCGCGGACTGCGTGGTCCCGTTCCGCGTGACGGCCGTCTGACCCGGGACGCGCCGGCCCGACACGGGACGGCCTGGAGGATCGTGGCGGGCCCCGCCACGCGCCTCCAGGCCGGCAGTGGACCGCTCCGGCGGCCGCTAGGCTTCCGGACATGCCGCAGACCGGGAACGCGACACGAACGTCCACGCCGGTCGCCGGGAGTGCACGCTGGGCCGTCAAGCTCGCGGTGATCACCGCGCTCGTCGGCGTCGCCGGCGGCGTCGCGGGCATCAGCGTGTGGCTCGCGCTCCAGCTCATCCAGTTCGTCGCCTTCGGGTACCCCTTCGGCGGGCACCTCGAGGCGGCCGACGCGCCCTCCGGCTGGAACCGGTTCGCCGCGCTCGCCGCGGCCGGTGTGCTGACCGGCGTCGCGTGGTGGGCGCTCCGACGGTGGGCGAAGCCCGTCGTGTCGGTGCCGGCGGCCGTCGGCGGCAAGCGGATGCCCGCCCTGTCGACCGTCGCGAACGCCGGCGTGCAGATCCTCGCGGTCGGGCTCGGCGCGTCCATCGGGAAGGAGGTCGCGCCCCGCGAGATCGGGGCGTGGCTCGCGCAGCTCGTCACCGCGAAGGCCGGCCTGACCGCGCGCGAGACGAAGATCCTCGTCGCCTGCGGCGCGGCCGCCGGTCTCGCCGCGGTCTACGACGTGCCGCTCGGCGGGGCGCTGTTCGCGGTCGAGGTCCTGCTCGGGGAGCTCACGTTCGCGACGGCGCTGCCGGCGTTCGCGACGAGTGCCATCGCCGCGGTCACCGCACGGCTCGTGATCCCGGACGAGGTGCTCTACCACGTGCCGTCGATGCACCTCACGCCGTCGCTCCTGGTGTGGGCGGTCGTGGTGGGTCCGCTCCTCGGGTTCGCCGGCGTCGGGTTCGTGAAGCTGACGAACCGGCTGCAGGCCACCGCGCCGAAGGGCTGGCACCTGCTCGTCGTGCTGCCGGTCGTGTTCGCGATGGTCGGCCTGATCGCGGTGCCGTTCCCCGAGATCCTCGGCAACGGCCGGGCGCTCGGGCTCGTGGCGATGAACGCGACCTCGTCGTCCCCGGACTTCGTGGGACTGTCGCCCATCCTGTTCCTGCTGCTCCTCGGGGTCCTGCGCACCATCACCACCTCGGCGACGATCGGCGCCGGCGCGGTCGGCGGCACCCTGACGCCCTCGATCGCGATCGGCTCGGCGGTGGGCGGCGCGCTCGGCGGGGCGTGGATCCTGCTCTGGCCCGCCGACGGCCCGAGCCTGGCGGCCTTCGCCTTCGTCGGTGCGGCGGCCTTCCTCGCCACGACGATGCGGGCGCCGTTCACCGCGCTCGTGCTCGTCGTCGAGTTCACCCAGCAGGGCACGGACATCCTCGTGCCGTCGCTCCTCGCGATCACCGGCTCCGTCGCCGTCGGGTACCTGCTCGCACGCCGCCGCAGCGCCCAGATGGCCTGAACCCGCACGACCCGACCGGGGCTGCGGACGCCTGTTCCGTCCGGCCCGGACACCGACCGCTGCCCGGATTAGCATCGGCGGCACCGCGGGGCGAGGGGTCCCGCACGACCACGAGGAGACCGCCATGGCCGGGTTCGACGACATCACGAAGAAGGCACAGCAGTTCCTGCAGGACGGCAAGGTGCAGGACGCACTGAAGAGCGAGAAGGCCGAGGACGTCAGCGACAAGATCCTCGACGGCGTCGCGGACGCGGTGAAGAAGGCAACGGGCGGCAAGTACGACGACAAGATCGACGGCGCGCGGGACCAGGCCGACAAGCACATCGGCAACCAGTAGGACCGGCACTTCCGCTCGTAGCGATTGGACGCGGGGGCGGAGACGGACCACGATTGTGGGGTGACCGTCCCCGCCCCGAACCAGCCGCTGACCGACGCCGAGGTCGCCGCGATCAAGCGGGACTTCCCGATCCTCCAGCAACAGGTCAACGGCCACCCGCTCGCCTACCTGGACTCCGGGGCGACGGCCGAGCGACCCGTGCAGGTCCTCGACGCCGAGCGCCGGTTCCTCGAGACCGACAACGCGGCGGTGCACCGCGGCGCGCACACGCTCGCGGCGCTCGCGACCGATGCGTACGAGGACGCCCGTGCGACCGTCGCGCGCTTCGTCGGCGCGGCGTCGCCGTCGGAGGTCGTCTGGACGGCGAACGCCACCGACGCGCTCAACCTCGTCGCCTACGGCATCGCCAACGCGAGCCGCGGTCGCGGGGGAGCCGCCGCAGACCGCTTCCGCATCGGCCCGGGCGACGAGGTCCTCGTGACCGAGGCCGAGCACCACGCGAACCTCGTGCCGTGGCAGGAGCTCGCAGCCCTGACCGGCGCCACGCTCCGCTGGGTCCCGGTCGCCGACGACGGCACCTGGACCGCGGCGGACATGGTCGCGCTGATCGGTCCGCGCACCCGGGTCGTCGCGTTCGCCCACGTCTCGAACGTCACGGGCATGATCGCGCCGGTGGCAGAGGTCGTGGCCGCCGCGCACGAGCACGGCGCCCTCGTCGTCCTGGACGCCTGCCAGTCCGCGCCGCACCGGCCCCTCGACCTCGGGGCGCTCGACGTCGACTTCGCGGCGTTCTCCGGGCACAAGATGCTCGGACCGAACGGCATCGGCGTGCTCTGGGGCCGCCAGGAGCTCCTCGACGCCCTGCCGCCGTTCCGCACCGGCGGTTCGATGATCACCACCGTCACGATGGAGTCGTCGGACTTCATGCCCGCGCCCGAGCGGTTCGAGGCGGGGACGCAGCCGGTGTCCCAGGCCGTCGCGCTCGCCGGACCGGGTGCGCGACCACGGGCCTCGCCGCGGTCCCGGGCATCCGCGTCGTCGGACCGCCCATTGGGGTCCCGCGCTCCGGGCTCGTGGCGTTCGACGTCGACGGGGTGCACGCCCACGACGTCTCCCAGTACCTCGACGCGCAGGGGATCGCGGTCCGCTCCGGCCACCACTGCGCCCAGCCGCTGCACCGCCGGCTCGGCCTGACCGCCACGAGCCGCGCCAGCACGTACGTGTACACGACCGACGAGGACGTCGACCGGTTCCTCGCGGCCGTCGCGGAGGTCCGCGACTACTTCGGAGCATCCTCGTGAACGGCCTCGACTCGCTCTACCAGCAGGTCATCCTCGACCACGCCAAGGCCCGGCACGGCGACCTCGTGCTCGACGACGCCGATGCGTCGCACTTCGAGCGGAACCCGACCTGCGGCGACGAGATCACCGTCAGCGTCCGCCTCGAGCCCGGCACGGATCGTATCGCGGCGATCGGGTGGCAGGGCGACGGGTGCTCGATCTCGATGGCGTCCGCCTCCGTCCTCGCCGACATGGCCCCCGGGCGGACCGTCCCCGAGCTGCTCGAGCTCACCGAGGCGTTCCGGACGATGATGCGCTCGCGCGGGGCGGGGGAGCCCGACGAGGACGTGCTCGAGGACCTCGTGGCGTTCCACGGCGTCTCGAAGTTCGTGATGCGTGTGAAGTGCGGCATGCTCGCGTGGGTCGCCGCCGAGGCCGCCGTGCGCGAGGCGTCCGCCGCCTGAGCGTCGGGCCCGCAGCCGCCGGCAGCGTCACGCAACGTCACCGTCCGTGACGGACGGCGCTGTGCGACGTAGCTTCGCGACGTGACCTCGACGAACGACACCGAGCCCCGTGACACCGCGCCCCGGCAGATCCGCTTCAACGCGTGACGTTGAGTCTTTTTTTTTTATT
>NZ_CP054594.1:3901371-3901692 GCF_013347185.1 Curtobacterium sp. Csp1
AGTTCATCTTTCCCTCCACGACCCTCTTCCGATCTGTCGGCGTGATCACCGACCCGACGAACGACCGTCCGTCGCGGACGTGCTCGGCACCTACGACGTGTACGGCGACTCGAACGAGGCCGCGCTCCGCACCGGCTCGCAGGTCCCGGTCAACGACCCGATCCTGCTCGTGTCCGCGATGGCCGCCGTCACCGAGCACCTCGGCTTCGGCATCACCGCCGGTACCGCGTACGAGCACCCGTACCCGTTCGCCCGCCGCATCTCGACGCTCGACCACCTGACGAAGGGCCGCATCGGCTGGAACGTCGTGACGGGCTACCA
>NZ_CP054594.1:3901702-4021194 GCF_013347185.1 Curtobacterium sp. Csp1
AGATCATCGCCCGCGAGTGCGTGAAGTGCCGTCGCGGACCGCGCATCTCCCAGATCCCGTTGTCGGGCTCCTGCCAGTGCTCCTCGACGTAGCCGAGCAGGGCACGCTGCAGCGCCCAGGAGTCCGCGTTCTCCTCGACGCCGAGCTCGCGGGCGTCGTGGAGCGCGGCGAGGACCTCGCCGAAGACGTCGCCCTGGTACTGGGTCGAGGCGCCTCCGGCAGCTCGCGCTCCCCGGCGATGCCGTACATGATCTGGACGTCGGCGGGGTCCCCGGCGATCGCGCGGAGCAGCCAGCCGCGCCAGTGCGCGGCCTCGTCGCGGTACCCGTGGGCGATCAGGGACGCCAGAGCGAGCGACGCGTCGCGCAACCACACGTAGCGGTAGTCCCAGTTGCGTTCTCCGCCGGGGTCCTCCGGTCATCGCGCGCAGGAGCAGCAGGGAGCGTCGGCTCGCTTCGGCGTACTTCCCCTCGGTGTGCGCGGTCGCCATCCAGTCCCGCCACCAGTGCTCGGTCCGGTGCAGGGCCGCGTCCACGTCGAGCGGCGCCGGTGGCTCGCGGTGGGACGGGTACCAGGTCAGGACGGTGTCGAGGACGTCGCCGTCACGCACGGTGGTCGTGTTCGTGTGCCGGTGGTCGTCCGCACGGAACCGGACGCCGCGGACGACGACCGACCCCGGGCCGGCGGTCGCCAGGAGGGCGGGGTCCTCGTCGCCGCCGATCTGCCGGACCCAGGGCAGCGCACGCGCGTAGTCGAAGCGGATCCGGAGGGTCTGTTCGACCTCGACCGATCCCTGCAGACCGCGGACCCGGCGGACGATCGCGGCCCGGTGGGACCCGACGGGCATGAACTCGGTGACCTCGACGACACCCGTCGCCGTGGTCCACACGGTCGAGAGCACGAGCGTGTCGCGGTGGTGGTGTCGGACCGCGGTCGCGTGCGGATCGCTCGGTCGCAGCGTCCAGTGCCCGTGGTCCTCGGTCCCCAGGAGCGACGCGAACGTGGACGGACTGTCGAAGCGGGGCAGGCACGCCCAGTCGATCGTCCCGTCGCGGCCGACGAGGGCTGCGGTGTAGGTGTCGCCGATCAGGGCGTGGTCCTCGATGCGATTGCGCGGCGTCGCGGTGCTCATGCCCTCATCGAACCACCGCCACCAGTCCGCGACGGGAGGAGCGCTGAAGGAGCGCTCAGGCGCCGGGCCCGGGCGCCGGGCCCGGGCGCCGGGCCCGGGCGCCGGGCTCAGGCGCCGGGCAGGGGAGCCTGCGGGTCCGCGTCGGCGACGCCCACCCGGGCGAGCTCGGTCCAGAGCCCGGCGCCGTCCGGCGCGTAGACCCACGGGGCCGCCGAGTCGCGGGAGCGCTCCTGCGCACGGGAGCGGCCACCGGCGAGCACGGCCTCGCTCGTGGAGAGCTGCCGGATCGCCACGCCGGCGACGTTGTCCGGGTGCTCGCGGGCGAAGTCGCCGTAGAGCGTCTCGTCGTGCTGCCCGTCGTCACCGACCAGCAGCCACTGCACGTCGGGGAAGTCCCGGGCCAGGCGGCGGAGGTTGTCGCGCTTGTGCTGCTGACCGCTGCGGAAGAAGCGGTCGTGGGTGGGACCCCAGTCGGTGAGCAGCATCGTGCCGTTCGGGTACATGTTGCGGGTCAGGAAGCGCTGCAGGGTCGGCGCGACGTTCCACGCCCCGGTCGACAGGTAGACGGTGGGGGCACCGGGGTGCTGCGCGAGGATGCGCTCGTAGAGCACGGACATCCCCGGCACCGGGCGGCGGGCGTGCTCGGTGAGCACGAAGGAGTTCCACGCGGCGAGCATCGGGCGGGGGAGCGAGGTCACCATCACGGTGTCGTCGATGTCGGAGAGGAGCCCGAAGCGCGTCGCCGGGTCGACGATGAACACGTCCGCCTCGACGTCGCGCATCCCACCGGCCGAAAGCCGCACGGTCTGCCACCCCGGTTCGAGGTCGATCGGGACCTTCACGTCGACGACGCCGCCGCGGTCGGACTGCACCACGTGGGTCGTGCCACCCGCGGTCACCGTGACCTCGGCGTCGTCGACGGCGACGCTCGTGAAGCTCTTCCACCCGCGCACGCCGTAGTACGAGGCGTCCGAGGCGAGCCCGCGCCGGGTGAGCAGGACGCGGCAGAGCACGCGGATCCAGCCCGGAGCGCCGTACCCGGTGTACGGGATCACGGTCGGCACGAGCCCACGACGACGGGCACGGTGCTCCCGGAACTCCTGCACGGCGTCCTCGATGCGGGCGGCTCGGTGCAGGATCGGCTCGGCCAACGACGGCTCGTGGGGCGTCCAGTCGGGCATTCGTCCACTATCCCACGCTGTCGGAGGCTGTGGTGAGTCGCAGCGATGTTCCAGCCGGTCTCTGCGAGAGTTGCCCCGTCACATCCCACATGACCGCGTCCGTCCGGGCGCAAGAGGAGAACACGTGCTCGTCACCGAGGTATCGAACGCACTGCCGGGGGGATCATCACTGCTCAGGAACGAGCCGGTCCAAGCCCGCAGTTCGGCGCGCCTCTCGAGCGCCTGACGACCGCCATGGTCGCGGAGCGCGCCGGTGCGTCCATCGGCACGGTCTACCGGTACTTCCCGGACCGCATCGCCGTGGTCGAGGCCCTCGCGATCCGGAGCACGCAGCGGCTCGCCGAGCGGTTCCTCACGGCGCTCGACGAGAGCGACGCGACGACCTGGCAGGACGCCTGCGACGCACTCATCGACGCGACCGTCGAGATGTACCGCACCGAGCCGGGCTTCCGGGCGATCCGCTTCGGGGACCCCGCGGACACCGGGACCGGGGACGCCGAGGACCGGATGGCCGCGCTGGGGGCGGCCGTCGCGCAGGTCCTGCACGACCGGTTCGACTTCCCGACGGGGGAGCGCGTCGAGCGCACGTGGGTCGTCCTCGCGGAGTCCGCGCACGCCGTCATCGCGCGCGCCGTCCGCACGATGAGCCGGGCGCACCTCGAAGCGGTGGCCGCCGCCTCCTGATCGGATCCCGGCCCCGCCGCCGGGCGCGACCCGCCCGGCCGACCGGCCGACCCACCTGCCGACGCCCGCGCTCCGAAGAGGAGTCGCGGGCGTCGTCGCGATCGGGACCGCGCAGTCGGGGGGAGCGTTGTCCGCGAGCCGTCATGGGCCGTCACCACGCGGACCGGACGATGACCGCGTGTGTACGCTCGGTCGGAGTCGGGCTACCTCCGGACAGAAGGGCACCCACATGATCGAGTTCCGCTCGGTGCGCAAGACGTACCCGGACGGTACGACGGCGGTCGACGACTTCAGCCTCGTCATCCCCTCCCGCACCACGACGGTCTTCGTCGGGTCCAGCGGCTGCGGCAAGACCACCCTCCTCCGCATGATCAACCGCATGGTCGACCCGAGCTCGGGCACCGTGTCGATCGACGACGAGGACGTCGCAGGTGTCGACCCCGTGCAGCTCCGGCGGCGCATCGGGTACGTGATGCAGAACGCCGGGCTCCTGCCGCACCGGAAGGTCGTCGACAACATCGCGACCGTCCCGCTCCTGACCGGTGTCTCGAAGGGCGAGGCCCGGGCGCGCGCGCTCGAGCTCATGGACACCGTCGGGCTCGACCGGGCCTTCGCGGACCGGTACCCGTCGCAGCTCTCCGGCGGCCAGCAGCAGCGCGTCGGTGTGGCCCGTGGCCTCGCGGTGGACCCGAACGTCCTGCTCATGGACGAGCCGTTCGGCGCCGTCGACCCGCTCGTCCGCAACGACCTGCAGGACGAGCTCATCCGGCTGCAGCGCGAGCTCGGCAAGACGGTGGTCTTCGTCACGCACGACATCGACGAGGCCTTCAAACTCGGCGACCAGGTCGTCATCCTCAAGAAGGGCGGCGAGATCGCCCAGCTCGGGACCCCGGCCGAGATCCTCGCCGAGCCGGCGGACGAGTTCGTGGCGAACTTCATCGGCGTCGGCCGTGGTCGGCGGGCGCTGCGGGTGGAGCAGACCCCGACCGGGCCGATCGTGGTGGACGGCGACGGCCGCGCGGCCGGCGTGCTCACCGGTCCGGTGACGGTGGTGGACGCGGCAGCCGCCGTGCCGCAGGGTGCGGAGGCCGGGGCGCGTGACACCGCCCCGGGTGCTCCGGCGCAGGGTGGGGGACCCCGGTGAAGTGGGTCCTGTCGAACCTCGACACGATCAGTGACGCCACGCTCGCGCACCTCGCGATCGCGATCCCACCGATCTTCATCGCGTTCCTGCTGTCGATCCCGATCGGCTGGCTCGTCGTCCGGCTGCAGCGTCCCGGTGGCTCCCGCGTCGCCGCAGGTGTCGGCACCGGCATCGTGACCGTCGCCGGGCTCCTCTACGCGATCCCGTCCCTCGCGCTCTTCGTCGCCCTGCCCGCCGTCATCGGCACGGGGCTGCAGGACCCGGTCAACCTCATCATCAGCCTGACGCTCTACGGCCTCGCGCTCATGGTGCGCTCGACCGTCGACGCGCTCACCTCGGTCGACGCCGGGACGAAGGCCGCGGCGACCGCCATGGGGTACTCGGGCCTGCAGCGCCGTGGCGGTGTCGACGATCTCGCTCACGACCGTCGGTGCGGTGCTCGGCATCCAGAGCCTCGGGTCGCTCTTCACGGACGGCCTCGGTCGCGGTATCTACGAGGAGATCCTGTCGGGCATCGTGATGGTGCTCGTCCTGGCCTTCGCGCTCGACGGGCTGCTGGTGCTGCTCGGCCGGCTGGTCATGCCGTGGACCCGTCGTGCACCCCGGAGCCGCCGTGCGGTCCGGCGTGTGCTGCAGCGGGCGGAGGTGGCGTCGTGATCATCGCGCAGGCGTTCGGGTGGGTCTTCGACCCGCAGAACTACACGGGCTTCAACGCCATCCCGGGGCGGGTGTGGGAGCACGTCTGGATCACGCTGCTCGCCGTGCTCATCGCCGCGGTCGTCGCCGTCCCGATCGGGTACGCGATCGGTCACACCGGACGAGCCCGCGGGTTCTCCATCGCGCTGTCCGGCGGCATCCGGGCACTGCCCACGCTCGGCGTGCTCTCGCTGTTCGGACTCTTTCTCGGCATCGGCCTGCAAGCGCCGCTCCTGGCCCTCGTCATCCTGGCGATCCCGTCGGTGCTCGCCGGCGCCTACTCGGGCATCGAGTCGGTGGACCCGGTGACGGTCGACGCGGCGAAGGCGCAGGGGATGACCGGGTGGCAGGTCCTGACCGCCACGCTCGCCGCGTACGTCGGCGCCGGTGGTCTGGGCGGCTACTTCTTCCTCGGGCTCAAGACCCAGGACTACGCCGAGATGCTCGGCGCCTCCATCCTCGTGATCGCCCTCGCGATCGCGTTCGAGATCGTGTTCGCCGCTCTCCAGCGGGCGGCGGTGCCGAAGGGCACCGTCGACCCGTCGGCCCGGCGGCGCCAGGGGTCGCGCGAGCGCTCCCGCAATCCCATCCCGGAAGGAAATCCATCGTGATCACAGCAAAGATCCGTGCCGGCGTCGCAGCAGCGCTGGCACTGGGCGTCGCCGCCGCCCTGACCGGCTGCGCGTCGAGCAACCCGCTCGACAGCGGCTCGAGTGCGTCGAGCGACTCGAAGACCATCGTCATCGGTTCGCAGCAGTACTACTCGAACGAGATCATCGCCGAGATGTACGCGCAGGTCCTCGAGAAGGACGGCTTCACGGTGAAGCGGAACTTCAACATCGGTCAGCGTGAGATCTACATCCCGCAGCTCGAGAAGGGCGCGATCGACGTCATGCCCGAGTACAGCGGCAACCTGCTGCAGTACTTCGACAAGGAGTCGACGGCGAAGACCGCCAGCCAGATCGACGAGGGCCTGTCCAAGGCGCTCCCGTCCGGCCTGCGGGTCCTCGACGCGGCCGAGGCCACCGACCAGGACAGCTACACCGTGACCAAGGAGTTCTCCGAGAAGAACGACGTCACGAGCCTGGCCGACCTGAAGAACGTCAGCGAGAAGCTCACCGTCGGCGCGAACTCCGAGTTCCAGACCCGCCCGTACGGCCCCGACGGCCTGAAGTCGGTCTACGGCGTGGACGTCGACTTCAAGGCGATCGAGGACTCCGGCGGAGCCCTGACCGTCAAGGCGCTCAAGGACGGCACCGTCCAGCTCGCCGACATCTACACCGCGGACCCGAGCATCAAGGCGAACGACCTCGTCTCGCTCAAGGACCCGGAGAACCTGATCCTGCCGCAGAACGTCATCCCGGTCGTCTCGAAGAAGGTCGACGACAAGGCCGCGGCGGACATCGACAAGGTGAACAAGGTGCTCACCGAGGCCGCGCTCATCGAGGTCAACTCGAAGAGCACCGTCGACAAGGAGAAGGCGTCGCAGATCGCGAAGGACTTCCTCTCCTCGAAGGGCCTCCTGTAGGGGTTCCACAGCGTCAGGAGACGACAGGCGTCGGGCATCGAGCCCGGCGCCTGTCGTCGTTCCGGGAGGGGTCCGTCCAGCACCGATGTTCCGCACGGTTGTGCCGATCACAGGCCCTGCACGTTCGTGCAGTTCTACCCTCTACAACTTGTCGAAGCAGGTGTCCCGCCGGTAGCGTGAAGGTGTCCCAACGGCCAGTGACAGCAGAAGTCCCCCTTCCACAGGAAGCAACTGACGTGCAGCACCAGCGCGCGGCGACCCGGCATGGACGCGCCGCATGAACGACATCCTCGACCCCCTGATCCTGTCGCGGTGGCAGTTCGGCCTGACGACGATCTACCACTTCCTCTTCGTCCCGCTGACGATCGGCATGGCCCTCGTCGTGGCCGTGTTCCAGTCCGCCTGGGTCCGCACCGGCCGGGCGCACTACCTGCAGCTCACGCGGTTCTTCGGGCGGATCTTCCTCATCAACTTCGCGATGGGTGTCGTCACGGGCATCGTGCAGGAGTTCCAGTTCGGCATGAACTGGTCGAACTACTCTCGGTTCGTCGGTGACGTCTTCGGCGCCCCGCTCGCCCTCGAGGGCATCCTGGCGTTCTTCTTCGAGGCCGCGTTCATCGGCATCTGGATCTTCGGGTGGGACCGCCTGCCGAAGGCCGTGCACCTGGCGAGCATCTGGTGCGTCAGCGTCGGCACGATGCTGTCCGCGTACTTCATCCTCGCGGCGAACGCGTTCATGCAGCACCCGGTCGGCTTCGCGATCAACGAGGCCAAGGGTCGCGCGGAGCTCACCGACATCTGGGCCGTCCTGACGAACAAGGTCGCCCTCGCCGCCTTCCCGCACACGCTGTTCGGCGCGTTCATGGTCGCGGCCTCGGTCATCGTCGCGGTGGCGGCGTACCACCTGGCGCGGAACCAGCACCTCGAGACCATGCTGCCGGCGCTGAAGTTCGGCATGTGGACGATGCTCGCGTCGGGTGCGCTCACGGTGCTGTCGGGCGACCAGCTCGGGCTCACGATGGTCGACACGCAGCCGATGAAGATGGCAGCGGCCGAGGCGCTCTACAACACCTCGACCGGCAAGGACGCCTCCTTCTCGATCTTCACGCTGGGGACGCCGGACGGCGTGCACGAGCTGTTCTCGATCCGCATCCCGTACCTGCTGTCGTTCCTGTCGACCCACACGTTCACCGGCACGGTCGAGGGCATCAACGACCTGCAGGCGCAGTACTCGCAGGTGTACGGCCCCGGCGACTACAAGCCGATCATCTGGGTGACCTACTGGTCGTTCCGGTGGATGATCGCGCTCGGTGTCGGCGCGGTGCTCGTGTCCCTGGTCGGGCTCTGGCTGACCCGCAAGGGTCGGTTCCCGACGCAGCGGTGGGTGTGGCGCGTGGCGACCTGGTCGGTGCCGCTGCCGATGGCCGCGATGATCATGGGCTGGGTCTTCACCGAGATGGGCCGCCAGCCGTGGCTCGTGTTCGGGTTGCTCAAGACCGCCGACGGGGTCTCCCCGAACGTGACCGGGGTCGAGGTCCTCATCTCGCTCGTCGTGTTCACACTCATCTACGGCGCGCTCGCGGTCGTCGAGTTCCGCCTCATCAAGAAGGTCGCGCAGGAGGGCCCCGCCGCCCCGGCGGAGGTCGACGAGGAGACCGGCGCGGTCAAGCACGAAGTGACGGTCTACTAGAAATGGAAACTGTCTGAGCATGGACCTCCCCGTTCTCTGGTTCGCGATCGTCGGTCTGTTCTTCGTCGGGTACTTCGTGCTCGACGGGTTCGACTTCGGCGTCGGGATGTCGCTGCCGTTCCTCGGCAGGGACGACACCGACCGTCGCGTGCTCATCAACACGATCGGCCCGGTCTGGGACCTCAACGAGACGTGGGTCATCGTCGCGGGGGCGTGCCTGTTCGCGGCGTTCCCCGAGTGGTACGCGACGATGTTCTCCGGGTTCTACCTGGCGCTGCTGCTCATCCTCGCGGCGCTCATCGCCCGCGGGGTCTCGTTCGAGTACCGGCACCAGGAGAAGCACCTGGCGTGGAAGCGCCGGTTCGACCTGATGATCGTCGTCGGCAGCGCGGTCCCGTCGTTCCTGTGGGGTGTCGCGTTCGGCAACGTCGTCCGGGGCATCCCGATGGACGCCGGGCACAACTACACCGGCACCTTCCTCGACCTGCTCAACCCCTTCGCGCTCCTGACCGGGCTCGCGACCCTGCTCGTGTTCTTCACACACGGCGTGGTGTTCGTCGCGCTGAAGACCGAGGGCGAGATCCGCGAGCGGGCGAAGCGCCTCGCGACGCGGGCGGGTGTGCTGACGATCGTCGTCGCCGCGGCGTTCCTCGTCGCGATGGCGTTCGTCCGCGCGACCCCGGCGAGCCTCGTGCTCTCGGTCGTCGCGGCGCTGGCCCTCGTGCTCGCGGTGCTCTGCTCGGCGTGGGGGAAGGAGGGCCGGGCGTTCGCGCTCATGGCCGTCACGATCGCCGCGGTCGTCCTGGCGATGTTCACCGCGATCTTCCCGGACGTCATGCCCGCGTCGAACGACCCGGCGAACAGCCTGAACGTCGTCAACGCCGCGAGCGGGACCTACACGTTGACGGTGATGAGCTGGGTGGCGCTGATCTTCGTGCCGCTCGTGCTCGCCTACCAGGCCTGGACGTACTGGGTGTTCCGCAAGCGGGTCTCCCGGGCCCACATCGCGCAGGCCGCGCACTAGGAGGACACCGCCGTGAAGCCGCTCGACCCCCGACTGCTCCGCCTGTCGCGCACGGCGCGCGGGGCCGTCGCGGCGTCGGCGGCCACCGGCCTGGTCCGGACGCTCGCCACCGTCGCGATCGCCTGGGGCATCGCCACCGCCGTCATCCTCGGCGTCGACGGGGTGCGCGACCGCGTCGTCCCCGCCGCGCTCACCCCGACGCTCGCCCTGCTCGGCGCGGCCTTCGTCGTGCGGGCCGTCGCCGCGTGGGCGACCGATGACCTCGCTGCCCGGGCGGGTGCTCGGGTGAAGAGCGAGCTCCGGGCCACCGTCCTGGCGCGTGCGGCGGAGCGCGGACCGGCGTGGCTGCAGGGCCGTTCGAGCGCCGCGTTCGCGACCACCCTCGGCCCCGGGCTCGACGCGCTCGACGCGTACTTCGGCCGGTTCCTGCCGCAGCTCGCCCTCACCGCCGTGGCGACCCCGGTCCTGCTGCTCGCGATCGGGGCCGGAGACCTGACGAGTGCGGTCGTCATCGTGCTCGCGATGCCGGTGATCCCGGTGTTCATGGTGCTCATCGGGCTCGCGACCCAGTCGCTGCAGCGCCGGCAGGCCGATGCCCTCGCCCGTCTCGGGAGCGCGTTCACCGAGGCCGTCGAGGGCCTGGCGACGCTCAAGGTGTTCGGCCGCGCCCGCCGCCAGGTCGGCCGGATCGGCGACGTCACCGACGAGTACCGTCGCGGCACCCTCGGCGTGCTGCGGCTGTCGTTCGTCAGCGGCTTCGCGCTCGAGCTCGCCGCGAGCCTGTCCGTCGCGCTCGTCGCGGTGTCGATCGGCGTCCGGCTCGTCGACGGCTCGCTCGGCCTCGGTGCCGCGATGTTCGTGCTCGTCCTCGCGCCGGAGGCCTTCGCGCCGATCCGGCAGGTCGGCGCCGACTTCCACGCCGCCCAGGACGGCGTCGAGGCGTCCGCGGCCGTCCTCGACGTGCTCGACGACCGCGCTGGACACGACCGGGACCGACGGACCCCGGGACCGACCTGGTCCTCACCGGCCTCACGGTCACCCGCCCCGACACCGTCATCGGCCCGCTCGACGTGCGCGCCGCCCCCGGCACGGTCGTCGCGCTGGCCGGCCCGAGCGGCTCCGGCAAGTCGAGCCTCATCGCCGCGATCCGCGGCGTCCTCCCGCACGACGGCACGGTCACCAGCGCACCACGTGGGCCGACCAGCGGCCGCGCCTCGTCCGCGGCACGGTCGCCGAGAACGTCGCCCTGCACTCCCGACCCGACACGGCCGACGTGCGGCGCGCCCTTGGCGACGCGGGGCTGGGACTCGACCCGGGCCTCCCGGTCGGACCCGGCGGAGCCGGCCTCTCCGGCGGCCAGGCGCAGCGGGTCGCGGTGGCCCGCGCGCTGTACCGCGCCCGGCGCGAGCGGACACCGCTCGTCCTGCTCGACGAACCGACGTCGGCCCTCGACGCCGAGGCCGAGCAGACCGTCGTGCGCGCCCTGCGCGCCCTCGCGGACGACGGCGCGGTCGTCGTGGTCGCCAGCCACCGCCCGGCCGTGCTCGACGCGGCCGACGTGCGCGTCGACCTGCACGCGGACGCGTCGGTCCTGCGGCTCGCCCTGCCGCACGGTGCGGGTTGGGCGAAGGCGGTCGCCGCCGGCACGACCAGCGCGCTCTGCGCGGTCGCGCTCCTCGCGGCGAGCGGCTACCTGATCACGCGAGCGGCCGAGCAGCCGCCCATCCTGTACCTGACGCTCGTGATGGTCGGCGTCCGGGCGTTCGCCCTCGGTCGGGCCGCCCTGCGCTACGTCGACCGGCTCGCCGGGCACGACGCGTCCTTCCGGCAGCTCGCCGTCGTCCGGACGGAGATGTACCGCCGGCTCGCGTCGATCGCCCCGGCCGGGCTCGGCCGCACCGGTCGCGGCGACCTGCTCACGCGGCTCGTGACCGACACCGACCGCCTGCAGGACCTGCCGATCCGCGTCGTCGGGCCGCTGGTGTCGGCGGGGGTCGTCGCGGTGCTGTCCGTGGTCGCCGTCGCGCTCGTCTGGTGGCCGGCCGCGCTCGTGCTGCTCCTCGCCCTCGGTGCCGCTGCGGTGCTCGGGACGGTCGTGACGCTCGCGGTCGCCCGGCGGTCCGACCGCGAGACCGCCGCGGAGCGCGGCCGGGTCGCGGACCTGGTGCTCGACACCGTGCGCACGCTCGACGTCTTCGCCGCGTACGGCACGCTGCCGGACCGGCTCGCGACGATCGCGGCGCTCGACGACCGGGTCACGCGGGCGGTGCGGCGTCGCGCGACCGTCGAGTCGCTCGTCGGGGCGCTCGTCGGGCTGCTCGGCGGCGGCGCGGTCGTCGGCGTCCTTGCCGTCGGCGCACCCGCCGTCGTCCGTGGTGCGCTGGACGGACCGCTGTGGGCGCTCGCGGTGTTCGTGCCGCTGGCCCTGTTCGAGGTCGTCGGCGGTGTGCCGCTCGCCGTCCTGACGCTCCGTCGGGTCCGGGCCGCCGCCGAGCGGGTGGAGCAGGTCGTCCCGGCAGCGGTGCCGGCCGGGATCGTCCCCGAGCCGGACGAGCCCGCGACCGCCGATGAGCTCGCCGTCGACGGGCCGGTGACCGTGGCCCTCCGCGACCTCACCGTCCGGTGGCCCGGCGCCGGGACACCCGCGGTCGACCGGGTCGACCTCGACCTGCGACCCGGCGAGGTCGTCGTCCTCACGGGGCCGAGCGGCGCGGGGAAGTCCACGCTCGTCGACGCCCTGGTCCGGTTCGTCGACCACGAGGGCTCGTACACGCTCGACGGCGTCGAGGCGCGACGGCTGCACCCGGACGCCGTGCGCGCCCGGGTCGGACTCGTCGAGCAGGACCCGTTCGTGTTCGACCAGACCGTGCGGCAGAACCTGCTCTTCGCCCGCGACACCGCGACCGACGCCGAGCTCGTCGACGCCCTCGAACGGGTCGGCCTGGGCGGCTGGCTCGCCCGACGCGGCGGACTCGACGCACCCGCGGGGGAGCGCGGCACGCTGCTGTCCGGCGGCCAGGCGCACCGGCTCGCCCTGGCGCGGGCGTTGCTCCACGCGTTCCCGGTGCTCGTGCTCGACGAGCCGACCGCGGACGTCGACCCGGACCTCGGCGACGCCGTGCTGCGCGACCTCGTCGGGGCGGCGCGGTCGGCCGGACGGACGGTGCTCGTCGTGTCGCACGTACCGGTGCCGGCCGACCTCGTGGACCGGACGCTGCGGATGCGGGACGGGCGGCTCGTCTCGGCGTGAGCCGCGGGCCGGAGGCGGGGCCGGACGGGCGTCGTGACGGATGTGGCCCGCGGTCCGGGGTGGGCGTGACCCGGTGGCGGGAGCGACGGTGCGGGGCGGGGCCGAGCCGTGCCTCCAGGCCTTGTACGCTGGGTGACCGTGACCACCGAGCACCCCACCGAGCAGGCACCCGTCGACCCCGACGCCTACGACTTCCGGCGCATCCAGGAGAAGTGGCAGCCGCGGTGGGAGGAGCTCGGACTCTTCACCACCGACCTCGACGACAGCCGCCCGCGCAAGTACATCCTCGAGATGTTCCCGTACCCGTCCGGCGACCTGCACATGGGCCACGCCGAGAACTGGGCGCTGGGCGACTTCGTGGCGCGCTACTGGCGGCAGCAGGGCTTCAACGTGCTGCACCCGATCGGCTGGGACTCGTTCGGGCTGCCCGCCGAGAACGCCGCCATCAAGCGCGGGGTCGACCCGCGTGAGTGGACCTACGCGAACATCGAGCAGCAGAAGGCGTCGTTCAAGCGCTACGCGCCGTCCTTCGACTGGACGACCGAGATCCACACCTCGGACCCCGAGTACTACAAGTGGAACCAGTGGCTGTTCCTCAAGATGTACGAGAAGGGCCTGGCATACCGGAAGGACAGCTGGGTCAACTGGGACCCGGTGGACCAGACCGTGCTCGCGAACGAGCAGGTGCTGCCCGACGGCACCTCGGACCGCTCCGGCGCCGTCGTCGTCAAGAAGAAGCTGACGCAGTGGTACTTCGCGATCACGAAGTACGCCGACCGCCTGCTCGACGACCTCAACCAGCTCGAGGGCCGCTGGCCGGCGAAGGTCATCGCCCAGCAGCGCAACTGGATCGGCCGGTCGGTCGGTGCCGACGTCGACTTCGTCATCGAGGGTCGCGACGAGCCCGTCACCGTCTTCACCACGCGCCCGGACACGATCCACGGCGTGACGTTCCTGGTCGTGGCGCCGGACTCCGACCTGGCGGCGTCGCTGGTCTCCTCGGCCGAGCCCGCGGTGCGCGAGGCGTTCGACGAGTACCTGACGGCGACGCAGAAGACCTCCGAGATCGACCGGCAGAACGCCGACCGTCCGAAGACGGGCGTCCCGCTCGGCCGCTTCGCGGCTCGCCGACTACGGCCACGGTGCGGTCATGGCCGTCCCGGCGCACGACCAGCGCGACCTCGACTTCGCGCGGGCGTTCGACCTGCCCGTCAAGGTCGTCGTCGACACCAACGCCGCCGTCACCGGCGCGATCCCGGTGATCCCCGAGGGCGCGACGCTCGAGGACCTGCCCGCCCTCGACCCCGTCTCCACCGGCGAGGCGCTGACCGGCCAGGGACGGATGATCAACTCCGGCCCGCTCGACGGCATGTCGAAGCAGCACGCGATCACCGCGGCGATCGGCCTGCTCGAGGAGCGCGGCACCGGTCGTGCCGCGAAGACCTACCGCCTGCGCGACTGGCTCATCTCGCGGCAGCGCTTCTGGGGCACCCCGATCCCGATCATCCACGGCGCCGACGGCACCGAGCACCCGGTGCCGTTCGACCAGCTGCCGGTGCGACTGCCGTCGACCGAGGGCCTCGACCTCAAGCCGAAGGGCACCTCGCCCCTCGGCGGCGCCACGGACTGGGTGAACGTGCCGAACCCGGTGGACGGCTCGCCGGCGCTGCGCGACACCGACACGATGGACACGTTCGTCGACTCGTCGTGGTACTTCCTGCGCTTCCTGGCCGCGAACGACGACACGCAGGCGTTCGACCCGGCCATCGCGCGCAAGTGGGCTCCGGTCGACCAGTACATCGGCGGCATCGAGCACGCGATCCTGCACCTGCTGTACGCCCGCTTCGTCACGAAGGTCCTGTTCGACCTCGGCTACCTCGACTTCACCGAGCCGTTCTCGGCGCTCCTCAACCAGGGCATGGTGCTGTCCGGCGGCTCGAAGATGTCGAAGTCGAAGGGCGGCGTCTCGCTCGGCGACGAGCTCGACGCGAACGGTGTCGACGCGATCCGCCTGGTGATGGGCTTCGCCGGCCCGCCGGAGGACGACATCAACTGGGAGGACGTCTCTCCGTCGGCGTCCGCGCGCTTCCTCGCCCGTGCCTACCGCCTGGCGACCGACGTCACGTCGTCGCCCGACGCCGTGTGGGCCGACGGCGACCGTGCACTCCGGCAGGTTACGCACCGCTTCCTGGCGGACGCCCCCGGCCTCATGGAGTCGTTCAAGTTCAACGTCGTGATCGCGCGGCTCATGGACCTGGTGAACGTCACCCGCAAGGCCATCGACAGCGGCCCCGGCGCCGGTGACCCCGCCGTGCGCGAGGCCGCCGAGACCGTCGCACTGGCCCTCGCCGTGTTCGCGCCGTACACCGGCGAGGAGATGTGGGAGAAGCTGGGCTACGAGGCCACCGTCGCCACGTACGGCTGGCGGAAGGCCGACCCGACGCTGCTCGTGCAGGACACNCTGACGGCGGTCGTGCAGGTCAACGGCAAGGTCCGGGACTCGTTCGAGGTGTCGAAGTCGATCGAGGCGGACGAGCTCGAGCAGCTCGCGCGTGCGTCGGCGAACGTGCAGCGGTACATCGGCGAGCGCGAGATCGTGAAGGTCATCGTGCGGGCGCCGAAGCTCGTGAACATCGCGATCAAGGGCTGAGGCGGTTGTCGATGCGAGCAATCGACCCCGAGTTCTTCTCCGGAAGCCACATCGACAGCAATTTTGAACCTTCTACTGAACGGTCGGGGACAGACTGATGACGACGCCTCTGCGCTCTATAAGCATTCAAGGCTTTCGTTCGATTGAATCCCTTACCCTTGATCTTTCCGGCCCGATCACTCTGCTCATTGGCGCGAACGGAGCGGGGAAGAGCAACCTCGTTGATGCTTTCGAGCTGCTGGGCTACGCGGTGGATGGGCGTATATCGAAGCATATTGCGAAGCTGGGGGGAATTTCTCAGCTCGTACACCGGGGGCCAGGTAGACCTTCTTCAGACTCCATTGACCTGCAGATCTGGGGCGATTGGGTAGAATCAGCGAGAGGAGCAATTCGCAACGGGTACGCCTTACGGCTTGAGCCTGCTGCTGATGACTCCGCCATTCTGACAGAGACCACATTCCTGCATCGAGATTCATATCAGCGGCCCTATAGCAACTCCCTGGGTGTTAGTAGAGACGGGAGGCTCAAGGAGAGGATCTCCGATCACGTCTCACACGAGTATCTCTTCGATGTACTGTCGGGCTGTCGAGTCTTTCATTTCGACGATACAAGCGTCTCTGCGCCACCCTTGCGTAGGGTAGACGTCGCCGACGGCGAAATGCTTCACGATGATGCCCGCAACCTCGCAGCAGTGTTGCTCGAGATGCGTGAGAATAGTTCTCGACAATATGATCAGGTCGTCCGGTCTGTCCGTAACATTGCTCCTTTTTTCGATGATTTTGTGCTCCGGCCCCGCGGCGATACTGTCTTGCTGCGATGGCGTGAGAGAGGATTGGACGACGTACTTTCGGGGAGTGCCTTGAGCTCGGGGACTCTCCGTTTCATCTGTCTTGCTGTGCTGCTACAGCAGCCGAGAAAACCCTCTACGATCATCCTGGACGAGCCTGAATTGGGTCTGCATCCTGCTGCTATTCATCAATTGGCCGCACTGTTTCGTAACTTGGGACCGGAGCATCGCCTGATAGCGGCTACTCAATCAGTCACCCTTCTAGGCCAGTTCGGGCTTTCGGAGGTAGCAGTCGTTGAGCGGAGCGCTGGTTCAACGGTGGTGATGCGCCCCAACGAGTCCGAGCTCCAGAACTGGCTTCAGGACTACTCGGTGGGAGAGCTTTGGGAGATGAATCTCCTCGGAGGCAGGCCGACATCTTCGCCTCTCGCTAGCGGAGCCGATGATGACTAGGCTCGTGGCTGTTGTCGTCGAAGGCCAGACTGAGGAAGCTTTCGTCAATGTCGTCCTCCAGCCTCTCGCCTCGCAACGCGGGATGCACCTGACGCCGATCGTCGTTCACACTTCACGATCGGCGGATGGTCGTGCGCACAGAGGCGGTGGAAACTGGGCGCACTACGAAAGATTGGTCAGGAATCTGGTCAGCCAGCCCCATTGGGATCGCGTGACGACGATGCTCGACTTCTATGCCTTCCCGAGTGGCGGCCCGGTCTGTGGGTGCAGCGGTTCTCACAAGCAGCCGACCTGTGTAGACGAGATCGAACTTCGCATGGGTTCGACCTTGGGTAGTCCCGAGAAGTTTCGCCCATTTGTCATGTTGCACGAGTTCGAGACGCTCGTCATAGCGGCGGGCGCGGAGGCTCCCGACATCTTCGACGATCGTGAGCTGCCTGCAACTTTCGCTCGCCTGATAGATGAGCATGGTGGAAACGCTGAGCTGATCAACAACGGTCGTAGCAGTGCCCCGTCGAAGCGGGTAGTCAGGTTGCTGCCGGACTATGACAAAGTGAGAGACGGGGTCGCCATCATCTTCCCTCACTTCAAAGCAGCCCTCGCAGCGACGCCACACATGAAAACGTGGATGGATGAGCTCGGCCTTGGCTAGCTTGTTGATGATCAAACGCGGGTGCAAGTCATCCTCATCCGTCCGCGCGATGGCTGCATCTGGAACTCACGCCTCAGGACACTGATCGTCGCAAGCCTGCTTGGAGGGCTCCGTTGAAGTTGCCCCGTACGGCTGGCGGAAGGCCGACCCGACGCTGCTCGTGCAGGACACGCTGACGGCGGTCGTGCAGGTCAACGGCAAGGTCCGCTCGAGCAGCTCGCGCGTGCGTCGGCGAACGTGCAGCGGTACATCGGCGAGCGCGAGATCGTGAAGGTCATCGTGCGGGCGCCGAAGCTCGTGAACATCGCGATCAAGGGCTGAGGCCCTCCTCCACAGGCATCGGCCCGGCGTCGCCCTCCACAGGGGCGGACGCCGGGCCGTCGTCGTCGGTCCGGCGTTTCTAACGTGCCGGCATGGCTCCTGTTGACCCGGTCCCCGACGCCCGCTGGCGACGCTGGACGCTGACGCCGCGGACGGCGGTGGTGCTCGGGGCGGTGGTCGTCGCGGTCGCGCTCGCGATCGTCGGCGTGGGTGCCGTGGGGGAGCGCTCGACGGGGCAGGTCACGGTGTCCGGTGGGCCGGCCGGGTCGGTCGCGGGGTCTGGGTCGGCGTCCGGGGCCGCGTCCGCCGGGACGGACGGTCGGCCTGGAGGCACGGGGGCGCCCCGGTCGCTCGACGCGCGTCCGACGGGTGGTCCGGCTCCGTCAGCGACGGCGGTGCTCGTCTCCGTGTACGTGGTCGGCGCGGTCGCTCGCGCGGGGGTCGTCGAGCTGCCGGACGGCTCCCGCGTGCAGGCCGCGATCGAACGAGCAGGCGGGGCGACCGACGTCGCGGACCTGACGCGGGTGAACCTGGCGCGCCCGGTGGTCGACGGTGAGCGGCTGTACGTGCCCGCGGTGGGCGAGACCGAGGTGCCGGCGGCGCTCGGTCCGGACGTGGCGGGCGGCGCCGACGGTGGTGCCGGGGCTGGCGCCGGTGGCGGCTCGACTGCCGGTGCCGGCGGCGCGGGTGACGTCGTCGACCTGAACCGGGCGGACCAGGCGACGCTCGAGACCCTGCCCGGGATCGGTCCGGCCCTCGCCGCGCGGATCATCGCCTGGCGGGAAGAGCACGGCGGCTTCACCACGGTCGAGGACCTGCTCGACGTCAGCGGCATCGGCGACGCCCGGTTCGCGGAGCTCCGGGAGCGGGTCCGCGTGTGAGGGGCGTCGACCTCCGTCCGGTCCTCACGGACCTGCGGTTCGCCGGCCCGGTCGCCGTGGCGTGGGTGGTCGCGGTGCTCCTGGTCGCGCAGCCCGGGTCCGCGATCGTCGTCGCGGCGGTCGCCGCCGGTGTCGCCGTGCTCAGCGGGGTCGTCACCGGGCACCCGGCACTCCGCCCGCGGGTGCGGGCGGTCGGCGCCGTCGTGCTGACCGCGGGGGCGTGCTGCGTGCTCGTCGCGGTGTCGATCGCGGTCGGGCAGGTGCACCGCGACCCCGAGGCCCTGCGGCGTGCCGTCGGCCACAGCGCCACGGTCGTTGTCGACCTGCGCCGCGACCTCGCGCCGGGCGACCACTCGGTGGTCGGAGCGCTCCGCGCGGTGGACGGGCACGGTGTCGGGGCCGTGCCGGTGCGGGTGGTCACGACCTCCGACACGGTGCTGCCAGCGGGGACCCTGCTCACCGGGCGCGCGACCGTCGAGCGGGACGACCCAGGATCGCCGACCGCGGCGGTGCTCTTCCTGCGCGGCGAGCCCGAGCGGGAGCCACCGACCGGCGCGCTGGCGGCGACGGCCGAGGTCCGCCGGGCCTTCGTCGCCGTCACGGCGGACCTGCCGGAACCGGGCGCCGCCCTCCTCCGCGGTCTCGCGATCGGCGACCGCAGCGGGCTCGACCCCGGGACGGAAGCCGCGATGGAGACGTCGGCGCTCACCCACCTGACGGCGGTGTCCGGCTCGAACTGCGCGGTGGTGGTCGCACTCGTGATGACGGTCGGCCGCGGGCTCGGCGCGCCCAGGTGCGTGCGCGCCGTCGCGGCGGTGGCGCTCCTCGTCGCCTTCGTCGTGCTCGTCCGCCCGGACCCGTCCATCCTGCGGGCGACCCTGATGGCCGTCGTCGTGCTCGTCGTCCGCCTGACCGGACGGCCGGTCCGCGGCGTGCCCCTCGTCGCCCTGGCCGTGCTCGGGATGCTCGTCGTCGACCCCTGGACCGGGCGGGCGATCGCGTTCGCGCTCTCGGTGCTCGCGACCGGCGGCATCCTCGTGCTCGGGCCACCGCTCACCGAGCTGCTCGCGCGGCGACTCTGGCCACCGGTGGCCGCCGCGGTGGCGGTCCCGGTCGCGGCGCAGGCGGCCTGCTGGCCGGTGACGATCGTGCTCGCCCCGGTGTTCCCGACCTACGCGGTGCCGGCCAACCTGCTCACCGAGCCGCTCGCGCCGGTCGTCACGGTCCTCGGCCTCGCCGCGTGCACGGTGGCACCGGCGTGGCCCGCGGCGGCGGCGGTCCTGGCCGGCGTCGCCTGGGCACCGGCCGCCGCGATCGGGTGGGTGGCGCACACCGCAGCCGCGCTCCCCGCGGCGTCGATCGGGTGGCCCGCCGGCGGGACGGGGATCGTCGCCGCGGTCGTCGTGAGCGGAGCCGTCGCGGGGGCCGTGCTCGTCCGCGAGCGGCTCCGGGTCCCGGTGCTCCTCGTCGGTGCGGTCGCACTCGCGCTGGGCGTCGGCGCGGTCGCGGTGCCCCGCGCGGTCCTGCGGACGAGCGTGCCGGCCGACTGGTCGGTGGCCATGTGCGACGTCGGACAAGGGGACGCGGTGCTCGTCCGGGCGCCGGACGGCCCGATCGCACTCGTCGACACCGGGGACGACGAACCGCGCCTGCTCGCGTGCCTCGACCTGCTCGGGGTGGACCGGCTGGCGCTGCTCGTCCTGACGCACTTCGACCGGGACCACGTGGGCGCGCTGCCCGCCGTCGCGGGGCTGGTCGACCGTGCGCTCGTCGGACCGGTCGGGCGCGCCGAGGACGCCCGGGTCGTCGAGGACCTGCGCCGCGCCGACGTGCAGGTCGGGACGGCGGACGACACGACCGAGGGCACGCTCGGCGCCCTGGGGTGGCGGGTCGTGTGGCCGCCGTCGGGTTCCATCGAGGCGGGCAACGACGCGAGCGTCGTGCTCGCCACGACCGAGTCCGCCGGGTGCGGGACCTGCGTGTCCGGCGTCTTCCTCGGTGACCTCGGTGAGCGGGCGCAGCGGCGGCTCCGCCCGCACCTGGACGTGCACCCCGACGTCGTCAAGGTCGCGCACCACGGGTCGGCCGACCAGGACCCGGGGCTCTACCGGCAGCTGGCTGCGCCGGTGGGGCTGATCGGCGTCGGGGCGGACAACACGTACGGGCACCCCACGCAGCGGACGCTCGACCTGCTCCGGGTCGCGGGGACGACGGCGTTCCGAGCCGACCGGCAGGGGACGGTCGTCGTCTCACGGGACCGCTCCGGGGCGCTCCGGGTCTGGACGGAGCACCCGGACGGCGCATCTCCGGAGCCGACCGGTGGAGTGCGGGCCGAGCCGTCGGCGGCCGGCCGTAGGATCGTCGCGGGCCCCGAACGAACCCGGAGCCGACCCCGGCGCCGACCTCGGCGTCGTCCACGACCCGGCCCGCGACGGAAGGACCGCATGCCCGCCAAGAAGCCCTCGCGCGCCGCCGCCGCCATCGACCAGGTGCCGTGGTCGGGGATCCGTCCCGCGCCCGTGGTGCTCGTCACCGGGCCGGAGGCGTTCCTCGCCGACCGTGCGATCGGTGTCCTGCGCGACCTGCTCGTGGGCGAGGACCCCGCGCTCGAGGTGCACGACCTCGAAGCCGACCAGTACGCACCGGGGCTGCTCGCGACGCTCGCGAGTCCGTCGCTCTTCGGCGAGCCCCGACTCGTGCGGGTCACGAACGTCGAGAAGTGCACGGACGCCTTCATCACCGAGACCATCGCGTACCTGCAGGGCCCGGCGGACGACGTCACGCTCGTCCTGCGGCACGGCGGCGGGGTCCGCGGCAAGAAGCTCCTCGACACGATCCGCAGCGGGATCGGCGGTGGCGTCGAGGTCCAGTGCGACGAGCTCAAACGCGACACCGACAAGATCGACTTCGGCCGTGCGCACGCTCGTGGCGGCGTTCTCCGACGACCTGGCCGAGCTCGCGGCCGCGTGCCGGCAGCTCCTGGCGGACGAGGCCGAGGAGATCACCGACAAGGTCGTCGACAAGTACTCGCGGGGCGCTCGGCCCCGGCGATCCTCGAGCTGCGGCACGCCCTGGCGACGGGGGAGGCCCCGGTCCCGATCGTCGCCGCGTTCGCGAGCAAGATCCGCACGATGGCGAAGGTCAGCTCCTTCCGTGGCACGAGCGGCCAGGCGGCGTCCGCCCTCGGCATGGCGCCGTGGCAGGTCCAGCGTGCACAGCGGGACGTCGCCGGGTGGAGCGAGGCCGGGTTGGCGAACGCGATCACGAGCATCGCCGAGGCGGACACCGCGGTGAAGGGCGGCTCGCGGGACGCGCACTACGCGCTCGAGGTCATGGTCCGCACGATCGCCCGGCGCGGCGAAGCCCGCTGACCCGACGGCGCGCCGCCCGCGCGGTGCTGGCGCCTGTGCGTGGCGCGTCGTGCGGTCGCACAACCGGAAGCACGCCGAACCACGCACTTCCGTGGTGCGTCGTGCTTCCGGTTGTGCCGCGTCGTGCCCGCCCGCGGCTCGCACACACGCCCCGGCGCCGGCCCTCAGCGACCATGCCGGCCCCCGGCGACCATGCCTGCGCCCGCCCCGGTGTCCGCACCCCGGCAACGACGAAGGCCCCGCACCGAGCGGTGCGGGGCCTTCGTGCGGCACTCAGTAGATCAGAGAGCAGGATCTCAGAGGGCAGAGACCTTCTTGGCGATGGCCGACTTGCGGTTCGCCGCCTGGTTCTTGTGGATGACGCCCTTGCTCACGGCCTTGTCGAGCTTCTTCGAGGCGAGGACGAGGGCCGCGGTGGCCTTGTCCTTGTCGCCGGCGGCGACGGCCTCGTTGGTGTGACGGATGACCGTCTTGAGCTCCGAGCGGTAGGCCTTGTTGCGCTCCTGGGCCTTCAGGTTGGTCTTGATGCGCTTGATCTGCGACTTGATGTTCGCCATGCGTGTTGCATCGCGTTCCACCCGTGGGCGGGGAACGCGGAAGCCAGCCACCAACTCTACCAGCAGGACGGGGTCCCACCAAAGACCGAAGCGTCGCGGTCGGAAACCACCCGGCAACACGCAGCCGCTACCGTGACGGCATGCCCTCCCTCGCGCCCCGGATCGACACCGTCCCCGCCTCCGGCATCCGCCGGGTGTACGAGCAGGCCGCCCTGCTCCAGGCCGACGGCACCGACGTGGCGATGCTCGTGATCGGCGAGCCGGACGTCCCGGTGGCCCCGCACGTCGGCGAGGCGGCGCGCCGTGCCTGGTCCGAGGACCGCACCGACTACACGCCGAACGGCGGGATCGCCCCGCTCCGTGCCGCGATCCAGGAGAAGCTGCGCCGCGAGAACCGTATCGAGGTCGACCTCGAGCAGGTCTGGATGACGATCGGTGCGACGCAGGCCCTGTTCCAGGCGATGACCCTCGTCCTCAGCCCGGGCGACGAGGTGCTCGTGCCGGACCCCGGGTACACGACCTTCACGATGAACGCGCACATCCTCGGCGCGACCCCGGTGCCGTACCGGCTCGAGCCGCAGCACGGCTTCGAGCCGGACCTCGACGCGCTCGAGGCGAGCATCACCGAGCGGACCAGGGCGCTCGTCGTGAACTCCCCGTCCAACCCGCTCGGCTCGGTGTTCGGCGAGGACACCCTGCGCGCCCTGCTCGCCCTCGCGAAGCGGCACGACCTCTGGGTGATCAGCGACGAGGTCTACGAGTACTTCACCTACGGCACCCGCCACGTCAGCATCGCCGCCCTCGACGAGGACGACCGCGTCTTCAGCGCCTTCTCCCTGAGCAAGACCTACGCGATGACCGGTGTCCGCGTCGGCTACCTCGTGACACCGAAGGGCCTCGGCCCGACGATGCGCACCACGCAGGAGGCGATGATCAGCTGCGTCGCGGAGCCGGACCAGTGGGCGGCACTGGCCGCGATCGTCGGCGACCACCAGTCCGTCCAGGACGCCCGCGAGCACTACCGCGCGAACCTCGCCGTCGCGAAGGAGGTCCTCGACGCAGCCGGGATCCGCTACCTCGACCCGCGTGGGGCGTTCTACCTCTGGGTCGACGTGTCGCACGCCGCCGCCGGCGACGTCGCGGAGTGGGCCCTCGCGTTCCTGCACCGCGAGCACGTCGCGGTCGCGCCCGGCAGCGCCTTCGGCCGCTCCGGCGAGGGCTGGATCCGTGTCTGCCTCGCCGCCACCGCGGACGACCTCCGCCGCGGCCTCGGCGCGCTGCCCGCCCCCGCCACGGTGGCCGTCTGACGGACTGGAGGTACGGGGCGACCCCGCCACGCGCCTCCCGTCCGTCCTCAACACCACCTGGTGCGGCGCCCGCCGTCCACAGGTGTGCCGGCGCTGCGCGCTCCGCGCGCACAACCGTGGGACAATCGTTCGACCGTCCCGACCCCTGAGGAACCGTGAGCCCACAAGCATCCGCGCCACTCGAGCCCGCCGCGACCCCGGCCGGGTCGATCCGCAACTTCTGCATCATCGCGCACATCGACCACGGCAAGTCGACGCTGGCCGACCGCATGCTGCAGATCACCGGCATCGTCGAGGACCGTGCGATGCGCGCGCAGTACCTCGACCGCATGGACATCGAGCGCGAGCGCGGCATCACGATCAAGTCGCAGGCCGTCCGTATGCCGTGGGAGTTCGAGGGGCAGACCTTCGCGCTCAACATGATCGACACCCCGGGGCACGTCGACTTCTCGTACGAGGTCTCCCGGTCCCTCGCCGCGTGCGAAGGTGCGATCCTGCTCGTCGACGCCGCCCAGGGGATCGAGGCGCAGACGCTCGCCAACCTGTACCTGGCGCTCGAGAACGACCTCGAGATCATCCCGGTCCTCAACAAGATCGACCTGCCCGCGGCGGACCCGGACAAGTACGCCGCGGAGCTCGCGCAGCTCATCGGCGGCAAGCCGGAGGACGTCCTGCGCGTCTCCGGCAAGACCGGCGTCGGCGTGCCCGAGCTGCTCGACCGCGTCGTCGGCTCCGTGCCCCCGCCCGTCGGCACCGTCGACGCGTCGCCCCGCGCGATGATCTTCGACTCCGTCTACGACAGCTACCGCGGCGTCGTGACCTACGTCCGGATGGTCGACGGCACGATCAAGCCGCGCGAGAAGGTCCAGATGATGTCGACGGGGACGACGCACGAGATCCTCGAGATCGGGGTGTCCTCGCCCGAGCCGAAGCCGACGAAGGGCCTCAGCGTCGGCGAGGTCGGCTACCTGATCACCGGCGTGAAGGACGTCCGCCAGTCGAAGGTCGGCGACACCGTCACGACCGCGCAGAAGCCCGCGACCGAAGCGCTGGCGGGCTACACCGACCCGAAGCCGATGGTGTTCTCGGGCCTGTACCCGATCGACGGCTCCGACTACCCGGACCTCCGTGAAGCGCTCGACAAGCTCAAGCTGTCCGACGCGGCGCTCGTCTACGAGCCGGAGACCTCGGTCGCGCTCGGCTTCGGCTTCCGCTGCGGCTTCCTCGGTCTGCTCCACCTCGAGATCATCACCGAGCGCCTGTCCCGCGAGTTCGGCCTCGACCTCATCACCACCGCGCCGAGCGTGATCTACGAGGTCACGAACGAGGACAACACCGTGACCGAGGTCACGAACCCGTCCGAGTTCCCCGGCGGCCGCATCGTCGAGGTCCGCGAGCCCATGGTCCGTGCCGCGATCCTCGCGCCGAAGGACTACGTCGGCGCGATCATGGAGCTCTGCCAGTCGCGTCGCGGCTCCCTGCTCGGCATGGAGTACCTCGGCGAGGACCGCGTCGAGATCCGCTACGAGATGCCCCTCGGCGAGATCGTCTTCGACTTCTTCGACCAGCTCAAGAGCAAGACGCAGGGCTACGCCTCCCTCGACTACGAGCCCACCGGCGACCAGGCTGCCGACCTCGTGAAGGTCGACATCCTGCTGCAGGGCGAGCAGGTCGACGCGTTCAGCGCGATCGTGCACCGCGACAAGGCGTACGCGTACGGCACGCTCATGACCGAACGACTGCGCAAGCTCATCCCGCGCCAGCAGTTCGAGGTCCCGATCCAGGCGGCCATCGGTGCGCGCATCATCGCCCGCGAGAGCATCCGGGCGATGCGCAAGGACGTCCTCGCGAAGTGCTACGGCGGTGACATCACCCGCAAGCGCAAGCTCCTCGAGAAGCAGAAGGAGGGCAAGAAGCGCATGAAGATGGTGGGTCGCGTCGAGGTCCCGCAGGAAGCCTTCATCGCCGCGCTCTCGGGTGACGTCGAAGAGAAGAAGAAGTAGCGCGGAGCCCGGGCGGGCAGGTGCGCCCGAGTCGCCCGGGTAGGCTTGCCGCATGAGTTCCCGCGGCAGCTACCGGACCGCCCTGACGTACGGCGCCGTGGGCGCGACCCAGGCGGCGGACCTCATGACCTACCCGCCCGAGGGCTTCGTCCCGGCGGAGTCGCGGGCCCGGATCGGGCACGGCGACCAGCGCTTCGAGACCGCCGTCACGCAGACGCTGTCCTGGCAGATCCAGGAGCGCAGCGGCATCCGGGTGCGCGTCGAGGACCAGCCCGACGACGACGAGGTGCGCTACAACCCGGTGACCTTCGACGAACGGGGCGTGCCGATCGCGCCGGCGTCGATCGGGACCCCGCGCGTCGAGAAGTTCGCGGCCGACGGCACACCGCTCCTGACGGCCGGCACGACGGCCACGCTCGAGATGCACGCGTTCGGGCAGACCGTGCATGCGCCGGTCCGGGTCGTGTCGATCATCGACGAGACCGACCGAAAGGGCTTCGCCTACGGCACGCTCGAGGGTCACCCGCTGTCGGGCGAGGAGTCGTTCGTGGTCGAGCGCACCGCCGACGGGTCGGTCTGGCTGCAGGTCCGGCAGTTCTCGCAGCCGGCGAGCCCGAAGTGGCGCTTCCTGTCGCCGCTGCTCAAGCGGCAGCAGAAGGTCATGGCGGCGAAGTACCTCGAGGCGCTGCGCGGCGACTGACCCTGCGCTGCGCGACGACTGACGCCGCGCTCCGCGATGGGTGCGCTACCGCAGCGGGGGGAGCGCGGCGATCGCGTCCTCGATGAGCCCCGCGTCCTGCACGCAGTCCCGCGCGACCGTGACGGCGTTGGTCGTGCGGAGGGCGTCGACGTCGTAGACCCCGGTCGCGACGGCGAGGAACGGGATCCCCGCGGTGTCCGCGGCCTCGCCGTCCCGCGGGGTGTCCCCGACGATCACGGCGCGGGTGCCCGCCAATGCGGCGGCGGCCCTCGCGGTCACGCCGGACCGGTCGACCTCCTCGTCGCCGAAGAACGAGTGGTGCTCGGAGTTGCCGGTGAGCAGCCCGTTCCGCCAGCCCAGGGCGGCGAACCGCTGCACGAGCGCGGTCGCCCCCGGTGCGGGCGAACGACGGTCACCCCGCCGGTGCCGCTCGTCGGTCAGGTCCCGCAGGTGCCCGGTGACGGTGGGGATGAGCGCGTCGTCGAGGTGGTGCGCCCGGACGTGCTCGGCGATGAGCCCCGCGTCGGTGCGCCCGTGCTGGTGCCCGACGCGCAGGGCGAGGTCGCGACCGACGGCCCGTTCGAGCGCGAGGTGGTAGAGGTTGCCGGGCGAGACGGCGTTCAACACGAGGGTGCCGTCGATGTCCCACAGCACCGTGGTGGGGACGGTGTGGTGCTCCATGCCCTCCATCATGACCGAGAATGGAGTCCATGCCGAGTGCTCTGCCGATCGCCGACCCCGCGCCGTCGGACGGCCTGATCATCCCCGGCCCCGGAGCGGGCGACGTCCCCTTCGGCGTGTACGTGCACGTGCCGTTCTGCCGGGTGCGCTGCGGCTACTGCGACTTCAACACCTACACGGCGTCCGAGCTCCGCGGGGTCCGCCGCGACGACTACGCCGGCCACGCGGTGCAGGAGATCGCCTGGGCGGCCGAGGTGCTCGACCGCTCCGGTGTCCCGACGATGCTCCCTGCGTCGGACCTCGCGATGATCCTGCGGGCGATCGACGACACGTGGGGGATCCTGCCCGGGGCAGAGGTCACGACCGAGGCGAACCCGGACTCCGTCGACGCGGACGCGATCGGCACCCTGCAGCGCGCGGGCTTCACGCGGATGAGCTACGGCATGCAGTCCGCGGTGCCGCACGTCCTCGCGACGCTCGACCGCACGCACGACCCCGAACGGGTGCCCGTCGTCGTCGACCTCGCGAAGCAGCACGGGCTCGACGTCTCGCTCGACCTCATCTACTCGACGCCCGGCGAGTCCCTGGACGACTGGCGGACGTCACTCGACGCGGCGTTGGCGTGCCGGCCCGACCACGTCTCGGCGTACTCGCTCATCGTCGAGGACGGCACGGCGATGGGCCGCGCGGTGTCGCGCGGCGAGCTCCCGGCCCCGGACGACGACCTCGCCGCCGACATGTACGAGCTGGCGGACCGGGTCCTCGGTGACGCCGGCTACACCTGGTACGAGGTCTCGAACTGGGCCCGGGCGGAAGCGGACGGCAGTCCGGCGCAGCACGCGAGCCGGCACAACCTGTCGTACTGGAAGGGACACGACTGGTGGGGGATCGGACCTGGCGCGCACTCCGCGGTGGCCGGCACCCGCTGGTGGAACGTGAAGCACCCGGCCGCGTACGCGAACCGGGTGCTCGCGGGGGAGTCACCCGCCGCCGGCCGCGAGATGCTCGACGACGAGACCCGGTACGTCGAGCGCGTCCTGCTCGCCGCGCGGGTCCGCGGCGAGCTCACCACGGCGGAGCTCCGACCGTCGTCACGCGAGCGGGTCGCCGGGCTCATCGCACGCGGACTCGTGGACGGTCCAGCCGCGGTGCGGGGGCGGCTCGAGCTGACCCAGCAGGGTCGGCTGCTAGCGGACGCGGTGGTCCGCGAGCTGCTCGACTGACCTGGTCCTGCTCGAGCGGCCTAGTTCTTGATGAACTCGATCGTGAGCGGGTACTTGTAGAGGTCGCCACGGTTCGCTGCGATGGCCGCCATGATCGCGAAGACGATGACGAGCACCCCGATGATCGGGAGCAGCACGAAGCCGATCAGGACGATGCAGAGCAGCCCCGCGACGATGTACGCGATGGCGGCGGTGATGTGGAAGTTCAGCGCCGTGCGGGTGTGCTCCTTGATGAACGACCCACGGTCGCGGAGCACCAGGTAGGCGATCAACGGCACGAGGAAGTTGAAGAAGATGCCGCCGACGTGCGTCAGGGTCGCCCACAGTCGCTGGTCCTCCGGCGACATCGGCTGCGGGACCTGGTACCCCTGCGGGTACTGCGGTCCGCCGGGGTTCGCCGGCCCCCCGGGCTGCTGGTCGTAGGGCCCTCCGGGCTGCTGTCCGTAGCTCATGCCCAGAGCGTAGCGGGAGGGGCCCGCCCGGGTCCCGGTCCGTCGGCGGTCGGGCGTAGGATCAGCAGTCGAGACGTCCGAGTGCCAGCATCGAACGGAAGGGGTCCGGATGGTCAGCGAACGCTCCCTCGAGGTCCTCAAGGCCATCGTGCGGGACTACGTCGCGTCGCGCGAGCCCGTCGGCTCGAAGTCGATCGTCGACCGGCACGCCTTCGGGGTGAGCGCCGCGACGATCCGGAACGACATGGCCCTGCTCGAGGACGAACAGCTCATCGTGGCCCCGCACACCTCGTCGGGCCGGGTGCCGACCGACAAGGGGTACCGGGTCTTCGTCGACCACCTCGCGGCCGCCCGCCCGCTGTCCAGCGCGCAGCGCCACGCGATCGAGACGTTCCTCGGCACCCCGAACGACCTCGACGAGGTCCTCGGCCGCACCGTCCGGCTGCTCAGCCAGCTCACGAACCAGGTCGCACTCGTCCAGTACCCGTCGATGGTGCGCGCCCGCGTGCAGCACATCGAACTCGTCCGCCTCGGCGACACACGGCTCATGGTGGTGCTCATCACCGACACCGCCCGGGTCGAGCAGCGCGTCGTCGAGACCGACGTCCCACTCGACGAAGCCGCTCTCGGCGAACTGCGTTCGGTGCTCAACGGCGCGTCCGTCGGGCTGCTCCTGCACGACGTGCCCCGGGCGCTCCGGGCGGTCCCGCAACAGCTCCGCCCCGACGCCCAGACGCTCGCCGGCGTCGTCGTCGCGACGCTCATCGAGCAGGTCGCGGCGAACCGACAGGACCGCCTGGTGATGGCGGGGGCGGCGAACCTCGCGAAGAGCGAACGCGACTTCTCCGGCGGATTGTTCCCCGTGCTCGAGGCGATCGAGGAGCAGGTCACCCTGCTCCGGCTCTTCGGGGAGATGCAGGTGGACGACGTCGCGGTCGCCGCGAGCATCGGCGCCGAGAACGCCGAGTACGGGCTCGACGCCACGAGCATCGTCGCGGGCGGCTACCTGGCCGGCGGCGGCGAGGTCGCGCGGCTCGGGGTGCTCGGGCCGACGCGGATGGACTACGGCACGAACATGGCCGCGGTGCGCGCCGTCGCACGGTACCTGTCCAAGCTCCTGGGCGAACATTGACCGACCCGGCCCCCGACGGGCACAGGCCGCCCCGCCCGGGTGATCCGTGCCTCCAGACCGACCTGACCGGCGGCGAACGCCGCACCGACCGAACCGACTGAGGGATACGTGGCAGACCACTACGACGTCCTCGGCGTCCAGCAGGACGCCTCCGATGCCGACATCAAGAAGGCGTACCGCCGGCTCGCGCGCGAGCTGCACCCGGACGTGAACCCGAGCCCGGACGCGGCCGAGCGCTTCAAGGACGTGACGCACGCGTACGACGTGCTGAGCGACCCCGAGCAGCGGCGGCGGTACGACGCCGGACCGCAGGCGGACAGCCCCTTCGGTGGCGGCGCCGGCGGGTTCAGCGACATCTTCGATGCGTTCTTCGGCGGCGGCGGCGGTGGCGGGCGGGGCAACGGTCCGCGCAGCCGGGCCGAGCGTGGACAGGACGCCCTGCTGCGCATCGAGGTCGACCTCGACGAGGTCGTCTTCGGCACCCACAAGGACGTCGAGGTCGACACGGCCGTCGTCTGCGAGACCTGCAACGGCTCGTGCTGCGCGCCCGGCACGAGCCCGCGCACGTGCGACATCTGCGGCGGCAGCGGCCACATCCAGCGTCAGGTCCGGTCGCTCCTCGGCAACGTGGTGACGAGCGCCCCGTGCGGCACCTGCCGCGGCTACGGCACCGTCATCCCGAGCCCCTGCCCGACCTGCCAGGGCCAGGGCCGCGTCCGTGCGCGCCGCACGATCCCGGTGGACGTCCCCGCCGGCGTCGAGACCGGGCTCCGCCTGCAGATGCCCGGTCAGGGCGAGGTCGGTCCGGCTGGTGGCCCCTCGGGTGACCTCTACCTCGAGGTGAAGGTCCGCCACCACGACGTGTTCAGCCGCGACGGCGACGACCTGCTCGCGACGCTCGAGGTCCAGATGACCGACGCGATCCTCGGCGCGCACACCACGATCGACGGTCTGGACGGCCCGGTCGAGCTCGAGCTGCGCCCGGGCGTGCAGAGCGCCGACGTGCTCGTGATCAAGGACCGCGGGGTCACCAAGCTCCGCGGCAACGGTCGCGGCGACCTGCGCGTCGGCGTGCAGGTCGTCACCCCGACCAAGCTGTCGCACAAGGAGCGCCAGCTCGTCGAGCAGCTCGCGAAGTCGCACAAGGCCGCGAAGCCGCAGCTCGCCCGGTTCCAGCAGGGCATGTTCGGCAAGCTGCGCGACCGCTTCCTGCACTTCTGATGGCGTCCCTCCACCTGGTCGACCCGGGCACGCTCGACGGTGTCGGGGTCGGTGACACCGTCACGCTCGACGGTCCGGAGGGCCGGCACGCCGTGTCGGTCGCGCGGGTCCGTGTCGGCGAGGCCCTGCGCATCGCCGACGGCCGCGGCACGGTGGTGGCCGGGACGGTCGCGTCGACGGGTCGCGACGAGCTGACGCTCACCGTCGACGCCGTCACGGTCGAGTCGGCGCTCCGACCGGCGCTCGTGCTCGTGCAGGCGCTCGCGAAGGGCGGCCGCGACGAGATGGCGGTGCAGGCCGCGACCGAGATCGGGGTCGACCGCATCGTCCCGTGGGCGGCGACGCGGAGCGTGTCGCGGTGGGACGGCGCGAAGGTCGAGAAGGGTCGGGCCCGGTGGGCCGCGATCGCGCAGGAAGCCGCGAAGCAGGCCGTCCGGTCCCGCGTCCCCGAGGTGGACGCACCAGTGACGACGGCGCAGCTGGCATCGTCGTCGGGTGTCGGCCCGTCGTCTGGTGTCGGCCAGGAGGCTCGGCGTGCGCTGGTCGTGCTGGACCCGGTGGGCGCGGTGCGGCTGTCGGCGTGGGAACCGCCGGCGGACGTCGACGAGATCGTCCTGGTGGTCGGTCCGGAGGGCGGGATCGACAGCGCCGAGTTCGACCGGCTCGAGCGCGCCGGTGCGGTGCGGGCGCGGCTCGGCGACACGGTGCTGCGCACCTCCACCGCGGGCCCGGCCGCCCTGGCCGTCCTCCAGACGCGGCTCGGACGCTGGTAGCGGTGGACCGGGAAGGTCCGGCGTCGGACCCGCGTTCTACGATGGACCAATGAGCACCAGCACCCCGAGCGTCTTCTCGAAGATCATCGCGCGCGAGATCCCCGCCACCGTCGTGGCCGAGGACGACCGCGTGATCGCGATCGAGGACATCGCGCCGCAGGCCCCGGTGCACGTGCTCGTCATCCCGAAGACCGGGCAGTACCGCGACGTCGGCGCCCTCGCCGCGGGCGACCCGGACCTGTTGGCCCACGTCGTCGCCACCGCCCAGCGCATCGCCGACGAGCGCGCGGGCGGCCAGTACCGACTCGTCTTCAACACCGGCGAAGCCGCCGGCCAGACCGTCTTCCACGTGCACGCGCACGTGCTCGCGGGCGAACTGCACGAAGGGAACCTCCTTGCCGGTTGACACGACCGCCCACCACGACGCCGAACCGTCGGACGTCACCGTCGACATCCAGGTCGACGGCATCGCGATGGTCCAGCTCCTCGGCCCCCAGGACCGCCTGCTCAAGACCGTCGAACGGCAGTACCCGGGCGTGCGGGTCCTGGTCCGCGGCAACGAGGTCACACTGACCGGCCCGGAGCGGGACGTCGCCCGTGCCCACGCGCTCGTCGACGAGCTCGTCGGGATGGTCCGGCGCGGCCAGGACATCGGGCCGTCCGACATCCCGGTCTCCGCCCGGATGCTCGACGACGACCGCAAGCCCTCGGACACGTTCGGCACCCCGATCGTCTCGAGCCGCGGCAAGTCGGTGCGTCCGAAGACGGACGGGCAGCGTGCCTACGTCGACGCCATCGACGAGCACACCATCACGTTCGGCATCGGTCCGGCCGGTACCGGCAAGACCTACCTGGCGATGGCCAAGGCGGTCCAGGCCCTGCAGCGGCGCGAGGTGAACCGGATCATCCTGACCCGCCCCGCGGTCGAGGCCGGCGAGCGGCTCGGATTCCTGCCGGGCACGCTGACCGACAAGATCGACCCCTACCTGCGCCCGCTGTACGACGCGCTGAACGAGATGATGGACCCGGAGCTGGTCCCGAAGCTCCTCGCCGCCGGCACGGTCGAGGTCGCTCCGCTCGCCTACATGCGCGGCCGGACGCTCAACGACTCGTTCGTGATCCTCGACGAGGCGCAGAACACCACGCCCGAGCAGATGAAGATGTTCCTGACGCGCCTGGGCTTCGGCTCGAAGATGGTCGTCACGGGCGACATCACCCAGGTCGACCTGCCCGGCAACCTGTCCGGGCTCCGGCTCGTGACGCGGATCCTCGGCGACGTCGAGGACATCCACTTCGCCCGGCTCGGCAGCGAGGACGTCGTCCGCCACACGCTCGTCGGCCGGATCGTCGACGCCTACACCGTCTACGACGAGGAACGTCTCGCCGAGCAGGCCGGACACCGTCCCGGCGGTCGGGGCACCGCGCCCGCCGGCAACCCCGCCGGAGCGAACCGCGCCGAGCGTCGGGGACGGCCGCCGCAGGACCGGCAGCAGTCCCCGTACCCCCAGAACGACGCCCGAGGAGGCAACCGGTGAGCATCGAGCTCAACAACGAGTCCGGCGTCGAGGTCGACGAGGCAGCAATCCAGCGCCTCGCCGCCTTCGCGCTCGACGCGATGCACGTCCACGCGGACGCGGAGCTCGCGATCGTGCTCGTCGACGAGGGCGCCATGGAGCAGCTCCACGTCCGGTGGATGGACGAGCCCGGCCCGACCGACGTGCTGAGCTTCCCGATGGACGAGCTGCGACCAGGGACCGAGGACGAGCCGACGCCCGCCGGACTCCTCGGGGACATCGTCGTCTGCCCGCAGGTCGCGGCGGAGCAGGCGAAGACCGCCGGGCACACGAGCACCGACGAGATGCTGCTCCTCACCTGCCACGGCATCCTGCACCTGCTCGGGTTCGACCACGCCGAGCCGGAGGAGAAGGCCGAGATGTTCGGACTCCAGGGCGAGATCCTCTCCGCGTTCGCTGCCCAGCAGCGCGGGCGGTGACCTGATGGTGCTCGTCGCCGTCCTGCTCGCGCACGGTGCTGTCCCGCGCCGACCTCGACGAGATCGCGAAGGACAGCAGCCGCCGTCGGGCGATCGAGGCGATCGCGGACGACGTCGGCGCGCACGTCAACGCGCTGAACTTCGTCCGCGTCCTGGCCGAGACCGCCGCCGCGGTGCTCGTGACCATCGCACTCGTCACGGTGTTCGACACCTGGTGGGTGGCGCTCATCGTGTCCGCGGCGATCATGACCGCTGTTTCGTTCGTGCTCGTCGGGTCCAGTCCGCGCAGCGTCGGGCGGGCGCACGCGGAGCGCTTCATCGCCGCGACCGGCGGGCTCGTCCGCGGGGTCCGGATACGCGGTCGCAGCGCGTCGACGGTGTCGAGCGAGGAGCAGCTGCTGTCGCTCGTCGACGAGGCGACCGAGAGCAACGTGCTCGAGCAGGACGACCGGGAGCTCATCCACTCGGTGTTCGAGTTCAGCGACACCCTCGTGCGCGAGGTCATGGTGCCGCGCACCGACATGCTGACCGTCGACGGGGACGACACCCTCGCGGCCGGGATGGAGCAGTTCCTCGTCGCCGGGGTGTCGCGCATGCCCGTGACCGGCAAGGACAGCGACGACGTCCTCGGGGTCCTGTACCTGCGCGACGTGTCCCGCGCGCTGTACGAGCGGCAGGGCGCTGGGCAGGAACCCGTGACGACGCTGCTGCGTCCGGCCGAGTTCGTGCCGGAGTCGAAGCACGCCGACGACACCCTCCGGCACATGCAGCTCGCGAAGAACCACCTGGTCCTGGTCGTCGACGAGTACGGCGGGGTCGCCGGGCTCGTCACGATGGAGGACCTCATCGAGGAGCTCGTCGGGGACATCTCCGACGAGTACGACCGCACCGTCGTCGACCGCACCGAGTCGGCATCGAGCTCGAGGACGACGACGTCGACACCGCCGGCGGACTCCTCACCAAGGAACTCGGCCGACTGCCGGCCAGCGGCGAGCAGGTCAGCGTGTCCGGTCTGCTGCTCACCGCCGACCGGGTGGAGGGCAAGCGCCGCCACCTGGTCACCGTCCTCGCGGAGCGGACCGCCGCGCTGCAGGACGCCGAGGACGCCCTCGACCGAGACCGGACCGACCACCCCCGAGCGCCCCTACCGCGCCGGCTTCGTGTCGTTCGTCGGTCGCCCGAACGTCGGCAAGTCGACGCTCACCAACGCGCTCGTCGGCGAGAAGGTGGCGATCACGTCGTCGAAGCCGCAGACCACGCGGCGCGCGATCCGCGGCATCGTGCACCGACCCGACGGCCAGGTCATCATCGTCGACACCCCCGGCGTGCACCGGCCACGGACGCTCCTCGGCGAGCGGCTGAACGACCTCGTGCAGTCCACGCTCGGCGACGTCGACGTGATCGGGTTCTGCGTGCCGGCGAACGAACCGATCGGCCCCGGCGAAGATCGCGATCGTGACGAAGATCGACCGCACCGCGAAGGACACCGTGGGGGAGCAGCTCCTGGCGGTCTCGAAGCTGCGCGACTGGGACGCCATCGTCCCGACCTCGGGCACGAAGGGCCTGCAGCTCGAGGCGCTCCTCGGGGAGATCACCTCGCTGCTGCCCGAGTCGCCGCAGCTCTACGACGACGCGACCGTCACCGAGGAGACCGACGAGGACCGCATCGCCGAGCTCATCCGGGAAGCCGCGCTCGAGGGCGTCCGCGACGAGCTACCGCACTCGCTGGCCGTCGTGGTCGAGGACGTCGTCGAACCCGACGACGAGGACGACCCGGACGGGCCGCTGCGCATCTTCGCGAACCTGTTCGTCGAGCGGGACAGCCAGAAGGCGATCGTGATCGGCCGGGGCGGCGAGCGGCTCAAGGACGTCGGGTCGCGTGCCCGGAACATCCGGGTGAAGGTCGCGAAGGAGTGGCAGCGCGACCCGAAGCAGCTCGGGCGCCTGGGGTTCTGACCCGCGTCATCCGCCGGACGGACGCGCTCGTGGCCGGCCGGACGTACCCGACGTCGTCACGGCGTCGGTGCTCGGGCTGCTCGTGCTCGTGGTGTCGGCGCGCGGGGTGGACGGCCCGGTCAGCTGGCTGACGGTGGTCGGACTGACCGCCGCGCTGGCGTTCCGCCGACTCTCCCCGGGGCTCGCCCTCGGTATCGCATGGGTCTTCGCGGCGTTCCAGATGGTCACGGGCCAGACGCCGAGCATCGCGAACCTGTTCATCGCGCCGATCATGTACACGACGAGCGCGTACGGCAGTCCACGGGTCCGCGGCCTCGGGCTGGCGTCCGCGATCGGCGGGTCGGTCACGGCCGCGCTCTACGAGGGGGTCACGGACTACGGGGTGCGGGTCGGCGAGGCCACTGCGACGACGCCGCTGCAGGAGTCCCTGCAGGTGACGATCTCGTTCTTCGCCGTCACACTCCTGCTCCTCCTGCTGCCGTGGCTCGCCGGCCTCGTGGTCCGGACGCGCCGGTCCGCCAGCATGAGCCGCGAAGCGCAGCTCGTCGCCGAGCGGGACGCAGACATGCACGACATCGTGGCGCACTCGCTCGCGGTGGTGATCGCCCAGGCGGACGGGGCGCGGTACGCGCTCAAGGCCGACCCCGCGATCGCGGACCAGGCCCTCGGCACCATCTCGAGCACGGCGCGCGGAGCCCTCTCCGTGAGCTCCTCGGGTCGAGAAGCTCGTCGGCGAGATGCGCGACGTCGGGCTGGACGTCCGCGTCGACCGCGAGGGCGACCCCGGACGGCTCCCCACCACCACGCAGCTCGCGGTCTACCGCATCGTCCAGGAGAGCCTGACGAACGCGTGGAAGCACGGCCAGCCCGGAGCCCCCGTGCACGCGTCGCTGACGTACCGTCCGGACACCGTCGAGATCACCGTGGTGAACCGGCGCGCCGACGACGGCACCCGCGGCCCGGGCACCGGGCACGGGCTCGTCGGGATGCGCGAACGGGCGACGATGACCGGCGGCACGATGACCGCGGGACCCCGCGGCGACGACTTCACGGTGGCCGTCCGGATGCCCGCCGTCCCGGCCAGCGGGCAGATGCCCCGCGACCGGATCACCTCGACCCAGCAGGAGCGCACCACCCGATGACCACCACCGCGGCCACCGCCCCCCAGATCCGTGTCGCGCTCGTCGACGACCAGGCGCTCTTCCGCACGGGCATCCGGATGCTCGTCGACTCGCAGCCGGACCTCCTCTTCGTCGGCGAGGCGGGCGACGGAGCAGCGGGTGTCGAGCTCGTCCGCCGGACCCGGGCGGACGTCGTGCTCATGGACGTCCGGATGCCCGTGATGGACGGCATCACCGCGACGTCTCGCATCGTCGAGCAGGGTGGTCCGGACGCCGCGAAGGTCCTCGTCCTGACCACGTTCGACTTCGACGAGGCCGCGGCGAAGGCGATCCGCGCGGGGGCCAGCGGCTTCGTCCTGAAGGACGCCGACCCCGAGTTCCTGCTCGCCGCCGTCCGCACGGTGCACGCCGGCACCGCGGTGTTCGCCGCGTCGGCCACCCGCGAGCTCCTGCGCCGGTACGACGACACCGCCGGACAGTCCGCGCCGGTCCCGCCGTCGTTCGCCGAGCTGACCCCGCGCGAGCGCGAGATCTTCGACCTCGCGGCCCGTGGGTTCAGCAACAGCGAGATCGCCCAGCACGAGTACGTCAGCGAGGCGACCGTGAAGACGCACATCTCGCGGGTGCTGACGAAGCTCGACCTCCGGGACCGCGTGCGGCTCGTGGTGTTCGCGCACGAGCACGGGCTCGTGCCGAAGGCGGAGTGACCGACCGTCATCCGACAGGATGACCCCTCCACAGGGAACCGAGCCGAGCGGACGATCCACAGGAGACGACGGACCGACGCGGGGCGTGCCTCCCGACCGGGAGGGTGGTGCCATGACCACCAACCAGACGCCGATCATCCGACTCGACCACGTCTCCAAGCACTACGGCGACGCCGCGCGCCGGGTCACCGCCCTCGACGACGTCAGCGTCGACATCGGTGCGGGGGAGTTCACCGCCGTGATGGGTCCGTCCGGCTCAGGCAAGTCGACACTGATGCACGTCGCCGCCGGACTCGACGCGGTGTCGTCGGGGCGGATCAGCATCGACGGGGTCGAGATCACCGGGCTGGCGGACCGCGAGCTCACCGAGCTGCGTCGGCGCCGTCTCGGCTTCGTGTTCCAGTCGTTCAACCTCGTGCCCACCCTGGACGTCGCCGAGAACATCCGCCTGCCGTTCCTGCTCGGTGGGCAGAAGCCCACGCGGGACGAGTCGGCGTGGATCGACCGGCTGGTCGAGATGCTCGGCCTCGGGAACCGCCTGGGCCACCGTCCCCACCAGCTCTCCGGCGGACAGCAGCAGCGCGTCGCGATCGCGCGGGCGCTGGCCTCGCGTCCGGCCGTCGTCGTCGCCGACGAGCCGACCGGAGCCCTCGACTCGCGGACCGGGCGCGACGTGCTCGGGATCCTCCGTGGCGCCGTGCAGGAGTGGGGGCAGAGCGTCGTCATGGTCACGCACGACCCCGTCGCGGCGGCGAACGCCGACCGCATCCTGTTCCTCGCCGACGGCCGCATCGTGGACGACCGTCCGGCGATGACCGCGTCGGACATCTCCGCCACGATGCTCGGGATGGAGGCGGCAGCATGAGCGGCCTCCGCGCCTTCGCGCCCACCGTGCTCGTCGCGGCGCTCGGCACCACCTTCGGCTCGGCGCTCGTGATCGCACCGGGCGTCGTGACCCAGGCGATGGCCGCGGCGGGGTTGAGCGACCTCGGTCCGGTCAAGGCGATCCTCGCGGTGATCGGCTGGCTCTTCCTCGGCATCGCCCTGTACGTCGGGGCGATCGTCACGGCCAACACCTGCGCCACCCTCATCGCCGGCCAGACGCGCATCATCGCGCTGCAGCGGCTCGTCGGTGCCACGGGCGCCACGCTCCGCGCCCGCATCACCCGGACCGGGCTGCTCGTCGGCGCGCTCGGCGGTGCGATCGGTGTCGTCGTGGGGACCGGGCTGTCGGTCGTGTTCGTCGCGGTGCTGCGCGGGAACGGCTTCCTGCCGGACACGGCGTACACCCTCGTCCCGTGGGAGCTCGTCCTGCCGCTCGTCGCCGTCGTCCTCGCGACCTGGGGCGCCTTCGCCGCCGGGTCGCGGCGCGTCCTGACGGTGACCCCGCTCCAGGCGCTGTCGTCGAGTGTCGAACCCGCGCACGAGGACGTCCGGTCCGGCACTGCGCGGAAGGTGTGGGCGATCCTGCTCATGGCCGCGGGCGCGCTGCTGATGCTGCTCGGGCTGGGCGTCAGCGTGAGCTCGCCGTTCGCGGTCCTGCCTGCTGCCCTCGGCGGCTTCGTGTCCTTCGCGGGCGTCGCCGTCGGAGCGACCATCGTGATGCCGCCGGTCCTGCAGCTGATCGGACGGATCGGCTCCCGCGACCCCGTGGTGCTCCTCGCCGGTCGGAACGCGATGCGGGCGCCCGGGCGGGCCTCGCGTGCCACGATCGGACTCGTCATCGGCGTGACGCTCCGCAGCAGCTCGCCGCGATGGACGACGGCACGATGACGCCCCAGGTCCTGCAGGCGCAGCGCGACTTCTTCGTGCAGCTCAACGCTGTCGTCAGCGTGATCGTCGGGTTCTCCGCCGTGATCGCCGCGGTCGGGGTCGTGAACGCCCTCGCCCTCGGCGTGCTCCAGCGTCGCCGTGAGCTCGGTCTGCTCCGTGTGCTCGGGCTCACCGGGGCGCAGGTCCGGCGGATGATCGTCACCGAGGCCGTGCAGATGGTCGTCGCGGCGGTCGTGACCGGACTCGTGCTCGGCACCTGCTACGGCTGGGTCGGCGGGCAGACGCTCCTCGGCTCGATCGGCACCGTCGTGCCGCCCGTGCTGCCGCTCGGTACCGTCGCCGTGGTCGTCGTCGGGGCACTCGTCCTGGCGGTGGTCGCGACCGTCGCTCCGGTCCGACGGGCGATGCGGGTCCCGCCGACCGAGGCGCTCGCCGTCGACTGAGCACGGCACCTGGCCCGGGCAGCAGTGCCCGGACAGCAGCGCCCGGGCCAGGACTGCAGCACCCAGGCCCGGGCGCCGGCAGCGTCACGCACTTGCACCGCGCTGGTGTACCAGTGCTACGGTGGCGGTGATGTACCCGGCACTCCTCCTCCTTCGCTGCCGCGACGAGGCCTGACACAACGGCCCACCTCGTCGCGGAGTCCGTCGTGGCCTGACACACACCTGACGACGAAAGCGACGAACCGATGCAGAACACGCAGCGCCCCTCCGGGATGCCCATCCACAAGTACGTCCCCTTCCACGAGCAGATCGCGGTCGAGCTGCCCGACCGCACCTGGCCGACGAAGCGCATCGACCGTGCGCCGCGGTGGTGCGCGGTCGACCTCCGGGACGGCAACCAGGCCCTGATCGACCCGATGGACTCCGAGCGCAAGCGGGCGATGTTCGACCTGCTCGTCCGGATGGGCTACAAGGAGATCGAGGTCGGGTTCCCGAGCGCCTCGCAGACCGACTTCGACTTCGTCCGGTCGCTCATCGACGACGGAGCCATCCCCGACGACGTCACGATCCAGGTCCTCACGCAGGCCCGCGAGCACCTGATCAACCGCACGTACGAAGCGATCGACGGTGCGAAGCAGGCGATCGTGCACCTGTACAACTCGACGTCGATCGTGCAGCGCGAGGTCGTCTTCCGGACGGACGTGCAGGGTGTCGTGGACATCGCGGTGGAGGGCGCGCGGATGTGCAAGGCGGCCGAGGCGGCGCTGCAGCACGACACGACGGTGTTCTACGAGTACTCACCGGAGTCCTACACGGGCACCGAGCTCGAGGTGGCGGTCCGGATCTGCAACGCCGTGCTCGAGGTCTTCGAGCCGACCCCTGATCGCAAGGTCATCATCAACCTGCCCGCCACGGTCGAGATGGCGACGCCGAACGTCTACGCCGACTCGATCGAGTGGATGTCGCGGAACCTCGACCACCGTGAGGACGTCATCCTCTCGCTGCACCCGCACAACGACCGCGGGACGGCCGTCGCCGCTGCGGAGCTCGGCTACATGGCCGGCGCCGACCGCATCGAGGGCTGCCTGTTCGGCAACGGGGAGCGCACCGGCAACGTGGACCTCGTCGCCCTCGGCATGAACCTGTTCACCCAGGGCATCGACCCCGAGATCGACTTCAGCGACATCGACCAGGTGAAGCGGACGGTCGAGTACTGCAACCAGCTGCCGGTGCCCGAGCGTCAGCCCTGGGCGGGCGACCTCGTGTACACCGCCTTCAGCGGGTCGCACCAGGACGCCATCAAGAAGGGCTTCGACGCCATGCAGGCGAAGGCCGAGGCGGCCGGCACGACCGTCGACGAGATCGCCTGGGCGGTGCCGTACCTGCCGGTCGACCCGAAGGACATCGGCCGCTCGTACGAGGCGGTCATCCGCGTCAACTCGCAGTCCGGCAAGGGCGGTGTCGCGTACCTGCTCAAGACCGACCACGCGATCGACCTGCCCCGCAAGCTGCAGATCGAGTTCTCCGGTGTCGTGCAGCAGCGCACCGACTCCGAGGGCGGCGAGTTCTCGTCTGAGCGCATCTGGGACCTGTTCCGCGACGAGTACCTGCCCGCGACCACGGACGAGGACAAGTGGGGTCGCTACGAGATCACGAAGACGGCGACGTCGAGCGACTTCGACGGCACGACGAAGCTCTCGGTCGCGATGCGCGTCGACGAGGGGTCGGTCGAGGCGCAGGCGGTCGGGACCGGGCCGATCGACGCGTTCCTGTCGGTGATGCGCGACCAGGGCGTCGCCGTCACGCTGTACGACTACTCGGAGCACACGATGAGCGCCTCGGGTGACGCGCAGGCCGCCTCGTACGTCGAGCTCGACGTCGACGGCGTCCGCCTGTGGGGCGTCGGCATCGACGCGGACATCGCGACGGCCTCGCTCAAGGCGATCGTCTCGGCGGTGAACCGCGCAATCCGCGCCGGGGCCGCGTCCGGCGCGCCGGAGCTGGTCTCCGCCTGACCGCGCGCTCAGCGCGACCACCTGACGGGAGGCGCGGTGCGGGTCCGACCCGCACCGCGCCTCCCGTCCGTGGTGCCGTCCCGTCCCTACCCGTCGCGCCCGCCGTCGCGTGGTGCGTTCCGTCCCATCGCGCCCGAGATGGGAGGACGGATCGCGCATGGGAGGACGGAACTCGCGGTCTCCGACGCGCGGATCGGTCTCCGACGCGCGGAACGGTCGCCCCCCCCCCCGCGCACCCCGCTGTCGGCGGGGCGGGGGATACTGGTGCGATGCCGCTGTACCGGGACGAGTGCGTCGTGTTGCGCACCCACAAGCTCGGTGAAGCCGACCGCATCGTCACGATGCTCTCCCGGCAGCACGGCAAGATCCGGGCCGTCGCGAAGGGCGTCCGGCGCACCGCGTCGAAGTTCGGGTCTCGGCTCGAGCCGTTCATGGTCGTCGACGCGCAGTTCTACGAGGGCCGCACGCTCGACATCGTCACGCAGGCCGAGAGCCTCGGGTCGTACGGTGCCCAGATCGTCGCGGACTACGGCGCGTACACGGCCGCGAGTGCGATGGTCGAGACCGCCGACCGCCTGAGCGAGGCGGACGCCGGGCTGCAGCAGTACCTGCTGCTCGTCGGGGCCCTGCGCTCGCTGTCCCGTCGCGAGCACGTCACGAGCGCGACGCTCGACTCCTACCTGCTCCGGGCGATGAGCATCGCGGGTTGGGCGCCCTCGTTCGGCGACTGCGCGGTGACCGGGGAGCCCGGGCCGCACACCGCCTTCGTCGTGCAACTCGGCGGCGTCGTGGCCGACCGGGCGGCGCCGCCCGGCACCCCGCGCCTGGACATCGACACGCTCGGCCTGCTCGGAGCCCTCCTCGCGGGCGACTGGGCGACCGTGGACGTCGCGGACGAACGGACGCGCTCCCGGGCCTCCGGCGTGGTGGCGGCGTACGCCCAGTGGCACCTGGAACGATCGCTCCGGTCCCTGCCGCACGTCGACCGCAGCGAGCACCCGGCACCGGTCGCACCGACGCCGGGTGGGGTCCCCGCCGCGGTCTCCGCGACACCGGCACCCACGGTCCCCGTGCCGACCGACACCGTGCCGTCCGATCCCGAAGGAGCCCCTGCATGAGCCCACGCCGGTCAGCAGCGTCCGAGCCGATGAAGCCCGTCGACTGGACGGGGGAGCAGCCGCCCGCGATCCCCGCGCAGTTCGTGCCCGAGCACGTCGCGATCGTGATGGACGGCAACGGCCGGTGGGCGAACCAGCGCGGACTGACGCGGGTCGAGGGGCACAAGGCGGGCGAGGCCTCGCTCCTCGACGTCGTCGCCGGCGCGATCCAGATCGGCGTCAAGCACGTCTCGGCGTACGCGTTCTCGACCGAGAACTGGAAGCGCTCCCCGGACGAGGTCCGCTTCCTGATGGGCTTCAACCGCGAGGTCATCCACCGCCGACGGGACCAGCTCCACGCCTGGGGCGTCCGCGTGCGGTGGGCCGGACGGCGCCCGCGGCTCTGGCGGAGCGTGGTCGACGAGCTGCAGACCGCCGAGCGCATGACGGCCGACAACGCGCGTCTCACGCTGACGATGTGCGTGAACTACGGCGGCCGGAACGAGATCGTCGACGCGGTCCGCGGCATGGCCGAGGACGTCGCCGCCGGGCGGATGAAGCCGAGCCAGGTCACCGAGAAGGCCCTGGCGAAGCGCCTCTACGTGCCGGAGCTGCCGGACGTCGACCTCTTCCTCCGGAGCTCGGGGGAGCAGCGCACCTCGAACTTCATGCTCTGGCAGTCTGCCTACGCCGAGATGGTGTTCCTCGACCGGCTCTGGCCGGACTTCCGGCGGACGGACCTCTGGGGCGCGATCGAGGAGTACGCGAGCCGGGACCGCCGGTACGGCGGCGCCGTCGACGCACCCACCGCCTGACCGGAGGCGCGTGGCGGGCTCCGCCACGATCCTCCCGTCCGACACGGACCGACAAGCACGAACACGGACCGACGCGGACCGACCTGCACCGGCCACAGCCAGGCACGGGCCGGCCCCGTCAGTCGAGCAGGTGCGCCGCCCCGCACACCGCGTCGAGCGCGGCGCGCACGCTCGGCACCCGGTCCGCCCCGCGCGCGACGACGACCTCGACCCGCCTGGCCAGGTCGTCCTCGGCCGGGGTGACGGCAATGCCGGCCGGGATGACGGTCGACACGAGCGCGAGCCGGGGCAGGAGCGCCACCCCGAGCCCGGCCGCGACGAGCCCGACGACCGCCGCAGCGTTGTCGGTCTCGAGCACGATCTCCGGGGTGAACCCGGAGGCGGCGCACGAGGCGAGCAGGTGTCCCCGGCAGCGCGGGCAGCCGCCGATCCAGCGCGCCTCGCGGTGGTCGGCGAGGTCCGCGACGCTTCCGCCGGACCAGTCGACCGGCAGTGCAGCGTGGCCGCCGTCCGGACTCGGCGTCACGAGTGCGAGCGGGTCGCGTCCGAGCGCCCGGGTGCGGAGCGTCGGGTCCGTGGTGGTGTCGTCGGCGGGCCCGACGAAGGCGTGCGAGAAGACCAGGGCGACGTCGACCTCGCCGCGGCGGACGAGCTCGACGGCCTCGGGCGGTTCGGCCTCCACGTACGAGGTCACGACCCCGGGGTGGTCCGCCGCCAGGGTGGCGAGCACGGCGGGCACCAGGGTGGACGAGGCACTCGGGAACCCGGCGAACCGCACCCGTCCGCGGGCGAGTCCGCCGACGGCGTCCAGGTCCTCGCGTGCGGCGGCCAGCGCGGACTCGACCGCCTGCGCGTGGTCGGCGAGCACCGCGCCGGCCTCGGTGAGCGTGGCGCCGCGCCCACCACGACCGCCGACTCCGCCGCGGCCGACGCCGGTGCCGGCGCTGCCACCGGTGCCGGCGCTGCCACCGGGCCCGGCGCTCCCGCCGGTCCCGCCGCGCAGCACGAGCTCGTGGCCCAGCCGACGCTCGGCCCGCGCCAGGAGCTGGCTGACGGCCGGCTGGCTGTACCCGAGGACGTTCGCGGCGCGGCTGATCGACCCGGCGTCCCGGACGGCACGGAGCACACGGAGCAGCTGGGGGTCGAGGTCGTCCACAACACGATGTTATGGGGTGCCGAAGGAAGCTGCCCTGGTGTGATGGCGGCCTGCCGTCGACGCTGGACGCATGGACTCCTTCGTCGACGGCTCCGGGTACCTCGCCGCCTGCACTGCCGGGCTGCCGACCCTCGGCACGCTCGCCGCCCAGCGCGCGGACCTCGACGCGTGGTCCCGGGCGGCGACGACCCCGACCGGCTACGGCGCACTCGTCGAACAGGGCCGCGAACTGTTCGCGGGGATCGTCGGCGTCGACCGGGCGCGGGTCGCCACCGGCTCGCAGACGTCGGCGATGGTCGCCGTCGTGGCCGCCTCGCTGCCCGACGGCGCCGAGGTCGTCGTCCCCGACGGGGACTTCAGCTCCGTCGTCTTCCCGTTCCTCGCCCAGGCCCACCGCGGGGTCCGGGTGCGGAGCGTCCCGCTCGCGGACCTCGCCGACGCCGTACGCCCGGGCACCCGACTCGTCGCGTGGTCCGCCGTGCAGTCCGCCTCCGGCGTGGTGACCGACCCGGCGCCCGTGCTCGCCGCGGCCCGGGCGGTCGGCGCCCTGACGCTGTGCGACCTCACGCAGGCGGCCGGGGTGCTCCCCGTCGACGCGGCACCCTTCGACGTCACCGTGACGCACGCCTACAAGTGGCTCTGCGCGCCGCGCGGGGTCGCGTTCGCGACGTTCTCGGACCGCGCGCTCGCGGAGCTCCGGCCCGTGCAGGCGGGCTGGTACGCGGGCGCCGACGTGTGGTCCTCGTGCTACGGACCCGACATGCGGCTCGCCGACGACGCCCGTCGCTTCGACGTCTCCCCGGCCTGGCAGGCCTGGCCCGGGGCGGTCGCCGCCCTGCGGCACCTCGCGTCCGTCGACGCGGCCTCGGCCTGGAGGCACGCCACCGGTCTCGCGGACCGGCTCGCCGACGCGCTCGGGAGGCCCCGACCCGGGCAGGCGATCACGACGTTCCCGGACCCTGACGGCACGGCGCTCCGCGCACTGGCGGACGCCGGGGTCACCGCGAGCGGCCGGGCCGGGCGGCTGCGGCTCGCCTTCCACCTGTGGAACGACACCGAGGACGTCGACCGCGTCGTCGCGGTGCTCGGGGGACTCGGCAGCTTCCGACCGGTGGAGCGGCCGCTCGTCCACAGCGTGCGGTAGCCCGTCCGCCCCCGCTCGACGGGCCGGTACGCTTGCCGGGTACCGTTCCGACCCGGGCACCCAGTCCGGCGACCACAGGAGTCCCTCTTGGCACCGTCCTCCCGTCTCGACAGCGTCATCGCCCTGGCCAAGGGCCGCGGCTTCGTCTTCCAGTCGGGGGAGATCTACGGCGGATCGCGCTCCGCGTGGGACTACGGGCCCCTCGGTGTCGAACTCAAGGAGAACATCAAGCGCCAGTGGTGGCAGCGGTTCGTCCGCGGCCGTGGCGACATGGTCGGCCTGGACTCGGCCGTCATCCTGCCGCGCAAGGTGTGGGAGGCCTCCGGCCACGTCGCGACCTTCACCGACCCGCTCGTCGAGTGCCTGCACTGCCACCACCGCTTCCGCGAGGACCACCTGGTCGAGGCCTTCGTCGCCAAGAAGGGCCGCGACCCCGAGGGCGGCATGGCGGAGATCGCCTGCCCGAACTGCGGCACCCGCGGCGAGTGGACCGAGCCGCGTGAGTTCTCCGGGATGCTCAAGACGTACCTCGGCCCGGTCGAGTCCGAAGAGGGCCTGAACTTCCTGCGCCCCGAGACCGCGCAGGGCATCTTCGTCGACTTCGCGCAGGTCGTCACGACCAGCCGCATGAAGCCCCCGTTCGGCATCGGCCAGGTCGGCAAGGCGTTCCGCAACGAGATCACCCCCGGCAACTTCATCTTCCGGACCCGCGAGTTCGAGCAGATGGAGATCGAGTACTTCGTGCCGCCGGCCGACGTCGACACGCACTACGAGCAGTGGATCGCCGACTCGGTCGCGTTCTTCACCGACCTCGGCATCGACCCGGAGAACCTCCGCCGGTTCGACGTGCCGGACGGGGAGCGCGCGCACTACTCCGACGCCACGGCCGACATCGAGTACCGCTTCGGCTTCGCCGGGTCCGAGTGGGGCGAGCTCATGGGCGTCGCGAACCGCACCGACTTCGACCTGAACAACCACATCGAGTCCTCGGGCAAGGACCTCCGGTTCTTCGACCAGGCCGCCAACGAGAAGTACGTGCCGTACGTCATCGAGCCGTCGTTCGGGCTCACCCGTGCGCTCATGGCGTTCCTGCTCGACGCCTACCACGAGGACGAGGCCCCGAACGCGAAGGGCGGCGTCGACAAGCGCACCGTCCTGCGCCTGGACCCCCGACTCTCCCCCGTCAAGGCCGCGGTCCTGCCGCTGTCGCGCAACGAGCAGCTCTCGCCGGTCGCCCGTGGTCTGGCCGATGACCTCCGCAAGCACTGGAACGTCGACTTCGACGACGCGGGCGCGATCGGTCGCCGCTACCGTCGCCACGATGAGATCGGCACGCCGTTCTGCATCACGGTCGACTTCGACACCCTCGACGACCGGGCCGTGACGGTCCGCGAGCGCGACACCATGGCGCAGGAGCGCGTGTCCCTCGACCAGCTGCAGGGCTACCTGGCGCAGCGGCTGCTCGGCGCGTAGCACCGACCGCCCGACCGACGGACAGACACACGCGGCCACGGCCCGGGAATACCCGGGCTGTGGCCGCGTTGTCGTCCGCGTGAACGACTCCGTGAAGGTCGATGTCTGGTCCGACATCGCGTGCCCCTGGTGCTACATCGGCAAGCGCAAGTTCGAGGCGGGAGCCGCGGCGTTCGGCGCCGGCCCCGACGCCGCGCCCGTCGAGGTCGAGTACCACTCGTTCGAGCTCAGCCCGGACACCCCGGTCGACTTCGAGGGAACCGAGGCCGAGTTCCTGTCCGGCCACAAGGGCATGCCCGTCGAGCAGGCGCAGCAGATGCTCGAGCACGTCGCCGGCATCGCAGAGGGTGTCGGCCTGGACTACGACTTCGACGCGATGCACCACACCAACACGGTGAAGGCGCACCAGGTCATCCACCTCGCCAAGCAGCACGGCAAGCAGCTCGACATGGTCGAGCGGCTCTTCACCGCGTACTTCGAGCGGGGCGAGCACGTCGGGCAGGACGAGTCCCTCGCGGACCTGGCTGCCGAGGTCGGCCTGGACCGCGACGAGGTCCTGACGACCCTGCGCGACGACGGGCAGCTCGCCGCCGTCCGTGCCGACCAGGCCCAGGCACAGGCGTTCGGCATCAACGGCGTCCCGTTCTTCGTCATCGACGGCAAGTACGGCGTCTCCGGCGCCCAGGACCCGGCGGCCTTCGAGCAGGTGCTCCGCCAGGTCGTGGCGCTGCGCTCGTCCACACCCGAGGAGCTCGCAGCCGAGCAGCAGCGAGCCGAGGACGACGCGGCAGCGGATGCGGCGGCGGCCCGGTGAGCGACGTGACGACGACCGGCGGGGCCGCACCGGGCCTCCAGGCCGGGTCGAACCCGTCCGCCGGACCCGTACTGCTGACGTTCCCCGTGACCGGCGGCGCGCCGGTCTGCGAGGGCGACAGCTGCTTCGTGCCCGGCGCCGAGGGGAGCTGGACCGAGGTCCCGGACTGACGGACCCGCGCCCGGGTCAGCCCCGGACGGGTTCCTCGTCCGTGATGTCCGCGACCGTCGCGTCGTAGGCGGCGACCAGGGCGTCCGCGTCGACGAACGCGCTCGCGCCGTGCCGTCCCGCGCCGAGCGCGATCCGTCGGCCGAGCACGCGCTCGTCGGCGACGACCGGCAGGTCACCCGTCGCACCGATCGGGGTGATCGTGCCGCGCTCGTAGCCCGAGGCCTCGAGCGCGGTGGCCGCGTCGGGCATCGAGAGCTTGTTGACCCCGACGACCGTGCGGAGCTTCTTCCACGCGATGCTCCGCCCTCCCGGTACGAGCGCGAGCAGGAAGCCGCCGTCGTGCCGCTTGACGACGAGGGTCTTGACGATGTCGCCCGGGATGATCCCGAGCAGTGCGGCGGCCTGCTCGAGCGAGTCGGCCGCGGGGCGTTCGACGACCTCGACGTCGAGCCCCCTGGCTGCTGCGTCGGCGTCGAAGCGGGCGATGGCGGTGTCGGACATGTGGAGAACGCTACCGGCGCGGAACGGGCATGGGAGAATGGACGACGTATGACGATCACTGACGCGCCCCGGACGGCGACCCGACCGGCGAAGCCCCTGCGCATCGGCCCCATCGAGGTCGACGCGCCCGTGGTGCTCGCTCCGATGGCGGGCATCACGAACATGGCCTACCGCCGACTCTGCCGCGAGTACGGCGCGGGTCTCTACGTCTGCGAGATGATCACCTCGCGCGCCCTGGTCGAGCGGACCCCGGTCTCGATGCAGCTCATCCAGCACCACGAGTCGGAGACGCCCCGGTCGATCCAGCTGTACGGCGTCGAGCCGAACACCGTGGCCGAGGCCGCGACGATCCTGGTGGGCGAGGACCGGGCCGACCACATCGACCTGAACTTCGGGTGCCCGGTGCCCAAGGTCACGCGGAAGGGCGGGGGAGCGGCCCTGCCGTGGAAGCTCGACCTGTTCAAGGACCTGGTCGAGAAGACCGTCAAGGCCGCCGGTGACGTCCCGGTGACCGTCAAGATGCGCAAGGGCATCGACGCGGACCACCTCACGTACCTCGACGCGGCGCGCATCGCCCGGGACGCGGGTGTGGCCGCGATCTCGCTGCACGCCCGCACCGCGAACGAGCACTACTCCGGGCACGCGGACTGGTCGGCGATCGCGACGCTGAAGGAAGCGATCACCGACATCCCGGTGCTCGGCAACGGGGACATCTGGTCCGCCGCCGACGCGCTGCGCATGGTCGACGAGACCGGCTGCGACGGCGTGGTCGTCGGCCGCGGGTGCCTGGGGCGTCCGTGGCTGTTCGGCGACCTCGCGGCGGCGTTCCGCGGCGAGGACGTCCGTGCGATGCCGTCCCTCGGCGACGTCGCGACCGCGTTCCGCCGGCACGCCGAGCTGCTCGTCGAGTTCTTCGGGTCCGAGGACCACGGCTGCCGTGACGCCCGCAAGCACGTCTCCTGGTACTTCAAGGGCTACCCGATCGGCGGCGACGTCCGGTCGGCGCTGTCGATGGCGTCGAGCCTGCAGGAGATCGACGACCTGCTCGGGCAGCTCGACTGGACGGCCCCGTACCCGGGCGCCGACGTCGAGGGGCCGCGCGGTCGCGCTGGGCACCCGAAGCGCACGGCCCTGCCGGACCGCTGGCTCGAGTCCCGCGACGTCGACGAGGCGTTCCGGAAGGTCCTCGCCGCCGCCGAGCTGCACCACAGCGGCGGATGAGCGCCACCGCCTCGTACGGGCCCGCCGACGCCGAGCGCTGGCTGCCCGAGACCCACGGCAACCGTCGGTCCGACTTCGCCCGCGACCGTGCCCGACTGCTGCACTCGAGCGCGCTCCGGCGGCTCGCCGCGAAGACCCAGGTGCTCAGCCCGACCACGGGGCTCGACTTCGCGCGGAACCGCCTGACGCATTCGCTCGAGGTCGCGCAGGTCGGCCGCGAGCTCGCCGACTCGCTCGGGCTCGACCCCGACGTCGTCGACACGGCCTGTCTGGCGCACGACATCGGCCACCCGCCGTTCGGCCACAACGGCGAGACGGCCGTGAACGCCTGGGCTGCCGGGATCGGCGGGTTCGAGGGCAACGCGCAGACCCTGCGTCTGCTCACGCGACTCGAGCCGAAGGTCTACGGCGTCGGTCCGGACGACGACCGTCCGTACGGGCTCAACCTCACCCGGGCCTCCCTCGACGCGAGCTGCAAGTACCCGTGGCCGGCGGCGCAGGGTGTGGCCGAGGCGTCGTCCGGGCGCACGAAGTTCGGCTTCTACGACGACGACCACGACGCCTTCGAGTGGCTCCGTGCGGGGGCTCCCCGCCGGCAGCGGTGCATCGAGGCGCAGGTCATGGACCTGTCCGACGACATCGCGTACTCGGTGCACGACTTCGAGGACGCGGTCGTCGCGGGCTTCATCGACGTGGCGGCGCTCGGCGACCGGGTCGGCGAGAACGACATCGTCACGGCGATGCACGCGTGGGTGGGGTCCGACCTCAGCCGCGACGAGCTGCTCGAGGCCTTCGACCGGCTGCGTTCCCTGCCGCTGTGGATGACCTCGTACGACGGGTCGCGGCGGGACATGGCGCGGCTGAAGAACCTGACGTCGCAGCTCATCGGGCGCTTCGCGCGCACGGCGACGGCGGCGACACGGGAGTCCTACGCGTCCGGGTCGCTCGTGCGGTTCGCGGCGTCCGTCGTCACACCGCCCGAGATCATCGGGGAGATCGCGGTGCTCAAGGGCATCGTCGCGGCGTTCGTGATGACCCAGGGGGACCGGCAGCCGGTGTACGAGGACCAGCGTCGCGTCCTCACCGAGCTGCTCGACGCCCTCGCGGCCACGGGGAGCGCGGACCTCGAGCCGGGCTTCGCGGCGGACTGGCGAGCGGCGTCCGACGACGCCGGGCGGCTGCGGGCCGTGGTCGACCAGGTGGCGAGCCTGACCGACCAGGGGGCACTGGCGTGGCACAGGCGGCTCGTTGTCGGTGAGCGGGAGACGACGCACATCCCGGTCTGAGCCGGGTGCCGGTGCCGGTCCCGGACCCGCGAGACGCCCTCGTGCGCGCGGGACGCCGCCGGTTCCGGGACCGTCTCGGTGGGAGGTGACGGTCTCGGCGCGACCGGACCGTCTCGGCGCGACCGGACGTGGACGCGGACGCGGCCGCGCACGCCTCCGGTCCGAACCGCCCCGCGACCGCAGCCGACGTGCCGGAGGTGCGCCGTGCCTCCAGGCCGTCACCGGTGCCTCCAGGCCGTCACCCGTCCACAGTCCGTCACCCGTCCGGGGGCCGTCACCCGTCCACAGGCGGATGCTCGTCCACAGGCGGGCGCGACCGTCAGCCGGGGTCACCGGCACGAACTAGGATCGAGGGGTGGCTGGCAGGATCGCGCGGAACGACATCGACGAGGTCCGCTCGCGTGTCAACATCGCCGACGTCGTCGGCGACTACGTCACGCTGAAGTCCGCCGGAGTCGGGTCGCTCAAGGGCCTCTGCCCCTTCCACGACGAGCGTTCCCCGTCCTTCCACGTGCGGCCCCAGGTCGGTCGGTACCACTGCTTCGGGTGCGGTGAGGACGGCGACGTCTTCGAGTTCATCATCAAGCAGGACCACACGACCTTCCAGGAAGCCGTCGAGCGGATGGCGGCGAAGATCGGCTTCACGCTCCACTACGAAGAAGGCGACGGGCCGCGCACCGACTACAACCAGCGCGCGCGGCTGATCGCCGTGAACGAAGCCGCGCTGGCGTTCTACCAGGCGCAGCTCACGACTGCGGGCGCCGAACCCGCCCGCCGGTTCCTCGGGGAGCGTGGCTTCGACCCCGCCGCGGCGCAGCACTTCGGGGTCGGCTTCGCGCCGCAGTCGTACGACGCGACGCGCGAGCACCTGCGCGGCCGGGGCTTCTCGATGGACGAGATCCTCGCCGCCGGGCTCGCGGGCCAGGGGGACCGGTCGCCGTACGACCGTTTCCGCGGACGCCTGATGTGGCCGATCCGCGACGTCACCGGCGCGACGATCGGCTTCGGTGCGCGTCGCCTGCTCGACGACGACAAGGGGCCGAAGTACCTCAACACCCCCGAGACGCCGATCTACCACAAGAGCCAGGTGCTCTACGGGCTCGACCTCGCCCGGCGGGACATCTCGAAGCAGAAGCAGGTCGTGATCGTCGAGGGCTACACCGACGTGATGGCGTGCCACCTCGCGGGCGTGACCACCGCGGTCGCGACGTGCGGCACGTCCTTCGGGGTCGACCACATCAAGGTCCTGCGGCCGATGCTCGGCGACTCGGCCGGTGCGCACCTGTCGCAGCTCGGCGACATCGTCTTCACGTTCGACCCGGACGAGGCCGGGCAGCGTGCCGCGGCACGCGCCTTCTCCGAGGAGAGCCGGTTCGCCTCGCAGACCTACGTCGCGGTCGCGCCGGGTGGCCTCGACCCGTGCGACCTCCGCCTGACGCGAGGCGACGCCGCGATCGAGCGGCTCGTCGAGACCAAGCGCCCGATGTTCGAGTTCATGATCCGTCGCCGCTTGGCGTCCCACGACATCGAGACCGCCGAAGGCAGGGTCGCCGGGCTCCGCGACGCCGCACCCGTCGTGGCCGGCATCCGCGACCGCACACTGGCCAGCGCCTACGTCCGCGAGACCGCCAAGTGGCTCGGGATCGACATCCCGGAGGTCCGGCGCGCGGTCGAGAACGCGCGGCAGCGGCAGGGATCGGCCCGTCAGGACCAGTCAGGAGGCTCGGTGCCGGTCGGGCAGGCGGGTCCGGGTGGCGAGCTGGTCGCCCCTCCGGAGGAGCCCGTGGCCGGGCTGCGACTGCTGCCGAACGACCCGGTCACCCGGATGGAGCGCGACGCCGTGATGGCGATGGTGCAGCAGCCCGGGTACGTCGGGACGCCGCTGATCTGGCTCGCTGCATCGGCGACGTTCTCGGCGCCGATGCTGTCGGTCGTCCGTGACGCCGTCGTGGCCAACGTCGACGCGATCGGCGCGGGGGACTGGCTCGACCGGCTGCTGCAGGACGTGCCGGCGCCGTTCCGCGGCCTCGTGCAGGAGCTCGCGCTCGCGCCGATCCCCGCCCGCACCGACGAGGACCTCGCGCTCTACGCCCGGAGCATCGTGCAGGCCCTGGTCGAGCGTGACCTGCTCGCCCGCAAGGCCGCGCTCCTCGGGCAGCTGCAGCGCGCCGACCCGCACGAGCAGGGCGACCGCCGCGCCGAGATCCAGCGGGAGCTCGTGGAGCTCGACGCCCAGCGCATGCGGCTCCGGGCCGACGGCGAGGCGTCCGCGTAGGGACTCGTCGTCCGCCTCGTCCGGCGTGCCCGCTGGCCGGCGTGCCCGCTGGCCGGCGTGACCGCTGTCCGGCGTGCCCGCGGTCCGGCATGCCCGCTGTCTGCCCTCCGCCGAACGGGCAGGACACGCCGCGTGCTCGACGTCGAGCGGTCGAGAAGTGTCGGGTCGGACCGCCGAGCGGGCCACAAGTGGCACGCTCGGCCCGCTCGCGCGGCCCCGTTGCCGAACGCAACAATCCTGCGTGACACGCCGGGGCGCCACGCGCGCATCATGCGCCATGCGACGCGGTCCTGCATTACAAGGGTGTAAACAAATGCCCTCCGGCGCCGGAGATTCCGTGTCAGGGTGGTACCAATGAGCGTTCCTGGCCGGGCACACAGTCGAACCACGGCCCTGTCCAGGACCCTTGCAACCATCACCAGAGAGAGAGCGGACATGGCATCCGTGACCAAGTGGGGCAAGCGCGGTCTCGCGCTCGGCGCCGGGGCAGCAGCGACGGCGCTGGTGCTCACGGGCTGCGCGAGCAGCAGCGTCTCCGACACCGCCCTGAACGGCATCAGCATCGGCACGACGGACAAGATCACGTCCCTCGACCCGGCGGGCTCCTACGACAACGGCTCCTTCGCCGTGCAGAACCAGGTGTTCCCGTTCCTGATGAACACCCCGGTCAACAGCCCGGACGTGAAGCCGGACATCGCCACCAAGGGCGAGTTCACGAACCCGACGACGTACACCGTCACGCTCAAGAAGGGCCTGCAGTTCGCGAACGGCCACGACCTCACGTCGAGCGACGTGAAGTTCTCGTTCGAGCGCGAGCTGAAGATCAACAACGAGAACGGCCCGCAGTCGCTGCTCGCCAACCTCAAGAGCATCGACACCCCGGACGACACGACGGTGGTGTTCAACCTCGACCACGCCGACCAGACCTGGCCGCAGGTGCTCTCGAGCCCCGCCGGCCCGATCGTCGACGAGCAGGTGTTCTCGGCCGACAAGCTCACGCCCGCGGCCGACATCGTCAAGGGCAAGGCGTTCGCCGGGCAGTACGAGATCACCTCGTACAAGGAGAACGACACCATCCAGTACAAGGCGAACCCGAAGTACGACGGGCTCCTCGGCAAGGCGAAGACCGACGAGGTCACCGCCAGCTACTACACCAAGGAGACCGACCTCAAGCTCGCCGTGCAGAAGGGCGACGTCGACGTGGCGTACCGCTCCCTGACGCCGACCGACATCGCGGACCTCCGCAAGGACTCCAAGCTCGAGGTCACCGACGGCCCCGGCGGCGAGATCCGCTACCTGGTCTTCAACTTCAACACGCAGCCGTTCGGTGCGAGCCAGTCCGACAAGGACGAGACGAAGGCCCTCGCGGTCCGTCAGGCCGTCGCCGACGTCGTCGACCGCGAGAAGCTCGCCAAGGACGTCTACAACGACACCTACTCGCCGCTGTACTCGATGGTCCCCGAGGGCCTGACCGGTGCCGCGAAGCCGTTCGAGCAGCTCTACGGCGACGGCAACGGTGGTCCGAGCGTCGACAAGGCGAAGGAGACGCTGTCCAAGGCCGGCGTCACCGGCAAGGTCCAGCTCGACATCCAGTACGCGCCGGACCACTACGGCTCGACCTCGGACGACGAGTACGCCGAGCTCAAGACGCAGCTCGAGAACTCGGGCCTGTTCACCGTGAACATCCAGTCGACGGTCTACACGACGTACGCGCAGGAGCGCACGAAGGACGCCTACCCGGTGTACCAGCTCGGTTGGTTCCCGGACTTCTCGGACGCCGACAACTACCTGTCGCCGTTCTTCACGAAGGAGAACTTCGTGCAGAACCACTACGACGACCCGACGATCCAGGACCTGATCTCGCAAGAGCAGCAGGAATCGGACAAGAGCAAGCGTGCCGACCTGATCGAGCAGGCGCAGGAGCGTGAGGCCACCCAGATCTCGACGCTGCCGCTGCTGCAGGGCAAGTCGGTCGCGGTCGCCTCGAAGGACGTCAAGGGCCTGGTCCTCGACTCCTCGTACAAGTTCCGCTACGCCACCCTCTCCAAGTAACACCGGCGTCGGCCCACGGGGGCGTTCCCACGAGGAACGCCCCCGTGGCCGCGTCCCGAACGGCACCGAAAGGCACCCGTCCTCGTGACCCTCAGCACCCCGGAGGCGGCCTCGGAGCTGGCCACCGACCCCACCAAGCCCCAGGCACAGCGACGTGCCCGCGGGCAGGGCGGCGGGCTCGGCCGGTACATCCTGGTCCGCTTCCTCCTCATCTTCCCGACCGTGTTCATCCTGGTCACGCTCGTCTTCTTCCTGATGCGCGTCATCGGCAACCCGATCACCGCGTCCGTCGGTGGTCGCCTGACGCCGGCGCAGCTCCAGGAGCGCCTGCACGCCGCCGGGTACGACCGGCCGGTCATCGTGCAGTACCTCGAGTACCTCGGCAACATCGTCCGCGGCGACTTCGGCACGACGTCGACCGACAACCGTCCGATCACCGAGATCATCGTCACGTACGGCGGTGCGACCGCGGAGCTCGTGTTCTGGGCGCTCATCGTGGCGCTCGTCCTCGGCATCCCGCTCGGCATGCTCGCCGCGTACGTCCGCGACAAGTGGCCGGACGTGCTGTTCCGCGCGCTCGCGATCCTGACCTACGCGACGCCGGTGTTCTTCGGCGGTCTGCTGCTCAAGCTCGTCTTCTCGGTCTGGCTCGGATGGCTGCCGCTCGGCGACCGTGCGTCGACGCGGGTGTCGCTCGTCCTCGACAACATCCCCGGCGCGACCGGCATCTACATCGTCGACGCGCTCCGCACCGGCAACGCGCAGATCATCGGCGACGTGCTGGCACACGCCGTCCTGCCCGCGCTGACGCTCGGGCTCCTGACCGCCGGCATCTTCCTGCGCCTGGTGCGCGCCAACATGATCGGCACGCTCGGCTCCGAGTACGTCGACGCAGCCCGCTCGCGCGGCGTCCGGGAGGCTCGCCTCGTCCGGACGCACGCGTTCCGTCCGGCGCTGGTCCCGATCATCACCGTGATGGGTCTGCAGATCGCCATGCTGCTCGGCGGCTCGGTGCTCACCGAGACCACCTTCGGTTGGCGAGGACTCGGCTTCGAGCTCAACCAGTACCTGTCGGCCCGCGACTTCGTCGCGGTCCAGGGCATCGTCGCGATGCTCGCCGTCATCGTCGCCGTGACGAACTTCGTCGTCGACGTGGTCGCGGCGCTCATCGACCCGAGAGTGAGGTTCTAGCGATGGCCGACGTCTCGCTCGTCGACCGCCACGAGCCGCTCTGGAAGCGGCTGCCCGTGGTGGTCCAGCTCCGCCGGAGCACCGGCTGGCAGCGCGCCATGCTCATCACCGGCGTGGTCATCTGCGCCCTGTACCTGATCGTCGCGATCGCGGCGCCGCTCATCGCCCCGTACGGCTTCGGCCAGCTGCAGGGCGCCGACGGCCAGGGCTTCCCGCGCACCGGTGCTCCGAGCCCCGAGCACATCTGGGGCACCACGGTCGGCGGGTTCGACGTGTTCAGCCGCGTGGTGTTCGGCGCGCGGACCGCGGTGCTCGTGGTCATCGTCGCCGTGGTCGTCTCGATCACGATCGGCGTCATCCTCGGCATGGTGTCCGGCTACCTGGGCGGCTGGCTCGACCGGGTGCTCGTCGTGGTGGCGGACGCGATCTACGCGTTCCCGTCGCTGCTCCTGGCGATCGTCGTCTCGATCGTCATCTCCGGCGGCAACTCGAGCTACTCCGGGCGTCGTCCGTGCCGAGGCCGTCCGGCTGAAGAACGAGGCATTCGTCGAGTCCGCCCGCGTGGTGGGCACGAACCCGTGGCGGATCATGACGCGCCACGTGCTCCGCAACTCCACGCGGTCGCTCCCGCTCATCCTGACGCTCAACGCGAGCGACGCGATCCTGACGCTCGCCGGCCTCGGGTTCCTCGGGTTCGGCATCGGCCCGACCGCCGGGGCCGAGTGGGGCTACGACCTCAGCCGCGCGCTGTCGGACGTCGCCTCCGGCGTCTGGTGGACCGGCGTGTTCCCCGGCGTCGCGATCGTCGTGCTCGTGCTCGGCGTGACCTTCATCGGCGAGAGCCTCAACGACATCTCCGACCCGCGTCTCCGCGCCCGTCGCCGGCTGAAGCAGCTGGTGTCGCGCAAGCAGGCCGCGACCACGGAAGGGGCGACGGCATGACCGGCGCAGCGAACGACCAGCAGCACGCACCCGTCGCGGTCGTCGACGACCTGACCGTCACCTTCGCGACCGACGGCGGCGCCGTCGACGCCGTGAAGGGTGTCAGCCTGGACGTCCGTCCCGGCGAGGTCCTGGCCCTGGTCGGCGAGTCCGGATCGGGCAAGTCCGTCACGGCCCGGAGCATGCTCCGCCTCATGCCGGAGACGGCGACGCTCGGCGGCGCGGTGTACCTCGACGGGACCGACGTCGTCAGCGTCGGCCCGGCGAAGCTGCGGGAGCTCCGCGGGACCGCCGGTGCGATGGTGTTCCAGGAGCCGTCCACGGCGCTCAACCCGGTCTTCACGGTCGGGTGGCAGATCTCCGAGGGCCTCCGGGCGCACGGCGGCGTCTCGAAGAAGGAGGCGCGGGCTAAGGCGGTCGACTACCTGCGGCGGGTGGGCATCCCCGACCCGGAGCAGCGCGTCGACCACTACCCGCACCAGTTCTCCGGCGGGCAGAAGCAGCGCGTCGTCATCGCGTCCGCCCTGGCCCTCGAGCCGAGCGTCATCATCGCCGACGAGCCGACCACCGCGCTCGACGTGACGGTGCAGGCGGAGATCCTCGACCTGCTCCGCCGCTGCCGCGACGAGTTCGGCGCGGCGATCGTCATCATCACGCACAACATGGGCGTCGTCGCCGACCTGGCCGACCGCGTCGCCGTGATGTACCAGGGCGAGGTGGTCGAGGAGGCCCCGGTCGCCGAGCTCTTCGCGGCGCCGCAGGCCGACTACACGAAGAAGCTCCTCGCCGCCGTGCCCCGGCTCGAGGCCTCGACCGGGACCGCCCGTCGTGCCGCGATCACCGAGGACGTCGAGCCGCTCGTGTCGGCCCGCGGGCTGGAGATCGAGTACCCGGGCCGGCTCGGCTCGCCGGCGTTCCGCGCGGTGAAGGGCGTCGACCTGGCGATCCGTCCCGGCGAGGTCCTCGGCCTGGTGGGGGAGTCCGGCTCCGGCAAGACCACCATCGGCCGGGCCATCGCGGGACTCACCCGGATCACGGGCGGGTCGCTGAACGTCCTCGGGACCGAGATGCTGGGGTACCGCGAACGGGACTTCAAGCGGCACCGGAAGGACATCGGGTTCGTCTTCCAGGACCCGGCGACCTCGTTCAACCCGCTGCTGACGATCGCGGAGTGCGTCGCCGAACCCCTCGTCGTGCACGGCGAGGTCCGGAACCCCCGAGACGCCCGGAAGCGCGTCGACGAGCTGCTCGAGGCGGTGCAGCTGCCCGCCGCGTACGGCGACCGCTACCCGCACGAGCTCTCCGGCGGCCAGCGGCAGCGCGCGTCGCTCGCCCGGTCGCTCGCGCTCCGGCCGAAGCTGCTCATCGCCGACGAGCCGACGAGCGCGCTCGACGTGTCCGTGCAGGCTCGCGTGCTCGAGCTGTTCCTCGAGCTCCAGCAGGACCTCGGCTTCGCCTCGCTGTTCATCAGCCACGACCTGGCGGTCGTGGGGGCGCTGTCTGACCGCATCGCGGTCCTCTACCGTGGCGACCTCGTGGAGACCGGCACGACCGCCGAGGTGCTCGGCGCGCCGCAGCACCCGTACACGCAGCGGCTCCTCGCGTCGCTGCCGGTCCCGGACCCGGCCGAGCAGGCCGAGCGACGGCGTACGCTGGTCGAACTGGAGCACGCCGGGTCCTGATCCGGTGGCGACCAGCCTGGAGGCGCGACCCGCGTCCGCGACGCGGGTCGCGCCTCCAGGCGGTCACCTCCACCGCACCACGTCGTGACCGCACCGTCGCGACCGACAGGCGCGGTCGCAGTCAGGGGCGCCGCGGAAGGGGATCCATGATCGCGGTGAACGGCCCGGCGGTCGTCGCAGACGACGTCTCGATCGAGTACCGGGGGGCTCGCGGCGCAGCCGCGATCCGGGCCGTCGACGGGGTGAGCCTGACCGTCCGACAGGGGGAGATCCTCGCCGTGCTCGGCGAGTCCGGCTCGGGCAAGTCCACGTTCGCCGCGGCGATCGCCGGCCAGCTCGGCGCGACCGGCGAGGGCGAGGGGGCGCACCGACGGCACATCACCGGTGGCGAGCTCACCGTGCTCGGGCAGAAGGTGCGCGGGCTCCGACCGACGTCGCGCAAGGCCGCCCGGCTGACCGGTCGGATCGGGTACCTGCCGCAGGACGGCGCCGACCGGCTGAGCCCGGACCTGACCGTCGGCGAGGCGATCGCCGAACCGATCTACGTGCGCGACCGTCGCTTCGACCGGAAGGAGGCCGGGCTCATCGTGGCCCGCCTGGTCGACGCCGTGCACCTGCCGCTCGGCGTCATGCGACTGAACACCTGGGAGCTCTCGAGCGGCCAGCGGCAGCGCGTCGCCCTCGCCCGCGCGCTGGTCCTCGAACCGCAGCTCCTCGTCGCCGACGAGCCGGCCCGCGGTGTCGACGTGCTCGTGCGGCAGTCCGTGCTCGAGGCGCTCACGAACCTGCAGCGGGGTCGGCAGTTCTCCGCCGTGGTCGTGTCGAGCGACCTCCGCGAGGCCCGTGCCCTGGCCGACCGCGTCGCCGTCATGGCCGACGGCCGTGTGGTCGGGCTCGGCACCTTCGACGAGGTCCTCGACAACCCCGTCGACCCGTACGTCAAGACCCTGGCGGCGACGGCGTCCCGGCCGGTCAAGCGCCGACCCGCCACCGCTTCCGGGGCACGGTCCGCCGTACCCCGTCGGCATGACGACCACCACCGGGACCCCCACCCGCGGCCACCGTGCCGTCGTGACCGACGCCGGCGCACCCCTCCCGGTGGCGCCGCCCACCGCCGGACCGGTCGCGATCCTGCCGTCGCCGGCCGACCTGCACGTCGCAGCGGTCACCGACGCCGGCGGGACGGTCGCGCCGCTCGACGAGGACACCCGCGCGGTCGTCTGGCTCGACGCGCGCGACCCCGACGGGCTCGCCGCGGCGCTCGACCGGGCGCCGGGCGTCGGGTGGGTGCAGCTGCCGTTCGCGGGGGTGGACGCGTTCGCCCACCTCATCGAGGAGCACGGGGACCGGGTGCTCTTCACCTCGGCCAAGGGCGCGTACGCCGAACCGGTCGCCGAGCACGCCCTGGCCCTGACGCTCGCGACGCTGCGGGTCCTGCCGAAGCGTGCGCGGGCGGCCTCGTGGGCGACCGAGCCCGAGGGCGTCTCGCTGTACGGCCGGAACGTCGTGGTCATCGGCGCCGGGGGCATCGCGCTCGAGTACATCCGACTGCTCGCACCGTTCGAGGTGTCGGTGACCGTGGTGCGGCGCTCGAGCGACCCCGTCCCGGGCGCCGACCGCACCGTCACGACCGACGAGCTCGACGCCGTGCTGCCGGACGCCGATGTCGTGATGGTCGCCGCGGCGATGACGAGCGGCACCGCGAAGCTCCTCGGGGCACCGCAGTTCGCCCGCATGAAGCCGAGCGCCCGGATCGTGAACATCGCCCGCGGCGGTCTGGTCGACACGGACGCCCTGGTGGCCGCGCTGCACGACGGCGAGGTCGCCGGCGCCGGGCTGGACGTCACGGATCCCGAGCCGCTGCCGGACGGACACCCGCTGTGGACCACACCAGGGGTCGTCATCACGCCGCACCAGGCGGACACGCCGGAGATGGTGGCGGCGCTCCTCGCCGAGCGCGTGCGCACGAACACGACCGCGTTCCTGGGCGGAGCGGGCGAGGGGTTCGTCGGGGTGGTCGACCCCGCCGCCGGGTACTGACCGCGCGCGGGCCGCTGCGTCCTGCTATGCTGGTACCCGTTGTTCGCAGGGGGTTCACCTCAGCGGGCAGTGATCCTCGATAGCTCAATTGGCAGAGCAGCCGGCTGTTAACCGGCAGGTTGTTGGTTCGAGTCCAACTCGGGGAGCAGGCAGGCCCTCACCGTTCGCGGTGGGGGCCTTCTCGCGTTCCGGGGCGAGTCCCGCGTGCGGGGCCCGTGCGCGGGATGGTTGCGCGGGCGCGGTGGTCGGGTGCGCCGAGTCTCGCGCTGGCGGACGAGACGCGCGTTGCGGGCCGCGAGTCTTGTCCGCCGAGCCGAGTCTCGGGGCGGCCGGCTGGGGCGGGCTGGGCTGGCTGCGCCGGGTTCGCAGGTCGCGTCCGGACGGAAGCTGTTAGCGTTCACAGGTGACCACCCTGCGCCGCGCCCTCGCCACGACGGTCATCGTCGCCGCGGCGCTCGGCCTCGCGGGGTGCACGGCCGGTGTCGAGCCCGAGCTGGACGGCTCGGTCGACGCCACCTCCGGGGCCGAGGTCGCCGCCTCCGGCAGCGCGCCGATCGTCTTCGCGTTCGTGTGCCGCACGGGGCAGGGCGACGCGACGGAGACCTACACGACCTACGCCGCCGCGTGGGAGGCGGACCGGACGGACTGCACGGCGAAGCCGATCACCGGGACCGAGATGTCCGCGCAGCAGCAGGCCGCGGTCCGCGCAGCGGACGACACCGTCGACCTGCGCGACCTCGCGGCGACCTGCGCGGAGCGCGGGGTCGCACCGTGGACGGCTGCCGTCGAGACGGACGACCAGGCGCGCGTCGCTGCCGGGCTCCTCGAGTACTGCCCCGGCCACCCGGACCGGGACCGCCTGCAGGAGGCGCTGCTCGCCCACCGGGGGTGACCCGCGCCTCCAGGCCGGTCCGGTGAGCGCGCCGGACCGCGGCGGACCGCACCGGGCCGCGCTGCGTCAGCCCTCGGGGTGGTCGCGGCCGGGGAGCCAGGACTTGCCCGGGACGCCCCAGCTGCTCTTGCGGACGGCCTTCGCCGCCTGCTTGGCGTAGGGGTGCCCGAGGCGGTCGGCGTACAGGTAGCCGTCGAGGTGGTCGTACTCGTGCTGGAAGATCCGGGCGAGCCAGCCGTGGGCCTCGACCTCGAACGGGGTGCCCTCGGCGTCGACGGCGCGGAGCAGGACCCCCTCGGCGCGGCGCAGCGGGAAGCGTTCGCCCGGGATCGAGAGGCAGCCCTCGGACTCGTCGTCCTCGTCGAGTTCCTCCACGGCCTCGGGCACGAGGGGGCTCGTCCACAGCACGGGGTTCACCGCGACGCCGCGGTGCAGGACCTCGTCATCATCGGTCCATGCGTACACGAAGAGCCGCTTCCCGACGCCGACCTGCGGGCCGGCCAGGCCCACCCCCGGGGCCAGGTCCATGGTCTCGAACATGTCGTCGACCAGGGTGCGCAGGTCGTCGTCGAAGACGGTGACCTCGGCTGCGCGCTCGTGCAGGACGGGTTCGCCGGTGATGCGGATGGGGAGAACGGCCATTCACCCAGGTTATCCGGCGGTGACCGGTAGCCTCATCGCGTGACGACGGACCTCCCGATCCCGGATGCGGTGAACCTGACACCCTTCCAGGCCCTGATGATCCCCGTCGCCCTCGTCGGTGCGGTCTTCCTGTCGCTCGGCGCGCAGTTCCAGAGCCGCGGAGTCCAGCGGGTCGAGGCCAAGCTCGGCCGGCAGTCCGAGGGGCTCTCGGTCCGGCACGTGCTCGCGCTGCTCGGCAGCGGGTACTGGGTGCTCGGCACGCTCATGCTCGGGCTCGCGGTCGTCCTGCAGCTCTTCAGCATCACGAACGCGCCGCTCATCGTCGTGCAGCCGCTCGGGGCGGTGGCCCTCGTCATCACCACGTGGTTCTCGTCGCGGTCGAGCGGCCGGCCGCTCGGGCAGCAAGCCCGTCGCGCCGTCTGGACGTGCATCGTCGGCGTCGGGATCTTCGTCGCGATCGCAGCCTTCGTCGGTCGGGAGAGCGCGATCGACGCCGCCCAGCTGACGACGATCCTGCTCATCCTGGTCGTGGTGCTGGCGGTCGTGCTCGTCTCGTTCCGGTTCGCCGCGAAGCACCAGGTCGCGCTGTACTACATCGTCGCGGCGGGCGTCCTCTACGGCTTCGTCGCGACGCTCGCGAAGGTCGTGCTCAACCGGTTCGTCGCCGGCACGTTCGACTGGCTCACGGTGCTCGCGATCGTCGGGGTCGTCGTCGCGGCGGCGCTCGGCGGGTACTTCGTGCAGAACGCGTACTCGAGCGGGTCGGCCGACCTGGTCATCGCCGGGCTCACGGTGATCGACCCGATCGTGGCGGTCGGCATCGGTGTCCTGGTGCTCGGCGAGGCCGAGGGGGCGCCCTGGTTCGCCGTGCTCGGGTTCCTCGTCGCCGCGGTCGTCGCGATCACCGGGGTCTTCCTGCTCGCCAAGCACCACCCGGAGTCGCGGAGCTGACCGGCGGCGCTGTGCGGAGCTGACCAGCGGCGCTGTGCGGAGCTGACCAGCGGCGCTGTGCGGAGCTGACCAGCGGCGCTGTGCTGCGCGCTGCCGCCTGCCCGCCTGACCGCAGCCCGGGTCCGCCGCGAGGCGGACGCGTCCCTCCGGGAGCGTGCGGTACCGTCGAGGACCGACCAGCACCCGCCCACGAGAGGACGACGCCAGCCGTGTCAGAGGACGCCACCACCGCCACCGCCGAACCGACGGGTGCGACGGGCGGCTCCCGACCGCTCCGTGTCCTGATCGCCGCGGACACCTTCCCGCCGGACGTCAACGGCGCCGCCACGTTCGCCGAGCAGCTCGCCGTCGGCCTCGCGGAACGCGGGCACGAGGTCCACGTCGTCGCCCCGGCGTCGAGCGCCCACCACGGCACCTTCGACGAGGAGCACCGCGGCGTCACCCTCACGGTACACCGGCTGAAGTCGTACAAGTGGCCGTGGCACGCGTGGCTCCGCTTCGTCTGGCCCTGGAGCGTCCGCAAGTGGACCGGCCCGATCCTCGACGCCGTGCAGCCGGACGTCGTGCACATCCAGTCCCACATCGTCATCGGGCGCGGGATCGTGCAGGAGGCCCACGAGCGCGGCATCCGCGTCGTCGGCACCAACCACTTCATGCCCGAGAACCTGCTCGAGTACACGCCGTTCGGTCGGTTCACGCTGCCGATCGCGCTCAAGATCGCCTGGAACGACGCCGCCAAGACCTACCGGCTGGCCGACGCGATCACGACGCCGACGGTGCTCGCCGCCGACTACCTGCGCAAGGCGATCGCCGGGCAGCAGGTCCTCGCGATCTCGTGCGGCATCGACGCCTCCCGCTACACCGCGCGACCGGGACGACCGGCCACGAACGAGATCGTCTTCGTCGGCCGCGTCGCCCCCCCGAGCTGCAGGCCCACCTGACCATCGTCGGCGGCGGCGAGATGATCCCGAAGCTGACGGCGCTCGTGCACGAGCTCGGCCTCGACGACCGGGTGCGGTTCGCGGGCTTCGTCACGGACGAGGCGAAGCGGCAGGCCCTGACGAACGGCACCGTGTTCGCGATGCCGTCGACGGCCGAGCTGCAGAGCATCTCCTCGCTCGAGGCGATGGCCTCCGGGCTGCCCGTCGTGGCGGCCGACTCGATGGCGCTGCCGCACCTGATCGACGGCAACGGGTACCTCTTCACCCCGGGCGACGCCGCCGACCTCGCGGCGAAGCTCACGACGGTGCTGACCGCGTCGGACGAGGACTACACGACGATGCGCGAGCGCAGCCTGGCGATGATCGAGGCACACGACATCAACCGCACGCTGTCGACGTTCGAGTCGCTGTATCGTGGGGAAGCGGTGGCCTGAACGGCCTCCGAGGGGCGGTAGCCAAGCTGGTCAAGGCAGTCGGCTCATAACCGAACGATCCGCGGGTTCAAGTCCCGCCCGCCCTACGCGAAACGCCCGAGGAAGGCTGACCCGTCTCCCATGCAGTTCAAGCGCAAGCACGACGAGTCGGAGGAGCACGGCCCGACCCCGAACGTGACGTTCGAGAGGACCCAGGCCGGCACCGGGGTCCGGGTCAATGCCTTCCGGATCGGCTTCACGGGGGCGCTCGGCGTCCTGATCGCCCTGCTCGTGGGCACGATCGTCAGCGAGCTGAGCACGGTCCTCGTCTACATCGGCGTCGCCCTGTTCCTGTCGCTCGGCATCGACCCGCTGGTGTCGTTCCTCGAGCGGTACATCCCGCGGTGGTCGGCGATCACGATCGTGGTCGTCGGGGTCCTCGCGGCCTTCGCCGGGGTCGTGTTCGCGGTCGTCCCGATCCTCATCCAGCAGGCGACGAACCTCATCCAGAACTTCCCCGAGATCGTGCAGGACATCTCGCGGCAGGAGTGGGTGCAGGACCTGTCGTGCAGTCCTTCGTCGAGGACCCGGGCAACCTGCTCAGCCTGGGCGGCGGCATCCTGGCGGTCGGCGGCGGGATCCTCTCCGGCCTGACCGGTGCCGTGATCGTCATCATCCTGATGCTGTACTTCCTGGCGTCGATGCGCGGCCTCAAGTCGATGGCGTACCGGTTCGTCCCGGCCACCCGGCGCGAGAACTTCATCGACGTCAGCGAGCAGATCACCCAGGCGGTCGGTCGCTACGTCGTCGGGCAGATCAGCCAAGCGCTCATCAACGGCATCCTCAGCCTCGTGTTCCTGCTCATCATCGGGGCGCCGCTGCCGGTGCTCCTGGCGACCTTCGCGTTCCTCGGGTCGCTCATCCCGCTCGTCGGCACGCTGGCCGCGGCGATCATCATCTCGCTGCTGTGCCTGTTCGCCTCGCCCGCGACCGCACTGGCCGCGGCGATCTACTACCTCGTCTACATGCAGGTCGAGGCCTACCTCATCTCGCCGCGCATCATGTCCCGTGCGGTGCAGGTCCCCGGCGCCCTCGTGGTGATCGCGGCGGTGGCCGGCGGCACGATCGGCGGAGTCCTCGGCGCGCTCGTGGCCGTGCCGTTCGCCGCCTCGGTGATCATCATCGTCCAGAAGGTCATCTACCCCCGCCAGGAGCAGTCGTGACCGAGCGGTCCCTGGCGGACCACGTCGCCGAGCGCGACCGCTGGGCCCGCAGCGCGCGGGGACCGCTCGCGCTGGTGACGACGCAGCTCGTCGAGCAGCCCCAGCCGGTCTGGCCCGTGCCGGGGCGGTGGGCGCCGGCACCCGGTGGACTGACGGTCACGGCCGAGGCTGCGGACGGCATCGTCGTCGACGGGGTCCCGGTCGACGGGGCGGTGCTCGTCGCCGGCGACCAGGCGGTCGTCCCCTCGACGGTCGCCTTCGCGGACGGCACGGCAGCGACGGTGCACGGGCACACGCTGCGGGTGTGGGACCCGGCGAGCGACGCGGTCACCCGTTTCGCGACGATCGCGCGCTTCGACGCGTCGCCGTCGCACGTCACCTCCGGCAGGTTCCGGGCGACCACCGGCCAGGAGGATCGTGGCAGCGTCGTCGACGCCGCCGGCGATCCGCTCGTGGTCGCCGGCACCGTCTCGACCGAGGTCGACGGCGCCCCCCTGGAGCTCCTGGCGGTGCGTTCCGCGGTCCACCACGGTGTCGCCCGCCTGCAGCTCATCGTGCAGGACGCCACGAGCGCCCTGCCCGAGGACGACCCCGGCAGCTCGTACTCGATGGGCCGCTTCCTGTACCTCGACGACCCCGGCGCCGATGCCCTCGCCGCCGACGACTCCGGTGCCGAGGTGCTGCTCGACTGGGACCGCCTCGTCCTGCCGCCGTGCGCGTTCTCGTTCCAGTTCGCCTGCCCGATCCCACCCGAGCAGAACCGGATCCCGGTCCCGCTCCGCGCGGGGGAGCGCCACCCGGTCGACGCAACCGGAGCCGTCATGCACTGACGTCGCCGCGATCCGTGCGGCCCGGGTGTGGCGTTCGCAGCCGGTGACATGCATAATGGGCGTGTCCGCAAGGACATCACAATCGGATACCGATGTCCCGTTCCGGGACTCCGCACCACAGGTCGATGGGGAAGTCGCACCTGACGAAGCGGAGGAATCGTGAACGGAACGACGACAGGAGTGCTCTACGTGCACTCCTCACCACGCGCGCTCTGCCCGCACGTCGAATGGGCGGCAGGTCGCGCGATGAGCCGCGCCGTGAACTTCTCGTGGCTCGACCAGCCCGCGCTCGACGGCTCCCGTCGGACGGAGTTCACCTGGACCGGGCAGGTCGGCACCGGCGCGGCGATCGCCTCTGCCCTGCGCGGCTGGGAGCACCTGCGCTTCGAGGTCACCGAGGAACCGACGGCGGAGTCCGACGGCGGCCGCTGGATGCACACGCCGGACCTCGGCGTCTTCTTCGCGCAGACTGACGTGTCCGGCAACATGGTCGTCCCCGAGGACCGGGTCCGCTACGCCATGGAGCTCGCCGGGAGCAACGCCCTCGAGCTGCACCGGGAGCTCCGGCTCGCCCTCGGGCAGGCCTGGGACGACGAACTCGAGCCCTTCCGCCACGCCGCCGAGGGCAACCCCGTCGTCTGGCTGCACCGCGTCGGCTGACCCGCACGGTTCCGCCCGCCCGGTTCCTCCCGCACCCCGGACGCCGTCCGCTCCCTCCGGAGCGGGCGGCGTCCGTCGTTCCCGGTGGTCGCCGGGCGTGCCGGGGCCGGCCACGACGCGACGGAGGCCCGCCCTGCGGACGCAGGACGGGCCTCCAGGCCGTGACCGGGGGTCAGACCGAGCGGAACGCGACCACGGCGTTGTGCCCGCCGAAGCCGAACGAGTTGCTGACCGCCAGCAGGTCGCCCGCCGGCAGCTCGCGCGGCGCGGTGGCGACGTCCATGACGATCTCCGGGTCCTGCTGCGTGAGGTTGATCGTCGGCGGGGCGACGCGCTCGTGCAGGGCGAGGACGGTGAACGCGGCCTCGATCGCGCCGGCACCGCCGAGCAGGTGCCCCGTGGACGCCTTGGTCGCCGAGACGACCACGTTGTCCAGGTGGTCGCCGAAGACGCGACGCATGGCGTGGTACTCGGCCACGTCGCCCACCGGGGTGGAGGTCGCGTGCGCGTTGACGTGGACGACGTCCTCGCGGGCGGCGCCGGCGTGCTCGAGCGCCGTGATGACCGCGCGGGCGGCGGCGCTGCCCTCGGGGTCCGGGGCGGTGATGTGGAACGCGTCCGAGGTGATGCCGGCACCGGCGACCTCGGCGTAGATCTTCGCGCCGCGGGCCTCGGCGTGCTCCTTGGTCTCGAGGATCAGCGCCGCAGCGCCGTCACCGAGGACGAAGCCGTCACGCGTCACGTCGTACGGCCGCGAGGCGGTCTCCGGGGAGTCGTTGCGGCGCGACAGGGCCTGCATCGCGGCGAACGCGGCGAGGGGCAGCGGGTGCAGCGCGGCCTCGGCGCCGCCGGTGATGACGATGTCGGCCTCGCCCGATGCGACGTGGCGGTAGGCCTCGGCGAGGGACTCGGTCGAGGACGCGCAGGCCGAGAGGTACGTGCGGGCTCCGCCGCGGGCGCCGAACTCCATCTCGATGGCGGCGGCGGGGCCGTTCGCCATGAGCATCGGCACCGTCATCGGCATGACGCGGCGCGGGCCCTTCTCGCGCAGGGTGTCCCAGGCGTCGAGCAGCGTGTTGACGCCGCCGATGCCGGTCGCCCAGTCGACGATGAGGCGCTCGGGGACGACGGTCTCCGGGTCGATGCCGGCGTCGGCCCAGGCTTCGCGCGCGGCGACGAGCGACAGCTGCGACGACGGGTCGAGGCGCTTCGTCTCCGGGCGGGTGAGCTGGTCGGTGAGGAACCGGCGGCCCTGGCCGGCGAACTCGACGGGGAGTTCGAGCTCGGCGTAGCGCGGGTCCTCGATGCGGGTGATGCCGGACTTGCCGGCGAGCAGCGCCTCCCACGTCTCCGGGGCGGTCGCGGCGAGGGGCGTGATGGCACCGATCCCGGTGACGACGACGGTCTTGTTGGTCATGGAACGACGTGTTCTTTCGTTGGACGAGCTGGCTCGCGTGGGGAGCCGGGGGTGGACGAGACGAGCGCCGCGGCCCGCGGCAGTTCCGCCGGGGCCGCGGCGCTCAGGAAGCTCGCGTCAGGCCTGCGCCTTGACGATGAAGTCGACGGCGTCGCCCACGGTCTTGAGGTTCTTGACCTCTTCGTCCGGGATCTTCACGTCGAACTTCTCCTCGGCGTTCACGACGATGGTCATCATCGAGATCGAGTCGATGTCGAGGTCGTCGGTGAACGACTTGTCGGCGGCGACGGTGTCGGTCGCGATGCCGGTCTCGTCGTTGATCAGCTCGGCCAGGCCGGCGAGGACTTCTTCGTTGGACAGGGCCATGAGGGTTCTCCTTGAGGGGGGTGTCGTTTGACCGTGGGACAGCCTAGGGCACGGGCTCGATCCGTGCGCGGAGGCGCGGGGGACTAGGGGAGGACGACCACCTGCGCACCGAACACGAGTCCGGCGCCGAAGCCGATCTGCAGGGCGAGGCCGCCCGACAGGTCCGGGTGCTCCTCGAGCAGGCGGTGCGTGGCGAGGGGGATGCTCGCGGCGGAGGTGTTGCCGGTCGTGGTGATGTCGCGGGCGATCGTCACGGTGTCCGGCAGGCCGAGCTGCTTGGCGAACTCGTCGATGATGCGGATGTTCGCCTGGTGCGGCACGAAGGCGGCGAGGTCCTCGGGGCGGACCCCGGCGGTCTCGAGTGCCTGGCGGGCGACCTTGACCATCTCCCACACGGCCCAGCGGAACACCGTCTGTCCGGCCTGGCGCATGGTCGGTCGGGGTGCGCCGGCGGCCCACTCGTTGTAGGTCGCGGTCATGCCGATCGCGTCCCACTTCGAGCCGTCCGAGCCCCAGATCGTCGGGGCGATGCCGGGGAAGTCGCTCGGGCCGACCACGGCCGCGCCCGCCCCGTCACCGAGGAGGAACGAGATGGAACGGTCGGTCGGGTCGACGACGTCGCTGAGCTTCTCGGCGCCGACGACGAGCACGTGGTCGGCGAGACCGGACTTGATGAACGAGTCGGCCTGGGCGATGCCGTACGCGTAGCCGGCGCACGCGGCGCTGACGTCGTACGCCGCGGCCGGGGTGGCGCCGATGCGCTCGGCGAGCAGGGACGCCATCGACGGGGTCGCCACGGTGTGCGTGACGGTGCTCACCAGCACGACGCCGATCTGCGACGGCTCGATGCCGGCCTTCGCGATCGCCTCGCGCGCGGCGGCCTCGGCGAGGTCGACCGCTTCGACGTCGGCGCCCGCGCGCTTGCGGGTCACGATGCCGGTGCGCTGCCGGATCCACTCGTCGGAGGAGTCGATCGGGCCGACGAGGTCGTCGTTCGGGACGACGTTCTCGCCGCGGGCGGCGCCGAACGCGAGGATGCGGGTGAACTCGTGGCCGCGACGCTGCTGCAGCAGCGGACGGGAGGCACGGGGAGCGGCCGTCCCGTCGGTGGCGGGGGACGGCGTGGTCGCGTCGGTCATGCGGTTGCGTCTGCTTCCTGGCCTGCGGACTGGTCGCGGTCGCGCTCCAGGAGCTCGACGGCGGCGGGCAGGTCGTCGGGGGTCTTGATCGCCACGGTCGGGGTGCCGCGGAGGCCGCGCTTCGCGAGGCCGACCAGGGCACCGGCCGGGGCCAGTTCGATGATGCCGGTGACGCCGGCGGCGGCGAAGGACTCCATCACGGCGTCCCAGTGCACGGGGTTCTCGATCTGCTGGACCATGAGGTCGACGAAACGGCGGCCGTCGTCGACGCGGGAGCCGTCGGCGTTCGTCCAGATCGGCAGGCTCGGGTCGTGCGCGGTGGCGGCGGCCGCGACCGGGGCGACACGGGCGACGGCGGGGGCCATGTACCGCGTGTGGAAGGCGCCGGCGACCGCGAGCGGGACCACGCGGGCCTTGGCGGGCGGCTCCGAGGCGAGGGCGGCGATGCCGTCGGCCGGACCGGCGACGACGGTCTGGCCGCCGCCGTTGTGGTTCGCGGGGACGAGGCCGTGCTGCTCGAGCGCCGCGGCGACCGCGTCCGGGTCGCCCCCCAGGACGGCGGCCATCGAGGTCGGTTCGAGGGCGGCTGCGTCGGCCATGGCCCGGCCGCGCTCGGCGACGAGCGACACGGCGTCGGTCGGCTCGAGGATCCCGGCCACGGCTGCGGCGGTGAACTCGCCGACGGAGTGGCCGGCGACCCCGCCGACGAGGGCACGACGGCCGTCGGCGAGCAGGGCGTCGGCGGTGACCAGGCCCGCGGCCACGATGAGCGGCTGCGCGAGCGCGGTGTCCTTGATGGTGTCGGCGTCGGACTCGGTGCCGTGGTGCACGAGGTCGACGCCGATCGCGTCGGACCACGCGCCCACGCGGTCACGGACGGCGGCGTCCTCGAGCCAGGGAGCGAGGAAGCCGGGGGTCTGGGAGCCCTGTCCGGGCGCGACGACGACGATCACCCATCGATCCTTCCTGCCGCGGCGGCCGAGGAGCGTGTGGACTTCCGACAGCGATCCGCCGGAGACCTTGTGCGATCCCTATCGTCGCGCGGCAGGCCGCCGGCGGCCGGTGTTCGACTCGGACATGGCGCCGAGGATGAGCGCCGACTGCACGATGAGGGCGTCGCGGGCGTGCGTGGCGTCCCACCCGATGACGTCGGCGACGCGGCGGAGCCGGTAGCGCACGGTGTTCGGGTGCACGAAGAGCTCGCGGGCCGTGGCCTCGAGCGACCGGCCGGTGTCCAGGTAGCACCAGAGCGTCTGGAGGAGCTCGGTGGACTGGTCCTTGAGCGGCACGTAGATGCGCTGGACGAGGGCGGACCGGGCCAGCGGGTCGCCGGCGAGGGCCCGTTCGGGCAGCAGGTCGTCCGCCAGCGCCGGGCGTGGGGCGCCGCGCCAGGCCCGCGCGACGGCGAACCCGGCGAGGGCGCCCTTCGCGCTGGTCGAGGCGTCGACGACCCCGGGGACCTCGTTGCCGAGGACCAGGTGGCCCTCGCCGAAGGACGGTTCGAGGGCCTGCGCGATGGCGGTGAAGGAGACGGGCTCCTCGCCCTCGGGGACGTCGTCCCGCGGGGTGGCGCGGCCGATGACGACCACGAGCCGCGATCCCTGGACGCCGATGAGCACGTCGGCGTCCATGTGCCGTGCGGTCCGCCGGATCTGGTCGACCTCGAGCTGCTTCGGGGCGTTGCCGACCAGGACCGCGACCTCGCCGTGGCCGTGCCAGCCGAGCGCCGCGATGCGGGAGGGGAGTTCGTCGTCGTACTCGCCGGACAGGATGGAGTCGACGACGAGGGCCTCGAGCCGGGCGTCCCGATGTCCCGCGAGTACTTCAGGATCGCCTCCTGCAGCATCTCGTCGTCCTTGGCACGTTCCTCGACGACGGTGACCACCACGCGGATGAGCTGCAGGGTCTGCTGCAGGCTCACCGAGCGCAGGAGCTCGCGCGGCGCGGAGCCGAAGACGTCGGCGGCCGCGATCCACGGCGTCGACGCGCTGCCCTCGAGCCAGCGCCCAGGGGGCATCTCGCTGTACCACGGGAGGGTGTCCTCGAGCCGCTTGATCGTCGCGGTCGAGAGTTCGCCCGACACCTGCCGGAGCCAGGAGAGCGCGCGGTCACGATCGCTCTCCCGGCCCACGGCGGTGTCGGTGCGGGGGGTGCTCACCTGCTGATCAGCTCTCGCCGCCAGCGCTGCCGGTCGTGCCGGCGGTGACGTCGTGCAGGCGGTAGCGGTCGATCGCCTGCTGGACGACGGCCTGGTCGACCTTGCCCTGGCGGGCGAGCTGCTGCAGCGTCCGCACGACGACCGAGGGGCCGTCGATGTGGAAGAAGCGGCGGGCGGCCGGACGCGTGTCCGAAAAGCCGAAGCCGTCGGCGCCGAGGGTCGCGTAGTCGGTCGGCACGAACGGGCGGATCTGCTCCTGCACCTGGTGCATGAAGTCGCTCACGGCGACGACCGGACCCTCGGTGCCGAGCAGGCGCTCGGTCACGTACGGGGTGCGCGGCTGCTCGTTCGGGTTGAGGAACGCGTGCTGCTCCGCGTCGAGACCGTCGCGGTACAGCTCACCCCAGCTCGTGACGCTCCAGACGTCGGCGGACACGCCCCAGTCCTCGGCGAGGAGCTGCTGCGCCTCGAGGATCCACGGCACCGCGACACCGGACGCGAGCAGCTGGGCCTTGGGGCCGTCGTGCTCGCTCGGCTTGAGCAGGTACATGCCCTTGACGATGCCCTCGACGTCGACGCCCTCGGGCTCGGCCGGCTGCACGAGCGGCTCGTTGTAGACCGTCAGGTAGTACATGACGTTCGGGTCGGCGTGCTTCGGCGAGCCGTCCTCGTTCGTGCCGTACATGCGCTCGAGACCGGAGCGGACGATGTGCCCGATCTCGTAGCCGTACGCCGGGTCGTAGGACACGACCGCCGGGTTCGTCGCCGCGAGGAGCAGCGAGTGGCCGTCGGCGTGCTGCAGGCCCTCGCCATCTGGTCGCCCGCCGCCCAAATGGCGTCGCCGGTGCGCTGGAACCCGAACTGCGAGTAGAAGACGTAGACCGGGATGAGCGGTTCGCCCTGCGTCGAGTACGAGGTGCCGATCGCGGTGAACGCCGCGAGTGCGCCCGCCTCGTTGATGCCGACGTGGACGATCTGGCCCTGCGGGCTCTCCTTGTAGGCCAGGAGGAGTTGGCGGTCGGGAAGTACGCGTCCATGCCGAACGTGCGTGCTTCGTCCGGGATGATCGGGACCACGCGGTCGCCGAAGTCCGGGGAACGGAGCAGGTCCTTGAGCAGGCGCGCGAACGCCATGGTCGTGGCGACCTCCTGCTTGCCGGAGCCCTTCTTCACGACCTGGTACTTCGCGTCCTCGGGGAGGGTGAACTGCGTGTACTTCGTCCGGCGCTCCGGCACGTAGCCGCCGAGCTCGCGGCGACGCTCGTGCATGTACTGGATCGCCTCGTCGTCGTTGCCCGGGTGGTAGTACGGCGGCGTGTAGGGGTTCTCCTCGAGCTGCGCGTCGGAGATCGGGATGCGCATCTCGTCGCGGAACTGCTTGAGGTTGTCGAGCGTGAGCTTCTTCATCTGGTGGGTCGCGTTGCGGCCCTCGAAGCTCGGGCCGAGGCCGTAGCCCTTGACGGTCTTCGCGAGGATGACGGTCGGCTGGCCCTTGTGCTCGGTCGCGGCCTTGAACGCGGCGTAGACCTTGCGGTAGTCGTGGCCACCGCGCTTGAGGTTCCAGATCTGGTCGTCCGAGTAGTCCTTGACCAGCTCGAGCGCCTTCGGGTCGCGCCCGAAGAAGTTCTCGCGGACGTAGGCGCCGTTCTCGGCCTTGTACGTCTGGTAGTCGCCGTCCGGCGTGGCGTTCATCAGGTTGAGCAGCGCGCCGTCGGTGTCACGCGCGAGCAGGTCGTCCCACTCGCGGCCCCACACGACCTTGATGACGTTCCAGCCGGCACCGCGGAAGAACGCCTCGAGCTCCTGGATGATCTTGCCGTTGCCGCGCACCGGGCCGTCGAGGCGCTGGAGGTTGCAGTTGATGACGAAGTTCAGGTTGTCGAGCCCGTCGTTCGCCGCGACCTGCAGCTGACCGCGCGACTCGACCTCGTCCATCTCGCCGTCGCCGAGGAACGCCCAGACCTGCTGGTCGCCGGCGTCCTTGATGCCGCGGTTGGTGAGGTACTTGGCCTGCTGGGCCTGGTAGATCGCGTTGATCGGGCCGATGCCCATCGACACGGTCGGGAACTGCCAGAAGTGCGGCATGAGGCGCGGGTGCGGGTACGACGACAGGCCGCCACCGGCGTGCGACTTCTCCTGGCGGAAGCCGTCGAGCTGGTCCTCGCTGAGGCGGCCTTCCATGTAGGCGCGGGCGTACATGCCGGGGGAGGCGTGGCCCTGGAAGAACACCTGGTCGCCGCCGGACGCGTGGTCCTGCGCGCGGAAGAAGTGGTTGTAGCCGACCTCGTACATCGCGGCGCTCGACGCGTACGTCGAGATGTGGCCGCCGACGGCGATGCCGGGGCGCTGCGCGCGGTGCACGGTGATCGCGGCGTTCCAGCGGATCCACCGGTCCGGCGCGATCGTGTTGACGTAGTCGGTCGTCGGGACCATCGGCACGCCGAGGTGCAGCTCGTTCGAGCGCTTCAGCAGGCTCTGCATGATCTCGCGGGCCCGCTGGTGGCCGTGCGTCGCGACGAGACCGTCGAGCGATTCACGGGTCCTGGTCGGTCCCTGCGGTGCTGCGCGGGTCCTGGTCGTTCACCGTCACGGACATGGTGGTTCCCGTTCGGATCGGGTCACGACCGGCGGGGAAACCCACACCACTCTAGGCCCCACCACCGACCGGCAGCCTGATGGTGACGCGCAGGTGGACACGCGCTTGCATTCGGGTGCCGTCGGCGTACCATTGCCGATCGTGCACGCGCGACCCGCGCCTGCACACGCGACACGGGCACACCCCACCGATCGCGCCGGACTTCGAACTCCCGAACCAGTTCGGTGAGCACGTCCGCCTCAGCGACTTCCGCGGCGTCCGCCCGGTCGCCCTCGTCTTCTTCCCCCTCGCGTTCTCGTCGGGCTGCACCAACGAGCTGTGCACCCTGCAGGACAACATCGCGATGTTCGAGGACCAGCGGGTCGAGCTCATCGGGGTCTCCGTCGACTCGAAGGCCACGCTGCGGTCGTTCGCGGAGCAGCACGGCTACGACTTCGAGCTGCTCGCCGACTTCTGGCCGCACGGCGCCGTGTCGAAGGAGTACGGCGTCTTCCTCGAGAAGAAGGGCTTCGCCACCCGCGCGACCTTCGTCATCGACGTGCAGGGCCGCATCAAGGCGTCGATCATCACCGAGCCCGGTCTGCAGCGCGACGTCGCCGAGTACCGCGCGGCGCTCGACCGGCTCGCCGCCTGTACCGCGCCCGTCCCGGTCGGCTGACCCCGTCCCCGGTCGACTGGACGAGGACTACGCGCCGTACCCGGTGACGGCCGACCCGACCACGTGGTCGCTGCGTCGTACGGTCGTCCGGACCGGCGTCGGACCGGTCGTGGTGCACCACCGACCGGGTCCGCGTCCCGTCGTGCTGCTGCACGGCGTCGCGGGGTCGTGGACGACCTGGACGCCGGTGCTCCGGGCCGCTGACGGCGTCGACGGCCGGGGGCTCGTGCTCCTCGACCTGCCGGGCTGGGGTGCGTCGCCGCCGCCGGAGCGCCCGGTGGACGTCGACGCGGGAGCCCGGGTGGTCGTGGACGTGCTCGACGCGCTCGGGGTGGCCGCCGCGGACGTCGTCGGGCACTCGATGGGCGCGTTCGTCGGGCTCCACCTGGCCCGGACGGCCCCGGACCGCGTGCGCTCGCTCGGGCTGGTCTCCGGGACCACGACGGCGACGGTCCGGGCCGCCGCCCACCCGTTCCGCGCGCTCCGGACCCTGCCGGCGTTCACGCTGCTCCGCGCGGGGGTGCTCGTCACGGGTGGAGCAGCACGCGGCATGCTCCGCGGGCTCGCCCGGGTCGGGCTGCTGCCGCTGCTGGCCGCCCCGGTGTTCGCCCACGTGCGGCGGCTCGACCGGAGCGTGCTCGACGCGTTCGTGCAGGAGTTCCGCCCGGAGCTGTTCGCCCTGACCGCCCGAGCCGCCGCGGGGTACGACGTCGACGGCTGGCGGACGGTCACCGTGCCGGTCGCGGCGGTCGTCGGGCGCGGGGACGTGTTCGCCCGACCGTCCGACCTCGACGACCTGCGCGCACTCCTGCCCGCCGTGCGCACGGCGGTGCTCGAGGACTGCGGGCACTTCGCGCACGTCGAGCACCCCGCGGCCGTCGCGCGGTTCACCGGGCTGCTGCCGACTCCCTGACGGACGTCCTGACGCGTTCAGCGGGACAGCGCCCGTGCGGGGAACGTCTCGGCGACCCGCGACCGCACCTCGGCGACGACGGTCCGGCGCATCCCGGGGGAGAAGAGCGCGTGGTCGCCGTCCGGGACCTCGACGACGGTCAGCCGGGCGCCCCACCGTCGGACCGCACGGCGCCCGCCGAACCGGTCGAACAGTGCGACGTCCTCGGGGGTGGCCACGACCACGACGTCGGTGCCGCGGTCGAGGACGGGTCCGAGGTGACCGACCACGCTGCCCAGGGCACCCCGACGGGCGATGCGGTCACGGAGACCGGCCGGGACCCAGCGGTTGTACGGACCACGCAGCCAACGGCGAAGCGGGGAGGCGTCCGCGACCCCCTGTGCGGTCTCGGCGTACGACCCCGGCGCGGCCGGGGTGCGGCGGTAGTCGTTCGGGCTGATCTCGACGACGAGCCGCGGGTGCTCCTCGACCGCCCGGCCGGCGAGCCAGGCGCCGGCGCACATCCCGACGATCGCCAGTCGCTCGGCGGGCACGCGCAACGCGGCCACGACGGCTCGCTGGTCGTCCAGCCACTCCTGGGCGAACAGGAACGCCTGCTCGTCCGCGTGCACCGGTGAGCTCTCGCCCGTGCCACGGCGGTCGACCCGGACCACCCGGACGCCGTCGCGGGCCAGGGCCCGGGCGAGGTCGACCTGGTAGTCGGTGGCGCCCGTGCGGTGTTCGGCACCGCCGTTGTGCAGGACGACGACGGGGGCGTCCTCGTCCTGCGCCGACGACACCGTCTCGACGGCGAACAGCCCGTGCGGGCCGATCCGGAGGATGCGCTCGGCGACGCGGTCGTCGACGTCGAGGACCTCGTCGAGCGCCGGCGCCGTGGTCGACGTCGCGACCGCGGGTGCCCAGGCGTCCAGCCGGTCGACGATCCTGGCGACCGCTGCCCCGGGGATCCGCGCGTCGATGCTCGTGCCGTCGAGCAGCTCCGCGGTGCCCGGAACCTCGAGCACCTCGGCCGACCCGAGGGCCCGGGGTGCGCGGGAGCCCGGCCGGACGACCGCGATCGTCGGACCGCTGCGCGCCGAGTAGGTCAGTGCCTCGACGACCGCGACCTCGGCCGGCGGGAGGTCGATGCCGACGAGCGACTCGACCCCGTCCACCGTGAGTGCGCCGCTGACCGACACGGCCGCGAGGGCACGCTGGCCCCGGAGCCATGCTCGGCCGGATGCCGGGGCGTCCCAGACGACGAGCGCGTCGTCGTCCGTCGCGGCGGCCGCCGCGACGAGCGCGGCCGACGCCAGTCCCACGAAGGCGATGCGCTCGACGCCCGCGCGGCGGAGCAGCGCCGCCGCGCACCGGGCGGAACGCACCTGCGCGTCCGGAGCCGCGTCGTCGGCGGAGTCGCCACGTCCGGACGGGTCGTAGCGCACCGAGGCCACGCCACGATCCTCCAGGCCGTCCGCCAGCAGGCGGAGCGTGCGGTACGCGATCACGCCCTCCTGGCCGAGCGGCGGGCAGAGGACGACGCCAGCGCGCGCGGCGTCGGGGAGCTGGACGGCGACCCGCATCGCGGGGCGACCGGACCAGCCGTGGTGCGTGCTCACAGGCCGAGGGCCGCGCGGACGTCGCCGTCCCAACGGTCCGGGGCGGTGCCGTGCAGCGCGAACAGGGCGATCGTGATGCGCTCGAGGCCGAAGGCCAGGCAGGCGCTGTGCGCGACCGCGCCGTCCTCGGTGCGGAGGCCGAACGACGTGCCGAAGTGGTCCTCGTGCAGGTTCGCCGAGCTGATCGCCGTCTCGGGCAGGTCCGGGCCGTACACGTGCGTGACGAACTCGAACTTGAGCGACTGCTCGACCTGGTTGCGGGCGAGGACCTGCCCCACCCGTCCGAAGAACGGGTCGTTCGCGGGGACGACGTCGATGCCGAGACCGAAGGACTCGAGCAGCGCGCGCATGCCCGGGATGCGGTCGTCACGGTGCGCCCGGGCGGACGCGGGCGTGCCGACGTGCACGAACTCGTGCATGTGGAAGGCCTGCAGCCGCATCGGGTCGAGGGACGGTTCGCGGCGGAACGAGTCACCGAGGACGTCGAGGTTCCGGCCGCCGGCGGGCACGACGTCGCCGATCAGCCCGTAGACGGGGTGGCAGACCGCCGGGGTCAGCATGAGGTCGGCGGGCTCGAGGAACGACTCCCAGCGCTCGCCGCGGTCGCGGGCCGCCAGGAGTGCGCGGTGGGCGCGGTCGTCGCCCGTGAAGCCGGACACGGCGGCGGCGAGGTCGGGGAAGGACGCGATGTAGTCGGTGCGCTCGAAGGCGGCGAGGGGCTCGACGGGCGGGAAGCGCAGGACATCGGCGTCGAGGTCGGCCTGGCTCCGGACCGCCGCTGCGTCGACGGCGGCGTACACGCGCTCGAAGACGCCCGTGCGGCCGTAGAGACCGGGGGAGCCGAGGTCGAGCAGGACCCCGTCGGCGAGCAGCCGCCCGCGGAGGTCGGCGCGGGCCGCGTCGAGCGCGGAGAGGTCCTGGTCGGTGTCGGGCTGGGTCCCGGGCTGGGTGATGGTCACAGCAGTGCTCCCGTCATGAGGGCGAGGTCGGCGTCGGCGGCGAGGAGTCGGTCGTTGGCCACCATCACCGCGGCGCCGTGCGCGTCGCGGAGGTGGCGGCCGAGGCTGGTCTGGCCGCTCGCGGCGTACCCGGCGATCCCGACGATGCGGAGCGCCCGGGTGACGAGGTCGGTGGCGCGCTCGGAGGCGCCCACCTTGAGGGCGTTCGCGGCGAGGGCGTGGGCGGGCGACCCGAGGGTCTCCGGGTCGTCGGCGGCCTCGTCGAAGCGGTCGGCCGACCGGCGGACGGTGTCGCCGAGCGCCTGCAGGTCGACGAGCAGCTCGGCGAGGCGGAGGGCGGACGGCGGGGTCGTGCCGAGCGAGGCGCGGGCCTGCTTCCGGACGGCGGCGCGGGCACGGTCGGCGGCGTCGGCGGCGATGCCGAGCCAGACCGAGGCCCAGAGGACGTGCGACACCGGCAGGACCGTCGTCGCGGAGATCGTGGCGTAGTCCTCGGGGAGCACGAGGTCGGCGTCCGTGTCGGCGTCGAGCACCCAGCCGTGGCTGCAGGTCCCGCGGAGGCCGAGGGTGTCCCACGTCGACGTCTGCGTCAGCGTGGTGTCCGACGGCAGGCAGACGACGAGACGCTGGTCGGACGGTGCCGCGTCGGGGGAGCGGCGCGCGGTGACGAGGACCGCGTCGGCCTCGGTGGCGTAGGAGATCACCGGCGCGTCCTTGTGCAGGTGCACGCGGCCGTCAGCGGTGGTCTCGACGGCGCAGGTGCTGCGGCGGGTGTCGCCGCCGACGCCGCGCTCGGTGGTCGCGGACGCGACGAGCGCCCCGTCGCGGACGGCGTCGACCGTGCGGGCGATCCCGGCCGAGGGGCCGCCGTGCCGCCAGAGGGCCATCGCCTGGCCGTGGTGCATCGCGAACACCATGCCGGTGGCGGCGCACGAGCGGCCGAGGGTGGTCGCGACGCGGGAGAGCTCGGCGAGGGTCGCGCCCTCGCCACCGAGCCGGACGGGCACCGCGGCGGCGAGCAGGCCGTGCTCGCGCATCGCGGCGATGGCCTCGCGCGGGGGTCGGGCGTCCCGGTCGACCTCGTCCGCGTGGCGGGCGGCGACCTCGGCGACCCGGGCAGCACGTTCGGCGAAGCGGTCCGCGGGAGCCCCTTCGGCCGCGGCGGCGGGTGCAGCCGCGACGGCCGGTGCGCTCGCGACGGCCGGAACACCCGGGCCGGACCCGGCGGGGCGGTCGAGCACGGGGGCGCTCACGCTGCCGCCCCCGTCGGGGTGCCGGCGCCGACGAGTGCCGTGGTGGCCGCGGCGACGAGGGCCTCGACCGTGGCGAAGGTGGAGCGGTGCAGCAGCGCGTCCGGGAACTCGGTGTCGAGGTCGTCCTCGATCGCGAGCATCACGGTCACCGATGCGTGCGAGGTCAGACCGAGCGTGTAGAGGTCCGCGATCGAGGCGACGTCCCGGGCGTCCACGGCGAGCCGGCCGTGGTCCGCCAGGGCGCCGCGCACGACCTGCTCGACCTCGCTGGCGTCGGGTGCGACAGCGGTGGCGACGGGGTTCGGGTCCTGGTCCATGCCCGCCACCATAGGGACGACCGGGCCTCGGGAAGCCGCCGTGCGGGTGCGGGAAACCGCACGCCTCCGGGCCCGACCAGCCCCGACGCGGGACCGGCCGTCGTCAGCGCTGGGTCAGCGCGACCGCGGTCGCGACCGCGAGTCCCCGTTCGTGGGACAGCGACACCGCGATCGCACCGCAGTCGATGGCGTCCGCGAGCGCTGCGGCCCGGCCGGACAGCTCCACCGTGGGGGCGCCGTCCGCGTCGAGCACGATCGCGACGTCGCGGAGCGGGACCGCCTCGTCGCGAGCGGGGCGGAGCAGCTTGAGCACCGCCTCCTTCCCGGCGAACCGGGCGGTCAGGCGTTCCGGGTCGTCCCCGGCGTCGGCACGTTCCCGGTCGGTGAAGACGCGGGACAGGTAGCGCTCGCCGTGTGCGGCGACGGCCGCGACGACGTCGTCGACGGCGGCGAGGTCGGTGCCGGTGCGGATGGCCATCACGGTGCGAGCGTACGGCGTGGGGGCGCGCCCCTGGTCGTCCGCACGGCTCAGCGGTACTGCGGCGGCCAGTCGAACGGTTGCGGCAGGTGCGGGACCTGCCCGATCCCGGTCACGGCGAGAACGATCTGCCGGCGGTCGGTCAGCGCGATCGAGCGCGGGTTGCCGAGGTACCGGTGGCCGTCGACCCAGACGGTGAGTTCACCCCGCAGCCCGCCGACGTGCCCGGCGCCGAGCGACACGTCCCACTCGTCGAAGAACTGGCCGAGCGTGAACGTCCGTCGCTCGGGGGACTCGACGTGCAGGATGCCCGACGTGTCGTGGGTGTGCAGCTCCGCGGCGAACCGTTCGCGGTCGGAGTGGCCGACGTTCGCCGGCACCGTCACCGGCACGTCGCCGTCCAGGATGGTGAGGTGGGTGTGCACGTGCTCCGCCAGCGGCTCGCCCCACACGTCGTGCAGGCCCGCCGCGTCGGCTCGCGTCTGCAGGTCGGTGGGCGCCGGCCAGGGAGGCACGGTGCGGGTCGTCCCCGCCGCCGGCGCCGTGCAGACGGCCAGCAGCAGGACGGCGACCGCCGCGACGAGCGTCACGACGACGGCGCGGGGCGCCGTCGGCCGGGCGCCTCGGGCGCGGTCCCCGGCCCGGCCGGGTCGTGTGGTCGTCACCACCGGTCGTGCACGGCGGCGCGGAACCACCGGTCGTAGAGCTCGTGCACCGTGGCGTCGAGCCCCGGCACCTCGCCGAGGTCCGCCGCGCCGGCGTTCGAGCGGGCCTGCTCCGGGTTGCGCGCCCCGGGGATCGCTGCCGTGACACCCTCCTGCGCGATGATCCACGCGAGCGCGGCCTGCGGGACCGACATGCCCTCCGGGAGCGCCGCGGCGAAGGCCTGCGCGGCCTGCACCCCGTCGGCGAAGTCGACGCCGCTGAAGGTCTCGCCCTGGTCGAAGGCCTCGCCGTGCCGGTTGTAGTTGCGGTGGTCCTGCTCCGGGAAGGTCGTGTCCGTCGTGTACTTGCCGGAGAGCAGTCCCGACGCGAGCGGGACGCGGGCGAGGATGCCGACACCCGCTCCGCGCGCCGCGGGGAGCACCCGGTCCAGCGGCTTCAGGCGGAAGGCGTTGAGGATGACCTGCACGGTCGCCACGTTCGGTCGGGCGATCGCCGTGAGCGCCTGGTCGGCGGTCTCGACCGAGACACCGTAGGCGGCGACGGACCCGTCGGCGACGAGGGCGTCGAGGGCGTCGTACACGGCGTCGTCCTCGTAGACAGGCGTCGGCGGGCAGTGCAGCTGGACCAGGTCGAGGGTGTCCTGCCGCAGGTTCTCCCGGGAGCGGTCGACCCACTCGCGGAAGTGCGCGGCGACGTAGTTCGACGGGACCTGCTCGGCACGGCGGCCCATCTTCGTCGTGACGGTCAGCGGGACGTCGGGGTGGTCCTGGCGCCAGGCGCCGATGAGCTGCTCGCTCCGCCCGTCGCCGTACACGTCGGCGGTGTCGAACAGGGTCACGCCGGCCTCGACGGAGGCGTCCATCACGGCGTTCGCGTCCTGCTCGCTGACGGGACCCCAGTCACCGCCGAACTGCCAGGTGCCGAGACCGACGACGGACACGGAGCGGCCGGTACGGCCGAGGGTGCGACTCTGCATGCGGCCGAGCGTAGTCACGCCACCGTGGGGTCGCCGCGGTCTGTCCGTCCCCCGCCCCGCGGTGTCCGCGACGAGCGGGGCGGAGTGGGGCGTGCCTCCAGGCCGTCCTGGTCAGGGGACGGTGGTGACCCCGCGTCGGAGGACCACGCGCGCAGCGCGGGCCCGGGGGATCACCCAGAGCGCCGACCAGGCGCCGATCCCGACCCACAGGCCGACGAGCAGGACCGTCAGGACCGGTCCGTGCTGCGGCTCGGCCGACCACGTCATGAGGCCCCACAGGACGCAGAGCACGATCTTGCTCCAGCCGGCCCCCTCGCGGTCCGCCTGCGCCTGCAGGAGCGGCACCCAGGTCTCGGCGGGGACGCCGGGCGGCACGGCGCCGTCGGCGACCCACCGCTGGGCACGGACGCTCTGCTCGTAGCCGCCGGCGGTGCGCCAGTTCCGGAGCTGCGACCACACGCCGATCCCGGCGCCGACCGCGCCGGCGGGGACGCCGACCCCGACGAGCAGACCGGTGGTCGCGGCCGTCCACGACGACGCGAGGAGCACGGCGAGCACCCCGCCGAACGCGGCACCCGCCACGGCGGCGCCGAGCAGCCGCAGCCGCCCGGCCTCGTCGACCACACCGACACCGTCCACGCGTGCGACCGTACCCCCGTCCGGTGCGGGAGCGCTGCGCATCCCCGCCCGCATCGGGCATGATCGACCGGTGCCCTCCACGAACCCGACCACCGCCTACCGTGCCGCCCGGGACGAGCTCCTCGCCGTCCTCGACGAGCAGGACCCCGTCCGCGCCGACGCCGCTCGCCGTACGTTCCGGTGGCCGGACCTCGGCCCGACCTTCAACTGGGCGACCGACTGGTTCGACGTGGTCGCGCGGGACAACGACCGGGTGGCGCTGTGGATCGTGGACGGGGACGGCGGATCCCGCACGACCTACGCCGAGATGGCCGCGCGGTCGGATCGGCTCGCGGTGCACCTGGACCGGTGGGGCGTCCGGAAGGGCGACCACGTGCTCGTCATGCTCGGCAACCAGCTCGAGCTGTGGGAGACCATGCTCGCCGTCATCAAGCTCGGCGCCGTGATCCTGCCGACCTCCACCATGCTCGACACCGCGGACCTGCAGGACCGCGTCGACCGCGGCGCCGTCGCGCACGTCGTGACGAACCGCGGCGAGACGCCGAAGTTCGACGGCGTGACCGGGGCGGAGTCCCGCATCGTGATCGGCGGCGACGTGGAGGGGTGGCGCTCGTACCCGACGGACCTCGGCGAGCCCGCACCGGCCGACGAGCAGCGACCGGTCGTCACGACCCTGACCACCGACCCGTGCCTGGTGTACTTCACCTCGGGCACGACGTCCAAGCCGAAGATGGTCGTGCACTCGCAGACCTCGTACCCGGTCGGACACCTCAGCACCATGCACTGGCTGGGGCTCCGCCCCGGTGACGTGCACCTGGCGATCAGCTCGCCCGGATGGGGCAAGCACGCGTGGAGCTGCTTCTTCTCGCCGTGGATCGCCGAGGCCACCGTCTACGTGTACGACACCCCGCGGTTCGACCCGGCGGGGCTCCTCGCCCGGCTCGACCAGGACGGCGTCGACACCTTCTGCGCGCCGCCGACCGCGTGGCGGATGCTGCTGCAGTCGGACCTCGGACCGAAGCCGCGGGTGCTGCGCGAGGTCGTCTCGGCGGGCGAGCCGCTCAACCCCGAGGTCATCGCGCGGGTCCAGGCGGCGTGGGGGCTCACCATCCGCGACGGCTACGGGCAGACCGAGACGACCGCGATCATCGGCAACGTCCCCGGCTCCCCGGTCACCCCGGGGGCGATGGGGCAGCCGCTGCCCGGCGTCTCCGTCGTGCTGCTCGACCCGCTCACCGGGGAGCCGGGTGACGAGGGCGAGGTCTGCCTCGACCTGACCGAGCGTCCGACGAACCTGATGTCGGGGTACCTCGGCGACCCGGCCCGCACGGACGACGCGATGCGCGACGGTTCCTTCCACACCGGCGACATCGCGAGCCGGGACGCCGACGGGCAGTTGACGTTCATCGGGCGGACCGACGACGTGTTCAAGTCCTCGGACTACAAGGTGTCACCGTTCGAGGTCGAGAGCGCCCTGCTGCAGCACCCCGCCGTGGCCGAGAGCGCGGTCGTGCCGGCTCCTGACGACGCCCGCCTCAACGTGGTGAAGGCCTACGTGGCGCTCGCCGCGGGATGGGAGCCGTCCGCCGAGACCGCCCGCGCGGTGCTCGGGCACGCCCGGACGTCGCTGCCGGCCTACGCCCGGGTGCGTCGGGTCGAGTTCGCAGAGCTGCCGAAGACGATCTCGGGGAAGATCCGGCGGGTCGAGCTGCGGGAGCGCGAGGAGCGCGCGGTGGCAGACGGGGTGCCGGTGGCGGGGGAGTGGCGGGACGAGCAGTTCCCGGAGCTGCGTTCGGTGGGCCGTCGGGCGGACGACCGGCGGAGCTGAGCCGACGCGAGGCGCTGAGCCGAGCAGACCGCTGCGCGGTGCCGAACCGCGCGGCGTCGGTCAGTCGCGGCCTCAGACCGCGCGGAAGAAGTCCCCGTACGACGGTTCCTGCGGCACGTCGCCGATGGTGCGGTGGTGCACGAGGGCGTCGATCTCGTCCGGGTGGCGCATGCCGCGGCGGTGCCACTCGTGCGGGTGGCGCTGGAGTTCGCTGAGTTCGCGGAGGTGGCCCATCGTGCTCAGGCCCCCAGGGTGACGACGGTCACGGCGGCGGTGGCGACCGTCACGGCGACGATGCCGAGGCTCGTCGCGACGGCGGCGAGCAGGCGGCCCCTTGCTGCCTCGCGGACCTCGGAGAACTGCGAGTGCGTCGCGTCGATGGTGCTCATGGCCGGCCCTTCCGTGTCGTCGGAGACCACCGTCTCGGTGGCTGGGTCCAGCATGCGCTGGTTTCTCTAGTTTGTCTAACTACTGATCTGAATGCGTACGCATATGGGACAGCGGGTCACGCGCCTCTGATCCGTCGTCCTCCATCGCGGCGATCAGCTCCGTGAAGAACCCGGCCATCTCGTCGACGGTCTGCGGCGACAGCCGCTCGGCGGCGGCGATCATCCGGGCGTGCACGTCGGTGAGCTCGGTCCGGACCTCCTCGTCGGTGTGCCCCGTCGCGACGAGCAGCGCGCCCCGGCCGTCCGTGGGGTCCGGGCGGCGCTCGGCGTGCCCGGAGGCGACGAGGCGCTTCACCACCGCGGTGGTCGACGCGGACGTGATGCCGAGGTGGGTCGCGAGGTCGCCTGGGCGGACCTGCTCGTCACGCTCGCCGGCGCGCAGGAGGAAGCGGACCGCCTCCATGTCCGTCGCGTTCATCTTCATCGACCGCCGCGTCCGCTCGCGCATCGCGACCTCGGCGGCGCGGTATCGCCGCATCAGGGTCAGGACCTCGACGCCGGACCGGGACGGCCGATCGGGGTACCAGTACCCCGTCGCGTCGTACGTGTCGCCTTCGGCCACGAGCAAACCTCCTGTTGCGGTGCGCCGAACAATACCGGGGGACACGCCTGCACCGGGGTACAGGCGCACGGCCCCGTCGGAGCCGGCAGGCACCGACCGAGCCGGGCGTGCCCTCGCGGCGGGGCGCACGGACGCCGCCCGCGGCCGGGACGTAGGCTCCGTCGTGAGCAGTCGTCACACGAGACGGAAGGTCGGCATGACCAGCACCACCGAGCACCCCGCGTCCAGCACCGTCGCCGGAGCGCGCACCACGCAGGCGACCGCGTCCGTCGCCGCGATCCTGGCCGAGTCCGCGAGCCGCTACCCCGACGACGTCGCCGTCATCGTGGGCGACCGCCGCACCACCTACGCCGAGCTGTGGGCTGAGACGCTCGGCTACGCCGGTGCGCTCCGTGCCCGCGGGGTCGCCGAGGGCGACCGCGTCGCCATGCTCGTCCCGAACGTCGCCGACTTCGCCCGCGTCTACTACGCCACGCTCGCGCTCGGCGCGGTCGTCGTCCCCGTGCACGCACTGCTCAAGCGGAAGGAGATCGAGTACGTGCTCCGCGACAGCGGCGCGCGACTGCTGGTCTGCGCCGCCCCGCTCCTCGGCGAGGGCGCCGCCGGCGCCGACCTCGCCGGTGTCGACGTGGTCACCGTGCTCGCACCGGCGGACTCCGCGGACGGCCACGACCGACTGGAGGCACTGGCCGGGTCGAGCGAGCCCCTCACCACGTACGTGCCCCGGGACCCGTTCGACACGGCCACGATCCTGTACACGAGCGGCACGACCGGGCGCCCCAAGGGCGCCGAGGGATCGCACTTCGCGCTCCTCGAGCAGGTCAACACGAACCTGATGAGCACGTTCGACATGCACCGCGGCGACGTCCTGCTCGGTGCGCTCCCGCTGTTCCACACCTTCGGGCAGACCTGCACCATGAACACCGGCTTCCGCACCGGCGCGACGATCGTGATGCTGCCGAAGTTCGACGGTGACGCCGCACTCGCCGCCATGGTCGAGCACGGCTGCGAGATCTTCATGGGCGTCCCCACGATGTACATGGCGCTCCTCGACGCGGCGACCCGCAGCGAGGGTCGCCCGGCCCTGCGCTACGCGATCTCCGGGGGCGCGTCGCTCCCGCTCGCCGTGCTCGAGAAGTTCCAGCAGGTGTACGACGCGCCGATCCACGAGGGCTACGGCCTGACCGAGACCTCGCCCGTCGCGTCCTTCAACCACGTCGGCACCGCGCCGCACCCCGGGACGATCGGGACGCCGATCTGGGGCGTCGACATCGAGATCGCCGACCCCGAGGTCACCGACGCCGTCCGGTTCCTGCCGAACGGCGAGATCGGCGAGCTCGTGATCCGCGGGCACAACCTGATGAACGGGTACCTGAACCGCCCCGAGGACACCGCCGCCGTGATGGTGGACGGATGGTTCCGCACCGGAGACCTCGGCACGAAGGGCGACGACGGGTACCTGACGATCGTCGACCGCACCAAGGACATGATCATCCGGAACGGCTACAACGTGTACCCGCGGCAGGTCGAGGAGGTCCTCGCGTCGCACCCCGACGTGACCATGGCCGCCGTGTTCGGGATCCCGCACGAGGTGCACGGGCAGGAGGTCGCCGCGGCCGTGGTCCTGCGCGACGGGGCGACCGTCACGCCGGAGGAGCTCATCCACTTCGTCGCTGACGAGATCGCCGTCTACAAGTACCCGCGGGTCGTACACGTCCTCGAAGCGCTGCCGCTCGGGCCGAGCGGGAAGGTGCTCAAGCGGGAGCTCGTCGACCGGTTCGGGGACGCCTGACGGATCGGCAGCGCCGACCGGTGCCGGTAGGATCGACGGCAGGGGCCTTTAGCTCAGCTGGTAGAGCGCCACGTTTACACCGTGGATGTCGTCGGTTCGATCCCGGCAGGGCCCACTGGTGCGCGACCGGCGCCGGCCGAGTCTCGGGCGGTGCGACGAGTCTCGTACCCGGGCACGCGGAACTCGTCGCCGGGGCTGAGACTCGGTGCGGGAACCGGCCGATCGGTGGGCGGCGATGCGGGACACCGATCCGTCCGCGTCCTGCGCTCCGCCTCGGGCGCCATCCGGTTCCCGAACGTAGTTAGGCAAACTAACCTCGAGGCGTCATGCTGGTGACGAGCGCTCCCCGGCGCACCAGTGAGGCGGCCCGACATGGAACCGACGACGATCCCCGCGATCCACGTCGCACCCCGCGACCTGCCACGGCTGCGTCTGGTCGCCGCGGGTGCCACAGCGCTCGGGCTCGCCCTGGCCACCGCTGCCGCCTCGGTCCTCGTCGTCGTCCTGGTGCCGGCGTGACCGGACACGAGCACGCCGAGGACCCCCGGACGCAGGCCGTCGAGTGGCACCGCCGCGGGATGAGCCACCCGGACGAGATCGCGGCGATGGTGCTCCGCCGGGTCGGTGAGGACGTCCCGCGGGAGCCGACCTACGGCGACTTCTTCGTCGCGCCCTGAACGCAGCGCGCCCGACGCACGGCGCGCCCGACGCGCAGCACGCGCGCCGCGCGGACCGGATCGATCGCTAGGCGCTCTAGCGAATTCGCCTAGGGTGGCACGGTGCCCTCACAGCAGCCCGGACCGAACGACCACGACCACCAGCGGTTCGTGGACGAGTTCGTCAACTCGCTCGCCCCGGTCGAGGCCCTCGAGGACGACCGACCGGTGGACGCGGAGCCCGGTCAGCCGAAGCGCTGAACCCGTCGGAGCGTCTCGGACGGTCGCTCCCCGAACGACTCCGCGTAGAACGCGGCGAACCGGCCCAGGTGCGCGAACCCCCACGCGCCCGCCGTGGCCGCGACCGTCGTGGACGTCGGGTCGCCGGCCACCAGCTGCGCCCGCACCCGGTGCAGCCGGACCTGGCGGAGGAACGCCATCGGTGTGGTGTCGGCGTGCCGTTGGAAGGTCGCCTGCAGGGCGCGGGCCTTGACCCCGGCAGCGCGGGCCACGTCGGTCCCGGTGATCGGACGGTGTGCGTTCGCGATCATCCACTCCTGTGCGAACCGCATCGTCGCCGGGCCCTCGAACAGGGCGACGTCGACCGTCGGGGCGGCGTCGTACGCGTCGACGACCGACTCGGCGACGAGCATGTTGAGGGCCGCACGGCGGTCCCGGTCGGTGCCGGGGTCGAGGAGCTCCGGCGCGGCGGCACGGATGAGGCCACGGAGGTGTTCGAGGTGCGCGGCGTCCGTCGTGCTGGTGAACGTCAGGGGGCCGGGCACGGTGGCGCGACGGGCCGCGGCGACGGACTCGAGGAAGCCGCTGTCGAACCGGATGAGGTGCTGCGTGGTGGGGAGCGCCTCGAACGCGAAGTCGCGTCCGACCGGGTACATCACCGGGACGCCGGGCTGCATCTGCAGGGGATCGCGGGACGCCGAGTCGAGCGTCAGCCCGGGAGCCGTCGCCCAGGCGAGCACGTACCCAGTGCCCTGCCCGACCGTGCCCCAGCGGTTCGCGCCCACGGACGAGGTGCCGACCGTGACCTCGTCGTCGCCGACGGCTCGGTAGCGCCAGGAGAACCCGTCGGGCACCGCGCGCCCCACGTTGATGTCCGGGCTGTCGTAGACGCGCTCGTAGAACGCGACCGCCTCGTCGATGGAGGTACTGCGGCGGTCGACGTCGTGCGGGAGCGCGGCATCGGTGGGCATGCCCTCCACATTCTGCCGGTCTCCACCGACGGTCGATGCCCCACACCGGGGGCGAGTGCGGACGGTGGATGGTGACCGGCTGACGGACGGGAGGCGCGGTGCCGGCTGGCACCGCGCCTCCCGTCCGTCACGCGGTCGCGCCACGTGCCCGGCTCGCGCCGCTGCGTCGACGGCTCACGCCGCCATCGGTCCGTACCGGCGGTGCCCCTTGACGTCGTACCGGTCGAGCATCATGACCTTGTCCCACGCCGCGACGAAGTCGCGGACGAACCGCTCGTGCCCGTCGCTGCCCGCGTAGGCGTCGACGATCGAGCGCAGCTGCGCGTTCGAGCCGAAGAGCAGGTCGGCGCGGGACGCCGTCCAGCGCTCCTCACCGGTGCCCTGCACCGTGCCGGTGAACGTCGTCTCGGTGTCGTCGGTCTTCGTCCACACCAGGTCGGTGTCCGTCAGGTTCACGAAGAAGTCCGTCGTGAGCGCCCCGACCCGGTCGGTCAGGACACCGGTCGACGAGCCGTCCCAGTTCGCCCCGAGGACGCGGAGCCCGCCCGTCAGGACCGTCCACTCGGGTGCGGTGAGCGTCATGAGGTTCGCGCGGTCGAGGAAGACGGCCTCCGGTGCGACCCCGGGGGCGAAGTCCGCGAAGCGTTCCGAGACGTGGTTGCGGAACCCGTCGGCGACCGGGCGGAGCCACTCGAACATCTCGACGTCGGTCTGCTCCTGCGTCGCGTCCACCCGGCCCGGGGTGAAGGGCACGGTGACCTCGACGCCGGCGGCGCGTGCGGCGTCCTCGACACCGACGCAGCCGGCGAGGACGACGAGGTCGGCGAGGGACACGTGGCCACCGCCGCGGGCGAAGTCGGCCTGGACGCCGCGGAGCGCCTCGACGACGGGGACGGTCCGGCGGTTCACCGGCCAGTCCTTCTGCGGCGCGAGGGCGATCCGGCCGCCGTTCGCACCGCCGCGCTTGTCGCTGTCGCGGTAGGTCGACGCGGCGGAGTACGCGGTGACGACGAGGTCCGAGGCGGAGATCCCGGTGTCGCGGACCGCCTGGCGGAGCGTGTCGAGGTCGGCCTCGCCGAGGGGCGCGCCCGTCGCGTCGGGGAGCGGGTCCTGCCAGAGCAGCTCGTCGGAGATCGTCGTCTCCGGGCCGAGGTAGCGGTGCTTCGGCCCCATGTCGCGGTGCGTCAGCTTGTACCAGGCCTTCGAGAACGCGGTCGTGAACAGGTCGAAGTCGGCGAGGAACCGCTCGCAGACCTCGCGGTAGGCCGGGTCGACCTTCAGCGCGAGGTCCGACGTCATCATCATGAGCGCGTGGGTCTCGCCGGGCACGTGGGCGTCCGGCGTGCGCGGGGCGTCCGCGTCGACGGGCGTCCACTGGAGGGCACCGGCGGGGCTGCGGGTCTGCTCCCACTCGTGGCCGAACAGGTTCTCGAGGTAGCTGTTGTCCCAGCGGGTGGGGTCCTGCGTCCAGCTGCCCTCGATGCCGTTCGTCGAGGTGTCGTTGCCGTTGCCGGCGCCCTGCGGGTTGTGCCAGCCGAGCCCCATCGACTCGATGGGTGCGAGTTCCGGCGACGGCCCGATCTTCGCAGCGGGCACCATGCCGTGACTCTTGCCGAAGGCGTGGCCACCGGCGATCAGGGCGACGGTCTCCTCGTCGTTCATCGCCATCCGGGTGAACGTGATCCGGATGTCCCGGGCGGAGCCGAGCGGGTCGCCGTTCGCGTACGGGCCCTCGGGGTTCACGTAGATGAGCGCCTGGTGCGACGCGGCCAGCGGGCTCTGCAGGTCGTAGTCTGCGTCGCCGTTCTGCCCGTGCCAGCGCTCGTCACGGCTGACCATCTCGTCCATGCTCGTCACGGCGTGCGGGTCCCAGACCTCGGGGCCCCACCAGGTGCCGTCGTCCGGCTCCCACGCGTCGAGGCGTCCGCCGCCGAAGCCGTACGTCGGCAGACCCATCAGCTCGAGGGAGCAGTTGCCGGTCAGGACCATGAGGTCCGCCCAGGACAGGGCGTTGCCGTACTTGTGCTTGATCGGCTGGAGCAGGCGGCGGGACTTGTCGGTGTTGCCGTTGTCCCACCAGCTGCCGATCGGGGCGAACCGCTGCATCGCGGTGCCCGCACCGCCGCGGCCGTCCGCGATGCGGTAGGTGCCGGCGGCGTGCCACGCCATCCGGATCATCTGCGGGCCGTAGTTGCCGTAGTCGGCGGGCCACCAGTCCACCGAGGTCGTGAGGAGGGTCTTGATGTCGCGCTTGAGTTCCTCGAGGTCGATCGTCGCGAAGGCCGCGGCGTAGTCGAAGTCGGGACCGAGCGGGTCGGCGTCGACACCGTTGCGGTGCAGGAGCTCGACGCGGAGGCGCTGGGGGTACCAGGCCTCCAGGGTCGGCGACTGCCCGAAGGAGCCGCCCAGGTGGTCGCCGCCGGCCGGCAGGGAGCCGGCCATGTGGAAGCTGCAGGTGTCGGTGCCGTCGGCGTCGCGGTGGTCCGCGCCGCCGTGCCCGGCGTCGCGGTGGTCCGGGTCGCCGTTGCTGCTGGTCGTGCTGTTCTCGCTCAACGCTGCTCCTGTTCGATGCTGTCCGCGGAACGCGGGGGCCGGTGGTCACGCTTCGCTCCCCGCCTGGGAGGAGCACGGGAGGGGTGCGGTCGGAGGCTGTCAGCCCGTCCAGACCGCCCCGGTCGTGCCGTGTGGCTGTCAGCCCTTCCAGACCGACACGGCGCCGGCGTGGCCGATCACGACGACCTCGATGATCGAGCCGATCCCGGCGGCGACGAGCAGCACCGGACCGACGACGCCGACGGCCCGCACGAGCCCGGTGTTCGTCACGCGCGGTGCGGCGAACCGGTGCCACCCCCACCACAGCGTCACGAGCACGAACACCGCGATCGACCACGGCAGCAGTCCGTCCGCGAGCTCGGTGTGCCGTTCGAGCAGGGCGGTCTCCTTCTCGCGGTGCTCGAGCCACTCGCCGGACGACGTCGCCAGGGGCACCGACACCAGGGCGACGAGCGCGATGATCGGCGCACCGACCGCGAGCCACCGTCGGGCGGCGGGCCACGCGGCGACCACGATGGCGCTCAGGGCGGCGACCGGGACCGAGACGGTGGTCAGGTGGACGAGGAGGGGGTGCAGCGGGACGCCGTCGAACTGCCAGTTCACGAGGGGGCCTTCCGGTTCGCGCGCCGGGCCGTCCGACGCCTCGCTCTCAGGCAACCGGCTGGGTCCGCCCACCGCCCGCCCGACGGGCCGATCAGCGCACTCCGCGATCACTCGAAACCACACACGAACGCGGGCCGCCGGACCTGGTTCACTCGGACCCATGAGCGAACCCGAGCCCCGCGCTGCAGAGCCGTCGGCCGCCGAGCCGCACCCCGGCGAGGCCCACACCGGTGACCTGTCCTCGCGGCTGAACTGGCTCCGCGCCGGTGTCCTCGGCGCGAACGACGGCATCGTGTCCACCGCGTCGATCGTCGTGGGCGTCGCCGGTGCGTCGACGTCCGTGCCGGCGATCGCCACCGCGGGCATCGCGGCCCTGGTCGGCGGTGCGGTGTCGATGGCCCTCGGCGAGTAAGCTCGCCGAGGACCCGGACGCCGAGCTCGAGGAGCTCACGCGCCTGTGGCAGGACCGCGGGCTCCAGCGGGACACCGCCGAGCGCGTCGCCGCGGAGCTGACCGACCGGGACGCCCTGCGTGCGCACCTGACGACGGAGCTCGGCATCGACGAGGACGAGGTCGTGAGCCCATGGCACGCCGCCGGCGCCTCGGCCGCGGCCTTCTCGATCGGCGCCCTGCTGCCGCTCCTGGCGATCCTGCTGCCGCCCGACGCCGTCCGCGTCCCGGTCACCTTCGTCGTCGTGCTCCTCGCCCTCGCGCTCACCGGGGCACTCGGCGGGGCGCTCGCCCTGGCGGCCACGTTCCTGATCGGATCGCTCCTGGGCACGAGCGGCGTCGTCTGACCCCAGGACCGCCCAGGAGAGGACACACGATGGCGAAGATCCTGGTGGTCGAGGACGACCCCGAGATGGGCTCCCTCGTCGAACGCGGCCTCACCGACGAGGGCCACGACGTCACCCTGGTCCGCGACGGCAACGCCGCCCCGAGATGAGCGGCTTCGAGGTCTGCCGACGACTGCGCGAGCTCGGCAAGGACCTGCCCGTCGTGCTCGTCACCGCCCGCGACGCCGTCGACGACCGCGTCTTCGGGCTCGACTCCGGCGCGGACGATGCGCCGCCGCGCCGCCGGCACCCCCACCGTGGCGCAGGCCGGCACCGTCCGGCTCGACACCGTCGCCGTGCGCGCGACGGTCCGCGGCCGCGACCTGCCCCTCAGCGTCAAGGAGTTCTCCCTGCTCCGGTTCCTCATCCAGGGCAGCCCGGAACCCCGGAGCCGTACGGCCGTGCTCGAGGAGGTCTGGGGGAGCGCCGAGCACTTCGACCCGACCGCCGCCGCCGATGCGGACGTCGCCATCCGCACGGTGCGCGGTGTCGGCTACGCCCTGGACGTGCACCACCCGTGAGGCGCTCGCGGTCGGCCTCGTCGTCCTGTCCGCCGCCTCCGTCGCGCTGCACCACCAGGTCCGGACCGCCACCGAGGACACCGACCGCTCGCTCGCCGCGAGCGACCTCGCACCGTTCGTCCAGGACCTCCGGCAGAACCCGGACGAACTCCCCGACGAACCCACACGCGGCGTGCTGGTCGGCATCCGAGCCGACGGCCGCTGGGTGGTCGACACGCTCCCGCGTGGCGTCCGGGAGGCACTGCCCACCACCGCGGGCACGTCTGGTCCCACGGACGGCCGGCCCCAGGGCGACGGGGACCGCGTGGCGACCCGCGAGGTCCGCGCCGACGGCCGCACGTACGTCGTCGCCGGGCAGCAGGTCGGTGACACGCCCGGGCAGGAGACCATCCGCCGCGTCGACCGCTCACTCGTCGTCGGCACCCTGCTCGCCGTCGCCGCGTTCGCCGGCACCGCCTGGGTCCTCACCGGGCTCGCCCTCCGTCCGGTCGCCCGGATGCGCCGCCGCGCCGAGGACCTCGGCGACGGGGGAGCGGACGGACACCTGCCCGTCGGACCCGCCGAGGACGAACTCGCCGCCCTCGCCCGGACCCTCAACCGCTTCGTCGACCGGCAGCACGAGAACGCCGCCCGGGAACGCCGCATGGTCTCCGATGCCGCCCACGAGCTCCGCACACCGCTCGCCGCCCTCACCGCGCGACTCGAGCTCGCCCACCGGCACAGCGGGGACGCGCCCGCCCTCGAGGGCGACCTGACCGCCGCCGAACGCGACGCCGCCCGACTGTCGGCGCTCGCCGCGTCGCTCCTCGAGCTCAGCCGGCTCGACGACGGGGCCGATGAGCACGTGACCTCGACGGCGGACGAGCTGGTCTCCGAGCTGATGGCGTCCGTCGACCGCGCCCGCGCCCTGCCCGAGGCGGTCACCACCGAGGTCGACTTCGTCACCGCGGTGCCGGACGGCGACGCCCGGTACGCCATCGGTCGGTCGGCGTTCGCCCGGGTGGTCGACAACCTGACCGCGAACGCCCTCGCCGCGGCGACGGGCGGCTCGGTGCAGGTCGACCTCGCGCAGCGCGACGACGAGCTCGTGCTCCGGGTGCTCGACGACGGACCCGGTGTGCCGGACGCGTTCCTGCCGCACGCCTTCGAGCGGTTCGCCCGGGCGGACGCGTCGCGGAACAGCGCCCTGGGCGGCAGCGGTCTCGGGCTCGCGCTCGTCCGGGGCACCGCCGAGCGCGCCGGCGGTTCGGCGACGCTGCGCAACCGGGAGACCGGCGGTGCCGAGGCCGAGGTGCGGCTGCCGCGGCGCTGACCAGGAGCTCCGACCCGCAGCCGTTCTCAGAGCACTCGAGATCTCGAACGAAGTCCGGGTCCCGTTCCGAGGTCCCTGCGAGGTCGCGCTCCGATGCTGTGAGGGACCCGAACCCCCGCTGGACAGGAGCGACCCGATGATCGACACCGCGCGGCCGACCACCCGCCGCACCCCGCTCGACCGGCCGCCGGCCCCCGAACCGCTGCCCGTCGCGGCCGAGCGCCGCCGTGCCGCCACCCGTCGACGCCTGCGCGGGGTCGACCTGCTGACCGTGCTGACCTGGCTGTCCGCAGCCGTGGCGGTCACGCTCTGGCTCGCGACCCCGGGGTCGCACACCGTCGCCGGCATCGGTGGCTGGCTCGAGGCCGGCGGGATCGTCGCGGGACTGATCGGGACCGACCTCGTGCTCGTCATGCTGGTCCTGGCCGCACGGGTGCCGGCCATCGACCGCCTGATCGGGCAGGACGTGGCGATCGCGCACCACCGGGCGCTCGGCAAGCCGGTCCTGTACCTGCTGCTCGCGCACGGTGCACTGCTGACGCTCGGCTACGGCATCGGCGACGGCACGGGCCCGATCGCCGAGACCGTCGCGCTGTTCGGCTCGCAGGACATGCCGCTGGCCTACCTGTCGATCGGCCTGTTCGTCGTCGTGGTCGGCACCTCGATCGTCGCGGTCCGCCGTCGGCTGCCGTACGAGGCCTGGCACGTGATCCACCTGCTCAGCTACGCGGCGGTGCTCGTCGCGTTCCCGCACATGACCACCGGCAGCGTCCTCGGTGCGGGCAGCTGGCAGCGGGCCTACTGGATCGCGCTGTACGTCGCCGCGTTCGGACTCGTCGCCCTGTACCGGTTCGTGCTGCCCGTCGTCGTGACCCTCCGGCACCGCATCCGGGTGGTCGGCGTCGAACCGATCGCCCCGGGGGTCGTCTCCATCCACATGGCCGGCCGCGACCTCGACGTGCTCGGTGCCCACGGTGGTCAGTACGGCGTCTGGCGCTTCTGGAGCCGGCAGACCTGGTGGCACGCCCACCCGGTGTCGTTCTCCGCGGTCCCGAGACGGAACGGCGCCCGCATCACGGTGCGCGACCTCGGCGCGGGGTCCGCGCGGCTCGGTCGGATCCGTCCGGGCACGGCCGTCTCGCTCGAGGGGCCGTACGGACTCTTCACGAAGCAGGCCCGGTCCGCGCCGAAGCTCGCGCTCGTGGCCTCGGGCATCGGCATCACCCCGATCCGCGCCCTGCTCGAGGACGCCGACCTGCGTCCGGGCGAGGCGACGGTGCTCCTCCGCGGCTCCGACAGCGACCAGCAGTACCTGTGGGACGAGACCGCCGAGCTCGCCCGTCGCACCGGCAGTCGTGTGTACGGCATGGTCGGGCCGCGTGCCCGGTCGGCCGAGAGCTGGATGACCGAGGACGACCTGCGTCGCGGGGTGCACTTGCGCAGCGTGTTCCCCGACCTGCTCGACTCCGACCTGTACGTCTGCGGCCCGCAGGTCTGGACGGACCTCGTCGTGGCCGAGGCCCGCGCGGCCGGCGTCCCCGAGCACCGCATCCACCAGGAACGGTTCGCCTCGTGACCGCCGTGCGGACCCGCGGGGTCGTCATCGGCGCACTGTCCTCCGTCGCGGTGCTCGCCATCGGGTGGCAGCTCGGCGGCCAGCCCGCCCAGGTCGCCGCCTCGGGCACCACGGCCGGGACGGCCGGCGGGAGCACCGGGACCGGCGGCACGACTGCGACCAGCCCGGCCACCACCGCCCCGTCCGCCGGCGGCAGCACGTCCGGTGGCAGCAGCGCGTCCGGCACGTTCACCGGCACCGCCGCCGCGACCCGCTACGGCCCCGTACAGGTCCAGGTGACCGTCAGCGGAGGGAAGCTGACCGACGTCCAGGCCGCGCCGATCCTCCGGCAGGAGGCCCTGCAGGCGCAGTCCGCGACGATCCAGGCGGTCAGCGGTGCGACCTACACGAGCGAGGGCTACACGACCTCGCTGCAGTCCGCCCTCGACCAGGCGGGCCTGTGAGCCGCGTCGACGGTCCCGCGGCCGAGACCGCCGTGCGGACCTTCGAGACGATGGGCACGGTCGTCAGCCTCCGCGGCGCCGACGCCCCGACCGCCTTGGCCGTCCGACTCCGACCTCAGCCGCATCGCCGCCGGGACGCTCCGGCTCGCGGACGCGCCGCAGGAGGTGCGCGACACCTACGCGCTCGCCCTCGAATGGCGCGAGCGCACGCACGGTGCCTTCACCCCGCACCGGCCGGACCGCGTGCTCGACCTGTCCGGGGTCGTGAAGGCCCTCGCGATCCGCGACGCCGGTGCCGTCCTCGACCGCGCGTGCCGGGCGGGGTCCGCCGCTTGGATGCTCGCGGCCGGCGGCGACGTGCTCGCGCGGGGGACCTGTGGGGACGATCCCTGGCAGGTCGGCATCGTCGACCCGCTCGACCGCGAGCGGGTCGTCGGCGTGGTCCCGCTCGGTGACGACCGTCGGGCGGTCGCGACCTCCGGCACGGCCGAGCGCGGCGAGCACGTCTGGCGCCGGGCCGACCCGGTGTTCCGGCAGGTCACCGTCGTCGCGCCGGACGTCGTCACCGCGGACGTCCTGGCCACCGCGGTCCTCGCGGGCGACGAGCAGGACCTCGCCGCGGTGACCGCCGACGGCTCGGTCGACGTCCTGGCCTTCGGGGTGGACGGCTGTGTGTGGGCGACCCCCGGCGCCTCCGCGTACGTCACCGGCGCCGAAGCCTGACCGACGGCGCTGCCCGAGAGGCTTCCGTCGCGGGCCCTGACCTGCCAGCATGGTGCCCACCGGACGACGACGTCCGCCCGACCCGGAGGGAACCACCCGTGTCCGTCACGCTCAACCCGTACATCGGCTTCCGCGACCAGGCCCGCGACGCCCTCGGCTTCTACCACGCGGTCTTCGGCGGCGAGCTCAAGACGATGACCTTCGCCGAGGGCGGCATGGTCCAGGACCCGGCGGACGCCGACAAGGTCATGCACGGCCAGATCGAGGCGGACGACCTGACGCTCATGGCGTCGGACTCGCCGTCGAGCATGCCCGCCCCGACCGAGAGCAACATCTCGGTCTCGCTGAGCGGCGACGACGAGGCCCGGCTCACCGGCTACTGGGAGGGCCTGTCGGACGGCGCGACCGTCATCGAGCCGCTGACGAAGGCCCCGTGGGGCGACACCTTCGGGATGCTCACCGACCGCTTCGGGGTCACCTGGCTCGTCAACATCAGCGGCGTCCCCGCCTGACGCGCGCCGGTCCGCAGGCGGTACCGGCAGACGGACGGGAGGCGCGGTGCCAGCTGGCACCGCGCCTCCCGTCCGTCGTCCAGTACCGACCGCCGGTCAGTGCTGGCCCTTGATCAGTGCTGCCTGTTGATCAGTGCTGTCCGTTGATCTGGCCGAGCCAGCGACCGAAGGTCGTCTGCGGCTCGTCGTGCAGCACGCGCAGCGTGGTGGTGGTCGGGTTCCAGCGGCGCTCGGTGTCGACGCCGTTCCCCTTGTGGAGGTCGAGGGTCATGATGTGCTCCTTCGCATGTCGGTGGGTGGTTCGACGCCGGAGGGGGCTCCGGCATTCCCGGTCAGGGGGTGACCATGCCGCCGTTGACGTTGAGGGTCTCGCCGACGACGTAGCTCGACTCCTGCGAGGCGAGGAACACGTAGGCGGACACCACCGCTCGGCTGCAGGACGGTCCAGGTGGGCCCCGGAGCGACGACGTTCACGCGGATCCCGCGCTCCACGAGGAGCTGCGAGAGCCCCTTCGAGAAGTTGTTGATCGCGCCCTTCGACGCGGCGTAGTCGAGCCGGTCCGGCGCGGCGTCGACCCGGGCTCGAGGGACGAGCCGGAACAACCCGAACACGTTGACGTCGAACGTCGCCTCGAACTGCTCGTCGGTGATGTCGAGCAGGTCCGGCTGCCAGCGCTGCTTGCCCGCGACGCTGACGACGGTGTCGATGCCGCCGAGCTCCGCGACCGCCCGCTCGACGAGCTGCGCGGCGTACGCCTTGTCCCGGAGGTCACCGGGCACCGTCACGGCACGACGACCGGCCGCCTCGACCTGCTCGACCACGTGGTCGGCGTCCGACTGCTCCTCGGGCAGGTAGGCCAGGACGACGTCGGCCGATGCACCGCACGGCGACCCTCCAGGCGTCCGGTGCCCCGGTAGGAGTCCTCACCGAGGTCCGGCACGGGCGTCATCGCGGACTGCAGGCCCGGCTCGTCCTGGGTCTGCGGCTCCGGCGAGACGTCCGGGTAGCGCGTCCGCGGGTCCCCGAACGCGTACTGGTCGATCGGCCCGGTCACTCCGCGACCTCCAGCTCGACCTTGACCCAGCCCGGCTCGCGACGGTCGAAGGCCTCGTACGCCTCGATCGCCGAACCGACCGGCTCGTGCTCGGTGATGAGCGCCGTCGGGTCGAACTGCCCCGACGCCACGAGGTCGATGAGCGGCGGCGTCACCGAGTGGTGGTCGCAGTTGCCCATCCGGATCGTCAGGTTCTTGTTCATCGCCTGCCCGATCGGGTAGCGCTCCGCCGTCGGGCCGTACACGCCGATGATGCCGATCCGGCCGTACTTCGCGACCGAGGCCACGGCCCACTGCGCGACCTGCGACGGACCGTCGCCGGGCTTCCACTGCTCGAGGTCGCCGAAGCCGTCCGGGGACGCGTCCGGCGCGACCTGCTGGACCTCGGCGTCGAACTGCGCGGCCTGCTCGTCGGACACCGCCGCCGGGCCGCGCTTCGGGCGCTCGGCGTCGACCCCGACGGCGTCGATCACGGCGTCCGCGCCGATGCCGTTGGTCAGGTCCATGATCGCCTGCACGGGGTCCTCGCGGTTGTAGTCGACCACTTCGCAGTGCTGCGCCAGGGCCGCCGCGAGTCGGGTCTCGTCCCCGTCGACGACGATCACGCGACCGGCGCCGAGCTTGTACGCCGACGCCGCGGCGAACTGCCCGACGATGCCGGCGCCGAAGACCACGACGACGTCCCCGCGGGTGACCCCGGCGAGCTCGGCGCCGAACCAGCCGGTCGGGAAGATGTCCGACAGCAGGATGGCCTGCTCGTCGCTGACGTTCTCGGGCAGCGGGTGCATGGTGTTCCGCGCGTACGGGACCCGGACGTACTCGGCCTGCAGACCGTTCACCGGGCCGGTCGACTGCGGGCCGCCGAAGAAGCTCGTGCCGGCCTGCGGACCGTTCGGGTTCGCGACGTCGCACTGGGCGGTCTTGCCCATCCGGCAGTACCGGCAGGCGCCGCAGGAGATCGTCGAGTTGATCACGACGCGGTCACCGGGGCTGAAGCCGCGCACCGCGTCGCCGACCTCGGTGACGACGCCGACGGCCTCGTGGCCGAGGATCGTGCCCTCCTCCATCGGGGCCATGGTCCCGCGGACGAAGTGCAGGTCCGTGCCGCAGATCGCACTCCGGGTGATCCGGACGATCGCGTCCTCCGGGTGCTGGATGGTGGGCTCGGGGACGTCGTCGAGTCGGATGTCGCCGATCCCGTGCCAGACCACTGCGCGCATGCTGCTCTCGCTTCCTTCTCGGTGGTGGGTTCGGGGGACACACAACCCGTTCGGCCCTGGAAGCACCTGCAGCGGCGTCCGATGTGCGCACCGGATCGGGGGACAACCGCTCCTGCGTCGTCGCCCAGGCGGCGCGGGTTGCGTGACGGCCATGAGCGATGACCAGCACGACGAGCAGCAGACAAGGGACGACTTCGCCGACGCCGTCAACATGACCGCGTCGGAGCTGAAGCGGTGGCTCGACTCCGACGAGTCGAAGGAGGTCGGCCAGAAGCCCGCGAGCGGCGGCGAGTCGACTGGGCACGAGAGCGGCCGGCACATCGTCCGGATCCTCGAGAAGAAGCAGGCCGACTACACCGACGACGACTACGCCCACATGCGGAAGGTCGTCGGGTACGTCGCCCGACACGGCAAGCAGGAGCCGAAGGGCGACACGCACGACTCGAAGTGGCGGTACTCGCTCATGAACTGGGGCCACGACCCCGAGAAGTGACCGGACTGGGGCAGGATGGAGGCGTGAGCGACTCCGGCATGCCCCGTTTCCGCCGCATCTGGTCGACCATCCAGGTGGGCGTGCTCGCCGCCGCGGTCGTCTTCTGCGTCGTCATGCTCGTGATCGGCCAGGGCAAGCTCGACCGCGTCTACGCAGTCGCCGCCGTGTTCTTCGGCCTGGCCCTCGCGGGCCACAGCACCTATCTCTGGTTGCTGGCGCGCCAGCGTCGCTGACGCGACCACCCACCGGACACCAGGAAGGTGGCGGCGCCCGCCACGGGCCTGCTGTCCGGCGTCAGCCCAGCTGCCAGACGCGCACCCAGTCGACCAGCATCTGCTGCGGGAACCGCGTGGTCGCGTCCGGCGACCCGGGCCAGGTGCCACCGACGGCGACGTTGAGCACGACGAAGAACGGCTTGTCGAAGACCCACGGGTTCGTGCCCACGGCGGCCCGGGTGACGGTGCCGCGTTCGACGCCGTCCACCAGCCAGGTGATCGAGTCGGGGCGCCAGTCGACGCCGAAGACGTGGAAGTCGTCGGCGAAGGCGGCGCCGGTCGGGTTCGTGCACGCGGCGGACAGGCCGTTCGCGCCCGAGTACCCCGGGCCGTGCACCGTGGCGTGCACGATCGTCGGCTCGTACCCGACGTTCTCCATGACGTCGATCTCGCCGCACGCGGGCCAGCCGACCTGGCCGATGTCGGCCCCGAGCATCCAGAACGCGGGCCAGATGCCCTGCCCGCGGGGGATCTTGATGCGCGCCTCGACGCGGCCGTACTGCGCGGTGAAGGTGCCCTCGGTCTTCAGCCGGGCCGAGGTGAAGGTGCCGTCGGGCTCGCGGCGGGAATCGGTGTAGGTCTCGAGCTCCTGCCGGCGCCGGTGTCGAAGCGCCAGATGGCAGGGTTCGGGGCGCTGCCGGCGGGGCCGTCGAACTCGTCGGCGGCGAGCAGCTCGGTCGGGGTGGTCGTGCTCGTGGTGGCCGCGGTGCGGGTGGCTGCGTCGGCAGCGTCCGGTGCGGCGAAGGCTGCGGTCGCCGCGCCGGTCGAGCGCGCGCGCAGCAGCGGGGGTCTGGTGCTGGGGCATCGCGGGGTCCCTGGGGTTCGGGCGGATCGGGTCGCTGGATCATCGCCCGGACGCGGACGGTACACCAGTCCGCACTTCGACGGACCCTCCTGCGGGGGACGGCCCGCCGCGTGCGCGTGTGGGCGCGTGGCGGCCGGCGGTGCTGTGTCCTGCGCTGCCGTGCTCGCGGTCAGGGGCGGTACGCGACGCAGAGGACGGTGACGTCGTCCGGGTGGTCGCCCGACGCGGCGAGTTCCGCGATCCCGTCGACGATCTCCTGTGCGTGCGAGCGCGAGGCCACCCAGGTCTCGAACCGGTCGAGCGCGTCGAGGTCGCCGCCGAACAGGTCGAGCACGCCGTCGCTCACCGCCACCACCACGTCGCCGGGGTCGAGGGACGTCGTGTCGGCGGTCCACATCGTGCCCACGCCGATCGGCAGGTGCCCGGCGCGCAGCGGGTGCACGGAGCCGCCCGCCCGACGCAGGACGGTCAGTCCGTGACCGGCGTCGACCCAGCGCGCGTGCCCGTCCCGGCAGGTCGTGAACTGGCCGCTCGTCAGGTCCGAGCCGCCGGTCGCGAGCCCGGAGTCCGTCTCGTCGACGGTGCTCCGGATCAGGGACCGCACGGCGGCGGCGATCATCCCGGCACCGACGCCCTTGCCCATCACGTCGCCGAGGGTGAACGCGGCGCCCTCTCCCGTGGGGAACCAGTCGTAGAAGTCACCGCCGACCGTGCGGGACGGCAGGCAGACCCCGACCGCGCCGGCAGCCCGGCGGAGGGAACGCTGGACGAGTGCTGCTCGGTCGATCTCGCCCTCGGCCACCCGGCGCTTCCGCTGCACGGCGCTCAGTTGCAGGTCGGCACGGCGGGCGAGCTCGTTCGTCACCGCGGCGGCCGCGGCGTAGACGAGGAGCGCGACCACCAGCCGGACCAGCTCGCTCGGCTGCGGGGCCTCGGGGTCCAGGACGTAGGGCAGGAGCAGCGTCGCGGCGGTGCCGAGCAGTGGGTAGACCACGTGTCGGCGTCCGGGGTTCGTCGCCATCCAGATCACCGGCAGGACGACGATCGCCAGGAACACCGACCGCGCCTCGCCGGTGCCGTAGCGGAGCAGGCCGACGGCCAGGAAGTCGAGGGCCGGGAGCACGAGCTCCACCCGGGTCACGGCCGGCCAGCGGGCCATCAGCCCACCGCCGAGCAGCCCGACGAGGACCAGCCCGACGGCGGCCCACATCAGCGGTGCGTCGGTGACCTCGAGCCAGGGCGTCAGGACGCTCGCGACCGCGGCCCCCACGACGAGGACCGCGACGACGGTCTGCTTGACGAGGGGTTCCCACGAGGCCCGCACGCCGGTCAGCACGATCGGTCCGGTGTCGTCACGGACGGATGTCGTCCACGACGTCACGCCGTTCCGGTCGGTGGTGCTCGTCACCCGCCCGAGTCAACCGGTTCGAGCATCACTCGGCAACTCCTGGTGCCGGGGTGTCGTGCAGGTCGGACTGGTAGGGCGACCGTCCCGTCCGCTGCGCCGCCCACGTCGTCCGGGGCATGGTGCGCCGTCAGACGCCGAGACGGAGCAGCAGCGGCCCGAGCAACCCGACGACCCAGACCAGGACCATCGCCAGGGCCGCGAACGCGACGAACCGACGACGGCGTCGGAGCTTCGGGCTGCGGTCCTCGCCCCACATCTGCGCGCGCACGAGGGTCCGGTTGGCCTGGTCGACGACCTTGCGGACCTCGGGGTCGTCGAGCGGCAGCGACCCGGAGCGGGCGTGCTCGGCGATCGCGGTCGCTTCCTCGACGGTCAGGTCGTCACGGGGCATGCGCCCATCGTGGCACCTCCCTCCGACGTGCGGAAGCGTGGTGCCGCCGTCCGACCGGTGTCCGTGTGCTCGCAGACCGCGACGCCTGGGGGACGGTGGAGCGGTGACCGGGTACGACCAGGGTCATGGCACACAGGTTCCGCGGGAAGATCGTCGTCGTCACGGGTGCATCGAGCGGCATCGGGAGGGCCGCCGCCCACGAGTTCGCCCGGCAGGGCGCGACCCTCGTGCTCGCCGCCCGGGGCCGGCAGAGCCTGGAGGACGCGGCGCAGGAGTGCCGGGACCTCGGCGCCGAGGCCGTCGCCATCCCCACCGACGTCGCCGAGGAGCACCAGGTCGCCGACCTCGTCGCGACCACGACCGCACGGTACGGCCGGATCGACGTCTTCGTCGGCAACGCGGCGCTGTTCGTCTACGGCCTGTTCGAGCAGACGCCCACCGAGGCCTTCAAGCGCGTCGTCGACACGAACCTGCACGGGCACGTCCACGCCGTGAAGGCCCTGCTCCCGCACTGGCAGCAGCGGGGCGAGGGCACCTACGTCCTCGTCGGGTCGATCCAGTCGCTCCTGTCCGCGCCGTACCAGTCGGCGTACGTCACGAGCAAGCACGCGGCCCTCGGCCTGATGGACGTGCTCGCCGACGAGCACCAGGGCACGCGGATCCGTTTCGGCGCCGTGCTGCCCTCGACGATCGACACCCCGATCTACCAGAACGGCGCGAACTACACCGGCAAGGCCTCGCACCCGCTGCCGCCGACCGTCTCCGTGCAGCGCGCTGCGAAGGCCGTCGTCGCCCAGGCCCTGCCGAGTTCGTCGTGCCGGGCCTGTTCCACCGCATCACCCGGCCCGCAGTCGAGGTCTTCGCCCTCCGCGGCCGCCAGGACCCCACCGACGGCAACCTCTACGCCCCGGCGGACCACGCGAACGCCACCGACGGCGGGTGGGTCGCGAAGCGCCGCCGGGTCACGCGCCCGCTGCTCTGGGTAGGCGTCGTCGCGGTCGTCGGCACGGTGCTGCTCCGCCGCCGCTGAGCCGGCCCCGCCCCGTCCGCTCGCTCGCGCAGTCCGCCCGCTCACCCGTTCCGTCCGCCTGCCCATCCGCGCGTACTTTGCCGATCCGCGCATGCGAAGCCGTTCCGCTCGTGGTGTGTCGTTCCTCCGGGCCTGCCATGCGCGGTCCCGCCTCTCATCGCGCGTGCGATGGGCAGGAACGTCGCGTCGGCGGCAGAGCCGGACGGGAGGCACGGCACCAGCCCGCTCCGCGGCTCCCGTCCGGACCGTGGCCACCCTGGTACCCGTCGCCACCGTCGCGAGCGGGCCGTCCCGGCCGCCCGCGCCGCGAACGGGCCGTCTCGGTCACTCCTGTCGCGTCCGCACGACGTGTTCCGCCCGCTCGTGTTACCGCGCGCGTCCGGCCGCGTCCAGCCTCCTGCGTCGAGACCGTACGGTCGGAGCATGAGCACGACGACCGGGACAGCCGCCAGCACCGCCGCCGATTGGGCCGAGTGGGCCGAGTGGCACGCCGCCCACGAAGCCGCTCGGGCGAGCGAGCACGGGTTCCTCGCGATCACGAGCCTGCGCTGGCTCACGCCCACGCCCGAGCGGTTCGACGACCTCCCCGGGGCGTGGTCTCGAGGTCGACGGCGCGACCGTCACCGGGACCCACCGCTTCGGCAGGCTGCAGGACCGTCCCGAGCCCCGCGTCGTCTGGCACGTGGAGGGCCGCGACGTCGTCGTCGAGATCGCCCGGCGCGGCGGCAGCGACCTCCTCCGTCCGCGCGACCCGGCCACCCCGACGCGCACGGCGTACCGCGGGACGCTCGTCGTCGGGGCCCGCTTCGAGCCCTTCGACGTGCAGCGCGAGGTGACGGTCGGGTCCGCGCTGTCGTTCGACCTCGACGGACCGCGGACGCTCCTGGCGTTCAACGGGCACGGCGACGGGCTGCACGTGCTGTTCACCGACCGGACGAGCGGCACGACGACCGCTGCCACGCGGAGCCTCGACGTGCCAGCACCCGGTGCGGACGGCCGCGTGCGGCTCGACTTCACCCGGGCGACGAACCTGCCGTGCGCCTACACCGCGCACGCGACCTGCCCGCTGCCCCCGCGGGAGAACCGGCTCGACGTCGCGATCGAGGCGAGGGAGCGGGAGCGATGCGGTGCGCTCTGCACAACGGGAAGCACGTCGTACCGCGGAAACGCGTGGTGCGGCAAGCTTCCGGTTGTGCGGGGGCAGTGCGCACCACGGCGGGCGCGAGGTCACCGCCGCCGGAGCCGCCCGCGCTGCCGGGGTCGCGCGCCACCGCCGCGGGTCGAACGTGAACACGCTGCCCATCCCCGGCTGGTCGAGCGCCCGACTGATCGGCACGCCGCGGAGGTCGGCGAGGAGCAGCGCGCCGACCGCACCGTGCGACACGATCGTCACGTCCCCGGTCCTGGTCAGCGCCCGGACGGCCGCGACGATCCGGGCCTGCGCGTCCACCGCACGCTCCCACCCCCGGACGGACTCGTCCGGACGGGCGAAGAACGCGTCGACGACGGCCTCGAACTCGGCCGGTGGCAGGTAGCCCGTCGCGCTGCGGTCGATCTCGCCGAGCGCGGGCTCGCACCGCTGCGGTCTCCTCGGCCTTCCGCTCCGCGCTCGAGACGATCCGTCGGACCTCGGGCGACCACGCGACGCGGTGGGCCACGGCGGCTCGGCGTCGACCGGCGGCGGACAGCCCCCACGACTCGATCGGGACCTCCGGGTCGACGACCACCTCGGCGTGGGTCAGGAAGCAGGACACCATCCGACGAGCCTGGCAGACGTCACACGACGCAACGCCCGGTCATCCTCCGCAACACCCGTCGTCGCCTGACCGTCGCGGCCGTAGCGTCGGCTCCATGCCCGACCGAACCATCCTCGTCACGGCCCTCCACGGCGCCGGCTGGCACCCGGCCGCCTGGCGCGCCGACCCCGCAGCCGCCCGCGACACCACGCGTCTCGCGCACTGGCGCCGCGTCGTCGTCGAGCAGGACCGCGCCGGCGTCGACGCCGTCACGCTCGAGGACGCCTTCACCGCGGGTCCTCTCGACGCCGACGGCGACCTCGACACCCGGACCGTCGTGGGGCGGCTCGACGCCCTCCTGGTCGCGAGCGCGGTCGCACCCGCGACCCGCTCGGTGGGGTTGGTGCCGACCGTCTCGGTCACGCACACCGAGCCGTTCCACGTGGCCACGGGCCTCCAGACCCTGGACCACGTCTCCGCGGGGCGAGCCGGGTGGCGGATCCAGGTGAGCCCGACGACCCGCGAGGCCGCGCTCTTCGGCCGTCGGTCCGGCCGTGACGACCCGGCGACGCTCGCCGCGGAGGCCCGCGAGGTCGCCGAGGTCGTCTCCCGTCTCTGGGACAGCTGGGACGACGACGCGATCATCCGCGACGTCGCGACGGGCCGCTTCATCGACCGCGACCGGATCCACGACGCCCGTTTCGTGGGCGAGCACGTCTCGGTGCACGGCGCGTCGATCGTCCCGCGGTCGCCGCAGGGGCGGCCGCCCGTGTTCGCGCTCGCGCACGACGACGACGCGGCTCGCCTGGCGGTCGACACGGCCGACGTGGTGCTCGTCACACCGGGCGCGTCGGGTCCGTCGGCTGGAGTCGGCGGTGTCGGCCTGGAGGCGCGGGGCGCGCTGGCACGCGTCCGTCACGTCGAGCAGGCGGCCGGGTCAGCCACGGTCCGTCCGGTCCTCGCGGACCTCGCGGTGCTCCTCGGGTCCTCGGTCGCCGAGGCCGAGGACGAGCTCGCCGCTCTCGACGCCGCGTCCGGGTCGCCGTACTCGGCTGCGTCGGACGCCGCCGTGCTCGTCACCACCGCGACGGGCCTCGTCGACCGGATCGCGGACCTCCGTGCGATCGGCTACGCCGGGGTCCGGCTCCGCCCGCTGCGGACGTCCGCCGACAGCACGGCCGTCGCCCGGCAGCTCGTCCCCGCCCTCGTCACCGCCGGCCTGCGCGCCGACCCGCCGTCCCGTCCCACCGTCGACCTTCGCACGCGGCTCGGCATCGCGCCGGCGGTCAGCCGGTACGCCGTCCCGACCCAGGGGGTCCCGTCATGAGCACGAAGCGTCAGGTCCACCTCGCCGCCCACTTCCCGGGCGTCAACAACACGACGATCTGGAGCGACGAGCGGGCCGAGAGCCAGATCGCGTTCTCGTCCTTCGAGCACTTCGCCCGGAACGCCGAGCGCGGGTGCTTCGACTACCTGTTCCTCGCCGAGGGACTGCGGCTCCGCGAGCAGAAGGGGCGGATCCACGACCTCGACGTCGTCGGGCGGCCGAACACCCTCGCGATCCTCGCTGCCCTGGCGGGGGTCACGTCGCACATCGGTCTCGTCGGCACCCTGCAGACCACCTTCAACGAGCCCGTGGAGCTCGCGAAGCAGCTCGCCACGCTCGACCACCTGACCGACGGCCGCGCGGGCTGGAACGTCGTGACGAGCTCGGACGCGTTCCACGGGGCGAACTTCCGCCGAGGTGGGTTCCTCGACCACGCCGACCGGTACACGCGGGCGGCGGAGTTCGTCGAGACGGCGAGGGAGCTCTGGGACTCCTGGGAAGCCGACGCGGTCGTCGCGGACCCGGCGTCCGGACGGTTCGCCGACCGCTCGCGCATCCGGGACGTCGACCACCACGGACCGCAGTTCGACGTCACCGGGACCTTCCCCGTCCCGCGGAGCCCGCAGCGACACCCGGTGGTCGTCCAGGCCGGGGACTCCGACGAGGGCCGCGACCTGGCCGCCCGGCACGCCGAGGTGGTGTTCTCGCTCCACACCGAGTTCGAGGACGCGCGCACCTTCTACGACGACGTCACCGCCCGGCTCGAGCGCGTCGGACGGTCCGAGGCCGAACTGCTCGTGATGCCCGGGGCGACCTTCACGCTCGGGGACACCCAGGCCGAGGCCGAGGAGCACTCGCGGGCGATCCGCCGCGCCCAGGTCAGCCCGGCGACGGCGATCGCGTTCCTCGAGCAGGTCTGGAACCGGGACCTGTCGTCGTACGACGTCGACGGTCCGCTGCCCGACGTCGAGCCGGACGTCGACGCCGAGACGATCACCAGGGGACGGGTGCGCCACGTCCGTGACCCCCGCGCTCTGGTGCAGGACTGGCGCGACCGTGCCGCGGCCGAGCACCTGTCCATCCGCGAGCTCGTCATCCAGGTCTCGACGCGCGGCGGGTTCGTCGGCACGCCGTCGTCGATCGCCGCCGAGATCGACCGGTACGTGCAGGAGCGGGCGTCGGACGGGTTCGTCGTCGTCCCGCACACCAACCCGTACGGCCTCGACGAGTTCGTCGACCGCGTCGTCCCGCTGCTGCAGGAGCGCGGGGTGTACCGCGAGTCCTACGACGAGGGCGCCACGCTCCGCGACACCCTCGGCCTCTCCGGGGCCGTCCGCGACCGGCAGGCGGTGTCCGCGTGACCGCCGTCCCGCTCTCGGTCCTCGACCTGGTCCCGGTCGTCTCCGGGTCGTCGTCGGCGACCGCACTGCACCGCACCCTCGACCTGGCCCGCGCCGCCGAGCGTGCCGGGTACGCCCGCTACTGGCTCGCCGAGCACCACCTGAACCCGGGCGTCGCGGGCAGCGCGCCGACCGTGGTGATCGGTGCCGTGGCCGCGGTCACGTCCAGCATCCGGGTCGGCAGTGCCGCGACGCTCGTCGGGAACGTCCGCGGCTTGCAGATCGCGGAGACCTTCGGGACGCTCACCGGGCTGTACGGACCGCGGTTCGACCTCGGGCTCGGCCGGTCCGGGGCCCCGGCGCCGGGGACACCGAAGCCGCCGTCGCTCGCGCCTCGTGCCGACCAGGTCGTCGACGGCCTGCTCCTCCCCGCACCGTTCGACTTCCGGGTCGCTCCGGGGTCGACGTTCGCGCTGCAGGGCGAGCTGCTCGGTCGCGTGCCGGGCGACGTCGAGCGCTTCGACGACGACCTCGCGCTCGTCCGGGCCCTCTTCGCCGGCACCTGGACCCGCGGCGGGAAGGTCGTCGAGGCGCCGCCCGCGACCGGCGCCGAAGTCGAACTGTGGATCCACGGGTCGACCGGCGGCGAGAGCGCCCGCGTCGGCGGGTCCCTCGGGCTGCCGTACGGCGCGAACTACCACTCGTCGCCGGGCACCGTGCTGGCGTCGGTCGAGGCGTACCGTGCGTCGTTCCGCCCGGGGGTGCTCGATGCGCCGCGGGTGGTGGTCTCGGCCGACGTCGTCGTCGGGCGGTCCGCTGCCGAGGCCGAGGAGCTCGCCCTCGGGTACGGCCAGTGGGTGCACTCGATCCGCTCCGGTGTCGGGGCGATCCCGTACCCGACGCCCGACGCGGCCCGTGCGACACCGCTCCCCGACGAGGCGGCCGCCGCCGTGCGGGACCGGCTCGTGTCGCGGTTCGTCGGCGACGCGGCGCACGTGGCCGACCGGCTCGAGGTGCTCCGCCGTGTGACCGGGGCGGACGAGCTGCTCGTCACGACCATCACGCACGACCACGCCGCCCGCGTCCGCTCCTACGAGCTGCTCGCCGCCGAGTGGGCGCGCCGGGCGCTGGCGCCGGCCGCCTGACCCGGGCGTGCCGCACTGCCGCGCTGCGCCCGCCCCCGCCTGCGCCGCCTCGCCGAGATGCCGACATCTGGCACCCTCGGCGCTGCCGGACGACGTGTCGTGCACCCGGGGCGAGCGATGCGCGGCATGTCCTGCGCTCTCGGCGTCCGCGGTCGGGCGTGTCGGGCGGGGAGGCGCCGACGCGACCCGCTGCGTCGGGCGCGCCGGCGTTGCCCCGCCGAGTTGCCGACATCTGGCACCCTCGGCGCTGCCGGACGGAGTGTCGTGCCCTCGCCGCGAGCGACGCGCGGCGTGTCCTGCGCTCTGGGCGTCCGCGGCCGACCGAGCCGCACCGCGCACGCCGGACACCCCCGCGACCACGACGGTCACAGGGGTGTCGACGGACAGGGGACGTGCTCAGCTGTTGTCGAGCGGCAGCCCCTCCGGGTTCACCTGCGAGGTCTGCACGGCCTCGTTCGACAGGTTGTACGCCTTGAGCCACTTCGCGTACGTCCCGTCCGCGATGAGCTCGTTGATCGCGTCGGCGATCGGCTTCGCGAGACCGCTGTCCTTCTTCGTGGTCGCCGCGATGAGTCCCTGCAGGGTCGAGCCGGCACCGGAGTACGTCCCCGCGGTCCTCGTCGGGTGCGCGCTCTCCACGCTCTGCTTGTTCGCGTACGCGATGGTCGGGTTCGGGCCGAAGTAGCCGTCGATCTTGCCGGAGTCGAGCGCGAGCTTCACGGCGTTGCCGTCCGGGTAGTACTTGACGCCGATGGTCTTGCCGTCCTTCTCGAGGTCGGCCTTCCACTCGAGCAGGATCTTCTCCTGGTTCGTGCCGGAGCTCACGGCGATCGTCTTGCCGGCGAGCAAGCGCGAGGTTGTCCTGCCGGTACGACGCGAAGTCGTACTTCTCCTTGCGCTGCTCGGTCACGGTGACGTTCGAGAACCCGGCGTCGTACTTCCCGCCGTCGATGCCGACGAACAGGTTGTCCCAGGTGGCGTTCTGCACGTCCGCCCGGAGTCCGAGCTTCGCGGCGACGAGCCGGCCGAGGTCGGGCTCGGAACCGGTCAGCGTCTTCTGGTCGTCCCCGGTGAAGGCCAGCGGCGGGAATCCGGCAGGCAGCGCGCCGATGCCGATCGTGAGCTTCCCGGACGACTTCACGTCGGCGGGGAGCGCGTCGTGCAGCTTCGTGTCCTCGGAGACCCGGACCTTCGTCTCGGTCGCGGCGCCGTTGGACGCGGCGCCGATCGTCACGGTGCCGTCAGCGGACCCGGCGGACCCGGCAGCGCCGTCGGCGGCGGAGGCGTTCGCGGCGCACCCGGCCAGGGCGACGACGACGCCGGCCGCGAGGACGAGGGCTCCGGCGCGGTGACGCCAGCGGGAGAGAGCGGTGGTGGGCAAGGCGGACTCCTCGGATGAGAACGGTGGGACTGGTGGGAACGGTGGGGAACGGGAGGAAGGGCTCAGCGGACGCGGGACAGGAAGTCGCGCGTGCGGGGGTGCTGCGGGGCATCGATGACCTGGCGCGGCGGCCCCTGCTCGACGACGCGCCCGTGGTCGAGGAAGACGACGTGGTCGGCGACCTCGCGGGCGAACGCGACCTCGTGCGTGACGATGACGAGGGTCGTGCCGGACTCGGCCAGGGACCGGATGACGCCGAGGACCTCGCCGACGAGCTCGGGGTCGAGCGCGGAGGTCGGCTCGTCGAGCAGCACGACCGCGGGCTCCAGCGCCAGCGCCCGGGCGATCGCCACTCGCTGCTGCTGCCCGCCGGACAACTGCCGTGGACGGGACGCCCCTCGGTCGCCGAGCCCGACGCGCTCGAGCAGCTCCTGGGCACGACGGAGCGCGACCGGGCGAGCCACTCCGGCGGCGATCGGCCCCTCGGCGCGGTCAGGTGCGGGAACAGCTCGAATCGCTAGCCGATCCGGGACCGCTGCCGCAGGATCACCCGTTCTGGCAGCTCCTTCCAGCGGGTCGTACCGTCCCGCCCGGTCCGCAACCGCACGCCGACGGGCTCGCCGCCGACCGTCACGACGCCGCGGTCGAGCGGTTCGAGGTGGTTGATCGCGCGCAGCAGCGTGGACTTGCCGGACCCGGACGGCCCGAGGACCACGGTGACGCTCCCGGCGGCGAGCTCCAGGTCGACCCCGTCGATGACCCGCCGGTCGCCGAAGGACTTCACCGCGCCGACGACCGCGACGGCCGCGCTCACGAGACGACCTCGACGGTTCCGCACCGGCGACCTGCGCGACACGACCCGTGCCTCCAGGCCGGACAGCCCCCACCCGCCGGACCGCCGCCCGCACCCGTTGCAGGGGCGTCGGCGGCAGCGCCCGCGCGGACCCCCGCGACGTCCACCGCTCGATGTAGTACTGCACGACCGAGACCGCACTCGTCAACGCGAGGTACCAGATCGTCGCGACCACGAGCAGCGGGATGATGTCCGTCGGGTAGGTGCTCGACAGGTTCTGGACGACGCCGAACAGGTCGAGCAGGGAGACGTAGAACAGCAGTGACGAGGCCTTGAGCAACCCGACCACCTGGTTGACGAACGCCGGCACGATCGAGCGGAGCGCCTGCGGCAGTACGACCCGCACGAACTGCCGACGGCGGGGGAGCCCGAGGGCCTGCGCCGCCTCGAGCTGACCGTGGTCCACCGCGAGGACGCCCGCCCGGACGATCTCCGACGCGTAGGCGATCTCGCTCAGGCTCAGCGCCAGGACGCCGATCGCCAGGTCGCCCAGCACGTTCGCCGTCCGTACCTCGAGCTGCGGCCCGAAGGGGATCCCGATCCCGATCGTCGGGTACAGCGACCCGAGGTTGTACAGGAAGACGAGCACCAGGATGAGCGGCACCGATCGGAACAGCCAGACGTAGCCCCACGCCAGCTCACCGCGCTCAGCCCGGTCGCGACGAGCGTCAACTGCAGTCCGGTCAGGATCGCGGGGCTGAACAGCCACTTCCCGACCGCGGGCCAGCCCCATGCCGGGTTGGTGAAGAGCGTCTCGACCCCGTTCAGCAGGAGCACCAGGACGACCGCGGCGGCGATCCACCGCACGGGGTGGCGCAGCGGCAGGACGGGACGGTCGAGCGCGGCGCGTGCGGCCGCGTCGACGGTCGGGGCGAGCGGACGGGAGGCACTGCTCCCGTCGCGCGCGCCGGCTGCGGTCGCCGGGGCGGTCGCGTGGGGTGCGGACCTGCGCGTCGAGCGGTCCGTGGTGTCGGTCATGGGGCGACCGTAGGAGGGCCGGCGGACCCGGACAACGGGTCCTCGCAACACTTCGCCACGGGACGGAACGGGACGTCACGGAGCGTCGCGCGCGTGACCTCCGGTGACCCCGCGTGACGGTGCCACCCTCGCGCAGCTACCCTGACCACCGTGACCACGCCCACGCACCGCGTCCCCGCGCCGCAGCCGCCCGCCGACGGCACGAAGGTCTCCGGCCCGGCCTCGTACTTCCCGAGCATCGAACGGACCTACGGCCGGCCGGTGCAGGAGTGGCTCGACCTGGTCGCCGACCGCCTCGACGACCACCGTCACATGGATCGTGGCTCAAGGAGGAGCACGGGCACGCCCGGCGCGCCCTGGACGGCTGAGCGCGGCGCCGCCGAGCCAGCGCGCCGGTGGTTGACGCGGTTGTCGCGCCGGCGTAGGATCCGGTTGACGCAGTTGACAGGAGGTGCCATGGCAGCGACGACCCACGCACGGCAGCCCAGGGGGACGGACGGCCCCTCGGCGGACGAGACGGCCCTGCTCGACGCACTGCGCCGGCGGATCGCGGACGGCCGCGCGTGGAGCTCCTGGCCGACCGGATGCTCGCCGCAGCACGAGGCCGACGCGCTCATCGGGCCGTTCTACGACACCCCGACGCTCGCGGCCTGGCGTGGGGTCACCCGGCAGGCGCTCAGCAAGGCGGTGGCGAAGCGCGACCTGATCGGCCTGAAGATCGGCGACGGTGCTCGCGCTCGTCGACCCCGACCGGATCGACCCGTGGGGCAGCGCGCTCTGGTTGCACACCGTGGCGGACGAGTTCGGCGGCACCACCGCGGCGCAGGCGCTTCGCGAAGGCCGGCACGAGCAGGTCCTCGCCGCCGCCCGTCGTGCCGCCACGGCCTGGGCGGCCGACGCGTGACGCCCAGGCGCACCGACGTCGCCCAGCAGCGTCCGCGAGACGACCTCGACCTGACCGACTTCCCCGCCGAGGAGAGTCGCGGCACCACGTTCTACCGGGCGAAGCGGCACGACCGCGGCGCGTGGTGGTTCGCGAGCACGGAGCCGGACGCCGACGGGGTCGACGGTGGTCGGTTCGACCTCGCCGTGCCGCGGGGCACCTGCTACTGGGCGGACGCGGTCGAGGTCGCGGTGCGTGAGCGCCTCGCGCACCACGTCCTGACGACGAACACGGTGTTCGCGTCGCGCGCCCGCGAGATGGTCGTCGTCGCGGCCCGGGCCTCGCGGGGCCGTCGCTTCGCGGACGTCACACACCCGGCGGCGGTGCGGTGGGGCGTCGGCGCGGAGCTGCAGACGATGGGGGACTACCGCGTGCCGCAGGCCTGGGCACGGGCCCTCGACGCGGCGGGCTTCGCCGGGGTGCGGTACAGCACGCGGTTCACGAGCGCGTCGGCGGCGAACGCGTGGGCGGTGTTCGGCGCGGCCGGCATCCCGCGGCGGCCGCGTCCGGAGCGCGTGCACCGCGACGGGGTCACGGCGTGCCGCGAAGCCGGGATCCGGGTGCTCGACGACGGGTCGGAGTCCGGGCCGGAGCGCTTCACGTTCGCGACGCCCCCGCAGGACTGACGACAGGGCCGCGCGCGACCGGGCGGTCGCGCGGCCGGACGGGCGGACGGTCGGACGGTCGACGGGCCGCGGTGTCGGTGGCCGTCCCTACCGTGGCGGGGTGGTCGAACCCGTCGATGCGTGGTGGCGCCGCCGGCAGTGGTCCCGCGGCGTCGCGGTTCCGTACGCCGTCGGCGAGTTCCGGTCGGCGTGGGCGTCCTACCCCGTGCTGATCCGGCAGTACCACCCGGAGTGGAACCACGGCGTCGTCCTGACCCAGGTGCCCCCGACGGCCGAGGTCCTGCTCACGTGGGAGTGCGACGTCGGCCACGTCTTCGTCGCGACGCCGGCCGAGCAGCGGTCGCGGCCGGGCCGGGAGCGTCGTCGGTCGGTGTGGTGCCCGGAGTGCCAGCTCCAGGCGCAGCCCCGCCGCTGGCCCGTGCTGCCCGCGGACTGGCCGGCGACCGTGCCCGCGCCGCAGCGGGCCGAGCGCGTGACCGGTCGCCAGACCCTGCCCGCGGCACCGGCGCGCGGCGCGGCACCGTCGCGTGGCGCGGGACCGTCGCCGCGTGTGGCGGGCCCGACTGGAGCAACGGCGGTCCCGACGGGTGCCGTGGCGTCGAGCCGTGCGCGACCCGGGCGGTCCGGTGCGACCGGCGGCGGTGGACGGCGGACGGCCGCACGACCGCCCGTCCCGCGGACGATCTGCCCGAAGACCCCCCGGCTGCCGTCGGGGGAGTCCTTCCCGAGCGTGTGCGCCCCCGCGACGGCCTCAGCGGTCGAGGCCGAACTCCGGGCGGCCCTGCAGGAGCGGTTCGCGCTGACGTTCGACCACACCGCGATCCGCCTCGACCGGCCGTTCTTCGACCACGTCGAGGCGTGGCCGGACATCGTGCTGCCGGAGCTCCGCGTCGCGATCGAGTACGACAGCACGGGGCGACACGGGCTCGAGCACGTCGGGCCGCGGCAGGAGACGGACCGCCGGAAGGACCGCGCGGTCCGGGCCGTCGGGTGGGAGGTCGTGCGGATCCGCACGGGTCGGCTCCCCGCACTCGGGCCGTACGACCTCGAGGTCTCCGGCATCTCGCGGCGGACGGTCGACCAGCTCGTCGACACCCTCCGCACGGTCCGCGGCCCGCTGTTCGTCGACGCCTACGGGCGCTGACGCCCGGGTTCCGACCCGTCGGCCGGGCGCTACGCTCGTCGGCGCAGGGTGTCCCGCGGGTACTCGCCGTGGCGCTGCTGGTACGTCGCGGAGAACCGTCCGGCGTGCGCGAAGCCCCACTGCTTCGCGACCTCGGCGATGCTCGTCGTCGCCGGGTCGCCCTGCAGCAGCGCGTCCCGCACCCGGTCGAGCCGGACCTGCCGGATGTAGGCGTTGGGGGAGAGCTCGAACGCCCGCTGGAACGCGATCTGCAGCGCACGGAGGCTCAGCGAGGCCACCCGGGCCAGGTCGGTGCTCGTGATCGGCAGGTGCGCGTGCTCGTGCACGTACTCGACGGCCCGTCGGACGTGGGCGTTGCGGGGGAGCAGCAGCTCGTCGGGGAGCGACGCGCTGACCACCGGGTAGAGCTCGAGCAGGGCGAGGGCGCCGAGCCGTCCCATCTCGGCCTGCAGCAGCGGCGACGCCTTCCGGTCGAGCACGGTGTGCGAGATGAGCTGCACACTGCTCCGCCACACCCGCAGGGCGCGCTCGTCGGGGCGGACGGTGTGGTCCAGGACGAGCTGCCCCGGTGCCGTCCCGCGTTCGCCGGCGACCTCCTCGAGCGCTGCCCGGTTCACCTGCACGATCTTCTGCTCGTAGTCCCGGTACGAGAACGCCGCGCCCTGCTGCGGCGGGTCGTCCACTGCACGACGAAGTCCTCGGACGGGGTCATCACGCCCTGCAGGTGCCCGTCGAAGCGGATCGTCCGGAGGGACATCGCGGTGTCGCCGACGGCCGCGAACCGGAACGCGAACGGCATCGCGGTCGCGTCGGCGCGCCACTCGTTCCCCGCGTACGTGGTGGCGAGCAGGTCGCGGGCGGCGTCGAGGTCCGAGCTCTGCTCGTCCACGTCGATCCGGGTCGGAGGTGTCGGGTTCATGGGTCTCGTGCATGATGACCGCTCCGCGCGGCCCTGTCCGGATCGCCGTGCCCCCGGTCCGGGGGTGGACCGCCCGGTCCGCGGTCGCGGTCGATGTCCACGGATCGTCGGGTGTCGCGCTCGGACGTCCGGGAATCGTCGACCACGGGCGTCCGCACCGCGTCCCGGCGGACGGCGTCCTAGCGTCGTCCTCGACGGGTCCGGACCAGCCGGACCTCCCGAGACGAGGAAGCCACCGTGACGACCATCGCCGCCGACCTGGACACCGCACCCACGAGCGCCCGCCACGCGGTCTCGTCGACGAGCCGCCGGGGGACCACCTTCTCCGAGGTCCGTCAGGCCCGCCTGCAGCACGGGCTGCAGGTCGCCGCGGTGACGACCGGGCTGGTGTCCGTGACGGTGGCCGCGTCGGCCGCGATCCTGCTCGGGGTCTCCGCATGAGCATCCCCCGCAACGAGCTCGGCATCCGCGGGTCCCGGGTCGCACGGGGCACCAGGGCGATCCCTGGGGCAGACCGGTCCCTCGCCGACACGCTGCTGCCGGTGCGTCGATCGGCGGCGTCGGACACCGCGACGCAGCCGATCGACATGCGCGCCCTGCTCGCCGAGGCGCTCGACACGTCGGGCGTGCCCGGTCAGTAGGCTCACCGCACGGGCGAGCCCGCACGAACGCCCGAACCAACCCCGTCGACCAGCAGAGAGCGCAGGGGTTCGCCTCCGGCAAGCCCGCCGACGTGTTCTACGTCAGCACGTCGTCGCTCGCCGGGTACGCGGCGAACGGCTCGCTCCTGGCCTACGGCGA
>NZ_CP054594.1:4021204-4105302 GCF_013347185.1 Curtobacterium sp. Csp1
TCCGGGTTCGGCGTCCGCTGGAACATCACCGGACAGCATCCTCGTCGATGCGACGACGGGGTGCAACCTCCGGGAGCGCCGCCGGGCTCAGGGCTTCCAGGAGGCGATCGTCACCCAGTCGATGTACAGGTGCCCCTTCTTCCCCCAGTTCCCGGTCTGGAACATGAAGCGGTGCGGGGTGGTCGCCACGTCGCGGGTCACGGTCTGCAGGACCCGGCCGTCCATCGAGTACGTCACCGATCGGCCCGGGATCCACTGCACCGAGTACGTGTGCCAGTCGCGCCACGACGCCTTGGTCGAGACGGCGACCGCCGACGCCTCCTTGCCGGGCGTCATCGAGTGGTGGAACGCGTACGGCACCTGGTCGAAGTTCCCCTCGGGGAAGTCCATCTCGCCGTCCGCCCACACGTTCGACTTCGGCCAGACGATGAAGGCCGCCCCGTTCCCGTCGCCACCCGTCGCCCGCGCCCGCACGGTGAAGGTCCCGCCGACGTCGCGCTTGCCGTCCAGGGTGACGTCGAGCACCCCGTCGTGCGCGCTGACCTGCGAGCCGGACCAGTACTTGCCGTCGCCCATCCCGTCCGGGTAGGGCTGCCAGGCGTTCGTGTACCGCTTCGCGAACGGGCCGTCGGCGGTCGCCGGAGTGCTGAAGTCCTCGCGGAACGTCTGCGTGAACGTCCCGGTCGGCTTGGCCGGTGTCCCTGCCTGGGCGACCCCTGGTGGTGCGCTGCATGTGCTGCTCCCTCGGGCGCGGACCGTCCCTGGGCCCGCACCGTGCAGACCGACCCGAACGGCCTGCACCGTGGATTGTCGGCTTCCGAACGTCGGCTGCAAGCGGTCGGGGATGCCCCAGTGCAGGGGCAGAACGCCCGCTGTCCGCACTTCGGGTGACCGGCCGCCGGACGCATACGATGGACGGGTGCTCCTCGCCATCGACACGTCCGCCGGTACCTCCGTCGCCGTCGTCGACCCCGCCACCGGGCGCGCGGTCGCCGAGCGCAGCACCGACGACTCCCGTCGGCACGCCGAGGTGGTCGGCCCGTTCCTGGCCGAGGTCCTCGCCGAGGCCGGCATCACCGGCGCCGACGTGACCGGCGTCGTCGCCGGCATGGGCCCCGGCCCCTTCACCGGCCTCCGCGTCGGCATCGCCGCCGCCCGCACCTTCGCCGCGGCACGCGGCGTCCCCGTCCTGCCCTTCGTCAGCCACGACGCGGTGGCCGCCGACCAGGCGGCCGACGGTCCGTTCGTCGTCCTCACGGACGCGCGCCGCCGCGAGGTCTACTGGAGCGCGTACGACCAGACCGGCACGCGGGTCGCGGGTCCTGGTCTCGCGAAGCCCGCGGACCTTGACGATGCGATCCGTGCCGCCCGTCCGGACGCGGTGGGCTGGGACCGCGTGACGGTCGCGACCATCCCGGCCTGGAGGCTCGGGGCACTCGCCGCGGACCGGCTCGCGTCCGGCGCGTCCTTCGCGGACGACACCGCGCTCTACCTGCGCGACCCCGACGTGACGATGCCGGGAGCGCCCAAGCGGGTGGTCCGGTGAGCGAGCTGCCCGACGGGCTGCGGTTGCGCCGGGCGGTCCCGCAGGACCTCGACGACGTGATGTGGCTCGAGCACGCCTCGTTCCCGACCGATGCCTGGTCGGCGGCGCAGATGGCCGGCGAGCTGTGGTCCCCGCACGGGTACTACGTCGTGCTCGAGACCACCGACAGCGGGGCGCCCACCGTCATCGGGGCTCCGTCCGTCGTCGGCTACGCGGGACTGTCGTCGTTGGCGGGGAACCCCGTCGCGGACGTGCAGACCATCGCGGTCGCGGCCGAGTACCGGGGGAGGGGCCTCGGGAAGGTGCTCTTCACCGAACTGCTCGACGAGGCCCGGCGTCGCGGCGTGCACGAGGTCTTCCTCGAGGTCCGCGCCGACAACCCCGTGGCGCAGTCCATGTACACGGCCGCCGGCTTCGAGCAGATCGCGGTGCGCCCCCGCTACTACCAGCCGGACGGCGTCGACGCGTGGGTGATGCGGGCGACGCTCCCGCAGCGCGCGGCGACGACTCCCTCGACCGGCATCGGACCCATCGGACAGGAGACCCTCGGTGAGCGCGACTGAACCCCTGGTGCTCGGCATCGAGACGAGCTGCGCCACGGATGACGACACAGCACCGGGGTCGGGTCCCCTGGTGCTCGGCATCGAGACGAGCTGCGCCACGGATGACGACACTGCACCGGGGTCGGGTCCCCTGGTGCTCGGCATCGAGACGAGCTGCGCCACGGATGACGACACTGCACCGGGGTCGGGTCCCCTGGTGCTCGGCATCGAGACGAGCTGCGCCACGGATGACGACACTGCACCGGGGTCGGGTCCCCTGGTGCTCGGCATCGAGACGAGCTGCGACGAGACCGGCGTGGGCATCGTCCGCGGGACCACCCTGCTCGCGAACGTCATCGCGTCGAGCATGGAGGAGCACGCCCGGTACGGCGGGGTCGTCCCGGAGGTCGCGGCCCGTGCGCACCTCGAGGCGATGACCCCGACCCTGCATGAAGCGCTCCGGCGCGCGGACGTCACGCTCGACGAGCTCGACGCCGTCGCGGTCACCGCCGGCCCGGGCCTCGCGGGTGCCCTCATGGTGGGCGTCGGGGCGGCGAAGGCCCTCGCGGTCGCCACCGGCAAGCCGCTGTACGGCGTGAACCACCTCGTCGGGCACGTCGGAGCGGACGTGCTCCGGGCCGACGACTCCGCGATCGAGCTGCCGACCGTCGCGCTCCTGGTCTCCGGCGGGCACACGTCGCTGCTGCTCGTCCGCGACCTGGTCGGCGACGTCGAGCTGCTCGGCGAGACGATCGACGACGCCGCGGGCGAGGCGTTCGACAAGGTCGCACGGCTCCTCGGGCTGCCGTACCCCGGCGGCCCGCAGATCGACCGCGCCGCGGCCGACGGCGACCCGACGGCCATCCGGTTCCCCCGGGGCCTGACGCTGCCGAAGGACATGGCGGCACACCGATACGACTTCTCGTTCTCCGGACTGAAGACCGCCGTCGCACGCTGGGTCGAGAAGTGCCGCGACGAGGGCCGCGAGGTGCCGGTCGCCGACGTCGCCGCGAGCTTCCGGGAGGCCGTGGTCGACGTGCTCCTGACGAAGGCGCTCGCCGCGTGCCGGGACACCGGAGTCGACCGACTGCTGCTCGGCGGTGGCGTCGTCGCGAACGCGCGGCTGCGGGCCGTCGCCGAGGAGCGGTGCGCGGCCGCCGGGGTCGCGCTGCGCATCCCGCCGTTCGATCTGTGCACCGACAACGGCGCGATGATCGCGGCGGTCGGCGCGCGGCTCGTCGCCGAGGGGCACGCGCCGAGCGACCTCGGGTTCGCCGCGGACTCGACGCTGCCGGTGACGACCGTCCAGGTCTGACGCCCGTCCCGGTCCGACGGAGGGCCGGGCAGCCCGGGGCGCTGAACCCGCCGCGGGTCCTTGTGGGAGGATTCAGGTCGGGCGTCGACCGACCAGGCGCCGAGAGGGGTGGACCGGTGTCCGATCAGAACCAGTGGCCGAAGCCGGACGAGTCGTCGAACGCGTCGAACTCGACCGGGTCCTCGGACCCGACGTCGAGCGCGTCCGGGTCCCAGCCGCCGCAGTCCGCGCCCCGGTCGGCTCCGCAGTACCCGTACTCGGCACCCGGCCAGCAGCAGGACCCGTACGGCCAGCCGCAGCAGCAGTCGAACCCGTACGCGGCACCGCACCAGCAGCAGTCGAACCCGTACGCGCAGCCGCAGCAGCAGTCGAACCCCTACCAGCAGCCGTCCGGCGGCCAGTACAGCCAGCAGCAGGGCGGCCAGTACGGTCAGCAGCCCAGCAACCCGTACGCCCAGCCGCAGCAGCAGTCGAACCCGTACGCGGCGTCCTACGCCTCCACCGGGTACCAGCCGTACGCGCAGCGCCCGAAGACGAACACCCTCGCGGTGCTCTCGATCGTGTTCGGCCTCGGGGCGATCCCGCTCTTCTTCATGGCGATCCTGCTCGGCCCCGCCGGTGCGATCCTCGGCCACATCGCCCTCGGCAAGATCAAGCAGAACGGTGAGGGCGGCCGTGCCCTCGCCCTGACCGGCATCATCGCCGGTTGGGTGATGACCGGCTTCTGGATCCTGTGGATCATCGCGCTCGTGGTCTTCGCCGGCTTCAGCAGCTCGTACTCCGACCCCTACGGCTACGACTCCGGCGCCTTCGTCGGCTGACGAACCCGGACGACCACGACGACGGGCCCCGCGCAACCGCGCGGGGCCCGTCCTCGTCCGTGGCGTGCTCAGCCAGCCACGTCGACGAGCCGCTCGCACAGGATCGCCGTGTGCCGTCCCTCCAGGCGGGTGAGCACGAGCGTGACCGCGCGCCGGCCCCGCAGCCGCAGCCGCTTCCGGAACTGCGCCGGGTCGACGTCCACGCCGCGCTTCTTGATCTCGACGGTGCCCACGTCCTCCGCCGCCAGGCGTGCCGCGAGCTGCTTCACGTCGAGCGGCATCGTGTCGAGCACCCGGAAGCCCTGCGCGAACGGCGTCGCCACCGGACGGTCCGAGGTCACGTAGGCGATGCCGTCGGACAGCATCCGCCCGTCGAGCGACCGGACGAGGTCCCCGATCAGCCGCGCGCGGATCACCGCGCCGTCCGGCTCGTACAGGTAGTCGCCGACGGGGCCGACCTCGACGTCCTCGGTGTCCCCGGGCGCGGTCAGCTCCGCGGTGCCGTGTGCGCCGATGACCGTCGCGGCACGTCGGATGCCCGGGCGGGCGAGGGGACCGGACCAGAGCACGAGCTCGACGACCTCGCGGTCGACGGAGACCCACTGCGCCTCGAGCGTGTCCGGGATGAGGTCGCGGTCGATCCCCGGCCCGAGCTTGACGCCCGTCGGGGTGGTCGTCGCGGCCGCGAAGACCGTGTCGAGCGACGGCGACCAGTCGTCCGGGTCCGCCAGCCGTCGGGTGTTCGCGTGCCCGGCGGTCCGACGAGCCGGGTCCATCCACACGCCGTCCACCCGACCGAGGTCGAACCCGGCCGCGTCGCCGAGCTCCACCCGGGCGTTCGGCCACGGCGCGAGGTTGTGCGTCGCGACGGCAGCCGTGACCTCGTCACGGTCGACGGCGGTGACGTCGAGGTCGAGCGCGGCCATCGCCAGCGCGTCGCCGCCGATCCCGCAGCCGAGGTCGGCGACCCGCGTGAGTCCGGCGCCGACGAAGCGTCCGGCGTGCAACGCGGCGACCTGCAGCCGGGTCGCCTGCTCGAGTCCGGCCTCGGTGAAGAGCATGCGCCCGGCGAAGTCGCCGAACTTGCCGCGGGCCCGCTGTCGCAGTCGCGCCTGGGTGAGCACGGCGGCGACGAGCCCCGGGTCGTGGCCCTCGGCGCGGAGCCGGGAGACGACGCGGACGATCTCGCCGCCGTCGGAGATGCCGGGGGTACGGTCGAGCAGGGCCATCCCCTCGGGGGTCAGCAGCTGTGCGAGATCGGCGGCGTCCACGCCTCGATCCTCCCAGGTCGCCGAGAGGGCCGGAGCCGCCTGGCACTCGGATTGACCGAGTGCCAGACTGTCCCTAGACTCGCGTTGGCACTCTCCTGTGCGTAGTGCCAACCGGTTCCCATCTGTACCGAGTCAGTACCGAGAAAGAAGAGGTCACCGTGGCCGTCACCATCAAGCCGCTCGAGGATCGCATCGTCATCCGCCAGGTCGAGGCGGAGCAGACCACTGCTTCCGGCCTGGTCATCCCGGACACCGCGAAGGAGAAGCCCCAGGAGGGCGAGGTCGTCGCCGTGGGCCCCGGTCGCATCGACGACAACGGCAACCGCGTGCCGCTCGACGTCGCCGTCGGCGACGGGCGAGGACCTGCTGGTCCTCTCGGCTCGCGACGTCCTCGCGGTCATCGAGCGCTGACACCCAGCTCCTGACGAACGCCCCGCTCGGCTCCGGCCGGCGGGGCGTTCGTGCGTGCGGCACGCGTCCGGCGGGCGTGCGGATCGCGTCCGGCCCGCCGCGTCGCTCCGGCTTCCTAGGATGGTTCCGTGAGTGAACCGACCCCGACGCGCCCCGCCCGTTCCGAGGCATCCGTCGGTGTCGTCCAGGCGATCGTCGCGTATGGGCTGTGGGGACTCATGCCGTTGCTCTTCGCGGCGATGGCCCCCGCCGGCGCGTTCGAGATCGTCGCGTGGCGGATCGTCTTCGGGCTGGTCTTCTGTGCCGTCGCGATCGCCGTCACCCGCTCGTGGCTCCGCACCCGCTCCCTGCTGGCCCAGCGCCGGGTGATGCTCGTGATGGGCATCGCGGCCGTCCTCATCCTGCGAAGCCGCCCTCGGGTACTTCATCAACCCGCTCGTGACGATCGCCCTCGGGATCGTGGTGCTCCGCGAACGGCTCCGTGCGGCGCAGTGGGCCGCGGTCGGCATCAGCATCGTGGCGGTCGTCGTCATCGCCGTCGGCTACGGCCAGGTCCCGTGGATCTCGCTGACGCTGGCGTTCTCGTTCGGGTTGTACGGGCTGGTGAAGAAGCGCGTCGGCGGGACGATCGACGCGTTGAGCGGGCTGACGATCGAGACGCTCTGGCTCCTGCCGATCGCCGTGGGCGTGCTCGTCGTGCTCGGGGTCACCGGCCTCGACGGTGGGGTGACCTTCACGAGCGAGGGCTGGCCGCACGTCCTCGTCACGGTGCTGACCGGGCCCGCGACGGCCGTGCCACTGCTGCTCTTCGCGTCCTCGGCGCGGCGGGTGAGCCTGTCCACGCTCGGGTTGACGCAGTACCTCGCACCGGTGATGCAGCTGCTCGTCGGGGTCGTCGTGCAGCACGAGGCGATGCCGCCGGCGCGGCGGCCCGGGCAGCGCGGCGCCGGACGCTCGCACCCACGGCGGCCGAGCCGGTCTGACGGGCCCGACCCGTGCCTCCAGGCCGGCCGCCTGCGCGCCTGCCGGAGCTGGTGCCGCCCGCCCGCGGCGCCGAGTCTCGCCCATGCGGACACATCCGCGGCGTCGATGCCGCGAAACCGTCCGAGGAAACGAGTCTCGCGCCGACAGGGCGAGCGCGCGACCGTCGGCGGCACGCACGTCGGCCCCGGATCTCGATGAGATCCGGGGCCGACGTGTGGTGCGGGGTGGTTCGTGCCTACTTCGAGACCGAGCCCTGGATGGCGCTCTGGTACACGGGCTTGTTGTCACCGTCGAACTTGTAGATGCCGATGTAGGCGCTCGACGGGTCGTTCTTCGAGTCGAACGGACCGATGCCGGACGGACCGGTGTAGTGGATGTCCTTGCCCTCGTCGAGCAGCTTCTTGCAGTCGGCGAAGGTGGTGCACTCGGTCCCGCCGTCGGCGCCGGACACCGCGGCCATGTTCTTCTGGATGGTGCCGGCGGCCGCGTACGAGTAGTCCGAGAGCGGCTTGCCGGCGGTCTTCTGGTAGTAGTCCGACAGGCGCTGCTTCAGCTCGTCCTTCGGGCTCGCGCCGGGGATGGTGCCCTGAGCGCCCTCGAGGGTGCCCTTGTCGAAGTCCTTCGAGTAGTCCGCGGTGTTGCCGTCGGACATGTAGATCTTCGCCATGTCCGCGTTCTGCGACTTGAGCTCGGGGATGATCGACTTCGTCTCGTCGAAGGCGAGCACGACGATGGCGTCCGGCTTCGTGGCGAGCGCCGCGGTGACCTCGGACGAGAACGTCGTCTGTCCGGGCGGGAACTCCTGACCCTTGCCCTTGCCGCCGTACACGACCTGACCACCAGAGGCCTCGATCGCCTTCTGAACGGTGTCGCGGAGACCCGTGCCGTACGTGTCGTTGAAGACCAGGAACGCGACCTTGGCGTTGCCGTCACCCGTGACGAGCTGGCCGAGCGCCGAGCCCTGCACCGAGTCCGGCGGAGCGGTCCGGTAGTAGTACGACGAGTAGCCGGAGAGCGAGGTCGCCGTGTTCGCGGGCGAGATCTCGACGATGCAGTTGCTCGTCAGCTGGTCGATGACGTTGAGCGTGACGCTCGAGGACTCGGCGCCGATCGCGACCGGGACCTTGGCGTTCACGAGCTTCGTCGCCGCCGAGCTCGACACGGTCATGTCGTTGCTGTCGCCGGAGTCCGTCGCCGGGTCGATGCTGACGTCCTTGTCGAGCACGCCGCCCGCGGCGTTGATGTCCTCGACGGCCAGGCCCACACCGGACTCGGCCGGGGGGTTCAGGTACGACAGGGTGCCGGTGAGGGGCAGGATCGTGCCGATCCGCGGCCGGGTCCTTCTTCGCGCCGCTCGCCGAGGCGGAGGAGTCGGTCCCGGCGCTGCCGGTGGTGGAACACGCGGCGAGGAGGAGCGCTGCCGCTCCCGCCACTGCCAGTGCCGTGGTGGCACGGGTGGTTCTGGTCATCCGTGCCGCACCTCCGCGTGGGTTGCCGAGAAAACTAGGGCCGATGTGTTTCGCGTGTGTGTCCGTCGACCTCCCCTGGACGTTTCGTTACAGACCCGTGACTCATCTGTACGGCTGCACCGGAACCCCTGATGAGGAGTCCGTCCGGACGGTCGCGAGCCTGTGGAGCGGTCCTTCCGAGACGCCGCCTTCCCGTCGAGACGCCTCCTTCCCGCCGAGACGCCGCCTTGGGCGCAGGCGTCTCGAGCATCTGGGGGCGTCTCGAGCACCGCGGGCGGCACGCCCGCTGCCAGGAGCACGTGGGCGAGGAGGACGGGGTCGCCTGCCTCGCGCATGCCCCACCGCGCGAAGCCGGACACCTGGGGGAGTCGTCGCAGCGCGTCCTCCCGTCGCTTCTCGGCCCACAGCACGTCCCGGTCGTCGTACTTGACGCGACCGTCGAACTCGCCGACGACCCCGACGTCCGGCCACCAGAAGTCGACCCGGAAAGACACGGCTGCTCGACTCACCGGGCGACTCCGACGCGGCGTCGGCCAGGTCCAGTGCAGACCTCGCCACGCGGTTGCCGCGCCGACCCGCGCGCTGGTCGAACGCTCGCTGCAGTGCCGGACGGTCCATGTGCCCGGTGTGCAGGACGTGGTCGAGGACGACGACACCGTGCCGGAGCGGAACGGTGTGCGCGATGTCGGTCACGGTCCGCAGCAGGGACGTCACGGGCGTCCCCGAGAGCTCGGCGATCTCGTCCGAGGCGATCTGACCCGCGTGTCGGACGACGCCGCGCCCGACGTGGGTCTTGGCGATGCCCGGGTCGACGACGTGCAGCCGCGAGTCCCACCGACCGAGTTCTGGAAGCCCCCAGAGTGCCCCGGCGGACCGATGGGATGCGACCACGCGGCGTTGCAGGGCAGCGATGCGGGACCGCACGACCAACTGCCGTCGCCCGAGCGCGTCCAGGGCCTCCCACTCCCGGCGCTCGACAGCTGCGCCGTGGAACAGCCGGACCGGGTCTGCCAGGTCAGCGGGACGGCGCACGACCACCGGTCGGCCGGGCCGGAAGGTGGGGATCGATGTCATGGCGACCACACTGACGCGACCACACGTCGGTCGGTGGCGAACGGGACGGACCTGTGGAGCGCCTCCCGTCCAGGTGGGGTGGTGGAGGACGACGCAACACGGCCTGGTGACGATGAGACGCCCCCGAACAGACGAGACGCCCCCGGATTCGGGGGCGTCTCGCGCGTTCGGGGGCGTCTCGTGCAGAAGCGGTCGAGCCGGGCCGGGCCGGGCCGGGGTCAGCCGCGGTAGTTCGGGGCCTCGACGACCATCTTGATGTCGTGGGGGTGCGACTCCTTGAGCCCCGCGGCCGTGATGCGGACGAACTTGCCGCGGGCCTTGAGCTCGGGCACGGTGCGGCCGCCGACGTAGAACATCGACTGACGCAGGCCGCCGACGAGCTGGTAGACGGCGTTCGCCACGGAGCCGCGGTAGGGGACCTGGCCCTCGATGCCCTCGGGGATGAGCTTCTCGTCCGAGGGGACGTCGGCCTGGAAGTAGCGGTCCTTCGAGTACGAGGTCTTCTCGCCGCGCGTCTGCAGGGCGCCGAGGGAGCCCATCCCGCGGTAGGCCTTGTACTGCTTGCCGCCGACGAACACCAGGTCGCCGGGGGACTCGTCGGTGCCGGCGAGGAGCGAGCCGAGCATCACGGTGTCCGCACCCGCGACCAGGGCCTTGGCGATGTCGCCCGAGTACTGCAGGCCGCCGTCGGCGATGACCGGCACGCCGGCCTCCCGCGCGGCGAGCGACGCCTCGTACACGGCGGTGACCTGCGGCACGCCGACACCCGCGACGACGCGCGTGGTGCAGATCGAACCGGGGCCGACGCCGACCTTGACCGCGTCGACACCCGCGTCGATGAGCGCCTGCGCACCCTGCCGCGTCGCGACGTTGCCGCCGATCACGTCGATGCCGGCGAACGAGGCGTCCGCCTTCAGGCGACGGACCATGTCGAGGACGCCCTCGCTCTCGCCGTTCGCGGTGTCGACCACGAGCACGTCGACGCCCGCGTCGCGCAGGGCCTCGGCGCGCTGCCAGGCGTCACCGAAGAAGCCGATGGCCGCGCCCACCCGCAGGCGGCCCTCGTCGTCCTTCGTGGCGTCCGGGTACTTCTCGCTCTTGTCGAAGTCCTTGACGGTGATGAGGCCGCGGAGCTTGCCGTCGGCGTCCACCAGCGGGAGCTTCTCGATCTTGTGCTGCGCGAAGATCGCCACGGCGTCCTCGGGGTCGATGCCCTCGAGCGCGGTGACGAGCGGCGCCTTGGTCATGACGTCGCGGACGAGCGTGGAGGCCATCTCGAACGGGGCGACGAAGCGCATGTCCCGGTTCGTGATGATGCCGACGAGCGTGCCGTCCGACTCGACGACCGGGAGGCCGGAGACACGGAACTGGCCGCAGATCGCGTCGACGTCGGCGACGGTCGCGTCCGGGGTCGTGGTGACCGGGTTCGTGATCATGCCGGACTCGGAGCGCTTGACCTTGTCGACGTACGCCGCCTGGTCCTCGATCGACATGTTGCGGTGCAGGATGCCGATGCCGCCCTGACGAGCCATCGCGATCGCCATCCGGGCCTCGGTCACGGTGTCCATCGCTGCGGACAGCAGCGGGACGTTGACCGAGATGCGCTTGGTGAGCCGGGACGTCGTGGACGCCTCGCTCGGGATGACGTCGGTGTGCCCCGGCAGGAGCATGACGTCGTCGTACGTGAGTCCGATGAATCCGAACGGATCCGGCTGGTCCATGGGTCCCCTTCGTGGGCGAGGTGAAGTGGTGGGCACCGGGGCGCGTCGTCGGGTTCCCGATGGGCCATGGTAACGCGCGCGGTACACGTGCCATTCCGACGGCCCACGGCGGGCAGGCCGCACGGCGCCGGCGAGCAGGCCGCACGGTGCCGGTGAGCGGGGCCGCGCCCGGCCGTGTCCGTGACGCGCGAAACGGTTCCTGAGAATCCTGTACCGGCCGGACGGGCGGATTGGTGCGGATCGACAGGGCATCGGTCACGAAAGCAGCACGATTTGTGCAGGAGACGTGACGGAAACACGGGGGACACAAAAAATCCCTAGGGTCCTCGACTATCCGAACGAGAGGCTCATCCGTGGGTTCCATCACTCCCCCGGGGTCAGCGCTCATGCGCCGGCTCCGCCGCGGGGCTCCAGGTCGCAGTCGCCTGGTCCTCGCCGCCGTGCTCTTCCTCGCCTTCCTCGCCACCTTCGCCGTCGACTGGGCAGTGTCGCCCGCGGCGGAGGCGGCGACGAGCACCACCAGCAGCACTAGCAGCGTCACCGCCAGCAGCGTCACCGCCGGCAGCGTCACCGCCAGCAGCAGCAGCCCGGCCAGCGCCCCAGCGAGCGCCCCGGCCAGCACCGGGCCCTGCGCCGTGAGCCCCACCAACGGCTGCATCCGGGGCACCATCCTCGACTCCGAGCGGAAGCCCGCGAAGGGCATCGACGTCGACGTGACCGGCCCCGGCGGCTTCGCGCAGACCGCGTCCACCGACGACACCGGCCGCTGGTCCGTGAGCGTGACGACGGCCGGCCAGTACACGGTGAGCGTCGACCAGGGATCGCTGCCGAAGGGCCAGTACCTGACGAACGCCGCGGACGCCGACCGCAAGGTCAACGCCACGCTGAACGCCAACGTCGGGCAGATCTTCCAGCTCTCCGACCAGCAGGGCGCGACGACCGACACCGACTCGTCGAGCCTGACGTTCGCCCGGGCCTGGCAGCAGCTCGCCTCCGGCATCCGGCTCGGCCTGCTCATCGCCCTCGCGTCCGTCGGCCTCTCGCTGATCTACGGCACGACCGGCCTGTCGAGCTTCTCGCACGGCGAGCAGGTGACCCTCGGCGGTCTGCTCGCCTACGTCTTCGCGAACCAGCTCGGGTGGAACATCTGGGTGACCGGGATCGTGGTCACGCTGCTCTGCGCGGCCACCGGCTACCTGCAGGACGCCGCGATCTGGAAGCCACTGCGCCGCAAGCGGATCAGCCTGACGCAGCTCATGATCGTGACGATCGGTCTGTCGATCGCCGCCCAGTACGCGTTCCAGTACTTCTTCGGTGCCTCGACGGTCCGCATCCAGCAGGGCAACCCGGAGACGGTCACGTTCGCCGGACTCACCCTGACGGTGCAGTCCTACGTCGCGATGGCGATCGCGCTCGTCGTGCTCGTCGGCACCGGACTCTTCCTCGCGAAGACCCGCTTCGGCCGGGCCACCCGCGCGGTCTCGGACAACCCGGCGCTCGCCGCGGCGTCCGGCATCGACGTCGACCGGGTGATCCGGTTCGTGTGGACGCTCGCCGCCGGTCTGGCGGGCCTGTCCGGCGTGATGCTCGGCCTCGTGCTGAACGGCGTGAACTGGCAGACCGGTCTCCAGCTGCTCCTGCTCATGTCTCGTCGGCTCGATGATCATCGGCGTCGTCGTCGAGCTCACCAACCTCGTGCTCCCCGGCGACTTCAAGTACGCCACGGCGCTCGTCATCCTCATCCTCATCCTGCTGTTCCGGCCGCAGGGCATCTTCGGTCGCGCCGAGCGCATCGGCTAAGGGAGCTGCGACATGGACTACATCCTGAACCTGCTCAGCTCGCTGACGCAGGAGGCCCTCGCCCCCACCACGGCGGCGTTCGCCCTGGCCGCGATCGGCCTGAACGTGCACTTCGGCCTCACCGGCCTGATCAACATGGGCCAGGCGGCGTTCCTGCTGCTCGGCGCCTACGGCTTCGCGATCTCGATCACGAACGGCCTGCCCTTCGTCGTCGCCGTGCTGGTGGCGCTCGCCGTCGCGATCGTCTTCGCGGTGATCCTCGGCATCCCGACCCTGCGGTTGCGCGGCGACTACCTGGCGATCGTGACGATCTCCGGCGCCGAGATCATCCGCATGGTCGGCCGCTCGAGCCTGCTGACCACCACGACCGGCGGCTCGAACGGCATCGCCGGCTCGGCGTACCGCGACCCGTTCAACGCGCTCAGCCCGCTGCCCGACGGCACCACGAGCATCCTGTGGTTCACGTACTCGAACAACGGCGTCAACGGCTGGTGGATCCGCATCGCGGCCTGGGGCCTCGTCGCCCTGTTCACCCTGGTGCTGTTCCTGCTCATGCGCAGCCCGTGGGGCCGTGTCGTGAAGGCCATCCGCGAGGACGAGGACGCCGTCCGCTCCCTCGGCAAGAACGTCTACTCGTACAAGATGCAGGCGCTCGTGTTCGGTGGCGCGCTCGGTGCACTCGCCGGGGTCATCTACGTCCTGCCGAGTTCGGTGCAGCCGGACGCGATGGGTCGGTCGATGACCTTCTTCATCTGGACGGCGCTCATCCTCGGCGGTGCGGCGACGGTCTTCGGTCCGGTCCTCGGGGCCGTGCTCTTCTTCGTGGTCCGCCTGTTCATCCGGACCCTCGCGGGGGACTTCATCCCCGACTCGATCATGAACGCCCAGCAGGCCGAACAGTTCTCCTACGTGCTCGTCGGCGTCGCGCTCATGCTCCTCATCGTGTTCCGTCCACAGGGACTCCTCGGCAACAAGAAGGAGCTGACGTTCAGTGTCTGAGCCGTACGCCCACAGCAAGACCGACCCGATCCTCACGGTCGACACGGTCACCCGCCACTTCGGCGGCATGACCGCGGTCGACGTCGACCACCTCGAGGTGCAGCGCGGCACCATCACGGCGCTGATCGGCCCGAACGGTGCCGGGAAGACGACCTTCTTCAACCTGCTCACCGGGTTCGACAAGCCGAGCCCCGGCGCCCGCACGACGTTCGACGGCGCGACCCTGCAGAAGACCAGCGCGACCCACATCGCGAACAAGGGCATGGTCCGCACGTTCCAGCTGACGAAGGCGCTGAGCCGCCTCACCGTCATGCAGAACATGCTGCTCGGCGCCCGCGACCAGCCCGGCGAGAACTTCTTCGCCGCCCTCGTCAAGCCGCTCTGGTCTAAGCGCGAGCAGGAGATCACCGCCAAGGCCGAGGACCTGCTCGCCCGGTTCAAGCTGCTCGAGAAGAAGGACGACTACGCGGGGTCCCTCTCCGGCGGCCAGCGGAAGCTGCTCGAGATGGCCCGGGCGCTGATGTCCGACCCGACGATGATCATGCTCGACGAGCCGATGGCCGGCGTGAACCCGGCGCTGACCCAGTCGCTGCTCGGGCACATCAAGTCCCTGCGCGACGACGGCATGACCGTGCTGTTCGTCGAGCACGACATGCACATGGTCCGGCACATCTCGGACTGGGTCGTGGTGATGGCCGAGGGCAAGGTCGTCGCCGAGGGGCCGGCCGACACCGTGATGGACGACCGCGCGGTCATCGACGCGTACCTCGGTGCGCACCACGACACGGACCTGGGCGACGACGCGCTCCTCACCGAGGAGACCTACGAGGAACTCGCCGAAGAGGTCAAGGAAGAAGACGAGCAGGAGGCGACCCGATGACCGACGCAACGAACGCAGCCGACGCGAGCCGCGCCTCCGGTCCGTCTCCGGTGGCCACCCTGGACCGCGAGCCGGTCCTCAGCGCCAAGAACCTCGTCGCCGGCTACCTGCCCGGCGTGAACATCCTCAACGGCTGCGACCTGGACTGCTACCCGGGCGAGCTCATCGGCATCATCGGCCCGAACGGCGCCGGGAAGTCGACGCTCCTCAAGGCGCTGTTCGGTCTCGTGTCCATCCGCGAAGGATCGGTCACGCTGCAGGGCGAGGACATCACGAACCTCCGGGCGAACAAGCTCGTGCAGGCCGGCGTCGGCTTCGTCCCCCAGACGAACAACGTCTTCCCCTCGCTCTCCATCGAGGAGAACCTGCAGATGGGCCTGTACCTGCGCCCGAAGAAGTTCGCGGAGCGGCTCGAGGTCATCTACGACCTGTTCCCCGTCCTCGGCCAGCGTCGCACGCAGCGGGCGGGGTCCCTGTCCGGTGGTGAGCGGCAGTCCGTCGCGATGGCGCGTGCCCTGATGATGGACCCGAAGGTGCTGCTGCTCGACGAGCCCTCCGCGGGACTGTCGCCGGTGCGCCAGGACGAGACCTTCATCCGCACCCGCAGGATCAACAAGGCCGGGGTGTCGATCATCATGGTCGAGCAGAACGCGCGACGCTGTCTGCAGATCTGCGATCGTGGGTACGTGCTCGACCAGGGGCGGAACGCGTACTCGGGCACCGGGCGGGAGCTCGCCGACGACCCGAAGGTCATCGAGCTCTACCTGGGGACGCTCGCCAAGGACGTCGACGAGGCGCGCTAGCGTCACGTCGACACACGGGTACCGCTGTGGGGGTGGTACCCGTCCCGGACGGGGTCGCGCTGGCTGCTGTCGCGCCGCGCGGCCCCGTTCCACGAACCGGTCCGGTCACACGCGCCGTCCCGCCGGGCGCGTGGTGCGGAACCGGCCTGGAGGCACGACCCGCCCCCGCCACTCGGCTAGCGTGACGCGGGTGCGCACCTCCGGCCCCCTCGTGCTCGACGCCCTCGTTTGGGTGGTCTTCGCCGCGCTCTTCGTCGGCGCCGCCCTGCTCGTGAAGGTCGCCGCGGTGCTCCTCGTCGTGCTCGTCGTGCTCGCGCTCCTGCTCGGGCTCGTCCTGCGGGTGCTGCGGAACCGGCGGGCCCGACGCACCCGCCCGCGGGACGGGACCGCCCGCTAGGCTTGCCCGGTGACTGAAGTCGAGATCGGTGCAGGCAAGCGCGGCCATCGGGCGTACGCGTTCGACGACATCGCGGTGGTCCCCTCGCGGCGCACCCGCGACCCGCACGACGTGAGCGTGCAGTGGTCGATCGACGCGTTCACGTTCGCGTCGCCGATCCTGTCCGCGCCGATGGACTCCGTGTCCTCGCCGGCGACGGTCATCCAGATGGGCAAGCTCGGGATCCTCGGCGTGCTCGACCTCGAGGGCCTCTGGACCCGCTACGAGGACCCGACGCCGTTCTACGAGGAGATCAAGACCCTCACCGACGGCAACGTCACCCGTCGCATGCAGGAGATCTACTCGGAGCCGGTCAAGGCCGAGCTGATCACCGCGCGCCTGGCCGAGATCCGCGCCGCCGGGGTCCCGGTCGCCGGGTCGCTCAGCCCGCAGCGCACGCAGGAGTTCTCGCAGACCGTCGTCGACGCCGGGGTCGATCTGTTCGTCATCCGCGGCACCACGGTCTCCGCCGAGCACGTCTCCCTCGTCGGCGGTGCCTCGACGTACACGTCGGCGCTGCACCTGATGCGCACCGGCGCCGCGGGCGTCCTCGTCGGCTTCGGCGGCGGTGCGGCGTCGACCACCCGTGCGGCGCTCGGCATCCACGCGCCGATGGCCACCGCGGTCGCGGACGTCGCCGGCGCCCGTCGCGACTACATGGACGAGTCCGGCGGCCGGTACGTGCACGTCATCGCGGACGGCGGCCTCGACACGGCCGGCGACATCGCGACCGAGGCCCCCGGCGGCGGCTTCCACTGGGGTGCCGAGGCGCACCACCCGGAGCTGCCCCGCGGCCGCCGGGTCGAGGTCGGCCAGATAGCCCCGCTCGAGAACGTCCTGAACGGCCCGACCCCGTCGTGGGACGGCCGCGCCAACCTGGTCGGCGCCCTGCGTCGGTCGATGGCCACCACCGGATACTCCGACGTCAAGGAGTTCCAGCGAGTAGAAGTGGTCGTGGCGCCGTACCACCGACAGTGACGGCGGTTCCCGTGCCCACGCGCGCGGAGGCCGGCTCCGGGCGTGGACCCGCACGGAGGCGACGATGGCGAAGGCACCCACCAGCACGAGCACCGGCACCAGCACGGGCCCCGGACCGGACGGGACGAACGCCGCTCCCGGGCGGGGCGTGCCGTCGAGCGGCGGCGTCGGGTTCGACCCGACCGCGAAGCTCGGGCCGGACGAACGCGCGGCGACGATCGAGGCGCTGAAGACCAAGGAGCTCGACGTCCTGGTCGTCGGCGGCGGCATCGTCGGTGGCGGCAGCGCGCTCGACGCGGTGACCCGCGGGCTGAGCGTCGGGATCGTCGAGGCCCGCGACTGGGGATCCGGCACGTCGAGCCGCTCGTCGAAGCTCGTGCACGGCGGTATCCGCTACCTCGAGCAGCTCAACTTCGCGCTCGTCCGCGAGGCCCTGATCGAGCGCGGCCTGCTCCTGCAGCGCATCGCCCCGCACCTGGTGAAGCCGGTCCGCTTCCTCTACCCGCTCAACCACCGCGTGTGGGAACGCTTCTACATCGGCATCGGCATGGCGATGTACGACGTCTTCAGCTGGTCAGGTGGTCGTCCCCCGGGGGTCCCGCACCACCGGCACCTCAGCCGCAAGCAGGTCCTCCGGAACATGCCCGGCCTGAAGAAGGACGCCTTCATCGGCGGCATGACCTACTACGACGCGCAGGTCGACGACGCCCGCTACGTCGCGTCGCTCGTCCGGACCGCCGCCTCGTACGGGGCGCTCGCGGCCAGCCGGGTCCGGATCGAGGGGTTCATCAAGGTCGGGGAGCGGGTCGTCGGGGCGCACGCGCACGACATCCAGACCGGCGAGAAGTTCGACATCCGGGCGAAGCAGGTCGTCAACGCCACGGGCGTCTGGACCGACGACACCCAGGCGATGATCGGCACGCGCGGGCAGTTCAAGGTGCGGGCGTCGAAGGGCGTGCACCTGGTGATCCCGCGGGACCGCTTCCAGTCGAACACCGGCATGATCCTGCGCACCGAGAAGAGCGTGCTGTTCGTCATCCCGTGGGGCCGGCACTGGCTCGTGGGCACGACGGACACCGACTGGAACCTCGACAAGGCGCACCCCGCGGCCACCGCGGCGGACATCGACTACATCCTCGAGCACGTCAACAAGGTGGCTCCGGCCGCTCCTGGCGGGGGAGTCCGACCAGACCTCGCAGCTCAGCCGCGAGCACGTCGTCGCGCACACCGTCCCCGGGCTCGTCGTCGTGGCCGGCGGCAAGTGGACGACCTACCGCGTGATGGGCAAGGACGCCATCGACGAGGCCGTCGCCGCGATGGACGGCAAGATCCCGGCGTCGACGACCGAGGACATCCCGCTCGTCGGTGCCGAGGGCTACCCGGCGGCCTGGAACCGACGCGGCCGCACCGCCCGGTCGTACGGGCTGCACAAGGTCCGCATCGAGCACCTGCTCAACCGGTACGGCACGCTCGCGACCGAGGTCCTGGCGCTCGTGAAGCAGGACCCGTCCCTCGGCAGGGCGCCCTGCACCTGGAGGACGTCCTCGCCCGCCGCACCCGCATCTCGATCGAGGCGTGGGACCGCGGCGAGTCGGCGGCGCCGGTCGCGGCGAAGCTCATGGCCGACGTGCTCGGCTGGGACCAGGAGACGACCGAGAACGAGGTCGCGAACTACCTGAAGCGCGTGGCCGCGGAGCGCCAGTCGCAGCTGCAGCCCGACGACGAGTCCGCGGACCGCGTGCGGCTCGAGGCGCCGGACATCGCGTTCGGCTTCGACGAGGACGACGTGGTCGTGGGCGGTGGCCGGTCGAGCGGCGCCGAGGGCGCGAAGGCGTCGGACGAGCAGGTCGTCGGCGAGAAGACGAGCGAACCGAAGTAAGCACAAGGCGGACGGGAGGCGCGTGGCGGGCCCGCCACGCGCCTCCCGTCCGTCGTCAGCCTGCGGTCCGCGACCGGCGCACGGTCCGCACCGCCGTCGCGACGAGCACCACCGGGATGCCCGCGAGCGCGACCACGCTCACGGTGAAGAGCACCTTCCCGGACCACGCGTGCACCGCGCCGGAGACCCCGAACGCGTCGGCGACGTCCATCCCCAGGAAGAACCCGCTCTGGAACACGGCCGCTGCACCGAACGCGAGCAGCGCGAGGTGGCAGACCGCGACGATCGGGAGCGGCATCCGCTGCCGGAGCCCCACGACCGCGACGCCGACCGCCATGGCGACCCCGGTGCCGGCGCTCACGAGCACGCCGACGACGTCCTGGGTCGTGCTGAGCCCGATCGCGTCGACGCCCGCGTAGATCGAGCGGAGCGACCGACCCGGCACGGCGGCGAGCGGATCGAGCACCAGGGCGTGCACCGCGAGCAGCGCCGCGTAGGCGACCACGAGCACCATCCCGCCGACGGCCGTCACCCGCGTCCACGCCGTCCGAGTCCACCCCATCCCCGCACCCTACGGCCGGAATGCCGGGAACCAGCCGGTGGTTATCATCGGGGTACTCACCAAGGGAGCCATCATGGTCGACGTCCATCGCGTCAAACTCCCCGGAGTCGGCGTGCTGCACAGCTTCTACACCGACGACGGTGGCAAGTGCGGGGTCATCACGCACCGGTCGGGGCACTCCGACCTCATCTCGTTCGCCGACGTCTCGGACGGCGCGGACAAGTCCGAGAAGGTCTCACTGCGCCTGAGCGAGGACGAGGCGCACACCCTCGCCGAACTGCTCGGCGGCACCCGGATCACCGAGGGCCTCGACAAGCTCGACGAGATCCCGGGCCTGTCGATCGACTGGTTCAGCGTGGACTACGACGACGCGATCGCCGGCAAGCCCCTCGGCGACCTGCACGACTCCGGCTTCATCGGCCTCACCGTCGTCGCGGTCGTCCGCGGCGACAGTCGTCGTCGCGGGTGCTCCCGAGAAGGTCGCGAAGGCGTTCTCCTTCTACCGCAGCGGACAGCTGGCGGCCTCGGCCGCCGAGGCGCCGCCCGGGAGCTAGCCGGTGCACCTGGGTGGTGAGCTGCTGACCATCGGCGGCCTGTTCATCATCGCCTACGTCCTCGGACGCCTGGGCAAGACCATCGGTCTGCCCGCCATCCCGATCTACATGGTCGTCGGGCTCATCGCGAGCCCGCACACCCCGTGGATCGGGCTGAGCGTCGAGTCCCACACGATCGAACTGATCGCGACGTTCGGACTCGTGCTCCTGCTCTTCAACCTGGGGTTGGAGTTCGACCAGGAGGAGTTCTACGGCAACGCCGGGAAGCTCCTGGTCTCCGGTGGCACCTACGTCGCCATCAACATGGGCATCGGGTTCGCCTTCGGGTTCTCGCTCGGCTGGGGCACCCGAGAAGCCCTGATCATCGCGGGCATGACGGCGACGTCGTCGAGTGCGATCGTGACGAAGCTCCTCATCGAGCTGCGGCGACTGGCGAACGACGAGACGCCGATGATCCTCGGCGTCACCGTGATCGAGGACGTCTTCATCGCCATCTACCTGGCGATCGTCTCCGTGGTGCTCTCCGGCGACACGAACGTCTGGGGCGTGGTCGGCAAGCTCGGACTCGCGTTCGGGTTCCTCGTCGTGATGTTCACGCTCGCCCGGTTCGCCGGCACCCGCGACGACGAGCTGTTCACCGTGCTGTTCTTCGGCCTCGCCGTGATGTTGACGCGATCGGTGCGTTCGTGATCGGCCTGCTCTGCGGCGCGACCCGCTACCGGGACCGCATCGAGCAGCTCGCCCTGCCGATGCGCGACGTGTTCGCGGCCTTCTTCTTCGTGAACTTCGGGCTCGGCCTCGACGTGTCCACCTTCGGTGAGGTGCTCTGGCCCGTCCTCGGCGCCATCGGCATGACGGTCGTGCTCAACGCGGTCGCGGGGCAGATCGTCGCCCGGATGAACGGGTTCAACGTCCAGCAGGGGATCAACACCGCGGTCATCCTGGTGAACCGTGGCGAGTTCGCGCTGATCCTCGCGACGCTCTCGGCTGCCGCCGGCCTGGAGGAGCGGATCACCGCGTTCGCGGGCCTCTACGTCCTCGTCATGGCCGTCCTGGGGCCGCTGCTCGCCGTGAACTCGGACCGGATCGGCCGCCTCGTGGTGCGCCCCGCCCGTGTGGCGCGGCTGCGCCAGCGCCTGCGCGCGCGGCTCGGCGGCTCCGGGGCGCGCGGCTCGGCTGCCGGGATCCCGGCGGGACCGTCGCTCGACGCGGCGATCGACACCGCGGCCGAGGCCGGCGTCGCCGACCAGGACGCGGCCGCCGCGGCCCGTCGTGCCGAACGCGACCGGCAGTTCGCGGAGGAGTTCGCCCTCGTGGAGGCGGCCGGTAGGGAAGAGCGCGACAATGGAGCGTCCGACCCGGCCACGAGCGACCCCGTCACGTCGCCGGTCGACGTCCCCACCGAGCGCCCGAAGCGCCCGGCCCGCCAGCGTGACCCGGAGTACTGATACAGATGTGGGCCGTTGCCCGACGACCGAAGTGGATCGCGCTGCTCGTGCTGGCGCTCGTGCTCGCGGGGGTGTTCGCCGGGCTGGGCAAGTGGCAGCTCGAGCGGAGCATCGCGAACGGCACGCCCCTGCCGGAGACCACCGAGACGCAGAAGCCGCTGCAGGACGTGACCCAGCCGGGGCAGGCCGCGTCGGAGACGATCGCCGGGCAGAAGGTCAGCGTCACCGGTCGCTTCGTCGCCGGTGACACCACGCTGTTGACCGGCCGCTCCGGCGGCGGGACGTACCAGACCGTCGGCCACCTGGTCGACGCGGCGAGCGGCGCGAGCGTGCCCGTCGTGATCGGGTGGGCGGACGAGCGTCGCGCGGCCGAGGCCGGCGGGGAGCGCGTGGCCGACGGCGCCGAGCTCACGGTCGAGGGCCGCTACTACCCGGCCGAGTCGCCCGACCAGGACGCGTACACCAAGGGCGAGTTCTCGGCGGTGGCGCCGGCACGGTTCGTGAACACGTGGAAGGCGTTCGACGACCGGATGTACATCGGCTACGTCGTCGCCGACGGCAGCACCGCGAAGGCGGCCGACCTCGGCACCATCGCCGACCGGGCCCCCACGCGCGAGGTCCAGTTCGACTGGCTCAACCTGTTCTACGCGATCGAGTGGGTCGTCTTCGCCGGCTTCGCCGTGTTCCTCTGGTACCGCTTCGTGAAGGACGCCTGGGAACGTGAGCAGGAGGACGCTCAGGACGCCGCAGCGGCCACCGAGCCCGCTCCGGCGCACCGGTAGGATCGAGGCCATGGCTCTGACCGTCCGAACCCGCGACATCCCGAAGATCCCGGGAGCCGTCAAGTGGTACCGCGTCTCGGCGTACATCACCGGTGTGCTGCTGCTGGCCCTCGTCATCGAGGTGATCATCAAGTACACGCCGCTGCAGCTCGAGATGCAGCTCGGCAACGGGCCGTTCTTCGTGCCGAACGGCACGGCCGGCGAAGCACCGGGCACGTTCAACCTGTCGATCGCGATCCTCATCGCGCACGGCTGGCTGTACGTCCTCTACCTGTTCACGGACTTCCGCCTCTGGAGCATCATGCGCTGGAAGCCGTCGCGCTTCCTGCTCATCGCCCTCGGCGGCATCATCCCGTTCATGTCCTTCGTGGTCGAGCACCGCATGCAGCAGAAGGCCATGGACACCTACCACGAGCTGACCGCTGCCCAGCAGCGTGAGAAGGAGGCCGCTCGGTGAGCGAGACCGACCAGCGACCCGTCCTCGTCGTCGACTTCGGTGCGCAGTACGCGCAGCTGATCGCCCGACGCGTGCGCGAAGCGAACGTCTACAGCGAGATCGTCCCGCACTCCATCACCGCGGACGAGGTCAAGGCGAAGGACCCGGCGGCCATCGTGCTCTCCGGCGGCCCCTCGTCCGTCTACGAGGAAGGCGCTCCGGCGCTCGACGGCGAGATCCTCGACCTCGGTGTCCCCGTGCTCGGCATCTGCTACGGCTTCCAGGCCATGGCGAAGTCGCTCGGTGGCGAGGTCGCCCAGACCGGCCAGCGCGAGTACGGCGCGACCGACGTCACCGTGTCCGGGACCGACAGCGTCCTGCTCGGCGACCAGCCGGCGTCCCAGGTCACGTGGATGTCGCACGGCGACTCCGTGGCGAAGGCGCCGGAGGGCTTCGAGGTCCTCGCGTCGAGCGCCTCGACCCCGGTCGCCGCGTTCGCGTCCGACGAGCGCAAGCTCTACGGCGTGCAGTGGCACCCCGAGGTCAAGCACTCCGCGTTCGGCCAGGCCGTCCTCGAGAACTTCCTGCACCGTGCCGCCGGGCTCCCCGGCGACTGGAACTCGAACAACGTCATCGAGGAGCAGGTCGCCCGCATCCGGGAGCAGGTCGGCTCCGCACGGGTCATCGCCGGGCTCTCCGGCGGCGTCGACTCCGCCGTGGCCGCGGCCCTGGTGCACAAGGCCGTCGGCGACCAGCTCACGTGCGTCTTCGTCGAAGGACTACGTCGCCTCGACCGGTGTCCGGCTCGTCACGGTCGACGCGGAGCAGCAGTTCCTCGACGCCCTGGCCGGTGTGAGCGACCCGGAGCAGAAGCGCAAGATCATCGGCCGCGAGTTCATCCGCACGTTCGAGGCGGCGGCCGAGGCCCTCGTGCTCGAGGCGCGCGGAGACGACGAGGCCGGCGAGGTCAAGTTCCTCGTGCAGGGCACGCTCTACCCCGACGTCGTCGAGTCCGGCGGCGGTTCGGGCACGGCGAACATCAAGTCGCACCACAACGTCGGTGGGCTGCCGGAGGACATGACCTTCGAGCTCGTCGAGCCGCTGCGCACCCTGTTCAAGGACGAGGTCCGTGCGGTCGGTCGCGAGCTCGGGCTCCCCGAGGTCATCGTCGGCCGCCAGCCGTTCCCCGGCCCGGGGCTCGGCATCCGCATCGTGGGCGAGGTCACCGCGGAGCGGCTGGACCTGCTCCGTGCCGCGGACAAGATCGCGCGCGAGGAACTCACCGCGGCCGGCCTCGACGAGGAGATCTGGCAGTGCCCAGTCGTCCTGCTCGCCGACGTCCGCTCCGTGGGCGTCCAGGGCGACGGCCGTACCTACGGCCACCCGATCGTGCTCCGTCCGGTCTCGTCCGAGGACGCCATGACCGCGGACTGGACGCGCCTGCCGTACGACACCCTCGCGAAGATCTCGAACCGCATCACGAACGAGGTGCCCGACGTCAACCGGGTCGTGCTCGACGTCACGTCGAAGCCGCCGGGGACGATCGAGTGGGAGTGACCCCTCCCTGACCTGCCGAGGGCCCGGTGCGCGCTGCGTGCCGGGCCCTCGTGCGTGCGGGTGGGCCGCCGACCGTGCCACTTCTGTCACGCTCGAGGCGCGCCGGCGACCGGAAGCGCACACACGACGACACGCACGCGGCATGTCCTGCACGCTGACGGGCTCCCGCCCCGTCCCGGGGAACGCCGAAGGGCCCCGGCGGTGCCGGGGCCCTTCGGTCGAGGTCGAGCGGAGCGCTAGTTGCGCTGGCTGCTCGCGATGATGGCGAGCCCGAACGCCGCCGTCCACGCGTAGATCTTCGGGGCGCCGCGCTGGACACCGGTCTTGATCTGGTCGAAGTCGAGGATCAGCGAGTACGCCGCCATGAGCACCACGAACACGCCGATCAGGACGCCGAGCGGAATGCCGAAGATCGTCGTTCCCATGAGCCCGAAGGCGGTCTGCGTGACACCGGTCCACATCAGGACGAGGTTCACGAGCGAGAACGCCATGTACCCGACCATCGCGATGAGGAAGAAACGGGTCAGCTTGGGCGTCGCACGGACCTTGCCCGAGAGGAACAAGAGCAGCGTAACGGCGAAGACACCGAGGGTGCCGAAGACCGCCTGCGCAACGATGCCGTCGGCCTGCGGGAACGCCGTCTGGAAGTAGTTCGAGATACCACCGACGAACAGCCCCTCGAAGAACGCGTACGTCAGGACCAGTCCCGGCGAAGGCTTCTTCTTGAAGGTGTTCACGAGCGCGAGCACGAAGCCCACGATCGCGCCGACGATCCAGACGATCGGGGGCAGGTTCCACCCGGCGACCGCGCCGACGAGGAGCACGCCGAACGCCAGGAGCGTCTTGACGATGGTGTCCTCGTACGACATCCGGTCCGTGTCGACGGTGTTCGCCGACGGGCGGTCGTACATGTACTGCAGCTGCTCGGGCGTCATGCCGCCCTGCTGCGGGTACTGCCCCTGCTTCGGGGTCTGTCCCCAGCCCGCCTGCTGCTGACCAGCGCCGCTGACGCCCCAGGCGCCACGCCCCTGGTCGTTGAAGGCGGGGGACTGGTCGAAACCGGGCTTGAAGGCCATGGTGTCCTCTTCCTTGGAGATTCGAGTCCTCTCAGCCTAGAGGCGCTGCGCCGCGGAAGGCTGAGGATTCGCGGCGAGCGGAAGCGGGTCCTGACGGGCCCGACACCCGAAGACTATGGGGGTGGTCTGCGAGCGCACCCCGAGCCGGCCGAGTGATCGCCGATCACCTGCGACGGCTCGCAGCAGTGTCCCGTCGCGCGACACCGCCCGGTCACGGCGGGGCGGTACGGTTCGGCGCATGACCCGTGTGATCGCCCACCGCGGTGCGTCCGGCCACCGGCCCGAGCACTCCCGGAGCGCCTACGAGCTCGCCGTCGAACTCGGTGCCGACGCCATCGAGCCGGACCTCGTGCCGACGCGGGACGGCGTGCTCGTGCTGCGCCACGAGAACGAGGTGTCCGGCACGACCGACGTCGCGGACCGTCCCGAGTTCGCGCACCTGCGGACGTCGAAGACCGTCGACGGACAGGTCGTCACCGGGTGGTTCACCGAGGACTTCACGTGGGACGAGCTCCGCACGCTCCGGGTCCGCGAGCGCCTCCCGGCCCTGCGGCCCGCGTCCGCGGCGTACGACGGGCAGGAGGGCGTGCTCCGGCTCGAGGACCTGCTCGGCATCCTCGACGCGGCACCGCGGCCGGTCGGGCTCGTCGCCGAGGTGAAGCACGCCACCTTCTTCGAGCAGGCCGGCCTCCCGATGGCGCAGCTGCTCGACGACGCACTCGGGGCCGCCGGCTGGCGCGGCGACGACCGCCTGACGGTCGAGTCGTTCGAGAAGACGGTGCTCCGGCAGCTCGGCGCGCGGAGGACGGGTGGCCGGCTCGTGTACCTCCAGGAGGCTCGTGGCAGCGCCGCGGACGAGGTCGCCGCCCACGGGTCGGTGGCTCCGTCGTGGGCGTCCGAGCGGACCGACGAGGCCCTGGCCGGCTTCGCCGCGGAGTTCCACGGGATCAGCGTCGACCTGAAGACCCTGATGGCGGGGACCGACACCGCGGCCGTGGACGACCCCCGACCGGTGCGGAGCGCGATCGTCGACCGGGCGCACGCGGCGGGGCTCGCGGTCTACACCTGGACCCTGCGGCCGGAGAACCGGTTCCTGCCGGCGCCGCTCCGTCGGGGCGGGGACGTCGCCGCCCACGGGGACTGGGAGCGCTGGTTCACCTCGGTGCTGCGGACCGGCGTCGACGGCGTGTTCGCGGACCACCCGGACCTCGCGGTGCGGGCCCGGTCACTCGTCGGCGGCAGCGCGGACTGAGACGTCGGGCTCCGCTGCGGGCTCGATGTCGGCCGGAAGCCCAGTGCGCCGCGCGGCGATCGCGGCTGCGGTACTCGCTGCGACCCCGACGACCGCGGCGAAGGCCGGGAGCGGAGCCCACAGCGGCGAGCCCCAGGACGCGCTCGGCACGACGACGCAGAGCGTCCCGAGGGCACCGGCGAGCACGGCGTGTGCGACGACGTGCACGCCTCGGGGGAGCGCGCGCCGGGTGAGCGCCCAGCCGAGCAACCACGTGCACGGCAGTGCCACGATCCCGCCGCCGACCGACACCACCCCCGACGCCACGGCGACGATCAGGCCGAGGAGCCCGGCGGCGGCCACCTGCTCCGGTCCGAGGGGGCGGCCGTCGACCAGCAGGGAAGCGGCCAGCGCGACGACGATCGTCACCGGCATGGTGACGAAGACCATCCAGCACCAGCTCCGCTCGACGAGCGCCACGGCGTCCCACACGGTCCACGTCCTCATGCCCCACAGCCTGGACGTGCGCGCGGCACGCCCGGCTCCTCGCGGACCGAGCTGTGTCCCGCGGCCCACAGCTCGTGGTCGCGGCCCGCTGCGGCTGTCGGAGGGCGCGCCTAGACTGACCCGGTCATGACGATCGTGCTCGAGCCCTTCGACCAGTCCCCCGAGCCGGACGCGGGCCACCGCGCCGGCGGGTACGACGACCCCTTCACCGCGGGTCTCAACCCCCAGCAGAAGGAAGCCGTCGAGTACCGCGGCGAGTCCCTGCTCATCGTGGCGGGCGCCGGCTCCGGCAAGACCAGTGTGCTCACGCGGCGCATCGCCCTGCTCCTGGCGAACCGCGAGGCGTGGCCGTCGCAGATCCTCGCGATCACGTTCACGAACAAGGCCGCGGCTGAGATGCGCGAGCGCGTGCAGGCCCTCGTCGGGCAGGCTGCCGAGGGCATGTGGATCTCGACGTTCCACTCGGCGTGCGTGCGGATCCTCCGTCGCGAAGCGGAGCGGTTCGGGTTCCCGCAGTCGTTCACCATCTACGACTCCGCTGACTCCCGCGCGCTCCTCAAGCGGATCATCAAGGAGCTCGAGGCGGACTCGCTCGGGCTGACCGTCGGGGCTGCGGCGTCGAAGATCTCGAAGCTCAAGAACGAGCTGCAGGACATCGACACGTACGCGCGCAACATCAACGCGAACGACCCGCAAGAGGTCATGTTCACCGAGGTGTTCCGCCGGTACACGAACGAGCTGCGGCGGGCGAACGCGTTCGACTTCGACGACCTCATCGGGCAGACGGTGTTCCTGTTCCGGGCGTTCCCCGAGGTCGCCGCGCTGTACCAGCGACGCTTCCGGTTCGTACTGGTCGACGAGTACCAGGACACGAACCACGCGCAGTACGCCCTCATCCGTGAGCTCACGCGTCCGGTGCCCGTCGAGCAGGTGGACAAGCTCGAGGACGCCGGCCAGCACGTCGAGCGCATGCGGGAGGCCGACGGGTCGATCGCCCCGGCGTCCCTGACGGTCGTCGGCGACTCGGACCAGTCGATCTACGCGTTCCGCGGGGCCGACATCCGCAACATCGTCGAGTTCGAGCGGGACTTCCCGAACTCGAAGGTCATCCTGCTCGAGCAGAACTACCGGTCGACGCAGACCATCCTCGACGCCGCGAACGCCGTCATCGCGAACAACTTCGACCGGCAGGCCAAGAACCTGTTCACCGACGTCGGCGCCGGCGACAAGATCATCGGGTTCACGGGCTACACCGGTCACGACGAGGCCCAGTTCGTCGCGGACGAGATCCAGCGGCTGCACGACGACGGTACGTCCTACCGCGACATGGCCGTCTTCTACCGCACGAACTCGCAGACCCGTGCGCTCGAGGAGATCTTCATCCGCGCGGCGATCCCGTACCGGGTGCTGGGCGGCACCAAGTTCTACGAGCGCGCCGAGATCAAGGACGCGATGGCGTACCTGATCACCGTCGCCAACCCGGCCGACCCGCTCTCGCTCCGCCGCATCCTCAACGTGCCGAAGCGCGGCATCGGTGCGGTGACCGAGACGGCGCTGCAGCGGTACGCCGACGAGCACGAGACCTCGATGCGCGACGCCCTGCGGCACGCGGACGAGCTCGGGTTCGGCCCGAAGGTGCGGACCGCGATCACGTCCTTCGCGGCGCTGCTGGACGACGTGGCCTCGCGCGCGGCGACGCAGCCGGTCGTGGACACCCTGACGCAGCTGCTCGACGGCTCCGGGCTGCTCGAGAACCTGCGGAAGTCGCCCGACGCCCAGGATGCCGCGCGCGCGGACAACATCGACGAGCTCGTGGCCGTGACGCGGGAGTTCCAGAAGAACAACCCCGAAGGCACGCTGTCCGACTTCCTGACCGAGGTGTCCCTGGTCGCCGCGGCGGACGAGCTCGACGACTCGTCGGGCACGGTGTCGCTCATGACGCTGCACACGGCGAAGGGCCTGGAGTACGACGCGGTGTTCCTCACCGGCGTCGAGGAAGACCTGCTCCCGCACCGGATGTCGGCGAACGAACCGGGTGGTCCGAGCGAGGAGCGCCGACTGTTCTACGTCGGCATCACCCGGGCCAAGAAGTCCCTCTTCCTGTCCCTGGCGATGACCCGCGCGCAGTTCGGCGACGTCAACGTGGCGATGCCGTCCCGCTTCCTGCAGGAGATCCCCGAGGGGCTCATCGAGTGGAAGCAGTCGCCCGGCATGGCGAACAGCCGCGGTGGCACCGAGCCCCGGGCCCTCAACGCCCGGCGCGGCGGTGGGCTCGGCGGCGGTCCGTCCGGCGGGGGCGGCTACCGCGGTGGTGGCGGCTTCGGCGGCGGGTCGTACGACCGTGCGGCGGCTGCGGCGAAGACCCGTCCCAAGACGGAGTGGGCGAACCGGGTGTCCGGGCAGGTCCGGGACAACGGTGACATGGAGCTCGCCCCTGGCGACCGGATCTCGCACGTCGACTTCGGTCAGGGCACGGTGTCCGCGGTCACGGGCCAGGGCGCGAAGCGCATCGCGGAGATCGCGTTCGACTCCGCGGGGCGCAAGAAGCTCCTGATCAAGATCGCGCCCATCGAGAAGCTCTGACGCCGAGGCGCACCGCTCCGGGGAGCTCGACCCGAGGCGCTCGGCCCGGACGAGGCCGGCGCTGACCACACGGACCGCGCGGACCGCGTGTCAGCGCACCATCCGGACCGCGTCCATGCCGTTCGGCCCGATCGGCACGTGCTTCGCTCCGCCGTCCCGCTCGAAGCCGTTCCGGCGGGAGAAGGCCTCGGCGCGCGGGTTGCCCTCCGCGACCCAGAGGAACGCCGGCTCGGCACCGACCGCGGCGTCGAGCAACGCCTGCCCGGCGCCGGACGCGTGGTGGGCCGCGAGGACGTAGATCCCCTCGAGTTCCCGGTCCCGCACCGCGGGCTCCTCGCGCCCGGGGCCGGCGGAGGCCCACCCGACGACGGCGCCGTCGCACTCGGCGACCACGACGGTCAGGCCCGGCTCGACCACCAGTCCCTCCCAGCGGGCCGCCCGGGCGTCGACGTCGAGCGCGGCGAGGTACGCCGCGGGCAGCAGGTGCGCGTACGCCTCCTGCCAGGCCCGCACGTGCACCTCGGCGATCGCCCGGGCGTCCCCTGCCCCGGCCGGTCGGACGGTCACTGCGCCTGCGTTCCCCATCCACCGACGCTACCGCGCTCTGCGGACGGCAACAGGCAGAGCACGAGCGCCCCCGCTACGGCTGCAGCCGCGCCGCGTCCCAGCCCTCGCCCGCGCGGACGTACTGCAGCCGCCGGTGCATCCGGTCGCGGCTGCCGTGCCAGAACTCCACGACCTCGGGCTCGAGCCGCCACGCAACCCACCCCTCCGGGCGCGGGACGGCGTCGTCGGTCTGGGACAGGAGCACGTTCGCGTCGTCGATCAGGTCCTGCAGGGTCCGGGGCTCGAGCACGGCGGACTGGTCGGCGATCGCGGTCGCGGCGCGGGACTTCGGCGAGCGGTCGGCGAACAGCGCGTCGGACTCGTCGTCGGAGAGCTGCACCGCCCGGCCCTCGAACCGGAGCTGCTGCATCGTCTCGCGCCAGTACACCTGGAGCGCGGCGTGCGGGTTCTCGGCGAGCTGCCGCCCCTTGGGACTGAGCGTCGAGGTGCCGAACACGAGCCCGCGGTCCTCGAGCCGTTTCACGTCGACCGTGCGGGCGCTCACCCGGCCGTCCGCCCCCGCCGTCGCGAGGGTCATCGACATCGGCTCGGACACGTCGCGCGATGTGGCGTCGTCGAGCCACCGCCGGGCCAGGTCGATCGGGGACGACGGCGGCGCGTCGAACTCGGGCAGGTGCAGGGAGTCGTCACCGGACAGCGAAGCGGACATGGCCCCAGCCAACCGCGCTCAGCCCGCCCACGTCCAGGTCGCCGGGGGACGTCCGCTCCGCGTGCCCGCCGTCGTGGGTGCGGCCGGCGTCTGGTGCGCTGCCGTGCAACGCCGCGTGCAGCCGCGCCGCCGCGGACGTCGGGAACACCTCGCCGAGCAGGGCGCGTGTCAGCGGGATGTCGCGCCACAGCCGGGTCCGCACCTGGTCGACGGCCGTCCGGACGATCGCGTCGTGGTCGAACGGGAGGCGCGGGTCACCCTGGTCGGGTCGCCGCCAGACCGCGGACGGTGCGTCCACCCCCGGGTCGACGACCGCCAGGAACGCGATGCTGATCGCGGTGTCCCGCGGGTCGCGGGACGGTCCGTCGAACGCACCGACCTGCGCGAGGTGCCGGACCGCAGCCGTGTCGATCCCGGTCTTGGACGCCGGGGAGTGCCTCCAGGCCGGCGAACGGGTCGTGTGCCCGCCGCGCGGTGGCGACCCGCAGACCGTCCGCCGTCGTGAACGACACCGGGACGACGTCGATCGCGATGAGCGGTTGGTCGCGGGCCACCGTGGCGGCGTCGGTCACACCGTCGCCCGGCGGGCGGCCCGGGCCGCCCGCTCGGTGCGGAGCACCTGTCGGACGTCCGCGAAGGACTGGTGGACCTGGAAGCGGCCGTCGACCCAGACCGGCTGGAGGAGGCTCGTGGCCTCGTCCTCGGGCGTGGCCTGGTCGGTCTGGCGGATCTCGCCGTCCGCGTCGCGGTGCAGCGCGATGCGGCCCTTCGCGCTCTTCTTGCCGCTGCCGGTCTTCGGGTCCTTCTGGATGTCGACCGGCTGGCCGTCGACGAGCGCCCACGTGGCCTTCACCGCGCTGCCGAGGTTGTCGCGGGTCATGTACTGGTACGTGTACGAGCCGATGCCGAGCACGATGTTGTCGCTCGCGTAGCCCTTGGCGGCCAGGCGCTCGTAGATGCGGTGCGCACGGTCGAGCGTGATGCTGTCGCCGTAGATCACGCCGATGTGCTGGTCGAGGACCTTGAAGCCCTTCGCGTTGACGGTGTGGCCGAACAGCTCGTCGAGGAGCTCGACGACGCCCTTCTCCTCGTGGGTGCGGCCGTCGCGGAGGAGTTCGTCCCGCGGGACGCTGTGCACCGTGCCGGTGACGATGTCGACCGGGTCGCCCGAGTCCGGGCGGATGACGAGCTTGCCGTCGCGGGCCGTGATGCGGTCCTTGAGCTGCGGGAGCGTCTCGGTGATGACCTTGAACAGGTCGAAGCCGTCGCTCACCGCCGAGACGATGCCCGTCGGGTAGACATCGAGGATCTGCTCGAAGGTCTCGAGCTCGCCGTCGGCGCCCCGGACGCACATCACGCTGTGCTCGGTGGCGGGCACGCTCGCCGCGACCCAGCCGTTGTCGCCGGGGTAGTAGCGGTCGATGAAGTCGAGCGAGGGCATCGAGTCGGTGCCGAGGAACGAGAGCAGGTGCCCGGCACCGCCGGCGGCTGCGGACTCGATGCTCGATTGCCCGCGGAACGAGAAGTCGTGCGCGGCGAAGTCGATGCTCGCCGGGTCGGCGCCGGTCCGTTCGGCCCACTCCTCCATGAGGTCGCGGTAGGCCAGGGCCTTCGTCGCGACGGTGGACGGGTGCCAGATCGAGGCGGACAGTGCGGTCTCGATGTAGTTCGGCAGCCAGAAGAACTCGTCGACGGTGTTCTCGACCGTCAGGGTGGCGACGCCGATCGGCGCGAGGGTGCCCTCGGGGAGGGCGCGGATCTCGAGCGGCAGGTACCCGAGGCGGTGCAGGGCGCGGACGTGGTCGACCCCGATGTGGTTCGGGCCGAAGTAGCCCTGCAGCGCCTGCTCGAACAGGTCGGCGACGGTGTCCTCGTCGGCGGCGAAGAACGGCTCCCACGCCTCGACGAGGTGCCGCTGCACGAAGGCCTGCAGCCCGAAGACCACGGCGTGCGTCGACTCGGGCATGTGCGCGTTCGAGCGGTTCGTCCAGTTGATCAGGATCCGGGTCGTGCCCTGCGGGTAGACCTGCCGGTGCGAGTGCTTGTAGCCGTCGACGGCGAGCAGCGGGGCGATCGGGCTCGCGGTGGTGGTGCGGGGCTCGAGGCCCGTCGTCGTGGTGGTCATCGGATCTCCTTCGTGAGGTAGGGGCTGAGCGGGACGGTCCGGAGACCGGGGACGGCGTTCTGGGCCGGGTAGCTGTCGGTCGTGACGATCTCGCCGAAGTGCTCGGCGAGCTGCGGAGCCCGGCCGGAGAACACCCCGTGTGAGACCCAGAGGCCCAGGCGCTCCTTCGGCAGGCCGGTCGAGCCGGCGAGGCCCGTGAACGTGCCGCCGCCGTCGCAGATGTCGTCGACGACCAGGAACCGGCCGTCCGCCGGGAGTGGCTCGCACGTGAAGCCGTCGAGCTTGCCGGTGTCCGGGTTGCGGTGCTTCTCGGCGCGGTACAGCGGCAGCCCGCAGGACTCGGCGACCGCGGTGGCACGGGCGACCGCACCCTTGTCCGGCGCGATGATCCCCGTGTACGCGTCCCCTTCGACGTCGAGCACGGCATCGCGGACGACCTGCTCGCTCGTGACCACCGTGAGGTTGTCGACGAGGTCGACGATCACGGGGGAGTGCGGGTCGAAGGCGATCACCTGGTCGATGTGGAAGCCGTTGAGGACGTCCGCGTAGACCTTCGCGCCGAAGGGGAGCCCGCGGTCCTGGCGGGCTCCGGGCAGGTACGGGACGAGGGCGACGGACCTGCTGCCGCGCTGCCGGACCGCGTCAGCCCACATGCCGAGCATGACGAGGTCGTCCCCGTTGGTGCCGCGCAGGGTCGCGATCTCGGTGGTCGCCCCCGCGTCGGCGTCGTCCACGACCTTGACGTGGGCTTCACCGGCGGGGAACCGCATGGTGGAGAACGTCGGTGTCGTCGGTGTGCCCTGGGCGTCCCAGGTGCTGAGTTCGACTGCCATGACCCGACCGTACCACGGTAATTGTCGCTAGGACAAGAACTGGTCCGGCCGTACCGCGAGGTACCGGGCGGCCGTCCGGTGCATCGCGCGCAGCAGCAGGGGCCCCGGGAGCCGCAGGAGTGCCGCCGGCACCATGCGGCGCACACCCCGGACGAGCCGGACGGCCCGTCGGAAGCGCCGCTGTTCGCGCGGCCCCCAGGGGAACCCGTACGCGGCGCGGAGAGCATCGGGCAGCATCCCGACCGTGACGGTCCGCACGAGCGGCATCGCGGCCCGCACCCACGCCGGGGCGAAGCGCGGGTGGAGGAGGTCCCGGACGATGCCCCTGGCGTCGTCGGTGACGGTGAGCGTCGGCAGCGTCGCGGCCCAGTACCGGTCGAAGTCGGCGACGTCGTAGGCCGCGAGCACGTCCTCGGCCCGGTCCGGACCGGGCGGGTCGCCGAACAGCTCGTGGGCGCGACGTGCGGAGTCGAAGAGCGTCGCCGCGACCCACAGCTGGCGCTCGACGTCGTCCGCGCCGGCGACGGGCCGGTGCGCGTGCTCGACGAAGGCGGTCGCCACGGCGGCGTCGGCGTCCGTGCCGATCACGACGGCGGAGACGAACATCAGGGTGTGGGCGAGCCGCTGCTGCGGTCGCCGCGCGAAGTCCGAGTGCCGTCGGACCCCCGCTGCGACGACCGGGTCCGCGATCTGCAGCAGGATGGCGCGGCCGCCGGCCGCGACGGGCGTGCTGTCGGCCAGCCAGTCCCGCAGGGCACGGTCCGCGACCCGGCCGGGTGTCGGACGGGAGGCACGCCACCGGTCGTGTGCCGTGCCTCCAGGCCGTCGACCGGTCACGTCGCGGACCCGCGCCCGCGCGCCCGCAGCACCGGGACCACGTCCAGGAGGACGGCGGCGACGAGACCGACGCCACCGGCGACCGCCGCCGCGGCGACGCGGGCGGCGACGGCGTCGCCGGTGGCGGAAGCAGACGCGAGCAGGGCAGCGAAGAGCCAGACGGCAGGGAGCGGCCAGGTGCGGGTCGGGCAGCCGGTCAGGAGGGCGATCACGATCCCGGCGACGGTGAGCGCCACCCACGTGGCCGGGCCGTCCCCGTGGACGAGCGTGTGCGCGCCGGCGGCCACCAGCAGGAGCGCGGCGACGGCGAGCAGCCTCGCGACCGCAGGGACGCGGCGGACGGCGGCACGGACACGACGGAGCACGGGCGGCAACCTACCGTCCCGTGCTCCGTCGGTGCCGTGCTGCGTCAGAGCGGCTTCGTGCCGAGGTCGCCGCCGAGGTCCGGACGGTCCTCGTCCTCGTCGTGCTCCCAGAGGTCCGGGGAGCCCTCGCGCGGGGCGCCGCCCGTGGGGCCGTCGTCCGAGCCGTCGCCGACCTGCGGCTCGACGGTCTCGCCCGCGACGGCGTCGTTCGTGACGGTCTCCAGGGACTCCTCGGACTCGTCGACCTCGTACGGCCCGACGTGCTCGCGGTCCACGTCGTCGGCGCGGCGCTCCTGGGCGTCGAAGTCGTCGACGGGGCTGATGCCGGGGTCGCTCATGGTGGCTCCTTGTCGTTCGCCCGATCGGGCGCGTTCGGTGGTCCTCCTGTGTACGCCGGACGCCTGACGGGGCGTCCGGGATGCGCACTCGGGGCCCGGCTTCGCGTCGCGTTCACCCGGCGGACACCTCCGGGACACGGACGCGGGGCACACTCGCCGTGCTCGGGGGAGTGGAGCGCGGTCGCCGACGGGTGGTCGAGCGACCGCGCCTTCCCCCTGTGCTCGGCGTCCCGGGTTCAGACCCGCTCGAGCAGGTGCCGCTCCTCGACGTCGGCCAGGGCCAGCGTCTTGTACCCGGCCGACTCGAAGAAGACTGCGCGTGCTCGACCGCCGACTCCGGCGGCCAGACGTCGTCGTGCGCACCGTCGGCGCCGTGCGCCCCCTGCTCGTAGGCGCTGCCCGACGTGCAGGTGTCGCAGTTCCCGCAGGGCTCGGCGAGCTCGCCGCCGAAGTAGCCGAGCAGGAACTGGCGGCGGCAGCCGGTGGTCTCGGCGAACCGTCGCATCATCGCGATCCGGGACTGCTCGACCTGCTCGCGCTCCTCGGCGCGGGTGGACGCGCGCTTCGCGGCCTCGGCGGCCGAGTGCGGTGCGTCGGCAGCGCGGACGATCCCGTCCGCGCCGTCGTCGAGCACGCCCGCCTCGACGAGGGTGTTCACCGCACGGCCCGCGGTCCGGGTCGACAGGCCGGACGCGTCGGCGAGGGCCGACCGGGCGATCGACCCGTCCTCGGGGACCGCGTCGAACACGGCGCGGAGCGACGCGGGCTTCGGGGTGCCGGTCGCGAAGAACCGGCGGAGGCCCAGGTCCTCGGCGCGGTAGTGCAGGGTCGCGGTCGCCGGGGCGCCGTCCCGTCCCGCACGGCCGATCTCCTGGTAGTGCGCGTCCACGGACTCGGCGACGTCGGCGTGCAGCACGAAGCGGACGTCCGGCTTGTCGATGCCCATGCCGAAGGCGCTCGTCGCGACGACCACGTCCACCTCGCCGTCGTGGAAGGCGTGCAGCACGGCGTCGCGGTCCCGGACCCGCATGCCCGCGTGGTACGGCCGGGCGTCCTTGCCGCGGGCGCGGAGGGCGTCGGCGTACTCGTCGGTCTCCTTCCGGGTCGCGACGTAGACGATGCCGGTGCCGGTCGCGGCTGCGGCCTGCTCGACCACGGCCGCGCGCTTCTCGTCGGCGTCGGCGTAGCGCTCGACCTCGATGCGGATGCCCGGGCGGTCGAACCCCGCGGACAGCACGAGCGGGTCGCGCATGCCGAGGCGCGCGACGACGTCCTCGCGGACCGGGGCCGAGCCCGTCGCGGTGAGGGCGAGGACCGGCGGACGGCCGAGGCGCTCCGCAGCCTCGCCGAGGGCCAGGTACGCGGGGCGGAAGTCGTGCCCCCACGAGGACACGCAGTGCGCCTCGTCGACGGCGAGCAGGGACACGCCCGCCGCGGCCAGTCGCTCGACCACGTCGTCCTTCGCGAGCTGCTCCGGCGCGAGGAACACGTAGCGGACGTCCCCGGCGGCGATCGCGTCCCACGCGTCCTCGACCTCGGCGGCCCGCGTCGTCGCGTTCACGGCCACGGCACGCTGGGCGTCCGGGTGCCGCTGCAGTCCGACGACCTGGTCCTCCTGCAGGGCCACGAGCGGGGAGACCACGACGACGAGCCCGTCGAGTGCGAGCCCGGCGACCTGGTAGATCGCGGACTTCCCCGACCCGGTCGGCATCAGGGCGAGGGCGTCGCGGCCGGCCAGGACGGCGTCGATGACCGTGGCCTGGGCGTCACGGAGGTCCCAGCCGAAGACGTCGGCGGCGCGGGTACGGAGTGCGGTGTCCATCGGAGCCACCGTGCCCGGGGGCGGCTGGAGGTCCTCCCCGCGTGGCGCGTCGCGGCCATCCGGATCCGCGCACCGGGTGTCCACGCTGCGGCAGTAGGGTGGTCGCGGCCGTTGTCTCGACATCGAGCGACCCTCGACGTTGAGTGCGCGACCCGATGACCGATGCCGATCGCACGAACCGTGCGGGAAGAAGAACAGCGTGGATCTTTTCGAGTACCAGGCCAGGGACCTCTTCGAGTCCTACGGCGTCCCTGTGCTGCAGGGCATCATCGCCGACACCCCTGAGGAGGCGAAGGCAGCGGCCGAGAAGATCGGCGGCGTGGTCGTCGTCAAGGCCCAGGTGAAGCGAGCACGCGCAGGCGATCCTCGGCCTCGACATCAAGGGCCACACCGTCCAGCGGGTGATGGTCGCCCAGGGCGCCGACATCGCCGAGGAGTTCTACTTCTCCGTGCTGCTCGACCGGGCGAACCGCTCGTACCTGTCCCTCGTCAGCGTCGAGGGCGGCATGGAGATCGAGCAGCTCGCGGTCGAGAAGCCCGAGGCGCTCGCCCGGGTCGAGGTCAACCCGTTGACCGGGATCAACAAGGAAGCCGCGCTCGACATCGCCCGTCAGGCGAACTTCCCGGCGGAGCTGCAGGACCAGGTCGCCGACGTCTTCGTGAAGCTCTACGACGTCTTCGCCGGCGAGGACGCCACCCTGGTCGAGGTCAACCCCCTCGTCCGCACGGGCGACGGCCAGATCCTGGCGCTCGACGGCAAGGTCTCGCTCGACGAGAACGCCGACTTCCGGCACCAGGAGCACGCGCAGCTCGAGGACACCGCGAGCGAGGACCCGCTCGAGGCCAAGGCGAAGGCCCACGGCCTGAACTACGTCAAGCTCGACGGCCAGGTCGGCGTGATCGGCAACGGCGCGGGGCTCGTCATGTCGACCCTCGACGTCGTCGCCTACGCCGGTGAGCGCCACGGCGGCGTGAAGCCCGCCAACTTCCTCGACATCGGCGGCGGCGCTTCGGCCGAGGTCATGGCGAACGGCCTCGACGTCATCCTCGGCGACCCGCAGGTCAAGAGCGTGTTCGTGAACGTCTTCGGCGGCATCACCGCCTGCGACGCCGTCGCGAACGGCATCGTCGCCGCGCTCGGCATCCTCGGCGACGCGGCCACGAAGCCGCTCGTCGTGCGCCTGGACGGCAACAACGTGGACGAGGGCCGTCGGATCCTGGCGGAGGCCGCGCACCCGCTGGTCACCGTCGCCGCGACCATGGACGATGCGGCCGAGCAGGCCGCCGAGCTCGCCGCGGCCGCGGCGTAAGGAGCACCAGAGCAATGTCGATCTTCCTCAACAAGGACTCGAAGGTCATCGTCCAGGGCATCACCGGCGGCGAGGGCACGAAGCACACCGCGCTGATGCTCAAGGCCGGCACGAACGTCGTCGGCGGCGTGAACGCCCGCAAGGCCGGCACGACCGTCACGCACGGCGACGTCGAGCTGCCCGTGTTCGGCTCGGTGCGCGAGGCCATCGACACCACGGGTGCCGACGTCTCGATCGTGTTCGTCCCGCCGGCGTTCGCGAAGGACGCCGTGATGGAGGCCATCGACGCCGAGATCCCGCTCGTCGTCGTCATCACCGAGGGCATCCCGGTGCAGGACTCCGCCGCGTTCTGGGCGCACGCCAAGGCCCTCGGCGGCAAGACCCGCATCATCGGCCCGAACTGCCCCGGCATCATCACCCCCGGGGAGTCGCTCGTCGGCATCACGCCGGCCACGATCACCGGCAAGGGTCCGATCGGGCTCGTGTCGAAGTCCGGCACCCTGACCTACCAGATGATGTACGAGCTGCGTGACCTGGGCTTCTCGACCGCCATCGGCATCGGCGGCGACCCGGTCATCGGGACGACGCACATCGACGCGCTCGCCGCGTTCGAGGCCGACCCGGAGACCACCGCGATCGTCATGATCGGCGAGATCGGCGGCGACGCCGAGGAGCGCGCGGCCGACTACATCAAGGCGCACGTCACGAAGCCGGTCGTCGGCTACGTCGCGGGCTTCACCGCGCCCGAGGGCAAGACGATGGGCCACGCGGGCGCCATCGTGTCCGGTTCCGCGGGCACGGCCGAGGCGAAGAAGCAGGCCCTCGAGGCCGCGGGCGTGAAGGTCGGCAAGACCCCGTCCGAGACGGCCGCGCTGCTGCGCGAGGTGGTCGCCGCCTCGTAGGCGGTCCGGTCACCCGACCCCAGGACGGACGGGAGGCACGGTGCGGGCCCGCACCGTGCCTCCCGTTGCGTCCGTGGTCGCGTGGATGTCCACCGGCACCGCGCGGCTCGCCCGCGCCGGCCCGGGCGGCACGTACCCTGGCCCGGATGAACCGCCTGGGAACCGCACTGCTGGCCGCCGTCGAGGCGATCGTGACGGTCGGCGTGGGCATCGGCATCGCGCTCGTCCCGCTGACGCTCCTCTGGGGTTTCGAGTACGGCCTGCAGGTCGACTGGGACGTCTTCTGGAAGGCGACCGGCAGCGTCTGGCTCGTCGGCCACGGTGTCGACGTGACCTTCCGGCTCGGTTCCGCGGTGGCCGGCGCGTCCGGGGTGGACGGCGCCGCCGCCCCCATCCACGTGACCCTCGCGGCGCTCGGGTTCGCGGTCGTGACCGCCTGGCTCGGCGGTCGGGCCGGACGACGGTTCGCCGAGACCGAGCACCGGACGACGGGCCTGCTCGTCGGCACCGGGGTCGTCGCGGCCCTCGGGCTCGCTGTCGCACTGTCCTCCCGCTCCGCGGCCACCGACCCCACCGTCTGGCAGGCCGTCGTGCTGCCCGCGCTGTGGTTCGCCGTCCCCGCCCTCGTGACGTCCGAGGTCTGCCGCGTGCGCCGCGGGCTGCCGGCGGACCCCCTGGCCCGTCGGGTGCTCGCGCTCGTCGACCGCATCCCCGGGCGGTGGCGCATGCTCGCCGGGTTCGGGCTCCGCGCGGGCACGGCCGCCACCGCCGTGGTCGTCGCCGTCGCGGCGCTCGTGGTCGGGCTGGTCCTGCTCGCCTCGTTCGCCGACGTCATCGCCCTGTACGAGCGCTCGCACGCGGGGGTCGTCGGCGGCATCGCGCTCACCGTCGGGCAGCTCGCGTTCGTGCCCGACCTGGTCGGCTGGGCCACCGCGTGGCTCGTCGGACCCGGCTTCGCGATCGGCACCGGCTCGAGCGTCTCCCCGATCGGCACCGTGCTCGGCCCGATCCCGGGCCTGCCCGTGTTCGGCGCGCTCCCCGCGGCCGGCCACACCTTCGGTCTGCTCTGGGTGCTCGTGCCCGTCGTGGCCGGGTTCGTCGTCGGCGGTCTGCTCCGGCCGCGGCTCGTGCGGGCGCTCGGCGCCGACGACTCCGCGCTGCACCGGGCGCTCGCCGGGGTGGCGACCGGCGTGGTCGCCGGGCTGCTGACCGGAGTGGCCACCGGGCTGACCGCCGGGTCGTTCGGGCCGGGTCGTCTCGCACAGGCGGGTCCGGACGGACTCGTCGTCGGGCTGTTCGCGGCCCTCGAGGTCGGCGTGCCCGCGGTCGTCGCGCTCGCGATCGGCAGCGACCTCGTCCGGCTGCCCGAGCGCGGCTGGGGCCGGGAGCGCTGGCACGAGGCGGACGACGACGTCCCGACCGACGGGACCGGTGCCGACGCCGCTGACGATGCGCGTGCCGGCTCGCTCCTCGCGGCCCTCGACGACGCCGGCGGCGGACGGTCCACGCAGTCGCACCGGTTCGTGGTGCACGAGGCGCACGACGCCGCCACCCGTGCCGCGGCGGACGACCACCCGACCGAGCCGATCCACGACGACCCGGCACCGGCGGACGAGCCGACGCCGGTACCGGCGTCTCCGTCTCCGTCACGGGAGCCGTCGCCGGGGCCCGAGCCGGAGTCCGACGCGGTGCCGCTCCCGGCCTGGGCGCGCACGGACGCCGTCGCGGCGGAGCGCATCGAGCCCGCTCCGTCGTCGCAGGGGGCGACCGTGCCGTCCCGCGGCGGTGTGAGCAGCCTGCGCGACCGACTCCGGGGCGCCGCCGACGGCGTCCGGAGCCGTGCCGGGGACCTGCGTGACCGCGTCACGGGTTCGGACGCCGACCGCCCCGGGGGCCCCGGGGACGAACCGCTCCCGCACGCGCCGGGCACCGAGCAGCAGCCCGCGTTCCCGTGGAGCACCGAGGAGTTCGTCGCCAGCCGGCACGACGACACCGGCACCGACCTGACCGGCACCGACGTCACGGGCACCGACGTGGGCGCCACGGGATCGGCCGACACCGCGGAGCCTGCGCGGTCGGCCCGCCCTCCGCGCTGGGACACGACCGACCAGATCGCCGAGGACGAGCTGCCCTGGTGGCGCCGTCCGAAGCACGACGCGTAGTCCGCCGCGCACCGCCGCTAGGCTGGTCCCCGTGCTCGAACTGGTCGTCCTGATCTCCGGTACCGGGTCGAACCTGCGGGCACTGCTCCAGGCGACCACCGATGCCGAGTACCCCGCACGCGTCGTCGCGATCGGGGCCGACCGCGACGCCGAGGGCCTGGGGCTCGGCGAGGAGTTCGGCATCCCGACCTTCACGGTCCCGTTCTCCCGCTTCGCCACGCGCCAGGACTGGGGCGCCGAACTGGCCGCCCAGATCCGCCCGTGGTCGCCCGACCTGCTCGTGCTGTCCGGCCTCATGCGCCTGCTCCCGCACCAGGTCGTGTCGGAGTTCGCCCCCGCCATCATCAACACCCACCCGGCGTACCTGCCCGAGTTCCCCGGGGCGCACGGCGTCCGGGACGCGCTCGCGGCCGGGGTCGACCAGACCGGCGCGAGCGTGATCCAGGTCGACGACGGCGTCGACACCGGGCCGATCCTCGCCCAGGAGCGCATCCCGGTGCTGCCGGGCGACACCGAGTCGACGCTGCACGACCGCATCAAGCCGGTCGAACGCCGACTCCTCATCCAGACGATCCTCGACATCGCCAACGGCACCACCGACCTGAAGGGCACCCCGAGCGCATGAGCGTGCACGCCGCCGACCCCAGCCTCTACCGCTCGCCGAGGCCCTCGCCGACGCCGGTGTGGAGCTCGTCTCTACGGGCAGCACCGCGCAGACGATCCGCGACGCCGGGTACGCCGTGACCGACGTGTCGAGCGTGACCGGGTTCCCGGAGTCGCTCGACGGCCGCGTCAAGACCCTGCACCCGGCCGTGCACGCGGGACTCCTCGCCGACCTGCGCCTCGCGTCGCACGAGCAGCAGCTCGGGGACCTCGGCATCGCGCCGTTCGAGCTCGTCGTCGTGAACCTGTACCCCTTCGTCGAGACGGTGGCCTGCGTCGTCGTCTCGCCGTCCTCGTACGCCGAGGTCGTCGAGGCCGTCCGCGCCGGCGGGACGACGCTCGAGCTCCGGAAGCGCCTCGCCGCGCAGGCCTTCGCCCACACCGCCGCCTACGACACCGCCGTGGCGTCGTACTTCGCGACCGACGTGGTCGAGCAGGCCGCGGCACCGACGGTCGACGGCGACGTCGTGACCCCCGGCACGTTCGACGACGAGCTCCGGCTGCAGGCCGAGCTCCGTGCGACCCTCCGCTACGGCGAGAACGCCCACCAGGCGGCCGCGCTGTACACGACCCCCGACGGCACGGGCATCGCCCAGGCGACCCAGCTGCACGGCAAGGAGATGTCGTACAACAACTACGTCGACGCCGACGCCGCCGTCCGGGCCGCGTACGACTTCGACACCCCCGCCGTCGCGATCATCAAGCACGCTAACCCGTGCGGCATCGCGATCGCCCCGGCCGACGCCCTCGACCCGATCGCCTCGGCGCACGCGGCGGCCCACGCGTGCGACCCGCTGTCGGCGTTCGGCGGTGTGATCGCGGCGAACCGCCCGGTGACGAAGCAGATGGCCGAGACGGTCAAGGACATCTTCACCGAGGTCGTCGTGGCCCCCGGCTTCGACCCCGAGGCCCTCGAGATCCTGTCGCAGAAGAAGAACATCCGCCTGCTCACGCTGCCGGCGGACTTCGCGCTCGCCGAGCACGAGGTGAAGCAGATCTCCGGCGGCTTCCTCGTGCAGGACGCCGACCGCTTCGCCGGCTTCGACCAGTCCACGTGGGACCTCGTCGCGGGGGAGCCAGCGGACGACGCGACCCTCGCCGACCTGGCCTTCGCGTGGAAGGCCAGCCGTGCGGTGAAGTCGAACGGCATCCTGCTGGCCGACCGCGGCGCGAGCGTCGGCGTCGGGATGGGCCAGGTCAACCGGGTCGACTCCTGCCACCTCGCCGTCACGCGTGCGGGCGAGCGGGCCGCGGGGAGCGTCGCCGCGTCCGACGCCTTCTTCCCGTTCGCCGACGGCCTGCAGGTGCTGCTCGACGCCGGGGTCCGCGCGGTCGCCCAGCCGGGCGGCAGCGTCCGCGACGCCGAGGTGATCGCGGCGGCGCAGGCGGCCGGCGTGACCATGTACTTCACGGGCGAGCGCCACTTCTTCCACTGACCGACGCTGACGCGGACCGACGCCGACGCGGACCAACGCCGACGAGGACCGACGCCGACCGACGCGCTCGGACGGAATCGACACCGCGTCCAACAACAGGAATCTTCCTCGGATCCGTTGCGCAACACGTCCGCCCGGGAATAGTCTGCAAGGCTCCGCAACAGGTGCTGACGATCCCCGACGGATCGGCGGCAGCGCGGACACAACGGTGACGAAGACGACGACTGGAGTGACGATGGACACGACGACCGGCACAGTGGCGACGGCTGCCCGGACGGGTCTCGTGTCCCTCGTGGGGACCACTCCCGCTCCGCGACCCCGGTACCGCGCGCGCATGCCGCGACGGACCCCGGCCGCGGCCGCCGTCTAGCCAGGCCCCTCCCACGGCCCCGTGCCCGACGACCGCCGTCGGCGAGCACGGACCACCCGCTGAGAACCCGGGGGACCACTGCGTCCCCCGGTGCCCTCCGGCCCGGTCGACGTCACGCGACGTGACGGCGACGGCGCGCGACCACGCGCCCGGCCGACGACCACCACGCAACGCCCACCGTGCCTCCCGGCCGGACCGCCACCCACCGACGTGACCCGTCGGCGGCAGCGGCGACCAGACCGGGCGGACGCGGCACGACGCACGAGGACGCAACCCATGTCCAAGACGCCAGACCAGGCGCGCCCGTCCACCGACCGTCCCTCCACGCTGCGCGCGCTCGCGCGCATCTGGCCCTACGTCCGACCGCACAGCGGTCGCCTGCTCGGCGGCATGGCCGTCGCGATGGGCGCCTCGCTCGTGGCCCTCGCCATCCCCTACGTCCTGCAGGGGCTCGTCGACGGTCCGCTCTCGAGCGGCGACCGGAACCTCATCCTGCCCGCCGGGCTCGCCGTCCTGGCGCTCGGTGTGCTCGAGGCGTTCTTCATCGCCGCCCGTCGGCGGATGGTGATGCGCCCCTCGACGCGGATCGAGTCGAGCATGCGCAACGCGCTCTACAACAAGTTGCAGGACCTACCGGTCGCGTTCCACGACCGCTGGGAGTCCGGGCAGCTGCTGTCCCGCTCGGTGTCCGACCTGTCGCTCATCCGACGCTGGCTGGCGTTCGGCGTGGTGCTGCTCGTCGTGAACACCGTCACGATCGTGGTCGGCTTCGTCGTGCTGTTCAGCTTCGGCTGGCTGCTCGGCCTGGTCTTCCTCGTCGCGTGCGTGCCGATCTGGGTCACCGCGATCCTGTTCGAGCGCCGCTACTCGATCATCACGCGCCGCTCCCAGGACCAGGTCGGCGACCTCGCGACGAGCGTCGAGCAGTCGGTGCACGGCATCCGCGTGCTCAAGGCGTTCGGTCGCGGCCGGTCGAAGCTCGACGAGTTCACCGAGCAGGCCGAGGCGCTGCGCGGTACCGAGATCGAGAAGTCCCGGGCGATCGCGGGCCTGTGGCTCTGGCTGCTCCTCGTGCCGGACGTCGCCTTCGCGCTCTGCCTGCTCGCCGGCATCTGGCTGGCGTCGCAGGGCGAGCTCACCGTCGGGCAGCTCTTCGCGTTCTTCGCGACCGCGACCGTGCTGCGGTTCCCGATCGAGTCGATCGGCTTCCTGCTCTCGATGACGTTCGACACCCGCACGGCGGTCGACCGGTTCTTCGAGGTGATGGACTCCGAGAACACGATCCAGGACCCGGAACACCCGCGGACGATCGCCGAGCCGCACGGTGCGCTGTCGTTCAACGACGTGCACTTCCGCTACCAGGACTCGCCGGCGCAGTTCCCGGACCTGGTGAACGGCGTCCAGCTGGAGCTCCAGCCGGGCGAGACCATGGCGCTCGTCGGCCTGACCGGGTGCGGCAAGACAACGCTGCTCTCGCTCGTGCCGCGGCTCTACGACGTGACCGGCGGCTCGATCACGATCGACGGCGTCGACATCCGCGACCTCACCCGGGAGGAACTCCGTCGGCACGTCGGCGTCGCGTTCGAGGACGCCACGCTCTTCTCGACGAGCGTGCGTGACAACGTGCTGCTCGGTCGCCCGGACCTGTCCGGCGACGAGGCGGAGCGGATCATGCGTGAGGCCCTCGAGATCGCGCAGGCGTCCTTCGTCGACGAGCTCCCGGAGGGCGTCGACACCCGCGTCGGGGAGGAGGGCCTGTCGCTCTCCGGCGGCCAGCGGCAGCGTCTGGCGCTGGCCCGGGCGATCGCGGCGCGGCCGTCGGTGCTCGTGCTCGACGACCCGCTGTCGGCGCTCGACGTCGACACCGAGGCGCGGGTCGAGGCCGGGCTCCGCCGGGTCCTCGCGGACACCACGTCGCTCATCGTCGCCCACCGCCCGTCCACCGTGACCCTCGCCGACCGCGTGGCCCTCATGGAGAACGGCCGGATCACCGCCGTCGGCACCCACTCGGAGCTGATGGCCACCAACGAGCACTACCGCTACGTCATCTCCTCGCTCGACGAGGACGATGCGCCCGCCCGAGAGGAGGCGATGGCATGAGCCAGCAGACGGATCCCACGCAGGCACGACGGTGCCGGCCTTCGGTCCGTAGACGTACCGGCCCCAGCCGCTCTCGTTGCCGGACGCGGTGGTCGTCTGGCCGTCGTAGGAGATCGTGACGGAGCCGGTCGCGCCCGCGAACCAGATCTGCGATTCGTAGCCCTTCGAGACGGCGGTCGCGACCAGGGTGCCCTGGTCGGCGCGCGGGCCGGTGCCCACCTCGACGGTGCGCTCGGCCGTGGCACCGTCGTGCTCGGCCGTCACCTGCACGCTCCAGCGGAACTGCGACGGCAGGTGCAGCTGCAGGCGTGCGGAGCCCGAGCCGTCCAGGCGGCCGCGGACGGTGTCGCCCGTCGGGGTGGTCGCCGTGACCGAGGTGCCCGGTTCCCCGCGGACCTGCAGCGAGGTGTAGCCAGCACCGTCATCCGTCGGGATGATCCACTGGATCGGGTCGACCGGTGCGGGGGTCTCGCCCTCGCCGCCGTCGCCGGGGTCGGGGGTCTCGCCGCCGTCGCCGGGCTGCGGGGTGAAGCCGGGGTCGACGTCGGTCGGGGGCGTGACGACGTCGCTCGGGCCGCCGGTGCCGGGGTCGGGGGTCCCGCCCTGGTCGTCGACGTCGACCTGGGTCCACGCACTGGTGCCGAGCGAGTCCTCGGGGTCGCCCTGCTGGTCGGCGGGCAGGTCGACCGTGGCGCGGACGCGGAAGGCGTCGTCCTCGTCGGCGTTGCCCGGTCGCACCGGTGCTTCCACGCGGAACGTGCCGTCGTTCGCGTCGGCCTCGGCCACCGTGGCGTCGTCGGAGGGGGTCGCGACGGTGATGTGCGCGCCGGGGGTCGCGGTGCCCTCGATCACGGCGACGTCACCGTGGCGGGTGGCGGAGGTGACGTTGGGCTTCTCGACGCGGGCGCGCAGGAGCACGACGTCCTCGGCGGTGCGGCTGCCGTCGGGAGTCGTGACGAAGGCGTGCAGCTCGCGTTCCCCCGGCGCGAGGTCCGGGATCTCGCAGACGAAGGCCAGCCCCTGCGTGGCGACGCTGCAGAGCTCACGGTCACCGTCCGACAGGTGGAAGGTGCCGGCGGCGGAGGCGACTCCCGAGACGACGACCGAGCGCGACGACGCAAGGGCGAGTCGCGAGTCGCCGAGGTCGAGCACGGGCACGCCGCCGAAGTAGCGCAGTTCGGTCGAGCTGCCGGGGATCGTCGACGAGGCACGGGCGGACGCGCTGGCGGTCGCAGCGGTTCCGAAGGCGTTCGTCGCTGCCGATGCCGGAGCTGCCGCGGCGCAGAGGAGACCGACCGTGACGGCGGTCGTGGCGATGACGTGGTTCTTCCTGAGCATGGTGTCCTTTCGAGACGAGGTCGCTCAGTTGTACATCTGAAATGTCGTATGCAGTTAATCTCGCAGCTGCTCGGAGAAGCCGGACCAGCGCGCACGGCGCATGTCGATCCTCCAGGCCGAGGAGCCCTGCACGAGCGGCGTCCCCTCCGCCCGGTAGTGCTCGAACGCGCGGGTCTCGTGCCGGACCGGCGGCAGCCCGCCGGAGCGGACCACCCGCCACCACGGCAGGTCCGAGCCCTCGTGCGCCATCACCTTGCCGACCGCCCGGGGTGCACGTGACCCGAGTTCAGCGGCGACGTCTCCGTAGGTCATCACCCGACCGGGTGGGATCGACCGCACCACCAGCGCGACCGCGGCACCGAAGTCCGTCGGGTCGGGCTCGGAGGGCACTACAGGGACAGCGCGGCGAAGTGGTCGCCGTACTGCGTCTCGCGCACGACCGAGAAGCCGAGCGCGCGGAAGAACGCCTCGGGACCGACCTCGCCGCCGGGCTCGTACACGACGGTCAGGCGTTCGAACCCTCGGCTCCGCGCCTCGTCTGCCAGGCCGTGCACCGCGAAGCGTCCGACGCCCCGGCCCTGGGCGTCACCGGCGACGTGCACGCGCCAGATCGCGCTCCGGAGCTCCTCGTCCGCGCGTCGAGGACGACGCGGGTCCAGGCGGAGCTGGGCTTCACGTCGGACTCCGCGACCGCGTACGTCTGCGGCTGCACGAACTCCTCCTGCCCCGGCTTGAGCGTCAGGGAGTTCGCTGCGGCGGCGGTGGACGCGGAGAGTTCTTCGAGGCGCAGGTCGGACATGGGGTCAGGCTAGCGGTGCTCCCCGACCGGGGGCCAGGACGGTGACACGACCGTTGCACGTCCGTTGCAGCGCCGTCCGGACCGCGCGGTATGGTCGCGGGATGGTGGAGCACCGGCGTGGGGCGAACCTGCCGTCGATCGGCGGGTTCAACCGCACCGTCGTGCTCGACGCGGTCCGCCGGTCGCCGGACGGCCTGAGCCGCGTGGAGCTGGCCGCCCGCACCGGCCTCAGCGCGCAGACCGTGTCGAACGTCACCCGGTTCCTCATCGAGGCGGGGATGATCGTCGAGTCCGGCACGGTCGTCGCCGGGCGCGGGAAGCCACGGACGATCCTGCGGCTCGAGGCCTCGAGCCGGTACGCCGTCGGGGTGCACGTCGACCCCGCGGTGGTCACGTACGTGCTGCTCGACCTGGCCGGCACGGTGCTCGCCGAGACGACGACCTCGACGCCGTCCGCCGAGGACCCGGACGAGGTCGTCCGCACCATCGCCACCGCCATCGACGGCCTGGTCGCGGGTGCTCGACGTGGACGCGGGCGTCGTGCTCGACCCGCCCTTCCTGCCCCGCTGGCGTGACGTCCCGCTGCGTGACGCGCTCGCCGAGGCCACCGGGTTCCCGGTGCTCCTCGAGAAGGACGTCACCGCCGCGGTCGTCGGCGAGATGTTCCTGGCGGGGGAGTCGTCCGCCCGGAACTTCGCGTTCGTGTACTTCGGCACCGGCTTCGGCGTCGGACTCGTCGTGGACCACGAGCCGGTGCGCGGGGTCGGCTCGAACGCCGGCGACGCCGGGCACATCATGGTCGGCGCGGCCGTCGCCCCCGACCGGCTCGTGCAGGTCGCGCGCTCGCGTGGGCTGGCACTCGGCGATCCCGCGCGCGAGGACGACGCCGCCGCGGTGCAACGGGCGTGGGCCGCGCTCGGCGAGGCGATCGACGCGGACGACCCGGTCGCGGTGACGCTCGCGGCCGAGGCCGGCACCGTGATGGGGAACGCCGTCGTGCTCATCGTGAACCTGCTCGACATCGACCGTGTCGTGTTCGGTGGTCCGTTCTGGTCGCGGATCGCGCCCGTCGCCCTGCCGGCCGCCCGGCAGGCGGTCGTCACGTCGCCGCTGCTGGTGCCGAAGCACCCGGTGGTGGTGCAGGACAGCGGTCGGGGTGCGGACGTCGCGGCCGTCGGCGCGGCCTGCCTGGTCCTCGACGCGGCGCTGTCACCGCGCGCGAGTGCGCTCCTGATCCGGCGCTGACGCCTGAACCGGCGCTGTCGTCCGGTCGGCGCTGTCGTCCGGTCGGCGCTGTCGCCCGGTCGGCGCTGACGCCTGGTCGGCGCTGACGCGGACGGGAGGCACGGTGCCGGTCCGGCGCGCGCCTTCCGCTGGTCAGGGTGTGGGTCAGGCCGCGCCGAGCACCTTGCGCCAGGTCGCCGTCAGGGTGTCGTACTCGTCGTCGGACAGGAGGTCCCGCACGCCGGTGGCGAGGACCGCGGACCGGACGGCCTCCTCGGCCCCGGCGCGGTCGCGGAGGTGCGCGTCGGAGTGCTTCACCGCGCGTCCGGCCGCCTGCGCGGCCTCGATCTCGTCGACCCGGCCGGCGGCACCGGCGGCGTCGAGCGCGTGCTGCCACGCGGCGAGCAGGTCGGCGTTCGTCACCATGCGGCCGTCCGCGCCGCCCTGGATCGCGAGCGACGCGCTCGCCTCCGGCACCACGATCTGCTCGTCGGCCTTCCAGGCGACGTCGAGGGCCTCGGCCTCCTCGGCGGTGATGCGTCCTGCGCGGTCGATCATCGACTGCAGTGCGGTGTTCATCCTGTCGGCGTCCCCTGAGAAGCCGCACCGGTCACCGCCCGTGGCGCGACACCTGTCGTTCACCTGGTCGCCACCGGACGGACGCCGAGATGCTGAACAGTCGTGCAGGTCCCCCGACCTCCCTGAGAAGGACCCTGCATGCGCACCCCTGCCCTGCGGCTCGGCGCCGGCCTCGCGACGGGCATCGCCCTCGCCGCCGGAGTGCTGACCGCGACCCCCGCCGTCGCCGCGGTCGGTGACGACGACCCCACCGTCGGCGCCCGCGTCGCCACCGGCCCCGTCGCCGGACTCGCGATCAACGAGGTGGAGTCCAACGCCGACGACAGCGCTTCCTCGACTCCGACTCGTCGCACGCCGCGTACGTGCTGCCGCAGGGGTCGACGATCGCCGCCGGCGGGTACCTCGTCGTCGACCAGGAGACCACCACGCGCCCCGGATTCGACTTCGGACTCGGCGGCGCCGACGCGGTCCGGCTCTACGACACCGCCGGCGCGCTGACGCTGCGGTACGCGTGGACCACGCACGCGGCCGTCACGTACGGCAGCTGCCCGGACGGCTCCGGCACGTTCGTCGACACCACCGCGTCGACCAAGGGGAAGCCGAACGACTGCTCCTCGCCGGTCCGCATCAACGAGGTCGAGTCGCAGGACGGCACCCCGGGCGACTGGGTCGAGCTGACGAACGTCGGGACGACCACGGTCGACCTCGGCGGGTACGTGCTCCGGGACAGCGAGGACGACCACGCGTGGACGATCCCGGCGGGCACCACCGTCGCGCCGGATGGCTTCACGGTGCTCGACGAGGCCCGGTTCGGCTTCGGGCTCGGCAAGGCGGACACCGTCCGGCTGTCCGACCCCCGGGGCGTCCCGGTGGACTCGTACTCCTGGACGGCGCACGCCGCGACGACGTACGGACGGAACCCGGACGGGACCGGTGCCTTCGCCGAGACCGCCGAGCCGACGAAGGGCGCGGCGAACCGCTTCGCCGGGTCCGTGACCGCCGAGGCGTGGCCCGGCGGCCCGGACGAGACCGTCCTGGACGCCGAGGACACCTTCACCGGAGACCTGAGCGGCCTCGACTGGGCACCCTCCGCCACGTCGGCGGACGGGCAACTCTGGGCCGTGCAGAACGGTGACGGACTGCTCTACCACCTGGCCCCGGACGGCCGGGGCGGCTGGGCACCGACGAACGCCGCCGGTGTCGACCTGCGGTACGCCGACGGCACCGGGACGCCCGACGCCGAGGGCGTCACCGTCACGGCCGACGACCCCGGCGCGGTCTACGTGTCGACCGAGCGCGACAACGACGTGTCGAAGGTGAGCCGCCCCGCGGTGCTGCGCTTCGCGAGCGCCGACGGCTCCGAGTCGGTGCTGCGCGCGACGGACGAGTGGAACCTCGCCGCGGACTTCCCGGGTCTCGGCGCGAACGCCGGGCTCGAGGGCGTGACCTGGGTGCCGGACGCGTGGCTGACGTCACACGGGTTCGTCGACCAGCACACCGGTGCGGCCTACGCGCCCACCTCGTACCCCAGGCACGGCGAGGGCCTCTTCCTGGTCGGGGTCGAGGGCACCGCGAGCGTCTACGCCTACGCGCTGATGGACGACGGGGCGTTCCAGCGCGTCGCCACGATCGCGACGCCGTTCTCCCTCGTCGCCGAGGTGCAGTTCGACCCCACGCTCGACGCGCTCTGGGTCGTCTGCGACGAGGCCTGCTCCGGGCGCACCGCGCTGTTCGACGTGCAGGACGGGGCGTTCACGCTCGCGACGCTGTACGAGGCGCCGGCGAACGCCGACCGAGGGCTCGCCAACGAGGGCTTCGCGATCTCGGGGCGCTGTGTGGACGGCGCCCGGGCGACCTTCACCGCCGACGACAACGACACGGACGGGTCCTCGCTGCGGACCGGGACGTACCCGTGCGACGCGTCGACGGAGCCGGGCGACGGCGGGACGCCCGCGCCTGGTGACGGCGGCACGCCCGCTCCGGGTGACGGCGGCACGCCTTCGCCGGGAGCGGGTGACGGAACCCCGACGCCGACCCAGACCGCCCCTGGCCCGACCAACCCGACCACCCCGACGACCCCGGCGGCCCCGGTCGCGCCGGACGCCTCTTCGCTCACGGAGGGGAACCGCGGCTCGGTGTCGGCGCCGTCGGTGGTCCGAGCCGGGTCCTCGGCGACGATCTCCGTCGGGGCGCAGTACGCCGGTGAGCGTGTCGCGGTCTGGCTGTTCTCCGAGCCTCGACTCCTCGGGACGCCGGTCGTCGCCGCGGACGGCACCGTGACGGTGGTCGTCCCCGCCGACGTCCCGGCCGGGCAGCACCGCATCGTGGTCACGGCGTCCGACGGCACGGTGCTCGGGTGGACGGCCGTGACGATCGACCCCGCGACGGGTGCGCTCGCGTTCACCGGTGCCGAGCTGGGCGGTGGGATCGCTGCGGCGCTCCTGCTCCTGGCGGCCGGGACCGGTGTCCTCGTGGCCCGTCGTCGTCACCGGTCGGCCGTCGCGCAGGCCTGACCCGCGGGACCGCTCGTCGATGCCCCGTCGTCCCTCCGGACGGCGGGGGCGTCGGCGTCCGGGTGCGCCGGGGTCGCGCGGTAGCGTCGGAGGATGCGCACCGAGGTCCTCCGCTACACCGCCTTCGCCGCCGAGCCCGGGGGCGGCAACCCCGCGGGCATCGTGCTCGACGCCGAGGAGATGACCGACGACGAGATGCTCGCCGTCGCGCAGCGGGTGGGGTACCCCGAGACCGCCTTCGTGGTCGCGCGGACCCCGGACGGCGCCCGCGTGCGCTACTTCTCGCCGGCCGCCGAGGTCCCCTTCTGCGGGCACGCCACCGTCGCCACCGCCGTCGTGCTCGCCGAGCGCGACGGCACCGGAGCCCGGGTGTTCTCCACCGCTGCCGGGGACGTCGCGGTCGACGCCACGGCCGCGCCCGACGGCAGCGTGCAGGTCGCGATGACGAGCGTCGAACCCGACACCCGGCCGATCGACCCCGTGCGGTGGGAGCGGCTCGCCGCCGTGCTCGGACTCGTCGACGGTGACGTCGCCGAGGGCTTCCCCGTGCTCGAGTCCTTCGCCGGCAACTGGCACCCGGTCGTGGTCCTGGCCGACGAGGACCTGTTCCACCAGTTCCGGTTCGACCCCGCGGTGCTCGCCGCCCTGAAGCACGAGTACGGGTGGGCGGGCACCGTGACCGTCCTGCACCGCACCGGCCCGCTCGCGTTCGAGGCGCGCAACCTGTTCCCCGCCGGCCGCATCACCGAGGACCCGGCGACCGGTTCCGCGGCGGCGTCCACGGGCGCCTACCTGCGCGCGATCGGCGCGGTGTCGCCCGGGAGCCGCGTCGTGATCCGGCAGGGTCGACACGTCGGGCGTCCGAGCGTGCTGCTCGTCGACGTGCCCGAGTCCGGCGGCATCACGGTGATCGGCGGCGCCACGCCCATCGCCTGACCCGGGTGCGGGTGCACGTTCCTTCCCATCGCAGGCGCGATGGGAAGCTCTTCCGCGCGGAGGAGGTCGTTCCACCCGCCCTCCGACGCGCGGATCGGCCTCGGACGCGCGGATCGGCCTCCCACGCGCGGATCGGCCTCCACCTCGCGCGCGCCCATGCCGTGACCGAGCCGTGACGAAAAGTGCTTGACACGATTAAGTCCACACGCTGTACTAATCCTGCGCGCGGGTGACGGAGCCCGCGGACATCCCGTGCAAAGGAGCACCGATGAAACGCCGCACCCGAATCATCGCCGGCCTCGCAGCCGTGGCAGTCGCCGCGGTCGGGCTGGCGGGCTGTTCCAGCTCGGGCTCTGCCTCGAGCGACACCATCAAGATCGCGTACCAGAAGTTCGGTGCCTTCCAGCAGCTCGATGCGCAGATGAAGGAGGTCAAGACCGAGTACGAGAAGGCGAACCCGGGCAAGAAGGTCACCCTCGTCCCGATCCAGGCCCAGGGCAACGACTACTACACGAAGCTCGCGCTCATGAACAAGGCGCCCGCGACGGCCCCGGACGTCATGTACGAGGACACCTTCCTCATCAAGTCCGACGCCGAGGCCGGCTACCTGCTGCCCCTCGACGACTACGTGGCGAAGTGGAAGGACTGGGACCAGTTCTACGACAACGCCAAGCAGGCCGGCCAGGGTGACGACGGCAAGATCTACGGCGTCTCGATGGGCACCGACACCCGGGCGCTCTGGTACAACAAGGACATCTTCAAGAAGGTCGGCCTGCCCGTCCCGTGGGAGCCCAAGACCTGGGACGACGTGCTCGCCGCCGCGAAGACGATCAAGGAGAAGGACTCGGGCGTCATCCCGTTCAACATCTACTCCGGCAAGGCGCAGGGCGAAGCGTCCACCATGCAGGGCTTCGAGATGCTCCTGTACGGCGCCGAGGGCGACGGCAACACCCTCTACAAGGACAAGAAGTGGGTCGTCGGCTCGAAGCAGTTCGAGGACTCCCTGAAGTTCGTGAAGGACGTCTACCAGGGCGGCCTCGGCCCGACCCCGCAGCAGGCGCTCGACACCAACGTCGGCACGGGCTCGTGGCAGTCCGGCACGTGGCTCGAGTCCGGCACCGCTCCGTGGAAGGAGTGGAACGACGTGATGGGTCAGGCGGCCTTCCCGACGCAGAACGGTCAGGAGCCCGGCTACAACTCGATGTCCGGTGGCTGGACGCTCGCGGTCGGCAAGAACTCCAAGAACCCGCAGGCGGCGTTCGACTTCATCTCGACCTTCCTGAGCAAGGACGGCTCGCTGAAGTACGACACCGAGAACAGCCAGATCGCGGTCCGCAAGGACGTCGCCGAGGACCCGGAGTACACCGGCGCCAACCCGACGTTCAAGTTCTTCTCGGGACTGGTGCAGCACACCAACTTCCGCCCCGCGACGAGCGACTACTCGCAGGTCTCGAACGCCATCCAGGTCGCGATGGAGTCCGTCATGACCGGGCAGCAGACACCCGCCGAAGCCGCCAAGGCCTACGACCAGTCGGTCGAACAGGTGGTCGGCCAGAAGAACACCGTCGACGTCGGGTAGTCACCCGGCCGCACGGCGGACTGGAGGCGCGGCGCCACACCGCCCCGTGCCTCCAGTGCGCCCCTCCCCACCTTCGGAACCCTCTGGCGCACCCGAAAGGCAACCACCCGTGTCCAGCACCCCCCTCGCGCCGACGCTGTCGGCACCCGGTGCGCCGAAGCGCACCGATCCGCCGACGCCGCGTCGGCGGCGCTCCCTGCGGAGAGCGAGCCGAGCGGTCCCGCTCCTGCCGGCCGTCGTCCTGCTCGTCATCTTCCTGCTCGGCCCCGTCATCTCGTCGTTCTACGGGTCCTTCACCAACTCCGCGCTGACCGGCGCGAGCGCCGCGAACCAGCAGTTCGTCGGGCTGCAGAACTACGTCGAGCTCTTCCAGGACCCGGACTTCCCGAAGTCCGTCGTCCTGACGATCGTGTTCCTGCTCGCCTCGGCGGTCGTGGGCCAGAACGTCCTCGGGCTCGGCACGTTCGTCGTCGCGGCGTGGGTCCTGCCGGAGATCGTCGCCTCGTTCGCGGCGTACGCGTTCTTCAACGACACCGGCACGCTCAACACGTTCCTGGCCTCGATCGGGATCAGCGGGCCGAACTGGCTCTACACGTACCCGATGCTCGCCAGGAGGTCCCCGAGGAGATCACCGAGTCCGCCGAGATGGACGGCGCGGCCGGCTGGCAGCGACTCGTCTACATCACCCTGCCGGTCATCCGCCGGTCGATCTCGACGAACCTCATGCTCACGACGCTGCAGACGCTGTCGGTCTTCACGCTCATCTTCGTGATGACGGGCGGCGGCCCCGGTACGAACTCGTCGACGCTGCCGATCCTGGCGTACCAGGAGGCGTTCAAGTTCTCGCAGCTCGGCTTCGGGACCGCGATCGCGACGATCCTGCTCGTGGTCGGCGCGGTCTTCTCGATCATCTACATCAAGGCACTGAAGCCGGAGGTGGACTGACCATGGCACTCACCGCCGACCGTCCCGTGTCCGATGTCACCCGCTCGGTGACGGCCCCCGGTGCGCTGCACATGACCTCGCCGCGCGGCCGCACCATGCGCTGGGTGTCGAACGTCGTGCTGCTCGTCATCGCGGTCTGCTTCGCGGTGCCGCTGCTGTGGCTCGTGCTCGCCTCGTTCGACACGCAGGCGTCGCTGTCCGTGAAGCTCCCGACGCAGTTCACGCTCGACAACTTCACGAAGGTGCTCACGCCCGAGCTGTCGTTCATCCCGCTCGGCAACAGCCTGCTGCTCTCCGGTGGGACCGCGGTCGTCACGGTCGTCGTCGCGATCCTCGCCGCGTACCCGCTGTCCCGCTACAAGATGCGGGTCAACAAGCCGTTCCTGTACAGCATCCTGTTCGGCACCGGCCTGCCCATCACCGCGATGATGGTGCCGGTCTACGCGCTGTTCGTGTCGCTCAACCTGATCGACAACGTGTGGGGCTGCATCTTCTTCCTCGCCGCCACGAGCCTGCCGATGGCGATCTGGATGGCGAAGAACTTCATGGACTCGGTGCCGATCTCCCTCGAGGAGGCCGCCTGGACCGACGGCGCCTCGATGTTCACCACGCTGTGGCGGATCGTCATCCCGCTCATGCGCCCGGGCATCGCCGTCGTGTTCATCTTCGTGTTCATCCAGGCGTGGGGGAACTTCTTCGTCCCGTTCGTCCTGCTGCTCTCGCCCGACAAGGTGCCCGCCGCGGTGAGCATCTTCAACTTCTTCGGGCAGAACGGAGCCGTCGCGTACGGGCAGCTCGCCGCGTTCTCGATCGTCTACTCCGTGCCCGTCATCGCCCTCTACGTCCTCGTCTCGCGCGGCCTCGGCGGGGCGAACGCCCTCGCCGGCGGCATCAAGGGCTGACCGCGCCCACGCACTCCGGGCCCCGCGCCCGACCGTCCCTGCTGGAAAGGAACCACCTCCATGCACCACGACGAACCGCTCGTCGAAGCCCGCATCGCCCGTCTCGTCCGGGACCGCGTCGACCCCGCGGTGCTCCGCCGCTCGGCCCCGGTCACGATCGAGGCCTGGCAGGTGCCGGTCGAGCCCGTGCCCTTCGCCGAGGCCGTCGCCGCCGAGTACACGCCGTTCCACGTCGGTGACGCCTGGGGCGGCCGGCCGTGGGGGACGACCTGGTTCCGGGTCCGCGGCACCGTGCCGTCGGACTTCGGGGCCGACCCCGGCACGACGGTCGAGCTCCGCGTCGACCTCGGCTTCTCGAAGCGCCAGCCGGGCTTCCAGGCCGAGGGACTCGCGTGGCGACCGGACGGCACGACGATCAAGGGCATCGAGCCGCTGAACGACACCCTGCCGGTCGAGCCCGGCCCGGACGGCTCGTTCGAGCTGTACGTCGAAGCCGCCGCGAACCCGGACATCGGCGGCGACGACTTCCAGGGCGCGACCCCGCTCGGATCGCGGTCGACGGCCGGAACGGAACCGATCTACCGCCTGCGGGCACTCGAGCTCGTCGAACGCGACGACACCGTGTGGGAGCTGCAGCAGGACTTCTGGGTCCTCCGGGGCCTGATGACCGAACTGCCCACGGACGGCACCCGCGGCGCGGACGTCCTGCGCGGACTCGAACGCGCGGCGGACACCCTCGACCCCGACGACGTCGCCGGCACCGCAGCCGCCACCCGCGAGGTCCTCGCGCCCCTCCTGGCCGTCGGCGCCGCGGGCTCGGCCGGGCGCGCGATCGCCGTCGGGCACGCGCACATCGACTCCGCCTGGCTCTGGCCGGTGCGCGAGACGATCCGGAAGTGCGCGCGCACCTTCTCGAACGTGCTCGACCTGATGGACCGCGACCCGGACTTCACGTTCGCGTGCTCCTCGGCGCAGCAGTACGCCTGGATCCGCGACGGCTACCCGTCGATCTGGGAGCGCATCAAGCAGCGCGTCGCCGAGGGCCGGTGGATCCCGGTCGGCGGCATGTGGGTCGAGTCGGACACGAACCTGCCAGGCGGCGAAGCCCTCGCCCGGCAGTTCGTCGCCGGCAAGCGCCTGTTCCTCGAGGAGTTCGGCGTCGACACCCCCGAGCGCCGCCGGCTCGAAGTGGTTCGTCACGCAGAAGCCCTCGTGGAACGAGACGAACGTCATCCCGCACACCTCGTTCCACTGGGAGGGCATCGACGGCTCGCGCGTCCTGACGCACCTGCCCCCGGCAGACACCTACAACTCGGACGTCTCGCCCGAGGACCTGCACCGCGGGGAGCGTCAGAACAAGGAGCGGGGCGTCGCGAACACCTCCATGCTCCTCTACGGCTTCGGCGACGGCGGCGGTGGTCCCACGCGCGAGATGGTCGCCGCGGCCCGCCGGCAGCACGACCTGGACGGCTCGCCCCGGGTCGACCTCGGCACCCCGGCGCAGGTGTTCGAGGAGCTCGAGCGCGTGCTGCCGGAGCCCGCGGTGTGGTCGGGTGAGATGTACCTCGAGTTCCACCGCGGCACGTACACGTCGCAGATCCGCACGAAGCAGGGCAACCGCCGCTCCGAGCACCTGCTGCGAGAGGCCGAGCTCTGGGCCGCGACCGCCGCGGTCCGGCACGGCGCCGAGTACCCGTACGACGAGCTCGAGTCGGTCTGGCACACCGTGCTCCTGCAGCAGTTCCACGACATCCTGCCTGGTTCCTCGATCGCTTGGGTCTACGAGAACGCCGAGGCCGAGTACGCCCGGGTCGCCGAGGTGCTCGAGGAGCTCATCGGCACGGCGACGACCGCGCTCGCGAGCGGCGGGGCGACGGCGCTCGCCGGGGTCGGCGCGCCGGCGGCGCTTCCGGTGGCGGCGCTGACGGTGTCGTGCGCTTCAACGCCTCGCCCGTCACCGCGGGTGGGGTGACCGCCCTGGGTGGTTCCCCGTCGTCCGCGGCGGAGGCTGTGCCCCCCGTCCGGAGCGGTGACCGTTTCGTCTTCGACACCGGCGTCGTCACGGCGACCATCGACGCAGACGGCCACGTCGTCTCGCTCGTCGAGCGTGCGACCGGACGCGACGCCGTCGCGCCGGGCGCCGTCGCCGCGCAGTACACGGTGTTCCGGGACACCCCGAACCAGTGGGAGGCGTGGGACATCGACCGCGCCTACCAGCGGAACGGGACGGTCCTGTCCGCGACGGGCGTCGAGGTCGACGGGACCACACTCGTGGTGACGCGGCCGTTCGGCTCGTCGTCGGTCACCACCCGCTACTCGGCGGTGGCGGGCCAGCCCGAGCTGCACATCGAGACCGAGGTCGAGTGGCACGAGCGGCAGAAGCTCCTCAAGCTCGCGTTCCCGCTCGACGTGCGCGCGGCCTCGGCGTCGAGCGAGATCCAGTTCGGGCACATCGACCGGCCGACCCACCAGAACACGTCGTGGGACATGGCGCGGTTCGAGACGTCGGCGCACCGGTGGGTGCACGTCGCCGAGCCGGGCTTCGGCGTCGCGGTCGCCAACGACTCGACGTACGGACACGACATCACCCGCTCCACCCGTGCCGACGGCGGCACCACGACGCTCGTGCGCGAGTCCCTGCTCCGCGCGCCGACGTTCCCGGACCCGCACGCCGACCAGGGACACCACGTGTTCCGCACGGTGCTGCGCGTCGGAGCCTCGGTGCTCGACGCGGCGGACTCCGGCTACCGGCTCAACCTGCCGGTGCGGTCGGTGCCCGGGTCGGCGACCGTCGACCCGCTCGTGACGGTGTCGTCGCCGCAGGTGTTCGTCGAGGCGGTCAAGCTCGCCGAGGACCGCTCCGGTGACGTCGTCGTGCGGCTGTACGAGGCGATGGGCGGCCGAGCGGCGGACGTCGGGGTGTCGTTCGGGTTCGACGTCGACGCCGTCGAGGCGGTGGACCTGCTCGAGCGGCCGCTCGGGTCGGGGACGTGGGAGGCGGGGGAGCCCGTCGTGCTCACGCTGCGCCCGTTCGAGATCGTCACGCTGCGGGTGCGGCGGGGCTGATCGGCGAGCCGGCCGCGCAGGACCGCGGCGCCGGGCGGGGTCGGGTGCCCCCGCCCGGCGCCGTGTTGCGTCGGGGTGCTCCCGATGCGCCTGTCCGCTGATCCGCGCTGCTCCCGGTGGGCTCTGCTCCCGATCCGCTCTGCTCCCGATCCGCTCTGGTCCCGATCCGCGCGTAGGAGGCCGATCCGCTCGTCGGGAGACGATCCGCGCAAAGGAGGTCAGAAGTTCCTGCCTGTCATGCGCGGATCGGCATCCCAGGTCGGTTGCGATGGGCTCGATCGTCACTCCTCCACACAGGCAACGGCCTGGAGGCGCGTCCACAGCCCGCCCCGTCGCTCACCGACGAGCGTCGTCAGACCGTGATCGTGGTCGGTATGGAGACACCACTCGCGATCTTCCGGGCGAGCCCGCTGCAGGACGCTGGCCGGTCCGGCGCCACGTTGCGGCGCCGGGCCGCGTCCGACGGCCCCGACCGTCTCGTCCGCGTCCGACCGAACGCGTTCGTCCGTGGGGCGGACTGGGACGCCGCCGGTCCGCGCCGGCGGTACGTCACCCGCATCTTCGCCCGCCTGGGACGACGGAGCGTCGCCGCTGTCGGCTCCCATGCTTCGGCCGTCGCCGTGCACGGACTGCCCCTGCCGGGTCCGTGGCCGGACGACGTGCACCTCACCGTCCCGAAGTCGCACTACCGGAGCGGCACCCGGGGGCTGGTCCTGCACACCAGACCGGTCCCGTCCGCGCACCTCGTCGAGCACGGCGGCGTGCGCTTCACCTCCGTCGCGAGGACCGTGGCGGACATCGCCCTGCTCGGCGACGTCCGGACGGCGGTGGTGGTCGCCGACGCTGCACTGCGCGCCGGAGTCGAGCGGGCGAGCATCGTGCAGGCGCTCGGGGGCACTGCGAAGGACCGGGGTCGTGCCGTCGCCACTCGTGCCGTCGAGCTCGCCGACCCGCGGTCGGGTTCGGCCGCCGAGTCACTGGCACGGGTCGTGTTCCGTGAGATGGGCCTGCCGAAGCCGGTGCTCCAGCAACCCTTCGTCGTCGGAGGGCGTCATCGTCGAGGTGGACGGCCGAGCGAAGTACACGCAGGAGCGGTTCCTCGCGGGCCGGACCGCCGACCAGGTGTTCATCGACGAGAAGCGCCGACACGAGGCACTGCTGACGGTGCCGGGTGTCCGACGCATCGTCCGGATCGAGTGGCGCGACCTGTGGGACCTCGACGCGCTGACGAGACGGTTCCGTGCAGCGGGCCTCCCCTGCGCGGTCCGGCCGGTGCGCAGCGCACGAGGTGTCGCCTGACGCAGCATCGGTGGGCGGAGTGAGCCCGGAGCGGTGAGGGAGCACAGCGGCGCCTGGCTAGCGTGACGCCATGGCTGTCAGGGAGATCTGGCTCGTGCGCCACGGGGAGTCGGAGGCGAACGTCGCCGCCGCCCGCGCCGAGGCCGACGGAGCAGACGTGATCGACGCGGGCCACCGGGACGCCGACGTCCCGCTGAGCCCCCTGGGGCGGGAGCAGTCACGTGCTCTCGGGCGCGAGCTCGCGGACCGCGGCGTGGACGACGTCCCGGTACGCCTCTGGGTCTCGCCGTACCTGCGCGCTCAGCAGACGATCGACCTCGCACTCCAGGCCGGCGGGTTGGACGAGCCCGGTCGGCGGGTCGACGAGCGGCTCCGCGACCGAGAGCTCGGCGTGCTCGACCTGCTCACCGCGCAGGGCGTCCGCAATCGCTACCCGGACGAGGAACACCGTCGCCAGTGGCTCGGCAAGTACTACCACCGCCCATCCGGGGGCGAATCGTGGATCGACGTCATGCTGCGCTTGCGTTCGACGAACCCGAACGACTGCTCGTCGCCGCGCACGACGCCGTCGTCATGCTCACCGTGGCCGTCTGTCTCGACCTGGACGAACCAACCCGCGCTGATGTCGTTCGCGGCCGATCACACCGTGGCGAACGCCTCGCTCACACGACTCCGGCGGGACTACGCTCGAGGAGTTCTCGGCCGTCGGGCACCTCGACGACGACGAGGTCACCGAGCACAGCGGGCGGAAGGACGACACCCGTGTCTCCTGAGTCGATCACCCCGAACGCCCTGCGTGACTGGCCGCTGCCTGAGCCCGGTGCGGGCAAGTACGGCCGTGGCCAGGTCCTGGTCATCGGCGGCGCGGCTCGGACCCCCGCTCGCCGCGCTGCGTGTCGGAGCGGGAAGCGTGGCCGCCGAGGTGTCCGTCGCAGTCCCGGAGTCCGGGGTGCAACCACTCGACGAGGACGACGCCGGCCACATCGCCGTCGGAGCGCTGACCGCCGCCGAGGACGACGCCGGCAGCGCGGACGCGGTCCTGGTCGGCCCAGGGCTCGACGAACCGGACGGAGCCCGCGACCTCGCGTCGCCGACCAGCTCGCGCCACTGCGTGGCCGCCTCGTGATGACGCCGAACAGCGGCGAGGCCGAGCGCCTCCTCGGCCGGGAGTGCGGGGACGACGACGCCGCGGACGCCCGTGCGATCGCCGAGCGGTTCGGGGCCGTCGTCGCGCTGTCCGACGTGATCGCGGCACCGGACGGCCGCGGCGACGTGTTGTCGGGCGTGGTGGTCGGTCTGCTGGCTCGTGGGGCGGAACCCGAGCAGGCAGCGGCATGGGCGTCGTACGTGCACGCAGCTGCCGGTGACCGTCTCGCCGTGCAGGTCGGGCCGCTCGGCTACCTGGCGAGCGAGCTGCTCACCGAGATCCCGCGCGTGCTGGTCGAACTCGGCGGCTGACCCGTCAGAACCGCCGGGCGTTCGAGCCCATCGCACCCGACATCGGAGGACGTTCCGCGCACAGGGGGCAGGAACGAACGACACCCTACGAGCGATTCGGTCTCCTACGCGCGGATCGGCCGACCTCGCGCGGATCGGTGCGGCAGCGGCCCTGTCGATGCGGCGCTGGCGGGTCTCGGGGGCCGTGAGTTCGACAGGGTCTCGAAGGCGGCACGGACGCCGGCTTCCTCGAACGCCGAGGCCAGGTCGTCCGGCACCTCGACCGAGCGCGGGAGCGTGTCGACCTCGAGCGTGACCTCGACGGTGTCCCCGGCAGCCACCCCCGCGGCGGTGCGGTGCTCGGCCGACAGCGGGACGAGCGACTGGCCGCCCATGACCCCGATCGTCGACCGGTAGGTGTAGCCCCCGTCGATCGTGACCACCACGGCCGGTCGACCCCGCCGAGCGCTGCGACGACCTCCGGCGGGTCCCGGTGGCGGTCTTCCGCGCCTGCAGGACCGTCGTCGTGAACTGCATCCGTGCCTCCAGACCGAGGACGCGCCATCAGCGCGGACGCGCCACCGGAGCGAACAAGGGAACGAGCGAACAAGCGATGTTCCGCCACCGTTCACCACCGCAGCACTGCTCGGAAACCGGCCCCGTCCACGATCGTCCAGAACGCGGTGCCGCCCCCACCGGCCCGCCCGAACCGCACCCGCAGCACCCCACCCCACAGCCCGCACCCTGGCCGGCCTCGCCCTGGCCGCCGCCGCAGTCGTCACCCTCGCCGGCTGCTCGGCGACGAGCAGCGCGTCGACGTCGAGCGACACCGACTGGAAGACCGCGACGAGCGCCCAGTCCGCCGGCGGCATGGACGCCCTCGTCAAGGCCGCGAAGGCCGAGGGCAAGCTCAACGTCATCGCCCTCCCGCCGACCTGGGCGAACTACGGCAAGATCATCGACGGCTTCGAGAAGAAGTACCCCGGCATCACGATCAACTCGGCGAACCCCAACGGGTCGAGCGCCGACGAGATCGCCGCGGTGAAGTCGCAGAAGGGCCAGTCCACCGCCCCCGACGTGCTCGACCTCGGCAACGCGGTGATGCAGCAGAATCTCGGGCTGCTCACCGACTACAAGGTCGCGAACTGGTCGGACATCCCCGACACCCTCAAGGACAAGGACGGCAAGTGGACCCGTGACTACACGGGCCTGATGTCGATCGGCTACGACTCCTCGAAGATCAAGCAGGCGCCGAAGGACCTGAACGACCTGCTCGGCAGCGAGTACAAGGGGAAGGTCTCGATCGCGGGGGACCCCACGCAGGCGAACCAGGCCGCCTCCGCGGTCTACCTCGCAGCGCTCGAGAACGGCGGTTCCGCGGACGACATCACCAAGGGCGTCGAGTTCTTCGGCAAGCTCAAGCAGGCCGGCAACTTCCAGAACGTGCTGCCCTCGCAGGCGACGGTGGCCTCGGGTGGGCCGGCGCGAGCGGCAACGAGAACTGGAAGACGGTCGTGCCCGAGGGCCAGGCCCTCGGCTCGTACTACTCGCAGGCGATCAACAAGGACGCCCCGCACCCGGCGGCCGCGCGGCTCTGGCAGGAGTACATCGCCAGCCCCGAGGCGCAGAACCTGTACCTGCAGGCCGGTGCCTTCCCGTCGACCCTCGCCGCCATGGAGCAGTCCGGCAAGGTCGACAAGGACGCCCTCGAGCAGGCCGGCGGCATGCCGAAGGACTACGTCGAGCTGACGGACGCGCAGGTCACCGAGGCCGCGAAGGTCCTGGCGGCCAAGTGGTCCGCCACGATGGGGTCCTAGTCCCGTGACCACGGCACCAGCGGCGGGAGCGCGCAGCACCGGGACGCCCGGCCCGGAACCGGGAACGGTGGGCACGGCCGCCGTCACCGCGGGCCCGGCCGCCACGAGCACCGCCCCCGCCGCCGGTGCCGGCCTCGGGACCCGCACCACCACCAAGGCCGCGGCGGGCCTCCGCGCCCGCCGCGGCCCCGGCCTCGCCTGGCTCGGACTCACCCCCTTCGCCGTCTACGTCCTGCTGTTCCTCGCCGTGCCGGCCGTCATCGCGGTCAGCAGCGGGTTCTTCACGGGCGACGGCGCGTTCACGCTCGCGAACCTCGCCGCGTTCGCGGACCCGTCCGTCCTCCGTGCCTTCGGCGGCTCGTTCGGCCTGTCCGCCGTCTCCGCGGTGCTCGGCGCCGTGATCGGGGCCCTCGTCTGCTGGGCGCTCGCCGCGCTCCGACCGGACGGCCTGGTCCGCTCGATGATCGACGCCGCCGCGAGTGTCCTCGCCCAGTTCGGCGGCGTGATGCTCGCGTTCGCGTTCATCGCCACGATCGGCGTCCAGGGGCTGGTCACCACGTGGTTGGTGTCCGCGGCGGGCGTCGACCTCAACGCGAACGGTGCGTTCCTGTACACGGTCCCCGGACTCGTCCTGCCGTACGTCTACTTCCAGGTGCCCCTCATGGTCCTCACGTTCATGCCCGCCCTCGAGGGCGTCAAGACCCAGTGGGGCGAGGCCGCGGCCACGCTGGGCGCCTCCCGCGCCACGTACTGGTGCCGCATCGCCCTGCCCGTGCTCGCGCCGGCCTTCTGGGGGTCGCTGCTGCTCCTGTTCGCGAACGCGTTCTCGTCGTTCGCGACCGCCGCGGCGCTCATCTCGCAGGGCGGCATCGTCCCGCTGACGATCCGCGCGCAGCTCACGAGTGAGACGATCATCGGCCTGCAGAACGTCGCCGGGGTGCTCGCCCTCGGCATGGTGGTCGTGATGGCGGTCGTGATGGGCGCCTACTCGCTGCTCCAGCGACGGGCTGCGCGGTGGCAGCGGTGACCGCCGTCGGCACGCGTCCGTCCCGTGGTCGGGTGACCCGGCCGGGAGGCACGCCCCGCGTCCGCCGCTTCGGCGTCGCCCCGTCACGGGTCACCGCTGCGATCGTGCTCGGCGTGGTCGGCCTCGTGTTCGCCGTCCCGCTCCTCGCGCTCCTGCAGTTCACGTTCCGGCAGGGCACCGACGGGTCGCTGACGCTCGCGCACTACGCCGCGATCCTCGACCCGGCGAACGCGGGCACCTACCAGCCGGTGTTCGACGGCCTGTCCGCGTCCCTGCTCATCGCCGTCATCACGGTGGCGATCGTGCTGTTCGTCCTCCTGCCCGCGCAGGTCGTCACGGCGCTGCGGTACCCGCGGCTGCGGCGGGTGCTCGAGTTCGTCTGCCTGGTCCCGATCACGGTGCCCCTGGTCGTGCTCGTCGTCGGGTTCATCCCCGTGTACCAGGTGGTCGCGCAGCTCCTCGGCTCGGACGCGTGGACGCTGTCCTTCGCGATCGGGATCGTGGCCCTGCCGTTCGCGTTCCGCCCGATCGCGACCGCGCTGACCGCCGTCGACGTCACCACCCTGTCCGAGGCGGCCCGCTCGCTCGGTGCCTCGTGGTGGACCGTGACGTGGCGGATCCTGCTGCCGAACCTCCGCCGCGGCATCACGGCCGCGTGCTTCCTCACGATCACCGTCGCGCTGCTGCTCGTCCAGGGGACCGACCCGTACGTCGCCGCGGTGTTCTCGCTCGCCGCACTGCTGTTCGGGTTCGTGCTGCTCGTCCTCATCGGCCGCGTCGGGACGTCCCGCCGGTCCCGCTCCAAGGAGTCCGCATGACCGTCACCGCGCCCGCCGCCCCGTCGTCCCTCGTCACCGAGGGCGCGACCGTGGAGCTCGAGGCCGTCGAGAAGCACTACGGCACGCACCGCGCCCTCGCCGGGCTGTCCCTCCGCATCGAGCCGGGGGAGTTCGTCTCGCTCCTCGGCCCGTCCGGCTGCGGCAAGACCACGGCGCTCCGGGCCCTCGCCGGGCTCGAGGCGATCGACGCCGGCGCGATCCGCATCGACGGCATCGACGTCGCGCAGACCCCGGTGAACCAGCGCGACATCGGGATGGTGTTCCAGCAGTACTCGCTGTTCCCGCACATGACCGTGCGCCAGAACGTCGCGTTCGGCCTCGAGATGCGGAAGGTCCCCGCCGCCGAGCGTCGCACCCAGGTCGTCGACGCGCTCGACATGGTGCACCTCGGCGAGTTCGCGGACCGGTACCCGCACCAGCTCTCCGGTGGCCAGCAGCAGCGCGTCGCCCTGGCCCGGGCGCTCGTCACCCGCCCCCGGGTCCTGCTGCTCGACGAGCCGCTCTCCGCCCTGGACGCCAAGGTCCGGGTGACCCTGCGCGACGAGATCCGCCGCATCCAGAGCGACCTCGGCATCACGACCGTGTTCGTCACCCACGACCAAGAGGAGGCGCTCGCCGTCTCCGACCGGATCGCGGTGATGCACGCCGGGGACGTCGAGCAGGTCGGGACGCCGGAGGAGCTGTACCGCACCCCCACCTCGGCGTTCACGGCGGACTTCGTCGGGCAGTCGAACCGGCTCCGCGGGGACCTGCGCGGCGGCGACGTGTTCGTGTACGGATTCCGCGTGCCGGCGCTCGACACCGGGGCGGTGGACGGCCCGGTGCTCGCCTACGTCCGGCCGGAGGACGTCGCCTTCGCGTCCGACGGGGTCACCGGCACCGTCGTCGCGTCGAGCTTCCTCGGGTCGATCCGGCGCACCACGGTCCGGCTCGACGACGACACCGTCGTGACCGTCCAGCACGAGGTCGGCGACCGCCGCACCGCCGGGGACGCCGTCGCGCTCCGGCTGCTCGGCGCCCCGGTCGCGACCGCCCCGATCGCGTAGCCCTCGGGGGCGCGACCCGCGCCGTCGTCCACGGGAGGCGCGTGGCGGGCCCGCACCGTGCCTCCCGTCCGGTGCGCGTCAGCGCTCGAAGCGCGCCGCCTGCTCGCCGGACAGCGCCGCGGCGACCCGCGCCCGCATGTCCGCGCTCATCGCGGGCAGCGCGTCGAGCGGTGCCCAGAACGCCTCGGTGTTCTCGCCGTCGGCCGGGGCCGGCGTGCCGGACACGTACCGGCACGTGAAGACCAGGTCGAGGTACTGCGCACGGTCCCCGTTCGGGTACGTCATCTCGGGCAGGACCTGCACCCACGCCAGGCGTTCGGCGACCGCGACGACGTCGGCCTCCTCGAGGACCTCGCGCTCGGCCGCCACCGCGGGTTCCTCGCCCGGGTCGACGATCCCGGTGACCGGGGTGTACGCCCCGGTGTCGGCACGTCGGACGACCAGGAGTTCGCGGTCGGCGCCCTCGCCACGGGTGACCACGGCGGTCACGCCGGTCAGCCAGAGCAGGTCGGTGCCGATCTTCTCGCGCAGGGACAGGACGTACTCGGGGGTGGGCATGCCCCCACGCTACCGACGAACCCTGTTGCGAACTGGTCATGACCAGTAGGGTGGGCGCGTGGAGATCATCATCCTGTCCTCGCCGGCCGAGGTCGGTCGCGTCGCCGCCGCCAAGATCGCCTCGGTCGTCGCCGAGAAGCCGTCCGCCGTCGTCGGGCTCGCCACCGGGTCGAGCCCCCAGGGGATCTACGCCGACCTGCGCCGTCGCGTGCAGGACGGGCAGGTCTCGTTCGCCCAGGCCCGCGGGTTCGCCCTCGACGAGTACGTCGGCATCCCGCTCGACCACCCCGAGTCGTACGCGTCCGTGATCGCCCGCGACGTCGTCGAGCCCCTCGGCTTCGACCCCGCGCGCGTCCGCGTGCCCGACGGCCGGGCCACCGACCTGGCCTTCGCCGCGAAGGAGTACGACGCCGCCATCCGGGCTGCCGGCGGGGTCGACGTGCAGATCCTGGGCATCGGCGCGAACGGGCACATCGGGTTCAACGAGCCGACCTCGTCGTTCGCGTCCCGCACGCGGATCAAGACGCTCGCGCCGTCCACGCGCGAGGCCAACGCGCGCTTCTTCGACTCGCTCGACGACGTCCCGACGCACTGCATGACGCAGGGGCTCGGCACCATCCTCGAGGCGCGCGAGCTCGTGCTCGTCGCGCAGGGGGCGGCGAAGGCGGACGCGGTCGCCGCGGCGGTCGAGGGGCCGCTGTCGTCGTTCGTGCCGGGGTCGGCGCTGCAGCTGCACGAGCACGCCACCGTGGTGGTCGACGAGGAAGCGGCGGCCGGCCTGCAGCTCGCCGACTACTACCGGTACACGTACAACCACAAGCCGGAGTGGCAGCGGTTCGAGTGACGCCCCGGCGCGGGCACGGGCTCCAGGCCCGGGCTCGGGTCAGCGGGCGGCGGACAGGCGCGCGAGGCCCTCGCGCAGCGTCTCCTCGGAGCAGCCGAAGTTGAGCCGGGCGTGCCCGGTGCCCTGGCGTCCGAAGTCGCGCCCGTTCGACAGCGCCACCTTCGCCTGGTCGACCAGGAGTCGAGCGGGCTCGTCGCCCCACGGCAGCGCCCGCAGGTCGAGCCACGCCAGGTAGGACGCCTGCGGCTGCCGGTACCCGGCACCGGGCAGTGCCGTCCCGAGCTCCTCGGCCAGGACCCGTCGGTTCGCGGCGAGCTCGGCCAGCAGCGACGCCAGCCAGGGTTCACCGTCGTGGAACGCCGCCACGCTCGCGGTGTAGCCGAGGATCCCGGTCCGCTCGACGACCTCGACCGGCAGGCCGTCGAACCACCCGCGGGCACGGTCCGATGCGCCGACCATGAGCGCGCACTTCGTCCCGGCGAGGTTCCAGGCCTTGCTCGCGCTCGTCAGGGACACCGCGTCGGCGTGGGTGAGCGGCGCGTGGATCTCGTCGGACACCACCACGGCGTCCCACTCCGCCGCGAGCCGGGCCAGCGCGACGAGTGCCTCCCGGGCGTGCACGAGGCCGAGGGGGTTGTGCGGGTTGCAGAGCAGGACCGTCCGGGCACCCGCCGCGAGCGCCGCGGCGATGCCGTCCAGGTCCATCCGCCAGCCGGCCGTCGTGTCGTACGGGTCCGGGTCGCCGGCCGGCGGGAGCAGCGGCACCTCGGTGACGGTGCCGCCGGCCTCGCGCACGTAGTCCCAGAACGGCGGGTAGACGGGCGGCATCACGACGACCTGGTCACCGGGGGCGATGACCCGGCGGAGCACCTCGACCGCCGCGACCGAGACGTCCGTCGTCGTGCGGACCAGGTCCGGGTCGACCTCCCACCCCCACCGGCGCCCGGCGAAGTCGGCGAACACCTCGGGGAGCACCCGCGTGTGCCCGACGTACCCGGTGTCCCCGTTCGTGACGGCCCGCACGAGGGCGTCCCGGACCGGCTCGGCGGGCACGGAGTCCATCTCGGCGACGAACATCGGCAGCACGTCGGCGGGGTACGCGGTGTACTTCTCGCTCGTGCGGTCGCGGTGGGCATCGAACGGCGAGACCATGACGCTCATGTGCCCAGCCTGGCACCGCGGGCACTGGTCAGGCGAACGTCGCGCCGGTCAGTTCCTCGGACAGGTCCCACACCCGCGCCGCGTCCGCCTCGCTCCGCAGCGGTCGCCAGAGCGCGTGCCGGCCCGGGGCGCCGCCGACGTTCCCGGGGCCGAGCGGACCGTGGAGCGCGCCGTCGCGGCCGGCCGGGTCGGTCGCCGCGAGCAGTGCCGGCCGACGCGGTGTCCCCGGAACGGCCGAGCTCCGGACGGGCGGCGAGCAGGCTCGTCGGCGCGACGCCGGGGTGCGCGAGGTTGCTCGTCACACCCCAGCCGTGCCGGCGGCTGCGTCGGGCGAGTTCGAGCCCGAAGAGCCCGAAGGCGACCTTCGACTGCTGGTAGGCACGCATGCCGTGGTAGCTGCGCTCCCAGTTCGGGTCGTCCCAGTGCACCGAGCCGCTCCGCGCCGCGACGCTGATCTGGGAGACGACGTGGCCGCGCGCCGCGCGCAGCAGGGGGAGGAGCCCGGCGACCAGGGCGTCTGCCGCTCGGGCGGGGTCATCACGCCCGCGTTGCCCACGAGCAGGTCGACGGGGGTCCCCGCGTCGACCATCGAGCGGGCGAAGGCGCGCACGGAGTCGAGCGACGACAGGTCGAGCGTCCCGAGGGTCACCGAGGCACCGGGGTGCTCGCGGAGCACCTGGGCCCGCGCGGCCTCGCCCTTGGCGGTGTTCCGGACCGGCAGGACGACCGCCGCACCGGCTCCGGCGAGGGCGGTGGCGATGCCCAGGCCGATCCCGTCGCTGGCACCGGTCACCACGGCGGTCTGCCCGTCCAGGCGGGGGAGGGAGATCTCGATCGGTCGTCTCGGCACGGTGTGCTCCTCGTCGTCGGCCCCCGGTCGTCCCGGGTCGTCCCCAGCGTGCCGCGGCGCCGCCGGTCGAACCAGGACCTGTCGGACCGTGGCTCCCGGGTCCGTGTCCCGCGATGATGGGCACGTGATCGATCGACCGGGACTGGGCGCCTTCCCTGCCGCCGGGCCAGCGCCGTCGGACCGACGGCCTGCGACGCGAGGAGGTCGCGACGCTCTGCCACATGTCGGCCGACTACTACGCCCGGCTCGAGCGGGGCACCGGGCCGCACCCGTCCGAGCAGATGGTCGCCGCGATCGCGCAGGGACTGCACCTGAGCCGGGCCGAGCGGGACCACGTGTTCCGCCTGGCCGGGCACCGACCGCCGGACCACGGCGCCGGGACGGACCACGTCGGCCCGGGCATGATGCGGATCTTCGACCGGCTCGTCGACACCCCGGCCGAGGTCGTGTCGGAGCTCGGCGAGACCCTGCTGCAGACCCCCCTGGCGGCGGCGCTGTTCGGGGACGCGCGCGAGCGGCAGGGACGTGCGCGGTCGATCGGCTGGCGGTGGTTCACCGACCCGGACGCCCGCACCCTGTTCCCCCCGGAGGACCGGGACGCCACGGGGCGGCTCTACGTCTCGTCGCTCCGCGAGATCGCCGCGCGTCGGGGCCCCGGGTCGACCGCGGCCGGGTTGGCCACGGCGCTGCTCGAGCGTTCGGAGGAGTTCCGGGCGCTCTGGGACGAGCAGGAGGTCGGGCTCGTCCCGGGTTCGGTGAAGCGCTACGACCACCCCGACGTGGGGCGGCTCGAGCTGCAGTGCCAGATGCTGCTCGACCCGGAGCAGGCCCACGTGCTGCTCGTCTACACGGCGGAACCGGGGACGGTGAGCCACGAGCGGCTCCGCCTGCTGTCCGTCCTCGCACCCGCCTGAACGAGCGCCGCCCGCTCGTCAGCGCCGGGTCGCCAGCGCCGTGTGGTCAGGGCAGGTGCTCCCCGGCGCCCCACACCCGCTGCACGTGCAGCTCGGGTGACAGCGCCACGAGGTCGGCCGCGTACCCGGGCGCGATCCGACCCAGCCGGTCGCCGAGCCCGAGCGCGGCGGCGGGGACGGAGGTGAGCGCTCCCACGGCGTCGGGCAGCGACGCCCCTGCTTCCGCCACGGCGAGTCGCAGCGCCCGGTCCTGGGTCAGCGTCGACCCGGCGATCGTGTCCGTGCCGGCGACCCGCGCGACGCCTTCCACCACCTCGACGCTGAGCGACCCGAGCGCGTACGAGCCGTCCGGCGACCCGGCCGCGGCCATCGCGTCCGTGATGAGCGCGACCCGCCCCGGTGCCCCGCGGAGCAGGACCCGGGCGACCGCGGGGTGCACGTGCACACCGTCGAGGATGAGCTCGAGCGTCACCCGGTCGTCCTCGAGTGCCGCGGCGATCGGGCCCGGCGTCCGGTGGTGCAACCCCGGCATGGCGTTGCACGCGTGGGTGAGCAGTGTGGCGCCCGCGTCGAACGCGGCACGGGCCTGGTCGTACGAGCAGACGGTGTGCCCGACGGCGACGACCACCCCGGCGTCGACGAACCGGCGGACGGCGTCGATCGCCCCCGGCAGCTCCGGCGCGATGGTGACCTGGCGGAGGACCCCGGCGCCGGCGTCGAGGAGGGCGTCGACGACGTCGGGCGTGGGGTCGACCAGGAACGACTCGTTGTGCGCGCCCTTGTTGTGCGGCGACAGGAACGGTCCCTCGAGGTGGGCACCGAGGACGAGCGGGTCGGTCGCGGCGACGGTTCGGATACGCTCGAGGGACGCCACGAGCGAGGGCAGCGGGTTCGCGACGAGGGACAGCACCGAGCGGGTCGTGCCGTGTGCGCGGTGGACGGCGAGGGCGGCGTCGAACGCCTCGTCCTCGTAGGCGGCGCCGGCACCCCCGTGGCCGTGCAGGTCGACGAACCCGGGCGTCAGGACGGCGTCACCGAGGTCGAGCACCTCCGTCGCCTCGGGTGCTGCGGGGCCGGAGCCGACCGCCTCGATGACGGCACCGGCGAGCAGGACCCAGCCGCCTCCAGGCCGGAGCCCGGAACGGAACCCGAACCCGACACGTCGCTCACGCCGTCTCCCGACGGAACGCGACCACCCCGGACAGCGCGGCCACCACGATGAAGACCAGTCCGACCACCGGGTGCCCGAGCGACACCCACGCCGCACCGGCTGCGATGACGAGTGCGACCTCGACGATCACCTTGCCGACCACGTCCGTGTCGATCGGCACAGCGGCGCCCCGACCATGAACAGCACGCCCGGGAACGGGAACGGCCACGCCAGGTAGCCCCAGTACGCCAGGGACAGCAGGCCGAACGCGCACACGACCACCCGCAGCACGGTCCACGCGGACACGGGCGGGGACGGCCGACGGGATGCGGCCGGCTCGGTGGGCGGCGGGACCTCGCCCCAGTCGACCGGGCTCTGCGGTGCGTTCGTCATGTGGTCCTACTTGAAGATGATCGTGCGGGCGCCGTCGAGGAGCACGCGGTCCTCGGCGATCCAACGCACCGCCTGGGTGAGCGTGCGGGACTCCTCGTCCTGGCCGATGGACACGAGCTCGGACGGGTCCTTGGTGTGGTCGACCCGGACCACGTTCTGCTCGATGATCGGGCCTTCGTCGAGGTCGCTCGTCACGAAGTGGGCCGTCGCACCGATGAGCTTGACGCCGCGGGCGTGCGCCTGCCGGTAGGGGTTCGCCCCCTTGAAGCCGGGCAGGAACGAGTGGTGGATGTTGACCGCCCGACCCTGCAGTGCCGCGCAGAGCTCCGGCGACAGGATCTGCATGTAGCGGGCCAGGACGACGAGCTCGATGTCGTGCTCGTCGACGGCGTCGAGGATGCGCTGCTCCATCGCCTGCTTCGAGGCCGGGTCGGTGACGGGCCGGTGCTCGAACGGGACGGAGTAGAACGACGCCAGACCGGCGAGCTCCGGGTGGTTCGACAGGACGAGCGGGACCTCGATCGGGAGCTGCCCACCCCGCTGCCGGTAGAGCAGGTCGTTCAGGCAGTGCCCGGCCTTCGACACGAGCACGAGCGTGCGCATCGGCCGGCCGACGACGTCGAGCTGGACGCGGGCGTCGTAGCGTTCGACCACGGGGGCGAGCGCCTGCTCGAAGGCCGCCCGGTCGACGGGGGCCATGACCTGCAGGCGCATGAAGAACGTGTTCGTGTCGGCGCTCGAGAACTGCTGCGACTCGGTGATGTTGCCGTTCGCCGCCACGACGGCTCCGGACACGGCGTGCACGATCCCGGGACGGTCGTCGCAGACGAGCGTGAGGGTCCAGTGCGTCGGGGTCTGGTGCGCGGCCGGGGTGGGCACGTTCCGGCGGGTATCGGACGCCGGGTCGGGACATCACGGCCGCCGGGCAGCCGCCGCGCACTGACGGGAGGCCCGTGGCCCGCCCGCTCCGCCGCCCCCCGTCAGCGCGTGGTCGCCCGGGCGAGCGCCCGGTCGGCGAGCGTCAGCACGCTGAGGAGCACGCCGACCCCGAGCATCACCCACGCCAGCACGTGCAGGTCCGGCGTGGTGGGCGCCTGTCCGAACACGCCGCCGATCAGCGAGGACGCCGCGATCGCGCCGATGTAGATGCTGGTCCGCGACAGCCCGGCGGCCGTCCCGATGTACTCCGACGGCACGACCCTGTAGAGCGCCGCCTGGTTCGACACGGACGCCAGGGCCTGCGGCACCCCGAACAGTGCCGGCACCACGAGCAGCAGCACGAGGGGCGACCCGGCGTGCAGGAGCAGCAGGAGCCCGGCACCGAGCAGGGGGGTGAGCGCCGCGACGACGAGGGGCCCGCGGATCGCGGTCTTGCGGGCGACGAGGAACGACACGACCCCGGCGACGACCGCGGCGGGCAGCTGCAGGTACCCGGCGACGTCGCTCGGGTAGCCCGCCACGTCCTGCACCCACTGCGAGAACCCGTAGGTCATCGTGTAGGCGAGCAGGTAGGTCAGGAACAGCCGCGCGTAGGTCCGGGACAGCGCGCCGTTCCGGACAAGCAGCCGGACGTCGACGAACGGCTGCGCCGCCGCGAGCAGCCACCAGAGCCCGGCGGCCAGGTCGAGCAGGAACACGAGCAGGGCCGAGACCGCGCCGGTCATCAGCAGCATGCCCACCGGGTCGAGCGCGGTGCGGACCGGCACCCGGTCGGTGTCCTGCGGGCGGAGCCGGTCGGAGGGCAGCCACATCGCCGCGACGACGATCCCGAAGGCCGCGCGATGAGCGCACCGCCGAGGGGCGGTCCGGCTGCGGCGGACACGAGCGAGGTGATCGACAGCGCACCGAGCACGAGGGGCGGTGTGGGCTTCCCGATCCGTGCGGAGTGCTGGCGCAGCGTGGTGAGCGCCGCCGGGTACGCCGACGAGGTACCGATGCCGATGAGCACGCGCGCGGTCACGGCACCACCGAACCCGGTCAGGACCTCGGGCACGACCCCGGCGACGCCGACGACGACGAGCCCGGCCAGGAAGACCTTCTTCGGCCCGAACCGGTCGGCGAGCTTCCCCATCGTGGGCTGGGCGACCGCGCTCGCCAGGTACAGGGCGGCGACGAGCCAGATCGCCTGCGACGCCCCGATGCCGAGGTCCCGCGAGATCGGCGCGAGGGCGACGGAGACCATCGTCGTGTTGATCGGGTTGAGGAGCGGCCCGACCAGGACCGGGATCAGCAGTTTCGGGCCGAAGCCGCTGCCGCCGTCCGGGGACGCGACGGTGGGCGTGGGGGAGGTCGAGGTGGACGTGGTGGGGCTTCTTCCGGGTCAGGCTTCGGTGAGCGGGGGCCGCGAGCCGGTCGGCGAGCACGCGGGCGCGCGTGGCCCAGGCGTCCTCGCGGGCGCGGGAGCCGGTGTCCGTCGCGCGGACGAGCGTCCGACGGCCGTCGTCCGGGTCCGGTCGGCGCTCGACCAGTCCGAGGTCGACGAGTGCCTGGACGGTCGCGCCCATGGACTGCGGTCGGACGCCCTCGGCACGGGCGAGGTCGGCGACGGTGGACTCACCGTGGCGCAGCAGCCGGCCGAGCGCGGCGGTCTGAGCAGGTCGCCGGCGAGCTCCTCGGATGATTCCACACCGGAACGGTACTCCTCCCGCAGGAGAACTTGCAAGGCTACCTTGCAGTCCTGTCGGGGCTCAGGCGAGTCCGTCCGCCCGTCCGCTGACCGTCCCGTCGGTCGTGAAGGGGCGCAGGGCGCGCGCCACCGACTCGCCGCCGTCGGGGAACCACGTGTTGCTGGCCAGGACGCGTGGCCAGGCCGCGGCGAGCAGCTCGCGTCCGGCGTCCGTCAGGTGCAGCCGGGAGGCTCGTCCCCGACCGGGTGCAGCACCGCGCGCCACGAGTCCCCGCGTCGCGAGCGACTCGACCAGGCTGCCCATGCTCTGCGCGCGGACCCCCACCGCCCGCGCGAGCTCGGCCTGGTTGAGCTCGTCGGCGGCGGCGAGCTGCACGAGTGCGCCGAAGCCGACGGGGGTCAGGCCGAGGGGCGCGAGTTCCTCGTCGAGGCGGCGGGCGAGCTCGCGCGCGGCACGGACGACCGTCCACGCGGCGATCGCGTCCACGTCGTCGTGGGTCACCGAGAAGTCGCTGGACACGCACCGATGGTACCGGCGTACCGTCGAGTAACAGGAAACTGATACCGAAGGAGGAGCACCGTGACCGAGACCATCGCCATCACCGGGGTCACCGGCGACGTCGGCGGGAAGACCCTCGAGCTGCTGCACGCCGAGGGTGTCCAGGTTCGCGCCGTCGTCCGCCGTCAAGACCAGGCCGAGCGGCTCCGTGCACGGGGCGTCGACGCGCGGCTCGCGGACCTCGACGACCTCGACGCCCTGACCCGGGCGCTCGACGGCGTCGACCGGTTCTTCCTCGTCACCCCGGTCAGCGAGCGGCAGGCCGAGCAGGGGGCGACCGGCGTCCGGGCGGCCCAGTGCGCGGGGGTCCCGCGGGTCGTGCACCTGTCCGGGGGCGACGCCGCCGAGCACTCCCCGATGCGGGACGGCGTGGACGATCCTGCACCCGTCGGCCTTCATGACGAACCTGCTGCCCTCCGCGCCGGCGATCCGTCGCGGCTGGTTCCCGCACACCACCGGCCGCGGCCGCGCCGGGTGGATCGGCACGACGGCACCGAACCGGTGCTCACCGGCCCGGCGTCCCTCGACGCGCACGGCATCGCCGTCGAGCTGACCGCCGGCCTCGGGCGACGCGTCCGGCCGCTGCACCTGCCGAGCCGCGTGTACCGCGCCGTGGTCCGCGCCGGCGGCGTGCCCGCCTGGCAGGCCGAGGGCCTCCGCCAGCAGTTCGGGCGGGTGCTCCGACGGGGTCTCGACGGCGTCGACGTGATGCGCGACGACGTCGCCCGGATCACCGGGACCGCGCCGCGCCCGCTCCGGGCGTGGGCGGCCGACCACCGCGACGACCTGCTCGGGTGAGGTGCGGGGCGGACGTGCCCCGTGCCTCCCGGCCGGTCGTCAGCGCGCGGACGTGAGCGTCGCGACCAGGTGTTCCTGCACGAACCCGAGCCAGTCGTAGACGTCCCGCAGACCGACACCGGCGTCGCCGGTGTACGACGACTCCTCGGTCGCGGCGTCGACGATGCCGAGCCGCTCCACGCCGTCCCGCGCCCCGGTCGCCCACGCCAGGACGACCCCGGCGTTCGTGGTCTTCTGCGCCAGCAGGTCCGACCGCGTGTACTGCGCGAACTCGGCGCTCGCCTCGGGGTCCTGCGGGTAGGCGTCCGGGAACATCCGCGACGCGACCGGGTCGTCCGTCAGGTCGCCGTCGAGCACCTGCTGCAGCTGCTCCGTCAGGCTCGCGAGCAGGGCGCGCTCGCCGGAGGACAGGCCGAGGTGCACGCCGTCCCGCCGCCGCACGAACGGGATCACGCGTCTCCTCCCGGCGCCCGCTCGACCGTGGCCTGCAGGCCGAAGCCGTGCAGCGCCTCGACGTGGCGCTCCATCGCCTCGCGCGCGCCGCTCGCGACGATCGCCCGCCCGTCGACGTGCACCTGGCGCATCAGGTGGTCCGCGCGGTCGTGGCTGAAGCCGAAGTAGCTCTGGAAGACGTACGTCACGTAGGACATGAGGTTGACCGGGTCGTCCCACACCACCGTCGTCCACGGCACGTCGTACCGGGCGCGGAGATCGGTGCGTTCGTCGAGCTCCGGGCTGCTCAGGGTCATGCGACAAGGGTGACACGAACCGACCGGCTCGGTACGATCGACGGGTCGCGACTGGCGTTGGATGGGTCACCATCGGGGAGCGACACCTGACACGGAGCGCGGCCGTACGCCTGGGCCGCGCCCACCAGTCCACCTCGTCGTGCACGCGCGCGACGGAACAGACAACGAGGAGTCCCGTGTCCATCACCGATCTGCCCGCTGCGTCCACGCAGTCGACGTTCAACGCCCCGCTCAGCGCGGTCGACCCCGAGATCGCCAAGGTGCTCGAGCAGGAGCTCGGCCGCCAGCGCGACACCCTCGAGATGATCGCGTCCGAGAACTTCGTCCCGCGCGCCGTGCTCGAGTCGCAGGGGTCCGTCCTGACGAACAAGTACGCCGAGGGCTACCCGGGCAAGCGCTACTACGGCGGCTGCGAGTTCGTCGACGTCGCCGAGCAGCTCGCCATCGACCGGGCGAAGGCCCTGTTCGGCGCCGAGTACGCGAACGTCCAGCCGCACTCCGGCGCCAGCGCGAACGCCGCGGTCCTGCACGCCATCGCCTCCGCCGGGGACACCATCCTGGGCCTCGAGCTCGCGCACGGCGGTCACCTGACCCACGGCATGAAGCTCAACTTCTCCGGCCGCATCTACAACGCCGTGTCGTACGGCGTCGACCCGGAGACGTTCGAGGTCGACTACGACGACATCCGCGCCAAGGCCGTCGAGCACCAGCCCAAGGTGCTCATCGCCGGATGGTCGGCCTACCCCCGCCAGCTCGACTTCGCGAAGTTCCGCGAGATCGCGGACGAGGTCGGCGCGACCCTCTGGGTGGACATGGCGCACTTCGCGGGCCTCGTCGCCGCGGGCCTGCACCCGTCGCCCCTGCCGCACGCCCACGTCGTGTCGTCGACCGTGCACAAGACCCTCGCCGGTCCGCGCTCGGGCATCATCCTGTCCAACGACGAGTCGCTCTTCAAGAAGCTCAACTCGGCCGTGTTCCCGGGCCAGCAGGGCGGTCCGCTCATGCACGTGATCGCCGCCAAGGCCACCGCGTTCCTGCTCGCCGCGCAGCCCGAGTTCAAGGACCGCCAGGAGCGCACGCTCCGCGGTGCCCGTCTGCTGGCGGACCGCCTCACGCAGGCCGACGCGAAGGCCGCCGGCATCGACGTCCTCACCGGCGGCACCGACGTGCACCTGGTGCTCGTCGACCTGCGCGAGTCCGAGGTCGACGGCAAGCAGGCCGAGGACCTGCTGCACCAGGTCGGCATCACCGTGAACCGCAACTCCGTGCCGTTCGACCCGCGCCCGCCGATGGTCACCTCCGGTGTCCGCATCGGCACCCCGGCGCTGGCGACCCGCGGGTTCGGCGACGCCGAGTTCACCGAGGTCGCGGACATCATCGCGCTGACGCTCATGCCGAACCCGGACATCGCGGCGCTCTCGGCCCGGGTGAAGGCGCTGGCCGACGCGTTCCCGCTGTACGCGTGAGCGCCGCGCCCTCGATCGCGCCCCTGCCGCGCGAGCGCTGGGCGGGTGAGGGCAGTGCCGTCCGCATCGACGGCACCGCCCTCGCCGCCCGCACGCTCGACGACCTGAAGGTCCGGATCGACCGGCTGCACGACCACGGGTTCCGACCCGGTCTCGGCACGATCATGGTCGGGCAGAACCCGGGCTCGGTGTCGTACGTCGCCGGCAAGCACAAGGACTCGGCGCAGATCGGGCTCGACTCGGTCCGCATCGACCTGCCCTCGTCCGCGAGTGCCGCCGACATCCGTGCGGCGATCCTGCAGATGAACGACGACCCCCGGGTCACGGCGTTCATCGTGCAGCTCCCGCTGCCGCAGGGCATCGACCCGATCCCGATGCTCGAGCTGATGAACCCGGCGAAGGACGCCGACGGCCTGCACCCGACGAACCTCGGGGAGCTCGTCCTCGCGGTCCCCGGCGGTGCGGGCACGATCGACGCCCCGCTGCCGTGCACCCCGCGCGGCATCGTCGCGATGCTCGAGGCCTACGACGTCCCGATCCGCGGCCAGCACGTGACGATCATCGGGCAGGGACTCACCGTCGGCCGCCCGCTCGGGCTGCTGCTCACCCGGCTCGAGGCCACGGCCACGCTGACACACTCGCTGACCGAGGACGTCGCCGCCGAGTGCCGTCGCGCGGACATCATCGTCGCCGCGGCCGGGGTCGCCCGGCTCGTCCAGCCGGACTGGGTGCAGCCCGGGGCGGCCGTGATCGACGTGGGCATCAGCCGCATCGTGGACCAGGACACGGGCAAGGCGAAGCTGCACGGCGACGTCGACCCCGCGGTGGCGTCCGTCGCGGGGTTCCTCTCGCCGACACCGGGCGGCGTCGGGCCGATGACCCGGGCGATGCTCATGAAGAACGTCGTCGAGGCCGCCGAGCGCCACCTGCACTAGCCGGCGCCGCCGCGGCGAGGCCCTTCGCACAACCGCAAGCAGCTCGCGCCACGGATTTCCGTGGCGCGAGCTGCTTCTGGTTGTGCGAAAGCGATCGCCGCGCCGCGATCGCCGCGCCGCGGGCGCCGCGCCGCGATCGCCGCGCCGCGGGCGCCGCGCCGCGCCGCCCGCGCCGCGCCGCCCGCGCCCGCCGCGCGTCAGTCGCGCCGGGCGCCCTGCGCCGCGTGCACCGTGAACACGTTCGGCTCACGGTACCCGGTCGCGGCGAAGGCGGCCGTGACGGCGTCCGTGATCGTGCCACGGGCCTCCTGGTCGACCAGCGCGATCGCCGCACCGCCGAAGCCGCCACCGGTCATCCGCGCGCCGACCGCACCGTGCGCCATCGCGGTCTCGACCGCCAGGTCGAGCTCCGGCACCGAGATCTCGAAGTCGTCACGCATCGACTCGTGCGAGGCGACGAGCAGCGACCCGATCGCCCGCGGTCCCTGCTCGCGCAGCGTGCGCACCGTGTCGAGGACGCGCTGGTCCTCGGTCACGATGTGGCGGACGCGACGGAAGGTCTCCGCGCAGCGCCTCGACGCCCATCGCTGCCGCGCCGCGCTCGCACGAGTCGCGCCGGGCCTTGTAGCCGCCGGTGGCGTGCGCGTGCTCCACGCGGGTGTCGATCACCAGGACCTCGAGGCCGTTCGACTCGAGCGCCAGGTCCACCACGGCGGTGTCGAGCGTCCGGCAGTCCAGGAACACGACCGCGTCCTGCTCGCCGAGGAGCGACGCCGACTGGTCCATGATGCCGGTCGGGGCACCGACGGCGTGGTTCTCGGAGTACTGCCCGACGCGGGCCAGCTGCTTGCGTGAGAGGCCGAGGTCCCACAGGTCGGTGAACGCCAGCGCCACGCCGCACTCGATCGCGGCGCTCGACGACGGACTTGCCGGACAGGTCCGCACCGGCCTGCTCGCGGAGCGCCCACGCGATGCCGAAGACGTACGCCGACCAGCCGCTCATGCGCGACGGGTCGAGCTCGTCGAGGGAGAGCTCGTGCACCGCGTCGGGCTCGAACGCCGACGCGACCCGGAGCAGACGGTCGTCCCGCTGCCCGATCGACGCGACGGTCCGCCGGTCGATCGCGAAGGGCAGGACGTACCCGTCGTTGTAGTCGGTGTGCTCGCCGATCAGGTTGACCCGACCCGGCGCGGAGTACCGCACCGACGGCTCGTACCCGTAGACCTGCTGGAACGTCATGCGCGTTCGATCCCTCCTCGGATGAACTCGGCCGCCTTCTCGGGCACGAGGTCCCCGATCCAGGCGCCCATGGCGGCTTCGCTGCCGGCCAGGAACTTCAACTTGTCCGTCGCCCGACGCGGCGAGGTGATCTGCAGCATCAGGCGCACGGTGTCCCGCGCGACGTGCACCGGCGCCTGGTGCCAGGCGGCGATGTACGGCGTGGGGGTGTCGTACAGCGCGTCGAGGCCGCGGGTCCAGCCCGGCGAAGTCCGGCACGTGCCGGTGCGGGAGCATGTGGACCTCGATCGGCCAGCGCGCGGCGAACGGCACGAACGCCGTGAAGTGCTCGCCCTGCAGCACGACGCGATCCGAGCTCCGCTCGTTCGCCAGGTGCTGCTCGAACAGGTCCGGACCGAAGCGCTCGATCGACGCGAGCAGGCGCTGCGTGCGCGGGGTGACGTACGGGTACGAGTAGATCTGCCCGTGCGGGTGGTGCAGCGTGACGCCGATCGCCTCGCCGCGGTTCTCGAACGGGAACACCTGCTGGATGCCGGGCAGGGCCGAGAGTGCGGCGGTGCGGTCCGCCCACGCCTCGACCACGGTGCGGGCACGCGACTCGGAGATGGATGCGAGCTGGCGGTTCAGGCCGACGTCGGACAGCGACTCGAGCGACTCGGGGGCGTCCTCGGCCTCGAGCAGCGGCCCGAACGACGGCGACCGGTTCTCGAACACCGCGACGTCGTACCGGCTCGGGATCTCGGAGGGGTTCGCGGCCGTCTGCGGCGCGAGCGGGTCCTGGTCGGCGGGCGGCAGGAACACTCGGTTCTGCCGGCTCGCCGCGATCGACACCCACTCGCCCGTCAGGACGTCCTGCCGCATCCGCGCGGTCTCGGGTCGGGGGCTGCGCTCGGCGGGCAGCTGCGTGTCGGCGTCGTCGAAGTAGATGAGCTCGCGGCCGTCGGCGAGCGTCGTCAGTTGCGAAAGTCTCCGTAAGTGCGCGAAACTGCAACCGTGAGCGCTGACGATCTGTCCTTCCTCGCCGGCGCCCTCCCGGCACCCCTGCGGCAGGACCGCATCGTCTCCATCGTCGAGGGCGCGCCCGGACTCGTCCGGACCGCCGCCCTGGCCGCGGCCCTGGGCACGAGTGAGGTGACGGTCCGCCAGGACCTCGCCACGCTCGAACTGGAGGCACGGATCCGGCGGGTGCGCGGCGGTGCCGTCCGCCTCGGGGTCACCTCCGGCGAGCGGCCCCTCGAGGAGACCGCGGTCGAGCACCAGGTCGAGAAGGCGGCCATCGGCCGCGCGGCGGCCGACCTCGTCCGCTCCGGCCAGTGCGTCGTGCTCGACGTCGGCACGACCCCGGCTGCGGTGGCGACGGCGCTCGTGGCGCGGGCGGACCTGGCCGACCTGACGATCGTGACGAACTCGCTCACCACGGCCCTCACGCTCGAACCCGCCGTGCCGCGGTTCACCGTCGTCGTCACCGGCGGGACCCTGCGGCCGCTCCAGCACTCGCTCGTCGCGCCGTTCATGGGTGCCGTGCTGCCCGCACGGTCTGACGAACGTCAACCTGCCGGAGACCGAGGCGAAGCGGATGCTCGCCGCGACGGCCCGGCGTACCGTCGTGGTGGCGGACGGCTCGAAGTTCGGCCGGGTACACCTCGGTGTCGTCCGTCCGCTCCAGGACATCGACGTCGTCGTCACCGCCGGCACCACGGCGGACGCGGTCGCCCCGATCCGGGCGGCGGGCGTCCGGGTCGTCGTCGCCGACGGGGACGGCCGCATGACCGCAGCAGCACCCACCGGGGGGCAGTACCACCTCCGTCACGCCGGACAGGACGGGGTCGTCGAGGCCGTCACCGAGGTCGCCGCGGGCATCCGCGAGCTCCGGGTCGCTGGCTTCGACCTGACCGAGCCCTTCCCCGTCACCTCGGCCCCGCCCGGCGCGGACGGCATCGTGCTCGTGCCGTGGCCGAACCGGGTCGCCGGCGCCGTGTGGGAGCTCGACGGGAAGCGGCAGCAACTCGACGTCTCGGAGCCGAAGTACGGCAACGCCTCGCACGGCCTGCTCCGGTTCTCGCCGTACCGCGTCGTCTCGCAGACCGAGTCGGCGATCGAGCAGCAGGCCACGGTCCACCCGCAGCACGGCTGGCCCTTCACGCTCGAGACCCGCGTGCACCACGAGCTCGTCGAGGACGGCATCCGGGTGACGCACACGATCGTCAACCGCTCGGGCGTCCGGGCGCCGTTCGCGGTGGGGGCGCACCCGTACCTGCGGGCGGGCGACACCCCAGCCGAGGACCTCGTCGTGACGCTCGACGCC
>NZ_CP054594.1:4105312-4190904 GCF_013347185.1 Curtobacterium sp. Csp1
CGCGATGCTCGGCACCGCGGTGCTCGTGCTCCGTGCCGTCCGGACCGGTCGGGCGTCCGTGACCGGGCTCGTGGTGCTCGTGCTCGTCGCGGCGTGCACGACGGCGTCGAACCCGCTGTACGTGCCGTGGTCCGCGGCGCCGGTCGTCGTCACGCTCGTGCTGCTCGCCGCTGCACGACGGCTGCCGTGGCGCCCGGTCGCCCGGTTGTCCGGGGCGCTCGTCGCGGGGTCGGTCGTCGGGTACCTGCTGCGGATCCCGCTCCGGCCGTTCGTCTCCCTGGACCCGTCGACGTACGTGCACCCCGAGCACGCAGGCGGGACGCTGGGGCCTGCTGCTCCTGTTCGCGGGCGTGCTGCTCGCCGCGGGCGGGACGGTCTGGGCCTGGCGGGTCCGGACGTCGCGCACCGTGCTCGTCGCGACCGCGCTGCCGCTCGTCACGGTCGTCGCGGTGTCGGTCGGGGTCGTCGTCGCCGGGTCGGACACCCCGCGGTACCTCGAGCCGATCGTCACGGCCCCGCTCCTCGCGCTCGTGGCGGTCGCCGAGCTCACCCGCACCGCCGTCCGGACGACCCGCGTGCACCGGCCCCGCCGCGGGCTCCGGCTGACCCTGGCGGTCGCGGCCGCCGCGGTGCTCCTCGCCGGGGTCGCGACCGCGCCCGGCACCGTCTCGGCCGTCGCGCACGCCCGGTACGGCTCGGTCTCGTGGGACCGTCCGACCGCTCGCCGCCTACGCCGCGTCCGACGTGCAGCTCCTGCAGGTGCGGGACACGTTCGACGCCTACCCGTGGCTCGTCGACCTCGGGGCCTACCGGGACGCCCGGCCGACGTTCGTCGTGATCGGGGCGAACGACGTCTGGACCACCGCGGTCGAGGACTCGCTCGGCTCCCCCGCGTCGATCATCCACTGCACCGGGTACGACGTGTACGACTACGCCGGGACCGCCGGCGCGGCGGTGCTGCGGCGGGACGTGGTGGGGAGCGCCGACGTGATCCGGCGCGAGCGGGGGTTCTGAGCGGGCGGCTGGCGTCCGCGCGTCGGCGTGCGGCGCGTGCCGTGCGGCGCGTGCCGTCCGTCGTGTGTCGTTCGTCCATCGGACTTGTCCACAGCGGCGCGCCGTCGGACCGGGATGCCTGAACGGATGTATAGGCTCGACTCCGTGACTCGTCCCACCAACGGCCGCATCCCCCGCACGTCCCTCCGGTTCCGCCTCGCCGCGACCGGACTGGCGCTCGCCGGCCTGCTCGGGACGGTCCTGCTGGACGCGCCGAGTGCGAGTGCCGCGAAGTACCCCTCGTGGGACGACGTGATGGCCGCCCGCGGGCAGGAGTCCGCGAAGCAGGAGCAGATCACCACGATCCGGGGCATCATCGACGGCCTCGCGACCCAGGTGCAGGAAGCCGAGGCCGAGGCACAGCGGCTCGGCGACGAGTTCTACGCCGCGCAGAGCGACGCGCAGGACGCCGCCGAGAAGGAACAGAAGCTCCGTGCCGACGCCGAGGAGCACGCGAAGGTCGCCGAGCAGAGTGCCGCCCAGGCCGGGCAGCTCGCCGCGCAGATGGCCCGACACGGTGGCGCCGACGTCACGGCCTCCGTGCTGTCCGGCGGCGAGTCCGCGCGCGACCTCCTCTACGACCTCGGTGCGCTGAGCAAGCTCTCCGAGCAGTCCGAGCGGGTCGAGGCCGCAGCGACCGCGGACGCCGCCGTCGCCCGCTCCCTCACTGCGCAGGCCGACCGGGCCTCGGCGGAGCTCGACCGGCTCGCCGCCGCCGCGCAGGAGCGGATGGACGCCGCCCAGGCCGCGGCCGACAAGGTCCAGTCGGCCTACACCGAGCAGCAGGACAACAAGGCCCGGCTCGACGCCCAGCTCGCGACGCTGACCTCGGGGCGGGTCCGGACCGAGGCCGAGTTCGCCAAGGGCGAGGCCGAGCGCAAGGCCGCGATCGAGAAGGCCGCGCGCGAGGCAGCAGCGGCCCGCGCGCGCGAAGCAGCAGCCGCGGCAGCTGCCGCGAACAGCGGCGGCGGTGGCGGCGGTGCTCCCGCGCCGAGCGGTGGCGGCGGCGGCAGTGTGGGTTCCGGCTCCGGCACCGGTTGGGTCCGTCCCGCCGGCGGCTACGTCATCAGCCCCTACGGCTACCGCGTGCACCCGATCACCGGGCGGGTCACCAAGCACGACGGGCTCGACCTGACGTCGGCTGGTACGGCGGGTACGGCAACTACGTCCGGATCAACCACGGCGGTGGCGTGAAGACCGCGTACGGGCACATCGTCAACGGCGGCTTCCGGGTCTCGCCTGGCCAGCAGGTCTCGGCCGGGCAGCTCATCGCCCTCGTCGGCTCGACCGGCAACTCGACCGGGTGCCACCTGCACTACGAGGTCCACATCAACGGCGCCACGACCGACCCCGCGCCGTTCATGGCGGCACGGGGCGTCGGCTTCTAGCCCGCGGTTCGTCGGCTTCGAGCACGCGGTCGATCGGCCCGCGCTCCGGCGGCACCGGTAGGTTCGATCCCATGCGCGTCGCGACCTGGAACGTCAACTCCGTCCGCACCCGAGTGGGCCGGATCGTCGACTGGCTGGTCCGCGAGGACGTCGACGTCCTCGGCATGCAGGAGATCAAGTGCAAGCCCGAGCAGTTCCCGGTGGAGGCGTTCGAGGCCGCCGGCTACCAGGTCGAGGCGCACGGCCTGAACCAGTGGAACGGCGTCGCGTTCGCCAGCCGGCTGCCGATGGAGGACGTCACCCGTGACTTCCCCGGCCAGCCCGGGTTCCTGAAGGGCCACGAGGGACCGGACCTGCCCGTCGAGGCCCGCGCGATGGGCGTCACCGTCGACGGCGTCCGGCTGTGGAGCCTCTACGTCCCGAACGGCCGCGAGCTCGGCGACCCGCACTACACGTACAAGCTCGACTGGCTCGAGCAGCTGGCCGACCGGACGTCCGAGTGGCTCGAGGCCGAGCCGGAGACACCCCTCGCGCTGATGGGCGACTGGAACGTCGCGCCGCTCGACCGGGACGTCTGGGACGTGGCCGTGTTCGAGGGCGCGACGCACGTCAGCGAACCGGAGCGTGCGGCGTTCCGCGCGTTCGAGTCCCGCGGCCTGCAGGACGTCGTCCGCCCGATCGTCCCCGAGGGCTACACGTACTGGGACTACAAGTCGCTCCGGTTGCCGACGTCACGGTCGGCGCGACCATCCACCGCGACGAGCGGAAGGGCGACGCCCCGAGCGACCACGTCCCCGTGTCGGTCGACCTGGACCTGGAGACCTCGCTCGACGACGACCGCCCGATGATCTTCTGACGCGTCCCCTCTCGCCCACCTGCTCCCACCGCGAGCGGGCAGGACACGCCGCCCGCGTCGCGCCCCGCGGGCGCAACACGCCGCCACGGGCCGCCGAGCGGCCCAGATGTGGCACCTTCGCGACCTCGCGACGGACGGGAGGCACGGTGCCAGCCCGCCCCGCGCCTCCAGTCCGACAGTCCCCACCCGCCACCGCGAGCGGGCAGGACACGCCGCCCGTGTCGCGCCCGGCGGGCGCAACACGCCGCCACGGGCCGCTGAGCGGCCCACATCTGGCCCACTCGGCGCCGCCGCCCGGGCGCGCACGCTACGGGTGCAGCACCGCCGCGACCACGACGAGCACCGGCACCGCACCGATCGTCGAGACGAGCACGACGTCCCGCGCGACCGGGACCGCCGCCTGGTACCGCTGCGCGTAGTTGAAGACGTTCTGCGCCGCCGGCAGGGCACCGAGCGTCGTGAGCACGAACACGTCCTGCTCGTCGAGCCGGAACACGAGCCGGGCGACCACGAACGCCACGAGCGGCATCACCACGAGCTTCAGCCCGGCGGCCACGAGCACGTCCGCCCGGATCGCGGGGTCCCGCAGCGGGGTCGCCCCGTGCAGGCTCATGCCGAAGGACAGGAGCACCACGGGCACCGCGGCGGCCCCGACGAGGGCGAACGGCTCGAGGACCGGCGTCGGGATCTCGATCCGGAGCGCGGAGCACACCAGACCGAGCAGCGACGCGATGATGATCGGGTTGCGGAAGGGTCCGGCGACCCGGCTCCGCCAGGTGCCCCCGGTGGCCGTCGCCGCGTCGAGGACGGTGAGCGCCAGGGGTGCGAGCACGACGAGCTGCAGCAGGATCACCGGGACGACCGCGGTGGCCTGGCCCAGGACGTAGACGGCGACCGGCAGCCCGATGTTGTTCGCGTTCACGTAGCCGGAGGCCAGCGCCCCCACCGTCGTCGTCGCGACCGAGCGCCGGAGCACCAGGCGGAAGACCAGCACGGCGACGAGCGCCACCGTGACGGCGCTGATCAGCGAGACCCAGAGCATCGGCGACACCAGCGTCTCGATGTGCGCCGTCGCGATGGTGTGGAAGAGCAGGCAGGGCATCAGGACGAAGAAGGCGAGCCGGCTCATCACGAACTGGGCGTGCGGGCCGAGCAGCCCGGCGCGACCGACGACGTACCCGGCGGCGATGATCGCGCCGATGATCGCGAACCCGGTCAAGACGCCACCCATCGCCTCCATCCTGTCAGCCCGGTCCCGGACGGACGACCATGTGACTGCTCACAGACGCGCTCGGACGGGAAATGCGCGACGCATCGGTACCGTTGCACGCACCATGACCTCGACGCCCGACACGCTCACCCGTTCGACCGACTCCAGCCAGCCGCTCGTGCCGCTCCTCGAGGAGCGTTGGAGTCCCCGCTCCTACGACGAGACCGCCACCGTCACCGACGCGCAGCTCGACGCGCTGCTCGAGGCCGCCCGCTGGGCCCCGTCCGCGATGAACCACCAGCCGCGCCGCTTCGTCGCCGGCCGCCGTGGCACGGACACGTTCCGGAAGATCAACGACAACCTGCTCGGCTTCAACGCCGCGTGGGCGTTCCGCGCGAGCGCCCTCGTCGTCGGTGTCCTCGAGACCGTGACCGAGGACGGCGACGAGCGTCCGTTCGCGCAGTACGACCTCGGCCAGTCCCTCGCCGCGCTCACGGTCCAGGCGCACGCCGAGGGCCTGCACGTCCACCAGATGGCGGGCATCGACGCCGAGGGTCTCCGGGCCGCGTTCGACCTGCCGGAGCGCTTCCGGCCGTACACCGTGACGGCGATCGGCACCGTGGCGGACCCCGCGCAGCTCGGCGACCAGGCCGCGGAGCGCGAGGTCGCGCCGCGCACGCGGCTCCCCCTCGACGAGGTCGTCCTCGTCAAGGAGTAGTCGACGAGCGTCGGACCAGTCCGCCCCCGTGGAGCGCTCCAGCGCCACGGGGGCGTACCATGTCCGGACATGGATCAGGACACGACACCGGACCCCACGCAGGACTCGACACCGGACCCCACGCAGGACACGACACCGGACCCCACGCAGGACTCGACACCGGACCCCGCGCAGGACTCGACACCGGCCCCTGGCCAGGACCCCGCCGAGCCGGCCCCGGAGATGAACTTCTACACCCGCAAGTGGGTCCGCCCCGAGGACCTCAACGCCAACGGCACCCTGTTCGGCGGCAGCCTGCTGCGCTGGATCGACGAAGAGGCCGCGGTGTACGCGATCATCCAGCTCGGCAACGGCAAGGTCGTCACGAAGTACATGTCGGAGATCGTCTTCGTGTCCTCGGCGAGGGAGGGCGACATCGTCGAGATCGGCCTCGTCGCGACCCGGTTCGGCCGCACCTCGCTCACGATGCGCGCCGAGGCCCGGAACCTCTTCACGCACCGGAGCATCTTGACCATCGACGAGGTCGTCTTCGTGAACCTCGGCGAGGACGGCAAGCCCGCCCCGCACGGGTACACCGACATCACCTACGCGCGCGACCGGGTGCCCGCGACGCACCGGGCCTGACGACCGCCCGCACCGGCGGAGCACGACGGATCTGGCAGGATCGAGGGCATGACCACGCCCCGCCTCGTCGCCTTCGACCTCGACGACACCCTCGCGCCGTCGAAGTCCCCGCTCGACCCGCGCATGCTCGAGACCTTCGCGTCGCTGCTCGCCACGGTCCCGGTCGCGGTCATCTCCGGCGGGAACTTCCAGCAGTTCGAGCAGCAGCTCGTGACGCCCCTGAGTGCCCGCGACGGACTCGTCCTCGACGACCTCCACCTGCTCCCGACCTGCGGCACCGCCTACTACCGCTGGTCCGGGTCGGACTGGGCGCTGCAGTACGCCGAGGACCTCACCGACGACGAGAAGTCCCGTGCCCTCGCCGCGGTCGAGACGCAGGCGAAGGCCGCCGGGTTCTGGGAGTCGGAGACCTGGGGTCCGATCCTCGAGGACCGCGGGTCGCAGATCACGTTCTCGGCCCTCGGCCAGTCGGCCCCGGTGGACGTGAAGAAGCGGTGGGACCCGACCGGCGAGAAGAAGGACCACCTCCGCCGGCTCGTGCAGGCCGAGCTGCCCGACCTCGAGGTCCGCTCCGGCGGCTCGACGAGCGTGGACATCACCCGGAAGGGCATCGACAAGGCCTACGGCATGCGACGCCTCGCCGAGCTCACCGGCATCGCCCTCGACGACGTGCTGTTCGTCGGGGACCGCCTCGACCCCGAGGGCAACGACTACCCGGTCAAGGCGCTCGGCGTCCCCTGCCACGCGGTGGAGGGCTGGGAGGACACCGACGCGTTCCTGACGGAGCTGATCCCGACGCTGCGCTGAGCGTGCGCTGACGCGCACCGGACGGACGGGAGGCACGTGGCGGGCCCGCCACGTGCCTCCCGTCCGTCATCCGGTCACGTCCGCGACGCGGCTCGATCCGACGACGCCAGGCCCGGCTGGGTCCGCTCAGGGGATGCTGCGGACCGCCTCGACGAAGGAGCGGATCCGCGCGACGTCCTTGACCCCGCGCTCCGACTCCACACCGCTCGACACGTCCACGCCGTCGGGGTCCAGGGCCTGGACCGCGGCGGCCACGTTCGCCGGGGTGAGCCCTCCGGCGAGGATCCACGCCTCGTCCACCTTCCCCGCGATCGTCGCGGGGTCGACGAGCCGCCCGCTACCCGGCACGGCGGCGTCGAGGAGCAGCAGGTCGTGGTCGAAGGCCGCGCGCTGCTCGGGCGTCTCGCGCAGGAAGTCGTCGGCGGCGACGGCCCGGATGGTGAAGAACCCGGCGTCCCGCGCACGGGCGAAGTCACTCGCCGACTCGCCCCCGTGCAGCTGCAGGGTGGTGAGCCCGACCTCGGACGCGATGCCGACGATCTCGTCGATCTGCTGGTCACGGAACACCCCGACGGCATCGATGCCCTCCGGCACCCGCTCGACGAGCTCCTTCACGAGGTCAGCCGTTACGGTGCGGGGGCTGCCGGCGGCGAAGACGAACCCGACCGCGTCGGCACCCGCGTCCACGGCGGCGTCGACGGTCTCGGGCGTCGACAGACCGCAGATCTTGATCCAGCGCTGGTCGCTCATGGACCCATCCTGCCAGGGACCTGGGTCGTCGGAGGCCGGGTCAGTGCAGGGTGCCCGCGATGTACGCCGCGGTGCACGCGGCGAGCACCCCGAAGGCCGCGAACGACCCGACCAGGACGTTCCGACGACGCCAGCGCCGGACCGCCGCGAACGTGCCGCGCCGTGCGTGCCGGTGGGCGGCGCGGTGCATCTTGTGGTCGCGCTTGTGCTTCGTCCGCTCCGGGCCGAGGGGCACCGGGCCGGTGATCTGCGTCGACCCGCCACGGAGCGCGTTCGCGACGGCGACCGCCGTCGGACGGCGGGCAGGGTCGCGGTGGGTCATCTTGGCGAGCAGGTCGTGCCAGTCCGGACCGACCGAGTCCGGGACCTCGGGGTCGTGCCGCAGCCGGGCGAGGGCAGCCTCGATCAGGGTGCCCGAGTACTCCTGCTTGCCGGTCAGCGACTCGAGGAGCACCAGGCCGAGCGAGTACACGTCGGTCGCGAAGCCGATCGGCTCCCCCGCGACCTGCTCCGGGCTGAGGTACGCCGCGGTGCCGATGATCGTGCCGTCGTTCGTCAAGCGGGAGCCGTCGACGAAGTGCGCGACGCCGAAGTCGGTGAGCTTCACGGCACGGGCGAAGCCGGAGGCGCCCTCGTCGTTGATGAGGATGTTCGCCGGCTTCACGTCGCGGTGCACGATGCCGCGCGAGTGCACGTACGCCAGGGCGTCGGCGAGCTGCGCCCCGAGGTCGGCGACCTCGTAGTTGTGCAGCGGGCCGCCCGCGAGCCGGCGGAGGAGCGTCGTGTCGGCGATGAGCTCCATCACGATGAAGCGGTGCGGGCCGTCCCCGAACTCGTGGGTGCCGGCGTCGTACAGCGGCACGAGACCCGGGTGCGACAGCATGCTGAGCAGCCGGATCTCGCGCTCCTGGCGGACCCGGTCGGCCGTCGTCATCGAGTCCGGCGTCGCGAAGAGCTTGACCGCGACCGCACGGTACGTGTGTTCGTCGCGAGCTTCGTAGACCGACCCCATGCCGCCCGTGCCGATGAGCTTGACGAGCCGGTAGCGGCCCGCCAGGACCGTGTCGGCCCGCGCGCTGTCGACCAGGGTCATGCTGTACTTCGATCCGTCGGGAGTCATCGGGTTCCGCGGCAGACGCCGGCAAGGTGACTCACGGTCAACGGTACGCGTCCCACCTCGGATCCGCGGTGCCGTTACGACATCGTGATGGGGGACAGATCCCCGTGGATCCGCGGAACTGCGGGGGTAGCGTCCGGGTTCCCGGAGAGCCCGGGACTACGCAAGGAGGACATCGTGGCGCTGTCGAAGGGCGACGAGGTGCACTGGAACACCTCGCAGGGCAAGACGACCGGCAAGCTGGTCGAGAAGAAGACGAAGGACTTCACGTTCGACGGGCAGGACTGCAAGCCGACGGACGACGACCCGTACTGGATCGTCGAGTCGGAGAAGTCCGGCAACAAGGCCGCGCACAAGGAGTCGGCCCTCACGAAGAAGTGACCGCTCAGTCGTTCGCGGGTGCCGCACGTCGGCGCCCGCGATCGGCGCGTTCCGCCCGGGCACGCCGGACCCGTCGCACCACGAACGTCACCACGACGACGGCGATCGCGACGTAGAGCACCCGGTCGATCCACTCGGTGTACTGCTCGACCTTGTCGTACTGGGTCCCGAACGCCGCTCCGAGCAGCACCAGGCCGCTGTTCCAGATGCCGCTCGCGATGATCGTGAACACCGAGAACGTGCCGAGGTGCATCCGGTCGGCGCCCGCCGGCAGCGAGATCAGGCTCCGCACGATCGGCACGAACCGGCCGAAGAACACCGCGCTCCTGCCGTGCCGGTGGAACCAGTCCGCGGCCTTGCGGAAGTCGTCCTCGTCGACGAGCGGCAGCTTCCCGAGCCAGCGCACGGTCCGTTCGAACCCGATCACCGCGCCGAGCCAGTAGAGCACGAGCGCGCCGAGGTACGACCCGAGCGTCGCGAGCAGCAGCACGAGCACGAGGTTCATCCGCCCGGCTCCCGCCAGGAACCCCGCGAGCGGCAGGATCACCTCGGACGGGATGGGCGGGAACACCGTCTCGACGAAGAGCATGATCGCGACGCCCCACTCGCCGAGCGCGTCGATGACCTGCAGCACGAAGCCGGAGAGGCCACCGAGGTCCTCGGTGCCCGCCTCCTGACCCGCACTCCTGGTCGAGGCGGGCAGGGTCGGCGGCAGCGTGAGGGCGGTCGTCATGGGTCCACTCTGTCTGAGCGTCCTGCCAGGAGTCAGCACGCCACCTGAGCGCGAGCCGAGTGGGCGTGGTGCCGACGCGCTCGGCGACGTGTCGCCGAGGTGCCACGACTCGCCGCTGCGTGGGCGCCCGGGTGCGACGGACGGCCGCTCCGGACCGCGAGGTACCGGAATTCCGGCACCTCGACGCACAGGGCGGGCAGGGCGGGAACGGGGGTGCGGCAGACGGACGGGAGGCACGGTGCCAGCTGGCACCGTGCCTCCCGTCCGTCAGGGCGTCGCGTCAGACCGCAGCGGGCGCGCGCTGGCCGATCGTCTCGCCGGCCACGGCCGCCTGGTCGGCGGCCGCCGCCTCGGCGGCGGGTGCCTTGCGCACCCACTTCTTCAGGCCGACCAGGACCAGCGCGGACACGACCGTGCCGGCCACGATCGCGACGATGAACATCGCGACGTCCCCGATGGCGAAGAACACGAAGATGCCGCCGTGGGGTGCGCGGGAGGTCACGCCGGCCGCCATCGAGATCGCACCCGTGACCGCGGCACCGATCATCGACGCCGGGATGACGCGCAGCGGGTCGGCTGCGGCGAACGGGATCGCGCCCTCGGAGATGAACGACGCACCGAGCAGCCACGCGGCCTTGCCGTTCTCGCGCTCCGGCTTCGTGAAGCCCTTGCGGTACAGGACGGTCGAGGCGAGCGCCAGGGCCAGCGGCGGGACCATGCCCGCGGCCATGACGGCGGCCATGATCTCGAACGGGACGACGTTCGTGGCGGTCCCGGCACCGAGCCCGGCGACGGCGAACGAGTACGCGACCTTGTTGACCGGGCCACCGAGGTCGAACGCCATCATCAGGCCGAGGATCACGCCGAGCAGGATCGCCGAGGCGCCGTTGAGCGAGTTGAGCCAGTTCGTCAGCTGCGTCATGAGCCAGGCGATCGGGCCGCCGAGCACGAGGAGCATCAGGCCGGAGGCGATGATCGACGCGAAGAGCGGGATGATCACGACGGGCATCAGGCCGCGGAGCCAGCGCCAGGTCGGGATGCGCCCGATCCAGTACGCGGCGGCACCGGCGATGAGACCACCGACGAGCCCGCCGAGGAAGCCGGCGTTCATGAAGACGGCGATCGACCCGGCGACGAAGCCCGGCGCGATGCCGGGGCGGTCGGCGATCGCGTAGGCGATGTACCCGGCGAGTGCGGCGACGAGGAACCCGAGGGACACCCCGCCGATCTGGAACGCGGCGGCGCCGAGGTAGTAGCCGAGGCCCTCCGGCGGCAGGTTGAGCAGCGTGTAGTTCGTCAGCGTGTACACCGCGTTGTTCTGCCCGGAGTCCCCGTGCGGCAGCGCGATGGCGTAGCCCGCGAGCAGGAAGCCGAGCGCGATGAGCAGACCGCCGCCCGCGACGAACGGGATCATGTAGCTGACGCCGGTGAGCAGCCAGCGCTTGAGCGCCTGCCCGAAGTGCTCGTCGGCCTTGTTCGACTCGGCGGTCGTCGCAGCCCCGCCCTGCACGCGTGCGGCGTGCGGGTCGTCCGCGGCGCGGAGGGCCTCGGCGATCATCTTGTCCGGCTCGTCGACACCGCGCTTGACCGGTCCGGACACCAGCGGCTTGCCGGCGAAGCGGTTGCGGTCGCGGACGTCCACGTCGACCGCGAACACGACGGCGTCGGCGCGGGCGATCAGGGCGGGGTCGAGCGGCTCGACCTGCGAGGAGCCCTGCGTCTCGACGTGCATCTCGGCACCGGCGCGCTCGGCGGCGGCGACCAGGGCGTCGGCGGCCATGTAGGTGTGCGCGATGCCGGTCGGGCACGCGGTGACGCCGACGATGACCTTGCGGGCACCCGAGCCCGTGGTGGTGGGGGCCGGGGCGGCGGCAGCGGGCGCCGGGGCGCCGACACCGGCCTCGGCGACCTCGCCGCCGACCTCGCGCTGCACCAGGTCCACGACGTCCTGCGGGGTCGCGGCCGCGCGGAGCGCCGCGGTGAAGTCGTCGCGGATGAGGGCACGCGCCAGGGTCGACAGGACCGTCAGGTGGTCCTTGTCCGCACCCTCGGGCACCGCGATCATGAAGACGATGTCCGCGTCGCCGTCCGGCGCACCGAACGGCACCTTCCGCGCCAGGCGGGAGAACGCGAGCGTCGGGCTCGAGACCGAGGCGGACCGCGCGTGCGGGATCGCGATGCCGCCGGGCACACCGGTGCCGACGCTCGCCTCGCGCTTGATCGCGTCCTCGGCGAGGGCGCTGCCGTCGGCGGCACGGCCGGTGGCGGCGACGCGGTCGGCGAGCACGCGGATGACGTCGGAGGACGTTCCGCCGAGGTCCTCGTCGAGGCCGACGAGCTCCGCGCTGATGAGGCGCTGCGTCGTGTCTGCGGACATGGGGTTGCTCCTTTGCAGTGGCGCCGAGGCGCGGGCATTGCTGTTCGGGGGTGGTGCTGCGAAGTGGTGGTGCGGTGGGGGTCGGTCAGGCGATCGGTGCCGGGACCTGCGTCGGGTGCAGGGTCCGGACGGTCACGCTGCCGGGGTCGGTGTGGTCGAGGGCCGGCACGTCGCTGCCGGGGAGCGCCGCGGCGGCAGCCCCCGTGGCGACGGCCTGGGCGAGCCGCTCGGCGGGGGTCGCACCGGCGACCTCGGCGAGCAGGTAGCCGGCGAGCGAGGAGTCCCCCGCGCCGACCGTCGAGCGCGCGACGATGCGCGGTGCGGCGGCGGCGAAGGCGCCCTCGTCCGAGACGAGCACGGCTCCGGCGCTGCCGAGCGTGAGCAGGACGGCGTCGACGTGCTTGTCGCGCAGGCGCTGGGCGGCCACCGCGGCGGCGTCCGGGTCCTGCTCGTACGCGTCCGGCTCCCCGCCGACGACCTCGGCGAGCTCCTCGGCGTTCGGCTTCACCAGGTCGATGCGCTCACCGGACTGCAGCAGCGCGGTGAAGGGCAGACCGGACGAGTCGACGGCGATCCGGACGGTGTCCCCGTGGCGCTGGCGCACGGCGCGGACGAGCACGGCGAGCGCGTCGTCGGGCAGCCCGGGCGGCAGGGAGCCGGCGAACACGACCCAGCGAGCGGCGGGCCCGGTCGCGGTCGGTCCGGCGGCGTCGGCCACGAGCGCGGCGAGGTCGTCCAGGCGGCCGGCGAGCGAGGGGCCGGGTTCGTTGAGCTTCGTCGTCGTGCCGGTCGGCTCGGTCACGGTGACGTTCGAGCGCAGCGGGGCGCCGATCGGGAGCGCCGCGGTCGGGATGCCGCGGGTCGCGAGGCCGAGCAGGACGGGGTCGAGCTCGTCGCCGGGCAGGACGGCCAGGGTGTCCCCGCCGCTGGCGACGACGACCCGCGAGACGTTGACGCCCTTGCCGCCGGGCTCGGCCGTCGTGTGCACGGCGCGCTGGACGGCGCCGCGGTGCAGCTCGCCGGCGAGCTCGATGGTCCGGTCGAGGGACGGGTTGGGCGTCACGGTGACGATGCGGGTGCTGGCGGTGCCGTTCATGCGACCACGACCTCCACGTCGGCGTCGGCGAGCGCACCGGCGAGGTCGGCCGGGGGCTCCTGGTCGGTGACGAGCGTGTCGATCTCGTCGAGGCGGGCGAAGCGCATGAGCGCCTCGACGCCGTGCTTGGCGGCGTCGGCGAGGACGACGCTCCGGCGGGCGGCGAGCACGTAGGCGCCCTTGACGCCGGCCTCGTACTCGTCGGGCGTGCTCAGGCCGAAGCCGGCGGACAGGCCGTTCGTGCCGACGAAGGCGACGTCGGGGCGCAGGCCGGCGATCTGCTCGACGGTGGCGGTGCCGACGGCAGCGCTCGTGACCCCGCGGACCCGGCCGCCGAGCAGGTGCAGCTCGACGTGCGGGCTGTGCTGCAGGGTGGCGGCGATCGGGACGGAGTTCGTGACGACCGTCAGCGTGGCGCCGGGGGTCGCGGGCTCCCACCGGGCGAGTTCGGACGCGACGGCTGCACAGGTCGTCCCCGCGTCGAGGGCGATCGAGCCGGTGAACGTCGCGGGCACCAGGCGCATCGCGGCGCGGGCGATCGCCGACTTGGCGGGGCCGTGCTGCCCCTCGCGCTCGGCGACGGTGAGCTCGACCACGCTGGAGCGTCCGACCGGGACCGCTCCCCCGTGCACCCGGCGCAGGACGCCCGCGGTCTCGAGCAGGTCCAGGTCGCGGCGGACGGTCTCGGTGGTGACGTCGAAGTGGTCGGCGAGGTCGGCGACGGAGACCCGGCCGGCACGCTGCAGCTGCGCGGCGATCGCGTCGTGGCGCTCCGTTGCGTACATGTCCGAACTCCTTCGTTCCCGTTGGTTTCGAGAACGATACGACGCTGAACCACAGGAACGCAACTGTTCCAACGCAGAACAAACAGGCGGGTGGATGTGCCCGGTTCGGCTGCCTGTGCGGCGTACCGGCGCCGCGGGTGCGGGGTCCCGTCCCGGCCCGCGTCGGAGCGACACCGGGCGGACCCGATGACGCTCCGACGCGACCGCCCTCAGACCGCTGCGAGCGCCGAAGTCGGGGGTATCCGCGCTGCTCGTGCCGCCGGGTAGATCCCGGAGACGCCGCCGATCACCACGGTGGCGCCCAGCCCACCGCCGACGGCCCAGAGGGGTACCGCGATCGGCCAGCCCTGAACGAGCGCGAAGACGACCGTCACCCCGAGTCCGATCATGACGCCGGCGAGCCCACCGATGAAGGACAGCAGCAACGACTCGACCAGGAACTGGTCGCGGATGGTGCGACGCCGGGCACCGAGCGCCCGTCGCACACCGACCTCGGCACGGCGTTCCAGCACGGTGATCACCATGGTGTTCGCGACACCGATGCCCCCGACCAGCAGTGCGACACCGCCGATGCCGATGAGCAGCCCAGTGAAGGAGTCGTCGGTGGCGTTCTTCGCGGCGAGCGCGTCGGACGGCCGGGTGACGGCGACGTCCTGCGGGCTCAGCGGACTGATCGCACGGGCGAGCCGGGAGCGCACCTCGGCCACCCGCTCGCCGTCGACACGCGTGTACACGGCGGTCGGGTGCCCGTCGAACCCGGCATCCGCTGCGAACCCGCGCGGCACGTAGACCTGACCGTCGAGGTCCGGTGCGAGCTCCATCGGTGCCAGCACCCCGACGACCTGGACCCACTGCCCGCCGATCCAGACGCGGCTGTCGGGGCGCACCTCCTGGATGCCCAGGGCCTCGGCGGCGAACGATCCGAGCACCACCTGGGCGGGTGCGTCGGCGTGGGGGTCGAGCCATCGTCCCAAGGCCACCTCGCCGCCCAGCACCCGCGGCAGGTCGCCCCACGCCGCCATGACACCCAGGCCCTTGGACTGCGCGGCCGGCACCAGGCTGTTGCGGTACACCCGGGCGTCGGGAACGGTCCCGACACCCGAGACGAGCTCGACCGCGTCCTGCCGGGCGATCGAGTCGACCGCCGTGGACGGCAGCGGTGGGGTCTCACCGAACCCCTGCGCCTCGGTCACGGTCAACACGTTCGTGCCGAGCCGGTCCAGGACCTGGTCGAGGGCCGCCTTGCTCGAGGACGAGATCCCGACGACGGCGATCATCGCCGCGATGCCGATGGCGATGCCGAGCGCCGACAGGACCACCCGCCCGGGACGTGTCCGGAGCCCGAAGACCCCGAGTCGGAGCAGGTCGACGGGGGCCAGCGCAGCTCGGCGGCTCATGCGGCACCCGCCGTCGCCCGGACGCCGTCGGCGATGCCGCGGACCGCGGACACGTCGGTGCCCGAATCGGCCTGGACCCGCCCGTCACGCATCCGGACGGCTCGGGGCAGCGATGCCGCCAGGTCCAGGTCGTGGGTGATGACGAGCACGGTGGTGCCGCCCGCGTTGAGCTCGCGGAGCAACTCGACGATCGCGCTGCCCGAGGCGCTGTCGAGTGCCCCCGTCGGCTCGTCCGCGAGCAGGATCGTGGGCGAGCCGACGATCGCACGGGCGATCGCGACCCGCTGCTTCTCCCCGCCGGACAGCTCGTTCGGACGGTGGTCGACCCGGTGTCCCAGTCCGACCTGACCGAGCGCACGGACGGCACGGCGGAGACGTTCGCGACGCGGGGTGCCGGTGTAGAGCAGGCCGTCCGCGACGTTCTCGCAAGCGGTCGCCCCGGACTGCAGGTGGAAGTGTTGGAAGACGAAGCCGATGTGCTCGGCACGCAGCGCCGACAGGTCGTCGTCCCGCATCGCGCCGACGTCGTTCCCCGCGATGTGCAGGGTGCCCGAGGTCGGCCGGTCGAGCGTGCCGACGATGTTGAGCATCGTCGACTTGCCCGACCCCGACGGCCCGACGACCCCGACGAGTTCGCCGGTGGCGACGTCCAACGACACGCGGTCGAGCGCGCGGACGTCGCCGTAGACCTTGCTGACGTCCCGGAGTGCGAGGACCGGCGCAGCGCCGCCCTCGGCCGTGCGGGCGCCGTCGTCCGTGCTCACGAGGGCACCACCACGCGATCGCCCTGGCGCACGGCGCCGTCGATGGCGGCACGGCCCTCGGCAACGAACGACACGGTCACCGGGACCCGCTCGGTCGCCCCGGACGACCGGACGACGTCGAGCGCGAACGCCTTCCCGTCGCCGGCGACGAGGGCCGCGACCGGGACGGAGAGCACGTCGTGTGCGGACTGCCCGGACGCCGTCACCTGCACCGAGCCGCCTTGTGGGACGTCCCGGTCGCCCGGGTCGAACGCGATCGTGACCTCGACGGTGCCGTCACCCTGGTCCTCGTCCTGCCGGGTGTCGCCGCATGCTGACCGTCGTCCCGACCGCGAGCCGCTGCTCGTCGGCGGGCTGCACGGTGACGAGTGCCACCGGGGTGGTCCCCGTGAGCTGCAGGACGTCGCCGTTGACCGGTGCGCCGAGCTGCGCCGTCCGCGACGCGACCCGGACCTCGCCCGGGACGAACGCGATGTCGTCGGCGCCCAGGGAGCCGTCGACGGTCAGGACGTCGTCCACCGAGACGCCGTAGCCGAGCGCGGCGAGGTTCTCGTTCAGCTGGTGCACGTCGGCGCCCTCCGCGCCGCGTGTCAGGTCGCGCCAGAGCGGGACACTGCCGTACATGGCCCGGACGGGATGCTCGTCCACGGCGTACAGCGGCTGGTCCCGGGCGATCACCTTTCCCGGTTCGGGCAACCACGTGACCGTGCCCGTCGCGCTCCCCGGCAACGGCACCGGTCGGTCGAAGCCGAGGCTGCCGGAGAACACCTTCGTGTCGGTCAGGTCGCCCTTGGTGATGGTCGTCGTCGCGGGTGCGGGGGTCTGCCGTGCCGACGCCGGCGCGGAGTCCGCCGGTGTGACGACGCTCCAGGCGGCGACCCCGGCGCCCAGGACCGCGGCCACGAAGCACGTCGACACCACGACGTGACGTGCGCGCGATGCCGCCATCAGTGCACCTCGACGTCGTAGGCCTCGGCCAGACACGCCTTCTCGACCGGACCGAACGCCGTGGCGTCCTCCGGCTCGTACGCAGCCTGTCCCTGGGCGTCGTCGGGGTAGTCCTCGAAGCCCTGCCGTCGGACGCACTCGCCCAGCGCGCGGTCCGCCTTCGGGTCATGCGGGAGTTCGGCGGCGCCTGCCTGTCCGTCCGGGCTGACCTGCTTCGAGCACGCCGTGATCGCCTCGTCGAACGCCTCTGGCGAAGCGCCGTCCGGCAGGGTTGCGGTCGTGCTGTCACCCGTGTCCCCGCTGTCGTCCCACTCGAAGCCCTTCGATCGGATGCAGTCGCCGAACGCGGCGTCCTCGGCAGCCTTGCTGTTCGCCGAGCTCTGACTGCTCGGCTTCGTGGTGGTCCCGCTCGACGAGCACCCGGCCAGGAGCGCGGGTGCGAGCAGTGCGGCGGCGACGACGCCGAGGACGGTCTTCGTGGTGATCACGGGGGTCTTCCTGGTGCGGTTCTGGTGAGGGGCGGAGGTGGACGGACGCATCAGCGGTCGACCGCCTGGGTGTCGGGCGCGAACTCGGCCAGGCACGCCGATGCGGCGTCGGCGAACCCGGGTTCGTCCGCGCGGGGGTAGTCGTTGAAGTCGAGGACGCCCGGCTGTTGTTCGGGCAGGTCGTCGAAGCCGCGGTCGCGGATGCAGTCGGCGACCTTGGCGTACTGCCGCTCCCACTGCTGCTGCTGCGCGGCATCGGCGCGTTCGACACCGACCTGCTCCGAGCACTCCTGGGCCTGTCGGGTGAACGCCTGTCCGTCACCGCCGTCCGGTGCCGGGTAGGTACCGGTGCGGACCGACTCGTCGTCCGGGTCCTCGACGTCCAGTCCGGCGTCCCGCATGCACGCACCCCACCGAGCGCCGACTCCGCTGGCGGAGGACGTGGAGTCGGACGACGCCGGTGAGGACGTGCATGCAGCGAGCGACAGCGGCGCTGCGACGATGAGGGCTGCGACCACGGTGCAGCGGACCATCTTCTGCCATGTCGTGTGTGTCATGTTCCGAGTTCAGCAGGTACCGTGTTGCGCCAGCGTCACCCGGCGGGTCCCACCGACGAAACACCGACCGCGACCCGGAGGCCGCCTCGCTCGCCGGGCGCCAGGACGAGGCTCCAGCCGTGCGCGGTGACGATCGCGGTGATGATCGACAGCCCGAGACCGCTGTGCCGGTGCGAGCCGGTCTGTGCGCCACGACGGAAGGGCTGCGACAGCGCGGCGATCTCCCCGCGTGCAGCTCGACCCGGACGACGCCGCCGGGGACGTTGTACTCGACGGCGTTGTCGAGCAGGTTGCCCAGCAGCTGCTGGACGAGGACGGGTTCTCCGACCACCCCGTCGGGCGCGGTCCCCTCGACCGACAGGGAGACTCCCGTCACCGCAGCAGCGGCGCGGACACCGCCCACCGCAGCCGCGACGCACGATCCGAGGTCGACCAGGACCGAGCTGCCCTCCAGACCGCGTTCGGCCTCGGCGAGGACCAGGAGCGACTCGACCAGGTGCTCGGTCCGCCGGTTCTGCTCGAGCATCTCCGTCCGCGCAGCGACCACGTCGGGTGGTGTGGCGTCGTCCGGCAGTCCGATCTGGAGCGTCGCACGCTGGACGGCCAGCGGCGTCCGCAGCTCGTGCGCCGCGTGCGACACGAACCGGCGCTGGGCCTCGAACGCGGCCTCGAGCCGGTCGAGCAGCGCGTCGATGGTGCGGGAGAGGCGGCGGAGTTCGTCGTCCGGACCGTCGAGCGCGATCCGTTCGTCGAGCGTCGTCGCCGAGATCCGGTTCGCGGTGGCGGTGATCCGGTCGATCGGCGAGAGCATCCGTCGACTGACGAACCAGCCGATCCCACCCGCCAGGCCGCCGGCCACCACGACCGCCGACGTGGACCACTGCCACTGCTGCTCGGCGACGACCGCGATCAGCGCCACCTCGCGGTCCGCGTCGGCCACGTCGGCACCCTGCGGACCACGATCGTCCGGCAGGAGCTCAGCCCGTCCGCGCCGCGACGCTTCCGTGGACACCACCCCCTCGATGGCTGCGAGGGACCACTGGGACGCCAGGTTGACGAACGCGAGTGATGCCGCGACGAGCGCCATCGCCGCCAGCGCGAACGTCAGAGCCGTCCGCGCCCGGAGACTCAGCGACCGCCAGCGCCACCGCGACCGCCAGCGCCACCGCGACCGCGACCGCGATCCGGCACGTGGTCGCGGTCGCCTGCTCACAGTGCGTACCCCTGACCCGGCACCGTGCGGATCGGGTCGGGGGCGCCGAGCTTCCTGCGCAGCTTCGACATCGTCACCCGCACCGCCGACGTGAACGGGTCGGTGTGCACGTCCCAGACCTTCTCGAGCAGCTCCTCGGCCGAGACGTACCGACCGTCCGCCCGCAGCAGCACCTCGAGGACGCCGAGCTCCTTCGACGTCAGGTCGAGCGGACGCCCGTCCCGGGTCACCGTGCGGCGGTTCGGGCCGAGCGCCCGCACCCTGGCCACCAGTTCCGGGTACTCGAACGGCTTCGCCAGGTAGTCGTCCGCGCCGAGTTCCAGGCCGTGCACCCGGTCGGCGAGGGTCGTCGCCGCGGTGAGCATCAGGATGCGGGTGAGCGCGCCACGCGCCGCGAGTCGGCGGGCCACCACGTCGCCGTGCAGACCCGGCACGTCACGGTCGAGCACGACCACGTCGTAGTCGTTCACGGCGAGGAGCTCGTCAGCGTCGTCCCCGCGGTACGCGACGTCCGCCACCATGCCCTGCCGTGCGAGGCCCCTGGCGATCAGGTCGGCCAGTGCTGTCTCGTCGTCCACCACCAGGATGCGCATGTAGCGATCACATCTGATGTTCCAGTGGACCGGCTGGGAACTCAGCGGTCGAACGGTACCTCGCCGTGGTCGCTCACACCGGCACGCTGGCGGTACGCCAGGTGCCCTCCGAGGTAGCCGCCGACGCTCACGACGAGCAGTCCGGCGAACCCGGTGAGCTTGCCGACACCGTGGTTCCCGGCCCGGCGCTGCATCCACGACAGGCCGTACAGCGAGATGCCGATCCAGTTGACGGCCTGGTGCACCCAGCCGGTACGCAACTGCTCACGGTCGAGCTCCGCCCAGTCCACGTAGCCGGCGACGCTCGCGCCGCTCGCGGAGACCAGTCCGACACCGACCAGGGTCTTCGCGGCCCGGGCGTTGCCACGACCGCCCAGCAGGTCGAGCACCGCCGCAGAGATCCAGGCGCCGAGCGGGACCTGCACCATCAGCGGGTGGACGGGGTGCCCGAGCGGGACGCCGTGCAGCAGCTGCCGCAGGGCTCGGGGACGCGCCGTGGCGCGGACCACCGCGCGGTCGAGGTCGACGGCCTTGTCGAGGACGCCGGCCCCCTCGATGGTCTCGGTCAGGCGACGGAACACGCGCAGCTCAGGCATGCGTTGCACGGTAGGCCTGGAGGCGCGGTGCCGGTCCCAGGGACCGGCACCGCGCCTCCAGGCCAGATGCCGTGCACCCGCCGCATCACTCCTCGACGATCTCCGCCAGTTCGAACGGTTCGACGACGAGCGCGTCGCCGCCGTCGGCGACGTCCACCCGCACCGTGTCGCCGTCGCGCACGGCCCCCGACAGGATGCCGCGCGCGAGCTGGTCGTCGATCTGCCGCTGCATCAACCGGCGGAGCGGGCGCGCCCCGTACACCGGGTCGTACCCGCGCTCGGCGAGCCAGCCACGTGCCTGCGGCGTGACCGCGAGCTCGAGCCGCCGGTCGGACAGGCGGCGGGCGAGCCGGTCGACGTACAGCGAGACGATCTGACCGAGGTCGTCGCTCGTGAGCGCCTGGAACACGACGATGTCGTCGAGCCGGTTCACGAACTCGGGACGGAACGCCTGCTGCACGAGCTCGCGGACCGCCTCCTCGCGCTGCGCGTCCGACAGGGACAGATCCGTCATGAACTGCGAGCCGAGGTTCGACGTCAGGATGAGGATAGTGTTCCGGAAGTCGACCGTCCGACCCTGCCCGTCGGTCAGTCGTCCGTCGTCGAGCACCTGGAGCAGGACGTCGAAGACCTCCGGGTGCGCCTTCTCGACCTCGTCGAGCAGCACGACGGAGTAGGGCCGACGCCGGACGGTCTCGGTGAGCTGCCCGCCGGCCTCGTAGCCGACGTACCCGGGCGGGGCGCCGATGAGCCGCGCGACCGAGTGCTTCTCGCCGTACTCGCTCATGTCGATCCGGACGAGGGCCTTCTCGTCGTCGAACAGGAACTCGGCGAGCGCCTTCGCGAGCTCGGTCTTGCCGACACCGGTGGGACCGAGGAACAGGAACGAGCCCGTCGGACGGTCCGGGTCGGAGATGCCTGCGCGGGTCCGCCGGACGGCCTCGGACACGGTGCCGACCGCGCTCCGCTGCCCGATGATCCGGCGGCCGAGCTCGGTCTCCAGGTGCAGCAGCTTCTCGGTCTCGCCCTGCAGCAGACGCCCCATCGGGATGCCCGTCCACTGCGCGATCACGGCGGCGATGTCCTCGTCGGTGACGCTGTCGTTGACCATGCGCTCGGCACTCTCGGCCTGCTCGGCGGCGGCGAGCTCGGCCTCGATGCGCGGCTTCTCGCCGTACTCGAGCCGGGACACCGTCTCGTAGTCGGCCTCGCGCTGCGCCCGCTGGCTGCGCATGTTCAGCTCGTCGAGCTGCTGCTTCAGCTCACCGATCCGGTTCAGGCTGGCCCGCTCGGCCTGCCAGCGCTGCTCGAGCTCGTCGAGCAGCGTCTGCCGTCCGGCGAGCTCGGCGCGCAGCGTCTCGAGGCGCGCCTTCGAGGCGTCGTCCTTCTCCTGCTTCAGCGCGAACTCCTCGACGCGCAGCCGGTCGACGGTGCGCTTGAGCTCGTCGATCTCGACCGGGCTGGAGTCGATCTCCATGCGGAGTCGGCTCGCGGCCTCGTCGATCAGGTCGATGGCCTTGTCGGGCAGCTGACGGCCGGAGATGTACCGGTTCGACAGGCTCGCCGCGGCCACCAGCGCGGAGTCGTTGATCGTCACCTTGTGGTGCGCCTCGTACCGCTCCTTGAGTCCGCGCAGGATCGCAACGGTGTCCTCGACCGTGGGCTCCCCCACGAAGACCTGCTGGAAGCGGCGCTCGAGCGCGGCGTCCTTCTCGATGTACTCGCGGTACTCGTCGAGCGTCGTCGCGCCGATGAGCCGGAGCTCACCGCGCGCGAGCATCGGCTTGAGCATGTTCGACGCCGCGACCGATCCCTCACCGCCGCCGGCGCCCATCAGGGTGTGCAGCTCGTCGATGAAGGTGATGACCTGCCCGTCCGACTCGTCGATCTCCTTGAGGACGGCCTTGAGCCGCTCCTCGAACTCACCCCGGTACTTGGCACCGGCGATGAGCGCGGACATGTCGAGCGAGACGAGGCGCTTGTCCTTGAGCGAGTCGGCGACGTCCCCGGCGACGATGCGCTGTGCGAGCCCCTCGACGACGGCGGTCTTGCCGACACCGGGCTCACCGATGAGCACCGGGTTGTTCTTCGTGCGGCGGGTGAGCACCTGCGACACCCGGCGGATCTCGGCGTCCCGGCCGACGACCGGGTCGAGCTTGCCGCTCCGGGCGATCGCGGTGAGGTCGACGCCGTACTGCTCGAGGGCGGTCTTCTGCCGTTCCTGCGAGTCGGGAGCGCCCTGGAGGTTCGCCATGCGGTCCGTCCTTTCCGTGCCGTGGAGTTGTACTTGAGCCTACTCGACTCAACTCATGTGCGCGCGGGATCATTCCGGATCCCGACCGCGCTGACGACGGCGCCGGCGGCGAGCAGGCACGCCATCACGACCGCGGCGCGGTGGAACCCGGCGGTGTTCATCCCACCACCGAGGACGACCCCGGCGAGCGCCACCGTCACCAGGCTGGCGATCCGCGCGAGGGCGTTGTTCACGGCCGACCCGACGCCGGCCCCGGACTCCGGGACCGACCCGAGCACCGCACTGGTCAGGGGCGTCACCATCGTGGCGATCCCGACCCCCACGAGCACCAGGCCCGGGAGCACCGACCACCAGTACGCCCGCGGGTCCTGACCGGCGGCGATCATGAGGAGCGCACCGACGGCGGCGACCGCGGGGCCGGCCGCCATGAACCACCGCGGGCCGTAGCGTCCGGCCAGGACTCCGACGGTGGAGGACAGCAGCAGGAGCAGCAGGGTCGGGGGCAGCGTCGCGAGGCCGGCGAGCCAGGCCGGGAAGCCCCAGACCTCCTGGACGAAGAGCGTCACGACGAAGCCGACCATGCCGAGCGCGCCGTAGACGGACAGCGTCGCCGCGTTGCCGACCGAGAAGTTCCGCGCCCGGAAGAGTTCGAGCGGCACGAGCGGCACCCGACCGGCCCGGGTGACGTGTCGCTCCCACGGGACGAACGCCAGCAGGGACGCGGCACCGACCACCAGGGCCACGACGACCACGGGGGCGGTCCAGCCGAGGCGCTCCTGCTCGATCAGCCCGAGCACCGCCCCGCCGACGCCGAGCACCGCGAGCACCGCACCCGTGACGTCGATCCGCGGCCGGTGTGCCGGGTGCACGTCGCCGGTGATCCGGGTCACGAGCACGATCGTGACGACGATCGGCGCCGTTGTGAGCACGAAGATCCACCGCCAGCCGATCCCGTCGACGATGAGCCCGCCGACCAGCGGACCGAGGATCATCGCCGCGCTCGACCAGCCGGTCCACGTCCCGATCGCCTTCGTCTGCGCCGACCCCCGGAACGCCGCGACGATGAGCGCGAGCGAGCTCGGGGTGACGAGGGCGCCGCCGACGCCCTGCAGCGCGCGGGCGACGATGAGCACCGCCCCGGTGGGGGCGACGGCGCACACCACCGATGCGACCCCGAAGACGACGAGTCCCCACCTGACGATGCGGACCCGTCCGAACGCGTCGGAGAGCGACCCCGCGACGAGGATCAACGACCCGAGCGTCACCAAGTAGGCGTCGACGACCCACTGCTGCACGACGAGCCCGCCGCCGAGGTCCTGGCGGATCACGGGGAGCGCCACGTTCACGACGCTCGTGTCGAGACCCACCACGAACGAGGCGAGGATCGCGACGACGAGCACGGTGCGCCGGTCGTCCCGCAGGGGTGCCGTGGCGGCCGGGGCGCTCATCGGCCCATCATCCTCCGCCGGCGATGCGGGCGCTCCGACCGGCTCCAAGGCGCGCGACGCGAGCTGTCCCGCGCCGCAGCCGGACGGACCCCGGCAACGCCGAAGCCCCCGCGACCGGTGGTCGCGGGGGCTGCCGACAGGACGGGGCTGGGTCCTGGATCCGTGGGGGAACCGGCGGTGCGTTACTGCCGGCTGTCCGAGTTCGGCTGCACCGAGGGGCCGGGGTTGACCACTGGCTGTGCGGGAGCGGCCGACTGCGCCGTGCCCGTGGTGGTGTCCGGCGCGACGGTGGTGACCGTCGTGTCGTCCTTGCCCTTCTTGTCGTCACCCATCTCCTTCTTGAAGATGTTGATCGACTGACCGAGGCCCTTGGCGAGTGCCGGGAGCTTGGTCGCACCGAACAGCAGGATGATGATGCCGAGGATGATCAGCAGGTGCACCCCGCCGAGGCCTTGCAACATGGTGACTCCTTGGATCGAGTTCTGGTCGCCGCTGGTTCCGAGTCGCCGTCGACACGTCGGGCGGAAGTCCGTGGTGCGTCCATGCTAACCCGCACGCTCCCGGAAGCACAGGCGAGCGCCGGAACCGTCACCGTTCGCACAGGCAGACGCCGCACGGCAGCACCCCCGGAGGCCGTTGCTCTCCGGGGGTGCGCCGTTCCGGTCGCGGGTCAAGGCACGGCCGGGGTCGGTGGGCGGCTAGTAGGCGCCGCGGGAACGCAGCACGGACGGGATCGTCCGCGCGAGGATGACGACGTCGTGCAGGAACGACCAGTTCTCGACGTAGTGCAGGTCGAGCCGGACGCCCTCGGCCCAGTCCAGGTCGGAGCGACCGCTGACCTGCCAGAGCCCGGTGATGCCCGGGGTCACGAGCAGGCGGCGATCCGCGAAGTCCCGGTAGACGGCGACCTCGCGCGGGAGCGCCGGACGTGGCCCCACCAGGCTCATCGTGCCGGTCAGGACGTTCCAGAGCTGCGGGAGCTCGTCGAGCGACGTCCGGCGGAGGAACGCGCCGACGCGGGTCACCCGCGGGTCGGCCTGCATCTTGAACAGGGGACCTGCGCCCTGGTTGTACTGCGCGAGGTCGGCGACGCGCGATTCGGCGTCGACGCACATCGTCCGGAACTTCAGGATCGGGAACTCCTGCCCGCCGCGGCCCACGCGCGCCTGCCGGAACAGCACCGGCCCGCCGTCGTCGAGCCGGATCGCCGCCGCGACGACGGCGAACACCGGCGCGAGGAGCACGAGTCCGAGCGTCGCCGCGACGACGTCGAGGACCCGCTTGCCCGCGCGGCGCCGGTAGTCCGGGAGTTCGACGTGCATGAGCGGCAGACCGTCCACGGGGCGCTCGTGCACCCGGCCGGCGGCGATGTCCGCGAGCGGCGACGACACCACGAGCTCGACCCCGCGCTCCTCGAGCTCCCACCCGAGCCGCCGGAGCCGCTCGTGACCACCCCGCACGGCACCCGCGACGACCACGGCCGCGACGCCGGTCGACGCCGCGAGGTCGAGCACCCGGTCGAGCCCGCCGAGCACGGGCAGCCGGACCCCGTCGAGGTCGACGAGGCCGTCCGGGGCCGGGCAGTCCGTGACGACCCCACCGACGCGGTACCCGGCTGCCGGCGTCACGACGATCCGTCGCCCGACGTAGCGGACGTCGTCCAGGTCGCCGACGAGCAGGACGTCCTGCAGCCGCCGACCCCGGGCACGCTGCCCCGCGAGCACGGTGCGGACGGCCTTCCGTCCGAGTGCGAGCAGCACGAGACCGACGGGGAACGCGATCGCGACGTAGCCGCGGGCGAGGTCGAGTCGGACGGCGTACGCGACGATCGCGACCGCGGCGCCGGTGAGCAGGCTCGCCGTGAGGAGCCGGCGGTACTCGTCACCGCCGACCCCGACGATCCGCGGGTGCCGCGTGCGGAAGACCGACAGCATCGTCATCCAGAGCACGACGATGCAGGGCGCGACGAGGAACTCGGTCCACCCCGGCGCGGTGTGCACCGGTGGCACCTCCCAGGGGAAGCGGAGCAGGTGCGCCGTCGTGAAGGCGACGGTGAGCAGGACGAGGTCGAGTGTCGCGAGCACGACCGAGAGGCCGGCCGCAGGGCGTCGAGGCGCGGGAGACGCGGCCTCCGTCGAGTGGATCTGGCGCACTGCGAGCGACATCGACGGCCTTCCGGTTCCGGGGAGGGACCGGTCGGGAGCCGATCCCGCGCCCGTCGGCCGACGGAACGCGGGATCAGTATATCAGAGCAGTGTGCAGTATTTCAGAGGTGTTCGTCGAGTGAGCTCAGCACGAAGGGCTCGCCGAGCCGCCGGACGTCGGCGTCGGTCAGCCCGCGGAGCCGGAAGTCGACCCGCTCCCCCGGCAGCAGCGTCATGAACCCGCGGTCGACGGTGCCGGTCGGGGCGAGCCGGTCGGGCTGGACGAGCAGGTCCCGCACGAGGGAGTCCGCCTCGACGACCAGGTCGTGGCCGTCCCCGTCCGCCGCCGGCGTCACCGTGGTCCGGTACCGCGCCGGCTCCCAGCGCACGTCCTTGTCCGGGGTGGCCGTCCACACCGCGCGCCGCCAGTCCATGTCCGCCACGACGAGCTCGCGCGTCGGGTCGTCGAGGACACCGACCGACTCGGGCAGGGCGACGACCGCGACCCCGGCCTCGGACAGGCGGACGGGGAGCGTCACCTCGGCGAGGATCGTGCCCGCGACCGTCACCCGGCGGACGCGCACGACGCTGTCCCGGCCGGCGCGTGCCGACCGCACGGCGACCTCGACGGGCGACTGCCCGAAGGCGCCTGGTGACACCCCGAGGGACAGCGTGTCGGACAGGGTGACCAACTCGGCCGTCCCACCGGCGGCAGCCGACGGGACGTCGTGTTCCGCGCCTCCAGGCTGGTCGTCAGGAGCCGGACGTGACCCGTCGGTCGGACCCGACGCGTCGGCTTGATCAGACCCGTCGGCCTGATCGGGCCCGCCGACGACCCCGACGTCGCCGGGCGCAGCGGCACCAGCCGCCACGGACCCGCGGGTCACCGGCCGGATCGTCAGCAGGACGTCGTCGTACAGGCGACGCAGCTCGTGCGCGAGCGGCTTCAGCCGCCCCGCCGAGTCGACCGCCGACCACGACGACACCGGCCACAGGTCGTTGAGCTGCCACAGCACGACACCTGTGTTGCGCGGCCAGTGCGTGCGCCAGTGCTCGACGCCCGTCGCGACCGCCCGCGCCTGTTGCAGCTGCGTCAGGTAGTGCCAGCGGTCGAACTCCGACGGGTCCACGGAGCCGAACCGCGGCGCGATCCCGCGGGCGAGCTTCGCCATCCCGTCGTCGGCCTTCTGGTGGTGCACGACGCCCGGCGCGTCGACGCGGAGCGGCTCGTCGGTGACGGCGTCCCGCAGGGTGCGCCACGCGGGCGGCGCCTGCCAGCCGAACTCCGACACGAAGCGCGGCACCGAGTCGCGGTAGCGTGGTCGACGTCGTTCGCGAACAGGCTCTCGGACCCGGACCACGGCGACGCGACCGTGTAGAAGCGCGACGGGTCGACCGCGTCGACGATCGTCGGCAGCAGGTCGAGGTAGTAGTCGAGCCCCCAGCCGCGGTCGCCGAGTACGTCGGCCCAGCCGTCGACGTCGTGCAGCCAGATGTTCTCGTTGTTGCCGTTCCAGAGCACGAGCGACGGGTGACCGGAGAGCCGCGCGACGTTGTCCCGTGCCTCGGCGACGACCTCGCTGCGGATCGGCTCGATCTCCGGGTACGCCGCGCAGGCGAACGCGAAGTCCTGCCACACGAGCAGCCCGAGTTCGTCGCACACGTCGTAGAACTCGTCGGACTCGTAGACCCCGCCGCCCCAGACGCGGACGAGGTTCACGCCGAGGTCCGCCGCGACGCGCAGCCGCTCGGACACCCGGACACGGTCTACCGACGTCGACCACGGCGCCGTTCACGACCACGTCGAACGGCTTGCCCACGGCGTCGTCGGTGGTGTCGATGCGCGCCGAACGGAAGCCGGTCTTCGCCGTGTGCCGGTCCAGGACCTCGCCGTCGACCGTCTGCAGCTCGACGGTGACGTCGTACCGCGGTTGCGCGCCGTACCCCCTCGGCCACCAGCGGAGCGCGTCCGGCACCCGCACGGTCACCACGGTCTCGTCGTCCTTCGGGGTCAGCTGCGCCCGGGACCGCTGTCGGGTCGTCCCGCCGTCGACCGTGGGGCCGGCGACCGTGACCACGAGCACCAGGTCGTCGTCCTCGCCGTCCTGGTCGAGGTCGTTCATCCCCGAGCGCTCGACCCGGACGTGCGCGTCGAGGACCCCCTCCCCCGCCTCGACGTCGACGAGGGGCTGGACCTCGGCCAGTCGGGCCGTCGACCACCGCTCGATCGCGACCGGGCGCCACGGCCCGCTCGTGACGGCGGTGAGCCCCCAGTCCCAGCCGAAGTTCGACGCCTGCTTGCGGACGTACGGGAACGGCTCGTCGTACGGGCCGGGCATCGCACCGGCGCGCGCGGCGACGCGGCCGGCCTCGCGGTAGGCCGACTCGAACAGCAGCTCGAGCTCGCGCCGCCCCGTCGGACCGGGGACGTCGTTGAGGTCGAAGCGGTAGCGCCGGTGCATGTTCCGCGTGGTGCCGAGGACGACACCGTCCAGGCTCAGCTCGGCGACGGTGTCCAGGCCGTCGCACACCAGGTCGACGCGCTCGAACCCACGCGGGTCGACGTCGACGTGCCGCCGGTAGGCCCAGTCGGCGCGGCCGACCCAGGCGGAGGCGTCCTCGTTGCGGTCGAACGTCGGGTCGGCGATCACGCCCTCGCGCTCGAGGTCGGTGTGCACCTGCCCGGGGACAGTCGCCGGGAGCGCGCGACCGACGAGGTCGGCGGGTGCCCCGCTCGGCACCTGGTCCCCCGCGATCGCCACGGTCCAGTCGTCACGGAGTTCCTCGCGCTCGAGGGTCATGCGGGTCCTTCTCTGGGCGGACTGGGTCGGGGCTGACGGGACCGGGCGCGGCTCGTGCCGCCACGGTGGTCCTGACACCGGCCGGCGGTCGTGCCCGTGGCCGGTGGGACCGGACGGGAGGCACGACACCGGTCGCCCAGGCGTCGTCGCATCTGCGCACGCGGGCGTCGTGACGACCGCGTGCGCAGGGGTGCTCCGCGATGCTAGTACGCCCGACTCGGTGCGCCCCAGGGGTGGGGACGGATTCCGCGTCGCCGGGCGCGTGACACCGGCTCCGTGGCAGGGTGGACCGGTGATCACCGTCGAGCTCGCCCGGTCCCTCCGCGACGCCGGACTCCGCTGGCACCCGACCACCGGAGACCGCTTCGTCATCGACAAGCCGGGCGTCGACGACGACGTCTACACGGTGTCCGAGATGACCGTCGAGCGGCACGACTACCCGAGCGGCACCGTGCTCGGCTTCAACGGCACGACCGAGTGGGCGCTCGACTCGGTCGAGGCGTCCGAGTCGCTCTGGCTGCCGCGCGAGGACCAGCTCCGCGAGCTCCTCGGCCCGGCCTTCGTCTCGCTCAGCGCGGGCTTCGCGGTGACGGCGACGATCGACGGCGCCGACCGGGAGTTCCCCGCTCCGGACGCGGCACGGGCCTACGCGGAGGCGCTGCTCGCCTACATCACCGCGTCGCTCGCCTAGCCGGGTCGCCCCGTCGCGGCCTCGCTGGCGGGGCGCCCCCGGTCGGGGGACGCGCCCGTCTGGACGTTCCCGGGAAGCGCGCTGGGGGCCGTTTGGTTGCATGTCGTCATGACCGTTCCGAACATCACGCTCAACGACGGAAAGACCATCCCCCAGCTCGGCTTCGGGGTGTTCCAGATCGAGCCGGAGAACACCAAGGAAGCCACCCTCACCGCCCTCGAGGTCGGCTACCGCCACATCGACACCGCCGAGATGTACGGCAACGAGAAGGAGGTCGGCGAGGCCATCGCCGAGTCCGGTATCGACCGCTCGGAGATCTTCGTCACCTCGAAGCTCAACAACGGGTTCCACGACCCGGATGCGGCGCTCGAGAACGGCAAGAAGTCGGCCGACCTGCTCGGCGGCTACACCGACCTGTTCCTCATCCACTGGCCGCTGCCCACGGTGTCGGACTTCGTGCCGACCTGGCAGGCGATGGAGGAGCTCTACCGCGGCGGCACCGCCCGCTCGATCGGTGTCTCGAACTTCCAGACCCACCACCTCAACCGTCTCGCCTCCGAGACCACGATCACCCCGGCCGTGAACCAGATCGAGGTGCACCCGTACCTCGTCCAGGACGAGCTCCGCGCGTACGGCCGCGAGCACGGCATCGCGACCGAGGCCTGGTCCCCGATCGCCCAGGGCCTCGTGCTCGACGACGAGACCATCACCCGGATCGCCGGCAACACCGGCAAGACCCCGGCGCAGGTCGTCCTCCGCTGGCACATCCAGCGCGGTGACATCGTCTTCCCGAAGTCGGTCACCCGCTCGCGCGTCGAGGAGAACTTCGCGATCTTCGACTTCGAGCTCTCCGACGACGACATGACGGCGATCACCTCGCTCGACAAGGGACACCGCACCGGGCCGGACCCGGACACGTTCGACTACGTCCCGGCCTGACGGCCGCCGGTCGCCCAGGGCGACCCACACGACGACGGGAGGCCCGTGGCGCACGCAGCCACCGGCCTCCCGTCGCGCGTCAGGACCGCCGTGAGGCGGTGACCGTGAACTTGGCGGTCCGCACGACCTGCCGCGTCGGCCCGACCGACCGCTCCAGGAGCGGCCGGTACCGCAGGTGCGAGTTCCAGACGCACCACAGTTCACCGCCGGACTGGAGGATCGTGGCCGCGTTCCGGAACATCGCCTCGGCCGCGTCGGTGCTCACCGTCGTGCCCTCGTGGAAGGGCGGGTTGCAGAGCACGAGCTGCGCCGCGCCCTCGTCGAGCTCGTCGCCCGCATCCGACCGCACGACCGCGACCCGGTCGGCCACGCCGTTCGCCGCCGCCGTCGCCCGCGTCGACGCGACCGCGATCGACGAGACGTCCGTCGCGACCACGCGGACCCGCGGCCGGCGCCGCGCGATCGCGGTCGCGATGACGCCGTTGCCGCAGCCCAGGTCGACCACCGTCCGCGCCGTCGGGACCGCCTGGTCGGCGACGTCGAGCAGCACCCGGGTGCCCTGGTCGAGCGACGTGCCCGCGAAGACCCCGCCGTGTGCGACGAGCGTCATGCCGAGCTCGTCCACGTGCACCGCGCGCGGCCACGGGTTCGTCGTGTCCGCCCGCACGGCGGCGGCGCGCAGGGGATCCTGTGCGACGAGGAGCCGGGACTTCCCCCGCCCACGTGACGGGGTGACCTCGCCGAAGTACCGGCGGAGGACGTCGTTCTGGGACAGCGTCATGTGCTTCGTGACCCCGCCGCACAGCAGCACCACGTCCGGGGCGGCCCAGCGTGCGACGGCACGGGCGAGCTCGTCCAGTCGGTCGTTCGACTTCGAGAGCCGGAGCAGCACGAGCCGGACGTCACGGAAGGCCTGCTCGGCGGTCTCGGCGTGCCGGAAGCCGCGCAGCCCGAACGTGCCGGCGGCGGCCTGGAGCGCCCGGACCCCGGCGAGGGAGTCCTGCACGACCCGGACGTCCGAGGCACCGTGCAGTGTGATCAGCCCGAGGGTGAGCACCCCGGCCCGGTCGTCCACGACGGCGACCTCGCCGGGCTGCCGGACCGCGTCGCCGTGCACGTGCGGCGCCTCGTCGAGCAGGAACCGGTCGGTGCCGTCGATGGTCACCAGGTCCGGTCCCCCGTCGCCGGGGTCTCGCCGGAACTGGTCGGCGAAGTCAGACACGCGCATCCGGTCAGCGTACTGAGCGACGCCTGCGACCGGCACGCCGACGCTTTCGTACCTGAGATGTCCACGGCTGGCCCTCGCCCCCCGCCCGCGCGATCGCGCCCTGCACCCCGCTCGACGGCACCGTGCGGTCCGCGCTCGGGAGTCGCGTCGGAGCACTGCTCGACACCGTCCGGCTCGGCGAGTGGGATGCCGTGACCGATGCGGCTGCCCCGGTCCACCGCAGTTCCATCGCGTCGTGCACGAACCCCGTGCTCTGCTCACGGCTCCGAGGGTCCGTCGACGCCCTGACCTTCCGACTCCGCCACGAGGACTTGCCGATCGCACTGCCGTGGGAACGGATCGTCGCACTGCAGCTCGCGGTCGAGGGCGGCGACGGTCGGCTTGCGGAGCGAGCCCTCCGATCGATGCCCCTGCGCCCCGATCCCGACCACGCGCCTGGGTGAGGACGCACTCGCGCCGGACGTCACCGCCATGTCCACGCACTCGGCGCCTGCACCGACTTGGACACCAGGGTCATCGCGTGCTGGTGACCGTGTGCGTCGGGAAGTCCGCGTGGAACTCCGGCTCGTCCCCGTAGGCATCCGCCTCGATGCGCTCGGGTCGCTGCGCCAGGCGCGTGCCGGGCGAGAAGGACACCGCCGGGCCGCCGTCCGCAGTGAACTGGTACTCGATCGACTGCCCGGCTGGAGCCCACAGGAGCGGCTCCTTCCCCCATCGTCCGGATGCCGACACAGCCGTCCCCTGACGCTCACCGCTCAGCCTCCAGGCGCCGCGTTCGATCTCGATGCGGTACCGGTCACCGCCGTAGTAGGACAGTGCGGGGTCCACGCCGTCGTCGACCGAGCGACGCGCTTCCCACCCGTCCCACTCACGTCGCAGGACCACGTCCCGACCAGTGCCGTGAGGACCGGTCCGGTCCGAGCAGTCGACGCCGCGCAGCCGCCCACTCCGAGGACGACCATCGATGCCGCGACGAGCGCGATCCCTTCCCGAACCACCGAACCACGTCCGCGCAAGCGGATGGCCTCCGTTCCGATCAGCGTGAACAGATCGCTCACACTGATACTCTCCGTACGGAAGATCACGACATCGGGCGCCAGAGCACGATCTGCGTGTTCCGCTGCGGTCGCGCCCCGGCGCGGAGTGACACCGCGGCCCCCGTGGTCGTCGCGGCGAACACGCGCGCGCCCGGGCGGTTGATGAGCTGATCCGCGAGGGCCGTCTCGAGCTCACGGACGCGCTCCCGCAGCGCCTTGTTCTCGTTCTCCAACTCGAGCACGCGGCGGATGCCCTCGAGCGAGACGCCCTCGGACCCCAGGCGTGCGATCTCCCGCAGCTGCACGACGTCCCGCATCGAGTAGCGGCGCGATCCGCCGCGGGTCCGGCCGGGCACGACCAGGCCGAGCCGGTCGTACTGCCGCAGCGTCTGCGGGTGCATCTCGGCGAGTTCCGCCGCCGTCGCGATCGCGAAGACGGGCGAGTTCTCGTCCATGTCGGTCACGGCCTCTTCCTCTCCGTCGTCCGCGTGGTGCAGGACCAGCCTGGAGGCCCGGTGCGGCTTCCTGACGGAGCCGCACCGGGCCTCTCCCCACCGGCACGGCCGACCCGCCGCTTCGCGACGGGCCGGCACCGGCAGCGTGGGCCCCGGCCGGTTCGTTGCTGTGGTCGCGCAGCGTCAGCTGCGCGCCTTGGCGAGGAGGTCCTCGCGAGGGTCCTCGTCGGGTAGTGCCGCGCGGAGGGCCTCGACGGCCTCGCGCTGCTTGTCCGACAGGTGCGACGGCACCGCGACCTGCACGGTCGCGAGCAGGTCACCGGTCCCGCTCTTCGTCGCGACCCCGCGTCCCTTGACGCGCAGGACACGACCAGAGGGCGTGCCGGGCGCGACGCGGAGCTTGACGGGCTCGCCGCCGAGCGTCGGGACCTGGATCGTCGCGCCGAGCGCCGCCTCGGCGAACGTCACCGGCACGTCGACCCGCAGGTTGAGCCCGTCGCGCTCGAAGACCGGGTGCTTCCGGACGGAGACGCTGACGACCAGGTCGCCGTCGTCACCCCCGTCCGGACTCGGCTCGCCGCGGCCGCGCAGGCGGATCTTCTGTCCGTCGGCGACGCCGGCGGGGATCCGGACGTTCACCGGCTTGCCGTTGCCCTGCGAGAGCTTGACGGTGTCACCGGCGATCGCAGTGGTGAAGTCGAGCGTCGTCGACGCGGTGACGTCCCGGCCCTTGGTCGGACCGCCGAAGCCGCGGAAGCCGCCGGACGACTGCCCGAAGCCCCCGCCGCCGCCGCCGCCGAACATCCCACCGAGGATGTCCTCGAAGCCACCGGCACCACCGCGACCTCCGCCCTGACCGAAGCGCACGCGCTGCCCGCCCTGTTGGCCGAACATGCCGCCGAAGACGTCCTCGAACCCGCCCTGGGCGCCCGGGCCACCCGCCGTGAAGCGGGCGCCCGAGCCCATGGCGCGGACCTGGTCGTACTCGGCGCGCTGTTCCTTGTCGGAGAGCACCGAGTACGCCTCGCTGATCTCCTTGAAGCGGGACTCGGCCGCGGCGTCCCCCGGGTTGGAGTCCGGGTGGTACTGCCGGGCGAGCTTGCGGTAGGTCTTCTTCAGCTCAGCGTCGCTCGCCGTCTTGTCGACGCCGAGGACCTTGTAGAAGTCCTTGTCGAACCAGTCCTGACTGGCCATCGAGCCCTACCTTCCGTTCCTGGTCGTGACGAGCCTGCTCAGGCCGGGACCGCGACGGCGACCTTGGCCGCACGCAGGACGCGGTCGCCGAGCTTGTAGCCCGGCTCCACGACGTCCGCGACGGTCTGGTCGGTCGCACCCGGCGTGGGCAGCTGCACGATCGCCTCGTGCACCTTCGGGTCGAAGGTCTCGCCCTTCTCGCCGATCTGCACGAGCCCGAACTTGTCGAAACCGCCGCGGATCTTCTGCCCGATGACCTGCATCGGACCGTCCGCGAGGTCCCCGTGCGCCTCGGCACGGGTCAGGTCGTCCAGGGCCGGGAGCAGGGCGCGGACGACCTCGGCGATGACGGCGTCGCGGTTCGCCTCGCGGTCGCGCTCGACGCGCTTCCGGAAGTTCACCAGCTCGGCCTGTGCGCGGAGCATGTCGGCACGCATGTCGGCGACGAGGTCGCGGTCCGCCTGGGAGAGCTTGTCCTCTTCGATGCCGCGCGCGGCGTCGTCCAGGAGCGCCTGGTCCTCCGGGGAGAGGTCCGACTGGGGGCCGCCAGCGGCGGGGCCGTCGGTGGGCACTTCCACGTCCGGCCCCTCCGCCTCGATGAGGTCCTCGGGCTCCTGCGCGTTGGTGGCGTCGCCCTCGACCTGGGGCTCGGCGTCCTCGGGCACGTTGTCCTTGGGATCCGTCATCGTTACTTCTTGTCCTTGTCGTCCTCGTCGTCCACGACCTCGGCGTCGACGATGTCCTCGTCGTCCTGCTGCGCCTGGCCGTCGGCGGTCGGCTGCTCGCCACCGGCCGCGGCACCCGCGTCCTGCTGGCTGTAGATGGCCTGGCCGAGCTTGCCCTGCGACTCGTTGAGCTTGTCGTAGGCGGTCTTGACCGCGTCGTCGTCCTCACCCGCGAGGGCGGACTTCAGCGCGTCGACGTCGGCCTGCACCTCGGACTTGACGTCCGCGGGGAGCTTCTCGTCGTTCTCCTTGATGAGCTTCTCGATCGAGTAGACGAGCTGCTCCGCCTGGTTGCGACGCTCGTTGGCCTCACGGCGGGCCTTGTCCTCGGCCGCGTGCTCCTCGGCCTCGCGGACCATGCGCTCGATGTCCTCCTTCGGCAGCGACGAGCCGCCGGAGATGACCATCGACTGCTCCTTGCCGGTGCCCTTGTCCTTCGCGGACACGTGCACGATGCCGTTGGCGTCGATGTCGAACGTGACCTCGACCTGCGGGACGCCACGGGGAGCCGGCGCGATGCCGGTCAGTTCGAACGTGCCGAGCGGCTTGTTGTCCCGGGTGAACTCGCGCTCGCCCTGGAAGACCTGGATCGCGACGGAGGGCTGGTTGTCGTCAGCGGTCGTGAAGGTCTCGCTGCGCTTGGTCGGGATCGCGGTGTTGCGGTCGATGAGCTTCGTCATCAGGCCGCCCTTGGTCTCGATGCCGAGCGACAGCGGCGTGACGTCGATGAGCAGGACGTCCTTGCGCTCACCCTTCAGCACACCGGCCTGCAGTGCGGCGCCGACGGCGACCACCTCGTCCGGGTTGACGCCCTGGTTCGGCTGCTTGCCACCGGTCAGCGACTTGACGACCTCGGCCACGGCGGGCATGCGGGTCGAGCCGCCGACCAGCACCACGTGCGCGATGTCGTTGACCGACACGCCCGCTTCCTTGATGACGTCGTTGAAGGGCTTCTTCGTGCGGTCGAGCAGGTCGGAGGTCATCTGCTCGAACTGGGCGCGCGAGATGGTCTCGTCGAGGTTGAGCGGGCCGTCGGCCGTCAGCGTCAGGTACGGGAGCTGGATGTTCGCCGACATCTGCGACGACAGTTCCTTCTTCGCCTGCTCGGCGGCTTCCTTCAGACGCTGCTTGGCGATCTTGTCCGTGGACAGGTCGACGCCGTGCTCGTCCTTGAACTTCTTGACCAGGTGGTCGACGATGCGCTGGTCCCAGTCGTCACCGCCCAGGCGGTTGTCGCCCGAGGTCGCGCGGACCTGGATCGTGGAGAAGTCGTCGTCCTTGCCCACCTCGAGCAGGGAGACGTCGAACGTGCCGCCACCGAGGTCGAAGACCAGGATGAGCTCGTCTTCCTTGCCCTTGTCGAGGCCGTAGGCCAGCGCGGCCGCGGTCGGCTCGTTGATGATGCGCAGGACGTTGAGCCCGGCGATCTCACCGGCGTCCTTCGTGGCCTGACGCTCGGCGTCGTTGAAGTACGCCGGGACGGTGATCACCGCGTCCGTGACGTCTTCACCGAGGTACTGCTCGGCGTCGCGCTTAAGCTTGCCGAGCGTGCGGGCCGAGATCTCCTGCGGCGTGTAGCTCTTGCCGTCGATGTCGACCTTCCAGTCGGTACCGATGTGGCGCTTGACGCTCGCGATGGTGCGGTCGACGTTCGTGACGGCCTGACGCTTGGCGGTCTCGCCGACCAGCACCTCGCCGTCCTTGGTGAAGGCGACGATCGACGGCGTGGTGCGGAGCCCCTCGGCGTTCGCGATGACCGTGGGCTCACCGCCCTCGAGCACGCTGACGACCGAGTTGGTGGTTCCGAGGTCGATGCCTACTGCACGTCCCATGGTGTGGTGCTCCTTCTGTCGGGTGCGTGGTTGCGGAAGTCTGCGGACTTGCGTCCGATGGACTCAACTCTACACCTGAGTCCTGTGGACGCAAGGCCGAGCAGCGACACTTCCGTCGAGCCCGTCCCCCTCGCAGTCATGGCGATGTCCCGAGCAGGAGGGAGCACCGGGGACGCACATCACGAAGGCCGCGACGGGACCGCGAGCAGGGCAACCCCGGACGCTCGACGAGGGCGACGGGGCACGCGAGCGCCGCCGACTTCGCCACCATCACTGTACATTTGATATGTTTATATCTCTCCGTCCCGTGCTGGTGCCATGCACGGGACCACTACCGAAAGGGCATGACGCATGACCAGCAAGAAGTCACGGGTCGGGCGGGCGGTCAGCGCCTCGGCGCTCGCCATCGCGACGCTCGCCTCCGGACTCTCGTTCGGGGCCGCTTCCGCTTCGGCCACCACGGCCCCCCAGACGGGAGCCACGTTCCAGCTCATCCACAAGATGAGCGCGAGCCAGTGGGTGGCCGTCAAGCAGAACGGGCAGTACGGGTCGTTCTCGTCCGAAGCGGCCGCCAAGTCCGGCGCAGGGACGTGGACGGCGTACAAGTACGCCAGCGGGACGTTCGCCATTCGCGGTGCCGGGAACACCTGCCTGCTGGCCAACAACCTCGCCCCGACCCCGTCGCTCTACAGCAGCCAGGGTGACAGCTGCCTCGATTCCCCGTCAGGCGTCTTCGCCTGGACCTTCAAGGACAACAACTTCTACAGCCCGAAGTTCAACAAGTACATGTCCTGGGACCGCGAGGACCAGGGCCATCGCACGCAGTTCTGGCTCCGGGACACGAGCGCCTACCGCTTCGACACCATGCCGATCGATCCGGCGTCGCCGGTTCCCCCTGCGGCGAACGGCGGCATCCAAGCCGATTCCTCCCCCACGACGTCGCTCGTGCGCAACCAGCCGACACCGGTGCCGTTCGCGGTCCGGTCCGTTGCCTGGTACAACACAGCCAACCTCAACATCCGACTGACCGCCCCGGCAGGGGCGAGGTTCGACGCGAATCAGACGGTTCCCGGTCAGTACCATCGCAGCGGCAGCACCACGTGGCTGGACTCAGTCGGCTTGACGTTGTCCGACGTGACCGTGTCGACCGATGGCAAGACGTTGACGGGCACGTTCAAGAACGTGCCCGACTTCGCGCAGTTCGACGGCTACGGGATGCGATGGCTGCCGAAGGTGATCGCATCGAACGACACCCTCGCCGGCGAAGGCTCGATGGGGTACAAGATCACCGGCAGCACCGCTGCTGGCACCGTGTCGGTCGACAGCACGAGCCCGACGACCGTTCCCGGTCTCGCCGGTGGCGGCGTCGTGAGCGATGTGTCCAGCGGCGTCCGACTCGAGCGAGGCACTGCGACCGACGTCCCGTTCGCAGTGAAGTCCACCAACCAGTACAGCGCAGCCAAGTTCGAGGTGACCCTGGCGGCTCCCAGCCACAGCACCTTCGCGGCGGACCAGACGGTTGCCGGCCAGTTCCACTACGTCGATGAGGACTGGCAGGGCGCGTCGAGCCTGAACCTGACCGATGTCAGCGTGTCATCGGATGGGAAGAGCCTGACGGGAACCTTCGACAGCGCGAACTCCAGCGGGTTCGGTCAGAACGCCGGCATGGGTCTCCGCTGGATCGCGAAGGTGATCGCTGACAGCGATGCGGCTGCAGGCAACGGCTCCATGAACTACTCCATCAACGGCTCCACGAGCCTCGGGCCGGTGTCGCTGAACTCGTTCACCGCGACCACGATCGAGGCGCCGGCCGTCACGACTCCGACGGCGACCGTGACGTTCGACCAGGACGTGACGAAGAAGGCCACCGTCTCGGGCACCGGGGCGAAGGGTGCCGTGATCACGATCAAGAACGGCACCGACCCCATCGCCAGCGCGACGGTCGGCGATGACGGCACCTGGTCCACCCAGATCGACCCGATCGGACCTGGCTCCCACGAGCTGACGATCGAGCAGACCGGCATCGAGGGCACCCAGACCACGAGCGCGACGGCCGACTTCGGTGCCGCCGTCACCGCCAACGCCCCCACCGCCACCGTCGACTCCACCCTCGCGACGGTCACCGGCCGCGGCGAGCCCGGCGCGACGATCACCCTGCGGGACGACACCGGCACGACCCACACGACCACCACCGATGCAGACGGCAACTGGAGCATCCAGGGCAACTTCCGCCCCGACACCAACCGGGTCACGGTCACCGCGCAGTCGAAGGGTGCCCTGGAGACCACCGTCGCAGCTGAGCTCGACATCAATGTCAGCAACCGGCCCCTCGTGATCACCAGCCCCACCCAGGACGACGCGAAGGCCGACCGGATCACCGCAGGAAAGGTCACCTTCACCGGCACCGCGACGCCGTTCTCCACCGTCCAGCTGCGCACCTGGCCCGAGATCGGCCGCATCCTGTTCACCACCTACGCTGACGAGAACGGCAACTGGTCCGCCACCGGCGAGCTCGCCTCGAGCTACTACGAACTCGCCGGCAAGGAGACCGCGATCGGCGGCTACGTCGACGACATCCGCATGTTCGCCTTCTCGACCGTCGCGTTCCAGGACACCGTCATCACCAGCCCCACCGCCCAGGACGTGATCCTCGGCGGCACGGACCCCGGCGTGGTCTTCGCCGGGACCGCCACCCCCGGCGCGACCGTCGAGATCTGGACCTGGATCAACCCCCGAGGTCGCCTGGTCGCCACGGCCAAGGCCGACGGCTTCGGCAACTGGAAGACCAAGCCCGGCTCCCTCGCCGCCGACACGACCTACAAGCTCAAGGCCGAACAGATCGCCCTGAACGGCAAGACCACCGTCACCGAACTCGGCGACCTGCAGACCGAGAGCTTCCACGCCGTCGACCAGATCGAACGCGACCAGAACGGCTCCGTCACGGACTGGACCCTCCGTGCGACCCCCGGCGCGACCGTCGAGATCTGGACCGGCCCGAAGACCGCCACCTGGGCTCGCAAGATCGGCTCCGGCACCGCTGACGACCTCGGCAAGGTCGCGATCGACGGTACCTACCTTGCGCCCGGCAACGCCTACATGACCAAGATCTACCAGACGACCCCCACCAAGGAAGAGGTCACCGACTACAACTTCACGACCGACCCCGCCTGACGCTCGTCCCACCCCACCCGGAGGGCCCTCGCTCCCAGCGAGGGCCCTCCGGCATTTCGACTCGCAACTGCGATGAAATACTGATATCCTGTGTATAGGAGGAAACCATGATCCGTACTCGTTCCATCATCACCACCATCGCTGCAATCGCCCTGCTCGGTACCCTCACCGGGTGTTCCGGCGCCGATCACACCGACGGCTCCAGCCCGACGCCCACGAAGTCCGAAGCGCCCGCGGCGCTCTCCGAGGGATCGGCTCCCCCGAAGACCGGCGTCTGCGACAACGGGCAGCTGACCGTGATCGCCGAGGACCTCACGGACAACGCCCTGACACTCGACGATCCGTGCGACACCGTCGCCCTGCTGACCAACGGCGCTCAGGTCACGATCGACTTCGACGTCGACATGCTGATCATCGAGGGCGCTGACAACACCATCCGGGCGAAGACCGTCGGCAAGAGCCTCGCCACCAACAGCGGCAACACCGTCGAGTTCCGCGGCTCAGCGCCGGAGAAGGTCAACGGATCCGACACGACCACGTACACCGCGCGCTGACCCGCACCGCGACCCGACCGCGCTCGCTCCACCGACCGACAGGACCGATCACCATGCAGTTCCCCGAACTCCTCCGCCTCGTTCGCCGGGGTTGGGTCACGCTCCTCGCGACGACCCTCGTCGGCGTCGCAGTCGGGGCAGTCGCCTTCCTCACCACCACCCCGGTGTACGAGGCGAAGGCGCAGTTGTTCGTCGCCGTGAAGTCCGTCGACGAGGGCAGCGCGGTCGAGGTCGTGCAGGGCAGCAGCGCCGCGCAACTCAAGGTCAAGTCCTACGTCGGGGTCATCACGAGTTCGCGTGTCCTCACGCCCGTGATCGACGACCTCGACCTGAAGACCTCGCCCGCGGCCCTGGCAGGTCACGTCAAGGCATCCACACCGACGAACACCGTCCTGATCGACCTCGTGGTCGCCGACACCGATCCGAGCCGTGCCGCGCAGATCGCGAACTCCATCTCGAAGAACTTCGCCTCGGTGATCTCGAACGGCATCGAGGCCCCGACCACGGGGGGCTCGAGCCCCGTGTCGATCGACGTCCTCGAGCCGGCCACCGTCCCCACCGCCCCGTCGGACCCGAAGCTCGCGGTCACCCTCGGGCTCTCGGTCGTGCTCGGCTCCGCGGCGGGGCTCGGCCTGCTGCTCGCTCGACGCGCGCTCGACACGCGGATCCACTCGAAGGCCGACCTCGAGGCGATCACCGACGTGCCGGTCATCGGCACGATCGGTCTCGCACCGGACATCGACCGGCACCCGCTCGTCGTGCACAGCAAGCCGAAGGGCCCGATCGCCGAGTCCTTCCGGACGCTCCGCACGAACCTGCAGTTCGTCGACATCGGCGCGAGCGAGCGGAGCTTCGTCATCACGAGCGCCGTCCCCAGCGAGGGCAAGTCCACGACGGCGGCCAACCTCGCCGTCGCGATCGCCGAGACCGGCGCGTCCGTCGTGCTCGTGGACGGCGATCTGCGGCGACCGCGGGGCGCGGAACTCATGGGGATCGAGGGAGCAGCGGGGCTGACCGACGTCCTCATCGGTGCCGCAGAACTCGACGACCTGCTCCAGCCGTGGGGGAACAACGGACTCCAGGTACTGCCCGCCGGCGCCATCCCGCCCAACCCGAGCGAGCTCCTCGGCTCCGTCGGCATGCAGGCGCTCCTCGCCGAGCTCACCGGGCGCTTCGACGTCGTCCTCGTGGATGCACCGCCGCTGCTCCCGGTGACCGACGCCGCCGTGATCAGTCGCTCGACCCGAGGCGTCATCGTCGTCAGTGGATCGAAGCGGGCCACGCGCGCTCAGTTCGCCGAGGCGATCGAGCTCCTCGAGACGATCGGGAGCCGTGTCCTCGGGCTCGTGGCGACCCTCGTGCCGTCACAAGAAGTGCAGGGCTACGGCAGCTACGGCGCCTACGCCGCGTACTACGGGACCACCGCGAGCGCCGCGCCGCTCCCGAACCGCCCGACCGCTCGCCGGTCGCGGTCGGAGACATCGGGACCGTCGCCCGCATGACCCGTCGCCGAGACGCGGCCCACGGCCCGAGGAGCATCCGGCCGCGCATCGTCGTGCACCGAGCGGTCGACCCGCAGTACCCCCGTTCGCAGCGGATCATCGCGGACCTCCGTCGGCGCGGAGCAGACGTCGAGGTGGTCCCGCCGTCGACGACTGGTGGCGTCCTGCGACAGGCGCTCGTCGACGCCGTCCGCCTCGTGCGGGCAACGCGTCGTGGGGACGTCCTGCTGCTCGCCGAGATGCAGCTCAAGTTCACGCCGGTGACCGCAGCCGTCGCTCGGATCCGCGGGGCCCGGCTCGTGGTGGACGGCTTCATCGGTCTGCACGAGACCCACGTCGAGGACTGGCAGGTCACGGCCCCCGGGTCGCCGCGCGCGCTGCGGTACCGACTGCAGGACGCCTTCGCCCGTCGGGTCGCCGACGTCTACCTCGTCGACACCGACGTCCGAGCCACGGCGGTCCGCCGCACAGCACCCCGGACGACCGTCGCGACCCTGCCGGTCGGCGCACCGCGCTGGGCTGCGCACACGCCACCGCGGACCGCCGCCGAGCCGTTGCGGGTCCTGTACTACGGCAACTACATCCCGTTGCACGGAGTCCCGGTCATCGTCCGCGCCCTGGGGCGGGCCGTGTCGCGGCGCGACGTCGTCGCCACCTTCGTCGGCGCCGGTGCCGCCCGTCCGGCGACGGAGCGGGCGGTCGTCGACGTTGGTCTGCAGGACCGCGTGCGCTTCGTCGACCCGGTGTCGACCGACCTCCTCGCGACCGAGATCGCGCGGCACGACGTCGTCCTCGGTGTCTTCGGCACGTCGTCGAAGGCCGCTTCCGTGATCCCGAACAAGGTGTGGCAGGGTCTCGCATCCGGTCGCGTCGTGATCACCCGCCGATCGACGGCACTCGCGGAGATCCGCGACATCGTCGGTGCCCGCCTCGTCGAGGTCCCCGCTGGCGACCCGGTACGACTGGCCGAGGCCATCGAAACGGTCCACCCGACGCCGGACGAGGTCCCCGTGGACGACCGCCTCGAGGCGTACGTCGAGCGGCGCTTCGACGAGTTCTGGGCCAGATTGACCTAATAGTATTTCACATGCTAGGTTTTGGTCGTGCCTTCGAACGCTGCTCTCCGTGAGATCTCGCGCTCTGCGAGCTTCGTCCTCGTGCCGGTCGTGTCCGCGGTCTCCCCGCTCGTGGCGCTCCCCGCGATCGCGGACCAGTACGGTGCCGCGGGGTGGAGTGACGTCGCGATCGGCCTGGCAGCCGGCGGGACCGGTGCCGTCTTCGCAGAGCTCGGCTGGGGCGTCATCGGTCCGCAACGCGTCGCGGGCGATCCCGCTGGTCGTCGCACGCTGTACAGCCGGTCGCTGGCGTCTCGCCTGGTGGCCGTGGCCGTGATCGCCCCGCTCGCGGCCCTCGCGGCCGCGGTGCTCGCGCAGACTGCGCCCGTCGCGGCGTCACTGTGCGCGGTGGCACTCGTGCTCGCGACCCTCACGCCGAGCTGGTACCTCGTCGGCGTGAACCGACCGGAGCTGATCCTGTTGGTCGACAGCCTCCCCCGCGCCGTCTGCGTGCTCGGCGGCGCACTGCTCGTCGCCGGTGGTGGACCGCTCGAGGCCTACGGCTGTGGCCTGTTCATCGCGGCGGTGACCACGGTCGTCCTCGCCGGCACCGTTCCGGGGCTCCCCCACTGGCCGAGCGGTGCCGACTTCCGCGCATCCCTGCGAGTCGTCCTCGACCAGCGCGTCCTGGTGGCCGGTCGCGCCGTCACCGTGTGCAGTCCCGGTCTACGCCGCGGTCGACCGCCCCCTGCGCATGGGGCTGGGGGTCGCGACCGCGGTGCCGACGCGGCTGCAGAGTTGGGTGGGTGCTGCGCTGGAGTCGCAGCGGTCTGCTCGTCTCCGTTCCGCGCTCCTGGTCAACGTCACGCTCGGGGTGGCCAGTGCCGCCGCCGTGCTCGTCGCCATGCCGGTGGCGGTGCCGGTGCTCTTCAGCGGGGAAGTCATCGCCGACAGCGCGGTCGTCGGGTGGGCGGCAGCGCTGGCGCTGCTCGTCTGCTGCAACCGGGGCGGGGGGCTGACGCTCGTCGCACTGGGAGAGGCCAGCTGGATCGCGATCGCCGCCGTGGTCGCGGCCGCGGTCGCCCTACCGAGCATCGCGTTCCTGACACCGTCCTCCGGGGCCGTCGGCACCATGGCGGCCCTGGTGGTGGCCGAAGCGGCGGCGGGCGGCGTGCAGTTCGCCCGCTGCGCACGCCGCTGGCCGCGTGGAGGAACCCGATGACCATCGCCCTCGCAGCCTTCGCCGCAGCGGTCGCCGCCGTGTTCATCCGGCAGTTGTGCCCGCCGCAGGTCGTGCGCGGGTTCCTGATCAGTGCTGCGATCGGGCTCGTCCTCGCCGCCGGCGGGTTCGGCATCCCGGTCGAGATCACCGGTCCGGTGATCGCAGCTGCGGTCGTCCTCTCGACGGCGGCCGCACTCGTCCCCGGGTCGTTCCGAGCCTCTGTCCCGACGAGCTTGACGATCGGTCTGTGGGTCGCCCACGTGACGATCACCCTGGCGCTCGTCTTCCTGGGCGGACTCCGCCCGAGCGCCGCTGTCGAGATCCCGCAGTTCGCCGGCGTCGCCCTGAGCACCGTGCTCGCGGCCGCTCGCTGCACGCCACGCGACGTCCGGTTCGTCCGGCGTGCAGTGGTGTGGTTCGCGGTGATCGAGTCGGTCCTCGCGCTCTTCTTCGTGTTCGTGCTCGGAAGACCTGGCGTCTGGGAGTACGGCGCCGAGACGCCGTCCCCGAACTTCCTGCTCGGGGGCGAGTTCCTGCGCGCCGCCGGCTCGGTGGTGCACCCGCTCCTGCTCGGACTCCTCATCGCGTTCGGCGCCGTCCTCGTGCTGATGGACGAGCGGCTCTCGGGTTGGACGAAGGCCCTCGTCCTGGCGCTCCTGCTCCTCACCCTGGTCGTCACCGGTTCGCGGAGCGTGGTCCTCGCGCTCAGCGCCGCGGTGGTGTGGCTCACGATGACGGCCCAGCGCAGCCGCACCGAACGGGTGCTCCTGCTCGCCGTGGTCGCCGCGGTGGTGGCCGCGGTCGGCAGCGATGACATCGCCCAGGCCGTCGCCGTCCTGCTGGACTCGGGTTCCTACACGAACCGCGCGGAGTCGATCGACTCCGCGCCGGCACTCCTCGGCCGCCCGGTCGTCCAGTCACTGTTCGGTTCGGGGTACGGCTCCGAGCTCGCACTCCGTGAGCTGCGCTCGCCACACAGGGTGTGCTCGGGCTCGTCGCCCTCGTCGCACTCCTGGCGACCTGGTTCCGGAACGGCGACCGGACCGTCCGCGCGCTGAGCGTCATCGTCGTCGTCGTCTTCTGCTCGTTCGACGCGTTCCGCGCCACGGTGCCGCTCGTCCTGATGCTCTCCCTGCTGACCCCCGGGGCACCGACGACCACGGCTCCCACCGCGCCGGACGCCACCGCGCCGGCCGCCCTCGCCGACGACCGCCCCGTCCGCCACCGATCCAGGAGGACCGTCCGTGCACGCTGACCTCTCCCACGACACCCGCCGTGTGGTGTGCGTCCTCGCGACCCGCGACGGTGGTGATCTCCTGCGCCGTCAGCTCGAGTCGATGGCGGAACAGACCGTGTCGCTGGACGAGCTGGTCGTCCTCGACGACGGTTCCTCGGCCGCCACGCGGCAGGTCATCGCGGCCGCCGCGGACCGTCTCCCCGTCCGGGTCGTCGCCGCGAGCACCCCCGGCGTCCCGGGAGACGCCCTGCTCGCCCGGATCGGACAGAACTTCGCCGCAGCCCTTCGGCACGCACGGATCGGCGCGTCCGACGTCGTGCTCTTCGCGGACCAGGACGACGTGTGGCTCCCTGACCGCATCGAGCGACAGGTTGCGCAGGTCGTCCGCAACGATGCCCTGGCAGTGGCCTCGGACGCGCGACTCATCGATGGTTCCGGCGACCCGCTGCCCGGATTGCTCAGCGACCTCTACCCGCGGCCGGACCGCTTCGCGGACCGCACCCGTGACGCGCAGCTGCACGCCGTGATCCGGACACCGGTCGCGACCGGCGCGGCGATGGCGGTCAGCGGAGCGCTGGTCCGGACGGCACCGTCCGTCCCGACCGGGTGGTTGCACGACCGCTGGTACTCGCTGTGTGCCGCGGCGGCGGGTGCGCTGGTGCTCGACGACGGCCCCGTGATCGAGTACCGGCTGCACGTCGACCAGGCCGTCGGCGCCACCCGCTGGTCGTCGCATCGCGGACCTGCATCGGCTGCGGGCGATCGCCCCACTCGACGTGTCGCGAGCGTTGACCTACCGGAGGCTGTTCGCCGCCGTCGCAGCACCGGCCAAGTGGGGCGCCCGGTGACCGCCGTGCAGCGCGCCGGGATCCTGGTCACCGTCGCGACCTTCCGGCGGCCGGACGGTCTCGTCGCACTCCTCCGGTCGCTCGAGCGGATGGTGGACGCTCCGCCGTTCGACGTGCTCGTCGTGGACAACGACCCGCGGCACAGTGCCACACCTGCGGTCGACGGTGTCCGCGGCGAGCTGGGCTTCCCGGTGCGGCTCGTCGCGGAACCCGCGCCGGGCATCGCCGCCGCGCGCAACGCTGCGCTCCGCGCCGCCGACACGTACCGCTGGGTCTGCTTCGTCGACGACGACGAGGAAGTCGATCCGGGCTGGTTGCTGCGGTTGACGGACGTGCGGCGGCGCTCCGACGCCGACGGTGTGACCGGACCCGTCGAGTTCTCGTTCGCGGTGGACCCGCCACGGTGGGCGCTCCTCGGCAACTTCTTCATCCGTCCGGACTTCGCCGACGGCGCTCCGTGCCCGACTGCGGCGACGAACAACCTGCTGCTGTCCGTCGACGCGTTGCGTGCTCGCGACCTCCGGTTCGACCTCCGCCTGGGGACGACCGGCGGGTCGGACATCATGCTGACCCGGCAGCTCACCAGCAGGGGCGGACGGATCGTCTGGTGCGAGGGTGCCGTCGTCCACGAGGGATCCTCCGGCGGGCCGTCCGCAGCGGCAACACCGAAGCCCTCGTGGCACTCCCCCGGCGCGCTTCGCGGTCCTGCTCGGCGGTCTCGCGCGCATCGTCGTCGGCTCCGGCCGGCTGGTCACTGCGCCGCTGGTCAACCGCCAGCAGCGCGGTGCCGCGGCGCTGCGCACCCTGCTCCGCGGGATCGGGGTCGTGGCAGCGTGGTCGGGCCGGCCGGTCCGCGAGTACGCACGCCCGGTGCCGCAGGAACACCGGTAACGTCGAGACCGTGCGATGGAGTCGAGTGGGCTGGCCCGGGGTCGGGTACGTGTCCCTCGAAGACGTCGAGGGCTACGCCGAACACCTCGCGCGCCTGGTCACCGATGCCCCGCCGTCCGTCGCCGCACTCGCCTCGGTCTCCTGGAACGAGTCCAGGATCGCCGAATGGCAGGTGACCGAGACACCGGGCGGCGACACCGCGGGCATCGACGAGGCCCCCACGAGCTCCGTGCGCGCGGCCGTCGTGGTCCGGACCGACGAGGTCCTCGACACCCCGGACGGCCTGTGGCGCCGGTGGAACCACGCCCGCGTGACGCTCGAGTTCCACCGTGCGGTCCTCGAGCCGGCGGACACGACAGCGCTGGCGGTCCTCGCGGGGGACGTGCAGGTGTCCCGAGGCGAGATCGCGCACGTGGACGCCGACGTGTGGGAGCTCCGGCTGTTGCTCTCCCCCACCGGCGAGCTCGCGGTGCACTTCCGCGACGTGGTGATCGAGGTCCGGCCGGTCGCGGAGTTCGAGTGGGCCGCCCTCGAGGAGCGTCCGGTCCACGGCTGGCACGGCCCGGTGCCGGACGGCTGGCTCGAGTGGGCCGCCCCCGCGGTGCGGGCTGCGGGCCACGGAGACGTCGGCGGGCTGTCACTCGAACTCGACGGCTTCGGGGCGGACCCGGCCGACATCGACGAGGTCGACACCCGATGGGGCTTCGCCCCGCTGCACGCCGCGGCCTGGTTCGACCGTCGCGGCACGACGGAGGCGCTCCTCGAGCGCGGTGCGGACGTCACGCTGCCGGATGCAGCGGGCCGGACCGCCCTGGACATCGCGCGCGAGCGCGGCTCGCGCAAGGCCGAGGAGGCGCTGCTCGCCTGGTTCGACCGGCCCGCTCCGGACGCGACCACCTGATGAGCTGGAGGCGCGGTGCCAGCTGGCACCGCGCCTCCAGTCCGTCGTGGGGTCGCGTCAGCGACGCGTCTCGAGCGCGTTCGCCTGCTCCGCGCGAACGTCTCCCGGTCCCACGCCACGAGCCCGAAGGTCGGCCGGTAGCCGGAGGCCCACTCGTAGTTGTCGAGCAGGGACCAGTGCTGGTAGCCGAGCACCTGGATGCCGTCCTCGATGCAGCGGTGGATGCCCTCGAGGGCGCCCTGCGTGTAGGCGACCCGGCGGGAGTCGTCGGCCGTGGCGATCCCGTTCTCGGTGATCATCAGCGGGACGTGACCGGAAAGCTCCCACGCGCTGCGGAGTCCGTCGGCCGAGGCCTCGGGGTAGAACTCCCACCCGGTCAGGGTCGTCTCGACGTCGTCCGCGACCGGCACCGGGCCCGAGGCACCGATGAAGGTGCGGGTGTAGGCCTGCACACCGAGGAAGTCGTCGCCGGCGGCCTGCTCGAGCGTTCGCGCGGAACGCCTGCGTGGCGATGGTCCAGCCGGACTGGATGCCGGGGACCTGCGACAGGACCTCGCGGGAGCGCCGGTGCGACGCGAGCAGCTGGTCCGCCACGTGCAGGTCGGGGTTCGGCAGGCCGTACGCGACGAGGTTCGCGGCGTCCTCGCCGCCGGCGAGCATCGCGGCGATGTTCGGCTCGTTGATCGTGCAGACGAAGCGGACCCCGTCCTGCACGACGGGCAGCGCGGCCTCGGTGTAGCGGGCGAACAGGTCCGCGGCGTCGTCGGCGCGCCAGAAGCCGTCGCGCTCGAACCAGCGCGGCACGGTGAAGTGCATGAGGGTGACGATCGGTTCGATGCCGGCGTCGTGGCAGGCCTCGACCATCCGGCGGTAGTGGTCGACCTCGGCGCGGGAGACGAACCCGCGCTCGGGCTCGATGCGCGCCCACTCGATGCTGAACCGGTAGGAGTTCAGGCCGAGGTCGGCGGCGATGCGGATGTCCTCGCGGTAGCGGTGGTAGCTGTCCGCGGCGTCGCCGGAGGGCTCGACGATGGTGGTGTCCGGTTCGTGCTCGTGCACCCACCAGTTCGAGTTCACGTTGTTGCCCTCGATCTGGTGGGCGGCGGTGGCGGCACCCCAGAGGAAGCCGTCGGGGAACTGCAGCGTGGTGATGATGGGTCCTTTCAGTGCGCCGGCGTCAGTGCGCCGACAGGAAGTCGTCGAACAGCGCGATGGTCGCGCCGGGGTTCTCGACGTGGGGGCCGTGGTAGCTCGTGGGGACGACCTCGTACCGGGCGCCGGTGTCCTCCGCCATCTGCCGCTGCCACGGGATCGGCCAGGCACCGTCCCACTCGCCGTGCGCCACGAGGACCGGCAGCCCGGTCGCGCGGAGCTCGGCGGAGGAGTCGGTGTGGTCCTCGAGGATGTGCCCGCCGGCGACGACGCTCAGGGGGCTCGTCGCGTCGAAGCGGTCGCGGACCATCCGGGCGTCGTCGGGGAGCTCGTCGTCCGGACGCCCGGCCCACAGCGGGTTCGTCGAGTCGAACAGCTGACGGAGGTTCCCGCCGGTGTCGTGCAGGATCGTCAGCTCGGCGACCTTGCGGTAGGGCCAGCCGTACGGCCCGGAGCAGAACTGCACGACGCTCCGGAACGACTGCGGGGACGCGATGGCCGCGGCGCGTGCGATCACACCCCCGAGCGAGTGGCCGATCAGGTGCACGGGGGCGCCGTCGTCGAGCAGGGCGGCGACCCGGACGACGTCGGCCGCTTCTTCCTCGAGCGAGTAGTCCGACGGGCTCGTCGGCGCCGCGGAGTCGGCCTGGCCGCGGCGGCTGATCGCGACCGCGGTCCAGCCGGCCTCGCGCAGGAGCGGCATGAAGGTGCGCCAGTCCTCCTTCGAGCCGGTGTACCCGGGGACGACGAGCACGACGCCCTTCGACGGCCCGTCCGGGACCACGCGGTAGGCGGTGAGCCGCCCGACGGGCAGGTCGATGCCGACGGTGTCGACTCCCTCGGGGGTGGGCAGGTGGCCGAACGGCGCGACGACGGGGAACTCGTGGAGGGTGCTCATGCGAGCAGTGTCCGCCGCGGGTTCGGCACCGCGTCCAGCAGCGCGACCGTGTAGTCGTCCTGCGGGTGCTGCAGCACCTCGGCCGTGCGACCCAGCTCCACCACGGCGCCGTCGTGCAGCACCATGATGTCGTCGGTGATGAGTCGGGCGCTCAGCAGGTCGTGCGTGATGTAGAGGAGTGAGACGCCCCACTGCTCGCGCAGGTCCTCGAGCAGCGCGAGCACGCCCGCGCGCAGCGTCACGTCGAGCATCGAGACGGGCTCGTCGGCGATGATCACCTGCGGGTCGCTCGCGAGCGCCCGAGCGATCACCACGCGCTGCCGCTGCCCGCCGGAGAGCTGGTGCGGGAGCTTCTGCGCGAACTGCTCGACGGGCGTCAGGCCCACGGTCTCGAGGATCTCGAGCATCCGGCGACGGGCATCGCGGCCGCGGAGTCTCGTGTAGTTCGCGATGGGGTCCTGGAACACCATCTGCACCTCGGAGCGCAGGTCCTTCAGGCCCCTCCTGCCCAGACGAGCCACGTCCGTGTCGCCGAAGCGCACCGTGCCGCTCGTCGGCTGCTCGACACCGGTGAGCATCTTCGCGATCGTCGACTTGCCCGAGCCGGACTGGCCGACGAGGGCGAGCGACTGCCCGGGCTCGAGCGTGAACGACACGTCGCGGACGGCCTGCACGGGCTGTTCGCCGCGGCGGGGCGCCGGGTACGTCTTCACGAGGTGGTCGACGACGATCGGGTTGCGGGCGGCGCTGCGTTCGCGGGACCCGACGGTGCTGAACGACGAGGTCGTCTGTCGTCGCGTCGCCCCCTCGGACGAACGGAGCGACCGGTCGGGGAAGCCGGGCAGCGAGACCACCGCGGCGCGCGGGTCCGCGTAGTGCGACAGCAGCATCTTCGTGTAGTCGTCCTGCGGGTCGCGGAGGACCCCGAGCGAGCGACCGTCCTCGACGATCCGCCCCTCGTGCATGACGAGCACGCGCTCGGTCGCCTCGAGCACGATGCCGAGGTCGTGGCTGATCAGGATCGCCGTGAAGCCCTCGGAGCGCTGCAGCTCGATGATCGTGTCCATCACGGCGTGCTGCACGAGCACGTCGAGGGCCGTCGTCGGCTCGTCGAACACCATGAGCTGCGGCTCGAGCGACAGCGCGAGGGCGATCGAGACGCGCTGGCGCATGCCGCCGGAGAGCTCCCCGGGGTACCGCGCGAGCATCGTCTCGGGCAGCTTCACCTTGCTGACGAGCTCCCGCATCCGCGCGTCCCAGCGCTCGCGCGGCACGTGGCCGTGGGCCTTGAACACGTCGACGAAGTGGTTGCGGACGGTCCGCACCGGGTTGAGCGCGTTCATGCCGGACTGCAGCACCATCGCGAATCCGCCCTGCCGCTGCTGGCGCAGCGCCTCGTCGTCGAGGTCGCGGATGTCGCTCCCGGCGAAGACGATGCTGCCGCCGTTGGTCCGCGCCGGCGGCTTCTGCAGCCGGGTGAGCGCGTAGCCGAGGGTCGACTTGCCCGAGCCGGACTCGCCGACCAGGCCGACGAACTCGCCCTTGCGCAGGCTGAACGACACGTGGTCGACGGCCTGGACGGCCGTCTGGCCGGCCGACTCGTAGACGACCGACAGGTCGCGGACGTCGAGCAGGACGTCCTGCGTCGCGTGCGTGGCGTCGGACGGGAGGCGCGTGGCGGCGCCGCCACGGGCCTCCAGGCCGTCGCTGGTCACGTCGGGTGTCTGGCCGCTCATGCTGCTGCCTCCTTCTTGCGGCGCGCGCCCTCGCGCAGCCGCGGGTTGGACACGGCGTCGACGCCGAAGTTGATGAGGGTGAGGCTCATCGCCAGGAGGGCGATGCAGAGACCGGGGGCGAACAGCAGGATCCACTGGCCGGTGAGCAGCGCGTTCGAGTTCTGCGCCCAGTAGAGGATCGTGCCCCAGCTGACGATCGACGAGTCGCCGAGCCCCAGGAACTCCAGGCCCGCCTCGGCGAGGATCGCGCTCGTCGCCGCACCGAAGAAGCTGCCGACGATCAGGGACGTCATGTTCGGCAGGATCTCGCGGAACACGATGCGGGTCGCACCGTCACCGGAGAACTGCGCCGCCGTGACGAAGTCGCGGCTCCGGAGGGACTGCGTCTGGGAGCGGAGCACGCGCGCGCCCCAGGCCCAACCGGTCACGACGATCACGGCGATGATGACCGCGATGCCGCCGTTCTGCAGGTAGGCCGCGATGACGATCATGAGCGGCAGACCCGGGATGACGAGGAACAGGTTGACGATGAACCCGATGACCTCGGCGACCCAGCCGCGGATGTAGCCCCAGCTCAGACCGATCGCGACGGCGACGAGCGTGGACAGGAAGCCCGCGACCGCGCCGACGAGCACGGAGACCCGGGCGCCGTAGATCAGTTGGGAGAGGACGTCCTCGCCGGCGGCGGTCGTGCCCATCCAGTGCGCCCAGGTGGCGTCGGCGTTCCGCGCGAAGCCGTTCTGGCTGGCGCCGTACGGGGCGAGGAGCGGGGCGGCGATCGCCACGAGGACGAAGAAGGCGAGGATGCAGATGCCGACGCGGGCCTTGGTGTTGCTCCAGACGACGCCGAACTGTCGTCCTGCTGACCGGAGCTTGGAGGGGGCCTGCTGGTCGTGCTGCGTGTCTTGCGTTCGTACTGCGACGGTTGCGTCGGGTGCCTTGATGTTCGTCATCGGCGCGTCCTCGGGTGGTGGTTGTGGGCAGAGCACGCCGCCCATCGCGAGTTGGTCGTCATCGGCGCGTCCTCGGGTCCAGGACGCCGTAGAGGACGTCCACGATGAAATTGGCGATGAGCACCGACACGGTGATCATCAGGAAGAGGGCCTGCATGAGCGGGTAGTCCTGCCCGATCACGGCGTTGAACAGCAGGTAGCCGATGCCCGGGTAGCCGAACACCTGCTCGACCAGGACCGAGCCGCCGACGACACCGCCGAGGGCCAGGCCGAAGCCGGTCAGGTTCGGCAGGATCGCGTTGCGTGCGGCGTACCGGACGGCGACCGTGCGGCCGCGGAGGCCGTTCGCCTCGGCGAAGGTGACGTAGTCGTCGCCGAGGGTGTTGATCATGGCGTTCCGCATGCCGATGATCCAGCCGCCCAGACTCGTCACGAGGATCGTTACCGCCGGCAGGATCGCGTGCAGGAGCACGTCGCCGACGTACTCGCCGTTCCAGCCGGGGACGCTCGTCGCCGAGGACGCCCCGGTGGTCGGGAACCAGTGCAGGACGTAGCCGAGGAAGAACAGCAGCAGGAGCGCCGTCCAGAAGTACGGGAACGTCGACATGAAGCTGCCGGACAGGGTCGGGAGCGAGTCGAGCCAGGTGCCGCGCTTCCACGCCGCCGCGACGCCGATGAGCGTGCCGATCACGAACGCGAGGACCGTGACCGTGCCGACGAGCACGAGCGTGTAGGGCAAGGCCCGGCCGACCAGGTCACCGACGGGCTGCGGGTAGAACGTGTAGCTCGTGCCGAAGTCGAGGGTGACGACCTGGTGCAGGTAGCTGACGTACTGGTCCCACAGGTTGCCGGAGGGGACGCCGAGCTGCGCCTCGATGGCCTTCTTGGTCGCGTCCGTGACGGGGCCGTTCTGGCTGAGCTTCGCCAGCGCCGCGTCGGACGGGCTGCCGGGCATGAGGCGCGGGAGCACGAAGTTCAGCGTGACCGCGGCCCAGAGGGTGAGGACGAAGAGGACGAGTTTCTGCAGGATGTACTTCACTTGGCCTGCTCCTCCATGATCTTCCGGCCCGCTTCACTGTCTCTGAGTCGCAGCTTCGTGAAGATGAGCAGCGGTGCCGAGTCGTAGTTCTGCGGTGCCATGTACGGGTCCTCCGCGCTCGGCCAGCCGACGAACTTGCCGGTGTTGAACAGGCCCCAGAGCCCGCCGTAGTACATGCCGATCACGGGCAGGTCGTCGTACACGATCCCCTGCAGCTGGTTCAGGATCCGCTGCTGCTCGGCCTTGTCGGTCGTCGCCTTGTACGCGTCGAGGAGCTGCTGCGTGTCGGCGTTCCGGTACCGCTCGAAGTTGTTCACGGTCGACTTGCCGACCGGCTGGTAGAAGTCGCTCGACAGCAGCGAGTTGTAGGCCTGGAAGACGTCGCCGTTCCCCATGCCGCCCATCGCCATGTCGAACTGGCCGTTGTTGATGTTCTGCTGGTACCCCGCGGGCTGCGGCGCCTGGATGTCGACCTTGATGCCGATCTTCCCGAGGTCGCGCTGGACCTGCTGCGCGGCGCGGAGCCAGTCCGAGTAGCCGTTCGCGGTCATGAGCCTGATCTCGAGCTGCTTGCCGTCCTTGACGAGCTTGCCGCCCTGCTGGGTGTACCCGGACTTGGCGAACTCAGCGAGGGCCCGGTCGGTGTCCTGCGTGATCATGCCCTTGTCGGGGATCGACGGGTCGAGGTACTGCTCCTGGTTCGGCAGGATCAGGCCGGTCTGTCCCGCGGCGCTGAGGTTGCCCTCGGACGCGGTCTCGGCGATGTCGTCGCGGTTCAGCGCGTACGAGATGCCCTTGCGGACATTGACGTCGCTGTACGGCGCCTTCGTGAGGTTCGGGATGAGGCCGATCACACCGCCGGCCGGGAACCACCACTTGTTGTCGGGGGACGCCGCACCCCAGGTGCCCTCGACGTCGGAGATGAACGAGTACGCCCAGTCGTAGCCGCGCGTGACGGTGTCGAGCTGCGTGTTCGTCGCCGGCAGGATCAGGTGCTTGATGGCGATCTTGTCCGCCTGCCAGTACCGCGGGTTCTTGTCCATCGAGTACTGCTGGTCGGAGTAGTTGCCGAGCACGAACGGGCCGGTGCCGACGGGGTCCGGGTCACGCCAGGTGGTGGGGTCCTTGATCTTGCCGTAGTGGTGCTCGGGGAGGATGTACGTCGCACCGATGATGTTGAGGCTCGGCACGTCGTCGCTCTTCAGGTGGAAGACGACGTGGGGAACTTCTGGAGCAGGTCGAACGTGAAGACGACGTCCTCCGCACTGAACTGCCTGCCGTCGGACCACTCGACGCCCTTCCGGATCGTCATGTCGATGGTCTTCGCGTCCGGCTGGCTCCACGAGCTCGCCAGCCACGGGGTGCCCTTGCCGTCGAGGGGGTTGATCTCGATGAGGGGCTCGTACATCCACTTGCTCGCGGTGCGGGCGTTCGAGATGTACGGGTTGAAGTTGCGGTCGAACAGCGGGTTGCCGCGGTCCGCGTTGATGAGCATCGTGTCCTTGCCGATGCTCGGGTCCGGCTGGGAGCGGACCTGGATGCTGCAGCCGGTGGCGGCGAGGGCCACGACGGCGATGCCGGCGAGCGCGGCGGCAAGGCGGCCGCGGCGCCGCGACCGCTCGGGGGCGCGGGTGCGCGGCGCGGCGCGCTCCGGCGTGCGCTGTGGGGGAAGCGTCATTGCTCGGTCGACCTCCGTGTCGAGTGGGTACCCGGACAATGTATGCGCTTACATCACGGGATGCAACCGGCCGTGTTGTTTCCCGGGGTGGGACGCCGTTCGAACGCGGGGCCTCGAGCGTGCACGACGTGCCGCTCGAGTGCGCGGCGAATGGCGCCGAGTGTGCACGACGTGCCGCTCGCGTGCGCGGCGGGTGCACAGATCGTCGGCGGAGAGGGTCGAGCGCGCCGGATGTGGCGCGCTCGTCACACCACCCGACTCATCGATCGTCGGCCGCCGAGTGTGCACGACGTGCCGCTCGCGTTCGCGGCGCGGGTACAGATCGTCGGCGGCGAGGGTCGAGCGCGCCGGATGTGGCGCGCTCATCTCCCGACACGCGCATCAACACCCCGCCGAGGTGCCACGACTCGCCGCGTGCTGCTCGTCGGGGTGCCACTCGATGCCGCCCGGAGCATCGAGAGTCCAGGATCTCGGCACCTCGAGGGCCGGGGCTGGTCGCGGCGGAGAGGAGGGGGCGGGTGCCCGGGGCACTCCGCCGCTACAGCGCGGGCGGGCAGCTCTCGCGCAGCAGCACCTCGACCGGCAGGCGCAACGCCCGCGGCGGCCCCTCCCGCCGCTCGAGCCGGTCGACGATCGCCCGGACCGCGGCACGCCCGAGCTCCCCCATCGGCTGGTGCACGGTCGTCAACCGCGGGCTCGAGAACCGTCCGGCGTCGATGCCGTCGAACCCCGTCACCACCAGGTCGTCCGGCACCCGGAGCCCGCGGGCCCCCGCCGCGTCGAGCACCCCGAGCGCGGACTGGTCGTTCGAGCAGACGATCGCCCGCGGCACCTCGGCACCGTCGAGCAGCCCCGCCGCGAGCTCCCGCGCTCGGGCCCGGCCGAAGTCACCGTGCACGACCCGCACGGACCGGGCCGGCACGTCGTGGTCGTCGAGCGCCTGCCGGAACCCCGCCGAGCGCTCCATGTCGTCCGGGGAGTCGATCGGCCCGGCCAGGTACACGAGCGACCGGATCCCGAGCCGGCCGATCACGTGCGACGCGAGGGTCCGCATCCCCGCCGCGTTGTCCACGCTCACCGAGTCGAACCCGTGCGACCGCCGGTCGTCCGCGAGCACCACCACCGGGACACGGCGGGCGACGTGCTCGAGCAGGTCGTCCGGCACGGTCTGGGCGAGGACCGCGAGCCCGTCGACCCGGCCGGCGACGTCGTTGACGAGCACGTCCCGGGAGGACCCCCGCCCCGCCGCCACCATGAGCGCCAGGCTGCGCTGCCACGCCTCGGTCTCGGCGCCGCGCAGGACCTCGTCGAAGTACAGGTTCGACGAGAACGGCTGTGTCACGTGCCGTCGGTCGTCGACCACCCGGACGCCGCCGTCGGTGACGAGGTCGGGACGCTCGTCCGGTACGACGTCGAACCCGGGCAGCAGGAGCCCGACCACGCCGGTCCGGCGTCCTGCCAGTGCGCGCGCGGTGCCCGAGGGCACGTAGCCGAGGCTCCGGATCGCCGCCTGCACCCTGTGGCGGGTTCCCTCGCGGACCGCGTCGGGCGTGCGGAGCACGCGCGAGACCGTCGCGATGGAGACGCCGGCCTCGGACGCGACGTCGTAGACCGTGGGGGGTGCGGTGCGCTGCGGACCCACGCCGTGCCTCCCGTCCGGTGTCCGTGTCAGTGCCGCGCTCGGCGCGGCCGGACCATCCTAGGCACGGCGCACGACGCGACTTCTCCACAGGTTGCCGGAATCGCTTGCGCTCCGCGGACAGGCGGCGGCACACTGATCCGACCTCAGTACCACCACCCGATGCCCACGCACACAGGAGGAACGCCATGTCACAGTCGACCCGGTCCGGCAGCAAGCACGCCATCCGACTCACCACCGACGAGGCCGAGGTGCGCGACGCGCTGCTCGACCGCACCGAGCACGGCGCCTCATCGGTCACCGATCCGCTCGAGGGGTCGGAGGACGCAGCGCGTCCCTGACGCGGGCCCCGGCAGGCTCGGGCCAGCGACTCGAGACGTTCGCCGCGGCGACGCCCGGACAGGAGGCACGATGCGGGTCGTCCGCGGCCGTCACCTCCACCGGGTGGACACGTCGGGCAGGTCTGCCGTGGGGTCACGTCGGGCTGGCGCGTGAGGTCAGCTCGCGTCGGCCTGGACGTCAGCGTGCTGGTACTCGGTCTCGTCGAGGACGGCCGCCGAGCCGACGATCGTCACGCCCGCACCGCGGAGCCGACGACGCTCCTGCGCGATCCAGCTGAGCAGCCGGTCGTTCGTCCCCGCGACGTGCGCGGCGAGCAGGTCAGCTGCTCGGTCGGCGTCGCCGTCGCGGACCGCGTCGAGGATGGCACTGTGCTCGGCCCACGCGGCGTCGCGCGCCTCGGCGGTGCGCACCTCGATCCAGCGCGTGCGCTCGAGCCGGGTGAGGGCGTCGGCCACGGTGTCGGTGATGAACCGGTTGCCGCCGAGCGCGGCGAGGTCGAGGTGGAAGGTCGATCCCATCCGGATGCCGGCTTCGCGGTCGGGAGCGCCCCGGAGGTCGTCCAGGTGCGCCCGGACCTCGTCGAGCTGTTCGACGGAGGCCCGGCCGACGGCGAGCCGAGCAGCAGCGGGCTCGAGGACCCCGCGCAGTTCGGCGAGCGACGCGATCTCGTCGAGGTCGATGGGCGTGACCGTCCACGAGCGCCCCTCGTGCAGGATGAGGCCCTCGCGCTCGAGGCGGGACAGCGCCGCGCGCACGGGCGTCCGCGAGGCGTGGAAGCGACTCTCGAGTCCGCGCTCCGAGATGCGCTCGCCCGGCGCGATGTCGAGGGTCAGGATCGCCTCGCGCAGGTTGTCGTAGAGCTGGCTCGTCTGCGACACCGGGGCGGCGTCGGTCGTCGCGTCGTCGGTCGTCGTTCCGGTCACGGCGGACCAGCCTAGTGCGGATCGGCCCCGGTTGGTATACCGTGATGGTATACCAATTGGTACCGATCCAGAACGACAGGCTGCACCGATGACCACACCCCGCCGCGCGTGGACGATGCTCGCCCTCGGCGTCGCCGCCCAGGCCGCCGGCACCCTGGTGGTCTCAGCGCCGGCCCTGCTCATCCCACACCTGGTCGCGCAGGGCATGCCGCTCGCGTCGGCCGGGTTGTTCGCCGCCGCACCCACGATCGGTCTCGTCCTCACGCTCATCGCCTGGGGTGCGGTGACCGACCGGGTCGGCGAGCGCGTGGTGATCGCGGGCGGGCTGGCGCTCACCACGGTGACGGTGGTCGCGGCGTGGCTGTCCGCGGGGAACCCGGTGCTGCTCGGCGTGGCGTTCCTGGCGGCGGGCATGACGAGCGCGTCGACCAACGCCGCGAGCGGGCGGGTCGTGGTCGGGTGGTTCCCGAAGGAGCGGCGCGGCCTGGCGATGGGCATCCGGCAGATGTCGCAGCCGCTCGGCGTGACGCTCGCGGCGGTCACGGTCCCGCAGCTGGCCGAGGGGTCCGGCATCCGCGCCGCCCTGGTGCTGCCGTTCGTCCTGAGCGCCGTGCTCACCGTGCTGTGCGCCGCCGGCATCGTCGATCCGCCGCGACCGGCCCGGACGGCTCCGGCCCCGGGCGCTGCCTCGACGACGGCCGCGAACCCGTACCGCTCGTCCGGCTTCCTGTGGCGGGTGCACGCGGTGTCGGTGCTGCTCGTGGTGCCGCAGTTCACGCTGTCGACCTACGGACTGGTGTGGCTCGTGGGGCTCGGCTGGTCGACCCCGGCCGCCGGCCTGCTCGTCGGGGTGTCCCAGTTCGTCGGCGCCGTCGGACGGATCCTCGTCGGGGCATGGAGCGACCGTGCCCGGTCCCGCGTGGGGCCGCTGCGCGTGGTGGCGGTGTCGGCCGCGGCGGTGATGGGCGTGATGGCGCTCGTCGACGTGTCGCACTGGGCGGCAGCAGCGGTGTTCCTCCTCGTCGCGACGAGCGTCACGGTCGCGGACAACGGGCTGGCGTACACGTCGGTGGCCGAGGCCGCGGGACCGTCCTGGTCCGGCCGGGCACTCGGCACGCAGAACACCGGGCAGTTCCTCGCGGCGAGCGCCGTCGGCCCCGGGGTCGGGGCGCTCGTCGGGACGCTCGGCTTCGCGGCGTCGTTCGGACTCGTGGCGGTGCTGCCCCTGCTGGCGCTGCCGCTCGTGCCACGGACGGACCGCTCGCACGACTGAGGCCGACTGCAGCAGATTCACACCGATCTGACATCCTACATATGTAACATCAGCAGCATGCGCGTTGGATGGTTGGACACGGCGAAGGGCCTGGCGATCGCCGGGATCGTGCTGATCCACGCGACGTCCTGGAGCCCCTCGCCCTCGCCCGAGGCGACCTGGCTCCTGCAGCGCTTCCTCGCTTCCCTCCCCGTGTTCTTCCTCGTCTCCGGGATCGTTTCCGGTCGCTCCCTCACCGATCCGGCCGCGACGGTCCGGACACTGGCGGCCCGAGTGCTCCCGCTCTGCTACCTCTACACGCTGTGGCAGCCCGTGGTCCTCGGGTACCGCGTCCTCCGCGACGTGACGGCGGGGACGTCGGTCGACCTCGTCGGTGAACTCCTCCGCGTGGCCGCATCACCGATCCGTCCGAACGGAGAGATCTGGTACCTGTGGGCACTCGCGCTGCACCTCGTCGTCATCTGGGCCACCAGACGCCTCCCGACCGCCGCGGTCCTCATCCCGACCTTCGTGATGTGCGCGGCTCTGATCGGCTGGGGCCGCACCGCACTCGGTGACGACACGTGGCACGTCCTCGGACCCGGACTGCAGGGGCTGCCGCTCTACCTGTTCTTCACGGTCGTGGGCGCCCGGGCGGCGTCCCCGATCGTCGCCCGTGTCGAACGCACCGGGCCGACCACATCCGTGTGCGCGCTGGTCCTCTGGGCCGTCCTCGGCGAGCTGCACGCACGCCTCGGCGGCGTGGCCCAGCCCGCGGTGGGGGTCGTCCAGACGATGGTCGGTACCGTCGCCGTCCTGCTCGCCGCCAGGACCGCGACACGGTACGCATGGGCGACGCCGATCAGTGCACTCGGTCGCTGGTCCGTGGTGCCCTACCTGACGCACACGGCGATCATCGCCGTGACCCTCGCCGCGGCGCTGTGGTCCGGGGCGATGCCGCTGCTCGTCGCACACCCGACCCTCACTGTCGCGGGCCTGACGATCCTGGGGACGACCTTCGGTCTCGTCGCGTTCGTGCCGCTCCGGAACACGCCGGTCGCGTTCGCCTTCCGCCTGCCGAGCAGACGCCGCGTGCAGGCCTGAACGCGGGCGACGGCAGGGTCCAGCACACCGGCCGCGGACGATCCGTCGGGGAGCGACCGGTCAGCAGCGCCGCGCCAGCTCGTCGAGCACCGTCGCGAGCGACCGGCCGAGGGATGCGCCCGGGACCGCTCCCCCCGGAGCGCGCCGCACCCGAGTACGGACGGCGTCGGCGACGGCGGCCCCGAGAGCCGCCGGGTCCGCGTCGACAGCAGCGAGCGCCGGGTACAGCCCGGACCGCAGGCCGCCGAGTTCGTTCGTCACCACGGCGGCCCCTGAACGCGCCGCGTCGAGCGGCGGATGGCTCGGGTGCGGGCTCTGCTGCAGGGAGAGCACCACGTCCGCAGTCCCCAGGAGGTCGAACCACCCGTCCCAACTCAGGGTGCCGACCGAGTGGAGGAGGTGCCCGTCACCGAGATCGACGTCCGCGTGCGGCTCACCCGCCGAGAGGAACTCGAGGTCGACACGGTCGCCCGCGAGTTCGCGCGCCGCGACCCGGAGCGCGGCCACCCCGAGCGGGAACATGTTCCGCGGCTTGCCGGGCCTACCGTAGAACAGGACTCGGGTGACGCCTCCGGGGTCTCGCGCGCCGCGCACAGCCTCGGCGCGGTCGATCCCGGCACGATCGAGCTCCGGTGCGAACACGAACCGGGGATCGACCTCGATCCCCTCGTGGCGCTCGAGCGCCTCGGCGACCGGGGTCGAGTTGACACAGTGCACGAAGCCTGCGCGGTAGGTCGCCGAGGCCACCGCGGACGCGGTGGACCACGGCAGGAAGCCGGGCTCGTGGTCCTGCACCAGGTAGACCACCCGGTCGCGGTGGAGCACACCGGCCCGCGCCGCGACGTCCAGCGCGTGCGCCGTGCGCCAGTAGGTCGCGATCCAGACCGTGTCGGCGGCGAACGTCGCGTCGCCCAGGTCCTCGCGTCGGACGACCCGCACCGCCGGAAGCCCGGACGGGACGACCGACGCGAAGCGCTGTGCGAGGAACCGCTCGGTCGTCCGGGTCGATGCTCGGCGTGGAGAGGTGCCCGTCGTCACGATCCGGAGCGTCCGGCCGGTCCGAGCGGCGAGGCCGGCCGCCACGGCGAGCGCCGTCCGCACACCCGCGAACGCCGCGCCGGGGCCGATCTCCTCGAGCACGAGGACGACCTGCCGCCCGGGGCCGTCCGCGGAGATGCCAGCGAGGACGAGACTGCGGTCGGTCAGTCCGTCGTACGCGTGCACCGACGCCGGTGCACGCCGACGCTCTCCCGCCCGGAGCGCTCGTGTCCTGGTGCGGTCGTCGGCGCGGCGGAGCACGGTCGTACCGGCGGCACAGGCTCGCGCTGCGACCGAGCTGATCCCTCTGACTGTTCGACGCATCTGACCAATATATCGCATGTGACGAAAATCGACCGAGATGGATCGAGTCGGGCGGGGCAGCCCAGGGCGGGCGGGATGCGCAGGGCGGGCCGTGCCGCGTCACCCTCAAGCGATGAACCAGCTTTACATATTGCATACAGGATGTCTTCGACCGATCACGTCAGGATTCGTCCGGCTCCGACCAGAGCCCCAGACGAAAGAGGTTCCATGCGAAAGCACATCAAGACCACCGGCGCGACGCTCCTGACCGCAGCGGTCGCAGCCGGTTGCCTGCTCACCGGAGCCGGCCCCGCGTCGGCGCTCACCCTGGACGGTCCGTACGCGGCGAGCGCGCAGTCGCCGGCGCCCACGGTCAAGGACCTGGTCGCCGTCCGCGACGCCAGCACGGGCGACACGACGGTGACCGGCATCGGTCGCGCTGACTCGGCCGTCCTGATCCGGTGGGCGAGTGGCGCCAACTTCATCGCGATGACCGGCTCTGACGGGTCGTTCTCCGACACCCGCAAGGCCGGGCTGCCCATCGACGCCACGGTCTCCGTTCGGTCGACGGTCTCGGAGGCGTGGCAGCCGGTCGCCATCGTCGAGGGCGAACCGACGTCGCCGGTGGTCGCCGAGCCGAACCCCGGCCAGACCGATCCCGGTTTCACCGCACCCGTGGTCGCGCAGCCGGGTCAGGGCGCGGTGGACCCGGGCTTCACCGCACCGGGCGCACCGCAGGCTCCGACCGTGCGCGACGCTCGAGCGGTCTACGACGCCCGGACCGACACCACCACCGTGACCGGGACGACCGTGGCCGACTCGTCGGCGTCGATCCGCTGGCCGGGGTGGATCGGCAGCATCGTCCGGACCGCTCAGGACGGGACGTTCTCGGACAGCCGCAAGGGGAAGTTCACCACGATCAGCGTCAGGGCGCCGTTCGGTGGCGCCTGGCAGACCGTCCCGGTCACCCAGCACCGGTGACGACCACGCCCTGAGGGCTTCCAGCCCCGGACACGCGACGGGTTCCGTCCGGGCAGGCACCAGCTGCCCGGACGGAACCCGTTCGTCGGTGGACCGACCACCGTGCGGTGGCGGCGTACCGGCGCGGCTCAGGCCGGCACGGACGGCCCGACCGGCCAGCGGAGCAGCGCCGCCGCCGGTGCCCCACTCGGCAGGGAAGCCGCGTTCACCAGCACGAGCTCGGCTTCGGTGAGCACGGCGGCCCGGACGAGCGCACACACCGCCGGCACGGGACCGATCACGGGCGCCCCGGCCGCCCGATCCGGCGTGGTCGCGATCCAGGGTGCCGCCCCGAGTGCGAGCAGCGTTCGACGACGGGCCCGAGTCCGGTGACGGCCTGGTCGTCCCCGCGCCCGACGTGGGTCCGGACCAGGTCCTCCAGGTCGTGCCGGTGCGTGGCGAGCACCCGGGCCAGGGCGACGCGGGTGTGGTCACCCAGGACGGTCTCGTCGAAGCCGCCCCCGGGCACCGCCGGGTCTGCGAGTCGCCGGCCACGACGACGAGCGCCGGGTCGAGTCGGGTGACGGCCCTGTCGACGGCCGCAGCGACCTCGGCCGTGTTCTGCCGCCAGACCTCTTCCGTGCGACGCTGCCAGCGCGGCTGCTTCCAGTCACCGAACCCGCCCTTGACCTTGTGCTGGTCGAAGGTCTCGCCGCTGATGCGCTCCTCGTCGTCGGCCGTGGCGGGGTGGCCGAGCCGGAACGCGCGGTAGCCGCCGCCGTCCTTGCCGACCTGCACGACCAGGAACGGCAGATCGATCGGACGGTGGGCGACGAGGGGCACGAGGTCGGGCACGGCCCCGACGCCGATCGCCTCGGCACCGTGCAGGTGGCCGGGGAGCACCTCGCTGAGCACGAGCTCGCCGTCGTGGACGAGCACGTACCGGGCGACCGGGTCGCGCCCTGGGCGCGGAGGGACTCCTCGACGGCGCGGAGCTTCAGCGCGGCCTGCCGTCGCGGGTCCTCGACGTTGCCGGACACGTCGGCGTAGGCCCACGCCCACGTGCCCCCGCCCTCGAGCCGCTCCCCCAGGACCCTGCGCAGCTCACTCGTCGCGTTCGTCGTCGTCATGACAGCTCCTCTCGGCGGTGCGCCGGGGCGTCACGAACCCCGACGTGTCGTGTGCGCCCCACGATCCCCCCGGTGGCCCGGACGCGTCCACGGCTCGGAGCCGACACCCAGCCGCCCCGGCCGCGGTGCACCATCGGGTCAGGTGACGAGCAGCCGTGAAGAACCGTGAACGGCTTCGTGGAAACACAGCAGCGCTCAGTTTCGTGCTCTACTGGCAGCGGACCCGATCCGCCGACGAACCGGAGACCAGGCAATGACGCCATCACCATCTGGACGACAGCTGTCGAGACGAAACCTGCTGAGCCTCGGGCTCGGGACAGCCGCGGCGGGCCTGCTCGCCGGCTGCGCGGTCCCGGGCTCGACGAACGTGAACAAGGCGGCGGTGATCCCCGCGGCCGGCGGTGACACCGTGCAGATCACGTACTGGGCGTGGTTGAAGGACCTGCAGAAGGTCTGCGACGTCTGGAACGCGAAGAACCCCCGCATCCAGGTCACCGCGAACTGGATCCCGGGCGGCAACAGCGGCGGGTACCAGAAGATGTACTCCGCGCTCGCGGCCGGCGGCGGTCCGGACATCGGGCAGGTCGAGCTCCGACAGATCCCCGAGTTCATGCTCGCGAACGGCCTGGTCGACCTCGCACGCTACGGCGCCAAGCAGTACCAGTCGAAGTACGACGAGGCCGCATGGGCCCAGGTCGAGTTCGTCGACGGCGTCTACGGCATCCCGCAGGACACCGGCCCGATGGGCTTCTACTACCAGACCGCGATCCTGGAGCAGGCCGGCGGCGAACCCCCGGCGACGTGGGACGAGTGGAAGGTGCTCGCCGACAAGGTCCGGAAGACCGGCAAGCAGAACTACCTCGAGGTCTTCCCGGTCGCCGACGCCTCGCCGTTCGCGGCGTACGCGCAGCAGGCCGGCGCCCGCTGGTTCACGACCGACGGCGACGAGTGGGTGGTCGACATGACCGACGACGCCACGCTGCGGGTCGCGGAGTTCTTCGACGGCTGCATCGACGACGGACTCGTCGACACGTCCGCCGGCGCCTACTCCCCCGGCTGGTACGCAGCGTGCGCGAACGGCCGGATCGCTGCGGTCACGAGCGCGAGCTGGGGCGACGCCCTCATCGAGTCCATCCAGGGCGGCGAGGGCAAGTGGAAGGTCGCGCCGATGCAGAAGTGGGACGCGTCCGGCTTCGGCTCGAGCGCGATCGGCGGCTCGAGCGCCGCGGTCCTCGCCAACGCGAAGCACCCGGCCGAGGCGCTCGAGTTCATCACGTGGATGACCACCTCGAAGGAGGGCATCGACGCGATGATCAAGTACTGCGGCATCGGGTGGTCGCCCGCCCGCGACTACATCGGGGCGCAGCGTGAGCAGCCGAGCGAGTGGTTCTCCGGGCAGAACTACAACGAGGAGGTCTTCGTCCCCGCGGCGAAGGAGCAGAACATCGAGTGGTCGTGGTCGCCCGTGACCCAGTCGGCGTTCACCAGCCTGCAGAACCAGTTCCGTCGCAAGCTCACCGGCGGCCTCAAGCTGACCGACGCCGTCGAGCTCGCCCAGCGGGAGATCGTCCAGTCCTTCAAGGACAAGGGCCTGAGCGTGAGGACCGCCCGATGACCGCCACCCAGCCGGGAACCGGCTACCGCACGAGCACGAAGGCCACGAGCGCGCAGAAGCGTGCCCCGTGGATCCTGCTCGCCCCGTTCCTCGCCCTGTTCCTGCTGACGTTCATCATCCCGATCATCAGCGCCCTCTTCCAGAGCTTCACGACCGTCGACCGCGAGGGCCTGTTCGGCGAGGACGGCGTCACCGGCCGCTTCGCCGGCTTCGACAACTACGCGATCGCACTGCAGGACTCCGGGTTCGTCGCGTCGATCGGCCGCATGCTCCTGTTCGGCATCGTGCAGGTGCCGATCATGATCATCGCGTGCACGATCCTCGCGCTGCTCCTGGAGTCGGCGAGCGCCCGCTGGCCCGCGTTCTTCCGCGCGGTCTACTTCATGCCGTACGGCGTCCCCGGCGTCATCGCGACGATCCTGTGGTCGTTCCTGTACGTCCCGGGCCTGTCGCCGATCGTCGACCTGCTGCAGTCCGTCGGGCTGCAGCCGGACTTCCTCGGCGCGAACAGCGTGCTGTGGTCGATCGCGAACATCGTCACGTGGACGTACACCGGCTACAACATGCTCATCATCGTGGCGCAGCTGAAGTCGATCCCCGGCGAGGTCTACGAGGCCGCGAAGATGGACGGCGCGGGACCCTTCCAGGTCGCCTGGCGGATCCAGGTCCCGCTGATCGCCCCGGCGCTCGTCCTGACGACGGTCTTCTCGATCATCGGCACGCTGCAGCTCTTCGCGGAGCCGCAGATCCTGTCCACGGTCGCCCCGGCGATCGACACGGAGTACACGCCGAACTACGCCGCCTACACGAACGCGTTCGCGTTCAACGAGTACGGCGTCGCGAGCGCGCAGGCCGTGATCATCGCGTTGGCCGCGTTCGTCCTGTCGTTCGCGTTCCTGGCGCTGACGAACCGTCCGCCGAAGCACGAGCGCGACCAGCGGAAGCGGGCGAAGCGGGACGGCCGGGAGGCACGGCGTGCGCTCCAGACGCGTGTCACCACCGGCGACGGGTCGCGCACCGCGACCGGCGTCGCGAACCGCAGCACGACCACCGGAGCCGCCACGGGCCTCCCGGCTGACCGCAAGGGGGCGGAAGCATGACCAGTGAACGCATTGACGGACCGCAGTCGCAGGCTCCTGCGGCGCTGGCGTCGCGGCGCCGCTGGCGCGTCGCCCTGAGCTCCAGCGCGCCCGTGACCGACCGGGCCGCCGAGCCGGTCGACACCACGTCGATCACGGCGCACCAGCGTCGCAAGCTGGACCGGACCGGGAAGTCGCAGATCGTCGTGACGGGGATCCTCGTCGTCGTCGCGATCTACTTCCTGGTGCCGCTCGAACGGGTTCTGGTTCGGCGGCGAGTTCGCCCTGTTCAGCAACATCCAGCAGGTGTTCTCGTACGACGGCGGGATCTTCGTCCGCTGGATCGCGAACAGCGTCCTGTACTCGGGCGTGGGTGCGGTCCTCGCGACGTACTTCGCGGCCGCGGGTGGGTACGCGCTCGCGAAGTACGAGTTCCGCGGCCGACAGCTCGTGTTCGGCACGATCCTCGGCGGCGTGCTCGTCCCGGGCACCGCGACCGCGCTGCCGCTGTTCCTGCTGTTCTCGACGATGGGCCTGACCGACACGTACTGGAGCGTGCTCATCCCGAGCCTCGTCTCGCCGTTCGGCCTGTTCCTGTGCCGGGTGTACGCGGCGGCGTCGGTGGACACGGCGCTCCTCGAGCAGGCGCGCATCGACGGGGCCGGGGAGCTGCGGATCTTCCACACGATCGTGCTGCGCCAGATGACGCCGGCGCTCGTGACGGTGTTCCTGTTCCAGGTCGTCGGCATCTGGAACAACTTCTTCCTGCCGCTCATCATGCTGGCGGACCAGAAGCTGTACCCGATCACGCTCGGGCTCAACAACTGGCGTGCGCAGGTCGATCGTCTGCCAGAGTTCTACCAGCTCACCACCGGCGGGGTGCTCGTCTCGGTCATCCCGCTCGTGATCGCGATCATCGTCCTGCAGCGCTTCTGGCGCGGGGGCCTCACGGAAGGATCGGTCAAGGGTTGACCAACGCTGTTCACTCGTCCTCCATCACCACCAGCACCACGCCCGATGCGCTCGACGCACTCGACGCGCTCGCCTCGACGGCACCGGGCTCGGACACCCGGCTCGCGCCGCGGGCCTGGTTGCACACCGACGCCCCCTCCCTGTCGCTCGACGGGGACTGGGACTTCCGGTGGTCGCCGGTCGCGGACGTCCCGCTCCCGGGGGTGGAGGACGGGTGGGGCAGCCTGCCCGTCCCGTCGCACTGGGTCCTGCACGGGCACGGTGCGCCGAGCTACACGAACCTGCAGTACCCGTTCCCGATCGACCCGCCGCACCCGCCGGAGGAGAACCCCACCGGCGACCACCGACGCACGTTCTCGCTGCCGTCGTCGTTCGACGCGGCGGCCCGCGTGCTGCTCCGGTTCGACGGCGTCGAGTCGCACTTCCGGGTGTGGCTGAACGGCGAACTCGTCGGATGGTCGACCGGGTCGCGGCTGGCGACCGAGTTCGACGTGACCCCGCTGCTCCGCGCGGGTGACAACGAGCTGCTCGTCCGCGTGCACCAGTGGAGCGCCGGCTCGTCACGCTGCTCGCCCGCCCGACCGCGCCCGTCGACGACGTGTTCGTCCGAGCCGGCTGGACCGCCACGCTCGGCGACGCCGCGACCGCGGGCACCGCCGCCTCGGGACGCCCGTCGACCGGGACGGGGACCATCACGTTCCCGACGCTCGACGCCGCGTTCCCCGTCCGGTTCACGGTGCCGTCGCTCGACGTGGACGTCACCTGGGACACCCCGGAGGACGTCGCACCGATCACGGTCGAGCCCGGCTGTACGACGCGACGGTGTCCACCGGGACGGCCGCCGGCGGACGTGCTGGCGGTGAGACGGTCGCGCTCCGGCTGGGCTTCCGCACCGCGTGCAGATCGTCGGCGACCGGTTCCTGGTGAACGGCGAGCGCGTGGTCTTCCACGGTGTGAACCGGCACGAGACCCACCCGGTGCGCGGGCGGGTCTTCGACGAGGAGCACGCCCGCGCCGACATGGCGCTGATGAAGCGGAACAACGTCAACGCGATCCGCACCTCGCACTACCCGCCGCACCCCCGCGTGCTCGACCTGGCCGACGAGCTCGGGTTCTGGGTCGTGTTGGAGTGCGACCTCGAGACGCACGGCTTCCTGTTCACCGACTGGGTCGGGAACCCCTCGGACGACCCGGCCTGGCGCGACGCGTTCCTGGACCGCATCGCCCGCACGGTCGAACGCGACAAGAACCACGCGTCGATCGTGATGTGGTCCCTCGGCAACGAGTCCGGCACCGGACGGAACCTCGCCGCGATGTCGCAGTGGGTGCACGACCGCGACGACGAGCGGCCCGTGCACTACGAGGGCGACTACACGGGTGAGTACACCGACGTCTACTCGCGGATGTACCCGACGCTGCAGGAGACCGAGTCGATCGGCGGGGGGACCCCGACGCCGCTCATGGAGTGCGGTCCGGCCGAGGCGGCACGGCAGCGCTCGAAGCCGTTCCTGCACTGCGAGTACGTACACGCGATGGGGAACGGCCCCGGGCAGATCGCCGAGTACGAGGCCCTGGTCGACCGCTTCCCCCGGCTGCACGGCGGCTTCGTGTGGGAGTGGCGGGACCACGGGCTGCTCGCCCGGACCGCCGACGGCACGGACTACTACGCGTACGGCGGCGACTTCGGCGAGGTCGTGCACGACGGCAACTTCGTGATGGACGGTCTCGTGCTGCCCGACGACAGCCCCACCCCGGGACTGGCGGAGTTCGCCGCCGTGGTCGCCCCGATCCGGTTCTCGCTCGGCGAGCGGACCGTGCTGGTCGAGAACCGGTTCCACTCGGCCTCGACCGCGGGACTGCGGTTCTGCTGGACGCTGAGCCGGAACGGTGTCGTCGAGGCCTCCGGACGCTTCGCCCCCGGCGTCGTCGCCGCGCGGGAGTCCGCCACGGTGCCGGTGCCGGACGAGGTGCTCGCCGCCGCGACGGCCGCACCGGCCGCGGGCGAGGAACTGTGGTTCGACGTCACCGCGGAGCTGGCGGGCCCGACCGCGTGGGCGGACACCGGCCACGTCGTGGCACGCGCCCAGCGGCTCGTCGCGAGCCGACCGGCGGACGTGCCACGGGCCTCCAGGACGGGGTGGGAGGGCGACCGTCTCGGCGAGGGGACGTTCAGCGCCCGAGGCGACCTGGTGTCCTGGAAGGGGCACGAGGTGGCGGGGCCGCGCCTGGAGCTGTGGCGCGCACCGACCGACAACGACAGCCTGTCGTCGCAGGGCGGGTACGAGACGGCCGACCCGGTGCTCACCGCGGGCGTCGGTGACCCGGACGCCCCGGCTTCGGCAGAGCGCTGGCGGGACCGCGGGCTCGACCGGCTGACGCACCGGCTCGTCGCGGTGACCCGGACCGACCACGGGCTGGCGCAGCGCGTGCGCGTGGCGGCGGCGAACAGCGGATGGGGCGTCGACGTGACACACCGCTGGACCCTGACCGACGCGGGACTGCTGCTGCAGACGGACGCGGTGCCCTTCGGCGCCTGGGACGTCACGTGGCCCCGGATCGGCGTCCGGTTCGACCTGCCCGCCGGACTGCTCGACGGGTCCGCCGACTGGTTCGGGACGGGGCCGCTGGAGTCCTACGCGGACTCGTCGCACGCCGCACGCGTCGGACGGTTCAGCGCTCCGGTGCGCTCGCTCGGTGTCGAGTACTCGATGCCGCAGGAGACGGGGCACCGGCCGGAGCTGCGTGCACTGTCGGTGGGTCCGTTCACGGTGACGACGGTGGGGGCGCACCGGGCGGGCTTCACGCTGTCGCCGTGGACCGCGCAGCAGATCGGGAAGGCGATGCACCCGTACGAGCTGCCGACGCCGGACCACACGTACCTGTACCTCGACGCGGCGCAGCACGGGCTGGGGTCGCGGGCGTGCGGGCTCGACGTGCTGCCGGAGCACCAGCTGTGGCCGCAGGCGTTCTCGTGGAGCGTGGTGCTCGGGTAGGGCGCCGGGCCGCCGATGGCGGCACCTGCGTGGTGCGGTGCACCTGCGTGGTGCGGTGCACCTGCGTGGTGCGGTGCACCTGCGCACAAGGGAAAGCACTCCGTGCCACGCGATTGCGTGGTGCGGAGTGCTTTCCGTTGTGCGGGACGCGACGCGGGCCTCCAGCGGCGCGCAGCGTCCCGGCGCGAAGCCCGGCGCTACTGGCCCGCGGTGAGCGCGCGGAGCGCCTCCGGGTCGCTCTGGTCGAGGAAGTCCGTCAGCCGCTCGGGCTCGCCGGGCTCCTCGATCGCCTCGGCCGCGCGCCGCAGGGCGAACAGCGCCCGGAGCACCCCGCGGTTCGGCTCGTGCGACCACGGCACGGGTCCGGCGCCACGCCAGCCCGCCTTCCGCAGGGCGTCGAGGCCGCGGTGGTACCCGACGCGGGCGTAGGCGTAGGACTCCAGGGTCGCGCCGCGCTCCCAGGCCTCGTCGGCGAGGAGCGCCCACGCCAGGCTCGAGGACGGGTGCGACACGACGACGCTCGACACGGGAGCGTCGGCGGCGAGCGCGGCGGTCACCTCCGGCTCCTCGGGCAGCAGGGTCGCGGGGTTCGCGGTCGGGTTCGGCAGCAGGTTCTCCGGCATGCGTCCAGCCTGTCACCTCTTGCCTGTCATCTCTTGCCTGGGGCCGGGTCCAGCCGTACGGTGGGTGACACCTCGTCGTCACCGCGGGGCTGCCGGGGCGGGAGACCGACCGGCGGCACGGGTGGCGGACACGGGGGTCCCCGACGGAAGAGCCGCCTTGCAGTCGATCACCGGTACCGCGCAGTCCTCGCGCTGACACCGTGATCGTCGCGCCCCGTCGGGCGTGTCCGCGCCGTCGACCCCTCCGGGTCGCCGCGGGTCCGGTGTCGTGCGCCCAGCTCACGATCCGGGAGGCACCCCCATGCCCGCAACACCCTCCGTCGTCCTGCACGACGTCACCTTCACCTGGCCCGACGGCACCGTCGCGCTCGACCACCTGTCCACCGCCTTCGGGTCCGGCCGCACCGGCCTGGTCGGGAGGAACGGGGCCGGCAAGTCCACGCTGGTCCGGCTCGTCACGGGGCAGCTCCACCCCACGTCGGGCACCGTCCGCACGTCGGGTCCCGTGGACCTGCTGCCGCAGCGGCTCGCCACGCGTCCCGAGGACACGGTCGCGGACCTGCTCGGCATCCGCCCGGCGCTGACGGCGCTCCGCGCGATCCTCGACGGGGACGCCGCCCCGGAGCACTTCGACGCCGTCGGGGACGACTGGGACCTCGAGGAGCGGGCCGTCGCCGCCCTCGACGCCATCGGACTCGCCGCGATCCGGACGGGTGCCGCCGTCCTGGACCGGCCGATCGCGACGCTGTCCGGCGGGCAGGCCGTCCTGGCCGCGGTCGCCGGCATCCGACTGCGCGGCCGGCCGATCGCGTTCCTCGACGAGCCGACGAACAACCTCGACCGCCGTGCCCGTGGCCTGCTGCTCGACCTGGTCGACGACTGGCGCGGGACCCTCGTGGTCGTCAGCCACGACCGCGAGCTCCTGGAGCACGTCGACGAGACCGTCGAGCTGCGGCAGGGCTCGGCGACCGTGTACGGCGGGACCTACGCGCAGTACGAGGCGCACGTCGCCGTGCAGCAGGCGGCGGTCGAGCGCGAGGTCCGGGTCGCCGAGCAGCGGCACCGCGCCGAACAGCGACAGCGCATCGAGGCCGAGACGAAGATCGCCCGCCGCGCCCGTTCGGGCCGGAAGGCCGCCGAGGGCATGCCGAAGATCTTCGCGAACGAGATGCGGAAGCGCGGTGAGCAGACCGCGGGGAAGCTCCGCACCGGGTACGCCGAGGACGAGGCCGCGGCCCTGTCGGCGAAGCACGAGGCCGAGTCCCGCCTGCGCGACGACGAGTCCCTGCACGTGACCCTGCCCGACCCGGACGTCCCGGCGTCGCGGCGCATCGCGACCGTGACGGTGCGGGGCCGGGAGACGATCGTGCAGGGGCCCGAGCGGGTCGCCGTGGTCGGGGACAACGGGGTCGGCAAGAGCACGCTCCTCGACCAGCTCGTCGGGGTGCCGGACGCGCGGGAGCACCCGCTGCCGGAGACCTCGGCCGTCCCGCACGTCGACCGGGTGGCGTACCTGCCGCAGCGGAAGGACACGCTCGACGACACCGCTTCGGTGCTCGACAACGTCCGGCGGGACGCCCCGCACGTCCCGGTCGCCGAGGTCCGGAACCGCCTGGCCCGGTTCCTGGTCCGCGGCGACACCGTCGACCGCCCGGCCGGGGCCCTGTCCGGCGGGGAGCGCTTCCGGGTGGCGCTCGCCGCGCTCGTGCTCGCGGACCCGCCGCCGCAGGTGCTCGTGCTCGACGAGCCGACGAACGACCTCGACCTGACGAGCGTCGACCAGCTCGTGGACGCCCTGCGGGCCTACCGCGGTGCGCTCGTGGTGGTGAGCCACGACGAGACGTTCCTCGAGCGACTCCACCTGACGACGAGGATCGAGCTGCGGTAGCCCGGGCTGGTCAGCGCCGCCGGGTCGGCCGGATCGCGAGCGACTCGATCGTCCCGCGCTCCGGCAGGTCGACCACGGTGCGGACCGCGGCGGCGACGTCCTCCGGGGCGAGGTAGTACGCGGTGTCGTAGTCTTCGCCGAGCTTCTCGGTCAGCGCCCGCTGCATGTCGGAGTCCGTCCGACCGGGGTGCACGCTCGACACTCGCACGCCGTTCGCCCGTTCCTCGTCGCGCAGGGCGTCAGCGAACGCGCGCAGGGCGAACTTCGACGCCGCGTACACGCCCCCGCCCGGTCCGGCGACGAACCCGGAGCCGCTGTTCACCGGCACGACGATGCCCCGCGCCGCCCGGAGTGCCGGGAGCGCCACCCGGGTCAGCTCGGCGACCGCGAAGACGTTCGTGGCGAACACGGACTCCCACACGTCGCGCGGGGTGTCCGCGATCCGGGTGCCCTGCTCGACCCCGGCGGAGTGCACGAGCACGTCGAGCCGGTCGGGCAGCGGGGGCAGGTCACCGGCGCCGAGGTCCCCGACGAAGGGCGCCGCGCTCGGCAGCTCCGCGACCAGGGCGTCGACCGCGGCGGCGGTGCGGCCACCGACGAGGACGTGGTGCGTCCGCCCGAGGTCGAGCGCGATCGCGCGGCCGATCCCCCGGGTCGCGCCCGTGACGAGGGCGACGGGACGGGTGGCGGCAGGTGCGGTGTCGGTCATCCCACCACCCTACGGACGGTGCGCGGCGGACCCGCACCGTGCCTCCAGGCCGTGGACCGGAGGCGGTCAGTCCTTGGTGCGTCCCGCGCTCTCGCGGATTCGGATGCCCTCGAGCACGTCCTTCGCGTGCTGCTCGTCCTGCTTCTCGATCTGCCGGGTGTCCCGCTCCGGGAGCTGGATGTCCTCCTCCGCGCGGATGCCCGCCTGCAGCTGCCGCCCGCGCTCGAGCTCGGCGTCGAACTCCGCACCGAACAGCAGCGCGTTGTTCGTGATCCAGATCCACAGCAGGAAGATGATCACGCCACCGAGGGACCCGTACGTCGCGTTGTAGTTCGAGAAGTTGCCGACGTAGAAGCCGAACCCGACGCTCGCCACGATCCAGATGGTGATGGCGAGCATGGCCCCGCCGCTGACCCACTTGAACTTCGACTGGCGGATGTTCGGCGCCCAGTAGTACAGGACTGCGACGATCACGATCATGATCGCGAGCAGGATCGGCCACTGCACGATCGAGACCACGAGCGCGGCCGCGTCGCCGAGGCCGACGACGTCCCCGAACGTTCGCGCCAAGGGCCCGGAGACGAGCACGAGCAGGCCGACGACGAGCAGCACGACCGTGAAGAGCGTCACCCCGAGCATGGTCGGGCGGAGCTTCCAGATCGGGCGGCCCTCGCGGACGTTGTAGATCCGGTTCATCGCGCGGCCGAACGCCCCGACGAAGCCGGACGCCGACCAGAGCGCGCCGAGCACACCGACGATGAACGTGATCGGGGCCGCGGGCGAACGGACGAGCCCCTCGATCGGGCTCTGCAGCAGGTCGGCGACCTGTCCGCCGCCGACGTTCCGCACGACGTCGAGCAGGGTCTCGATCGTGTCCTTCGGGTTCGACACCAGGCCGAGGATCGACACGATGGCCAGCAGGCCCGGGAAGAGCGCGAGCACCGTGTAGTAGGTCAGGCTCGCGGCGAGGTCCGTGCACTGGTCGCTCGAGAACTCCCGGAGGGTCTTCTTGAGCGTGTAGGTGAAGGACGGCTTCGTGAGGTCCGCCGGGCTGTCCGGCTTCCGGGGGTCGTCCGGCGCGGGCTTGTGCTGCAGGTCGTCCAGGTCGTGCTGCTTGCGCGCCATCGGCTCAGCCCTTCGTCTTCGCGAGGGCCTTCGCCGCCGCCTTCGACCGCTTCGCGGCCTGCTTCCGGTTCGCCGTCGCCCGACGCTGCACGGCCGAGATGCCGGCCCGCTGCTTCACGCGGTTCCGGTGCACCGGGTCGCGTTCGAGCGAATCCTCGGCCGCCTTCCGACGGGCCTTCCGCCCCTTGCGTCCGCCCTTCGCCTGGTCCGGGTCCGGCTCGCCGCGGGCGCCGAACGGCAGCAGGGCGGTGAACGCCGTCGACGCCGGCGGTCGGTCGAGGTGCCCGGCGTCGGTCCGGCCGATGCGCGCCCCGAGGACGATCGCCGCGATGCCGGTGACGGCCGTGATGCCCATCGCCACGAGCGGGGTGGGGTCGCGGTGCCAGCGCTGGCGCGCCTTCGCGACGGCGAGCCGGGTGCGCGCAGGCACGTCCGAGCGCCGCCGGATCTCGGCGACGCTGTCGGTGAGCCGCTCACGCGTGCGTACGTTCGCGAGCTCCAGCTCGGGGAGACTGTCCTTGGCCATGCATCGTGCCTACCAGTGCGGGACCGGCGTGGTCTCAGCGGAGCCGCCCGGCGCAGCCGGACAGCGGACGGGAGGCACGTGGCGGGCCCGCCACGTGCCTCCCGTCCGGTGCGGCGCGCGCTGCTGCGCCGAGCGGCGCGGGTCAGTCCGGGAGGACGACGTCCTCGGGGACGCCGGAGACCGCCGAGCGCCCCGCCGCCTCCATGACCGCGAGGCTCCGTAGGTTGTCGCGGCCGCTCGTCTCGGGAGCCGGACCGCCCTCGACCGACCGGGCGAAGGCCTGCAGCCCGCCCTGCCGGTCGGCGTGCTGCATCGAGGGCAGCTCGACGGGTTCTGCCGCCGCGTCCTGGTCCTTCCGGAGCGTGACGCGGTCACCGGCGACCTCGCTCGGCGAGCCGTCGCGGCTCGTGAACCAGAGCTCGCCGTCCTCGCCCTGGATGCTCCACTCGCCGGCCCAGGCGGTGCGCGGCGCCCGGCTCAGCCAGCTGCCGCGGTAGCTCACGACGAGGCCGCCCTCGAGCTCGATGACCATCGAGGTGATCGCCTCGTCCTGGTACTTGCTGTACGACGGGTACGAGGCGCGGGCGTACACCCGGACGGCCTCGCGACCGGTGACCATCCGGAGCAGGTCGAAGTGGTGGATCGCCATGTCGTTGATCATCGGGTGCGGGAACCGGTAGTGCGGGTAGGTCTCGACGGGCTCGTCGTTGTCCCACTGCCGGAAGTCGATGTCGATCGCCGAGAGCTCCCCGACGGCGTCCGCCTCGAGCAGCTCCTGCACGACGCGGGGCGCCGGGTACCAGCGGTAGTTCTGGCTGACCTGCAGCACGAGGCCGAGCTCCTCGGCCCGGCGGACGGCCTGCAGCGCCTCGTCCGTGGAGTTCGCGAACGGCTTCTCGACGAGCACGTGCTTACCGGCCTCGAGCGCCTCGAGCGCGAGCGGCACGTGGGTGACGGCCGGAGCGGTGATGACGACGGCGTCGGCCTCGACCGCGGCGAGGGCCTCGGTGAGGGACGCGAACGCGCTGCTCTCCGGCATGCCGAGGTCGGTGCGGACGGCCTCGAGCGTGGCCGCACTCGGGTCGACGAGCCCGACCACCTCCACTTCGGTGACCTGCGGGATGGCGGTGCGGGCCCAGTTGCCGCCCCACCCTCCGAGACCGACGTGGATGATTCGGACCGTCATGCGTGCACTCCTTCGTGACCGGCGCCCCACGACTCCCGCGGCGCGTGCGTCCAGTCTGTCAGGGGCTGCGGCGGGGGCGCGCAGGCGGGCGGGATCGTCTGCGTCTCGTCGGTGGAGCAGAAGACGTCGGGTGTCCGCGGGCCGACTCGACGTCTGCTGCTCCATCGACGGTCGGAACGACGGACCGCCCGGCGGCGGAACGGCGGGCGGGCCGGTCCGGTCAGTGCGTGAACGCGTAGGCGATGAGCGCCATCGTGACGATGAAACCGGCGAGGTAGTTGATCCAGAGGAACCGCTTCCACCCCGCGTTCGCCGACTCGGCCCCGGCGTCCGTGACGTTCCACCACGGCAGGACGTTGAGCGCGTACGGCACGACGACGATCGCCGCGATCGGCCCCGGGAAGTCCGAGAACAGCAGCGCGACGCCCGCGACGAGGTACGCCACGAACGCCAGGCGCACAGTCGCCCGCGCGCCGATCACCGTCGCCACGGAGCCGATCCCGCCCGCCCGGTCCGCGAGCACGTCCTGCACCGCTCCGAACGCGTGCGAGGCCACGCCCCACAGGAAGAACGCCACGCACACCGCGACGAGCTGCCCGGTCCACACGGGCCCCGCGAGCGCCAGGCCGTAGACCGCCGGCGACACGAAGTGCGTCGACGACGTGAGCGAGTCGAGGAACGGCTTCTCCTTGAAGCGCAGTCCCGGCGCCGAGTACGCGATCACCGCGAACACGCTGATGGCGAGCACCAGCCACGACCACGGGCCGTTGCCGGACAGCGCCCCGAGCACGACGAGCGCCACGAGGAACGGGACGTTCGTCACGACCACGGCCCAGAGCGTCGTGCGGTGCACGCTCTTGTCGAGCAGGGCGCCCTCGACGCCGCCCTTCCGCGGGTTCCGCAGGTCGGACTCGTAGTCGAAGACGTCGTTGATCCCGTACATCGCCAGGTTGTAGGGCACGAGGAAGTACACGACGCCGCCGACCCCGCTGCCGAGCAGGTAGGCCGCCCCGAACGGGTAGGCGGTGTTCACCCAGCTGATCGGCCGCGACGACACGAACAGCGCGCGCAGGGTCGACGGCCTGGAGGCAGTGGTGGCGTTCACGGGGTCTCCTCCGGTACGGGGGTGGAGCGGTCGAACAGGACCCACAGGCTGGGCAGCAGCACGACGGCCGCGATCGAGTACGCCAGGTCCTCGACCGGGATCACACCGATCTTCAGCCCGCTGATCAGCGATGCGTCGTACGCGACGACGCCCGTGCCGACGATCACGTTGTCGAACACGATCGTCATGACGAGCAGGGCGATGCCCGCGACGACCGAGGTGGCGACAGCGACCCGGCGGGAACCCCGAGCGGCGGCACCGCCGCGTCCCCGACGCCGCGCGACGACCCCCGCCACGACCGCGACGACGGCGACCACGGCGAAGAACGGCAGCGCGAGGAGCGCGTAGGTGGCGTTCACGACCGTGACCGTCCCGCGGCCGATGCCCGGCGTTCGAGCACGGGTCGGACGAACCCGACCAGGTCCATCGTCGTCCAGCAGAGCAGCACCAGGAAGAAGAGCTCCTCGAGCGGGACGTCCGGTGCGAGCAGGATGCCCGTCAGCAGGTCCTGCGGACCGATGAAGAAGATGCCGAGGGCGACCCCGGCGACGTCCCACACCATGAAGAACACGATGCCGACGGCCATCACGGTCGCCGCCCGCCACGGTGCCCGCCAGAAGAACAGGCGGTAGCGGGCGTCGAGCACCGCGACGCCGGTGATCGACACGAGCAGTCCGGCGAGGTACAGCCCCGGCATCAGCCAGCGGGGCAGCGGGGTCGGCAGCGGTTCGAGCAGGACCTCGGCGCTGATCAGGCACATCGGCAACCCGATGCCCGGGGTCGTCGAGGCGCCCGCGTAGTAGAGCCCCTGGACCCTGCCCGAGACGTTCTTCTCGCGGAAGAACGCGCTCTGCGCCAGCGTGTGCGCCGGCCCGAGGTCCTGCGGGCCGATCGTCCGGCGCACCCGGATCCGGTCCCGCAGGTCGGGGACACCGGCGCGCTCCGCTCGACCTCGGCGTCGCCGGCACCGTCGATGCCGCCCTTGCCGATGGACAGGTCGGCCGGCAGCGGTACGAGGACGAACAGGTTGCTCGTGCCCTCGGGCGCGACGGAGTCGTCGGTGAGCGAGGGCGCGCACACGTAGATCGACGCGGGGTCCGGCACGTGCCGGTCCTTGCCGAAGATCGCGCCGAAGGACGGGGCCGTCGACGCCGAGGTACGCGAGCACGGCGCTCGGACCCGGATCGCGCTTCCGCCAGTGCGCCTCGGGGTAGGTGCGGTGCTCGGGGCCCAGCAGGTGCAGCTCGGTGTGGTGCAGGTCCGACGCGCTCACGACGAGGTCGGCCGGCAGGGTGTGCCGGGCACCGGTCGCGTCGCGGTGGACGACACCCGTGACGTGGCCGTCCTCGACGAGGATCTGCTCGACCGGCGGCTCGACGGCGGCGATGACCTCGGTGATGCCGCCCTTCGGGTAGAGCACTCCGTCGGCCAGGTCGAGGTGGCTCATCAGGTGGTACATGCTCGGCGCCGCGTACGGGCTCGTGCCGAGGAACACCGCCGGGTAGCCGAGGACCTGCCACAGCCGGCGGTCCCGGACGGCCTTCGACGCGAAGGTCGACAGCGGCTGGAGCAGCAGGCGCGCGAGCTTCGGCAGACGACGGAGCACGTCGGGCGCCGCGAGCTTCGTGAGGTCCTCGAAGGTCGTGTACAGGAACCGGCGGACGGCCATCGCGTACGTGTCGGCCGCCGAGTCGAGGTACTTCCGCATGCGGTCGCCGGCACCGGGCTCGATCGACTCGAAGAGCGCGATGTTGGCCTCTCTGTCGGCGAGCAGGTCGATCGGTTCGTCGTGCCCCTCGGAGTACACGCGGTAGCCCGGGTCGAGCTTGATCAGCTCCATCTCGGCGTCCGCGGAGGTACCGAGCAGCTGGAAGAAGTGGTCGAACACCTCGGGCATGAGGTACCACGACGGCCCGGTGTCGAACCGGAAGCCGTCGCGCTCCCACGAACCGGCGCGGCCACCGAGCTGGTCGCGCTGCTCGAGCACCGTGACGGCGTAGCCCTCCCGCGCGAGCAGTGCGGCGGACGCGAGTCCGCTGATGCCACCGCCGACGACGACGACACGACGGGCGGGCACCGTGCGTCCCGGGGTGGTCGGGACCGCCTTCTGACCGGAGGCGCGTGGCGGGGTCACCGCGAGCCTCCCGTCCGGTGGTGCGCGGCCCGGGACGCGAGCGGCGCGCGTCCGGCGAGCACCTGCGCGGCGAGCCGGGCCTTGACCGGGTTCGGGACGCGCACCCGGCTGGTGACCAGCCGGTCCGCCGGAGTCGCCGCGATGCGGTCGTTGAGCTCCTGGAACAGCGCGTGCGCGAGTCCGACGGCCTTGCGCGCGTCGGCGGGGAGCAGCGGCACCGTCAGCGCGGCACGGTCGAGGTCGGCCTGCACGTCGGCGACCAGGCGGCGCTTCGTCGTCTCGTCGAACGAGCGGATGTCGACGCCCGGGAAGTACGAGCGGCCGAGGACCTCGAAGTCGGCGTGCAGGTCGCGGAGGAAGTTGACCTTCTGGAACGCGGCGCCCAGGGCCCGCGCGCCGTCCACGAGCACGGTGTCGTCGAACGTCGGCCGGCCCGCGCGGTGCACGAAGGCACGCAGGCACATGAGCCCGACGACCTCGGCGGAGCCGTACACGTAGCGGTCGAAGGACTCCTGGTCGTGCTCGGTCTGCTCGAGGTCCATGCGCATCGACGCGAAGAACGGCTTCGTGAGCTCCGGGCCGAACCCGGTGACGCGGGCGGTGCGGGCGAAGGCGTGCACGACGGGGTTCACCGAGAAGCCGAGCGCCATCGCCCGCTCGGTGTCCGCCTCGAGCTCGTCGAGGACCGTGCGGGCGAGGTCGTGGTCGAGCCCGGCCTCGGTCGCGGGACCGTCGACGACCTCGTCGGCGACGCGGACCAGGGCGTAGACGTTCCGGATGTGCTCGCGGGTGTCCTTCGTGAGCAGCCGGCTGGCGAGTCCGAAGGACGTCGAGTAGCGCTCGATGACCACCCCGGACGCAGCCTCGGCCGTCGCGTCGTACAGGGGCAGACGGGGGGGTGCGGTCTGGGTCACCGCACGCGCTCCAGCAGTTCGGTCACGAGGCCCTCCAGTCGGTCGGCGAGGTCGTACGGCAGCGCCGCGAGCTCGGCTCGGGCGAGTGCGGCGTGCTCGGCGATCCGGGACTCGGCAGCCGAGCGGGCGCCGCAGGTCTCCAGGGTCGCACGGAGTTCGGCGGCACGCTCCTCGGTCAGGTCGGGGTCGCCGAGGTACGGCGCGATGTCGTCCCAGCAGTCCGTGGTGGCCGCGTAGGCGACGAGCATGGTGCGCTTGCCCTCGCGGAGGTCGCCGAGGACGGACTTGCCGGTCGCGGCCTCGTCGCCGTACACCCCGAGCAGGTCGTCCACGATCTGGTAGGCGATCCCGATCTCGCGGCCGAAGGCCCCGAGCGCCTCGACCACGAACTCCGGAGCGCCGGCCAGGACCGCGCCGGACTGCAGCGGCGCCTCGAACGAGTAGACGCTCGTCTTCGCCCGTTCCATCGCGAGGACCTCGTCCACCGAGGGCATCACGCCGTGCGCCAGGTCGACGTCGGTCATCTCGCCGGCCGCGCTCGCGAAGACCGCGTCGTCGAGGATCTCGAGCAGCCGGGAGCGTCGCTCGCCGGTGACGCCCGAGGCCTCGATGAACCGGGCCGCGGCGACCAGCGCCAGGTCACCGGCGATGACGGCCGCGCTCACGCCACGGTGCTCGGCGGTCGGCAGTGCGAGGCCGCCCGTCGTGCCGGTGTCGCGGAACGACCCGGCGACGTTCGGCTCACCGCGGCGGGACCAGTCGCGATCGATGACGTCGTCGTGCACGACCAGGGCGGTGTGCAGGAGCTCGTAGGCGGCGGCGACGTTCGCGGCCGCGTGGTGGTCGGTGCCGCCGAGGAAGCCGTAGGCGGTGAGGACCATGCGGGGACGGAAGCGCTTGCCGCCCATGCTCGCCTTGCGGAGCACGCGCCAGAGTTCCTCCGACGGGCGGCCGAAGCGACGGGCCCGGGCCGAGGACACGGTGAAGAAGCGTTCGATGCAGTCGTCGACCAACCCCAGGTCGATCTGCGCCACGGTGGCCGCTTCCTCGCTCATTGGCCTAACCTATCGGGGCAGATGAACACTTTCCCGGAAACCGTCGTCCTGCTGGCCGAGGACCGTACCCCGGTCGGCACGGCGGACAAGTTCGCGGTGCACACGACCGACACTCCCCTCCACCTGGCGTTCTCGTGCCACGTGCGGAACACCGACGGCGACGTCCTCGTCACCCGTCGTGCGCTCTCGAAGAAGACCTGGCCCGGGGTGTGGACCAACACGTTCTGCGGCCACCCCGGCCCGGACGAGGCGTTCGAGGACGCCGTCGCCCGTCGAGCGTCGCGCGAGCTGGGCATCACCGTCCGCGACGTCGAGCTCGTGCTGCCCGACTTCCGGTACTCCGCGCCGTGACCGACGACGTCCCGGCGCCCGCGGACGACGAGGTCGCCGAGTGGGCATGGGTCTCCGAGGACGCGCTCCGGGAGTCCGTCGCCGGAGCACCCTTCGCGTGGAGCCCGTGGCTCGGCTGGCAGTTCACGCGCTGACCCGGCGCGCGCCCGGCACCCCCTGTGCCCGGAGCCCGGCGCCCGCAGCGGGACAGCGCCCGCAGCGGAACGCGCTACGCCCAGGCGACGGACACGCACTTCGCGATGGTCCCGGTGGTGAAGCCCGCTGCGGCGGCCAGGCACCGCGTACACAGCACGGCGGTGGCGCACGCGGCGCCGCACGCGAGGCCGAGGACCGCGATCACCGCCCAACTCACCCCGATGCTTTTGAGACAGGTGTTCAGCCGGTTCCAGTCGAGCCCTCGCGTCCCGGTCGGCGAAGCGGACGCACCCTGCTCTCCCCGGTGCAGTTCAACGTTCTGCACGAGCGCACCGTCCTGCCACTGCGCGAAGTGCACCGACGTGATCGACGTCATCGCCGCGACCATCTCCGTGACGGTCGTCTGCCCGGCGGACGTCGTGAACGCGACCTTCGTCATCTCCGGCACGTCCGTCCCGACGAGCGGCACGGAGACGACCGTCGCCGAACCGAACCGAACCGGAACGCCTGCGCTGCTGCACAGTCCGCCGAGAGCGCGGACCGCGGCACGGAGGCCCGGGTCCGGGTCCGAGTCCGGGTCCGGGTCCGGGTCCGGGTCCGGGTCCGGGTCCGGGACGATGCCAGCAACGGGCTGCTGCGACCTGCTCCCCGAAGACGTCGAGGAGCATGTGCGCACAATGGGCGCATGACGACCGCCCACACGCCGACGAGCGCCGCGGTGCTGAGTGTCAAGGACCCGGGCTCGCTCGACGCCGTGCTCGCGTCGGACCGCGGCGTCGTCTTCCTGCTCTACGGAGCGCTGCAAGGCCACCGGCAAGACCGTGCTCGTCGACGTGGACCTGCTCGACGGGTTCGCCGCCAGGGAGGTCGTGGTCACCTGGCTCGCGGCGAACACCCGCGCCGACGGGGTGCTGTCGACGAAGGCGAACCTGGTGCGGGCGGCGAAGCGGGCCGGGCTGGTCGCCGTGCACCGGTTCTTCCTCGTCGACTCGTTCTCGTACCACCAGCTCGCCCGGGTCGTGGCGCAGTCGCAGCCGGACGCGGTGGAGATCCTGCCGGGGTGCGTGCCCCGCGTGCTCACCTGGTTGCGCGACGACGTCGACGTGCCGATCGTCGCCGGCGGTCTCGTGTGCGACAAGGCCGACGTGGTCGCGGCCCTCGGTGCCGGTGCCGTCGCGGTCGCCTCATCGAACCGGGACGTCTGGGGCATGTGACCACCCCGCGCTGGTGGTCCCGCCCGGACCGGGGTAGCGTTGCCCCTCGGTCACGACGGGTGGCCTCGGTCCGTCCAGCACGGACGGACCAGCACGACGAACCGGAAGGGCAGGTGAGGCGCGATGTCGGGTGACCATCCTCGATCGGGCCGGACGACCGCCGCGGTCGTCGCCCTGCCCGTTCGCTGACGTACGCCCCCGCTCCCCCGGGACGCCCGGGCGCGTGCACACCCGTCCCGGCCCGCCCGGGTCTCGCGCCGGCCTGCTCCCGACACTCGAGGAGCACGACATGGCACTCATCGACAACGCCGTCTACGTCGCTGGACGTCGCGTCGCGACCTCGCCTGGATCGGACTGCTCCGTCCGGACGATGCCGAGCTCGCCGCCGTCGCGAGTGAGTTCGACCTGCACGACCGGAAGGGCCACCAGCGCGCCAAGCTCGAGCGGTACGGCGACACGCTCTTCCTGGTGCTCCGACCGGCCTGGCACCGCACCGACACGAACGAGGTCGAGTTCGGGGAGGTGCATCTGTTCGTCGGCGACCGCTTCGTGATCGCCCGACCTGGCGGCCCTGCGCTGCCGCGTCGAGGCCGACCCGGAGTTCCTGGCGAAGGGCTGGTCGTCGACGGCTACGCGCCGGTCGTCGAGGTCCTGCAGGACCAGGTCGACGCCATCGAGGACCAGCTGTTCGCCGGCCAGGTCGACCCGGGTGTCTCGAAGCGGATCTACCAGCTGCTCAGCGAGGTCCTCGCCTTCCAGCGCGCCACGACCCCGGTGCCCGCGATGGTCCAGGGGCTCCTGCGCGGCGCTGACAAGTACGGCGTCGACGACGAGGTGCAGCACCGCCTGCGGAACGTGCTCGACCACGCGCTGCGCGTCACGGAGCGCGTGGACTCGTTCCGGGCCCTCCTCGAGAACGCACTGACGCTGCACGCGACCCTCGTCAGCCAGGAGCAGAACGAGGCCATGCGCCGGATGACGAGCGCGAGCCTGGCGCAGGGCGAGGAGAGCCGGCAGCTCGCCCGCGCCGCGCACAAGCAGGGCGAGGAGGTCAAGAAGATCTCGTCGTGGGCGGCCATCCTGTTCGCCCCCGGGCTGATCGCCGGCGTCTACGGCATGAACTTCGACCACATGCCCGAGCTGCACTGGCGCTACGGCTACCCCGCCGCCATCGTCGCGATGCTCGCGCTCGCCGGCATCCTGTGGGTGGTGTTCCGGAAGCGGAACTGGCTCTGACCCGC